>CAVXPJ010000013.1:0-17887 GCA_963763605.1 uncultured Acidobacteriaceae bacterium | reverse complement strand
GGCCCATGATTGCTCCCTGCCCGCCTCAACGTGGATGACTACATACCAATAGATGTTTGTTAACGCGATCTTGCACCATCAAGTTCCGGTCTTTTGTTAAAAGAAAGCGAAGTTTTATCGTGGGGAGCTTGTTTGATTCCTCCTGCTCGGCTCTTCTGCGAGCCTACCGTGAGCTATTGGGGCGATCTGCAGCGGGTGCCGGGGTATAAAATCTCGGCTTATGAGCGAATTGCAACGGCCAGACGAAAACCCCGCGAACTCTCCATGGAAGCCCGCGGCTTCTGCAACGAACGACGAGATATTTGCCAGCAAGCCGGCGGAGGGGAGTGGAATCCCGATGGCCGCCTGGGGTGTGGCTGGGCTTGCCGTGGTGATTGTGGTTGCAGCGCTCGCGTTGATGGGGAGGCATAAGGCCGTGGCTCCGTCGACGGTGCAGCCGCTGGCGGCCTATGCGGCGAGTCTGCCGCTGTCGCAGCTCGCCATGAGCGAATCGACCAGTCTCTCCGGGGGGAAGTCCACCTTTATCGATGGGCATATCAAGAACACCGGCAATCAGACGGTCACGGGCATTACCGCGCAGGTGATCTTTCGCAATGACGAGGCGATGCCTCCCCAGCTCGACACGTTGCCGCTTTCGCTTATCCGGACTCGCCAGCCCTATATCGATACCCAGTCGGTGAGTGCGGCCCCGTTGAAGCCAGGCGACGAACGGGACTTTCGCCTGATCTTCGAATCCATTCCAGCGAACTGGAATACACAGACGCCGGAGATCCGCCTTATCGGGATCGATGCTAGGTAACCCGGGGGAGATGGCGAATCAGTAATACTTACCGGGCTATCCGGAAGAATTTGCGTGAGTTGGTCCTAATCTCCCGAATGCCGCTAGTTCTTGATTTCCAGCAAAGCACTTGTTTTCATTATTTTAGGTTCTATTGCCAGTTTGGCATGCCACCTGCTCTAGTCATTGCGTGTTGACGTCTGAAACACAGGCGCATCGTTGACCACAGGAGAGTAAATCATGATGAAACCTGGAACTACTTTCGGCCTCCCGGCGTTTTTGTTAGCAAGTGCACTGGGTGTATCTGCATTTGCACAGACCGGTACCGCTCCGTCGCAGACGACGCAAGATCAGACTGCAGCCAGTTCTAACGCTAACCCCAACGACAGCACCACCTACGCAACCGGTAAGCCACTGGCCGATCAGTCCAAGGAAGGTTTCTGGGGTCATATGAACCCGTTTGCCCGCAAGAAGTGGGTCAATCGGCAGGTCGATCCTGTGAAGGATCGGGTAAATGAGCTTGATCAGCTGCAAGCCAAGAACTCCAACGATATTAAAGATGTAGATTCGCGGGCACAGGCCGGAATCAAGAATGCAATGACCGCGGCAAACACTGCCGATCAGCATGCGCAGGATGCTTCGAACCGCGCAAGCGCAGCGAACCAGCTCGCAGGCAATGCCAGCACGCGTACGACGGCTCTGGGAACGACGGTCGGCAATCTCGACCAGTACCAGACGGTCTCTTCCACTTCAGTCAAGTTCGTTAGTGGACGCACGACGCTTGGACCCACAGCGAAGTCTGACCTTGATGCGCTCGCCACGACACTGGCTGGTGAGAAGGGCTACATCATCGAAGTACAGGGCTACAGCAAGTCCGGCGTATCGACCTCGCAGGCGATGGCAGACTCAGTTGCTCGCTACCTCGTAACCGAACATCAGGTTCCGGTTTACCGGATCTACAAGTCAGGCCTTGGCAAGAATATCGCCACGGCAGCAGATGGAGAACAGGCGATCGTGAACGGAGTTCGCGTAACCCTGATGCACAACAGTCTGGCGACGATGGGTGGAACCACCGCGTCGAACAGCGCTGCTCCTAGCACCTCCCAGTCGGGAGCTGGTTCACCCCAGGTGAATAACCAGTAGCCCTCCCCCCAGGGCGGTATGGCTTGTCCGTGCCGCCCGCAAGTTTGCCGAGATAGCGACCTAGAGCGCACTCGCAAAAACCTCTCCTAACCAGAGAGAACCAAGGCAGATTGGCCCCTCAATGAGGGGCCGCTTTTTTTAAGCTGCTTGGCCGCGCGTACCCGTTGGCAGGCAATGAAGGCTGAGTTGGTTAGTGCGTGCGTGGTTGTGTTTATTTGGCTGCGGCGTGGATGGCGAGAAGCTGCTCCAATACGCCTTTCAGCTTGTTGAGGTGAAGCGCATTGGCCCCGTCGGATTTTGCCTCGGCAGGATTGTCGTGGACCTCGAGGAAGATGCCGTCGACGCCTGCTGCTACTGCCGCTCTGGCGAGCACGGGGATAAACTCCGGCTGGCCTCCACTGACGCCGTTGCCTGCTGAGGGTGTCTGGACCGAATGGGTGCCATCGAAGACCACTGGAGCGAAGCCTCGCATGATGGGCAGGGAACGCATATCGACGACGAGGTTGTTGTAGCCGAAGCTGGCGCCGCGTTCGGTCAACGCTACCCGTGGGTTACCGCTCTCGCGAACCTTCTCGACGGCGTGGCGCATATCCCACGGTGCGACAAACTGGCCCTTCTTTACATTGACTGCGCCGCCGGTCTTGCTGGTGGCCTCTGCGGCAGCGATCAACAGATCGGTCTGGCGGCAGAGGAAGGCGGGAATCTGCAGCACGTCGACCGCTTCGGCGACGGGAGCGCAGTCGGCGGCGGTGTGGACGTCGGTGAGGACGGGCAGGCCCGTGCTTTTGCCGATGGCGCGGAGGATGCGGCAGCCTTCGACCAGACCGGGGCCGCGAAAGCTCTTGATGGAGGTGCGATTGGCCTTGTCGTAGCTGGCTTTGAAGATGTAGGGGATGCCGAGGTCGGATGCGATGCGCTGGATGGAGTCGGCCAGCATACGTGCATGGCTCTCGGACTCGAGCACGCAAGGGCCTGCGATGAGGAAGAGTTTGCCGCTGCCAACAGGGACTTGATGGGGAGCTTTGCCGATTTCGAAAGGATTGGTCACGTCTGTTATTTGACCATAGCTGCCTTCACTCAGACTTGCCATGGCCGTGGCCTGGCTGACTCTTCAACGATTTGCCGAGGCCGGAGAGAATCAACGTCATAAAGGAGAGCCCGCGGCGGCTATCTTCGCTGGTGGCGCGCTTTGCGAGCTGGAAGAGGCTGGGTGGCTTCTGTTCCTGTTTGTGCTGTTCGGTGGCGCTCCCCATCACCTTCGAGATGTGGTCGAGCAGTTCGGGGTCGAGTTCGGTGAGGATCTTGGCGGCGGTGAGAAGATTGCGGATTCCTGCAACCCCTTCGGGCTCCTTTGCGTAGCGCGAGAGCGTGGTGATGATCGTGGCTTTGGAGGCGATCATGCCATGCAGGATGTCGAGTATCCCCTGGTCATACGCGGCTTCAAGTACGTCATAGGCTGCTAACAGCGCCGCGGCGTGTTCATCAGGAGCCTTCTCCAGGCGGCTTGAAGATCCGCTTTGAAATCGACAACAGGCGGCTTGAATTCGATCGGTTTGGCCATCAGAAGAACTCCTTGAAAACGAGGCGAAGAGACTAAACAGTGGTGGAGGTGATTTGGACGAGCTTGTCGCTGGGAGCAGTGCCCGGCAGATGGTAGTCCGGCCGCGCCCACTTGCGTTCAATCTCAACGCCGGATTGCGGGGTGCGGTGGCCGTAGCGGAAGTTTCTGCGCGGCAGAGGGTTTTCGCCCTGCTCCGGCAGTACGGTCATGTTGACTGCTGTCTCTTTGTACGCGGGAGTGTGGGTGCTGCGATCGGTGAAGCTGCCGGTCAGCCGGTTCACCGGCTCTTCCACTGAGTTCAGAGGCATATAGATTTGTTTGCCCTGGACTCGGTCGGTGACGAGGACTTGAACGCGAACGACGCCATAGGGGCTCGTAAGCCGGACATGACGACCGGTGCTGATGCCGCGCTCGGCGGCCAGTTCGGGCGAGATCTCGAGGAAGGTGTTGGGTGTCATAGCCTTGATGCCCGGCGGTGCGATAGGTCATGCTGCCCTGTTCGAAGTGTTCGAGCAGGCGGCCGTTGTTGAGGTGGAGATCGAAAAATTCGTTGGTCTCTTCGCTGGGCGGAATGTAGTCGACCGGGAAGAACCTCGCCTTGCCGTCGGGGAAGGGAAATTTCTCGGTGAACAGGAGCGGTGAATCGGTGCCGTCGGCATGCACGGGCCACTGCAGACTATTAAACCCTCCAGCCTCTCGTAGCTCACGCCGGCAAACAGCGGTGTCAGTCGTGCCACTTCGTCCATGATCTCGGAGGGATGCGAGTAGTTCCAGTTGCCGCCCATGCGGTTGGCGATAAGCTGAATGATCTCCCAGTCGGGCTTCGAATCCCCGAGCGGCTCCATCACCTTATAGATTCGCTGAATGCGGCGCTCCGTGCTGGTGAAGGTGCCATCTTTTTCGAGCGATGGGACGGCAGGGAGAACGAGATCGGCGTAACGGCAGGTCTCGGAGAAGTTGATGTCCTGGACAATAAGAAACTCGCACACGCTGAGTGCATCGCCGACGTCGCCGGCGTTTGCGTCGGAGGTGATGGTGTCCTCTCCTTTGATGTAGAGGCTCTTGACCATGCCGTCCTGGATGGCGCGAATCATCTCGTGGTTGTCGAGGCCGACGGAGGTAGGAAGGGTAACGCCCCAATCTGCTTCGAACTTCGCCCGGACGTCCGGGTCGTCTACTTTTTGATAGCCCGAAAAGACATTCGGCATCGAGCCATGGTCGCTGGCGCCCTGCACGTTGTTATGTCCACGCAGCGGATACGCTCCCGCACCGGGCCGCATGTAGTTGCCTGTCACCAGCAGTAGATTGGAGAGTGCCGTCGCTGTATCGGACCCGCCACAGTGCTGCGTCACGCCCATCGCAAACAGGATGCAGGTGCCGTCGGCTGCGGCGATCTCGTGCGCCACGGTTGTTAGCGTGCTGGCAGGAACGCCGGTAATTTTTTCGGCGTATTCGAGCGTGTACGATTCAAGCGACTTCTTGAATGCGTCGAAGTTGTTGACCCACTTGTTGATGAAGTCCATCTTCGCCAGGCCGTTGTCGATGATGTACTTCGAGATGGCGCACATCCATACCGCATCGGTCGAAGGGTTTGGCCGGAAGAAGATGTCGGCGCGCTCTGCCATCTCGTGTTTGCGCAGATCGGCAACGATCAGCCGTTGGCCGCGATGTTTGTGGGAGCGTTTGACGCGGGTGCAGAGGACGGGATGATTCTCCGCGGGATTGCAGCCGACCATGAGGACGAGGCCCGCCTTTTCAATATCCGAGATGGAGCCCGAGTCTCCGCCGTAACCTACGGTTCGCTGCAAGCCCATCGTTGCAGGGTTCTGGCAGTAGCGGGCACAGTTGTCCACATTGTTCGTGCCGATGACCGCACGCGCGAGCTTCTGCATAAGGAAACTCTCTTCATTGGTGCACTTTGAAGAGGCGATGAAGGCCAGTGCGTCTGGCCCATGCTCGTCCCTGATGCGTTTGAAGGTGCGCTCGATGATGTCGAGCGCCTCGTTCCACTCGATCTCGCGGAAGCTATCTCCATCGCGCAGCAGCGGCTTCACCAGCCGGTCGTCGGAGTTGATGTGGCCCCACGCAAACTTGCCCTTCACGCAGGTAGATATTCCATTCGCCGGTCCGTGCGTCGGCTCGATCTTCAAAATGTGCCGGTCGCGCGTCCACACCTCGAAGCTGCATCCGACCGCGCAGTACGTGCAGACGGTCTTCGTCTTTTTGGTGCGCTTAGTGCGCATCTCCGCTTCCATCTCAGAGAGCGCGAGAATTGGGCCATAGCCGATCGGAGGTTCGACGCCCTTGACCACTTCGATCATGTTGTTCAGCGCACTCGGCGGTGTATCGGTCAGGTATCCTGCCTCGCCGAGCATCGATTTTTCCATCAGCGCATTGCACGGGCATACCGTGACGCAGTGGCCGCAGGAGACGCAGCTCGAACCATCGATTTTGGTGCCCCCATCCCACAGCACACGCGGATGATCGCTTGCCCAGTCAATCGAGAGGGTCTCGTTCACCTGCACGTTCTGGCACGACTCCACGCATCGTCCGCACAGGATGCACTGGTCCGGATCGTAGCGATAGAACGGGTTTGACATGTCCTTCTCGTATGGCTTCGGCGTATACGGACGCGCCTGGTGTTTCACATCGAGCTCTGCAGTGGTGTTATGGACCGTGCAATTGCCGTTGTTGTTGTCGCACACTGTGCAGTACAGCATATGGTTCTTGAGAATGCGGTCGAACGCCTCGCGTTGCGCGATGTCGACGGTCTCGCCTTCGGTCTCTACCTTCATTCCTGTGACAACTTTTGTTGCACACGCTCGAACCAGCTCGCCGTTCACCTTCACCATGCAGGTGTCGCAGCTTTGGATAGGGCCCATCTGCTGCAAATAACAGACCTGCGGCACAGCTTTTTGTGCCTTCACGGCGGTGCGGCGGTTCAGCAGGTCGATCAGAAGCTCGCCAGAGTGGCCCGGAACTTCCAGCCCATCGATGGTCAATTGTGTATTCGGCGTGTGATCGGCGGGAGTATTCAAAAACGATTTGGTGATTGCCATAATTTTGTCCCATGCGAGAGGTGCAGGCGGTTAGCGGCACAATTCTACGCACTCTATTCTCCACAGTACACCCAACGTGCAGTGACAATATGTTGACAAGAAAGAATGATTCGAAAAGAGGTTTGGACGCATCCAACCCAATTCGATCAGGAGTTTTTTGATTGCGCTTCACCGCGCGATTGCCCCAAAAGGATCTGCTCCGCAGCTCTCAGCCCTGATCGCATGGCAGCGTGCACCGTACCCCAGTGTCCTGTGATGTCAGTGTGTTCGCCCGCGAAGAAGAGCGTGTCTGCAACCGGCTCCGTCATCTGTTTCGAAGCATCCAGACCGCCCGCTGCGACATAGCTGTAAGCGCCAAGCGTGTATCGGTCGTGTTGCCAGTCGTGGGTGTAGCAGCCCTTTAGCAGCCCTTGAACCCGTTCCTTAGGTAAGCCGAAGATTCTTGCCAAAGTCGTACAGGCTTTGCGGCCAAGCGTCTTTGCGTCTAACCCCGTCAACGCTGCCGAACGGGGACCTCCAACCCACCCTGTAATCGTATGGCTCGGCTCTGGATGCGGCGTCCACCAGACTGGAGGCATCTCGGAGAAAGCAAAGAGAAAGCTCATTTCGCCCAGCGCCGGTTGGGGCGTCATCTTCTCCCAGAACTTCTCTGCGAACAGTAAGGTGAAGCGGTGGGCCTGTCCCATGCGCAGCGATTTCGCCGCTTCCAGAATCCGGGATGGCTGCGGCTCAATCGTTACGCTGCCATTTTGTAAGACTGCCAGTGGCAGGGTCACAATCACTCGCGGCGCAGTGAAGTTCCAGAGATCGGAGACGATCTCTACCTGCCCTTGCTCCCAGTTAATCTCTCTCACCGGGGTTCCGGTCAGCACTCGTCCGCCAAGCTCTGTAATCCGCTCAGAGAGGTATCGCGGAAGCTGGTCGTATCCACCGCGCAGCCGGTAGTTATGATCGCAGCCGGAGGCGTCCTCAGCCTTTTGCTGTGCGCCTAACGAAGCTGCGCTTACCTCGCGATGGTCGGCAGCGTTAAAGCCTTCGACATAGCCGATCATCGGCCCGCGTTCCTTCGCCGGAATCTTCTCGCGGTCGAGATACGCGGCGAAGGTCATGTCTGGTCCCTTGAATTTCTTCAGTTTCTCCAGTGGCTCGAAGATCTCATCCATCTCGCTGCCGCAATCGGTGAGTTCGCCATCTTCTGAGCAGACACGCACCCCGCCGCGTTCATAGGTCTCCAGCCCCGCTTCGTTAATCAGCGCCCATAACTCCGGCGGTCTGCCGTGGATGAACTCAGCACCCAGCTCGATGGCTTCTTCACCGATGTGGCGCGTCCAGATGCGTCCGCCGATGCGGTCCTGCGCCTCCACCACCAGCACCTTGAGGTCGGCCTCAGCGAGAGCTCGCGCTGCAGTCAGCCCGGCCATACCTGCGCCGATTACGACGACATCCTTGTGCGTGCTATTTCTCATGACCGTTAGATATGGTCAGTGTACTCCGCCGTTGCCATGATCTTTGCTCCAGATTGGGTAGGCGTCGAGAGCCTGCTGCGGGCCTGCGCTGTACCATGCATAACCGTTACGCCGTTCTAACGACAGCTCATTCACGTCATCGTGAATCGTTTTGTCGCGATCGCCAAAGACCGGTAGCCCTGTGGCAATGCTGTAATACCGCGCCCAGATGGGCCCTGCGCCAGCCTTTGCTTCAAGGTGCCGTCCGCCGGGAGTGTCGCGTCCGCCGACCCAGTCCTGTCCGGTGATCGCGGTAGCCTTCAACCATGCCGCGCCAGCGTTGATGGCAGCAATGACCGCAGGCGAGGGATGTGGCAACTGCATCAGGTACAGCAGGACATCGGCACTCTCTCCTGACGACAGAGCTGCAGGTTCGTAGTTTCGTCCGGAGACGGGCACAAGCGTCAGCGCATCGTGCTGTTGAGCCCATACCGTGCGCTGTCCCTTGACGATCACCTGCGTCGCCAGAATGCATTCGAGTGCGTGGGCGGCGGCTGCAGCCGCCTGACGCCGCAGCTCGACAGGGACAAAGGAGTAGTTGCCAGCGCCCTCTGAGACCGTGGTCAACACCTCTGCCGACTCGGTGACGGCGTTGTCGTTATACGTGATGGCGTCGTGATAGTTGCCCTCGAGCGGCCAAACCTGCGGCCAGCCGCCGTTGGGAAACTGCGCTGCCAGCAGATATCGTATGCCGCGAAGGAAGCTCGTTCGATAGGGCTCACCGGGGGCCCCGGGCGTTGCGCCTGAGACAAGAGCCAGAAAATGCAGCTCGGTGTTGGTTGCATCGTTGTCGAGCGTTCCCACATAGTTCCAGTGCGGGTCTTTTGGAGTATCGAAGTCTTCCGGGCCGGGATGTTTCGATAGGTTGTCCGTGGTGTAGCTCTGGCCCGGCAGCCGCGGAGAACCACTCATGTCGAGATTCTTGCTCCATCCTCCGGCCGGCGTCTGGAAGCTGACGATCACGTCCGCAATCTGACGGGCCTCTGGCGTGCCGTACCAGGCCTCATCGCGGCTCAGGGACATCGTCCGAGCGCTGAAGCCTTCCTTTGGCAGCGGAGGCTCAGTGGCTCCAGCCGTGCGCTCTGCGGCGAAGGTGGCGCGGTCTACCTGCATCTGTCGCTGCGATCGTTCAAGATAGGCCGTCCACGCGGCGCGGTCCTTCGCCGGCAACGTGGCGATGCGTGCAGCCGTGATGGACTCCGCCGGCCTGCTGGTGCCGATTACTGCGGAAGAGAGAGGCGTGGCGACAAGAAAACCCGCCAGAACAGATCGTGCGAAGCAGGAAAGTGGCATAGAGTTTGAGGTGGTCCTACCAGTAAGACGTCGACTCTAACAGGAAAGACTCACCTCCGTACAGCAGGATCTGTCTCTTCAGGCCAGAGGCGGACCGAATCGCTCTCTCACGACCGCCAGGCCGTCCTCTGTCGAGGTAATCCGGCCCTCAAGCTGTGCATCTTCGGCGGCTTCCAGCATCGCCGTGAACTCTGGTCCAGGCCGATAGCCAGCGGCGATCAGGTCCTTCCCTGTCACCAGTAATTTTGGCCGCATCGTCTCCACTGGAGTCGCCTCGAGGTGCTCTTTGGCGAACTCGTACAGCCGTAGATCGCCATGTGCTGAGCTGGCATCCATCCAATGAAGCGCAAGGTGCTCGTCGAACTTTGGCAGCCGCAGAAACCGCTTCAACGTCGACTCGCGCATCTGCATAATGTCGCCGAAGCGCATGTGGTTTTTAACCAGAGCGACGATCTGTTCCGTGTCTTCGTTCGAAAATCGCAGCTGCCCCAGGATCTCCTCGGCCATTCGCACTCCGACCTCGACATGGCCATCGAAACGAATGCGATCGCCAGGCTTCTTCGGGTCCGGTGGGCGAAAGGTGGCCGGTTTTCCGATGTCATGCAGCAGCGCACCCCAGGCCAGTGTGGGAGACACGCCTGGGGCCAGCTTTTCGAGCAACAGCATCGTATGCACCCACACGTCACCCTCGGGATGAAACTGCGGTGGCTGCTCAACGCCCTTCATGCGCAGTATCTCGGGCAGGACATACGCGAGCAGTCCAGTCGTGTCCAGCAGTTCAAACGCACGGTGTGCGTGGCCCTCGGTCAGCATCAGCGTCAGCTCGTCGCGAATCCGCTCTGAACTTACCTGCCCGATCTCCGATGCAGAGGCTCGAATTGCGGCCATCGTCCTTGGTTCAATTTCAAACCCCAGCCGCGACGCGAATCGCACCGCACGCAGCATGCGCAGCTTGTCTTCGGCGAAGCGGAGTGATGGCTCTCCGATTGCCCGTAAGATTCCAGCCGCCAGATCTTCACAGCCGTTGACATAGTCGCGCGTCGCTGCGGCAGGGTCTCCGGCCTCCTCAAATACCACTGGATCGAGCAGCATTCCATTGATGGTGAAGTCGCGCCGCAGCACATCCTCGCGCGCGTCGGTCGAGAACCGCACTGCATCCGGCCTGCGGCCATCGCTGTACGCGCCGTCGTGTCGAAACGTCGCGACCTCAGTGGCGATTTCGCCGCCTTCTTTATTGGGGGTACAGACGAGAACCACCCCAAAGTGCGCTCCTACCGAGTAGGTCTTCGCAAACATTTCCATCACGATATCCGGTGTAGCGCTCGTCGCCACGTCGAAGTCCTTCGGTGTGACTCCGAGCAGAAGATCGCGTACGCATCCACCGGCGAAGTAGGCCTGGTGGTCTCTTGCACGCAGGGCTGCAACGATGTCTCGCGCTGCCTGGTACTTCGGGTTGTCGAGAGTTTGGTTCATCACGTCTACCCTATGATAGAGAGATGCGTGAAGGTGGTGGAACCGGCCTGATTCTCGGCATCGAAAGCTCGTGCGACGAGACTGCCGCGGCTGTTGTTCGCTCCGGCACCGCCGTGCTTTCGAACGTTGTCGCCTCGCAGATGTCGCTCCACGCCAACTACGGCGGCGTCGTACCGGAACTCGCCTCCCGCGAACACCTTCGCAACATCGTTCCCGTTGTCCGCGAGGCGATGTCCCGCGCCAACGTCAGCTTCGCCGATCTTGACGCGATTGCCGTCACAGAAGGCCCGGGCCTCGCTGGAGCGTTGTTGGTCGGCATTACCTATGCCAAGGCCCTCACCTTCGGTCTCGGAAAGCCGTTGATCTCCGTCAACCATCTTGAAGGCCACATCCACGCTGTCCTGATGGAGGCGCGCGAACGTAGCGAAGTTGCGATGGAACTACCGCTTCTTGCACTCGTTGTCTCTGGCGGACATACGCATCTTTATCTTGCGAGGCAGCAGGGAGGCGACAGCACGTGGACCTACCGCAATGTAGGTCGCACGGTCGACGATGCTGCAGGCGAAGCGTACGACAAGGTTGCCAAGCTGCTCGGCCTCGGCTATCCGGGCGGTCCATGGATTGACGCCCTCGCTCCGCACGGCAACGCTCGCGCCGTTCCGTTTACCTTCGGCCAGATCAACTCGCGCCCCCCTCGTACCGGCACTACGAATAAGAAGGCGCCGTCGCGCATGGAAGGACCTCACTTCGACTTTTCGTTCAGCGGCATCAAAACTGCTGTCCTGCGCTATGTCGAAGCCCATCACCTCCGAAAGAGTATCGACGAACGCCGCACTGCGCTGGCAGCCGATTCTTCCCTCAAGCCGGGTTCCGATGCCGCGAAGATCCTCTGCGATCAGCAGACGCTCGATCTCATCGCCTCCTTCCAATACGCGGTCGTCGGGAATCTGCAGCGCCAGACCTTTGCCGCTGCGGAGTCTCTTGGCGCGCGCAGCATCGTTGTCTCTGGCGGAGTAGCGGCTAACAGCGAGCTTCGCCGCCGCTTTCAGGCAGAAGCCGACCGCCGGGGTCTCCCTATTGCCTTTCCCTCGCTTGCGCTCTCTACCGACAACGCTGCCATGATTGCTGCCGCTGCATGGCCCAAGCTCGTGGCGCGCGATTTTGCAGCGGAAGACCTTAGCGCCACTCCGCAGCTGCGTCTCGGCCAGCAGTAAACCGGGCCCTGACAAATAATCGCGGCGTATCAGCTAAAATCATCAAGGAATCCCAAGCGAGAGCAGTCTGCACCGCGCCACGCGCCCGGCTGCGGCAGGAACAGAGAGCACGTGGCAACTATTGAACTCTTCAATACCCTGGGCGGGAAGATTGAAACCCTCGCCCCCGTCGGAGCGCCCGCACTGCGCATGTACTGCTGTGGCCCTACCGTCTATGACTACGGCCACATCGGCAACTTCCGAACCTTTCTCCAGGTAGACGTTCTCCGTCGCGTCATTCTCCAGCAGGGTATCGCGGTCGACCACGTGATGAACATCACCGACGTCGACGATAAGATCATTCGCAACGCCGCCGCCGCCGGTGTTCCCATCGCGCAGTTCACGCAGAAGTACGAACGCGCCTTCTTTGAAGACCTCGACGCGCTCAACATCCAGCACCCCGAGCACATCTCGCACGCGACCGCCTGCATTCCCGACATGGTTTCGCTCATCGAGAAGCTCGCTGCAAAAGATATCGCCTACCAGGCCGAAGATGGCAGCTGGTACTTCCGCATTGCGCGCTTTCCTGAGTACGGCAAGCTCTCGAAAAAAGACTTTGACGGTATCGAAGACGGCGCTCGCGTTGACGTGGACGAATACGAGAAGGACGCCGCGCGCGACTTCGCTCTTTGGAAGGCCGTGAAACCCGGCGAGCAATATTGGGAGACCTCGCTCGGCATGGGCCGCCCTGGCTGGCACATCGAGTGCTCCGCCATGGCAACCAAACTTCTGGGCGACAATATCGATCTTCATGCGGGCGGCGAAGATCTGATGTTTCCGCACCACGAGAACGAGATCGCACAGTCGGAGTCTGCTAGTGGCAAGACGTTTGCGCGCCACTGGATGCACGTCCGCTTCCTGCTGGTTGAAGGCAAGAAGATGTCGAAGTCCGAGGGCAACTTCTACACGCTGCGCGATCTGCTGCTCAAGGGCCACCGCGCCTCCGCTATTCGGTTTCTGCTGATCTCGGTTCCGTATCGGAACCAGATGAACTTCACCTTCGACAGCCTCACCGAGTCGACTAACGCCGTCAACCGCTTGCGCACCTTCCACCAGCGAATGTTAGGCGGCGGCTTCCCTGAGGGGCTCAACCCAGAGATCGCGTCGGCGACCGTAAAAGCGGAGCACGATTACACGGCCGCACTGACGAATGATCTCAACACCGCAGAGGCACGGGCCGCTATCTTTGACCTTGTCCGCGCTGCTAACTCGGCTGCCGATGCCGGCACGCTTCGTGCAGAAAACGCGATGCAGATTGTGAAGGTTCTCGCACTCTTCGACGGCGTCTTCGCTGTCCTTGAAGATAACGACGCTTCCATCACTCGTGCCGCGCTCGTCTGGGCCGATGCTGAAGGCCGTCTTGGAGAGGCCGACCCATCGCTTGTCGCCACTCTATCTCTTTCGGACGCCGATATCGATGCGCTTGTTGCGGAACGTACTCAGGCCAAGAAGGCTCGCAACTTCGCTCGTGCCGACGCCGTTCGCAACGATCTTCTCGCCAAAGGCATCCTAATTGAAGACTCCAAAGACGGCGTGCGCTGGAAGCGCAAATAAAATGATCCTCACTCACAGAACTCGCACCGCGATAGGATGCCTCTTCGCTGTTGTGTTGTCTCTCTCAGCCACTGCGCAGACACCTGCGCCGAACACCACAGAATGGGAGAACGAGGCGCTGAAACTGCGCCTCTTCTACCCTTCCGACTTGGTCAAGGCCGACACCGAACAGATCCTGCATGACAGCCATCTCGTCTTCCCTGGGGTTTCTGGCGCAACCGATCCGAAGCTCGACGCTGGAACTCGCTGTCTTCGCCCCGAACTTCTCCTCCAGCTTCCGCACGCAGCTGAAACGCAGACCACGGCATCTGTTCTTCTCGCCGAACTCGACATCAACTGCGTCAACGCAGAGCATGAGAGCGTGAGCACAACACTACTCAACGACATGGCCGATCTCGTCGCCAAAATCCCCGGCATGAAACCCACCGCGCCATCCTCCACCTACACCATTGGCTGGCAGAAGGTTCATATGGCCGCCGCGCAAGGACAACCACAGGATGCGCGGCCCGGGCAGCTCTACACCATGGCCATCTCGACCAACTGGAACAGCCATCTTCTCGTCTGGTACTTCTCTTCCAACAGCATCGACACGCTCAACCGCATCACCAAGACCACCGTGCGCTTTGGTCGCGACCAAGCTGCGCCGCTCTATCCGCTCACCATCGGCAACGCCAATCCCTTAACCGCCACCTACTTCTTCTATCCCGCACCCTGAAGCCAATGAACAAAGATCTTCTTCCCATCGAAGCCATCGTCAAAAAACTCAACCTGCCTGAAAAGATACGTCGAACGCCTTGGGCCCTTACGGCGCGAAGCTCAAACTCGATCTCCTCACGGATGCTTCGCTTCCTGTTCGCGGCAAACTCATCCTTGTCACCGCGACTACGCCGACCGTCTCTGGCGAAGGCAAGACTGTCACCTCGATCGGCCTTGTGCAGGGTCTCGAAAAGATCGGCAAAAAAGCCATCATCACCTCGCGCGAGCCGTCGCTCGGTCCGGTCTTCGGCATGAAGGGCGGAGCCGCGGGCGGTGGCCGCTCTCAGGTAGAACCGGCAGAGAAGATCAATCTCCACTTTCACGGCGACTTCCACGCCATCACCTCCGCGAACAACCTTCTCGCCGCACTGATCGACTCGCATCTCTTCCACGGCAACCCCCTCGATCTCGATCCCGCACGCCATCACCTGGCCTCGCGCGCTCGATATGAACGACCGCGCGCTGCGCCACATCATCGTCAGCGCAGGCGGCAAACGCGACGGAGCGAACCGCCACACTGGCTTTGTCATCACTGCTGCCAGCGAGATCATGGCCATTCTCACGCTTGCCGATAGTCGCGAAGACCTGCGCAAGCGCCTTGGACGCATCGTCATCGGCACGAATCGTGCCGGCAAGCCTGTCACTGCGCGCGATCTGAATGCTGTCGGCCCCATGATGGCTTTGCTGAGCGAAGCCATTCTGCCCAACCTCGTCCAGACGACCGAAGGCACGCCTGCGCTGGTTCACTGCGGCCCCTTCGCCAACATCGCTCATGGCACCAGCTCGGTTCTCTCGCAGCAGATGGGCCTTCGTCTTGCCGACTACGTCGTCAACGAGACGGGCTTTGCCTCCGATCTCGGCTTTGAAAAGTACATGGACATCGTCATGCCCAGCTCCGGCATCAAGCCTGCCGCCGCGTGCTCGTCACCACGGTACAGTCGGTTCGGAATCAGGGTGCGGGCGATCTTGAAGCAGGCTTCGCCAATCTGAAAAAACATATCGCCATCGTGCGAGGCTTCAATCTTCCCGCCATCGTCGCCATCAACCGCTTCCCCAACGACACCGACGAAGAGCTCCAGTTCCTCGAAACATACTGCGAGGCCCAGGGCGCGGCCTTCGCAGTCTCCGAAGCCTACACCAAGGGCGGAGCTGGCGCAGTCGCGCTTGCAGAAAAAGTTGTCAGTGTCATTGCTGCCAACCCTAGCCCCGCGCTCCAAACCACTTACCCATCGAGCGCATCGCCGCTTGAAAAGATCACGGCAGTCGCGCAGAAGGTCTACGGTGCCGCGAACGTCGAACTCAGCCCTAAGGCCGAAGAAAAACTCGCACGCTTTACGCAATGGGGGTTACGGCGACCTCCCTGTTTGCATCGCCAAGACGCAATACTCGCTCACCGACGATCCCAAACAGATGGGCGCTCCCACCGGCTGGACGCTGCACATCACCGACGTGGCTCTCTCCGCTGGTGCAGGCTTCCTCGTCGTCATCTCTGGCAGCATGATGTTGATGCCCGGTCTCCCGAAGGCATCTCGCGCGCTCGGCATCGACGTCGACGCCGAGGGCGAGATCACCGGCATGTCATAAGAGAAGAGGCTCGCAACTACAGCGTCGCAAGATGCACGCTGCCGTCGCTGGTGTGGATCGTCAACAAGGAACCGCCGCCGTTGAACTTGCCGCGAATGCTGTGGCCTGAGTTCCCCTTGGAGTTGTACCCATCGACAACCAGTGGGAGTGTGCTCTGAATGCTTCCATCGCTGGTGCTGACTGCAAGCTCGGCTGGGAAGCTCTTCGGCAGTCGCAAGCGTCACGCTTCCGTCGCTGCTCTCAATGTCGCGAGTCGGCGCTAAGGTGCGATCCTTCTGCAAGTTCAAGCGTGATCGAACCGTCGCTCGCTGTGCAGTTGCAGCGACGTGAACGATCCCGCGATGTCCTGGTTGCCATCGGAGCTTCGCGCTTCGAGGGTGCCGCTGGCGTTGCGAACGCGGAGATGTCCGTCGCTCGAGTGCAGCTTCAAGTTTCCGGATACCCCAGTCAACTCCTGGCTGCCGTCGCTGGTATGGATGGTGAGGTCGCCGTGGAGATCAGCCGCTGTGAGGTTCCCGTCCGCGCATCTGGCATCGAGCGTGAGATTAGCCGGTGTCTCCACGTCGACGCGAACGGTCGAGGAGTGCCAATTGACGTGCACCCCCATGTGCGGCTTCTCCTTAAGAGAGAAGTGAACGATATCGCCGCTCTGGCTCTCTTCGAGGGTGTATCGCGAAAGGCTCGTATTCTCCGGCGTGACATGGATATGGACCGTTTTACAGCCGCCGCACGGATGAATGTTGAGATGGCTGTCGTCCGTGCTGAGAATCGAGCGACGGCTGTCCGGTGACGGGGTAGCTCTTGTCCCACATGGTGTCGCTCTGCGCCGTTGCTGCAGCTGCCGACAGAAGCAGTGTTGAAAGTGCCAGATTCAAGGCGATGGTTTTCATGGGCGTACCCTCTCGCAGTCATCTACGCGAAGTGAAACCGGTTTGTTCCACTGTACTTCTTTGTCTTCGCGGCTCAGAGATTGAGAGCTAGACCTGCTGCCCCACCGCCAGATCCTCGTCCACCACTGTCGGCTTGCCGCCCTTCATCTTTGAGCTGGTCACCAGAAACACCGCCAGCAAAATCCCAGCCATCCCAACGTACTCTACGGGACGAAGTGCTCCTGCACGAAGATTGCGCCCAGGATGACCGCAATGATCGGGTTGATGTATGCATACGTCGCCACCTTCGACACGGCCACATTATCGAGCAGATAGATATAGGCCGTATAGGTGATCAGCGATCCGAAGATGACGAGGTAGCCGATCGATCCCCATGCTTTTACTCCCCATTGCGCGCCACGATAACCACCTGACAGTGCCATCAATCCCAGGTTGAACAGTCCTCCGAAGACCATCTGCCATCCTGCCGACGCAGCTCCGCTGATACGAATCGTCGACCGCCGCGAGATCACCGAAGCAGCCGTCCAGCACAGCGTTCCTCCGAGTGTTACTGCCGCCGCAACAATCTGCCGGGCATCGCCGTGCAGCCCCTTTCTCAGCCCCGGCCACAGAAGAAACACCATCGCGACAAACCCCATGCACACCCCAATCCAACCCTGCGCCGGCAGTCCTTCGCCGCGCGGCAGTGCCATCTCGATCAGCGCGGCATAGAGCGGAATCGACGCCACCAGAAGCGCTGCCAGTCCGCTGGGAATGTATTGCTCAGCCCAGAGCACGGCCGTATTTCCGCATCCCAGCATCAGCACTCCGATGAGTGCGAGTCTGCACAAGCTCCTGTCGCGTGGGCCGCACCTTCAGCTTGAACAACGCGCTCAGCGCCAGCATGATTGGCCCTGCGATCAGAAAGCGCGCACTGCCCAGTACGAACGGCGGCAGCACGTCGACGCCGTATCGCATCGCCAGGTACGTCCCTCCCCAAAAGAGGTAAACGCAACAAAATGAAGCGAAGATCAGCTTGCGATTTGGCGTGGAAGCTAA
>CAVXPJ010000012.1:0-1210776 GCA_963763605.1 uncultured Acidobacteriaceae bacterium | reverse complement strand
AGAACACTCTCTCCCTCCAGTTTAAGTCTTGTTGGTTTAGAACTCAAACCGTACGGAGCGCGTGCATAGAACGGTCCCTGGAATGAGGTTGGGCGACCATAGTCGACGTTCAACGGTGGAGGAACACCGACACCCTGTGCCGCTGTCTGTGTGTATTGGACTTTGCCCGTTATGAACTGGCTGTTGGTCACGTTGAACATGTCCATCGCAACTTTGAGCTTGTACCGCTCGGCGAATCGCGAACCGAGTGGCACGGGGTAGTCAGCATGCATATCGAGCTGGGTGGAGGATGGTGTCCGTCCGGCGGCACCACGGCCGCCGATGGGAACTTCACCCTGGTTGAGATAGATCGGGTGATCTCCCAAGAGGCTGAGAGGAACACCGGACTGTCCGCGGAGACCAGTACCGACGGTCAGCCCTCGCAGCGCGTGGAAGAGAGGCGTGTCGGAACCGATGTTGTAGCTGGCGAAGAGATTGCCAACTGCGCGACGGTCGCTGCTGAGATCTCCAGGCGAGAACTGATCGCCGAGAAGTCCAAGCTTGCCTGGGGTGAAGTCGAACAGCGAGCTGATTCCAGGGTCAGACTGTCCGTTGTCGTTGCGATATGCGCCCTCGTAGTTACCGTAGAGAGTTGCCTAGCGGAAGTTGACGACGGCGAGCCAGTGGTTGCTGAAGCGCTTGTCCAATTCGAACTCAGCGGCTTCGTAGTGACGAACGGGCTTCACGAATCCATCGGGAATACCGTCTCCGGGTCCGGCGTCCATGGTGGCCACGTTCGTGAAGCAGGCTCCACCGACGGGGTGGTTCTTGCCGTTGATAAATGGACCGCCAACGGTGAAGAAGGTGTCGTTGCTGACGTTGCAGCCAGCCACAGGCGCTACATAGTTGCCGGTGGTGACGGTGCCGGGGTTCTTGGCGAGGAACTGAGCCTGAGTGTAGGTGATCTCCTGCTCATTGATGCCAATGTCCGTCGTCGGACCGGGATTAGAGATACCGCCGTTGTAGAAGGAGGCGATGGTCGATCCTTCCGGTGACTGCGAACCGATGTCCTCAATGACACGGCCGAGACGACGGTCGGTGTAACGAGCCTTGACGACCAGGCCATTGTGGATCTCGCGTTCGATGCCAATCACATACTCGTCCTCATACTCGGACTTCGTGCCGGGGATGATTCCTTCTCCGGTTGATGAAGAGAAGCTGGGAGCGCCGAAGTTTGCGACCGTACCTGCGGTGGTTGATTTCGGCAAGCCATTGAGTACGTGAGCATTGTCGAGAGCGAGCGTGTAGGAGCCGTCTGCGTTGATGATTGGAGCGAAGTAGAAGCTGGTGTCGTCCTGCTCGTTGCCGAGTTGACGGATCGCAGCGTCGAGAGGCATTGCCCAGTAGTTGCGAGCGTAGTTGAAGAAGACCTTGCCCTTGTGATCTCCGAAGGGATCAACGTTGATACCGACGCGCGGCGACCAGTTGCCGGTGAAGGTGTACTTGAGGAGATCGCCACCAGTCAGCGCCTGCTCCCAACGCACACCACCGTTGAGGGTGATGAAGCGATTGAGCTGATAGGTGTCGTTTCCGTAAGCAGTGTGATAACGACCCTGTGCCTGAACATTCAGACCAACGTAGGTTCCACGGCTGATGACCGCGTAGACCTTCTGACCAGCTGCATTGGTGGGGCACTGGGTGCAGGTTGTGTCCGAGGTGGTAAGAGCCGAGTTTGAGTTTGCTGCAGCAATCGAGAAGCTCGCATTGGTGAGCGCTCCGACAGCAGCGGCAGGGATGTTGGGAAAGAGGCTGCGAAGTGATGAGCCAACAGCATTGGCGCTAGGAATTGGGAAGAGAGGTCCAGAGCGCGAGGGCTGATCAAGGAAATCGGTGTGGTCGTAAGAGTAACCCACCGAGAACGTGTGCTGACCGAAGAAGTTGGCCGTCTTGGATGTGTTAATCGCAATGCTGTAGGTGTTGTTGGTGGAAGGCTCAAACGCTCCAAAGCCGGCGGTTGTGGAGCTGCCGGGAGTTGGGAGTGCAGTCGCGCTCGTGTCCGTGATGCCGTACTGATTCTGTGCCGGGGTTTCTTCGAATTTATTGTGGTTGTAGGCCCAGGAAGCATCGACGATCCAGCTGGACGTGATCGCGGAGGTTCCACGTACGACCGAATCTCTGGAGCCGAAGCGGTACGAGCTGCTAACAGACAATGGGTTGGTGGTGGATAGCGTGTTGGGGATGACGTTGTGCTTGCTGGGATCGCCGAAGCTCGATGCTTCGAAGGTCGTGGAAGCGCCCAGCTTGTAGGTCAACTTACCAGCCCAGCTAAGAGTGGTGATGCTGGAAGGATACTGTCCGTGCGCGTAGGTGACCGTGTTGAGAGGGTCTGCGAGGAGGATGGTCTGGGTGAGTGAAGGATCGAAGGCTCCGAAGAAGAAGAGCTTGTTCTTGAATCCCGGGATGTACCCTCCAGCTTCCGCGCTGATATCGTACTGGGGGTTGTTGAGGGTCGAGGAGGGAGCTACCTGCTGGTATCCGAACTGATAGAACTGATAACGGCTCGCGTACCAGGAACCGGGGCCGAAGTAAGCGCCGATCGCTCCGTGATAGCTGTCGCCGCCTGATTTGGTGACGATCTGAACGATACCGCCAAGAGATTTGCCATACTCGGGCTGGAACGCCGAGGTTTTGACATCGACTTCCTTAATAAAGGACAGGTTGATTCCGGTACCGAGAGCGCCGTGGTAGCGGTTGAAGGTTCCTATGCTGCCGAAGGCCTGGTCGGTAATGGTGACACCATCGACGACGTACAGATTTTCAAGAGCGGAGGCTCCGCCGATCGAGGGATTGGATGCACCTGGGCCGTTCTGGTTCGCCGCGCCCGCTACCTGACCGGCAGCGACACCCGGCGCCACGTAAAAGAGGGAGCTGACGTTTCGGGGTAGGGGAACATTGTTGTAGAAAGCGTCGGTAAGGTTTGTTGTAACCGAAGTCGACTGAGTGTCGATGGAAGCTGCGGTGGAGTTCACTTCAACTGTGTCGGAGACACTGCCGACCGAAAGAGTGAGATTCAATGCTGAGGACGAGTTGACGACGATTTCGTTGTGATTGGCCTCAACCTTCTTGAAGTTGGGCTTCTCGGCCGTCACGTCATAGATACCGGGGGTGAGACCCGAAGCGCTGTAGCGTCCGAGCGAGTCGGTCGTCAGCACTCGTCTACCTTGAGGTCCTATGAGGGTTACGGTCACACCCGGCAAAGCGGCTCCGCTTGGATCGGTGATGACGCCGTTTAGTCCGCCGGTAATGGCACCCTGCTGCTGGGCAAATCCTGACGCACATATCAGCAGCAGCAGAGATAGATGCGAAAGATATTTCAAAGCAATTTTCATTTATTTTCTCCCAAAATATCGAACTAGACCTTTAACAGACCACTGCATATCGCAGAGTTGGATCTGTGCGAAGACGCATAAAAGATGAAGGACAGATGCTGAAGCCAGAGCAATAAGAATGCCAAACTTAGAATTTCATTTGTAAAATGTTTGTCTCTCATTACAAATAAGTTACATATCCGTATTACTGACTTCGGGAGTTTTCGGAGACTCTAAAATATGAAAAAACGTATATGCCCCTCTTGCGAATTGGCAGTATTGGAGTGCTAAACGAGCTTTTATGGGCATTTTTAGAGGTTTTCTGTTTTTGATCTCGGCTCATCCGACGATCTCTGACAGTTGCCGACGACGATGGACGGCTAAGTGAAGGCGGTTGATGCCCGATAGCCGAAGGCGACGGCGCGAAGCTCTCGTTCGATAATCGAATCAAAGACTATATTAGTCGCATATAAACTTTATATACGACCAGTCCCGTCGCATATTCGGCTCATCGGTAATTTTTGTTGCGGTATTTCACAAGGATTGAATGGAGCTATGAGGCCAGATCTCCGCGGGTAGTCTCCGGCAGAGACCGCGAGGATCTGGGGCTGCAGACGAAGTAGATGACTGCAGGTTGATCGAATTTATAAAGTTCCGGGTTACTGGATCTTCAACGCGATGCTGAAGCGGCCGATCACGGAGCGACTGGAGCTGCAGGCGAATGTGAATAATCTGCTGAACCGTTATTACATTGACCTGCCGCATCCGAGCCATCTGATTCCCGGAGAAGGGGCGAATGCGCTGATCGGGATTAATTTCAAGTTTTGAAGGCCTGATAAAGATGACCGCGGATCGACTGGCAGGAGAGTCGCCGGGGAACGCGATTGGGGTGCAGTTGACGGGGGTGTATCACAATCTGCTGCGACGATGGGCGGAGATGTAGAGGGCGCGGTGGGGATGTCCCGTTCGGACATCCCCTGCTGCTGGCGCTGCGATTACTTATTGAATGAGCTGTTGGTGAAGATGGCCATTAGCGCGGACCTGGCTTACCTCCTCCTGATGGACGAGAGCCTGAGGGACGACTTTGGGGTGCAGGACGGCTTTGGGCGGGACGGCTTTGCGGCCTGTTTTGGGGTCGAGGCTGCGGTGTTGGCCGGGGCTGAGCTGGTCGAGTGTGTGGAGTGCTGGGACGAGAGGGTTGCGTGCCGGGACGTGTTCCGTTTCCAGGTCGATTGCCGGGAGTACTAGGTCGATTGCCGGGAGTACCTGGGCGGTTTCCCGGGGTGCCGGGACGATTGCCCGGGGTGCCGGGGCGATTGCCGGGGTTGTATCCTGGGCGATTTCCATATCCTGGACGGCCGCCTGGTGCGCCGGGGCGATAACCGGGCCGATAGCCGCCGGGACGATTGTAGCCGGGACGGTTGTAGGGATTTGGGGGACGATAGTTGGGTGGACGATAACCCCAATTGCCGCCATAACCAGGACGGCTGCCCCAGGGTATCGGTCGCGGGTGGTACCAGTAATTCGGCGGACGATAGCCACCATGCCAGCCGCCCCACGGACCGCGGTTGTAGTAGATGCTGCGGCCTCCCCAGTTCCATCCCCAGCCGCCCCAGCCCCAGGGATGGTTATTGGCGATAAGAGCACCGATGCCGATACCGATGCCAAAGCTGATGAACGATGTTGCGACGATGGTGCTGGTGGCTGGCCGGACGTAGACGACGGTGGGGTCGTACTGCGGTACGTAGACAACCTGTGGATTCGCAGGCTGGATGACATACACCGGCTGACCCGAGGCCTGTTGGACCTGAACCTGTTGCTGCTGATTGCTGCGCAAGGCTCCGGAGGTGTAGGCCTGCGAGCGGAGACGTTGAATGGAAGAAGAGACTTCGGCCTGATTGGCGGTGACCGCCTGCCCGATGGCCGCGTAGTCATCGATGTGCTCGGCCATCATCTCAAGCACGGTTGGAAACGTGACCAGCGCAATAAATGCAGGGTCAAATCCCTGCGCCTGGGCCCCGTCGGTGAGCGCGGTGCCGGTAAGATTCGGGTTGTTGATCAACCAGTTGTTGACGTCGAGAATCTCCTGGGGATTGGTGGAGGCCGTCGTGATCTGAGCGAGGAGCGAGTCAGGATAGAGCGCGATGGGGGCAAGTAGCTGGTCGAGCTGCTGCGGGGTCGGCGGGGGCGGGGGTGGTCCCGCTTGAGCGGAGGGAGGAGGCGCCGTTTGAGCCTGGAGACCTGGAACACAGCCCAGAACGAGAAGACTGAGAAGAAGAGATAGAGCGATGCTGCCGGGTTTCCGTTGCATGCAAATTCCTCCGTAGATGTGTGCGCGAGATCGACCGCTCGGCTTCAGGCTTGCGGCAATGAGTTGCCGGCAGGAGCTGAGCGAAGCCAGTATACCCCTCGAACGAACGGGCGACGATTCCTTCGCCGGTTGTGCGCCTGATACTATTTCTCCCCCGGTTGCCCCATATTAGGATGGAGGACGATGACTATGAATCTTTCAGGCAAAGTTGTGGTGGTTGCAGGTGGGACCGGCGGTTTAGGCAATGCGGTGAGCCGCGCGCTTCTTGAGGAAGATGCGAAGGTGGTGGTGACCTATCGCAAAGAAGAAGAGTTCGCTGCGCTGAAACAAGCTGCGGGTGCGAAGGCGGCAGCGCTGGAAGGAGCCGTGGTCGATGTGACCGAGGAACGGGCTACCTGCGAGTTTGTTGGCGGCGTTCTTTCTCGACATGGAAGAGTGGATGCGCTGGTGAATACAGTTGGCGGATACGCGGGCGGCGTGAAGCTGTGGGAGCTGGAGACGAAGGTGTTCGATGCGATGCTGGCGCTGAACCTGCGTTCGGGTTACGCCCTGGCGCGGGCCGTGCTGCCAGCGATGTTGAAGCAACGATACGGATCGATCGTAAACGTGGCGGCAAAGGCAGCGTTCGATCATGGAGCGGGTGCGTCGGCGTATGCGGCATCGAAGGCGGCTGCAGTTGCGATGATGGATTCGCTGGCTGCGGAGGTGAAGGGTACAGGAGTGAGGGTGAACTCGATTCTTCCAAGCATCATCGACACTGCGGCAAACCGGCAGGCAATGCCCGATGCCAACTTTGCCGCGTGGCCGAAGCCTGAGGATATTGCACAGGTGATCTTATTTTTGTGCAGCGACAGAGCTGTCGTGATTCAAGGTGCGGCTATTCCGGTTTACGGAGATAGTTAGGGAGTGGGTGCGGCAGCAGGCGGTACACCGTGGGTGAGGTGTTTGAGCAGGAACTCCTGAAAGAGGGTTCCGATGGCACCGGTGCCGACGCCGATGAGGATATTGTCGACGGTGACCCGTACGTCGTGACGGTCGCTGTTGGGATAGTAGAGGCTGGAGACGCCACCGGCTGCAAGGTTGCCCAGGACATTGGAGTAGTTGGGTTGCCAGTGTCCGTTGTCACCCTTGCAGATGACGACCGTTGAGATGGCGTAGAGAGCGCGATGGATGACCTTGCCTTTGCCCATGTAAAAGTAGCGAGGATCCTGATGGAGAAGAGAGGGGAGAAGCGCGGCGCCGAAGAAGGTCGAGGTGAGGCGGTCGCCGTAGGTGGCGCCGTAGCGTTTGGCATAACCACCAAACCCATCCCCGTAGCCGGAGAAGTTATTTTGCGCCTGCTCGATGCCAGCGGTGATGCCGGTGGTGAGGAAGGTGACTGGATCGACGGTGACCTTGAGCGCTAGCTTGAACTTCTGTCTGCGGGTGAGTGGAGCTGCGTTGGGGATGTAGCTGACGTAGAAGTTCGGTAGCACGCCGATGATGCGCTGCTTTACTTCGGCGCTGATCTGCTGTTCGGCCAGGTCTTCCTGGGTGATGGCATCGACGGTGGAGCTAATGGATTCGACGCCGAGAAGAATAGGCGGGAGAAGAACATTCTCTCCGGCGCGGACGACAACATCTTCAATCTTCCACGATGCAAAGCCGGGAGCGATGATTTTGACGAGATACTCTCCGGGTGGAACGGCGAGGAAAGTGAATGCGCCTGCAGCGTCGGACTGGGTGGTACGGACGGTCTTGGTCTGGCTCTCTTCGAGAGTGATGTGCGCGTTGGGAATGAAGGCCTCATCGGTGTCGGTGACGGTTCCGGAGAGGACAGACATGCCAGGTGCGTTCGGTAGCTGGACGGCTGGGATTTGTTGAGCGAGGACGTTTGCGGCGCGCAACGTCATGAGCAGAAGGACGCAGAGGAACGCGGCTTGCCTGGCTTTATTGTTCGAGTTGGCACACCACATCACTGACTGTCGCCTATCCAGATAGTTGGATATCTGCTGTGAGCAGAGAATGCTTGGAAGATTTAGATATTAGCTATAGTGACAGACGAAATGGAAGCTTTCTTTGGTGTGCGAGTTGCGGGCTATTCGGGTTTGCCGAGGGTTTTGTCTTTGTAGGCCTTTTGCAGAACAAAGAAGGCTTGTTTTTTGACGCCCTGATCGGAGATAAGTCCCTTCCGGTTGAAGTTGTCCTGGAGGCCAGAGTTGACGCGGCGGGGAGAACGAAAGTCCATCAGAATCCAGGGACTGGTGCCGCGGAGTTGCGGGATCTTGTTGAGCATCGCGATCTGGTGATGGTAGATCTCGGCCTGATACTCCTCGGTCCAGAGGGCTGGATTGGCGTCGACGGCGGGCGCGTGGTTGCCTGCTTTGGCGTCGGCGCCCCACTCCGACATGATGAGGGGCTTCTGGTAGCGGATGTCCCAGGTGGTGGTGTCGGCGCCTTCTGCGTGTTGCTCGTACCAGCCGATGTACTCGTTGGTGCCGATGACGTCGAGAGCTTTGCCGAGTGGGTCATCGACGATCTTGGTGGTGCCTCCGTTGGGATTCTTCTCGGTGCGTACGAGGAGAGCTGCGGTGACGAGGCGGGTGGGGTCGAGCTGGTGGGTGAGGTCGACCATGGTGGTCAGGTATTTAGTACGGGCTTCGGTGTTGGGGGTCTCGTTGGCGACGGACCAGAGGATGACGGAGGCTTTGTCGCGATCGCGTCGAATCATCTCGGAGAGCTGCTGCTTCGATTTGGCGAGAACGGCTGGGTTGTCAAACTGGAGAGCCCAGTAGTCGGGGATCTCTGACCAGACCATGAGGCCGAGTTTGTCGGCAGTGCGGGTCATGCGCTCGTCGTGCGGGTAGTGAGCGAGACGGACGTAGTTGCAGCCTAGCTCTTTGGCCCAGCCGAGGAGAGTATCGACGTCTTTTTGTGAGTAGGCGCGGCCGGTGCGGTAGGGGGCTTCGGCGTGGATGGAGATGCCGCGAAGGAAGATGGGCTGGCCGTTGAGGAGGATCTCGAGTGCCGCGGGTTTCGATGGTGCGGAAGCCGATCTCGTCTTGAATAGAGTCGACGTGTAACGCATCCTTAGCCGCAGCGCCGTGAACGGGCGGCCCGGTGAGGTGGGCGTCGCCACTCGATATCTGCACCTTGTAGAGTTTGGGGTTTTCCGGCGACCAGAGGCTAAGTGACTTCACAAGCAGAGAGATTGATGCCCGGGATTGTTCGTCGGTCGTGGCATCGGCAATGGCGTTGAGCTCAGGGATTGCAACCACGACTGGAGTTCCAGCTGGCGCTCCTTCGACGTGGACGTAGCCTTCGATGAGATCGTGATTCGTGCGGCTGAGGTGAAGGTCGTAGTTGTCGATGAACTGCGTTGGGACTTCGACGAGGGAGACGTCGCGAGTGAGGCCTCCGTAGTTCCACCAGTCGGTTTGGAGCGTGGGGACGCCGTCGGCGATGCGGGTGTTGTCGACGGAGACGACGACGAAGTTTTTTCCGTCTTTAAGGACGCTGGTGATGTCGCAGTCGAAGGGTGTGAAGCCGCCCTCGTGTTCGCAGACTTTTTTGGTGTTGACCCAGACGAAGGTGCGGTAGTTGGCGGCGCCGAAGTGGAGGAAGGTTTTCTTCGGGACGTTGGTCTCGCTCGTTAGCTTGTGCTCGAAGTCTTTCTCGTACCAGATGGGGCCTTCGTAGTAGAGGAGTTCGGGACGCTGCGTGTTCCAGTCGCCTGGGACTTTGAGGGTGGGAGAGTTGGCGAAATTGTAGTCCTGCGGGTGGCCGTTGGGGTCGAAGGGGGCGTTCATAAAGAAGCCGTCTTTGCGCAGCTCCTGGTGGAAGGTGTAGAGGCCGGTGGCGTACTGGTCGACAACGGAGTGCCAGTCGCCGTTGAGGGAGGTGGCGGGACGGTGATCGACGTTGACGAGAAGGGTGGTGTTGGTCTGGGCTTGGAGCGCGGCTGCTGAGACGAAGAGGAGGCTGTGAGGAAGAGGCGGGTCGAGGTTTGCAGCATGAAGGTCTCCAATGATGGTGAGCGCGGGTTTCGGCGCTGGGTGGAGCGTGAAAAAACGCTTCGGAGACATAATACTTCGCTCTTTGAACAATTGCTTGGGGAAACAAAGATTTGGTTGAAGAGTCGCTATAGGCGTGAGAATATCGCAACATGACTCGCGATCAAAATCACGCGCTAGGCGTTTTGCTGGTGATCGCAGGGGGCATCTGGTTTTTCTTCATCGTAATTTGGATGCCCCCCCTGACAATGGCATTGATTTGGCTCGGAATCAAGATTGGATTTGATTCAGTGTTTAATTCAGTCATTTTCTCAAGGTTACTTTTGTATGGCGAGGGAGTATTAGCTCTGAGTGCTATTGGCATGGGACTTTATATTAATCTCCGCCGCCTAATGCCAGAAAAGATAAAACTGAACTAACCCAATACCGAAAATTTGAAGAAATTCGGGCTAACCGAGACGGTCGGCCAAGAGGTGGTCGGCGACGCGAATGGCGTTGGCGATGATGGTGAGGGATGGATTGACTGCGCCGCACGATGGGAAGAAGCTGGCATCGACGACGTAGAGGTTGTCGAGGTCGTGGGCTTTGCAGTTGAGGTCGAGGACAGATTGCCTGGGGTCGGTGCCGAAGCGACAGGTTCCGTTCTGGTGACCGACGCCTTCGAGAGGGATACGTTTTTTGAAGTAGGCGTGGAAGGGGACGGAACTTTCGGCGTGGCCGGCTTGCCTGAGGACGTCGATCCAGCGATCTTTGAGGCGGGTGAATGATTCGACGTTGTTGTCGGTGTAGGAGAGCTTGATCTGCGGGGTGCCGTCGGCGCAGGTCGTGAGGGTGACGCGATTGTTGGGGTCCGGTAGATCTTCGGTCATGAGCCACCAGGGGACGGCGTGGTCTTTCATGGTCTCGAGCACAAAGCCGGGAGTGAGCGGAGGGGCGTCGCCCTTCATCATCTCGTGGTGGAAGCTGCCGATGGGTTGGACGGAGCCCATGGGGAAGTCGTATTCGCCGTTGGGGTCGCGGAAGTAGAAGTCGTTGGTGCCCCAGGTCTTCATGTAACTGTCATCGTTACGTTCAAAGCTGAGGGAGAGAATGGCATCGGCCTGGTGATACATGAAGTGGCGGCCGACCATGTCGGAGCTGTTGTTGGCGAGGCCGTGGGGGTGCTTGTCGGTTGCGGATTGCAGGAGGAGGGCGGCGGAGTTGATGGCTCCACAGCAGACGGCGATGATGTTGCCGAAGTAAGTTGCGAGCTGGGGTGGAGCATCGACGGGGCCGTTATGCTGGACTTCGACGGAGGTGACGGCGGTTCCGGTTGAATTTGTGACTATGCGCGTTACTTTTGCCTCGGTAAGAAACGTGACGTTGGGGAGGTGCATGATCTGGCGAATGCAGTTGATGTCGGAGTCGGATTTGGCGTGGACGAGACAGGGATAGCCGTCGCAGGTGTCGCAACGAATGCATTTGGATTCGACGGGGTCGGCAGTGTTGCGTTTAAGGCCGAGGGGAACGGGGAACGGATTGTAGCCGAGCTTTTTGACGTCGTCGTAGATGGACTGCATGCGCGGTTCGCTGGGGAGCGCAGGGAATGGGTAGGGTTTGGAGTGGAAGGGTTCGGTAGGGTCAGGACTGGAGAGATCGTCGTTGAGGTAGCCGTGTGCGGCGAATAGCTCTTCGGCGCGAGTGTAGAAGGGCTCGAAGTCGGCGTAGGTGAGAGGCCATGCGGGAGAGATGCCGTCTTTGTGGTGGAGGACGCCGAAGTCCTGAGCGCGGAGACGGAAGAGCGCGGCGCCGTAGACCTTGGTCTGGCCGCCGACGAAGTAGGCTTGTTGCGGATGGAGGGGCTGGCCGTCTTTGTCGAGCCAGACATCTTTGGTGTGGTAATGATTGTCGAGGAAGACGGCGGTCGTGTCCCAGTTGAGCTTTTCCTGGGGGAGGAATGGGCCGCGCTCGAGGATGAGGATGCGCTTGCCTGCCTGCGCGAGGTGGAGAGCGAGAGTTCCGCCGCCCGCTCCGGTTCCAATGATGATGGCGTCGTATTGGTCTGGCATGTAGGTTCTCCGTGATCGCCGTGCCTGTTTCGGTGAGGGCTGATGCAACTACATACCTGTCGCCGCGTTGAGAGTGACTCGATATTTAGAGTGACTCGACGGCTTCAGCAGAGGGGAGAAAGAGGGAAAAGACGGTGCCGTGATGAAGCGGGTGTTCGGTGGTGCGGAAGGTGAGACGGCCATGATGGCGGTTGACGATGCCGGCTGAGATCCAGAGTCCGAGGCCGGTGCCGTTGAGGTCCTTGGTGGTGTAGAAGGGCTCGAAGAGACGTTTGCGAACGGTGGGGGACATGCCGTGGCCGGTGTCGGCGATTGTGATTCGGATGCCGTGACGGCCGTTGGGGTGCTCGGTGGAGTAGTCCATTGCGCTGTGGGCGCGAACGAGAAGCCGGCCGCCACGTTGCCGCATAGCGTCGATGGAGTTCGCGATGAGATTGTTGAGAACCTGACGGATGTCGTTTTCGAAGCAGAGAACGGTAGTGGTGGTGGAGTAGCAGGCTTCTACGCGGATGCCGGAGTTGGCGAGACGGCCCTGATAGAGATTGAGAACGGCGTCGACAAGATCGGCGGCACTGACGTCGGTGGCGCGGACCGCCTGGCGGTGAAAGCGGAGGGTCTGCGTGGCAATCTGGCAGACGCGAGAGAGCTCGGCCTGGGCGATCTGGACGTAGTGGCGGACACCTTCGGAGAGATCGTCGGATAAGGCGATGAGGTAGAGGAGGTTGGTGATGGCCTCGAGCGGGTTGTTGATCTCGTGCGAGATGGAGCTGGCGAGTCGACCGACGGCGGCGAGTTTCTCGCTTTGGATGAGGGCAGTCTCGGCTTTTTTCTGGTTGGTCACCTCGAGGACAACGGCGATGATGGCCTCAACAGCTCCGCTGGTGTTGTGGATAGGAGAGTAGCTGACGTTCCAGAAGCGATGTTCGCCGGGGCGGCTGGAGAGCTCTCCTTCGAGGAGGAGATTTCTGACAGGAATGCCTCTGGCAACCTGTTCGAAGATCTCTTGAAGCCCTTTGAGGGGAGCGAGCTCAAAGATAGGGCGGCCAATGATCTGTTCTCGCGGCAGGCCGAGAGTCTCGCATTGACGATCGTTGATGCGCAAGTAGCGGAACTCAACAGGATCGAAGAGAGAGAGGCCGATTGGCGCGGTCTGATAGATGGTTTCGAGCTCAACACGTTGCCGCTCCGTCTCGTCCTGACGTCGCTGGAGCGTCTCGGCGAATGTCTTGCGGTCATCGATGTCGATGGCAATGCCGAGCCAGTGGAGAATTTTTCCGGAGTCGTCGCGGACGGTCTGCGCGCGAACCCACCACCAGCGGACAGAGCCATCACGGGCTCGAATCATGCGGGCTTCGAGGTCATAGTCCTCGCCGGTGGCGACGGAGTGGTGCCAGGCTTCGGCGACACGCTGACGATCGGTGGCGTGAAAGACGCTGATCCATCCCTCGCCAGCAAGTTCTTCAATCGTGAGGCCGGTATAGTCGAGGAGATTCTGATTGGCGTAGGTGACAACGCCGTTGGGCGCTCCCATCCAGATGGCCTGGGGATTGAGATCGGCGAGGACGCGATAACGTGCTTCGCTTGCTACGAGGGCTTCCTCGTTCTTTTTGCGGGCGGTGATGTCTGAGGTCATCCCTCGCAGGTGAGTTGCAACTCCTGCGCTGTCGTAGACGGGGACGCGGCGGCATTCGACCCAGAGGGTTCCACCGTCGGGAGTGAAGACCTCAAAGTCGACGATGCTGATGGTGTTTGTTTCGATCGCTCGACGTGCGTCCTGCTGGACGTGGACGAGGTCGGAAGGCCGGATGATCCTGTCCAGATCGTCAATCGTAGTGAGTTCGGAGAAGGGACGACCGTAGACAGGATAGGATCCCTCGCCGAATTCGACGGTGCGGTTGACGAGATCCATCTCCCACGTGGCGACACGGGCGGTCTGCTGGACGAAGGCGAGGGTTGCCTGTTGATCGAGGAGAATGTGGCGGGAGACGCGCTCCTCGGTGATGTCGCGGAAGAAGATGACGATGCCGTCGTCGAAGGGCCGGCACTGGATGGATAGCCAGAGATTGAGGTGCTCTGGGTAGAAGGCCTCGAACTCGGCAGGAGCTCTCTCTTCCATGGCACGACGAAGGCTATTGGAGATTTCGTAATCCTGGGCAGCGGAGGGAAACTCCTGCCAGAGATTCTTGCCGAGAAGCTCACCTTTGGAGCAGAGAAGCTCTTTGGCGCGGCGATTGAGGAAGGAGATATTCCAGTTGCGATCGACGATCGCTACGGCATCGGTGGTGGTCTCGAGGACCTGACGGAGCTGGCGGATGGAGGTATCGCGAAGGAATTCCGCACCTTTGCGGTCGGTGATGTCGCGATAAAAGAGAGCGATGCCTTCGTCGGTCGGGTAGATGGAAACGTCGAGCCACGCGTCGATGCGCTCTGAGTAGTACTCAATGCCGGTCTTCACGCCTGTCCGCATCACGCTGCGATAAGTGCGTTCCAGTTCCGTGCCGATCAGGTGTGGATAGATCTGCCAGAGCGTTCTGGTGCCGATGTCGGCGGCAGATATCGAGCTGCGCAGACACGCCTCAGGGTTTGCATAGGTTACGATCCAGTCTCGATCGATGCAGATGATTCCTTCGGTGACCTGGTCGAGGAGACGGGCAAGACGTTCATGCCGCAGGTCGATGTCACGTCGGCCATGGCCGCTTCTGTTTACAGATGGGTCGACATGAGTGAAGGAGTCTGACATGAGAAGAGGTGGCCTTCATGATCCGTTGGGACTTCTCGTGGAAGTCTCTATTTGAGCATAGGTGTCAGGTGTTTGGGTTCAGAAGTTCGACTCGGGCGCGTAGTTCCTCGAGAGCTGTGGTAAGTGAAGCAATCTCGGCTTCAAGATGTGTTAGGCGTTGGTTTGTTGTGGGGCCTGAGGATGAGGCTTCGCCGGTTGGAGTGGAGTGGGGCGAGGACACTAGATCGGGCGGGTCTCCGAGGAGATGGGCATAGCGGGCTTCGCGAGAGCCGGGCTGGCGTGGAAGGATTGTGGTTAGGGGTCCAGTGGCGATCTCCGTGCCGGATTCGCTGTTGGCGGATCGGGCTGCAAGCCGCTCGAGCGTGGACTGGACGGCAGCAAGATCGTCGAAGGGGTAGAGACGATCGGCGCGACTGCGAAGTTCGCCGGGAGTTTGGGGGCCGCGAAGGAACAGCAGGCAAAGGATGGCGGTTTCATCGCGGCGAAGATTGAGGACCGTACGGATACGGTGTTCGTACTTTGGGACGCGGGCGTCGCGAACTGCGGTGACGAGGGCGAGGTCTTCAAGGGAGTGAAGAGCCTGGCGGACCTCTTCTTCCGTGAGATCGAGCACAGGATCGCGGCTGGAGCGCTGGTTGCATGCGTTGACCAGTGCATTAATGGAAAGTGGGTAGTTCTCGGGGGTGGCGATCTCTTTTTCGATGAGGGAGCCGAGGACGCGGAGATGGATGGGGTCGAGGTGCATGGCTTTAAGCGTGCCACAAGTGAGGGATTAGCAGGTGATACGAGTGATAATGAAGAACACCCATGGCGGCTGACAAACTGTTATTTCTCGATGAAGATCAGGTGCGTGCCGTGTTGTCGTATGACGACCTGATACCTGCGATCCGGCAGGCGATGATGGATTTTTCCGCTGGACGAGTGGTTCAACCGCTACGATCGGTGATGCCCGTGGTCTCGCATAACGGCTGGTTTGCCGTGATGCCCGCGGTGTATGGCGGCGTTATGGGCGCGAAGATGGTGACGTTTTATCCAGGGAATGCCGCATGGAAAAAACATACGCATATGGCGATGATTCAACTGTTTCGCTCCGATACCGGGGAGCCATTGGCGGTGATGGATGGACGTCTGATTACAGAGATGAGAACGGCAGCGGTATCTGCGGTGGCAATCGACTGTCTGGCGCGGCATGACGCGAAGGTGCTGGGGATTCTGGGGAGCGGGGTGCAGGCGAGATCGCATGTGCAGGCACTTGCGCGCGTGCGGAAGTTTGAGGAGATACGGGTCTGGAGCCGGTCAGAGGAAAATGCGCGGCGGTTTGCTGAGGAGATTGGGGCGAGGGTGACCACTGCGGAGGAGGCAGTGCAGGGAGCCGATGTTGTGTTGACGCTGACGAGCTCGGCGGTGCCGGTTTTGCAGGGGCGATGGCTGAAGAAAGACGCTGTCGTGTGTGCGATTGGAGCGGTCACGCCGGATCGTCGCGAACTGGATGAGGAGGCGATGCAGGGGGCGGTGGTGGTGGAGTCGAGGGAGGCGGCGATGCGGGAGCCGGGAGATATTCTGCTGGCGAAGGCGCAGGTGAGTGCCGAGATTGGGGAGTTGCTGAATGGGGCTGGGCTCGATCGGAAGGGAAAGCCCGTGGTGTTCAAGTCAGTTGGGATCGCGATTGAGGATATTGCGGCTGCGAAGCTGGTTTATGAGAGGTTTACGGGTCTCCGGGCCGAAGCTTGACCGAGGCTAACTGACGGCCATATAAGGCGAGTTACCGCCATAGCCGAAATGAACCTCAAGTGTGACACTAAAGTTACATTCCCCTTATGCCGATTCCAATATGAAATGGTTAAACTTTAAGTGAGCGAATGACAAATGGCAAATCTCATTTAGGATTTACATTCGCGAAGAATCTAAAGGTCTTGGAGTTTGGATGCGGATATTGAGTGTACGAAGTTTTGCCGTGGCAGCGGCGACGATGGTTGTTGTGTTTGGAGTGAGTGGGTCGTCGTGGGCCAGAACGATAAAGACGCATGTCCATGCAGGGCTTAGAAGCTCGATGCGTTTGAAGACACACCCTGTGGTGATGACTGGCGAAGAGGTGATGCCTGGGGTGATGCCGGCGGATATCGCGGCGGATGGGACTGCTACGGATGTGCCCGAGACCGGCAAGCCTTATCAACTGAAGATGACGAACCAGCATACGGGCGAGAACATCGATATTGTTTACCGGATTGGGGATACGTATCTGCCGGAAGCGCTCGAGAAGCTGAACTATTTTCTGCGCGACCACTATACGCAGGACGTGAGCAACTACGATCCCAAAGAGTTTGATGTGCTGCATGCGATGATGGCGCGGCTGGGCAGACTGGATGGCGTCATCACTGTGGTGTGCGGGTATAGAACGCCAGAGACGAATGCGGACTTGCGACATCATTCGCCGCAGACCGGAGTGGCCGAGCATAGCCAGCATATGGAAGGACACGCAATCGACCTTCGGGTGCTCGGAGTTTCGACGACGAAGCTGAGAGATGCGGCGCTTTCGCTGAAGGCTGGTGGAGTCGGGTACTACCCTGTGAGCCAGTTTGTCCACGTCGACGTTGGTCCGGTGCGGGAGTGGGTGTTTGGATCGAAGCAGCGGCGGCAGATCGTTGCGCAGATGCATCGGCGAGTCCGTTCGAGCCATAGCTCGGGTGCTGTTGCCGGCGAGTAGCCCCCACCCCGTCATAAAGTGTGCAAAGTCTTCTAAAGAGATGACTTGAGTCCGGACGTCGGTGGTGTCCTAATTTGGGCACTGGTCGCGGCGTGCCTAATCGGAATACTCTCGGTCGGGATCATCAATCGGCTTGAACTTGGCCGTGTCGGTTTGAAAATGGCGGAAAACGGCTATGTTTCTAGCTACCCCCAATGCATCCGTGTATTTGGCGTCACCCCAAAAGAACAGATATGCGGTGTTTTGGTGTGCGAGATATCGTCCATGTATCCCGCCCATTATGCGAAAGAGGTTGGTGGCCATTTCGCCGAGGTCGATTTCCAATTTTTTATCTTCCCCAGCCTCCAGCGAGAAAGGTTCTTGGTCGGGCACTATCTTGAGTTCAGAAAAACCCGATGGCAAGCCAGAGTCAAAAATACTGGCGGCAAAATTGCACGTTTGCACATGAGCAATGCTGCCACCGATATTCGCGATATGGTATTGAATTCGCCATGGTTTGGCATCGGGCACACCTATAGTAGGGATCTGGGTTCCTTCTCTAATCCAGATGCGTCGAACGATCAGTTTTGGTCGGGACTGAGATATGAGCGTTTTATTCGCAGTGTCGGCAGCCCTAGCAGTGTGCCTAGTTTGCTCGGCAATCGTCATCAAGGTGAGAAAGAGAGCCCAGACCGTTATTCCGTTCGGCCATCCGAAAACCTGATAAGCCAAATACCAACATGGATGGTTCCTTTCGGCATCTTCTGCGTCGGTTGTGGGATTTTGGGGATTAGTAGAAGCGACGGTCGCATTACCACAGCTCTTGCTTGGGGTTGCGGGGTGATGGGCGTACTTCTGATACTGACTGGTTACAAAGACGGAGATAGCCAGCAGAAACACGAACCCAAGGAAATACTTCAGCATAATTCGGTAATTGTACCCCAAAAACATCTTGACTCCCTGCAATTATTGGGGTACAGTAATTGTAGTGAGGCAGTCATGGCAAACGTACTCAACACGGACAAGAAAATTGCGGTAATCGGAGCACTGGCAGAGGGTTCCAGCATCCGTTCCATTGAACGGATTACCGGAGTCCACCGCGATACGATCATGCGCCTTGGCGTGAAGGTCGGTCAGGGCTGCACTGCCATGATGGACACAAAGATGCGTAATCTTTCCTGCCAGCGGCTAGAGATGGACGAGATTTGGGGCTTTGTCGGCAAGAAACAGAACAGCAAAGTGCTCGGTGACAGTCCCGAGGTGGGCAGCGTTTGGACGTGGTGCGCAATTGACGCCGATACTAAGCTCGTACCGGCGTTCTTAGTAGGAGATCGCAGCAAAGCATGTGCAACGGAGTTTACGGCAGACTTGAAAAGCCGTATTGCCACGCGCATTCAACTTACCTCAGACGGCTTTCATGGATATGCTCAGGCAGTACAAAAATCCTTTGGGCAGGAAGTGGATTATGCCCAGATCATCAAGGTCTACGGTACGGATGAGTTCGGGGAAAGAAAGTATAGCGCATCAGGTGTGCTCTATTCGTCGAAGCATGTTATGACAGGAACCCCTGATTATGATCTGATTTCGACCAGCTATGTCGAACGACTAAATGCTACGACCCGTCTTCACATGCGCCGTCTTACCCGCCTGACGCTTGCATTCAGCAAGAAGCGTGAGAACTTCGTCGCTGCGGTAGGGTTGCATTTCGCCTATTACAACTTCGTCAAGCGTCACAACACACTCAAGACGACTCCTGCGGTGGCCGCTGGTGTAACTGACAGGCAATTGAGCGTTGGGGAGCTTGTGGAGGCTGTGGCGTGAGTCATATCGACGATCTAAAAACCATCATCCATGAGCTGCACGGTGCGAAGGCAACCCACCGTGAGAGTGTACCCGTAAAGGAAGTCTTTCAGGGCCAGACGGTGTGGGATGGAGTAGTTGAGGTCTTCGACTTGGAAGGACACCCCAAAGCAAATACAGCATACGCCTGGTTGCACGATACGGGTGACCCTGACAAGCCAGACAAACACGTTACGGTGCTTCACGTCCCCCCCGTCGTATCGCCCCTAACAGCCGTCCAAGCCTTTATCTTGCAGGAGATTCGCAATGCCCAAACAGCCTAAACCGAAGCCAGTGGGACGACCCAAGCTCCCCAAAGGAGATGCCAAGGCCGAGATGCTGCGTATTCGAGCCACGACCGATGAACTACGGGCATTCGACAAAGCGGCTAAGGCCAGCAGCCAGAAACGATCCGATTGGATACGGAGCACGTTGAATGCAGCCACCCAAGGGTAAGGATTTACTATCAATCAATGCCAGACAGCCCCAAAAATCCTCAGAGACTCACTCCTCTATGGAGAGCGGTCGTAGAGATAGCATTTATCGTATTTCTCTTTTACTCGAATCTCTTGATGGGCGATTTCGAATCCAGCAACCAACGCGGCAGGACCTTGGGTTCAGCACTTCGGGATATTGTCACGCCTACAAACTTCGGAATCGCTATTTTCTCTGCATTGATTGGCTATTTGGGCTTCGAGTACTTGCGAAAAAAGCTGTAGAAATCAAATTAGGACACTACCCGGACGTCCCTGTTGGCATGTGCCAACAGGGACGTTCTGCGTTAGGGGACTCTTCATTTTTGAAGCCTGTTCCAGGTAGTGGGAATGTCAAATACCTCCTCGTCGGTTCCTGAGAAGCTGCGAATATCAATCGCTGACTTGAATGGTGAGATCAGTCGCCGGCACAGTTTCTTTTGTATCGACTTTGGCGGGCAGGGCTCTCTCCGGGTTCGCGTTTCATGCGAAAGGGTTGCAAAGCGGCAGCGTGAAGTAGATTGGTGTTGAAGAGTGCCGATGACGAGGACAGTTAGTACACAGCATTTCGAAGCTGTCCGCCGTGCGCAAAAAAAACAAAGGCCGCCATTGCTGGCGGCCTTCTTATTCGTTGCGAGAGTTGAGAGCTTAGTCGCCGGCTACTGTTTCTTCTTCTGCTTTGACTACTGGGGTGGCTGGCTTGATTTCGCCCAGGGAGATGAAGCCGGGTTGCTCTTGTTCGCCTAGCACTTCCTTGCGGTAGAGCTTGGCCATCTTGGCGTTTTCGGCGTCCTGCTTGATCTTTGCATCGCGGGCGCGGATCTTTTCTTCGCGAGAGTTCTTCGCGATGCCGGACTTGTCGAAGGTGTCGTTGGCGGCGGCGTTGACGTGAGCCTCGTTGACGACGAGATCGTACTTCGACTCTTTCTCGAGACCGACCTTCTTGCCGCCGGCGAAGATCTCGTGACGGCCATGCTCCTCGTACCACTTGGTGAGGGTGGAGGTCATGTGCATCTTCTCGATGATGTTGCGCCAGCCGACGCCGGTGTTGTAGGCGCAGAAGCTGATCTCGCCCTCTTGTGTGGCGTAGGGGATGATGCACTGCTCGGTGCGGCGGAAGTCGTAGTTGAAGAGGTCCTGGAACCACATGCCGGCGATGAAGAGGAAGTTCCAACGGTCGCCGCGGCGCTGTTCGATGTCGGCCATGGTGCGGTCGGCGGAGACTTTGCCGTAGCTCTTGCCGGTGGCGCCGAAGCTCTTGTCGAACTTCTGCAGGAGATCCTTGATCTTGAAGTGGGTGGGTGCATTCTCGGGCTTGTAGTTGCGGAGAAGCGCGAGGGTGACACCGATGATGGAGAGCCACTTGCCGCGGGCGGCGTCGTTGATGCGGGCGACGTCCTTGGCGAGGCGGTCTGCATTGATGAAGGCGGTGACCGGCGCGGCTTCCTTGGTCTCCTTGTCGATCATGAGCGCCATGGAGATGCCGCAGTTGGGGTGGCAGCCGCAGGAGAGCTGGCCCCAGTCGCGGTCTGGTCCGTGAACGAGGTCGGCCCAGTCCGAGAAGGTGGACATGAAGGAGATGGGGAACCAATCGCGGGTGGGCTCGCCGAGGCCGGTCTGATTCTTGACGTCGTGGGCGAGGTGCGAGAGGGTGTAGCGCTGTGCCTTGCGGCGCTCGTCGGAGATGTCCTCGTCGCGGCCGGTGAAGCTGACGGGCTGGAAGGAGAGGAAGTTGATCTTCTTCGGGTTATCGAGGGCGAACTGAATAATGCGGCCCACCTGCTCATTGTTAATACCGTTAATGATGGCGGTGACGGGAACGATGTCAACTCCGGCCTCGTGCAGGTTGTGTATGGCCTGGAGCTTCACATCGAACGAGTTTCCGACCTTGCGGTGAGAGTTTGCCGCGTTGCCGATTCCGTCGAACTGCAGGTAGGCGTAGCGGAGACCGGCTTCAGCAGCGGCCTTGCAGAACTCCTTGGACTTGGCGAACTCGATGCCGTTGGTTGCAGCCTGAACGCTGGTGTATCCGACCTTGCGGGCGTAGGCGACGGCGTCGAGGAAGTAGGGGCTGAGTGTGGGCTCGCCGCCGGAGAACTGGACCGACATCTGACGACGGGGCTTGATGGTGACCGCGTTGTCGAGCATGGTCTTGATCTCGTCCCAGGTGAGTTCGTGGACGAAGCCGACCTGGTTGGCGTCCATGAAGCAGGGATCGCACATCATGTTGCAGCGGTTGGTGAGGTCGATGGTGAGGACCGAGCCGCGGCCGTGGGTGACGGTGGAGGTGCCGTGGTTGTGAAGCTTCTCGTCGTTGTGGGCGCGGATGTCGCGGCCGGGGAAGACCTCTTCGAGATGTTTGAAGAAGGCGGTGTCGATGGACATGAGGTCTTCAAAGTGGCCGTGGATGGGGCAGTCCTTGACCATGAGGATCTGGCCGTCGCGCTCGATGATCTGGGCCTTGATCTCGCCGACTTTTTCGTTGAGGAGGATCTCGTGGGGGAGCTTGCCGTCGACGATCTGCTGGCGGATCTCGGGGATGCACTTGGGGCAGAGGGAGTCGGTGGTGCGGGGCCAGCCGAGGGGCGGCTTCTCTTTCTGGTAGCTCTTGAGCAGGGGCTTGTCGCTCCACTTGGGAGTGAAGCTCGCGTTCGGGCTGATCGAGTTCAGCTTATTGAAGACAACCCAACCTGCTTTGGCTGCATAGGTGAGAGATTTTTCGAATAACTTCGCCTTCGGCATTTTTTAATGTCTCCTGATAATTGATACAGAATGTCTGGGAAGGGGCCGTGCCGGTTCCAAGGCTATCTTCCATCTTTCAAATAAGATGCACCGGAGAGGCTCTTCGATTCCCATGTATTAGAGTACGCACATGAAATGCCACACCGAAGCATGGGGTATCGAACAGCGAAAATTTGCATTGAATGGGGAATATGAGGGTTGGATGGGAGGAGATTTTGACCGGTGCCGCTGCTCAGGGCAGAGCTGACGCCGGTGTTGCCGCTGGCTACATTATTAAGGATGCGTTGCACGAAGATGATGCGGACGTGAACGCGGCTGGCGACATCGGGCAGGAATTCGTTGAGGAGATTGTTGACCGGATCGAGGGCGTAGCCGGTGAAGATGCGGGCGGCGGTGGAGGCACCGTTGGTTTGAATGCCGGGGACGTAGAGGTTTGCGAGCTGGGCCCCGATCGGGTAGCTCAACAAGGTGGCGTAGTTGGGCATCGATCTGCCGCTGTCGCTCTGCGAGATGACGGTACGTGAGATGGAATAGACGATGCGTTTTGTGAAGCGGGCGTGGGGCATGCGGAAGTAACGCGGGTCCTGGTGGGCGATGGCGGGAATGGCAAAGGCTCCGAAGAACTGGCCGGTGGCGTCTTCGAGGAGGCTGACGCCGACGATCTTGCCGAAGCCTTTGAGGCCGGGGCCGTAGGCGGTGTGGGAGTCGGCCCCGATGGTGATGGCGGAGATGCCGAGGATGGTGCCGAAGTTGGCGGGGTCGGTGAGGTCGTGAAGCGCGAGGTAGCCCTTTTGCTGCCAGGTCATGGGGATGACGATGTTGCTGGTGAGAAAGCGCTGATAGGGATAGATGAGCTCGGTGCAGGGTTTGGGAACCTGATCGTAACGGTTGGGGTCGACGTAGACGACCTTCATGGCGCTGAACATGCCGCAGGAGTGGGCGCCATTCCCGTCCGCTTTGAAGGAGGCCTGGGCTACGGCGACAACATTCTGCTGCTGGTCGTCGGCGTCGGCGGGCTCGGGCGCGTCAGGCAGGTCGGCTGATGTGGAGTCGGAGAGAGGAGCAGGCGTGTTGTCAGGGATCGTTGAGGGTCTTGATTGCGCTAATGCAGTCATTGCAGACAGCAGCAGCCCCGTTGTCAGCAACCGACGCATCGAACAAACTCCCTCTTGGCCTTGTTCCATACTACCTATTCGGAGGGGATTTACGGCTACGGCTGTCTTTTCTTGAGGTGCAGGTCTACCAGCGCGTCGACGATGAACTCATCGACCACAAAACCGAGGGCGGAGCCGCCGAGAGAGCCGCCGAAGGTCTGGGCTACTTCGCTGAAGGTGGTGTTCTTTGCCGGATAGTAGGTTACGGTGAGGGCGGAGCCGGCTGCGTTGCCGGCGATGAGAGAGAAGTTGGGTGTGGTGTGGCCGCTGTCGGTGCGGGTGATGATGGCACGGGTGCCGGCGTAGACGAGCCGTTTGAAGAAGGGGTGGCCGGGGCCCATGATGTAGTATCGCGGATCTTCATGAAAGAGAGGGGCGAAGAGGGATTCGCTGAAGACGCCCTCGGAGATGCCGCGGACGGTAGCCGCGCCAAGCCGCTGACCAAATGCTCCTGCATCCGTTCCGTAGTTGGGGCTGCCGTTCCATACCTGTTCCCATCCAGCGGCGGCGAGCCATCCAACGGCGGAGAAGAGCGATACGGAGTCTTTGAAGCCACCCAGAACCTTGTCGTGTACGGTCATCGGGTCAGCGATCTCGTAGGGAGCTACTGTCATATTAAGGTGCGGCGCATGCCTTGCGGGGGCCACGGCTGGGTTTTGATCTGGAGAGACAGGGTCGATCGAGTTACCGGCCGCTTCCGTTGAGCTGCTGGAGTAGAGGAGGAGAGCGCCGGGGGAGTCGGGCAGATCCAGATGAGTGTTCACAGCGATAGTGTCGACGGAAGGTTTATCGGGCAGAGCCGTCTGGGCGGTTGCGAAGGGCGTGATCGCGATGAGGAGGCCAAGTGCGACGCCAAGATACCAGGTTGCCGACTGAATAGAAGAGGGGCCGTGATTGCTCGCTGTGCTCAAAAGATCACCTCGCTGAATTACGGTTACGCGCCTGCCGGGTTATGACAGAGGCGAACCTTCGACGCTATGTCTGTCGATTGGAGAGCTAGTATATGCGCATCTTATTCCATCTTCAGACGCATAAGGGCCGAGGTGCGTTGCCTGATGCATTGATGCTACAGGGATTGTGCGGAGTCGCCGAAGTTTTTTGTTTGAGATCCGTCTGCTTTTTTCTGCGCGCCGCTAGTCGTTATAATCGTGCGCGATTGGTCGTTACCACGTTGGCACAGGGACGGAATCGTGCGCGATGGACGTTGACCGTGAGTTTTTCGCGTCATCTAATCAATTTGTAGAGAGGTGTGTATGGCGACCGAAGAGCCGAAACGACCGTGGGAGCAACAGCTGCGTGACGCAGCGGCGCATCTGGAGACGGACCTGCGAAACGTTGTGAAGTACATCAATGATGAGGTGGTGCCGGATGTGCGGCGGAACGGTTCGGAGGCTCTGCGTGCTGCCGCGGCGGAACTGCACAGGCTGGCACAGCGGATGGACGATCATGCGGGAAGAACGTCTGCGCCGCCACCGAAGGATGCGCCGAAACGGTGATGCGGACGCGGGTTGGCTTTGCAGTGGTGGTGTCGGCGTTTGTGCTGATGGCGGAGGGCTGCCATCGGCGGACGACGCAGGCGTATCAACCACCGCCACCACCGCCCGTGGTGAATTCCACTCCGAATCGTAGTGGCGACACGGCGCGAGCTGCGAGTTCGGCGAGTTCGGCAGCGGTTCCCTCCCCTGCTCCGGTTCCGGATAGTTTGGGCAAGCCGGTTTCGAGTGAGATCGGGCTGGCTAGCTGGTATGGGCCGCCGTATGCCGGACGCAAGGGAGCTGACGGCACAGTGTATGACCAGAATGCGATGACCGCCGCACACCTGACACTGCCGATGGGAACGATGGTGCGGGTGACGAACCTGACCACGAATCAATCGGCCGTAGTGAAGATTACGGATCGGGGACCGTTTGTGCGGGGGCGAATTATTGACCTTTCGCTGGCTGCAGCGAAGGCCACGGGAGTCTATCGCGCGGGAGTGGCGAAGGTGAAGGTGGAGGCGTTTGCGGCACCGGTGCGGGCGAATGCCGATCCCGGTGGGCGGTGGTGTGTGCAGATCGGGGCGTTTGCGCGGGAGTCCGACGCGGTGAAGTTGAAGGAAGATCTGCTGCGTCGTTATACGACGGCGAAGGTGATTGAGTTTCCGGGGCCGACTGGGTATTGGGTGCGGGTGAATCCTAAATTTCCGGATAAGAAGAACGCGACCGAGGTGGCTGATGGAATCCATCCGAAGGACCCTGCGGCGGAGCCTTATCTGATACGAACCGATTAGATGGCACCGGAGTTACGCGATGAGTTTCTTTCCCGTGCGGCGTTCGAGCTCCTTCTGGAACTCTTCGGCGGCGCAGTGGTTTGAGGTGTGGGCGATCCTGACGCGGTTGTCGCCGAGGACGCGAGTGATTCGTCCGGCCTGGGCTGACTGAATGGCCATCACTTCGCTGTATTGGATCGTCTTCGAAGGCCGAAACCAGAAGCGCTGCGTGATGGCCGTGGGCGTGAGCGCGATGGTGCCGGGCATCTGCGCAAGGAGCAGGACGATAGCGGCAAAGAAGAGCACAAGCACCCAGGCAGGTGGCGACTGCTTACTCATCTTCCAGAAGTAAACGACCAGGACAACCAGGAGCGGGAGAAGGAGGATGCGCATCCACAGGATGATCGGCTTGATGCCAAAGACAGGACCTTCCGGCGTCTGTGTGACGGAGCCTTTGGTCATGCGGCTGGCTAAGATGACCACGATGAGGACGGCGAAGGCCAGATTGCGCAGCATGAGCGGATCGAGATGCATCGTGTCTTACTCTCTTTCTTTTTTCCCGTCTTCAAGTTTCGGATTCACATCATCTTACTGCTTGCCGATCGCGGGCGGGGGGTAGTAGGGGAGCTTTTGCTGCTCGACGGTGGCGCGCTTTACGCCGATGTCGTCGAAGAGCATGCTGGGCGCGATGACAGTTTGAGGGACGGGGCCGAGCGAGTTCGAAACAAAGGGATCGTTGCCGACGGCGACGATGCCGGAGCGGAGGCTGCGATTGTCGAGCTCGTCAAAGACCGCGCCGCGAACGAGCTGGCGGGTGCCATCGGGCTTTACGAGGTAGAGAAGACGCGGGACGAGTTCGCCGCCGAGGGTTTCGACGGCGTAGACGTCTTTGCCTTGTTCCTTTGCCATGGCGAGCAGATGTTTGTTGAGCTCGTCCTTTGATTGAGGCTGATCCGCCTTGATGAGGACGACCCCGGCGCGCGAATGAGGGGCCTGCGCGGGTGCGGCGCGACCGTGGCCGTTTGAGGCGGCGAAGTCTTTGACGGGTTCGCGGCCGATGAGGAAGTTTTCGAGCTTGCCGCGGAGGACGACGTCGACCGACTGCGCGGGGACGCCTTCGTCGTCGATTGTGTAGGCGCCGAGGAGTTCGATGCCGTTGAACTTTGTCTGGAGCGGGTCGTCGGTGACGCTGAGCATCTCGGGCAGGACGCGGGATTTGTAGCTGGAGGAGTAGCCTCCGGTGGTGCGGGCGGTGGTTCCCATCTCGGGGCGGTCGGCCTCGACGTTGGGGACGAAGAGACGGTTGAAGACGTCTGCCATGGCGTCTCCGCTGAAGAGAACGGGGCCGTGATAGTCCTCGGCTGAGACGACGGGAGCGTTGCGGAGGGCTTCGAAGCTTTTGATGTCATCGATGGCACGTTTGCGAAAGGCTGCGGCACTCTCAAGCTCTTTTGCAGAGGCGGCAACGGTGCCGTTGTCACGGCTGAGGCGCATGCCGTCGGCGGCCTGGCCACCGACGCTGATGGCTCCGTCGTAGCCGGAGTAGCCCTGGCGGACCATGGTGCCCTCGGTGTTGACGAGATAACGATTGAGCGTGAATCCGCGAATGTTTGCGATGGAGTACTGAACGTTCGTCGCGATGGCGCGGAGGTCGGGGTCGGATGCAAAGAGGCCGCTGGCTTCAATGATGCGGCGCTTCCACTCGTTGCGATCAAGGTCGAGGACGGCGAGTGGAGAGACCTGCACGACGGGTTTGGTCTGGGCGAAGTCCTGCTGGTTCTGAGCGGACTGGAACTGTTTCAGCGCGGCCTGCTTGGCCGAATAGGCGCGAAGAGCATTTTTGTAGGCTGTGTCGGTCGCGGTCCAGAGAGCATATTGCAGGGCGAGAGGATTGTCGTCGGTGGGGGCGAGCTCGATGGAGCCGTCGCCGCGGCTGCTGCTGCTGTCGATGGCGTAGTCGCCGATGCGGACGGTGACGCGGACGACGCGCTGGTGATTGGAGGCTTCCTGGGTCAGCGCGCCGTAGTTGGCGACGGCCTCGTAGCTGGCGATATCGTCGAGACGATACTCGACAAAGTACGGTCGCTGCATTCCGGGGAGCAGAAGGTCCTTCTCGCGGTCGAGCTCCTGCTGCATGGCGCGGAGGAGGGGGTCGTTTACCTGTAGACGGGCTTCAGCAGAAGCCCTATTTGTAACCGTCATGGTGCCAAATACAACGATCGGGTATACGATCGTGGAAAGCAGCTTGCCTATTTGTAACTTTTTATGGACTAAATTCATTATTGGCCTCCCTTTCCGTTGTTCGAAGCTGCTCCGGGTGGCGGGAGGATGGGCGGGCGGGCTGTGCCCTGCGCCTGCCGCTGGGTTTCGATTTCGCTGACCAGCATGGCCGGGGCGACGGCGCTGACGGGAATGCTGCCAGATTCGGCGCCGCAGATGCCGTTGAAGATGTCCTGCTTGTCGTTGGTGGCGAGGATGCGGTTGAGCGCGGCCTGCGGGGTGCCTACGATGCTGACGCCACGGACGAGTTCGTCGGGGCGGCCATCGACGAAGACGCGGTAGACGACGAGCGGAATGACCTGGAAGGCCTGTGGGGAGCGGCGAGTGGTGACGGCGAATCCGGAGGAGATGTCCTCAAAGTAGAGGCCGTAGGCTTTGCCTTGTTTTTTTGCTTCCGCTTTCAGCATCTCGCGCAGCTCGGCATCGCTGACGGTTTTGGAGGAGGTGACGATGAGATTGCCCTGGCGGCCAGTGGGCATATGGCCGATTTCGGAGCGGCCGTGACCGTTCGAAGTGGAGAAGCTGGCGATGGGGAGACGGGACATGAGGAAGGTGTCGAGGACGCCGTCCTTGATGAGGTCGACGCGGCGTGCGGGCTGGCCTTCGTCGTCGTAGCTGTAGTGGCCGCTGAGCGAGGTGCCGTCGAAGGTGGCGAGGGTGGGGTCGTCGGAGACGCTGAGGAAGGTGGGGAGAATCTGTTTGCCGAGGAGCTTGGTGAAGGTCTGGCCTTCGTCGTCGCCGCGCTGGCGCTGGCCTTCGAGGCGGTGACCGAGAACTTCGTGGAAGAAGACAGCAGATGCGCGGCCGCTGAGGATGGCAGGACCGTTGAAGGGCTCGGTGACGGGAGCTTCGCGCAGGGCTTCGAGGTTTTTGGCCATGGCGATGGTCTTGTCGGTGAGGGTCTTCTGGTCGGGGAGATGCGCGGCCTCATCGGCTTCGAATGTCTCGGCGCGGAAGAGGTCCATGCCGTCGGCGGCGCGGGTGCGGGCGACGATGATGAGGCGGGCTACGTGGCTGGGTGTCGCGACTTTTGTTCCGTCGGAGGAGACAAAGTAGTCGGTCTCGGTGGAGGCTTCGAGGTCGACGCTGTTGTAGAAGACGTCAGGATATTGCTTGAAGAGACCGGAGAGCTCGCGCAGGCGGTCCTGCCAGACGGCATGATCAATGACGAGGGTACGAGAGGGCGGAAGCAGGGCGGTGACAGGTTTTTCGCTGGAGAAGTCAGCGGACGCGTCTTCCTCCTTGGCGCGAACCTGCTGCTCGGTCTTTACTTTGAGATAGCCGTCGAGCGCTTTGCCATAGCCTCGATTGGTGGCGAACCAAAGACTGCGCGAGAGTGCCTCGCCATCGTCGGTGAGAGGGAGCGGGACGGTGGTGAGGGCGCTGTTGCGATGGTCGCCGTGGGTATTGTCTTCGCCGGGGGTGCCGAGGCGGACCTGGACGTCAGCCATGCGGCGGCGGCTTTCGTTCGAGCCAGTGATGGCGCCGAACTGCGCGGACATGGTGATGCTGTCGGAGTCAGCGACCGCATAGCTGAGGAAGTAGGGCTTCGGCTGCTGGGTTGCATCCGTGGCCGTGTTGCCCAGCGAGTTCATGGCGCGATGGAGCTCCGACTCCATGGTGTCGATGAGGATGGTTGTGGGGGCGGGAGCTGTGGTTGCTGCTGCTGCGATGCGACCGACGGAGGTGATGGCTACGACTACCAGACCGGCAACACAAACGCCGGCAACTGCCACTCTTTGTCTCTTCATGGGAACGGGAACTCGTTTCGCCTGCAAAATACGCCTGCTGCCGAGTGTATCGGAAGTCTGCTGGTTCGCGTGACGCGTACCGCTTACGTTGCAGGTGCCTGCTCATTGGACGCAGTGAGATCGCTTTAAGTTCACAGCGCGCTAGCGCAAGCTGTGACGCCGGACGCCGAACCATACGGCGAGCGCGATGAACTGGGCGAACAGAAATGACTCAGGGAGCCCGATGGCGGCGCGCCCGGCGGCGTGGGCGGCAACAACCAAAAGAGCTACCAGGGTGACCACCATGCCTATTAATATTGCGGTGTAGCCATAGTAGGTTGGGGTGAGTGAGACGGTATGCCGGGCAGGCATCTGGCTGGCGACGCGAGAGGCGAAGTCGGCGGGAATATGCGGCTCGGGCTGCGTTTCGAGGGCGCGAAGGATGCGCTGATCGAGCAGTTCGGCTGCGGTTGGCGACACTTCGTTCTGGTTTAGCGGTTTGTCGTGCATGTCGCTCTCCTCTCCTGTGTTTGACGTTGCTGAATGCCTTCGCGTAACTTTTTTCGGCCACGGTGCAGATGGGTCCGGATGGTACCGATGGGCATGCCGAGGGCGTAGGCGATCTGCTCGTAGGTGCGCTCCTCCTGATGATAGAGGACGAGAATGGTTCGTTCGACCTGGCTGAGGCGCTGGAGCTGCTCTTCGACGGACTGCTGGAACTCGCGCTCTTCTATTTGTTGCTCGGCGTTGCGGTCGGGATGGGGGAGACGGTCTTCCCAGCCAGAGGTGTCGTCGGAGAGGGAGACGTGGGTGTCGCGGTCGCGGCGGCGGCGCTTCCACTCGTCCTGGGCTACGTTGACGGCGATGCGGTAGAGGTAGGTGGTGATGAGGGCGTCGCCGCGAAAGCTGGGGAGTGCGCGGTAGAGGCGGAGGAAGACGTCCTGGGCGAGGTCGTCGAGGTGTTCGAGGCTACCGGTGAGACGCAGGAGGGTGCGGAAGACCATGTCCTGATGATCCTGTACCACTTGCTCGAAGGTGAGATCGGCGTGCAAGCAGGGTTAGACCATAGAGTGCTCCTAAAGTTTCATTGAAGCCAGTGAAACTTAAGGCAGGCGGCCCGGTCTAACGCGGGCAGAAAGAGGAGGTAATGCCATGAACTTCATATTTAGCCCCTTTATTGTGCCGGTTGCAGGTTGCATCGTCGGAATTGTGGCGATTGTTTCGGGTATCTGGCTGGATGGACATAAGCGCAGAATCAAGTCAGAAGAGCGGATTGCAATGATCTCGCGTGGCGTGCCATTGGCCGAGATCGAAAAGATGTTAGGCACCGGCAACGAGGAGAAGCCTGCGGTGAAAGACCCCCTGCGGAGCCTGGGAAATGCTCGGCGAACGGGGATTGTTCTGACATCGGTTGGAGTTGGGCTGACGGTCTTCTTTATTGTGTTGAGCTTTATTGTGCAGGAGCGCGATGTTCTGACAGGAGCGGCGGTCGGGATTATTCCGTTGGCCATCGGAGTTGGCTTCTTTATCGACTACAACCTGCAGAAGCGCGAGCTGTCGCGCTTCGGGCTGGAGATCGGAGCCGAGTCGCCGGGGAGTGGCGTGGATCGGTAGTGATTGTTACTTTGTGGGAAGATTGTATCTGGTTATCGATCTGGTTTGCCCTGCTTTGGAAGTGACGAGGTCATCTGTGGCACAGCGAAACGATGCAATGACGATGATGCTCCGATTGCTAATCGATGCACCGATCTTGTTGGCGATAGGCGTGGCTGCCGCAGGCGCGCAAACTACCGCAGGAGAACTTCCCCCTTCGGTCCAACAGCGCGTAGAAGCACTGCTCCGCTCGAAAGCTGATCTGCCACCGGCAACGAGCCTTTCCTTTAAGATCGGCGGCCCGAGCGAGCTGCCCGGATTCGAAGAGCTCTCCGCGCACTTTGCAAGTGAACTCACCGGAGCCAGCGGGGACATCTCTTTCCTGATCTCGAAGGATGGCTCCCATCTTTCACAGCTCTCGACCTACGACATCTCTGGTGACCCGAAAGCAAAGATTTCCTCCGAGGGTCGCCCGTCACGAGGTGGTCCGCCCGATGCTCCGGTGCTTGTCGTTGTCTTTGATGATCTTGAATGTCCCTATTGCGCTCAACTGAACAAGGAACTCTATCCCGCTCTGGCTAATCGCTATACGAAGGGGCAGGTCCGGGTGGTATATCAGAACGTTCCTATTGAGGGCCATCCCTGGGCCATGCGTGCCGCTGTCGATACAGATTGCCTGGGCCAGATGAACCCTGATGCCTACTGGGCCGCCGTGGACGGTATCCACGAGCACGCAGCGGAGTACGGCGGGAGCGAACGAAAGTTGTCGGTAGCCGAACAGCAGATCGATGCTGAAGCCATGGAAGAGGGGCACCGATTCCACGTTGAAGAAGAAAAGCTCCAGGCATGTATCAAGAGGCAAGACCTCGCGCCTGAGAAGTCAAGTGTCGAGATGGGCGAGAGACTCGGCGTTACGCATACTCCCACGGTCTTCGTGAACGGAGCAAAGTTCGAGGGAATCGTTCCGATGGACTTCGTCTTTGACATGGTAGATAACGCGCTTAAGGCCGAGGGACAGGTTCCGCCTCCCCGCCAACGCGCCTCTGAGCAGGGGTCTTACGTGGCTCCCAAATAGCTTATAGTTACTGTGTCTGTGGAGCTTTACTTGATCAGGTTTCGTGTCGTTCTGCTTCTTCTGGTTGCTCTCTTCGCGCTAGCCACCACACCCGGGCGAGCTGAGGGGACGACACCGACCGAGGCGCTGGCTCTACAGCAGGCAGCACAGAACCGAACAGCCTATACGTTGCCGCCGGAGAAGCTGAAGCTGGCCAAGGAGCTGTTTCGGACCGAGACCACGCTGCACTTTGCGGGTGAGGGCTGGGATATTCTGCAGCTGATCTTGTTGCTGGCGCTGGGTGTGCCGGCGCGGATACGGGATGTTGCCGAGAACCTGACGAAGAATTGGTTGGGGCAATGTTTTGCTTTTGTGTTTCTTCTTCTGCTGGCGATTACGCTGCTGAACCTTCCTCTAAGGATCTACGGACACCATATGGCGGTGGCGTATGGCCTGTCGGTGCAGGGGTGGGGGAGCTGGGCGTGGGATCTCGCGAAGAGTTTTCTGCTGACGTGGCTGGTGGCTTCGCTGCTGGCGCTGATTTTGTTCTGGGTGATTGGTAGATCGCCCAGACAATGGTGGTTCTGGTTCTGGGTTCCGACGATGGCGTGCGTGCTGTTCGGAGTCTTTATCTCGCCCATCGTCGTTGATCCGATGTTCAACAAGTTTGAGCCTCTCGAGCAGCGCAATCCCGCGTTGGTCGATCAGCTGGAGAAGGTGGCGATACGAAGCGGCGTAAGCCTGCCGCCGGACAGAATGTTCTTTATGCAGGCGAGTGAGAAGGTTACGAGTCTGAACGCGTATGTAACAGGGATCGGCTCCTCGAAGCGGCTGGTGCTATGGGATACGACGATCACTGCGGCGACTCCGGATGAGTTGGCCGGCATCTTTGGGCACGAGCTGGGGCATTATGTGCTGCACCACATCGTGCAGGGGTTGTTGTTTACGGCGGCGATGCTGCTGGTTGGTTTTTTTGTGGGGCAACGGGCGACGCAGTGGCTGCTGCGACGCTATGGGGCCAGATGGCACATTCGCTCGCAGAACGACTGGGCCTGCCTGGCGGTGCTGGCGCTGGTGTTCCATGTTCTGAACTTCTGCTCTGAACCGATCGACAACGGGTTTAGCCGGTCGATAGAGCACGCCGCAGATGTCTATGGGCAGGAGGCCATTCATGGCATCGTTGCCGATCCGCAGGCCACCACGCAGCAGGGGTTTCAGCGGCTCGGAGAGACTTCACTCGATGATCCGACGCCGCACCCGTTCGTCGAGTTTTGGACGTTCAGTCATCCGTCGATCGCCAGCCGAGCAGCGTTTGCCGCTGCTTACAACCCCTGGGCCCCTGGACAGCATCCAAAATACTTTGGACTATGAAAAATAAGCTGAGCACTTCTGCGTCTTCTGACTGCCTGTTCTGCAAGATCGTCGCCGGAACCATTCCGGCTAACCGTGTGTACGAAGACGAACTCTGCATTGGCTTCCCCGACATTAATCCGCAGGCGCCCACCCACCTGCTTGTTATTCCGAAGCAGCATATTGGTTCCACTGCGAAGGCGCTGGTGGAAGATACTGCATTGATGGGTCATCTGATGGCGGCCGCGGCCGAGATCGCCCGCAAAGAGAGGCTGGAGAATGGGTACCGGATCGTCGTGAATACCGGGGACGATGGCGGCCAGACGGTGAACCATCTGCATCTGCATCTGCTTGGTGGCAGACATATGAACTGGCCTCCCGGATAGGATTCGCAGCGTGAGATTTAAACAGAAGACCCGGTAGAAAACTCTGCCGAGTCTCTTTATGTGGATTGCTGCAGAGCTTACTGGTTGAAGTTGGGCTCTTCTTCCTCTTCCATGCCGTAGCGGCGGAGGAGGTTGGGAAGATTCTGCGAGAAGGCAGCACGCGGCATGACGGTATCGCAGCCCGCCTCAACGGCCTTGGCCTTCAAATCTCCCTGCAGATGCGACAGGAAGCCGACGATGGATGTGTTGCGCTTGAGCTTGGACTTGAGCTTGGGAATCAAGGTGAGGGGCTTTGCGATCGTGTTGTTGAGGTCGAACACGATGAGGCCGGGCAACTCCTCTTCCTCGCCCGCGGTAAGTGCGGCGATGGCGTCCTTCTCATTCTTGACGAAGGCGACCTTGACCCCGAGCTTGCGAGCTGTCTCCTGAATCTTCGCGATGAAGAAGAGATCTTCGATGAAGAAGAAGATTTTGGTGGGGGCGTTCTCCGGGATAGGAATGTGGCGGCCCTGCGAGTAGTCGATGGGCTGAGAGTCGCTCTGATAACTGCGTCCCCCACCGTGGCCGTTGCTGCGGCCGTAGTTGCCGTTGCCGGAGTCCATGGTGGATGGCGGGGTGTCGGCGAAGTTGCCGTTGACGGCACGATAGCTGTGGTCCATGGGGCCTACGAAGCTGCGTGGGCCGCGCTGTTGCTGCTTGCCGCCTTTGCGTTTGAAGCCACCGCTACTGTTGCCTGGCTGATGGGAGTCGCGGTCGCGATATCCGCCGCCGTTGTTGCTGTAGCCGCCACCGTTGCTGCCGCTGGCGACGTTGCCGGGGTTCTCCGGGGAGCGCTGGCGATCGCGGTCGCGAAACTTCTTCTTCCAGCGTTTGCCGCCGCCGGAGGGAGCGTTCTGCTGCTGGCCGCCGCCGAAGTTTTGCTGCTGCGATGGCTGGGTAGCGGCCGATCCCCGGGCTGATCCTTGGGCTGATCCTTGGATGGACGCGATGGGCTGTGCGCCCTGATCGCCACCTGGCTGTGCAGCCTGAGGGGCATCGCCTTTATTCTTGCGTTTGCGGCGACGACGGCGGCTGCTCTTGGACTGACCCATGCCGTGCTGCACGTTTTGAGGGGTAAATTGCGCCTCCCCGTCCTGTTGGCCGGGTGACATTGTCGAACCCTGGTGGGACTCCACCTCGGGTACATTCTGCTCTGAAGTCATGCTTCCACTTCCTATTGCTCTAGATCGCAATTAGCGGTTCACTCTCCCACGGCACAATGGTCTCTTCCTCCCCATGTAAACCCACGGGGGACGGACCAAACCGGTATTGCAGCGTCGGGGGAAACGGTCTCAAGTTGTACTCGAACGGACGTCTTCTATTGCTATTGGCTGTGATCGAACCAGTAAATTACCGGCTACGCGCAGCCCCGGAACGCCTGACAGCGGCGAACCTTAGTTTTCACCCTCTACCTGTTTGCGACAGAGTCCGACAAATTCGGTCCACTGTAATCCTGTGTTTTTGCTGCCCCAACTGTATCAAACTGGAACTTTCTGGCAGCCCACTCAGTGATCGGCACCCACAGCCGGTTTACTAGGCAAGTCTTAGGGTACGCGCAAAGAGCACGATTGGCAAGAACTCTCTTCTACGACTTCTCGGTCACTTCTATTAGAGAGGCAATGATGAATCAAAGGCCGCTTCGCGAAAAAGAGGCCTTTGTATCATTTGATGGCCAGTCACTGGCCTCCTGAAAGGCTTCCTTTGGAGGAAGGTAGAACTCCGGCTGATGGGCTGCACCATCGATCGGGTGCCGCTGCATTTCAGACCGGGGGATGTCACAACACACTTTCGACTTCTCCAGCGTGTCAATTTGATATAGAGCAATCCAAGCACCAATTAATTGCTGTATTTTTCGGCCAAATTCTGCTGTTGCACGCGAGATGGTCTAGAAAACAGAAGACAATCGGCGTGGCGCTCCGCATTTTGGGAGGACGGACGACTGGAAACCATGGATTGACCCTGTTCCGGCTGGGTCCTATAATCTGAGGTGTTCCGGCAGCTCTCTCGTTTTGCTGCCGATTTGCTGGTACGGGAGTCGGGTGGATCGAGGCATTGGGTGGGCGTGCTCTTATTGAAGAGTGCGTCGATCAAGGGTGTGCAGGAACGGCTGAGAAGGCACGCGATGGTGCGCCTAAGGCCGGATAAGTCAGGACAATCCCCGAAGGAGTACCACAGACCGCATGAATCGTATGTTTGTACTTGTCACCGCCGTTGCTGCGGGAATGACGTCCGCTGCTGGCATGGCCCAGACTGCAGCAACACCCGCACCCACCGCTCCAGTCGCTATCCAGGTCGTTCCGGCAAAGATTGCCATGATCGAATATGAGCAGGTTACCGCCGCTACCAATGAGGGCCAGCGCGCGCTTCTGGCGTTGCAGAAGAAGTATGAACCGCAGAAGACGCAGCTGCAGGGCATGCAGACCGAGATCGAGTCGCTGACCAAACAACTGCAGAGTGCGCCCGCGACGATGTCTGAAGAGGAGCGCGCCTCTCGAGCGAGAACGATCGACACGAAACAAAAACAGTTCCAGCGCGATGGCGAAGATGCCACGAATGCCTACAACGCCGAACTGCAGGATACGCTCGGCGTAATTGCGAAGAAGCTGGGACCTGTCGTGATTAAGTACGTGCAGGATAATGGCTACACCATGCTTTTGGATAACACCGGTCAACAAGGCGGCCTTTCGGTGCTTTGGACGCAGCCGGGTACAACCGATATCTCACAAGCCGTGGTCGATGCGTACAACGCGTCTTCGGGAGTTTCGGCACCAGCTGTTCCTTCTGCGCCTTCGGCCGCTCGTCCGCGTCCGGCTGCGACCACAACGCCAAAGCCAGCGGCGCCAAAACAGTAAGTCCTACACCTGTTTCGCGACGATTTCCGTCCAAGGGAAAGGGCCATGTCGTCTTCTTGGGCTGAAGAGCCAGCAGAACGATAGTAGGAATCAAAATTTTTAAGCTACAACGATCTCTCGAAGGAGTATTACAAACCGCATGAATCGCACTCTAGTTCTTGTCTCCGCCCTGAGCGCGGGATTGATGACCGCAGCCGGGATGGCCCAGACGCCTGCAACCCCGGCACCGACGACACCTGCATCACAGCCAGCCGCAGAGGCACCTGTGACGCCGCAAGCCATTCCTGCGAAGATCGCATTGGTTGCCTTCGAGCAGGCTGTCTTCACCACGAATGAAGGTCAGAGAGCTGTGCAGGATGTTCAGTTGAAGTACAAACCGAAGAAGGACCAGATCGACACCCTCTCCCAGGAGGTTGATGCGCTGAAGAAGCAGTTGCAGAGCGCACCGGCTACGCTGTCGGACGCAGAGCGTGCCACGCGCCTGAAGACGATCGACACAAAAGAAAAGCAGTTGAACCGCGACGCCGAGGATGCCCAGACTGCCTACAACGCTGATCTGCAGGAGACGTACGGCAAGCTGGCGGCGAAGGTCTCTGCCGTTTTGAAGAAGTATGTCAGCGACAACGGCTATACGCTGTTGCTCGATGTCAGCAGTCAGCAGAGCAATGTGATGTGGGCGAATCAAAGTACGGATGTGACGCAGGCTTTGGTAGCGACCTACAACACCACCTCTGGCGTCGCAGCACCGATTCCGTCTGCGCCGTCTGCCCCTGCAGCAGCTCGCCCGCGGCCGCCGGCAACGGCTCCGAAGCCTGCAGCGCCGAAGCAGTAACTTCTAAGCGATTCCAGGAAACAGCAAATTGGTGAGGAGGAGGCTTTACAGCCTTCTCCTCGTTTTTTGTGGTTTGCATGCCTGCTTTACTGAAACCCACACCATCCCTGTGGAAAAACTTGTGGATCGCCAGTGAAGAGAGCGTTCCAAAGCCTGTTGGCGGCTGCCTTTTGTCAAACGGGACGCAGATCTGCTTACTGTCTAACTGCCTGTAAATGGGAGAGTTGGTGAGGGAGCTTGCCTATTTTGCTCTTAGTCTCTTTCTGGATGCCAGCAAGTATAGCTATTTCAAGGGTTTCCACAGATCGGTGTTAAACCCAAGTTACAATTTCGCGCATCAAACAGTTTCGGGTAGCAAAATGGGAATTCCGGTGATAGTAGAGAACTTCTTTTAAGTAGGTTCTTTGCCTGAGCTAACGGCGATTTTCTTCCTGCACCTGTGACCGTTGAAGATTATTCCTCGCCGACTTTGAGAACAGCGAGGAAGGCCTCCTGCGGGATGTCGACCTTGCCGATTCGTTTCATGCGCTTCTTACCCTCCTTCTGTTTTTCAAGGAGCTTGCGTTTGCGGCTAATGTCGCCGCCGTAGCATTTGGCAATGACGTTCTTGCGGATCGCAGTGACGGTCTCGCGGGCGATGACCTTGCTGCCGATGGCGGCCTGGATGGCAACCTCGAACATCTGGCGCGGAATGAGTTCGCGCATCTTGGAGACGAGGGCTTTGCCGCGATCGTAGGCGAAGTCGCGGTGAACGATGATGGAGAGCGCGTCGACAGGATCGCCGCCGATAAGGATGTCCATCTTGACCATGGGGGAGATCCAGGTGCCGGCGAGGTTGTAGTCGAGCGATGCGTAACCGCGAGAGACACTTTTTAGTTTGTCGTAGAAATCGAGGACGATTTCATTGAGAGGAAGTTCGTAGGTGAGCATGACGCGAGTCTCGGAGACGTACTCGATGTTCTGTTGGCGGCCGCGTTTGTCTTCGACGAGCTTGAGGATGTTGCCGACGTACTCTTCGTTGGTGAGGATTTTGGCAGTGATGACGGGTTCTTCGACGGACTCGATCTCAGAGGGGTCGGGCCAGCGTGAGGGGTTGTCCACTTCTATGACGGACCCATCGGTGAGAGTGATCTTGTAGCGGACACCAGGAGCCGTGGTGATGAGATCGAGTGAGTACTCGCGTTCGAGACGCTCCTGGATGATCTCGAGATGGAGCAAGCCGAGAAAGCCACAGCGGAAACCGAAGCCGAGGGCAACGGAGGACTCTGGTTCGAAGGAGAAGGACGCGTCGTTGAGACGGAGTTTTTCGAGGGCATCGCGGAGCATGCCGTGTTCGTGCGAGTCGACGGTGTAGAGGCCGGCGAAGACCATGGACTTGATATCTTCGAAGCCGGGAAGAGCTTCGAGGCAGGGGCGATCAACTTCGGTGATGGTGTCCCCAACTTTGGTGTCAGCAACATTCTTGATTGTTGCGACGAAGAAACCGACTTCGCCGGCAGTGAGCTCAGCGATCTCTACTGGTTTGGGGGTCATGACGCCCATGGAGTCGACTTCAAAGCGGCGATCATTGGACATGACTTTGATCTTCATGCCCTTGCGGAGTTTGCCGTTGATGATGCGAGCGAGGACGATGACGCCTTTGTAGGGATCGAACCAGCTATCGAAGATGAGGGCCTGGAGCGGGGCTTCGGGGTCGCCTTGTGGCGGGGGCAGCAACATGACGACGGCTTCGAGGATGCCGGCTACGTTAAGGCCGGTCTTCGCGGAGACCGCTATGGCGTCGTCTGCGGGAAGGCCAACGGACTTTTCGATCATGGCCTTGGTGCGCTCGATGTCTGCGCTGGGGAGATCGATCTTGTTGATGATGGGAATGATCTCGAGGCCGTTCGAGATGGCGAGATAGGCATTGGCGAGTGTCTGAGCCTCGACCCCCTGAGAGGCATCGACGACGAGCAGTGCGCCTTCGCAGGATGCAAGCGAGCGGGAGACCTCGTAGGAGAAGTCGACGTGACCTGGAGTGTCGATGAGGTTGAGCTGGTAGGTTTCGCCGTCGTGCGCTTTGTAGATCATGCGGACGGTGTGCGCCTTGATGGTGATGCCTCGCTCGCGTTCGAGGTCCATGGCGTCGAGTACCTGCGCCTGCATCTCGCGTGCGGTCAGCGAGCCGGTGAGCTCGAGGAGCCGGTCGGAGAGGGTGGACTTGCCGTGGTCAATGTGCGCGATGATCGCGAAGTTGCGAATGTGACTTGGATCCATTTTGTAGTTGGGTGGCCTCAGTCTTCATTTTAACACTCGTACGAGGAACAGCGGGGCCGCGATGGCTCTCGTTTCTTCGCATGAAAAGTATATTCACTCGGCGAACGGGAGCGTGAGCGTGGGGCGAGTCGTATGTTTTTGACGTGAAGACGCAAACTGCACCAAAAAATATGTGCTTCTGCTGATGCCTTACGAACGATCGGGTGATAGCGTTTTTACCGGTTACAGGTCTTACAATGAGCAAGGACGATGGCTCGACTATCTGTAGAGAAGATGTTGCGGCGGGGGACACTGATTGCAGCGTGTGCGCCGCTGGTGATGCTCGCGGGCTGTCCCCAGGAGCAGGCTGCTGCTCCGGGCAAGACGCCGACGCAGGCGATGGCGCCAGCCATTATCACAGGACCGAATGGCAGTGCGGGGCACAATGTAGGGCAAGGAGCGAAACCTGCCGCACCTGAAACACAGACTGCCGATGCGGTGGCGAAGGCTGCCAGGATGCAACAACTCATCAACAAAGCAGAGGCGGCGTATCGCAGCGGAGTGGACAACTACCGCGCGGGACGACTGGACGCCGCCCGGTTGGACTTCGACACTGCCGTGGACTTGATGTTGAGCAGCGGTATGGATCTGCGAGCAGAGCCACAGCTGGCGGATGAGTTCGATCACCTATTGAACGCGGTGAACTCGCTGGAGATGGCGGCGTTGAAGCAGGGCAATGGATTTTCTCCGACGCTTGAAGCTGCTCCGCTGGACGCTGCGAATGAGGTCACGTTTCCAGCCAACGCTGCGCTGACGGCGAAGGTTGCGGCTGAGCTGCAAACGACACAATCCGACTTTCCGCTTGTGGTGAATGACTACGTTGCGGGGTTCATCAGTTATTTTTCGAACTCGGCTGCCGGCCATGCGCATCTGCTGCGCTCATTGGAGCGGGCTGGAAAGTACAAGGAGATGATCTCGAAGAATTTGCGTGATCAGGGTGTTCCGCAGGATTTGATTTACCTCGCAGTAGCAGAGTCCGGATTTCAACCGCAGGCGTTGAATGCGCGCTCGGGCGCGGGAGGCATGTGGCAGTTTATGCCGACGGGGGCCTATGGCCTGGCGCGCAATGGATGGTTCGATGAGCGGTTCGATCCGCAGAAGTCGTCGATCGCCTATGCGAAGTACATGAAGATGCTCTACAACCAGTTTGGCGACTGGTACCTGGCGATGGCTGCGTATGACTGGGGTCCGGGGAACGTGCAGCGCGCCGTGATGCGTACGGGCTATGCAGACTTCTGGGAGTTGTACCGGCGCAATGCGTTGCCGGCAGAGACGAAGAACTATGTGCCGGGCATCATCGCTGCGATCATCATGGCGAAGAATCCGGAGCAATATGGGCTGGACAAGATTGTGCCGGACGCAACAGTCGTTTCCGACACCATGACTGTCGATTATGCGATCGATCTTCGACTGGTGGCTGATGTAACCAACTCGACGCTGCTGGAGATTGTTGCATTGAATCCAAGTCTGCTGCGAATGACGACTCCACGCGATATGTCGTTCGATCTGCATATTCCAGTGGGGACGCGCGATGTCTTTGCAGAGCGCATCAAGGAGATTCCTGAAGACAAACGGGCCAGTTGGCGCTTCCATATCGTCCGCAGCGGAGAGACGCTGGACGGCATTGCAACAGCGCTGCATGCCCATGCAAATGAGATTGCCACGACAAACGGATTGGCTGTAGGCGATGGCGTGGACGCAGGAGATGAACTTGTAGTTCCTGTTGTGGGTGCCGCTGCGAGTGGAGGCCCACAGCGATATCGCGTGCGTCGTACTGACACGTTGATTACGGTCGCCGACCGCTTTGGGGTCTCGGTGGAGGAGTTGCGACGATGGAATCATCTGTCGTCGAACGTGGTGAGCGCGGGCAACTCGCTACAGGTTGCGGAGCCGGTGAAGCTTGGTCCCATCACCCATGTGCGCAGCAAAAAAACGCGAGAGCAAAATAGTTCTCACGCTGCGGCGACCTCTGTTCATAAGGCTTCTACGCATACCGATACAAAACACGCGCCGTCGAAATCCAACTCGCCTTCGACGTTGCCGAAGAAAAATTCGATTTCAAAAAAACAACACGCGACGCCAAAGACGAAATGAGAAGCTGCATATTGAGCTACCCTATGAAAAAGATTGCTTGCCTTCGGTGGCGCTTGGATGCATCCTGTTGCTAGAATCTCGTGCCAGGGCATTAAGATGTTTTTCTCCGCATCGTATTTTTGCAAGACCGAAGTGAGTGAGTGGTGGGCAGTGCAAAGCAGTGAGAGGAAATGACGATGATGTTCGACGACACGATCAAGCTTTACGCAACCTCGGCCAGTGATGATCACAACTACGGTGACGAAGCAGACGATCACGATGATTTGCGCAATCGCTTCGGGGACGATGACGAAGAAGAAGAAGTGACGATGACCTCGGACGATGATGAAGATCTGGATGATGAGGGGACGCACGCCGAAGACGCAACGATCTTCACATTGCCTCCATCACCTGCTACCGGCTATGAGCCCGCGACGCGGCCGTCAGAGTTGCCAGTGAGAAGCGCAGCTCCGGCAAGCGTCGCGAAGCCGGTTGCGAAGAAGGCCGCACCCGCTAAAAAGGCGGCTCCTGCGAAGGCAGCTGCGAAGAAGAAAGTAAGCAAGCCCGCAGCAAAGAAGGCGCCTGCGAAGAAGCCCGTTGCGAAGAAGAAGGCTGTAGCTAAAAAAGTTCTGGCGAAGAAGAGCTCTGCTAAAAAGAGCGCCGCCAAATCGAAATCTGCCGCGAAGAAAGTGAGTGCTCGTCGCGGTGGTAGGGCCACCAGTAAAAAGGTGGCTGCAAAGAAGAGCACTAAAAAATCAACAAAGAGAGGTATCACCTTGGCAACTAAGAAAGCAGCAAAGAAGGCAGTGAAGAAGGCAACGAAGAAGGCAGTGAAGAAGGCTGCACCGAAGAAGAAGGCCCCAGCAAAGAAGGCCACAAAAAAGAAGTAGTTTCGTTTAAGGCAAGCAAATAGGCCCGGACTCCTCAATTGAGAGCCCGGGCCTTTTTGCGTCTGCTGATAAGTATTTACTTCTTGTTGGCGGCGATCGTGGCCAGTACATCCGTGCTGTGGCCCTGCAGGTCGGCGTCCACCTTCCCCCAAACCTTTACCACCTTGCCATCCGGCGAAATCAGGAAGGTCTGGCGGGCGGCATACTTAATGTCTCCGTACGCTTTGACGGGGACACCGTAGGCATCGATCACCTTGTGGTCGGGATCGGCGAGGAGTTTGAAGCTGAAGGTGTCCTTGGAGCACCAGGTCTTGTGGCTCTCGACGGTGTCGAGGCTGACACCGAGGACGACGGCGTTCAGGGCGTTATACTTCTCCATGTCACGCTGGAAGTTGTGGGCCTCGATGGTACAGCCTGTGGTCTGATCCTTCGGGTAGAAGTAGAGGACGACCCACTTGCCCTTGTAGTCGGTGAGGCTGATGGGCTTGTCTTCCTGCGAGGGCAGGGTGAAGTTGGGTGCGGTGGCGCCAACCTGCATGATGTCGGCTGCTGCGGCTGCGTGAGCCTTGATGCCGAAGCCACAGGCTGCTACGACGGCGACGATTGCTGCGATCCAAACTGCTTTGCGCATGGTGTTTTCCTTTTGGGGTGAATCTATTGAAGAGACGGGGACGGGGCCGCTTTTGACGCAGGCCAACGGGTGTCGCGTTGCAATTTTACCCCTTGGCATCAGGGCTTTGCTGTTTGTTGACAATATCTTTACATCGTCGTGGTGCCGCACCACTGTAAGCGATTGTGCCTTTGACGCTAGCAGTAGGTTAGCTTGCAATGATCGCGATGCCGGCCTGGTCTGCGGCGGCGATGATGGCGTCGGGATCGAAGAGAAGGGTCTTCCCTGCCTGGACGCCGAGGCAGGTTGCGCCTGCGGCCTGCATGGTGTGGATGGTCGCAACGCCGATGACGGGAACGTCGAAGCGCATGTCCTGATTCGGTTTGGCTACTTTGACGACGGTGAGGGCGCGGCGAAGGGTGGTGGTGGGTTGAACTGCTTCGGTTGCGACGTCGAGGGTGCGGAAGAGTTCGCCGGCGCGGGTGATGGTGGCGTCGGTGCCTTCCATGGCTTCGACGGCGACGCAGGCCTGGGCGGCGATGACGACGGTCTGGCCGAGGTCGTACGTTGCGATGGCCTGGGCGACTGTGCGGCCGTAGGCGAGATCCTTTTGTTCCTCTTCGTCGGGAGATCTGCTGGTGAGGACGCCGGATTTTGCGAGGAGCGGTTCGAGGTAGGTGGTGGAGGAGATGAGTTCGATGCCTTCGTCGCCGAGAACTTTTGCGACTGCGCCGAGAAGCATGTCGGTGTTGCGGGTGCGCAGGTTGAGGAGAAGCTTGGCGAGACGCCAGTCGGGGCGGATGCTGGAGAAGATCTGCTTGTGCTTGACCTGGCCGGCCATGACGGCGCGGGTGACGCCTTCGGCGTGGAAGGTTTCGATGAGGCGGGAGAGCTCGCCAAGGGAGAGCCAGTGGACGCGGATGTTGGGGTCTGCGGCGGCGCGGGCGTTGATCTCGGGGTCGGTCTCCTCTTTGATGGCTGCGACGACGACCTGGAGGCCGTGAGCGCGCGCTGCGTCGAGGAGGAGGAAGGGGAAGCGACCGTTGCCGGCGATCAGGCCTAGTTTTGACATTCGCTCTACTCTAGCGCAAACGGGTGCTTTTCTGAGACGAGTGAAGTCAAGGGTATTGGTTGGGCCGGTTGGCTGTGGGAAAGAGTGATCTTGCGTGGGTGATTTTGTCTGCGAAACGTGGATGGATTGTGGTGAGTTTGTGGTTGCTCGATGGCTGGCTTGCGTCAGGTCTCTTTCGCGTAGGCGTAGATGAGGTGATGTACGTCGGTGTCTTTGCTGAGGTAGCTTCGCAGGCGATGTTCGAGGGCTCGGTCGTCCTGGGTCTGGCGGTCGTGCTGGCGGATGTGTTCGCCCCAGGAGTGGGTGAGGAAGATCTCGAGGTAGCAGTCTGCGGTCTCGGTGTCGCGATAGACGCCCCAGCGGTAGGCACCGTCTCGACGGCGGGTGCGCGCGTATTGATGGATGGCTGCGACGAACTCCGCTCTCTTCTCCGGGAGGACGGTGTATCGAACGGTGACGAGGACGGGGCCCTGTGCAAGCCCTGGAGCGGAGTCGCCTTCGTGGACGATGACAGGCATGCGCCAGTGATTCCAGGGGCTGAGATCGGCGGGTGAGTCGGGAAGCTTTGCGAAGAGCGCGAGGATGGTTGTCGCGATGGTTCCGATGCCGGCTGCGACGAGAGCTGTCCGGATGCCTTCTCGCTGGGCGACTGCACCCCAGGTGGCGCTGCCGAGGGCGAAGCTTCCCTGATAGACCAGGATGAAGACGGCGAGGACGCGCGCGCGGACCCAATCTGGGGCGAGGTTTTGAACAAGAGCGCTGATGAGCGAGATGAAGAGCACCCAGGCGGCGCCGCCGAGGAGCATGACGGGAGCGAGGGTGATGAGCGTGTGTAAGCCGCCCATGACAATGATCACGAGTCCCACGATCGCGACGCCCGTAGAGACAATCGCCTCTGTCGACCAGCGGGAGCGGGCCGGCTGCATGATCAGAGCGCCGGCGATGGCGCCGGCTCCGAAGCATCCGAGCATGAGGCCGTAGCCGATGGCGCTGTCGTTGACGCTGTGGGAGAGGCTGGGCAGGAGGGCGAAGAGCGCGCTTGAGAAGAACATGACCGCGCCGGTGCGAAGGACGACGGTGAGGATGGCGGGAGAGTAGCGAACGTAGCGGATGGCGGCGGCGGTTGCTCCGCCGAAGGTCTCCGGCGGCGCGGTTCGTTTGGCAACGGGCCTCTTCCACTTCGCGACAACGAGAATGACTCCGAAGAACGAGACAAAATTGGTGACAAAGGCCGTGGCGACACCGGCGGCGGCGATGACTGCGCCGCCGAGCGCGGGTCCGACGGCTCGTGCAAGATTGAATTCGATTCCGTTGAGTGCGGAGGCGGCGGGGAGGTCGTCTTTGGGGACGAGCTCTGGCAGGATGGCACGCCACGATGGGGTTTCGAAGGCATCGCCGGCGGAGAGGGCAAACGTCAATACCAGCAGGAGCCAGGGTGACATGAATCCGCCGATGGTGACGATGCAGATGATGAGCGCGACGATGGTCATCCAGGATTCGGTGGAGAGGATGAGCTTGCGGCGGTCGACGATGTCTCCCGCAGAGCCGGCGGGAAGGGCCAGCAGAAAATATGGCAGGGACGCGGCGGTTTGCGTGAGCGCGACGTAGATGGGCCCGGCGTGGAGCGAGACCATGAGCCAGGCGGCGCCGACGCCCTGCATGAAGGCGCCGATGTCGGAGACGACGTTGGCGGCTAGCAGATTGCGGAAGGTTGGCACGCGGAGTGGCCGGAAGAGACTCGACACGCCTGAGGGTGTCGATCCGTTTTTGGCGGTGGCTGCCAATTGAGCTATGTCCCCCTGTCTCGCTGGATCGCTTTTTTAAGATGCACGCGGGGCGTGGTTATGCGGCCTCTTCGGGAAAACTTCTAGAGTATTGCATAACCTGAGGTCTCGGGATCGCTGCCTGCGCGCGCGTCTTCTACGTTGAAGCGACGTGTTACTTGATGATGCCGCGCTGGCTGTTGGCGATGAAGTCGGCGAAGTAGGCTACGTGTTCGTCTGCGGCACCTGCGGTGATGGAGGCGCGGATCGCTTCAAGAGCCTGGGCAGTGTTGAGCTTTGAGTTGAGCAGGAGGCGGTAGGCGTTGCGGAGCTGTTTGATCTGGTCGGGGGTGAAGCCGCGGCGCTGGAGGCCGACGCGGTTGAGGCCGTAGGAGTGGTTGTTGCGCTCGGTGGAGGTGAGCGAGTAGGGCAGCACGTCCTGGGTGGCCATCATGCCGCCACCGATGTAGGCGTGGCGGCCGACGCGGCAGAACTGGTGGACGGCAGAGAAGGCACCGACGACGGCGAAGTCTTCGACGACGACATGGCCGGCGAGAGTGGCGGCGTTGGCGAGGATGCAGTGGCTGCCGACGTGGGAGTCGTGACCGATGTGGGCGCTGGCCATGAGAAGGCAGTTGTCGCCCAAGGTGGTGAGGCCGCCGCCGCCGATGGTGCCGCGGGAGATGGTGACGTACTCGCGAATGGTGTTGTTGCTGCCGATGGTGACGCGGGTGGGTTCGCCTGCGTACTTGAGGTCTTGCGGGGCGATGCCGAGGCAGGTGAAGGGAGAGATGCGGTTGTTGGCGCCGATGGTCAGGTGGCCGTCGAGGACGACGTGGGAGAAGAGGACGTTGTCTTCGCCGAGGACGACGTTGGGGCCGATGGTGCAGAAGGGGCCTACGGTGCAGCTTGTGGGGACGTGGGCGCCTGGGGCGACGATCGCTGTGGAATGAATGCTCACTCTGCTGTTTCGACCTTTGCTTCGACTTTTTGGGCGGCGCGGGGGACGACCTGGCACATGACGGTGGCGTCGCAGACGACTTTGCCGTTGACGGTGATGACGCCGCCCATTTTGACGACGCGGCTGCGCCAGTTGAGGACCTTTACTTCAATCCGCAACTGGTCGCCGGGGGTGACGGGGCGGCGGAAGCGGGCGTTCTCGATGCTGGTGAAGACCATGAGCTTGGAGTCGCGGTCGTCGATCTCGGTGAGGAGAAGAGCGCCGCCGGTCTGGGCGATGGCTTCGACCATGAGGACGCCGGGCATGATGGGGTAGCCGGGAAAGTGGCCGAGGAAGAACTCTTCGTTGATGGTGACGTTCTTGATGGCGACGATGCGCTGGCGAGGCTCCATCTCGAGGACGCGGTCGATGAGGAGGAAGGGGTAGCGGTGCGGCAGGAGGGACATGATTTCTACGATGTCCATCGAACGGCAGCGGCGCGGGTGAGCGATTGGGCTGCTTGTAGTGGGGGAGGGGTTAGGCGTGATATCGCTCATGGCATGGATGAGTATAAATGGCTGGTGGATGCGGGTGTAACCGATCCAGCGCAGTCTACTGGTGAGCGGAGAGGCTGGCGGCTTTCGCTTCGCCCTCGAGAGAGCCACGGCGTCCGGGGGCATTGAGGAGAGAGGTCGCAAACTCTTTTTTGGCTTGATCGGGATGGTTCTGCTGCAGCAGGAGGTAACCGAGTTGTTCGCGGGCCGGGATGATTGGGCCGGGAGTTACGGGGAGCTTTTCTATTGCGTCCTCTTTGTCGGCTGCGGCACGCATTACCGCTACGGCTTGCTCGGGTTTGTTTTCTGCCTGAGCCGACCATGCGATGATCTCCTGCGCCATGATTTCGACCTGCACGGCCCAATATTGTTGCCTACGGTGTGGAGCTGGTCTGCGAGTTGATGCAGTCTGTCGATTTGGGCGGTGGCTTCGGCGGCGCGGTTAGTGCGAGCGAGGCCGAGGCCACGCGCCCACACAGCAATGGCGATGACGTTGGGTGGGCCTGCGGTGGGAGGGACGATGGCTGCGGCGTCGGCCCATTGACCCTGCTCAACGACATAACGGATGGGCATGGCGACTGCAGCGTAACCGACTTTGAATTCGCCGGACTGGAGGCCGGGCATGTCTTTGAGTTCCTGGAGAACGAGTGCTGCCTCTTTGTAGCGTCCGGTCTGGAGATAGGCGTAGACGAGATAGTCCATGGCGTGGAGCTGGTCTCCGGTGGCACCCTGCTGGCGCGCTGCGTTTTGTGAGGCGAGGTTGGAGGTGACGGAATCATCCCACAGACCGAGGCGGGTGAAGATGTGCGATGGCATGTGCAACGCGTGAGGCGCGGAAGGAGCGATGGAGGAGTAGGCCCTGGCTGAGGGGAGACCTTGCTGCGCGAGCTCGGCGTTGTCGCAGGCGTGAATGATGTAGTGAGCGATGCCGGGGTGATCGGGGTAGGCGCGATCGAGGGGCATGAGAATTTCGACTGCCTGTTTCTGCTTTGCGTGCGTCTTGTCGGTGGGGGATTCGTTTGCGAGGAGAGCAAGCGCGTAGAAGACCTGAGCTTCGACGTCCTTTTGGTTGTTGGCTGCGAGCTTCGCCATGGCGTGCTCGTAGTTGGCGGCGCGCGTGGGGTAGGGGACGGTGGCGGCGTCCTGATAGATCAGACTGAGTGCGTCGATGAACTGACGTTCGCGTTCGGATTTGGTTCCGATGGTCTGCGCGAGTGTGATCTGCTGCTGCGCGAGCGGAATGGTCGCGGGAGGAAGCGGCTCCCAGAGCGGGTGAAAGTAGGCCATGGCTGCGCCCCAGTGTGCGATGGCACAGTTCGGATCTTGTTTCGCAATGGCGAGGAATGCGCTTTCGGCGTCGGGGTAGGCGAAGGAGTGGAGGAGGGCGACGGCGCGGTTGAACTGCTGCTGGACGGCGGGTGCGCAGGAGATGGGAAAGGAGACGCTGCCAAGTTTCTCGGGCGCGGGATGGTTGTGGCTCTCCTGTGCAGAGACGAAGGGAACGAACAGCAACAGGCTAAGCGTGATTCGCCGTAGGTTGAACATTCCTGTCTCCGGTGTTGTGATGATGCAAGATTTTACCTTGATGGAGGCGGCGTTTGATTGCTAGGCGCTATGGCCGGTGCACTGCATGACACCGAGATAGATGGTCCAGGGGCCGACTGCGTCGTGATACTGGTGGGCCATGACGCGGGTGAGTTGATGGAGGTGAGTGAAGTCGTGAACGGTCCATGTCGCCAGAAGCTGCGATAAAGTGACGGCTCCGAGCGAGGGGTGGCGTCCGCGGCGGGCGAGGTCTTCCGGCTGGAGATGGAGCGCCTGCAGCTCGGACAGGCTCTGCCGGCGCAGGGCGGCGAACTCGTCGAGGAGCTGGGCGAGGGAGCTCGATTGAGGCCCTCTCATCTGCGTAAAACGGTCGAAGGGTTCGAAGGGGCGGGTGTCGCCGTAGTCGAGGATGAGACGGACGCGGGGCATCCAGTCGTCGCGCTCGGCGAGGACCATGTGGCCCATGATGTCGTAGGGGCTCCAGGAGTCTTTTCCTTCGTTGCGGCGCACCCAGATGTCGGGCAAACCGCGCAGGAGTGCATCGAGGGTTGCGGGAGTGCGGGTGAGGACGGGGATGGCGTCCGCGAGGCTGAACTCGGTTGCTTTGGTCATGATTCCCATGATGCTCTCCCTCGGACGAAGGTTTGTAATTTCTTTCGGGCGATGTTCTGGGGGCTGTGACAGTCCTCTCTAGGCTATGATGCTCGATATGAACAGACGTCAAGTGCTTGCGGGCCTGACTGCACTGCCGTTGCTGGGCCGGTCGGCGACGCAATCGAAGCCGGGACAGGTGATTCATCGTGTTTCGGCTGCGAGCAAGGTTGGCGTTCCGATCGAGTCGGTAGACCTGGGGGCGTGGGCGTTTCATCTGACTTCGGAGGAGTATGTGAGCTGCGCGCCGGAGCATCATGGTTCAGTGCAGGCGGCGCTGCCAAACGGCAAGAGGGTGTTTGTCAGTGTGGAGACGATTGGCGGGAGTTTCATGGCGCATCAGTATGTCCCGGAGATTGCGGAACGCAGCCGGATGCGAGCGGTCTCGTCGAACTCGCAGCTTTGGTGGGGTCCTGCTCTGCCGACTGCGATGAAGGTGACGTGGGATGTGCGGTTGGAGCCGCTGACAAAACAGGCGTGCCAATTGAACTGCGAGATTCTAGTGGAGACGGCGGATGAGGCTTTGCTGGCGGCGATTGCCAGGCAGCCGGCGAGTACGGTGGATTCGGTGCAGGCCCATTGCGCGAGAGAGACGCCGAGGTTTGCGGCGGACATGGAGAGGAAGGCGCTGAAGGGGATTTATTCGCGCTGAGCTGGTTCGCTGCGCGATGCGGCTTTTATCTCAACGCTGATTGCCCGCAGTTCTGAGTCGCCGATGTTTTCGAGGGTGTGGGGCGGGAGGGAGGCGGACCATCAGGCACTCTCCTCGGGGACCTTCGCGATTGTGCGGCTGTCGACGATGGTTGAACCTTTGGCGTCGCGGCGGATGAAGTCGCTCCAACTGCGGATGTAGAGGGCGCTAGGCCAGCGATGGGTGTGGAGGGGAACGGTTTCGCCGGGTGCGACTCGAGTATCAAGGACACGAACGAACTCGTTTTCGAAGAGGAGGGTGTGGTGGTGGGCCGCGGCGGTGAGGGCATCGAGTTCTTCGGGCCAGTCTGGCTGGTTTGGCATAGGCGACATTCTACGGTGCTTTCGTGGACGCGAAGCCGAACAGCAGATTCCTCCGCTGCGGAATGACAAGACAAAAGAACAGACAACGACAAAAGCAACAGCAGGTCCTCCGCCTTCGGCGAAGGATGACAACTAAAAAGCAACGGCAAATGCGACAGCGACCCACCCTTTTCGATGAGACTGAAAAGGATGGGCCACCCGGCTTCCGCGTCGCAGGTTCAGACTGCCGGCTGGTGGAGTTGGGCGGTGGGGGTGGACTTCGAGATTTCGAGTTCCTCGGGGGTCATGTCTACGGGGATTTCGGCGAAGAGCGGGGTGCTGAGGTAGCGCTCGCCGGTGTCGGGCAGCATGCAGAGGATGGTTGTGCCTTTGGGGGCAGCGGCCGCGATCTTCAGGGCTCCGGCGAAGGTGGCACCGGAGCTGATGCCGACGAAGATGCCTTCTTTTTTGGCGAGCTCCTGGCTGTGTCGCATGGCTTCGGCGTTTTCGATGCGGAGAACCTGGTGGATGCGGTGGGCGTCGACGGCGTCCTGTGCGAGCTTGGGGATGAAGTCGGGACTCCAGCCCTGCTGCGGGTGCGGGGTCCAGGAAGGATGACTGGCGGAGGGTGTGTGGTCGGGGTTGTTGGGTTGGGGCAGACCGCTTGAGAGCATGGCCGCGACGTCGGGTTCGCAGACGATGATCTTGGTTTCGGGGCGCTTGTCGGCGAGGACGCGGGAGACGCCTTTGAGGGTGCCTCCGGTGCCGAAGCCGGTGACCCAGTAGTCGAGGGACTGGCCTTCGAAGTCGCGGAGGATCTCCTGCGCGGTGGTGCGGGAGTGCATGTCGGCGTTGGCCTCGTTGGTGAACTGGCGGGTTAAGAACCAGCCATGCTTTTGGGCGAGCTCTTCCGCTTTTTTGATCATGCCGGTGCCGCGGGAGGGACCGGGCGTAATGATGACCTTGGCGCCGAGGAAGCGCATGAGCTTGCGACGCTCGATGGAGAAGGTTTCGGCCATGACGACGACGAGCGGATAGCCTTTGGCCGCACAGACCATGGCGAGGCCGATGCCGGTGTTGCCGCTGGTGGCTTCAACGACGGTCTGGCCGGGCTTGAGGGCTCCGCTGCGTTCGGCGTCTTCGATGATGCCGAGGGCGAGACGGTCTTTGACGGAGCCGAGCGGGTTGAAGGCTTCGACTTTGACGTAGAGATTGATGCCGGCGGGGGCGAGCTTGTTGATGCGGACGACGGGGGTGTTGCCGACGGTGCCGAGGATGTTGTCGTATTTCATCTGTGTGCTCCTTGATTTGAGAGAGGCCGGATTTGAGAAAAAGGCCCGTGGCTAAACCCTTTTGTCTTCGCGGTGTTTCGCAGACTAATTTCAAAATGTAACAACTACTGTTTCTTTTTGAGCAGGATCTCGGGGTTGAAGGTATCCGGTGGCGTGTCTACATCGTATTCGACTTTGGAGATAAAGGACTGGCTGACCATGTCGCCGTTGTGGTACCGGGTGAGGGTGTAGGGTGTTGGCAGGCCCTGGACGGTGTGGTAGTCATCGTACTCTTCGGCGTCTTCGTCGCGGTCTTTGAAGGTTTCGTTGCGCCACTCGAAGGTTCGGCGGCGGGGGAGGTGGGTGGCGACGTCGATGTCGAGGGTGACGGCGTCGTTGTTTGCGCTGAGGATGGAGACGCGTTCGGTGAGGCGGCGTTCGACCATGGTGCTGCCCTCGTCGATGACCATGACGCCGGGAGCTTTGAGCCAGACGCTGAAGATGGATTCGAGGGAGTGGTCCTGGCGGCGGAAGTAGTCCTCGACCTGTGCCTTCGGGAGGGCGGCGTTGCCTTTGTAAGTGACTTCGTGGCCTTCGTTGTTGATCCAGATCTGGACGATGTCGATTTTTTTGCCGGGGAAGATGATGCTCTTGTCGGTGATGAAGCCGATGCGGGTGGCGTCGGGGCGGCCGCCGCTGGCGAACTGGTGGGTGGAGGTGTAGTCGATGACGATGCCGGTGGGTGCTCCGCGAAAGAAGCGGGCGAGATGGCCTAGCTCGCGCAGATTGCGGCGATTGAGCCAGGCATCGCCGCCGAGAGCTTCGAGCATCTGGTCGAGGAGCTTGCGACCGCGCTGCTCGGAGGTTTCGCCGGCGGTTTGTTTGGGAGCGGCGCTGGGGATGTCGCGGGCTTGTGCGAGGAGGGAGGGTGCGGTCGTGAGGGTGGTAAGAGCGATCGCGAGGACGACTTGCTTCATTGCGACTCCGTTTGGCCGGCGATCTTCGAGAAAGCCGGCGGGTTTCAGCCTACTAGGACTGCGCCGCCGTTGACGTTGAATATCTCGCCGGAGACGAAGCCGGCGAAGGGGGTGCAGAGAAAGAGGATCGGTGCGGCGATCTCGTCGACGTGAGCGGGGCGGCCGAGCGGGATGAGGGACAACAGAGGCTTGGACGTTTCGGGGTTGCCAAGGACAGCTAACGACATCTCGGTGGCGACCCAGCCGGGGGCGACACAGTTGCAGTAGATTCCCTGCCCTATGAGCTCGGAGGAGAGGCTTTTGGTGAGACTGATGAGGGCGCCCTTGGAGGCGGCGTAGTCGGCGTGGAAGGCTTCGCCACGCTGGGCGGCGGTGGAGGCTACGAGTACGATGTGGCCGCGAACGCCGCCGGCCTGGGACTGGGATTGCGGTTGGGATTGCATTTGGGCTACGGCTGCCTGGACTGCGCCGAAGACGCTGTCGAGGTTGGTGCCGAGGGTGGTGCGCCACTGGGCTGTGGTCATGGTGGCGAAGGGTGCGTCGTGCGAGGGCCAGATGCCGTGGTTGAGGATGGCGCAGTCGAGCCTGCCGAAGGCAGCGACGGTGGCGGCGATGAGGGCGTGACCGTCTTCCGGCGTGGTGAGCGGCTGCTGGATGGCGCGGCAGTGTTCGGGGCCACCGCACTCGGCTACGAGCGCCTGGGCCAGGGAGGTGGAAGAGAGATAGCTGAAGACAACCTTTGCGCCTGCCTGACGAAAGAGGCGGACGGTGGCGGCACCGATTCCGCGGGAGCCCCCGGTGATGAGGGCTACTTTGCCCTCGAGCGACATGACAACCCCTGAATCTTTACTATTCGGCATATACTCGACGCTATCGAATCAACCAGTCTGACGCAAGCCGGCACTAAGAGTTCTAACCAATTCTTATTTGAGGAGTTGACAGCGTATGAAGATCGCCGTTCTGATCGCACGGATTCTACTTGGACTTGCATTTCTTATCTTTGGACTTAACAACCTTCACCCATTTATTCCCATGCAGCCTATGCCGGGAGATGCGGGAGCGTTCGCCACGATCATGTTTATGCATGGATGGCTCACGTTCCATGGCTTGCTGTACGTGATTGCCGGGGTGCTGCTGCTGGTGGGTCGCTATGTGCCAGTGGCGCTGGTGATCCTTGGACCGATTCTGGTGAATATCCTGCTGTTCCACATTACGCTGGCGCCAGCGGGAATTACACCCGGGCTGGTCTGCGCGGTGCTGGAGATCTTCCTGATCTGGGCGTATTGGCCGGCGTTTCGGGCTATCTTTACGCCGAAGATGGAAGTGGGATAGAGGCTTTTTCACAGGGGGCTGAGGCTTTGCGCTTCCTCCTGGAGACAACGACACAGAGTTGCCGATGCCCGCCCATCGCACCCTATGCGATGAGCGGGTATCGGAGTTTAATGTTGCGTTCGCAGGCTAGCTGAGAACCGGGAGCTGGAGGGTGGTGCCGATGGGGACGTTGTTGGGGTCGGCGAGGTTGTTGGCTTTGGCGATCTGAGGGTACTTGTTGGCGTTGCCGTAGAAGAGCAGGCTGATGGCCGACAGGGTGTCGCCGGATTTGATGGTGACGGGCTGTGTTGCGTCGCCGGTGGTGGCGATCTGGTGCTCGAGGTCGGAGTAGGTGGGGTCGACCTTTTTGATGTGGTCCCAGACGCGATTGGCAACCACGGTGGAGGGGACGGTTCCTTTGAGGAGGAGCCGGTCGCCGTCGAGGCTGACGTTGTCGAGGGTCGCGCCGTAGGGGGCGAAGCGCTGGATGGTGTCGATTACGGGGGCGTACTTCTGCTTCAATGCGTCAAGATCTGCCATGGCACACTACTCCTCTGTCAGCGGGGCTGACTATGTTGTGGTGCTGGGTTTGCGATGGCAGCCGTGACCGGGATGGCCATCGCGATTGAGCCAGATTGAGGTTTGGCTCGGGAGGGCCGCTAGGTCTTGAATTTGCTGAGAAGCTGCTCGGCCATGCCGGTCATGCCGCTGGCTGGAGTGGCTTGTCCGTTGGGAGCAAAGTGCTGGACGACCATGGGAAGAACGGTTGCGAGCGCAGCGGTGACGACTGCGGGAGAGACGCCGACCTTGGCTGCGGTCTTCTCAATAAGGCCCGTGTTGCCGAGGCCTTGTTGAACCTGGTCGGGTGTGGCTGTGGCGGCCTGACCGGCTGCCCAGGATTTGACGTGGTCGGCCATGCCGTTGCTCTTGAAGGAGTCGAGCACGCCCTGGATGCCTTCAGGATGCTGGGTGAGAGCTTCGATGAAGCCTCCGGCGACCTTGGCCTGATCGGTTCCGGCAGCAGCTCCCGTTTGTCCGGCGAGCGATTGAATCATGTCCATAATGCCCATAGTTGTTCACCTCGAACACCCATAGTAGGCCCGTTTTTCGGACAAGTACCGCTACAGAATATAAATTTCTGCCGATTTCCTATCACTAAACGGGTTTTTGATTGGATCAATCTCAGCGGTTGGAGCCCCAGGTGACACAATCGCGAGTGGGATCGAGCGTGTTGAGGCTTTGGCAGGCTGCGACACTGCCAACCTGGGGGTTCTTGCCGCCGAAGGGTGTAAGTTGCGGCGGCCCGAGGACGCCGAGCGTGGTTGCGTCCCATGAAGTGGGAACGAGGGTGCCGTTTTTGATGGTGAGGATGAGCGGGTCGGGGATGGGGGCGCCCGTCGGGGTGTCCTTCGCGGCCTCGAAGGTGAGGGTGAGCTTCTTGCTCTCCTGCTTCCAGTGGGCGTGCCAGGTCTGGGGATCCTTTTCGTGCCACTTCTGCTGAACGATGGCGGTTCCGTCAGCGGCGAACTCAATTAACAGGACGCGATGCACGTCGGCCGAGATGCCGCCGCTGCCGGAGTAGAAGCCCTTGATCTTATCGACGGCGTGGGCGGGAGACGAAAGAGTTGCGCCAAGCAGGATGAGGGTAGCGATCGAGAACAGGTGGGTGCGCATGGGTGTCATCGTATAGAAAAGAAGAAGCCGTAGTAACTGGGATTTTGGTAGTTGATTCCTTTGCGCATAATTTTCATTCCGTGAAGAACGAGATAAACTTGTGGCCATGAGCGATCACGGCAAGATTGTTGTTTCTACTAAAGAGGCCCCTGCAGCTATCGGGCCGTATTCCCAGGCAGTGCGGGTTGGGGATATGTTGTTTGCATCGGGGCAGGTTGCGCTGGACCCAGCTACGGGACAGCTGGTCGCGGGCGGGATTGCGGAACAGACGGTTCGGGCGCTCGAAAACGTGAAGGCTGTGCTGGCTCAGGCCGGGTTGACGACGGCCCACGTGGTAAAGACGACCGTGTTTCTGAAGTCGATGGGCGACTTCGCGGCGATGAATGAGATTTATGCGAAGTACCTGGCGCCAGAGGGCGTTGTGGCGCCGGCGCGGTCGACAGTGGCAGTAGCCGGGTTGCCGAAGGATGCGCTGGTGGAGATCGAAGTGATCGCCAAAGGGCTTCCGGCATAGGACGAGGGCCTGAAACATATTCGGCGGTAAGGCATCTAATCCTCAGAACATACATCTCTGGAAGAGGAGGCTAGCGATGGCCGAGACGACAAAGACGAAGGTGCAGAAGACGGAGTCGGAGTGGCGTGAGCTGCTGACGCCGGAGCAGTTTCATGTGATGCGACAGGGTGGGACGGATCGTCCGTTTACCGGGGCGCTGGTGAATAACCACGATGACGGGAGCTACCACTGCGCGGCTTGCAATGCACCACTGTTTCAATCGGATACGAAGTTCGAGTCCAGGAGCGGATGGCCGAGTTTCTGGAGCCCGGTCTCGCCGGACGCGGTTGAGACGATCGAGGACACTTCGCACGGGATGAGAAGGACCGAGGCGAGATGTGCCGCGTGTGGCGCACATCTGGGACATGTATTTGACGATGGGCCAAATCCTACGGGGCTGCGGTATTGCATGAACAGCACTTCGCTGGGATTCGAGAAGAAGTAAGTATTGAGCACATGCAGGAAAAGCCCCAGCCGGCTACGACGCGGCTGGGGCAACCTGTTTCTGGAGTGGGTGGGGTTTAGCCTTTGACGACTTTGCCGGTCTTGATGCAGCTGGTGCAGACGCGGATGCGCTTGCTGCCGCCATCGACCTTGGCCTTGACGGGCTGGAGATTAACGTTCCAGCGACGGCGTGTGGTGTTGTGGGCGTGAGAGATATTGTTGCCGAACTGCGGGCCTTTGCCGCAAAGATCACATTTTTGTGCCATGACTTGCTCCAATCCTGAGTCGCAGAAGATTCCCTGGGATCGAGCGTGAGACGAGAGCCTCAAACGATGCCGGGAAAAGAGTTAGGTGCAGGGAGAGTTGAAAAACTCCCGGACCTCTACCGGGTGAACGGTAGTCTGCCGATTCCTAATCATACCATGCGAAGGCCTGATTGGCAGCGGCATGGGGCGGATTCAATAAAGGCTGCAAGTTGAGATATTGTTGAGGAGACACCATACAGAGCAGAGGTCTCCCCAAGATCTGGGCCACGTCATGATCGCGGGAATTTCATGTCGCTGAATTTTGACAGTTAACGACCAAAACACTGAGTCTTTAAGCACCTGTTCATGCGTCGATAGCAATACAGACCAAGGTGTCCTGGTCGAAAAATTTCAGATGTGGCAAAGGGAGACGTATTGCCAGCCGATTCAAATGAACGCCCCATCATTGGGCCAGACCATCAACTGGCCGCTCCTCCACCCTCGTCCGGTAGCAAGATCGTTCGGGTCATTGTGTGGATCGTACTGCTGCTGATCTTCGCAGTGGGATTTTTTCTTGTCTTGCGGCACCACGATGACACTTCTACCAAGAAAGGTGGAGGCGGACGTCGCGGCGCTGGTGGAGGGCCGGTGACGTTGACGGTCGCCACGGCGGCGAAGGGCGACATTGGCGTCTATCTGGACGCGATCGGAACTGTCACGCCGGTTTACACGGCGTCGATTACGAGCCAGGTGACCGGGCCGGTGATCGCGGTGCACTTTACCGAAGGGCAGATTGTGGGTAAGGGCGCTCCTCTGATCGATATCGACCCGAGACCATTTCAGGCCACGCTGCTGCAGGCGCAGGGAACGCTGGAGCGGGACGAGGCGATTCTGGCGCAGGCGTCGATGGATCGCGACCGCTATGTCGATGCGTGGAAGCGGAATGCAATTCCAAAACAGCTGCTGGACGATCAGGAAAAGATCGTACTGCAGGACGCGGGCACGGTGAAGAACGACCAGGGAACGGTGGCTTTTGACCAGATTCAGCTTGGCTACTGCCACATTACGGCTCCAATTGCCGGGAGAGTTGGTTTGCGGCTGGTCGATCCGGGCAATGTGGTGCAGTCGTCGGGTACGACAACGCTGGCCGTGATCACGCAGTTGCAGCCGATTACGGTCATCTTCACGATTCCTGAGGATCATCTCGGACAGGTTCAGCCGCGGCTTCGCCAGAAGGCGAAGCTTCCGGTGCTGGCGCTCGACCGCGCCGCGCTGAAGCAGATTGCCAATGGAACCCTGATGACGCTGGACAACCAGATCGACACGACGACCGGCACTGTGAAGGCACGGGCGTCGTTCGACAATCGAGACGGTTCCCTGTTTCCCAACCAGTTCGTCAACACACGGCTGCTGGTGAATACGCTGCGTGGGACGACGATTATTCCCTCTTCGGCGATTCAGCAGAACGGCAACGTGTCCTTTGTTTATGTGATTCAGGACAACACGGCTCATCTGCGCAATATCAAGGCGAATGTAACCGAGGGGGATAACACGTCGGTGACAGGTATCAACCCTGGAGACGTGGTGGCCAACAGCAGCTTCGACAAGTTGCAGGATAAGTCGAAGATTGTCGTCTCGAAGCAGCCGATGCCCGCCGGCAACAACCTTGGGAGTAATGCTCCTTGAGCCCTTCGCGTCCGTTTATTCTGCGCCCTGTGGCGACGTCTTTGCTGATGGCTGCCATCATGCTGGTTGGAATTGTGAGCTACACGCAGTTGCCGGTTTCGGCTCTGCCTGAGGTTGACTATCCGACGATCCAGATATTGACCTTCTACCCGGGAGCGAGTCCGCAGGTAGTGGCTACGACGGTGACGGCTCCGCTGGAGCGTCAGTTTGGCCAGCTCCAGGGGTTGAGCCAGATGACTTCGTCGAGCTCCGGCGGAACATCGGTGATCGTGCTGCAGTTCAATCTCAGCCTGAACATCGACGTGGCCGAAGAAGAGGTGCAGTCGGCGATTAATGCGGGGAGCAGTTTTCTACCGGCCAACCTGCCATCGCCGCCGATCTACAGCAAGACAAATCCTGCCGATGCTCCAGTGCTGACGCTGGCGATTACATCGAGCTCGATGCCGCTGTCGCAGGTGGAAGACCTGGTGGATACGCGGCTTGCGCCGAAGATCTCGCAGTTGGCAGGCGTGGGATTGGTCAGCATCAGCGGCGGACAGAAGCCCGCAGTGCGTATCCAGGCAAATCCGACGGCGCTTTCGTCGTACGGAATCAACCTGGAAGACCTGCGTACCGCAGTGACCGAGAGCAGCGTGAACGCAGCCAAAGGAAACTTCGACGGGCCGCGCCAGGACTACCAGATTGACGCGAACGATCAGCTTGTCACCAGCAAGGACTATCACAGCGTAGTCGTCGCCTATCGCAATGGCGCACCGGTGATGCTGACCGACGTTGCGAAGATCGTGGACGGCGTTGAGAATACGACGCAGGCTGCGTGGATGAACGAGACGCCCGCGGTGATTCTGAATGTGCAGCGCCAGCCCGGCGGCAATACGATCAGCGTCGTAAAGAGCATCAAGCAGCTGATGCCGCAGCTTGAGGCCAATCTTCCCAAAGGGATCACGGTCACAACACTGACCGACCTGACGACGCCTATTCAGGCATCGGTCGACGACGTTGAGTTTGAACTGATGCTGACGGTCGGCCTGGTGGTGCTGGTCATCTTCCTGTTTCTGCGAAATCTCTACGCGACGATCATTCCGAGCGTGGCTGTTCCGCTGTCGCTAGTGGGTACCTTTGGAGCGATGTATGCGCTGGGGTACAGCCTGGACAACCTGTCGCTGATGGCGTTGACGATCTCGACGGGCTTTGTCGTCGATGACGCGATCGTGATGGTGGAGAACATCTCGCGTTACCTGGAAGAGGGCGAGAGTCCTATGCAGGCTGCGCTGAAGGGCGCCGAGCAGATCGGCTTCACGATTCTGTCGTTGACGGTTTCGCTGATCGCCGTGCTGATTCCGCTGCTGTTCATGGGCGACGTGGTGGGGCGGCTGTTCCGCGAGTTTGCGGTGACGCTGGCAGTGACGATCATCGTGTCGGCGGTGGTCTCGCTGACACTGACGCCGATGATGGCTTCGCGAATTTTGAAGCACAATCCGCACGAGCAGCAAGGACGCTTCTACAAGGCTTCGGAGCGAGTCTTCGAAGGGATGATTGCTTTTTACGGGCGCACGTTGAAGGTTGTGCTGCGTTACCAGACCATCACGCTGCTGGTCGCAGTCGCGACCCTGCTGCTGACGATTTATCTGTACGTCATTATTCCGAAGGGCTTCTTCCCGGTGCAGGATACCGGCGTGATTCAAGGTATTACGCAGGCGGCGCAGACCATTGGCTCGAAGTCGATGGCGGAGAGACAGAAAGAGGTCGCCAAGGTGATTCTGCAGGATCCCGCGGTGGAGAGCCTCTCTTCTTTTATTGGCGCGGATGGAACGAATACGACGACGAACAGTGGAAGAATGTCGATTAATCTGAAGCCGCTGGATCAGCGCGACCTAAGTGCTTCGGATGTGATTCGCAGACTTCAGTCGAAGCTGAAAAACGTGCAGGACATCCAGATCTTCATGCAGCCGGTGCAAAACATCACGGTCGATGACCGGGTGAGCCGGACGCAGTATCAGTACACGCTGGAAGACCCGGATCAGAATGAGCTGAACGAGTGGTCCGATAAATTTGTGGCGCGGTTGAAGGAGCTGCCTGAGCTTGAAGATGTTGCGACGGACCAGCAGATAGGCGGCCTGGCGGTGTCGCTGGTGATCGACCGTGCGACTGCTTCGCGACTTGGCGTGGCGACGACGACGATCGACAACACGCTGTACGACGCCTTCGGTCAACGGCAGATCAATACGATGTACACGCAGCTGAATCAGTACCACGTGATTTTGGAGGCGGAGCCGCAGTTTCAGCTGGATCCGAACAAGCTGAACCATCTCTATATTGAGTCGAACTCTTCGGCTGGACAGAGCGGCGCGCCGGCATCGTCTACGAGCAGTGGCTCCAGCTCTGCGGGTTCGAATGCATTGGCTGGATCGGCTTTATTTACGCCGTCGGCGAACACGTTTACGCCTCCGGTGAATGCGCTGCACTCCAGCACGTTGAGCGGGCCGGGAGGAGCGAATTCGGCCGGCGCGACGAGCTCGACCTTCGCCAGCGCAGTGCCATTCAGCGCCTTCTCGCACTTCGAGACAACGACCGAGGCGCTTTCGATCACGCATCAGGGACAGTTTCCGGCGATCACGATCTCATTCAATCTGGCGCCAAATGCAGCACTCGGCGGCGCGATAACCGAGATCACCAAGGTGCAGAAGGACATGAATATGCCTGTGAGCCTGCAGGCCGACTTCCAGGGAACGGCGGCCTCGTTCCGGAACTCGCTGTCGAATATGCCGCTGCTGATTCTCGCGGCTCTGGTGACGGTGTACATCGTGCTCGGCGTTTTGTATGAGAGCTTCATCCACCCGATTACGATTCTTTCCACACTGCCATCGGCGGGCGTTGGCGCGTTCCTTTCGCTGATCCTTTTTCATCAGGACCTGAGCGTGGTCGCCATTATTGGATTGGTGCTGCTGATCGGTATCGTTAAGAAGAACGGCATTATGATGGTCGACTTTGCGTTGGATGCAGAACGGCATCAGGGGATGGATGCAACCGAAGCGATCTATCAGGCATGTCTGCTTCGTTTTCGTCCGATCATGATGACGACGATGGCGGCGCTGCTGGGCGGGTTGCCGCTTGCGTTCGGCACCGGCATCGGATCGGAGCTGCGCAGACCGCTGGGTATAGCGATGGTTGGCGGACTGCTTCTCAGCCAGATTCTGACGCTGTATACGACACCGGTGATCTATATCTTCTTCGACAACCTGGCTATGCGGTTCTCAAAGAAATCGAAGAAAGCGCGTCACGGAAGCGAACCTGAGGCAGCGGAACTTTCATGAACCTCTCCGCCCCATTTATTAACCGGCCAGTAGCGACGACGCTGCTGACGGTTGCGATTGCCATCGCGGGCGCGATTGCTTTTACCGTGCTTCCGGTGTCCCCACTGCCGCAGGTGGACTTTCCTACGATCTCAGTGAATGCGGGTCTGCCGGGCGGAAGCGCCGAGATTATGGCGTCTTCGGTGGCGACACCGCTGGAACGGCAGTTCGGGCATATTGCCGGGGTGACGGAGATGACCTCCTCCAGCAGCCTCGGTACGACGTCGATCACGATTCAGTTCGACCTGAGCCGCAATATCGATGGCGCTGCACGCGATGTTCAGGCTGCGATCAATGCAGCACGCACTTATTTGCCCGCAAACCTGCCGGGGAATCCGACCTATCGCAAGGTGAATCCGGCCGATCGCCGATCATGATTATCGGGCTTACGTCGGATCAATATGGCCCGGATAAGTTATACGACGAAGCTTCAACGATCATTCAACAGAAGCTGTCGCAGATTCAGGGTGTGGGACAGGTGAATGCGGGCGGAGGCGCGCTGCCATCGGTCCGGGTTGAGGTGAATCCGACGAAGCTGGCCAGTATGGGCCTGACGATGGCGGACCTGCAGGCGGTTCTGAGTCTGCAGAACGCGAACCTGGCGAAGGGACAGATCACGAATGGAGATATCTCGGCGGACATCCTTGCCAACGACCAGATATCGCACGCTGTGGACTATAAGCCGATCATCGTCGGCTACAACAACGGAAACGCAGTGCGGCTTTCCGATGTGGCGGACGTTGTGGACTCGACGCAGAACATACGCGCTGCGGGGTATTTGAACGGCAAACGCGCGGTCCAACTGATTGTCTTTCGTCAGCCTGGCGCGAACATTATCGACACGGTCGATCGAATCAAGGATGCGCTGCCTTCCCTCAAAGCGTCGATTCCCAAGGGAATTGAAACGACGGTCGTTCTGAACCGCACGACGACGATCAAGGCGTCAGTGAGCAACGTTGAATGGACGCTGATGCTTTCGATCGTGCTTGTGATCATCGTCGTCTTCGTCTTTCTTCGCAGCGGCCGTGCGACGCTGATTCCTGCGGTTGCGGTTCCGGTATCTCTTATCGGAACGTTTGCGGTGATGTATCTGTGCGGGTACAGCCTGGACAATCTATCGTTGATGGCATTGACGATCTCGACCGGCTTTGTCGTGGATGACGCGATCGTTGTGATGGAAAATGTCACGCGACATATTGAAGATGGCATGGAGCCCTTCGACGCAGCGCTGAAGGGGGCGAAGGAGATTGGCTTTACTGTCTTCACCATCAGCATGTCGCTCATCGCCGTCTTTATCCCCCTGCTATTGATGGGCGGGATTGTTGGCAGGCTGTTCCGTGAGTTTGCCGTGACACTATCGACGGCGATTCTGGTGTCGATGGTGGTCTCTTTGACGACGACGCCGATGATGTGCGCCTACATCTTGAAGAACCCGCATAACGAAAAGCATGGCCGACTGTACGTGGCGATGGACAAGGGCTTCGATTGGGTGTTGTCGTTGTATCGGCGCAGCCTGCACTGGGCGCTGGATAGCCCCGTCCTCATCCTGGTGATACTGGCGCTGACGATCGCATTGAATGTGGTGATCGTCTACAAAATTCCCAAGGGGTTCTTCCCTTTGCAGGACACAGGCGCGCTTGGCGGAGCGGTGCGCGGACCTCAGGACGCATCGTATTACTCGATGAACGCCGCGATTCAACAGATCCTGAGGGTCGTCAAGAGCGATACGGCGGTCGAGAATGCGGTCTCGTTTACCGGCGGCGGCGGCGCTTCGAATACAGCCAACATGTTCATCGCATTGAAGCCGCTCGATGAGCGAAAGATCAGCGCTTCGGATGTGATCAACCGATTGCGGCCGAAGCTTGACAAGATTACAGGAGCGTCTACGTTTCTGCAGGCTGCGCAGGACCTGCGGATCGGCGGGCGCGGCAGCAATGCGCTGTATCAGTACACGATTCAGGCTGACAACCTTGCGGACCTGAAGACGTGGGGGCCGAAGCTGCTCGCCCAGATGATGCATCTGCCGGGCTTTCAGGACGTGAGTGCAGACCAGCAGGATGGCGGGCTGGATGTTCGGCTGAACTACGATCGCGTGACAGCTGCGAAGCTGGGGCAGACGGCACAGTCGCTCGATACAGCGCTCGACAACTCGTTCGGCCAGTCGTTGGCGTCTCTCATCTATACGCAGTTGAATCAGTATTACGTTGTTCTCGAGGTGGCGCCGGAGTACTGGAGGACGCCTGAAGGGTTGAAAGATGTTTATTTTCACCCGACCGGGACAAGCAGCCCGACGGCGAGCGGGAATGTGCCGCTGGCAGCCATGACGACGAGCCAGACGAACACCACGCCACTGGCGCTGAACCATACGGGACTGTTTCCGTCGGTGACGGTTTCGTTCAACCTGGCGCCGGGCGTTTCGCTGAGCGATGCGACGCTTGCGATCGCCCAGATGCAGCAGCGCCTGGGAACGCCATCTACGATTCATGGCTTCTTTGCGGGCACTTTGCTCGCGTACCAGCAGTCGCTGGGCACCGAGCCGCTGCTGGTGGTGACTGCGATTCTTGCCATCTTTATTGTTCTGGGCGTTTTATACGAGAGCCTGGTGCATCCAATTACCATTCTTTCAACGCTGCCTTCGGCGAGCGTTGGTGCCATGCTTGCACTGATGCTCTTCAAGGAAGACCTGAACGTCATTTCGATCATCGGTATTGTGCTGCTGATTGGCATTGTGAAGAAGAACGCGATCATGATGATCGACTTTGCGTTGCAGGCAGAACGCGAGGGCGGCATGAGTACAGAAGATGCGATCTTTCAGGCGTGTATGCTGCGTTTTCGTCCGATTATGATGACGACGATGGCTGCGCTGTTTGGCGCGCTGCCGCTGGCGTTTGGGAGCGGGACGGGCTCTGAACTGCGCCGTCCGCTTGGTATCACCATTGTTGGGGGGCTGATTGTGAGTCAGATGCTTACCCTCTATACCACCCCGGTCGTTTATCTTGCGATGGACCGTCTGCGTTTGCGTGTGATGGGGAAAGAACGCGACACATTTCACCCTAACCCAGCCGCTGCCGGTGCGGAGTAAAGTACATGTCTAACACTATGATGAACCTTCGACTCAAATTTGCTACAGGCTCCACGATGACGATGCTCCTGCTGACGGGGTGCATGGTGGGGCCGAAGTATCATGCGCCGTCGCCGCTGCCCACTGCGACGGCTCCGCCGGTCTCGTACAAGGAATCGCCGACGCAGTTTCAGGACACCGACGGCTGGAAGGTTGCCCAACCGCAGGATGCAGTGCTCCATGGCAAGTGGTGGGAGATTTACAGCGATCCAGAGTTGAATGCGCTGGAAGAGAAGTTGAACATCGACAACCAGAACATCAAAGAGTTTTTTGACAACTTCATGGAGGCTCGGACGCTGATCGCACAGGCGCGCTCGGAGCTTTATCCGACGGTGGGGATTGGGCCTTCGTATACGCGTTCACAGTCGTCGTCCAATCTCGGGACCTCAGGTACAGCGAATCCGGGACATCAGTCCTCGCTCGGATCGCTGCCGGCCGATATCTCGTGGGAGCCTGATCTATGGGGGAAGGTTCGGAATACCATTCACGAGCAGCAGTACAACGCGCAGTTGAGCGCAGCCGATCTTGAGAACGAGAAGCTGACCGAACAGGCCAGCCTGGCGGAGTTTTTCTTTGAGATACGCGGCCAGGATGCACTGCAGAAGTTGCTGAACGATACGGTGGATGCGGACAAGAAGGCGCTTGAGCTGGCACAGGCACGGTACGAGACTGGCGTTGATGACAGGATCTCGGTAGTCGAGGCTCAGGCCACGTTGCAGACTGTGCAATCGCAGGCGATCAATCTTGGTGTTGCGCGGGCGCAGTTCGAACATGCGATTGCGGTGCTGGTGGGAGTGAATCCGTCGGAGTTTTCGATTCCCGTAAAACCTTTGCTGACGAACGTGCCGCCGGTTCCGCTTGGAATGCCGTCGGTGTTGCTGGAGCGGCGGCCGGATATCGCTGGAGCGGAGCGAAAACTGGCGGCAGCGAATGCGCAGATTGGAATAGCCTACGCGGCGTACTATCCCACGCTTACCTTGAGCGCGTCGGGCGGCTTCGATAGTTCAACATGGAAGCATTTATTCGACTGGCCGAGTCGAATCTGGTCGATCGGACCGTCGGTGAGTGAGACGGTTTACGATGGCGGGCTGCGCCGCGCAACGGTAAATGAGTTCATTACGACGTATAACGCTGACGTTGCGAGTTATCGGCAGACGGTTCTGACGGCGTTTCAACAGGTGGAGGATAACCTGGCGGCAGTGCGAATTCTGTCGCAGCAGATTTTGAAGCAGGAGCAGGCGACGAGCTCGTCGGACGAGGCGCTGAAGCTGGAGACGGCGCGATATGAGACGGGGGTCGACCCTTATCTCGATGTGGTGACGGCGCAGACGACGTTGCTGAACAATCAGCAGACGCTGGCCAGTCTGCAGGTGCAGGAGATGACGGCATCGGTGCTGCTGATTGAAGCGCTGGGCGGAGGTTGGGACAGGACGCAGTTGCCGACTCCGGCAGATGTTTCAAAGAAGCTGGATAAGACGGAGACCACGATACAGAAATAGCTGCCACGCTGCGGCATACTGTTGATCGGGAGAGAACGATGATTGGCGATGCGGCGCAGTATGAGGAGCTGGTGGCGCTCTATGGCAGCTATGGCGATGATGAGTTGCTTGAACTGGCGCGGGGTATAGCAGATTTAACTGAGACGGCACAGGAGGCTCTGAAGGGAGAGCTGACGCGGCGGGGGCTGACGATCTCGCCTGCGGAAAAGCCGTCTCAGACCCGGGTTGTGACGGAAGAAGAACTGGCTGATATGCGGAGCTATGCTGAGTCGGCGCCGGAGGAGTGCATCTTCGATTTTGGGAGCCAGGAGGCGGCGTCGGCAGCTTATTATGCGTTGACGCGAGAGGGTATCAAGGCGATCGTCTCGGATGGAATGAAGAGTGAAAACCGTGGGCCGCGGGTGGTGGTGACGCCGAAGGATGCAGGACGCGCAGCGGCGATTTTGTCGGAGCCCTCGACGGACGAGCTGACGGCAGCGACGGAAGAGGCGTCGGCGGAGTTCGATCTACCGCGGTGTCCGGCCTGTGACGGGGAGGAGACGCTGTTGGAGTCGGTCGACCCTGTGAACGAATGGCGATGTGATGACTGCGGGCATACGTGGCTTGAAGAGAGTGTTTCGTCGGCTGGGTGAGGTGTTTTTGGTGATGGAAGAGATGAAAAGACCCGCGCGAGGCGGGTCTTTTTGTTGCTGGTGCGCTTCTAGGGTTTCTGCTTCTGAGGACGGGACTCTCGAGGCTGCGGTGCTGGTCTTGATTGCTGTGGAGCTGGACGGGACTGTGGTTGAGGGGCCGGCCTTGGTTGCTGCTGTGGAGCAGGCCGGGACTGCGGTTGGGGAGTTGGCCGGGACTCCGGCTGAGGGGTAGGTCTTGGCTGCAGCTGCGGAGCTGGTCGAGATTCCGGCTGCGGCGTTGGCCGAGGCTGCGGCGTTGGCCGAACCTGTGGTGTTGGCTGGGGGCGAGGTTCGGGTTGAACAGGGCGAACCTGCGGTTGCGGTCTGGGCTCGGGGCGTGGCTTCCGGGTAGGTTGAACAGGACGAACCTGAGGCTGGGCCGGCCGGTTTTCAGGCTGCACGGGCCTTGTTTGCGGCTGGCTGGGTCTTACTGCAGGCTGACTGGGTCTAACTTCTGGCTGGGTGGGACGTGTTGGCTGGATCTGCTGGAGGTTGTTTGGCTCGCCGGGTCTGATTGCTGGTTGCCCAGGACGAACCTGGGGCTGGCCGGGACGGTTGACTTCGCCGGGACGAGTGGTTGGGTTAGGGCGTGCGATGCCAGGCTGCGCGGCGATGGGCCGAGGTGCGGCGACCATAGCTGGGCGGCCCTTGTTGACGTTGTAGAACTGCTGACGGTTTTGTGCGGCTTCGCGCTGGGTTTGAAGCTGGGTGGTCATGGGTGGGACACGTGGGCCGCGATTCGCTGCGATTTCAGCAGGCATGGGACGGACTGCTACACCACCTCTACCACCGTTGTAGGCGACACGAGTGTTATTGTTGACGATGACCGTGCGGTTGTAGACGTGGGTTATGTTGACGTTGATGCGATTCACGGAGCGGTTGTAGTAGAAGTTGTTGCCGTTCCAATAACCACCGTGATAACCGACGCCGGTATAGCCGAAGCCATAGTTGATGCCGCCATAGAAGCCGATGTGAGGGCCCCAGAAGCCGCGATGAAAGCCGTAGCGGCCACCGTAGAAGCCCCAATAGCCGGGGGTCCAGAGAGCTCCGTAGTACGGAGGAGCACACCAGGCGCCGGGGATCCAGTAGTAGCCGGCGGGGGCCCAATACCAGTAGCCGGGGGTCCAGAGATAGTTAGGCGCGGGGGCTACAGGCTGATCGTAGACAGGGAGTGGTGGAGGCGGCTCGTCGGCATATTCGACGGGCTGGCTTTGACCTTCGGCGTCGAGTTGGTCGTAGGCTTGAGCATCCTGATAGGCCTGATCCGGGTCCGATGGCGGGGGCGGAGCGGCCTGCTGGGGCGCGGGTTGCTGCGGGGGAGGCGCGTATTGTTCGGCGCTTTGCTGGGGCTGAGCCTGAGAGCGGATGCCGAGGACCTGTCCCTGAGCGGGGGCGGGTTGCTGGGGCTGGCCGTTGTCGACTGGGGCCATGTTGGCGTCGGCAGGGTCCGGGCCCGAGTTGTCGGCTGTAGCCGCGGCGCCGGGATCTTCTCTGTGACAGCCTGCTGCGCCGATGATCGTAACGACACCAAGTGTAAGACCTAAGAAAAACCTGGGAACCAATTTGTACATGCTGCCTGTCTCCTCGTACGTGCTGGACGTTTTAACCCGAACTTCAAGATTGAGATGCGCTTTTCTCGTGGGATGCGCTTTTCTCGTGGTAAATACGTGTCTTACTTGCCTTTGCTACTCGCTGGAGGCGACTTTACTGTCGGGAGTCGCGTCTAATCTACCGAGCGGGACGCCCTCTACCACTGGGCCGCCCGATCGCAGTAGAATGATGACGATGGCAGGCTGTCTTTCCAAGACGAAGCGCTTCCGCCACGGTCGCCCTGACCGCGGGCGTAGCTAACACCACCACTCCATTGACCCATTGTAGACTTCAGCCGCCGCTCCCTTTCGGGCTGCAAGCCATGACTACGGCACCTTTACTTCGCGTTCTCAGAGACGCGCGCTTCCGGAGAAAGACACCATGCCAATCCAATCGCATCCTGATTCGTTTAAGAGCAAGTCCACACTGACCTCGGGTAAGACCACGTACAACCTGTTTCGCCTTGCAGCATTGGAGAAGGACGGCATCGACCTGGCGCGGCTGCCATTTTCGCTGCGCATTCTGCTGGAGAACCTGCTGCGGCATGAAGACGGGCGCACGGTAACCGCAGACGACATTAAATTTCTGGCGTGCTGGGATCCAAACGCGGAGCCTTCGCGCGAGATTGCTTACATGCCAGCACGAGTCCTGATGCAGGACTTTACAGGCGTCCCGGCGATCGTCGATCTGGCTGCGATGCGCGATGCGATGAAGGCGCTCGGAGGCGATCCGGAGAAGATCAATCCGCTGCAGCCGGCGGAGCTGGTGATTGACCACTCTGTGCAGGTGGACGAGTTTGGAACGACGAGAGCGTATGACCTGAATGCTGCGCTGGAGTTTCAGCGAAACCGCGAGCGGTATGCCTTTTTGAAGTGGGGACAGACGGCGTTTCATAATTTTTCTGCCGTGCCGCCCGGTATGGGGATCTGTCACCAGGTGAATCTTGAGTATCTGGCGCGAGTGGTGTTTACGACTGCGCCCGATGCCAACGGGACGGTGTTTGCCTACCCGGATACGCTTGTCGGAACGGATTCGCACACGACGATGGTGAATGGGTTGGGCGTGCTGGGATGGGGTGTTGGCGGAATTGAAGCCGAGGCGGCGATGCTGGGGCAGCCGGTGAGCATGCTGGTGCCACAGGTAGTCGGGTTCAAACTGACGGGTAAGTTGAAGGAAGGTACGACGGCCACTGATCTTGTGCTAACGGTAACGGAGATGCTGCGGAAGCTGGGCGTCGTCGGCAAGTTTGTGGAGTTCTATGGACCCGGAATCGCCGAGTTGCCGCTGGCCGATCGCGCGACGATTGCGAATATGGCTCCGGAGTATGGCGCGACGTGCGGGATATTTCCAGTGGATGCGGAGACGTTGCGCTATCTGCGGCTGACAGGCCGTAGTGATGAGCAGATTGCGCTGGTGGAGGCTTACTACCGCGAACAGGGGATGTTCCACACGGCGGATGCGAAGGAGGCAGTGTATTCGGCCTTGATTGCGCTGGATCTAGCGACGGTCGAGCCGAGTGTGGCAGGGCCGAAGCGACCGCAGGACCGTGTGAAGTTGTCGCAGGCGGGCGCGAGCTTCAAGGAGCAGTTGCCCACGTTGCTGGGGCCGAACGGAAATAAGAACATTGTGCGGCAGATGGTTCGCTGGGAGGGTGAGGGTGGTACGGCTTCTGCCTCGGGCGATCTGAGCAGCAGTGTAGGAGCTTCGGCACCGGTGGTGGAGGTTCCAACGGTGCCGGTGATCACGATTCAGGATGAGACGGTGCCGCACCTGGAGGCTCCGCATGTGTCGATTCGGAGCAGGTTTGGTGTCGATCCGGACAAATATCTGGACCATGGATCGATTGTGATTGCAGCGATCACTTCCTGTACGAACACTTCGAATCCGTACGTGATGATGGCGGCGGGGTTGCTGGCGAAGAAGGCTGTCGAAAAGGGACTGTGTACGCCACCGTGGGTGAAGACTTCGCTGGCGCCTGGGTCGCGCGTGGTGACGGACTATTACGTGAAGGCTGGGCTGATGCCGTATCTGGATAAGCTGCGGTTTCAGGTGGTGGGATATGGATGCACGACGTGCATTGGAAACTCGGGGCCACTGCCGACCGATGTCTCGAAGTCGATTGAAGACAATGGACTGGTGGCGGTTTCGGTGCTTTCAGGCAATAGGAACTTTGAGGGGCGAATCTCGCCGGAGGTGAGGGCGAACTACCTGATGAGTCCGCCGCTGGTGGTGGCCTATGCACTGGCAGGACATATCGGACACAACTTCGAGACAGAGCCGCTGGGCCATGGGAAGAGTGGCAATGCCGTGTTTCTGAGGGATATCTGGCCGACACAAGCCGAGGTCGCCGAGGCGGTGAACTCCTCGATTGATTCGGAGATGTTTCGGCATCAGTACAGTACGGTTTCGGATGGAGACAATAACTGGCAGAGTCTGAAGTTTCCTGATGGAGAGACGTACGGATGGGAGACGGATTCGACCTATATTCGCAAGGCTCCTTACTTCGACGGGATGTCGGCAAAACCTGCGCCGGTAGAGGATATTCATGGAGCGCGGGTGCTGGCGGTGCTGGGCGACTCGGTGACTACGGACCATATTTCGCCGGCGGGTTCGATCAAACTGAATGGGCCTGCGGGGAAATATCTGACCGAGCATGGAGTAAAGGCTTCGGACTTCAACAGCTATGGATCGCGTCGCGGCAACCATGAGGTGATGGTGCGGGGCACGTTCGCCAATGTGCGACTGCGGAACAAACTGGCTCCGGGGACCGAGGGCGGCGTGACACGATTGCTGCCTGAGGATGTGCCGATGTCGATCTACGACGCTTCCGTGGAGTATGCGAAGCGGGGGACGCCGTTGGCGATTCTTGCGGGTAAGGAGTACGGATCGGGATCTTCGCGTGACTGGGCGGCGAAGGGGCCGCGATTGCTGGGGATCAAGTTCGTCATCGCGGAGAGCTATGAGCGGATTCACCGGTCGAACCTTGTCGGGATGGGAATTCTGCCGTTGCAGTTTATGCCGGGACAGAATGCAGAGTCTCTGCACCTTTCAGGCGAGGAGGTTTTTGCGATCGGAGATGCACCGGGCCAGTTGAAGGCGATGCTCGATGGCAAATTTGCCAATGGGAAGGTTGTTACGGTGTTTGCCGAATCTGACCTGGGCAAGACGACAGAGTTTTCTGCGACGGTGCGGATCGACACGCCGCAGGAGATTCTGTACTACCAGAACGGTGGGATTTTGCAGTACGTATTGCGGCAGTTGGCGGATAAAGGTCCGGCATCCGCTTAGCTTCGATTGGGGGTGCTTCTCCTTTCACGGGGCACCCCCCCTCTGCCTGAAATGTGCCAAAGTCTTCGAAACAGAGACTTTAGGCTTGGACTTCCGGATGTGCGACCGAGGAAGAAAGGAAGGCCCCGATTCGTTGAACTTCGAAATCGGGGCACAGTCTGTCAAGAGAGGCCCTTTGCTTCGCCCAACCGATGCGCGCTAATTCTTTACGTTCATGGCTTCTGTGTCTACTGCCTTTTTGCCGGTAAGGCCTTCCAATCCGGCTAAGAGGCCGCGGTAATCGTTCTTGTCGGCTTGATAGGCTATGCCGCCCTTTTTATCTCCGTCGGCCCAGGTAAGGCCAATGTAGTGCTTCTTCGATTTGCTTAATGCGAGGAGCGCGCCCAGGCCCAGTGTGAAGACTGCAACGCCAATAGCAGCGCCAACGCGTCGATGTACATCCTGTCCGTAGCTGATTTCAGTGACAGCCGCAGCCGGAATGTTTGCTATCTCCTCTTTTCCTCTCATGATTCGAATATGGTCGGCGTCGAGGTACAACTTAACGTCGGTACCAGCTTTGATATTGGGGAGTGAACCGCCATCGTAGACAATTTTGTAGCTGTTATCACTGGCGAAAGCTGCTACTGGAACCAACATGCAGAGAAGAACTGCAAGAAACTTTTTCATGTTTTTGGATCTCTCCTAATTCCCTGACTGCAAATCCTAATGACTCCATGTGATCGCAGAAATCCCTCTAATTGGTCAGGGAGCTTTCCGCAGCCTAGCTTTGGGGCTGAAAAGGACAAGAGGCAACGGTAACGGCAGCTTCTTCGGTATCCCTTAGATCAGTTCAGGGCAGGCTCTTCGACTTCGGGCTTCGCCCTGGATGACGGAGTTATTTTTGGATGGAACGGAGTTATCGATCGATTGATAGTGGCGGGCGTCTGTCGGGTCAGGCGTCGGGTTTTATCGTTCGGCCTATAATGTCCTATGGCAACCGCTCATCCGGCCTCTTCGGAGGCTGGCCCGCAGCCAGAGTCGAACAAAAAACCGAAGAGCCAACCTGGAACCCAGGTCGATGCAGGGACGGAGCCAAAGACGGCTTCCCCTGTCGCGGCTTCGCCGGTTGTGTCGGATACGATCTCTCGTGGCAAGCGGAAGAAGCAGGGTGACTCCGTTGTGGGGGCGGAGAAGGTGGGCGTGGAGAAGGTGGACGCGGCTACTTTGCCGTTGGTGATTGCCGGGGTGGACGAGGCTTCGGAGTCCTCAGCGGCGCATCTCGCGGGTAGCTCTGCTAAAGATATTCAGACGGTCGATGAGAAGTTTCAGCAGCTGCTGGTTACGGTGCATGAAAACCGGCCGGTGGACGACCTGGAGATTATTCGCAAGGCGTGGGCGTTCTGCCTGCAGCAGCATGAAGGACAGAAGCGGGCCAGTGGCGAGCCGTACATTATTCATCCGCTGGAAGTGGCGCAGGTGCTTGCCGAGCTGAAGATGGATTCGACTGCGATTGCAGCGGGGTTACTGCATGATGCGGTGGAAGACACGGATGTAACCTCTGCCGAAATAGCCAAGCGGTTTGGGGACCAGGTGGCGCACATCGTTGAGGGTGTGACGAAGCTGGAGAAGATCAAGTTTGCCAATCGCGAAGACCACCAGGCAGAGAACATTCGCAAGATGCTGCTGGCGATGGTGACCGATGTTCGCGTGGTGATCATCAAGCTCGCGGACCGGCTGCATAATATGCGGACGCTGGAGCATTTGAAGCCGGAGAAGCAGCAGAAGATTGCGCGGGAGACACTGGATATCTACGCGCCGCTGGCGCATCGGCTGGGGATGGGTAAGCTGCGCGGTGAGCTTGAGGATCTGGCGTTTCGGTATACCGATCCTTATGCGTATGAGCAGGTGTCGAATGAGGTGGACGCGCTGCGTGGGGCGGGCGAGGAGTTTTTGCAGACGATTGTGACGCAGCTTGAGGCGAAGCTGAAGGAGTTCAAGATTCAAGGGCGGGTGGAGTCGCGAATCAAGCGGCTGTATTCGATTCAGCAGAAGCTGCAAGACCAGAAGATTCCGGTGGACCAGGTCTATGATCTGCTGGCGATTCGGGTGATCTGTAACTCGGTGCAGGATTGCTATGCGCTGCTTGGGCTGCTGCATTCGATCTGGCGGCCGGTGCCGGGGAGGATCAAGGATTTTATTGCGATGCCGCGGCCGAATCTGTATCAGTCGCTGCATACGACGCTGATTGCCGAGGGTGGGCATCAGTTTGAGGTGCAGATTCGGACAGAGGATATGCATCGCGTCGCTGAGGAGGGGATTGCGGCGCACTGGAAGTACAAGGCTGACGACAATGTGAGCGCGAAGGACGAACAGCGGCTGGCGTGGGTGCGGCAGTTGATGGAATGGCAGCGGGAGATGACCGATCCCAATGAGTTCATGTCGACGCTGAAGATCGATCTTTATCCGGAGGAGGTTTATACCTTTACGCCGAAGGGTAAAGTTGTCGTTCTGCCGAAGGATGCGAGCCCGATCGATTTTGCTTACACGATTCATACCGAGGTTGGGAATACGACGGTTGGGGCGAAGGTGAATGGCCGAATTGTTCCGCTGCGGACGAGGCTTCGCAATGGCGACATCGTCGAGATCTCGACGCAGACGGGGCATGCTCCGAGCCGCGACTGGCTGAGTTTTACGAAGAGTTCGCGCGCGCGGAACAAGATCAAGCATTGGCTGAATGAGCATCAGCGGGAACGCGCGATCGAGATTGGCAGGAAGCTGCTGGACCGCGAGGCACGGAAGTACAAGCTGTCGCTGGGCAAGTATGGTGAGGCGGACTACGACAGGGTCGCTGGCGACTATGGGCTGGGGACACAGGCGGAGCTGCTGGCCGGGGTTGGGTTTGGAAAGTTTTCGGCGCGGCAGGTGCTGAATAAGCTGGAGCCTGGTTCGACGATGGCTGCAGAGGCGGCGGCGCCCGAGGGCGGAGTCGGCAATACGGTTGGGCAGATGTCGGATGCGGTGAAACGAGTCTTCTTCGGGAAGGGTTCGGAGTCGCTGCAGGTGGAGGGGCAGGACGATCTACTGGTGTATCGGGCGCGTTGTTGTAACCCCATTCGTGGTGAGGAGATTGTGGGATATGTGACGCGGGGCAAGGGCGTGGCGGTGCATGCGCGAAGCTGTCCGAATGTGCAGAATTTGTTGTACGAGTCGGACCGGCGGATCCAGGTGGAGTGGTCGCCTACGCCGACGGAGCCGGGTACGACCAAGCCGCAGACGTATCCGGTGAAGCTGACGGTGATCTGCGACGATCGGGCCGGGCTGCTGAAGGAGTTTACGGCGATCATCGCGGATGACGGGACGAATATTCAGAGCGTGGATACGAAGCCTACGCCTGAGGGAACGATGGTGGTGGATTTTGTGGTGGAGACGGTGGACGTGCGGCACCTGAACAAGCTGGTGCAGAACCTGCGGAAGGTTCCGGGGGTGCGGGACGTGCAGCGGGTGCAGAAGATCTGATTAAGTTTCGCTTAACGTTCTGCTGTTAACATCAACGTGGTGAATCGGCGAAGAGTTTTGAAACTTTCGGGAATGTTGGCTGCTTCGGTTGCATTGCCAAGTAGTGTTTCTGCATTAAGCGAGCCGGATTATAGGATCGATATCGCACCGTATGCCCTGGAAGTTTCGCCGCGGAGATTTATCAAAACAATCGCCTATAACCAGCAGGTGCCGGGGCCGTTGTTGCGCCTGAAAGAAGGTATGCCGGTAACGGTGGATGTTACAAATCACAGTGTTAATGATGAGATTGTGCATTGGCATGGATTGTTTTTGCCTTCTAATGTGGACGGCGCAATGGAGGAGGAGACGCCGCATGTGCCTCGGAATGGTGGGCGAACGCGGTACACCTTTGCGCCGAGGCCGACGGGGTTTCGCTGGTATCACACGCATACGTTTGCGGGGCATGATTTGAAGAAGGGTGGATATACGGGACAGCATGGCTTGCTGCTGGTTGAGCCCAAAGAGAATCCGGCACGGTATGACCAGGAGATATTTCTGACGCTGCATGACTGGAGCGGCACGCTGGCTGCCAGCGATGATGGATCGATGAATCCAGCGTATGAAGCTTCGACCATCAATGGACGCGCGCTTGGGTTTGGAGAACCGCTGCGGGTGAAGCAGGGTGAGCGGGTGTTGCTGCATGTTTTAAACAGCAGCGCGACAGAAGCCCACTGGCTTGCGCTGGCCGGGCATCAGTTTCAAGTGATTGCACTGGACGGGAATTCTGTGCCGCAGACAAAGACGGTCCCGATGCTGAGGCTTTCGCCAGCGGAGAGAGTGTGCGCGATTGTTGAGATGAACAATCCCGGGGTGTGGGTGCTTGGCGAAGTGCGGAAGCATGTAATGGCTGCGGGAATGGGCGTGGTGGTGGAGTATGCGGGACGAAACACCCAGCCACGGTGGCAACAACCATCCAATCTTGCGTGGGATTATCTGCAGTTCGGGAGGGAGCCGGAGGAATCTTTGGCAGAGAGTGGCACGATCGAGATTCCGCTGGTCTTCGAATCGAAGTTTGCCGGACATGGAGCAATGGATCGCTGGATGATCAACGGAAGATCGTTTCCGGATACGAAGACGGAGATGTTGACGGAAGGAAAGCGGTATCGTCTGCTGTTCAAGAACAAGAGTACGGATGATCATCCGGTTCATCTGCATCGGCATACGTTTGAGGTTCTGAGGATGGAAGGGCAGCCGAAGAGAGCAGGTATTTTGAAAGACACGATCCTGGTGGCTGCCGGAGCCGAAGTGGACGTGGAGTTTACGGCGAATCATCCGGGGCCAACGCTGTTTCATTGCCATCAGCAGGACCATATGGACAACGGCTTTATGATGCTCTTCCGGTATGCCTGAGATCTCTATGAAACTGCGGCTAGATCTTCAATGGGGACGAGTTCTGCTGTGTTGTGCTGCGTTCATCTTTTTGGTGACGCCTTTGGTTGCGCAAGGAAATTATGAGATTCAGGTGTATGGGGCAGACACCGTCGCGCCGAAGAGCACGATGCTGGAACTGCACTCCAATTTCACACCTGAAGGACAACGGGATGTGATCGACGGAGTGTATCCGACCAACCACCAGCAACACGAGACGATTGAGATTACGCAGGGCCTGACGAGTTGGTCTGAGGTGGGGTTTTACATCTTTACGAGTTGGCAGGATGGCCATGGCGTGCAGTGGGTGGGAGATCATATTCGTCCGCGGGTGCGGGTGCCGGATTCCTGGCACTGGCCACTGGGAGTGAGTCTTTCGACTGAGGTCGGATATCAACGGGCGGTCTATTCGCCGGATACGTGGACGTGGGAGCTGAGACCGATCTTCGATAAGTCCGTTGGGCGGTGGTATTTTGCGGTGAATCCTGCGCTGGAACGTACCTGGCATGGGCCGGATGTAAAGCAGGGATTGGGTTTTTCTCCTGCAGTGAAGGTTGGCTACGACTTCACCAAGGTGATCAGCGGCGGCGTGGAGTACTACGCGGACTATGGCCGGATCGGTGCATTCGACTCGCTGCATGAACAACAACAACAGTTATTTGCGGTGACTGATCTGAACGTTTCGCCAAAGTGGGAGATCAACTTTGGCGTGGGGGTTGGGGCTACGGCAGGGACCGACCACCTGATTGTGAAGGGGATTATCGGCAGGCACTTCAGCTGGGGGAAGCAGTCACCAGTGGATTAGTACGGTTTTGAGCTTGAGGATGTGGAAGGTTGCAGATGCGCCGGAGTGCATGTATTGTTGAAATCAAGATGATTTTGACCTCCAGCCGAATTTCCAGCTTTATTTACCGCTACTGGCGCAACGTAGCGGCATCGGCGGAGTAGGTTCATCTGAGAGTTAGCTGAAGATCAGTTGAGATCGACACCCACACGAGCCGCGACCCTAAAGGTTGCGGCCTTTGTTTTTTGTCACGCAGGAGAAAGATGATGAGTGCAACGAGTGCGGCAACGGTAGTGGCAGGGCGGTTTGGCGCTTACGGTGGACGATATGTTCCGGAGACCTTGATGGCGGCGCTGGAGGAGTTGGAGCATGCCTATGCTGCGGCTAAAAAAGACCCGGCGTTTCAGGCGGAGCTGGATGACCTGTTGCATCACTACTGCGGGCGGCCGACTCCGCTTTATTTTGCGAAACGGCTGACAGAGCAGTGTGGCGGCGCGAAGATTTATCTGAAACGCGAGGACCTGCTGCATACCGGGGCGCATAAGATCAACAATGCGTTGGGCCAGGGACTGCTGGCGCGGCGGATGGGAAAACAGAGGATTATTGCGGAGACTGGCGCGGGGCAGCATGGTGTGGCGACGGCTACAGTGTGTGCGCTGCTGGGTATGGAATGCGTCGTGTACATGGGCGAGGAGGACATGCGGCGTCAGGAGCTGAATGTCTATCGGATGCGGCTGCTGGGCGCAGAGGTACGCGGGGTTTCGGGTGGGTCGGCGACGCTGAAAGACGCGATCAACGAAGCGATGCGGGACTGGGTGACGAATGTTCGGACGACGTACTACATTCTGGGCTCGGCGCTGGGGGCGCATCCTTATCCGACGATGGTGAGGGACTTTCACCGGGTGATCGGGCGCGAGGCAAAGGCGCAGATGCTGGAGCAAGAGGGCAGGCTGCCGACGGCGATTATCGCTTGTGTTGGCGGCGGATCGAATGCGATTGGTGCCTTCTATGAGTTTCTTGAGGATGAGAGTGTTGATTTGATCGGCGTGGAGGCGGGTGGGCGTGGACCTGACCTGGGCGAACATGCGGCGCGGTTTCAGAAGAACGGTGGGGGGGTACCGGGGGTGTTGCAGGGTACGTACTCCTATGTTTTGCAGGATGAGAATGGACAGGTGAGTACAACGCATTCTGTATCGGCAGGGCTGGACTATGCGAGCGTTGGGCCGGAGCATGCGATGCTGCATGACTCGGGGAGAGCGACGTATGTTTCGTGTTCGGATGATGCGGCGTTGAAGGCGACGGTGACGTTGTCGCGGACTGAGGGGATTTTGCCAGCGCTAGAGAGCGCTCATGCGGTTGCCGAGGCGATTCGGCTGGCTCCGACGATGGCGAAGGCCGCGGTGTTGATGGTGAATCTGTCGGGGCGCGGAGATAAAGATATGGGGATTCTGGCGCGGGAACTGGATTTGAAGGGAGCCTAACGGCGCGACCGCGAATCTTCGCGGATGAGCACGGATAAAGGCAAAACGATTATTGATTTGGAGGGTTTGTGGCGATTGAGTTCAGGAAGGAACCGGGGATTGTTGCTTATCTGACGGCGGGTGATCCGGATTTGACGACGACACGGGATATTGCGCTGGCGGCGATCGATAACGGTGCGGATGTGATTGAGCTGGGAGTGCCGTTCAGCGATCCATTGGCGGATGGGCCGGTGATTCAGAGGGCCAGCGAACGGGCAGTGGCGAAGGGGACGCGGCTGACTGATGTGCTTGGCCTGGCTTCGGAGTTGCGCAAGGCGCGGCCTTCGGCGGGGTTGGTTTTGTTTTCTTATTTGAACCCCGTGGTGCGGATGGGGATGAAGACATTTTGCGCAAGAGCCGCAGATGCTGGTGTCGATGGCGTGCTGCTGACGGACATGATTGTGGAGGAGGCCGGCGAGTATATCGCGGCGATGCGGGAGAATAAGCTGGCTCCGGTGTTTCTGGCCGCGCCTACTAGTCCGGATGCGCGGCTGAAGGCGATTGCAGGGGTGTCGCAGGGGTTTGTGTATGCGATCTCGCGAGTGGGAATCACGGGAACGCAGCAGAAGGTTGCGGGGGATGCTTCGGAGTTGGTGGCACGGCTGCGGCAGTTTACGAAGCTGCCCATCGCGGTGGGATTCGGAATTTCGAACGCGGAGCATGTGAAGGCCGTAGGTGAATTTGCAGATGCGGCGATTATTGGCAGCGCGCTGGTGGCCCTGATAGAAAAGACACCGCCGGCAGAGGCTGCGACGGCGGTTGGGCAGTTTATCGCGGGGTTGCGATGAGATTCTGCGGCGAACGGCCCAGCCATCACGATGCGAATCGACGGTTATCATTAGAGGAACCCACTATTCTGCAGCGCAACCTGCCTGAGCATACGCGACTGCACGGAAAGGCAACGGGATGGACATCTCCGACTGGAGAAAGAAGATCGATGAGCTGGATATTGAAATTGTTCGCCTCATCAGCCAGCGTGCCGCGGCTGCACGTGCGATTGGAGAGATTAAACGCACAGCAGACTTGCCAGTTTATGAACCGCGCCGGGAGCAGGATGTCTTCGATCGCGTTCGTGCTGCAAACCCGGGGCCACTAGCGGATGCCGAGTTGCTGCATGTGTACGAGCGGATCATCGACGTGATGCGAACGTTGCAACGGCGTGATCGTTAGGCCCAGAGATTGTGATGGATTTAGTTACAAATGAGAGAGAGTGACGCGAAGACGATGATAGTTGCGATGCATGGCCAGGCAACAGAAGAGAACATACAACAGGTGATCGAGCGGATGGTTGAGCTCGGCTTCAATGTTCACCGGACGACGGGTGCCGCACAGACGATTCTGGCGGGCGTGGGAACACCGGAGCACTTCGAGGTCGCCGAGTTCAAGGTGCTGCCGGGAGTGTATGACGCGTACCGGATCTCGTCGCCGTACAAGCTGGCGGGGCGGAACTTTCGACCGGAGGGGACGACAGTCAACTTTCCTAACGGTGTCGTTGTTGGAGGAACAGAGGTCGTCGTGATGGCTGGGCCTTGCTCGGTTGAGTCACGGGAGCAGATTCTGACCAGCGCAAAGCAGGTTGCAGCAACGGGCGCGCAGTTTTTGCGCGGTGGCGCATTTAAGCCGCGGAGTTCGCCGTATAGCTTCCAGGGCATGGGGCTTGATGGGTTGAAGCTGCTGCGCGAGGTCTCGGACGAGACGGGATTGCTTGTGATCACCGAGGTGATGGAGATCTCGCAGATTGAGTTGATGCTGCCGTATATCGACTGCTTTCAGGTAGGCGCGCGGAATATGCAGAACTTCAATCTGCTGCGCGAGTTGGGACATGTGCGCAAGCCGGTGCTGATGAAGCGTGGGATCGCTGCGACGATTGAAGAGGTGCTGCTGAGCGCGGAGTACATCCTGTCGGGCGGCAACTACAACCTGATGTTGTGTGAGCGGGGTGTGCGAACCTTTGAGACCTATACGCGGAACACGATGGATATATCGGCGATTCCGGTACTGAAGAAGTTGACCCATCTGCCGGTACTGGGCGATCCGTCGCATGGTGTGGGAATCCGCGACCTGGTGCCTGCGATGGCGCTGGCGAGTGTAGCGGCAGGTGCGGATGGACTGTTGATGGAGATGCATCCTAACCCGGATAAGGCGATGAGCGATGGTGCGCAGAGTTTGTATCCAGAACAGTTACAAAAGCTAATGGCACAGCTCCGGCTGTTGGCTCCAGTGGTTGGCAGAGTGGTCGCGTAAGGAGAGAGTGCAGGCATGATGGAGCGCGTTTTCATCATCGGGACAGGGTTGATCGGAGCTTCGACCGGTCTCGCCTTGCGCGCAGCTGGTTTTGCGGGCCGTATCGATGGCTGGGACGCGAGCCAGCTGGAGATGGGGGCTGCCGTGCAGATGGCTGCGATCGACGGCAGGGCCTCAAGCCGTGAAGATGCACTGGAGTTGGCACGTCTGGCAGATGCGATTGTGCTGGCTGTCCCTGTGCTCGCGATTCAGGACTGGATGCAGAGGCTGGCTCCTGTGCTGCACGCAGGGCAGTTGGTGACGGATGTGGGAAGTACGAAGGTCGAGATTGTCGCACTTGCACAGAAACTGTTTTCCGGCCCGGAGACAGCGAGTTTTCTGCCGGGACATCCGATGGCAGGCAAGGAGTCGGGTGGCGCTTTGCTAGCTGAGGCTGGACTCTTCGATGGTGCGATGTGGCTGTTTACGCCGACAAGGCCCGAGATGACAGCACTCGAAAATGAGTGGCGGGGATGGGTTGGATGTTTTGGGTCGAGAACACTCGATATGGACGCAGCGCGACACGATGAACTGTGCGCGTGGGTGAGCCATCTTCCGCAGATGCTTTCGACCGCGCTGGCAGCACTGCTGGAGGATACGTTTGGCGATGCGCCTGAGATTGCAGCGATTGGCGGACGCGCGCTGAGAGAGACGACGCGCCTGGGTGCGAGCCCCTACAGTATGTGGCGCGATGTGGCGATGACCAATACTGGACCAGTGGCGGATACACTGTTGGCGCTGGAACAGCGGTTGCAGCATGTGCGGGAGAATCTGCGAACTCCAGAGCTGCGGGATGAGTTTGCACTTGCGAATCGATTTCGCCAGCGTCGATGAGGCATTGGCTGGTTTAGCTGCAAAGCACTTCATCTTCGAAGGAGGCTAGCGAAATCTGTGAAGAGTTCTATCCATCATCTCAGTATCAGCCTTGCCGACGTGATCTCTGCGCGGGAGCGGGTGCGTGAGGCGATCTACTACTCGCCTTGTCCGCACTCGCAGATGCTGTCTGAGCTGACAGGACAGCAAGTGTATCTGAAGCTTGAAAATCTGCAGATGACGGGCTCTTTCAAGGAGCGCGGGGCGCTGAACCGGATTGCCTTGTTGACGCCCGAACAGACAGCTCGCGGGGTTGTTGCGGCGAGCGCGGGAAATCATGCACAGGGAGTGGCGTATCACGCGACCAAGAGGGGGATTCGAGCGCTGATTGTAATGCCGCTGGCGACTCCGCTGGTGAAGGTGACGGCGACGCGTGGTTTTGGCGCCGAAGTGATACTGCATGGAGCCAACTACGACGAAGCCTGTGACGAGGCTATGCGGATATGTGCGGCGGAGGGAATGACTTTCATCCATCCATTCGACGATCTCGCGGTGATGGCTGGGCAAGGGACGATTGGACTGGAGTTGCTGGAACAGATTCCGCGGCTTGAAGCAGTGGTGGTGCCGATTGGCGGTGGCGGCCTGATTGGCGGCATTGCTTGCGCGATCAAGGAATCGCGGCCTGCGATTCGGGTGATTGGGGTGCAGACTTCGAGGCTGCCGTCGATGATAGCCGCGGTAGAACAACATCGCCCCGTGACGATGGAGCCGGCGATGACCATTGCCGATGGTATTGCGGTACGACGCGCAGGCGATGTTACTCTGCCGGTGGTCGAGCGGTATGTCGACGAGATCGTGACCGTGGATGAAGACGAGATCGCCTCGGCGATTCTGGTATTGCTGGAACGGGAGAAGACGTTGGCCGAGGGCGCCGGTGCTGCTGCGCTGGCGGCTTTGTTGCAGAAGAAAACCACGTTGCAGGGCGCGCATACGGCGGTGATGGTGTGCGGCGGAAATATCGATGTGACGCTGCTGAGCCGGATTATCGAACGCGGCCTGGTGCAGGATGGCCGGTTGATTCGGCTGCGAATTCATCTGTTGGATAAGCCGGGGGCGTTGGCGGAGTTGACGCGGCTGATTGCAAACTATCGCGCGAACATTGTGGATACGCTGCACAATCGCGCTTACTACGGCGTGAATCTGGGCGATACGGTGATCGATATCACGATGGAGACCCGTGGACGAGAGCAGGTGGAGGAGCTACTGGCTGCTCTGACGGCGGAAGGGTACAAACATAGCCGTGTGCTGTAGAAGGCTTGAGAGCGTCAGGCCTTTTCGTAGTGGAAGTGAAGCTCCTGCTCGCTGGCTACGGGCTGGCCGTCCCTTGTGGCGGGATGGAAGGTCCATTGCTGAACGGTTGCGATGACGGCTTCGTCGATGCCGTGGCCCAGACCACTGGTCATTTTGATGTCGGCGATTTTGCCTGCGGTGTCGATGACGATGTCGAGGATGACGTCGCCTTTGGTGCCGCGGGGGAGCGGGGAGAGATCGGGTTTTGGTGTTGGAAAGTAGCTGACACGTGCGATGTTGATGTTGCCTGCGCCGAGAGAATCCTCGCCTTCGGTGGAGTCGGGATTCGGGGTGGCTGGAGAGTTTGTATTTGGCGAGGCGGTATTGGTTTTCAGCTTTGGCGTGGGTGGTGTTGGGAGCGGAGTGTTAGCTGCAGCTTGCTGAGGCTCGGTTTTGGGGTTGGGTGTCATGGCCTGGATGGGAGCGCGGCCAGGTAGATAGGTGACCATGAGATTCGTGCCGTGTTCGCTGCCTGGAAGACGGATAGGAGCGACAAAGGAGGCATACTGATGGATGAGAACGCCTAAAAGCAACAGATGCAACGCAACCGATACCGCAGCATATTTGGGGCTGCGGCTGGGTGTTGCGACTGATTTGCCGATCATCTCGATACCTTGTCCCTTCCTTAGAGATACTTCTGGGCGTTGAAGCAGGATAGCTGATTAGACGCGGGTAAAGGTGGTCTGTTGCTTTTCGCTGTGGCGCTCGGTGGCGAGGGTGATGAGGCGGTCAATGAGTTGTTTGTAGGGGATGCCGGTGGCCTCCCACAACTTGGGGTACATGCTGATACTGGTAAAGCCGGGCATCGTATTGATTTCGTTGAGGTATATGCGGGCGGGTTTGGCGTTTTTGTTCTTCTTCGATTTGGCGGCTGGTTCCATGAGGAAGTCGACGCGGGCGAGGCCGGCGCAGTCGCATGCGCGGAAGGCGGCGATGGCCATTTTGCGGATCTGCTTTGCTTCGGACTTTGAGAGATTGGCTGGAATGATGGGGACGCTGGCGTCGGAATGGTACTTGGCGTTGTAGTCGTAGAACTCGGCGCCGGGGACGATTTCGCCGACGACAGAAGCTTCGGGCGAATCGTTGCCGAGGACGGCTACTTCGAGTTCGCGGGGCTTGACGCCGGGACCACCGACACCTTGTTCGATGATGAGTTTGCGGTCGAAGCCGGCGGCGAGATCCATGGCAGAGGCGAGCTCACTGCGGCTGTGGACTTTGCTGATACCTACGGAAGAGCCTAGATTCGCGGGTTTTACGAAGACAGGGTAGTTGAGATTTTTTTCGATGAGCTTGGTGCAGCGCCTGGGGTCGAACTTCCATTCGCTGCGAAGGAGGTTGACGTGAGGGGTTTGAGGCAGGCCTGCAGCGACGAAGAGTTGCTTCATGGCGGACTTGTCCATCCCGGTGGCGGAGCCCAGGACACCGGACCCAACGTATGCAATATCAGCAAGTTCTAAGAGTCCCTGGATGGTGCCGTCTTCGCCAAAAGTGCCGTGGAGAACGGGGAATATGACGTCGAGGGATTGGGTGAGGGGGCTGTTTTGTTGAGCGAGAGCTTCATTTTGAACAGCGACGCCGACGCCGGCGGTTAGCTGGATGGATTTTTCTTTGGACGTTTTGAGCAGGACTGGCACGGGTTTTGTGTCACCGGTGAGCAGGTGCTGTGCCTCGGTGGAGGAGATCCAGTTGCCTTGTTTGGTGATTCCAATGGGGATTACTTCGTATTTTGTGCGGTCGATGGCGTTGAGGATGGAGTTGGCGGAGAGGAGGGAGACTTCGTGCTCGCCGGAGCGGCCGCCGAAGAGGATGCCGACGCGTAACTTTTTATTTGTGCTTTTTTTCGTCTGTTTCATCATGGGTAGCTACAAGTTTCTACTACTTTGCGGGTTGGCCGCGGAAAAATGTTAGGAGGGGTATCGAGGTGGTTTTTATAGGGGGTTATTACGATTTTCTGGTGTTTTTGTGGTGGTAAATCGTGGTGAGATTGTGGTGGATTCGTGGTAGATCGTGGTGTTTTGTGTGGTGATTTGCGGCGCCTGAAAATATGCCACATCTACCAACTTTATTTTCATGTTTTGAGTGCCCCCCAAAAAAAGGCCTTGTTTCCGTAATGGGCTCCTTGAGACAATTCGAGGGCGAAAAGCGCCACCAGAGATATCTATCGTGTTGCGTCCGGGCGTATACTTCGCTCGTCTGAAGGTTCAGGTTGCTGTGATGCCACGGACCGGGAGGAAGCAATGAAGATGACTTCCAGAACAACTTTAACGGTATTGGCGGTGGGGATGTGGTGCGGCTCCACGGGGTGGTTGGCGGCGCAGGGGACGAGCGCTGGTACGCTCTCTGGACAGGTGACGACGGCGACGGCGAATGTTGCCGCGGCATCGGATAACGGTGCGTTGCCGGGTGACTCGCATGTGAGGATTGTGCGGCTGAGTGATGTGTCGGGCAAGCTGGCACTGGACCGCAATACGGGCAAGGGGTTTGAGGCGACGATGCAGAATATGCCGATCGTCCAGGGCGAGAGACTGCAGACGACCGACGGTTACGCCGAGGTGGAGTTTGAGGACAACAGCACGCTGCGGCTGGCTCCTGAGTCGCGGGTGGATTTTCCGTTGCTGGCGCTGCGGAGTTCGGGGGCGAAGGCTTCGACGATGAGAGTGTTGCGTGGGACGGTGTACGTCACCACGGAGAGCACGAAGGACAATGAGTTTCTGCTGGAGGCCGGGGCAGACAAAGATGACGGTGGAGCCTTCGACGCATCTGCGGCTGGATGTGAATGAGTCGCGGACGGTGGTGTCGGTCTTTAACGGAGTGTGCAAGGTGGTGCAGGGGGCGGAGACGACGGTGGTGGCGAAGAAGGAGTCGTTGACGCTGGGTGCGGATCAGCCGGTGATGGCGAAGAAGATTACGGAAGAGCCGTTCGATGCGTGGGATAAGCAGTCGAACGACTATCACCAGCAGTACTCGCAGGGCGAATGCGTTTGCCGGTGGAGGAAATTCGTTTGGGCTGAGCGATCTGAACTACTACGGGAACTTTATCAACGCGGGCGGATGCGGACAGATGTGGCAGCCGTACCTGGTGAGTGCGTCGTGGAGTCCGTATGCGAATGGTGTGTGGGCGCTGTATCCGGGGGCGGGCTACTCGTGGGTGTCGCCGTACCCGTGGGGATGGCTGCCGTACCACTCGGGATCGTGGGGGTTCTGCCAGGGAGTATGGATGGGGATGGCAGCCGGGCGGTGCATGGAACGGGTTGAACAATATTGCGTCTGCTGCCGGTACGCCAGGAACGAGCCTGGCGGGTACGAGGCCGGTGCACTCGCCGTTGCGTCCGGGAGAGATGCCGCAACCACCTGCGACTGCTGCAGGAGCGGCGAGACCTTCGCTGGTGCTGTCGAATGCGACGACGCTTGTGTTCTCGAAGCAAGACAAGCCGGGGAACTTTGTGTTTCAACAGAACTCGGCTGGACTGGGAGTGCCGCGAGGATCGCTGGGGAACCTGAATAAGATTTCGAGCAATGTGGGACGAAACGGATCGGCGAGTATGCCGGTGTATGTGTCGACGCGCGGGGAGACGGAGGGCTCGGAGCACGGGGCGAGCCGTGGACCAGCGACGATACAGCGAGCGTCGGGAGAGGGATCGTCGGCTTTGCGTGGCGGAGGATTTGAGGGCTCGCATGGAGCAGATGCAGCCGGGGCGCGTGGGGGTGGTATGTCTGCGCCAGCAGGCGGCGGAGCCTCGATGGGTAGTGGTGGAGCGGCTGGCGGGGCAAAGAGTTCCTCATCCAGTCCGAAGTAAGGTTTGTCACTGGCTGTGTTGATTCGCGCTTGCCTTTGTGCGCGTGGCGGCTGGTTTGTCTTATCCTGAGAGGAAGGAGAGATTATGCCGGATGAAGATTTGAAGGCCGAGATTGAACGGCTGCGCGCAGAGAATGACAAGCTGAAGAACAAGAGCAGCGGGCGTGGGCTTAGCCTGAAGGTTAGCGAGAAGGGCGGACTGTCGCTGTATGGCATGGGCCGGTTTCCGGTGACGCTTTATAAGGAGCAGTGGAGAAAGATTCTTGATATGGCGCCGGAGATTGAGGCTTTCATTCAGGCCAATGATGGCGCTTTGAAGGCTAAAGAGTAGCGGTATTGCTGAGAAAAAGGGCGGCTCTTGTTTGGAGCCGCCCTTTTTTCTGCGCTTTTTCTGCTGCGGTTGAAAGACTAAGAACAGGCAACGACAAAAACAAATGCAGGGATTGTTCCCCTTCGGCTCGCCCTTGCTCGCTCAGGGTCAGAATGGCAGATATTTTTTGTTGTGCGTAATGCCTGTCGTAGAACTTTTTTAGCCTAGACGTTGAACTTGAAGAAGAGGATGTCGCCGTCTTTGACGGTGTACTCTTTGCCTTCGGAGCGAAGGAGGCCGGCTTCTTTGACGGCTTGCTCGCTGCCGTATTTGAAGAGGTCGGCGGAGGCGTAGCAGTCGGCCTTGATGAAGCCCTTTTCGAAGTCGGAGTGGATGACGCCTGCTGCGCCGGGGGCCTTGGTGCCGCGGCGGATGGTCCAGGCGCGGACCTCCTGCACGCCGGCGGTGAAGTAGGTGATGAGGTCGAGCAGGCGTAGGCGGAGTGGATGAGACGGTTGAGGCCGGGCTCTTTGAGGCCCATCTCTTTGAGGAACTCGTCGCGTTCGGCGGGTTCGAGCTGGGCGATTTCGGCCTCCATCTGCCCGCAGATGCGGACGACCTGACTTCCCTCTTCGGCGGCGCGCTTTTCTACGGCTGCGGTGTAGGCGTTGCCGGTGATGAGGCCGGACTCGTCGACGTTGGCGACGTAGAGTTGGGGCTTTGCGGTGATGAGGAAGAGGTCGCGGGTGTAGGGTTTTTCTTCGTCGGTGAGATCGACGGTGCGGGCGGGCTTGCCGGCTTCGAGAGCTTGCTTGAGTTTAGAGAGAGCGGCGAACTCGGTCTTGATCTTGTGATCGGCGTTGGCGGGCTTGCAGAGCTTTTCTACCTTGGCGTGGCGCTTGTCGACGGTGTCGAGGTCGGCGAGGAGGAGCTCGGTGTTGATGATGTCGATGTCGTGGAGGGGATTGACGCCGCCGGCGACGTGGATGACCTCGGGGTCGTCGAAGCAACGGACGACGTGGCAGACGGCGTCGGTGGCGCGGATGTGGCCGAGGAACTGATTGCCGAGGCCTTCGCCTTTGGAGGCTCCTTCGACGAGGCCGGCGATGTCGATGAACTCCATGGTGGTGGGGACGAGGGATTTGGGCTTGATGAGGTCGGAGATTTTGGTGAGGCGCTCATCGGGCACGGTGACGACGCCGGTGTTGGGGTCGATGGTGCAGAAGGGATAGTTGGCGGCTTGGGCCTTGGCCGAGGTGAGGGCGTTGAAGATCGTAGATTTACCGACGTTGGGGAGGCCAACGATTCCGCAGTTCAATGGCATTGTGTGTCGATTCCTTGTTACGAGGCTTGCTTTGGCGTCGTGAGTTGTCTTTAACAGGATAGTTCATCGGCGGGTCGTTGGAAGGCGTAACGGTGATACGTGGGATAAAAGGCAGATAAGAGACGATTTTGGAGCTTTCCTCTGTGGGCAATTGATTTTGAGTTTGTTTCTTTTATCAGCTTTTATCCTCCTTATCACTGTTACGCCTTTGTTGGTTCGTCTAATCTGAACAGCGATGCGGTTTGTTGGCTTGAGCTTCGGGGTTGTGCTTGCTGCGGTTGGCGGTGTGGCGTTTGCGCAGACGACGCTGCATACGACGACTACGCTGGTCGTTGTGCCTACGTTGGTGCAGACGCAGGATAAGGCGGTGGCTTTTTCGTTGGCCGCTGGCGACTTTGTTCTGACAGACGATGGGGTTCCGCAGAAGGTAACGCTGGAGGAGGAGAATCGGCGTCCACTGTCGCTTGTGGTGTTGATGCAGACGGGTGGGATTGCCGTGGCGCAGTTTCCGAACTACAAAAATCTCGAGACGATGCTGGAAGAGATTTTAGGTAAGGGGCCGAATCGAGCGTCGGTTGTGAACTTCGACAGCCGGCCTGAGGCGGCGTCTCCGTTTACGTCAGATATTGGGCAGTGGAGAGAGGCGATCAACAAGCCTGAGGAAGGCGATAGTGGTGCGGCGATTCTCGACAGCATTGCGTATGGGTTGGAGTTGCTGAAGAAAGAGCCAGCGAGCAACCGGCGCGCGATTCTGCTGATAAGCCAGGAGCACGATGACGGTAGCAAGACGACGCTGAAGGAGATTGTGCGCGATCTGGGCGAGACGAATACCGCGGTCTACAGCGTTACTTTTTCGGAGGAGAAGGCTACGGTGAAACGGGAGCTGAAGAACCCGCACTTGAATCCGCCGATTTCGATAGTCCCCTCCGACTGTTCTATCAAGCCCTTGAACGACCCGGCCTACCCTACCCAGGGATATTTCGACCTTGCCGCTCCTCTCAATTTAATTTTTGGAGCGATGCAGAAGAACCTTTCGGCTGAGGTGGCGAATCTTTCGGGTGGCGAATCGAACAGCTTCGACAATAGAAATGAGCTCGATGAGGTGCTGGGCCGGTTGAGCAATCATATTCGGAATAGCTATATTCTGAGCTTCTCTCCTACGTCGACGAAACCGGGACTGCATACGATCCGGGTTTTGCTGGCGCATCATCCGGAGATGGTAGTGTCGGCGAGAACGAGCTACTGGGCTGCGGCGTCAAAGTAATAAAAAGGGCGAAGGGCTTGTGGCAGAGGGGTGTGGGCGGGTAGGCTGGTGGGGATGTTCGAGGTGATACGAATGCAGCGGATGAAATTAATGTGTAGTGTGGCCGGATTGATGATTTCGGGCCTGGCGATGGGACAGATGCAGATGCCAGCGGCTCCGGCCGCTCCCGCTGGGCCGACGGGGCCTGCGGCTGAGGTGCAGCGGGGCTATGCGGGGCAGATGAACAACATACTGAAGTCGGCGGATAAGATGCCGGCGGACCAGTACCAGTTCAAACCGACGCCTGACGTGCGAACGTTTGCACGGGTTTTGAATCACGTTACTGAAGCACAGGCGCGATCCTGCGGGATTGCCAACCATACTGCTCCCGCTGACATGGTGAAGACACCTTCGGATACAGCGGATAAAGACGCAGTGATCGCTGGGCTGAAGGCTTCGTTCGCGGAGTGCGACAAGGCATTTGCGGCGACGACCGATGCGAACTTTACCGAGATGTTTACCGTTGGGCAGAACAAGCGGTCGCGTGCGGCGCTGATGTGGGGAACGGTTTCGCATGACAATGAACAGTATGCGACGCTGGCGTTGTACCTGCGATTGAAGGGGCTTGTGCCGCCGAGCAGCGAGAAGTAAATCGTCGGGCTATCTGTAAAAATCATGCAAAGCCCCAGCTCGTGGGGCTTCGCGACAGGGATCGCTCGGGATTTTGTGTGCGGACGGAGCCACATTGGTGCAGCGCATAGTTGAACGTAGCGGTCGCTGGTAGTTCCCTGCCCTGGTTCCAGTTGGGCCGAATTAGCCAGCTCACTCCAAGTGCCCCCGCTTCCTGAAAGATGCGCGAGGCCGGCCAGGAGACCATTTTCATCCGCTAAAGGCGTCCGCTCTCTGCGGATGTGCGTCTAAGTGACGAGTTGCTGTCCGGAGGGATTAGACTTCTGGCAGCCCGCTTAGGTGAAAGGAAAAGTGAATGGCATCGAGGCCTAACTCTTATCTCCGAACCTTGATCTGGACGGTGGGATTTTTGGGTGTTGTTTTTGTGGGCCTTCAGTTCATTCGTCCAGAGTTGACGAATCCTCCGGTGACGGCAGAGTTGCAGGCGCCTGCCGAGGTGAAACAGATTCTGAGAAACTCCTGCTATAGCTGCCACTCCAATGAGACGAAACTACCGTGGTTCGACAAGGTAGTGCCGGTGTACTGGATGGTGAGCAACGATGTGAAGGAGGCGAGAAAGCATCTGAACTTTTCTGAGATTGGAGCTCTTTCGGCACCGCAGCAGAGAGGCTTTTTGTTTGAAGCAGTCAACATGATCCAGTTGGGTGCGATGCCGCTGCCGGCGTATCTTCGGGTGCATCCGAGCGCAGCGGTGACGCCGGAGCAACTCGCGGTGCTGAGGAGTTATCTGGCTGCGCCGCCAGATGCAGCAAAGACAGCAGAGGTGGCCAGCAAAGCTGTTGCAGATATGAGCGCCGCGGATGCGGAGTATGACAGATGGGTTCATGCGAGTAACGCTGCGATGGAGGTGAAGCCGGAGTTAAATGGAGTGGCTTATCTTCCGGAGTATAAAAACTGGAAGGTGATCAGCAGTACGGACCGGTTTGACAACGGCACGATGCGGGAGATTCTTGGGAACGATGTTGCGATCAAGGCGATTTCAGAGAACCACGTAAATCCATGGCCGGATGGGACGGTGTTTGCCAAGGTGGCGTGGAAGCAGTCGCAGCCAGATGTCCAGGGCGTGGTGAAGACGGGGGCGTTTGTGCAGGTGGAGTTGATGGTGAAGGACGCAACGAAGTATGCGGCGACCGAAGGGTGGGGATTTGGCCGGTGGCGAGGGGTTGACCTGAAGCCGTATGGAAAAGATGCGGCGTTTCAAGATGAATGTACGGGCTGCCACGCTCCTATGCGCAAGAACGACTTCGTGTACACGATGCCGATTGGAGGCCAGCAGTGAGGATGAAGGATATCTGTTTGGCCGGTGTGTTGCTGCTTGCAGGGCTGGCTGGTTGTTCGGATGAGACGCGAGTTGTGACGCGGTTGAATGTTGATGCTGAGCCAGGTGGAGCGCTGCCTTCGAGTCCGCTGTCGAGCAAGGTGATTACGTCGTGGGTCAACAAGCAGGATGCCACGATGTCGACGATGTTCGGCAATGAGGTTGCATGGCAGTATGCACGGACGAATGCGGAGATGAAGTATCCGGCCGGAGCGGTGCTTTCTGTGGTCACGTGGAGCCAACAGGAGGACCCGCGGTGGTTTGGCGGTAAGATTCCGCAGAATGCGAAGACCGTGGAGTTGATTACGGTGGTTGGACCGGAAAAATATCTCTATCAGCGGTATGAGGGGTCACCGTTGAAGAGGGTGGCGATGGATGCTGCACCGAATGATCGGGCCGCTTATCTTCTTTCGCAGCGAGCAGCGGTGATGCCTTAGCCTGTTGCGCTGACTGTGCGGGGCGACGGAGATAGAATGATTCGGTAGGGTGGGCCAGCCGTCGACCAGGCGGCTATTCGATATATCAGGAGATTCTTCTCATGAGGCGAATTCTTGTTGGTGCCGTTGTATGCCTATCGTTTTTTTCCCAGGCACAGTTTTCTGTAGCGCAGCAGAAAAAACCGATGACACTGAAAGAAATCTTGCTGGAGCAGCTGCGATCGACACATAACCAGGAAGAGTGGTTTGTGCCGGCGAGTGTGGCGGTGGCGGGGTTGACGCCGGCACAGGCGAGCTGGACGGATAAGAGTGGGAACCACTCTGTGGGGCAGCTGGCGAACCACCTGTTGTTCTGGGACAGGGATTCGCTGATGCAGTTCAAGGGGGAGAAGCCGCCGAAGTTCGACGGCAATAACGATGAGACCTTCAACAACTTCGATGAGAAGAGCTGGGCTAAGACGGTAGCGGATCTCGATGCGGTGATGACGGAGTGGGAGACGGCGGTGGCGGCGGCCGATGACGCGAAGATCTCGCTGTGGGCTTCGCGGATTGCGCATGTGGGAGCACACAATGCGTACCATATCGGACAGATGGTGTATGTGCGGAAGCTGCAAGGGGTATGGGACCCGTCAAAAGGGGTGAAGTAGAATCCACGATAGTACGCCAATGTTTCAGTGATTGAACTTTCCGAGATGACGGGTTGCGAAAGGGAGAATGAGACGCCAGGGGCAGATTGCGCGGACGGCCGATTTCGTAAAAGGTGTCAGCCGTTTCCGTGCAGGTCAATATCTTGTGCGAGGGTTTCAGACGTTCCCGCTGACACGGCCGCTCTATGAAGCCATGATCGGTTATCAACGTCCGTTTGCTTCGCTCAAGGAGGCGAAGGCTGCGGTTGCGAGATATGATTCCGGCGGGCATGAGAATAGTCAAAACGTAAAGAACCACCTGGGGATGTATAAGACGGCGCGGTCGAGCGACTATGCCGCGCTGTTTTATATTCGCCCGCTCTTGTCCAGCATCACGAAGATCTTCGACCTTGGCGGGAATGCGGGAAATCTTTTTTACTCTTACTCGAATTATCTGGAGTGGCCTGCGGGATTGACGTGGACTGTGCTGGATTTGCCTACGACGATGGCGGCGGGGGAGGCTGTTGCGAAGGAGCGCGGGGCGCATCAGCTCAGATTCAGCGGAGACTGGATGAAGGCCAATGGGGCCGGTCTGCTGATTGTGTCCGGGTCGCTGCACTATCTGGAGAAGCCGCTGTGGGAGATGATTGGCGAATTGTCGGAGAAGCCGAAGTATCTCCTGATCAATCGGACACCGCTGACGGATGGCGCGCCTGTGGCGACGATTCAGGACCTGGGGATATTTCGCATCGCGGCCATGCTGTACAACCGAAGCGACGTCATTCGCCATTTAGAGACGGTTGGCTATGCCGTCGTCGACGAGTGGAAGGCTTCTGAACTTTCGCTGGAGATTGCGGGATATCCGGAGCATACGATTCCGGCGTATTCGGGAATGTTTCTTGAGCTTGATGTTTCTTGAGCTAAAGGATCGGCCCTGAAGTACCCCCCCCCCCATGACATATTTGTGCAAAGTCTACCAACCATTGGATTTAGGTTTGGACTTTGATTTTGCCGCAGAGGCAACCTGGATTGCAGCGATGCCAGTCTCAGGGGTGATGGCTTAGGATCTGGTGTGCGTGTTTGTGCGTGTTTGTCAAGGACGTCCGGTTTCTATGGGAGGGTCGGCGATGGAACACCAAGGCGAAGACCGGTTCAATCTACAGCGATTTGTGGAGGCGCAGACTGCGGTGATTTCGCAGGTTTGCGCGGAGTTGCGGGCGGGAGAGAAGCGGAGCCACTGGATGTGGTTTGTGTTTCCGCAGATTCGAGGGCTGGGGAGTAGCGAGATGGCGGTGCGGTATGGAATCTCGGGACGGGACGAGGCTCGGGCTTATCTGGATCATCCGGTGTTGGGGGAGAGGCTTCGGGAGTGTACGCAGATGGTGGTGGATGTGATGGGAAGAAATGCGGAGGAGATCTTTGGGTATCCGGATAATTTGAAGTTTCACTCGAGCATGACGCTGTTTGGCGAGGTGGAGGGGCCAGCGGAACGGGTGTTTCATAAGGCGCTGAAGAAGTACTTTGGCGGGCAGGCGGATAAGGCAACACTGGAGCGGCTGGCGGCTACCAGGTGAAGCCGCCTGAGGTTGGAGGCCAGGATTGTAGAAGCTGGCGAAGGACGACGATTCGGCCGAGGTGTCTCCCAGATGCGGTCGGCTGGCTTACTTTACATACGAGTATTTGCCGCAGAGGTCGGTCGAATTTGAAATTGCATCGAGGGTCAGCACGGGCGGTTTCTCGCCTGAGAAGAAGGCGAGTTGCAGAGAGCGTCCTGAGGCGTAGGCGACCATCCACTGCGTGTCGTCCGATCCGCAGAGGGTATTTTTGTGCAGGAATTTTTTTGAAGAGGGAATGTCGAGACGGTAGAGGCCGGCGGTTCCGTCGACAGCTGTGCTGTCTGCGTCGAAGAGAGCACTGATCTCCGGCTTTTCGAGGCTGCGAATCCGGGACATCGTAAAACCTGAGAAGTTGATGAAGAGCTTTTCGTCGGCGAGTGCGACGTCGCCGGTGATGGCGCGGGCAGTGTTGCTGGCTGCACGCCAGTTTCCCTTTTCCTGTGCCGCTAGAGTGAGGGAGCAGAGGAGGAAGGATGTTGCGAGCACTCTTTGGAGGTGGGTTTGCATTGATTCTTATTTTAGTGGGGATCTGGTCTAACTTCTCTGAGAGGGTTCGCGCGTAGCGCGAATAGCTACCTTAGCGACGTCGTGGTGGACACCGTTTTTGAGGCATGATGCATGAGTGAGTTTAGAGTGTTGGGATTTTGCTGCCGCGAAACTAAGACTTAACTGCGGCACTTGGTACCGCTGCAGCAGCCTTGGCCGCATCCTTTGCGGCTTTAATTTTCATTACCGATTCGAGTTGCATCTGACGATTGTGCTGTGTCACGTACCAGTCTTCAATCAGCAACTCGATCAGCTGTATCAACTCCTTTGCCTCACCTTCGTCTACATCAACAATCGTATTGATGTCCTTTTCCATATGGGCACCGATATTGCCTATCGATCGAACTGCATCAATCGCATCCCATGTAAGCGGATCAATTCGATCTTTGATGGCTTCGATCTCATCAACCAATCGATTCTTCTGCACCTTATGAAAATCGCGAATCATACCTTGTAAACAGCGGCGCGCCAATGTAGCTGAGGCTTTCGGACTTTTATCTGCAATCAAACAGGCCTCGGTGTAGTCAGCCTTGATCGCGATAGGAATGTAGTCTTGAAGAACTTTTGCAGATGATTCTGGTATCAGCTGCCAGAAATCTATCCTTTCCTCAATTGACCAACCTGAGACAACCTGTTTAAGCGACGACTGCGCGAAATTAATGGTGAGTTTCTTACACTCAGGGTTAGGGCACGCGATTGCCGTCACGCCAAATCTCTGCGGACCTAATGGATTTTCGAGATGAACGTCGAGATTGCTTTGCTCAAAATCATTTTCTGTGACCGTTGTCGGCCTCGAGCAATGCGGGCATGTCCAAGGAGTACCAGCCATTTGATTCCTTTTAGTTTGATGACTTTTCCAATCTTAGCTGTATTGCCTATTTTTCACGGATAAATTCTGTTTAGCGTTCTGGCGAAGGGGATGGTTTCGCGGACGTGGTCGAGGCCGCAGATCCAGGCTACGACTCGCTCGATGCCCATGCCGAAGCCGGCGTGGGGGACGCTGCCGTATTTGCGCAGGTCGAGGTACCACTGGAAGGCGTCGAGGGGTAAGCCGTGTTCTTCGATGCGGGATTTCAGGAGATCGTAGCTGTCTACGCGCTGGCTGCCGCCGATGATTTCGCCGTAGCCCTCGGGGGCTAGGACGTCGACGCAGAGGGCCTTGGTGGGGTCGAGCGGGTCGGGCTGCATGTAGAAGGCCTTGATGGCGGCGGGGTAGTGGTGGATCATGACGGGCTTCGAGAACTGGCTGCTGATGTAGGTCTCGTCGGGGGAGCCGAAGTCGTCGCCGTATTTGTGGGGGGTTTCGATCTTGCCGGCCTTGTAGGCTTCGTCCAGCATGGCGTGGGCTTGGTCGTAGCTTAATCTTGGGAACTTGTTTGGGGTGGGAGAAGCAGATCCCTCCGCTTCGCTGCGGGATGACAACAAAGGGGAGTCTGTGGGGGCAGAGGATGCGTTCGCCGCGCGGGTTGTGGCTTGGTCGGGGGCGATGACGGCTTCGAGTTTCGCGATGTCTTTGCCTATGACTTTTAGGTCGGCGCGGTGGTGGGTGAGGACCGTGGTGACGATGTGGGTGAGGTAGGCTTCGGCGAGCGAGAGGAGGCCGTCGAGCTCGAGGAAGGCTACTTCGGGTTCGACCATCCAGAATTCTGTTAGATGCCGACGCGTCTTCGACTTCTCGGCTCTGAATGTTGGGCCGAAGCTGTAGACCTTGCCGAGGGCTAGTGCCGTTGCTTCGACGTAGAGCTGGCCGGATTGGGTGAGGTAAGCCTTGTCGTTGTCGAAGTAGTCCATCTCGAAGAGCTCACTGGTGCCTTCGCAGGCATTCGGCGTGAGGATGGGTGGGTCGGTGCGGATGAAGCCGTTGAGGTCGAAGTACTCTGCTGCGGCGCGCATGATGGTGGCGCGGACGCGGAGGATGGCGGACTGGCGCGGGGTGCGGAGCCAGAGATGGCGGTGCTCCATGAGGAAGTCGACGCCGGCTTCTTTGAGCTGGATGGGGAAGGGGGTTTCGACGGGGACTTTCTGGATGACGGTGACGTCTTCGACGTCCAGCTCGAAGCCGGATGGAGCGCGGCTGTCGGCGCGGACTTTTCCTGTGACGGTGAGGCTGGATTCGAGGGTGAGATTTTTGAGGGTCTCGAAGACCTCTTCGGGGACGGCGGCCTTGGGGACGATGCCCTGGATGGTGCCGGTGCCGTCGCGGAAGATGGGAAAGAGAAGCTTGCCCGAGGCGCGGAGGTTGTAGAGCCAGCCGCGGAGGGTGATGGTCTGGCCTTCGTGGGCGGAGAGGGAGGCTATGGTGGCGAGGGGTGCGGAGGTGGTGTTCGTGGTTTCGGACATTTGCGGAATTTACCTTGTTTTAGATTACCGGATTTGGGTGACAGCGGTGGTTGCGCGGCGCGGAAGCGAGGGAGTAGCATGCTCGGCATGTTGGGCGGACGGAGTTGGGATAGCTGGATCGCGGAGTACTCGGAGAGCCATCAGCATCCGCTGAATCGGTTGACACATACGTTTGGGATTCCGATCATTCTTGTGTCGCTGCCGTTACTGGTTGCGGGGATTTTATGGCGCGAAGCTTTGTGGGTGGGATTGGTTTTCTTTGTCGCTGGGTGGACGCTGCAGTTTATCGGGCATGCGATCGAAGGCAAGCCGCCGGAGTTTTTGAAGGATTGGAGATTTTTGCTGGTGGGGTCGCGATGGTGGGTGGCGAAGATGCGAGGGAAGGCTTAAGTCTTCCCTCGCTGTTCTTTTCGTGAAGGCTTTTACCTCACGCCTACCTGCTCGGAGGATCGATCCCATTTGAAGCTGTTAGCTGGAGCTTCACATAATCGGGGTCTACAGCCATGTGCTCGAAATAAACTCCGCGAATGCTTTTTATGCGTGTTGTTCGGCGGATCGCTTGAGGAGGTCGAAGGCTTCGGTGGCTTTTTTGGTGACTGAGTCGGGGGTCTCTTCTAGGTCGTGGGCGATCTCGAGGATGGCGGGGGTGTTGGCGGGAAGGGTGGCGATGTGTTTGGCTACGTTCTTCCAATCGATAGTCAAACTTCCTGGGGTGCCGCTGCCGGGCCAGAGGTGGTCGTCCTTTGTTCCTTGGTTGTCGTGGAGGTGGAGCTGGGCGATGCGGGGCTTGAGGAGTTCGAAGGCGGCGTCGATGCCGACGTTGGGCTGGCTATCGCTGGGGGGTTGGGTGAGGTGGGCGTGGCCTATGTCGAGGCAGACGCCGACGCGGTCGAAGTGGCCGACGCGGAGGATCTCGAGGATGTGCTCGGGGGTGGTGATTTCGTTTTGCAGATTTTCGATGAGGATGCGGACGCCGAGTGGGTGGGCGAAGGCTTTGAGATGCTCGATGGCCGTGAGCGAGTTCTCGAGGGCGCGGGTGTTCCAGGGATCGTCTTTTTGGCCGAGGTGGAGGACGCAGGCGTCGATGGGAATCTGCTCGGCGGACTCGAGGGCGCGCTTGACCTCGTCCATGGCGGTGATGCGATGGGTTTTTTCGGGGTCGATGAGATTGATGTTGGGAGCGACGTGGCGAGACCACTGGCCGCTGCCGCGATCGGTGAAGTAGATGGGCTGGTGGAGCGATGCGGCTACACCGGTCGAGCGGAACCATGTGGCGATGTCGCGTACGGCGGCGCGATCGGTGTAGTCGAAGTGGTGACGGGCGGCGAAGAGCTCGATGGACTGGACACCATCGGGGCCGCCGGATTTGTGGAGGGCGTCGAGCAGGCCGGGGTGAAGACGCTGCTGGAGGAAGACGTGAGTTGAGATGGCGGGTCGCATCACCTCTTAAGGTACAGCAGCGGAGGGTTGGGGGTTGGAATAGCTATGAAAGTGTATGGTTTGCGCGGCCTTTCAGGACTTGACGGCGCGGCAGGACAGGGAACCGTGCTGAGCGATCACCGTGCGCGAGTCGAGGGAGAGTTCGCGAATCTCGCGGCAAAGTTCGTCGGTTTCGTGCCGGGTCAGGATGCCTGTTTTCGTGATGACTTCAGAGGCTTCGGAAAGACAGTACTCCCAGAATCGCTTGTCCGGCCCGGTGAGATGCATCGGCTGATCGAAGCGGGGCTCGATCGAGGTAAAACCAACGTCGAGCAATGCGGTGTGCAGTCTGCGACCGAAGCGATAATCTGCGCCTAACTTTTGACCGGTTGCGATGGAGGCCTGAACCGAACGATTGACTGCGTCCGATTCCGGAAGGCTGTAGACGGTCGCAAGGTCGACGTCCTGGCAGACGATGGCTCCTCCGTGCTTGAGTACCCGATGCATCTCTCTGAGCGCGCCTAGAGGATCGGTGAGGTGACAGAGGAGGAATCTGCAGAAGACGATATCGAAGGATTCGGAGGGGACACCCGTGTCGGAGGCGCTACGTTGAAGGAAGGTGATCAGGTTTTCGATACCAAGCGTCTTGGCTTCACGTTGAGCTTCAGCAAGCTGCTCCGCGCTGAGGTCTATGCTGGTGACGGAGCCCGTAGGTCCAACCTGCGATGCCATCCAGCAGGTGACGTTGCCGACTCCGCATCCGAGGTCGAGGACGCGCATACCGGATGAGATTCCGGCCTCGAGTAACATCTCGCGGGAAACAGGACCGAAGAGATGGTGCAGGAGGTGAAGCCGCGATAGTGCGGAAGCGCCGGTGTGAAGGATGTAGTTTTCCCTGGGAAGGGCAGGTTCGGTCGGCATGATCTTCTCCGGCGTAGGCCAGCGTAGCATAGCATGGGTCGGATCGAAGTTGAAGAAGGAGACATATGAAGGCGTTTTGTATCGGATTGACTGCGATGATGATGGGCCTCGCACAGGGAGCAATTGCACAGGGGGCGACACAGACCGCTCCGGCGGCTCCGGTTGCGGTCGAGCGTAGTACTTCGGACCAGATGGCAGCGTTGGAGGCGAAGCTGGCGGACTGGCCGCAGCTGGGGCGGTACAAGGCAGAGAATGCGGTGCTGGGATCTGCAGCACAGGGGGAGCAGCGGGTGGTGTTTTATGGGGATTCGATTACGGATACCTGGGGACGCCAACCAGGGACGGGCGAGTTCTTTCCGGGGAAGCCTTATGTGAATCGCGGGATCAGTGGGCAGACAACGGAGCAGATGGTGGTGCGATTTCGGCAGGATGTGATCAACCTGCATCCGGCGGCGGTGGTGATTCTGGCGGGGACCAATGATGTGGCGGGGAATACCGGGCCGATGACTCCGGAGATGACGGAGGATAACTTCCGCACGATGATCGATCTGGCGCGGGTAAATGGGATTCGGGTGGTGGTGGCGTCGATTACGCCGGTAGCGGATTATCCGTGGCGTCCGGGGCTGGCTCCTGCAAGGAAGATACGGGCACTGAATAACTGGCTGCAAGGCTATTGTGTAACTCGTTCGGTTACTTATTTGGATTATTACTCGGCGATGGCGACGGAGGATGGTGGGATGAAAGATGGGATCAGCTTTGATGGGGTGCATCCGAATGCGAAGGGGTACGCGCTGATGGCTCCGCTGGCGCAGGCGGCTATCGATAAGGCGCTGGGGAAGTAGGGCTGGCTGTGGGTGCGAGCAAATGCAGGTCCTTCGGCTGCGCCTCTCGCGATGAGACTGCGAGAGGCTTCGCTCAGGATGACAGTTCAAAAAAGACGGTGCAAAAAATGACGGTGCGAAGGATCGACGGTGCAAAGATGACAGAGCAAAGGATGCGGTTCAAAAGAAGAGTGTTTTTATTTTCGCTGGTCGGTGGGATTGCCTCAACTACCAGTGAATGGATGGGCTGAAGATGTAGTGGGTTTCGAGAAACCAGCCGAGGAAGAAGAGAATCCACATGATGCTGGTTGCCCAATAGAAGATCTGCAGGGGCAGGGTTGTGGAGAGAGATGGGAGCGGGGGCGGCTCCGCTTCGCGAAAGATGAAGGCGCCGACGATAGAGATTCCGGCTGAGAAGGCAAAGAGGAGAAGCGAGTCGATGATGCGGTCGTCGAAGGCGCGATGGGGCTGGAGGAGCAGGTGAGGATCTTCCATGGGGAAGAAGAGGGTGTGAAAGAGGGCAAAGATGGAGAGCAGGCACAGCAGAAGAGCGACGGGTTTGGCGAGTTCGAGCACCATGCTTCCTGTTCCCCGGTTTGGAGCTAGTTTACTGCTTCGGGGCACGCATGAGGAATGAGATGACGCCTGCTTTGTAGAGCCGGGTGATTGCGGGGTCGCGGGGATTTTGCCGGAGCGGACGGCCTGGAATGCGCTGACGAGCTGAGGGAGTACGGAGGGTGACGCGACCGGGACGTTGTGAGCGCCGAGGACCAGCTTGAGTTGTGGGGCAAGTCTGGCGAGCTTTTGGATTGAGGTGCTGTAGGCGTCGAGATCGGTTTCGGGGCGGTAGAGCCAGATGGCGCCGGGATAGTAGGTGTCTCCGGTGAAGAGGAGGCCGTGGGCGGGGTCGAGAAGAGAGATCGAGTCTGGCGTGTGACCGGGGGTGGCGATGATGGTGAGGGAGCGGCCACCGAGATCGATGCGGTCGCCGTCGTGGACGAAGGATTTGATCTTCCAGGGGCGGGTTTCGTAGCTGGCGCGGTTGAAGTTTGCGGGGAGTGCGCCGCATATCTCGCCGGGCGCAATCTCGGCCTGGGCGTCTTGACGGGAGCCCTGAGCGTCTTTGCGGGTGAAGTCGCTGTCGAAGCCTTCGATGGTATCGAACTGCCAGTTGCCGCCGACGTGATCGTTGTGGGTGTGGGAGTTGAGCACGACGATGGGGAGGCGGGTGAGCTGGGCGGTCACTTTTTTGATGTCGCCGATTCCCATGCCGGTGTCGAAGAGTAAGGCTCGCTGGCTGCCTACGATGAGGTAGCTGATGGTCTCTTCGGACTGGTGCGGTTCGTAGAGGGCGAAGACGCCGGGGGAGACGCGATAGATCTGGAACCAGGAGTCACTGGTGGAAATGCGCTGGAGGTTGTTGTACTGGGCGCGTGGAAGGGAGCGGCACCAGTCTGGAGTTGCTGTTTGCGCGGCGAGGATGGGTGCGGCGAGGGCTTGTACGATGAGTGCGAAACAGATTGCGAGCCGGAGGTAGATTCTTTGAAGCGAATGCATGATGGAGGCAATTGTAACGAGAGCGAGATTGAGCTGCGTGCTGATGAGTTCTGGCAATATGCCTTCTCTCGTTATGTGGCTGGTTACTGCTTTCGAAGTAATGCCGCAGTGCGAGCTACTGCGGTTTGGGGGCGTCTTCCTGCGGAATCTCTTCGCCCTCTCCTGGGAAGGGCCAGTTGCGGTTGAGGGGTTGGGTTGCTTCGCGGGTTGATTTGGGATGGTTGTCGATCTTCAGATTTTCGAGGACGTGCACGCCGAGTTTTCCAGCGCTGGCGATGTCGATGTCGCCGTCGTGGTCGAAGTCGGCGGAGACGAACTGGGTGCCGGCGCTGGCGGTGCCGTTGACGGAGAGTGCGATGCGGGTGAAGACGGGATCGTCTTTGGATGCCGGACGCTTTGGCAGAGGCGAAGCTTGATTTGGTGGGCAGTTTGTAGGCGTAGACGACGACGGGATCGTAGGAGCCGGGGTCGTCGCCGGAGTGGCCGCGATAGCGCTTGCCGGTGATGAGTTCGGGGATGCCATCGCCGTCGATGTCGACGAGAGCGAGGGCGTGCGATTGCGAGAAGGACTCGTCGATGGTGTGGCGAATCCAGTTGGGATGGGTGGAGGTGCCGGCCTGCTCGAGCCAGTAGAGACCGTAGCCGTGGCCTTGACCGTAGATGAGGTCGAGTTTGCCGTCGTGGTTGACGTCGTAGCCGAGGATGGGAAAGCCGGCGTCGCCGAGGTCCCAGTCGCCGTGCCACTGCCACTTGTCGTTGTTGGCGTCGATCTGCTCGAACCAGCCGTGGGTGGTGAGGACGTCGGCTTTGCCGTCGCCGTTGATGTCGGCGATGCCGATGCCGTGGCCGTCCTGCTCGGCGGCCTCCGAGATGGTGGACGCGTGGTTTGTCTCCGCTGAAGTCGACCCAGAGGACGCCGGAGCGGTTGTAGTGGGCGAGGGCGAGATCGGGTTTGCCGTCGCCGTTGATGTCGGCGAATGCGCCGCCTTCGGTGTCGAAGCTGTCGGTGATCTTTTCGGCCTTCCACATCTCGCCTGCGGCGATGGCCTGTGGGCCGGGGTTGCGATACCACCAGAGGCCGTTCGAGATCCAGCCGGTGGTGACGAGATCGGGATGGCCATCGTGATCGACGTCGACGATCCATTCGCCGCAGTCGTTGACGAACTCGTTATGGATGCCGACGGTGCGGAACTGATGCTGCTTCCACTCGCCGCCGTTGGCACCGGGATTCTCGTACCAGTAGGCTCCGCTGAGGATGTCGAGGAAGCCGTCGCCGTTCATGTCGAGAAGGGAGATGCCTTCGGCGTGATCGGTGCCGAGACGGTGGGCGAGGAAGGCGATTCGCGGTTTGCCGTCGGGACCGTTGCCGGGATGCTGCATGCGGAATTCGGTGGCGTGGGCTGGATTCTGGGCTTGGGCTACAGCGGTGAGAGCGAGGAGCAGAACGGCGATCTTCATGAAGAGTTCCTTAGATCTCAAAAGAGTGGAGTGCAGTTGGACAAGAACGCATACCCCAGGGGCTAAAGCCCGAACCGATGCGAAGAGAGACCCAAGGCTAAAGCCTTGGGGTACCTCGATGCAACGGCAACGGCGTCAAGCATGGTTTCCTTTCATCCGCCCGTCTTTGGCGCTAGGCAAGCTTCATGGTCTCCGGGTCCCAGTGGACGACGTTGCCGCGTTCGACGCTGAGGTTGCCGAGTAGAGCGGCGCCGGCGGCGCGGAAGCCGAAGGTTGCATCCTCGACTGGCTGTTTGCGGGTGCGGACTGAGTCGAAGAAGTTGTGGAAGTGATCGTAGCTGTCGGAGTAGCCGGGGGCAGCGACGAATTTTTCGATTGCCTGGGACGGCGGTCCTTCGGGATGCTTGACGGGATATTTCTGGCGGTACTGTTCCACGTACTGCTTCTGCATGGCGTCGGTGAAGGTGGAGACGGTGTAGCCGGGCTCGGTCGCGAGCGGAGTGCGGGTGACGGTGACGGTGTTGCCGGCGATCTCCATGAGGCCTTCGGAGCCGGTGAAGAGGAAGCCTTCGCTCTCTTCGCCGCCATCGACGAAGTTGACGCGGAGGCTGAGATTGAAGCCTTGCGGGTAGTCGAAGAGCGCGAGCAGGACGTCGTAGACATCGCGGCCATCGTTCCAGAAGCGCAGGCCGCCGGTGGCCATGGCGCGGGTTGGGCCGGTGGAGCCGGTGATGAAGTGAGTTCCGCTGAAGAGATGGACGAAGAGGTCGCCTGCGACGCCTGAGCCGTAGTCCTTCCATTTGCGCCACTGGAAGAAGCGCTCGGCGGAGAAAGGAATCTTGGGCGCGGAGCCGAGGAAGCGCGGCCAATCGCAGGTCTGCGTGGATGCGTCGAGCGGAATGGAGTAGTTCCAGGCGCCGAGAGAGGAGTTGCGGTCCCAACGGGCTGTGACCATGTTGAGCTTGCCGATGGCGCCGGAGGCGAGCAGCTCTTTGGCCTTGGCGTAGACGATGGAGCTGACGCGCTGGCTGCCGACCTGCAGGATTCGGTTGGTGGAGCGCGCGGCTTCGATGATCTCCGGACCGTCGGAGTAGAGGTGAATCATCGGTTTTTCGAGGTAGACGTCTTTGCCGGCGTGCAGGGCGTCGACGGCGGCTTGCTTGTGCCAGTGGTCGGGCGTGGCGATGAGGACGGCGTCGACGTCTTTGCGAGCGAGAATCTCGCGGTAGTCGCGGGTGGTGAAGAGATCGGCTCCCCAGAGCTCTTTGGCGTGGGCGAGGCGGCCGTCGTAGCAGTCTGCTACTGCGACGAGTTTGACGCCGGGGACCTGGAGGGCGGTGCGGGTGTCGCCCTGCCCCTGAATGCCGGCGCCGATGAGTGCCAGTTGAATGGTGTCGTTTGGGGAGCGTGTCGCTGCAGGTGTTGCCTGCGCCAGAAGTGGATGCAAGCGGGTTGTCGCGGCGGCTATGGTTGCAGTCTTTGCAGCGTATTGGAGGAAGGCCCTGCGATCAATCATGGGATAACTTCCTTTCGGTGTTGCGGTGAAGCTGGTTAGTAGCCGGCGGCTTTGCCGTAGGGGCGGCGGTCGTCGTGAGGCAGAGCTTGATTCAATATCCCGCCGCCTTCCCATAGGATCTGCGGTCGTCGTGGCCGCCGAGGAGCTCGTGGGTTTTGGGGTCGATGGCGATGAGTTCGCTGTCGCCCCAGACGCCGGGGTTGTGTTCGTCGGCTACGGCGAGGCGGTTGATGGTGTAGCCCATGGCGGCGAGTTGGTCGGCTACGTCGGACGGGGAACTTCTTTTCGAGGTCGATGCGGTCGGGAAGATATTGGTGGTGGAAGCGCGGGGCGTCGGCGGCCTGCTGGATGTTGAGGCCGTTGTCGATAGTGCTGATGATGTCGTTGGCGACGGTGGTGATGATGGTGGAGCCGCCGGGGCTGCCCAGGACGAAGGCGAGTTGCCGTTTGTACCAGTCTTGTGGTGACGATGGTGGGGGTCATGGCGGAGAGGGGACGCTTGCCGGGGCCGATGGAGTTGGCGGAGCTTTGGATGAGGCCGAACATGTTGGGGACGCCGATCTTGGAGGTGAAGTCGTCCATCTCGTTGTTCATGAGGAAGCCGAGACCTTCGACAGTGACTCCGGAGCCGAAGCCGCCGTTGAGGGTGTAGGTGGTGGAGACGGCGTTGCCGTCGGAGTCGACGATGGAGAAGTGGGTGGTTTGGGTGGACTCTTTTAGCGGTGTTTGTTGCGGTGGTGGCGGCATGAAACCTGCCGGGCGGACGAGATCTTTGCTGGACGTGGGTTTGGCGGGGTTGATGGAGGCGCGCCAGGCTGCAGCGTACTTCGGGTTCGCCATCTGCTTGAGCGGGAGCTTGTTGAAGTCGGGATCGCCGAGGTAGTCGCCGCGGTCCATGTAGGCTCGGCGGAAGGCTTCGGTGATGATGTGGACCTGGGCGGCGCTGCGGTCGGGGCCTAGTTTCGAGAGATCGTAGGTGGAGAGGATGTTGAGGATTTCGACGAGGACGATGCCGCCGGAGGAGGGGGGCGGCGCGGTGATGAGGTCGTAGCCGTGGTATTTGCCGGTGATGGGTTTGCGCTCCTTGACCTGGTAGGCGGCGAGGTCTTCGGCGGTGATGAGGCCTCCGCCGGCTTTTTCGAAGTCGGCGATCTGGTGGGCCATTGCTCCTTTGTAGAAGTCGCCGGGGTCTTCGGAGATGCGGGTGAGGGTGGCGGCTAGCTCGGGCTGTTTGAAGGTGTCGCCGTCTTGATAGAAGTCACCGTCGCGCTGGAAGATCTTTGCGGAGGTGGGAAAGCGGGTGAGGTTTTTGCTCTGCAAGGCGTGGGCTTCGTCGGCGGAGAGGACGTAGCCTTCAGTGGCTAGTTTGATGGCGGGCGCCATGTCCTGCGCAAGGGTGAGTTTGCCGTAGTGCTTTTGCGCGTAGGTGAGGCCGGCGACGGAGCCGGGGACTCCGCTGGCTTTGTAGCCGACGAGCGACATGCCGGGGACGACGTTGCCTTGGGCGTCGAGGTACATGTCTCGACTGGCGGCGGCGGGGGCTTTTTCGCGGTAGTCGAGGAAGTGGGTTTTGCCGTGGTGGTCGCGGATGAGCATGAAGCCGCCGCCGCCGATGTTGCCTGCTGCAGGATAGACGACGGCCAAGGCAAAGCCTACGGCTACGGCTGCGTCGACGGCGTTGCCGCCTTGCTTGAGGATTTCTACGCCGACGTCGGTGGCGTTGTGCTGGATGGTGACGACCATGGCGTGACTGGTGCGGACGGGGGTTTCGTCTGGTGTGGGAGCTGACTGGGAGAGTGTCTGGGTTGCGAGCACGGCGGGGAGAGCGAGTGTGAGGGTGGTCGCGACGAGACGGGTTCCGAGATGCATCTTCTGAGGCTCCGACAACTGCGGGATAAGCGGCCGGGAAACAGGATAGCTGGTTGAAGGGTTTGTGTCGCAGATAAATGTTATTGCGGCGATACATCTGCGTAATTTTGTATGGGGCTTTTCGAGAACAACACGCCTGCGCTGGTAAACAGAACGGCGTTTCTCGTTACCTACGCTCAGCACTAGGCGGGGTTAGCGTCGAGATGGTGAGCCAGTTTGAATGAACCAACGGCAACTCTCCGAGCTTTTGTCCCGGCAATGCGCCGGATTCATCATAGCGATCAATACGAGCCCTGTAGACGCCCGGCTTGGAGAGGTCATATATCACGCCAACCCCGATCCCGCCGCATAGTGCCTTTCGAGGTTTCACCGCAAAATCCCACGTGTTGCTTTGGATTGAAGCGGCGGGAGTCTGCCTGAGATTTTCAGGTCTCCAGTCCTTTAGCGCCGCCTCGTTCATTACAACCGGCGTGCCGTTGGTCGTTTCGACAGACGCGAAGTCTTTCAACGCACTGTTGTCCAGCGGAATATCGTGGTCCGAGATGTTGCTCATGCAGATCAGGACGTTACCTGGATTAGGAGGGGGAAAATTCGCAGGCTGCAGGGTCACTATGAACGGAGGTTGCTTGGGAAGATGATTTGAAGATGTTGAATCCTCGATCTCAAACGGAACCGCATTAGATTCAATGAGCTGGTTGCTCATCGGATCTACGAGAGAGACTCTTGCTCGGTATTTGCCAGGCTCGGAAACGTCGAAAAGATCGCCAAGCAGGATGATCTGTTCGGCGCTCTTGCCGGGAGGAATTTCGAGAACTGAGACAGTATCGCGGAAATGAGTGAAACTCCAATTGGGGTCCGGCTGCTTCGGCGGTGGCCGTACTTCGCCTGTAGCACCGAAGACTTCTGCCCCGGTCAGGAATTCATCGGGTGCCGTGTTGGGCGGGTCGTCGATGGCCCATCTCAGCGGATGGCTGCTTTTGTTCCTAACAACAATATCGACCGGTACTGCCCAGCCAACGGGCAAACTGGCTCGAGGGGCGCTCTCCACAATTGAAATTCCGGGCTTAGATTTGGAAGGCCCATTTGAGGATGGACCTACCGTGAAGTGGATAAGGTTGGACGTGACGGGTGTGCCTGAGTTGCCGCATGCAAAGGAATCGAACGATACGTGAATCGTATATTGACCCTGTTTGCGCAAGTCGAATAACTTGTCTAGGATCACGATCTCAGATACTGACGCACCGGCAGCGAGTGGTGAGGACACGTTAAGAGTGACATTCGTGGGACTTTCTGAGATAGCACGTATCCACTCCGATGTTCGCGGGACTGGAGCACCTTGAGCATCTCTCAGCTCGACTTTGGAGGACGACCCTATATCCAAGGAGCCTGATGGAAGCCATGTTTCTACTTTGCTGACGTTGGTTAGCTTCATTTCTAAAAGTAAATTGGATTGCGGCCGAACAATATCGTCTGGAACTCTAATCTCAAGCTTCAGGCCAGGGCAGGGCGGGTCTGTACTCTGAACCTGAGCCCCCGTGACTTGGATCAACAACGGAAGCAATAAGAGCGCCATGAGCGGTCTTCTTAACGGAAGTCGCTTTCTTCTAAACCATTCCATTGAAGTCTCCAATTTGTACAGCTTTAGGCAATTGTAGGACGATTACAGTTGTCTGAGCATAAGCCGAGATTGAGTTGGTAACGTGAAGTCGGCTTAGCGGAAGTGATGGCACCCTATCGCGACTTTCACCGGTGTACCTCGGCGGCTAAAGCCGGGTTTGTGGCGAAGTGTTATCCCACGGCTGAAGCCGTGGGCTTAACAAAACGAACTCAAAGGAAGCGACGTTGGTTCGGGCAAAGATAGAACCTGATACGTCGGCTTAACAGTAGGAAGCTCAGCCGATGTCACCGGCCTATTTCCTAAAACGACGCTTTCGGCAATTTCGTTTTTGTTTCGGACTTGAAGCTGACTCACTAACGAGTTTTCTGGGAGTTCTCCTACTGCTTGTGTGGTGGGTAGAATCGAAGTTCATGGCTACGCGTGTTCGTTCGTATTCGAAGATCAATCTGGGGTTGGCGATTGGGGCGGTGCGCGCCGATGGGTTTCATGGGTTGACGACGCTGTACCAGACGCTGGATTTGCATGACGTGGTGACGGTTTCGGCGCTGCGGTTGGAGCCGGGGACGGAGACGCGGATCTCTTTGACGACGAATCATCCGTTTGTGCCGCGGGATGCCAGGAATACGGCCTGGCGGATGGTGGAGCGGTGCCTGGAGCGGCTGGGGCTGGCGGCAGAGGTTGCGATTGATATAGAGAAGCGGCTGCCGGTGCAGGGGGGGATGGGGGCTGGGTCGGCGAATGCGGCGGCGGCGTTGCTGGGGTTGGAGCGGGAGTTGGGGGTGGTTCTGCCCGAGGCGGAACGGCTGGAGCTTGCGGCAGAGGTTGGGTCGGATGTGCCTTTGTTTCTTATCGGTGGGGCGGTGATGGGTACGGGCCGGGGGGAGTTGGTAACTCCGATGGCCGATTTTCCGAAGACGTGGTGTGTGGTTGCCGTGCCACAGGTGGGGGTTTCGACGCCTGCGGCATTTAAGGCCTGGGATGCGTTGGTGGCGGGGGCTTTGGATACGGATGCGGAGCACCCAGGATTGACTTCCCTGCCCCGGCTTGATAGGGTAGAGATGTTGAGTCTTGCTTACTCATCCCTCTCTGCGAAGACAGGTGATGGTTTGCCCGGCACCTCCGGTATCGTTCGCGATCCTATTTCTGAGAAAAAACAGAATTTGCCTGATGCGAATCAGGCTGACGCGATGAACGATCTGGCCGAGAATACCCTTCTCGCGCTTGTCCGCACCGGGATTGGAAACGACTTTGAAGAGGTCGTCTTTCCTCAGTATCCCTCCTTGCGAATAACCAAGCGTCAATTGATGGGTAGTGATTCGGATGGCTCCGATGTAGATCGCGGTGCGATTTATGCGGCGCTCTCAGGTTCCGGCTCTGCACTGTTTGGACTTTACCGGTCTGAAACAGAGGCAAAGACGGCTCAGCAGCGCGTCCAGTCCTCTGGTGTGCAGGCTCTCCTGACGGAGACTCTGCCAAGAGCTGAGTACTGGGAACGGATGTTCGCAGAGTGACCTCGCCGGTCGATAGGTAAGCTCGATAGTAAGATCGAGTTGTATCCGGCGAATTACTGGGCGATCGACTAACGGTAGGTCAAGAGACTTTGAATCTCTTTGTCTAGGTTCGAATCCTAGTCGCCCAACCATAAAGTCGACGCCAAAGCGAACAGAAAAATTTAGGGTTATTTCGCGGCAGCAATCTGCCGCAGAGGTATGACGTTTTGGACTCCGCTAGAAACAAGAGCGGAGAAAGAAGTGAGAAGTTGAAAGACCGAAGTCTTTAGCTTTTTGAGGATTCGCAACAAAGGATTTGCAAGAAGAACGGAGTCGCAACAAGGCTCCGCTAGACAGATGCAGCAGGAACAATTCAAGGTCAACCAACCTGGAGGGTTTCACGTGAACGAGAACGACACGACTGCGGTTCTTTCCCCTATTTCAGAGCAGGCTGACGAGACAGAAACGAGCTCTCAGCCTGCGCTAGCGCTCTCCGGACAAGACGGACAGCAGAAGGCAACAGATAAGACATCTGGAGCCGACAAGACGGCCACGGAAAAAAAGCGCTCCGGCAGGCTGACAGAGAGTAAGCGCATCAAGATTTTTTGCGGGTCTTCGAATAAGCCTTTGGCTGAAGAGATCTGCAAGTTCGTCGGTGTGCCGCTGGGCGAGACCCGGTTGCAGAGATTCTCCGATGGCGAGGTTCATTTTCAACTGCTCGAGAACGTTCGCGGTGCGGATGTTTTTCTCGTGCAGCCTACGTGTTGGCCGGTTGATCAGCATCTTGTCGAGCTGCTGATTATGATGGACGCGCTGAAGCGCGCCTCAGCCGGCCGGATCACGGTTGTGATTCCCTACTATGGCTATGCACGGCAGGATAGAAAAGACCGGCCGCGTGTCGCCATTACGTCGAAGCTGGTTGCCGATCTTCTGACCACTGCCGGTGCGAACCGTGCTCTGCTCGTCGATCTGCATGCGGCGCAGATACAGGGTTTCTTCAATATTCCGGTGGACCACCTGTTTGCCAGCCCGGTGCTGGTGAGCTACTTCCGGGAGTTGAATTTGCCGAATCTGACGGTGGTTTCGCCGGATGCCGGCGGCGTGGAGAGGGCGAGATTCTTCGCCAAGAAGCTGGAAGTACCGTTGGCCATCGTCGACAAGCGGCGGACCGACATTAATATCACCGAAGTGATGAACGTGATCGGCGATGTACAAGGCCGGACGTGCTTGATCCTCGACGATATTATCGACACCGCCGGAACACTGGTGAAGACGGCGGATGCGCTGCTGGCAGAGGGCGCGGAAAAAGTTTATGCGTGCGCAACCCATGCGGTGCTCTCCGGGCCGGCTGTTGAGCGCATCGCAAATTCACGGTTGGAGCAGTTGATCGTGACCAATACCATCCCGCTGCGGGAAGATGCGCAGAAGGTGGAGAAGATTAAAGTGCTTTCGATTGCAGGGCTGCTTGGCCGGGCTATCGAGAGCATTCATATGGAGACCAGCGTGAGTACGCTGTTCAACTAAAGCGACGAGCGTTTAGGCTCTGAGCTTTGTAGTGCAAATTCAGGCGACACGGTCGCAAAGGGAGCAGAGCTCAACTCTGTGCCCGAAAGGAAGATAGAAGTCATGGCAGCAACGAAAAACACAGAAGCAGTCGTCGCAACTCCCCGCGAGGGCAAGTTCAACAAGAATGCGGCTCGCCGCGTTCGTGTCGAGGGCAAGATTCCGGCCGTGGTGTATGGCGCGGGTCAAGAGTCGGTTGCAGTTGCGGTCGACCCCAAGGTGATTACGCGGATTCTGCACTCGGACTCCGGTCACAACACGATCTTCGACCTGAGCGTCGTGGGTTCGGGCGCTGTGAAGGCCATGATTGTGGACTGGCAGCATGAGCCGATCAAGGGCAAGCTGCTCCATATCGACATGAAGCGGATCGCGATGGATAAGGCGATGCGCGTTTCGGTGCCGATTCAACTGGTTGGTACTCCGGTCGGCGTGAAGTCGCAGGGCGGCATCCTCGAGCATGTGATGCGCGAGGTTGAGATTGAATGCTTGCCCGGCGATATTCCGAGCCACCTGGACGTTGATGTTTCGAACCTTGAGCTGCATGGAGTGATTCACGTTTCGGACCTGCCGCACTCGGGAAGCATCAAGTTCCTGGGCGACGAGCATGCGACTGTGGCCCACGTCACGGTTATCAAGGAAGAGGTTGTGGCTGTCGAAGAAGTGGCTGCCTCTCCAACGGAGCCAGAGGTTGCGAAGAAGGGCAAGACGGATGCTGCTGCTCCGGCCGCCGCTCCAGCTGCCGATGCCAAGGACGCGAAGAAGAAGTAGGTTTGTACGGCCTGCGGGATCTTTCGAGACCTGCAGGCCGCTTGAGTTTGGTTGGAGAGGAAACGCAGCGTGAGGTTGATTGTCGGTCTCGGCAACCCCGGTATCGAGTATCAGTTCACGCCGCATAACGCCGGCTTTCTAGCGGTCGATCGCATCGCGGAGGAGTGCGGTGTGGTGGTTTCCAATCGCCGAGGCAGGGCGCTAACTGCCAGGGCGAAGCTTGCAGGACAGGATGTTCTGCTGGTGAAGCCTGAGACGTTTATGAATTTGAGCGGGCTTTCAGTGGCTGCTTTGATTCAGGAGTTGGAGATTTCGCCGGAAGAGATCATCGTTCTCTACGACGAGCTTGCACTTCCGCTGGGCACGATTCGGATTCGCGAACGCGGCTCGGCGAATGGGCACAACGGAGTGAAATCGATCTCCGGTGTGTTGGACACGGAAGAGTGGTTGCGAATCCGCATTGGCGTTGGGAAGCCCACGCTGGCGGATGGTAGAGAGATTAAAGCAGGCGGCAAGGATTATTTGCTGTCGCCGATGCGCAAGCAAGAGCTTGCGGTGCTCGATGAGGTGCTCGACAGAGTGAAAGACGCTGTCGAGGTGGTGTTGACCGAAGGGGTCGGCGCTGCGATGAACAGATTCAACCGGCGGCCAGACGATCCGGAAGATGTAGCGGATGAGTCGAAGGGGAAGTAAGGAAGTTTTTTGCAGTGAGTGTAGTTGCACGATAAAACGCAGTTGATTTTTCTCCAGACCGGGTTGGCAGAACAGACGCCAGTACGGTGCGAAGCAGAACTTCGCAGAAAGAAGTAATCGAATGAATCGTACCTACGAAATTATGTTCATCGTCCGTCCGGACGTTGAAGAAGCCGAACTCGACAAGCTGATTGAAGGCTTTTCCGCGAACGTCACCAATGGTGGCGGCGAGGTGAAGAGCGTTGAGAAGATGGGCCGCCGCCGGCTCGCCTACACTGTGCGCAAGTTCAACGACGGCTTTTATGTCCTGTTGAATGTTGCCGCCGCCGGTTCGCTGATCACTGAGATCGAGCGCCGTCTGCGCGTGTCCGAGCAGGTGATCAAGTTCATCACCGTGCGTATGGATGAAGAAGAGAAGCGCCTGGCGAAGGTGAAGGCGATTCGCGATACGAAGGTGAAACGCAGCGCGCAGCCGATTGCACACGCGCAGGCTCCTGTTGCTGAAGCCGCGCATGCCACTGATGCTGAGCCAGCTGCAGCAGCTCCGGTCGAGCATGTGGCTGCCGAAGCTGTCGCTCCAGCGGTTTAGTTTTACCTGACGAGATTTGCGATGACGATTGTACCGCATCGCACAACGCAACACGATCGCCAACTTTCGCTTCCACTCGACGCTAACCGGTCGAATGTTCAGAGACTCCACTGAGAGTCTGGAGCGGGGGAAGGCACAACGTACCTGAGAGGGAAATATCATGGCTGACGAAACCAGCACGCAATCGACTGAACAGCACGCACCCACCTCCCGCCCGAGTGGCGGTCACTCCGGCCCTGGCGCCGGCCCGCGCACACCACGTCCTGCCGGCGGTCCTGGCGGCGGTCCCGGTGGACGCAAGTTCTTCCGGCGCAAGAAGGTTTGCAAGTTCTGCACCGAAAAGATCGATGCCATCTCTTACCGCGATGTTCGCCTGCTTCAGGGCTTTGTCGCTGAACGTGGCAAGATCGTTCCGCGCCGCCTGACTGGCGTGTGCACACGGCATCAGCGCCGCCTCAGCCTGGCCATCAAGCAGTCGCGCAATATCGCTCTGCTGGCCTTTGCTGCACGCTTCTAATTTTTCCGCCAGATACGGCGGACTTACTGGATAGGAAGACTGGCTGAAGGGTCTGGCCAGACAGGAAAAATCGGAGAATTGCAATGGAAGTTATTCTGAAAGAAGACGTAAATAAACTCGGCCATCGCGGTGATGTGATCAAGGTCGCCGATGGCTACGGGCGCAACTATCTGCTCCCGGAGAAACTCGCCATTGAAGCGAATGCAGCGAACAAGGCAGTCATCGAACAGATGAAGTCCTCGGCAGTACGCAAGTCCGTCAAGGAGAAGGCTGGGGCTGAACAGTTGGCCACGCAGCTCTCTGAGGTTGAGCTTGTGTTCGAGCGCAAGGTTGGCGAGAACGAGCATCTGTTCGGCTCGGTTACCTCGGGCGACATTGCGCATGCACTTGAGGCGAAGGGCTACACCATCGATCGCCGCAAGATTTCGCTGGATGAGCCCCTGAAGACGATCGGCGAATACCACGTTCCCGTGAAGCTGCACCGTGAGGTCACCAGCCACGTGAAGGTGACGGTGAAGGGCGATCAGCCTGAAGCTGAAGTAGCCGCCGCAGCAGCTACCACCGAATAACGACACCGGTAATACTGCAGAACGCATCGGTCCTGGCGAGTTTTCGCTTGGCTGATGCGTTTTGTTTTTTGTGAGATGTGGGTTCGAGGTTCATTCGTATTTGAGTGTCTGGACCGGGTCGAGGCGAGCTGCACGGTTTGCCGGAAGCGTGCCGAAGAGGACCCCGACCAGAACCGAAGTTGTTAAAGCGGCTACGGCAGACCATGGACTGATGGGAATTTTGAACGGCGTCAACAGACCTAACGTCAAAGGAATGGCGAGGCCAAGGAGCGTGCCGATGACTCCGCCACTGAGGGAAAGGAAGACGGCCTCGGTGAGAAACTGCAGTCGAATCTCGCGGCTGGTCGCACCCAGAGCCTTGCGGATACCGATCTCCTTGATTCTCGACTGAACGTTCGCGAGCATGCTGTTCATAATGCCGACGCCGCTGACGATCAGGGTGATACCGGCGCCGAGCGTGAGCACGATGGTGAGCATGTCGGCGATTTTGGCCGCATTGCTGAGAATTTCGGTGAGCACCTGCGCGTTGTACAGTGAGCCGGCATAGTGACGAGAGCGGATGATCGCGAGAATACGGTCTTTCGCCGGTATCACCATGGACGAGTCGTGCATGGTGAAGAAGATCTCTTTCAGAGTGTTGGTGCCCGTGGTGAAGTAACGCAGTACGGGATAGGGCACCAGGATTGTGTGATCGCTGATCTCTGACTGCCCGTAGGTGTTGAAGGCTTCTTTGAAGACGCCGATGACGACGAACGGAATCCCTTTGACGCTGACGGTTTTGCCGACAGCCGCGTGCGCGCTGCCGTAGAGCTCTTCCGCGAATGGCTCGACGATTACGGCTACCTTCTCGTGAACCGAGTCATCCTGGTCGTCAAAGAAACGGCCCGATACTACTACCAGATTGCGAACAATTCGATACTGCGGGGAGACGCCGAGCAGCGTGGTCGCCTTGGTAACCCCGCCGCCGATGCTGACGTTGTCGTGAAACTCCAACATGGGGGACGAGGCGACGATGCCTGCAACCTGGTCTCGGACTGCGTTTAGATCGTCCAGCGTCATGTAATCGGGCGTAGTGGTATTGTCCGGGCCGCTGACGGTGCCACCGCCATACTGCAGCTCGATCTTGTTGGGCCCCATGCTGTTGAGCTGGTCGAGTGCATACTGCTTTCCGGTGGATCCCAGGGTGGCGACGAGAATCACCGAGGCGGAGCCGATGATCATGCCCAGCATCGTAAGCAGAAAGCGCGTCTTACTGGCGCGGAAGCTGTCGACCGCCAGCCGGACGACCTCGCTGAACATCATGGTGGACCGCGCACTGGCCAGCGTGCGATCGAAAGAGGTCGGCTTGAGATTGGTCGGCGCCATCAGATTAACAATTAGACGCCTTCTAGTATCGCAGCGATGCGCCGTTTCCTGCTAACCTTCTATAGAAGAAGACCGCGGAGGGATGTGTGAGCGGTTGAAACAGGCGGTCTTGAAAACCGCTTAGCCTGAAAGGGCTACGGGGGTTCGAATCCCTCTCCCTCCGCCAGCAAGGTTGGCCAGACCGCCCCCGTCGAAGAGTTCTTGAAGTTGTAATTGTTCAGTGCTGGTCAAAGACCAAAATCTCGGACCGAGCGGAATTGTTGGTTTCACATTCTTGATTCGCTCTTCTGCCAGGTGTTTCCACTGTCGAGTCTTCGCCGCTAGCATTACTCGAGTGATTGGGTCCAGATTCTTGGGGTCTCTCTTGGCAAACCGCCCACTCAGCCCAGAGATATAGCCCCCGATCAATTCTTCAAGCATCAGGGCTGTTGTGACACCGGGAAGATCGGAACTTCTGGCGGCCATTGCCAAGGAAAGACCGAGGCGAAGAAGATCATGTGCCGGATTGCCGACGACGGTTTGGTCGAGGTCTCGGATTTGAATATCGATCCTTCCCTCGACGTCGGCGACTGGGCCCAAGTTCCCGGTATGACAGTCCCCGCAGATCCAAACGTCTGGTCCCACCGGAATTGCTGCCTGTACTGCTTTGCTCTGGAGCCACTCATAGAATCGAATTGTGTTGCCGCGCACATAGGCATGGGCCGATTCCGCCATCTTGAGGTGTTGACGATGGTCTAATACTCCCTTGCGTTTAGTAGGCGTAACAATGATTTGTGACAAGTCGTCTCCTCATGCGCAATAGCCGCAAACGGCGCCTCTAAATTAGCGCCTTAGGCTGGGAGCAGCTTTCTTTTCATCTTCCCGGCTCTTTTGAGCCGAGTATTTTTCTTTGCCAGATTTCGGCTTCTTCGCTTCTTCAGGCTGTTTCGCCGATTCCCGGAGGATGGGCTGGGCAGCGGCCAGAACCTTCTTCGCCGCAGTCAACTCCTCATTGAGATTTTCAGTGAGAAGAGAAACGACATCTTTCAGTCCCAGTATCTTCGCCATCGTGATGGTCGCCGTGTAACCCGCAATTTCGTAGTGCTCGGTCCGGAGTGCGGCGCCACGATCCCGGAATCAAAGGAAGGACCTGTTTCATCTTTCTCCAGGGCATCCTTGCCTTCCTCGATCACGCCTTCCATTCCATTGCAGTGTTCGCCAGTTGGTCTCTCGCCCAGGATCTCGAACACTTTTCTCAGGCGCATCACTTGGCCCTTGGTCTCTTCCAGATGGGTGGCGAAAAGCGATTTGAGCTCAGGATTCTTTGCTCCCTTCGCGAGCTTAGGCAAAGCTTTAACTAATTGGTTTTCCGCGCTATACATGTCGCGGAGTTCATCGAGGAGGACGTCGTGTAATGCCATATATGCAACCTTCTTTCAAATCCAATTTGAATCTTTGCGGAAGGCCAATGCCGGAACTGTCGCACTTAGATCAGTTCTGCACTCGCTTCCTTGGAGCTGAGATGCAGAAATCACAAGCAAAATTTATCGAATCAATAAAGTAATCGTGACGGTCGCGATTTGTGCATCCAACTGTCAAATTGCTACTCCCATCCAGAGTTTCAAGTCCCTAACGAACCATCATTGAAAGAGGCACCGCTAACTCATGTAACTGGTGGATTCCCTGGCTTCGAATCCACGTTATTGAGTCAAATCATGTATGCGCCGCTGTTCGATATGATCCCGACTCCGAAATAAAGCAAGATATTTCAGTCGTTAGAAAAACGGCTTATTCAAAATTCAGCATCAGACATAACAGTTTGTAACGGGTGCACGAATAAAAGGATGGTATTTCCATGGAACAGGTACTTACAGACAGACCCTATATGGATTACGCGGGCCACGTCGAACATAATGAAGCCCACTCCTCCGGAGTTTCATGGTCAGCAGTTATCGCCGGAGCAGCGGTCACAGCCGCGCTTTCCTTGATCCTTCTTGCGCTGGGCGCTGGTCTGGGACTGTCGTCGGTTTCACCATATTCCAACAGTGGCCTCTCGGCTTCCGCTTTGGGAACCTCGGCCATCATTTGGTTGATCGTGATGGAGATCTTGAGCGCATCGATGGGCGGTTACCTGGCTGGCCGTCTGCGGACGAAATGGGCCACCATCCACAGCGATGAGGTGTACTTTCGGGACACCGCGCACGGCTTTCTTGCCTGGTCAACGGCATTAGTTGTCACTGCCGCCTTCCTTGCCTCGGCTGCGAGCGCAATGATCGGCTCTTCCCCCGCGCCCGACAGCCAAGCTAAGAGTACGCAGGCAAGCAACGCTTCCGTCGATCCAAACGCGTACTTTGTCGATACCCTCTTCCGATCGGACGTGGCGAAACCCGAGATGGCGAATGGGCAGTCGCGAATGGAAGCGGCAGTCATCTTTGCCAACAGGCTTCGCTCAGGGGAGCTGTCGGTGACCGACAAATCCTACTTAGGTCAATTGGTGTCGGCGCAGACCGGATTGGATCCATCTCAAGCGGACAAGCGTGTTTCCGACATCTTTTCCAGCGCCCAACAGCATACCGAAGCAGCTCGAAAAGCAGTCGCCCATACTTTGCTCTGGACGTTTTTGGCACTGCTCATCGGTGCCTTCTGCGCTAGCTTTTCCGCCACCATCGGTGGAAGGCAACGGGATCACGTCGTGACCATTTAGGTCCAGTCCCGCCGCTAAATTACAATCCTAATCGTTTTGAACTGGAGAATTCCCAATGCGTTCCATTCTGCTTATACTGCTCGGCGTACCGATTCCAATCGTGATCCTCATCGCACTCTTCAGCCACTAATCGATAAGCGCTCATACGGAGCATCGGTGCGAAGCCAAACCCCCACGAAGCTAAGCCTTCCTATTGCGTTCGTGTCTATCCGGAGGACTTAGAAATCGTGACGACGAAACCGTCTGACAGTACGAAGATCGCTTCGGCAGCTGCGAAGCGCCTTCTGCCCTGGCTGGTTGCGGTCGCCTTCTTTATGGAGTCGTTGGACACAACGATCCTGAATACGGCAGTCCCTGCCATCTCAGCGGCTCTCGGTGTTGCACCCCTCAGCATGAAAGCAGTGCTTGCAAGCTACACTCTCAGCCTCGCTGTCTTCATCCCAATCAGCGGATGGATGGCCGACCGCTTCGGAACCCGTCGTGTCTTTGCCTCCGCGATCGGACTCTTCACCTTGGGTTCCTTTTTGTGCGGAATCTCCGGCAACATTCATCTGCTTCGTTGCCTGCCGAATCCTGCAAGGCTGCGGCGGCGCCATGATGGTGCCGGTAGGCCGACTCACTCTGGTGCGGACTTTTGCCAAGTCGGATCTTCTGCGCACCATGAGTTTTGTCTCGATACCCGCCCTGGTCGCCCCGATGCTCGGGCCTATCGCCGGAGGGCTTATCGTCGGCTATCTTCACTGGCGCTTCATCTTCTTTCGTCAACATTCCTATCGGTCTGGCCGGTTTGATCCTCGTCTATCTGCATCTGCCCGACTACCGCGAAGAGACGACGCACCCACTCGATGTGGTCGGGCTTATCCTCTTCGGGTCGGGCATTGCGCTTTGTCCTATGTGCTGGAGATCTTCGGAGAACACACGCTCAGTGCGCGAGAGATGTCCGGGCTGCTGGAGTTATCCCTCGCTTTGCTCGCAGGTTATCGGATTCATGCCCGCGTCTTTCATTCCCTCTGCTGCAGCTGAAATTATTCCGCATTCGCACCTTTCGGGCGGCGGTGAGCGGCAGCTTCTTCACTCGTCTCGGCATTGGGGGAGTTCCCTTTCTTCTGCCGCTGCTCTACCAGGTGGGCTTGGGCTTCACGCCATTCAATCTGGTCTGCTCGTGATGCCGCAGGCGATTGCCGCCATGAGCATGAAGGCGATCATGCCTGGACTTCTGCGAAAGGTCGGCTATCGCGGCGTGCTGATCTCCAATACCTTGATTCTTGGTGTTCTTCTGATGGTGTTTGCGACCATCGGGCTGCGGACGCCGGTCTGGCTCATCGTGCTGCAGGCCTTCCTCTATGGCGCATTCACTTCGCTGCAGTACACCAGTATGAATACGCTGGTCTATGCCGATATCGACGAAGACGGAACCAGCAGCGCAAGCTCCATCGCTAGCACCATGCAGCAGATGTCGATCAGCTTTGGCGTGGCGACTGCTGGTTTGGCTACCGCGTTCTTTGTCCCCAGTGTTCACACTCATCCAGCAGAAATGATTCGAGGGATTCACAAAGCACTCATTGGTCTGGGGATACTGACGATTGTTTCGACGATTGTCTTCCGCAGTTTGAAGAGCGGCGACGGAGACGACGTCAGCCAGCATAAGGTTCTGCATCCCGGTGGCTGAAGCGCTCAACGGAAGATCTTCTCGCTAGACCGCGTTCTTGACTTCCGAGACCAAGGAACCAATTGGACTGGTGATAGCCAGCTTAGCAATTGTGCCCAGAGACTCGCCGCGGCGATACATCAAGTACGCGGCAACGCATCCCGAGAGAATGGTTGCATAGAAGATGACTTTCCTCATAGAACCCTGCGTTTCGATCTGTCCCTCTGTTCCCATGTTCAACTCCTGAGCATCATCACTTAATAGGATGCAGATTTGGCCAGAAGGAGAGACGCATGTTTTTCGTCTATTCACAAGCCAGTGGCACCCCTTCCCCCAGCAGGACGTCCTAACACCTACGCGAGGTCGATTATGACGAGTGCCACATCTAAAAAGAAAGAAGAACGAAAGGTACTAAAGCTAGATCAAGAAGCTCACGAAGCGCAGGCAAAGGCCGACAAACTGAAACGCCATGCTTTGGATAACGGCAAGGATAAGAAGGCCGATAAAGCCCAGGACAAGGCCGATAAAAAGATCGAAAAGACGATGCCGACACAAGAGCCCGAAGAGTAGATGCTGGCGTTCTTTTGAATGTAGTGAGGGTTGGTGACCGCGTGACTATTGGCAATCGCGAGTCTCAAACAGTCGCACCGGCGGACCGGATGGACGACGATCGCGTTGAGACGACCATGGAGCAGGATGATCGCATCGAACTCGTGGTTGGCGATCGCGGCCGCGGCGCGGGGCTCTGGGATGGGATGCAGGCCGTGTTCGGTCCCGTTGGGGCCGATGGCTACCCGGCCATGATCTGGGACAAGAAGACTGGCGTGATTAATTCCGAAGTCGCTTCTTACTGGCGCGAACATTCCGACCTGGATTACATTATGCGCCGCGACTGGTCGACTCTCGGACCAAAGCTGGTGGGTAAAATCCACTTGGCAGCGGGCACCAGCGATCAGTTTTTCCTGGCATACTCGGTGCGCTATACCGCCGCCTTCCTGGAGAGTACGAAGGATCCATACTATGACGGCACCGTCGAATACGGCACGCGGCAGATCCACTGCTACTGGGGTGGCGATCCGACTGTGCCGGGAACGACCCTCCGTGGTCAGGTGTTTCAACGGCAGATGCCATTAATGCTGCAGCGCATGCTGAAGACGGCACCACCAGGCGCCGACACCACCAGCTGGCGACATTAGCTATTTAGCCTTTACAGTCGAGCCAATCATATACAGTTCCGCGAAGCCGTTTAGTGTGCCCCGTGAGTTTCAACCGCGAACTTCGCTATTGAATGCGATTAATTCTGCTATTACAGATGCCGGCTAAGTGTGAGAGCCGCATACTCTCGTCGCGCAGCTGACAAGATGGGTAGATCTGAATCGGCATCCTTCCAATCAGCAAAGAATGTTTCGTACTCCATCCTGCTCTCGGATGTTCGCCCCGCTTTCGTATCAATTCTCGCCAGCCACAAATGAGCAAGGGGGAAAAGCGGAGAGATCGGATCGACACCCCGATGAGCAAGAATTTTTTGGTATTCCAGCGTCGCCTTCTCGGCCTGGCCCGATCGCAGGTACGCCTGGCTGCGTTGCCTAATCAATGTGAAACCGCCAGCGAATTCGTAGGGTACAGTCGGCTCCAGCGTTGCGAGAGCGTCCAGAGGTTTGTCGTGCTGTAACTCGAACTCTGCGCGGAGTCGAGGCACATACACGTAGTTCATTAGAGTATCGGGGTTTCTTTGGCCACTTTGCGCCGCCAAAAAGCGCTGAGCGGGGACTAAATCTCCAAGCTGAGCATCGAGAAAAATGAGATCCGGATTATCCGCACCTTGTTTCGTTACACGTTTTAGGGTGTCACGAGCTACATCCGGTAGACCAACCTCAAATTCCACTGTCGCCTGATCAATCAAGATATCGTCTGCGGTTTCAGTTAAGCTTTCCCGTATCGCAACATTGTAGGCAGCCTGAAAAAAATTCTCCGCCTGCTTATATTTTCCCGCAGTCGCAGCGGCGAGTGCCTGCGTATCCAGCGAAAACCATTCGCTTGATCTGCCCTGGCTCCATTTAACTTCGCGAGACATTCTGGCTTGATCGTTTTCAGCAAAGGCAATCTGAAACAAGGTTGCATGCAAAGCATAAGAGTCTTTTTTAACTGCCATTGCTCGAACGGCTGTGGCCTTGGCATCTGCGAAACGATTGGCGCGCACATAGGCACGAGCCAGGACGCTATAGTTAATTCCCAGGCTGATGTCCAATTTAAGAGCCTGCTCTGCAGCGACGATTGCCGGAGCAAACTGCCCAAGCTGCGTGTAGTCGTTCGCAATATTGCTCCAGGGAACCCAGTCTTGCGGATAGGTTTCGGCCCAAAGTTGATACTCTCTGATGCCCTGTTGCAGATCCTTTCGGCTATATGCGTAATAGTCCGCCCGAATTTCCAGCTTTTCCCGTTCACTGACCTGTCCACTCAGTTCGAAGGCCTTCTGGTAATAAGGCTTCGCGAGGTTGTACTCGCTAAGGTTGTAATAGTCTGCTGCGATCGCAGCGTATGCCATGGCAAATTGCGGGTCTAACTCGACTGCTCTTTGAAACAGGGGTAGGGTCTCAGGTTCCTCTTTGCCTGCTCTAAGTGCCATGTAGCCGCCGATTGAGTAAGCCTTTAGCGCCTCCAGCGACGACGTCGTTGCCTGCACGATAGGCACCTGAAACTGTTCGACGGATTGGCCAGATTCGCCTAAGTCGTGCCGGAGCTTGGCGGCCGCGTGGTCAAGCGCATCGAGCGCCTTCTCTTTATCGGTAGCCTCAGCTTTTGCTTCGGCAAGCTTTTTGCCCGAAGTGCAGTCTGCTGCCTGCAGCATCAAGAGATAATCATGGCCAAGGTTTGCGATGGAGCCTTGAAGCAGGACTTGTCGATTGCTGCGTTGACATATCTCCTTTGCGACACGCCAGGTGAGTGCGGCGTCCGGTTTGAGACCCATAAGCGGAAGCATGCCGATGGTCTGCTGTTCGCTCATCACATTGAGATAAGGTGATTGGTCAAGGTCTATCTCCAACGCCTTTTTTAGAACTACGTCGAAGTCTGGCTCACCAGTTCGGTTCTCAAAGTCAGCGAGAACAATTGTCTGGCTCGATGGTCGCGGACGGCGATTTTTTATCCAGAAAAACGACCCGGTAGCTATACCTAGAATTACTAACGCAGCTGCTGCATTTCGCAGTCCGCGGTGTTTGGGGAGAGTAGTGAAGGCGGCTTGCACATTTTTTGCTTCCGCTGATGAGTTGGCGTTTGTGTCGTCGATCTCCTCGTGGACAACAATATGCATCGTTGAACGAACAGCGCTCAGTACCGTGTCGCCCTCATCGTCGAATCTCGCTTCGTTTTGAGGCGTTTGGCTAACTAGTTCCACTGCCGATGCAAACTGATATCCGCGGCCGGGGATCGTAATGATGTAGCGAAAGTCGTTCGTAGGAGTCGTTAGTGCCTTACGTAGCAGGAAGATGTTCTGACTGAGATTTCCTTCCTCGACAAAGCTGTGCGGCCATACAGCCTGGAGCAACTCTTCCTTTGTTAAAGAGCCTCAAGGGGTTTTTTACCATGTACAGCAAAAGATCAAAGGCCTTGGGAGGGAGGGGGATTTTTGCACTCTCACGGCGAACCAACCGCTGTCTTGCATCAAGATCAAAGGACCCAAAACGATATAAGTGATTCACCTGTAGGGGCATAACAATCCTGAGAAATCCTGAGACTGATTGAGACAGACCTTGAGGACACTTTAGAGCAGGAGGTTCATGATGAGGCTCGAACTTAAGAACGTCGGTTCAATTGAGAAGTCCTGCCGGCAGCCTGACGGGAGAAGGGTTGCCGGTATCTTCTGACTGAAAATCTACCAGCAGCAGCCGCTTGCGGCAAGGTAACGGTGCAGGTTGAAGCACATACGGCGCATTGAAATCTCGGTAGAACGCGAGATGGTCTCAATCCGGAGCCAGGCGCGCCAAAAGCAAGCCGCGCTATGTGAAGAGTGTGGACGTGAGGTTACTATGCTTTCCCCTCAAATCGCGGCTGAGCTGGCAGGAACGACAGCACGCAGAATCTACCAGTGGATTGAGGAACGCAAGGTCCACTTTGTTGAGTCGGCCTCGGGGAGGATTCTGGTTTGCTCAGAATCGCTTGCATCCGTCTCCGCACACGTCCGCAAATCCGAAGACGAATGACCCCAGAGAACGTTTCAGAAATAGCAGCAGGAAGTCTGAGTACAAGCAGCGAAGTTTTTCAGGAGAGATCAGCGTGAATCGCAACCCTTCCATCTTTCGCCTTTGCAACCAAATCATTCTTGCGTTCAGCGCGATTCTTGTTTCTGTTGGAGCGGTCGCGCAGAAAGTTGAGGATTCTCGACTTCGAACGGCGGACCTAAAGCAGAAGGCACATCAGATCTACGGTGGGATGCCCCTTCTCTTCGAGAAGAACATGGGACAGGCAAGTTCGCAGGTCAGCTATCTGTCGCGTATGCCGGAGTACACCCTGTTCCTGACAGAGCGCGAGGCTGTGATCTCCAGGAATGGTGGAGGAAAGCGAGCTTCCGCGCTGCGAATGCAATGGCTCAACTCGAATGCGAGCCCAACCATCCGCGGTGAGGATAAGGTTGCCGGGAAGACCAACTACCTCATCGGAGATGATTCTTCGCAATGGCATACGAATGTCGCTAACTACACGCAGGTAAAGTATGACGATGTCTACCCTGGCATCGACCTGGTCTACTACGGCAACCAGCAACACATTGAGTACGACCTGACGGTTGCGCCGGGAGCCGATCCACGAGCGATCCGGTTACGGTTTCAAGGAGCCAGTAGACTGCGCCTAGATTCGGCGACGGGTGATTTGATCGCAAGAAGCGGCAGCAACGGCCAAATACGTTTTCGCAAGCCTGTCATTTATCAGAACGATGGGGATCAACTACTGCCTGTGTCTGGCGCTTATGTTCTGTCCGCTCGCAACACTGTCTCGTTTGCTTTGGGCGACTACGACCATACCAGGCCACTCGTCATTGATCCGTACGTCGTGTACTCGACAATGTATGGAGGCAGTACCGCAGGTACGTTCGATGTTGCCAACTACAACGGGATGGCGGTCGATGGCCAAGGCTTCGTTTATCTGCAGGGCATTACCAGCACGGCAAATCTCCCCACGACTTCAGGGTCTTTTCAGCCCACGTGCAATCTGGCATCGCCTACCCAATGCAGTAACTTCTTCGTCGCCAAGTTCGATACGACAAAGTCCGGCGCTGCATCGCTTGTGTACGCGACCTATATTGGCGGCAATGAATTAAAGGTATCGATCTACAACCCGAACGGTTCGTACTACCAGATGAACGATATCGCCGCTGACGCCGCTGGAGATGCGTACTTTACTGGAGCCAGTAGTGTCGGCAACTATCCAACCACATCGAATGCGTATAGCAAGAGCTGCGTCGCAGTGAGCGGTCAGACATGTAATGGCACAGGCATCCTAACGGAGCTTGACCCCACTGGCAGCAAGCTCCTGTACTCAACCTACATTCCCCCAGTCTCTAATGCTACGTCGACCTTTCCCGGTGGGATCGCTATCGATAGCTCGCAAGTTGCCTACATCTCAGGGGGTGCGGGGCAAGGTCTTCCGACGACGGATGGCTCAACGTGCTCAGGCTGCTATCAAGCTCCGTTTGTGGCAGCGTTCGATACGACCAAGAGCGGTGCGGCTTCGCTTGTGTATGCGGTGTACATTCCCTTGAACACGCTCACAACCATGGCCGCGGACGCAGCAGGGAATGTCTATCTGGGCGGAATGAATTACCAGACGACCTCTTCCTGGCCGGGGGTAGTGCAAACTATTCCACTGAATGGATTTCAAACTACTACCGCAAATATCGCGGGGATTGGCCCATACCTCATACGACTTAACCATGCTGGTGTTGCGACTTATTCGACATACATTGGGTCGGCGACAAACTTTGGAATCACGGCAATCGCTACTGATCCGAACGGTATTGCTTATGCGGGAGGGATGATCACCGGCCCGGTCACCCAGCTAAACGGTCTCCCATCGACGAGCAGTTATAACGGATACGACGCTTTCATCGCCAAGATGGACACGACTAAGACAGGGGTTGCGTCACTGTTGTACGCGACCTATCTCACCGGATCGGTAATTTACGTTGCCACGATCAACGGTCTCGCTGCGAATGGAACTGGCCAGGTGGCGATCACAGGAGAGAACTCCAGCACAGCCACCTTTCCTGAGGTCAACCCTCTAACCCAGCCAGTTGCGCCGTCAACATTAGCGGGAACGGTGTCTTTCATTGGGGTCTTGGACACAAAACAGACCGGAGCGAACGCGCTTACCTTCCTATCGATGATGGACGGTGTACAGTCCGCCGACTTCGTTGCATACGATCCTGCCGGCAACCTGGTTGTAGGTGGCACTGCCCTTAACGGGGCTATAAGCGATCCCTTTATTTCGGTGCCTGCGTCCTATGCGACCAGCATAGGCAACGTAAACAATCCACCATTCTTCTACAAGATTTCGCTGGCTTCTCCATCCTCGCTCAACATAAGTCCCTCCACACTCACGTTCAGTAGCGAAGTCGTGAATACAACGAGCCAATCGCAAGCAGTCACGGTTAAAAACTCCGGTACAACAGCGATTACCTTCAGCAGCATTGTTGCCAGCAGTCAATTTGCGGAGACGGACAACTGCTCGCCGTCGCTTGCGGTGGCAGCAAGCTGCACGGTAAACGTCACGTTTACCCCGACTGCTGCTGGCAGCGCTACGGGCACGCTCACGTTTACGGATAGCGATCCAAGCAGCCCACAGTCCGTAAGCCTGAACGGGACAGCGATTGCAGGCACACCACAGGCTGTGGTCACGCCAACGACGGTGCCGTTCGGAAGCGAGACGGTAAACACATCCAGCTCGGGTCAGACTGTTGTGTTGTCCAATCCCGGTACCGCGGCACTGACGAATATTACTGTCAGTATTACTGGTACGAATCCAACTGATTTCAGCGACAACAGCGCCTGCGGTTCGACGTTGGCCGCAGGTGCAAGCTGCAATATCTCTGTGATCTTCAAGCCGTCCACAACTGGAGCTGCAGGCGCAGCTCTGAGCATTACAGACAACGCAACCGGTTCGCCGCAGACTGCGACACTGACAGGAACTGGGACGGCAGCAGCTGCGCCACAGGCAGTTCTCAGTCCATCTGCCTTGTCTTTCCCGAGCACAAGCGTTGGAGTAACGAGTTCTGCTCAAGCTGTCACACTCTCGAATCCTGGCAGCGCCAGCTTAACTATCAACGGCATCAGCCTGACCGGAGCAAACATCGAAGATTTTGCTGAGACCTCCACCTGCGGAAGTACGTTAGCAGCCGGTTCAAACTGCACAATCTCGGTCACCTTCACGCCGGCCTCGGCTGCCAGCTTTAGCGCAGGAGTCAGTGTGGCGGACAACGCAGGTGGCTCTCCTCAGGCTGTCACGCTCAGTGGAACAGGAGTCGCGGCCACACCAGCGGACTTCACAACCAGCTCGACAACCCCGCCTCAAACCGTTGCAGCGGGTGGAAGTGCTCAATACGTCATCTCAGTGCAGCCCTCGAACGGATCGTTTACCGGTGTCGTCACTCTGTCTGCGACTGGCCTGCCACCCGGAGCTACAGCTTCCTTCCAACCTGCGTCGCTCACGCCAGGCAGCTCGGGGGGTACCAGTAATATGACGATTCAAACTGCAGCTCAACTGACCACCAATGCAATGCCGCAACACTGGCCGTTCCTGCCACCAGGAATCGCCGCGACTCTTGTCGGTCCTCTCTTCTTCTGGCGACGCTTCAAGGACGGCAAGCTGTATACAGCGCGGCACCTGCTTCTCGGTGCATTTGTTTTTGCTCTGCTCAGCGCGTGTACCGGCTTCATGACGGGTTGTAACGCCGGTTTTGCTCTTCCATCCACATCTGCTCCAACTACTTACACAATTACCGTGACCGGCACCAGTGGGACGGATTCGCACTCCACCACAGTCTCCCTGATCTTGCAGTAACGAGGACCTATGACCATTCGTTCACTCTTTGCCGCGTTGTTTTTTTCACTGATGGCGTTACCCGTCCATGCGCAGGATGCTTTGCGCTCAGAGGTCGCCGTTGGCTACACCTACGTTCACACGAACGCACCTCCGGGTGGCTGCGGCTGTTTTTCGATGAATGGGGGAAGCGGTTCCTTCGGGTTCCACTTCAAACCCGGACTCACAGCGGTCGCTGAGTTTGGAGCCGTTCATGCGAGTAACGTGGATTCCACCGGCCTTGATCTCACCCTCACGTCCTTTTTATTTGGACCGCGAGTCTCACATCAGATTGGAAAGACGCGACTCGTCCCCTATGTGCAGGTGCTTGTTGGAGCCGTACACGCATCGGGTGGATTGGCGCCGAGCAACTCTATCGGCGCATCTTCTTCTACCTCGTTCGCTGCAACAGTTGGAGGCGGGCTGGATCTCAAACTCACTCATCACATAACCCTCCGCCCCGTACAGGTCGAATACTTCGTCACAACACTACCCAATGACGCAGACGACCACCAAAATAATCTGCGAGTCGCTTCTAGCTTGGTGCTCAAATTTTAAAATCATTGAGCTCGTCATAGTGAAGCTCGCTGATGAAGAGCAGCCTTCAGCGATATTCGGCCTCAATTGAGGTGTCGAGGGGTTGCATCTTTGCTCCGTTCTTGAGTAACTCATAACTATCGACGTGGAAGCTTGCCAAAGTCGTGTTTCCAAATGAGGTGGTAATCGCCACATCCGCAGCGTCCCGTCCAGTGGCCATCAGGACACGCCCGATTCGAGGATTGTTGTGACGAGCATCCATTGTCATCCAACGCCCATCGAGAAATACCTCGTACCATGCACTGAAGTCACCCGCTCCACCATAAGGCACTCGAATATCACCGAGATATCCCGTCGCGTAGCGAGCCGGGATATTCAGGCAACGCGACAGGGCAATCGCCAGGTGTTGGTAGTCTCTACACACCCCGACGCGTTCCTGAAAAACATCCATCGCTGTCTTCGTTGGCCTCGCCATCTGATAGTTGAACACTACCTTCTCGTGCACCCAGTCACGAATCGCAGCAGCTCGCTTCCATCCAGGAGCCATCTGGCCAAAAAGTTCATGCGCTATCGGCCCAAGCAAATCAACTTCGCAGTAGCGGCTAGGCAGCAAGAATTGGAGGGCTTCTGATGGCAAGCTCTCGACAGCGCTCTGTTCCGCGTCAACATAAACCAAATCGGCCTGCTCCTCCATTTCGACGACGCTGGCTCCACTCAGTCGTATCGTGCCAACGGGTGCCACAAAACGCGAGCAGAGATTCCCGAAGACATCGTGATACTGCGACGAGACGATCCTGGTCATCTTTTCTTCATCTATATGCTCTATCGCAAGATGGTTCCCCTCGCGAACTCGCCCGTCAAGAGTCGGATGTAGATGCAGAATCGCCACCATCGGCGTGGGTATCGACAGCTGAAATTGAATGTTGTATTCGTTCTTTATCAGCATCGGAGCCTCGTTTTACAGGGTCTCTCAATAGGATGCAACTCACTGCCGCTTGAGAAGTCTGCTTCCCTGTTTTCCACGATCGAGCGAATAAAAGCTTTGAAAATCAACAATACGGCAAATTCGAGCGGAAATTGCTTTGGTGGCATTCGATTGTGCCGCTATACTCAAGGCTCCCAATGCATCCAGCCCAGTCTTCCCAGTTCGCGCACCCCGCACTGAAGAACTATCTGCTGGATCATGCCTACGATGAAATGTTCTCCGGCCATGGCGATCTACATGCCCATTGTCAACAGCTAGTAGAGCATTTCACCTCACTACCCATGGAAGAGCTGCAACGACGGAAGCAGGCAGCCGACCTCAGTTTTTTGAATCAAGGTATTACCTTCACGGTCTATGGGCGCGAAGAGGGAACAGAGAAGATATTCCCGTACGATCTGGTGCCTCGGATCATCACTGCTGCCGAATGGGCAACGGTTGAATTGGGGTTAGCGCAACGAATCACCGCGCTAAACCTCTTTCTGAAAGATATCTATAACGGGGGACGGATTCTCGAAGATGGAATCGTGCCGCGCGAGATGGTCTATAGCTGTAAACATTACCGAAGACAGATGTCGGGTTTGCAGGTTCCAAGAAACGTCTACATTGCAGTATGCGGAACGGACCTGATTCGTCTGGAGAATGGTGAATTTGTTGTGTTAGAGGATAATCTGCGCGTTCCGAGCGGGGTGAGCTACATGCTTACCAATCGCAGGGTAATGAAGCGGATATTTCCGGAGTTGTTCCGCAACTACAACGTGAGACCAATCGAGCAGTACACTCAGCTCCTGTTGGGAACACTACGATCCTTGGCTCCTGAGGGTAGACCAGAGCCAAACATCGTTCTTCTTTCTCCGGGAGTCTTTAACTCTGCCTACTACGAACACGCTTATTTGGCGCGACAGATGGGGATCGAACTTGTGGAAGGGCGCGATCTCGTCACACACGACAACATTGTGTATATGAGAACGACGAACGGCCTTCGCCGTGTAGACGTAATCTACAGGCGTGTGGATGATGACTTCATCGATCCGTTAGCATTCCGTGGTGACTCTATCCTTGGAGTGGCGGGACTATTTAATGCGTATCGTGCGGGCAATGTAACTCTGGCAAATGCATTTGGGACGGGCGTGGCCGATGACAAAGCGTTGTATGCCTATGTCCCCGATATCATCCGGTATTACATGAGCGAAGAACCGGTACTCAAAAATGTTGAGACCTATCTGCCGACCAGGCCGAAGGAGAGACAGCATGTGCTTGAAAACCTCGACAAGCTTGTAGTAAAGACCGTTGGGGAGAGTGGTGGATATGGAATGTTGATTGGGCCGCAATCGACGAAGGCACAGCAAGAGGAGTTTGCGCGAAAGATCGAAGCTGATCCACGAAATTACATTGCGCAGCCGACGATCTCGTTTTCCCGAGCACCATGCCTGATCGGCGATACGCTCGAACCACGACATGTGGACCTTCGGCCGTATGTACTCTTTGGTGACAAAGTGACGATCGTTCCGGGTGGCTTGACTCGCGTGGCGTTGAAACATGGTTCGCTTGTGGTGAATTCATCACAAGGCGGTGGCAGTAAAGATACGTGGGTGCTGAGCCAGTAAAGGAGAAGCAGATGCTATCACGCGTAGCCGACAGTCTGTACTGGATGAGTCGATATCTTGAGCGCGCGGAGCATACCACTCGCCTCCTGGATGTGAATCTGAACTTGATGCTGGATGAGAGTGCGGCCAGTGCAGAGCGACGCTGGCAACGGGCGCTGTTTGCGCTTGGTAGACCAAAGGATATCGAGTGGACGGGCGAACCATACGCCTTAACGCAAGCGTTGACCTTCGATACAACAAATAAAGCGTCAATTTTATCCTGCATCATCGCAGCACGAGAGAACTCGCGGCATGTTAGAGAACAGATCTCGACGGAGCAATGGCATCGATTGAATAGCCTGTATCTTCAGGTGACGCAGCCTGAGATTCAAGCTGCGGGGCAGGCGAATGCGCTGGCGGCGGGCATCACGCAGCCGAGCGAGTTTCTGCAGTCGGTGATGGAAGCCGTGCATCAGTTTCAGGGTGTAACCGATTCGACCATGAATCACGGCGAGGGTTGGCAGTTCATTCAAGTGGGCCGATACATCGAAAGGGCGTCTGCAACAGCGTTGTTACTAGAGGCCTATCACAAAGACTTATGGGAGCATCCGGAACGGATCGGAGAAGATAATAAGTACCTCGATTGGATGGGACTGTTGCGTTCCGCGACTGCGTTTGAAGCTTACTGCAAGGTCTACACTGCGGACCTGACACCAGATCACATCTTCGAATTTCTTTTGCTCAATGCAGAGTTTCCACATTCAGTGCGATTTTCAATCGACAGCATGCAGTGTGCGCTGGAAAAGGTTCAAGGCGACAGCGGTAAGAGTCGAGCGGAGACGCTGCATCGTCTCAGTGGCCGGCTACACGGCTCACTGAGTTACAGTAGCGCGAATGAGATCCTGAATCAGGATGTAGTCGGATACCTGCAAGGTCTTCAGGAGCAGTGTCGCGCGATTCACGACACGATCTATGAGCTGTATGTGGACTACTCGATTCAGACCGCACTTGCAAGATAAACCACATGAGGGCCGACTATGTACTATTCAATCCGCCATCTGACGAAGTTTTTATATAGCAATCAGGTCAGCGAAAGCATGATGGAGACTCGGATGCATCCGCGGAGTGACCATGGCCAGCGCTGCCTGACATTTCATCTTTCTGTCAGCCCTCGATGCAGGGTCTTCAGCTATCGTGACCATTTAGCGAACCACGTACACCACTTCGATATACCGGGAATGCATGGGCAGTTGGTGATCGTGGCTGAGTCGCTGGTTGAAGTGCAATCCGCGGCCCCATCTCCAACATCCTTAATCTCAGGCACGTGGGCAGATCTCGATTCGATCGTCGAAGAGGGTGACTACTGGGAGATGCTGCTGCCAAGTGAGTTTGCGGCACCAACGCCTGCGCTCGACGCACTTGCCGCAGAGCTCGACGTACGCCGTAAAGACGATCCGCTGCAGGCTCTACACACTCTCAATCAACAAATCTACGAATATTTCGACTATCAGCCAAAATCAACCAAGGTAGATTCGCCAATTGACCTCGCTCTTAGTACTAAAGCCGGGGTGTGCCAGGATTTCGCCCATATTATGATTACGCTCGTCCGTTCGAGGTTACGGATTCCATGCAGGTACGTGAGCGGCTACCTGTTTCATGGCGAGAGCGACAGAGACAGGTCGGTCAGCTCTGCCACCCATGCCTGGGTTGAAGTGCTGATTCCTTCTCTTGGTTGGGTTGGGTTCGATCCAACGAACTCCCTGACCGCTGGTGACAGGCACATTCGTACAGCAATCGGTCGAGATTATGCCGACGTGCCACCTACCCATGGCATCTTTCGCGGCCGTGCGGCGAGCGAACTGACCGTTGCAGTTCGGGTCACACAAAGCCTGGGGGCACCGTCATTTGATCAAGAGCTTCCAGTTCCAGAAGACTGGTCCACACTCGTGGAAACAGCGACGCGATTACCGGAACAACTACCGCCACCGACTCGACAACAGCAGATGGCCCAGCAACAGCAGACAGCTAAACCTGCCGATGTTTAGGTCAGTATCCCGCGAGGTTCATTCGCAGCCATCCTTCGTACAGACTGCGTCCACCACCATTTGGCCTTTGGGTCGTCCGTCAAGCAGGTTTTCATCGCTCCTTTAGGCGTATGTCGCGTGATGAAGAGCCCACGTAGACAACGCTGTCAGGAATAACACGCCAGTCGCTTGCAGACGAGTCCCAAACACTCTGCATCCTGGGCGAGATCGTGATGTTGACCTGTTGGAGTTCGCCTGGTTTTAAATTGATTTTGCTCCAGCTAGCCAGTCGCATAGGCGGTTCCCCAGCGTAATCGATTCCCAGATAGGCTTGCGGAACTTCCGCACCTGCAAGAGCACCATCATTCTTGACTGAGAACGACACATGAAGAGTGCGATCTGCATCACGCTTTACAGAAAGACCTGAGTAGGTGAAGTGGGTGTAAGACAATCCGTAGCCAAACTCAAAGAGCGGCGCAATCTTCTTCGCGTCGTACCACCGGTAGCCAATATCCAGCTTTTCAGAATAAACAGGATCCCTAGACATGATGCCTGTGCCGCCCCAGGTAGGCGTATCTTCGTCCCGGACAGGAAACGAAACCGGCAGCTTGCCGGAAGGATTCACTTTGCCAAACAAGACATTGGCGAGCGCTCTGCCTCCCGCTTCGCCTGGATACCAGGCTTCGATAATTCCCGCGACCTTGTCTTTCCATGGCATCAGAATCGGATTCCCACTCTCAATCACGACGATCGTGTGAGGATTAGCGGATGCAACCGCATCGACCAGCTCGTTCTGGTTCGAGGGATTCTGCAATTGAAGAGTCTTCAAATCTCCGAAGTCTTCTCCGGCAGGCTGCGCGACTACGACAATTGCGACGTCTGACTTACGTGCCAGCGCGACCGCATCGGCGATCTCGCCCGGGCTATATGCGCGAAAGGGAGCCCGCTCATCTTGTACTCCAGAGAACAAGACTTCGCTTGCCGGAGATAGTTCGTGAATTGCGCTGGTAAGCGGAACGGGAATCTTCAACCATGGATTGCGCCACCACCCGCAACCATTATGGTCGACGAACTCCAGACCTTCACACCCTTGAAATGAACCCGTCACCGGATGCATTGTGTCAGCAGAGCCACCGCCAGACATTACCGCAACATCTGCGTGAGAACCGATGACTGCAATACGCTTCAGTTTTGATGCTGACAGTGGAAGCTGCTGACGGTCGTTCTTGAGCAACACGATGGATTGCTCTTCGACGGATTGGGCAAACGTCCTCGCTGCATCGAAATCGATCTTTTCGCTCCCGTGGGGAGGGTCGTCCATAACTCCGGAAGCAATCATGGAATAGAGCTTGCGGCGAACCATATCGTCGATTCGAGCCAGGGTAATGTCGTGGTTCGTTAAGGCGAATAAGACGGGGTTACGCGCGAAGTAAGCCGGCCCCGCATCGCTTCCTTCCTCCTCATCCAGTCCGGCGTTGATCGCCTTCGATGTGCTGTGCGTTCCTCCCCAGTCCGACTGCACCTGCCCCAAATAGTGCCACTGTGTCTTAAGGATGTTTGTCAGAAGCTCTGGGTTTTCGCAGGCATAGTCGCCATTAAGCCGGTTATAACTACACATGACGCTTGCTGGATGGCTCTCTTTAATCGCAATCTCAAAAGGCAATAGATAAAGCTCTCGCAAGGTGCGATCGTCGATCTGGCTGTTTCCACCCATGCGGTTTGTCTCCTGCTCATTTCCCGCAAAGTGTTTGATCGAAGCCATCACTTTCTGGCTCTGAGTTCCATTCGTCCGTTGTGCGAGCAGCTCTCCCGCAAGGACTGGATCTTCTCCCAGGTACTCGAATGCTCGACCGCCTCGAGGCTCTCTTGTAAGATTTGCGCCTCCGCCAAGGCCCATTGCAAATCCCTGGGCGCGCAGCTGCATCGCGATCTTACTTCCGTAGTCATACGACAACTGCCTGTCCCAACTCGCAGCCAGCGCAACTGTCGCGGGGAAGGTCGTACTAGGCTGAGTTGTACTACCAGAACCCGTGGCCGAATCAGACATATTGATGTCAGGGATATGCAACCTGCTTACGCCCTCAATATATCCGCCACCACCACCTGGATCGTCATTGGAGGGATATTTGGAGAGGATGAACTGAAGTTTCTCATCGAGAGTCAGCTTCTTCAGCAGATCATCTGCGCGCTGCCAGACAGGGTCGTTTGGTGTTCCACTCTCTTGGGCCTTCACTGTTTTTGTATGGGAAAGGAGAAGAAGCGTAACCAAAAGCACTGCGAGCCGTACGTGATTCGATTGCATATCACTCCTCTGAATGCTTTCATCAGTCATTGATCACTCATGCAGCGTCGCGGAGCCGGTCCGCATGGCCCCGGCTCCGCAAGTGTGGTCGATTTATCGTGTCGTCGTCGTAAATTCAGCGTGGAGACTTGCTGTTGAATCTTCTCCGGCCCACACGTCAAACTCAGTCGGATCCACAATCCAGGTTCTCGACTGCGGATTCCAGAAGTGCAGTTGATCCGTCCCTAAAGGAAATTTGAGAGTCCTGGTTTCGCCTGGTTGAAGAGCAATGCGGTCGAACCCCTTAAGTTCACGAACGGGACGAGAGGCTGAACCGTAGCGCTGGTGAATATAAACCTGCGCAACAGCATCCCCAGGCACAGACCCCGTATTGGTCACGTCCACACTTACTTCATTGGTGTCGCTGACGCTCATGCTGTTCTTGCTAAGGCGCAGGTTGGAGAACTTGAACGTCGTGTAGCTAAGACCGTAGCCAAAGGGATAGAGAGGTTTTGAGCTGACGTCCCAGTAACGAGACTTGAAGTTAGGACCATCTTCGGGTTCGTGCGTCAGATTGTGGTTGTAATAAAGTGGCTCTGCGCCTGCGGTGCGCGGCCAACTCACCGGCAACTTTCCACCTGCGTTCACATCTCCAAAGAGCACATCCGCAACAGCATTGCCTCCCTCCGTACCCGGATACCACGCTTCGAGTATTGCCGGAACATGCTCGGAGGCCCAACGAATATCAAGCGGACGCCCATTTTCGAGAACGAGCACGACCGGCTTTCCGGTAGCAGCAACAGCTTCCAGCATCTGCTCCTGAATTCCCGGCAGATCGAGAGTGGCGCGTGAAGAGGCTTCGCTGCTCATATTGGCCGTCTCGCCCAGCACAGCCACAACTACATCGGCATCCGCAGCAGCCGCCTGTGCCTTCGCAATCCAGTCAGCGGTCTCTTGAGGAGTAGGCGGCGGAGTCACTTTTACACCGGTAAACTGGTCCAACAAACCCAGATATACCTTGGATGGCTGAGGGCCTGCGACTAGAGTGATCTTCGCATCTGCGGCAAGCTTGTTCCTGATTCCGCTCAACACAGTAACAGGATGGCTCTTGGAACCACTCCCGAACAAACCTTCGACCGTCCATCCCCCTTCAATGTCGTGTCCGGAGTCTGCGAGCGGACCAATCACCGCTATTTTTTTCAGGCTCTTCGACAGCGGCAGGATGTGGGACTCGTTGCGAAGCAGAACCATCGACCGCCCTGCGAGTTTGCGCTCCAGCGCCAGACCCTCCGGCCGGTTAAGAACTGCGTCGACCTTCGATTCATCGACGTAGGGATGGTCAAAGAGGCCTAGATCGTACTTCGCCTCCAGAATCGGCAGCACCATCTCGTCGATCTGAGACGCGCTCACTTTTCCCTCGGTAACAAGCTGTGCAAGATTATGGGTATAGGTCAGGCTCGCCATATCCATGTTCAGACCGGCGGTGAAGGCTTTGTAGGCCGCGTCCTTCGGATCGCGTGCGAATCCGTGTGTCTTCAGGTTTCCCACTGCGAGCGCATCCGAGAGCACGATGCCCTTGAAGCCCCACTCGTTGCGCAACACGTCCGTCAGCAGCCAATGATTTCCAGTTGCAGGCACATCGTTCAAATCCATGTACGCACTCATAAGACCGCCTGCGCCGGCTTCGACCGCTGCATAAAAAGGAACCAGGTAGACATTTCGAAGCAGCTCTTCCGGCACGTAGGCCGAGTCGTAGTCGCGGCCGCCATCAGCTGCACCGTAACCGGCAAAGTGCTTGACACATACCAGCACGCCGTCCGGTCCAAGCTGGGTGCCCTGAAAGCCGCGAACCTGCGCTTGCGCCATCGCGGAGCCAAGCACCGGATCTTCCCCCGCACCTTCTACGATGCGGCCCCACCGCGCGTCGCGCGCGATATCAACCATTGGCGTGAAAGTCCATTCAATACCAGCGGCACGCGCGTCCTGTGCTGCCAGATGTTGTGCCTGTTCCTCGACCGAAGGATCCCAGGAAGACGCCATAGCCAACGGAACGGGAAACACTGTGCGATATCCGTGGATCACATCGAAGCCAAAGATAATAGGAATGTGCAGGCGGGATTTTTCTACAGCAATGTGCTGAAGCCGATTGATCTCCTTAACGTCATTGAGCCAAAGCACAGAACCCACCTTGCCTTGAAGGATGAGATCGTCTGGTTTCTGGTCATTCAGTCCGGGAATAACAATGCCCGCCGATTCGTTCAGCTGGCCGACCTTCTCATCCAGAGTCATCTGCTTCAGCAGAATCTCTGCTTTTTGTTTAGCCGCCGCACTGAATGGGCCAGCTTGAGCATTGGGCGCGTGGGAGCTCACCATCGAAAAGGAAGCCCCAAGCAGGGCGATTGCAGAGTACGTCTTGAACATCATGATTTCTGTCCTCACAATGGATCAAATTTTGTTCAGCCAGTACACAGTGAAAGGGCTCACCGAATACCGGAGATTGCCCGCTGATGCCGTAACGACAGGGCGAGTCCCGCACAAACAGGCTCATCCACTATACTTCAGCGCAAGCCATGCCACAGCGACCCGCAAATCCATAGCTATAGCGGCTTACAGAGAAAAATTTTATATATCAGCCCATGATGATCAGGCCCGGTTACGCCGAACTTATATTCCTGACGAAGAAGGCCGCCTCGATCCGAGGAATCTCGGTAAACGAGGCGGCCACTAGTTAGCCGACAAGGCTCAATCAAGTTCTTTGCGTGAAAACCGCGCTGCTTGTGGTCGGTCTCAATTATCTTTAGCAGACGTCAGAGCTTCGTTAACACAATCACTCGGCGAGTTCACCGGGTTACACCGAGCGATTGCACCGTTAGGAAGGCTGACCGAGTAGCTGCTCCACGTAGATGGCTCCGATGCGGGATAGTCCGTGCTAAGAAGCTGGGCCCCGCTTGCGAGCGCAGCGTCGCGACGAACTGTCTCGCCGGTGCGAGCCTCCTTGGTATCGACATCGGTACGAGTACGTACCAGGTAGCCTTTGCGAACCAACGCGGCGATTGTCTCCTGCGTTCCATCGTTCTCTTCGGTGAAGGCACAGTCCGGCTGGCCCGCGACTGCGTTCGTGAAGATGACGCGCCCACTGAGCGAGTCATGTCCTTCGAGATAGACCGGCCCCACAGGGCGCTGGTCCATCAAGAAGACAATCTTCCCGCGAGCCTGCTTCAGTGTCGGCCACTGGTTCTGCAGCACAGCCTCTTCAAGAGTCTTGTGCTTTCCTCTCACCTGGTCAGGCAGAATCATCTCGTTCGGCGAAAAGACCGAGCGAATCTCTGCGTCGAGTGCGTCGAATGTCGCCGGGGTGAACTTCTCCGTCGGAGCGGAGTGGTATTGAGCCGGCAGATCACTCTGCTTGGTCTCGATCAAGATATAGATGGGAACATGCTGCGGGTGGGCCTTCGACCAGGTGCGAACAATCTGGAGACATGCGACGAAAGGCTGGCAGGTGCTGCGGTAATCAAAGTCCTGAACATGCATGACCTTGAAGCCGGGCTTGCTCATAATTCCCTGCGGATCGAAGTCCGCATCGGCCGGCAGTCCCGCAGCGGCAACAGCTGCGGGGCCGTTGGGATGCGCGTACAGGCCGCCCTTGGTGTCGGCGTAGATATCGAGCTCGATCTGGCGGATGCCTGAGTCGAGTTGCTGATCGAGAGGACGATGCCGGTACTCGAACGCCTGGTAAAGCTTAGGATTATTTTTGATCAGGAGCTTGGACTCGCTAGGCGCAATTCCTGCGTGGTAGCTATTGTGAGAACCGATAACCTGAATCTGATTCATTCGGATGTTGTTGTCGGTCTGCGAGTAGGCTGCGGTTTGCGCTCCCAGGGCCAGGGTCGCTGCGCACAGTAGCGTGTATGGAACGTTCATCAAAAGAGATCTCCGAAGGTATTTTTTTGGAAAGAGTTTCCTTTGGGAGGAACTCAGAAAGCGAGACGGAGTGCGAACTGCACCTGTCGTGAAGGATAGACAACTGCCGAACTGTAGGCCCCAAAGCTTCCACCGTCGGTGATGGCACTGTCAGGATACTGGAAGTTCGTGGAGTTGAGGACGTTGAAGGCTTCGACACGGAACTCGAGCTTGCTGGCTTCTGACCACAGTGAGAGAGATTTGTGGAGTGCCAGATCCAACTGCGCGAAGGCAGGTCCGCGCAGGCTGTTGCGTCCCGAGTTGCCGAAGTACTGACTCGCTGTTGGCACGGTCACCTGGCTAGCGACCAGCGTTCCGGTTAGAGTGCTGCTTCCCTTCTTCCAACTCGACTTCGGCGCGTACACTGCGTTCGGCGTGCTGACAAGATTCGGGCGCACCGAGTAGGCAGCGCTGGTGCTCGAAACGACGACGCCGGAGTTTGGAGCGTAGGTCAGATTGATAGGAAGGCCGCTCGTGACGACGTTGATCGCCGAGAGCTGCCAGCCGCCTAGGGTTGCCTGCTCCCATGCCGGTGCGCTCTGGCCGAACATTCTTCCTCTTCCGAAGGGAAGATCAGCAATAACGGAGAGCGTGTCGTTGAAAGGCTGATCGTAGCTGGAGCGACCACGATCTGCTGCCGGGTTATACAGATTGACGACGGCAGAGTCGCCGCCGAAGGTTTCAAGATCGGCCGATGCATTGTTGATCGCTCGCGACCAGGTGAAGGAGTTGATGAGGTAGATGCCGTTGCTGTAGCGGCGCTCAAGCTTCGTCTGGAGCGAGTTGTAGATGAGATAGCCCTGCGGAAGTGCGGTGAGAATGTTGGTGAAGTTCGCGATCGGTCGACGAGCTTGCTGCGAGAGACAGTCTGCGGCGATGGTGTCGCAGCTTACAGGCTCGGTCGATCCCTGGTTGAAGTCGGCGAGGACGGGAATGTGAACGCCGTGGCTTCCAACGTAGGAGACTTCGAGAGTTGTGTCCTTCATCACTTCGCGTTGCACCGTGAGGTGATATGCCTGAACGTAACCCGCATCGAAGTTACGGGGAATGTAACGCGTTTGTGCGGCAAGCGTTGAGAAGTTTTGCGCTGAGGCGAAGTTGGTCTGGTATCCCGACTGTGTAGTGCGGAAGCAGGTGCTGGGATTCTGCGTGAGCGAGGTGCAGAGCGGCTGGGTTGCGCCGGCGACTAGAGTCGGCGGGGTTTGATTGATCGTCGCGTCAACGATGTACGGACCGTTATAGCCGAGAGTGCTCTCGCCGCCGAAGCGGAAGTAGTGCAGGTAGCCGATGCCATAGCCGCCGCGAAGCACTGTCTTGGGATCGACCTGATAGGCAAAGCCGAAGCGGGGTGCGAGATCTTTCTTGTCGAGATTGATGAGCGATCTGTTGTAGAGCGAACCGCCGGAGGCCTGGACCAGGGTGTTGTTTGTCGGGTCGAAGTTGGCGAGGTGGTTGTTCTGCTCCCAGTTCGGCGTTACCAGCTCGTAGCGAAGACCGAGGTTGAACGTGAGTTTGTTGTTGAACTTGTAGTCGTCCTGCACGTAGCCCATGTACCAGCGACGCTCGTACTGGATGGTCGCGAGGTTGTTGAGCTGATAGCTGTTGCGTGCTCCGAACAAAAAGTCGGCGAGGTTGTACGCCTGCTCGTGCAAAATGTCGGCGGCGGTAGGATTGGCGGGATTGGCCGCCGTTCCGTTTGCTGTTCCAGGAGTGTTGCGGCTGAACTGGCCAGCGTAGAAGTCTTCTCCATCCTGTGGATGAAAGTCAGAGATGGCCTCGTTGAGATAGCCGTACTCAAAGCCAACCTTGAAGCTGTTGCGGCCTCTGAGGAAGCCATAGTTGACCTTGGGATTGGCGACGTAAGGGCTGGTGAACTGCGGATTCGTGGTCTGGCGGCCAAACTGCGAGAAGCCCGTGACAGCCTGGCTGTTCAGACCACCGTTCACGCTGGGATCGCTCGGAATGTTAGGGATGTTGAAGTCTGCGAGAAGGTTGTCGGCGCCGATGTTGACAGGAGACTTGCCGCTCTGCGTCCAGGTGAGTCCGAGGCGAAGTTGCAGAATCGAGTTGGAGGTGGGGGTGAAGTTATAGCCGCCGGCTATCTGGCGCGTGTAGGCATAGAGAGTTCCGTTGCTGTTGCCGCCTGCGAGCCCCGGGATGTTCGGCGCAAGAAAGACGACCGACGAACTTTGGCTGTAGCGCGCGAAGGCAGTAGACCGGGGGCTGATATAGGCATCCGCACGAACGTCACCCTTGTTGCCATTGTTGGTATTGGCGGGGGTAGAGGTGAAGTTCTGTCCGCCTGGCGCGACGTTGGTGTTTGGCGCAGCATCCGCTTGCAGGATGCTCAACACTTTGGTTGCGAAGGGGCTTTGATCGCCGACGGGAATAATGCCGTTCGGGTACTTCGTGCCGGTAATCGGGTTGACCAGAGCGATCGGATTTCCGGCGGCATCAGTGAAGATTCCCTTTGCCTGCGCGGCAGTTGGAACGACGGCGGTTTGGATGGTGCGGTTAACTACTCGCAGACCTTCGTAGTCGGCGAAGAAAAACAGCTTGTCTCTCTTGATCGGACCACCCAGCGCACCGCCGAACTGATTCTGCACCAGCGTTGGCTTCACACCGGAGCCGATGAATGGGCCGTATGCGTTCAGGTCGGTATTGCGGAGATAGTCATAAACAACTCCGTGGAAGTTGTTCGTTCCGCTGCGAATGGTTGCGTTGATGATTGCGCCGCCAGCCCGCCCATACTCCGCGCTGTAGTTATCAGTCTGTACTTTGAACTCCTGCACCGCGTCCGGCGAGGGAATGACGGCCTCATTGGAGAATCCCTGGTTGGCAGTCTGGTATGCGTTGTTGTCGATTCCGTCGAGCTGGAAGTTGTTCGTCATGGAGTTCTGTCCGTTGACGTTGTAGGAAGCGTCGCGGGGCGGAGCGGAGAGCGTTTCGAGAAGCGATTTACGAACGCCCGGGACAAGGGTCGAAAGATCCGCATAGGAGCGGCCGTTCAGGGGGAGCGTGACCGCCTCCCGGGTCTGGATCGTCTCGCCTCGATCGCTAGTATCCGTCTCGAGCAAGGTCGCGGCGTCAGAGACGGTCACCGTCTGGCTGTCTGATCCAACCTTCAATGCGAGGTCGACGCGCTGTCTTGCACCCACCGTAACGACAAACCGCTCGGTGTTGGACTTCTCGAAACCGTTCGCCTCCACGGTAATGGTGTACTCACCGGGTTGGACGTTGGTGAACTCGTAGTTACCATTTGCATCGGTCTGCCGAGTATTCTCAGTCCCCTTCGACGGGCTAAGCAAAGTCACCTTTGCCACGCCAATTGAGGCTCCGCTTGGATCTTTGATCGAGCCAAGTACGCTGGCAGAGTCAAACTGCGCCTGGGCCGAACCGATCAGAACATAGAGAGCCACAAGGACGCTGCACAACGTCAGCGCGTTTGAGAGAAGAGCCTTGCCATAGTGAGGCACTCCTGGGGTCCGAGAGAAAGCAAAGTTGCTAAACATTGATTGGTCCTCGTAGTGACATGTCCGGCGTCAGACTCCTGGTGCCGATGACCGAACTCTACCCATGTCTTTGCACTCTCAGCAGTCAATTCGCCGCAACAGGAATGTGAAACGCCGCACGCCGCATGTTTTCTGCGATTTACCTTGTATTTACAGGCGTTGTGTAACCGTTGGAGCTCCTCGATTTAACAGAATTCTAGCCACATACGCTCTGAATTGTCGTTTACAGGACATTCATCGTGCGCGTGTCTACTCTGAGATATCACTCATGCTCGAACAGGCTCTTCAAATCGACGCCGGTCCCATCATCGCGAGTGATCCACGATGGGAGTTGGTCGAGCGCATCGTAGCTTCTCCTTCGTTCATCCGTTCGCCGCGGCTTTGCAGTCTGTTGACACATCTCTGTGAGTTGTCGTTGACGGGCAGATCGAACGAAATTAACGAACAGAGTATCGGAGAGGCTCTCTTCGAGCGCGCTCGAAACTATGACCCGTCGATCGACGGCATCGTACGTTCGCATGCCAGCCGTCTTCGCCAACGACTCGAACAATACTTCAGCGAAGAAGGCGCAAACGAGAAGATTCTCCTGACGATTCCAAAGGGCGGATACACGCCGCTCTTCGAAGTCCTCCCACAGCCCGACCCTCTCATTAAAACTGTGACATCTCCTCTACCCGCGTCCGCCGACCATCCCTCCACCAGTACGACGCAACCCTTCACCACACACACATATCGACGTCTCTTCTGGATCACCTTTCTTGCGCTACTTGTCGCATGCGCATCCCTCGTCTCTTTAAAGACCCGTGCACGGTCGGCACAAACGGCGGCAGCCACTTTAGCGAACCATCCTCTTTGGAGCACACTCTTCAGCCCGGATCACACAACCCTGATCGTCGCCTCCGACACCGGACTCACCAGCCTTCAAACCATCACCGGCAAAGCCGTGAGTCTGGCTGAATATCTCAGTGGTGACTATCGAACCCACGTCACTCCTCTGCCCGGCACGACACCGGAGTTTGCCGAAAAGATCGCCGCCCGGCGTTACACCTCCATCGTCGATTTAGACATAGCGACGAAGCTCTTTCAGCTCCCCGGCGTCCCGCTCGATCGCATCCGCCTCCGATACGCACGCGATCTCCGGCCCAACGATCTGAAGGGCGAACCGGTCATCCTTCTCGGCTCCGAGGAGGGCACACCATGGGTGCAACTCTTCGAAGACAAGATGAACTTCGCCCTCGTGCACGATCATCAGAGCCATCGTTTTGTCGTTCTGAATCGTCATCCGCAGGGCAAAGAGCAAGCTCGTTACGAAACAGACCTGAAGAGTCCGGCCCAGCACGTCTACGGACTGATTGCGTTCAAGCCCAACATGAGCGGCACCGGAGAGGTTCTTCTGCTTGAGGGCACATCCATGGCAGGCACCGAATCCGCCGCGGACTTCGTCTTTGCCGATTCGCGCTTACTCCCCTTCCTCGCGGCGATCAAACAGAAGAACGGCACCCTGCCCTACTTCGAACTCCTGCTACAGTCCAACAACATGAACGGAAGCGCCTCAGGATCAGAGATCCTCTCCTACCGCACATCACCGCGATAACGATCACCACCTCACCCCTCCAATCTAGATGGAAACCGGAACCTGCAGCCAAAGCATGCACTTCCGCACAGCGAAATATCTTCTGCCGACCCAGCAACCCACCCCTATCGCAAAGCATCACACCCATGGTTAAAGCACCGTCTTCGTCTTCGGGTGGCTGATCCTCTGCTTCCCGATCTAGTGATGAACTGTCGTTCTTCTAGGGAGGCACAATGTACATCTTCTCGAACAAATCATCTGACAACTTCTTTTTTATCCGAACGCTAGTGCGCATCGGCGTAGTTCTCCTGGCCCTCATCGGCTCTCCACAACTGCACGCGCAGTTTCGCACATCCATTCAAGGCGCCGTCACCGATCCCGATGGATTGCCCATCCCCGGCGCGACCCTTACCCTCAAGGATCTGCAAACCAACGCGACCATCGTAAGAACCGCGGACGCAAGTGGCATCTTCAACTTCAATGCTCTGCCAGCAGATCACTTCGCATTAACTGTCGAGAAGGCAGGCTTTCAAAAGCAAGTCCTCGACAACCTGCAGCTAATCCCCGAACAGGCAAACTCCCTCGATGTGAAGCTCGCAATCGGAGTGGAGTCGACGACCGTCACAGTGGATGCGTCTCTTGCGCCGGCCCTCGATACCCAAACCGCAAACACAGGACAAACAATCACAGACAATGAGATCCAACATATTCCTGTCTATCAGCGCGACGTCACCAGCCTCATTCAACTCGCACCAGGAGTCCTCGCCACTGGAGCGCAGTCCGCCGGCGGTGGTGGATTCCAGGCTCCAGGCACGCAGACCGGCGCCTCATCAGGCGGCGGCGGCAACTTAGGCCACTCCAGCAGTATCTTTGCAACAGAAAATGGCGCCTCCGCCAACGCCAACGGCGCCCAGTTTGGAAACAACGGCTACAGCATCGACGGCATCAGCACAGCGAGCGCCGTCTGGGGCGGGTCCACAGTTGTCACCCCCAGTCAGGATTCGGTCGACAACGTAAAAATCGTCACCAACGCCTACGATGCCGAGAATGGCCGCTTCTCCGGAGCGCTCACCGAAATTACCTCTAAGAGCGGAACCAATCATCTTCACGGCAGTTTTTTCATCCAGATCGCTCGCCCTGGGCTCAATGCGTATCAACGTTGGAACGGCCCCGGGTCCGTGCAGTCGAACGATCCAATCACTGGAGCTAAGCTCACACCCGCACAACGCGGTCTGCTTCGCGACCAGGACTTTTATAACCAGCTGGGTGGAAGTATCGGTGGACCCATCTGGAAGAACAGGGTCTTTGCCTTCTTCGCCTATGAGGGACAGAGCCAATCCGTTTCAACAACCAGCACCCAATGGTTCCCCACCGCAGCGTTTGCGCAGTTGGCACCGGCAAACAGCATCTCCTCCACGTATCTCAACTTCAAGGGAGCAGCAGTTGCCGGAACCCTCATTGCTTCCAACACCTGCACGAACGCCGGCCTCACCGAAGGCGTCAACTGCCGTACCATCTCAGGTCAGGGCTTGAACGTTGGTTCGCCGCTAACCATCGGCCTGGGCAAACAGGATCTCTCTTACGTCAGCGCCACCACGCCCGGCGTCGGCAGTGGACTCTCAAACACCGCCGATATCGCCCAGTACAACATAGCCAACCCGACCACCAGCGACTTCAAACAATACAACGGACGTCTCGATGCCAACGTAACCGGCAAAGACCACGTCAGCTTCGCGATCTACTGGGTTCCCACCACCTTAACCAGGCTCAACGGCGGACTGGGTTATCAGATCTTCAATCACTCTCAGACTAACGACGCCTTCTCGCGTCATCTGGAATCACACCTTCTCGCCGAGCTTCCTCAACGAAGCCCGCGCCAACGCGGCAGGCTGGCGCTACAACGAGCTTCAAAGCAATCCTCAAGCGCCGTTCGGCCTGCCCCAAACCAACTTAGCTTCAGACGGTGGTGTACAGATTGGCAGCATCAGTATCGGCAACCTCGGTGTGCCCGCGCCTGGCCATCTCGACCAATGGACCTACGGCTACAAGGACGTCGCCACCAAGGTGCTGCACTCGCAGACAATGAAGTTCGGATTCGACTTCACCCGGCTCTACTATCTCAACGATCCAATCGGCGCGCCGAACTACACCTTCTACAACATCTGGGACTTCTTGAATGATGCCCCGGAGGCCGAGGGCGGCCCATTCCAGGCAACCACCGGTATCCCCGGCGGCTTCCGCAACGACAACCGCGAGAACTTATTAGGCGTCTTCTTTCAGGACGACTGGAAGGCCCGCCCCAACCTTACGTTGAGCGCTGGTCTCCGCTACTCCTACTTCGGGCCGCTCACCGATAAGAACAACAACCAGGGCGTACTCTCGTTTGGCAGCGGCACAAGCCTCTTGACCGGCATCACCATCCGCACAGGAATCGGCGCATGGAAGGCACAAAAGTTCAACTTCGGCCCGCAGGTCGGCTTCAACTGGAGCCCCGCGCGATCCAACGGCAAGGTGGTCTTCCGCGGCGGTTACGGACTGAACTATAACCAGGAGCAGATCGCAAACTCGAACAATAATGACGGCAACCCACCAGGAACCAGCTCTGTTCCGGGCAGCAGCAAAAACCCGTCGCAGATTAATCCGAATATCCTCTACGCGACCTCCAGCAGTCCCACCGACATCTTTGGCTTCCCCGCGAACCCAAACACGATTACTACATTTAACTCCGCCGGACTGCCCACCGCCGGTAGCGCAAACCTCGGGGCGCTCCCCGGCAACCTGCCCACGCAGTACGCGCATCATTACTCACTCGATATGCAGGTGGACTTAGGTTATTCGTTGGTAATGACTGTAGGCTACGTAGGCAGCTCCGCTCATCACACCCTGTACAACTACGACGCAACTGCTCTCGGACAAATTATGGGAGCGGCGCAGAACCCGCTGGTCAACAGCGTCAACACCTTCGGCAGCCAGGGCAAATCCAACAACAATATGTTGCTCGCCGGCCTCAAGCATCAGTTCTCGCATACCTTCTACGCGGAGGGCCAGTACGCCTGGGCCCACAGCATGGATACCGACTCAGGCCCATACTTTCGCGACGCTTACCTCTACAACACCCGTTACGCCTATGGACGGTCGGACTTCGACGTCAATCAGTCCCTTAAGATCTTCGGCGTCTGGCAACCCGTCATCTTTCGCGGCAGCCACAGCTGGGTAGAGAAGATCGTCGGTGGATGGTCGCTCAGCGGCATATTCACCGTGCACTCAGGTTATGGGTGGACCCCGGTCTATACCGCGCCACATCAGATCTACTGCAACACCTGCAACTACGGATTTCAAAGCCTGCGGCCCTTCTACCTTGGAGGCGCAGGCCACAACACGGGCAACAACGCCTTCAAAACAGGAAGCAACTTTCCTAACCCCGGCACAGCCAATACAGGGACTAACAATGATCAATTCGCCAACAACTACTTCATGGTTCCGAACTATCTGGATGCGATTACCGACAATCCCGGTCAGTCCACAACCAACTTCATCCCCGCACCAGGAATCGACCGCAACTCCTTTGGTGGTCCCTGGTATCGCGATGTCGATCTGAACCTTGCCAAAGCGTTCGGCTTGCCCAGAATTCCAGGTCTGGGAGAAAACACCAAGATCGAAATCAAGGCCAACATGCTTAACGCCTTCAACATATTGAACATCAACCCCAGCTCCCTCTCGACGAATGTCTCAAACGGCAACCTCGGCCAGGCATCAAGCGCATTGGGATCAAGAACAATTGATCTTCAAGCCCGCTTCAACTTCTAAACCCTGCCTAAAGGGGAGATACTCCATCAGGAATATCTCCCCCTTGTCAGGTTCGAGACTTTATCCGCGAAACCATCTCGCTTGACATAAAGAGGAGGAAAAGATGCCTCGTTTTTGTGGCATACAACCACTCCAGTTATTTTTTCAGCTCCAAAACCACAAAACCCGCTCCACTCCTGAGTCACCACCACGTCAAGCGTCGTCAAACCACCATGTTTCACCACGCACAAACCACGCATTGACCACGTTCCACCACAACGATCTCGACCAAGGTTCGCATGTCTAAACTTCGTCTATTTCAACTCATATCACTCTGCCTGGTTCTCTCATCTTCTCCTCTGGTCTACTCCCAGGAGATCATCCAGATCGACGCACAGGCCCAGTCCACCCCATTCCCACACTTCTGGGAGAAGATGTTTGGCTCCGGCCGCGCCGCGTTGGTTCTCCGCCAGAGTTACCAGAACGATCTCACCGCCGTAAAAGCAATCACCGATGTGCAATACCTCCGTTTCCACGCCATCCTCCACGACGAACTAGGCGTATACAACGAAGACGAACACGGCAATCCCGTCTACAACTTCACCTACGTCGACGAAATCTACGACAGCTTACTCGCTCAAGGAGTACGTCCAGTCGTAGAGATTAGCTTCATGCCGAAAAAGCTCGCCTTCAACCCCGATGCGCTACATCCCTTCTGGTACAAGCAGAACGTCTCTCCCCCAAAGAGCATCGAGCGCTGGGACAACCTGATACGAGCGCTCGCACAAAACCTTGTCGATCGCTACGGAATTGATGAGGTCGCGCAGTGGTACTTCGAAGTATGGAATGAGCCCAATATCGATTTCTGGGGAGGAATTCCGCGCCGCGACTCTTACTTCGATCTCTATGCACACACGGCAAGAGCGTTGAAATCCATCAGCCCGCGCCTCCGAGTTGGCGGCCCAGCCACGGCAGCCGCAGCCTGGGTGCCGGAATTTCTCAGCTTTGCCGCATCCAATCACGTCCCTGTCGACTTCGTTTCATCCCACGCCTACGACGATGAGCCCGTACAACGACTACTCGGCACCGACGAAGTCATTCCGCAAGAAGACCGAGCCTGTGCGGCTGTCGCAAAGGTGCGCCGTCAGATTGATGTCTCCCCGATGCCACATCTTCCATTGCTCTGGACCGAGTGGAATGTTCCCGGAGATCATGAACGACGCGACACGCCGTATGTCGGCCCCGCGCTCGCTGAAGCCATTCGCACCTGCGACGGTCACGTCGACTATCTTTCATTCTGGACCTTCTCTGATGTATTTGAAGAAGGCGGCCCTGCCCAGCGGTCGTTTCAGGGGCAATTCGGTCTTCGCGCTACCGGCGGCATAAACAAGCCGAGCTTTTACGACTACGCGTTGCTCCATCAGCTGGGAACAGAGCGTCTCGCCAATCCCTCGCACAACATTATCGTCACGCGGCTGCCGGATGGCTCTCTATCAATCGCTCTGTGGAATCTTGCTGCAGTAGACAAGCCTTCGGCTCCGCAACGCTACACCCTGCAGATAACCGGTCTTCCAAAGAATGCGCACGTCTCGCTTCAACGCGTCGACGCAGACCACAGCAACGTGCTAAAGCAGTACGCAGCAATGGGAAGTCCCGCCTTCCCAACGCGTTCTCAGGCCGAGCAGCTAAATCGTGAAACCGCCTTTGGCTCTCCAGAACGCTTAGCACTACGCGACGGTTCCCTCACCCTGGACTTAAGCCCGAATTCGCTAGTCCTGCTCAAAATAACGAGTCTTCACTGAGCGGCTTTTACAGTCAATCGCTATGGATTAGTCTCTGTGAGACAAGTTGACCATCTGGTCCTACCGTCACCGATCAGACGCCCCAGAATCTTCTTGTTGTCGACAAGACGATGAAAGCCATCCAGAAGGATGGCCGAGTGAGTTTTCTTATCGAAGTGATCGGCCTTCCTGAGGTTTCCCAACTCATCTTCTTCGTGAGCCGCAGCCTTGAGAAACCGCGGTGACTCTTTAAGATTCCGTCGTGCGCCATAAACAGCCAGCGCGGGAAGAGCACCTGCGGCGACCAGAATGCGCCAGATAATTTCGTGCGAGAGATGCGTGGAGAGGAATGCCACGGCAAACAGCGGAGCGAAGATAAGATGTAGCTCTGCGCAGCGGCAAGATTTCTATACCGGTAGCGGTCAATGCTGACTACTGGCGCTTGTGCAAACATCATTCCCACGCAGGCAAACGTTACGCCTGCAACAGCCGCAAATATAGTTGTCTTCTTCATATCTTTCTCCTTGGGCGAATCTCAATTACGTATTCGTAGAGTAGAAGAAGGAATAAGTGAAAGAAATATAGGTTGCTACACATTTAGCTATGCGGTCTTACACGCGCAACCATGTGGTTCCACATGGACGGTGGGAGGCTCCAGATCAAGGTTATTTAGGTGTCACTCGATAACATGTGAGCTATCGGCAGATTAGGATGGCAGGGCGTTTCAAATAAAACCACGCCTGCGACGGTGACCGTACCACGACTTTTGTTACGGACTACACGAAGTTTGCCACCACAATTGTCACCATAGAAGAAAAGGCGCAAATCACCATTACCGTCAGGCCCATATATCCCGTTTATTGAATTTTTGCGTGAGGGTTGATACAAATTTCTGTAAATAATATTGGTGAATAAATATGCGTAAAAAAAGATAGATTTATGCGGAACTCGATCTGGATCAGGCGATTAGCGACCAACCTAAAAATTAATTTCAGATAATTCGATACCTGGCTTTCTCGACAGAAACTTCTTAAGTTTATCTGGGTCTTTAGGCGGAGTCGACGACAGTGTTCGAAGGAATTGTTTGAACCGAAACGAATATTTTGATCTTTGTATATCCGTCGGAATGACACTTTCAGCTGTTATAGGACGGGCGTCTCGCAACCCACATATAACTTATGGGCTTGTAACTTAAGTTGTAGAAAACCCCGAAATGGCAATTGAATTGCGTTTCTGGAAAATATGAGATTTCTACGCGGGCCCGCAATGTTTTTAGGCATGGCGCTTTCAGTATCGGGCGCCATCTGTTTTTTAAACTCCACTACTGTTTTGCATGCGCAATCAACTGCATCCGGTGATATTGCAGGAGTTGTAACGGACGCGACAGGTGCAGTCGTCCCAAATGCGAAGATCGTGGTGACAAACAACGAAACGGGCGTCACGCAAACGTTGACTTCCGGCTCCAACGGTGGCTACCGAGCCCCACTGCTGAAACCCGGCACCTATAAGGTCACGGTGACGGCCTCAGGCTTTCAAACCGTTTCTACCACGGTGGCTGTAGCAATCGGTCAGATCACCTCCGGCGACACGACACTGACGGTCGGCTCCAGCAGCGTAACGGTCGAGGTATCCAGCAACAACGTGTCGCTACTCCACACCGATAATGCAGATCTCTCCACTTCGATCTCGCAGGAACAGGTCCAGAACCTGCCCAATCCTGGAAACGACCTGACATTTGTGGCCCAGGTCACTCCTGGCACAGTCATCAATACGTCGGGCGGCGACGGAAACTTCTCGGTCTTTGGCCTGCCAGCCACCTCAAACACATTTACCTTGAATGGCTCCTATGAGAATGACCCATTCCTGAATCTTAACAACTCCGGAGCAACGAATCTGCTGCTGGGCAACAACGAGGTATCCGAGGTCAACGTGACCTCGAACGCATACGGTGCTCAGTATGGCGGTCTCGGCGGCGCCCAGGTGAACGAGACCACACTCTCAGGAACGAACAAGTTCCACGGTAATGCCGTTTATCAATGGAACGGAAGCGCACTGAATGCGAACAGCTACTTCCGCAATCAAACTCCGGATTTGACGCCACGGTCTTTTGATAACGTAAATCAGTTTGCCGCCAGAATCGGCGGGCCGATTTTTAAGGATCGCCTGTTCTTCTTTGTCGATTATGAAGGTCTGCGTGTGGTACTGCCGACCTCGAGCACGGTATTTGCACCCAACGCGGCATACATTGCCAACGCGGTCAACTCTGCTCCGTTGGCAGACCAGGCGTTTTACAAGCAGCTATTCAGCGTCTACCAAAATGCTCCTGGCTACTCGACAGCGACACCCGCTCCCAACGACCCAAATGCAGTGACGTATACCGCCTCGGCCGGAAACTTCACGCACGAGTTCCTGCTTACCTCCCGCGTGGACTTGAAGCTTACCGATAAGGACACGACCTTCGGCCATTTCAAGTGGGACAAGGGCGTTCAAGCAACCTACACCGATCCCCTCAATCCCCTCTTCAATGCAGACAGCCCTCAGCCATCGTTTGAGGGAACCCTTGGAGAGACACACGTCATCAATTCAAAGATCAGCAACCAGTTCTTGTTCGGCGTCATCTGGTACAGCGCAGTCTTTACGAACACCAACCTTGCAGCAGCCAACGCGCTTGTTCCTTACTCGCTCGACTTTGCAACCTTTGGGGGAAGTTTTACCGGCCTCGGCGGTATCGACAGCGACTGGCCTCAGGGTCGCAACGTAACGAACTATCAGTTCAGCGACGACGTGAGCATCACCCACGGTCGTCATACCATCCAGTTTGGCGGCTACTTCCGGCGCGACGATGTAACGGACTACAGCCCCTCTATCAATACGACCCCCTCCGTCGAAGCTGACGAGAATGGGGACTTTGGAGCTGGAAACGGACTGGAACAATATACCCAGCAGTTTCCTGCTTCGTAACACCCAGCCAGTCGCCCTCTATAATCTTGCAGGCTATGGTCAGGACACCTGGAAACTTCGCCAGAATCTGACCTTAACTGCGGGAGTCCGCGCCGAGCACGACTCAAACCCGACCTGCGGCACAAACTGCTACGCCTATACGAACGGTGCATTCAACGCTCTGAATACCAACCCTACAACCGCTTATTCAACCTTGTTGACGACTGGCCAGCACCAGGCGTTCCCTGGCTTCCAGGCGATATCGGTGAATCCGCGTGTCGGCTTCTCCTGGTCGCCGTTCGGCTCGGAGAGCAGCACGGTCATCCGCGGCGGCTTTGGTCTGTTCACTGACGTATTTCCTGCGACGTGGCGGACAGCTTCCTGAACAATGCACCGACCAATGTTGGGTTCACGTTGTTATGGACCTGGAGCGGCAAAACGGATCAGAACGGCAACCCTATCCAAATCCTGCATCAGCCCAAATCCTGCCAATCCAGCCAGCGGTCAAGCCGTGGCGAGCGCCTCCAGCAAAGCCTTTCAGGCTGGGTTCCAGAACGGCGCGAGTTTCGACACGCTTTCGACTGCCTTCCTGGCTTCGCCGCGCCTGCAATCGTGACGGCAGCGGGCAAGTTGCACTACCCAACCTATGAGGAATACAGCTTCCAGGTAGAGCAGGCACTTGATCCGAGGAAGCAGACGGTCCTCTCTCTCTCCTACGTCGGCAATCACGGATATCATGAGCCGGTTCAAAACCAGAGCGTGAACGCATTCGGGGTCAACAACGGCAGCCCAGGCTTTGACGGGGTAACGCCGATCAACTTTACCGGGCTTCCGACGACCATTCCGAACCCGTCGTTCGGCGCGGCCAATGAAGTTGGGAATGGTGCGGTCTCGAACTACAACGGCTTCCTGGTCGGCGTCTCTCGCCACACGAAATCGCTGACACTTAATTTCAACTACACCTGGAGCCATGCGCTGGACGAGATTTCGAACGGCGGCATCCTGGGCTTCGGCCATTTGGAACGAACTACCTGACTCCCATCAACCCGAACAACCTGAAACAGAACTACGGCAATGCAGACTACGATACGCGACAGAACATCACCGCGTCGTACGTCTATATGCTGCCTTACTATGGTGGTCCGAAGTTGCTGACGGATGGATGGCAGGTCAGCGGTACGGTCTTCCATCATACTGGTTTTCCGTTCTCGGTTATCGACACCGCTTTGCAGGCTCCAAACTACGGCGGCCCGGGTTTTCCAGGCTTCCTCGCAGCTCAGGTCAACGGCGTCAAGAGCTGCGGCGGCAGTGCAATTTTCAACAACGCAACCGGCGTAGCGGCAAATCCTTGTGCGATTGCGACTCCCGGCAACTTCATCGACCCAACAGCATTCGGACAGCAGCGGCGTAACCAGGTGGTTGCACCTTCCTACACGAACACTGACTTCAGCATCCTGAAGGGTTTCAAGATTCCTGTTCCTCACTCAGACACCGGGCGCCTCCAGGTAGGAGCCCAATTCTTCAACCTCTTCAACCACCCGAACTTCGGTGCCCCAATCAACGACCTCGACAATCCGAACTTCGGTGCGGTCACTACCACTGTCAGCACACCGACTTCGATTCTTGGTTCGTTCCTCGGTGGCGACGCTTCTCCTCGCCTCATTCAACTGAAGGGCACCATCACCTTCTAACGAAGCTGCACTAGTTTTTATTGGGAGCCGGATCAGCCGGCTCCCTTTTTCTTGCCTGAGATCACAGCTTCGGCAGTGTCGCGGTTAAGAGTAGCGTGTTCAACCATCAGACGAAGAATAGCGGGTCCATAGATAAGGTCGAGTACAAGTTCTCGATCCAGATTTCGATTGATCTCGCCTCTCTTCACAGCACGATCAAAGATGACACCGACCGCTTCACGCCTTGGCTTCATGAAACGGTCGCGGAACAAAGATGCAAGTTCCTTACCGCCAAATCAGTTGGAACCGGTTTCAGATGCTTTGAGCGCACGTAACTCTAAGACATGCTGATCAAAGATCGGCGAAGAGCAAGCAGACGCTGTACAAAGAAAAGCGGCTGGGCGATTTAAGGATGGATACTGCACGTCGCCGCGCGGCAGTGGCCCCTCTGAGGGGTCCCACCATTCGACACGCTTATAAATAGGCCCAGCACTCAAAGCAGTTTGAAAGAGCCCTTGGGCTCCTGCATCCTTTTTTCCACCGACCACAGTGATGTGAATAGGCTCGCGTGTGAACTGCATCTCAGCTAACAGAACAGGCGCTGAAAGCCACGCTACCGCTATCTCCCGTGTCGCCAGGTATTGCATAGAGCGTGTGGCCGCGTCCTTATCGCCGCTGTTGCCGATGTAGTGAAAGAGCAGGTTTGCGAAACGCGCAAGCTGCGCATTTTCGTCGCGTTCAGGCCGCGGTTTATAAGAGCTATCCGTGGATGTCTTTGAGGTAACAAAACCTGCGCCGGTAGAAGCGGCGAAGTTAGCGGCAATAAAGCGACGCGCGTCAGCGGCACGCTTCAGCCACTCGCGGTCTCCAGTCACTTCGTATAAAGCGAGAAAGCCCTGTCCCATAGCAAGCGTATCGCCGAGATATGGCCCTGCGGAGTCATGCTGGCTATGAGCAAAGCCACCACCCGCCAGACTACGATGAGCAATGACCCAGCGAGCAGAGCGTTCAGCTTCCTGCAGCGTCGCAGAGTCACCCGTAACCGCATAAAGCGCACAAAGCGAGTTGATCATCCATCCGTTTTCGCGCGCGTACAAGTGTTTATCAACACGGGGAATCCCGGAAGCCCGTCGCCTTGCATCATCCAGCGCGAAATAGCCTGCGCTATGCTCTCCTTCGACAGCGTCAGCGTCCTGGCTGACGTAGAAAGCTCCTTCTGGACTGGTAAGAAACGAACGAACATACCGATGTACGTTTTGCGCCGACGCCAAGTATTCGGGTGTATGCCACAACCCATAGGACTGCGCATAGGTTCGCATCACCTGGCTCTGGATAAGTAGTAGCTTCTCAAAATGTGGCTCGTTCCAGTTGCCACCTGTGGAATATTGATAAGCACCACCCCATACCGGATCAAGCAACTTCTCCGCTTCCTTCAGGGTATCGAACACTCGCTGCTTCTCTAGCTGATCTCCATGCTTAGCAAGCACACTGGCATACTCCACTGAGTCTGCGTCCAGATATTTGTGACCAAAGGCCCAGCCTTTACCTGCAGTGTCGTACTGCTTTTCAAACTCTTTCTTAACATCGACGAGCAACGCTGCAGGAAGAAATGGTGTCGTCGCATAAGAGATCGTCTTTTCCGCCTCAACCGATGGGCCTGGAGTTGGATCGTCGATAACCGCCTGAAGAATGGACGCCATTTGCTTCGGTGGAAGATAGCCTTGCCGTTTTACGATCTCGCTGCCATCAGCTTTGAAGATTACGGTGGCTGGCCAGCCATAGTCCTCATAACGGTTGGAGATATCCGGGCGCGAGTCCTGATCGACTTTGACAGCGATGTACTTCTTCCCCATCAGCCTGCGCACAGTAGCGTCACGATACGTCTGTTGATCCATGACGTGGCACCAGTGGCACCACACAGCCTCAAGATCAAGCAAAACAAATTTGTGCTCACGCGCAGCTTGCGCAAAGATCTGATCTGACCATGGATGCCATTCAATCGCCTGGGAGGGAGCTTGCGCTTGCGACGAATACACAAACAAAAAAAAGAATGCCAGGCAACCTCGCATCCTCAAAATTTGGCGACGGAGATTCATTGCTATTGGAAACCGGGAAGATCGACATGCCGATGACAGAACCATCCAAGTTCAGCCGCATGGGCGAAGCACTCCTGAATCTTTTGCGCTTGTTCTTCGGGCGAGAGTTTACTACCAGTGAAGGCCAACTCCATGGATTCGCCAAGGGTTTTATGCTGTTGCAGGGCCGAGAGCAGAAGAAACGCTTCACGGCCGATGCGGCGGTAGTACACCGAGTTATCGAAACGATGAACTGCAAGGCAGATCGCGGCGCGGCGCATCCTCGGCAGACCATGTCGCGACTTCTGCTTGCGCTCAGAAACCGCATTACTCATGATGTCGGAGGGAGGGGTCTCTTGATGTACTGCAAGAACCAGCTCATCCACCGGATACCGCAGATCCAGCAACTGAAGATGCGGCTGAAGCGAGAGCTTCGAGTCAGTGCTAAGGTCGCCGAAATCCTCCGCGGCCAATGGAGCGACAGCGCGTCTGTCAAAAGCCTCAACATAAGCCCACTCCAGCCGCGCAACATCGAGCATGAGAGCATGGCGCGTAGGTGCAAACTCAGGGTGACCCTCAAGCCAATGTGGCAACTGCGCTCCAAGGTTGCGAAGCGTAAAGGAAGTGGATGGATTTTCCTTCAGATACGCGAGCACCAGGCTATCGAACTTCTTCGACCCAAGTACGGCGGCAAGCGCGGGAAAATCTTCAGACACTGCGCCGATGACGCGAAACCAATATTGCCTGTTGTAGATTTCAAGACGCTCAAATGAGGTGAGCCGGTCATTCGGCTTAACGTAACCCTCGGCAATCTCGGTCACAGAGCGGCCGTCTTCAGTCTCCTGCTGCATTGCAAAATCAGCATCCAGAGGACGCCTCACGTCCTCGCGACATACGCCGCTGCAACTCGAGGAGGTTCATGCGCGAACCTCTTCAAGTGGGTTCGAAGGTATCGCCGCAGCCGAGGTCTGCGCTGTGTTGAGATAACGATGAGCCTTCAGCGCTTCGCCATGAACTTCGTCGAAGGAGGGGATATTGTCATCCCACTCAAGCAGCGTAGCCGTAGGCCCAACTCTCTCGATGGCCCGCGCATACATGCGCCAGACAGGATCGAGAACCGGGTGATCATGCGTGTCGAGCGTGTACTTTTCAAACTTTGAATGACCGGCGATATGAATCTGCGCAACACGATCTGCCGCAACGCTGTTAACGTACTCCATCGGATTGAAGCCATGATTCTGCGACGAGACATAGATGTTGTTCACATCGAGAAGAATCCCGCAGTCAGCCGCATGAACGACCTCGTTCAGAAACTCCCACTCCGTCATCTGGGACTCATGAAACTCCGCATAGCTGCTGACATTCTCGACCGCGATCGGGATCTCCAGGAAATCCTGGACCTCGCGGATGCGGCTTGCGGTCGTGCGAACAGCCTCAAAGGTATAAGGCAACGGAAGCAGATCATGCGTGTAGCGGCCATCGACGCTTCCCCAGCAGAGATGGTCGGAGAGCCACGGAGTTTTGGTGCGCTTCGTCAGCTCTTTCAGGCGCTTCAAATGCTCGCGATCCAGCGGCTGAGCCGATCCGAAGTACATCGAGACCCCATGCTGAACAACCCTGTATTGCTCAAGAATCTGATCGAGCACCTTCAGGGAGCGTCCTCCGTCAACCATGTAGTTTTCAGAGATGATCTCGAACCAATCGACGACGGGCTTCTCGGAGAAGATATGTTCGTAGTGCGGTACACGCAGTCCGATCCCCACGCCGTAATCAGTAAAGCCGTTAAAACGATTCGCTGGCATTGAACTCTCCGAAAGGGTGAAGCGTGAAAGAAAATGGGGCTTGAAGAAGACTTCAAGCCCCTTGCTGCAAGATAAAACTAGACAGCCTTCGGAGGTGTGGAACCGTCGGTAGCGCAAGCGCCCTTACCCTTGCAGCTGTTCTTGCCAGCGTGCTTGGCATCGCCGCCGCCCTGGCCCTTGCAATCGTTCTTGCCCTTGCAGGAGTGCTTGGTTGTATCGGGCGACTGGGCGAGGAGCACACCAGCAGATACTGCGGCGTTCTGAGTCGGCTGAGCGTTTGCACGAACGTTGGTGCCGCCGAGGAGGCCTGCGATTGCCGCGGCCAAAGCGAGTGACTTAGTTGAAGTCTTCATGAGAGTAGCCTTTCTATTGGTTGAGCCGCGCACAGAATGCACAGGACGTTATGTTTGATAACTACAAGAGTTAAGTTGCTTACTGATAAACGAACCTGCCCGTCAAATGGATTGCGAGCCCAGCAACCCGAATCACGGCTCATCCATTCTGCACGTTTGAGCATAGATTCGTGAATAGGTTACGAAGTTTTTTTTGAGGATTAAATATCGACGAAGATGCCTTCTCAACCTGCTTCGAACAGTAACTATTTCGCCTCATTTGGCTTTGGGAGCTCGGTTATTGCCGCTCTAATCGCTACGTTAGGCGCCTTCGGGTCGAATAGTATGGTTGTTTTTTCCTGATACACACCTAATTGCTCCCAAAGCTCTGCCAGGTTTACAGAAACCGGTGCCTCACCCCATTTGGCATACATCTCTTCAAGTACATGAGTTCCAGTAGCTTGATCGCCAATGCCAAGGATGCGCGGCAGAGGCCACTCCTTATCAATAGTTCCTCCTGCCGCAACGATTGCCCGCAAGGCATCCTGTAAACCCTTATGGTTGTGAGTTTGTGTCCGAATTTGGACGTCAGCTATGAGGCAGAACAAGGCTCCACCCCAGTAGGTTCGTCCCCAGGTATGTGTATTGTTCAAGCCGCGATCTCCCTCGCCGGGTTCGCCGTTAGTCATTCCACGCATCATGTCGCCCCAGATACGTTCGGCTGGGATTTCGCCAGCCTGAACGCGAGCAATGGGTTCGATATAGCTCGCCAGTCCCTCTTCCAGCCAATGCTGATCGTCCGGTAGCGAATCAAGCGCCGTATGCACGAGTTCGTGGGTGATGATCCAATCCCCTGTCAGCTCTTCCTGCGTTGTCGACTGGCCGATGCGCAACCGCAGAAAAGCTTGAAATCCCGACACATTGCCCCAGGTGGTTCCTTGCAGTACCCCATGTCGGCCCGCTACCGGAACCACCAGTATCCTGACTCGGGAGACGGGGAAGCGGCCATAATAAACAGCAACCGCATGGGCCGCCAACTCTATTCGCTCGATAACCTTGGCCCGCGAAAGATCGAACGTCCCCTCCGCGAAGTCGATCTGTAGAGCCGCTTCTCCAACGTTGATCGTCTGGGAAAAGGCAACAACGGCTGCATCCGGTCGCGCTTCAATCTCTCCAGGACAGGCGATGAGCACGCATACGAGTAGTAGCAAGGAGCTCAGCACTCGTATCATCCGTCCAAACTTGTGTGTCACACTAATACCTGCTCCCGAGTTCACTGGTGTCGCAAGCCTCGCACCTGCGTTACCCAAGAGTCAACCACCCCAGGCTGATTCGTGTGAAGGCCCGGAGTAGGTTTATTTGCGGATCGCGCGGATTTATATTCCTACCTTGTAACGTTTCACAATCAACACTCTCTAACTAGGCATATTGTTCGAGACAGGTCGATAATCTTGTCCACGAAAGGAATTCGGGACGATGAATGTATTAATCCGGTACTACGCTCGTTTAGCCAATTTCGCGAACTACCTGCAGTCGCCATTCTTGCTCGCCGTGCGGCTCTATTGGGGCTGGCAGTTCGCCCAAACTGGCTGGGGCAAGATGCAGAACATAGGAAAGATCACAGGCTTCTTCGCTAGCCTGAACATTCCATTTCCAGCAGCGACCGCGCACTTCATCTCAGTGCTCGAGTTCGCCGGTGGCATCCTCTTGATCCTTGGCCTTGGATCAAGATTCATCAGTCTGCTGCTTGCCGGCAACATGTTCGTTGCCTATTGGACAGCTGACCGTGAAGCTCTCACATCCTTCTTCTCCGACCCCGGTAAATTCTACGTAGCGGACCCTTACACCTTTCTCTTCGCTTCATTAATGGTGTTAATCTTCGGCGCCGGACTCTTCTCATTGGATGCATTGCTAGCTAGGCGCTTCAAGGAGAGATCGACTCAGCAATGAGAGACTCGCCCACACTTGAAGAGGAGCAGCGGCTCATAAAGCTGATTCTTGCCGGTGACTCGCCGCTGTTCCACGAGTTGATTCGGCCCTATGAGCGCACTGTCTATCTGATGGCCCTATCGTCTTTGCGTAACGAGGCGGACGCAGAAGATGTCGCGCAGGAGACGTTTCTCAAGGCTTTCCGCAACCTGGCAAATTTTCGCGGCGAAGCAAAGTTTGGAACCTGGCTGATTAGTATTGCTCTGAATGAGGCGCGCAGTCGAATTCGCCGCAACAATGTCTTTCCCACGGACTCGATCGACGAGACACCTGAAGGGCAGAGTGATGCATCGCCTCAGTTATTGCGCGATTGGAAAGAGATTCCATCGCAAGCCCTGGAGCGGCAGGAGATGAAGCTACTGTTGCAGGATGCAGTTGCTTCGCTGCCGCTAATCTACCGCGAGGTCTTTGTCATGCGAGACGTAGAAGAACTGAGCACTGCAGACGTAGCACAGGCGTTGAAGATCAGTGTGGCTTCAACGAAGGTGAGGCTGCACCGCGCCCGATTGATGATGCAAAAGAATCTCGCACCAAAGTTAAAACATGTGAACCGACAGAGGAGGTGGTTCCAGTGGTCTTAGAGTGCAAGCACGTCTGGACGTATATCTCCGATTATCTCGATCACTCTCTTGATGCTGAAACACTCGGTCTGGTGCAGCGACACCTGGAGCACTGTGAGATCTGCTCGGCAATCGTCGACTCTACTCGCAACATCCTTATTCTGACTGCCGATGATCGCGTCTTTGAACTCCCAATCGGTTACAGTGAGCGGCTCCATGCTCGTCTCGATGAGGAGTTTTCGCGGCAATAGTCTGAATCATCGTGTTCCTCGCGGTACCATCAGGCACCATGCACAATACGGTGCGTGATGAACTCCGCAACTACCAGGACCAACGTGACGATCGCCAGCACGATCTGAATTGTCTCCGATCGCTTCTGTTCCGCTGTTGCAGGGCGCACTCGCCACTGCGAAGAGGGGCGTGCTCGCAACGAACGAACCCTCCACAGAACATAGAGATTCAGGAGAGAGCCTCCAATTGCAATCACCATCATCGGAATGCGTATAGCATCCGCATGGAGTCCAGCAGCTGGCCGACGCAGCCCAGCTGCTGCGACCAAAGCACTTAGACCAATAAGAAGTCGAACGCCGCTAATTGCCATAACGGCTGTACATGCACTCTGCAGCAGGATGAAGAGCAAGCTTGTAACGCCGACCAGCAAAGATCGGGCGGTTGAGCGGGAACTATCGGCCGGCGGCATGTTTGAGTTATTCATCCTTGGTGATCTGTCAACGGTAGTCGGGAAGTTGGCCAGCACCGTCTGCTCCGGCTTTCAAAAAAAATTGAACCGCCGAACTGGGTGAAGAGTGCGTTGTCCTGTTGGCAACAACCGGGCAACGCACTCTTCACCCCGCCGATAACCTTATTTAGTTTACTCGCCCGCCTTGACGACGCCTCCACCATCGCTCACGAGGATCTTCGATAAAGCATGGAGGCGGTCGGCGTCTGCCGGTGTTTTGGCAGTGGCGGCGGCCTTCTCAGCTGTTTTGGCATCAGCGTGAAGCTTCTTCACGTTCTTTGCGTCAATGTCGGCGTTGATCCCCGCGATCTTGTCTGCGGGAAGGCTACTTCCGCGGGCAAGCTGGTCAAGATAGGCCTTCGCAGTGATGAACGTCATAGGGTAGTCGATGTGGGGCTGATCCTGAACGTTCAGCTCAGGCAGATTAATCTGGGCCGCCGCATCGATTTCGTTCTGTGTCAGGTCTTTCGTGGGAACGAGTTTGAGAACGTCCGTCCCTCGAGCGATCTCCGATCCATAGATATAGCCGTTGTAGTAGTAAGTGGACCACTGGCCTCCCATCGCCGGACGGCTATCGTCCACAGGGCCGCGATCGAAGTAACCGATCTCAAACGGGTGCGTGGGGTCGGTGTAATCCACAATAGAGACGCCGCCCTGATACCACGACTGCACTTCGATGTTGCGTCCTGGAACTGGAATCATCGAGCCGTTGTGCGCCACGCAGTTTTCCTTGTCGGTCTGCGGCGCAGGCATCTTGTAGTAGGCGTCCAGCTTCAGCTTCTTGTCCGGGGTAATGCTGAAGATGGCATCCGCGCCCCAGGCCATCGGATCGGAGATACGGCAGCGCGGCTGACCGCCACCGCCCCACTCATCGGTGAACAGGACTGTCTTGCCGTCGTTAGAGAAGTTAGCCGAGTGCCAAAATGCGTAGTTGGGATCGGTGACCGCATCGAGACGCTTGGGATGGGCAGGGTCCCTGATGTCGAGCAGGATGCCATTGCCGGAGCACGCTCCGCCGGCCAATCCCAGCCAGGTGTAGGCAGTGATGTCGTGACAGCCCCGCGTGGACGAGGTGGTCTGTGTACCCTCACCATGATTGCCACCCTTCCACAGGCCATTAGCATCGCCGGTCTCTGGATCGGAAAAGATGCGCGGGCTGGCGATGACTTTGGCCAGCTCAGGATGAGCGACCGGTACCTTGATGATGACGATCGTGAAGAGCGCTGTATCAGGATCCTTGTCAGGATCGCCGCCGGTGCAGCCTCCAAGTTCGGCAGAGGGGCGCACACCCGCAGAGCCGGAGACATAGATGTAGACGTTATCCTTGTCCTTCGGGTCGAGCACAAGGGTGTGAGTGTGCGAGCCACGGCAGGTCTGAACGTCAGCCACCTGCTTCGGGTTGCGGATGTCGGAGATGTCGAAGATGCGGACACCTTTCACGCGGTCTGGACTGGGTGCAGGTTGGCGCGTTCTGAAGGCTCTCATAGCAGCGGCATCGGCTGCGGCGTCACCCGTCGGTGTCGGCGGCTTCGGCTCGGGACTCGCAGTTGAAAAGCCTTGCGTACCGCAATCCATGCGGCCATTGGCTGCTTCGACTGACATGAAGAGAAGGTTTTTGTAGACCGAGACATCGCCCTGTCCGCCGGGGCAGATCATGGATGTGACCAGCGTCATGCGGGTGGGGTCAGTGATGTCATAGATATTCACGCCGCTGTAGTTGCCGTTGAACAGATACTTTGCGTTGAAAGCGAGGTCGGAGTTGGTTCCACCGTAGTTAGCGCGAGGCCCGCTAGGACGCGGGGCGTCAGGCTGGCGTGGAGCATCGGGGTCAACGGGCACCGGCGCAGGTGTTGCATCAACGGCCTTGATGGACTCAAGGTCCGGTGCAAAGCCAGCAGGTTTTGGTGTCGTCATCACCAACTGCAGGCCAAGCAGAGCAGTGCCCGCATCATACAGTCCGCCCTTGAGGCCGACGCGAGGATCGTCCGAGCCGGAGCGGGCATTGACGAAGACGCTGGGCGGTTTCGGTGGCGTTTTCGCCACAGGCGGTGCCGACGATGCGGTGGTTGTGGTCTGGGCGACGCACAGTCCGGTCGCCGACAGGGTTAGGGCCAGCGCCAGGACGTTGCGGGTAGAGCGCGAAGAAATACTCCGAATCATTGTCTCTCCTTCAGCATGTGACGCATGATGTCAATCTCAGCTTGTTGGGTATTGTCGACGTCGCTAGCGAAGTCGAACAGTTGTGGGTCCTGACCGGCCCCAGGGTTCGCAAAGAGATCTTTGACCATCAGCAGAGCACCGCTGTGGTGCTGAATCATTCCGGTAAGAAAGAGGTGATCGAACTCGGGTCCGCTCGCCTTGCGTAACGTATCCATTTGAGCAGAGGTCAACATGCCGGGCATCATGGGCATACTCATATCCATGCCTTTCATGTCCATACCCGCCATGGAATCGGCAGAGATGGGAAAGCCGCGATCAGTGAGCCACTGCTTCATCCAGCGCATCTCGTCGCTCTGGGAGACGTCGATCTTCTTGCCCAGTTCCATAACCGCCGGATCTTTCGTGCGAGTCTTCAGCATCTCCGTCATTTCGACGGCTTGGTTGTGGTGCATAATCATGCCCTGCATGAAGTCGACATCGGCTTTTGAAGGCGGCTTAGGCGCTTCGCCGGCAGTTGCGGCATTTTTGGAAAGGGTCTTGTTCCCGGTGCCGGGAGCACCAGGCTGGATGATCGCCGGTACAAGTGGAGGTACCGGCGCAGTCTGCTGCGACCACACAGTTGTGGCACAAAAAGCACCGATGACAGCTACGGACCGAAGTGTAGGGAAGACCAGGTATGACAACGTTCCTCCAACCATAACGCAAAGAGGGAATTAATTCACAACGGCACTAGGAACTTCGCAGGCAGGAGAAACTTCCCACCTGTAATGTCAAAGGTTTCGCCACCGTTCAGCCTGATAGCGATCCTAAGAGCAACTAGGTCAGCAAAAGCCTCGTTAGTCCAGCGAAGAGTAAAAGTATTGCCTGAAAATATAAACATGTCTGTGATCCCAGTGCAAATCCTATTCATACTGCTTGAACTCTCAAAATTTCTGCGGCAGCTCAGCCCTCACTCGACAGATCCATTCCACGCGTCTCCGGCAATAACAAGACACTAAGCGCCATCAGCATATAGGCAGTTACCGAGAAGACCGCGATTGCTTTGCCGAGCTGCATGTGGGCGCTGAAGTAACCAACGAGCGTTGGAAATAACGCTCCCACGCCGCGCCCCAGGTTGTAGGCGAAGCCCTGTCCCGAGCCTCGCAACGAAGTAGGAAATAGCTCCGTGAAGAATGCTCCCATAGGACTGAATGAGCCGGACGGAAAGAAGCCCAGGGGGAAGCCGAGAAACAACATGACTTCGTCGCTGATCGGGATGACCATGTAGAGCGAAACTGTGCTGAAGGATAGGACAGCAAAGATAACGAGCGTCCACTTCCGGCCGATCTTGTCGGCGAGATGCGCTGCGGTGAGATAGCCCGCAAATGAGCCCGCGATGACGACCATTAAATATCCGCCAGTGTGCATAACGGATAGGCCGCGCGCGTTCAAGTAGAGCGGAAGCCATGTGGTGAAGGCATAGTAGCCGCCCTGCGCTCCCAAAGCCACGAGCGATGCGAGCAGGGTGGTCTTGAGTAGAGCGGGAGAAAAGATCTGCAGGAAATGAGAGGAGGCCTCTGCTTTCTTCGCTGCCTGAGCGCGTACAAAGACCTCCGATTCGGAGACGTGGCTTCGAACCCACACCGCCAAGAGTGCAGGCAGAAGGCCGATCCAGAACATGGCACGCCACGCGATTGCGGGAGAAAACACAGCAAAAAACAGAGTGTAGAACAAGGCTGCAATACCCCAGCCGATCGCCCATCCACCTTGTACTGTTCCGACGGCGCGGCCGCGATATTCGCTTCGAATCGTCTCACCGATGAGCACAGAACCCACCGCCCACTCGCCGCCGAATCCGAGTCCCTGCAAGCCGCGGAAGATAAGGAGCTGCGTGAAGTTGGTCGAAAATCCACTGAGGAACGTAAAGAAAGCAAACCAGACGATCGTAAATTGCAAAACTTTGACGCGGCCGAACCGGTCCGCAGCAAGGCCCGCAAGCCATCCTCCCACGGACGACAAGAGGAGCGCCGAGGTTCCGAGCATCCCCGCCTGGCCTTTGCTGATGTGCCACAGAGCCACCAGCGTGGGCAGCACGAAGCTGTAGACCATAACGTCGAGGCCATCCAGCATCCAACCCGAGAAGGTTGCGACCAAGGCCGATTTTTCTTTTGCGTTGAGCTGAGTGAACCACGCTTTAGTGGCTGGTTCCAACCCGTGTTGAAGCTGTGATTCACTCATTCTCTTCCGCAACCTTTCCTTGGCCCGCTGTCACTTTTTCCGTTTGCGGATTTGAAACTTACGGTTTGACTCCTTCGGCATGTGGAACCGGAGGTGGAGTCAACGGCAGAATGGGACGTTTGCGCTCCACCTGCCATGTCACGCCGTCTGCTGCGTCCCGCTGGGTTCGCCTGATCCTCAGCTTACCTTCGGTCAGATAATCCAGATGAGCGTGATCGTAGGCGAGCCCGGCAGATGCGACGAGATGCAGAAAATCCCCGTATGCTGTTTCGTCTGGAGCTTCCGTGTAACCGTCATCATAGGTGATCTCGGGGTAGCGCACCATCAGGCCGCCAATTCCGACGTTGGCTCCCGTGTTGCCGCGTCCTCCAGAGTCGGTTCCCTTCAGCGCCATGTTGATGCGAACACCTTTGTAGATAGGCTGCTGGTAGCTTTCCGTATCCCAGTGCTGAAAGCGCTCGTAGCGCTCGTTTTCATGAGCGTTCAACTCGAGGACGCCCGGCGTCTTGGCCATCTCGTCTACGATCTTCTCGCGGATCGCGTAGGTGACGGTTCGGCTGTCGGGATGCTCGTCGTCGCCGAGGTAGCTAAGGCTGGTAAACCATCCACGGGGAACCCAGTTAGTGCGGCCGGTTTCCGCGCCCATACGATTCGTGATCCAGGCGCTGTACTCGGAGAAGGGTTGCACCCATTCGTGAGTCGGATAGCCGTGCGGGTTCAGGAAGGCGTCCGGCAGCCACGCGTTCCACAGAAGCCTGCGCGTTGCGGACTCCGGGTAGATGGGAAACTCTTCATTCTGCGCTGAGGTCAGATCCGCCGTCAACGAGGCGTGATACCCCGGATGCAGCATGTTGTGCGGAGAAGTCTTCGCGAGATCGATTGATAACTCTGCACCGTCGACGTTGGTGATTGGGTGCAGAACTACGTTGACCTTCTTCAGGCTCTCTCTGCGTTTTGGATCGAGCACGAGCTCTTCGCCGAGCTTCATCAGATGGCTGGTGCTCGAGACCTCGTTGGCATGTTGACGTCCGGAGTAGATGATCGACGCCTTCAGCGTGGTTGCCTTTGGCATGGAGGTAAGGGTTGAAGGAGTCGGCAGCGTCATGTCCGCGGCCCAAATGTTTCGACCGAGGTACGAACGCCCCATCCAGTAGACATCGACACCCGGATAGGTTCCCAGTCTGCTCAGCAGATGCTCTTCGTCGCCCGGCGAGATGGGATTGTCCCACTGAACGAAGTGGCCGTTTGCATCGAGCGGCGTGGGCTTGAAGTCAGTGATCATCGGTCGCTTGGTCGCGGGAGCCACAACGGCGAGCTGCGAGACCACGATCTCCTTCTTTGCGTGTTCCGGAGCATCCATCGGCACCGGCAGCTCGAATTCAAAGGCGAGGTTGCTAAGACGAGGATAGGTCAGTTCATCCAGATACAAACCAGCGGAGTGCATCTTCTGCAGCCATTCCACCTGCGCAGCTGCCTGGTCGGATGAACTGATCGAACGATCGACTCTGCTCTGCTCCGACAGAACAACCCATTCGTCGTAGTTATATTTTTTGAAGTCCACCGGCATACGCCAGGTCAAAGAGTCGACAGTATCTTTCCCTGCCTGCACGCGTGCGGCGACCAGGCGCATGTGCCCTGTAGAGGGATTCGCAGCCAAGGGACGTTCCTTCTCCTCTTCAACGGAGTCTCCTTCAGCCTTCCACGCCAGGCGAACCTTGGGAAAGCCTGCGTCTTTTGCGTAAAACTCGATGTGGACTTCGCCGTCTTCGCCATCGCGGCTGGGATAGGACACCGGGATGATGCGGCCCATGTAGTCCATACGGCTTCCGGCGAGCAGATCTCCCAACATATAGAAGAAGTTCTCTGTGTTGAAGAACGTATCTTCCTGCAAGGCTTCGAGCGAAGATATCTGCTCCTGCTCGATCCCGAGCTTGTAGTCCGGCTCGCTCATCTTGTAGGAAATCTTCAGCGTATCGAAAAGCGGTTGGAACTCGACACGCGGTTTCCCATCGTTCTGCGCCATCACGATCTTGAAGATTCGAGGCAACGTCTCCTTCTGATAGTGATCCCAGAACATCTCGATGTCCGACTCAACCCGTTCATCCAACAGTGTGTTCGTTCCCGATGTCAGCTTTACCCAGCCAGTTTCGACTGTCACGGTTTCGTACTCTGGAAACTGACCGCTGTACGGCCGCGAGACTGTTTTTACCGTGAAGTCGCGCGACAGCATCTCTTTGCCATCGGCGCTGTAGGCATGAACTTTGTACGTGGGACCCTTGTCATCGTCCATCTTTGCAATCTCGATGCTCTTCAAAGGAATCTGCAGGTCCTTCGCCAGCACCTCATCGATGGGAAAGAGCTCCTGGTTCCAACGGTAGAGCGAGCGCATTGTATTTTGCTTGGTGGGGTCAGGGTAAGGCGCGAACTCGATCTTTATCTTTGCAACGCCTTTTGACTTCAGCAACGGCTCAATCTCATCCACCAGCCAACTGTATCCGGATTTGTAAGTGCATAAGACGGTCACCTCGGTCTGAGCCGGGTCCGCGCCTGCCTGCTTCAGCATATCGAGCAGCTGTTGCCTGATCTTTACACGCTCTTCTGGTCCTTCGCTTACGCGAACCTCGAGCTTTACCGGCTGACCCTTCTCGATGTTTGCCGATGCCTTGCGCACCGCATCCATCATGCGTTTACCCTCCCACGGAATCGTAAAGTCGTCACGGAAGGTTGGCTCAGCTTGTTTGTATGGCACTATCTGCGAGATGTTGTGCAGGTCCGGATCGCTACTGCAGCACTTCGTCCCGGCGTGAAGGTTGCCTGTCTTAACTTCGACCTTCTGGGTCTTCAGTCTTGCAGCAATCTCATCGCGAACGAACTTGGCGAGCTTGGGGTCAGACTCGTCGACATCCACTTCTGCTGTGGCTGAGGCGACCTTCTTCCCGCTAGCCGTCAACTCCTCCATCCACTGATCCAGGATAAACATCGCGGCCGTTACCTGCCCTGTGCTCGAACGCAGAGAGAAGAACTTCGCCAGATCAAGCCGCATCTCCTCAAGACTGACGAACTTCTTCGAAGGCTCCCAAAGATAGGGCAGACGTTGCGAAGCATAGTCCAGTGCCGCGGTCGTGCCGGCCGTATCGCCGCGGACGAGCAGTGCAGGGTTCGCTCCGAACGCACGATCCACTACATGCAGCTCTCCCTCGCCAGGTTTCAACGCGGGCAACTCAAAAGCATTGTCCTTCACAAACTGCCCTGCAAGCACCTTGTCCATTGGTGTGCCGCCCGGAGCGCCAAGCAGGTCCTTCGCATGCTGCGTCAGTAACGTATCTCCGCTAATGACGGCAGCGCTACGAACTTGAACAGTTGACGCACCCATATCCGGCAAAGCGATGGGCAACGTAATTCCTGTCGTCTCAAGACCGAGTCGCGCTGCGAGGTTCGCCATCGCAATGCCAGGCTCTCCCGCCGGCACATAAAGTTTCGACGAGACACTCTCAGGCACAAGATTTCTCTGGCTGCCCGTCAGCAGGCCATGAATTCCGAATAGCTCGTGCAGATCCAGCAGCCGTGGCGCGGTTGCTGCATCACCACCACCTTCTCCGCCCGCTCCAGCCGCAGGAGCCGCTGTCGCCGTACCACCACGAAAACCACCACCACCCAACAAGAGAGGAGAGCCATCTGCCATCCGCAACTCCACCTCGCGCGCCGTAATCATTCGCAACGGTGATTCCCCACCCTCACTCGCCTCCAACGCTTTGCGCACCGAAGCCATATCCGCTGTACCACTCACCTGCAGCACAGCCCTGTGAATTCCTGGCTGCCCGCTCTGATAGGTCACCGCGACGAGCTCAACAGTCGCTGACACCTTCTGGGTTTCAAGCCGCGCATTGATGATTCTCGCGATCGCCTGCAGCTTCTCGCCCTGAGTGCTCCATTGGTACGGAGCTCTCGCTGAGTATGCATCCGCTGCTGCTAGAAGTCCGACCGGGTCGCTGCCTGCGACGAGCAGGCCGCCGGGCACGCTGAATACTCCACCTTCTCCAATCTGGAACTGAGCGATCTCTTTGTCTGCAACCGTGGCAGCGCCTTCAGGGAGCGTCTCTCGTCCTACCCATAGATTCGCTTTTTCCGTAGGACAGCTCTTTGTCATCTGAGCAGCAGCCGGAACAACGATCGGCAAGGTCAATGCGCTCGTCTCATAGCCGAGACGCGCAGCGAGATTTGCTGCAGTGGTATTTTCAGCAGCGCTTGGCGACTTTGGAACGATCACGCGGCCGCAGACGACATCAGCAATCTGGTCCCCATTCGTATCTTGTACGATCAGGCCCATCTGGAAGACGTTCTCAAGGGGAGTCTCTGTCTTTACCTGCTGCCCATAAAGGTTGACAGCTCCACTCAGCAAACATGTCAGAGCAGTTGTGATGGAAATAGACTTACACTTCGACATCGACGCCTCCTGTTGGTTTTTCAAGAAATAAATTCGCTTGAAACAAAACGGAATCATCGGAAACCAAGCTACTGGTCTACGCATTTCAAAATAATTTGCTTGTTGCGCACTCTCGAAAAAAATCCATACTGACTCATGTCGTTGCGGACACAAGTGGCGCTTCAAACAACTCGCGCTCGATGCTTAATCAATCGGCTTACGGTTCAGCGAAACACTCTCTGCTCTTTACGCCTACTTCTTCTCTGCCACTCCCCATCCGCCTCCGCCTGGAGTCTCTACACGGATCAAGTCGTTCTTGCCGACGTGCAGCGTGCACTTACCCGGCAGATCCGTTATGTCTCCATTTGGATGGATCAGTTGCGCCTTCCCTGTCATTCCGTTCTCTCCGCCTGCCAGGCCGTACGGAGAAAACTTTCGCCGGTCACAGAGAAAGGTCACCCGCGATGGCTCGAGGAGTTCGATCTCGCGTACCAGGCCATCTCCGCCGCGAAACTCTCCGGCTCCTCCCGATCCGCGGCGGTATCCATAGGACCGCACACGGAACGGGTACGCGTACTCGAGAGCCTCGATCGGCGTATTCAGAGAGTTGGTCATGTGGCAGTGAATGCCATCAATCCCATCCATGCCAGGACGTGCACCCATGCCGCCGGCTGTGGTTTCGTAGTAGGTGAATGGAGCGTTCGTACGCCGATCCACACCGCCAACCGTCAGATTACTCATCGTGCCGTAGCTCGCGGCCGGAACACGGTTCGGAGCAGCCTTTGCCAGGGCACGCAAAAGCGTATCGGTGATGCGTTGGCTCGCTTCGACGTTGCCACCAGCCACAGGCGCCGGCAACTTTGCATTCACGATGGTTCCCAGCGGCGCCAATATCTTGACTGAGTTCATCAGGCCCGCTGTCGCTGGAGCGTCATCGCTCAGAAGACAGCGCAGCATATAGAAAGAGGCCGAATAGGTGATGGGATAGACGGCATTCACACTTCCCCTCACTTGCGGCGACGATCCAGCAAAGTCAATCTCCGCAGAACCGTCCGTAGGGTCGAAGGTAATCTTCACCGCGATGCGGATTGGATCGTCGGTGACTCCATCTCCGTCAAGAAAGTCCTCCGCAGTAAAGACACCTGCTGGCATATTGCGCAGTTCTGCACGCATGAGACGCTCAGAGTAGGCGAGCAGCTCCTCGACCAGGTCATTCACCTTAGCGAGACCATACTTAGCGACAACTTCCTTGATGCGACGCTCGCCCACACGGCAGGCGCCAATCTGTGCGGCAAGGTCGCCTTCACGCTCCTCCGGCGTTCTTATATTCGCAAGAAGCAGAGAGAGAATATCCTTGCAGAGCACACCCTTGCGGATCAGGCAGATGGGCGGGATGCGAATGCCCTCCTGATAGATCTCCTCTGCGGGGCCCATCGATCCTGCATACATGCCGCCCACGTCGGCGTGATGTGCTCGCGATGCCGCATAGAAGGCGGGCTTCGTCTTGTCGCCAATAAATATCGGCAGAACCAGCGTGATGTCCGGCAGGTGCGTACCGCCCGCGTATGGATCATTCAGGATTGCAATGTCGCCCTCTTCGAGCTTCATGCTATCCACCACGGCTTTGACCGACATCGGCATAGCGCCAAGGTGAACGGGCATGTGATCGCCCATGGCGATGACGCGCTCCTGGCTATCGAAGAGAGCACAGGAATAGTCACGCCTCTCTTTGATGTTCGGCGAGATCGAAGTACGACGCAGCGCCGCTCCCATCTCTTCGGCGATCGAGTGGATGCTGCTCTGAAAGATCGCAAGCTCAATCGGGCTTTGCATGTCGTTTTTATTCGGTGCTTGTGCTTCGATCATGGTCTTCATTCGTGCACCTCGATTACCAGGTTGCCCAGGCCGTCAACGCGCAGCACGTCGCCAAATGGGAGGATTGTTGCAGAGCTGTATTCTGAAACAATTGCCGGACCGGCAAAGGTGTCTCCTGGCCGCAGCAGGTCGCGGTCGTAGAGGCGTGTTTCATGAAAACCATCGTCGAAATAAACAGGACGCGTACCAATCAGTGCATGCGAACCATCACCCTCCTGCAAAGGCTGCATCTCAGGCTCGAAAGCATCGGCTGCACTCACCATGCGGACGCGTACATTGACGATCTCCAGTGCCCGCGCCTCATTAGAAAATCCATAGCGGCGCTGATGCAAATCATGAAACTGCGCCGCCATCTCCGGGCCAAAGGGAACATTTAATTCGTACCCTTGACCCTGGTAACGAACATCTACCGACCGAAACGATTGTCCCGTCAGGTTTTCAGCTCGGAACTCTTCCGTTCCGATCTTTTCCAGCTGAGAGAAAACTGCTTCAAACGATCCATCAATTGGCAGCATAACCGTACGCGAATACTCACGCATCGTATCCGCCAGCAAAATGCCAACCGCAGACAACGCTCCTGGCAGAGCGGGCACAAGAACACGCGGAACTCGCAGCGCATGAGCCAGCGAACAGGCATGCACAGGGCCGCCGCCGCCAAAGGCTACCAATGTGAAGTCACGGGGATCGTACCCACGTTCTACGGAGATGACGCGAATGGCTTTGGCCATGGAGGTCTCGATCACACGCAGAATGCCTGCAGCAAAGTCTTCTACGGTTGCAATGGGCCCTTTGGTCCTCTCCATCCACTGCATCATGCGCTCGCGATCCAACTTCACCTCGCCGCCGAGGAAACGTTCCGTACCCAATCTTCCGAGTGCGAGATTTGCGTCAGTTACAGTCGGCAGCTCGCCACGACCGAAACAGATCGGCCCTGGAGTCGCTCCGGCAGACTCCGGTCCGACGCGCAGCATGCCACCTGCATCGAAGCGCGCAATCGATCCTCCACCTGCGCCGGCGGTGTGAATATCGAGCATCGGAACACCGATTGGGATTCCGGACACGACAGATTCGTTGCTGATATGCAGGCCCCCCGCACTCGCGTCCACGAGGCAGACGTCTGTCGAAGTGCCGCCCATGTCAAAGCCGATAATGCGGTCAAAGCCAGCGAGCGTTGCCAGCTTGTAAGCGCCAATTACGCCGCCTGCAGGACCGGAGAGAACTGTTCTTACTGGTTCAGCCGCGGCCAGCTTCGCCGAGATGATGCCTCCCGAAGACTGCATTACCTCCAGGCGCGCCTCTTCGTATCCGCCCTCCACGCTCTTCGCCAGATTCGTCAGGTACGCACCCATCTTCGGGGCAAGATACGCATTCGTCACTACCGTCGACGCGCGTTCGTATTCGCGAAACTCAGGCAGTATGCGGTGTGAGATCGATAACGGCAGTCCCAGCCTCTCCAACGCTGCGGCTACTGTACTCTCATTCTTCGAGTTCGCAAACGAGAACAAAAGCGAGAGTGCTACAGCCTCAACACCCGTCTTCCCGACTTCGTCCACCAAGGCATCCAGCTCCGCAGCGTCGACCCCGCGGATCACCTCGCACTCCGCATTCGTTCGCTCCGTAATTCCAAAGCGAAGCTTCTCCGGCACAAGGCACTCCGGAGCAGGTTGAAACCAGTCGTAGAGCTTTGGCCGCGCCTGTCGGCCGATCGCGATCGTGTCCTCGAAGCCTTTGGTGGTGACGAACGCAACGCGCGCACCCTTACGCTCCAACATCGTATTCGTTCCGACTGTTGTTCCATGGCGAACCACGACCCTTGGCCCTGCGGCGATCTGCCGCAGCCCATTCAGAACTGCCATACCTGGATCCTGTGGGGTAGAAAAGACCTTCAACACGACGAACTTCCCGTCCTGCAGATAAACACAATCCGTGAAAGTGCCGCCAGTATCAATTGCAACGCGCATCATCGTAAACCCAATAAACTATTTTTCTAGTAACAAACGTTCGCTATTGTTTGCTCAACCCTGTTTTCGAGAGAGCATCTTTCGCCGCCGTACAGTGAGCCGCTTCTTTACCTTTGCTCCCTGCGTTGCGGTGTGTTGCAACCAGTCCGTCTCTTCCGAGCCCAGCAAGCTTTCCACGCCATAGTTAACCGAACGCAGATCGATATTCACACTGCGCCGTGCAGTGTTCGACAGATGTTCTTCAGCATGTTTGCGAGCCAGATCGGCATTTCCTGATTTGATTGCCCTCACAAGCTCATGATGCTCCGCAACCAGTTCAGGTCCATAACTATCCATCACGATGACCTGGTAGTAGTAGCGCATCAGGCGCGTCTGCACATTTTTCACCACATCCAGAAATGCCTGGTTGCGAGTCGCTGCAGCGATACAGATGTGAAAGTTCCGGTTCCACTCCAGAAAGGTGTAGTAGCTGTTGCGTTGACCGACGTTGTACTCGTAACTTGCCCAGTTTTCAATCTCTTTGATCTGCGTCGGCGTCGCTCGCTCAGCGGCTAGTGCAGCCACAGAAGGGTCCACCGCCGCCTGCAACTCGCGGAGATTGCGATACTCTTCGATAGTAAGCGGCGGAATGCTATAGCCGCGAAAAGGAATCATCTGCATAAGCGACTCTTCACATAACTTGCGACACGCTTCGCGAACAGGTGTCCGGCTGGCCCGGTAACGATCGCACATCTCCTGTTCAGAGATCGATAGTCCGGGTGCTAAAGTACAGGTGACAACGTCTTGTTTTAATTCCTTGTAGATTCTCTTTGATTCAGTCATTGGTTCATCTCTTGTATACGAAAGATATACAAACTCAAATCTGACAAGGTATACCTTCGCTCAAAAGCAAGTGTCAAGCTCATCCTGCGATCTTTCACCTGTACTTAATCGATTTGTAAAAACTAAAGCTCCCAATTATTTTTTTGCTGGTTTCAATGCTTGCGTACTGAAGCTTGCGTCTTCGGCTGCGATGAAGCAGATGCATTGACGAGGTTTTCGTACATCAGGGCATACGTCGAAAGCCAGTGCGTTCCGAGATAACCGGCCTTGCCAATCTTGTCGTAACCTTGTTTCCCGTTGATCGTCGCCAGCCGCTCATACACGGCAACCCTGGGGTCATCCTTCGGAAGGCTCTGCGCAATCGTCAGCAGATCTGCAGCGCGTTGAAAGTTAAGACCAACGAGATGAGCATTGGGCAGGCCTTCTTCGTCCGTGCCTGTCGTGTCCCGGTTATTCCCGTGAACCGCATCGATATCCTTGCCATAACCCTCGAACTCTGGCGAGTAGACCGGCGGCAGAAAGGTATCCAGCCACTTGGCGTAGTTCTCCGGAGTCAGCACACGACCCATCAACGCCGCTTCCACCAGGCACGGAGAGGCAAAATCTCCGAAGACAGGTTCAAGTCCCGTAGAGCAATGCGTGTCATTCCCGAAGAGACGAAGCGCAGTCTCATGCACAGCCGTCTCCAGCGGCTTGTCCTGGACGAGATTCGTGTAGTCGAGCACAAACCCCATATCCAAAGCGGTATTTGGATGAAGCCCTACCCTGACCGGGTAGTTCAGGCTATGGAGATACAGCACATACTGCTCCGACATCCACTTCGCCATTGGATCAAGAACAGCCGCGGCTCTTTGCCCGTCGGGGTCGTTCCAGGTCTTCAGTTCGCCGTACAGCTTCAGAAGCCATGCGTAGCCATAGGGCTTTTCGAAGTCTGCTCCTTGCCCCTTGAGTTTGGTGAAGAACTCGAGCTCTCCATCTATATTTTCCTTCTGAAAGTGGCTCGCCAGTTCATTCCGTATTGCCGGCCCGACTGCAATATTAGGATCAGCTTTAATGAGCGAGATCATCATCCATGTCGAGTTGACGGCAGAGTGCCAGTCGAAGCAGCCATAAAAAGCCCGATGCCCTTCATAGTCAGCGATCAACTGCGGCTTCCCATCGCGCTGCCAGATATAGCCCGGGCGGTTCATCCCCTCAGCATGCGGATGATCTTCGCAGCCAATCGGATTGGCAGCCAGGGTCAGCCTCTCCACTTCGTTATAAGCAGGCGGAGTCGGGTTTGGGAGGCTCTTCAAGATATTCGCGTATCTTTGCAGTGTCACTGCTCTGGGCCACAAGCGATGTTGCACCGGCGAGACAGAAGATCAATACCCTGGAGAGAACGTGCATTCGTGTCATCCTTTTATATTGCCGATCCCAGCTTGCTTCCTCGCTGGTCGATTCACCGTGTATCGCTTAGTTTCCAGTAGCGTCATCCGACTGATCCCCATGACCCTTCGGTTTTTCAGGAGGAGCGAGCGGTGCTGGACCTTTCGCTGCGTTCTCGTAGAGCACGGCGAAGGTTGACAGCCAATGTTGCCCTTCGTACCCGGCTTTGCCAATCTTGTCGTATCCATTCTTTGCATTGATGCTGGCCAGCTGCTTGAACACGGGGACGCGTGGGTCATCCTTTGGCAGAGATTGCGAGATCGTCAGAAGATCCGCAGCGCGCTGGAAGTTCAGCCCAATCAGTCGAGACTCCGCCAGTAGCTGAACTTGCGCGTCAGGGCCGGATGTATTGACGTGACTGATATCGATGTCCTTCGCATAGACCTGGAAGCCACTTGAATAAACAGGCGGCAGAAAATCGTTGAGCCATTTGACATAGCTCTGCTGATCCATGACACGGCCCATCAGCGCTGCTTCGGTAAGACAGGATGAAACAAAATCGCTATTCTGCGGCTCCAGACTTGTATCGCAGTTCTTGTCCTTCTCGAACAAGCGAAGTGCATTGGCATGGATAGCGGTCTTCAGCGTCGTGTCTTCGGAAAGATTCGCGCCATCAAGCGCCAGCCCCATCGCCAATGCAGTATTGCTCTCTACGCCCGACCGATAGGGGAACTTCAGATCGTAGAGATAAAAGACGTAGCGCTCCGACATCCACTTGGCAAGCGGTGCGATAGCGGTGGACAGCTTCTTGTCGTCGGCTGAGTTCGACCCTTTCACTTCGCCATATAGCTTCAGCAACCAGGCGTAGCCATAGGGCTTTTCAAAGTTTGCGCCCGGGCCCCTTTGGCCGTTGAAGAAAGCGAACTCGCCGTCCATGTTCGACTTCTTGAAATGAGTGGAGGCAATATCTTTGACGTCCGAGGCCACACCGAGCTTCGGGTCCTGCTTCAGCAGCGATACCAACGTCCAGACGGAACCGACGGCGCTGTGCCAATCCGTGCAACCAAAAAAAGCCCGCTCCTTGTCGTAGTTCTCCATCAGCTGGGGTGGCTTTGCGTATTGCCAAATATAGTTATTGCGATTCGACGGCGACTCCTGGGGACGGTCGGTGCAACTGATCGCGGAGATTGCGAGAGCTGCGCGTTGATTCTCATCGAAGGTTGGGAGCGTGACCGCTGGAAGAGTCTTGGAATATTCAGCAATCTTTTTTGCATCTACGCTCTGACCAAAAAACAGTAGCCGGTGCAATCAGAGTAACTATCAGCGCTACAGAAAAGACCTTCATCGCACTTCCTTTTTCCGTCATATACACAGCTACTGGGTGTGAGCAGCGGTGGGATTCTTCTCCGCACCGCTGCAGTATCGGGTTAGAAGGTGAACTTGGCTGCAAGTTCGCCGATCTGAACGGTATTGGCAGCAGTCGGAGCACCGAAAGTGGGCGAGATTGGCGAAGTAGTAATAACCGTATAGTTCTCTGTGCCAAACAGGTTGAAAGCCTGACCGATAATCTCGAGTCGTCTTGTATCGTGCTGGAAGAAATACTTCGAAATACGAATATCGAAGTCGCTGTATTTCGTGGAGGCAACCGAGCCAGGAGTGAGATTGCTGGTTAGGCCAATCTGAGAGCGGTACAGATTGAGCGCCGTATAGTTGAGATCGCGATTCCCTTGATCCCTCTTGGTTCCTGGCACATATTGCGCTGTGCCATCAGGGTTTGGATTGGCTAAAAAGACGCCTCCAGCCGGCGTCAAAGTTGACGTTGTAACACTGAACGGCAAATTGCTGCGGTAGCTGTAGATGCCTCCGAGCATAATCTTGCCGGGAAGCATGACCGAGCCGCTCAGCACAATCGCGTTACGTTGATCGTACCGGGACGGGCCCCAGTCATTCTGCGGATTGTTGTAGTCGACCGGCGCGACTTGCGGATTATTATCCGCCGCTGAAGAGAGCGCGTAGGAGGCGGTATACATATAGCGGTGGCTGAATTGTTTAGTGAGTTTGATATACAGGCCCTTGTACTCAGAGGCACCCGTGGAAGCATGTTGGTTGACCTGCTGAAGATAGGTAGTTGGCCGGATTTTATTAGCCGGGTAGTTGACCGGGAGATTGAGGTCATACACTTTATAGTCGCGAAGACCACGGTCGTAAAGGCCATCGACCGAGATAGACAGATCCGTGGAAAGCTGGCGGCTGTACCCAAGCGAAAATTGATGCATATAGGCGTTGCGAAGATTCGGTGACAGGATAGTGACGTTCGGTGGTGCCGTGGAGCAGTAGTTCGTCACGGTCTGTCCGTTATAGGGGTTCGGATACGGCAGAATATTGTTGGGCGGAGTACCGGCCGGCGCAACGCCGCTGGTAAGCGAAATCGGACAGGCTACAAAGTTGAGCTTCTCCGCTTCACTCAGTTCGGTCTGGATAAAGTTGTAGTAAATGCCATAGCCGCCTCGAATCACATCTCTCCCTTTACTAAAGGGATCCCAGGAGAAACCAAGGCGAGGACCAAAGTTATTCTTATCACCGCGCTTATGAGGATCACCCTCTTGCGGAATGATGGGATGGCTTGGATTCGGGGTAAAGGTATCAAGGAAAGGCGACCCGAACTGCCGGTCATACCGAAGCCCGGCGCTGACAGTCAGGTTCTTTCTCGCCTTCCAGCTGTCTTCGGCAAAATAGGCAGTCTGCGTAGACGGCAGGAAGTAAAGCAACGGAACAGCAGACTGCGTGAACGTGTGCGGATTCGTCAGCAGTGATGTCGTGGCACTCGTAGCATCGAAGGGTTGATCTGACAGAAAGCCATAGGTCCCGTTCAGGTTGCTCGCAGACGCATCCGTGTAAGGAACATAGCTTGCATCCACCCCAAGCTTGATCGAATGCGCACCCTTCTGGATAGTGATGGAATCATTGACCTGCCAGCGGGATTCAACTCCCACAGCCGCGTAGTTATGCCCATAACTCAAACTTGTGAAAGAGTACGAGAGCGAGATGTTCTTGCTGTAGTTCGGATCGACGAGATCGAGTGGCTTTGTCGGAATCGGCGTATTCCACGGGCCTAGTTCATAGGAAATATAGGCGTACTGAAACCGCGCCTCATTCACAATCTTCGCGTTTGGCTCCCAGGTATGGCCACCCACATACGCTTTACGCGGATAGTGACCGTCATAGCATCCCGTTGTAGTGATGCCGCCGCAGCCGCTTCCCGTCGACAGTTGCCACTCCTGCGAATAGCGGAAAAAGAGTTGCTGGTTGGGTTTTAGGTTGTGGTCGATACGAGCCGTAAGCAACGTATCGTTGTTCGGCGAAGGGAAGGTTCCCAGCAGCGAGGCATAGTCCTTCGCTGCGGCACTGCCAGCCGGCTCAAAGAGTGTCCAGGAAGTGGTTCCCTGCGTGCGCTCGAAGGCAGCGTAATAGTGTGTCCGCTCTTTGAAGATCGGCCCGCCGAATGCGCCGCCCCATTGATTGCGGTTGTACGCGGGAGACCCAACATGTTGCGCCAGCTCAGTCTGCTGCGTGAACGTGTTATCCGCATTCAAAAACTTACCGCGGTAGTACTCAAACGCATCTCCGTGAATTTTGTTGGTTCCGCTCTTCGAGACGACGGTAGTAAACCCACCCATTGCCCAGCCAAGCTCCGCTGGCATCGATGCGGTGTAAGTCTTGAACTCTTGCACCGCGTCTTCTGGAATATTCTGCCGTGGATCGCCCTCTTCCGTCTGCTGATTCGACACACCGTCCCAATAGAAACCGCTGGCGAAGAAGTACGGTCCACCACCACCTGACTGGACGTTGCTGTAGAAGGTGCGCGTCGCAGCCTGCGTGGTGCCGGGCGTCAACAACGCAAGGTTAAGATACTGCCGGTTCGCAATGGGAAGATTTTCAATCTGGGCCTGCGCTACCACACCGCCCACGTCGTACGCCGTAGTATCGACCGCCGATGCGGTGCCGGTGACAGTGATCTCCTCTGCAGTGCTGCCTACATGCAGTGTCACGTCTTGATTTATGTGGTTATCCAGCTGAATGATGAGACCGGCAACAGTCGTGACCGAGAAGCTCGTTGCGCTGACCGTAATGGAATATGTGCCAGGCGCGACGGTAGGAATGCTGTACCTGCCATCGGATCCGGTAGTCACCGTGCGCTTGGCGCCGTTCTCCGTGTTGGTCAGCACCACCGTAGCTCCTGCGATGACTGACCCACTCGAGTCCGCCACGATGCCTTGCACATCAGCCTGTCCCGACTGCGCATAGGCGCCGCAAAGGCTGATACAGAAAACCCAAAGAATAAAGACACTGAATCGCAACGCTCTGAACGTCATAATGCCCCCTAAAAAGAACAGAAAATAGAGTTTCCTGTGCAGGCCTGCAGATGCGGATGCATCCATATCAGGTCGGATATGAAGCGGGAACTTACCGTGTGACAGCGAGGATGTCTTCTTATACTGATAGTTTCATCATGTGTCAACATATTTTTAATAAGAGATTATTTTAGCTAATTTGCTGGCATTTTTCGATATTTAGGAAAACTTTCGCAACGCGCTCCCCCGTCTCCATTTGCCAACAACACACATTTTGTATACGAACTGTACCCGCGGAATGCACCCCCGAACCGATCTGCGGCACTCCCACCCTCAGAAAACACTGTCACTCGTCACATCTTTCTTCGGCGTTATCTTTCGCTATAATCTGCACCAGCTTGCGTTAGCTCGGTTCGCACAGGGATATTAAGAAACCCACAAGATCAGCTGCGCCCCCACGACGCCGGGCAGAAATTCAAGTTAGATCGCCCACGAACGAACTACGGTCGGACGGCTATCGAAGCTCCGATTTGATATCGACCAACAGGCTCAGGCGCTCCTGTTCGCTCAACTCCAGATACCCACGCCCCACCAAAGCATCTACAACTCCCGCTGCCAGCACCGACCGGTAGTATCCGCTTCCATACGCGTTCGTCCAGATCCACGCTTGCTGGTTTCTTCTTCCACCGCTCCCGGCAGTAGTTCCTTCGATCGGAATCTCTGTATGGGCCGTGTTATAACGTCGCACACCTCTTCGCATTCTCCGGGTGAATGCAAACGGGCATGGTCCACACAGCACCGCCGCTGATCGGCGCCTGATCCACAATCAGCTGCCCGTCTTCCAGTTTGAACCGCATCACCGGATACCCAATCCTGTTCAGCATGTCGTCCATTACCGGCGTTACGTTCACTCCGGTCTCTTCTGTCAGATCTTTTTCAAGCTCGGCCGTCGTCGCATTGCCCATGGCATGCTCTCGCAGATAGCGCCGAAGCCCACGCTGAAACGCATCAGCGCCCACCCAATCCTCTACCATCTTCAGCGTCGCCGCTCCTTTCTGATACACCATCTGGTCATAGACATCTGCTGTCTCCTCCCTCGAGTGCATCTCCGACCGTACTGGCCTCTTCCCCTTTGCATCCGTGGTCATAATCCGGTCTCGCGCCTGCACCATCGCCAGCCCGCGTTCACTCTCCTGCAGATCGACATCGATTACCTTCGCAGCCATCCAGGTAGCAAATCCCTCCGCCAACCATGTGTCATCCCACCAGGCCTGCGTCACCAAGTCTCCAAACCACTGATGCGCCATCTCGTGAGCCATCGTTCCACGCATCATCTGCACGCGCCTCGGCGTATCTTTTGCTGCCGGCACCAGCAGTTGGGAGTCCCGATACGTAATCAACCCCGGATTCTCCGTTGCTCCGAACGGCAGATCCAGCACCGCAATATGGTCCAGCTTGTCCCACGGATACGCAATGCCGGTGTAGGCCTCTTCTCTCGGCAGCAGATCCGCAGTTGCGGCTTTGGCCGGGCCCGCCTCCGCAGCCCTGCCACGCGGAGTGATAATTCGCACCGGCGTCTTCTTCTCCCCCGCCACCCCTGCATCAACGATGTCGAACGGGCCCACGGCAAATGCAACCACTTCGGACGCAAGCGGTTGCGTCTCCTTGAAGACGATCTTTTTCATTCCATTCGCTTCGTCGGTCGACGATACCTCCGGCCCATTCGCCACTGCCACATCGCTCTTCTTCGCATGGATCGTCACAGTCCACGGAGCCTTATATCCAGGCTCGTCGAAGCAGGGAAAGGCTCTCCGCGCATCAATCGGCGTAAAGGATGTGTAGACATACCAGTCGTCTCCAGACCTCTTCCGAAACGCGCCAACACTCAACTTGTCACTCAGCTCTCCCTCATACGCAATCTCGACATCGACCTCTCCCGGCCCCATCGCAACCGGCAGCTTCACCATCAAAAACTCATCCGGCGTCTCCCATTGCGCCTGTTTATAGGCCCCATTGCCAGTGCGCACGCCTACATGCCGCACTGTCAGTCCCTTCTGGTTCAGCCAGATGACTTGCGTCTGCCGTTTCAGCTGCAAGCTGATCGTCGCGACACCGTGAAAGACAGGCTCGCTCGGCAAGATTGTCATATCTAACGCGTAGTGTGTTGGCCGCGCCGTATCCGGCAGACGGAAGGAAGGCACATCCTGCGCCATCGCCCCACACGAGATAGCCAAGATCCCGACGCAGTAAAACCCCGTCAGAAGCGCTCTCCGAAGCTTCTTCCAGGTCGCACAATCAGGCCGATCCGCTGCGGTGGAACGATCCAGGCACACATCGATCTCTCGGGGGCTTGTCATAGAAATCTCCATTATTTGTAGCGGTCACCGCGTGGAATCATCGATCTGGTAACACCATGCACGGGAGGAAACCGAGCATATCGCAATAAAGTCTTTGTTGTCGATCAAGAGGCCATCAGCGAAGGGCCGATGATCGAGGCCCTCCCCTACAACTTTCGTAGTAGCGGGTACCCCGGAAGGGCCACTGATAGAGCCCGAGATCACCAGTAAGCTTTAGAACGCAACACTGCTGATTTCTTTGTAATCCTTGAAGACCTGGAAGGTACGCCTCATCTCAACACCGATGTGGAGTGACCATGCGACGAAGACCTGCGCGCTCTTCCTCTTTAAGTACCACTTTGATCTGGACATCCCTTGTCATCGCATCGGTTTCCATAACCGGATGCGGACGTGGCTTCGATAAAGGCTATGCCTCCTTCATCTCTGCGCCCAGCGCTACAGTTCGAGTAAGCCAGACGCTCCAGTTGAGCACACAAACAAAGACCACTGGTTCACCCGTGAGCTTCTGGGTGAACGGCGTGCTGGGTGGCGACGCCACAGTCGGAACGATCGATAGCAATGGCCTGTATACCGCACCCGCCGCTATTCCAACACCAACCAATGTGGTGACGATTACAAGTCTCGCGACGAACTTTCCGCAGGACACCCCAGGCTCCGTCACCGTCAGCGTGTTAAACCCGATCCCCATCATCAGCACCGTGGCGCCCGGAACCTTTACCGAGGGGACGATGACCATCACGGTCAGCGGATCGCAGTTCATCTATGGCGCACAGATCATTTGGAATGGAGCTGTAGTGCCGACCACCTATGTCTCCGGCTCTGAGCTGGCCGCCTCCATCTCTGCGCCAAACCCCGGCACCTATCCTCTAATGGTTAGCAATCCCGACCCAGGCCCTGCAAACTCGACATCCGTGTCGGAGCTCGTCGGTCCAGGAAAGGTAGTGCTTACCCTGTTGCCCAATGCGGGCAGCACCGTGCGCGTCACCAACAGCTTGAAGATCGGGCTTACCGTTACCGGCACGAATAACACCGGCATCAACTGGCTGATCAATGGGATCGCCGGAGGCAATGCACAGATCGGAACGATCGTTGCAAATGCCGATGGCAGCGTCACGTATACCGCGCCTGCCGTTGTTCCAACGCCCAATAATGTCGTCCAGCTAACCGCAGTCAGCGTCGATGACCCCACCGTATCGCTCAGTCAAAATATCGCCGTCTACAATCCCATCCCCATCCTCACATCAGGCACACCCATGACCTTCAATGTCGGGTCTGCCAGCGTCGTCCTTACCGGGAGCAACTTCATCAACGGAGCGCAGGTATTGATGAATGGCGCACCGGTACCGACAACATTCAATAGCGGAGGGCAGCTAACAGCAACGATTAATCCGGTTGATCCGGGAAACCTCGACCTGCAGGTCTTGAACCCAAGCCCCGGCCCCGCGACATCGACAGATCTGATCGCTCAGGTCAACGGAACTCCACCAACTCTACTGGTTAGCCCCCAGGACGCTTCGCGATTTTTAGCCGAGGCAACATTCGGTGCCACCGACAGCGACATTCATAACCTGTCGATGATCGGGTACACCGCATGGCTGAATCAACAGTTCAACACGCCGGCGACCCTGCACGAGCCGCCAGTCGAGCAGTCTCTCATACTCAACAATGCACCATGCAACGCAGGCGATTTGAAGTGCAATGCTGCCCTCTTTGTTCAGAACAACCAGCAGGAGATCTACGTACAGCAAACCTTCTGGCAACAAGCGATGACGGGCAACGACGAACTGCGGCAGCGCGTGAAGTATTCGCTTACAGAGCTGTTCGTCATCTCCAGCACCAACCCCGCCGTACAAAATATGCCGCGAGGTATGGCGAACTACTACGACGTGCTTGGCGCAGATGCATTCGGCAACTTCCGGCAACTGCTCGAAGACGTCACCTTGAATCCGATGATGGGCCAGTTCCTCTCCATCCTGGCCAATGACAAGGGCGATGCCAACCGCGATCCCGACGAGAACTATGCCCGCGAGGTGATGCAACTCTTCACCATCGGTCTCTATCAGCTCAACCCCGACGGAACGCAGAAGCTGGATGGGACAGGACAGCCGATTCCGACATACTCCAACACAGATGTGCTGGGTCTGGCAAAGGTCTTCACCGGCTTCAGTTGGAATGTACCCGGCGACCAGAGCGACACGGCATGGTCCAACTGCTGCGAGTACGTCGGGACAGGCTTCGGCGAAGATCTGCTTCCCATGCAGAACTACCCAAGCCATCATTCCACTGCCGAAAAAGATTTCCTCGGCGTCACGATTCCGACGCAAGCGAATCCCGATCCCGTAGGCGACCTGAAGATCGCTCTCGACACGCTCTTCAACCACCCGAATCTGCCGCCATTCTTCTCGAAGCAGATGATTCAGCACATGGTGACGAGCAACCCAAGCCCCGCCTACGTGGGCCGTGTCGCCGCCGTCTTTCAGGATAACGGCGCAGGAGTTCGCGGAGACATGAAAGCCGTGATCCAGGCGATCCTGCTTGACCCGGAGGCTCGCAACTCCACCGCAGCAAGCAGTAATCCGCAATATGGCAAGGTGCGGGAGGCGCTCGTTCGCTACACCGAATGGGCGAGGGCGTTTACGGCGCAGTCCCGGAACGGCTCCTTCAATCTAGGCAGCACAGAAGATCCAATCTTCGGCCTGGGAGAGATGTCGCTGCGATCTCCGAGCGTCTTCTATTGGTTCGCTCCCGGCTACGTCCCTCCCGGCACCAGCATCGAGCAAGCCGGCCTGGTGGCGCCCGAGATGGAGATGACCGATGTATCCACCGTCGTCGGCTACCTGAACTACATGCAGACTGCGATCGGCGCCGGCCCAGTCAACGGCCCCGACGTTTTTTCAAACTACACAACCGAGGTCGCATTAGCAGCGACGCCCGACCAGCTCGTCGACCGCGTCAATCTCTTACTGCTGGCAGGCGAGATGGATGCTACGCTTCGCAGCCAGATTCTCTCCGCCGTCAACTCCATCGCAATACCCTCCGGCGACCAGGCCGCAATCAACGCCGCTCTGACGAACCGTGTACAGATGGCAATCTATCTCGCAATGGCTGCGCCAGCCTACAGCGCACAGTTTTAGTGGAGCCCATGATGAATAAGCACGAACAATCCCGTCGGCAGTTTCTCAGAACAGCTTCGATGGCCTCGATGGCCGGCATGTACGCGAGCCCATTTCTTCTCGAACTCAACTCACTTGCCGCCATGGCACAGCAAGCTACGCCCTCAGACTACAGAGCGCTGGTCTGCGTCTTTCTGTCGGGCGGCAACGACGGTCACGGAACGATCATCGCAACCGACACGCCCTCCTTCAGCGCATTTACCACAGCGCGGTCCGGAGCGCCGGGGCTTGCATACAATCAAACCGATCTTCTTCCCATCGTTCTAAAGACCCCACAGCCCGGCCGCACGTTCGCACTCAACCCCGCGCTCGTCGGTGTGCAAAATCTCTTCAATGCTGGCCGTGCTGCAATCGTCGCCAATACAGGCACACTGATCTCTCCGGTGACCAAGGCACAGGTTCTGGCAAACTCCGTTCCGTTACCCGCTTCGTTGTACTCCCACTTCGACCAGACCGCCGCATGGCAGGCCATTACTGCCAACGGAGGCAGCGCTGTCCACGAAGGATGGGGAGGCGCGATGGCCGATCTGATCTCCAGCATGAATACAAACTCTGCCTTCACCTGTATCTCTACCTCGGGCATCGCCTTGTTTCTCTCTGGCCAGACGTCGTATCAGCTCAACGTCACGTCGGCAGGCCCGATACCAATCTCCGGGCTCTCGCAACCGCTGTTTGGAAGTCAGGCAGGAACGAACGCACTTTCGTCTATCCTCACTGCGGAAGAAAATAATCTGTTCGCCAAGGAGTACGAGGTCGTCATCAACCGCTCGACAGCCGCACAAGCATCCCTCGCAACCTCGATGCTGACAGCAGGCCCAGGTGGAATAGCGAATCCGCCGCAATACCTTGACCCGATAACCAACAAGCTTACGAGCAATAACTTCGCGATCTCCCTGCAAACAGTGGCGAGAATCATCGGCGGAAGAAGTGGCCTCGGCGTCTCCCGACAAATCTTCTACGTAACTCTCGGCGGATTCGATACGCACGACAATCAGGCACCGCAGATCGCTCGCCTGCTTACGCAACTCGGTCAGGGGCTCGAATACTTCGATGCCACGCTGACGACACTCGGCGTAAATAACAACGTAACCACATTCACCGCCTCCGACTTTGGCCGCACTCTCACTGCAAACAGCGACGGCACAGACCACGGCTGGGGAAGCCACCACATCGTCACCGGTGGTGCAGTTGCAGGCGGAGACATGTACGGCACCTATCCCGTGATCGGATCGAATCAAGCCAACGACACCGGCGCCGGACGCCTGATCCCCACGACCTCCGTCGAACAGTACGCAGGATCGCTTGCCCGCTGGTTCGGACTCTCCGATGGCCAGATCAAAGAGGTCTTTCCCAACTTCGTCAACTTCGGCTCAAATCCTTATCTGGGATTGATGGGCTAAAGCCGCCCGAATCCGCATCGCAGCACCGTTAGCCACGAGCAACCAGCATAGGCATCCTTGCCGAACGGATTGGGCGATCCCGCTCGAAAATTTGTTCTGATCGTAACCGTCCATCCAGCAAACATCTGCGGCGTTACATGCATCTTTCTAAAGAAGAAACTTCTTTTAGCTCGGTGTCGACGTGTGTGCACTGAACCCGATTACCGGAATACTAGAGAAACACCAAAAATTGAAATCGGACGATTTGGGTGATATGAAACCTGTTGAAGGCCGCAGACGTGTCGTTATCGAAGATGTTCTGCCGCAGGTGGACTGTGGCCGTTACCCTGCAAAGAGGATCCTCGGCGACACTGTAACAATAACTGCCGCAGTCTTCGGCGACGGACACGATCACGTCTCCGGCCGCCTTCTCTATCGGCACTCCAGTGAGGACGACTGGCGTTCTAAACCGCTCGCGCCCCTGACAAACGATCTCTGGTCCGCCACCTTCGCCGTCGATAAACTCGGCGACTGGCAGTACACCATCGAAGCCTGGATCGATCACTTTGCAACATGGTGCGCCGATCTCAAAAAACGACTCGCCGCACAATCGACGCCCGGCGCTCCAGACTCCGAATCGCAGGACATCCCCCTCGCGTTGCGATCCGGAGCAGTCCTTCTTGGTCAAGCCGCGCAGCGCGCCACAACCCACGACAGCAAGGTTCTGGCCGATGCAGCGTCTCATCTAAACCAATTGGCCGACTGCAACACCTCATCCTTCAATCTTGACGAACAAATCGTTGATCTCGCTGCGAAGTATCCGAATTTCATCTTCGCCACGCGTTATCCGCAGGAGCTGCACCTCTGGGTCGACCGGGAACGCGCCCGCTACTCCACCTGGTACGAACTCTTTCCGCGATCGACATCTCCAGACCCAACTCGGCACGGCACATTCGATGACGTCAAAGCACTACTCCCCAGCATCGCTTCCATGGGTTTCGACGTTCTCTATCTGCCTCCAATCCACCCCATCGGCACAGCGTTTCGCAAGGGTCGCAACAACAGCGTCATCGCTCCGCCCAACGATCCCGGCAGCCCCTGGGCCATCGGCTCGAAGGACGGCGGTCACAAATCCATCAACTCTCAACTTGGCACTCTGCGTGAGGTTGATGCGCTGGTCGCCGCCGCTAGCGATCATGGCATGGAGCTGGCTCTCGACATCGCCTTTCAATGTTCACCCGACCATCCCTGGGTCACCGAGCATCCCGACTGGTTCGTCATCCGTCCCGACGGCTCCATTCAGTACGCAGAAAATCCGCCGAAGAAGTACCAGGACATCTACCCTCTCAACTTCGAATCCTCCGACTGGCGCGGCCTGTGGGAGGGCTTGCATGACGTCTTCGACTATTGGATTCGCCGCAACATCCGAATCTTCCGCGTCGACAACCCGCACACCAAGGCGCTTCCCTTCTGGGAGTGGTGCATCGCCGAGATTCACAAAAAATATCCCGACGTGATCTTCCTCGCCGAAGCCTTCACCCGCCCGCACGTCATGTACTCGCTCGCCAAGTCAGGCTTCACTCAGTCCTACACCTACTTCACCTGGCGCAACACCAAGGACGAGTTACAGGAGTACTTCGAAGAGATCTCCAAGCCGCCAATCTCAGACTTCTTCCACCCCAATCTCTGGCCCAACACGCCAGACATCCTTCATGCCGCACTCCAGACCGGCGGACGCCCGGCCTTTATGCAGCGCCTCATCCTCGCCGCAACGCTCGGCGCGAACTATGGCATCTACGGCCCAGCCTTCGAGCTCGGCGAAAACCTCCCCGCCAAACCCGGCAGCGAGGAGTATCTCAACAGCGAGAAGTACGAGATCCGCCGTTGGGACCGCTCCGCCAGCCACAGCCTCGCTCCTCTTGTTACCCAGATTAACCAGATTCGCCGCGACAATCTCGCACTCCACAGCGACGGCTCGCTTCACTTCCACCCAGTCGATAACCCAAACATTCTCTGCTACAGCAAATCGAACGCAGGCAATCATATTCTCGTCGCCATCAATCTCGATCCCACCCAGGAGCAGGCAGGCTGGATCGATCTCGACCTCAAGCAACTCGCAATCCCCCACAACCAGACCTTCGAGATCGAAGATCTCCTCACCGGCACGCACTACCACTGGCACAATCGCAGCAACTACGTCGCGCTGCGTCCGGATGTCATGCCTGCGCACATCTTTCGTTTAATTTCCCCGTCAAACAGCGAGACTACACTCAACTCAGATTCTGGACTTCACCAACCGGAGGATAGCGAGTGAAAAAAAGCAGCAGCGCTACCGATCCACTCTGGTACAAAGACGCGATCATCTACGAGCTGCACGTTCGCGCCTTCATGGACTCGAACGCTGACGGCATCGGCGACTTTCCCGGCCTCCTCTCCAGGCTCGACTACCTCCAGGACCTCGGCGTCACCTGCCTTTGGCTCCTCCCCTTCTACCCCTCGCCTCTGCGCGACGACGGCTACGACACCGCCAACTACACCGCCGTCAACCCCTCTTACGGCACCATCGCCGACTTCCAGCAGTTCCTCTCCGAAGCTCACGCCCGCAATCTCCAAGTCATGATCGAGCTCGTCATCAACCACACCTCCGACCAGCACCCCTGGTTCCAGCGCGCCCGTCTCGCGCCCAAAGACTCGCCCGAGCGCGACTTCTACGTTTGGTCCGACACCGACAAAAAGTTCGACGGCGTCCGCATCATCTTCACAGACACCGAAAAATCCAACTGGACCTGGGACGAAGTCGCCCAGCAATATTATTGGCATCGTTTCTTCTCCCACCAACCAGACCTCAACTTCGACAGCCCTCTCGTCATGGAAGAGGTCCTCAATGCCATGCGCTTCTGGTTGGACATGGGCGTCGACGCTATCCGTCTCGACGCCATCCCTTACCTCGTCGAGCGCGAAGGCACCAGCTGCGAGAACGTCCCCGAGACCCACGCGAGGATCAAACAAATCCGCGCCGTCATGGACGCCGAGTACGAAAACCGCCTCATCCTCGCCGAAGCCAACATGTGGCCCGACGACGTCCGCCCCTACTTCGGCGACGGCGACGAGTGCCACATGGCCTTCCACTTCCCGCTCATGCCACGCATCTACATGGCCCTCCGTCAGGAAGACCGCCTCCCCATCACCGACATCATGGCGCAGACGCCCGCCATCCCCGACACCTGCCAGTGGGGCCTCTTCCTCCGCAACCACGACGAGCTCACCCTCGAAATGGTCACCAACGACGAGCGCGACTACATGAATCTCGCCTACGCAGCCGACACCCGCATGCGCATCAACGTCGGCATCCGCCGCCGTCTCGCGCCTCTGGTCGACAACAATCGTCGCCGCATCGAACTCCTCAACTCACTTCTCCTCAGCTTCCCCGGCACGCCCATCCTCTACTACGGCGACGAGATCGGCATGGGCGACAACATCTACCTCGGCGACCGCAACGGCGTCCGCACCCCCATGCAGTGGAACTCCGATCGCAACGCCGGATTCTCCACCGCCACCCCTGCAAAACTTTACTTCCCCGTCATCATGGACCCCATCTGGGGCTATCAATCCATCAACGTCGAAGCCCAGCAGTCCGATCAGTCATCGCTCCTGCACTGGACGCGCAACATGATCGCGCTCCGAAAACTCTTCCACGTCTTCGGTCGCGGCACGCAAGAGTTTCTCAACCCCGACAACCGAAAGATCCTCGCCTACCTCCGCCAGTATGAAGAAGACGGCAACAGCGAAACCGTCCTCTGCGTCGCGAACCTCTCCCGCTTCTCGCAACCCGTCTCGCTCGACCTCGCCAGGTTCGCCGGCAGAGTCCCGGTAGAAATGCTCGGCTACGTCACCTTCCCCACCATCACGGCGCAGCCTTATCCATTAACCCTCGCACCCTACTCCTTTCTCTGGCTCGAACTGCAACCCGCACCCGAAACCCCCGAGCCCGCTCAGGTTCACGAAGCCGAACCCATTCTCAATCTCCTCACTCATGGCATCGAAGGCCTCCTCACTGCCTCCGGTCTATCGCTCCTCCAACAACTTCTCGTCAGCTATCTCCCACATCAACGTTGGTTCGGTGCAAAATCGCGAACCATCAAAACCATCACCATACTCGACTCCGCCGAACTCCCCGGCCTCAACGCTGTTCTCATCTTCCTGCAACTCACGTACGACGACGACACCACCAGCGTCTATCAACTCGCCCTCACCATCACCACCGGCGAAGCCGCAGAGACCATCCGCGCCTCCGAGCCAGCAAGCATCGTCGCCACCGTCACAACCTCGAACGGCCCCGCCATACTGCACGACGCCATCGCGCGCGAAGATGTTCGCCAGGCAATCCTCGCCCTCATCGCAACGAACGCCGAACGCCTCACACGCAACGGCGTTCTCATCGGCCACAGCAGCACAGCGTTCGCAGAAGCACGCGGCACCGGCGCCCTCCCCGCACGCACCGGCTCCGCAGAACAATCCAACACGTCGATCCTCTACGACGCCAGACTCATCATGAAGCTCTTCCGCCGTCTCCAGCCCGGCGAAAATCCCGATACTGAAATCGGCCGCTTTCTCACCGAGACCGCGCACTTCCCCCGCATCGCTCCCTTCCTCGGCGACATCACGCTCAAGTCCGAAGACTCCGAGCCAATCACCATCGCCATGCTGCAAGGCCTCGTCGAAAACGAAGGCGACGGCTGGCAGTGGACCCTCGACGAGCTCTCTCGCTACTACGACAGCGTCGCCACTCTGCCTCCACCACAGAACCTCGGCCCCCCCGCATCGTTCCTCACACAAAACGAAATACCGGAAGCCGCTCGCGAGCACGCCGCCCTTAGCCTCGACGCCGCCGCTCTTCTCGGCCGCCGCACTGCAGAGATGCATCTCGCCCTCGCCACCCCAACCCACAACCCCGCCTTCGTAGCCGAGTACTTCACCACCGCCGATCTCGTCGCCGACGCCGACCGTATCGACGCCCAACTCTCCCTCACTCTCAGTGCCCTCAAACGCGGCATGTCCCAACTAACGGAGACCATCGCCGACAACGCCGCCCTCGTCCTCAGCCACCGCATCCAGCTCTTCGCCCGCGCCCGCGCCATCGCTTCGGCCACGCCTGCCGACGCCGGCCAACGCATCCGCATCCACGGCGACTATCACCTCGGGCAGGTCCTTCGCTCCCGCGGCGACTACGTCATCCTGGACTTTGAAGGCGAACCAGCCCGCAGTCTCGCCCAACGCCGCGCCAAACAATCTCCGCTTAAAGATGTAGCCGGAATGTTGCGTTCCTTCAGCTACGCCGCCTACTCCGCGCTCAACGCCTTCGCCCAACGCCGGCCCGACGACGCGAAGAACCTCGAACCATGGGCCACCCTCTGGCAGAACGCTGTCTCCACCGACTTCCTTCGCGCCTACCAACTCACCATCGCCGACGCGAATCCCAATCTCACTCCGCGACCCGAGCAGTCCCAGCTCTTGCTCAACGCCTATCTTCTCGAAAAATCCCTCTACGAACTCCTCTACGAACTCGACAGCCGACCCACCTGGGTTCGCATTCCTCTCGCCGGCATCCTAAGCCTGCTGCAATAGTCCGCTATTCAATCTCCACCACCATCTGCAACTCGACCAGCGCATTCCTCGGCAGCGCGCTCACGCCAACTGACGCGCGAACATGCCTCCCTGCTTCGCCAAATAACTTCACCAGCAGATCAGAGGCGCCATTAATCACCTTCGGCGCATCCAGAAAATTCGGCGCGGCGTTCACATAACCGTTCACGCTCACAATGCTCTTCACCTTCTCGAGCGATCCCAGGTGTTGCCGAAGCACAGCAAGGTGCGACAGCACGCAAGCTTGCGCTGCAGCATAGCCCTCCTCCACTCCGCAGCCATCGCCGGCTCTGCCTGTAATAACACCGGCCGCGTTCGATGAGACAACGCCCGATAGAAACGTCAGCTTCCCCACCGTCTTCACCGGCACATAGCTTCCGCCGGGCGTTGGCGGCGGCGGCAAAGTAAATCCTGCATCCAAAATAGCCTTCTCTATACTCATGGGCCGACTCTACCACGCGCAGAATTTGCAGCTTTTGATTTACGCTTGTTTGAAGTCTTTACCGGCACTCTTCAGTCTCTACTTTTATGAAAAGCTCTCCATCTCCTCTCGCCTCTCTGCGTCACGCACTCGAAACCTCCGCAACCGATCCTCACACCATCGCAACCGAAGCCGCGCACAAAGCAAACAGCAGCGCATCACGCAATACGTATCTCGTCTCCTTCGCCGCCGAATCCCTTCGCCGCGCCGAGCGGCTCCAGCAAGTCTTCCTCAAACCAGACAGCCGTCCCGCACTCTACGGCATCCCCATCTCCATCAAAGACTGCTTCGACGTAACCGGCACCGTCAGCAGTTGCGGTTCCCGTTTCTACGCGCAGCATCTTCCCGTCGCCTCCACCAACTCCTGGGTCGCCGAGCGCCTCCTCGATACCGGAGCCATCCTCACCGGCAAGACACACCTTCACCAACTGGCCTTCGGCATCACCGGCGAAAACGCCGACTACGGCGACTGCGTTCAACCTCGCGACCGAACCCTGCTCACCGGCGGATCCTCCAGCGGCGCCGTTGCCAGCGTGCAGGAGGGCTCCGCTCTCGCCGCCATCGGAACCGATACCGGCGGCTCAGTTCGCGTTCCCGCAGCACTCTGCGGATTGGTAGGCTATCGCTCGTCCCACGCAGTCAGCCGCGGCGAAGAGCGCTGGGCAGGCGCATATCACCTCTCGCAAACCTTCGACACCCTCGGCCTGCTCTTCCGCGATCTTCGCGACGCCCCAGCTCTCGCCAACGCCATCTTCGACATCGCACTCACCCCATCTTCCACCGCAGTCCGCATCGGCTACGTCGGCAATGACTTCGTGCACGACTGTGAACCAGAAGTCCTCGACGCCTACGAAGCATGGAAGCAACATCTCGCGCAGCATGGTGCAACACTCTCGCCCATCGACACCACCTTCTGGTCAGACAGCCCCGAAATCTACCGTCACATCCAGTCCAGCGAAGCAGCAGCCATCCATCGCGGCCACTATCAACACTTCGAACCCATCATCGCCGAGCGTCTTGCCTGGGGAGACTCTCTCACTCCAGCGCAACTCGAGCCCTTCCACATCGGCCTCGAAAGATTCCGCTCGCAGATGTCAGCTCTCTTCCAACACTTCGATCTCCTCATCGCTCCCTGCGCCCCAGTCAGCAAACTGCGCGTCAACGACGATCATTCGCAGGCCCGCAAAGCAATCCTGCGCTACACCACACCCGCCAGCCTCTCCGGCCTACCCGCAGTCACGCTTCCCGGCGAACACATCGGCGCTGCACTCGGCACCGGCGTTCAACTTCTCGCCGCCCCGGGCAACGATGCATCTCTCCTTGCCTTCGCCTCTATGCTTTGACGACCGAACATGTCAGCCCTCGAATTCAAACCTGACTAAAATAGTGCTACTGCCTCGGAGAGCAGTGTTCCATTTATGTCCACCTCCCCATTCGTCCTTCTGCCCAGCTCTCACGCTCGCGCGCACGACACCTTCCCCGAGCACCGAAAGACTCGAGCAGCAACTTCGCGCACAGATTCGCGGTGAAGTCCGCTTCGACGCCGCATCCAAAGCCCTCTACGCCACCGATGGCTCGAACTACCGCCACATCCCCATCGGCGTCGTCATCCCCCGCGACGAAGCCGACGTCATCGCCACCGTAACCATCTGCCGCAGCCTCAACGCCCCGATCCTCACTCGCGGCGCCGGAACCTCACTCGCCGGTCAGGGCTGCAACTCCGCCGTCATCCTCGATTTCTCGAAGTACATGAACGGCATGGACGCCATCGACCCCATCACTCGCACCGTCCACGTCCAGCCCGGCATCGTCCTCGACCGCGTCCGCGACGCCGCAGAAAAATTCAACCTCACCTTCGCGCCCGATCCCGCCACCCACAGCCGCTGCACCATCGGCGGCATGATCGGCAACAACTCCTGCGGCGTTCACGCCCTCATGGGCGGCAAAACCGTCGACAACATCCTCTCGCTCGACCTCCTCCTCTACGACGGCACCCGTCTCACCGTCGGCCCCACCACCGAAGCCGAGCTCGACGCCCACATCGCAGCAGGCGGCCGCATCGGCGAAATCTACGCCGCCCTCAAAAACATCCGCGACACCTACGCCGACCAGGTCCGCGCAAATTTTCCCCGCATCCCCCGCCGCGTCTCCGGCTTCAACCTCGACGAGCTCCTCCCCGAAAACGGCTTCAACGTCGCCCGCGCCCTGGTCGGCAGCGAAGGCACCTGCGCCATCATCCTCGGCGCAACGCTCCAACTCGTCGAATCCCCACCCTGCCGCACCCTCGTCGGCGTTGGCTTCTCCGACATCTTCCTCGCCGCCGACCACGTCACCTCAGATCCTCCAGTACAAACCCATCGGCCTCGAAGGCATGGACGGCCATCTCCTCGACGCCCTCCGTCGCAAACAAAAATCCGTCGAAGACCTCGAGCTCCTCCCCCCCGGCGACGGCTTCCTCATCGTCGAGTTCGGCGCCGCCACGCAAGCCGAAGCCAACGCCAAAGCCCGCGCCCTCGCCGCCTCCCTCAAAACCCTCATCCCCCGAACCCACAGCCCGCATCTACACCTCCGCCGAAGCCAAACGCGTCTGGCACATCCGCGAGTCCGGCCTCGGCGCCACCGCCTTCATCCCCGGCGTCGGCACCGGATGGGAGGGCTGGGAAGACGCCGCCGTCGACCCACCCAACTCGGCAGCTATCTCCGCGCCATTCGCGCCCTCATGAAGGAGTTCAACTACTCGCAGCGCCATGTACGGCCACTTCGGCCAGGGCTGCGTCCACATGCGCCTCAACTTCGACCTCGAAACCGAATCCGGCATCCTCAAATTCCGCCAGTTCATCGACCGCGCCGCCGACATCGCCCTCGCCCACGGCGGCTCCCTCTCCGGCGAACACGGCGACGGCCAGGCGCGCGGCGCACTGCTCCCCAAGATGTTCGGCGATGAGTTGATGGAAGCTCTTCCGCTCCTTCAAGCGCATCTTCGACCCCACCAACCGCATGAACCCCGGCAAGCTCATCGACGCCCACCAGCCCCACGAAGACCTCCGCCTCGGCGCCGACTACAAACCCTGGCAGCCCAAAACTCACTTCGCCTTCGCCGAAGAAAACGGCAGCTTCGCCGACGCCAATCTCCGCTGCGTCGGCGTCGGAGCCTGCCGCAAAACCGACGCCGGCACCATGTGCCCCAGCTTCATGGCCACCGGCGAAGAGCTTCACTCCACCCGCGGCCGCGCCCACCTGCTATGGGAGCTCATGCAAGGCGAAGTCCTCCCCGATCAATGGAAAAACAAGCAGGTCAAAGAGTCCCTCGACCTCTGCCTCGCCTGCAAAGCCTGCAAGTCCGAGTGCCCCGTCTCCGTCGACATGGCCACCTACAAGGCCGAGTTCCTCGCCCATCACTACGAAGGCGAATCCCGCCCACTCGCTCACTACGCCTTCGGCCGCATCGACGTCTTCGCCCGCCTCGCCTCCTTCGCGCCCAACCTCGTCAACGCCATCAACAACGCGCCGGTCATCAGCTCGCTCATCAAAAAAATCCTCCACATCCACCCGCAGCGAACCTTCCCTCGCTTCGCCAAACCCTTCACCCCCGACCGCCGTCTCGCTCGCGACGCCCGCCGTCGCAAAGACCGTCGCCCCGCACTCCCCCACACCGCTCCCGAGGTCTTCCTCTGGGCCGACACCTTCAACAACTACTTCCACCCCTCCACCATGCGCGCCGCTCACCAGGTCCTCACCACCGCCGGCTTTCGCGTCACCCTCCCCACGCAACATCTCTGCTGCGGCCGCCCCCTCTACGACTTCGGCATGCTCTCGACCGCAAAGGACTACCTCCTCAAAACTCTCAATGCCTTGACTCCGCAACTCAACGCCGGCACGCCCATCGTCGTCCTCGAACCAAGCTGCGCCTCTGTCTTCCGCGACGAGCTCACCAACCTCCTCCCCAATGATCCCCGCGCACAAAAACTCCGCGACCAAACCTTTCTCCTCAGCGAATTCCTCGTCAGGCACGCCCCTCACTACCAGCCGCCGCAGCTCAACGAGAAGATCATCGTCCACGGCCACTGCCATCATCGCGCCACCATGGGCATGCAAGACGAGATCGCCCTCCTCCGTCTCACCGGCGCAGAAGTCGAACTCCTCGATTCCGGCTGCTGCGGCATGGCCGGCCCCTTCGGCTTCGAAAAAGACAAATTCGATCTCTCGCAAAAATTAGGCGAGCGCGTCCTCCTCCACGCCGTCCGCAGCAACACCAAAGCCATCCTAGTCAGCGACGGGTTCAGCTGCGCCGAGCAAATCACCCAAAACACCAACGCAAAACCCAAACACCTAGCCGAAGTCCTGGCCCAAAACCATGAACCATCGATCGAAAAGAAGTGAATCACAAGGAAGATCGGTGAAAGCCTCTATTCGGTTCGTGACTCAGAACAAGGGATGGCATAGGATCTAATCGTGCCGAGAGGCCGATCCCGCCAGCTAACAACTGATCGGTCGATGTTACAAAAATCCAAGTGGCAGAAGAGAAATTGGATGCGGGCCATAACCAAGTTATGCGTATTGATCTTCACCGGGGTAGCGTCACTCGATGTTACGGGCTGCGGTGGCAGCGGCTCTGGCACTCCACCTCCAACTCCCGCCATCCATAATCAATGGACGTGGGTAGGCGGCCAGAACGTCGCCGAACAGGGTGGCATCTACGGAACACTAGGAACCGCGGCTCCTGGTAATATTCCCGGCGCGAGAGAGCAGGCGGCCAGTTGGACCGATCCCTCCGGAGACCTCTGGCTCTTCGGCGGATTAGGCGATGACTCGACCGTCCCCTCCAATGGAATCGCAAACAATACCATCTACTTAGGCGTTTACCTGAACGATCTCTGGAAGTACAGCGGCGGTCAATGGACATGGATAGCCGGATCGAACCTCGCCGACCAGCCAGCGGTCTACGGAACTCAGGGAACGGCTGCCCCGGGCAACGTTCCCGGGCCGCGAGGCGGCTCTGCTTCATGGACCGACCCCGCCGGAAACCTTTGGCTCTTCGGTGGGGGCACCTATGGCACCGTCGGAAACATAACAGATTTCGACATTGTTGATTATCTCAACGATCTCTGGAAGTTCAGCGCCGGCCAATGGACATGGATGGGTGGCTCCAACACAGCCAACCAGCCAGGAATCTATGGCACTCAGGGAGTAGCAACCCCAGGCAACATCCCCGGAGGCCGTCTTCAAGCGGCCCATTGGACCGACTCCTCCGGAAACTTCTGGCTCTTCGGAGGCTTATCTGTCGACTCCACCGGCGCAAAGGGGAATCTAAATGATCTCTGGAAATTCAGCGCTGGGCAATGGACCTGGATGGGTGGATCGAACCTGATCAACCAGCCCGGCATCTACGGCACTCAGGGAACACCAGCCCCCACCAACACTCCCGGCAGCAGAGAACAGACGTTTAGCTGGGTCGACTCCTCCGGAAACCTCTGGCTCTTCGGCGGAGACGGCTTTGACTCGCAGGGAACCTACGGATTTCTCAGTGACCTCTGGCGATACAACGCAGGCCAATGGACTTGGATGAGTGGATCGAACACAGTCTACGAGACCGCAGTTTACGGCACTCAGGGAACACCCGCCCCCACCAACACTCCCGGCGCCAGAAACAGTGGTACCGCTTGGACCGATGCAGCAGGCAACCTGTGGCTCTTCGGAGGAGCCGACTACAGCTCGACCCTCGGATACATCGACTTCAACGACGTATGGAAGTACAGTGCCGGCCAATGGACATGGATGGGCGGATCAAACATCATCAACCAGGTCGGAACCTACGGAACCGAAGGAACAGCCGCAGCAGCAGACGTTCCAGGAGGACGTTTCCACGAGGCCAGTTGGACTGATTCATCCGGCAAGCTTTGGCTCTTCGGAGGAAGCACTCCAAGCTCGAACCCGCAACTGGGGGCCTTTGGGGTAACAGAGTATCGAAATGACATGTGGACGTATCAACCCTGAATAATGAAATTTCTTCTCTGTTTTTCGCCCAAAAATCGCATGTCAAGCCCAAAAACCCCCTAACCCTATGACACACAACGATATCCAAGTGGCATGTTTACCCCGTTCCCTCCCGTATAATTAAGGCAGAGAAAAAGGGGAAGCCCTCAGCGCACCGCGCAGAGGGCTTTCCCTTTTAAATCAATACTTTATGGATAGAGCCCCAGTAGAATGAAGACTTTACACCGCAAGTCCAAGCCTAAACCACCTGTTTCGAAGACTTTACGCAAAAACCACCCAGGGTGGGGATATCTCCCGTTTGCCACCCGCACGTCGCAACCTCTACGCTAGCCAAGAGCAAATCATGACGATCAAACAAGAAGTCCAGACAATCCTTAGCAACCTCGGCGTTCCGGCCACCGCTACCACCAACGGCACTCTCGCAGTCCGCACCCCGCTCACCGGCGAGGTCGTCGCGCACCTTCCCACCATCACCGCAGCCGACGCCACCCAGGCCGTCGCCCAGGCCCACGCCGCCTTCCTCCAGTGGCGCACCGTCCCCGCCCCCAAACGCGGCGAACTCATCCGTCTCCTCGGCGAAGAGCTCCGCGCCGAGATCGAACCCCTCGGCCGCCTCGTCACCATCGAATCCGGCAAACTCCTCTCCGAAGGTCTCGGTGAAGTCCAGGAGATGATCGACATCTGCACCTTCGCCGCCGGCCTCTCGCGCCAGCTCGCCGGTCTCACCGTTCCGTCCGAGCGCGCCAAGCATCGCATGATGGAGACCTGGCATCCTCTCGGCGTCGTGGGCGTCATCTCCGCCTTCAACTTCCCCGTCGCCGTCTGGAGCTGGAACACAGCACTCGCTCTCGTCTGCGGCGACGCCGTCGTCTGGAAGCCGTCAGAAAAAACACCCCTCTCCGCTCTCGCCACGCAAGCCATCTTCGAACGCGCTGCAAAAAAATTCGGCGGCGTTCCCAACGGTCTCGCGACCCTCCTCATCGGCGACGCCACCGTAGGCCAGCAACTCGTCGACTCACCCCTGGTCCCTCTCGTCTCAGCCACCGGATCAACCGCCATGGGTCGCGCCGTTGCCCCACGCCTCGCCGCCCGCTTCGCCCGTGCCATCCTCGAACTCGGCGGCAACAACGCAGCCATCGTCGCACCCACTGCCGACCTCGACCTCACCCTCCGCGCCATCGCCTTTTCGGCCATGGGCACAGCAGGCCAGCGCTGCACAACCCTCCGCCGCCTCATCGTCCACGAGAGCATCTACGATCAGCTCATCCCCAACCTCAAAAAGGTCTACGCCTCCGTCGTCATCGGCGACCCCCGCGAGACCAGCACCCTCGTCGGCCCCCTCATCGACGAGCGCTCCTTCAACGCCATGCAGAAGGCCCTGGCCGATGCCAAAGCCGCACGCGCCACCATCACCGGCGGCGACCGCATCATCGTAAAAGAAAGCCCCGAAGCCTTCTACGTGCGCCCCGCCCTCGTCGAAATCTCCAGCCAGACCGACACCGTCAAACACGAGACCTTCGCCCCCATCCTCTACGTCCTCAAATACAAGGACTTCGCAGACGCTCTAGCGCTCCACAACGACGTCCCGCAGGGCCTCTCTTCCAGCATCTTCACCATGAACCTCCGCGAAGCCGAGCTGTTCCTCTCCGCAACCGGCTCCGACTGCGGAATCGCCAACGTCAACATCGGCACCTCAGGCGCAGAGATCGGCGGAGCCTTCGGCGGCGAAAAAGAAACAGGCGGCGGCCGCGAATCCGGCTCCGATTCGTGGAAGCAGTACATGCGTCGCGCCACCAACACCATCAACTACGGCACTGACCTCCCGCTTGCTCAAGGCGTCAGCTTCGACATCGGTTAAAAACTTTCAGCCGAACAAACAAGAACGGCGGTTGTCGCCCTCGCGACAACCGCCGTTCTTCATCCCTGCAATCTACTCCGTCGAAGCAGACTTCCTTCCCACCAGCCGTCCATCCATATCCGCCAAAACATACGCGACAACCGACAACATCGTCGCATTCTTCCGAAACTCCACCGGATCAACCTTGTCCAGCGTATCCGCCTCCGTATGGTGCCAGTCAAAGTAGTGCGCGCCCGTCGTCCGCGGACTCAGTCCCGGAACACCATCCGCCGTCAACGGCTCAATATCCGTCCCCCCGCCGCCAGCCGAAACAGAATCCGTTCCAATCGGTCCCAGCATCGAAACAATATCCCGCAGCGAATCAACTGACTGCTTCACCTCTGCCGACATCGCGCCCACGCCCGAGGTCTCCGCAGCCGCTGCCGCTGCAACCGCACCACGCGGCCGCCGAGAACCACCAACGCTTCCGTATCCAATCCCCAACGGCTGCTCGGCGCCGCCGTCCATCTCAATCGCCGCCACGTAGTCGCCGATCTTGTCCCCAACCATCTTTCGGTAAGCCCTCCCACCCGCATCGCCATTCTCTTCATTCACCCAGAACACCAGCCGGATCGTCCGCTTCGGCTTCAGCCCCAGCTTATGCAGCAGCGTCACCGCCTGATACGCCGCCATAATTCCCGACCCATCATCCTGCGCACCCTGCCCCACATCCCACGAGTCGATGTGTCCGCCAATCGACACCACCTGCTCCGGATGTTCACTCCCCACAATCTCGCCCATCACGTTGCCAGCCTGTACATCGGCCTCCATATGCGCCTCCATCTGCAGATGCACCGTCACCGGCCCTTCCTTGCACAACCGCTCGATCATCAACGCATCTTCCACACTGATCGCCGCCGCCGGAACCTTCGGCTGCTTCTCGTCATACACCAGCGTGCCCGTATGCGGAATCTGCATCGCCAGCCCAGTTGCCGAACGCACCAGCACAGCAATCGCACCCTTCGCCGCAGCACGCGACGGCCCATAGGTCCTGTACTGCGTATTCACACCGTACCCATGCCAGCCCGGGTTATAAACCACAATCTTTCCCTTCACCTGCTCCGGCGTCATCGCATCCAGCGCATCGAAGCTCGGCACAAACACGACAGGCGCCGTAATCCCGCCAGCCGGCGTCCCCACGCTCATACCCAGCCCCAGCATATGCAGCGGCCTGTTCACCGCTCCCGGCCCAGTCGTGATCATCGTGCCCGACTCACTCCCCCGCACCCACCGTGGCACCATCACCGGCTGCACCGTCACATTCTGCAGCCCGGCCTTCTTCATCAACTCCGCGCCCCACTCAATCGCCGCATTCAGTTGCGGCGTTCCACTCAACCGCTTGCCAACGTGGTCGCACAGATACGTCAATGCCGTATAACCATCCTCATCGCGTCTCCCCCGCCTTCAGAATCCTCGCGACATCAGCTCCATACTTTGCGGCCAACGGACCCGCAACTCCCGGCATCCCCGGCGCGGGCTTCGCATCTGGCGAACCCATCTGAGCAAAACCCGGCTGCGCAACACACAACGCAGCTCCTATCAATAAAGCGGCAAAACCTTTCATGCAGATCTCCTTTTTCCTTTGAACCATAGAACCTCTACCCACAAAGCACAAGCGCCCTAAAAAATCCTTCTCCATCTAAGCCCATAACTCCCGCACATAAAGCATCAATTCCGCTCACCCGGCTTCTCGCGTAGCATCTCAGATAAGAGACGCATGATCACACTTACTCCCCGCCGACTCGCCGCCCTCTGTCTCGCCTGCACTCTCGCCACACCCGTCTTCGTTCATCACCTCGAAGCCCAGGTCCTCGCCCGCCCCGGCTGGGAAGGCTCCGGCATCACCACCGACGTGTGGTGGAAGCACCCCATCGTGTATGAGGTGAACCCCCTCAACTTCAGTCCCACCGAAGGCAGCGGACTTCACGGAGTCGCACAACATCTCGACTACATTCACTCTCTCGGCGTCGACGCTCTCCTCCTCACCACCCTCCAGCCAGATCCGGCACACGCTCAGTCTCTCGACCCCGTCTACGGCACCCTCGACGATCTCGACGACCTCATCCACGAAGCCAGCCGCCGCGACATTCGTGTCCTGCTCGACCTCGATCCGAACATCCCCGCCGCCGATCTACCCAATGTCGCCCGCTTCTGGCTCAACCGCGGCATCGCCGGCTTCCACATCACCGGAGCCACCCCCGAAGCTCACGCTCAGGCGACCGCACTTCGCAAAGCCACCAGCAGCTATCTCGGTCAACGCATCCTCATCGGCGACGTCGACCCCACCCTCCCGCCCTCCCCGCAGCAACGCACCTACAAAACCCCCGACACGCAAACCACGCAACTCCTCCTCGACGCCAGCCTCGGCCCCGTCCCTACACTCAACCCCGCCGCCATCCGCTCCGCGATCGACTCGACTGAAAACATCGCGCTCGCCGGCCATGCCATCCCTCTTCTCGCCACCGACGGCCCCGGCTTCAAACGCAGCATCAGCCGCTACGGCAACGGCAAAGATGATCTCGCCATCGCCAAACTTCTCGCCACCATTCTCTTCACCACCCGCGCCCAGCCGCTCCTCTACTACGGCCAGGAACTAGGCGTTCCCGCTCCACCCACATCGGAGTCCACTTCCACGACGCCCATCATCACCTGGGATGCTCCACCCCCGCCGCCAAAAGGAAGACCCGCACCACCACCCGAACCCGAAACCGCGAACGCAATCCCTAACGCGGCAGAAGAAGAAGCCGACCCCAACTCTCTCCTCAACTGGTATCGCAAACTCATCGAGCTTCATCACAGCAACGCAACCATCAACTCCGGCGAGTACCTCACCATCAACCGCGACGATCAGAACGTCCTCATCGTGATTCGCAAACCGAAGAACGTCTCACCCACCTCACCCATTCTTGTCATCCTCTGCAATCTCTCCGACCAGCCCGCGCAGCTTTCCATCAAGACCGACACCATGAAGCTTCATCTGCGAGGCAGCTTCCTCCGCACCATCCTGCGAACAGACAACGGCATGGGCACCATGCATCTTGAATCGATGACGTTGCCGCCCTACGCTGCCTACATTGGCGCATTGCGCTTCTAACCTTCCGGCATCCTTGCTACGCAGCTACTCCAACCGCAGCCTGATCGAGCGGCATGTAATATTGCTGCTTTGCCCCGACATCAGTTCAAATACGTTTGAGGACAGAGTCGATGTTCATCAAAACTTTTGGAAGTGCACTTCAACAGTCAGCATCACAGCGACGGGCTCTCCTGCTTGTCGGGCGGGATCGAACCGATACTGTTCGACCGCTTTCACTGCACTCGCATCAAAGTCAGCCCCGAGTGAGCGAACGACATGGACGTCGTGCGGTACTCCGGCAGAATCAACAAGCAAATTGATAAGACAGCTTCCATCAAACTTGCCCTTTACTTTGCGCGCAGACTCCGGATACTTAGGCTCGACACTCGAAATCAACTTGGGAGCACTCACATCCTTGCCAACTTTGTAGACCTGCCCATAGGTCTGCGACGGTGTCTGTGGGGCGATCGCGACAGCCTTTGCTCCAGCGCCAGCCGCCATCGAAAACAGAAGTACCACCGCCGGCAGAATCAAACCATACTTCACGAAAGGGCTGAGATGTTGTTTCTTCGCCTGCATGCTCATAATTCGTTCCTCCAGAATGTTGGCATCGAAGATACCGATGGCATGAGAAGCTGACTGCCGTGACCCCGCAGAGACCATGACCGCGAGCCGCAGCAAAGATTGTGTGTACGTGCGTGTGTCGATGAGGTTCTCGGTAGCTATGCCATCGCAGATTATCTCGCGTGTCTGCGCTATCTTGGATTTCACCATCCATGTCACCGGATGAAAGGCAATGACAAGGCTGACAATCTCGTACAGCAGATTCTTTTGAAAGTCGCGGCGCCTCACATGGGCGCACTCATGTGCAACCGCCGTCAGAAAGTCATGATCGCTACAACTGTCGGAGAATCCCGCAGGCAACAACAAGGCAGAGCGTCGGAATACGATCGTCACCGGTCCGGCAACCTGTCCTGAACCCAGCAAGAGAACATCTTTTACAGACAGCGCTCGCCGGCAATCCTCCCACAGCATCTCTTTATCCGGATCAATTCTCAGTGGGTAGGCCTCTCGAAACATTTTGGCCGTCAGATACAGCGAAGTACCCAGCCGCCCCGCAAAATAAAGCAACGCAACTCCATAGAACACCAACAAAACCAGAATGATCGCAGGCGGGAGAAAGGCAACGTTCCGCCCAGCTGACTTCGCTCCGTCGACCGCAACGAAGACAATCGAGAGATGCCCGTTCTCCTCAGCCGAAGAGAAGAGAGCGACCACCAACCATCTCCAAATCGGTAACGCAGGCGTCAAAACAGCCAGTGCCAGCGTCACTACCCAGGCGACATGCTCCACACGGGGTCCAAGCCTCTTCACAAAACGGCTCACAACCCAGCCTGCGCCGCCGATCAGAGAAACCTCCCAGACAGCGTTCACAAGATAGGACGCAATCAGGCAAACAGGATTATTCATCTGCCTCTCCTTCCTGCTGATCTGCAAGTCGTCGGCTCAAATCGGCAATCCGTACCGGATCAACCTGGCGGCTCTTGATCAGACTCATCACCAGTTCTTCGGAAGATCCTCCAAACATCCGCTCGACAAGATCCCGCACCGCCTGTCCCAGTGCTTTCTCCTTCGTAACCGCCGGCCGATACAAGTAGGCACGCCCCTTCAAGCTGCGGCGGACTCTGCTCTTACGATGAAGAATATTAAGCATCGTCTGCACAGTGTTGTAGGCAAGATCTGTTCCTGAGGGAAGATTCTTTTGCACATGCTGCACGCTACTAGGTCCCTCCCGCCAAAGCACCTGCATCATCTGAAGCTCAAGCGGAGTAAGGGAAGCGGAACCTTTCTTACGGCCAACCATAGAGACGTCTCCTAAACAAATAGGAGATTAGGCCCGCGGAGTCTTCCTGTCAACCTAAATCTTTAGGAATTAGAAATCTTGCGCAATGCCGCCGAGTATCCCGCATACACCCGGTCAAACACAGCATCCCAGCTACACCCCAGCGCATAGTCTCTTGCGTTCAGCCGCATCTTCCCAAGCAGCGCTCGATCCCTCACCAACTCCGCGACTGCCTCCGCAAAACGATCATCTTCAGTTGCAAATCCCGTCTGTCCATTCCGCACAATAAACTTCGGCCCGCCATCCCGCGTCACCACCGCAGGCACCCCGCTCGCCAAAGCCTCCAGTACAACATTGCCAAACGTATCCGTATGCGACGGAAACACCAGCACATCCATATTCGCGTAAGCATCCGCCAATGCGGCTCCACGCAACACCCCTGCAAACTCCGCGCCCTTCAAATCTCTGCGCAGCGACTCTTCTTCACCTCCATGTCCCACAATCAGAAACCGCACCTCACCCAAACCCATCTCTGCCAACTCTCGCTCCACCCGCGCCAGCAGCGCCACATTCTTCTCCACGGAAAGCCGGCCCACATACCCCAGCACCACTGCCCTGTCGTCTGCCGCGCACGTCCGATGCACCGGCGAGAACAACTTCGTATCCACCCCACGCTGCATCAAAAAACATGGCCTTCCCGTCGCCCGCTCCAGCATCTGGCAAAGCTCATCGTTCGGCGCAAACAAAACCTTCGCCAACTTATAAAACTGCGACATCACACCTAGCGCTCCGCTCTCAACCCATCGCTCGATCGAAGCTGCGCGCCTCTGAGGCCACCGCCCCGTCAACCAACCCATCCTCCGCGCCGCATACTCATGCAGATTGGTATGCCACGAAGCTGCCAGCGGCACGCCCATCTCCCACGCAAAGTAAGCTCCAAACATGCCCAGTTCGCTCGGCCCTGTAATGTGAATCACATCCGGCCGAAACCGCTCCAACTCTCGTCGAATCACCTCACCGTGCCTCCAGAACAGCGTATCGAACTCGAGGTCTTTCTCCATCCGCACCGAGCCCACGCTTCGTTTCAGCTCCAGCGTCCTCAACTCCCCGGTCTGTTCAAACGCATTCGGCCGCGAACCCGCACGCACGCAAAGAAACGGCAGTCCATGCCGCTCCGCATACGCGACAAAGTTCCTACTCGTATGGGCGACGCCATTCACCTCATGGAACGAATCCGGAAAATAAGCAACACGAGGCACCCGCATCGCTTTAGACTACCCCGCGTTCGGTCGCCGCAGAAACAATAACGAGGCGCTCAAAACTTACTCTTCACAGCTGTCCCAGCGTAGCCCGCATCTCGCCGCTATCGTTCCAGGCCATCCGCAGCCCGCTCGAAATCGGCCCCGCGCCCATCACCCGAACGATCGCCAGCGCCGTCTGGCAAAACGCAGGAGCCCTTCCCTTGGTCCACAACTGCGACAACGGTTGTATCGCCCCTTCAGCATCCGGATGGTACACCCGTTCATCCCACGTCCGCGAACCCTCTGGAAAATCCGGGTAGTTTCGAATCGCCGCCATGGTCGACTGCAAAATCCTGTGCTTCCACGGCTCCGCATACTGCGGCATAAACAGCACATGACTCTGCCGCTCCCGTCGCACCTCGTACACAAACTCGTTGAAGCTCTTCGCTCGCGTCAGGTTCACATTCGCATTCGGCTCCACGCCGTGCCGGTCGCCTCCGCTGATCACCAGTTGGTTCCACTTGCCCGCCAGCGTGGACACCTCGCGATTTTCCTTCCAGTCCCGCAACCCATTCAGCTCCAGCGCATGAACATACTGCCCATGCACCGCCAGAAACTCATTCACCAGAACCTCGTGCCGCTCCGCACCCACACGGTACAGGTCCCACAACGGATGATTGAAGACAATCAACACGCCTGGTAGTTCATCCAGTTCAGCCAGCATCTCCTTCAGCAGCTTCGGCGCTCGTGTCGCCACCGGCATCGCGGTAAACGCCACCAGCCGCGCCATCCACGCCGCTCCTGTAGCACTCGGCAGATTATGAACGCCAAGATGAAAAGCCGTAATCCCAAACGGCACCGTCCACTCCACCGACACCGGAATATGCCGCGATGCCGCCACCGTCCTCAGCAGCATCGGTGCCTGGATATCGTCATGGTCGGTGATCGACACCAGTCCCGGAAGTTGCAGCTTCTCTTCAATCTGCCGTCGTTCCAGGTCGAACGCGAGGCTTGGCGTCAGCGGCGGCGTCCAGTAACTCCGTGCATAGTCCGGATCGATTCCCGTCAGCCGTCGGCAACGCCGCTCTGCCCATCGCATCACCGGCTGCAGCACGCTCCAGTCCTTCGACAACTCCGAGATAAAATCCAGTGTCTCTTTTGATTGATTCGTATGGCTATGCAGCGACACGCCTGTCGTAAAGCCCTTCGCGGCCTCCGGTTCACGCCATAAGTACGAGACGCTAGACTGGCTCATTCGGCTACTCCCCAATTCAGGCTTCTACCGAGGCCAGTATCGAGACCCCATGTGACGGCCATGTAACTGCACCAAGAATGGAGCTTCAATATCCATAACTTCAGTTACTGCATAGGTTCCCCAAAGGTCGTACGCGCATTATGACCAGCCGTTCGCGGCATGCAACAGCGAAACAACCCCATCGACAGCCTGCCCGTATGAGAGACTCTCTCGAATCGCTCCCACCACTTCACGCTGTTTCGAATCGAGAGAACCAATGACCGAACAAGCTGCCCGTCCCCGCCTGTCCCTTGATATTGAAACCTCCGGCGACACAACAATCGTGCGATGTCACGGACAAATCGTCTCTGAGGTATCCGGCATTCTCTACTCCAAAGTCCGCCCCATGATCCCGGACACCAAGCGAATTGTGCTCGATCTGTCCGATGTTACCCGCATGGACAGCATGGGTCTCGGCACCCTCATCAGTCTTTACACCTCGGCACGCGCCGCAGGCTGCGAGATGCAACTCCTCAACATCGGCAAGCGGGTTCGCGAGCTTCTCGGCCTCACCAATCTCCTCGACGTCTTTTCCATCATCGGCGAACACGGCGTAAGGCTCTAGCGCGTATCAACGTTAGCTTTTTGCACTCTTTTGATTTTGCAAAGATTTCGTCATCCTGAGCGGAGTTTGGCGCGGCAGTTTGCGCCAGACGCAGTCGAAGGACCCGAAGAACCCTCTCCCGCCTCGACCCTCACCCATTTTCTCCAGCAATTTCGCTTCACAAGCTCGCCGCTATATCTGGATGCGACATAGAAACTCCAGCCTTGTGCCTAACGCGTCTTCGTAATATCCGGTCCCAAAATCTTCTCTGCGCTCGGCGCATGTACGGAGTGCATCCCCTCAGCCTCCATCCGTCGCTGCTCGCGCTCGTACTCCGAATCCAGATGATGCTCCGTCAACCCGGCTTTCAATATCGCAAATGCCTCCTCAGGAGTATCCGCAAACTGAAACAGATCCAGGTCCGACATCGCAATCGCACCCTTCTCCGCCAGCAACTCCAGGTTGATCACATGCTTCCAGTACTCCGAACCGTAGATAACAACGGTCATGTTCTTCGCCAGTTTCTTCGTCTGCGCCAGCGTCAACAGCTCAAACATCTCATCCAGCGTCCCAAAGCCACCCGGAAACACCACCAACGCCTTTGCCAAATAAGCAAACCAATACTTCCGCATGAAGAAGTAATGAAAATCAAAGCTCAACCCCGGCGTAATGTACGGGTTTGGATGCTGCTCAAACGGCAGTTGAATATTCAATCCAATCGTCTTCGCCCCAACCTCGAACGCGCCGCGATTGGCCGCCTCCATAATCCCCGGCCCACCGCCCGAAGTCACAACGAACCGATGTCTCCGCCCCGGCAAACCCTTCGCCCACGACGCCACCATCCCAGCGAGCTTGCGCGCATCTTCGTAGTACTGCGCCATCTCCACAGCAGCCTCGGCCAGCTTCAACTGCAGCCTGCTCGCGTCGCCGCTTTCAATCTCCTCAGCACTCGCCGGCTGCTCACGCTCCGGCGCCGGTTGTGCAGAACCCGTATTCGCCAGCAGCTCCGGCGCCGAGTTAGCCTCATCGAGTGCTCTGAACCGCGCCGACCCAAAAAACACAACCGTGTCCTGAATACGCTCCCGCCGAAATCGCGCCATCGGCTCCTGGTACTCCGCCATGATGCGCAACATCCGCCCCTCGGGCGAGTTCAGGAACTCCGGATTCTGATACGCCAGCGGAGCTTCCGAAAAATCAGGCACCTCTTGCGCCGCGCCCTCTGCTATTTTTTTCTTACCCACGGTAGTCGCGATAGTGCACCGCCTCCGAAATCCCGATCCAGATATCCAGCAGTCCAAGTCCCGAGATCATCCCTCGCACTGCACCGTTATGCAGCACAGCCGCCAGCCACGGTCTTGCCAGGATGAATTGATTGCGATCCCATATCCGCGTCCACCACGGCAGCACCATCACCAGCACGCCCAGGTACACACAGAACAGAACCAGCACAAACAGCGACAGCCGCTGCAACCAGACCGGCGCCGTTCTCTTCGCGCCCTCGGTGCCGTCTGACGGCGCCTGCTCCACAGCCGGTTCAGGTGTTGGATAAAGTTGTGGCTGTCCCGACATCAAACTCCGCGTGAAACTACCCGCTTAAAACCAGCGTCGAAAAGTCTCTAAGATGACAGTAGCAGAGCGCCCCCCGGTTGTCTCTCCAACCGAAGCATCACGCGAAGTACCCCATTCATTTTGGAGGACTTGTCAGCCCCTGCGGCGTCCCGGTGTCATGCGGAAAATCCAGTCGCAGATCATACGTCGATCTACTCCCCGTCACCTTGATTGGCAGCTCCACCCCGGCCCCATTCTTCTTCAGCAACTTGTCGAACGGCCTCGCCAGCAGACTCTTCCACCCCGTCGTCATCTGCGACACCGTCGCCTCCGTCCGCACCTTCCCACGAAACTCAAACGTACTTCCCACCAGTTGCACTTGCCCCTTCATCTCCGCCTGCGCCCCCGGCATCTTGAAGTTCAACTCGCTCACATCCAGCACCGCATTCGCCAGCGAAAACTTACCACTCACCGACGACCCCACCACCTCTGCCTCCTGCGCATTGGCCAGCTTCGGCTTGCCCTGCGCTCGCATGCTCATCGTATCCAGTTGCGTCTGCATCTTTGCGTCGTTCAGCATCGCTCCTGTAATCGCAAACGTCCCCTCCAGTCGCATCTTCCGCGACACGCTCACCGGCCCCGGCGGAATCTCAACACGCGTCTTCGTCGCCAGCGCCCCGCGCATCAGCGTCGGGCTTGCCTTCATCGACAGCGCCAGCATGTCCTCAATCCGCCCCCTCTCCATCACCACATGCAGGTCCGTATCGTGCCCCGGCACCGTCGTCGATCGCACCACCGCACCCGAAGCCGTCAGCTCCGACCGCCCCACCCGCGCCTTCACCGCATCCAGCCGCGTATCTCCCGTCGTCCCATCCACCACCGCGCGAAACTCCGCATGCAGCGGCATCGCATGATCGCTCACATCCAGCCGAAACGCCGGCACAGTCGCCTCTCCATCCACCGCAATCTCTCCAAGCGTCCCGCCAAATCTTCCCGTCGAAGCCAGAATCCCTCCGATCCCATGGATCGAAGACAGATCCGCATTCGTGAACTCGTAGCTCCCATCCATCGGCGTATCCCGCGGATTGTCATCCTGCCACGGCCCAAAGTGCCCCGTCGAATGCACATTCCCCACCGGCTTCGGATTCACCAGCGTCGCGTCATAGTTGAAAGGCTTCTTCGCTCCCACATCCTTCAGCGTCAGGCTGCTGATGGCAAACTCCAGCGGCTTCTTCGCCGGATTGCTCGTCTCCATCACCACCTTTGCATCCGTACACTCGATCGTGTCCACCGCAATCCCCAGCTCCGGCTGCCCTTTTTTCTTCGGATCATCCGGCATCGCCGGCCCGCGCTCCTCCTTCGGCGGAACATTCACCTCGAGCCCACTCACCTTCACCGACACCACCCGCGTCGTAGGCCGCAGCAACTCCCTCCACCCGGTGCTGAACGAAAAGTGATCGACCACCAGCATCGGTGGACCATTCCGCCTTACATCCGGCTTCGTCGGCCTCGCCAAATAGAGAATCCGCAGCCCACCGCCGGTCACAATCACGCCCTTACGCAGCGACACCTCCAGCCGGTCCAACTCAACCGGCGAATGAAACCGCACCGAAAGCGTCTCCACCACCTTCTTTCGCAGCATCGGCTCCATCTGCCGCAACCCCCACATCACCACCCCCGCGCCAATCATCGCGACCAGCACAAACGCTATCGCTGTCCACAAAATCCACCGCCTTCGCCACCACGAACGTCTACCCGTCACCTCGCTGCCTGTCTCCGTCTCGTTCAAAATCCGCCCCCGACTCTATATGACGCTCCCAACCAGCCAAAGGCCTAAACAAACCTGCGAAATCAGCGAATTGCTATACTTCCCCTCCAGATAAACCAATAAAATCATCCTCACGACGCAGACTACAACTCACCGAACCAATCGAAGTCATCGTAGTCGAGCTCGAAAAAGAAAAATAACTGTGCGAACCCTTCTAAAAATTCTGACCCTCAGCCTTCTGGCGCTAAGCGCCAACGCCCAAACCCTCATCATCACCCACGCCACGGTCGTCGACACCGTCACCGGCAAACTCCAGCCCGACACCACCGTCGTCATCGAAAAAAATCGCATCACCCGCCTCAGCGCCTCCACCAAAGCCAATCCCAAATCCGGCCAGGTCATCGACGCCCACGGCCAGTACCTCATCCCCGGCCTCTGGGACATGCACACCCACGTCTACTTCGACGGCACCGCAGCCGACGGCACCGACCTCATCCTTCCCCTCTTCCTCGCCAACGGCATCACCGGCATCCGCGACATGGGCTCCGCGCTCGACCCCGTCCTCAAAGCCCGCGACGACATCGCCGCCCACCGACTCCTCGGTCCGCGCATGGTCGTCTCCGGCCCCATGCTCGACGGCCCCAAATCCCACTACAAAGCCGCCATCGCCATCGCCACACCCGAAGACGGGCGCAAAGCCGTCGACATGCTCCACACGCGCGGCGTCGACTTCATCAAAGTCCAGTCCGGCATCCCCCGCGAAGCCTACTTCGCCATCGCCGACGAAGCCAAAAAAGACAACATCATCTTCGAAGGCCACGTCCCCGACTCCATCCGCGCCTCCGAGGCCATCGCCGCCCACCAGCGCACCTTCGAGCACCTCATCGGCATCTTTGAAGCCAGCTCACCCGACGAGACCAAGTACCTCACCGGCAAAAAGACCGTAGGCATGTTTCTTGACACCTACGACCCCGCACTCGAAGCGAAGATCATCGACCTCATCGCCAAAAATCAGGTCTGGCAATGCCCCACACTCTTCTGGGAGCGCGGCCAGTGGTTAGTCGACGCCATCGACTACATCAAGGACCCCGACCTCGCCTACGCCGGCAACACCTGGGTCACCAAACAATGGCCCCGCGCGCAAAAAGGCATCCTCAAATCTCTCGACACCGACCCGCTCCCCGTCCGCGAAAAGTTCGTCACCCACGAGCTCGACATCGTCCGCAAACTCCACGCCGCGGGCGTCCCCTTCCTCGCCGGCACCGACACGCCCGCCGGAGTTGACGTCATCCCCGGCATCAGCCTCCACCTCGAACTTCAGCGCTTCGTAGCCGCCGGCTTCACGCCGCTCCAGGCTCTCCAGACCGCCACACTCAATCCAGCGAAGTTCTACGACAAGCTCAACGACTACGGCACCGTCCAGCCCGGCCGTATCGCCGACCTCGTCCTCCTCGACGCAAACCCTCTCGATGACATCGCCAACACGCGAAAGATCGCAGCCGTCATCACCGACGGCCGCTACCTCTCGCTTCAGGATCTCACCGTGATGCGTACGAAGCTCAAACAACTGGCCGCAACCAAATAATCTCCCCAGTCATCCCACCTCAGGCTCTCGCGCCCTTTTGCCGCGAGAGCCCCTGCTGCAGTCTCTTCCAATCCTCGCTCGAAAACATCCGTGGCCCTGCCTCGATCAACCGCGGCATCATGTTGAACACCGCAATCCGGTTCCACGGGCTGCCATCCCGCATTCGAAATCCCTTCTCGTTCAGATCACTGACGATGCTCGAATAAGAGAAGTCCTGCCCCAGCAGCTCCATCATCAGCATCATCGCCCGATTCTCGGTCGGCTCCACCTCCAACCTCATGCAGTCATCCGAAATCTTCAGCCCATAAGGAATGTCTTCATTGAACGCGCCTGCGGTTGGGTTCTCCCCTGTAGGCAACTCCCGCCGCCACTCAATCGACACCATCTGCCATCCTGCCGAGGTCCGCTGCCCGATAATCTCCGGGCTAAACGGCCCCGAGATCACATCACGAATCCGTTCAAAATACGCCATACCTGGCCTCCTTGAGTTATTCCTTGACGCAACACAATGTGCACGTCACCTGCCAAAAATCGGCATGGCTAAGAATCTCGCAAGTAGCTAGCCCGCATCGAAATACGCGAGGCCCCGCGCAGCAACTCATCCCATCATCCGTCCACAATCGCAACTGACTGTTCGCTTCTGGACGCCTGACCGGTCAGCCGCGCAGCAAGCACGAACTAACCGGCACACGCTGCAACGCAGGACAGACATCACCCGTGTGACTCTGCGCCCTCAATAATCAGATGCGTCGCATGGGTCACCGCTGCGCCTGCACGTAGCGCCGCAGCCACCATCGCCGTCTCCGCAATCTCTTCCGGCGTAGCGCCTGCCTTCACTGCATTACCACGATGAACCTCCAGGCAATACGGGCACTGCGTAGTCAACGCCACACCCAGCGCAATCAGCTCCTTGTACTTCTTCGGCACCGCGCCATCGGCCATCGCCGCCTTATCAAAGGCCCAGAAAGCATCCACTGCCGCGGGAGCCGCCTTACCCAGTGACTTCAACTTCTTCAAATTCGCCATGTCATACATATCGATATCTCTCCTTTTTCTAATGAATCTCTTTACCCCGAAGGGTGACCCACCAGCCAGAAGACTCTAGTCTCCACGAGACCCATACGTCTTGTCGACACCCGGCAATACTTCACCCTGCGACGACTACCCCTCGTCCGGCTCCGCAAGCAAATCCCCCAACCGATCCAACCGTCTCTCCCACATCGAACGGCGCTCGCCGATCCATCGCCCCGCCACCGAGAGACCCGCAGGTTCAATCCGGCAGGTGCGCACCCTCCCCACCTTCGTCGTACGAACCAGCCCGCTCTTCTCCAGAATCTGCAGATGTTGCACTACTGCGGCCACCGTAATCCCCAGCGGCGTCGCCAGAATGGAAGCCGACACCGGCGCTCGGCTCAGTCTCTCCACAATCGCTCGGCGAGTTGGGTCGCCGAGCGCGTGGAAGACACGATCAATATTTACCTGCTGTCTAGGCATTCGTCAGCCTCTCCTCAAAAAAAGAAAACATCTACCGCGCCAACTCTTTTTCCAGTTGCTCAAACAGCGAACTCCAGCCCGTTTCACGGATCGTTGCGCCGTCAGAACCTTCGAAGAACGCCGCCTGTTCCGTATAGATAAAGTCCGTACCTCGGTCCGTGCGCAGCAGCTCAATCGTTGACAGCGACGCCGAAATCCGCCGTCCCGCGACACTCATCGTATAGGCAAACACGATCCGTCGGTTCGGCTCAATATCCTGATAGCTCGTATCGTTTGCCAACGGAGTACCGTCATTCATCTTGAACCGCGAGTGTTCGCTGCCTCCCACGCGAAAGTCCATCTCAAACTCCCTCGGTCCGCTGCTTCCTCCTTCGGCATACCAGCGGCGCTTCTTCGCCGGGTCCGCAAATGCGGCAAACACCCGCTCAGGCGTAACTGGATAACTTCGCTCAATGACGAACGTGCTGTGGGTAACCGATAGCTTTTCCATAGTGCTCTCCATAATTATCCTTCCTCTCCTTGAAGCGAAATAGTATAGCGTTCACTTAAGTATCTACGTATTGCGAAAATAGTCAAGTTGACACTTAAGTATTCCCAACCCGCAGCATTTGATCGGCACTCAGGCATCTTCTATATTGACTATCGCAATCACAAGCGTCTGAGGTCTTCCAATGAGCGCCTTCGAAAACTACCCCCGCGTCACACCCTTTCTCTGGTTCGACTCGAACGCCGAAGAGGCCGTCGACTTCTACCTCACCGTCTTCAAAGACTCGCGCAAGCTCGGCATAGTCAACAACCCTCCCGATCATCCCAACCCGCCCGCCAAAGTCCTCACCATCTCCTTCGAGCTCGACGGCCTCAAGTTCACCGCGCTCAACGGCGGCCCCGCATTTAAATTCACCGAAGCAATCTCCTTCGCCGTCCGCTGCGACACCCAGCAGGAGGTCGACCACTATTGGTCGAAGCTCACCCCTGGCGGCACCGAGATTCAGTGCGGCTGGCTCAAGGACAAGTTCGGCATCACCTGGCAGATCGTTCCCGCACGCCTTCCCGACCTCATCCAAAACTCAAAAGCCATGCAGGCCATGATGAAGATGAAGAAGATCGACATCGCCGAGCTGGAACGCGCCGCACAGTCCTGACCCATCCCACCAGACCTGCCACTTCTACTAGTGGCAGAACCCCTCAGCGCTGTTTACCGTCGAGAAGAGGAGGAGTCCTCTCATGACCCGACAACGCCAGGCCATCCTGTGTGCTGGACTATTCTTCTACACCGCCGTTTTGTCCGCGCAGGACGCTCCAGTCACCCCGCCAAAGGCTCAGGCCGCCGCGCCAGCCGCTGCCGCAAGCGACGCCGACGCCCTCGCCAAAGCCACGCAGAACCCCGTCGCCAGCCTCATCAGCGTTCCGCTGCAAAACAACTCGAACTTCGGCGTCGGCGACTTCAACCGCACTCAGAACGTCTTCAACATCCAACCCGTCGTCCCGAAGAAGCTCAACGAAAACTGGATGCTCATCACCCGCGTCATTCAGCCCATCGTCTGGCAGCCCTATGTCACGCAGAACGCCGGCGGCCAGGTCGGCTTCGGCGATATGAACCCCACCTTCTTCTTCTCCCCTGCCAAACCCAGCAAACTCATCTTCTACTCGAACGCCGTCCATCCGCCCGGAGCCTCCTCCTGGGGCATGCGCCTCCAAATCGCGCTGCTCTTCCCCCAGAAGCCAAAAGGATAGGCACACGCAGATCACTCAGCGGCTCACCAATGAGAAAATAGAAGAGGAATGCTCCAACTCTCCTCAGCCGGCAAACGTTTCGGCCAAAAACTCCTCTTCGAAGACGCCAACTGGCTCATCACGCCAGACGAGCGCACCGGCCTCGTCGGCGGCAACGGCACCGGCAAATCCACGCTCCTCAAAATCCTCGGCGGCATCGAAACCCTCGACTACGGCCAGCTCACCCGCGTCAAGGGCATGACCCTCGGCTACCTCCCGCAGGATGGCCTCGCCCTCCGCGGCAAAACCGTCTTCGCCGAGTGCCTCTCCGTCTTCGACCACCTCCACGCCCTCGAGCGCGAAGCCGAAGACCTCACCCACACCCTCTCCACCGCCGAGCCCAAATCAAAGGAGTACGCCGCCGCAGCCGAGCGTTACTCCGACATCGCCGACCAGCTCCACGTCCACGACATCTACACCCTCGACGCGCAGGTAGGAGCCGTCCTCGGCGGCCTAGGCTTCACCAAAGAAGACTGGGAGCGCAAAACAGAAGAGTTCTCCGGCGGCTGGCAGATGCGCATCGCGCTAGCAAAACTATTGCTCCAAAAACCCTCACTCCTCCTGCTAGACGAGCCGACGAACCACCTCGACCTCGAATCCCGCAACTGGCTTGAAAATTATCTCCACGACTACCCCAACGCCTACATCCTCATCTCGCACGACCGCTACTTCCTCGACGTCACCGTCAACAAGACCATCGAGCTGTGGAACAAGCGCATGCACGTCTACCACGGCAACTACGAAAAGTACGTCGCGCAAAAAGAAGAGCGCCGCACGCAGCTGATCAACGCCTACAAAAATCAGCGCGACCGCATCGAAGCCCTCGAAGCTTTCATCAACCGCTTCCGCGCCCAGGCCACCAAGGCCAAGCAGGTCCAGTCCCGCATCAAGGAGCTCGAAAAGATCGAGCGCATCGAGATCCCCGAAGAAGAAGCCACCATCCACTTCTCCATCCCGCAGCCTCCCGCCAGCGGACGCACCGTCATCGAAGTCAACGACCTCAAGAAGGTCTACCCCATGCCTCCGGTCGATGGAAAACCCGCCGGCGAAAAACTCATCTTCGAAGGCCTCAACTTCACCATCGAGCGTGGCGACCGCATTGCCCTCGTAGGCGCCAATGGCGCAGGCAAATCCACTCTCATCCGTCTCCTCAGCCGCCAGGAAGAGCCCACCGCCGGCACCATCCGCGAAGGTCACAACGTCCTCACCGACTTCTTCGCGCAGGATCAATACAAAGTCCTCGACCCCGCAGCCGTCATGCTCGACGACATCGCCGCCTCTTCCCCCAAAGTCCCCGTCGTCGAGCTGCGAAGTCTCTTAGGCTGCTTCATGTTCTCTGGCGACGACGTCTTCAAAAAACTAGGCGTCCTCTCCGGCGGCGAACGCAACCGCTACGCCATGGCCAAGATGCTCGTCAGCCCATCCAACTTCCTGCTCCTCGACGAGCCCACCAACCACCTCGACCTACGCGCCAAAGACGTCCTCCTCGACGCCATCCGCAACTTCACCGGCACCGTCCTCTTCGTCTCCCACGACCGTTACTTCATCGACGGCCTCGCAACCCGCGTCTTCGAGGTCGAAGACCGCCGCCTCCACATCTACCCCGGCAACTACGAAGACTATCTCTGGCGCAAACAAGGCGGCCCCGAAAAAGTAACCGAACAGATTACAAATTCTCTCGCTGCAAATCCTGCACCGCCGCCTATCGTCGAAATCCCCACGCTGTCAGCAGAACCCACCCCTCAATCCAACATCAAGCGCCTCAACCCCATCAAGCTCAAGCAACTCGAAGATCGTCTCCACCACGCCGAAGCCGAGATCCCGCGCCTCGAAGAGGCCATCGCCGCCGCCGAAGCCCGCCTCGGCAACTTCACCTCAGCCGACCAATCCCAAAAAGACGCCGCCGAACTCGACTCCCTACGCACACAACGCACCACCCTCCTCACCGAGTGGGAAGAGCTCTCCCTCACCCTCGAAGAACAACAGCTGGCCTAGCCTTGTCTCCTCCGCATCGCTCTGTCATTTCAATCGAGGCTGTTTGATCCACCAGGCAGAAGAAGATGTCTCCTCTGCCTGGCGACGAACTAGTGCGACAGGGAATAGTTCACGGTGATATTCGTATCAACCTCGGTGGGATCTCCATTCAGCAGGTAAGGCTTGTAGACCCACTTACTCACCGCATCCAATGATGACTGCCTCAACTCCTCCGGTCCGGAGACGACTTGCAGCTCTGTGACCGTTCCGTCTTTGCCGATGATCGCGTGCAGCACAACGGCGCCTTGGATCTTCGCTTTTTTTGCTTCTTCCGGATAGATCGGATTCACTTTCGACAGAATACTTCCAGCCATCACACCCGCGGAGACCCGAACAGCCCCAGCTCCTTCTGCAGCCGCCCTCCCATCGCCGCCGGCAAAGGCTCCATTCACATTCATCCGCAAAGCCAGTGCAGAGCTGCACGCTCCTACTGCAAGGGCAACGCACGCAGCAATCGTAGCGATTCGCCTCACTCCACCCATCCTCTCCTGCTGTTCCGTCAGCTTCATAAGTCTCCTCTCAAACTCGTTGGCATCGAAGATGCCGATGGCGTTCGGTACTCTGACTGACCCGCCCATAACAAGCAGCGATGCCAGCCGCAACAGCGATCTCGCATACTCTCTTCGTCCCGCAGCCTCGGCCACCATCTCGTCGCATACCATCTCCCGGCTTTCTATAACGCGTTCCCGGGTCAGCCACAACAGCGGGTGATAGCTCACAGGCAGCGACAACAACTCGTACACAAGGTTCTTCACAAAATCCTTCCGGCGCATATGGGCGAACTCATGAGCGATCACCGTGTGCAGGTCTTCCTCCTGCAACCCGGCCACAATGCTTACCGGCAGCAACACAAGTCTTCGGCGCACCCCCATCGTCACTGGTCCAAAGATCTCCGACGATGCAGCCAGCACAGCGTCGTAAATCTGAAACCTCTCGCAGCAGCGCGCCCAGCACAAAGCCGCCTCTGCGCTCAGAAACACCTCGGTCGAGTTCCTGCGCAGTCTGGCCAGACTCCAGCTTCTCCACCCCAGCCGTACGATGAAGTAAGCCACAACAGCGCAGTACAACAGCAGAATCCCCGAAAGCAGCTTCGGCGATAGATCGAGCGCTCCCAATCCAACACCCGGGCCCATCACCACGGAGACATTCCCCTGTCCCGGTCTCGTTGCCATGCTGCCCCATAGCGAGAGCCCTCGAAACCACGCAAAGGACGACAGCGAACATGCCGGAAGCAGACTCTGAAGCAGCAACGCTCCAACCCAGACGCGGTGCTCGACGGCAGCACCCGCGCGTCGCAGCGCTCGTGCCGCCACCCACGCCGCAGCAAACAGCAGGGGAACCTGCCACAACGAATTCAAAAAATAGCCCAGAACGAACGGCGCGTAGCGGCTCATCATTCGCCCTCCTTTTTGTTGAACTGCTTGCTCAGTTCGGCCAGCCTCTTTGCATCGATCTGCCTGTTCTTCAGCAGGCTCATCACCAGCTCTTCGCTGGAGCCGCCAAACATGCGATCAATCAGGTCTAGCACACCCTGACCCGACGCCTTGGCCTCGCTCACCGTGGCGCTGTAGAGGTAGGCTCGTCCTCGCAGCTCACGCCGAAGCTTTCCTTTGCGCTCCAGGATGTTCAGCATGGTTTGGACCGTGGTATAAGCCAACGGCGGTTCCAGCTTCTCCTGCACCACGCCCACCGTACTGCTCCCGAATCTCCAGATCACCTGCATGATCTTCAGTTCAAGCTTCGTCAGGGCAGTCTTGGTCGTTTTTTTCAATTTCATACTCCTAAGTTATTAGGACAATAAGCCCGGAGCAGCCTTTTTGTCAACTAACTTTTTAGGAGATGCAGGATAAAAAAGCAGCGCATGTTTTTAAGACACGATCCCAACACGTAAAAAAGCCCGCTCACTGAGCGGGCTTTTTACATCCATCCAACCAACCTCTAGCGAGGATGACCGCCGCCAGGGTGTCCGCCGCCTGAGAATCCGGCACTGCGCTCTCCGCTCGGCGAGTGGCCTGCATCTCCTACGTGGCCTTGCCCATCACGCGCTTCATTGCCTTGAAAGTGGGTGAAGGCATGATCGCCGCGATTCGGCATCGGCCCTGCATATCCATGATGTGGATCGTAACGGTTATCTACGTGTCCATAGAAGCCGTGAGGGCCATGGAACCACGGGCCAGCTCCGATAAACACTCCTCCCGTGAACCAATCCGGCCCATAGTAGCCGTAAGGCGCACAAGGATACGGAGCGTAGTCGTAGTACCCATAAGGGCATACCGGAGCCACTCCAATGTTAATGGCAACCTGAGCCGGGGCGACGGACATGCTACTCATCACAACAATGAGAGCCAGAAAAACAAACCACTTTCCACGTGACATAAGCGTATCTCCTTGGAGCCTCTCTACTTAGATTCAGAAGTAGAACCTCAGAGTTGTGTCTCCGGCGCAATTCTATCCCTGAACCCCAGCCGCCATCTCAGCAAGCACCCGAAGACTGAAATAAATCTCAAAAAGTTGGCACGTTTTCGTCACCACAAGACCCACCACACAACTCACCACGTTTCACCACCCAAAACGACACAATCACCACGCAAAAAACCACAAAAATCACCCGGTTTTCGCAAAACCTCCACCAAAATACCACCCTGAAAAATTATCTTCCCTCGCGCAGCCGAGCCGCCAGCCTCTCAGGCAACCCCGCCATCAAAATCCTCCCCTGCGCAGCCTGCACATCATAGGGAACGCGATGGTAAATAATCTCTCTCGCCTCCGAGTCATAGATCACAAACGCCGCCCGCCAGTCACAATCCCGCGGCTGCCCAACCGCCCCCGGATTGATCAGATGCCGCGTCCCCTCTGGAATCGCCATCGTCCAGCTCTCCGCCTCATTCTTCGTCTTGAACTGCGACTTAATCTCATGCCAGTCGTGTTCTTTCTGGGAAAACCCACCCTGTAAGTGCGTGTGTCCAAAGAACGTAATCGCCGTCGTCATCTGCTGCAGCGGAGCCCACGCATCCCGCATGTTCAATACGTACTGATCCTCATTCAGCGGCGAACCATGCACGCAACTCACCCCCGGCTCCTCCGGCTGAATCGGCCCCGCTGGCACCCCTCGCAACCAGGCTAGGTTCTCTGCAGTCAGTTCTTTATTTGTCCACTGCGCGGCCGCTCGCGCCACAGGATTGAACCCCAGCGCTGGAGTCAACCCACAGCAAACCCGGTCGTGATTCCCCCGCACATTCACCTGCGCCATCGCCCGCATCAGGTCGATCACCTCATTGGGACTGCCCCCATAACCAACCATATCCCCCAGATTCCAAAGCATATCGTAAGGCTCTGCTGCGGCCAGAACTGCGGTCAGTGCTTCGAGGTTCCCGTGAATATCTGAAAGTATCAGCGCGCGCATTACAGTCCAAAATGGCCTAACGACCAATTTCTAAGTCTATAGACATTTCCCTCATCATGGAACAGCACCGTACGCTTCGCGCCCTCAAACCATCGAAGCCAGCGGCAGCGACCGGTCTGTCTTCATCGTCGGTGCCGACGCCAGGAGCTTCCGTGTATAAGCATGCTGCGGCCGCGTAAACAAACTCCCCACTGCTCCCTGCTCCACAATCTCGCCCCCCTGCATGACCGCCACTCGATCCGCCACCTGCGCCACCACCGCCAGGTCGTGCGAAATAAATAACATCGCCAGCCCATGCTCACGCCGCAGCCCATTCAGCAACCCCAGAATCTGCGCCTGCACCGTAACATCCAGCGCCGTCGTAGGCTCATCCGCAATCAGCAACCGCGGCCGGTTCACAATCGCCATTGCAATCAAAATCCTCTGCCGCTGACCACCCGAAAACTGGTGTGGATAGTCCTTCGCCCTCGCCTCCGCCTCCGGCAATCCAACCTCCTCCATCGCCGAAAGCACCTTCGCCCTCACTGTCCTCCGCAATTCACCAGGGTGATGTGCTACGACAGCCTCTGCAATCTGCGCCCCTACCGGCATCACTGGATTCAGCGCCGTCATCGGCTCCTGGAAGATCATGGCGATCTCGCGTCCCCGCCGCCGTCGCATCGCGGCCTCAGGCAACTCCAGCAGATCCTCGCCACCGAATCGAATCCACCCACCCACCCGTGTACTCGCCGGCAAAAGCCTTAGAATCGCTAACGAAGTAGCCGATTTCCCCGATCCCGACTCTCCTACCAGCCCTAACGTCTCCCTCCGATTGATGTGAAATGAGATACCCCGAACGGCCGGCTGCTCCCCAAACGCAATCGACAGATCCTTCACATCCAGTAGCGCCTCGCCATCCATGTTTCGAATACTAGCCGAAATACCCGCCACAGTGCTGCCAACCAAATTCGGACAAATAGGACTTTGCTCCACCGATAGCGTCTAATCTCGTTAGCAGGCCTATGAGAGCTCTCTTCCTCCGCGTAATCGTCACTACTGCAACCCTTGTCGCTTCTGTCACCTCCGCACAGATGCATCGGGTCGCGAAGCCGCAGCAGGTTGTCCGCGCCATCGGCGTCTACGAGTGGACGGGGGACTTTGCCAAGCCCACGGCCAGCCGCTTGATCCCTGTTTCGCTCTACATCGACGGCAAGTTCGAGGACGCGGGCATCTATATCGCACGCCCTGTCCCGTTCGCTCTGCTCAGTGGCAACCTCTACCTCCTTCAATCCGCAGGCGTCGATAAGGGAACACTCGATCTTGCCTACGCAAAGCATCTCCAGGCAGTCAGCGCAACCGGCGACCTCGCCTACGACGACGGCTGGTTCGGCTACGGAAGCGTCAAACCGCTCGCCGCACCCAGAAAAACCACGGCCACCTTGAAGCCGTCGAAGACTCTGCCAGTCATCGCCGTCGCGGCCGACCCAAATCGCCCTCACTTCGGCTCAAAACCCAGCGATCCCGTACCCGCTACCAGCGACCAGAGCAAATCAACCCCCACGGCCTCCACGACAACGACAGCAACAACGGCTACAAATAACAAGCCCGATGCAACCGCGGCATCGAGCACAGCAACCTCTTCATCGAGTGACGACCCAGACCGCCCAACCATGAAGCGTCGCGATAACTCCGGCACGACAACAACAGCATCCACCACACCTGCCGATCAGGGTTCCGCAACCAGTTCGACCGCCAACACTACAGCGACGCCAGCTGACGACCCCGACCGGCCAACCATGAAACGCCGAACCACAGACAGCACCTCTTCCGGCAGCGACACAACAACGACCGCTTCTACGACACAAACCGGAAGCACCTCCACCGACGATCCCGATCGCCCAACCATGAAGCGTCGCAGCTCCGACAACTCAACTACCGATACCGCATCGACATCTGCCAGCAGCAACGACCCTGCCGACAACGATCCCGACCGTCCCACCCTGAAGCGACGTACACCCGAGCAAGCCAAAAAGGCCGGCAGCACCGCAAACGATACCGGAGGACCCAGCGGCACCGAATCGCTGAATGATGATCCGAACCGCCCAAATCTTCATCACGGCAAACCGACCAGTGCTATGACGGAGGACGATCTGCCCAAGCTGACCGGCCTGCCATCCAATCTGCACCAGATGGTCGCCGTATCGGACGCCGTCAACCGCGATCCTCATCCGTTCACGCTCGACTGGGACGATGAAGCGCAACATCAGGCTGTCCTCGCGAAGATGCAGGACATGGCTCGCGCTCAACTCGCCGCCTATAACAAACCTCCAGCGACCACACCTGCGCCAGTCGCGAAGAAGAACGTAGCCACATCGACGCAGTCACGACGCACCGCAAAACCAGCGTCTACGCCTCAACAACCGCTACTCGACGAGCAGTTGAAGGCCTATACCCTCAGCTACGGTGGCGATCCGACCTACATCTACTCGGCAAACACCGGCGGCACGGGAGCTGCACTACGCTACGTCACAATCGTGGCTCAAACGGATTCGCTCGGTGAAATCAAACCCGCCATCCAAAGCGTCACCGACGCGACCCACCTATATCGCACCCCGAAGATGCAGTTCGTCGATGTCGTCGACGCCGAAGCCAGCAACCGTGCCAGCCTCTTATTCGAGCTTCGCAGCCAGAACTCGCGTCAATTCGCCCTCTATCGCGTCATTGCATCACACCCCGAGCAGATCTTCCTCACCGGCTCAACCCAGTAAGCTCCTATTGAACCGATCCCATCGTAGGAGTAAAGTTTGGAGGTACGCACTCCAACGCTTCAGGAGGTTCTCATGCGTCGCCTCTCCACCTCTCTCCTCATCCTCTTCGCAGGTACCCTCACCTTTGCACAGGCTCCGGATCACAACCTGTCTGTCGACGCTTCAGGATGTCCCGTTGGCTTCTTTGCCAGCCGTCAGGCTACCGGTCAGATCATGAGCGCCGCCGAATCCAGGCAGGAAGGCCCCTCCCAGGGCTTACACCTGATGTTGAACCACGGTAGCAGCATGCCTGACATCCAGAGCATTGAGGTCACGGTCTACGGCACCTCCTCCAGGTCCCGCGTACTCCCTGTCGGCCAGCTATCCACTGATACCGTCTCGAAGACCTTTGCGCTTCACCGCAAGGGCGACAGCGGCAGTCTCCACGACGCTGACATTTGGATGCATCAGGTTGGCTCTCTTAGTTCGGCCGACCTCATCTCCATCACATACGCCGACGGCACCACGTGGCACGCTACCGAAAACCTCACATGCCACGCAGTTCCTTCCAACTTTCTCCTCGTTGCCAGATAGAGAAAGCAATCCAGGAAGAAAATTCACCTACAGCGGAATATTCCCATGCTTCTTTGCAGGATTCTTCTCCCGCTTCGTCGCCAGCATATCCAGCGCTGAGTTCAACCTTCGCCGCGTCTCGCTTGGCCTTACGACGGCGTCGATATATCCGCGCTCCGCCGCAACATAAGGATTTGCAAACCGCTCACGAAACTCCTCCACCTTCTCCTTGCGCGCCTCAGCCAGCACGGCCAGTTTCTCTTCCTCGGTAAACGCCTTACCCTGCGGCCACATCGCCTCCGCGCGCCGCACCGTAGTGTCCAGCTCACGCTTATAGACGATGTTCACCGCACCCTCCGGTCCCATCACCGCAATCTCCGCCGTCGGCCACGCTAGGTTCAGATCGGTACGCAGATGCTTCGAGCTCATCACGCAATACGCTCCTCCATAGGCCTTGCGTGTAATCACCGTAAGCTTCGGCACCGTCGCCTCTGCAAACGCGTACAACAGCTTCGCGCCATGGCGAATAATGCCGCCATGCTCCTGCTGAATCCCCGGCATAAACCCCGGCACATCTTCAAACGTAATCAGAGGAATATTGAAGGCATCGCAGAATCGCACGAACCGCGCGCCCTTTCACGCTCGCGTTGATATCAAGCACCCCAGCAAGAAACGCAGGCTGATTCGCCACAACACCCACGGTGCGGCCAGCCATCCGAGCAAAGCCGACCACGATATTCCGCGCAAAGTGCTCCTGCACCTGAAAGAAATACCCATCATCCACGACGCGTGTAATCACATCGACCATGTCGTATGGCTGATTACTCTCCGCCGGAATAATCGTGTCCAACGCGGCATCGGCACGCGCCGGATCATCCTGCGTAGCTTTGCGCGGCGGATCATCAAGATTGTTCGAAGGCAGAAAACTCAGCAGCTCACGCACCGTAGCCAGACACTCCTGATCGTCATGCGCCATAAAGTGCGCAACGCCGGAGATCTCATTGTGCGTCACCGCTCCACCCAGCGCGTCCTTCGTCACATCCTCATGGGTCACGGTCTTGATCACATCCGGCCCCGTAACAAACATGTAGCTCGTCTTCTCCGTCATCACCGTAAAGTCGGTGATCGCGGGCGAATACACTGCTCCACCCGCGCACGGTCCCAGGATCGCCGAGATCTGCGGCACTACTCCACTCGCCAACGTGTTTCGCAGAAAGATATCCGTATATCCGGCGAGCGAAACCACACCCTCTTGAATCCGCGCCCCACCAGAATCGTTCAAGCCCAACGACCGGCGCGCCAACCCGCATCGCCATGTCCATGATCTTCACAATCTTCGCGGCATTGGCCTCCGATAACGACCCGCCGAAGACGGTAAAGTCCTGCGCAAACACAAACACCACCCGCCCATGCACTCGGCCATATCCGGTGATAAAACCATCCCCAGGAACGCGCTGCTCTGCCATGCCAAAGTCGGTCGCGCGATGCGTTACGAACTTGTCCGTCTCCTCAAACGTGCCTTCATCGAGAAGAAACTCGACCCGCTCCCGCGCCGAAAGCTTTCCAGCCTTCTTCTCTCGCTCGCGTCGCTCCGCACCACCGCCCTCTTCGGCAATAGCATGCCGCGCGGCAAGCTCAGCAAGGTTGTGTTGATGACGATCGGGCTTCGCTGTGGAAGTAGTTTGCGGAACGGGATGCTCGGCTGTAGCCATAGAACGAAATTCTAGCAGCGGCTAACGATAGCCGCTCTCAGTTCGTTTGCATCAGCCAAGCCAAAAACACACCAATAGGACTGCAGAGAGCCATTCCCCAAGAAAGCTCCATCGCACGGTCGTCTGCGAACCCTAAAGCGGAGTCCGCAGAACAATACTAGAAGACGATGCAGTGAACAGTCAAGACGTGCAGTTTCACTTTTCTCAAGAGGAATCGAATCCATGACCAACAAACCACCAGGCTGGCAAGCAGTCGAAGCTATTATCGATCGCCAAACGTAACTGGCAACTTCGCTGGATGCCACGTGAAGGGCCACAATCGGCAAGTGACGAGCATTTCAATAAATACACCTGGGGTATTCAAGCCGTGATCAAGTGCGACATTTTGACATCGCTGATTCAGCGCAATCGACGGACCTCCTGAGCCGACGTAATCGACGAGGTCTACCAATCCATGTAGATAAAGTCCAGCGCCAGAAGTGACCCAAATAGCAATTCCCCTAACGGCAATACAAGAACCGAGCCTTATAGAGCAGCTTACGGAAACGTGATCCCTCTTATCTGAAGGCAAACAAAAAGCGAATATAATAACCGCGCATTCGCTGTGTCTACTCCTCTCCATCCCGACCGCTTCGCCTTCCTCCACATCGACCTGAACAGCTTCTTCGCGTCCGTTGAGCAGCAGCTCCACGAGGAGTATCGCGGCAAGCCACTCGCCGTCGTCCCCACCATGGCCGACACCACCTGCTGCATCGCCGCCAGCTACGAGGCCAAAGCTCTCGGCATCAAAACCGGCACCCAGGTGGGCGAAGCCAAAAGAATCTGCCCCGGCATCATCCTCATCGCAGGCGATCACGCCGACTACGCCAAGTACTCCCACGCCATCTCCGAAGCCGTCGAACTCGCCTGCCCCGTCTCCCACAACCCCTCCATCGACGAGATGGTCTGCCAGCTCATGGGTCGCGAGCAGGAGCCGCCGCGCGCCCGCCAGATCGCTCTCAACATCAAGCAGTCCATCTACAAAAATGTCGGCGTGGCTCTCCGCTGCTCCATCGGCATGGCGCCCAACCGCTACCTCGCCAAGATCGCCAGCGACATGCAGAAGCCCGACGGACTCATCGGCCTGCTCCCCTCGCAACTACCCCGCGCCATCGCGCACCTCGAACTCCGCGACCTCCCCGGCGTAGGCGCTCGCACCGAAGCCCGCCTCAACAAAAAGGGCATCACCACCATGGAGCAACTTCTCGCCCTCGACCACAACCAGATGAACAAGCTCTTCGACTCCGTCTGGGGCAATCGCATGTACCACTGGCTGCGCGGAGCCCAGACTGAAGACGCGGCAGGCAACAACTCCCCCCAGGCCGAAGTGCAAAAATCCCTCGGCCACTCCCACGTCCTCGCGCCCGAGCACCGCTCCTCGGAAGGCTCCTGGGCCGTCGCGCACAAGCTCCTCCACAAGGCCGCCATGCGCCTCCGCATGGAGAAGTTCTACACCGGCTCCCTCTCCGTCTCCATCCGCTACCAGCTCACCCGCGAGCAGGCAGAGGCCCGCGCCGAACACGGAAGAGTAAAACGCCACTACTCCGGCATCAAAAACTCCGGCTGGGGCATGGAGGCGCGCTTTCGCGACTGCCAGGATACCCTCACCCTCCTCGAAGTTCTGCGCTCTCTCTGGGCGCAGCGCCCGCAGGGTCCCGAATTCAACCGGCCCTTCTTCGTCGGCATCACCCTACGCAACCTCATCCCCGAAGACGAGCATCAGGCCGATCTCTTCACCGACCCCAGCAACCGCGCCGACCTCTCCGCCACCATGGACAAGCTCAACCTGAAGTACGGCCACACCACGCTGCACTTCGCCGGCATGCTCACCGCCCGCGAATCCGCCCCCACCCGCATAGCCTTCACCCAAATCCCCGTCAAATACGGCGTCGACTACATGTAGTATGTGATTTGTGTTCTAACATTCCAGCACAAGAAGGAGTGATACCAACGTGTCTAGTCCGGCAGAAGTTGCGGCAGGAGTAACAGTTGAGATCTTCCTTGCTGCATTGGCCATTGGTCTGCTGTATCGCGTTTGGGGCAACGTCTTCGCGGTTCCACGAAGACAGACCGTCTCCCCCTTTCAAAAAGGAGTGACTTTACGTGAAGGCAAGGTCGAGAAAGTATTAGAACCCGGGAGTTACTGGATAACTCCAAAGCAAGTTTTACTGATTTGCGACATGCGCCCTAAACCATTTCAGATACCCGGGCAAGAGATGACAACCTCGGATGGAATGGGCCTACGGATAAACCTCGGAGGAGAATATCGTATCGCTGATCCCGCTCTGTTCCTGGCGGAAAGCAGTGACGCATTTGGCACTTTCTATCTCGATATAAGACAAGCCTTACACAGCGCCATAAAGGAATTCGACAGTGCCGCCATTCTCAGCGGGCAGGCTCTTCTGACCTCTCGTGTCAAAGAGTTACTTGTTCCTAGGGCAGCACAGCTCGGAATCACACTAACAAAGCTTGAATCATGGGAAGCCGCTCCATTGGGCTGGCTTCGACCGGTTTAAAATTCTTGTTTCAATATCGCAGTCAGCTTATTCTTCCCGCTTATCGCGGAGCTTAAACCCCATCACCCACAGCCCTCCTCCACATAGCAGCCCGCCACATGACAACTGTCATATCCGATCTGTGACGCCCAACACTACTGCCACCGTGCAGATCAGCGCATGATCTCTCTTGTAAGCAACACAGGAGAAGATCATGCCGCTAAGCGCAGTCGTCTACGAGACCGAGCCTACCGCAGCAGCCGCCTCGGCGATCAAACAGAAGCAACCCATCGCCACGCTGACCAACATCACCAAGCACTACGGCGCCACTGTCGCCCTCGACGGCCTCAGCCTCGCGCTCCATCCCGGTGAGATCGTTGCTCTCCTCGGCCCGAACGGCGCAGGCAAATCCACCGCCATCAAAATCCTCCTCGGCCTGGTCGACTCCACCTCCGGTATCACGCAAGTCTTCGGCAGCGATCCACGCAAAGGCGCGACCCGCACCCGTGTAGGAGCCATGCTGCAGGTCGCGCGTATCTCAGATTCCCTCCGCGTCCGCGAACACATCGACCTCTTCCGCAGCTACTACCCAAACCCGTTGCCCACAGCCGAAATCACTCGCATCGCCCAACTCCGCGGCATTGAAGACCGCGCCTTCGGCCAGCTCAGCGGCGGCCAGAAACAGCGCGTCCTCTTTGCCCTCGCCATCTGCGGCAACCCCGATCTCATCTTCCTCGACGAACCAACAGTAGGCATGGACATCGAAGCACGCCGCGCTCTCTGGCAGCAGATTCGCTCCTTCTCCGCCCAGGGAAAGACTGTCCTCCTCACCACGCACTACATCGAAGAGGCTGATGCCCTCGCTCATCGTGTCATCGTCATCAACAAAGGCCGCGTCATCAGCGAGGGAACTCCCACAGAGATCAAGCGCAACAGTGGCGGCCGCACCATCCGCTGTCAGACCCGCCTCTCAAGCCAGACTCTTCACGCACTGCCCAGCGTAACCAACGTCGAATCCACCGAAAGGGGAGTCGTCATCACAACCCGCGACGCCGAAACCGTCCTTCGCGAGATGTTATTGCGCGACGACACGCTCAGTGACCTCGAAGTCGCAAGCCCCGCTCTCGAAGACGCCTTCCTCGCCCTCACAAAAAATTCGTAGCACCTCAGCCGCCGCGCCAACTCAAGGAGAACACCATGGCAACCGCCGCAATCGCTCATCCCCAACCGGCCGCAATCCACACTCTTCGCATCTTTCGCAAGGAGACGAAGTACGAGTTCCTCAAACTGATTCGCACCAAGTCCTTCTCACTCGCGACCATCGGCTTTCCCGTCATGTTCTACGTGCTCTTCGGCATCGCAAACCGTAACGCCGTCTCGGGCAGCATCCATATCGCCAAATACATGCTCGGCGGCTACGCCTGTTTCGGTCTCATCGGCGCAGCGCTCTTCGGCATCGGCGTCGGCCTGTCTTCCGAGCTCGCCGCCGGCTGGCTGGAGCTCAAACGTGCAAGCCCGATGCCCGCCGCCGCCTACCTCTTCGCAAAATGTGCATCCGCCGTCGCATTCGGCATAATCATCGTCAGCATTCTCACCGCCATCGCCATAACGTTCAGCGGTGTCTCGTTGTCCGGTGTCGAGCTAGTCAAAATGTTCGGCATTACCATCGTCGGCTCCATCAGCTTCGCCAGCATGGGCCTTCTGCTCGCGTTGCTAATCCCCGCCAATGCCGCGACCGGCATCGTTAATCTCATCTACCTGCCCATGTCCTTCCTCAGCGGCCTGTGGGTTCCCATTCGCTTCATGCCGCACTGGCTGCAGGGCATAGCCCCCGCGCTCCCGACCTATCATCTCTCTCAACTCATGCTCCACATCTTCGGCTACGGAGACTCCATCTCCCTCACCATCCACTGGAGCGCGCTCATCGGCTTCACCCTCCTGATGCTCGGCCTTAGCCGGCTCATCTTCCATCGCAAAGAGCAGAAAGCCTGACGCGGTACACTCTTGGTAAATCGCAAGCAGCCAATATGAGCGAACCATTCCAAAGATCGATCGACAGTCCGAACATCGGCACCCAGGACAGGTCCGGCTACATCTGGCTCGCCTATTCGGCCTTCTTCATCATCGATCCAATCATGAGCCACAGCCGGCGGCTATGGATCGAGTCGGGCGTCATCTACGCCATCTTCCTTGCCATCTATGTCGCCTACATGAACGCCCGAACGATCAGGCAACGGCACGGGCTTCTTCTCGCCTTTTACGTTCTGGGCATGATCAGTTTTCCAATCAACGCCGGCGGCTCCAGTTTTTTCGTCTATAGCGCCGCGTTCCTCCCATTTGTCGTCGCTTCTGTTCCCGTCTTCGTATCAGTCCTCATCGCGCAGATACTTGGCCTTCTTATTGAAGGCCTGCTGCTGCACATCAGCCTCATAGCAATTCTGTTTACGATCTCCCTCATGATCGTCGTCTCGGTAAGTAATTTCTTCATCGCCAAGCAAAAACGTGCGGACATGAACCTGCGCATGGCGCAGGAGGAGATCGAACAGCTCGCCGCCGTTGCGGAGCGAGAACGCATCGCCCGCGATCTCCACGACGTCCTCGGCCATACGCTCTCCGTCATCGTGCTCAAGGCAGAGCTGGCTGGCCGCCTGATCGAACGCGACCCCCAGCGCGCAGCCCAGGAGATAGCCGATGTAGAAAAAACTGCGCGCACGGCTCTACGCGAGGTGCGCGAGACAATCGGTGGCTATCGTTCACAGGGTTTGCCCGCAGAGATGGAGCTTGCCCGCAACACGCTCCAATCCGCAGGCGTTGCCCTGGCTTTCGATTCCCCTCTGCCTCAACTCCCCGCCACGGAAGAAACCGTACTTTGCCTCGCCGTGCGCGAAGCGGTAACAAATATCGTGCGTCACGCTCAGGCCTCGTACTGTCGCATGAGCTTCACCACATCTGGCGACGGCTACGACTCTTTACTCATCGCCGACAACGGCGCCAACCCAGAACTTCGCGAGGGCAATGGCCTCCGCGGTATGCGCGAGCGCGTCCAGGCGCTTGGCGGCCGTCTTTCGATCACTGCGAATCCAGGCGTCACTCTTCTCATCGAGATTCCACAAACAGCTCCGCGTCAGCTGCAGGCGCCATGTGTGGTCCCATGAGCGCATCAAACACCTCTATTCGTGTCGTTTTGGCCGAAGACCAGACTATGGTGCTCGGGGCTCTCTCCGCTCTCCTCGAACTCGAACCCGATATCTCTGTCGTAGCAGGCGCCGCCAACGGCCGCGATGCTCTCAACGCAGTCCAGAAGCTATCGCCCGATGTCCTCGTCACTGACATCGAGATGCCCATCATGACGGGGCTGGAGCTCGCTTCTAATCTGCGCACCAGCCATCCCTCCGTGCGCACCATCATCCTTACCACCTTCGCCCGCCCCGGATACCTGCGCCGTGCACTCGATGCAGGCGCGCGCGGCTACCTCCTCAAAGATCGGCCAGCGGCAGAGCTCGCCGATGCCGTTCGCCGCGTACACCGCGGTCTGCGCGTTGTCGACCCCGCACTTGCCACCGAAGCCTGGAACGCCGAGCTTGATCCCCTCACCGATCGTGAGCGTCAGATCCTGCAGCGCGCAGGCGACGGTAGAAGCAGCACCGAAATCGCCGCCGAGTTGCATCTTTCTGAAGGCACCGTCCGCAACTACCTCTCCGAGGCGATCGCGAAACTCGGCGCCTCCAATCGTGTCGACGCCGCTCGTATCGCCCGAGCCAAGGGCTGGCTATAAGCACTCAAATAAAACTGGCCGGTGAGGTAAAAATTCCTCACCGGCCAGTTTTTATTCTGTCTCTGCTTACTGTTCGAGGCTGTCATCCTCTGTATCGTCCGGTCCGTTGCGCATCGCAGCCGCAACAGCCGCAGCAGACTTCATCTCGTACTCGTTCGGCGGGGTATTGCCGGCGAGATTCTTCACAAAATAATCCCACCGTCGTCGCGTCATGTACTGCGTCGCTTCACCATAACCATGCGCAACATTGGGAATGATCAAAAGATCGAAGTCCTTATTCGCCTTGATCAACGCCTCGACAACCAGCAACGTATTATTCAGCGGAACGTTATTGTCCATCGTTCCATGCGCCAGCAGCAGCTTCCCTTTTAGGTTCTTGGCGAAGTTCTGGTTAGCCTGGCTGTCATAGTTCGTTGTGCCATCGGGATTCTTCACCAGCAACCCCGACCACTTCTCCGCCCAGTCATCTTCATAGTCGCGCTGATCGTGGTTGCCGCTCTCCGCAATCCCAACCTTGAAGAAGTCCGGGTAGTGAAACATCGCCGCCGCCGTTGCATTACCGCCGCCCGAGTGCCCATACATTCCAACCTTGTCCAGGTCGATCCACGGATACTTTGCAGCCAGTTCCTTCATCCCCGAAATCTGGTCGGGAATTGTGTTGTCTCCGAGATCCCCGTAGTACGCCTCGTGAAAGGACTTCGACCGCCACGGCGTTCCCATCCCATCGATGCAGACAACAACAAAACCAAGCTCAGCCAGCGACTGCCAATCTCGATGCGCTGCAGCAAAGCCACGACCACCACAAGAACCCGTCTGTGGTCCGGGATACACGTTGTTTACGATCGGATATTTTTTCGAGGCGTCGAAGTTCGTCGGCTTGAACAGGTAGCCATACACATCCGTCTTTCCATCGCGTCCCTTCATCGTGATCGGAGTCGGAGGAACCCATCCCATCGCAACCAGCTTCGTAATGTCCTGCTTCGCTACGTCGACGAGCACCTTGCCGCTGCTATCTCGAACGACTGCCGTCTCGGGCTGCGTCACCGTCGAATAGACGTCCACAAAGTAGCGTCCATCCGGCGATGGCGTAATCGCGTGGTCCGCATTCTCCGGTGTCAGCAGCTTCATGCCTGTTCCGTCGAACTTGATGCTGTAGTAGTGCTGAAAGTACGGATCGACTCCCGGCTCTTTGCCAACTCCGAGAAAATAGATCGTCCGCGTCTTCTCATCCACATGCAGCACCTGCGTAACATTGCCCTCGCCATGCGTGATCTGGTTCTTCAGCTTTCCAGTTCCCAGGTCATACAGATACATCTGGCCCCAGTTATCGCGTTCGCTGAACCACAACAGCTCGTTCGTCTTCGACAGATACTTCCAGTTCACCTTGTCGTTGCCGCTCTCGTAGAACTTCGCTGTCGTCTCTCCCATCACATCGCGAACTTCACCAGTCCCTGCATCCGCAATCCTCATCCACTCCTGCTTGTGCTCCCGAGACGTCGAAACAAACGCGAGGTGAGCGCCATCATCGCTCCACTGCACATCATCCCATCCGCTGCCTCCGCGGCAGCTCACGTCGTCGCACAACGTGGATCGGTGCTGATCGGGCGGCATCTTCAATCGAATCACCTTCGCCCCATCTACCTCAATGATCACGCGCTCGATCATCGTCACATCCTTGTCGCCAACCAGCGGATACTTCCACGCCTTCAGCTGCGGATGACCATTGGTCACTGGTACCAGGTACATCTCGCCATCTTTACGCTGGTCCTGCTGAAAGGTAGCAATCTTCTTCGAGTCCGGCGACCACACCAGAATCGGATTCTCGCTCATCTGCCAACCCGCGTTATCGGTCGCGTAGCCAAAGTCCTTCACGCCGTCCGTTGTCAGCTGCGTCTCCTTGCCTGTCGCCACATCCCGAACCCACAAGTTCCAATTTCGAATAAACGCAGCCTTGGTCTTATCCGGCGATACATCCGCGCCGCCGCGTGCTCTGCCAGGCTGACCACCCTCTGCCGGTCTCGCGCCAGCGGCAACAACCTCCATGCACACGCCCGCCCCGCTCAAATCGCAGCGAAACTTACGCGCACCGTTGCCTACGACCACCGTCTTGTCTCCATCGGAGAAACTAATCTCCGAGATCACCAGGTGACGCGCATCCGCCTTCATCTTGCCATCCGTCGAGGCTGTCAACGCAGCCGCCAGCTTTGCCTGATCGAACGCCGGCGTCTTCGTTCCCTTCGCCGGATCTACCACGATAAAGGTCGCGCCGTCTGGCCCATTATCGCGATACCAGAAGCGCCCATCGTCCATCCACGTGGGCCGCGCCACGCTGTGGTACACCAACGAGTTGACGTTGTACGCCATAAACTTCTCCGCCCGCGCATAGTCCTCGGTCGTAAGCTGTTTCCCCTGCGCCATTCCACTCGCCGTTAAACAGCACCCCAGCACAACTCCGGCAACCGCCGACAGCCCTTTACGCACGAACATGCTCCAACCCTCCAGTATTCACACTTCTTCTCAAGTGTATGAGTGTCGCCCAGTCTACAGTTCGCCGCCAATCGTCGCAAATAGGCAGCGCAGCAATCTAACCCTCACCGGACCCACGAATCTTCCACAAAATCTGCCGCAAAATCCCCATCCACACCTGTACATCACCCGCCGCCAGCCCCATCCTCAAAACCAGCCGCCGAATCTGCCCCTCCTCGCTATTGGCCGGATGCCGCTTCGTATATCCAGCCTCCCCAAGTACCTCCATCAGCAGCTTAGTCAGTCGTTCCACCTCACCAGCTTCGGCCGCCATGGGAACCCCAGCTGCAGCAACAGCGCCGGGCAGCCGCACCAACTCATACAGGCATACCGCCACCGCCTGCCCAAGGTTCATCGATGGGTGCCGGATCTCCTCATACTTCTCCATTGGAACCGTCAGCAACCAGTGACAGTGGCTCAACTCATCGTTACTCAGCCCTGTCTTCTCCGAGCCAAACAGCAACGCCACCCGCCCGCCCTCTCGCGCCGACTCTTCCCCAATCGTCCCTGCAGCCTCAGGCAACGTATACAGCGGATGCAGCAAGTCTCTCTCTCCCACAGCAGTCGTCCCCACCACCAGCGTACAGTCCGCGACGGCCTCCGCCACACTATTGAAGGCCGCCGCTCCAGCCAACACATCAGACGCATCCACGGCGGAGCGCGCCGTCTCAAACGGCACGGCATATTCATTCACCACTCTCAGGTGTCGAAATCCAAAATCATGCATAGCCCGGGCCACTGCACCGATATTGTTCGGATTGCGCGCCCGCACCAGCACCACGACAACTTGATCAACCACTCGTCCACTCATCTCCTCTGATTCTAGGCGCAGCAAAAAAATAACGGCCGGCGAAGACATCCGCCGGCCGCGTCCTGAATCGATTCGCTGCTACTTCTTTGGATGCTCCTCAGCATGAGGATGGGCCTGCGTGTTCGCATTATGTTTATCGTTATTGATCGATTTGCTGACGTTGTTCTGTCGCTGGTTGATCTGTTGATGCTCCTGCGCAGTCAGATGACCACCGTTCGCCGCACGATCCGCAGCAGTCTGGTTGTTAATGCTCGCCTCACGACCCTCCAGGTTTCTGGTCTCGCCTGCCGTCAACTGGCCCGAGTGAACTCCCTGCGCAATGCGCTGCTGCTGGTTTTCAGCGCGCACTCCAGGACGGGAGAACGCTGCATTCTGCGGACGTCCACCATTCACCGAAGCAAGGTTACCTCGATCGGCTCGAGCCATCTGCATAGTGATTCTGCTGCTCCGCAGTCGGAGCGATATGGTTCTCGCGGGCATAGGCGTTCTCCTGCACGCTTGCACGCGCCTGGATGCCACCGACGCCGCCATTGAAGCTCGTACGAACGCCGACTCCAGTGTTGATCACTGTTCTGTCGACATACGTGTTGTGGATGATCGTCGTGTTCACATTCACCACAGCGGTGTTATACGCAAACCGACCACCCTCCCAGCGTCCGCCGTAGAAGCCGCTGCCGCCGTATCCAAATCCATAGTTCACGCCGCCGTAGAAGCCGACATGCGGCCCCCAATATCCTGCGTGGAAGAGATACACTCCACCACCCCAGCCCCAGTAACCCGGAGTCCAGAGCAGTCCAACCGTCGGAGGCTGAACCCAAACACCCGGAACCCAGTAGTAGCCCTCATCGCCATACGCCCAGTACCCCGGATTCCAAAGATAGCCGTCTCCAGGAGCAACCGGCTGCGTGTAGACAGGCAGCAATGGCGGTGCAACGGTTATCGAAACGAAGACACCGGCAAAAGAAGCTGCAGGCACCAGCGCAAGAGCCGCACCTACTAGAACTTTTCGGATTAGATTAGCAATTTTCATAAACCTTCCTTTACGTTCGGCATAACGGCATCTCTGCCGCAGCCTTTAGATTTTTTGTCGAACGGCCCACAACGAACCGTGCGCTCTTCTTCCCCCCGTACAGACACACAACCGGAGAGGAAGTTCCGCACATGGTAAGGTAGGCTCCGTTAAACCCAACCTTAATCCCCCAATGGTTGTACCATCCGCATCGAAAAAACAGTTTCGCCGTCGAGCCACAACGGTTTGGATTCACTTCAGTACGATCGGCAGCCCTGTCACTGGATAATGATCCACCTGCGCCCCCACATTAACTTCAACGGCAACCCCCTTTGCCGATGAAGCCCCAACGCTCACATTCCATCCATCCACGAGAACCAGCGCATCTTCTTCCTTCAACTTCGCCGTCGCCACCTCAATCGTGATCGTTCTACTCTCACCCGGCACCAGCGAGACATAGTTATCGCTGGTATACACCGGCAACACCCGCTCGCCATCACGTCTCCTTCGCAGCTGCACATGCGCCATCAACGCGATCTGCGCCCCAGGATTATGCAGCGTCACATCAAAAAAACTCTTCCCCTCAACATCACGACGAGCGACCTTCGTATCCAACGTCACCGTTGGCAAGCTGCCAAGCGCAGTCAAATCATCCTGATGTTCCGGCAACGCGCGCCAATAGAAGTTCTCCGAAATTAACTTCCCCGTGCGGTCCCGCAACTCCAGCTTGACGAAGTGGACCGCAGAAAGCCCGGCAGGCCAATCAACAACTCCCACCCTCGTCGCTGCACTCGCCACCGCCGATGCATCAAAATCATGCTGATACGCGACTGCTCCATCCAGGTTATAGATCGCGAGATGAACACGAGCGCCTGCTACATCAGCATTCAGATTATTAATAACCTCCACATCGCCATTACTCTCATTCAGCTGAATATGAATCAGCTCCGCAGCCTTCTTCACCGCAAACAACGCCGCGTTCGGCTCAAGGTCATGGTGATACAGCTGCCACACAAAGCTAGGCTGCGCCGGATTGCTCATCCACGTCAGAATCCCCGTCGTCGGATGAAACAACTTGGCATTCCGTCCTTCGTACATCGCGCGAAACGCCTCGTAGTTCGCCAGCTGCGCCTTCCGTACAAAGTCCGCAAGACTCTCCACCTTTCCATACCGCTCCGCAATCATCGCCGGATACGTATCGCCTCCCGACGCGCCCTTCGCAAAATCATGCTCGGCCCAGTCATCATTGATCGTCTCCCAGTCCGTCTCCGGCATCATCCCGTGGATCGACTCAATCGTCGGCACCGACACGCTGCCAACCTCCGTCTTGAACGCCTCATCGAAGACATAAAACTCACGTGGCGTCCTCCAGTGGTACGGCCCATGCGAATTCACCCCGCGCCCATCAGCCGAGTTCGCCTGATACAGCCGCGCAGGCTCCAACTCCGCCATCAACTTACGCAGCGCATCATCAATCTCCTTCGGCGGATATCCTTCATTTCGCGCACACCACAAAACGATCGAAGCATGGTTCCGAAACCGCAGAATCTTCTCTCGCACATTGGCCATATACGTGTCGAAGTCATCTGGATCTGGACCATCGGCAGGATTCGGCTGAAAGAACTCATCCCATACCAGCAAGCCATACTTGTCGCACAGCTCATAAAAATCCTCACTCGTACTCTGTCCCACCCAATTGCGAATCATGTTGAGATTCGCGATCTGATGCATTCGAATCTGCGCCTCCAGGCGTTCCCGCGGATTGCGCTTCATCGCCTCGTCCAACCCCCAGTTTCCACCGCGAATAAAAACTCGCACCCCATTCACCGAAATCGTCAGGTTCTCCGAGTCAGGCACCGAATAGCTGAACTTCCGAACTCCAAAACTCACATTCTGGTTATCCGACGCCCTCCCATCGACCTCAAAGCTGAGATGAAGCTGGTAAAGATTCTGCGGCCCATACCCATTCGGCCACCACAGCTTCGGATTGCTCACATGCAGCGCCGCCGTCGTGTGTGGATCAAACGAAACCATCTGTGAACTGTGCGGAGCGACCTCGACACTCTGCTCAAACGACACATCGCCAAACGCACCCTTCAGCACACCCCGCTCCGTCCGATCCGTCACATTCTCCAATCTCACTTGGACAGCCACATCTGCTGAGTCCACCTTCGGCAACGGCAGATCGGTCGTCACCAGCGGATCTTTGATCACCACCGGCCCACTCGCCGAGATAAAAACCTTCTGCCATATTCCCGTATCCCGATCACGAATCGCAGGTATCCAATCCCATCCAATCGTCGAAAGAAACGTCGGCCCATCGATCGCGGTAATCCCGCCGTTCTTCCCCACCCCATCGCGAATCGTATGTTCATGCGGATCGCCCGGATGCGGCTGCGGAGACACGAGCACTGCCACCACTGCCTTCTTGCCTGCCTTCACATCCTGCGAGATATCGAAGATCCCTCGGCCAAAGGCACCCTTCATCCCACCCACCTGCCTGCCGTTCACCCACACCTGCGCAGAAAAATTAATCCCGTCAAAGTGCAACCACACATGTCTGCCGGAGTAAGTCTTCGGAACTCTGAAGACAGTCCGGTACCAGTACGGCGCCCGCGACAAACTATCCGGAATCTTCTCCGGGCGATTATTCTCCCCATACAGCGGCTCAGGATAAACTCCGTTGTTGACCAGGCTGGTCAGCACAGTTCCCGGCACCGTCGCGGTGTACCAGCTCTGCGGCTTATACTGCTCCACCGAAATCGCCGCGCCAGCCTCCGGCACCGACGCCGCATCCTGCAACTGCCAACCGGTAGTAATCGTCACTGGTGCCGGCAACGAAGAACTAACCGCCAAAGCCGAAGCACTCGACATCATGACTCCCCAAGCAAATACACCCGCCAGCGCCGATTCCAGAAATCTCATTTGCAGGTCGACCTCTGCCTGATTGATATCAATTCCACGCCCAATTGACGAGCAACTGGAAGCTTACTCTAACCTGCTACAGCCCCAGTGCTATCTGTCCCAGCAGAACGACATTCAACGTCAGAATGATCGCCACCGCGCACCAACCCGCGACGCGAGTTCGTCGAGCGCTCACAAAGCTCCTCATCACCGCAGCCCGGTTGGTCAAAATCAGCAGCGGAATCAGCGCAAACGGCAGCGTAAAGCTCAGCACCACCTGCGACAAAATCAAAATCTTCAACGGATCCAGTCCCACCGCAATCACCACCAGCGCCGGAATAATCGTAATCAGCCGTCGCAGAAAGATGGAAAACTTGATGTCCAAAAATCCTTCGATGATCACCTGCCCCGCCATCACTCCCACCGTCGAAGACGACAGTCCTGAACAAAGAAGAGCTACTGCGAATACAGTAGCTGCCATCGGTCCCAGCAACGGCCCCAGTGTGCGATGTGCGTCCTCAATCGTCGTCACCGGATTCGACAGATGCCCAAACGCCACCGCAGCCATCACGATCATCGCCGAGTTGATCAGCCACGCTCCGTTCATCGCGGCAAATACATCGATCAGCTCGAACCGCAGATAGCTTCGCCGCCTCGAACCACCCTCCACCGGCGGTTGCCTGATCACCTCCGCCCGTCGCGGCTGCACCAGTGCAGAGTGCAGATACACCACATGCGGCATCACCGTCGCCCCCAGCATCGCCACCGCAACGTACAGGCTCCCATGCAGGTCCTTCGGATCAAGCGTCGGAATCAGCGTATGAAACGCCGCCAGCCTCCAGTCCGGATGCACCAGGAACACCTCGAACCCATAGCAGATCCCGATGACTCCCACGAACGCCATGATGCCTCGTTCCAGCCACTGGTACCCCGCCAGGTCCAGCGCCAGAATCAAAAACACTCCTACCGCAGATACCAGCGCCGCCGCAAACAACGTCTCCGTTCGCGACCACCCATGCGCCAGCATCGCCGGTCCAAACAACAGATAAAGCCCCAGCGCAGCGCCCAGAAACTCAGCCAGATCGGTCGCGATCGCCGAAATCTCCGCCGCCACCCACAAGAACAGCGTCATCGGCCGCGAAAAATGCTTTCTGCAGTTCTGCGGCAGCGTCAGCCCGGTCACAATCCCCAGCTTCGCCGAAAGATACTGGATCAGGATGGCCATCGCATTTGACCACAGCAAAACCCACAGCAGCCGGTATCCGAATCTGCTTCCACCCTCGATATTGGTCGCAAAATTTCCCGGATCGATGTAGGCCACCGACGCCACAAACGCCGGCCCAAAGTAGGTCCACATCTCGTTCCGCCGAAACTTTGTACGAAACGTTGGCTTATCATCGCTAACTAAAATATTAGCCATGCCTAAATATTACTTTAATGCTAAGCTAAGTCAACTCGCCCTATGGCAAAGATGCTTACCAGGCCTCCACAAACGACTGAAGCAAAAAAACCAGCCGTGGCTGCGAGCAGTGAGGCCATCGACGACTACCTCAAAGCCATCTTCCAGTTGAGCGGACGTCCAGAGAGCGCCAGGTCTCCAGCACCGAGATCGCCACCCACCTCTCCATCACTGCAGCTTCCGTCACCAACATGCTGCAAAAGCTCGCCGCGCAGCAGCCACCTCTCGTCGTCTACAAAAAGCACCACGGCGTCAGGCTCGCAAAGGCAGGAAAGAAGCGCGCGCTCGAGATCATCCGCCATCATCGCCTTCTCGAAACCTTCCTTCACCAGGTCCTCGACTATCCATGGGACGAGGTGCACCAGGAGGCCGAACGTCTCGAACACTTCATCTCCGAGCGATTCGAAGAGCGCATCGCCGCCAAGCTTGGCCATCCCGAGTTCGACCCGCACGGTCACGCCATCCCCGCCATGGACGGCTCTTTACCGAACCACGAGACCCACGAGCCACGGTCGCTCTCGCAGCTTCGCCCCGGCCAATCCGCAAAGGTCTCCAGCGTCTCCGACAAAGATCCCGAGATGCTCCGCTATCTCGCAGCGCAGGGAATCCGTCCCGGCGTGCGTCTTACTCTCAGCGAACAGCTCCCCTTCAAAGGCGCCTATCAGGTTCGTATCGGAACCTCTGCAAAACCCGCCCTCCTAAGCCACTCCCTCGCCGAAGCCATCTCCGTCGCCGTCAAATAAACGCGCTGTTTGACTTCATCTCCCGCGATGCCTAGCCTCGAAAGATAGGCTGCGAATCGGAAAGACAACTGGAGTGCATCAACGACATGAAGGTTCTTGTAATTGGTGGTGGCGGCCGCGAGCACGCCATCGTATGGGCGCTCCACAAATCGCCTCAAGTCACGGAGATCCTCTGCGCGCCCGGCAACGGCGGCATCGCCCAACTCGCACGTTGCATCCCCGTCGATCCCGGCAACCTCCACGAGATGGTCAACCTCGTCGCCATTGAGCAGCCAGCCCTCACCGTCGTCGGTCCCGAGCTTCCCCTCTCCGTCGGTCTCGTCGACGAACTTACCAAGCGCGGCTTCCGTGTCTTCGGCCCCACGCAAGCCGCAGCTCAACTCGAGACCAGCAAAGCCTTTGCCAAAGAGTTCATGCAGCGCCACGACATCCCCACCGCAGCCTACGCTCTCTGCACCACACTCGAAGAAGTCCACGAAGAACTCCCTCGCTTCAGCGTCCCCGTCGTCGTCAAAGCCTCCGGCCTCGCTGCCGGCAAAGGCGTCGTCATCTGCAACACTCATCGCGAAGCCGAAGAGACTGCCGCGCAGATGTTCAGCGGCACTCTCCTCGGCGCCGCCGAAACAGAAGTCGTCCTCGAAGAGTTCCTCACCGGCGAAGAGCTCTCCTTCTTCGCCCTCTGCGACGGCACCCACGCCATCGAGATCGCCTCCGCCCAGGACCACAAACGCATCGGCGAAGGCGACACCGGCCCCAACACCGGCGGCATGGGCGCCTACTCCACCGACGGTATCGTCACCCCCGCCATGCGCCAGTGGCTCCTCCGCAACGTCGCGCAAAAAGTAGTCGACGGCATGCACTCCGAGGGAACTCCCTTCAAGGGCATCCTCTTCTGCGGCATCATGATGACGCCCCGCGGCCCCATGGTCCTCGAGTTCAACACCCGCTTCGGCGACCCCGAGACCGAAGCCATCCTTCTCCGCCTCGAAACCGACATCGTCGATCTCTTCAACGCCTCCATCGACGGCGACGCCAACCACCTCACTATCCGCATGCGCCCCGGCGCCAGCGTCTGCGTCATCGCAGCCAGCGGCGGCTACCCTGGCAAATACCTCTCAGGCAAACCAATCCACGGACTCACAGCCATCGACACGAAGACGTCGTAGTCTTCCACTCCGGCACCGCCCTCAAAGACGGCCAGATCGTCACCGCCGGCGGCCGCGTCCTCGCCATCTCAGCCGTCGCTCCCGATCTTGAAACCGCACTCGCCAAGGCCTACGCCGAGCTCGCAAAGATCTCCTTCGAGGGCATGCAATTCCGTCGCGACATCGGCCACCGCGCCCTGCGTCAGGAGCCAGCATGACCCAGCCAGCCCTCTCCGCAGAAGAAATCCTCGCCTGGAACGAGAAGATCGCCCAGGGCTGGCGACAGTTCCTCACCGAACACCCCGAACTCCTCGCCCAATCCTGCGACATCGCCGGAACAAAGACCGTCGCCGAACTGCTCCAGCACATCGTCGCCGCGCAACTCCGCTACGCGAGCGCCTGCCAGACCTTCCCTTCTCCGACTACGCCAGCATCCCCTTCGACTCCGTCGAGTCCATCTACGCCACCCACGATCGCGCCAGTCATCCTCTACCGTCAGCTCTTCGTCTCCGACATCAACTGGGCTGAAACCATTCGAGTTTACCAACACGCTCTCATGGGACAGCTCGCTCCGATCGCAAAACTATCCTCTTCCACGGACTCCTCCATGGCATCCGCCACTACGCTCAGCTAGCCAGCCTCGCGCGCCAGTGCGGTGTCAAATCCGACCTGGCCGATGGACTATCTCTTCATGAACATCGAGCCCGTCCAGCCGTAACCGTCTATCAACCGGGCGTTCAAATATTTCAAGTAACATTGATATCTTTTGACCGCGAATAAACCCTTCATCTAAAGTGGTGGAGCCTATGCGAAGACGCAGCTTCCTGCTCCTTTTGCTGACGCTCCCTCTCTCGGCCAATCCCCGCAGCGTCCTGCCATCACCGGCGTCGCCTTCGTCCGCATGTACACCGCAGACCCCGCCGCCTCCGCCAACTTCTACGGCAAAACTCTCGGCTTTCATGGCACCGAAAGCAACGGCATCACCCGCTACGCCGTCAGCGATTCGCAGTGGCTTGAAGTAAACCCCTGCCCACGCCGCCCCCAGCCACACGCAGGAAGCGATCGCCTTCACCACCCGCGACGCCGCCGCACTCGAGCGCTACCTCAAAGCCCACTCCGTCACCATCGTCCAGCCCCTGAAACATGGCATCTTCGGTGTCCGCGATCCCGAAGGCAATCTGATCCTCTTCGTCCAGCAGGGTGTCAGGCCCGCTCGGCGTTCCCGCGCCATCACCCACCGCAACCTCGCACCGCATCATCCACGCCGGCCTCCTCGTCCGCGACCGTGCCGCCGAAGACCGCTTCTATCGCGATCTCCTCGGCTTCCACCCCTACTGGCACGGCGGTCCAGACCCCCGACCGCACCGACTACGCCAGCCTCCAGGTGCCCGACGGCTCCGACTGGCTCGAGTACATGCTCAACCTCGGCCCCACGCCCACCCTCCACAATACGGCATGGTCGATCACTTCTCCCTCGGCACCACCCACATGAGCGACGTCGTCGCCGCCCTCGCCCGCAACCAATGCGAAGGCCCCAACTGCACCAAAACCCAGATGGGCGTCGACGGCAAGGTTCAGCTCAACCTCTTCGATCCCGATCTCACCCGCGTCGAATACATGGAGTTTCAGCCCACCAGTAAGCCCTGCTGCTCCGACTTCACCGGTAAGCACCCAACCGAGATCGAAGACCACTAATCACGCACACACAGGAGTATCCACCATGCCTACCCGCCGCGACTTTCTCCGCCTCTCCGCCCTCGCCACCGCTGCCGGTTGCACTCTCGGCCGCGTCAGCCGAGCCCTTCCCGCCGCTCCCGACGACCACCTCATCTTCGGCGTCCAGCTCTACATGGTTCGCCGTCAGATTCCCCAGGGTCTCCCCGCCATCCTCAACGCCATCCATCAAATCGGTTTCAAGCAAATCGAGCTCTATTCATCCGTCTACAACCACCCCGCCCCTGAGCTCCGTCGCATCATCGCCGACTCGGGCCTCGCCACCATCTCCGGCCACTTTGACTACAGCGGCCTCGAATCAAAGATCGACTACGCCCACCAGCTCGGACTCGAATACATGGTCTGCCCCATGGTTCCCGAAGGTCAGTGGACCCTCGAAGGCTTCCACAAAGCCGCATCCGACTTCAACACCTGGGGCAAACTCATCCGCGACGCCGGCATGACCTTCGCCTTCCACAACCACGACTACGAGTTCAAGCCGCAGGGCAACACCACCGGCTTCGCCGAGCTCATGCAGCACACCGACCCCGCCCTCGTAAAACTCGAGCTCGACATGTACTGGCTCGCACAAGCCGGCCAGGACCCCTACACCATGCTCACCCAGTACGCCAACCGCGTCCGCCTCATCCACCTCAAAGACCGCGCACCCAACGCCCCCACCAGCTACGACATGGACAAGCCGTCCGAGCACTTCGCCGACATCGGAAAAGGAGCCATCGACTGGCCGCGCATCTTCGCACAGGCACGCAAACAGGGCATCCGCTACGCCTTCGTCGACGAAGACGAAACCTCGCTCCCCGTCCTCGAAAGCCTCAAGGCAAGCTACGCCTACCTTCAAACCGTCAAGGCTTGAGGAATCGCTCGCAGCATTGAAATATTCTTCGAATCAGACCGTCGCGACCGCCGGCAGAATCTCCGACACATCCACCCACTGCGTCGGATAATCCCCCGTGTAGCAAGCCGTGCAGAAGCTCGCCGGCGACAAGCCATTCACCGGCTCACCCATCGTGCACGCATGGGTCAGCCCCACCAGCGACAGGTACGCCAGCGAATCCGCCTCAACAAAAGCGCATATCTCTGCGACCGATTTATTCGCCGCAATCAGATCCTTCTTCGACGGCGTATCCACCCCATAAAAACAAGGCGAGATCGTCGGCGGACACGAGATGCGCAGATGCACCTCCTTCGCCCCCGCCGCCCGCACCATCCGCACAATCTTTCGCGAAGTCGTCCCACGAATAATCGAGTCGTCGATCAAAATCACCCGCTTACCCTCAAGCAGACTCCGCACCGGGTTCAACTTCATCCTCACGCCAAAGTCCCGCACCCGCTGCTCCGGCTGAATAAACGTGCGTCCAACATAGTGATTCCGAATCAACCCAAAATTAAACGGTATCCCCGACTCCGCCGCATACCCCAGCGCCGCCGTCACGCCCGAGTCCGGCACCGGAACAATCAGATCCGCCGGCACACCCGACTCCCGCGCCAGCTGCCGCCCCATCTCCTCGCGCGACTGCTGCACCCATCGCCCATAAACCCTTGAGTCGGGACGGGAAAAATAGACATGCTCAAACACGCAGCTCGCCTGCTCGGTCGTCGTGTTGAAGTAGCGGCTCGTCACGCCATCCTCCGACACCATCACCAGCTCACCCGGCTTCACATCGCGCTCATACTTCGCATGCAGCAGGTCGAACGCGCAGGTCTCACTCGCAAAACAAAACGTATCCGGCGCCCCATCCACGCCAGCAATGCGCCCCATCGACAGCGGCCTGAACCCATGCGGATCACGCGCCGCAAATATCCGGTTCCGCGTCATCATCACAATCGAAAACGCGCCATCCACCTGTCCCAGCGACTCAGCGATGCAATCCACCAGCGTCGACTGCTTCGAGTGCGCGATCAGTTGAATGATGATCTCCGAATCACTCGTCGTCTGAAACACCGCACCATCGCGCTCCAGCCGTTCCTTCGAGTTCCCCAGGTTCACCAGGTTGCCATTATGCGCAATCGCAATCAACCCCTTGGTCGACTCCACCGAGATCGGCTGCGCATTCAACAAAGCCGAATCTCCCGTCGTCGAATACCGCGTATGCCCAATCGCCATATGCCCCGGCAGCCGCGCCAGCACCTCATCGGTAAAGATCTCCGACACCAACCCCATCCCTTTGATGTCGTTTACCTGGTTTCCATCCGCCGACGCAATCCCCGCCGACTCCTGCCCGCGATGCTGCAACGCATACAGCCCCCAATAAGTCATCCGCGCCGCATCCGAGTGGTTATAAACCGCCATCACCCCACACTCTTCCCGCAGCTTATCGAACGGCGTCCCGTCCTCCTCGTCGTCAACGCCAACATCAACACCAACGCCTTTTAGATTTGTCATCCTTCCCATAGCGGAGGACCTGCTGTGGCTGTGGCTTTTGCTCTTGTCGTTGCCTGTTCTTTTATTGTCATTCCGCAGCGCAGCGGAGGAATCTGCTGTCACAATCTCTTGTCCCGCCACTAACTCTTCCTGCAACAGAAGCTCGCTCATGCCGTCACCACCTCCGCAGCAAGCTGGGATTCAAGAGCGTTCGAATACGCTTCTTGCAACTCGGCTATCGTCGCATTGACTGCCAAACTTCCTTCAATGCTTATCGAAATCTTGCCAAGTGCTGTCTTGCCCACTTCACTTACTTGAATTTCGTGAGGAGCGGCAATCTCCCTGATCCGATGGACATTAGATTTGCCGCACGAGACCAATACACTCGATGGGTCTTCTGCGAAAAGGAAGCCGGGCAGACCAGAATCCGGATCGCCGATAACATCACCATCTACGCCGATCTGATTTTGGAAACTGGCTTTGGCAATCGCGCAGATGAGTCCACCATCGGAGAGGTCCGAAGCTGATTTGATAAGACGTTCGTTGGCAAGTTGCGCAAGAACCTTGTGAACATCTGCTTCCCAAATAACATTTAACGAAGGGGGCGTTCCCCACAATTCTTCGGTGATTTGCCGAGCAAATTCAGAGGAACCAAACTCTCTGTAACGACGACTCCGGTAATCTGCTTCTGACTCGGCAGTTGACTGTGCGGACTTCCCTTGCCGGGCCCAGTTGGGTGTTGGATAGAGATGCAGGACTTATCGCCAGCGCTTTGAAATGCCGAAGGCACAGCCTTCGTCACATCCTCAATAATCCCTACAACCCCCAACACCGGAGTCGGATAAATCCCCTCACCCTTAGTCTCGTTATAAAGCGAAACATTCCCACCCGTAACCGGCGTCCCCAGCGCGATACAAGCCTCCGCAATCCCATCAATCGCCGCCGAAAGCTGCGCCATAATCTCCGGCTTCTCCGGATTCCCAAAGTTCAAACAGTTCGTAGCCGACACCGGAGTAGCCCCCGTACAAGCCACCTTCCGCGCCGCCTCGGCCACAGCATGCATCGCCCCCAGCTTCGGGTCGAGATACGTCCACCGCCCATTCCCCGCCAGCGCCATCGCCAGTCCGCGCTCGTGCCCCGGCGTACCCGTGCCCTTAATCCGCATCACCCCAGCTTCACCACCTGGCCCCTGCACCGTATTCGTCTGCACCATCGAGTCGTACTGCTCAAACACCCAACGCTTGTCGCAGATATTCGCGCTCGCCAGCAGCTTCTTCAAATCCGCCGTGTAATCCCGCGGCTTCTTCAACTCCTCCAACACCCATGCCGGAGGATCCAACGGCACCGGAGCCTTCCACACCCCCACCGGCCGGTGATACAGCGGAGCATCATCGGTCAAACTCTGGTTCGGAATATCCGCCACCAGCACGCCGCTCTGCGTAATCCGCATCTTCGGCTCTGCCGTCACCTCGCCAACGATCGAAGCATCCAGCCCCCACTTCGAAAACACGTCCAGCACCTCCACCGCGCGTGCTTTATCCGCCACCAGCAGCATTCGCTCCTGCGACTCCGACAGCATAATCTCGTAGCTCGTCATGCCCGTCTCGCGCTGCGGCACGCGATCCAGCTCCACCGTCAACCCCAACCCACCCCGCCCACCCATCTCGCACGTCGAGCAAGTCAGCCCCGCCGCGCCCATATCCTGAATCCCCAGCACCGCACCAGTAGCCATCGCCTCGAGACATGCCTCCAGCAGCAGCTTCTCCATAAACGGATCGCCCATCTGCACATTCGGCCGCTTCTGCTCAGAGCCCTCCGTAAACTCCTCGCTCGCCATCGTCGCCCCATGAATCCCATCGCGCCCAGTCTTCGCGCCAACGTAGATCACCGGATTGCCCACACCAACAGCCTTCGCATAAAAAATCTCATCGCGCCTCACCAACCCCAGCGCAAACGCATTCAGCAGCGGGTTCCCCGAATAGCAAGGTTCAAACCGCGTCTCGCCCCCCAGATTCGGCACCCCAAAACAATTCCCATACCCCGCCACACCATGCACCACGCCGGTAGCAATCTGATGATTCCTGCGACGCAGCGCAGCATCCGGCTCCGCTTCATCCAGCGGCCCAAACCGCAGCGAATCCATCACCGCCAGCGGCCGCGCATTCATCGTAAAAATATCTCTTAGAATCCCACCCACACCAGTAGCCGCACCTTGGTACGGCTCAATATAGCTCGGATGATTATGCGACTCAATCTTGAACGCACAAGCCCACCCATCCCCCACATCGATGATCCCGGCATTCTCCCCCGGCCCCTGTACCACGCTGCCGGGCCCACTGGTTCTCTCGCCGCGCGTAGGCAACCGCTTCAGATGCACCCGCGAAGATTTATACGAGCAATGCTCCGACCACATCACAGAAAAAATCCCCAACTCGGTCAGGGATGGAGTCCGTCCAAGCGCCTCTTCAATACGCTTGTACTCATCTGGTGTGATGCTGTGCTGCTTTAGCAGCGCCGGGGTAATCGTAGCCGGCGTGGGAGTCTGAACGGACGTCTGAACTAGGGGCTGATCTTGCGTATTGGGCATGGCTGGCTATTAAGATTGTCGCACGCAAAGCACCCTACCGCGACATCCCCAAACTCATCGCCGCTCCAACGCCGCACGATCCCACTTCGCCGCATCCGCCGCCACCGCATACGCGCTCTCCACAAACTCCATCAGCGCCCCATTCGGCGAAGCCTCCGCCAACACCGCGTCATACTTGAAGATGAACTCCCCCAACGCTTTATCCCATCCCGCCGCATCCGGCCGCACCTTCGCCGCACCCAGTCCCTCCGGCACCGGAGCCGCATAGCAATAAAACGCCGCCGCTCCATACCCTCCATTCCCCGGCCAGAACCCCGCCGAGATCACCTCATGCGAATAAGCCTCCCGCTGAATCGAATCCGCCCCCACGCGCGGCGGAGCCGGCCGCCCCGAAAACCGCGTCACCGCCAGGTCAAAGCTCCCCCAGAAAAAATGCACCGGACTAACCTTCCCCAGAAAGCCCGTCCCCCACGCACGAAACAACGCCTCCGCATTCACCAACACCTGCCAGAACCGATGCGCATACTCCGGGTCATACGACGCATGCTCCGTATCCAAGTCGAACCGCACCGGATTGGCCACCTCCACCGGCATCGGCCATATCTCCACCGAAACACCAAGCTCCTTCAAGCAATCCATATACTCGCGATAAAAATCCGCCACCGTCCGCTGCTGCAGCTTCATCGTCTTATCCGCACCCGTCCCCAGCCGCAGATGCAGCACATGCGCCACAAAATCAAATTCGATATCCAGCACATCATCGCCGCACGCCATCGCCGAAGTCCCCAACCCACGCGCCGTGCAATACAGCGGCACATTCCACCAGTGGTTCTGCAGCGGAGTCAGCGCCAGCCGCGTCTTCCCCACAATCTGCGTCCACATATGCAGCGTATCCGCCGTCGCCGCCCACTCACCCCACGCCAACTCCGGCCACTTCATCTCACCCACGATTTCAGCCATCCCTTCCTCCTTGAACATGCCGCCAGAGCTTACTGCCCCGAATCTATACGTCCATCAACTTCCTGTTGAACCGCCCGAAGATTCTCTTCGCTTGCTGGAACCGTCGTGCAGGCACCATCTGTGAAAAAATACGCCCCGACAGCGAGGAGGATAACCTTATTCCCAGGTTTTGCTAACGAGGCCACTCGATTCAGCGCCCCCTTTTGCTCGCTGACCGTGCTGTACCTCATCATAGGGACCTCATGATCTACATCCTCAGGAACTCCCTTGAGTGGCATCACAGAACGCAATTGGATGAGTTGCGCGCCAGATTCCATGGGATCATCGCGTACCGATGCGATCTCCGCTGTCGCAATCCAGGAAGCAGCCTTCGCGTAAGAGCGAAGTATGCGCTCTGGACACGGCACAGGCCCCCTGAGCCGCGTCACGCTGGCCTCTCGAATATGGTTCTCAGCAGTCAAAGCTTCAGGGACAAGCTGGTTAGCCGTTTCGCATCCACGATAGCTTCGCAAACAACCTAAATCCGGATGAACTGCGACATGCTTCAACTCTTCCGAAGCAGCAGGGGTAAAGACGACTCTTCGGCCAAAATCGCCCAAATTGTCGAAGATATGGCCGACCCAAAAATCAAAACTCTCATCATGTGGCCGACCTTCCATCAATACTCTCGCTGCCGGCACGGCATATACGTTCAGCAGTACCGGATTCCCGGCATGATTCGACGCAGTTACTTCATAACCCCAATGTTCTACTCGCCCGTCGCGGAATGTGATGCAGAGTCTTGTCGAGCCGTACTCAAATCGCAGTGTGCGGAAAATTGCTGCTATTGCCCTTTGGCTGTGCGTCTTCTCGATAATCCAATTCCATTGATTCGACTGAATAATCCTAAACAGCCATCCTGACGAATCTATCCTAGCCATCACGCAATCAGGATTCCTGTTGCACAAATAAAACTCACCAGAGGTACTCAAGACAGGCTTCAGTTGAGGGATCAAAGCGAAGACCTCCGCACGCGAGGTTCTGCCCACCTCAACCTTGGCAAGCTGGTCGAATCGCGTCTGCACCTCTTGCGCAAAACGCGCGCGTTGTTGGTGCGCAGCAACCACTACCACGCCGCACAGCAGGCACACCACAGCCCCGCACCACGCTGCGACGCGGAAAAAATCTCGCCCCTTGAATCGCTGCCGCTTGCTCAACATGGCTGATCCTCGCAGAGGCGATTCTCGCACGAAGCTGCCAATTCAGAACGCTCTCAGCGCCCGGTACTCCCAAACCCCGCCACGCCCCGCGCAGCCTCCACCAACTCCGTCACCTCGTCAAACTCCGCCTCAATCCTCCGCACAATCCTCAACTGCGCAATCCGATCCCCGGCCTTAATCTCCACTACCGTCGCCCCCAAATTCACCATCACAACCTTGATCTCCCCGCGATACCCCGGATCGATCACCCCCGCCAGCGTCGTCACCCCGCGCACCGCCAGCCCCGACCGGTCCTCCACCAGCGCACCATGCGTAGCCGGAAACTCCATCGCCACACCTGTCGCCACGGCCTTCGTCTCACCCGCGGCCAGCGTCGCACCCGCAACCGCATACAAATCCGCAGCAAGGTCCCCAAACGGCCCCGTATGCGCATACCGCGGCAGTTGCGCCGTCGCATCCAGCTTCATCACCTTGATCCGTACCGCTTCCTCATACCCCATCCAGCTCTCCTGAAAAAACCGATCTCCTCCCTATTGTCACCGAAACACAATTAATGCCCTGTTATCCACACACCCCACAAAACCGCGCACCCCGATATACCACCTTTGGGGGAGAACCAATCTCTCCCAAAACGAACTTTTCCTCCCCTTTCCATCGTCAAATAAGTACACCAACGTAAGCCTTGCAACTGTCGTAGTCGTCAGGAGAGTCGTATCGTGGCCATCGGTGCAGCGCGTCAAAATCTCGTCCAGTCGCAGACTCTCCCCGAATCCCCCTCCAGCCTTCGTCTCCAGCAGCTTGTCGACAGCGGCACCCTCTACGTCGCGCAGAATCTGAGCCAATCGCAGTTCGCCACCCTGCAGGCCATCGCCTCTCTGGTTCTCCAGCCCAACTCAAAAAACCTCGCCGCCCACCTCGACGCCGCTCTCGCTTCCACCACCAGCCAACCCCACCCCTTCACCCGGCCGCTGCCCCTGGCCTTCGACTATCAGCTCGGCCTCGACGAGCTCGACATCATCGCCCGTACCCGCACCGGCTACCCCTTCGCCGAACTCCCCACCGAGATTCAGGACGCAATCCTCAACCTCATCGCCACCCGCGATCTCACCACCCGCAAGCTCGACCTCGCCCTCTGGCTCGAAGAGCTCCACGCCACCGCAGTCGCCGCCTTCTAGCGCGCCACCGCTCCAACCCACCGCTCCGCCACTTGCTCAACCCGTCTCTACGGTAGAACATTGAGTAAGCATGTCCACCCCCTCCGCCCCCAGCACAAGCGTCCTCATCACCGGAGCCTCCGGCTTCTTCGGCGGCATCCTCAAGCGCCGCCTCCTCAGCGAAGGCTTCCGCTGCACCAACATCGATCTCGTCGCCGACCCCGATCGTCACCCCAACCTCCAAAGCATCCAGGGCGACATCCGCAATCAGGCTCTGCTCGCCGAGCTCTTCGAGAACGAGCAACTTCGCCGCCGTCTTTCACTGCGCCGCACTCCTCGCCCACGACACCATCGACGACAACGCCCTCTGGACCTCGAACGTCGACGGCACCCGCAACCTCGCCGAGGCCTGCAAGCACCCACGGCGTCCCCAAACTTATCTTCACCTCGACCAACTGCCTCTGGGCCAGCAACCTCGGCCACGACGTCCGGGAAGACGAGCCACCCAACCCCATCGAACTCTACGGCCGCTCCAAACTCGCCGCCGAACACGTCCTCGCCGAGTACGAGGACGACCTCACACGTCATCACCATCCGCTGCCCCACCATCATCGACAGCGGCCGTCTCGGCCTCCTCGCCATCCTCTTCGAGTTCATCCAGGACGGCAAGAAGGTCTGGGTCGTCGGCTCGGCTCCAACCGCTACCAGTTCATCTACGCCCAGGATCTCGCCACCGCCTGCATCCAGGCGCTCGACTACCACCAGTCCGACCTCTTCCACATCGGCTCCGACAACGTCGTCTCCCTCCGCCAGGTCTACGAAGCCGTCATCCGCGCCGCCGGAACCCGCGCCCGCGTCGCCCAGCTCCCCAAAGCCCCCACCATCGCCGCCATGAAGCTCGCCCACAAGCTCAAGGTCTCTCCCCTCGGCCCCTACCACTACCGCATGATCGCCGAAGACTTCATCTTCGACACCACCCACATCCGCGAGCAGCTCGACTGGCGCCCCACCCTCACCAACGAGGAGATGATGATCGAGGCCTACCGCTACTACGCCGCCCAGCGCGCCGAGATCCACGCCCGCAAAGACGTCTCCGCCCACTCCAAACCCGCCTCCATGGGCGTCATCCGCCTGCTCAAGTGGTTCTCCTAGCACCCCGCCTCTAAAGTCGCAGCAGCATCGCCCTGTTTTGGCTTCTAGGTACCCCAAGGCTTCAGCCTTGGGCCTCTTAAAGACCACCGCGAAGCGGCCTACCGCTCTGCCGAAGGCTGGAGCGAAGGCGAAGCCGCAGCGACTGATTTATTGCCTTTGCTTTTGCCGTTGTATTCACTAACCCTGCCGGGTGCCCCATCCTTCGCAGCCTCACCGCGAAGGGTGGGATGTATCACTTCACCCGGCCCTGCAGTTGCCGTTGCGCCTCTATTCCCTCTCTCGCAAATCAAAACCGTCAGCAGAGCAGTTTGCGCATCTGCAAACTGCGCAGTACCTATCTTCGATACACCCTAGCGAGTCCCAGCCACCGCATCCATATTCACCATCCGGAAACCACTTGGCGGATGAAACAACTGAGCGTCCGGTTCCCCCTGATTAATCGCCGTCACATAGAAGTTCTGCACCGCCGAAGCCCTCGGATCGAACCGTTTCGTCGTCACATTGATTCCCAACCGCGGCGAGTACCAGAACTCCTTCACCACCGGCTGCTCCTTCTCATTTCCAATCGCACCTACCGGAATCACCATCACCTCATGCGATCCCAGAACCTCGACATTGTCGATCGTCTTCTGCCCCAGGTCCTCCCACTTCGTCCCGCTCGCTGCACCCTGCGCCGCTGTTGGAGCATTAGGCTTCGACAAAGTCGTGGCCCAGTTTTACGTGTACACCGAGCACACTCGCGTATTCGGGGTGCATGAGATCCACTGGTGCTGCACCGGATCCTTGTAGTCCATCTGAAAAAGCGCCGTCACCTGCTTATCTCCATCAGGAGTAAAGTAGCGCCGCTCCTCAAAGACCCGTCCCTGCGTATCCCGCGCCACCGTTCTGTGGTTCTTCATCAGCGCGGCACTGCCATCAGGCATAATCCTCGTCCACTCGGTCACGACAACCGCCGAAAACGGAGCGTTCGGTATCGGCGGAATATCGATGCTTTGAATCCGCTGCGTCGTCCCGCCATCGGGAGCATGCTGCGGAACACTCTGCCCGGGCAACATCACGCTTAACATCGTCAATCCAACCAGGATCGCGGCAGAAACAGGCAAGTTCTTCATAGGACACACCTCAGCCCCAACAGGCTGCCATAGCCCGGAACCCGAGTCAACCTCAAGAATCGATTTCCTCTATTATTGGTCGTACCTTTTTCCATACTCTGTTCATCGCCCCAGATTCTCTAACCCGCCGAAAGTTGAAGCCATGAACAACGCCCGACGCCGCTTCCTGAAATCCGCAACCCAAACCCTCCTCGCCGCCCCCGCTATCGCCGCCCTCAACAGTCTCGTCCCCACAAAACTATCAGCCGAGACCCACAAAGCCCACGCCAGACCAAAAGGCCCCGCCGAAAGCCGACACCTTCACCCTCAACATCCGCGACTACGGAGCCCTCGGCGACGCCACCACCAAAGACACCGCCGCCATCCAGCAAGCCATCGACCGCTGCTCCCTCCTCGGTGGCGGCGAAGTCCTCATCCCCCCCGGCAACTACCTCACCGGAGCCATCCAGCTCCGCTCCCACACCCTCCTCCGCCTCACCGCCGGCGCCACCCTCACCGGCACCGCCAGCATGGACGACTACCCCATCACCCAGGTCCGCTGGGAGGGCCGCTGGATCCCCGGCCACACCGCCCTCCTCTACGCCATCGACGCCACCGACCTCGGCATCCTCGGCCCCGGCAAGATCATCGGCACAGACTCCCTCGGCGGCCGCCCCCGTCCCGACTCACCCCTCCGCCACCCCGCCCTCATCGAACCCATCCACTGCACCAACCTCCGCTTCGAAGACTTCTCCACCAGCTACCACCTCATGTGGTCCCTCCACCCCACCCTCTGCCGCAACATCACCATCAAAAACCTCACCATCCGCTCCACCGGCGGCAACGGCGACGGCATCGACATCGACTCCTGTCAGCACGTCCTCATCGACCACTGCGACATCGCCACCGGCGACGACTGCATCTCCCTCAAATCCGGCCGCGGAGCCGAAGCCGCATCACAAATCGGCACCAACCCCGCCATCACCACCGAAGACGTCACCATCACCAACTGCACCTTCGCCGACTCCATCTTCGCCTGCATCGGCATCGGCTCCGAGACCTCCGGCGGCATTCGCAACGTCCACATCAGCGACTGCAAGTTCACCGCCGCCAAGACCTTCGCCCTCTACATCAAATCCCGCCCCGGCCGCGGCGCCTTCATCGAGGACGTCACCGCCTGCAACCTCGAAGTCTCCGGCACCACCGGTGGCTTCCTCCGCTTCAACATCCTCAACTCCGGCCTCATGGGCGAAGACCCCGTCCCCGGCGACGAAGGCATCCCCACCATCAAAAACTTCCGCTTCTCGAACATCAAAGTCAGCGACGTCCCCACATTAGTCGACGGCACCGGCATCCACCCGCACAAGCCCCTCGAAGGCTTCACCCTGGAAAACGTCACCGGCACCTGCACGAAGGGCATCTTCCTCGCAAACATCAAAGACGCCATCATCAAAGACATCAAAGTAGCCGGCTACACCGGCCCTCTGCTCAACATCGCAAACGTAACCGGCAAAGGCCTAACCAACGCCACCATCATCGACCCACCAAAACTCCCCGACCCAATCCCCACCCCCACAACCCCATACAAACTCCACTAAGCCAAGCCTCTAGCAAGCAGCCCCATCACTCAAGCCTGCCGAGACATAGCAAGCTCCACAATCTCCCCAATCATCTGCGTATAAGAAAGCCCCGACTTCTTCGCCGCCATAGCAAACTCCTGCCCGCTCGAAAGCCACGGGTTCGGGTTCGCTTCGATCACATAAATCTCACCCTTACTCGACACCCGCATATCGATGCGACCATAATCACGAAGCTTCACCGCCCGATACGCCTTCACCGCAATCTCCGAGAGCTTCGTTACCATCTCTTCATCCAGGTCTTCGGCAATCGCCGATTTCGTCAGCTTATACGCCTCCGTATCTTTTTCGAACTTCACATCCTGGCTCGCAATCCGCGGCATGCCCTTGGGAAGCTTCGAAAGATCAAGCTCCACCAGCGGCAGCGCATGCGCACTCTCGTAGCTGCCAAGAATCGCCGCATAGATCTCACGTCCTTCGATGTACTCCTCAATCAAAGCCGGCGAGTCGAACTCCGTCTGGATATAGTCAACGCGCTCCATCAGCTCCTTCACGCTCGTCACCACCGCAGCCGCATCAATCCCGATCGATCCATCCTCAGACGTAGGTTTCACGATCAGGGGAAACTTGATGTCATGCGCATGGTCAATCGTGCCGCGATAGGCTGTCGCAAAGTACGGCGACCGAATCCCATAAAAAGCGAACATCTTCTTGGCAATCGATTTGTCCTGCGCAAGCGTATTCGCATGCGGCCCCGCACCCGTATACGGAATGTCGATCATATCCAGAAACGCCGTGACGTGCATCTCCTTCGTGTCATCACCCGCATACGACTCCGTAAGGTTAAAAATCAAATCGGCATTGCATTTCGAGAGCCCTACCAGAGACTGCGGCCGTCCATCGAGAATGTAATACGAGGGCTCGTGACCCAGCTTCCCCAGCGCCTCAAAGATCTCCTCGCGGTCATGCTTCACCGGCTTCTTCTTCTTCGGCTTCTTCTGTCCCTTGCGTCTGCGCGGCGCAACTTCTTCCTCCACATCAGCCGGTTCGTCTTCCCACAAGTCGTACAGCACGGTCACCTTCAACTTAGCTTCAGTCATACGGCTCTCCAATCGAAGTGGCGGCAGTTGCCGTCGCCTCAGGCGATGAACGAATCAAGGATGAATGAACTTTCCACGGACCAGATAATTCATCGAGAGTGCAGTCGTGTACACCGTGAACTCTGTCAGGTAATCCGACTCACGTTGAACGTCCACGCGCAGGCCCAGGTCCTCAACACGCTTGCAGATCGCCTCCACCAGCCGCTTGACGATTGGACGTTGCACGCCGCTCCAATACGCCACCTTGTCAACGATCGGCTTGCGATGCTGATGCAACATCTCCACGGCAGGCCGCACACCCTTCCGTCGCTTGGCAGAGATATTGAAGATATCCGCCAGGTCGGTATCGAGCGCAAGCTCCTCCACCGGAATCTCCTCCGGCAGGCTCAGATGATAAAACTCGCCAACCGTCGACTCCATCTCATCGACCGTAATGTCGGTGCGTCCACGCCGCCGCGTCGGTTCGGCATCGCCAAACCTGCGCGCAATGCGATCGACGTATCGCAGCTTCGCGAGCGCACCCCAGCCCTCGTAGCGCTTTCGCCACTGCGACCGAGGCGTCAGCCACACCGCAAACGTCTCCGCAAAATCTTCATCCGGATGCTTCTGCGCGTACCACCCCGCCATATGGCGAACATACTTCCGCGAGAACGGTATAGGCCGGTAGTTATCGCGATAGGCGCGGCGAAACGGACCAAAGAGATCGCGCCACTCAGCCGACTTGTACAGCTGGTAGGCGTAGTTGTAGGCGTGCCCCGCCTCATGACGCATGTACATCATGATCTCGCGCGCATCTTCGAGATCATTCATATTCCGCTCAAGCTGTGCCAGGTCCGGGTTCGCCAGGTAGAACGGAATGCCGATGACCGGCTCGCCTGACGGACATCCCCACTCATCGGTCAGATAGCAAAGCGGACGAAACTTATGAATGCCCTTGGCTTCCAGTTCGCGATAAAGCTGCTGAACGAATCGCTCGAGCGGAGAACCCTCAAGTTTGAGTCCAAGTTCCCGTATCGGCTTTGCGAGTATCTCCTGGAACTCCGTCCGGGTTTTCTCAAAGGTGCGCACAGTGCTACTCAGAGTTCTATACGACAGAGCCAGCTTTGGCACACCAGGGCGTATCGCTTCTGCACACAGCACTATTGGCAAGTCTGGTTCCAAAACACCAACCAGCCCTCACAAAAATCTTGTCATTGCTGACCCTGAGTTTGTCGAAGGGGAAGAGCCCTGCATTTGCCGTTGCATTTGCATTTGCATTTGTTCTTGTTCTTTTTTTGTCATCCCGAAGCGCAGCGGAGGGATCTGCTTTTGCAGTTGCCGTTGTTCTTTTTTTGTCATCCCGAAGGGATCTGCTTTTGCAGTTGCTTTTGCAGTCCTGTCGCAACCCAAAACCCACCAAACAAAAAATCAACCCCGCTTCTTCATCCTCAAGCTCTGCCAACTCCCATCGGCAGTCCACCCGCCATCCACCACCAGCGCCTGCCCATTCACAAACCCGCTGCGCTCCGGCTCCGCCAAAAACAGAATCGCCTGCGCAATATCCTCCGGCGAAGCAAACCGCCCCATCGGATTCACCCCTTCGATATCCGCATCGGTATATCCACCACCAGCCTGGTCCGCGACATCCATCTCCGTCTTCACCCATCCCGGACACACCGCATTACAGCGCACTCCGCGCCCACCCCACTCCGCCGCCAGAGTCTTCGTCAGCCCAATCAACCCATGCTTCGAAGCGTTATACGCCGACCGGTCCCCAATCCCCACCAGCCCGGCGATCGAAGCCACATTCACAATGCTGCCAAGCCTCTGCTGCAGCATCATCTCGCCAAATCCCTTTGCCAGCAAAAACGGCCCCAGCAGATTCACCTCCAGCACCCGCAAAAACTTCTTGCCATCCACCTCCTCCGCCGGAGCGATAAAGCTGATCCCCGCATTGTTCACCAGCACATCCACCCGTCCCCAGCGCGACCGCACCGCCCTCACCCCCAGCTGCACCACCGCCTCATCCGAGACATCGCCCAGCACCTCTTCCACCTCTACCCCCAGCGCTCTCACCGCCGCCGCCGTCGCCGTACAGGGCTGCAGATCCATCAGCAGCAACCCATACCCTGCCTCGGCCAACACCTCAGCCGTCCTCCGCCCAATCCCCTGCGCCGCCCCGGTAACAATCGCTATCTTCATGGTTTCAGGCTACTTGAATCCCTTCTCTTCCAAAATGTTTTTCTGTTCCCTACTTGCAGTTTGCCATGCGCTCGAGAGACTTCTTGATCCGGTAGAATAGCGGCGAATGAAGAAGCAGCTTACGCTGAGGTGCAACTTCTTTGATGACGAGCCGGGGACTACTCTTCCTATTCACAAGCCTATCTTGCATCGGCTCATTCGCTCGAGCGCAGAGACCCCAGGAGGGTTTGGATCGCGTCCTTAGTGCCCAGGCTCCCTTGCAGGCCGATCTACTCGCTGTTCTTGATGCTGCCAAACTGACGCGCGGCGCCACTGTTCTAGCCAAGGCCAGGGTCAATTGGAACAATCCCACCTGCCATCTCCAGGCCGGTGCCATCGTCATCGGCCACGTCATCGATCTTGAGCAGCGATCGAAACAGAACAGAGGATCGAGCGTCACCATCGCCTTCGATCACGCAGAATGCGAGGGCAGCGTTACTCCCTTTTCCTTCACCCTCTTTGCCATCGTTGCCTATCCAAAGATCGATGAGGGCGCCCCCATGGTCAGCACCGCCGATGTCTATGGCCGAGGAGGCATGATTGCAAGCCATGGCGGGGTACCGACGCCAGGGCCCACGAGCCTGGGTCTGGGCAGCGACATGCTCGCAAGAAGAGAAGAAACCAAAGACCAGACACCCGCCACCATAGAATCGGGCCAGGTCGTCGGCCTGAAAAGAGTCAGGCTCCGGGTCGGCTCCGGTCCGGATGGCGCCTCTATTGTCTCCTCGCCTAAAGACGATGTCCGGCTCGAAGGTGCTACCCAACTGGTCCTTATGCCTCGTGCTGCCGTTGCTCCCGCACCTCAACTGTCTATCGCGGAGGCGTCTAGCGGTCCAACGTCATCACCGGCAGACACAGCATCTCCGACTCATCCACCGCCATCTGCTTCCGACCCCGCACCCGTCGCCCCGCCCGTCACCGCGTCTATCACTCCGCCCGAGGTCGACGAGACCGATGTCTGCACAGCCTCCTGCTCTTTGGTTCCTGACGCAACCGCTCTCACCCCGGCTCGCGCTTCTCTTTCGCTCTCTACCACTGCGCTCGGCTACGTCCCGCACGACCGCCGACAGTACGCTGCCTTCGACTTCGAATCCACGCTCAACTTTCTCGACGGGCAAAATCTTCTCTTCACCTACGACCCCCACAAGCTCCGCCAGCGCATTCCCAACGGCATCAGCAGCGAATCAGTACGTACGATACGTGCGGTAGTCCTCGATCCTGCCACTCTTAAGGTCAAGCGGATTCTCGATTGGCAAGTTCAGGGAGAAGGTCAGTACCTCTGGCGTGCCGGTCCAAGTCGGATCCTCGTTCATCTTGGCCCCAGCCTGCGTCTTCTAGGGCCCGACCTCGCCGTCATCCATGAGATTCCCCTCGAGGGCAAGATCGTGTTCGTCTCAAGCTCACCCTCCGGCGACCACATTGCCGTCGGAACCTTGCACGAACGCCACACCCGCGCCATGCACGACCAACTTGTCGAAACTCTTAGAACTCAACCGGAAGAGGACGTCGACATTCAACTGTTCGATCAGGATCTTCGAGTACAGCTCGCCATCTGGCAAAGCTCGTCCCTCCCGCCACCTGTGCTCACTGACACAGGCGAGGTTAGAGTCAACTCATCCGGTCTAAACCGTTGGCTTATTCGGGAGTACAACTGGAATCACACCATCCGCACCATTGCTAAAGTAACCTCCCAATGCCGTCCCGATCTTGCTACACCACTTCCGAACGCGATCTTCATCGTTGGCTGCAATCCCTCCGCCAATCGGAACTGGTATCGCATGATCCGGCTCGATGGTCATCCAATTCTCAACAGCAACGGCACCTCCGAAGACCTCGAGCGGTCTTCAAGTAGCACCGACCAAGCCAACTTTGCAGTTCGAGTCGTCCGAGCAAACAACGCCGTATCGCGTGGAGACACTTTCTATAGGCAAGATCTTAGAGAACAGCGGATCAGCGTCTACCGTGCGAGTGACGGGAAGCGTCTCTTCTTCACCGTCAACCCCGGCATCTCGCTTGCCGAGCAGTCCTTTGCGCTCTCACCCAACGGAACCCAACTGGCCATCATCTCAGACCTCACCATATTGATCTACCCGATCGCCAAGCTCGATCCGTAACCAGCATCTATGTCGCTGAGCCACTCATCTGTTCCGCACCTAGCCGAGACGGGAACCAGAGCAGAGTCCCCAGTCCATCGAACGTCAGTTCCCGGAAACGGGGTTTTCGGAAACTACGGTCGGCGTAGAGGTCTAAAGCCAGTCCAAACGGGCGCTAAAGGCGTTTCTGATCCCTGAAAGTTCGCAATCGTCCACTAGGGCCGGACAATTTCCACAGATTTATTTCAAAAAGTCTGGCATGTTTTCCCGCACCACAAATCCACCATCCATTCACCACGTTTTACCAGCGTCCCACCACGTTCTGTCCATCCAATTACCACAAAAAACACCCATTTTTCGCAAAACCCCCTCCAAAAACACCCCGTGAGAAAATAAATGCAAATACCGGGATTGATTGACCCACCCCATGGAACGCGGTACACTCTTTAAGTTTGGCGCTGCAGCCCATGTGTCTTCATCTCAAGGGTTGCGGGAACGACGGGATTATCCGATCGGTCTCCACGCGCCCCATGCAGCACAATCTATTAGAAGAAAGCGGTCAGCGCTCCACCGCGCCACGCTTGAGGTTTTAGTCATGTACGCAGTCATCCGCACCGGCGGCAAACAATATCTGGTCTCCCCAGGCGAGCAATTGAAGATCGAAACCACCGATCACAACGATGGCAAGCTCGAGTTCTCCGACATCCTCGCCGTCAGCGCCGAAGAAGGAAAATTCGAGTCCGACCTCAAGGGAGCCAAGGTTCTGGCCTCCGTCGTCGGCGAAGGCCGTGGCGACAAGATCCTCGTCTTCAAGCTCAAGCGCAAGAAGCAGTACAAAAAGATGCAGGGACACCGCCAGAACTTCGTCGAGGTCAAGATCAACGAGATCCTCGTCAACGGCAAGAGCTTCAAGGAAGACAAGAAGTAAGCATCTTCCAGTAAAAAATCTCAAGATTCAATAAGCGCAATGACCCATAGGGTAGCGCGAAAGAGGCAAATCGAATGGCACATAAAAAAGGTCTAGGTTCTTCTAAAAACGGTCGCGACTCAAACGCCCAGCGGCTCGGCGTCAAGGTATTTGGCGGTCAAACGATCCTCGGCGGAGGCATCATCGTTCGTCAGCGTGGCACCCCGCTCAAGCCCGGCGCCAACGTAGGCCGCGGCAAAGATGACACCCTCTTCGCCAAGGTTGACGGCATCGTTCGCTTTCAGAACAAGGGCCAGCAAGGCCGTTTCGTCAACGTAGACCCTGCAGAACTCACCTCCGTTCCGGTCTAATCCACATCCGTTCCACGTAAAAGCCCTGCTCTCGCAGGGCTTTTCTTCGTTAAGTCCAGATACGTAGCAGAGAGCCGCGAACCGTTATGCCGGCCGCAGTGACGCTTCAATCCCGGAGTTGACCTCAGCCTGCGCAAACTCGGCCGCCACCCGAATGCCATTCATCACTGCCTTCTCATTCGACGACCCATGGCCAATGATGCACACCCCACGCACACCCAGCAGCACCGCACCGCCATACTCTGAATAGTCCAACCGCTTCTTGAATTCATTGAACGCCTTGCGCGACAACAGCGCCCCAACCTGCGAGGTCACCGTCGACTTCAGCGACTGCCGCAGCGAAGCGCTCAACAACTGCGCCGTGCCTTCAATTGACTTCAACGCCACATTCCCCACGAAACCATCGCAAACCGCCACATCGCTGCGCCCATTGAACAGATCGCGCCCTTCGACATTGCCGGTAAAGTTGATATTCGTAAGCGCCCGCAGCAAAGGCAGCGTATCGCGCGTCAGCGAGTTGCCCTTGGACTCCTCTTCACCGATCGACAACAACCCTACGCGAGGATTGTGAATCCGCAATACGTTCTTGGCATACATATGCCCCATCACCGCAAACTGAACAAGGTTATCGGGATCGCAGTCCACATTGGCCCCTACATCAAGCAGCAGCGAAGGAACACCCTTGATCGTGGGCAGAATCGTCGCCAGCGCCGGCCGATCCACACCGGACAACATCCCCAGAACCATCTTCGCAGTAGCCATCGCCGCGCCGGTGTTTCCACCGGTAAAAAACCCCGCAGCACGTCCTTCGCGGACCATCTTCAGCCCAACCCGCATCGTGGAGTCGCGCTTCGATCGCACCGCTTGTGCGGCCTTGTCGTCCATCGTGATCCACTCGCTGGCCGGCACGATAAACACCGGTAGCCGCTGCCCTCGCAGCGCCTGCCGCAGAATCGGACGCAGTCTATCCTCCGGCCCCACCAGGTGTACCCGCACGTCATACTGACGCGCAGCAAGTACAGCCCCGCGAACCTCTGGCTCGGGGGCTTTGTCGGAACCCATTGCGTCTACAACGATGTCAATCGGCATCAGCAGGGCGAAGCAGGGTCTGGACTACGAGAATTAGCTGGCTTCTTTGGTCACGAGAACGTCGCGGCCCTTGTACGTCCCGCACTTCTTGCACGCACGGTGCGGCAGCTTGCGCTCGTGGCAGTTAGGGCACTCGGAGAGGCCGGTGGGCGTCAAAAAATCGTGGCTGCGGCGCTTGGCAGTCCGTTGTTTGGAGTGGCGCCGTTTTGGATTAGGCATTGCAGTATCCCTTTCGATCGGCCGCGGCGGTTACGCGAGAGAAACACGCGGTCGACGAGGCAAAAAACTTGATTTCAGTGCTTCAGCTCGAGCTTGTCTGCCAGTCCCGCAAGCGCATTCCATCGCGGATCGGCCGGAGCCTCATCGCAGGAGCATTTTGCTTGATTCAGATTCTGACCACAGCGCGGGCAAAGCCCTTTGCAATCTGCTGTACAGAGGGTGCGACTCGGCAGGGAAAGTAACACCTGCTCGCGCACCACATCCTCCAGCAAAAGACCGCTCTCTTCATAATACCCGATTTCGGTCTCATCTGCTGTAATAGAACGCTCTCCAGCGTCCGCATCGGCGCTCTCTGGGCGGAAAATCAGGTCAAACTCCCCTTCCAGGGGCACCGCAACCGGATCAACGCACCGTGCACACAGAATCTCAAAGTCCGCACAGTAGTGCGCCCGTAAACGGATATCGTTCACATGAGAGTTCGAGCTGCGATGCTCGATCAAAAGATCAGCCACACCGTTCACCGGCAGAGGGCCCACCTGGCGGATATCCGAGGCATAGTCCAACCGCCCTGGAGAGATGACCTCATTGAACTCAAGCGGTTCATCGACGAGTTGAAGCGGCGTAATCAGCACACATTAAGGTTAGCAGGTTCCCGCCACAGATCAAGTACTCCACCGCCGAACCCTCCGGCTGCACTGGATATCAAATGCTATAAACGCTGTAAGCCATTCTGTAGAAACCAGGAACCCTATGCATCGAGTCCTTGCAGCTCTCTTGCTTCTCTCCGCCTCCGCTCTCGCGCAACAGCCGCCCACGACCATCGGTATCGTCACAACACCCGATGTCGACCTGGCTTACGAAACCTATGGTGCCCCAACCTCCGCCACTCCGGTCATCATCGCCAATGGCGGTCCTGGCCTTTCGCACGTCTACATGCTGCAAAATGATGTGTGGACACGACGCATCGCGCAGAATCGCCAGGTCATCTTCTACGATCAGCGTGGCACGGGCAAATCCACCCGCGTTAGCCCCAACGCATCCTTCGGCATGGACGCCCAGGTCGGCGATCTCGACGCCATCCGCGCGAAATTTGGTTTCCAAAAATTAGATCTAGCCGGCGACTCCTATGGCGGCCTCCTTGCCATGGCCTATGCCGCCGCACACCCCGAGCATATTGAAAAGCTCATCCTCAGCGACTCCGCCGCCCCCGCCTGGAAAGACATCGTCCGTGTTCTTCCCGACGTCTACCCCGATGTGCTCGAGCAGATCGCCGCCAGCGAGAAAAACCCTGCTCCCAATACCAATCCCGACGACAAGGGCATCCGCGACCACTTCCTCATGCTCTTTTACAGCGAGCAGAATCGCGACGCCTATCTTTCGGGAGCGAAAGATCTCGGCGCCGCGCCAAACGTCGGCGCAGCAGTGCAAAAGGCAACGAGAACCCTTGATCTAACCGCAGAACTACCAAAGTTCAAATTCCCCACCCTTGTCATCACCGGACGATTCGATATGAACGTCGCTCCCGTGACCGCCTGGAACATCTATAAAGCAATCCCGGGGGCGAAGTTTGTCGTCTTCGAAAAAAGCGGCCATCTCCCGTCCTACGAAGAACCGGACAAATATGTAAAGGTCGTTGACGCATTTCTCAGCCAACCCTGAACGTGAAATAACCTGCACACACGATATAAAGAAATAGTTCGCATCTTTAACCACGTCCGGCCACGTCCAATACCGATATGACGAAACACTGGAAAGCTGCGGACATACCTTCCCTGGACGGCAAGCGCATTCTCATCACCGGCGCGAATAGCGGCATCGGCTATCATGCCGCACTAAAACTGGCCCGCAAAGGCGCACACGTTATGCTCGCCTGCCGCGACCGGCAGCGCGGTGAAGAAGCTCTTGCGCGTCTCGACGCCGACTCACCCAGTGCCCATACCGAACTGGTCCTCCTGGACCTTGCCTCTCTTGCCTCGGTTCGCGACTTCGCAGCACAGGAACTCGCCAAGCGCCGCCCACTTCATATTCTCATCAACAACGCCGGCGTCATGGCACCCCCACAACGACTCGAAACAGCCGACGGCTTCGAGCTGCAGTTTGGCACCAACGTTCTCGGCCACTTTGCTCTCACCGCGCTGCTGATGCCCGCCCTCGAACAAGCCGCGGCCGAATCTGTCGATAGACCTCGCGTCGTCATAATCGCATCTATCGCTCACAAGCAAGGCAAGATCAACTTCGACGATCTGCAATCCACCAAAATCTATGGCCCCATGCGCGCCTACCAACAGTCGAAGCTCGGCGATCTCCTCTTCGCCTTCGAGCTGGATCGACGCCTGCGCGCTGCAAACTCGCGCGTAATGTCTATCGCCGCTCATCCCGGCGTCGCCAAGACCAACCTCTTTCAGGGTGGCAATTACTCCTCTTTCGAGAAGACTGCTCGCAATCTTGTGGGCCACGCCATCGGCATCGTCCTGAACACTGACGCTGAAGGAGCTCTTCCCACGCTCTACGCCGCAACTGCGCCAGGCGCAGAAGCCGGAGGCTACTATGGCCCCCAAGGATTTCAAGAGATGCGTGGCCACGACGTTGGCCCCGCAAGGATTGCGTCACAAGCACGAAACACCACCGCTGCTGCCCGGCTTTGGCAGATATGTGAAACTCTCTCAGGTATTAAGCTTCTGCAATCGAACTGACAGCACGCCAGTAGCGATACCTATCAGACAAGTCACAGGAGACTGCTATGAACGCAGCCGTTGTTTATTCCTTCGACGTACCTCCCAGTTACACAATCTTCGACGATCCAGTTGCTGCAGAAGGCGAAAGGCTCGTAACAGTAACTGCCGCAGGGCTGCATCCAATCGTGAAGGCGCTCGCGAGGGGCACGCACTATGGCAGTTCAGGCATACTCCCGTTCATCGCTGGTGTTGACGGCGTCGGAAGGCTCGAAGACGGCACCCGCGTCTACTTTGGCATTGCGCGAAGCCCTTTCGGTACCTTTTCCGAACACGCCCTGGCCAACAGTTGGATGTGTCTTCAGCTACCCGAAGGAATCGACGATGTAACTGCCGCTGGAATCGCCAACCCTGCGATGTCCTCCTGGGCCACACTTACAGCGCGAGCGAAATTCGTCCCCGGCGAAAGCGTCTTGATCCTCGGTGCAACTGGCGTTGCCGGCCAGCTTGCAATCCAGGTCGCAAAGCGCCTCGGAGCACGCCGTGTCATCGCAGCCGGGCGCAATCCACAAGCCCTAGAAAAGCTTAAGTACTTGGGCGCCGACGCAGTCATCTCGCTCGATCAAGATCAGCCATCCCTCGTCACCGCTTTTCGTAACGAGCTTACAGAATCGGGTGTGGATGTAGTGCTCGATTACGTTTGGGGCCAGCCAGCCGAACGAATGCTCGAAGCTATTTCGCAAAAAGGATTGAAAAAGGCGGGTGCTAGAGTACGTTTCATCCAGATCGGAGAAAGCGCCGGCAAAACAATCTCTCTGCCTGCAGCCACTTTGCGTAGCTCAGGGGTCGAACTCCTCGGCAGCGGCTTCGGAAGCGCTTCTCTCGATCAAATCAAACAAGCTCTAGTGGAGTTTTTTCAGATAGCAGCGAGACAGCCATTCCAGTTCCACACCAAAACAGCTCCTCTGCGGGAGGTCGAAGCACTTTGGAACAACAAGGAGGAAGAAGGCACAAGGCTCGTGTTTCAGCCTTAGTTTGGGGATGGCTCACCACACGGTCGAAAGATTCCCATTCCGACCACACGCACACTAATCGAAACTCCTCGATCAATTGTGGAGACAGATTTAACTGATTGAAAGTAAATGGTCGGGACGACTAGATTCGAACTAGCGACCTCACCCACCCCAAGGGTGCGCTCTACCAGGCTGAGCCACGTCCCGACTATTGGTTTGCCGTCTGCCCAGGCGGGCGGCGGCGGGGTATCTTGCAGGCTTAAGTGTACACGACTAGCCGCTCCTGGGTTATCCCACCCAGGCCTTTAGGCTAATGACTTGGCGCGACATACTCCTTCGGCAGCGAACCGCCTTCGCCAAAGAAGAATTCGTTCATCTGTTCCACGAGAAACTCCTGCGCCTCACGTGTCCATGGCTGCAGACGATACTCGTTCAATAGCATCTTCTGACGCTCCACCCATTCGCCCCACGACTTCTTCGAAACATTCTTGTAGATCTTCTGCCCAAAGTCCGAATCGAACGGCGGCTCGTCCAGCCCTTCCATCTCAGCTTTGAATCTCGTGTCGAAAACCATATGTGCCATTTGTAAACTCCTTTGGAACTTTCATTTTACGATGGAGCCGGTAATTCCGCTGAATCCAGCACCGTACTGCACTGCATCTAAACCCTGTGACCGTTGCTTATGACATCGCGACAGCAGCCGTGGCCGGGTTAACGGTTGGCAATGAGCTCGCAATATCCGCATTTGTGCATACTCAATTACGCAAGTTGAACAAGAGCGCACACGCGCAAACGGCAGCGCGACTGGCCGGCGTGCTCGGCAAAGTGATGCCTCTCTGGTATGGCTTGGCGTTGGTGCTTATCCTCGGCGCGGCCTTCGAACATCGGCCAGTATCAAGTGGCGCCGGGCTATTCATCCTGTTGGCCGCCATTCTTTGGGCAGTCACCATCGTGTTCAGCATAAGGATGCTCGTACCCATCAACAACCGAATTGCGAAGATGGACCCGGAACATCCTTACGATTGCTGGTTGCAGGATCGATGCCGTTGGGATCAGCTGCATCACGTAAGAGTGGTGGTCTTGATGATGGCTCTCTTTCTGCTGCTTACCGGTTTATTCGCCGGTGCCGTAATCCAGTAAAAATCTAACGCCGCTTGCCTTTGGATTTTTTATTCCGCTCTCGCGCCTTGGACTTCGTCTTCCCTTTCTTGCCCGACCGCTTCGGACTTGAATGAGGCCGCTCGCCGCTCAAAATTGCAGCAGTCTTCGACCGTCTCAACGATCGCGGACCATTTGCGAACTCCTCCTCCGATGGTAGCAACGCAAACTGGAGCCGCCTTTGCTGGTGATCGATGCGATCCAACAGCACATGCACCCGCTGCCCCATCTTGAACACCCGGCCATTCCGCGTGCCCACAATCTGCCGATCAGTATCGCGAAACATATAGCGATCATCCTGCAGCGTCGCTAATGGAACGAGTCCTTCAATAAACAAGTCATCCAGCTCAACAAAGAACCCATACTTCGTACAGGAAAGAATGATCGCGTTGAAATCTTCACCAACACGATCCTGCATGAACTTAATCTTCTTCCACTCAATCAGCTCACGTTCGGCATCGTCGGCCCTTCGCTCAGATTGGCTCGACTCTGTAGCAATTGCGCCAAGCTCTGTCTCAGGAATCGGACCCTGAAGCATCGGCCTTTCCTGTCTCTCGAAACGGCCTTTCGCAAGCGGCTTCTCCTGCCATGGCTGGGGCGCGTCCGACAAGATCGCGGCGCCCTCGGTATCCGCGCCAGACTGAATCAGCTTTCGCAGCAGTCGATGCACAATCAGATCCGGGTACCGGCGTATCGGCGAAGTGAAATGGGTATAGCTGGGGGAGGCCAGCGCAAAGTGCCCCACATTCTTCTCGCTATACCGCGCCTGTTTGAGAGAGCGCAGCATCAGATACGCAAGAATCCGCTCCTCCGGCTTACCCGCAATCTTCGCCGTCAGCCTCTGATACATCTGCGGTGTCACCGGAATCGACTCGGCCACCTCATGCGTCTGTATCTTTGAATGAGCCTGACGGTTCGCTCCCCGCGCATCGCGCCTGTCGCCCTTCGTCTGAATCCGTTTCACCGGCAAACTACTGAAGCCCAACGAATACCCGAACTGGCTCGCTGTCTCTTCGAAGTCGATAATCCGCTTCGGATCTGGAATCTCATGAATGCGGAAGATGCTCGGTACGCCCTGCGCCTCAATCCACGTCGCCACGCATTCATTTGCCGACAGCATGAACTCCTCGATCAGCCGGTGCGACCATCCTCGCTGCGACCGTACGATCGCCTCCATATTCCCGTCAGGATCAAACTGAATCACCGGCTCCGGCAGATCGAAATCGATCGATCCTCTTCGATGCCGCTTCGCATTCAGCTTCAGCGCCAGCTCATACATTCGCTCAAACTCCGGCACCAACTCTGAAAACTCGGCACGCACTGCCTCGTTGCCATCGAGCACGCCCTGAACCTGGGTATACGTCATCCGCTTCGCACTGCGAATGATTCCCTCACACACTTCGTACCCCAACACCTCGCCGCGCCCGTCAATCTCCATCACACAGCTCAACACGAGCCGATCTTCATCCGGACGCAGGCTGCACATTCCACTGGAAAGTTGTGGTGGCAGCATCGGGATCGCGCGATCGGGAAAATAAACCGAGGTTCCACGCAGTCGCGCCTCCAGATCGAGTGCTGTCCCCGGCTGCACATAGTGGCTCACATCTGCAATGTGAACCTGCAACTCCCAGTTTCCATTCGGCAGAGGCTGCACCAGCACAGCGTCATCAAAATCGCGCGCCGTCTCGCCATCGATCGTCACTATCTTCAGCCCGCGAAAATCTCGCCTTCGCCCCAGCTCCTTGGTATCCAGGGTGTCCACAGTCTGTGCCGCAGAGGCGGAAGCATCCGCCAGCACATTTGCCGGAAACACATGGGGCAGATGATGCTTTCGAATAATAATCTCGACATCTACGCCAAACGCGTCTGTCGGCCCCAGAACCTCAATCACGCGTCCCCGCGCCGGTCTCCCGACGCTCGGAAAATCCGTAATCTCGACATCCACCGCCAATCCTTCCAGCGGTCGATGCAGATCAAGCTCTTCCGACCAATGACTCTGCGAGGCCTGCGCCTCCTCACCCAGCACGCGATGCGGCGTAGCCTTCGGGATCGCCGACACCTCTGCTCCCTCAGGAATCAGAATCGGCTGCGTCATTCGCTCATCGAGCGGCGTAACGTAATTGCCGTCGATGACCGGCACGTTATCCCACGAACTCCGCCGATGCGTCCGCGCATAATGAAAGATCCCCACGACAGTAGGGTTTCGCCGATTTAGAACACGCGCCACGCGCCCCGACCGTCGACCATCTCTCCCCGGCGGCGCCTCATCGACCAGGACCTCATCTCCCTGCATCGCTCCGTTCAACTCATTCGGCGGAATAAAGAGATCATCACTGCGATCTACACTTCCATTCGGCCGCACAAACCCGTAGCCATCGCGATGCAGATCCAGCCGCCCAGCGACTAGCCGATCACGCGTAGCTCGATGCTCCACCGGTTGACCGACTAAGCCGCGCGGAACTCGCTTCGTCTTCTCCGGAGTAGAAGCCGGCAGACTCCACTGCTCGCTCTCCGTTTTCACGAGCTCACCCCGAGCCGTAATCCGCGCAAGCTGTTCGAGCAGCAATCTCCGCTCTCGTCCGCCACCGAGTCCAAGCTCGCGAATCAACTGTTTATACCCGGCACGATGTCCAGGCGAGCGCTCGATCAACCGCATCAACTCACGATCGGTCTGTGGATAGGGAGTGTGTGCCATCATCTCCGAGCATACAGCTGGCTGCTGTGTTTTCGCTTACTTCAAAATCTTCGACATCTCCGCCGCCTGCTCCAGCGTCGTCCCTGCAGGCACCTGAGTAAACTCCGTCTGCACCTCATCCTGCTGCTCTCCAATGTTTTTGAAGAACAGGGCCTTCCCTTCGATGTGCACATGAGTCTCTGTAATCTGCCACAACCCGGGCGCTACCTCTCTCCGCTCCACCCGAAACGTTCCACCCTCATGCAGCCGTCCCAGAAGGCCCCACCCGATCGTCACATCCTGCGTCAACTTCCCGCTGATCGTCACAATGCGATTCTGTCCCCTGTCCACTACAAGCGTCCCGGCCATCTGTCCCAAAACCCGCCCCTGCATATCTGGCGGACTGAAGTGCGAATCCGGTTTGAAGTGCAGCGTAATATTCTTTGCATCCTCACTCTCGACCGTCCAGTCGAACGCGTCCGGCAGCATCCTCAGCAGCTCTTCCGCATTCTTCCCATCCTGCATCCCATCTTTTTTCTGCTTCGCCAGCAGAGCCGGATCATGAATAAATCTCCGAACCCGTTCGTCTTCCGTTCTGGTCTCTGCGTCGTTCAGCGGCTGTCCATCTCTACTGATCAAGCGCTTCACCGACCCATGGTCTGTCTCCACCACAATCGAAACCGTATTGGTCCCATCTCTCTGATCGTCTCGGTAGTGCCAACGCGAGTGATCATTCAAATCCGCCGCGAGCTCCGCCTGCATCGCGGATCGAACGATCTCCTTCGCACTCTTGTTGCCTTGCGCGCGTATCGGTGCCGCCCCCACCATCAGAGACACCACGAACACAATCAGACCGGGAAAAACTTTCAAACTCGTCATAGAACCACATACTCTAAGATGCAGCTTCTTCAATAACGTTTGCGCCTATCCACGATTGGGCAGTTGTCTCTTTGCTGTCATCCCACATCGTTCTGCACTTACCTAATCCACCCACTCTACACGTACGCTCTTCTTCCCCAACCGCAACGTGGGAGAATCACCCAGCACCGCCTTCTTGATCGCCCTCTCGCCAAACTTCTCCCCATTAACACTCACCGCATTCTCGGCCAGCTTGCGTGTCGCTTCACCCGCCGAACTTGCCAGCCCAGCAAGTGTCAGCAGCTTCGGCATCTTCAGCTCATGGCCGTTCTCGAGATCAAAAATTCCAATCAACCCTTCAGTACCAAGTGACACGCTCACCACAGGAACATCCTCACTCACACCGCGCTGCTGAAACATCTTCGCCCAGCCCTCAGCTGCGGCATCTGCATCCTCCTGCGAATGGAACCCTCGCGTAATCGTCCACGCCAGGTTCTTCTTCGCCTGCATCGGATGCAGTGAGCCATCGCGCACGTGCTCCTGCATCGCAGCAATCTCCGACCCGCGCAGATCGGTCAGCAGCGTCCAGTACCGCCACATCAGCTCATCGGAGACCGACATCAGCTTTCCATACATCTCCCCCGCCGGCTCGTGTACGCCAATCGCATTGCCCAGCGACTTCGACATCTTCTGCACGCCATCAAGCCCTTCGATGATCGGCATCATCAGCACAATCTGCTGCGGCTGCTCATAGTGCTTCTGCAGATCGCGTCCCCGCATCAGGTTGAACTTCTGGTCTGTCCCGCCCAACTCCACATCGCACTTCAGCGCAACCGAGTCATATCCCTGCGCAATCGGATAGATCAGCTCATGCAGCGCAATTGGCTGCTCTTCGTTGAACCGTTTATGAAAGTCCTCGCGCTCCAGCATCTGCGACACCGTGAACTGTGCCATCAGCTTCACCATGTCGTAGTAGCCCAGCTTATCCAGCCACTCCGAGTTGTACCGAACCTCCGTCGTCCCGCGATCCAGAATCTTGAACACCTGTTCCTTGTACGTCTCCGCATTCTCTGCAATCTGCTCAGGCGTCAGCGGCTTCCGCGTTACATTCCTCCCCGTCGGATCGCCAATCAGCGCCGTCGAGTCTCCAATCAAAAAGATCACCGTATGCCCGAGATCCTGAAAGTGCTTCAGCTTCCTCAGGAGCACCGTGTGCCCCAGGTGCAGGTCCGGAGCCGTCGGATCGAACCCAGCCTTGATCCGCATCGGTACACCCGAAGCAATCGACTTCGCAATGCGCTCCTTCAGCGCCTCCAGCGGAACAATCTCCGCAGCACCTTTCGTAATCAAATCAAGTTGGTCTTCGAGCGATGGGAATTTGGGCATAGATTCAGAGTCATAAACCGGCATATCCCTAAGTATAAAGACCATCCTGCATCTACTCCACTGTCGCAACCGAACCTCAGCACGCATAGGAACCCGCTTTACGGCAAAAACCGCAGTGTCTTCGCACGCAACTGCGACTATCCTTCCCTCATGAGAGAAAAGCTTCCGTCCTTTCAGGAACCCCTGACCGCAGCACTTCTTCACGCCATTCGCCATCTCTCGCCGGCATCCACCTCTTCAGTAGCTGCAACAGCAACCCTCGATGCCTTGCGAACCAGGCTGTCGCGCCCTCTGGGTGAGCTCGGAGTCGATGCAACCGTAGTAATCGATGACCTGGTAAAGGGAGTCGAGGGTGGGATCATCGACTCGGCTGGCCCTTGCTTCTTCGGCTGGGTCATCGGCGGTTCCCTTCCGGCCGCTCTGGCAGCAGACTGGCTTACGTCAGCGTGGGACCAAAACGCAGGCATGTACGCGTGTTCGCCTGCTGCTGCTGTCGTGGAAGAGGTTGCCGGTACTTGGCTAAAGGACATGCTCCATCTTCCCGAGAAGGCAAGCTTTGCCTTTGTTACCGGCTGTCAGATGGCGCACGTAACCTGCCTGCTGGCAGCGCGCCATGCCCTGTTGGCCCGTCAGCAATGGGACGTCGAAGTAGAAGGTCTCGCGGGCTCTCCTCCCATTCGCATTTTGACCAGTACTGAGATTCACGGAACTACCGTTAGAGCTATTCGCCTGCTGGGTCTAGGTCAAAAACATATTGTCAGCTTGCCTGTTGACCCGGACGGCAGATTGCGTGAAGAGACGCTGGTCGAAGCGCTGGAGAGTTCTCCTTCGCAGCCAACGATCCTGGTGCTTCAAGCCGGCGACCTCAACATGGGCGCCTTCGATGACTTTGAAAAATTGATACCGATCGCGAAGAAATACGGCGCGTGGGTCCATGTGGACGGAGCCTTCGGGCTCTGGTGCGCTGCTTCTGCTCGCCTTCGCCATCTGCTCAACGGTGTGGAAGGCGCGGACTCGTGGGCAACCGACGGCCACAAGTGGCTCAACGTTCCCTATGACTGCGGCTATGCATTTGTGGCCGATCCAGAGTCTCATCGTGCCTCTCTATCGCACCGTGCTGCCTATCTGACGCACGCTGAGGACGCCCGCGATGAGATCGAGTGGAATCCCGAGTGGTCGCGACGCGCCAGAGGATTCGCGACCTACGCCGCACTCCGGCAACTGGGCAGACAAGGTGTTGCCGACCTGATTGAACGTACATGCGACCACGCGCATGCACTCGTGACAAGAATCGGCGCGCTCGAAGGAGCAGAGATCGCATGGGCGCCCCAGATCAATCAGGGTATGGTTCGGTTTATCGATCCGCGCGAAGGTACATCCCCTGCCGACAGCGATGCCTTCACGGATCGCATTATGGCGGAGATCCTTGCTTCAGGAGAGGCGTTCTTTACCGGAACAACCTGGCGTGGCCGCCGCGCTATGCGCGTCAGCGTCTGCAACTGGCAGACATCGGCAAAGGATGTGGACCGCGTGGTTGCAGGCGTGGATAAAGTCCTGCAGGCAGCTAAGAACTGAAGACCTACGCACCGCTCCTGAGAGGAGTTCAGATGGACGCCGAACACGTTCGAAGCTATCTCCTTACCCTTCCGCACGCGGTTGAGACCATGCAGTGGGGAGCCAACCTCGTCTTCTGGGTGGGCGACAAGGCTATTGGAGGCAAGATGTTCGCTCTCGTCAATCTTGATGGCGACAGCAGAGCAATTATCTCCTACGCCGCGGGTCTGGAACGTTACGGCGAGTTGCTGGAGATCGAAGGCATCATTCCTGCGCCGTACATGGCGCGAATCTACTGGGTCGCGGTGGAGCGCTGGAACGTCTTCCGTACGTTTGAGTGGGAGAAAGAGCTCAGCGCAGCTCACGCCCTCACCTTCAACAAGCTGCCGCCACGCACTCGCGCAGCGCTGGCACTGCCTGCTACCCAGCAAAGACGTCTGATCGCTGAGCGCAAAAAGCTTCTTGCTGCAAAAGCAAAATCCAAATGAGATCTTCAGGTCACTGAGTGTCTGCGGTGTTTGCCGCTGCTGAGTCCAGTTCACCGGCAAAGTAGCTTTCGCGAAATCGAACGCGCGCGTCGGGATAGTCCGGTATCTTCACGCGAATTCTATGCATGCCTGGTGTTGGCTCTCCGTTGGCTTCGGAGTGTGGCTGAAAGCTGAGAAGGTAGTAGTTGTGAACGTGATTGGTCAGTTGCTGCAAGCCCTGATCGAAGCCCTTCTGCGTGGTGAAATTAATGTATTCGCCACCAGAGAGTGCAGCGAGTTCGTGCGCTGCGTTTTTCTTCAGGGCGTTAACCGCCATTACCAGCAGGCCGATCGGGCCGCTGCCGCCGCCATACTTGAGATCGTCTAAAACCTCCGTCTTTCCTGGGCCAAACGCAACGGAGTCGACGACGGTGTTGGTGCGCCCCAGAGCGGCGACGACCTCTGAAGGTTTTTTTGTGCTGCCGTGATCGCGGGTTTCGCTGATCAAAAGAATCGCGTGGCGATAGTGATTCTTGCGCGCATCGAGAAGCCTGGTTGCGTAGTCGACTGCGTCGAGTGTGGATGCGTCAGGATCTTCGCAGGGTTCGAGTTGCGCTAAGGCGTGAGCCATTGCGTCGACGTTGCTGGAGAACTTGCCGAGCAGCAAGGGCGCGGAGCCGTAGGTGACGATGGCAACCTCGCGTGGGGCGTCGCCGGCGATCGCGTCAACCATGGTGCCGAGGCCGTTGAGCTTGGGGAATTCGTAGCCTGCGGAGCGGCTGCACTGCACGACAACGACGAGCGAAAGGCCAAGAGAATCGGTGTCTTCGTCGAGGTGGACTGTTTGGGGGACGCCGTTGTCTTCGACGACGAACTGCCTTGGTTTGAGCGCGTAGATCATGTCGCCGTGCTTGGTTTGCACGGTGGTGGGGACGAGCACGATGTTGGACTGGGTTTTGAGCGTGTAGTTTTGGTCGCCGGTTGTGGGCGGGTTCTGCGCTATGGCGGCTGTGCAAAACAGGAGGACGGAGAGGAGAACCCGCATCGTTCCAGTCTAAACTGCAGCGATTTTTGGGGTTTGAATCCGGGAAAAGCTTTTTCGTGGTGGAATGTCGTTTTTGCAGGGGGTTTTTGAGATTTTTTCGTGTTTTGTGATGGTAAATCGTGGTGAGTTTGTGGTGAATGCGTGGTGATTTGTGGTGTTTTGATGGACACTTTTCGCGAACCAAAAACGTGCCACCTTTTGGAGATTTATTTTCAGACGACGCGGCGAGTCCTCACGTTCGTCCTGATCTCGAGAACTACGATCCGGTAGGCGTTGATCCGCGTCACGGACGGACTCTTTTCGTCTGGCTTGAGGTTGACATCCCAGTAGACGATGCAGCCTGGCTCCCACTCGTGGGCGCAGTTCTTCAAGGCATGACCCTGTTCCTGATCGGTGGAGGTACTGGGAGATTCCTTCGGCGGCTTGAGGGTCTTTCGTTGCCCGTTGAGAAAGTCGGCCAAACGTTTTTGTTTATCCGGCGGCAGGGCGTAGAAGGCATCTTCTGCTTTTTTGACGAGATAGATTCCTGCAATCTCTTCTTCCGGCATCGGCGCTTCCTGGATTAGGCGGTGGATTAGGCGGTGGCGAGCTCCCTGTTGGCGGCGGCTTTTTTGTTTTTGGCTGCAGCCTTCTTCAGGACTTCTTCGAGTGAGACCAGCTCTCCGCCATCCTCGATCTCTTTTCTGCGCTGCTGCAGGATTTTTTCAACCTGCGGGTTGATGAGGTCTTTGCGCACATGGGTATAGGGAACGAGACGAATGTCGGAGGGGGTGTGGACGACGATGCCGAAGATGTCGCCCTTCTTGAGAGCAAGCGCGCGCTGAAGCTTCTTCGGGATGGTGAACTGTCCCTTGTCGCCGAGCCTGACGGTATGCTCGGCCATGACGGATTTGGTTGCCATAGAAGCACCTTTTTTGCCGGAATTTCCGACATTCCTATTTTACACTATTCCGAGATTCGGAGGAGCAACAGCAGGAGAAAACCGAGGGTAAGGAGACCTACACCCAACTTTGCGACTTTCTCCCAACGCCTAAGCTGTTTGTCCTCTTCGGTGGTGGTTGCGAGCTTCTTCCCGTTGCCGTCTTCTGCTCCGGGGAAGAGCTTGACGACAGTTGCGATGGACGCGAGGGTGAGGCGGTCTTTCTTTTTGAAGAGCACTTCGGCAGAGAGCAGGAGACCGCCGAGAAACGTCAGGCTGTCACCCCAGATTCCGACTGGCCTGTGATGCTGCTGTAAGAACGCCCAGAGAGTATCGAGCATATCGGGCCACCTTTCTCCGTTCGCAGGATTTTAGCGCGAAGGATGGGCACGGTAGTGTCTCAGCTTCAAAAAAACACGTACCTCAGCGGCTAAAGCCGTTGTTATTGCTGCCATCTGCGGCACGGCTGAAGCCGTGTCCTTAAGCAAGACAAATCAAAGCAGGACAAATCAAAGCGAGAGACTACTAAGAAATCGCAGGACTTTCAAACTGAGACACTACCTGCGCATCCAGATTTCGGGCAACCAAATCTGTAGTAAGGGCGGGTTTGCACAAGGGTGCTGTGTGTGGGATGGGGTACAAAAGAGAGACGACTATGAGCCTCTCTTCTGATTCGACACTGAACGCACCCGATACCTCGACCAGCCACCGCTACCCAAACGCCCGCACAGTGGAACAGACCGATGACTACTTCGGCACGATGGTCAGCGATCCGTATCGCTGGATGGAGGATGTCGACTCTGCGGAGTTGAAGACGTGGGTGGATGCGGAGAATGAGTTGACGCAGCAGTATCTGGCGGAGATTCCGGTGCGCGAGACGATGCAGCGGCGGCTGATGGAGCTGATCAACTTTGAGCGGTATACGGCGCCGGCGCGGCGCGGGTACGCGGTACTTCTACTCGCATAACAGCGGGCTGCAGAACCAGAATGTTCTCTACTGGCAGGAGGGGTTGGACGGGTGAGCCGAAGGTGCTGCTGGACCCGAATACTTTTTCGGCGGATGGGACGGTGGCGATCAGCGGGATCAGCATTACGGAGGATGGCTCGCTGGCGGCTTACTCGATTGCGGATGCGGGAAGCGACTGGGTGACGTGGCATGTGCGCGATGTGACGACGGGCGAGGATCTGCCGGATGTGGTGGAGTGGTCGAAGTTCAGCGGGGCGTCGTGGAAGAAGGATGGCAGCGGCTTCTTCTATGCGCGGTATGACGAGCCTGCGGCGGATGCGTCCGAGGCCGAGGCGCTGAAGACGGCGAACTACTTTCACAAGGTTTACTTTCACAAGCTGGGTACGCCGCAGAGTGAGGACAGGCTGGTCTTTGACCGGCCGGATGATGGCGAGTTGAACCTGGGCGCGCAGGTGACCGATGATGGACGCTACCTGGTGATTCACCAGAGCAAGGGGACGAGCCCGAACAATGAGCTGGCGGTGCAAGGATCTGCACGGCCCGATGCGCCGATTGCTGCGGCTGATCGATACTGCGGATGCGACGTATGCGCCGATCAATAACGACGGCAGCTTGTTCTGGCTGCTGACGACGCTCGATGCGCCGAACGGCAAGGTGATCGCGATTGATCTGAACAAGCCGGAGCGCGAGCACTGGAAGACGGTGATTGCCGGAGAGCGAGAACAAGCTGAGCGATATTTCGATCATCGACGACACGTTTATCGCGAACTATCTTGCGGATGCGCAGAGCCTGGTGGAGCTGCGTCAGGCTCGATGGCACGCTGATTGAGCGGCTGGCGCTGCCGGCGATTGGTACGGCGGATGGGTTTGGCGGACTGCGCGAGGATACCGAGACGTTTTACCAGTTCAGCAACTTTACGACGCCGGGCACGACGTATCGGCTGGATATGAAGACGCGGCAGTCCACGCTGTTTCGCCAGCCGAAGCTGCTGTTCGATCCGGCGCTGTATGAGACCAAGCAGGTCTTTGCGACGAGCAAGGATGGGACGCGGGTGCCGATGTTTGTGAGCCATAAGAAGGGGCTGGCGCTGGACGGGACGGCTCCGACGCTGCTGTATGGGTATGGCGGGTTCAATATCCCGCTGATGCCGGAGTTTTCGCCTTCGCATGGTGATGTGGATGGAGATGGGTGGGGTGTACGCCCAGGCCAGCCTGCGGGGCGGCGGGGAGTATGGCGAGGCGTGGCACGATGCCGGGACGCGGGTGAGAAAACAAAACGTGTTTGACGACTTTATTTCATTAGCAGAGTGGCTAATAACGAATCAGTACACAGCTCCTAAGAGGCTTGCAATCTCCGGCGGGAGCAATGGAGGGTTGCTAGTGGCGGCCTGTGAGCTGCAGCGGCCGGATCTGTTTGGGGCGGTGGTGGCGCAGGTTGGTGTGATGGATATGCTGCGCTTCGACAAGTTCACGATTGGGTGGGCGTGGAAGGAGGAGTATGGATCGCCGTCGGAGAATGAGGCGGAGTTTCGGGCGATCTTACAAGTACTCTCCGCTGCATAACATACGGCAGGGCGTGAGTTACCCGGCGACGCTGATAATGACGGGCGACCATGATGACCGGGTGTTTCCGGCGCACAGCTTCAAGTATGCGGCGGCGTTGCAGGCGGCGCAGACGGGGGCGAATCCGATCCTGATACGGGTGGAGACCAGAGCCGGGCATGGGGCGGGGATGCCGCTGAGCAAGCGCATTGAGGCGACGGTGGACCAGTACGCGTTTATGGCCAGGCAATTGCAACCATAAGGCTGCCAGACGTAAGGAGTTGTGTACCGGGAGGCGAATTTAGGTGACATTCGGCGCAGGCTCGGGCGATACTTCACCCATTCCCCGATAGTTGTATAGCCAGGAAACGCTGCTCTGGTGTAGCTGTCGACGGAAATTTGAATCCGGTACAAGACTCTGCGCGTCGTATAGATGAGGCGGCAGAAGGGTTGCTTTATGAAACTAACTTTTTCAATCGCGGTGTTGTTGGCGCTGACTCCGGCTTTCGCCCAGGCGAAGCCTCGATCGGCCGCTGCACATATGCGTCCTCAGCTCTTTCATGACCGGGCGCCTAAGGCGCGGGTGCATGAGACTCGTCTGCATGAGGTTCATCTGCCGCCGCCGAAGTCGCCACCTCCGCCTCCTCCGGCTAAGGATGATTTTCAGTTGTAAAACCCCTTCTGATGAAGGGGTTTTTCTTTGGCATAAATATAATTAGCTAACCGACCGGTTTACTAGCCTCGATTCTGTCTGACTTGCGCTTCTCCCTATTGCACCTCCTCTGACGACCTGAGAGCATGGCTGCATGGGCGCCATTTCGCGATCTATAGATAAGCTGCCTAGTTGGGCGAGAGTAGTTCTGATGGTTTTAGGGGTTGCCGCGTTCATTTACGGGATCGCTACTGAAGGCTGGAAATTCATTCTCAAGGCAATCTTTAGTCCGGAAATCTAAAGATTTGGGTTAGCGGAGTATATTTATGCCTTTTCTTTTGGGGTTGAGAACAGGCAAAAACAAAAGCACCGGCAACCGCAGTTTCCCTGAAAGATTACGCGGCTGAGTTGCGGGCGGCGTGGATGAAGGCGGATAACTTTTCCGGGCTTTTTTTGCCGGGCTCTGCTTCCACGCCGCTGGCGACGTCTACGCCCCATGGGCTGGAGCCGCAGGATTGCGTTGGCGACGTTATCGGGCCGCAGGCCGCCAGCTACGATTAGCTTGAGTCCTGCGCTGGCTTCGGCGATCGTGGTTTGCGCGGCGGTCCAGTCGAAGGAGACGCCGGTGCCGCCGGTGGCGGAGCCTACCTTCGAATCGATGAGTACGCGGTTGATGAGACCGTCGGCGGCGATCTCCCTGAGGTGCTGTGCGACGGCTGCGGCGCTTGCGGCTCCGGCATCGACGTCCCAGGAGACTGTCTGGATCAGGTTGATCTGGCCGTTGAAGATCTCGTCGAGCTGGCGGATGAGCTGCAGGCTGACGCCGCCGTGTAGCTGCACCGTGTTGAGGCCGGCCTCTTGCGCGGCAGTGGCGATTTGCTGCGGCCGGAAGAGCAGGGAAGACGCCGACGGATTCGACGCTCTCCGGCAGGTGCGGCGTGATGTGAGCGACCTGAGCGGCGGTGACCTGACGCACGCTGGGGGCAAAGACGAAGCCTACCGCGTCGGCACCGAGTTCGGCGGCCAGCTGGGCATCTTGAGGTTGGTGTTCGCGCAGATTTTGATCCACATGGCTGGTTTACTCGGGATTGCAGATTGACTCGTGATGGCACGACTGACTCGGGTTCCGATCGCAGGTCGATGCGAGTGCCTAGATGCCGGAAGAGTACTCGCGATCGAGCAGAAGGGCCAGTGCGGCGCCGGGATCGGGCTGGCGCATGAGCGTCTCGCCGACGAGGAAGGCGTGGTAGCCGGCGTCGCCGAGACGCACGATGTCTTCGGGGGTGCGGATGCCGCTTTCGGCGACGAGCACGGCGTTCTTCGGGGCGTCGGCGGCGAGCTCCAGCAAGAGCTCGGGGCGAACGGAAAAGGTGCGCAGATCGCGGCTATTGACACCGATGAGGTCGAAGCCGAGGGCGACGGCGCGGCGCATCTCTTCGCGGTCGTGAGTCTCGCAGAGGACGTCGAGGCCGATCTTTGCGGCCTCGTTGCGGAGCTCGTTGAGAGCAATGTCGGTGTGGGCGGAGACGATGAGCAGAATGGCATCGGCCCCGGCGGCGCGCGCCTCGAGCACCTGGAATGGATCGAGGATGAAGTCCTTGCGGAGGCAGGGGATTTTGACGACGCCGGAGGCTTCGCGAAGGAAGGCGAGCGAGCCCTGGAAGAACTCTTCGTCGGTGAGGATGGAGAGCGCGGCTGCACCGGCGGACTCGAAGGTGCGGGCGAGGGCGGCAGGATGAAAGTCACCGCGGATGAGACCCCGGGAGGGCGAGGCCTTCTTGATCTCGGCGATGATGGCGGGACCGCCGGCGGCGGTAGCGCGAAGACTGGCGGTAAAGCCTCGGGGGGTATGGCCGGCGGCCTGGCGTTCGAGAAGATTGAAGTCGGCGACTGCCTTGCGGGCCTTTACCTGGAGCAGCGTGTGCGCAAGGATCTGATCAAGCTGTGTCGACATAGTCCCTTACTTCGCTTCAAGAGGTGACGTGACCTACGCTACGGGCCTGTTCGACGCACACTCAATTGCTGCGGGCAATTGCTTGCCCATTGCCTCGTTCAAGGCGAGGTTGAAAACTTTGGTGCCGAAGGGGGGACTCGAACCCCCACACCCTTGCGAGTACATGGACCTGAACCATGCGCGTCTGCCAATTCCGCCACTACGGCACGGTGTTCTACGCTCCGCACAGAGGGCCGGAGCACGCTAACCGCGAGCCTTTAGTCTTACAAACGGAACGGCGGCTGTCAATTCGACAGGCTGCGCGCTCAGGAGTTTGGGGGAGCCATGGCGAGACTTCTCTAAAAAAAGAGCGTCTACTGGGGTGGAAGGTACCCTGTTCGCTCATGACTGAACTCAACAACAACTACTCCCAGGCTCCGCTTAGTGTTGAAAAAATTCCTGAAGATCTCTCCGTCGAGATGCGAAAGATCGCCCACGACCTGAGCAATGCGCTCGAGATTATCATCCAGACCAGCTACCTGCTGAGCACCACTGAGATGAAAGAGCCAGCGTCAGATTGGCTTCGGATGCTGGATGACGGCGTGCAGAAGGCGATGAGCCTGAACCTCGCGCTGCGGACGTACATCAAAGACCATACTTCGAGCTAAGAGGATCTTCAGCAGCACCAAACGCTAGGATCGGCGCCTGGCAGCGGGCTTTGCTGCCTTTTTCGCGGCGGGCTTTGCCTTGCGGACAGTCTTTGCTGATGGCTTAGTGGCAGTCTTCTTTTTTGCAACTGCTTTTTTTGCGCTCTTTTTGGGCGGTACAGTTTTTTTAGCGGCCTTTTTTGCTGGCGGCTTCTTTGCGACTACTTTTTTCTTTGCGGCGACCTTCTTCACAGCAGGGGCTTTCTGCGGGGTTGCGGGCTGATCCGGTGTTGCGGCTGCGGCGAGAGCCGGGGCGATGCCCATGTTTGCCAGCTTCTGCTCGTGGGAGTTGATCAGATCTTCGATCTGCTGCAGAAGGATGCGGGTGTGCATGGGTTTGACGAGGAGCTGGTCGGCACCCATCTCCTGCCAGTCCTCTTCGGCGACGGGATACGCCGTCAGGAGCGCCACGACCGGGTGATATGCGGCGGCACGGGCGGCTTTGATAACCTCGACGCCGGCGACGTCGTGCTCCATGCGCATGTCCGTAATCAACATCTGGTATTCGCGGGTGTGCAGCTTGGAGACGCCTTCGCGCGCGGAGGCGGCCGTATCCACATCGAATCCGCTGATCTCCAGCACAGCCTTCAGCGTCAACAATACGGCTACTTCATCATCGACCAGCAGAATGCGACGTCTCATTCGGATTTCCCCTCTAAGTGCTTTCGAGCAAACATACATGATTCGGGGGACGATGCCAAAACTGGGTGTGGGAACCAGGAGCTGATGTTGCTCGTAGTGTTATACTTCACGATGCGGTGCAACCTTTCCTAAAAGCTGCATCTAAACCCTAAACAACGCATAGCGAGTAAAAAAACCCGCTGTGGAGGCGACTTATTCCACCAATTGATAAACGTTCCGCCAAGTCTTTTATCCGCACCAATGAACGTATCCGCGCCCGCGAGATCCGCGTTATCGACGAAAATGGCGAACAGCTCGGCGTTATGGCCCCGTTTGAGGCCCTCAAGATGGCCCGCGAGCGCTCGCTCGACCTGGTAGAGATCTCCCCCAACGCTGTCCCGCCTGTCTGCAAGATCCAGGACTACGGCAAGTATCTGTACGAAAAGGACAAGAGCGAACGGGCGGCACGCAAGAAGCAGAAGATTATCACCATCAAAGAGGTCAAGTTCTCGGTCACAGTGGACGAGCACGACTACCAGACCAAGAAGAACCAAGCAGTTCGCTTTCTAGGCGATGGCGATAAGGTGAAGGCCTCGCTGCGCTTCAAGGGACGCCAGATGGCCCATCGCGACCTAGGCTACAAGATCATCAACCGGCTGATCCTGGACATTGGCGATGCCGGCCTGGTCGAGTTCATGCCCCGCATGGAAGGAACCACCCTGCACGCGATTCTGGCCCCGTCGAAGAAGGCTGAGACTGCACCGAAGAAGGCTGAATCGGCCCCCGCAGCGAGCAGTACCAAAGCCTCGGAACCCACCACACCAGCAACCGTTTAAAACAAGCGAAAAAACACCCAATTTGACCTTATTTTTAGGTCAAATTGGGTGTGCAGAGACTTTCACACTCCGGTTAATCGTGTGACTAGTAACTTCTCTGTAACGAAATGTTGAGCTCTGGGTTATCCCGAGCTCCATTTGTCGTGCCTGCCCAAACTGCCCTTGATCTGTGAGGTACCCGCTTGATCCAGCCAGGTCAACAGTTCAGGCCCAAATTGGGACTGCATGCAGGGGTCACTTATCAACAAACATGCGCTTTCTGCGGACCTTGTTCGCCGACCAGGGAAACGAGACTAATTGCCTTATTTTCGGCGATTTGAAGATGCAGATCTTTGCGTGGAAGTACTGTTTTGGGTACTTTAGTAACCAAAACTATTGCATACTTTTGTATATAACTGATTCTATTGGACTTATACCATTATCTATCCTATTGTTACCTCATCTGGTTGTCCAGAGAAATCTTTTTCAGCAAATACAACTTTAGGGGTATCCCACTATGAAACACATCATCCGCGCCGTCGTTGTCGTCCTCGTCCTCACCGGAGCCGTTGCTACCACACAGACCACCTCCGCCTCCAACCAGAACAAGGTCGTCGCTACCCGCACCAGCATGCTGCCGGTTCCCAGCTGCGCTCCGGATGATCCCAATGCCTGCGGTTTGGGGACCACCAGGTAATTTTCGTTTCATTCGACCATAAACCATTTTTTATCAGCATTTTACCAAAAAGAAATTGAAAAGGGGCCATTCCATGAAAAACATCGTCCGCACTTTCGTCGCCGTCCTCGTCCTCACCGGAGCCGTTGCCACCACCCAGACCTCTGCCGCCTCGACTCAGAACAAGGTCGTCGCCACCCGTGTCAGCATGCTGCCGGTTCCAAGCTGCGCTCCAGATGATCCTAACGCCTGCGGTTTAGGGACTACGAGATAGTTCTCAGGCCTCATTGGCCTGTTACCCTTTAGTTAGCAATTTTTTGCATATCTGCGTAATAAGTTGTTGTGTCCGTGCCTGGAATACGCTAGGCTGAGTTTGCCTTACAGGTACGGACGACTATGAAAGTATCGATCTTCAGCTTCCTCTCGCAGTTTCCATACATCGAGCCAATCCTTTGCGGCATGCTTGTGTACCTTCTGGTACGCGCTAAAGCTGTTCACCAGTTTGTCTATCTGTTCGCACTTTTATGCGTGCGACTCGTGTGCTCTTTCATCTGCCTTCCGCTTCTTAGTTTGGGTGGGTATGGGGTTATTGAGCGCCATCTGGCCTATCAGGTTTATTTTTACGTCTATTGGACGAGCTACGCTCTCGAGGCCATTCTCTCGCTCCTTGTGATCTACAGCATCTTCAAGCTGGCGATGGCCCCCTTGAAGGGCCTGCAAACACTCGGAATGCTCATCTTCCGCTGGGTTGCTGCGATCTCGGTCGCAATCGCTATCGGAGTCGCGCTGACGCCGCATATCTCCGGTATCAAGTTCATGGTGGCCATGATCACTCAACTGCAGCAGACATCGAGCATCCTTACGCTTTGCCTGCTGTTGTTTGTCTGCTTCGCAATCCGGCCCATGGGTCTTTCGTTCAACAGCCGCATCTTCGGTGTGAGTCTTGGCCTGGGCGTTCTGGCGACGGTCAATCTGGTGAATGCGGCATGGCTGGCGCACAGCCCGAACATGTTCTCCACGCTTAGCCTCTTCAACTGCGTTGGCTACTGGTCTGACTCTGCTGACCTGGACCGCCTACTTCGCCTTCCCGGAGCCAAAGCGCCGCATCATCGTGCTGCCGACGACCTCGCCCTTCCTTCGCTGGAACCAGATCTCAATGGCTCTTGGCGACGATCCGGGCTATGTTGCGGTTGGCGGTATTCCACCGGAGCTGTTTGCGCCGGCGGAGCTTGAGGTTATGCGTCGCGCCTCAGCGAAGATGACACCAGCAACGCTTGAGACACCGGCTGCATTGCACTCGCTGTCCGCGTAATCGCAATCGAATTAGGTGTAAAAAGGCCGTCCCGTTTGGGACGGCCTTTTTGTACATTGTCTTGAAGAAGTCGGTCAGTTTTCGACAAGCCTACTTATCGGGGACTGATTTCCGCTGACGACCGATGTTTCAGAGGCGGCAAGATGTCTCGTCAGCGTCAACTCGCCCGCTCACAATTAAGGTGTCATAGCCTTACGCACGTTCCGAGACGGTGGCGGTCATGAGAAACGCGGTTCGCGGAAAATTGGTAGCACATCACACACCGAGGCCGCCCCATTTGGGACGGCCTCGGTGTCTTTCCTTGAAGCTGTGTGATTAGTCGCGTTCGGATTCGGAGCGCTTCCAGTTGATCAGGTCGCCCAGCGTTGTGCTGCTGCTGCTTCCCGAAGAGGAGGAGGAACCACCCGAGTTGTTGTTGCCCTTGGGCGACTTCTCGCGTTCCTTGTAGCTCTCGACCTCTGCACGGCTGGCCTCTTCGCCAACGGCACGGATGCTCAAGCCAACCTTCTTCTCTTCCTGATTCATCTTGACGATCTTGAACTCGTGCTCTGAGTCAACATCCATCGCGACTGGCTTGCCGTCGGCACCGATTGCCTCGGAGACGTGGCAGAGACCCTCGACTCCTTCGGCGATCTCAACGAAGGCGCCAAACTGCGCGGTGCGCAGAATCTTGCCCTTGATGACGTCGCCAACGCGGTGCTGGGCGAAGAACGTATCCCAGACATCGGGCTGAAGCTGCTTGACGCCAAGCGACAGACGACGGTTCTCCGGCTCGACACCGAGGACGATCGCACGAACCTTCTCGCCCTTCTTGAGGACCTCGGAGGGGTGCTTGATGCGCTTGGTCCAGCTCAGGTTCGAGACGTGCACCAGGCCGTCGATGCCGTCTTCGATCTCGATGAAGGCGCCGAAGTCGGTGAGGTTGCGAACGCGGCCTTCGATGATGGCGCCGGTCGGGTACTTGTCTTCGAGCTGCTCCCAGGGGTTGTCCTGGAGCTGCTTCATGCCGAGCGAGATGCGGCGGTCGTTCGGATTGACGCTGAGGATGATGGTGTCGACCTCGTCGCCGGGCTTGACCATCTTCGACGGATGCTTCATCCGCTTGCTCCACGTCATCTCGGAGACGTGAACGAGGCCTTCGATGCCCTGCTCAAGCTCAATGAACGCGCCGTAGTCGGTGACCGAAAGGACGCGGCCACGAACCTGTGCGCCGATGGGGTAACGCTCTGTTGCGTCGAGCCATGGGTCAGGCGTCAGCTGCTTGAAGCCGAGCGAGACGCGCTGCTTATCCTTGTCGAACTTCAACACCTTGACCTGGATCTCGTCGCCAACATTGACGAGGTCGCGGGGGTGGGTGAGCCGGCCCCAGCTCATGTCGGTGATGTGGAGCAGGCCATCGAGGCCGCCCAGATCGACGAATGCGCCGTAGTCGGTGAGGTTTTTGACAGTGCCGGTGAGGACGCTGCCCTCTTCAAGCGTGGAGAGGGTGACAGCCTTCTTGGCGTTCTGGTCTTCTTCGAGAAGCTCTTTGCGGCTGATGACGACGTTGCCACGCTTCTTGTTCAGCTTGATGACGCGGACTTCAATCTCCGTACCAACATAGCCGTCAAGATTGCGGACGGGGCGAACCTCGACCTGCGAACCGGGGAGAAACGCCTTGATGCCGATATCGACGGTGAGACCGCCTTTGACGCGGCCGAGAACCATGCCCTTGACGGGAGTCTTCTCGTTGGCAGCCTGCTCCAGCGTGTCCCAAACCTTGTGGCGGAGAGCCTTTTCATAGCTGACCAGGTAGCCGCCTTCGGGCTCTTCGCGCTCAACCACAACCTCGACCGTATCGCCTGCGTTGAACTTGGACACGCCATGGATGTCCAGAACCTGCTCCAGGGGAATAAGGCCTTCCGACTTGAGCCCGATGTCGACAACGACATGCTTGTCGGTGACTTTGACGACGGTGCCGGTAACGATGACCTCTTCCACGGTCAGGTTCTGGGCGGCAGCGGACTCGGCAGCCTGCTCGCGGTCAAAATTAGCGAGGGCGGCAGCGAAATCAGCTGCATCGTAGTTCAAGTCATCGTCGGATTCGTCGGCTGCAGCGGTGACCGTAGCAACGGTTCCGTGATCTGCGGCGATGTGCGCTGCGGCAGCGGGTGCAACATGCTGTGCAGCTGCAGTTGACGTCTCGTGGGCGATCTCATGCGGTTGGGTTGAGGTGGATTCAGATGACAGTCCGGTATGATCGGCTGTCGCTTCGGGCGCCAGGACTTCCGTTTCGGTGGTCAGGGGTTTGCTCTCGTTAGTGTTGGGATTATGGTTTTCTACCATGGTGAATGCGGACTCCGGGATCCAAGAGACCCCTTCCTTCTGAGCGGCGCGTGGGCTGGAACAATCAGCGATCCAAAGGGAACGCCGGCTGCTCTTTCTCTCCCCGCAACAGCTTCGGCAGGATGGAAGGAATCAGGTCTTGCAGAGGAGCTACTGCACTTGGGTCCCACACACAATAGCTCACTGCCTAAAGAATAGAACGTTGCATACAGTCCGTCAACAAAAGTGGGGTCCAGCCCCTGCATTTTCATCGCCATGTCATGCCTGCGGCTCGAGTCTTCCGGGATCGTGAGGATTTTGATGCTGCGGACCGTCCCTGGGAACTAGTTTCAGCAAAAATAATTCCTTCGCCCGAGGGCTGCAGTTGAGCGCGCTATACTCCCCGAATGGACCGCCTCTGGACGCCCTGGCGCTACAGCTACATCACCCGCGCGGATCCGCAGGCCCGAACCGGGGTTCCTGCGGCGCTGAACGCATGGCCGCCAACCGATGCGGACGCCGACGCTGAGAACGCCGAGATAAGGACAAGCACTGCATCTTCTGCAACATGATCGCGGCAGTTGACTATGCCGTTGCCCATGGGATGCCTCGCGAGGCGGCAGAGCAGGCTACTCACATCGTCTATCGGGGTGTGCACTGTTTTGTGTGCCTCAACGCCTATCCGTACTCGACGGGCCACGTGATGATCGTGCCCTATCAGCACCTTGCTTCGCTCGCCGCAGTTCCAACGGAGGCTGCCAATGAGCTGATGAGGCTTGCCCAGCGCGCAGAGCTTGCGTTGCGCGAGGTCTACCAGCCGGGAGGCCTCAACATGGGTCTGAATCTTGGTGAAGCAGCGGGCGCGGGCATCGCGGACCATATTCATCTTCACGTTTTGCCGCGCTGGCTGGGTGATACGAATTTCATGACCGTCACTGCAGAAACTCGTGTACTTCCTGAACCACTCGATGTAACATGGGCGAAACTACGGCCCCCGTTCACAATTTAATACAACCAAGACTTCGCCATATCCATCCAACTCGATATAGCAGACAGTAGGCGCATGAAGCCTCGTCCCTCTATCGAGCTATCGAGGACATCCCCATGGCAATCTTTCAACAAAATTTGCCCGCATCCCTTCGATTCGGTCCCCAACCCACTCAGGAAAACCGCGGCGCGGCATCGACTGATCGTCGTCCCTACCTTGTCACAGTTCCTACGCGCAAGACAGTAACTACTACCCGGCAGACGATCGCCGCCACCCGCCAATTTTTTGCACTCTTCCCTCACGAGTCCGAGGATGCTCGCCTGACTGGCGCAACTCGCTCACTATATCGCCGCTTATTGGCCTTGAATCTTCCCAAGTCTGTACGCGTTGAGACCTCATCGGAAGTTGTCGAGACGCGGTTTACGCTGATCGATGCCAGAACCGCCTGATAACGGACATCGTTCTCTAGAAAGACTAAGACCTTGCCAATATGAGCAAGGTCTACTTATTTAAGCCGGCAATCTATCTTGCATTTCGTTTCAAGAGGACTCTAGGAGGGCCCAAGTTGCTGCGGCACGCTCGCTGTGGCCTTGGGATCGGTGTCGCGGCCGCCGCGGCCAGGCCCCGGTACCCGCGTGGCTTCGAAGCTCGTGATCTTCCATCCCCCTGACGGAAGACGCTGATAGACCCTGGTGTAGCGGAATGTTCCCTTGACTGGCAGGCCGTCGTTGGTTCCCTCTACTTCGGCGCGGGAGGTTACGATCGCGATGGATCCGATCAGCTTCACCTGCCGGTCGCCCAGGTCAAGACGGGTTAGCGCCACCTTGTGCATCCGCATGCGGTCGAGTTGCTGGGCCTTTGTGTTGACCTGGCCGGTCATAGAGATGCCGATGTAGTCGTCTGACAGCAGCTTATCCATCGCGCTGACGTCACCTACGAGCTGGGCCTGCCGCCACTGCTCTTCGAGGGCTTCGACCTGCTGCTTGGCAATGTGCTTTTTTTCACGAAGTGGGGGGAGGGCTCCAGCGCGGGCCATCGGCACAGCACACCCCATTACCACGGCCGCAAGGAGCACCGTGGACGGAATCAGCATGCGTCGAATTGGACGACCACCTAGTCGCATTGCGTACCGGATACTAGACCGATCTATCGCGCACAGTCAAAACTACTTTAGTCGTACGCGCCTCTTGTACCATAAGACGCTGAAACAGCCTGAAAAGTCGAGGCAAAATCAACAGATCGCTAAGAGATTCTCCATCTGGCGTGCCTTCATCTTTTGATAGAAGCCTCCTATTGCATACTGATGAAAATGCGGCGAGGCGCGATGAGCGTCCAGCGCGGCCTGATCGACATATTGCTCGTAGATCAGCACGGTGCAGGCCTCACCCTCGACGAAGTGTGGAATATACGTCGCGCACCCCGCCTCTTTGCGCGACGCCTCGGTGAGGTGGCGCAGCATCTCTTCGATGGCTTCGCGGTCTGCCGGATCGAACGTCATTCGCACGGTAAAACTCAACATAATCTGGTCCTTTTCCTACGCCTTCAGCGCTTCGTCAAACGCGGGCAACGTCATGGTCTGGTCGCGATCGGGTCCGGTCGAAACCATTCCGATCTTCGCCCCGGACTCCTTCTCGACAAACTTCAGATAGTCCTGTGCCAGCTTTGGCAGCTTGTCGAACTCGGTAATTCCTTCGGTCGAACTCGTCCACCCCTTGAGCTTCGTGTAGACGGGTTCAATCGCGTTGTAGCCGGGCATGTCGGCGGGAATGACGTCGGTCAGTTTGCCGTTGATCTTGTAGCCGGTGCAGACCGGGATCTCGGCGCACTCGTCCATCACGTCCATCTTGGTAACAACCAGCCACTCGGTCCCGTTGATCATGTTGCTGTAGCGCAGCAGCGGCAGGTCGAGCCATCCGCAACGGCGTGGACGGCCAGTGACGGCACCGTACTCCTGCCCGCGCGCCCGCAGCAGGTCGCTGGTCGAATCGTGAATCTCTGTGGGGAACGGGCCTTCGCCGACGCGCGTTACATAAGCCTTGGTGACGCCGATGACTGTGCCGATCCTCGTGGGCCCAACCCCTGTGCCGGTGACCGCTCCGCCTGCCGTCGACGACGATGACGTGACAAAGGGATAGGTTCCGTGGTCGATGTCCAGCAACGCACCCTGCGCGCCCTCAAACATTACTTTCTCGCCCTGGTCGATTGCGTGGTTCAACATCACTGCGGTGTCGGTGACGAAGGGTGCGACCTGCTCCGCCGCTCTTGCATACTCTTCGTACATCGTCTTGGGATCGAGCGGGGCAGTGCCAAAGAGCGCGTGGGCGATGGTGTTCTTCTCGTGGCACGCGTTTTCGATATGCGTTCGCAGGAGCGCCGAGTTCAGCAGGTCTACCACCCGCAACCCGCTGCGATGCATCTTGTCTTCGTAGGCCGGCCCGATGCCGCGACTGGTCGTTCCTATCTTTGTCCGCCCGGGAGCATTCTCTGCCGCCAGCTCGATCATGCGGTGGTAGGGCAGAATCACCTGCGCGCGGTTGGATACGAAGAGCTGCCCATCCACTGGCAGGCCGGCATCTTTCAGCTTCTTGACCTCGTTGAGAAAGGCCATGGGGTCCAGCACCACGCCGTTGCCGATGACGCCCTTGCACTCCGGTCGCAACACACCGCAGGGAATGAGCTGGAGGACAAACTTCTTTCCCTTGATGATGACGGTATGCCCGGCGTTGTGGCCGCCAGCGTACCGCGCTACCACGGAGAACCTCTCCGACAGCACGTCGACGATCTTGCCTTTGCCCTCATCGCCCCACTGGGCACCCAAAATAACCGCTGATTTGCGTTGGTTCACGACGGATATATTCTCCAATGGATTGGTTTTGACCGGCAGGCGTGCCGAAGAACGCGCGTATGCCCTGTATCCATCATATAGCGTCTGACCGGGCCTAGGGTTGCGTGTAATACCCGCCGCGCGTTCGCGCTGTCAGTCCAGGCGCCGCGACCTTTACCTCAATCGTGTGGAATTCATTTGGCTTGTCGGCAGGGACTGGGTTCACCGTCAGGGTGTAATAAACGTCAGCATCCGTGATGCAGTGGTCGATCTGCTTCGCGATATCGTTACTTGGAGTAAGGGTCTGTCCGCCGCTCTGGACTGCAAGTACCTGCAACGCCAGGTTGCCGGTCTGCGACTTACTCGCCGCTGTCACTGGCTTCAAAAACTCTTCGTAATAGAACGCCTGGATGCTGCCGGCATCTTCGGCTCCCTGCGGGTTGACGTTATAGAGCGTAATCCTTGCTTCGCGTAACGAAGTCGAAGCCGAAACGATGGACGCGAACAGGGCTGCCCGTTGTTTTGTGTCCAACTGGACGTTGGGCCCGGAGAGCAACGGCCAGCCGGGACTGATCCAGATCACCAGCTTCCTGCCTGGTATTGGTCCCTCTTTCGCCACCAGGGCACTCAGCGTCTTGAGAGACAGTTGGAGCCGCTCCACTGCGCCGTAGAAACCCTCCGAAGGCCGGATCGTGCGGAGCGCGGTCTGGTGCTGGTCAAACGCAGCCAGCAATGTGTTTCCATCGGTTGAGGAGTTTTCCTGTATCTCTGTGTCCGTATCGGAGAAAAAGGCCATCGACACAGGGTGAGTGAGCGCCCCTCCGTTCTGTAGCAGGAGCCGCTTGATCTGATCTCGTTCGAACGACACCTTGCGGAAGTCCGTGTTGACCTCATCCACCAGTAGAATGATCTTTATCGGCTCGGCTGGTTGGCTGGTCGCCGCGGCTGCTCCTCCGCCAGTGGCATGGAAAGAGAGGATCTTCTGCGGGTGCCCGTTGTCGAGCAACGTAAAGTCCTTCTCTTCGAGGCCCGCTACTCCCTTACCGGATTTGTCGGCCACCACGACATCAAACACAAGGCGGGAGTCCGCAGGGTCGGACGACTGTGCAGCACGGGGCTGCGCCGCTCCTGGAGTTGCGAGGGGTTGCTGTTGCGCAATCCCCTGAGGCAAACAGCACGCAACGCAGAGAAGAAATATTTTTGTTCGAGACGACAGGTTCATAGGGCCCCTTCGGAAGATCGTTCTCTCTTGACTCGTGTTGTGACGAAGATTATCAGCGACGAGCGCACACCGCTTCTATCGAGACGGCACCCGCGCGACGTTAGTTTCGCGGGCAGGGAAAACAAAAGCAAAACATCGGTACATTCTCTTCGATAAAATGAGCTCCGGCAATAACCTCGCGTCCTTTTTTGCGGACGCGAGTCTTGAGATCTCTCGTTATTCTCCTCCTGCACCCTACCCGACTGAAGATCAAGGGATGCAGTCAGGACCATCACAACGGCTGACGCCCCGCTTTGGCCACCGGAACCGATTATGTCCGCATCCCGCCTGCTCTATGGCACGACCGTCTTCCTCGGCGCATCTCTGCTCTTCGTGGTTGAGCCGATGGCCGCTAAACAACTGCTCCCCACACTGGGCGGCTCTTCGGCTGTATGGCTCACCTGCCTGGTCTTCTTCCAGGTCACGCTGTTGCTTGGCTATCTCTATGCGCACTGGCTCACGCGCGATGGCTCCCCTAAGTGGAAGCGGCTGTTTTATCTCATCACGCTTTTCGGGGCGCTCGCGCTGCTGGCCGCGCAGACACTCCACCCCAGGGAGTTCCTTCACGGCTCGAACCACCCTGTCACGACGATCTTTCGCGATCTCGCACTCTCAATCGGCCTGCCCTTTCTGCTGCTTGGCACAACCAGCCCGCTGCTGCAGCTGTGGTTTCTCCGAACCCATGGCGGCAACATTCCCTACCGCCTGTTCGCGCTGTCGAATGTGGGTTCGCTGCTCGCTCTGATCGCCTACCCCATCCTCATCGAACCGAATCTCTCTCTGAAGTTGCAGCGGACTCTCTGGTTGTTCGGCTTTTTTTTATACGCGAGCCTCTGCGCGGTTCTCGCCGGCTCAGCCACAAGAGAAACAGCACGGCCAGTGGAGGCGCGAGAGACAGCAACCACCGCACCATCACGAGCCTTCGCAAAGTGGCTCTGGTTCCTGCTCCCCATGGCCGCTGCCATGCAGTTGAGCGCCGTCACGGCCCATCTCACCTCGAACATCGCCGCCATCCCGCTGCTCTGGATGCTTCCCCTGGCGGTCTATCTCCTCACCTTCATCCTTGCCTTTGAGTTCCCTGCGCTTTATCGGCGCGGCATCCTCGTGCGACTGCTTGTCGTGATGCTGGCCAGCCTTGGCTACGCCATCTCAAAGACCGACGTCAGCCTCCCCATCGGCATCGCCATTCTGTTCTTTCTCGCGGAGTGTTTTCTCGCCTGCCTCTTCTGCCATGCCGAAGCCTACGCGCTGCGTCCGCAACGCGGCTCCGAGACCACTTTCTTCTATCTCCTGATCGCAGCCGGCGGAGCGGTCGGAACCTTCTTCGTCGGCATTGCCAGTCCGTTGATCTTTTCTGCCAACTACGACCTCGCCATCTCGTTTTTCGTCACGGCAGCGCTCGCCGTTGCCGTGACCTGGCGTGATGGCTGGCCGCAACGCCTGCTCTGGACAACTGCCAGCGTGCTGCTGTTGATCTTTGCGATCAAGCTGCACACCGCCTACGCTCATCAAGCTATCCTCGAGGTTCGAAACTTCTATGGCACGCTTCGCGTAAAGCAGTTCGCCGACACGCAGGGAGATACAGAACGCATGTTGCTGAACGGCACCATTCAGCACGGCACACAGATCTTTGCACCCGATCTGAACCGCATCCCTACGACGTACTACGCCGTCGACTCCGGCATCGGTCTTGCGCTGCGCTTCTGCTGCAACGATCCGGGAGGCAATCACCCGCACCCGCGCAACATCGGGGTCATCGGTCTGGGCACGGGAACCATCGCCGCTTATGGCCGCACCGGCGACCACATTCGCTTCTACGAGATCAACCCGCTGGTTCGTCCTATCGCGAACAACCTCTTCACCTATCTGCGCGATTCAGCAGCTACGATTGCCTTCGCCGACGGCGATGCCCGCACCTCGCTCACCCGCGAAGCTTCGCGGCAGTTCGACGTCCTCGCCGTCGATGCCTTCTCGGGCGATGCGATTCCTCTCCACCTGCTGACGACCGAGGCGATTGCGCTCTACAAAAAGCATCTTGCGCCAGGCGGCATCATAGCCTTTCACGTCTCCAACCAATACCTCAACCTTGCGCCTGAGATTGCACAGCTCGCCATCGCCACCGATATGCAGTCGCGGCTATTCGACAGCGCGGGGGATGAATCTGCGGGGACCTATCGTTCAACTTGGGTTTTGCTGACCAACAGCCAGACCTTCTTCAACCGACCGGGGATCGCTGCTGCAGCCACGGAGACGCCCACAACTCCACGACTGCGTGCGTGGACGGACGACTACTCCAGCCTGCTGCCTATCTTTCAGCTAGGCAAACACTAACCCTACTGAGCCACGCCGTAGGCTTGCGCACCTATACTTGCAGAAGGCCATGCCCGAACTCCCCGAAGTCGAAACGATAGCTAACGGCGTCCATGCCCGCATACACGGCCAGACTATCCGATCCGTCTGGACCAGCAACAAACCGCAAACCTTCAAATCTTCGCCAGATGAGATCATCGAAGCCCTTACCGGCAGCCGCATCGAACGCGTCCATCGCGTCGGCAAGACGATCGTCGTCGATCTCACTCGCAAGAAGAAAGCCGCGCAGTTTCTGGTTCACCTCGGCATGACGGGACGCCTCCTGGTCTCGACCGCGGATACGCCAACTCCTCCGCACACCCACGCCATTCTGACGCTCAGCAGCGGCAAGGAGCTGCGTTTCGTTGACGCCCGCCGCTTCGGCCGCCTCTCCGTGGTGGCGCCCGAGACAAAGTACGAAGGCCCCGGCGCCGAACCTCTCACCATCGCGCTCGACGATTTCGTCGCCCTGTTCCACAATCGCAAGACGCCCATCAAGGCTGCGTTGCTCAACCAGTCGTTCCTGCATGGGGTCGGCAACATCTACGCTGACGAGGCACTCTTTCACGCTGGAGTCCGCCCTACGCGCCACGCTGGACGTCTTACCCGCGCTGAACTCACCCGCCTCCGCGCCGCGTTAATCAAAGTCCTCACCGAGGCCATCCAGCTGGGCGGCTCATCGGTCTCCGACTATGTGGACGCCGACGGTGTCGCGGGCTTCTTTCAGCTCCATCACCACGTCTACTCGCGCACCGGGCAACCGTGCCGAGTCTGCAAGACGCCAATCAAGCGCATCGTCATTGGCGGCCGCAGCACACACTACTGCGCAACCTGCCAGAGATAAACCCCATCGACCGCGGATTGCACGGATAAAGACGGATAAGACAGCACGCGAGAGCAGATTGCTTAGACAAAAATCCTGATGAGCAGAGCTGAAAGAAAGGGGCAGATCACGGTTCAAAAGAGCCTGGTTGTTTTTGATCCGTTCTTATCCGTGCAATCCGCGGTCGGCCTTCGGTTTACCGCGACGCTGCCTGCTCCGCAGCGACTGCAGCTCCGATGACGCGCAACTCCGGACTGTCTTCCACAATCTCCAGCGAATAACTCTGCAGCGGACTCATCTTCACCATCTGCTGCATGTAGTCCTTCAGCATCGGCAGGTCGAGAAAGCGCACATTAAATCCCGACAGAAAGACTTTGCCCGGCCCTGACATATGAATCGAGGTCGACGTAGCCGCCGCCAGCGCCCTGTGCCACAGGCGTTTGAACTCGAGGCATCGCGCATCGCCGTTCTTCGCGGCCTCAAAGACCTCCTCGGGCTCCATATCCAGAAATCGCAATCGCATCGCGCGATGCCCCATGATGCCTTCCATGTGTCCGCGTCCGCCGCACCCGCAGAATCGCTCCTTTTCGTCGAGCGAAACTACGGTATGCCCACCCTCCCATACTCCCGGAGCAAATGGATAGCGCCCATAGCCAATCCCGACACCGAGCGTCCATACGCGAATCATACTGTCGAGCTTTCCGTGCGCCGAAGCGAGCCCCGCAGCCATTCCATCAGCATCATTGAGCGCGGTTACCGCGGCGTTCACCCCGTTGTTGCGCAGCTGCAACGTCAGCAGCTCCTCGATCCGCGCACCCTTCAACTGCGGCAGGTTCGGAGACTCTTCTACAACGCCCCTCTTCACCAGCCCAGGCAGAGCCACACCGACTGCTGTTATATCTTTCTCATCACCGGCTGCCAGCAGAGCCTGTTTGCAGATCGCCTCGATCAGCGCATCGGTGTGCAGCTCCACCAGCGCATCTTCGTCCTCGTGCTCATCAGGAAACCGTTGCACTGGGCCGGCCAACTTGTGGTCCACCACCAGGCCCGCCGAGATTCGTTCCGATAATGTAACGCCAATCGTCTTTGCCATGATCTTTACAGCTCCGTCCCAGTGGCCCCACCGCTATTCGAACTTGCTCACGCGATTCAATCCATTGAACGCCGCAACTTTATAACATTCTGCGAGTGTTGGATAGTTGAAGACCGTATCGACAAAATATTCCAGCTTTCCGCCCAGCGCCATCACAGCCTGGCCGATGTGCAACAGCTCGCTCGCACCCTCGCCGATGATGTGCACGCCGAGGATCGAATGTGTCGTCCGGTGGAAGATGAGCTTCAGCCGTCCGGTCGTATCGCCGCGAATCTGTCCGCGGGCGATCTCGCGATAGTACGCCACGCCTACCTCGTACGGCACATCCTCTTCGGTCAACTGCTCCTCGGTCTTCCCAATAAAACTGATCTCCGGAATCGTATAAATTCCGTACGGGTATAGCCCGGGATTCGACAGAACGTTGTCGTCGCCGAATGCGCGCGCTGCCGCTACACGACCCTGCTCCATCGACACCGAGGCCAGCGACGGAAATCCGATCACATCGCCCACTGCAAAGATCGTCGGCACCTTTGTCCGGAAGTCCTTGTCGACAGGGATACGGCCACGCGAGTCCGACTCGATCCCCACCGCCGCAAGGTTAAGCTCATCCACATTGCCTTGTCGTCCGACCGCATACAGCAGGGCATCGCCCTGAACTTTTTTCTTGCTCTCAAGGTTCGCGACTACGGTGCCGTCGGGCAGCTCTTCGACCGACTCCACCTCTTCGTTCAGCCGCATGGTCACGCGCGAGTCGCGCAGATGGTAGCTCAGCGCTTCGACGATCTCCTGATCGGCAAACTCCAGCAGCCGCGGCCTGCGCTCGATCAGCGTCACCCGCACCCCGAGCGCTGAAAACATGCAGGTGTACTCGACGCCGATGACGCCGCCACCGACGATGATCATCGTCTTCGGCAGGTTTACCAGCTCCAGCACGAGGTCGCTGTTGATGATGGTGCGTCCGTTGATCGGGACTTTGGGCGACGACGCCGGCTTTGTTCCCGTGCCGATCAAAATATGATGGGCCTCGTACACGGCGGAGCCGCGCGAGTTGGTCACCTTCACATGGGTCGCATCTTCAAAACTCGCCACGCCGACCAGCATCTCGATGTTGTTGCGCGAGAGCTGTGCCTCGGTGACGTCGATCTCGGTCTTGATCACATGCTGGACGCGGAAGGCAAGATCCGCCATCGTGATCCGCTCCTTCACCCGGTAGTTCATCCCGTAGATGGACTTGTAGTTGTATCCCGAGAGGTGGAGCACAGCCTCGCGCATGGTCTTCGAAGGGATGGTGCCGGTGCTGATGCAGGCACCGCCAACAACCTCGCGCATCTCGACCAGCGCGACCTTCTTCCCGAGCTTGGACGCATAGATTGCGGCTCGCTGTCCGGCGGGCCCGGATCCAATGACGATTAGATCGTAAACACTACTCATAGTGGCACATACCCGGACCGACGCCCAGCGGCGAAGCTGGCTTCAGTCCCGTTATCGGCCCAGACACAACAGTTAGTGAGGGCCAGTCTTTAGATGTTTTGCGCATTCGCCTCGCTGTTTTGAAGCTACCACACCGGCGTTAACACCTCTACCTCCAGGTCATGGCAACATACACTTGAATCGACCATGCTCCGCTACGCCATTACCAGCCGCGCCTTATACCCCGGAGACGAGCGCGAAAGACAGGCCGCGCTCGTCCGCGAGGCCTCGCGCTGGGTCAATGAGAGGATCGATTTCATCCAGCTCCGCGAAAAGGACCTGTCCCCCGCTGAGCTCGCGGGTCTGGTTCGCGAAGTTGTGAGGATTATCGCTTTAGCGGCCAGCCCAACAAAGCTTTTGATCAACTCCTATCCCTCTATTGCCATGGTTGCCGGTGCGCACGGCGTCCACCTGACGACTGACCCTGATGAGCCCACCCCGGGCCAGGTCCGGCGCCTCTACGCCTCCGCTAACCTCGCTCCGATCATCACCGTCTCATGCCACACTCTCGAAGAGGTGGAGCGCGCCCAAAGGAGCGGGGTCGACGCCATACTCTTCGCCCCTGTCTTCGAAAAGAGGATTGCTGGCCAGATCATCACACCTGGTCAAGGCTTAGACAAGCTACGCACGGCCTGTACCGCCGCCACGCCTGTACCGGTGTACGCACTGGGCGGCGTCACCCTTCAGAACGCCGGCTCCTGCCTCGACGCTGGCGCTTCCGGCATCGCGGGCATCCGCCTCTTCCACGATCCCGGCTAAAACTGGGCCGCAAACGCCGCTCTTCCCTGGCATCGAAGACGACGCCAGGGAAGAGGAGGCAAGAAATACGAGGATGAACTAGAAGGTTGTGCTAACCGTCAGCCGAAATGTCTTTCGTGGCTCTCGCAGAATGTAGTCCGCACCATATAACTGCAGTGCCTGCTGGTAGCTGAATTGTCCAGCTCCGTTGGACGGGAAGTAGCTCTTGAACGTGTTCACGCTGTCTGGCCCGGAGTTCGGCACAGCCAGCTTCTGCGGAATATCCTCAAAGAGCCGCAGCGAGTTGTACGCGTAGAAGATGCGGAACGGAGCGTTGATGATCGGCAGAATCACCTGCAGTTCGGCGCCGTTCGACATGCGCGGCACGAAGTTGGTGCCGGGAACAGTCGGCAATGCCAACGGGAATTTAACCGAGCTGACACCGAAACATGATCCATTCACGATGGTGGGGCACCCATACGATGCGCCACTGATTAATGAATTGCCAGCCGTGCTCTGCCGTAGCTGCCCCGGCTGCGCGTTGAACGTCAGACCGAAGTCGGTGAAGAAGGCGAACGTCACCTGGCTCACGATCGGAATGCGATACTCCAAGTTGGTCACCAGCTGCGTATCGCCGCCGATCGACACGATCCTGTAGATCGGCAGCGGAACCACGACGTTGCCCAACGCAGGATTGGCTGGATTGAGCGGAACCGGTGTCCCGTCCGGATTGGTCAGCGTGAAATTGATCTTGTTCGGAATAAAGGTGTATGGCCCGACCGAGCGCGTGTCGAACCCACGAAGGTCCTGCTCTCCGCCGCTGTAGAAGCGGTGCGTCGGCGGAGCCACTTCACCACCGAACCCGGTGATATGGGAGAACTGAACGCGGTAGCCCAGCACATTGTGGCCCTCGCGATTGACCTTCAGCCCCTTGATCGGAAAGAACTGGCGATAGCTGGCAATTGGCGTGATGTACTTTACGTTGCCGCCCACACCGGCAATCTGCACTGCGACGTTGAGGTCTTTGCCGTGATGTGGACCTACCGCGCGATCCAGGCTCGAGAAGGTAAAGCTCGGCGTGACCACCGACGTAATGATTCCGGTCAACTGATTCTGCCCGGCAACTCCGGAGCGGAAGGCAAGCGACTGGAAGACGTTGGTCGTATTCTGGTTGAACGCCGTTACGGACGACCGCGACAAGGAATAGGACAAGCCGACACGCGTCACGCCGGTCTTGGCAAAGAGATGCCGCAAAGGCTCACTCGCCGTCAGCGTCAATCCGGTCGTCGATGTGTTGTAGTTCGTCAGCAGCGACTGTTGTGCCGCGGACAAATTCCCCGTCGCTCCTGTCGTCGACTGGCTCTTCGAAGGATTGAAGTCGTACTTGGTGGCGAAGACCTGGGCTCCGACCGAGATCGGCTTGTCGCGCAGGTATGGCTCCGTAAATCCAAAGCTCACCGTGCGTGACAGATCGCCAATGTTCGCCTGTAACGACAGCGTTTCGCCCAACCCCAGGAAGTTGTTGGTCTCATAGTTCAGCCCGATAAAGGTTCCTGACAGGCCGCTGATACCGCCGTTCAAACCGATCGAGTTTTTGCCTTTTTCCTTCAGCTTCAGCAGCAGGTCGACTGTTCCATCGTCCGAGTTCTGGCGGCTCTCGGAGTCCTGGTCGGCCTTCAACGTATCGAAGTAGTTCAGCTGGTTCAGCCGCAGAATCGACAGCTCCCACAGCTGGCTGTTATAGATCTGCCCTTCTTCGAGCTGCAACTCGCGCCGAATCACCTTGTCGCGCGTGATCGTATTTCCTACAAACTCAATCCGCGAAACATAGAACGGCTTACCCTCATCGATGTCGATATTGAGCGTGATGGTCTTGTTTGCATCGTCGATCTTCGGCACGGGGTTGCCGACCATGTTGATATAGCCCAACGAACCGTACGCCTTGCGCAGTTGATCGAGTCCCTTGCTGAACTGGGTGCGATTGAAGTACTCGCCGTCCTTTTGGCTGAACTGTGCCCGCAGCGCCTTTACGTTTGGCGTATGCGCATTTCCGGTAAAGGTAATCCCGGCGAGCCGATAACGCTCACCCTCTTCGACCGGCATCAGAATATCGATTCTCTTGCCCTTGGAGGGCCGCAAAGTAAACGGATTCAACCCACCGGCGTCGCGAACATGGGTGGTTGGCTCGCTGGTGTTCGCCTTGAAGTACCCGCGATCGCTGGTAGGCCGCTCGCACCCGTTCGGTATCCTCGTCCAGCTTGCTCGCATCAAAGGTTCGCGCGAACAGATTCTCCAGAATGATCGAGTGCGGTATGCCGACCGGCTTCAGGTTCCTCATCGCGTTTCGCAGGGTGCGATCGCTCAGGCTGTCATTGCCCTGAAATTCAATCTTGCCCACCTTTACCGTCGGGCCTTCCTTGATATTGAAGGTGATAGCGACCGAGGCCGGCGGAATCTTCTTAATCTCCGGCGTGATCGTGGAGAACTGGTGGCCGTGCTCGGCCAGCAGGTCCTTCAACACCACGACTGCCCGGGCAACCTTGGTCTCATCGTATTGGCTCTCTACCGAGATCGGAACCTTCGCCTTCTTGAAGCGCTCCAGGACGTCGGACTGCGTCACCGCATTCAGGCCCTTGTAGTTAATCTCACGAATGGTCGGCTTCTCTTTGACATAAATCTCCAACTGCACGCACTTGGGCGTATCGACCCGTTCGATCTGAACGTCTTCAAAATATCCCGTGTTCCAAAGCGAGTTGAAGTCCCGCTCAACCACCAGCGGATCGTACAAGTCGTTCTCGCGGCTGAACAGCCGTGCCAGCACAGATTCTTTCGGAATTCGCCGATTACCGATAACCTGCGGCTGGCAAAGAGTTTCTACTCCCTGCGACGACAGGGCGGCAGACGATGCGCCCGGAGTCCTGGGCAGGCAGTGACGAAGCGGCAAAGACCGCAACGGCAAAAACGGACGCGGCATAAGCAATGCGGGAGCGGCTGGAGCGCGTGCACACAGGCTTGGCCTTGCATTTCAGGGAGCTTCCGCTCTCTCGATTCACGGTAAAGATACGCACACCCTCACTGCTCTAAAAATGACGCTCCGCCAGCACATCAAGCGAAGTTCTGATTATATGGGAGCGGCCAGCCGTTAGCGAGTTCGTCCCCAGGTTCAGGCCGGACCAACCTGCGTCTAACCCGCCTAAATTCAGCTTTGTTCTCTTTTTGACGAACTACGGGAGCAAAAGAACCCTCCCCGCCTTAACTCTCCAGCTCTGCCGTAATCGTAAACTCCTGAGCCGATCCATCCCAGCGCACCGTCAACACGTTTGGCTGGCAACAGACCTGGCAGTCCTCAACATATTGCTGCTTCGACCCGGCAGACTCGTCCACCGAGGTCTCCACCCACTCTCCGCAACCCGCACACTGAAAAACCGCTGCATACATTTCACTTCTCTCCAGTGATCGCCCTGGTGACCGCACCGAGATCGACGCGGCCCCGCCTCTGAGCGTCACTCCCTCTATGCCAGGGCAGTCTGTCCGACGCCGAGAACCTCACTAAAGACCTCGCTGTTCACATTGCCGCCGGTGAGCACTGTCGCCACACGCTCTCCGCCAGCGGCCCGGTCTTTCAGCAGCGCAGCCAGCCCAGCCGCACCTGCGCCCTCCGCAACATTGTGTGTATCGACGAAGTAGGCCCGCATCGCATCCTTCACCTCATCGTCATCTACCATGACGATTCGATCCATTCCTGCCATCAGTATCTCCAGCGCAACGGTATCCGGCTTTCGGCACGCCACTCCATCCGCGATCACCGTACATCGCCTCATGCTCCATCCTCTCTCCGGCAGCAAACGACAACGCATACGCCGGGGCGTGTGCTCGAAACCACCCCAACCACCTTCGTCGCCAGCCCCAGCGCCTTGCGCGCCGCAATCGTTCCGCACACACCAGAGCCCATCCCGATCGGCACATAGATCGTGTCCAGTGCGCGGACACGCTGTAAACAACTCCAGCGCATACGTCGCCACGCCTGTCACCAGCCGAAGGTCGAAGCTCGGCACGCGATGCCACCCATTCTCTCGTTCGCAGAAGCTCCGCATGCTCGCTCGCCTCCTGAAAGTCCTCGCCATACTCCACCAACTCCGCACCCAGCGCCCGCATCGCACGGTTCTTTTCTATGCTGTTGCCGAATGGCACCACGATCACCACGCGAATCCCATACTGCAGCCGCTGCAAAGGCCATCGACTGCCCATGGTTCCCACGCGTTGCCGAGACCACCGTTCTGTACCTCCGGCCGCTCCCGCCGCAGCCAGTCCATGTAGACCAGTCCGCCTCGAACCTTGAACGCCCCTACCGGCGTATGGTTCTCGTGCTTCACCCAGACCTCGGCACCAGCACGGGCATTGATCAACGGCCAACTGTACTGCGGCGTCGGCCGGCATACTTCGGTAGATCAACCGGGCGGCGTTCTCAATCTCACTCAACCCAGGCAGCAATGTCGTCCATTCCATCCTCTTCGTGTCGTTTCGTTATCCGCGTCTGAACCTGAAACCTTCCGCACCTCAACCAGCGTCGAGTAAAACGTCGGGCCGCCGCCTATATCGGTCAGCGTCTCCGACGTCAGCGCATTCACATTGCGCGCCGCCCGACAGAGCTTGTTCCAATCCAGCCGCGCCGCCACCACCCCTGCGGAGACCTGCGCGTTCACCAGCGCCTTCAGCGCAACGCAACCCCTGCCGTTGAACACCTCGACCGCATCGCCAGTCGCAATCTCTGCGTGCCGCCGCATCGGCCCGATGCATCTCGAGCACGCCAGCCGTCCGCGACTCCATCCGTTGGTGCGGCGGGATATTCGCAAAGGTCGAGTTCATGTAGTTGTCTGCCTTGCGCGGCAGAAACTCCAGCGGATACGCCCCCTCCGCCGCATGCGCCCGCGACTCTGCCGGCGCAGTGAAGACCGGCACCGGCACCAGCTCGCCCCGTCCACTCGGCGTCTCGAACCACTCCGCCGTACTGAAGGGCAGCACCTCGCCTGCCGCATCCACCGGCAGCTGCAGGGCAACATGGCCCTCGCGCTCCAGTCGCTCCCGAGTGACTCCCGGCAAACCACGGGTGGTCCGTATCGAGCGCCTGATCGATCAGCTCATCTTCGCGGTCATCGAAGCACGCCTCGGTGAAGCCCATCCGCCGCGCCAGCTCACCAAACAAGGCCACGTTGCTCCGCGCCTCGCCCAGTGGCGCAATCGCCCGCTCGCTCACCTGCGCGAACAGGTGCCCATACGCCCCCTGCACATCCTTCACCTCAAGAAACGTCGGCGCGGGCAGCAGCAACATCCGCATAGTCCGCCGTATCGGTAAAGAACTGCTCGTGCACCACGGTGAACAGATCCTCGCGCAGCATTCCGCGCAGTACGTCGTTCTGGTTCGGAGCGACCACGGCAGGATTCGAGTTGTACACAAACATCGCCTTTACCGGAGGACCATCGCCGGCGTGATCTCCCAAGCGTCGTCAGCGCCTGGCCCAGCTGGCTCATATTCACCACTCGCGCATGGCCGTCCCAACGGACTCGCCTTCATCAGCTCCGGCATCTGCAGCGCACTGACCGTTGAACGGAAACGAACCCGACGTCGAGAGCTGCAGGCCGCCGCCCTTGTACCTCCACGCCCCGGTCAACAACGGCAGCATGCACACTGCACGCGCCGCCGTACCACCGTTCTCGCTCCGCTGAATGCCGTAGTTCAACCGGATCACCGCCGGCCTCTTGGACTCAGAGCGGCCTGCCCTTGCATATTCCTCGCGCCAGCCGCACAATCGTCTCAGCAGAGATTCCGGTGTAGCCGCCGCCACCTTCTCCGGCGAGTGCTCCGGCCGCAGCGCATGCTCCTTCAACTCCTCAAAGCCCGGTCGTGCATCGCGCCACATACTCGCGATCCTCCAGACCCAGGCTCAGGATCACATGCATCATCCCCAGCGCCAGCGCCGTATCGGTGCCGGGGTTGATCGCCAGATGTTCGTCAGCCAACGCAGCCGTCCGCGTCCGGTAGGGATCGATCACCACCAGCTTTGCGCCCTTGCGCCGCGCCTCTTCGATAAACGGCCACAGATGCACATTGTTCCCGTGGATATTCGCGCCCCACGCAATAATCAGCCCGGCATGGGCAAAGTCCTGCGGCGCTGTCCCCAGCTTCACCCCGTACACGCTCGTCAGCGCTACGCCGCCCGCGGTCGGAACAGATCGTCCGATCCAGCTGCGAGGCCCCCAGCCGATGAAAAAATCTCCGGTCCATCGATCCGAATCCCAGCTTCCCGATCGTTCCGGCATAGCTATACGGCAACACGCTCTCCGGCCCAAACTCCGCCGCAATCTTTGTCAGCCGAGCCGCAATCTCGTCCAGCGCCTCGTCCCACGAGATCCGCTCGAACGCATCAGCCTCGCGCCCGCGCACCGCTCCGTAGCCCGCTGGCCCCTTAGGAACGCCCTTGCGCCGACGCATCGGATACAGCAGCCGATCCGGCGAGTACACCCGGTCCAGATACTTCGCCACCTTGCCGCACAAAAACCCCCGCGTCACAGGATGCGACGGATCTCCCTGTAACTTCACCGCCCGTCCAGTCGGTCTCATCCACCGTGACCAGGACGCCGCACGAGTCTGGGCAGTCATGCGAGCAAACCGCATGCACGACCTTCGTCGCGCCCAAACGCGCATCCAACCCGGTGGAGTTGACGCCCATACCTTGATTCTAGTTCAGCAAAGCGGCTTCACTTCTACAATCGCCGTTGTATGCTTCTTGCCAAGACGCGAAGACAGCCCACAAGTCCAGACCGCCATGCCCCATCACACTCCCACCCCAGCCCGTCTCGAAGCCTTCTCCGACGGAGTCATCGCCGTCATCATCACCATCATGGTGCTCGAGCTCAAAGTCCCACACCAGGACGGCCTGGAAGGCCTGCTCGCCGTTTTTCCGACCCTCTGCCTCTATCTCATCTCCTTCGCCTTCACCGCGATCTACTGGGTCAACCACCACCACCTCATTCACCGCACCGACGAGGCCGACGACCGCATCCTCTACGCCAATCTCGTCTTCCTCTTCTTTCTCTCGCTGCTGCCCTTCTTCACCTCCTACGTCCTTGAAAAGAAGCTTGACTCCTTCTCAGTCGCCCTCTACATCGCCTCCATGGTTTTTACGGGCTTCAGCTTTCTTCTGCTGCGTCTTGCCATCGGTCGTCGCCTGCGCCACGCGGGCAAGCTGGATGCAGAGGACAAAGCAGTCGAACGTAAAAACTGGCTATCCCTCTTCGTCTATCTTGTGGCAATCCCACTCGCCTTCCAGCACCCGCGTATCTCCCTCGGCCTCGTCGGCTTTGTCACGATCATCTGGGTCACGCCGACCACTCTGATAAAACCCCGCGACGAATATCCTCCCTACGGACAGACCTAGCGCAATGCCCCCTTGCCTCTCGCACGATGTGCGGGCATTCCCCCGCGCAAACCGCAAAAACCACTTACCCCCTGCAGTTTGATCGTCTACTATCAATCCCATCGGCCCTCCCGCACGTACAGGAAATAGAAGTTCATGCAAGGCAACCTGCTCCATTCGAGATCGCATATGACGCTTCGCTCCTCGCTTCGACTCGCCGTTCTCCTCCTCACTCTTCTGCCATCGGTGTTCCTGCATGCACAGGAGCCGAACCCCCTCCACACCGCCACCCGGCAGGAGCTCAACATCATCAAGGTCCTGATCGCGCAGGAGAATGCGTGGAACAGCGGTGACCTCGCCGCCTTCGCCAAGCGGATACAAAGACTCGCCCGACACCCTCTTCGTCACCCACCAGGTCTTTCGCGGGTTCGCCGGTCTGCTCGACGAGTACAAACACGACTACCCCAACCAGGCCGCCATGGGAACACTCGCCTACTCCGACCTTGAGGTCCACCCGCTCGACGAAAACTTCGCTGTCGTCATCGGCAAATACCACCTTGAGCGCGGCAAAAAAGACGGCGGGAACGCCGATGGCCTCTTCACGCTTGTCTTTGAAAACACCGATAACGGCTGGAAGATCGTCGTCGACCACACCACGTAGCCTTGAATCAATCAGCTCTGCTCAACTCCGCAATCAATCGATTCAGCTCCCATTGCACCTTTGCATTCATGGCATCAAACAGAAACCCAACACCCCGGCTCCTTACCATCCTGCTCGTAGCCTCGCATCGAAACAGGCCATCATTCATCCGGAACACCATCTCCACCGGCGTTCCAGGAGCAGCCTCAGCCGCGCCTCCGTCTCGATATAACACCCGCCGACGCTCACATCGAGCACCCGCCCGCGAAACAGCATCGTCCCATCCTTTACCACCACCTCTGCCCATGCATCCGTGGCATAGCGGAGTGCTGCCTCCGCTCGCTGGCGCCTGCTGCAGCAGCGTCGACCCTCCGGTCATGCTGTCCGTCAAACTCTTCCAGTTCCTCCGTCTCAGCCATACTCCACCTCCGCCAAGGCAAGCCTCCTTCGTGTGCAGAGGACTCACTCTCTTCTCATCGGCGTAATCTTTGCAACCTTCAAAAAAAAGCACAGCAAAATCCTCGCGGCAAGCTCCGGAAATCGTCGTCTCACTCTTTCCATCGGCCATCGACCTTCTGTATCTTCGACAACAAGACGATACAAAGGACACCCATGACTACGCTCCCAACCCTCTCCCGCCGCCACTTCCTGGCTACCGGCGCGGCAGCAACCGCAGCCTGCCTCATCCCCCAAAACCTCCTGGCTCAGCCAGCCTCGGACTTCCTCACCAAAGCTCGCGCCGCCAACGCCAACGACAAGATCACCGCCACGCCCCTGCGCGGCAACGTCACCGTTCCTCAGCGGAGCCGGCGGCAACATCGCCGTCCTCACCGCCAAAGAGGGCAAGCTTCTCGTCGACTCCGGCTACGCCTCCTGCCAGCCCCAGCTCACCGCGGCACTCGCCGCCATTAACGCCGATCCCATCCGGATCCTCATCAACACCCACTGGCACTTCGACCACACCGACGGCAACGAGTGGATGCACTCCGCCGGCGCCACCATCTGGGCGCACGAAAACACACGCTACCGCATGGCCTCCACCCAGCGCATCGCCGCCTTCGACGCCGACATTCCCAGCCTCGCCCAGTCGGCGCGCTTCCGACCATCCTCTTCAACAGCTACCGCAACCTCTCCGACAAAGAGCACACCCTCAAGCTCACCCACTACGATCCCGCCCACACCGATACCGACCTCTCCGTTCACTTCACCGAGGCCAACATCCTCCACGTCGGCGACACCTGGTGGAACGGCTTCTATCCCTTCATCGACTACTCCAGTCCGGCGGCAACATCAACGGCATGATCGTCGCCACCGAACAAACTCTCGCCATCGCCGCCGACGACACCATCATCATTCCCGGCCACGGCCCGCTCGGCAACAAAGCCCAACTTGTTGAGTTCCACGACATGCTCGTCGGCTCGCGCGACAACGTCGCCAAACTCAAAAAAGAGGGCAAGTCGCTCGACGAGACCATCGCCGCCAAACCCACCGCCGCCTTCGACGAAAAGTGGGGCAAGAAACCAGACGCCTTCATCGGCTACGTCTACCAGGGCGTCTAACGGAATCACATTGCAAATAAAAAGGGGCGAGCACATATCGCTCGACCCTTTACTTTTGCGCCAAGGCGCTGCTCGCCCTGCTGCGAGCAGCTCAGACGGTCATGATCTCTTTTTCTTTTGCCTTGAACAGCTCTTCAATCCGCTTGATCTCGGTATCGGTCAGCTGCTGCACCTCATCGTTGGCCCGCTTCTCATCATCGGCGGAGATCAGCTTGTCCTTCGCGGCTTTCTTGATCTGGTCATTCCCATCACGCCGGATGTTGCGGACAGCTGTCTTGTGATCCTCCAGCGTCTTGTTCAACTGCTTCACGACATCCTTGCGCCGCTCCTCGGTCATCGGCGGCACGGGCACGCGAATCACCTTGCCATCGCTCATCGGATTCAGCCCCGTCCCCGCGGTGCGAATCGCCTTCTCGATCGCGCTCACCATACCCATGTCATACGGCTGCACCAGGATCAGCGTCGGCTCCGGCGTGCTCACCTGCCCCATCTGCGCCACCGGAGTGTCCGTGCCGTAGTAGTCCACCTTCACCTGGTCGAGCATGTGCACATTCGCCCGTCCCGTCCGCGCCGACAGCAGATGTCCACGGAAGTCCTCCACCGTGCTCTCCATCTTCGTCTTCATCTGCTGATGTGTTGCCTTCAACGCCGGATTTCCAGCCATAAACGATGCCATTACAGTCTCCTCTCGTGCAATCGATATTTTACAGAGACGTTTCAAACCGTGCGAGGGAAGCCCAGGAAATTCGCTGCCCTAACCGTCCTGAGATTCGTCCGCTTCTTCTTCCTGCTCCGGCCCCAAACCCAGCCCGCGGTTCGGCTTTTTCTTCTTCGCCGGATAAACCTTCGCTGCCACCGGAGGCGCCATCGCCTCCTTTACCAGCGCCTCAATCCCACGCCAGTACTTCACCTCGCCGGGCTGCGCAGACGGAATCGCCTGCCGCATCCGGCAGTGCCAGAGCGACCACTCCAGATCCTTCGCGCTCTTGTTCTTGATCGCGGCTTCAATCCGCTTAACTTCAGAGAACCCGCTCACGCCCCCAGCATCCGCAGCCGCCGGCAGGCCTCCGCCAGATCCTTGTCCTTCTTCGCAAAGCAAAACCGCAGCAGGTCCTCGCCATTGCCTGGCCGGAAGAACGCCGAACCCGCTACCGAAGCCACTCCCGTCTTCGCCAGCAGAGCACGCGCCTTCGCCGCCGAAGTTGCTCCGGCAATATTCTCAGCCGCAGCCAGCACGTAGTACGCTCCATCGGGAACATGCGGCTTCATCCCCGCCGCCCGCAGCGCATCGACTATCATCGTGCGCTTGGTCTCATGCTCGGTCGACAGGTCTGCATAGAAATCCGCGCCCAGCCTCTCCACTCCATCCGCCACGCCCTGCTGCAGCGGAGCCGGCGCGCACACATACGTCAGATCGTGAAAGTACCCAATCGAGCCCACCCACTTCGGATCGGCGATCAGATACCCAATCCTCCACCCCGTCACCGAGTACGTCTTCGAGAACCCCGACATCAAAATCGTCCGCTCCCGCATCCCCGGCAGCGTCGCGAGGCTCACATGCTTCGCCCCGCCGTAGATAAAGTGCTCATAGATCTCATCGGTAAACACAAACAGGTCGAACTCCTCGGCAATCGCCGCCAGCGCCTCGAGTTCTTTGCGCGTAAACACCTTGCCCGCCGGGTTCGACGGCGTATTGATAATCATCCCCCGTGTCTGCGGCGTAATCGCCGCCCGCACCGCATCGAGATCGAGCCCCCAGTCCGGAGCCGTCAACGCAACCGGCACTGCCATCACCCGCACCGACTTCAGCGTGCTCACGTGATAGCCATAGAAGGGCTCGAACACCAGCACCTCATCGCCCGGATTCAGCAGCGCCATCACCGCCGCCTGAAACGCTCCGGTCACTCCGCTGGTTATCAGCACCTCACGCTCCGGATCGACCGTGATCCCCAACGTCCGCTCCACCTTCGCCGCAATCGCCGTCCGAAGCCGCGCAATTCCATCCAGCCGCGTGTAGATATTCAGCCCATCCCCAATCGCACGAATCGCACCCTCGGCCACAACCTCCGGCACCTCGGTGTCGCAGACCCCCTGCGCAAGATTCACTCCACCCATCGCATCGCACGCCACACTCATCGCGCGAATCTCCGACTGCACCACCCGCGGCGCCAGCTCACTCAGCCCCAAACGTCTCAAAGAAATATCCGCCTGCGCCATCACACCCTCCGCCGAAACAGCTTCAACCTATTATCAATCCTCGGCTAATCGATCCCGTCAGCATCCTGCTCCTCCGGCGAAGCGGCAAAGCTCTCCGCGGCCACCGAGACCCGCTGGTCGAAGACATAGCATGCGCCTCGCCAGTGACTCGCCTGCTCCGGAACCTCTTCCAGGTACTTCAGTATCCCGCCCTTCAGGTGATAGATCTCGCTGAAACCCTCCTGCAGCATGAACGCCGAAGCCTTCTCGCACCGAATCCCCCCCGTGCAGAACATCGCCACCTTGCGATGCTTCGCAGGATCAAGGTTCTCGCGCACATACGTAGCGAAGTCCGAAAACGTCTCAATGCCGGGATCGACCGCGCCCGAAAACGTACCCACCTCGGTCTCATAGGTATTCCGCGTATCCAGCAGCAACACCTCAGGATCGGCGATCAACGCATTCCACTCCTGCGGCTGCACATAGGTTCCGGCCTTCGTCGGATCGACGACCGCCTTGCGAAACGCAATAATCTCGCTCTTCACCTTGAACTTCAAACGTCCAAAGGGCGGCTCCTCCGACGAAGAAAACTTAACCTCCGTCCGCTCCAGCCCAACCCTCTCCGCCAGAAAAAGCAGCAGCCGATCAACCGTCTCCTGCGATCCAGCCACCGTGCCGTTCACCCCTTCACCGGCGATCAGGATCGTCCCCAGCAAATCGCCTTCCTCAAACGCAGCACGCAACTCCGCCTGCAAAGCCTCAGGCTCAGCCAGCGAAACAAACCGGTAAAACGCTGCGATCAGGTAAGACATGCCTCTTCCATCCATCTCAACTTCACTATCGTTGCTCAGCACAAAGGAGCGATGCTCTGCATTAGTCCGGTGCTCTACGCCAACCCTGTGCTCTCCGCCTGCTCCTGCGCATGGTAGCTGCTTCGCACCAGCGGCCCGCTCTCCACATGCTTGAAGCCCATCCCCACGGCCTCATGCTTCAGAAAAGCAAACTCCTCCGGCGTGTAGTACCGGGCCATCGGCAGGTGATCCCGGCTCGGCCGCAGATATTGCCCGATCGTCAGAATATCCACCCTGCGATCAGCCAGGTCGCGAAACACACTCAGCAGCTCGTGCATCTCTTCGCCCATCCCGACGATGATGCCCGTCTTCGTCACAATCTGATCACCGTTCCGATCAGAAAACATCTCCGCCGCAAGCTCCTTCGCATGCTGCAGAAACCGCAACGACTTTTCGTACCGTCCGCCCGACTTAGCCACGCGATACAGCCGCGGCACCGTCTCAATATTGTGGTTCAGGATCTCCGGCCGCGCCGCGACCACCAGCCGCAGCGCCTCTTCATTCCCCTGAAAGTCCGGCGTCAGCACCTCAACCCGGCAACCCGGCGCCTGCAACCGAATCTCTTCTATCACACTCACAAACGCCCGTGCCGCGCCCACATTGTCGTCATCGCGATTCACGCTCGTAATCACGGCATGCGCCAGCCCAAGCTGCGCCACCGCATACGCCACGCGCCGCGGCTCATCAAAGTCAATCGGCTCCGGCTTGCCCTTCGGCACCGCGCAAAAACCGCATCGCCGCGTGCACAGGTTTCCCAGCATCATGAACGTTGCCGACTTCTGATTCCAGCACTCCCCGATATTCGGGCACTGCGCGCTCTCGCACACCGTATGCAGTTTCAGCTCCCGCGCCATCTTCTTCAGGTTGTGGAAGGTCTCGCCCATCGGAGCCTTCGCCTTCAGCCACACCGGCTTCGGCGCAGGCTTCCTCGGCGTCAGATCAATCTGCACCAGCGCATCGTTCTGCGAGACCAGTTGTTCCACCGGCGGAGTCATCCCTTCTATTGTATCCAAGCGAGTAAAACTCAGCGCAGCCGGTCCCGAACCTCAGTCCGCACCAGATACAGAAAGAACACCAGCTCAAACAATCCACGGATCAGAAAGAAGGAGACGTGTGTCTTGCTGAAAAAGTACATATCCCCCGACGCCACCAGCAGACATCCCGCCAGCACCAGCGCCCAGCCCCACCGGTACAGACGCAGCAGCCCGAAGATCCCCACCGCGAGCAGCGTACAGATCGTCAGGACCCCATACTTGCTGAGCCCGACCCCGTACGCATTCTTCAGCGCTCCATAGACGTTCACCATCGTGAAAAAAAGCAGAAACAGGCATATCCCCGCCACGCCGGGCAACATCCCATGCGCGCGCGCCTGAAGTTTTTTTACATCGTCCATCTCGCTCATAGTGTATGCAGATAGGCCAGCAGATCATCCATATCCTGCTGATCCATCGTATTCCCCATCGCCGGCATCAGTCCGTGCCCATGCAGAATCGTCGCTGTCACCCGCTCATCGTTCGCCGGCGCTCCACTCGGCAGCGACTGCAGCTTGAATACGCCCAGCAGCGACGGTCCATGCAGCGGCTTATCCCTGCGGTCGTAGTGGCACGAGGCGCAGTGCGCCTGAAACACCGCATGCCCATGCATCTGCTGCGCATTCAACTGCTCCAGCGGCATCGGTGGCGGCATTGATTTACACCCGGCCAGCGCGCACGCGGCAATCAATAAAAAAGAAACTCGAATCATCCTGCTCTTACCCTATCCGCGTACCGGCTCCAGCAGCAGCACATCTTCCTCCATTCTAGTGGAGACAGTGTGCATCGCTTCGCCCACACACTCGCAGCAAACGAATCCATCTATCTCGCCATAAAGCTGGCGAACGATTGCCACAGAGGCGTCATCCCAAAAGGATCTAGTTTGCCGCCGCAATCGCCGCCACAATCCTGTCCATCACATCGCGATCGGCGCTCGTCCCCGGCAGATGGTTTCCCACCATGATCGAAAAGATCACCGTTTGCCCACTCGCGCAGTCCACATAACCACTCAACGCTCGCGCCTCACCCAGCGTTCCCGTCTTCGCAAACACATGGTCCTTCAGCGGAGCCTTGCCGAACCGCGTCTCCAGCGATCCATCCTTCCCGCCGACCGGAAGGCTCTTCTTCCAATCCACAAACCACGGCTGCGTCGACGCATACTGCAGCAACCGCACCGTCGCCCGCGGCGTCACCAGGTCATACGTCGAAAGTCCAGAGCCATCGTAGAAGATGAAGTCATCGCCGCTGATCCCGGCGTCAATGAGAAACTGGCGGACAACGCGAGCTCCCTCAGCGAAGGTTCCCGCGAACGCGAAGCGGTCACCCAGGCGACGCAGCAGAAGCTCCGCATTCAAGTTCAGACTGTCCTTATTTGTCAGGACGACGTCTTCCGCCACGCTGGGAGACTTATGGCTCGCTAAGATAACACTGCGCGGAATCCTGGCAGGATCGCAAGGATCCGGACAAACATTGTCTCCAACAACGGGCCCTTGGATGATCCCTTTCACCTTTTCGAGATCAAGGGGTTCATGGGAGATCTCGCGAAAGCTGCGTGCATCATCCGGCTGCTCGTGCTCCCCTCGTGCGTGGCCGGTAACGACGACACCGTCCCTGTTCGAGAAGCTGTTTCAGCGCGATAGCAGCGAACTCCGCTGGATCATCGATCGAAATATGTTCGACGACCGATGCGGCCTTCAGACCGATGCGCCCATACACTCGCAACACCTTCGAACCCTGCACACGCTCGACCTGCACATACCTGTCGGGGACTTTGGATCGACCGTCAGCACGTCGTTCGTCACGGCATAATACGGGACCGAAGGTGTGATCTCGATGCTCGCGCGGCTACTTACTTCCGCGGCCGGTGTGATCGTCAGCTTCAACTGTTGTCATTCACGCTCAGAGCAGATACCGGCGCGCCATAGCCCCAGACCGATCGTCCACGCTCCAGCCGCCCGGATATGGCTCGTTCCCGAAGTGGTCGCCAATACCCACCACGTCGCCGTCCACCATCTTCAACCCCGTAGCCGCTATCTGCCCGCCATCTCCTCCAGGTAACGCAAAGGAGGAGATGCTTCATCCGCTTTGTGGGTGCGATAGGGAACCGTCCGGCCAGAGAGATTCGCATCACCCGCCCCAAAAAGATACACATCTCCCTTCACATACTCCTTGCCGTTGAAGACGCCGTTCACTGAAACCGTGGTATCGACAGTAGTCTTTGGCCCTAGCAGAGCCATCGCCGCCGCGGTCGTAAACAACTTCGCATTGCTAGCCGGCTGAAAAAGCTGTCCCTCGTTCAACGAGTAGATCGGCGTACCATCCATCGCCGTCACCATGATCCCCCAGTGATCCCGCACCACCGCGGGACCATCGAGCAACGCAGCAATCGTCTGCGCCAACTCCGTGCAAGGCCCACTCCGCCCCGCCTTCAACACCACCGCTCCATCGCACCCCACGCCCTGCCTCTGCGCCAACCCTACCGGCGCACACACCAACGCAAACACCCACCCCGCAGCAATCCGCATCATCCGCGCAGTCTAGCACCCGCACCCGAATCACCGGCAACCAGCTGCCCACGCCGAGGATCGCAAACTGTCCAACGCGGAACAGACGCCGTCTCCAACACAAGACGCGGGCAAACAGGCGACAATTTGCGCGCTGAAGGCGCGGGCTATTTTAGCCTGGGGCGAAGCCCCAGGCAGGCAGAGCCAACCAAGGCGGGCTGAAGGCCCGCGCTAAATCTCAACAAGAAAAACCCAACATCCCACCCTGCTTGACGCACAGCACCCAACAACTACCTCTAAAATCCCTCCATGCCCTTCACCGCACGCACCCATCACGACTGGCACCTACGAACCCGCACTCTCGCGCTGGGTCAGCGAACCCTCGTCATGGGCATCCTCAACGTGACACCCGACTCCTTCTCCGACGGCGGTCTCTTCTACTCCCCCGCGCACACCCCCGAACGAGCACTCGCCCAGGCGATCAAGATGCTCGACGATGGCGCAGACATCCTCGACATCGGCGGCGAATCCACCCGCCCCAACGCCGTGCCTCTCACCGAAAGCGAAGAACAATCCCGCATCCTCCCCGTCATCGAGACCACCCTCAAACAAAGACCCGAAACCATCCTCTCCATCGACACCTTCCACGCCGCCACCGCCCGCCTCGCCATCCTCGCCGGCGCCGAGATCGTCAACGACGTCAGCGGCCATCTCTGGGACCCCGACATGTCCGCCACCTGCGCCAACCTCGCCTGCGGCACAGTCTTGATGCACACTCGCGGTCGCCCGCACGACTGGCCCACGCTCCCCGCACTCACTCCAACCGAGGTCACTCCGCTCGTCCTCACCGAACTCCGCCAACGCCTCGAGGCCGCCGCAACCGCCGGCATCGCTCGCAACACGATAGTCCTCGATCCCGGCTTCGGCTTCGGCAAACGTCTCGACGAAAACTACCCGCTCCTCGCGCACCTCGACCAATTCCACAAATTCAACCTGCCCATCCTCGTCGGAGCCTCGCGCAAAGGATTCCTCGCCCACACCCTCGCGCAACACGCCTCGCTGTCCGTCCTCCTGGACGGAGCGACACCCTCCATCGCAGATCGTCTCAACGCCACCACCGCCGCCAACGTAGCCGCCATCCTGGCCGGAGCTCACATCATCCGCACCCACGACGTCCGCCCCGCCGTCGAAGCCGCCGCCATCGCCGACCGCATCCTCACCGCCAACTGAAGTCGTCATCGAGCAAACAAAAAATCATCCCGACCAAAGGGAGGACCCAGGCTCATCGCGAACCAAGACAAGGTATACAAGTCACGAAGTGACCGCGCGCCGCGCAGGCGGCCCGTCCGGCAGGACAGGTCTTTTAAACCGGATTCCCCGCCGAATCCGTAGTCCAGCTCTCCGTCTGAAACGCAAGAAACACCGCCGTCCACATCCCCTGCGACGGCAGATGAATCAGCAACGCGCCATCCTGCCAAACCCCGTTATCCCCACCATGGTTGTTCGCCGGATTCCCCTGGTTCATATGGATATCGTGAATCCCATCCGCCTTGCCCCCATCGGCGTACGCACTGCCAAATGCATAGATCACGCCGTCCTTATCGGCAATCGTCATATTCAGCAGCGTGATCACCGCATTCTCCAGCGCCTTTGCCCGCGCGCGCTGAATCATCTGCTCCTCCGCGCTATTGTTCTTCGCCTTTGCATTTGCCTTGGGCAGCAGCGTCATCTGCGCCTTCGTAATCATTGGCGCGCCATCGACTGTGCTTCTCACATAGTCAAGAGCCAGCCCGCCCGCCTCACTCTTCAGCGCAGTCATCCCCATCGGCAGCGCCAGCAACGCCGCTAAATCCGGCGGCGTAAACTCCTCGACGATGTCGTACAGCACCTCCGACCCATCCACCGATTGAATATTCACCGCCACGGTAAACGGCCCGCCCGCAGCCTGCATCGTGATCTGATAATGCGCGCTAGCCCCACTCACAACCTTCCCCGCCGTCGGTCTGCCCGCCAGCACACTGTAGTTCGCAATTGGCATCGTTCCCCTACTCAATCTTGAGAGTCAGCTTCATCCTCAACATCTTCTTCTTCGTCTTCCTCGTCGTCTTCTTCTAACGTGGCTGCATCATCATCTTCCTCATCCAGCTCTTCATCCTCATCATCGACCGCTGTCGCTGCATTGGTAGCTTCACTGCTCGCATGCTCCGTCGGATTGCTCGCCGAGTTATCAAACGTCGCCGTAGCATCCGGCCCAATCTTGCTGAAGATCTCATCAAAATCCTGATCTCTACCAACCTTTGTCATAAAACCCTCCACCGCCGAACTAAATTCGTTCCTTTGACCCTTGGATGCAACCCTAGGCCAGAACGAGTGAGAGGAGTGTGAACTAGACCGACATGGAAAATTCCTGGCAATAGAATGCTATCCTGAGGGGCGAAGGAAAGCCGAAATGTCAGCCCTCATCATAGCCCTCCAAATCGTCGTCCTCGTCGCGGTTGTCTTCCTTCTCCTGCGCAAATCCCCGCCCCCTCAGCAGGATCCGCGCCTCATCCAGCTCGCCGACACGCTGCCCACCCAACTCGCCCGTCTCGATGCCCGCTCCGAAGCGCTCGACCAGCATCTCCGCAATGAGCTCGCACTGCTCCGCGCCGACAACGCCGCCGAGGCCAACCGCACCCGCGAGTCTGCCGCCGCCGCCGCCGCCAGCCTTCGCACCGAGATCACCAACAACATCGCCGAGCTCAGCAACCTCCTCCACACCGGCCTCAACGGCTTCCGCACCGACAACAAAGCCTCCGACGAAGCTCTCCGCACCGCAGTCCAGCGCAATTTCGAGTCCATCGAGCAACGCCTCTCCTACTTCATCGCCGAAGCCAACCGCAACCAGCTTGAGGCCCGCGAAGCCCTCCACACCCGCCTCAACGAGCTCTCCGGCGAGGCCAACAACCAGCAGGAAAAGCTTCGCTTCACGGTCGAAGACCGACTCACCAAACTCAACGAGGACAACGCCGCCAAGCTCGAACAGATGCGCGTCACCGTTGACGAAAAACTTCACGCCACCCTGCAATCCCGCCTCACTGAATCCTTTGGCCAGGTCACCACCCATCTCGGCGAAGTCCAGAAAGGCCTCGGCGAGATGAAGGAACTAGCCACCGGCGTTGGCGACCTGAAAAAAGTCCTCTCCAACGTAAAATCCCGCGGCGTCGTAGGCGAGTTCGTACTCGGCCAGCAGCTCGAACAGATGTTCTCTCCCGAGCAGTACATCAAGAACGCCCGCATCAAGCCCAACACCCTCGAGGCGGTCGAGTATGCCCTCAAATTCCCCAACGGCGACGGCAACAGCCACACGCTTCTCGCCATCGACGCCAAGTTCCCCAAAGAGGACTGGGAGCGGCTGGAACATGCCTATGAGACCGGGGAGGGAATCGAGCTGGCAGGCAAAGCCTTCGAGCGTGCCATCCGCACCGAAGGCAAGCGCATCTCCGACAAGTACATCGATCCGCCCACCACGATGCCCCACGCCATCATGTTCCTGCCAACCGAAAACCTCTACGCCGAGGTGGTCCGCCGCCCCGGACTCCAGTCCGAGATCCAGTCCAATTGCCGCGTCACCATCGCCGGCCCATCCACCTTCATGGCTATCCTCACCAGCTTTCAAATGGGCTTCCATACCCTCGCCATCCAGAAAAAGGGCGATGAGGTCTGGCGCGTCCTCTCCTCCGCCAAAAAAGAGTTCGAAAACTATGGCGGTCTTATGCAAAAGGTTGAGGATCAGGTGGGTACGGTACAAAACACCATTCAAAAGCTTGGCGTTCGCACCCGCGCCATCAACAAAGCATTAAAAAACGTCTCCAATCCGGCATCGAATCTCGATCCCGGGAGTGCTGCCTCGAACCTCATCGACTTCGACGACATCGCAGGCGTGGCCCCTCTTCTCGCCGCATCCGGCGACGACGAGTAAAAAAGTCTCCCCGCCAGCCCTAACACCCATCCTCCCCTTTGCTTTACACTCACCTAGGCGCTAAGTATGCTTAAGGTTGGCTGTGGGTGCTAGCGCGCACGAAATTCAAGCTTTGATTCCAGATGCAAACAGGAGAACCAAATGGCAGCAGTAGACGAAAAGGTAAAGCAGATTATTGTCGAGCAACTTCAGGTGGATGAAGCTGAGGTCACCCCCGGCGCAAGCTTTCAGGAAGATCTCGGTGCCGACTCCCTCGACGTCGTCGAACTCGTCATGCAGTTCGAAGAAGCATTCGACATCCAGATTCCCGATGAGGATGCCGAAAAGATCAAGACCGTCAAAGACGCCGTCGACTACATCGAAAAGAACCAGAAGGCGGCCAAGTAAAAAATGGAGCAACGTCGCGTCGTCGTAACCGGCCTCGGGCTTCTCTGCGGGGTCGGTAAAACTGCCCCTGAGGTGTGGCAAGGTCTGCTTGCGGGCCGCAGCGGCATGGCCGAGATCAAGGCATTCGATCTCACTGGCCACCCCGTCCGCTTCGCCGCCGAGGTCAAAGACTTCGATCCTCTCCTCTTCGTGGATAAAAAAGAGGCCCGCAAGATGGGCCGCTTCATCCACTTCGCCCTGGCCGCTTCGGCTGAAGCGATGGAGCACTCCGGTCTTCAGATCACCGAAGAGAATCACGACCGGGTTGGCGTCCACATCGGCTCCGGCATCGGCGGCTTCGATGTCATCGAACGGGAGCACATCAACCTGCTCAACGGTGGTCCGCGGAAGGTCTCACCCTTCTTTATCCCCGGCGCCATCATCAATCTCGCCGCCGGCCATGTCTCCATCAAATACGGCGCGCGCGGCCCCAACGAAGCCACCGCCACCGCCTGCACCACCTCGGCCCACTCCATCGGAGACGCATTCCGTACCATCCAGCGCGGCGACGCCGACGCCATGATCGCTGGCGGCACGGAGGCCTCCATCACCCCGCTCGGCGTCGCAGGTTTCGCTGCCATGCGCGCTCTTTCCACCCGCAACGACGATCCCCAGCACGCCAGCCGCCCCTTCGACAAGGATCGCGATGGCTTCGTCGTCGGCGAAGGCGCTGGCATTCTCATCCTCGAAGAGCTCGAGTTCGCCAAAGCCCGTGGAGCAAAGATTCTCGCCGAGATCGTCGGTTACGGCCTCTCCGCCGACGCCTTCCACATGACCGGCATGGCTCCCGAAGGCGAAGGCTGCGCCCGCTCCATGCGGCACGCCCTCAAGGTCGCCGGAATCTCACCAGACCAGATCGACTACGTCAACGCCCACGCCACCAGCACCCCGCTCGGTGACGCGCTCGAATCGCAGGCCATCGAAAACGTCTTCGGCGAGCACGCCAGAAGCCACAAACTTCTCGTCAGCTCCACCAAATCCATGACCGGCCACCTACTCGGCGGTGCCGGCGGCCTCGAAGCAGGCATCACCATCATGGCGATGCTCAACCAGACAGCCCCACCGACAATGAACATCGTCGAACTCGATCCTCAGTGCCGCCTGAACTACGTTCCCAACAAGCCCCAGGCCCTGAAGATCGACTACGCGCTCTCGAACTCCTTCGGCTTCGGCGGCACCAACGGCTCCCTCGTCTTCAAACGCTGGGCCGAATAACTCTAACAATCGCACTCCGCTCGACAAAAAAAACCCAGGCTTTTCGGCCTGGGTTTTTTCTCGCACAGCAGCGAAATCATTCCGTGTGGCTCTAGCTAGTAGCCGCCGCAATCCCCACGCTGAGCAACAGACCAACCAACCACCAGCCCACCACCACAGCAGCGGCCTTTCCTGTCGAAACCTTCGCCACAATAGCCGTTCCGATGATCAGCAACACCAAATTCCACAACCCGATCACGTCGAAGAAGCTCAGAGCCGCCTTCACCGCCGGTCCCGCATCCGGCATAAAGTAAGCCAGGTTTGTCCCCACCGGGTTCTTGATGTCGTAGGAGTCAGCGCTGTTGCCGAACAGCAGGGTCAGAATCGACAATAACCCTGTCAACAGCCTCGGAAGTCCCGCATACATACACACCGCGAACATCTGGCCAAACGTCGTCTTCGCCCCCAGCCCAAAGTTAAAGCTGGCCCAGTAGATCAGCGCAAAGATCGCCACAAACAGCAGGATCAGGACAAACGAACCGTAGCTCACATAACGGGTGATATTCGCCGACAGATGCACCTGCGCGGCTCTTTGCTCCGGCGTCAGGGTCGACATTCTCTCTTCGGCCTTTGGGCTCTGGTGGATCTGGTTCTCCGACACCCGCTCCCAACCCACCTGTTTCTCCACCACTGCGGTCGACCCCAAAGTTACCAGCGCCATCAGCAAGAACGGCAGCAACCAATTTGTGCTCCGCAAAATATCTTTGAACGTCTTCGATGGAGCAATAAATGTATCTACTACCCGCTCCACCTGGCTCAAACCCGGTCCCGCCTGTCCCTCTGCCATTGCCACATCGTTCATACACTCTCTCCTTGCGCTCGGTATAGTCGCACCCAAACGTTAGCAAGCTGGTTTTTAAAGCGCTGCCGGATTGTAGCCCGCCCCCACCACACCTCCCAACAGAAATCTTTGCCATCCTGCTAGCGCCGCCCCTGACGACTCATCTTCCTGCACTCTAACGTCGATCGCCTTTCCCAACACATCACTTCAAACAAATCTTCATCAGCGACGCAAATTCGCACGTAATCTTCAACCCGCAAAAAATCTCGCGCACGATCGAACATTTTTATTACCAGCTCAGTGATCGCCCAGGAGGGAGTCACAGCGAAACCTACTCCACCACCACCAGCACATCCCCCGAACCCACCGTATCTCCAACCGTCACGCCAACCCTGGCCACACGCCCTGCCTTCGGCGACTTCAGCTCATTCTGCATCTTCATCGCCTCAATCACCACCACTCCCTGTCCCTCTTCCACCGCATCACCAATCTCCACCAGCACCCGCACCACGCGCCCCGGCATGGGAGCCTTCACCGGCCGCGGACCCTCCGTACCACCACCCGAACCTCGCCTGCCCTGCAGTGACCGCGGGTCGTCCACTTCAAAACCATACCGCCTTCCACCAATCACCACCCCGTCGCCATCGAGAACACATCGGTACTGCCGCCCTTGTGCGTCTGGGTCTACGATCAGCAGTGACATCACGCCCGGCTCAAGCAGCTGCACATCTGCACTTACCACCCGGCCATCGACAGAACACTCCATCCGCCCGCCACCGGCGCCTCCGCCAGGCGTACCGCCCAACTCCACTCGCAACTTCTTTCCACCAACCACAATCCAGACCGTCACAGCCGCAATCCCTCCCGCCGGCCCGTCACAGCCCACCGGCTCTCCGCAGCGGCGTCCGCCACCACTGTCTCTCGCTGCGTAGACGCCCAAAACAACGCCGCTGCCAGCGCCACTACCTCTTCAGGGACGCTCTCCTGCACCGGTGCAGGCCCTGCCGCCAACAATCGCTCCAGGTACCCCGTGTCGATCCGCGCCGCGCGAAAGTCTGCATCTGTCAAAATCCGCCGGAACAAGCCAATATTCGTCTTAATCCCACCGATCACATACTCATCGAGTGCCCGCAGCATGCGATCGATCGCCATCTCCCGCGTCGGCGCAAACGCCACCAGCTTCGACAGCATCGGATCGTAGTCCAGCGGCACCCTCCACCCCGCAAACACCGCGCAGTCCTCACGAATCCCCGGCCCACCCGGCTGCACCAGCCGCGTAATCAAACCCGGCGACGGGAAGAAATTGTTATCCGGATCCTCCGCATAGATCCTGCACTCGATCGCGTGCCCACGCAGCCGCACATCCTCCTGCGTAATCGGCAACGGCTCTCCCATGGCCACGCGGAGCTGCAGATGCACAAGATCGAGCCCCGTCACCATCTCGGTCACCGGGTGTTCCACCTGCAGCCGGGTATTCATCTCAAGAAAATAAAAGTTCTCCTCGGCATCCACCAGAAACTCAACCGTCCCCGCATTCACATAACCTGCCGACAACGCCAGCCGCGCCGCAGCCTCACCCATCCTTCGCCGCAGATCCTCACTCACCACAGCAGACGGAGCCTCTTCGATCACCTTCTGGTGGCGCCGCTGTACGGAGCATTCGCGCTCGCCCAGGTACACACAGTGACCATGCTCATCTGCCATCAACTGGATCTCGATGTGGCGCGGCCTCTCGATCAGCTTCTCCAGATAGACCTCGCCGGAACCAAAGCTCCGCTCCGCCTCACTGCTCGCCGCCACAAACGCTGCCGCCAGCTCCTCCGCCTTCGTCACCGCGCGCATGCCCTTGCCACCACCGCCCGCCGCGGCCTTCAACATCACAGGGTAGCCAATCCCCGCAGCGACACGAACCGCCTCCGCAACATCAGCCAATCCCGTCACGCTACCCGGAACACGTGGCATCTCCGCCGCATCCGCCGCCTGGCGCGCCTTGGTCTTCGACCCCAGCACCCGCATCGCACTCGCCGGCGGCCCAATGAACGTCACCCCCGCCGCTGCACAAGCCTCCGCGAACTCCGCATTCTCCGACAAGAACCCATACCCCGGATGGATTGCATCAGCCCCCACGCGCCGCGCAATCTCCAGAATTAAATCTCCCTGCAGATAACTCTCCGCCGCCGGCGCCGGCCCCAGGCGATACGCTTCATCCGCGTGCAGCACATGCAAGGCCCCACGGTCGGCATCCGAGTAAACAGCCACCGTCGACAACCCCATCTCACGGCACGCCCGAATCACCCGCAAAGCAATCTCGCCGCGATTCGCAATCAACACTTTTTTTATCATTCGTCGCAAGCGGCAATTTTACCGCAAGGTAAGCAGCACAAGACAGCAGCATACTCAAAACGAAGAGACCTCCCATCTCGGGGAGGCCTCTGGTATTGCGAGCAGGCGGGCAGCTATTGTATTGTGACGCCGCCTTGTGTCGCCTTTTCTTTCTTCAGCTCATTTGCTTTGCGTGCGCCCATGGCTTTCTGGATCCATTGATCAACCTGAACCATGTCGGCCTTGCGAGCTGCATCATCTCCGCACTCAAGATCAGCCTTGCGGCGGTACATCAGTTGCAGATACTGCATGGCATCGTCGTAGGTCGGGTTCAGCTCAACAGCCTTATTCAGATACTGAATTCCTTCGGTCACCAAATCCGTATTCGCAGCCTGCAGCTTCTGGCAAGCGCCCTTGCTCTTCTTCGGATTGCCATCGCCTACATCGGTGAGCCCATCGGCAGCAAGAATCGTAATTGCATTCTTATAAGCAAGCGTCCAATCCACAAAGCCCACGATGTAATACGCTTCCGGATCATTTGGAGCGATGGCAATAACCTTCTTTTCGTAATCCTTCGCAAGATCAAATTTCTTGATATTTCGATTGATCGAAGCCATCTGCTTCAAAGCTGTAATGTCGTTCGGGTCTTTCGCCAGAACCGCACCAAAACTGTCGAGCGCCTTCTGTGCAACGGTCAGGTTCTCCGGTGTATCCAGATTCGGTACGACTTGGTAGGCATATGCCGTCGCCAGATAGAGCTTCGCATCCTCGGAGTTCGGATCGAGCGCAATCGCATTTTGAAAGTGGTTCACGGCCTCTTCGTAGCGCGCGTTCTTGAACGCCTGCACACCCTTGGTCAACTGATCCCGTGACTTCAGTATCTTACAACCGGTTGCAGTAAGAAGCAGCAGCGACAGCAGAGCGGCCGTAACCGGAATCCGTGCGGTTAATTTCATTGGGCGAATCATCTCCTTCAAAATGGGCACGAGGTGGTATTGCACAAAAAGGCGAAGCTTTTGAATCGGAGTTCTCAGCTTTAACTTTGATTGTAATTGTATACGTCTCAACGTGACTACAGGACTCCTCGTTTCTCCATTTGCAGGAGACTCCGCCCCTTCTTGCGGCAGATCAACCACCATCTAAACTCGTTCGGCCACCAAACTAGGATGCTCAGTGGACGATGAAAGTCCAGCCGATCGGCAGACAACTGCGTTTTTTAGAGAATTTGCCCAGCCACCCTCTGACGACCTGTCTGTTAGGTAGCCGCGACGTGACTTATGAGCCAATCATCATCGTCCAGCTCATGAGGGGTGGTCAAGTTCTCGTTTCGCGATTGTCGAAGCGTCGGTCCGAAGGAAATTTCGTTGATAGTATTCCCGGGCTCCGAATGCCTCGCAGGAACTACCTTGCCAATGGAGAGACTTCGACCGTCGATGTATTGATGATGCAAACTTTACCCTAATTTTAAAAAATGTGAGCGGTTAAGTACATTGCTCGTCTAATATATTTTGGTCAGACCATTTACTTGAGCGATTGCCTCGTCATTCACGACCGGCAAGCCAACAGCAACGCGTTCAGTAGCTCGCACACGCTTCTACCCAGGTCCGTTAGACGATGTTCCGCACTCCTCGGAACCTGTGTTGTTTATTGCGAATCAACTCCAGGCGTCACCAGACCGAACGATCGGCACCGGCAGCCTGACCGGCGTCAATCGCTCCCGTCACGATGTTGAAATCAAGCTCCGCATCTGCCTTAAGGAGCATCACCCGGTCTGGCCTGCGCGACAACAACTCCAGCAGCCGTGGTGCAATCTCTGCTTTCTTCAGCTCTACGCCATCAACAAGGTATCGGACAGAGGTCTCGCCTTGCTCAATCTGCACCAGGATTGGGCAATTCGCAGCTTCATCGTTCGAAGCCGCGGCAGCCGGCGGAAGCAATGAGTTCAAGCCTCGAGGCCTCACCGGTCCAATCACCATGAAGATGATGAGCAGGACCAGCAGGACATCGATCAGTGGGGTTACGTTGATCTCAGAGGAGAGACCATTAGAGGTTCCAGTCGAGAATGCCATTCGCAGTTGTCTCCCAATCAGAATTGGGTGTGCGAGCACTCCATTATAGACACCAGAAGACTACAAAAAGCTCCGGGCGGCAGGCCATCGGCCATACCGCCCGTACGTGAACTTCAATCTGGTTAAACTTACTGTCCGGCTTCAACCCGCGGCGTAATAATACCGATGTTATCCACGCCTGCCTGGTGGCCAAAGTCGATCACCTCGGCAACTTTGCTGAAGTCGAGATCCTTGTCGCCCTTGACGAACATGACCTTCTCCTGGCGAGTCGCAAAGATCTCCGCCAGTTTCGATTCGATGTCGCCCTTGTTGAATGATGAGTCGTTAATCTTATAAGCCGGTGGAGCTGCCCCGTTCGACAGCACCTGCACGACGATCGTGCGATCGTTCTGCGGCTCTTCTTTATGGTCCTTAGGCGGTTGAGGAACCAGCGTCTCCAACCCTTTCGGCGTCACTGGAACAATGACCATGAAGATGATCAGCAGTACCAGAAGAACGTCGATAAGCGGGGTTACGTTAATCTCAGAGACCGCTCCGCCAGTATTTCCACCACCCATTCCCATAGTAATTCTCCTCTAATCCTTGGGTCGCTCCAGTGCTTGCGAGTCGACATCTAGCCTAATACTCTGGATTACTTCTTCGCTGTCGCTGCGTCCGTGTCGTCTGTTCTCTCTGTCAGCAAGCCAAGCTGGCTAACGCCGGCAGACCGAACCCCATCGATCGCGTCCATGACCTTGCCGTAGTTCGCCCGCTGGTCAGCACGCATAAAGACCTCTTTGCTGAGCTTGTTTTCCAGCTTCGCCGAAATCTTCGTGCCAAGATCGTCGATGGTCACTTGATCGCCGCCAAGAAATGTTCTGCCATCACGGGTAACGGCGACAACAACCGCGTCTTCCTTGTTGGCATCTTCCATCACTACCGACGCTTCCGCCTTCGGCAGATCCACGTTGACCTTATTGTTCAACATGGGGGTAATGACCATGAAGATGATCAGCAATACCAGCATCACGTCCACCATCGGTGTCACGTTGATATTGGAGTTGACCTTCTTGCCTTCATCCCGCTTATTGATGCCCATAACGTATGCTCCGTCCGGTTCGCTGTGTTTGCTCTCCCTGCGGTATCTGCCCGACCTTCGGACGCCTTATCGGCATCCGAAGACCCCGGTCAGATCTGTGATTCTCGCAGGGTACTGCTGCTTGCTTTACGCTTCAGGACCGAAGCTTTACCGATGGCTCTGCTTGATGAAGTAGTCCACCAGTTCGCTGGAGCTGTTATCCATCTCAACGTCGAACGCTTCCACCTTACCGGTGAAGTAGTTGAACGTCATAACGGCGGGGATGGCAACGAGAAGACCGAATGCCGTCGTAACCAGAGCTTCCGAGATACCGCCGGCGACTGCGCCGATACCTGAGGTCTTCTGGGTTGCAATCTGTTGGAAGGCGTTCAAAATACCGACCACGGTACCGAACAGGCCGATAAAGGGAGCCGTCGAACCGATCGTTGCAAGGCCGCCAAGACCGCGCTTCAGCTTGGCATGAACGATCGCCTCAGAACGCTCAAGAGCACGCTTGGAGCTCTCAACCTGCTCAGGAGTAATCGAGCCGCCCGAACCGAAGCTGCGGAACTCCTGCAGGCCGGCCGTAACAACCTCAGCAAGGTGCGACTTCTTCGAACGGTCAGCAACCTTGATCGCCTCATCCAAGCGGCCATCCTTCAATGCACCGGCGACCTTCGGGGCGAACTCGCGAGACTGCTTGCGGGCCGCGGAGAAGTAGAGGGCCCGATCGATGATCACAGCGAGCGACCAGATGGACATAATGAAGAGAAGGATGACGACGCAGCGCGCCAGCCAACCCATATTGCCCCAAAGACCCATAACACTGAAGCTGACCTGGGCCTCCTCGAAGTACATGGCGAGGGAAGCTGGAACGTGTGCGAAATTTGCGAGATGAGCGAGAATCACTGGAATATTTCCTCCTGATAGAACTCTAACTTTCTGAATCTTTACCCGTGAATCCCCCAAAAGTTCGACATCCTGAAGAGACTCGCGAGAGACGGTATTGAGTATTTAACCCTGGCCTAGCCGCCACCAAAGTTGAAGTTGACGGTAATCTGCGTATCCACCTCGGTCGGCTCACCATTCAGCAGATACGGCTTGTAACGCCAGGTCTGCACGGCCTCGATCGCGGAGGACTTCAGCATCTCCGGACCGCTGATGGCCGACAGGTTCTTGATTGTGCCTTCCTTCGAGATGATGGCGTGAAGAACGACCGCACCCGAGACGTGGGCTGCTCTCGCAATCGGCGGATAGGTCGGGCTGGATCCAGAGATCTTGAGACCGGTGATAACGCCGCTCGATACGCGGGTTGGGCCCTTTCGGAGGAGCAATCTTGACGACCGGCGCCGGCGCAGTGCCGATACCGCCCATCACGCCGCCCGGAACGCCGCTGCCGCTGCCCATGCCGCTCATTCCGGCTACACCTGCCATCGTCGGCGCAGCCTCTTCCTTCACCATCTTGATGTCTTTGGGAATCTTTGTCGGCGCATGCAGGCCCTGATCGATCTCAGAGACCATCTTGATCGGCTTCACGATCTGCTGCGGCGGCGGGGGCGGCGGCGGGGGTGGGGGCGGCGGCGGCGCTGACAGCATCGCGGTCAATGCCGTATTCGGCAAGGCTTCCGGATACAACAGCGGAATCAGGATCATGGTCGCCAGAATCACGGCGTTAAAGGCAAACGTCGCAATCATCCAGTACTTGGACTTGGTTTTAATCTTACCGCCGGACTCCATCAACGAATCTTCGAACATATGCGGCCTCTTTATCTGAAGAAGAGCTATTTTTCTTTAGACACCACGGCAATTCAATTTGTTCCCGATCCAATTACACCGCGGCAAAACGATAGATTCCTATGCCTTGGCCCGTTTTCCTGCCGGCAGCGAAGCAACCTTGCCCCGCTTTACTCGCCAATCTTGGTACGCCACCAGCATGGGTGCCGCCACCGCGATCGAAGAGTACGTTCCAATCAGGATCCCAACCACAAGCGCGAAAGAAAACCCGTGCAATACCTCGCCGCCAAACAGATACAGAGACAGAACGGTCAAAAATGTCAGGCCGGACGAGATCACAGTTCTGCTCAGCGTCTGATTGATGCTTCGGTTGACGACATCATGTAACGACTCTCTTCGCGATAACGCCAGGTTCTCGCGAATACGGTCGAAGACGACGATAGTGTCGTTCATCGAATAACCAATCAATGTCAGGATTGCTGCGATTACGGTAAGCGTGATCTCCTGGTTCGTCAAGCTGAATGCGCCCACCGTAATCAGCGTGTCGTGGAAGACCGCCACCACAGCCGCCACACCATAGATCAGCTCAAACCGGAACCACAGGTAGATCAGCATCCCAAGCAGGGAGTAGAGCGTCGCCAGCCAGGCCTGCTTCTGCAGCTGCTTGCCAGCCGTAGGTCCCACAATCTCAACCTGTTCCACCGTAAACCCGGAGTCATGGTAGTCCGCCGACAGCGCGCTCTCAACGCTCTTGCGTCCAGCGTCATGCGACTGATCGGTAGCCGTCGACTCCGGCAACGCAATGATCACCTTGTTCGCAGCATGGCCGCTGGGATCGCTGACCCGTTGGATCAGCGCGTCGTGCACCCCCGCGCGATCCATCGCCTGCCGCACATGATCTTCATTCGGTGTCTGGTCGAAGGCGACCCGGATCTGGGTGCCACCCTTGAAGTCGACTCCAAGCGGAATATGGTGCCAAAACAGCATGCTCAACACGCCGGCAACAGAAAAAATCAGTGAAAACCCGAGGAAATACCACTTCTTCCCGAGCCAATCGATATTCGTTGTACGAAATAGTTCCAAACTCACGCCCAAACCCTCAGCGGCAACCGTCAGGCCCCGCAATCTCTCAAAAAATCTAAATCGACAATGCAGCGCCGCGTTCTTTCCTCTGCAAAATTGCGTCGAAGATGACACGCGAGACCAGCACTGCGGTAAACAGATTGGCAAACAAACCGAACGCGAGCGTCACAGCAAATCCACGCACCGGCCCGGAGCCAAACAGGAACAGGATCATCGCCGACACGATCGTCGTCACGTGCGTATCGATGATCGTGGTGATCGCATGCTTGAATCCCTGTTCCACGGCCGCCGCGGCTGTTTTGCCAGCGCGCAGTTCTTCGCGGATGCGCTCAAAGATCAGCACATTCGAGTCCACGCCCATACCAATGGTCAGGATGACGCCCGCAATACCAGGCAACGTCAATACTGACCCCGTAAAGCCCATAAACCCAAGCAGGATCACCAGGTTCAGCATCAGCGCAAGATCCGCATTCACGCCGGCGCCGCGGTAGTAGATCAGCATGAAGATCATGACGGCCAGCATGCCCGCAATCGCCGCTACCACGCCCTGATGAATCGACGCCGCGCCCAGCGTCGGCCCCACCGTTCGTGTCTCCAGATAGGAGATCGACGCCGGCAGCGCGCCGGTCCGCAACATCAGAGAGAGATCGTTTGCCTGCTGCTGGGTAAAGCCGCCCGTTATCTCGCCGCTGTCGCGAATCGCCGACTGAATCGCCGCAACTTCCTTAACCTTGTTGTCGAGCAGGATTGCCATCGACCCCGGCGAAGCGCTTGTGCTCGAGTGCGCCTCGGTGTACTTGTAGAACCGGTCGCCAGCCTCGGTCGTCAAGGTAAAACGAATATTCGGCCTGCCGTTCTGGTCCTGCGAAGGCTGCGCATCGCGGAAGTCCGTACCCTCCACCTCGCTCACCCGCTTCAGCAGCCAGACCTGATCCGGAGCACCCGCCGAACCCGCTCCCCGCACCAGCATGGAGTCGGCAGGAATGATCCCGCCGTTGGCCTGCATGGCAGCCTGGTCCGTATCGTAAGGCCCACCTGTAACCGCATGAATCGAAAGCTTCGCCGCCGACTGGATCACATCTTCAACGTGTCCCACGTCGCTGATGCCGGGCAGCTCAACCAGGATCTGGTTCTCGCCAAGCCCGTACTTCTGAATCACCGGCTCCGTTACACCTAGCTTGTCGATACGTTCGCGAATCGTCTCAATCGAGGTATCGAGCGTGCGCGTCTCGAGGTCGCGGATCGCACCCGGCTTCATCGTCAGCGACGAGCCGCCATCGCCAGTGGTGGCGACATCATAAGTCGCGTAGTCGTTCCCCTGCAGAATCGAGCGGGCATCGCCCAGCTTCGCCGCCGGAACTCCCGAGACGATGATCGTCTGAGGCCGCGCCGAATCCGTCTTACCCACGGTAGCCCCGACGATCCCAGCCTTCTGGAAGTCATCCTCCAGCCGCTGCACGTCCCTGTCGGTAGCCGAACCCACCGCCTCCGCGACGTGCACCTCCATCACCAGGTGGATGCCGCCCTTCAGGTCGAGCCCGAGATGAATATTGTTCTTGATCGACTCCATCAGGCCACCGTGGGGGATGCCCACAATGCCGAAACAGAAGACCACCAATACCGCAACGATGAATGCCGATTTCCCGGCCAGATTCTTGCCCATGATCTCTATTGAAGGGTGCAGCCGCGATACCTTACCTCGGTCCCGCCGCCGCTCTCCCTGCTTCTTCCTTATCCGTAGTTAACGGTCGAATCTCGACTTGCCTGCTTCCAAACTCGTGTACATCGAAACCATCTGGCCTTTTTCAGGCGGCCTGTTCCTCTGTAGTTACTGCGGCAATCGCGCTTTTGACGAACTCCAGCTTCACGCCGTCAGGCTGCACCCGCAACACCACAACATCGTCCTTCACTGTCAGTACCGTACCTTTGATACCGCCGTTGGTCGTCACCCGGTCGCCGGTCTTCAACTGCTCCAGCATCGCCTGCCACTTTTTCTGCTTCTTCTGGTTCGGGGCGATCATCAAAAAATAAAGCACTACGAAAAACAAGATCGGCAATGCAAGGCTTCCCATACTGCCCAGTCCGCCTGCCGCACTCTGCAACCACATTGCAAACATCCATCACTCCGTTCAACAACACAAATCTTCTTCGGCTGCCCCGATAGCCGACAGAAAGATACTCTGCTAGTCCGTTACAACGGACGCAGCTTTACTTTCCTCGCAAAAAGAGGCCTAGCCCCTAAGCATCGCGTAACCGAAGAGCAGTGTCAAGGCGAAGCCTGTGCCGCAACGGTTTATCGGCCAGCCAAACTGCTCTTTGCGCTCATCATGGTGCAAGCCACCATGCCGTACCATGAACAAATCATGGCCATCGCCGAAGACCTCGCTCAGATCACCCGTCAGGAAACCGAACTCCGCTTCCCCAGCTTCGACTGCGACACCGCCTGGCGTCTCGGCCTCAGCCTCCGCGAACTGGCCCTCTCCCGCAAGCAATCCATCGTCGTCGACATCCGCCGCTTCGGCCAGCCGCACCAGCAGCTCTTCTACACTGCCTTTGCCGGCACCACCCCGGACAACCAACGTTGGGTCCAGCGCAAAACCAACGTCGTCGCCCGCTTCCACCGCAGCTCCTACGCCATCGGCCTCATGCTCGAACAAAACAATCGCACCTTCAGCGACCGCTACAACCTACCCGACGCCGACTACGCCGCCCACGGCGGCTGCTTCCCCATTCATATCGCCGGCTCTGGCATCATCGGCTCCATCACCGTCTCCGGACTCACTCAACGTGAAGACCACAACCTAGTCGTCGAAGCCCTCTGCCTCGAATTCAAAAAAGACCACACCACTCTCCGTCTAGCCGCCGCATCCTGACCAGCAACGGTCTTTCTCGCTGTGATACGGCAGGGACATCTTCAAACCACCTCTGCCTTCCCCACAGCAAACGCCCAGCCATCTCCCAGGCCAAAATTAATAACCGAGCAGCACAGAATCGCAATACCGTTCGACGCGAGCAAGGGAAGATGCGCCTGCTGCACCAGAACACGCATCAACACCAGGTTCCCAACAATCGAAACCAGCCCATTCGAAAGATGAAATCGCAGAAGCGGCGCCAGCATCTCGGAGTTGTCCCGACGGTCGCGCCACGTAAAGTGAACGTGCCACACAAAGTTATGCAACACCGCAAGCTCCACAGCAGCAGCCGAAGCAAAGAGATAGTGGCTCCCCACCAACCGGCTTATCCCAGCAAGCGCGGCCAGCTGAACCACCATCCCCATCGCTCCCACCAGGTTGAACTTCCACCACCGAACAAAAGTATTCATGGCAGCGGCTCCTGCTTGTAGAGCTCCGTCGTATGACGCACCGTAACCAGGATCGCTGTCGCGAACATGCAAACCGCGGCGATCGTTCCCCCCAGATCGAACAGCAGCATCGTATGTCCGAACAGCGTCGAGTACGGACTACGCAGCAGCGCAATATTGCCAAGTATCAGCAGAATGCGTATCTCTGTAGGCCCAAAGATGCCCTGCGAAAGTTCAAAGCATCCCAGCGTGTACGTCGCAAGGTAGCTCTCGCTCGACAACACCAGAAACGCCACCAGCATCGCAATCGCCACCTGCCAGTGCAGAAATCCCGAGAAGCCAAGCCCGCACATCAGCACCACCGTCCCAACCACGTCCACCATGTGATCGACATAAAAGCCGTAGCGCGGCCTCTGTTGCCGGCGCACACGCGCCAAGGTCCCATCCAGGCTGTCTCCCAGCCAGTTCAGCACCACGCACACAATCACCAGCAGCAAAAACCGGCGGTCATAGCGCGACAACGCATAAAAAACTCCAGCTCCAATCTGCGCGCTCAATCCAAGCGCCGTGAGCTTGTCTGAGCTAACCCACCTCGGCGCACGCTCCGCCATCCACTCCAGTGCGCGCTTCTCCACCGAAGCCGTCAGCGACTGGTTAACCCGCCGCGCGGTTCGAAACCCCGCGTCACTCTTCGTCGTTGTAGCTGCCAAAGTCACACTCATCGTCCTGTCCTTTCTTTCTTCGCTACCTCTGCCGTCTTCTCACGTTCCTGTCCAAGCCCCGCACACGTCGATCGCAACGTAAACTCCAGCGACTCACGCGGAACACTCTCCACAAACGGCTGAACTGCCCACCCAAGTCCACGCGGAATCGAGCGCGTCAGCGAAACCGACTCCACCTGCATAGAAAGACCGCCGTCTCTCTCCTCATAACTCCAGTAGGTGTTCAACCGCCACAAAAACCCATGCGACTCCTCCGCGCTCAACTCTCGCTCAGAGTTGGTACCTGCCGAACCGATCTCAGAGATCCGCATACTCCGCGAGATGCTGTACCCATGCCGTTCATCGAGCCGCCCAAAACTAACGTCATACGTCATATCCATCACCACCGTGATCACGTGCTTCTGGCGCACCCGCATCAGCGTCTGCAGGTTGTCTCCTTTTTGCGAGATCACTCTCGCCTGAATCACCTGCGGAGAAAAACTCCGCGGATAGTTATTGAAGTCCTTCATCAGCCGCTCAAAATCCGCAGCCGTAGCTCCCGCCGCAAACGCAGTTCCGCGCCAGTGGTGCAGCAACGCTCCCGGCAGAGCCGTCCCACCGGCAGGAGTCAACTCTTCAAAGACCAACTCTCCTCCCCGCAGCCGCGCCTCACCCTGCGGAGCCAAAGCCTCAGTAGCAAGAAATGCATTCTCCGATCGGTGTTGCTGACCAAGCCGCGACTCAACCCCACTCACATAGGAGTTGAACCCTGCAACCGCCCCAGCCGAAGGCCCCTCTGCAACGCAGCCCGAAGCCCAAGAAAAGATCAACAAGCTCCATAGCCCGAAGACCCCCGAAAGTAAGTGTGTACGACGTTTCATGCACTCACTCTGCAACGCCCATGCCTCAAAGACAATGCAATCCGCCTCACCCATTCCTCATCGCTTTCTCACCGGCCAAGTCCTTGCAAGCAGGAGATTTATTGCAAGTTATTCTTTACGCAAAATCTCCGCTCTTCGCACCCGCTCGAATACACTGGCCATAAGAGAGCCAGACGATATGCCCGACCCACAGCCAGCCCGGCTCTACCGCTTCGGAGTATTCGAAGCCGACCCCACCCTGGGCGAGCTGCGCAGAAAAGGCACTCGCGTCAAACTCAACGCCCAACCCTTCCAGATGCTCCTCATGCTTCTGGAGCGACCCGGCGAACTCCTCACTCGCGAAGAGATCTCCCGCGCACTCTGGCCCGACGGCACCTTCGTCGACTACGAACACGGCGTCAACTCGGCAGTCAACCGCATCCGCGAAGCCCTCGGAGACACCGCCGGTAATCCAAGATTCGTAGAAACCCTCGCCCGCCGAGGCTATCGTTTCGTTGCCCCGGTAGAACGAATCACCCTCAATGACTCACCGCCCCTGCCCGCCGAACCGCAATCCAAACCCTCCGACGCAAGCGAGCAGGCGCAGGCAGCAGCCGAACCCGAAGCCGAGTTTCTAAGCGGCATCCTCTCCTCACCCGAAGACCTTCCCAAAACTCCGCACACCGTGGTGCGAACCCTCTTCGTCCTGTTGCAGCTCATGTATCTCAGCTTCTACATCGGGGCACTCGGAAATCTCGCAGAGATCGAAGACCTCGTCTCGGCCCTCTCGAAATCGACTCAGATACTCACCCTCCTGATCGTCACAGCCGCCATCATGATCCCCGTTCGCGCCTTCGTTCTGTCGATGATCCTCTTCCGCGCCCCCGGAGCACGCCAAAAGTTCCTCAAAATCTGGCCCTTCCTGCTTCTGCTCGATCTGCTATGGTCGCTCTCACCCTTCCTTCTTCTCCACCACATCAGCTTCGGACTCGCACTGTCCTGCACTGCCCTCCTCCTCTACTCACCCTTCGCTCAAAGGTCGCTCGTCCTGATGGGCGCAGGCGAAGCCACCCATTAAATCGCGCACCGTGGCAAAGAAGGTGGTGCAACTTCAAATTCCATCGATCGCCACTCCAGCTCGTCTCATCGAGCCTGCATGGCGAAATCTCGCTCTCACCTGCTTCAGCGGCAGCTCGAGCCACTGCCGCACGATCGCCGCATAGATCAGGGATACGATCAGCGTGATCACCGGCAAGACCACCAGACCAACATGACCGCTGATCCTCCAGCCCGCCTTCCTCAGCGCAGTCGACACCATCATCTGCACCGGCAGATGGATCAGGTACAGCGAGTACGAAAGCCATCCGATGTAGCGCATCGGCAAACCCTCCAGCCATCGCACACTCCAGTGGCCTGCTCTCGAAACCACAAAGTGGAAGATGAAGCAAAGCAGCACGCCCTGCACCGTATACCGCAAACCCTCGCGATACGTCGCCGAACGAATCACCCAGTCCGACGCGAGCACCGCAACGGACACCGCCGCCAGCACGCCCCCATAACGCCGCAACCGCCCGGAAGCCACATCCAGCCGTGGATTCTTCCACAATGCCAGCACGCATCCCCACAGCAAAGAATCAAACCGGCAGTCCGTCGTCCTGTACGTCCACTGCGCCGGAAAATGATGAAAGTGGACATACGTCCTCCAGCACAACCCTGCCACGCACAGCCCCACCAGAGCTCCGGCCTGCCTTCGTCTGCTCCATCCCGCCCGCGCCATCAGCAGATACAGCACCGGAAACAGCACATAAAAGTGCTCTTCCACACACAGCGACCAGATCACATTCAGCCCCGCCGGAACCATCGCCGGATTCGGCAGCAGATGCAGGTAGTTGTAGCAAAACAAAACCGCCGACCAGAGACCCCGCCAGTTGCCCAGCGGAAGCGACACAAGAGAATCCCCCACCGCCACTACGACAAAGACCACATACATTGGAGCCAGAATCCGCAGCGCGCGCCGTATATAAAAATCGCGCAGCGAGATCCCTCCCGTAGCCTCAAGCTCCATCCGAAGCAGAGTGGTGATCAGATATCCGCTCAAAAAGAAGAAGAGCGTGACGCCAAGCTCCTGCGGAACATGATGGGCGATCGCACCCGGTGCCGTGTGTGCCAGAAACACGAACAGAAATCCGATAGCGCGCAAACCATCGAGCCCCGGTATATAGGCTGTGCTCTCCGCTGCAGGCTTCACCACTCGAGTCCAGTCTTCTCGAACACGCGATCGGGTTCCCATCTATACCAGGCCATTTGCCAGCTCATCACGCACCCGCCCCATCGTCGCCAGGTAGAAATGCAGATTATGCACAGAGTTCAGCGTCAATCCCAGCGGCTCCCCCGCCACAAACAAATGCCGCAGATACCCCCGCGAGTACCGCGAACACACCCTGCATCCGCACGAAGCATCGATCGGCCCTGAATCCTCCGCATACTCTTTGCGCTTGATATTCATCCGCACAATCTTTCCCTCCGCGTCGCGGGCAAACAGCAGCCCATGCCGCCCAGCCCGCGTCGGTAGCACACAATCCATCATGTCCACGCCCATCTTCGCGTACTCTTCAATCTCATCCGGATACCCCACCCCCATCACATACCGCGGCTTATCCTTCGGCAAAAACTCGAGCGTCCGCGCAATCATCTCTCGCGTCACCTCGCGCGGCTCGCCCACAGCAAGCCCGCCAATCGCATACCCCGGCAGGTCCATCTCCACCAGCCGCACAGCCGACTCCTTCCTCAAATCCGCATACATCCCACCCTGCACAATCCCGAACAAGCTCTGCGTCGCCCCGCCCAAAGCCTCAAACCAAGGCACCTCACGCTTATGTAACTCAAAATGATCTTTTGACCGCTGCGCCCACGCATGCGTCAGTCCCATCGACTCGCGCGTCCTCTCCCACGTCGCCGGAGTCTCCACACACTCATCGAAGACCATCGCAATATCCGCCCCCAGCGCAATCTGCACCTCCATCGAGTGCTCCGGCGAAAAGAAGTGCTTGCTCCCATCCAGATGCGACCGAAACTCCACCCCATCCGCCGTCACCTTCCGCAGCTTGCTCAGGCTGAACACCTGGAACCCGCCCGAATCGGTCAACATCGGCCGCTCCCAGCTCATAAACCGATGCACCCCACCCATCCGCGCGATCAACTCATGCCCGGGGCGCAAATAGAGGTGATACGTATTCGCCAGAATAATCTGCGCGCCCATCCCCGCAGGGCCAATCTCCTCCAGCACGCCCTGCTCCACCGCCTTCACGCTGGCCGAGGTCCCCACCGGCATAAACACCGGCGTCTCCACCACCCCATGCGGCAGCGTCAGTCGCCCCCGCCGGCCGCCTCCCTCTGCCGTTCTATGAACCTCAAATGAAAATGCCATCTCTTTGAATTGTATGAGCACCGCAATTCACATCGCCGCAACCCAAAAACTGCTCTCCAATCTCCTCGTAAGCAATAAATTCATCTGACGTTCAACTTCGGTTGACATAACCACCGATGTCAAAGCTTAACAATAGAGTGCAACGCATCTTCCCAAAATTCTGAGGCCTTAAAAAATGATTCGGAAACTTCTCGCCTTCTCGATGTCCTTGACTCTTATTCTCAGCGGCTGCGGCCAAGGCACACTCAGCAATCCTGCAGGCAATGGCAATGGCAACACCACGCCGCCTCCAACGCCTCCGACTCCCGCCACATCAGCAGGAGTGATTAAGCATATCGTCGTCATCTTCGGTGAAAACGAGTCCTTCGATCACTACTTCGGCACCTACCCCAACGCCCTCAACCTGCCCGGCGAGCCACAGTTCACCGCCGCTGCAGGTACTGCCATTCCAAACAACTACGTCTCGAACCCCAACCTGCTCAGCCAGAATCCGAACCTGAGCTCGAACGGCGCAATCAACACCGCTAACGGCGCAGGCGCGACGAACCCCTTCCGTCTGGATCGTGCTCAGGCCGCCACCGGCGACCAGGGTCACGGATACACCGCCGAGCAGAACGCCTTTGACAATGGCAAGATGGACCACTTCCCCGCCAGCACCGGAACAGCTGACTCTGCCGCCGTCGTCGCCGGCACAGATGCTCCAGCCATCGCCGGCACCAAGGGTCTCGTCATGGGCTACTACGACGGCAACACTGTCACCGCCATGTGGAACTACGCCCAGCACTACGCCCTCAACGATCATTCCTTCAGCAGCGTCTTCGGACCCTCAACTCCTGGAGCCCTCAACCTCATCTCCGGCCAGACCAACGGAGCTGTTCCTTCTTCCCCAACCTCGAGTTCACGTCGTTCCTGACGGCAACGGCGGCTTCACGCTCATCAGCGACACCGACCCGACCGGCGATGTCTGCACCCCCGGCTCCTCGGCCAGCATGACCGGCAAGAACATCGGTGACCTGCTCAACGCAGCCGGCGTCACCTGGGGATGGTTCCATGGCGGCTTCAATCTGAGCATCACCAATCCCAACGGAACCACCGGCTGCGCCCGTTCCACAGTCTCGCCCGTAGTCGGCACTATCCCCGACTACGTCCAGCATCACCAGCCCTTCCAGTACTACAAGAGCACCCAGAACCTCACCCACGCGCCGTCCCACCTCGGTTGCCACCATCGGCACCACCGATGCGGCCAACCACCAGTACGACACGCAGGACTTCACCGCTGCTCTCGCTGCAGGCAACCTGCCGGCCGTCAGCTTCCTCAAGGCCCCCGCTGCCCAGGACGCTCACCCAGGCAACTCCGATCCGCTCGACGAGCAGACCTTCGTCGTCACCACCATCAACGCCATCCAGCAGTCGCAGTTCTGGTCCAGCACCGCCATCATCATCGCCTACGACGACTCCGACGGCTGGTATGATCACGCCTCCAACCTCATCAATGGCTCTACCACCTCCGCCGACACCGTCAACGGAGCTGGCGTCTGCATCAGCGCCACCGCTGCTGCCGCTGCCCTGCCGGGTCTCACCGGCACCGCTGCTGCGCAGGGCCGCTGCGGCTACGGTCCCCGTCAACCCCTCCTCGTCATCTCACCCTGGGCCAAGAAAAACTACATCTCCACCGTTGTCACCGATCAGTCTTCCATCACGCGCTTCATCGAGGACACCTTCCTCAGCAGCCAGCGCATCGGTGGCGGATCCTTCGACAGCGTCGCCGGTTCGCTTGAACGATATGTTCAACTTCACCAACGCTGCCGTCGTTCCCAACCCCAACGTAGTCTCCTGAACCCATCCACCGGCCTGGTCACCAGCGGCAACTAACGTCTGTTCACGAAACTGTCACATTCGTTCTGTACCGTCAAAGCACGCACTCTCTAGAGAGTGCGTGCTTTTTTCTGCCTGCTATCCTCACCGGAGCCCGCTCGTTGTCCTCTTCCAGTTCGTCTCGCCGCCGTTTTCTTCAGCAAGCCGCCGCCATGGGACTCCTCTACAGCTCCCGGCCCGGCCTGGCACAATCCATGAGAGTCCATGACCCAGAAGGTGCCCAACGCTCCGGGCAAGTCTGCTCCCATGCTTCACGTTCTCCAGCTGCCGCCCTTCGTGGACGCGCTGCCACTGCCGCAGGACCGCGAACACTCCAGCTCGCCTCAGGGCTATCCCCAAAAACTCCGCATCGCCATGCGTGAGATCCATCATCAGGTCCATCGCGACGTCAAACCCACCCGCATGTGGAGCTACGGCCCCACAGCCCTCGGTCCCGTCATCGAGGCCCGCGCCGACCATCCCCTCCAGATCGAGTGGGTCAACAACCTCCCCACCAAGCATTTTCTCCCCATCGACCACTCCCTCCACGGCTGCGGCCACGACATCCCCGACGTCCGCGCCATCGTCCACGTCCACGGCGCCAAAGTCCCCTCCAAAGACGACGGCTACCCCGAAGACTGGTTCGTGCCCGGCAAATCCCGCATCTGCACCTATCCCCTCCAGCAGGACGCCGCCACTCTCTGGTATCACGACCACGCCATGGGCATTAATCGCCTCAACAGCTACGCGGGCCTCTTCGGCATGTTCCTCATCCGCGACAAAGCGGAAGACTGCGCTCAACCTGCCCTCCGGCAAATACGAACTCCCCCTCATCCTCTACGACCGCGACTTCACCACCGACGGCCAGCTCTACTACCCCATCGTCCGGCGATCCCGAACACCCCTGGATCCCCGAGTTCAACGCCGACGGCATCCTCATCAACGGAAAAATCCGCCCCTACTTCGAGGTCGAACCGCGCCTCTACCGCCTCCGCGTCCGTCAACGTCGCCAACAGCCGCTTCTTCAACCTGTCTCTCACAATGACCAGCCCCTCATCCAGATCGGCAGCGATCAGGGCCTGCTCTCCGCTCCCGTTGAAACAAAGCAGGTCACCCTCGCCCCAGCCGAGCGCGCCGACCTGCTCATCGACCTCACCCGATCCGCAGGCCAGACCCTGCATCTTCGCAACGGCGGCCTCGAAATCCTCCAGCTACGCGTCGCCGAAACAATCCGCCTCTGCTCCCGCCTGGTCCATCCCCAAAACTCTCCGCCCCATCCGGCGCACCCCAGAGTCCGAAGCCGACCACCACCCGCACCATCACACTTCACGAGTATCAGGACAAGTACGGCCAATCCATGGTCATGCTGCTCAACCGCAAGCACTGGCACGAGCCCACCACCGAGTTCCCCAAACTCAACTCCACCGAGATCTGGGAGTTCGTCAATCTCACCGAAGACACCCATCCCATGCACATGCACCTTGTGCGCTTCCAGCTCCTCGACCGTCGCTCCTTCGACACCGAAGACTACCTGAAGACCAACAAGATCCGCTACACCGGCAACCCCGTCCCACCCGAGCGCCATCGAAGCTGGCTGGAAGGACACCATACAGTGTCCCGACTCCACCGTCACCCGCGTCATCGTCCGCTTCGAAGGCTATGCCGGCAAATACCTCTACCACTGCCACATCCTCGAACACGAAGCCAACGACATGATGCGCCCCTTCGAAGTCATCGCCTGACACACGAGACTTGAAGCAACGCATCGATCGCATAAAACAAACAAGGGAACGCCCCGGTTACACGAAGGCCAGCAAAGCCTCCCGTGGCGGACCTTTGCGCCTACTTTGCGTTCGCTTCCAGGAAATCAGTGGTAATGTTTGAGTTCCTTCCAATCTGCCTGATAGGTAGTCTTTCTGCCGCGACACAGATAAATGAACCCATGCTCCCACGGCATCGTGTACGGATCATCGCGGCTGCCTGCAACAGAGCACGAGCTGTAAACAGCCTTCATCTCATCGAGCGTCGCGTCGTTGATCACGATCATCTCTTCGCCCGTATAGCCTCGTGGTCCCCACAGCCAGTAGTTCTGGTGACCGCTGATCGCAGCGGGCAAACCGTACTTCTCTCCGAGAACATCGATCGCACCCGCCTGCCCATAGTTGGAAGCAAGAACCCCAGTCCTTGCGCGCTCGTCTGCAGGGAGTGAGTTATAAATCGCGGACACCTGCTTCGCCAGATCCTCCCAGCCAAAGCGATCTGCGTAAAACTGCGGCAATAGTGTCGCCGCGTGATTCTCACTATCTTTCGGCCTGAAGTGAAGCTTCTCTGTATAAGCCAGCCACTGCTGTGGCCGCAACACAGGAATAGACAACGGCAGGAACGCTACCAAACCAACGACCGAGAGGACGACATAGGCCACAATCAGCCCATTACGCCACACAATCTTCTTCGCCCAGACAAACCACACAACCGCGCCCGCGGCCAAGAACACCGGATACGCAGGAACAAGGTAGTAATCCTTCGCGTGCATCGCCATCAGCATCGCAAGAAACACCAGGTAGAAGACGCCGAGAAAACGGTAGCTCCTCGTCGTCTTACTGAAGAGCAGCCACACCACTCCCGCTCCCCATAAGAGAATGTTGTGCGGCGTCAGCGTTACAATCTGCGCCACAAAAAACTGCAGAGGCCCAAGCTTGACGTCCTTATCCGACAGCTGCACATCATGCAGCCACTCCAGCGTAGGAAAGTGATTGTGAATCTGCCACAGAAAATTCGGCAGAGCTACCACAACAATCAGACCCACCCCAACCACAAACCAGCGACTCGCAAGAATGCGGCGTTGCGGCGTCAACAGCAGCGCGATCAGCATTGCAATCAGGAAGAACGCAACCGAATCTTTATTTTCAAAAGCCAGCCCCGCACTCAGGCCAAACACAATCCACCAGTTGCGAATCTCATCCTGCGAAGCGGACTGCACAATACGGAGGAGCGCCAGAACGCAGAGCATCCAGAAGACCGGATCAAATGAGTTCATCGACAGATAACCATCGATGCCCAGGTAAACTCCTGCGCCGATCACTCCCAGCATCGCGAGCGCCGCCGCTTTACGTCCTCCGCCCAGCGTCCAGCAAAGCACCCCGGTCAAAAACACCTTCGCTGCGCCGGCCATAGCCGAGATCAAACGCAGGGACCACATCGTGTCATGCCCAAAGAGCATCTCGCTCACACGAGCCTGTATTGCGACCAGCGGTGGTTGATCGACATAACCAAACGCGAGCCGTCGTCCGCATATCAGGTAATACAACTCGTCACGAAAGATTCCATAGCCCGCATGCTGCGCCAGAATGTTACCCACAATCTGGATCGCAAGCTTTAGCCCTGCAAAGCCAAGGCTAAGCAAAATAATCTGGCGCAGATTCGCTCGATTGGTCGTCTGTTCCATGCTCATGCACACGCACCTGTAAATTACGTACCCGTACAGGATGCACTACGCATGCAAATCAGAGAAGTTCAGACGTATCAGTCCGCGGCCTTCTTCTCTGCAGCAGGCTTCGCTGCAGGAGGCATCCCTAGATATTTGTCGTACCAGTCAAACCACCGCTGATAACGATCCCGAATGTAGCTCGGCCGCGTAAATCCGTGGAACTGCCCCGGATACACCACCAACTCTGCAGGCGTCCCGACACTCTTCAGCGCCTGGTACATCTGCTCGCCCCCAACCAGCGTCACGTTGAAGTCCTTATCTCCACCCATAAACATCGTCGGCGTCTTGATCTTGTCCGCATGCAGAAACGGATACGACAGCTTCAGATACGGCTCCACATTCTTCCACGGCGGCTGCAGCTCATTGTCATACTGCAGAATGTACTGGTCGACTCCATACATCCCCAGCAGATTCGCCGTTCCCGCTCCACTCGAAGCCGCCTTGAATCGCGTCGTCGAAGCGATCGTGTAATCGGTCAGAATCCCGCCATAGCTCCATCCGCCAACGCCCATCCGGTCCGCGTCGATCTTCCCCGTCGCTACTGCGCCATCAACCGCGCCGAGCAGATCCTTCACCTCTTTATTACCCCAGTCCGCATTGATCGCGTAGCTGTACTCATGCCCGCGCCCCGTGCTCCCGCGATAGTTCACCTGCAGCACCGCAAATCCATGCGACGCCAGCAACTGCCTGTCCGCAGCGAACCGATGTTCATCCTGCGCCGTCGGGCCGCCATGAATCCACAGCAGCATGGGAGCCTTTGTTCCCGCCGTATAACCCACCGGCATCGTCAGCAGGCTATGCACGTCATTCCCATCCGACGCCTTCGCCGACAGATCCTCCGCGGGAACCAGGTCCAACTGCGCGATCAGCGCATCATTATGCGACGTGAGCTTCCGCAGCGTCTTCCCCTCCAGCGCATAGATCTCCGGAGCGGTTACGTCCGTCGTCCACACCACCGCAACATGCCCATCAACCGACGACATCGCTCCCGCCGAACCCTTCTCTGCAGTCAGCCGGCTCACGCCCTTACCCTTCAGCGGAACCTCGGCGACATAACTAACGCGATCCTCACCAATCGTCGTCAGCAGCGACTTACCATCCGCCGTAAACTCCGGCGCGCCAGTTCCCATCTCTGCCGTAGCCGCGAGAACCTCTGGCGTACCACCCGCAGCCGGCACCACCGCCAGCCGTTCCATGTCGTAGATCGAGTACCTCGTCGAACTTCCCTGCCGGTAAGCGATCATCGTGCCATCCGGACTCCACGCCAACGGCCCGCCATCTACGCCAGAAAACGTCGTCAGCTTCTTCGCAGTCGCGCCGGCCTTCGCCTCCATCACAAACACGTCCGAGTTATTCGACCGATCCGGATCAGCTCCCTCCTGGTTGCTCACAAAAGCAATCCATCTCCCGTCCGGTGACCACTCCGCCTGTCGCTCATCGTACTTCTTCGTCCGTCGTTAGCTGCGTCAACTTCTTCGTCGCAATATCAAACAGAAAAAGATGATCTCGTTTATCCGACAGATATCCCTGAACATCCTGCTTGAAGTGATACCGGTCGACCACGATCGGCTTTGGCGCCGCTGGCTTCGCGCCTTCCTTCGGCTCCGGCTCGTCCTTGGCCTTCAGCGTCAGCAGCAACTGCTTTGAATCAGGCGACCACCGATAATCCCCCAGATCCTCTTTCACATCCGTCAACTGATGCGCCTCACCTCCACGCATATCCAGTAGCCAAACCTGCGATCCCTTCGCCTTGCCCGGCCGCGAAGAAGTAAACGCCAGCCACCTGCCATCCGGACTCCATCGCGGCGCCCCCACACCCTCCGGCCCATACGTCAGTTGCACATCCTGCGTTCCATCCCAGCTCACCATCCACAGCTCAGAGAGATTCTTGTCCTCGGCTACATCGATATGCGATGTCGTATAGGCGATCCACTTCCCGTCAGGCGAAATCTCGCGGCCCATTCACATTCACCAGCTTCGCCAGGTCGTCGAGCACCATGGCCCGTCTCTGACTAAATCCAAACGTTGTTAAAGCACACAGGGACAACACGCAAAGTCCGACGCGGCGCAAGCTCTCATTTCGCATGAGAGGCAGTCTAGCAGAAGAATCTTATCGCGTGAGCAACTCCACCGCCTGCGCCACGCTGATATCGTCAGGCACCCGTTTGAACTCGCTATGGACAACATGCTCATTCCTGCCGATCTCTTTAAAGAGCATCGCCTTGCCCTCGATCGCCGTGTTGACCAGCGCGTTCTTCCACTCGCCGCCCGGCTCCATCTCGTGTGTCGTCGCAAAGCTGCTGCCCGCATGAATCGTCCCCAGCAATCCCGTACCCCAGGCTCACATCGGCCGGCACTCTACCTTCGATCCGGTGCAGCTGCATCGTATGCTCATCCACCAGTACCGCTCCGGACATCGCATGCAGCACCTTCTCCTCCATCGTCTTCGGCTGATACGCCGGATCAGGCCGATACCCGATCCTCACATCGCCCCCATCCGCATGCGGCTCGTCAAACAGAAACGCCTTATGCAACAGTGCCAGCATCTGCTCTGCATGTTGCTCCTCGTTCTTCATCGCCTGTTCCCGCCGTTGAAACGCCTCGGGATGCGCGGCAATATCCCCTAACTTTGCCTTCTCCGCCGCCTGCTGCTGCATGCCCAATGGCTTTCCATCCTCGGCAATCAGCAGCCGCACCTTCCCCATCGCGGTTTCAACCACTCGCTCCGTCCAAAGATGCCCACCCGTCCGGTCCGTCCGCTCTTCGGAGAGATACATATACATCTTGCGATGCTCTGCGGGATTCGCCCTCATGCGCCAGCATCGTGTTGACAATCTGCCGCGACGCGTCCGAACTCTGGGCCCGCACGGCCGAGGCCGACAGCAAACCCAGCATGACAACTGCACTCGCTCCAACACCACATCAACTCTCACTCCACCAGCCAGCTATTAAACCGGCAATTCGCCATCTCAGTAAACCACGATTGCAGAAGGTTCCTGGCCAACGCAACATGCTTTAGTTCAGACGCGCGCTAACCGATCAAGTCTCGCGCCACGCAAATAAACGCCGAAATCTCCAATATTTTGTTATGCCCCTAACGTAAACTAGCGCTCAATCGCCTTTCAAACCGCACACGTATATGCCAGATACGACTGAAAATCCGCCCGAGCCGCTGTCCCCCAACCCTCTGCTCACAGAGCCCGAACTCGTCGGTCTCGACGCCGCAATCCTCGCCCCAGCCGCCCAAAGGCCGCCGCGCCGCAGCCACCTTCATCTTCTTCACCATCACGCTCGACATGCTCGCCTTCGGCATGATCGCCCCCGTCCTCCCCCGCCTCATCGAAGGCTTCCTCCACGGCGACACCTCCTCTGCCGCAAAGATGCTCGGCCTCTTCGGCACCGTCTTCGCCGCCATGCAGTTCTTCTTCTCGCCCATCATCGGCTCGCTCTCCGACCGCTTCGGCCGCCGCCCCCTCGTCCTTCTCTCCAACTTCGGCCTCGGCCTCGACTACCTGCTCATGGCCTGGGCGCCTGCCCTCAACTGGCTCTTCCTCGGCCGTATCATCTCCGGCCTAACCTCCTCTTCAGCATCCCCACCGCCATGGCCTACATGGCCGACGTCACCCCACGCGAGCGCCGCGCCGCAGCCTTCGGCATGTTGAACGCAGCCTTCGGCGTCGGCTTCGTCCTTGGCCCCGCCGTCGGTGGCCTCCTCGGCAACATCAATCCCCGCCTGCCCTTCTGGGCCGCTGGTGGCCTCTCACTGATCAATGGAATCTACGGCCTCTTTGTCCTGCCCGAGTCCCTCTCCAAAGAAAATCGCAGCCCCTTCTCCTGGGCGAGAGCGAACCCGATCGGCTCCCTGTCCCTCCTTCGCAGCCACGCCGGAATGATCGCCATCTCCGTCGTCCTTCTGCTCGGCTACATCGCCCAGCAGGTTCTCATGAACGTCTACGTCATCTACGCCGACTACCGCTACCACTGGACCGACCGCACCGTCGGCTTCTCTCTCGCCGTCGTCGGCGTCTGCACCGCCGTCTACGGAGCGCTCCTCGTCAAACCCGTAGTCGCCAAACTCGGCGAACGCGGAGCCATCACCTTCGGCCTCATCGGCGGAGCCATCGGCTACACCATGATCGGCTCCTCCAAAACCGGCCTCTTCTTATGGCTCGGCATACCCTTCCTCAACATGATGTCCTTCACCTGGCCCGCCGCCCAAAGCCTGCTCTCCCGCAAGACCAGCCCCTCCGAACAGGGCCAGCTCCAGGGAGCCATCAACAGTCTCCGCGGCATCGCCGGAATCGTCGGCCCCGGCTTCTTCACCTACATCTTCAGCCGATCCATCGGAGCCTCCACCCTCCTCCACCTACCCGGCGCACCGTTCTACATCGCAGCCGTCATGCTCCTCATCTCTCTCGCTATCGCCCGCCGCACCGCCGGCAACGCCACGGCCGCCACCTAACTCTTCGTCGCCGCAACCCTCTTCTCTGTCTTCTTCAACGACTGCACCAGCTGCTTCCAGTCCAGCTCCGTCTGGTTCGCATACGCCTCCGCAAACTCCCCCACCGCCTCGTCGAATCGCGCCGACCTCCCCAGATAACCCGCGATCATCGAACTGTCTCCCGCCCGCGCATGTCCTCGTGCCAGCATCTCGCCGCACACTCCCGCATAGTCCAATAACCCGGCAGCCTTCAAACTCTCCAGTTGGATCGAAGCCTTGTGATCGTTCAACTGCCGCACCAGATAGTCCCGCCCTTCCATCGTCGTCCATCCTAAAAATGGATCCGACTGCACCTGCATCGCGCGCTCTCCCTCCACCACCCGTCGTCCGTTATGCTGCTTTCCTCCGCGCACATTCGCCTTCACGTAGGGAGCATATCCTGACGCAACCTCCTCCTTGATCTGCAAAAACAGCGGGTCCTTCCCTCCATTGCCTTCCATCAAAATGCAGTAGTCTCGCAACCCCACCGACCCCGTCCCCACCACCTTGAACGCAACGTCGACGGGCCTGTACTGCATCAGAAAATGCCGCCGCTCCGGCTGCAGACTCTCCGCATACTTCGCGAGCGAGTTCACCACCTGCTCGGCAGCCGCGCCCTTCACCCGCGTCAGCGTCGGCGGCAGTGTCTTGAACACTCGCGGCCGCGGCGCCTCCGTCTTCGTCACCTTTCCACTCACCTTCTCCGCTCGAGTCCTCGCAGTTGTCGATGCACTCTCACCCTCCTCCTCAGTCAGCGTCAGCAAAGTATGGATCGGCGTCGCTCTCTCGGCGATCCGCAGAATTCCCTCCACCGTCGACGTATTCTGCAGTCGATGCACCTGGTACCGCGCCACCTCCAGCACCGGCATCCGCGCAAACATCGCCATCGTCGTGCGATAACTCTCCAGAAACACCGCCGCCGCCTCCCTGCAATGCAGAGTCTTCGCCCCCGCTCCCCGTCCCGCGAGCACCAGGCTCGTCGCCATCCGCTTCACATCCCACTCAAACGGCGCAACAATCGTCTCGTCGAAGTCATTGATGTCAAACACCAGCCGTCCATCCGGAGCAGCAAACGCGCCCAGATTCCGCACATGCGCATCACCGCAAAGCTGGTTACGAATTCCCGTATTCACCGTCAGCGACAGGTCATACGCCATCACCGACACCGCCCCGCGAAAGTACCCAAACGGCGAAGCCGCCATCAACTGGTCCTTCAGCGCCACCAGCGCCGGCACCCTCCCACGCGTCGAAATCTCCAGCAGCTTCAGAGGATTCGCCCGTCGATCCTTCGCCTTCCATATCTTGTGCTCCATCCGCCGCACCTGCTTGCGGCGTTGTTGTCCAAGAGCATAACGTTCCTTCGCACCAGGCAGCTGCACGATAGCCATAGAATCCTCCACCAATGAATCAATAACCTATTCCCCCCGCCCCCAAAGCGCAATCTACTCCCTCCAGGCGGCGGCGTTTCTTTAATTTTTGGTCATTCCCGAAGGGAATCTGCTTTTTAGCCGCGCGTAGCCACTACTTGAGTCAGAGCCTCCCCGCCTGTTCTTCCAAACGCCAGCCTGAGCCACGATCGACCCCGCACCGAAAACAACTCCACCTCCACTCATCGAAGGTCAACTGCCTTTACATTGATGTATTCTTGCCCAAACAAGGCACTCCATCTTTACTCCCCTAGTGAGGCTGTATGTCCCGTGCTCGAAGCACCGAGTTTTCCAGGGTCGGACCCCTTCTCGTGCTCGCCGTCACGGTCCTCATCCTCTACTTTGCCCGCGATCTTCTCATCCCCTTCGCCTTCGCCCTCACCCTCGCTTTTTTGCTGGCTCCTGCTGTCACCCGGCTTGAGGTCCGCCGCGTCCCCCGTGTCATCGCTGTCGCCCTCACCGGCATCATCGCCTTCACCCTCATCTGCGGGGTTGGATACATCGTGGTCCGTCAACTCCTCAACGTCGCCCGCAACCTTCCCACCTACCGTCTCAACATCCAGCAGAAGATAGCCTCCGTCCACTCCCCAGCCGAACAGTCTCTTCAAAAAGCATTCACCGCCATCGACGACATCAGCGGAGACCTCGCCATCGGAGCCAACTCTGCCGTCGCAGTCAACAAGCCTTCCGTCCAGCCTCAACCAGTTCGCATCGTCGACCAGGACCGCACACAGCTCCAATCCACCACCGAACTTCTCCTGCGCTTCCTCCGCCCCATCGGAACCTTCGGCGTCGTCATCGTCTTCACCATCTATCTCCTCATGAAGCGCGAGGATCTCCGTCATCGCATCCTCCTCCTCGCCGGAATGGGCCGCATCAGCGTCATGACCCAGGCCCTGCAGGAAGCCGCGACTCGCATCAGCCAGTACCTTCTCTTCCAGGTCGCCGTCAACGCAGCCTACGGAACCCTCTTCGGCTGCGGCCTCTTCCTCATCGGCGTACCCAACGCAACCCTCTGGGGTGTCCTTGCAGGAATCCTTCGCATCGTCCCCTACGTCGGCACCACGACCAGCCTCGTTCTCCCGCTTGTCCTCTCCGTCGCCATCTTCTCCTCCTGGGTTCCGACGCTCCTCATCCTCGGCCTCTTTCTCACCCTCGAACTCTCCGCCACCAACTTCGTCGAACCCTGGCTCTTCAGCTCCCGCACCGGCATCTCGTCTCTCGCGCTCCTCGCCATGGCCATCTTCTGGGCTCTCCTTTGGGGATGGCCCGGCCTCATCCTCTCCACTCCGCTCACCGTCTGCATCGTCGTCATGGGCCGATACGTCCCGCAGATGTCCTTCCTCCACACCCTACTCGGCACCGACGCCGAGCTCTCCGCCGAGGCCCTCTTCTACGAGCGCCTCCTCGCCATGGACCAGCGCGAAGCCCACGCCGTCGCCAATCGTTTCCTCCAAAGCAAATCCCTCGTCGAGCTCTACGACTCCGTCCTCATCCCCGCCCTCGCCCTCGTCGAACAGGATCGTCACCAGGGCACCCTCGACGACGCCCGCTGCAACTTCTTCTTCCTCAGCATCGGCGAACTCGTCGCCGAACTCACCGACTACCACCCCCAGGAATCCACCGGCGAAATCCCCCCCGTCGTCCCCGTCGCCCAGCAAAACGACTTCGCCGTCGTCTGCATCTCCGCCAGCGATCAGGCCGACGAGCTCACCACCCAAATGCTCGTTCAGGTCATGGAGCGCGCCTCCCACCAGACCCTTCTCCTCTCCGCCAACTCCGTCTCCGGCGAGATCCTCGACTCGCTCGCCTACGAACCCAACACCGTCATCTTCATCTCCGCCCTACCGCCCTTCGCCTTCTCCCAGGCCCGCGCCATCTGTCAACGCGTCCGCTCCCATCTGCCCAACAACCGCATCGTCATCGGCCTCTGGAGCCCCACCGAAGATCCCGATCAAACCAGCGAGCTCACCATCGAGCGATTCGGCCCCGGCAAACCCACCGTCGTCGTCAACACCCTCGCCCAGGCCCTCGAGCAAGTCACCAGTTGGACCCAGCCACTCCATCCTCCCATCCATGCACCGCTAAGCACCAAAAAGAAAAAGGACCAGGCAATCTCATCGCCAGCCTCCCTCTCATCTATAAATTACGCGTTTCGTAACTTAGACTAATTCGCCGCCAGCCGCTCCCGCTCCACACCATCCAGAGCAACCCAAAGCGCCTTCGCCGCACGCTCACCCGCATTCAGAGCAGCCTCTTCGCTCTCAGGCGAACCCGCCAGCTCCTTATCCATCAACTCCCGCCAAACGCTCGCATGCGCCACATCCGCCGTCTCATGCAGCGTAAAGTACCGAGCCGCCGCACCATCCGTCCCATAGTGCGCCGCCAACCCCTCAGCCTTCGTCTTCGCAATCGCCGGCACCTTCGCTTCATACGCATACAACGCCGCCATCGCCGCCGCAGCCGTCTTCTCCTGCATCAACTCGCGAAACGTCCCCATCAACGCCACCATCTCCGGCTGCACCGCACGCCCCGTAACCTCATCGCGCGAAGCCCCCATCCCCGCCGCAAAGTCCATCCAAAGATCGCTATGCGGACGCGCCGTCGCCGAATCCACACCTTCTTCCTCAGCAAGATTCCGCAGCACCTCCCGCCGCATCTCTCCATCCGGCAGCCGCGAGTGCAGCGCACTCAGATAAGTCGGAAACGCCGACACATGGTGCCAATACTCCGCCGCATACTCCCGCAGATCCTCCCGCGTCAGCTCACCCTTCGACCACGCCTGATAGAACGGGTGCTTCAACAAGTCATACGGAGCAACGCGCTCCTCAAAACGGCTCCAGAACCCAGCACTCCCCGAAACCACACCCGACGCAATCAAAGCCATGGCCAACTCCATCCAAAAAGATTTCCCGCAAGCGGCACAACCACTCACAGCGATGAATTGAGTGTACCTTTTGGTTGGCAGTTGTGTTGGTTGGCAGTCGTTTAAATAGCAAATCCCGCTCAAGCAATAAAGGTTATTTTTAGGCTTGTCTGATCAATATTGATCAACTTGATTAATCGCATCTTCGACTTGAACCTACGATAGTTTCGGCACAACTATTCGGTATCAATGCGCCTCATAACCCACTGAGGTTAAATTTATGCGCGGATTTAAAGTAGTTGCGTTAGCTGCTGTTGCCGGTCTTTGCTTCACTGCGAATACTCCCAAATCACAAGCCCAGGTCAACGTCGAGATCGGCGTGGCCCCGGAATGTCCATACGGTTACTATGACGCAGCTCCCTATGGATGTGCCCCTTACGGTTACTATGGCCCGGAGTGGTTTACAGGAGGTGTCTTCATTGGCGCTGGCCCGTGGTTTCACGGCCCTGCCAACTTCCAAGGCCATGTAGATAACCACTTCCATCCAGAACATGGCTATACGGGCACAATGCCGGAGCGTGGCGAGAAAGCCACGCCAGAGCATGCTACCCCGCCAAAAAACTTCAAAGGGAACGAAGTGCGTGACGGGCGTGGCAATGTGGGCAAGGGCAAACACTGAGATCGAGCCGACGCAGAGCTGGACAGGGCAGGCGCCTTTAGTTTGTGGGTGCCTGCTTTACTTTGGAGTACCTTCGGCAATCCCACAGATATGCGGTTACGTTTTCGGAATCGCACATAGAATGTAATGCAGGCGACAGAGGCACGCTCAAACATGAAAGAGACAATAGACGCTGTATTCGATCCAATTGTCTTTTTGGCAAGCGCAGGAGTGGGGCGAAGACTTGTCCGGCTGAAGGCCAAGGAGACTTTCTTTTCGCAGGCGGATGACGCGAACTGCATCTTTTATCTTCAGACCGGCAGAGTCAAGCTCACGGTCGTGTCGGAGAGAGGCAAAGAAGCCACCATCACGCTCCTGTCCCCCGGAGACTTTATCGGAGAGGAGTCCATCGCCGCAGTTGTCGGGCTGCGTATGGCGACGGCAACAGCCGTGATCGCCTGTACGGCACTCAGAATAGAGAGAGCTGAGATGGTCCGCGTCATGCACGAGGAACATACCTTCTCTGATCTGTTTCTGTCATTCCTATTAGCTCGAAGTATGCGAATCCAGGCCGATCTTGTCGATCAGCTCTTTAACTCAAGTGAAAAACGTCTGGCGAGAATTCTTTTGCTGATGGCCGAATTCGGCAAACCGGGCGAACCGGAGATGTTGATCCCGCAGATTACGCAGGAAACTCTTGCCGAGATGATTGGCACAACGCGATCGCGTGTAAGTTTTTTTATGAACCGCTTCCGAAAGCTCGGCTTCATTGAATACAACGGACGCATACGCGTTCATAAGTCGCTGCTCAATGTGGTGCTGCACGATCAGCTACCGGAGCGTAACGCCGTAAGTGCGTCCATCCTGGTCAGCAAGAAAGATCATTCGAAGCAAACCAGGAAAAGAGCAGCCATTGTGAGCAAGATTGCTGACAAAGCTATGACTTGAAGATGCAAAGAGGAGTACATACAAAGTCTGCAGGGGGACTTAGTCTCAAGAAATAGAGACCTCTTTTTGATGATTAATATGGATCGTTGTGTAGATAACGAATGCCCACCAAACCAGAATGGTGACGTAGATCGGCCACTTGGGCATATGGCCAATGGCGACAACTCCAAACATCGCAATCACAAATAGAAAAGCGGCTGTTGCCCAGTCTGGGCCACCCCAATGGCTAGAGCGCGTAAGTGGAGCAGACGAGGCTTGCATGCTGGACACCGTACATCTCTTTCCGAAGACTCACACTTTCAATCTGAACAGGCAGCGGAAGTCCCGCAATCCGGACGTCGAGAACATCGCCTATTTTAGGAGTGCGCTCCTCTCGCAAAACCAGCGTGCCAGAGTGTGTACTACCAAGGTGGGTGACCACGTAATCAGCGATATATCTCATAAGGACTGCCTTCCACTTTCGCGAGCGTGGTCGAAAGCTCGCTGCGACAGAATGGAGGGATTGCAAATGTGAGACTTATCACGCTTTGCAAGATCGTCTTCGTCTCGTTGTGGATATCGTGAGCAAGCATCTCAGGCAGATGGAGTCAAAAGAACCATCTCTATTTCGTCTGTGTGGAAAAAAAGGTGGAAGCGTGAGAACCATTTGTGGGGCCTCTTTCCGGGAATAATTTCAACATACAAGACCTTTGGCAAGATAGATGGTCAATTCAGCACACATCTTAGGCTAAATATCTTTCACCATTTTCGCCGCTGCAGACGAACCCCAGGGTGCCTCATTCGTCGCGCGGCTTTTTTGCGCGATGAGTGGGTTCCACTCTGTAGAAGACCGGAGTGAAGGCGTAGCCGTAACGACTGAAATGCTTTCTTTATCCAGACCATCTCTTACGGTCATCGAACCACAAGCGGCTTAAATCCCGTATTACTCGAGATCGCCAACTGAATCGGCCTCGGCGGCCCACTCAAGGGCACTGTCACCTCCGCCCACAGCTGCTCGTTCGGCTTTAGCGGAAATGGACTCTTCGCAGTATCCCCGATAAAGAAATCCGCAGGCTGCGACTAGGCAGCACGATCACAGGGATCATTCACCTGCTGAGTCACGTCGAGCGTCGACTCCGGTCTTACGTCATAGCCAACCGGTAAAACCACAAGCTGCCCGTCCTTCACCGCGGGCTTAACCCGCCACTTCCATATACCGGACGAACGCGGCCCAAGCAGATTCCCCGGGTCATGAGAAAGCCCACAGGCATCCACCGCCAGTCCCAGCGCAAGATACCGCCCTCGAAGCGCAAGCGACGGATCGAACTGCGCCGTCCTCACCCATACTCGCGGACACATCTTCCGTTCATACACATACTTCCCCGCGATGCTCAACACCAACACCAGTTGCACCAACAGCAACACGGTCCCTCGGCTACGTTGCGTCATGCCGTCACCTCCGGAATGCTGGCTACGAGCTTCCTTCGCATCTTCTCCAGGAACCACCCCCCTGCCAGAAACAGAACGCCAAGCATGATCAACCCCAGCGAACGCCCCAGTTTATCCATAATGCTTGAGAAGTAGAACCACATTACCGTCAACGCAAACACCGCAATGCCATAATTCACTAGCGCTTTGCTCTCTTCACGCACGCCCCACCATGCTAGAAAAGCTGCAGTCGCCGCCACCAGCAAATAAGCGAACAAGTTCGCTTCGGAGTGTTTCCACATCTGTCCGCGATACCCCTCGTCCTCAACGACAGTCTGAGCCCACGGCAATACAAAGACCATCGCAGCAACGATAAGCGCGGGAACAACGCTCTGTTTGCCCACGAACCACCCGAATCCCACCGTCAACATCAGAATCACGAACGCTGCCAGACGCAAATGCAACGGCAGAAAGCTCCACTGATGTGATCCATAGCCGTAATAAGCCCATCCCTCGCTTAGCGCACTCACGCAACCGCACAAAACGATACCCGAAACGCCGAAAAGGATTCCAAATACCACTCGCTTGCGCGAATGCAGAAACCCGATCAGATAAACCGCGGCAAGCACTGCGATCATGCGCGACAGATAAACTTCAGAACCCTGATAAACACTCGCCCTGTACATCCACTCCGAGATCAGCCACGACGGCACCAGCAGTAACGAAAGCGTCTGCTGAAACTGATCATCCAGCAACCACCAACCGGCGAGCGCACACAACGCCCACAGCATCACCGCTGCCGGCCAGTGCTCCTGCATGTTGAATATCTGCCCCACCAGAGCAATCGCCGCGCCAGCCGCAAGTGTCCCTAGCGCATGCATCGTCGTTGCAAACCCGGCGAAGCGCTCCCTGGCGACAAGCCCGGCTCCATGAAACAACGCCAACATGGCCAGCACCAGTGTCAGCCGCAGACCCGGCGAAGCATCATCCCAGTTCGCCGCAACAAAAAGAAATACTCCAGCGCCCAACAGAATCCCACCCATAGCCAACGCCAGAATTACCTGCCATCGTCGTCCGCTTGGCTGCGCCTCACTACTCTCAAAGGCACGAATAGACGACTCTGTACCCTCATCAATCAGCCCTGCCTCACGCCAGCGCACCAAGTACCGTTCAAAGCTCTGCATGTTAGCTCCCGCAGCAGTAAAGCAGAAGCCCTGAGTCGAAACAAGCAGATTGTGACCTCCGCCCATGAATCAGGAATCGCAGCGCAACCCAGCCAGCATCTCGCGCACCGTCACCCTAAGCACCGGATGTACCCACTCCAGCGCAATCTCCGCCAGTGGCTCCAGCACAAACCGACGCTCCTGCATCTCCGGATGTGGCAGCGTCAACTCCTCCGTCGCCATCACCACCCCAGCTCCACCCTCCACGCGATACAACAACAGATCGAGATCGATCACCCGCGGCCCCTTAGCCACAGCTCCCTCACGCTCCCGCCCCATCGCCCGCTCAACCGAAAGCAGCGCCTGCATCAACGCCACCGGCTCTAGCTCCGTCCCGAGCAGCAGCGCCCCATTCAAAAACCTCGGCTGCTCCACCAACCCCACCGGCTCCGTGTCGTAAAACGACGACACCGCTCGCACCTCACCCAGCTCCCCAACCCGCCGCACCGCCTCCCGCAGGTTCGCCTCGCGGTCCCCAAACCTCGAATCCAGATTCGACCCCAGCGCAATCGCCGCCAACCCACTCATTCGATAATCGCCCACACGCAAGCAGAACTCACCACACCAATCACCACAGTCTCACCACGAATCCACCACAATTTCACCATCAAAAACCACCCAAAATCATCACAACTTACGACGCAATCGCCGGTCGAAGATGCCCCATCACGGTCTCTGGCTCCGCCACTTCATCGTATCCATGGGCCAGCTCCCACGCAGAGCGATCACGCATAAGCCTTTGTACAAGAGCAGTATGCATCGCATGACCGGCTCTTTCTGCCACCACCCGGCCTTGAATTCTCCGTCCCGCCAGCGCCAGATCCCCGATCAGGTCCAAAACCTTATGTCGTACAAATTCGTCATCAAATCTAAGCGGCCCATTTTCAACATGTTGCCGCGACAAAATGATCGCGCAATCAGCCGTCGCCCCACGGATCAACCCCATATCCCGCAGCATAGCTTCATCTTCTTTAAACCCGAAAGTCCGCGCCGGAGCAATCAAATTGACATAATCTCCCGTCGCCAAATTACCCACAAACGATTCCACGCCAATAGGTTGCGGGAAGTCTATCGTATATTGAATCCGATACCCCGATCCTGGATAGACCCCGATAAACTTGGATCCCTCCCGAACCTCAATCTCTTTCAGAATCTTCAAATACTCCCGCTTGCGTCTCTGCTGTTTCAATCCAACCCGTTCGAATGCTTGCACATACGGCAAAGCACTCCCATCTAGAATCGGCACTTCAAGATTGTCCACCTCAACAATCACGTTATCCACGCCATACCCAATTAATGCAGACAAGAGGTGCTCAGTCGTTGAAATCAAAACACTTTGGCGCATCAGGCTCGTCGCATAACTCACCTTTGCGACGTTGCGCCCCACCGCCGCAATCTCAAAGTTGTCTAAGTCTGTGCGTCTAAAGACGATACCCGATCCAGCCGGCGCCGGAATCAATCGCATGGAAACCGGCGCACCGCTATGCAAGCCGATACCACTAAACTCAATCTCCGATCGAATTGTTCGCTCAAAATGAGCTTCCAAGGCCACGAAACCATACCCTCCAGTAAAACCATCAACAAGACTACAATCGATAGGCGAGCCAATACTGTGGTAAATACGCCACAATACAGCTTGGATTGAGCACTTTTTGTCTCGCCAGAACTAGAACTAATGGTAATAACATATTTGACTGACCGCAGTTAAGGTGAAAGACTTTGAACTGCCGTGACAGGGTAGAATTTAAAATTACAATGCCTCCGATTGGCGTCGGAGGCATCTCAAAGCGTTGGGCTGACACTCAAACGTTACCACAGGAGTGTGCCCGATGGAAGCAATTCTCGAAGCGCCAGCAACGACCTCCGCATCATTTAATCCCGAAGTGGACGCCATGATTACCGAGCGCCTATTGAAGTTCCATGATGCCCTTGTAGAGCGGGGGCAACTTCCGCCAGCACCGCCAGCGGAAGCTGCTACCCAGCAATCGTGACATCAACCATTGCAAGGCGGGCTGTACTGCTGGATTAGATCCGTCTCTATGGCTCGCCTGCTTGCTTCATTCGCTGCCGTGTAGACGCATATGCTATTCGCCTGATTGCGAGTAAAACATGCCTGCTTATGGTGGTCGTCGAATCGTTTGGACATATCACCCGTCATGCCGATGTATATATGGCGAAACCAATAAGTATTGTCGGTGTTCAAGTAGCGGTTTGTTATGAAGTATACGGCCCCAAACGCCATGAATGTTTGGCTGATGGGATATGCAGTAAATGTGTATTTTTGCCCTGATTTTCCAGTGAATACTACGGTTCCAAGTTCTGCCATTTTGATACCCCTTGTAGTTTTCCTCAACTGTTGGTGTACATTTAGGGGACAGGAAAGGCGCAAGCCGATCCAAAGGGTAGTTAGCCCACCTGGCCCCGGTCTGCTCATTCCTTTTCGAGAGGGTGATAGAGCATTCCGGGGTTCCTTCGTTTTGCGCCGCCGCTAGCGGTGGTCTAGCGGAAACTGATTTGCCTCATATTGTGGTCAATATACGCCAGGGAAAATGAGAATGAAAGGCGAATCAACTTCGGGTTTAATGGGTAAGTCGTTAATTTTAAACCTATTTAGCTTGCGTTCAGTGCTGTACTCGGTTACGCTCAGGGCAACGCGTAACCGAGTGGGTTGGACTTGGTGCGCCCAAAAAACAGAGACTTTATCGATCCCTATTTTCCACAGATTTATTTTCAGGGATACAATCGCGAGATGAAAAAGAAGTGGGAAGACCCCGTTAAACATCCTCCAAAACCAGAAACGATGAACACCCCCGGAGATTTTGGGAGGTTCACCGATCTGATGAGGAAGGTAGTCGAGAAGCCGAAACCCGTTTCCCCCGGCGTTGCCCGTTCTTAGACCACACCCGGCCTTTGCGTGAGTGCCTTGTAGGTAAGCTGCTTGCCCTGTATGCCCATGATGCAGGTCGCGAATCGTGTGAAGTCGTCTGAGTCCTTGCGGTTGTTATAACGGAATACCTGCTCTTTCACATACGCGTCAAGGTGGAACGGCTCTACGCTTATGTAGGTGCCACCCAGAGAACGCTTAAGTAGTGCCCAGAAGTTCTCAATCCCATTTGTGTGGATGTGGCCATCAACGTACTTCATGGCGTGATTGATAATCTCGCGGTTGTAAGGCGTGGACAGTACGCCGTAGGTGGACATCTCATCAGTCATGATGTTTGCCCCGGCTTCCACGTGCTCGGTCATAACGGGGTCTAGCTGCTGCTTCTTGCGGTCGCTGATGACCTGAGCCTTTACGCGTCCGCCGCGTTCCAGCATGCCCATCACAATGGCCTTATTGCCCGGTCCGAAGTGGGAGACGCCCTTCTTTATTTTGTTCTTGTGCATGTTCTTCACCTTGCCGCCTACAAACGTTTCGTCACACTCGATAGGCGTACCGTCGCCGCCGATCTTGCCCGTCTCATCTGACATCGCCTCACGCAAACGGTGAAGCATGTGCCATGCGGACTTCTGCGTTACACCTAAAGCACGAGCCAGCTCATAGCTGCTGATGCCATTCTTGCAATTAGAAATGAGCCACGCTGCCGGAAGCCACTTCTCCAAACCGATAGCCGAATCCTCAAAGATCGTGCCGATCTTGAGAGAGAACTTCTGCTTAGGGTGATTGCCATAGCAGCGGTACACTCGCGCCTTTGCCAGATAGGAGAGCTTCGTCGCATCGCAGTAAGGGCAACGTACAACGCCATCAGCCCAACGGATTTCAATCATGAACCGGCGGCAGTTCTCGTATTCGGAGAAGAAGGTGATGGCTTCAAGAAGGGTCTTAGGCGTTTCCATGTTCCTAAGATACATCTCTGACTATAGTCTGTCAAGTATGTTATTACCGAACTAATTCATTTGATTGCTATAACATCCGTTCATGGACTCAAAAGCAATCTTTCGTCAGGTTCAGAAAAAAGAAGGTTGGATTCTCGATACCCTCAGAGAGCTTGTACAGCAGGAATCGCCAAGTGAAGACCGGCCAGCGGTTAATGCCGCCTTGGGCTTAGCTGAAAGCTGGGCCAAAGAGCTTGGAGCTAAGTCCAGGTATCACAGGCAGCGCGAATTTGGCGATGTTCTCGAGCTCCGTTTTTGGCCCCACCCGCTCCACCATCAAACCAGTTCTTCTCCTTGGACATCTCGACACCGTCTGGCCCATAGGAACGCTTGCCAAAATGCCCTGGCGCGAGTTCGATGGACGGTATTGGGGGCCTGGGGTTCTCGACATGAAGGCTGGGATAGTGATGGCTCTCGCTGCACTTAACACGTTACAGGAGATGAAGTTAGCTCGCCCCGTGATCTTATTGTTGAACAGTGATGAAGAGGTGGGGAGCCCGATTTCGCGGTCAATTACGGAGCGATTGGCGTTGGAGTCGGCTGCGGTGCTGGTGTTGGAGCCGGCTCAGGGGCTGGCTTATAAGACGGCGCGGAAGGGCGTAGGCCATTATAATGTGCAAGTTGCGGGGGTTGGGGCACATAGCGGGGTGGCCTTTGAGCGTGGTCATTCGGCGGTTTTGGAGCTGGCAAAATTGGTCCAAACTATCTCCAACTTCACGAATTTGACGCGAAAATTGACGGTAAATTGTGGTGTTATCGCTGGTGGAACGCGGTCAAATGTGGTGGCTTCGAGCGCCCATGCTGAAGTTGACGTTCGGATCGCAAAGGCCAGCGATGCTGCTTATGTGGAAAAGCTGTTTCGCAACCTCAAGGTCTCCGACCCGCACTGCAAGCTCACAGTCACTGGCGGTATTAATCGTCCTCCGATGGAACGTAAGGCAGGCACGATTGCGCTGTTCAAGAGAGCGCAATCGCTTGCAGCGGAGATCGGCTTCAATCTGGAGGAGGCAGCTACAGGCGGTGGCTCCGATGGAAACTTCACGGCAGCTCTTGGGGTACCGACGCTTGATGGAATGGGCGCAGTCGGCGATGGCGCACACGCGGCGCATGAATCGGTTGTGATCGAACACCTGATCCCACGTACGGCGCTTCTGGCAGCGATGATTGCCAGCGTGACGTAAAGAAGGCTTACGGCTGGTCGACCGCGGCTGCAGTCTGTACTTCGGCCAATAAAGCGACGGTGCGTGCAATCGGCAGCCCGACGACGTTGAAGTAGCATCCCTCGATGCGGGGAATCCAGCGTGCCGCATAACCCTGAATGGCGTACGCCCCCGCTTTGTCGAAGGGTTCGCCATTGGCGATGTACTGTGCGATCTCCCTGTCGTTGAGCTGGTTGAAGGTCACCTGCGTTATCTCCACATCCCGAACTGTCTTCGTGACGGTAATGGCGGCTAGCCCGGTGAGAACGGCATGAGTGCGTCCGCTCAGCAGCTCCAACATGCGTCGTGCGTCGGCCGTATCGGCGGGCTTGCCGAGAATGTGCCCGTCACAGACGACACAGGTGTCGGCGCCAAGAACGATGAGTGGATCGTCTGTCGAATCCAACGATCGGTTGGCGTTCCAGACTGACTGAGCCTTCTCTTCGGCCAGCCGCCGGACATACGCGGCAGCAGTCTCATCCGGCAACAGATCTTCGCTAAGGTTTGCAGCGGCTACGGTAAATTTGAGGCCCGCTTGCGCAAGGAGTTCGCGACGGCGTGGCGAGGCTGAGGCCAGGATGAGCATCACACTCCTGAGAGTAGCGGTTGAACGACCTATTGGGCAAAGCCATTCTGGCGCGACAAGGTTTTGAAACTACTGAACTCTTTTTAAGAGCAACGCGTGGGTTTTGCGTCTCGCTATCCCTTAATATCTTCGATGGAAACGCTGGCCTGCATAACGTGTTTAGCGCCTGGAGCCAGAGTAACGGTGTTCTCCGCGGCGTTCGCGGTCTCGATGGCGATGAACTCATGCCACTCTGTCGGATCCATATCGGTCAACTTCTGCGCGCCTGACTCTCCTGGATTCCAAACAATCGTCGTGTTGGAGCCAGCTTTGGCCACTGTGATGGATCGCTTGCTGGCTGCGTCTTGAAGAACGCAGGTGTTAGTGGTATTCAAGTACACACGATCGGTTGGCTCAGTGATGGTGATCGCGCCGTGTTGCACCTTCGACTGCACGTTATCGTTCTTATCCAGGTAGGTCGTGCCTTCGAGTCCATTCACGATGGCTTCGTGAATGTCTGTGATTGCGTAGTACGCGTGGAGCGCCTCCTCAAAGACCAGAGGCGTGGTCGCGTCGTTGACCACTGTGAGTTGCATCGTCAGCGTGCGGCCAATTGTGAGTTGATAGGCGAGCCGGAAGTTGTCGTAGCCAAGATTGCGGCTGACCTCAGATGGACCCAGCGTAAAGGTTAGGTGCAGGTCATCGCCAGCCAATGCAGCAAAGGCAAGCGTCCAGTCCTGTATGCGAGCAAAGCCGTGCGATGGTCCCTTCCTGCCGTCGTGCCGCGTGGCAAACCAGGGAAAGGCAATGGGAACTCCGCCGCGAATCGCCTTGCCTGGCGCGAAGTCGCTCTTACGGCTGGTAAAGATCGCGGGCTGCTGACCCTTTGGTTGCCATGCCGTTACGTGTGCGCCCTGCAGATACACGGTTGCAGTCGCTTGCGGCGTAGTGATGCTGGCATAGATGAGCCCGCTGGCGGTGGCATAAAAGACGAGGATGCCGGGAAGGCTGAAATGCTCGTTGAGTTGCGCTAAGTCCAAGGTGTCTCCGGTGTCATTACACTCAAGTGTATGCGGAATCTGGGCTGCTCCTTTGACAGGCTCATGAACCAGCGAAGGCACTGCTGCCTTTATGCTTAAAGCATGATGCGTCGGCTTCCAGTCCTCTTCTCGATCGTATTTCTGTTTTGTGTCGTTCGCAGTGCCTCTGCGATTGAGGTGAGGGTCTCGGCACAGGCATTGGAACGTACGCTGCGGACGCAGCTCTTCAACGGTCCACAGGGACGTTATTACCTGCGGGGCGATGCGAATTCGCCGTGCTATGTCTATGCGGAGTCTCCACACGTAACTTTTGTGCAGGACCGCATTGTGGTCCACGTCCATGCGAAGGCGAAGTTTGGCACTGCGGTTCGCGGTACCTGCATTGGCGTGTCGCTTGTAACGGACGCCGACGTCTCGCTGATTCCTGAGGCGGAAGAAGAGAGCGTCGGCTTTCGCGATGCACGGATCGAGCGGCTTAGCGAATCGAAGGAGCTGAACTTTCTGCTGGTGCCGTTTTTGAGCCACAAGCTTCCAGCGCAGATGAAGGTAAACGCCGCGGTTCTGATGCGGCAACTCCTCAGCCGTTCAACAGAGACAACAGGCTATGCGCTTTCGCTGAACTCGCTAAAGCTGCACTCTCTTCTGGTCGAAGGAGATTCGTTGGTGATGGATGCCGATGCAGCTCTGAGGGTCGATTGAGAGCTGCTGCCGCGATTATTGCGGAGTCGTTGGAGGCGGCAGCGGGCGCCTGTTCTCGAGCGCTCCGGGAGCCTCTGTTGGAGTTGCTCCCGGCGGCACAGGATCAGTTGTCTTCGTCACAGCGTCTCCTGGCACGAGTTCGACCGTAGCATCCTTTGGCGCCTTGAAGCGCCCATCGGTCAAATAAGCGACGACGAGACCAGCAGTCACCTGAGGGCTTATCACCGCCAGCGGTAAGACATACTTCTTCGACTTCACTACCGATTCGAGTACACCATCGATGGGATGGCTGCGTTTGATGCTGCCCGGCACCTGAGGGATCATGAAGGTGGAGAATGTCAGCTCAGGATGGTGATCGGCATACGCCGTTAGCGATCGCGCCACTTGCTTCGGAGTTGTGATTCCAAGGTCGACAAAGAAGTTTCGATGCACGCCGTGGGGATAGTAGACATTCAACAAGGTTCGTGAAAAATCGGCGCAGTTGTGAAAGAGCAGATTGAAGTGGCCAACGTTCGGGCTATCGTTGAATTTATTCATGAACTGCTCGTCTTCTTCGGCAGTCGTCTGAATCTGAAAGCCGTAGATCCTGCGGTCGTACGATGCGCCGATCAGTTGCGTCCACTCACCGCCGGGAACTTCGCCGGCCTTCTTTCCCTCGGTTACGTCTGGCACATATTGCAGCAGATGATCTCGTCGATATTGATCGCGCAGACTGGCTTCGAGCGCTGCATCTGCGGTCTCAGGAACGTCCTCTACGCGCTCCACCGCATACAGATATGGAACAAGTGGAATCGCAACCCAATCGTATCCGTCGATCTTGTGATATCGGCTGATGACCGCACCGGGTTCACCGGGTGCGCAGGGCCGCAGCCTCGTTGGCGACTCTGCACAGATATGGTTCAGATAGATCGCTGCATGACCAGTTGGGTTGAACGCGCCGAACTCTCCATACGGCTCTTCCATCAGCAACGCTGCATCGGCTCGTGCTCGCTAGTCCAGCTATCGTCGACACCGTAACCGCAAACATCGTCAACAGCGACGCGTACTGTCTTCATCCCGAACCTTTCGAATACTTTCAAAACGACACAAGAGTAAATGACTTTTGGCTCGACACTGGTCTTCGCAGACATAGCGCGGTACTTCTCGTATCCACTTTGAGATCAAGGGATATACAGCGAGGAACGTCAGTGGTTGGATGCGGCCGGATGATAATTGGCTGCGTTCCACTGGTTTGCTATTCAGATAATTGAGGAGTTAGAAGGAGATACGCGCTCCAAACTGGAACTGGCGAGGATCGTAGGACGCTGTAGGTGTGCCGGCGGCAGTGTAGAGAAGATTCACATCGAGCGTGTTGTTTTTATTTATCAGGTTGAATATATCCGCTGTCATCTGCAAGCCGATCTCGTGTGAGAACGTAAACGCGCGTGCTATGCGCAGATCGGTGAATACCGTGTAAGGTTTCACGCCGGCGTTGCGAGCGAGATTGCCAGCATAGAAGCTGCTGGCGGGTCCGGCAGTCGCTGGAGCGTCAATGTAGCAGGGCAGGTTGAAGGCTCCAGTTGGCGAATACTTCGAAAGCACAGGAGTGGTGCCACAACCTGTGGCGCCACTGTTCGGTGTTACTGCGTTGGGCCGATCGGTTAAGGGGTTGAAGTCGAAGTTTGTATCACTGCCCGTGAGGATGTTGAACGGACGGCCGGACGAAATCTCAAAGATGGGAGCTACCGTGAAACCAGACAACACAGTCGGGACAAAGCCAGCGCCGCCGATATGGCCAGAGTTGTAGACGCCCGAGAGGACGAGGCGATGACGCTGGTCGAAGGTGGAGACACTGCGTTCGGCGTTCGGAGCGAAGCTGCTCTGCGGCGAGTCTGAGGTGGAGACAACGTCGGTCGAGTCGTCGATCGCATGCGACCAGGTGTAGCTGACCAGAAATTCGTAGTTCGTTGTGAACCGCTTCTTCAGGTTTACGCTCAGTGCGTTGTAGTCGGAGGTTCCGGTAGTCAGGTTTGGCGTCATGTCGCCGAAGGGAACGGGAAGGCCTTTGCCGAGTCCATCGGCTGCTGCGATCTCACTGGCCAGAGCAACGCACTGTCCTGCGCCGACAGCGGGGTTGGCAAGAAAACTTGCGAGCGAAGTATTGAGACCGGAGGCACGAAAGAAATTCAGCAGCGGCGGAGCAACATAAGGCCCCGTGGGTCCAACTCCGCAAGGATTCACGCCGCTCGCAGTTGCAACCGTCAGTGGATTGGATGTTGGACTCGCGGTACCGGGCACCGCGGTGCCAGCGTTCACAGCGTTGACCGCGTTGCGCCAGTTGGCGATGAGAAGCTGGGGATTCACTGGGTTTACGTTGACTGGCCGGTTGAGGTGTCGGCCGCCGGTGGAGTTATAGGCGATGTTCAGCGAGAGGTCGCGGCCAAGATCCTGCTCGATACCGAAGGAGATCTGCTGCACGTACGGGGTGACGAAGTGCAGATCGGCGGGAAGGCCTGAGGGAAGGATCGCGAGGGGGAACCCGGCTGCGAGATAGTTTTGATTGACGAAGACAGAGTTCGAATTGTTAGGGTCAAATCGCTGCTGGCTGGCGATGTAATTGACCCCCGCCGCACTTGCACCGAGACAGTTTGCATTGCCGAGCGATCCCTGGAATGCATTCGTCGCATTAAGGTTCAACGGACTGGCTCCTGAGTTCGGCGCGTTCGCCAGGCAAGGTGATCCACCGGCGAGAATCACGAGCGGAACCGTCGTCGAGTTAAAGGCGGTGGATTGTGCCTCGAGATTGCCCGGCGCGCGATCATAGAAGATCCCATAGTTAGCGCGCATAACAGTTTTTGCATTGCCGAAGATGTCGTACGCGATGCCGATGCGTGGAGCAAAGTTAGTGTCCTGCAAACGAATACCTTCGCGAACCCCATAGGCGCGTTCGGCTGCATTGGTATTGGCGTTGAGAGCAAGCTGGGTGGGGAACGCTTCGACGTCATAGCGGATGCCGGCGTTCAGCGTAAACCTGCTGTTGACTCGCCAACTGTCCTGCAAAAACGCACCGAGAACCTTCAGATTATATTTGGTGCTGGTATTTCCGATCCCCTGGGCAAACGACTGCGGAATGCCGAGCCCATACGCCTGAATCGCAGAGAAGCCCGGAAGCCCCGCCAGCTGGGGCGAAACATCTGTGCTGTTCAACGATCCGAAGCTGTAGTCGCCACCGCCGTAGAGCTGGCCCTGCAGGATGTTGATCGTGATGTAGCGAAGATCAATCCCAGTCTTAAACGTATGCGGGCCATGCGTGTACGTGAAGTTATCTTGCAGCTGGCTCTGGTCCTCGATGCGGTTGACCACGGAGAAGGGTGTCTTACCAAAGTAAGCGAATCCGGGGATATTCACCGCTGTACCACTACCACCGGGCGAGTTGCTATTGGCAAATAACACTGGGTGCCGCGCGAACTGGAAACGCAGCTCATTCACCTTGTTGTTGCCGATTACCAGTGTGTGCTGCACGGAGATGGCCCAGTCGTGAAGGCTTTGTGTGGCTGTGCGCGAGAATGAATTTTCTCCGAGGTTCTGGTTTGCGGCGCTCTCTTCAATGCCGCTGACGAAGCTGGGGCTGGCGCTTCCGTGCAGTGCGAGCTGTTGGTTGTTCGTCAGCTTATGATCGATCCGAAGCGAGTAGACCTCTGTCCGCTCGGAGATAGGAAAGTTGCCGATCAGGCTGTTAAGCGGAACAAACGACGCAGGCAACACCTGCCCTGACGTAACGAAGCTCTTCGATCCGCTGAGGCCGAATGGCTGAAAGAACGCCGGATTCTGCCCTGTTGTTGCAATGGAAGAGCCTGAGCCCACCAGCGCGATGTATTGCTGAATCCCCGGGGTGTTTGGGGGTAACAACGGATTTTGCAGAAACGCCTGCTGTTGCGGAGTGCCCTGTATGATCAGCGAACCTCCAACCGGGGGGAAGAATCGGGTTACGTCAATGTTCGTCAATCCAAAGTTGTTTGCGCCAATATCGGAGAATCCTGTCTCCTGCCGTCGCGTGATCTCGGTTGAGAAAAAGTAGAAAGTCTTGTCCGGAATGATTGCGCCGCCGATCGTGAATCCTGCCTGCACTCGCGTATATGCCGGCTGATAGACGGTCGAAAACGGGTTTGTTGCCTGAATGTAGCGATTGCGTAGAAAACCGTAAGCGCTGCCATGCGTCGCGTTGGTTCCGGACTTCGTAACGATATTCACCACGCCACCGGATGCACGACCGTACTCCGCGGCGAAGCCGTTGGTAATAATCTGAAACTCCTGCACGGCATCCTGCGACACCGTCGTGCGGGTACCACCGGAGATGTAGTCACCGGCGTCGGCGCCGTCAATGTTGATCGAGTTCGAACGCGCACGGACTCCGCCGAAGTTGAGCCCTGAGGTCGGAATCGCACCGATCGAAGGCGCGGCGTCGCGAGCGATCTGCGAGTTCGTCAGCGTGAAACCGATGTAGTTGCGGCCATTCGTAGGCAGATTTTCAATGCGTAGCTGATCGACCGTGGTGGACTGTGAGCTGCGCTGGGTCTCGATGATGTCTGCACCGGCGTTGACGTTAACCGTCTCGCTGCCGCTTACGGCAAGAGGAAGCGCAAGATCGGCTCGCTCTCCTACGGTCAGCACAACGTTGTTCTCGGTAAGCTTGGCGAAACCGGGTGCCGTGGCTGTCACCACATAGGCACCAGGCGGCAGAAGCAGAAGCTGATAGTTGCCCTGATCGTCGCTGGTTGTCGATCGGGAGAATCCTTTGGAGGCATCCACGATAGTGATTGCCGCGTTGGGAATTACCGCTCCGCTCGGATCGTGGATCGTACCGTGGAGCTCGGCCGTTGAGATATTTTGGGCTCGAAGACTCGCAGAGAAGAGGGACGTCAATGCGAGAATGACAACGACTGCGACTACGGAGAGGTACCGCGAGGTACGAGTCAGCATGAACGAAGCTCCCTGTGCTGCCCGAGCGTCGTATTGGATTCGCGACGTCCGAACGAGCAACTTTGACAACGCGATGTTCTACATGAATGACCATTCAGTGCGCAAGAGGGTCTCTTTCCAGGTACCCGGAGCAAGCGACCTTTGCGTGGAGGTGGTTCGTAGATACCGCCTGCTTTGTGGAGGTTACTCAGGCCTGTGGCGATTGCGCGGCATGTTGTCTCTGCATCTAAAAAATAGCGCGCATAATCACAACAACACACCTTAAAGCCAGAGGGCATTTTGTTTACACCGCACACGTATCCGGCAGCGTTGCTTCTGATGATGCTCAGCATGCTCTGCTGGGGTAGCTGGGCTAATGCGCAGAAGATCGACGCCAGCTGGCGCTTTGAACTCTTTTACCTCGACTACACCTTCGGACTTCTCGCAGCGTCGATTCTCTTCGGACTCACATTCGGCCGCATCGACCCCGCCTCCGCAGACAGCTTCTTCTTCAACCTCCATGCCTCGAGCACTCGAAGCATCGTCGAGGCCTTCGTCGGCGGTGCAATCTTCAGCATCGGCAATATCCTTTTGGTTGCGGCGATCTCGGTCGCCGGGATGGCCGTCGCATTTCCTGTTGGAGCAGGACTCGCACTGGTTCTGGGCTCATTTTTAAACTACTTCATCTCGCCCACTGGCAATCCTGTGCTCATCTTTGGTGGCATCGCCATGGTCTGCGTAGCCATTGGCTTCGACGCGCTTGCCTATCGCGATGCCGAAGGCCGGGGTAGATCGAGCGCGACGGGGATTCTACTCAGCATCGGCGGAGGCATTGGAGCCGGCCTCTTCTACCCGTTGGTAGCGAAGTCACTGAGTGGCCCAGGCCATCTCGTCCCATACACGGTGAACTTTGTCTTTGCCCTTGGCGCGCTGGCCACTGCAGTACCGATGGGCTATCTCCTGATGCGGAAGCCGGTGAACGGGCCGCCGCTTAACTTGCGCGATTACTCAGCAGGGAGCTTGCGCCTGCATGCTTGGGGCCTGGCTGGTGGTGTTGTGTGGGGGCTCGGTACGATTGCAAACTTTGTGGCGTCCTATGTTCCTATGATCGGGCCCGCCACCTCGTTCGCCATGGGTGAAGGCAACACGATGATCTCTGCTCTCTGGGGTGTGTTCGTCTGGAAGGAGTTCAACGGTGCAACTGCGCGGGTAAAGCTCTTGCTCGCGCTGATGTTCCTCTTCTTTCTGCTTGGACTTACCTCGATCGCGCTTGCTCCAATTGTGAGATGAGTCAGGAATTCGCCGCTAGCCAGCCTTGAGGCGACGTGATGCGTGGCCCGCCGGACAAACATCGAGAAGAGGGCAGGCCGAACATCTTGGATGATGCAGCGTACAGGTGCGCTGGCCGTGAATTTTGATCAGCGTGTGGTGCTCATCGAGCGTCACCGGAGACCACTCTGCGGGCGCCATCTCCATCAGCCGCCTTTCGGTCTCTCGTGCATCGGCCCCCTTCGCGACAAAACCAAGCCGCTCTGTCACCCGCAGGTGGTGGCTGTCGACACATAGCGCGCGACGCCGCAAGGAGCTGAAGTTTACGACGGCACCACTGGTCTTCGCGCCGACACCGTCGAAGCGCTCGAGCCAGGAACGAATCTTGTCAGTACGATACCCGCTAAGAAAATCGAGCGATAGAGTGCCGCAACGCTGCGTAATCTGCTGTAACGCGAGCTTGAGGCGAGCTGCTTTCTGCTCAGGGAATGTAATCGGACGAATCGCCTCTTCGATCTCAGGAATCGAGGCGTCACGCAAGCTCTCCCAGCTGCCGAAGTGAGTCTGCAGATGCTGTACGACCTCAAACGTGACCTCGGTTCTGGTGCGCGATGAGAGCAGGGAGTAGATGAACTGCTTCAGCGGATCCCAAACGACACGCTCTGGCGGCTGACCGTAGTACACCAGAAGGCTTCGGTGAACCTCTACGAGACGCTTATCAGGAAAGAGTGGCGCAGCTTGCATCATCCCTCATTTTATTCCGCCTGGAGATCAGGGTAGGCAACGATAAGCCACGCTAAGAGTAAATACAGGCCAATATACTGTCGCAATGCGTGTCGCTATCCAAGCTGCCGAGCTTTACACCAAACGCCTCGTCCTGCGGCCTCTCCAGCTTGCCGATGCACAACAGACACAGCGGCTCTTCTCTCAGTGGGAGATCGTCAAAAACCTGAACGCCATTGTTCCGTGGCCTTATCCCGATGACGGAGCGCTCAACTTCTATCGCGATGTCGCACTGCCGGCGAGGAGAGGAATGGCACTGGACCTTAAGGTTGAAAGAATCGCCGGAGCAACACATCGGTGCGATTGCCCTGCACAAAAACGAGTTGGACAATCGCGGTTTCTGGATGGGCCTGCCATGGCACAACCAGGGCCTGATGACCGAGGCTGTCATCGCCGTCAATGATTTCTGGTTCGGTGTCCTCGGGTTCACCCTGCTACGCGTACCAAAGGGAGTTGCGAATCTGGCCTCAAGGCGCATCTCGGAGAAGACCGGCATGCGGGTAGTTGGCAACGAAGAACGGGATTTTGTCTCCGGCCGGCTACCTTGCGAGATCTGGGAGCTGACCGCTGGCGAATGGCACAAAGCGAGAGCACAACTCCTCGCCCAGCAGGGCCTCAGTCGCAGTTGACGCCAATCTCCACACCCGCCGCTGTCCTTAGCCCCCACGCCATGCGTGGCGTATTGTGCGCCAGGCCTACGCGTCCATCCGGCCCCAGCAGAATAATTCCGCCATGGCCACCTAGCCGATCAAAGAGATAGTTGATCGCTGCATGCGCAGCTTCATCGGGGCTGGCGCCTGCAGCGACGCGATCGACTGCCCATTTGCCCAGCACTAGCTTCATGATTGGCTCGCCCCAGCCCGTCAGCGACACTGCGGCAGTCAGATTGTCCGCATAACAGCCACAGCCAATCAGCGAAGAGTCTCCCACACGCCCGGGAGCTTTGTTCAACGTGCCGCCCGTACTCGTTCCTGCAGCGATGTTGCCGTGAACGTCGAGCGCAACCGCTCCAACGGTATCGTGTGAATCGAGGCTCCCCGAAAAGGTCTCATCCGGCAGACCCGCGAGCTCGTCCGCCTGGGCCTTGTAGAGTCGCTCCTGTTCTCGTGGGATCACAAGCTCCATGTTGTCGCACAGCGGCATGCCATGTTGGCGGGCGAATCGCTCCGCTCCAGCTCCGACAAAATACACATGCGGCGACTTATCCAGCACCAGGCGCGCAGCACGAATTGGATTTCGTAGCCGTTCGACACAGGCAACGCCGCCAGTACGAAGGTTTTCGCCATTCATCAGCAGCGCGTCCATCTGCACTCGTCCATCCTGTGTGAGAAACGAGCCGCGTCCAGCATCGAAGGTGTCATCGTCCTCCATCACCGCGACTGCGGCTTCAACAGCATCGACGGCACTCGCTCCTTGTTCGAGGAGCATGTATCCAGCGGCAAGCGCATTGGCGATGCCATCTTTGTGGGCGGCAACAGCGGCGTCGGGCATGGCCCAGGCGCCGCCGTGAATCAGCAGAACAGGTTGTGTCTTCATTGCTTCCAAATCTGTAAGAGTCTTGCGAAGTTAATCCAACGCGAGCACAAGGATACCCTCATCCGGCCTGTGTACGTTTTATGGCGTCCCAGGCTGCAACTTGCGGCGTTCCGTCTCGATATAGGTATACCGGATGCGGTGGATCACCGTCAGCGTCGCAAACAGCGCCAGCACCCACAACGCTGGAGCCATTACGCCCCACCGGTTGCACAGAGCGCCCAAAATGACGCATACGATGCGCTCGGGCCGTTCCATGAATCCCACCTTGCAGCTCCCGATCAGCGCCTCGGCTCGCGCCCGGGTATAGCTCACCATGACGCACGCTGTCATCACAAAAGCCACCAGCCCGACGTAAAAAAGACGGTTGCCCCGTGCGTAGTAGATCAACAGCCCGTAGAAGATCGCTACATCGGAGTAGCGATCCATCACGGAGTCAAAGAACGCCCCAAACACCGAGACCTGGTTCGTCTTGCGCGCCACACGCCCGTCGACCATATCGAAGACGCCCGCCCCGATGATGATCAAGCCTGCATACAAAAACATTCTGTTGGCGTTGTTTGCGCGCGCAAACCCGAAAAAACACGCTGCAACAATGTTGATCACCAGCCCGATAAACGTCAGCATGTTCGGGGAGATGCGGGTCAGCGCAAGACCGTTTACGATCTTTTGCAGCAGCCAGCCGCTGCCTTTGCCGAATGCGCTAGTCCAGGTCAAAAAACTTGTCCTCCAGGGCAAACCCCTGTTTTTGCCGCTTCCTTGATATCACGTCCGTCGACGCACTGCTAATTCTGCCTACTTTTCATTCTGTCTATTTTCAGGAGCGTCGTGAATCGTCAGCAGCTTCAGAATCTCCAACTCTCGTTTGCCGTTTGGCGTGATCACCGTCGCGGTATCGCCCACCTGCTTGCCCAACAGTGCGCGACCGATAGGCGATGTCGTCGAAATCAACCCCTTCGCCACATCCGACTCTTCGCTCGTCACCAACTGGTACTTGATCTCCTCGTCTTTACTCGAATCGAAGACCGTCACGCGTGAGCCGAACCCCACCTTGTCGTTGGGGATATTGACCAGATTCACCATGGCCAGCTCGCCCATCCGCTTCTTCAACTGTCCCAGGCGAGCGTTTACGAACACCTGGCGCTGCTTCGCCATGTGGTATTCGGCATTTTCGCTCAGGTCGCCTAAAGCGACTGCTTTCTTGATCTCTGCTGGCAGTTCGGTCGTCAGCTCGTGTTCCAGCAATTTGATCTCTTCAGCGAGCCTTTTCTTTACTTCTTCTGGCATTTGGGGCCTTCCGGACAATACTTGGCGTGCGCGCAGATGCTCGCGCGGCAACGCTTAAAGGTGAAAGAACGATTATACGATGGGAGGACACAAAAACCGTCCTTCATGGCTGCCAGAATGCCGGGACTGAACCCTACGAACGGTTCCTCTGATTCGCCCGCGCCTCCAGAAACGACTGCAGAATCAGTACCGCCGCGACCTGATCGATGATTCCCTTGCGCCCCATCGCTGCATGGCCGGCATCGTCCAGATGCCGATGGGCCTGGGTCGTGGTCAGCCGCTCATCCCACAGATGCACTGTGATCCCAAACTCTGTTCGCAGCTCGTCAGCAAACGCCTGGGCCTTGGCCGCCTGCGGGCTCTGGTCGCCGGACATGTACAGCGGGTTCCCTACGACTGCCTCCGTTACCCCATGCTTGCGAAGCACGCGCGCCACTGATTTGAGATCAGCACGTCGCCCGGAGCGATGCAGAGTAAACAGGGGCTGCGCCGTATATCCGAGCGGATCCGAGATGGCCAGTCCGATGCGTCGGTCACCGACGTCAAAGCTTAGAATTCGAGGAACCAGTGAGCCGTCGCCACGCTTCGGCTCCGCTGCCGCAAGGTCAGACGCATCGGGTTTGAAGGAATCTGCTGCCACGGTCTTGAGTGTAATCGGCACACCGTAAAATAGTCCGAATGAAGTGCATTGGAGACCACGCAGATAACGCCGCCCTTTCCCGGGAGGTGCCGCTTTGAAGTTTTTCCTGACTCTTTTGCTGCTTCTCCTTTTGACTGCCGGCGTGGGCGCCTACATCGTTTATTCACCGTATGGGCCTTCGACTGAGACCTTCGTCGATATCGCGCCAGGAAGCAGCGCGTCGGCCATCGCCGCCAAGATGGAGAAGAGTGGCATCATCCGCAGCCGCTATGGTTTTGATCTTCTTCGCCTCCGAAAAAGCGGGATTCTGAAGGCAGGCGAGTATCGCTTCGACCACCCCGTCACCATGCCCGAGGTGTACGCTCGTCTCGTTCAGGGCGACGTTTACACCCAGACCCTCACTATCCCCGAGGGCTACAACATCTTCGACATCGCCCAGGCAGTCGAGACCGCAGGCTTTGCCAAACGCGATGATTTCCTTGCCGCCGAACGCCAGCATACCGAGCTTCTGGAGGGCCTGCTACCGCTTGGCGCCCATCCTGAGTCGCTTGAAGGCTATCTCTTCCCTGATACGTATCACTTTTCGCGGCATGCTACTGCGCTCCAGATTCTCACCGCGATGGTGCACCGTTTTCGCCAGGTGAGCACCCATCTCGGCATTAGCCGCGCCAATATGGCCGAAATCGTCACGATGGCCTCGCTAATCGAAAAAGAGGTCGGCCAGGACACGGAACGACCTCTCGTAGCGGGCGTTTTCGTCAATCGGCTGGCTAAATCGATCCCGTTGGCTACCGATCCGACGGTGATCTACGCGGCGCTGCTTGATAACCGATGGCGCGGCACCATCTACGCCTCGGATCTACAGTCTCCTTCGCCCTACAACACCTACCGGCATACGGGTCTGCCTCCGGGACCAATCAGCAACCCGGGCGTTGCGGCTCTGCGTGCTGCTTTGCAGCCAGCTAAGACGGATTACCTTTACTTTGTTAGCGATGCAGCGGGGCATACCCGCTTTTCTGTCAGCCTGAAGGAGCATGACGACCAGGTGCGGGCCTATCGTCAGGCACAGATTCACTGAGCCTGACGCGCCGATGCCCAACTGCCACAAAACTGTGGCCATTTTGCGACCCAACTCAGCGAAGCGTTGCGGAACTGGAACTCATCCAACACGTATAGAAAGCCATATACGATGGTTCACCTCGGGATGCCCCGCGCGGCAATCCGTGCCAGGACGGATATACTTGAAGTTTGTGCTATTGAGGATAAGACAGACGTTAGCGGTGGGGTTAGTTGTGCTGGCTCCGGCTCTTACCGGGTGTCTCAGCCATATCCGCGCTGTCCCTAAGACGCGGCCTGCAGAGGTCGTAAGGGATGCGACGCTGAGTGAGCTGCTGAGGCGGGTGGATGCCCGTTTCAACCAGACACAGAGCTTCAATGCTACGGTCGAGATTGTGGCTTCTGAGGGTGGTGCGCGGCAGGGGCAGATTAAGTCGTTTACCAGTTTGGGCGGATACATCTTTCTGCGCAAACCTGAGGATCTACGGGTACTTCTGCGTGTGCCGTATCTTGGGTCGGTCGGGCTCGATATGGTCAGCGATGGCAAGACCTGGAAGTTGTGGAGTCCGCCAAAACATCTTGCGATGACGGGTACTGGCGAGGTGGCGGATTCTTCGCAACATGGCCTTGAGAGTCTGCGGCCCAAGATCATCTTTGACTCGCTGCTGGTGCGGGGTTTGGCGCCGGACCAGATCGTTGTATTGACCCAGGATTCGCGGATTCTGCCGGATCCAAAGGACAAGAAACAGCTGATTGAGGAGCCGGATTACGAGCTTTCTATTTTGGAGCCTCCGAAGGGCAATACGGCTCATACGCAGCGTGTGATTCACATTGGACGATCGTCCCTATTGCCTTATCAGCAGGATATCTACGGTCCTGACGGGAACATCGTTACGCGGGCTTATTACAGCAATTACCAGTACTTTGGCGAGATTCCGTTTCCTATGAAGATCGTGATCGACCGGCCACAGGATCAATATGGGCTGGCGATTACGATTACCAAGCTGACGCTGAATCAGAAGCTGGACGACGACCAGTTCGAGCTGAAGTTTCCCGACGACGTAACCGTGAAGACCATGAAGTAGGTTTTGAAAAACTCCTGTTTTTTTGGGGTGTGGTGGAGGGGTGTTTTTGCGGGGGGTTTTCAATAAAACGGGTGTTTGGTTGTGGTGTTCTGGTGGTGAAAACGTGGTGGAGTGCGCGGTAAACGTGGTGAGTTGAGGGACGGTTTTGTGGTGGCTAACAAGCTGCCACTTTTTCCAACTATTTTTTTCGGGTGAGGCCAGCCCGTTGTGAGTGGGCGGCGATTGCCTGGTTGATCTCGAGCGCGAGAGCCAGGGCCGCTCGTCCGTCTTCGCCTGAGACCAGCGGGGTCGACCGGGTTCGGACGGCGTTGAGGAAAGAGGCGATCTCCAGACGCAGCGGTTCGCCAGGCGCTACCTCCACCTTTTTGAGAGAGAGGCCGGCGGAGGGGTGTTGGCTGGTCTGCTGGGCCAACTGGGCCAGGGCCGCGAGCTGGGCGGGGTCCATTCCGGCGGCGGCGGTGACGTCGATCATCAGGAGATCCTGCCGGGCGAAGTCGAGTGACAGGTATTGGTGGGGCTGGAAGAAACGGAGCTTGCGGACACGCTCTGTGCTGACGCGGCTGGCGGTGAAGTTGGCGACGCAGCCGTTTTCGAACTCTAGGCGGACGTTGGCGATGTCGACTTTGTTGGAGAGGACGGGGAGGCCTACGGCTCTTACTTCTCGCACCGGCGACGCCACGAGACTGAGGACGATGTCGAGATCGTGGATCATGAGGTCGAGGACGACGTCGACGTCGAGTGAGCGCGGGGTGAAGATGCTGAGCCGGTGCGACTCGAAGAACATGGGCTGGTGCAGATGCTGGCGGGCAGCGGTGACGGCGGGGTTGAAGCGTTCGAGATGTCCGGTTTGCACGATGCGGCCATGCTTGGCGGCCAGCTGGAGGATGTGGTCGGCGTCGGCGAGGCTCGCAGCCAGAGGTTTTTCGATCAACAGATCGAGGCCTGCGGCTAAGAGCGGCGCTGCCGTGGAGGCATGATGCACGGTTGGGACGCAGATGGACGCTGCGTGGAGCGGTGCGGCTGCTGCGAGGCAGGCCTCGATGGTGGGGAAGGCTGGGATACCGAAGTTCTGCGCAGCTTCGGCCGCGACGGCGGGGTTGCTGTCGACGATGGCGGCGAGCTGGATTGGCTCGCCTGCCTGTTCGAGTTCGCGATAGACACGAAGGTGGTTGCGCCCGAAGGCTCCTGCTCCGACGACAGCGACGCGCAGTGGCTGCGAGGACGACACTACTTCTTGTCTGCCGGGGCCTCAACCACCTGGCGGCAGCGGGCGTAGAGTTCGAGCAGGTGCGTGACCTGATCGTCGGGCCTGGAGCCGGCGGCTACGCCGAAGCCGGTGGAGCCGGTGCCCTTGCTGCCTACATTGGCCTGAGTTGCGACAAATTTCAGCAGATCGAGCGCGATATCTTCGGTGCGGCGCGCTGCGTTGTTGGATTCCATGAAGTTGGCCTCTTTCGTATCTCTTTAGTCCGATGTTAATGGCCGCGATGGGGTGTGCGCAAATGCTGCGGGTTGACTTGAGTGAAATTTGTCTTGAGATGGAGTTGTGAGTTGCTATTTCACTGTGTTCCTGCATCGTCATCTACCGATAAGCCGACTTATCGTTACCAATCTGCTATCGCCCCTGCGAAGGTATACGGGTGTTATCGCTCCACAAATACAATTGCTTCATGACGGCTCTCGACCCAAAGCTCTTTCAAAGCACGTTAGCTGACACCATTGCTTGGTGCAAAAGGAAAGCTGCGACTATGGGTGCCGAGTCGGATGATGTTCGACGTCGACAGTCCTCTTACAATGTAGCCGAACAGAATTGGAATGAAGCAATCGAAATCATGAACCGAAGGGGTCTTAAAAGCGTCGCTGGTATTAGTCAGTACCAGTTCGCAGTTGCTCAACTCAAAGAGATTCGGGATCTCCTCGGCCCTATGGACAGCCTTTTACGAAGCCCAGAATTGAAACCGACCTTTAGCCTGGATCAATTTGCAGACGACACTCTCTGGATAGAAGCGGTCGAAGAAGTTGTGACAAAGCGTGCAGGACTTGTGGCCGCAAATGTTGACGAGCAATTCGTAAATGACGAGAGAGGCCGCTTCATCTTGTACACCCCGAGTGAGAATCTCGCTTGTGGCGCAGCGGACGCTACCTCAAATGGATTCTTTGACACGAACAACGTCCCGCCCTGGGACCTTTGGCTCGGCTTCTCAGGCCGTACGCTCGTGAGCTGGATTCCGCCTGCCCTAGTCGATGTGGCTGCGATGGGAGTTTTCGCCAACCCCGAAGAATGCATCAGGTGGGCCGACTCGCGTTAGTAACGATAAACGCCGTTCTCGTCACCTGTCTATTAGTGATAACAAGTCGACTTCCGCGTCGCAACTGCCAAAAATACGTGTATCGGGCTGCAAGCGAGTGATAGCTGGAGTTGGCTCCGGCCAAGATGGCTGTGCCGTTGCGAAGCGGCAAGATTTGCCTAATATGTGCAAAAAGATGCTACGTCCCTCCGAGAGACGGCGAGCAAACCGTAGGGAATCTGCGCCTACAGTTGGCTACGCGATTGCACAGTAGTGAGCCGCTAGACTCACTCCGCTTTCTGGGCCCTTTGAAACCACCATTTCTTATTGAAGAGGGATACATATATGAAGGCAGCCTATTTTGAAAATATAAGGAAGTTCACAGTAACGATGAGCGCAATCGTCCTTCTCGGCGCAGCGCCGAGTGTCTGGGCCGATACGTTTAGCGTGACCCAACTGGGAGCAGGCGTTCAAACGCCGGCGTCGGCCACCACCACTTTTTATGAGAACTTCAACAGTGGTTTAGGCGCGGGTAATACAACAACCTTCGGCGGCAGCACAATTACCGGAACGTACTCAGGCGATTTCGCGATTAACCCGGCCAGCCAGTTTGGCGGGGCGGGCGGGACTGGGTTTTTCATGGACACGTCAACTCCAGGCGGCCAGCCAGGTTCTTACACGCTTTCGCTGAATGCCTCGGTCAATTATTTTGGCCTTTGGTTTTCGGCGCTCGATTCCGGGAATATTTTGTCCTTCTACAACGGCGCGACTCTCGTCTACACGTTTGACGCAGCGACTTACGCAAGTCTGGTCGGCAACTGTCCCAATGTGTCCAATCCGTATTGCGGCAATCCGAACACGAACTTCTTAGGCGAAGACAGCGGACAGCAGTATGCGTACCTGAACTTCCTGGATACGACGGGAACCTTCAACACGATCGTCGTCACAGAGGACCCTGCGGTAGGTGAGTTCGAGTCCGACAACCAGGCGGTCGCGCAAAATGTTACGAGCATCCCAGGCACGCCCCTGCAGGCAACACCTGAACCCTCTACTCTTCTCCTGTTTGGCACCGGTATTTTGGGCGTGGCGGGAGCGATCAGGCGCAGGATTGCAGCGTAGATTCATCTCACGAGAGATGAGGGATCTGTTCCCCCATCTCTCTGCTATCACTTCGGCATCGGGATGGAGACTGCCTTGCCGGCGCCGCGTTCGGCTATCCAGAGGACGTCGCCTGCGGGTTCGACTGCGGTTGGGACTTTGAGGCCTTCCTTGATGACGGTGACGCTGGCTTTGTCGCCGTTGATCGTGAGGACGGAGATTTTGCCGCTGCCATTTTCTGCTACGAGCAGCTTGCCGTTGGCGGCGCGCATGCCATCGGGCCCCTTGATGGGCTGATCCATCCAGATATCGACGGGTTGTCCGGGTTTGCCGGTGGCGTCGACGGGGATGCGATAGAGCTTATTGAAGACCACGTTGTTTACGTAAAGGACGCCGTCTAAAAAGGTGATGCCGTCGACGCCGTTGAGGGTGCGGTCTTCGAGGAAGAGCTCGGCTGCGGAGGCGCCGGGGGCTAGCCTGTAGATTTTTCCGTTGGCGGTGTCAGTGATGTAGAGCGCTTTGTCGGGGCCGATGGAGAAGTCGTTGCAGGTGCTGTTGTCGCCGGGAAGGTTCCAGCGAAGCTTCTGGGCGCCGGTGGAGAGATCGAAGCCGCGGAGGGCGGTGTGGCGCTTGACGGGCTTTGTGTCGGGCACCGGGGTGAGCTGGCACGTCCAGAGGGTGTTGGCGGCGGCATCGGCTAGCATGCCGAAGAAGAAGGTGCCGGGGCCTTCGGCGCTGGCGTCGACGAACTTTTCTGCGGTGGTGGAGCCGGGGCGCACCTTGTAGACGAAGGGAGTGCTGGCGCTGCCGACGAAGAGGATGCCGCCGGGTGCGATGGTCAAACTCTCTGGCTGGGACTTGGCGTCAACTATAAGAACTTCGGCTGCAGACGCGGCCTGGGCGAGGCCGGTCACTAATGCGACGCAGAGAATGAGCTGTCGCGGACGTAGATTGAGCATGGTGAAAGATCTCCTTACCTGTTTGTGCTTGATGCGGAATAGGGCACGGATCAGGGTATCAGCCTGGGGCTGGCTATAGCGGCCACGCTTGTGAAGCGGAGTTGGTGGCAAAAATGGGGTAAGGGTTGGCGCAAACGACCGCGCGAAACTCCGCTCAGGATGACGAAATCTTTGCACTCGAGAGAGTGCAAAACCTATACGGGATACGCCCGTTTGCCTTGCGATGAGTTATGCGATCAGGTGAGGGATGGCGCGGACGCCGCATACGATCTCGTAGGAGATGGTGTGGGCTAGATGGGCGTGATCGTCGGCGGTGATGCCGTCGCCGAGGAGGAGGACCTCGTCGCCGAGGTGTGGCGGGGATGTTGGTGACGTCGACGATGGTGAGGTTCATGGAGACGCGGCCGACGATGGGGGCTCGCTGGCCGTGGATCGATGGCCCATCCGCCGGGTTGGGTGTTGGTGGCGGAGAGTTCGCGGCGGAGGCCGTCGGCGTATCCGATGGGGAGGAGAGCGAGGCGCATGGGGCGGTCGGCGGTGAAGATGGCGTTGTAGCCTACGGTGTCTCCGGGGTGCAGGTCGCGGAGGCTGAGGATGCGGGTCTTCCAGGTCATCAGGGGTTTGAGGCCGGGGCAGAGGTGGGATGGGATGGGATTGCTGCCGGAGGTGGGCTGATGGATGGGGAGACAGTAGCCGTAGAGCGCGATGCCGGGGCGCACCATGGAGCGTGCTCCGATGCCGGTGGCCAGGTTGCGGAGCCAGGGGAGGTTTTCTTCGGTGCCCTGGTTGTCGAGAGTGGAGGAGTTGCCGGCGTGAACCCATGTTGGATGAAGGCCCGCTGCGGCTACGGCTGCGATGGCTTCTTCGAAGTGCTTTCGTTGCGTCAGTGTCTGAGAGGAGTTTGCTACCTCGGACGAGGCGAAGTGGGTGAGGACGCCGTCGAGTCGAAGGTGGGGCTGGCGTTTGAGCCAGTGGAGGAGGGTGTGGAGGGGCTCTCCGGGTGCGATGCCCTGACGTGCCATGCCGGTGTCGATTTCGAGGTGGATGGGCAGGGGGAGGCGTTGCCTCCTCGTTGACGGACTGCGGCGGCGAGGGTTTCCATCTGCTGCTGCTCCCAGACGACGGGGGTGAGTTCGTGGTGGAGCGATGGCTGTCGGCGTCTTCGTCGAGCGGGCCGCACATGACGAGGATCTGCGGCTGGTCTGCGGGCGTCGATCCCTGAGATGCAGAGCGCTTCGCGGACGCTGCGCCTTCGGTGGCGTCGGTGACGCCGAGCCACTTGGCGCCCGCGCGTGCGAGGACGGGAGCGCAGACTGCGGCTCCGTGGCCGTAGGCGTTTGCCTTGACTACGGCAAGGACCGCGGTGTCGCTGCCGGCTGCTTCGGCGAGCAAACGGTAGTTGGCCCGTGAGGCGCCGCTCTGAGATCTCCACCCAACTCTTCACATGAATCTATCCTATCGCGCGGGAGCGGCGATGGCGCAGATAGCCGCGGAAGTACCCCGTTTCCCCATGACACCCTGGATGTGATACAAAGCCACGTCTGAAGAAAGCACTCTCGCCGCGGCTCCGATTCGGGTTCGCGACGTTTCCAAGGGGCTAGTCCGTCGCCATGAAAATGAATACTCGTTCAGTCTCACTGCTTTGGTCCAGTCTCTCTGCCGCTCTGTGGCTTTCGCTTGCTGGTCTGCTCGAGCGGCAGCTCAAACCCGCTGGCGGCGCTGCAGGCCGCACAGGCGAAGAATGCCGGCAACTTTTCGAATACGGTCTTTCTGGGCGACTCGCTGACGGCGGGATTTCAGAGCGGTTCGCTGCTGGATACGCTGCAGGTGAATGGCTGGGCTCCGGTGGTGGCGAAGCAGGCGGGCTTCAATATTGTTCAGCCGCTGATTGCGTATCCGGGCGCGCCGAATGTGCTGCAGCTGTGTAGTCGGTGTGGGCCGCCGCCGGTGATTACGACGTGTAGCGGGAACGACGACGGGGCGGGACAACTTTGCGACGCAGCCGACGGACCTTGCGGTGCCGGGGGCGCTTGCTGAACGACGTGATGAATACGGTGCCGCTGGTGAATCCGGCGGCGGGGCAGCAGCAGTTGAACCAGCTGGTGCTGGGATTTCCGGGCCTGGGCTATGGGCAGGCGCTATAGCCAGTTGGGGCTTGCGATGAAGGCACAGCCGACGACGATCTTTCTGTGGATTGGCAATAACGATGCGCTGATCGCGGATGAGACCGGGATGCCGAGCAGCATGACTTCGGTGGCGAACTTTACGACGCAGTATCAGGCGCTGATTACGCAGCTGACGACGATGACTCCGGCGAATCTGGTGATTGCGAATATTCCTGATGTGACGAAGGTGCCGTATCTGACGCCTGCGGCGTGGTGCTGGCTGAGGTTTCGCGAGAGACAGGGTCTGCCGACTGCGGTGCTGAGTGAGATTCTGGGGATTGTGCCGGGAGACCTGGTGAATCCGACGGGGACGGCGGAGATTCCGGCTGATTCTGGCGGCGCAGCAGAAGGGGCCGATCACGGATGCCGGTGTGCTTTCGGCGGCGGAGGTGGTGACGGTGCAGGCGCAGGTGACGGCGTTCAACCAGGTGATTGCCGCGCAGGCGCAGGCGGCGGACGCTACGCTGGTGGATATCAATGCGCTGTTCAACCAGCTTACACTTCGGGGCTGACGATCAACGGCTATACCGGCACGGCGAGCTTCCTTGGCGGATTCTTTGCGCTGGATGGGATTCATCCCACCAATACTGGGTATGCGGTGATGGCGAATACGTTTATCGACACGATGAATGCGCAGATCAAGACGAAGATTCCTGATGTTGCGCTTGGGCCGGTTGCGGCGGCTGATCCGTTCTGGCCACCGAATCTGCCGGTGGCATCACCCTTCGGCGCGCATGGATTGGATTCCGGCGAATGCGGGGAAGAGTTTTGATGCTTCTGTTCGGGAAGAGATAGAAGTGCCGCGGATAGTCAGGCGCCTTCGCGAGCGGGCTCTGCGGGGATGTTCTTTGTGCGACCTTGCGCAGGTAGTCTTCGAGGCGCTGGCCTTTCTTCTGCACGAACTCGCGGGGGAGGACCTGACCTTCTCCATGCGGTCGATGCGGAACATGCGGAAGTCTTTGCGGATCTCGCACCAGGCGGCGAGGGTCCAGACGCCGGTCCAGAAGTAGAGGGCGAGGGGCCGCACTTCGCGCTCGCTGGCCTGGCCGTCTTCGCGGGTGTAGCCGAAGGCGAGGACGCGGCGGTCGATGCAGGCTTCGTGGAGCAGATCGAGACGTTCGCGGAGGTGCTGCGGCATGCTGGTAGCCGGGGGCGTACATGAGGATGGCGTCGAGACGTTCGCGGAGCTCGGTGGGAGGACGCCTTCGATGCGCTGGAGGGCCTGGTCGGCGGCGACCATGCTGGCTGGCGCCGCCCCAGGCCTGCACGAGGCGAGCGCCGAGGACCAGAGCCGTGAGTTCGTCGCGGGTGAACATCAGTGGAGGGAGATCGAGGTCGCGGCGCAGGGTGTAGCCGACGCCTGCCTCGCCTTCGATCGGCATGCCCGAGGTCTGAAGGTCGCGGACGTCGCGATAGATGGTGCGATCGGAGACCTCGAGTTTTTCGGCGAGCATGCGCGCGGTCTGCAGGCGGCCGCCACGGAGGATTCGAACGATACGGAAGAGTCGGTCGGCGCGTCGCATGCACCTATCCTAGATTGCCGTGCTGGATTGCCACCTGCGTTCTCGCAGACATATCAGATTGCGCGTGTGCAGGCCGACGTGGTTGCCTTCGGAGTCTTTGAGGCAGGCGAAGGAGCCGAAGCCGCCGGGGACCGGAGTGGGTTCATGAGGATGGTGCCGCCTGCGCCGGGGACGCGCGCGATGGTGCCGTCGAGTTCGCCGTCGCAGTTGAGGTAGACCATGGTGCCGGTGCTGCCGGGCTTCTGGAATGGCCGCTTGACGAGTGCGCCGGTGACGCCGTCCGGGCTCAGAGGGAAGATGCACATGACGTCGCCTGAGTCGCCGAATCGTCCTTCTTCATCGAGCAACCGAGGATGGTCTCGTAGAATCGCTGGGCGCGATCCAGATCGGCGCAGGGAATCTCGAACCACGTTGCTGCTGCCTTGAGCTGCTTTTCCATAACTGCCTCCTGTGTACTTAAGAGGCAGGATACTGACAGGCTACTGACAGCATGGTGTCAGTAGGGTTTGGGTTTTTGTTTTGGGTATATGGAAGCAGAATGCGGCTCGGGAGAGATTCCCTCGGGGGCTAAAAGCCTACTCTCAACGGGACGTTTATGGCGCGGCTAAAACTGCGCCCTTTCAAAACTGCATTCGGGAACTAACGTCCTGCACTTTCAACGCTCTCAATGCGAGCAGCTTAGTAGCCGCCGGAGTCGCCGTGCTGGAGGTTTTCGAAGCGGGTGTAGTCGGCGAGGTAGGCGAGCTGGACGCTGCCGGTGGGGCCGTTGCGCTGCTTGGCGATGATGATCTCGGCTTTGCCCTTGAGGTCTTCGTTCTCGCGGTCGTAGTACTCCTCGCGGTGGATGAAGCAGACGACGTCGGCGTCCTGCTCGATGGAGCCGGATTCGCGGAGGTCGCTGAGGAGGGGCTTTTTGTCGCCGCCGCGCTGCTCGCTGGCACGGGAGAGCTGCGAGAGGGCGACGACCGGAACCTTCATCTCTTTGGCGAGAGCCTTGAGGCCGCGGGAGATGGCGGAGACCTCCTGGGTGCGGTTTTCGAAGCCCTTGGCTTGGAGTTGGAGCCGGTCATCAGCTGCAGGTAGTCGATGACGATGAGGTCGAGCTGCGCCGTGCTGCTGCTTCAGTCGGCGGGCCTTGGCGCGCATCTCGGCGAGGGTGATGCCGGGGGTGTCGTCGATGAAGATCTTCGACTCCATCAGTCTTTCGAGGCCGTTGATCAGCTTGTCGCGGTCGTCGCGGCATGAATGCCCGTCTGGATGTTGCCTGCAGTTGACGAGGGCCTGGGAGGCGAGCATTCGGCGCAGCAGGCTGGCCTTGCTCATTTCGAGCGAGAAGACGGCGACGACCTTGCCGCCGCGGACGGCTGCGTTTTCGGCGATGTTGATGGCCCAGGCGGTCTTGCCCATGGAGGGGCGGGCGGCGATGATGATGAGCTCGGATTCCTGCAGGCCGCTGGTCATTCGGTCGAACTCGATGTAGTGGGTGGCGAGGCCGGTGACTTCGCGGCCCTGCTCGTAGAGGGCGTCGATGGAGCCGAAGGAGTCTTTGACGATGGCGGCGATGTCGGAGAAGCCGCCGGTGACGGCGTGCTCCGAGATCTCCGTCAATCGGCCGGTGACCTGGTTGAGGACGTCGAGTGCTTCGCGGCTCTGGTCGGAGGCCTCGATCATGCCCATGTCGCAGACGCTGAGGAGCTGGCGCATGAGGCTCTTGTCGCGGACGATGCGAACGTAGCTCTCGATGCTGAGTTTGCGCGGGCAGACCTTCGCTCAACGAGGCGAGGTAGGGCAGGCCGCCGACGGAGTCCAGCTCCTTTTTCTTGCTGAGGTAGTCGGTGACGGTGACGATGTCGACGCCGTGGCCGACTTCGACCAACTGGAGCATGGCGGCGTAGATTCTTGCGGTGGGAGTCGAGGGCGAAGTCGTCGGTCTTCAACAACATGGTCGCGTCGATGATCGCGACGGGCTCGACCAGCATCGCGCCGAGGATGGTCATCTCGGCGTGGACAGAGGTGGGCCGTTCCTGATCTCCGACGATGTGGGGGTATGTTGCCATGAATTCTGGAGCTTATCGATTCAATTCCTGAGGAGCAATGTGGAAATGTGCGCAAAAGGGGTAGCTGAATAGAATATGGCTCTAACATGCTCCGCCTGCTCCGCACACACAACCCGGAACCGTTGTAGGCTAAAGCCAATCGTTTCGTAGGCTAGTAGAGCAGGGGTGAAGATGGGTGCTGAAAAAGTTCTGAGTATTCCGACGGCAGCGCAACGCGATAAGGCCTCCTTCGAGGTTCTTCGGGTCTGGATTGCCGAGCAGAGGCAGCATGTCAGCATTCGCAGCGGGGCCTGGGAGGATCCGTTTGCGTGGGGGATCGTGCTGGCCGACCTGGCGCGGCATATTGCGCATGCCCACGAACTGCAGAATGAAGGGACCGATACGGACGCCTTTCTGCAGCGACTGCTCGAAGGCTTCGAGGCCGAGATCGACAATCCTACGGATGAACCCGAGGGCGAAGTCACGCAGTAGCGGACGACGCCGGTCTCCGGGTTTATTTGTGTTTGTAGTCCTGAAAGAGCTCGGGGAACTGCTGCTTTGAGGGCGGCCATCTTGGGTACGTCGCAGATCTGAATGTAGGGGTTGTTCGGGTTCTTCTCGGCGTAGTCCTGGTGATAGTCTTCGCCGTCGTAGAAGGCCTTGAGCGGAACGACCTCGTGACGATCTTGCTTGCGGGAAGACGTGTGCGGCATCGAGTTGCGCGATGTAGGCGTTGGCGATCTTCTGCTGCTCTGGACTGGTGAAGAAGATGGCGGAGCGGTAGGAGGTGCCGACGTCGGGGCCCTGGCGGTTGAACTGCGTGGGGTCGTGGACGACGGAGAAGAAGATGCGCAGCAGCGTTCCGTAGCTGATTTTCGCTGGATCGAAGACGACCTTGACCGACTCGGCGTGGCCGGTCCTCTCGGAGGAGACCTGATCGTAGGTGGCGGTGTCGGCCGCGCCGCCGGAGTAGCCGGCGGTGGTGGCGGTGACGCCTTTGATGCGCTGGAAGATGGTCTGCACGCCCCAGAAACAACCGCCGGCGAAGACTGCGGTCTCATGCTTCGCGGCCGGTCTGCGGCTCATCTAGCTGCTGGAGCCGGAATCGGCGCCTTTCGCGTGGCTCTGCTCCCATCACTGTTCCCATAAAGATCCTCCTGCCGCCTTGATCAGAACGGCAGCAACGATAACGACACCCAAGTCCAATCAATGCTGCTCTTCATTCCAGATGTCATTGCTCTCTCCGTTCCTATACAGATTAGGACGCTGGAGTACGCCAACGGTTACATGGCATTGTACGTTGACCAGCTTGTTGGCGATCAGGCGACGCGCGCGCGGCCCTGAATCTCGATGTAGACGTGAATCAGGCTGACGGCGGCGGGGGTGACCCCGGCGATGCGGCTGGCCTGGCCGAGGGTTTGCGGGCGGACGCGCGTGAGGGTCTCCTTCATCTCGGTCGAGAGGCCGCTGACGGCGGCGTAGTCGAACCAGGTGGGGATGGCGCGCTTCTCGGCCTTTCGCATCTTCTCGATGGAGCGGCGCTGCTGGTCGAGGTAGCCGGAGTATTTGATCTCGGTCTCGACGGTCTTCATCTCGTTGCGGACCCAGGCGGGGAGACTTGAGCACGCGTGCGCTGACAGCGTCCATCGCGGTGACCCAGTCTGTGAGGATCGGGTCTGCGTTTGCCAGGCGGTCGCGAAGCACGGGGGCGAGCTCTTCGATGGAGACCTCGGGGCGCTTGAGAAGCTGCGCGAAGGTCTGGCCGCTGATGCCTGCGATGTCGCCGTCGAGTCTTGCGAGCAGCGTCCGGGGGCAGTTCTTCGGCTCGAACGCGAGCTGTGCCCAGCAGGTTTCGAATGCTGCGGCGCGAGCCTGCTTCTGCTTCGTAGTCTGCCCATGCTGCGTCGTCGATGAGGCCGAGACGACGGCCGTGCGGGGTGAGGCGGCGGTCGGCGTTGTCGATGCGCAGATGGAGGCGGAACTCTGCGCGCGAGGTGAACATGCGGTAGGGCTCGTTGGTGCCCTTGCTGATGAGGTCGTCGATGAGGATGCCGGTGTAGGCTTCGGTGCGGTCGAGCGTAAACGGCTCCGCGTTCGCTTCGCCGCGTTCGCGGCGGACCGCCAAGCGGCGTTGATGCCCGCCATCAGGCCCTGACAGGCGGCCTCTTCGTAGCCGCTGGTGCCGTTGATCTGGCCGGCGAGGTAGAGGCCGGCGAAGGACTTGACGCGGAGGGTGCGGTCGAGCTCGGTGGGATCGATGGCGTCGTACTCGATGGCGTAGCCGGGGCGCAGCATCTCGGCGTTCTCGAGGCCGGGGATGGAGTGCACCATGGCGGCCTGAATCTCCATGGGCAGGCTGGTGCTCATGCCGTTGATGTAGACCTCGTGGGTGTTGAGGCCTTCGGGCTCGAGGAAGAACTGGTGGCGCGTCTTCTCGGGGAAGCGGACGATCTTGTCTTCGATGGAGGGGCAGTAGCGCGGGCCGATGGCTTCGATCTGGCCGGTGTACATGGGGGAGCGATGGACGTTTTCGCGGATGAGGCGCAGAGTCTCCGGCGTGGTGTGCGCGATGTGGCACATGATCTGCCGGAGGGGAATCTCTTTGGTGCGGAAGCTGAAGGGTGTTGGGTCGGCGTCGCCGGGCTGCTGCTGAAACTGGCTCCAGTCGATGGTGCGGCCGTCGAGGCGCGGTGGTGTTCCGGTCTTGAGGCGGCACTCGCGGAGGCCGAGGCGCTTGAGGCTTTCGCCGAGCAGGACACTGGCGGGTTCGCCGCTGCGGCCGGCGGTGTACTGCTGCTCGCCGCAGTGGATGAGGCCGTTGAGGAATGTGCCGGTGGTGACGATGGTCGCGGCTGCGTGGATGGTGCGGCCGTCGCGGAGCTTGAGACCGCGGACTCGACGCGGGGCGGAGTTGTGTGTTGTCCGTTGTCCATTATCCGTTGTCTGCTTTTCCTGGGAACTGAGAATGGACAACGGACAACTTTCATTCGTGCCCTCTTCGACGATGAGGTCGATGACCTCGGCCTGCTTGATGAAGAGATTTTTCTGGCCTTCGAGGACCTCGCGCATCTTGACGCGGTAGAGTGCTTTGTCGCACTGTGCGCGGGGCGACCAAACGGCAGGGCCGCGTGAGGTGTTGAGGAGGCGAAACTGGATTCCGGTTGCGTCGGCGACCTCGCCCATGACTCCGCCGAGGGCGTCGACCTCGCGAACGAGATGGCCTTTGGCGATGCCACCGATCGCAGGGTTGCAGCTCATCTGGGCGATCAGGTCGAGGTTGAGGGTAAAGATGGCTGTGCGCAGACCCATGCGCGCGGAGGCCATCGCGGCTTCGCAACCAGCGTGGCCTGCGCCGACGACGACGACGTCGAATTGTTCCGTAAAGCTCACTGCTTCTATTTTAGAGGTTTTCAGAGGCTGGGGCTGGTAAATCATGCCTTTACAAAGGGAGGGTTCAGGAACAACAATCAGCCATGCGTCTCTACTGATCTTGTCGCCGTCTCTGCGCTTTTGTGCGCTTCGCTTCCTCTCGCTGCGCAACAACTTCCCGCTGCGATCACTACGGATCCGGCACCGGACAAGGCTAATCCGGCTGCGATTGAGACATTTTTGATCCCGAGCCATGGTGCGATGCTCAACGCGCTCGCCTATGTCGCGGAGGGTGCGGGGCCGCATCCAGTGGTTGTTCTGCTGCATGGGTTTCCTGGCAACGAAAAGAATCTCGATCTTGCGCAGGCGATTCGCCGCGATGGCTGGGATGTTGTTTACTTCGACTATCGCGGGTCGTGGGGTTCGCCGGGTGACTTCTCGTTTACCCACTCGATTGAAGACACGGGGTCTGCTGTGGCTTATCTGCGCGACGCGGCGCATGCGAAGAAGCTGCGCGCCGATGCGAACTACATCGTTCTTATGGGACACAGCATGGGTGGCTTTATGGCGCGGTATGTTGGGGCGCAGGACCAGGGGATCAAGGCTGTGGGGTTGATCTCTGCGGCTGATATGGGCGTGGATAAAGTGCAGTCTCTGAAGCCGGGCCAGGAGAATGAGGCGATTGCCAGCCTGGCTGCTCATCTGGCTGCGAACGGGATGGAGCCGCTTGCGGGTTGTACGCCGGAGAGTCTTGCCAAGGAGATCGTTGCGAATCGCGCGGCATGGAATACGCTCGGTCTGGCTCCGAAGCTGGCCAATCGCCCGATGCTCGTGGTTACTTCGGACGACGGGCTGGCTGCCTCGAATGATGCGTTCGTTGAGGCACTTCATCAAGCGGGCACGACCGACATCACTACCGTTCACCTGACGACGGATCACTCCTATTCTGACCAACGGATTGCGCTGGAGAAGGCGGTTCTGGAGAACCTCGAATATTTGCAACAGAAGCGGTCTGCGAGCAAACCTTAGAACTCGAGCCTGAGACCGAGTTGGATTTGACGCTCCGGGGATTGGCCTGTCGATGCTGCGGTAAATGTGCCGAAGGGGCGCACGTTCAAGCCCTCTGTTGCGATGGTTGCTGCGTTCTGGAAGATGAGTGGGGTTACTCCGTTTACTTCCGTTCCTACGAGATAGGCGCGCTGCATGATCGCGGAGTAGTTGACGCGGTTGGTGAGATTGAAGGCCTCTACGCTGCCGCGCATCCGTACGTTTTCCGCCACTCGCAGAGCGCGGCTTATGCGCAGATCTAACCTTCCCGTGTCCGGCAGTCGCAGGGTATTGCGCCCCACCGTCGGCAGATAGACTGCGCCGCCCGCACCGTTGATGCTCTCGTGTCCGCCGGTGAGACGAGTGCCTCCGAAGATGTCCAGACTGTAGGGCGTGCCGCTGGACTCAGTAAACAGAGGTGCGACGGTCCATCCGTTGGCGGCGATTCGAAGCCAGTGCTGGTCGCTGGCTAGTGCCGGCTCCCACACTGCGGTGGCGAGAATTTTATGGGGAAAGTTGAGCGCCGACAGGCCTTTGTCGTATAGCACGTTGAATGGATCGAACTGCGCGTTGGTTCGCGGCGTTGCGCCGCCCTGGCCGTAGTCAATCGCCTTGGCCCAGGTCCAGCTGGCACGAAACTCAAAAGTTTTGCGGAGGCGGCGACGCGCCTCGATGCACCAGTGCGTTATAGGTCGCGTCTGCATTCGAGACGATATCGGTTACGGGGCCGAAGTTTGTATTCACGCGCTGGGCGTAGAAAGGGACGACGAAGGTTTCGCCATCCCGTACCCCGACTGCACCTGTTCCTCCCTGAAGTTGAAACTCCTTCACTCCGGTGGAAGGAGCGATGTTGATATCGACGGAGTTTGTCAGCTGACGGTCGATGTTCATCAGATAGGTCGCGCTCGCAACGATGCCTGCGCCAACTTCGTGCTCCAACGTTACGCTGCCCTGCTGCACGATGGGTAGGCGAAATCTTCGATCGAAGACCGCCGCTGAGGTTGTTGTGGCGACTGCCGATGGTGGCGTCGTTACATAGGAGCATGGATAGCCGAAGCCCTGATCCATTACCTGCGGACAATTTGTAACCGTGGCAGGTGTAATGAGAACGTGCTGGGCCGACGTGGCCATCGCCGTGTCGACGAGCGCGCTGCGTATGGTTGCGCCGGGAAGTCGTCCGTAAAAGAGACCATACCCGATACGAATGACGCCGTGACCTGATCCGAATGGCTGCCATGCGATGCCGAGGCGCGGGCCGACGTTATTTCGATCTTCGGGAAATACGCTGGTCGCGCCCTTTGTACCGAACGCTGCGTCGAGGATTGGATTTGGCTGCTGGGGCAGAGGCAGGAGTTCGTACTCGTAACGCAGGCCAGCGTTGATGGTGAGGCCTGGTTTGACGCGCCAGTCGTCCTCGAGAAATCCAGCCCACTCCTGCGTGTTGAATGTTACGGCCTGCTGACCGAAGCTCTGCGTGAAGGAGCGAAAACAGAAGTCGTGCACTGGGGAGACGATGGACGGACACCCGCCGTTCGGATAGGCGTTTACGTTGAAGGTGTAGTCGGTGATCCAGTCGACGAGGCCGCCGGCGTGGCCTGCGGTGGTTGTGCTGTCGTAGTGAAACGCGCCCTGGGTGTTTGCGAGCGCGTCGATGTTGTCGTGGACGAGGCTGAGGTCGCCGCCTGCCTGAAGTTGGTGGCGGCCGTGTGTCCATGTGATGAGATCGACGAACTGAATCTTTTTTTCGTTGGGGAAAGACTGGCGGCCGAGCGATGACGAGGTGCCGAAGGTAAACCCATCTGGCCCGATGGCGACTTCGGGAGCGAATCCGTTGGGCCCGATGGCGGGCTCCTGCGGGAGCGGCGGCGGGGCCTGCTCGTACTGAAGATCGCGGCCATACTGTACGCGCAACTCGTTGCTCCACATTGGCGTTGCCAGCCACGTCCATCTTCCTAACACTGCGTCGATCCTGGCATAGGCGCTGCCGAGGCTGGCACGGCCGACATCGACAACCGGGGCGGACCGCACACCTGCGGGGGCGCTCGAACGCGCGCGGTCGTACTGGACGCTGAAGCGGTGATGTGTTGAGGGATGCCAGTCCAACTTGCCGAAGTTGATGGTCTGGTCCTGACGCCTTGTGATGGTTCCCGTCAAACTCTGGAGATAGTTCAGGGCTGCATCGATATTCGCTGGCATTACGCCACGATTGGCCAGCAGTGCGTTTTGCGTTGGGGTCAAGGCATAAAAATTGGGGTCTTCGGGAGTTGATATGGCAGGGAAGTTTCGCGCCTGCTGATCGTAGGCGTAGAAGTAGAAGAGCTTGTCTCGTACGGCTGCGCCGCCTACGCTGCCGCCAAACTGTTGCCGCAGATCGTAAGGCTTTACCACTTCGCTTGTTGCCGCGCCACCGAGGTAGTTGGTGGCGATGGAGAAGGGATTTGCGGCGGCGAAGGCGCTCGACCGGACGAGATAGAAGCCTGTTCCGTGCAGGGTGTTCGTTCCACTCTTCGAAACTGTGGTGATGATGCCGCCGGCACCGTTGCCGTAGAGTGCCGAGTAGTTCTGTCCGCTAACGCGAAACTCGCGTACCGCCTCTTGAGAGAAGGTATAGGCCATTCCTGCGTGGCGACCGTAGCCGCCACCACCGGACGCGCTTCCGACGCTGACACGCTGTGAGCTGCCGGCTTCCAAGGCATCCTCTGCCTCTGCTCCGCTTTCGATACCGGTGCCGCGTGGCACGGAGCCGAAGCTCTGGTTATCGTCTCCGCCGTCGACATGATTGCTGTTCTGGGTTGGGTCGGTACCGCGAAAACTCAGAAGGCCATCCCCTTCGGGGTCTACGTTGACTCCCGGCATGAGAAGCGCGAATGCCTGCCATCGACGGCCGTTCACGGGGAGGCGCTCGATCTCGGTCGGCGTTACAACGCTCGAGATGGCAGCGGAGGAGAGATCGCCGACGTCTACGGAGACCGGATCCGGCTGGGCCTTTACGGTGATCGAGGTCGACACATCCGCTACCTGCATGTGGGCTTCGACGGAGGTGACTCCACCTACTTCGACGGTTACGGGCTGGAGGGTTAGCTGGGCAAAGAGGGCGTAGTCCACGACTACGCGGTACTCGCCGGGGAGCAGATGAGCTGCGAAGAACTCGCCTTTGCTCTGTGTCGAAAGATTTGCGGTCGTTCCGGTTGCGACGTTTTGTACCAGCACTTCGGCGCCGACCAGGGCGGAGCCGCCGGTATCGACGACGAAGCCGCTGATAGCACCATCGACCGCGGTCTGCGCGCGCGCCACCACGGTCGCAGCGGCAGAACACCACAACAAGCAGGCCCAGACAATCTTTTTTACGGCTGCGCCAGAGTTCGCGCGCCCAATACAAAACTGCATGCACTCTCCACGGAAATTTGTACCGCTCTGCACCAAACCGGGAATAGCTTGAGAAAAGAAGCCGCTGCTGTCTTGACATTATTGCAGCAATACGGTTCGTTACTCTACCGACGATGATAAGAGATTCGCTACAGACTGGCGAATTAAGCAGGGCGGGGCTATGTTGACGATGCCCTGTTCAGCCGTCGAGAACGTCGGGCGCCCCCGCTCCAGTACACTGGAGATTGCATGTTTATTGATGAAGCACGAATTCGCATCAAGGCCGGGGACGGCGGGAATGGCTGTATGGCCTTCCGCCGCGAGAAGTTTGTCCCCAAAGGCGGCCCCTCTGGTGGTGACGGCGGCCATGGCGGCGACGTCATGATGTCTTCTTCGCTTAGCCATAACACCCTTGTCCACTTTCGTTTCAACCCGGAGCATAAGGCGCAGCGGGGCGGCCACGGGCTTGGGTCTAATTGCTCCGGTCCAGCTGGCGAACATGCGACTCTGAAGGTTCCAGTTGGCACCCTGCTGTACGACGATGAGACTGGCGAGCTTATCCACGACTTTGCGCATCCGAACGAGACGATCGTCATTGCGAAAGGTGGACGCGGCGGACGTGGTAACCAGCACTTTGCTACCAGTACCCATCAGGCTCCGCGCGAACATGAGCTGGGCCGCGCAGGGGAAGAGAGGGCGTATCGGCTGGAGTTGCGGTTGCTTGCCGATGCGGGGCTGGTTGGGTATCCGAACGTTGGTAAATCGACGCTGATCTCGCGGCTCTCTGCTGCCAAACCGAAGATTGCCAACTATGCCTTCACTACGCTTGAGCCTAATCTTGGGGTGGTTCAGGTTGGGGATTATCCGCACACCGAGTCGTACACTGTGGCCGATCTGCCGGGACTGATTGAGGGAGCGCATCTTGGCGCGGGACTTGGGATTCAGTTTCTGAAGCATATTGAACGGACGAGCGTGATTGTTCACCTCGTCGATGTTTCGGACTCGAGCGATCGCCTCGATCCTGTGGCCGACTACAAAGTGATTACAGAAGAGCTGAAGAGTTTTGATCCAGCGCTTGCGGCCAAACCGACGATCCTGGTTGCGGCGAAGGCTGATGTGGCGAATCCGGATAAGCTGAAGAAGCTGGCTGCGATGGCGAAGCGACGGAAGCTTCCGTTCTATAAGATTTCGGCGGTGACCGGCGAGGGCGTTGAGCCCTTGAAGTACGCCATCGCGGAGATGGTCGCGGCTCATCGGCCAGTTGATCTGGAACCACCGCCGGTGACTTCGGCTAAGCCGAAACGCAACTATCCTCCACCACCGAACTCTGCCAAAGGCCGCGCTTCTAAATAATGGCTGAGACGAAAGCTGTAGCTTTGCGCTAGAGTTACGAGGGTTCCGCCTTCGCGGGCGGGGATCGATCTTTCAAGCACAGGGGATAACGCAGATGAGCCACGCAACAAACGGTGCCGGACTGAGACGGAGATTTGTGGTTTCGGCAGGAATGGTTTTTGTGGCCGCTGTTGGCCTGGCGGCTCCTCTGCTGTCTCAAACCGCCGCCGGGGATGGTCGTGGGGCATTTGAGGTCACCTCTGCGCTTGGGCGCAAACTGTATGCCCTACCTGATGATGCCGGGGTGATGAGTGCTCGCAAAGACCTTGCGGCTGATCCGAAGAATGCAGATCTGGTGCTGAAGCTTTCTTTGGCTGAGGCTTCGCGACGTCAATATAGAGAGGCGGTGGCGACGTCGACGCAGGCTTTGGCCTTTGCGCCTAAGAACGCTGCTCTTTATCTGGAGCGAGGTCATCGCGAACTGGGATTGAGGGAGTTCAAGGCTGCGAAGAAGGATCTGGAACAGGCTGCGCAACTCGATCCGGGGATGCTCGATGCCTATTATCACCTTGGGCTGTCGCACTATTTTCTGGGTGAGTTCGACCAGGCAGCAGCTTCGTTCGATAAGGCGCGGGCTTTGGCGAAGAGTGACGACAGTCTGATTGATTGTTCGAACTGGCTGTATGTTTCGCTGCGCCGTGCGGGGAAGGAGCAGCAGGCTGCGGAGGTTTTGGCGCGCATTACGCCGAGCGTAAAGAACACCGAGGCGCACCTGTATTTTTATCTGCAGCTTCTGCACTTCTATCAAGGAAAGCTGACCGAAGAGGCTGTGCTGCCGCCCGCGCCAAAGGGGCCGAGCGATGTTGAAGGCGAGCTCTCTTTCAATACGGTGAGCTATGGGGTTGGGAACTGGCGAATCTATCACGGCCACGCTGCCGAGGCGGTGAGCCTGTTTGAGAACGTTGTGAAGGGACAGGCGTGGAATTCGTGGGGGTTTATCGGGTCTGAGATTGAGCTTGCACGTGGGAAGAGATAAAGGCCGCACGAAGTAGTGCGACGGCTTCCGAGTTGATCGCGGCATATATGATAACGTCATCACTCTGACGTTACCCAAGCATGATGGATAGGGCGGGTTTTGCTTTGCCCCGATCATGAAAAAGGAAAAGTATGCCCGCGTTCCTGCTTCGCCGCAGCCTGCTCGTCGCCGTAGTCCTTTGCAACTTGCTTCCACTCGCATCCGCGCAAAACCCCACGACGCTGCCGAGCGAGTCGCCTGCAGTCTTCACGCCGACGGACAACGGCTTCGACTACATTCGCCGCGAGGTGATGATTGCGATGCGCGATGGCGTGAAGCTGCATACGGTCATCCTGGTGCCGAAGGGTGCGAAGAATGCGCCCATCTTGCTGACGAGGACGCCTTACAGCGCGAATGTGTTGACGACGAATATGCAGAGCTCGCACCTGGGCTCGAGCCTGTACGGCTACGACAATGCGACGGATGTGATTGTCGACGGCGGTTATATACGCGTGATCCAGGATGTTCGTGGCAAGTATGGATCGGAGGGTGACTACGTGATGAACCGCCCACTGCGCGGACCACTGAACCCGACCGCAGTGGACCATGCGACCGATACCTACGACACCATTGACTGGCTGGTGAAAAATACGCCGGAGAGCAATGGCAAGGTGGGGATTATCGGCATCTCGTATGACGGATTCACGACGTTGATGGGACTTGTTCATCCGCATCCGGCGCTGAAGGTTGCAGTACCGATGAACCCGATGGTGGATGGCTGGCGCGGGGATGACTGGTTTCACAATGGAGCTTTTCGCCAGCAGAACATGTCGTACATCTACGAGCAGGATGGGACGCGAGACAACTCGATGAGGTGGTGGACGAGCAACTTCGACGACTATGACATGTTTATGGATGCTGGGTCGGCAGGGGAGCTGGGCAAACGCCGCGGTCTGGAGCAGACGGGTTTCTGGAGAAAGGTTCTTGCGCATCCGAGTTATGACTCGTTCTGGCAGGACCAGGCGGTGGATAAGCTGCTGGCTGCGGAGCCGGTGACTGTTCCGACGATGCTCGTTCATAGCCTGTGGGATGCCGAGGATATCTATGGCGCGATGGCGGTCTATAAAGCCATCAAGCCGAAGGACACGAATAATGACAAGGTGTTTCTCGTCCTGGGTCCGTGGCATCATGGCCAGGGAATCGAAGATGGGAGCACGCTGGGGGCTATCAAGTTCAACAGCGATACTTCGATGTATTTTCGCGAGAATATTCTGGCTCCGTTTCTTGCGAAGTATCTGAAGGACGATGCATCGGCACCGGCGACTCCGCCGGTCTCTGCGTATGAGAGCGGAACGAATACGTGGCGCAAACTGCCATCGTGGCCGATTGCGTGTGACAGCGGTTGTGCTTCGACGTCAGCACCTCTGTATCTGAGAGCTGAGGGCAAGCTTAGTTTTTCTGCGCCGCAGAAGGAGGATGCGCCCTTCGATGAGTACATCTCCGATCCGACGAGACCTGTGCCGTTTCGTGCTCGGCCGATCCAGCCGATTGGTTATGACAACGGCTTGACGTGGCCGAACTGGCTTGCGGACGATCAGCGTGAGGCCTCGGGTCGTACCGACGTCGCGGTCTTTACTTCGGATGTGCTGACAGCGCCGGTGAAGATCAGCGGTCAACCAGTCGCCAACCTTGTTGCTTCGACGAGTGGAACCGATTCCGATTGGGTGGTGAAGGTGATCGACGTCTATCCGGATGAAGTAGCGGGACAGCCGAAGATGGGCGGATATCAGCTGATGATCTCTGCTGATATCTTCCGTGGACGCTATCGTGAGAGTTTGGAGACCCCGAAGGCGATCGCGGCAGGACAGGCGCTGCTGTATCGATTTAATCTTCCACCAGCGAATCATGTCTTTTTGCCGGGCCACCGCATTATGGTGCAGGTGCAGTCGAGCTGGTTCCCGTTGTATGACCGCAATCCGCAGACCTTCGTGCCGAATATCTTCTGGGCAAAGCCGGGAGACTATCGCAAGGCGGAGCAGAAGATCTACCACCTGCCCGGACAGGCGAGCTTCATCGAACTTCCGATCGTCGCAAAGCCCTGAGCGCAGGCAACTTGGAAGGCTTGCTCCACGGGCTTGAGGCGCGTAGGCTTTAACGCAGACCCAGGAGATTGCTTCTGGCAGGTGGTATCCGGCCAAAGTCGCGCTTTGAAGGCGACACGCGGTGGAACTGCACTGGAGATTGCGATGAGTTTGACTACGTTCTCTGCGGAACGGACTGGCGCGCGTGTTGGGCGCGATGCCGATCTTGCTAAAGTTACTGTCCCCTCTTTATTGGAAAAGAAATCGTTGCGGCAGCCGATTACTGCTGTGACCGCGTACGACTATGCGAGCGCTCGACTGGTGGATGAGGTTGGGCTGGACGTTGTGCTGGTTGGCGATTCGCTGGCGATGGTGATGCAGGGCCATGAGAATACGCTGGCGGTAACGATGGACGAGATGCTGCTGTATGCGCGCGGCGTTCGGCGGGCACTGCGACGTGCTCTGCTGGTGGTTGATATGCCGTTCGGCAGCTATCAAACGGATGACCGCGAGGGTGTGGCGAACGCCGTGCGGTTTGTGAAAGAGGCCGGCGCTGAGGCTGTGAAGCTGGAGGGCGGCCGCGAACGGAAGGAGCTGGTGCGAAGGATCGTGGATGCGGAGATTCCGGTGATGGGACATATCGGGCTGACTCCGCAGAGCGTCCATCGCATGGGTGGATACAAGGTGCAGGGCAAGACGATGGAGGCGATCGACGAGTTGCGGACCGACGCGCTTGCTCTGGAAGATGCGGGCTGCTTTGCGCTGGTGCTCGAAGGCATTCCGCGAGAGCTGGCCAGGATTGTGACTGAGGAGTTGCAGATTCCTACGATCGGGATTGGGGCTGGACCTGATTGCGACGGGCAGATTCTGGTGTTGCACGACATGATGACGATGAGCTTTTCGCCCCAAGCCAAGTTTGTAAGGCGCTACGCAGATGTGGCGGGAGTGATGCGAGAGGCGCTGGAAGAATATCGGCATGATGTGGAAGCGAGGACGTTTCCTGCAGATGCGGAGAGTTACCATCTGTCGCACGAGGTGCGCGAGCTGATGGTCGTTCCGACTGAGGTTACGGGATAGAGATCAGGATGCGAGTCGTCAAGAGCGTTGCGGAGATGCAGAGCGTCTGCCGCGAGTTGCGAGCAGGAGGTTCTGTGGTGGGTTTCGTGCCTACGATGGGAGCGCTGCATGAAGGACATCTGTCGCTGGTACGACGCGCGCGGAGGGAGTGCGACGTCGTAGCCGCTTCGATCTTCGTCAATCCGATACAGTTTGGACCGGGTGAGGATTTTGCACGATATCCTCGAACATTTGAGGAAGACTGCAAGCGGTTGGATGCGGAGGGAGTGGCGATTTTGTTCGCTCCTGAGACGGCAGAGATGTATCCGGATGGCGCGGTGACAACGGTGACCGTCTCCGGAGTTGGGGATCGTTTGGACGGAGCTTCGCGGCCAGGACACTTTACCGGGGTTGCTACTGTCGTGGCGAAGTTATTTCATGTGGTGCATCCGAACCGGGCTTACTTTGGACTGAAGGATGCAGCGCAGTTTGCGGTATTGCGGCAGATGGTGCAGGATTTGAACTTTGACGTGGAGATGATAGGTTGCGCCATTGTGCGAGATACAGACGGATTGGCGCTAAGTAGCAGGAATCAATATCTAAGCGCAGAAGAACGAACCAGGGCGCTGGTATTGCATGAAACATTGCAGCAAATGGAACGGATGATCGCTGAGGGTGAACGGCAAAGTTCTGTTTTGGTGGAGAGCGGAATGAAGACCCTGCATCGCTCGGCTGGTGTGCGAGTGGACTACCTGGCGATTGTCGATGCGAAGACCTTGCTGCCGGCTTCGTCTGTCGAGTGTGGTTCGCTGGTGGCAGTGGCGGCGTATGTTGGGAGCACGCGGTTGATCGATAACTTCCTTGTGATCTAGATTTTCGAGGAAACGACGCCGGATGGAATGACACAGAAGTGCTATACGCCCACTGAAATACAGGATGAATTGACCTCCCCCTTTAGTAACATCGCCTTGATAACGGTTTGTGCTTCAGCTTTCCTGATGGAACAAGGCTGGCCGCCGACATAGTTTAGAAGGGACCTGGTCGTGAGTAAGAGACGAAATTCAAGATGGCTGACACTTCAATCAATGAACTCGCGATCGCGCAGATAGGGAGACTCTCACGTAGAGGATTCCAGCGATTAGTGCTGCCAGAGCCCCTTGAGAGCGGCTTTGAGCAGTCGACGTTCGTTCAGCGCTCGGAGCGTCTCTGGATCGAAGGTTTGATTGCGATCGGGCTCTTCAATCTATATGTCATCGCGGACTATTTTATTCGCGGCAGTACTGCATGGCTTCCTTTGCAGATACGCTTATGCATCGTTACGCCGATAGCCCTGTTGATCAACATCAGCATGCGGTGGAGTCCGCACAAGGTTTATCGCGAAACCAGTATTGCGGCGGTGAGTTGCCTGATTGGGATGACGCACCTTTACCTTGAGAGCAATACGAACGCGACCTCGTCTGCCTATGCCCAGGTTGGGCTGATTGTGACTGTCATCTTCGTCAACGTCGTGATGCGGCTGCAGTTTATGTATGCCATGGCTGCATCGAGCATCTTGTTCGCCAGCGATCTCGTGTTTATCTTCCGAGATCACTTCCTGAACCCCGCGGAAAAACTGCTTGGGATCACGTTAGCGGTCTGCGCCATCCTGATGACGGTGGTTGCCAATTACAGTGTCGGGCGCGACGAACGCCTGGGATACCTGATGCGGCTGCGCAGTGAGATACAGACCAGAGAGCTGTCTTTCTTGAATGTGGAGCTGCAAAAGATCTCGTACGTCGACAATTTAACCGGACTTTCGAATCGACATGCTTACGAGTTGCAGTTCGCAAAGTTGTGGCGTGAAGCTGTCGATTCAGGAGGCTGTCTTTCGGCTATTGTGATCGACATCGATCACTTTAAGATCACGAATGATACTGGCGGACACCTTTATGGTGATCGTGTGCTGGTACGCGTGGCGTCGCTGTTATTGCAAAGCCTGCGCTGCAAGGACGATTTTGTAGCTCGATTTGGGGGGGAAGAGTTCGTGGTTCTGCTGCCGGGAACGACACGGGAGGGCGCGACGATCGTTGCCGAACGAATCCGCAAACTTGTTGAGGTTGCGGGATCTCCCGCGCTGCCAAAACCGGGCAGTCCTCCTCGTTTGTCTACGGTGAGCTGCGGTATTTCGACCTGCTGGCCTAGCGATTCCATCTGCCAGGAAGATCTGCTGGACTCTGCCGATAAGGCTCTCTACCAGGCCAAATCGGACGGCCGCAACCAAGTCCGCTGGGGTGAGGTGACGAGCGAGCCAAGAAAACGGTTGTCCGGTGAACGACGTGTGCTGCGTGGTTTGTCGAGAGACGACTCTGGCGCATGGGCAACGGTGGACCAGACTTAGACAGGATGATTGGAACCGATAGTCTATCGAGTACGTACTTGATGTGGTAAATTGCCGCTTACCACCAATAAAGTACAATGCGACCTATCTGGAGGACATTTTCCTTGGCACTCACAATTACAGGTCTGTCTAAGACCTATCCGAACGGCGTAAAAGCGCTCAAAAACCTGTCGTTGAGTATTGGGAATAATATGTTTGGCCTGCTTGGACCCAATGGTGCAGGCAAGAGCACCCTGATGCGCACCGTTGCCACTCTCCAGGATCCCGACTCTGGCACTGTTCAGCTCGATGGCCTCAATGTTCTTACCCAGAAGGATGAGGTGCGCAAGGTCCTTGGTTATCTACCACAGGAGTTTGGCGTCTACCCAAAGCTGTCGGCGCTGGACATGCTTCACCACCTGGCCATTCTGAAGGGCGTTACGAACAAGACCGAACGGACGCAGATGGTCGATGCTCTTTTGCAGCAGACGAATCTATGGGATGTTCGCAAAAAGGCCCTCAGCACTTATTCGGGCGGCATGAAGCAGCGCTTCGGCATCGCGCAGGCATTGCTCGCCAACCCTAAGTTGATCATCGTCGACGAGCCGACTGCAGGCCTCGATCCTGCTGAGCGCAACCGCTTCCTGAACCTTCTGAGCTCCATCGGTTCGAATGTTACTGTCATCCTGTCCACTCACATCGTCGACGATGTCCGTGAGCTGTGCCCTCGCATGGCTATCATTGCCGCCGGAGAGGTCCTTCTGGAAGGCGCGCCTACGGAGGCGCTCAATTCACTGAAGGGCAAGATCTGGTCGAAGGTGGTGGCCACGGACGATGAACTTCGTGCGCTCGAAGCTTCGTTCAACGTTGTCTCCACACATCTGGTCGGCGGACTCCACGAGGTCCGCGTCTACGCCGAATCGAACCCCGGCGAAGGCTTCACACCCGTCGACTCCGGTCTCGAAGATGTCTACTTCCTCAACCTCGCCAAAAGGGCGAAGAACTGACTTCGCACCGACGAAGCTGAGATACAGGGGAGACCGATGACACAGTTTCTGGAATTTCTTAAATTTGAATTGAAGTTTCGCGCTAAGAGCTTCTCTACCTATGTCTACTTTGCGCTCTTCTTCTTTCTCACTTTCTTTTGCATTGCCGCCGAAGACTTCCTGAACACGGGTAACGACAAGGTCCTGCTCAACGGCCCGACCGCCACGAGCGTCATCTACATTATCTTTTGCCTGTTCGGCTCCATCGTGATGGCAGCTATCTTCGGCACCTCTGTCCTCCGCGACTTTCAGCGGGACACCTACCAGCTCATCTTCACCAAGCCCATCACAAAATTTGCCTACCTTGGCGGCCGTTGGGCAGGCTCTTTTATCACCGCTGTTTTCGTCTTCTTCGGCCTGGTTCTGGGTGAGTTTGTCGGTACTCTAGCCCCCTGGGCTGATCACACGCGCATAGCTTCCGGCCACTTCGGCTGGTACCTCCATGCCTTCTTCCTTATCCCTGTCGTTCAGATCTTTTTTCTCGGCTCGGTCTTCTTCGCCATCGCCGCTATCACGCGAAAGCTCTTCATCGTCTATTTGCAGGGCGTCGTATTTTTCATTGTTTATCTTGTCGTCAATGCAGTGTTCTCGGCGACTCGCTCGCTCGAACACTTCTGGTCAGCGATCTTCGATCCGGTCGGCCTTCGCGCATTTGACGCCGTCACCCGCTACTGGACTCCTGTTGAACAGAACACGCTTCAACTTCCATGGTCCGGCGTCTTTCTTTACAACCGTCTGGTCTGGATTGGCGTCGGCGCTCTTGCGCTCATCGTTGCGTATGTCCTCTTCCCTCTCTCGGTCGAGGCTCTGACCGCAGTCTCTCAAGGCCGCCGCGCTGCTCGCGAGCGGGAAAACGAAGCCGCCATCGTCAAAACAAGACGTTCTCTTGTGGCCCAGCGTCTACCGCTTGTTCACCAGTTCTTTGGCGCTGCCACTACGTGGGCGCAGTTCCTCTCACTCACCCGTATCCGCATTAAGAACATCCTGACCGAGCTGCCTTTCTGGGCTATCTTCGCTGTCATGGTCATGTATTCCCTGCTTATCGGCCACTTCGCAGGCCGCGTGGATGACGGCAATGTTTATCCCGTGACCTATCTCATGGTGAGCTCGGTTATCGGCAACGCCTTCGTCTTTTTTCTGATCATCGGCTCCATGTACGCCGGTGAGCTCGTCTGGCGCGAACGAGACACCCGGTTCGCCGGCATTCAGGACGCGCTGCCCATGCGCGAGTCCACCGACTGGCTCTCCAAACTCGCGGCCCTGTCGATCGTCGAACTGATCCTTATCACCGTCGTCCTGTTCTGCGGCATCCTCAGCCAGATATTCGCCGGCTACTTTCACTTCGAGCTTCTCCAATACTTCAAAGAGCTTTACGTCATTACCTTTCCCCAGGTCTTACTCTTCATCCTGGCGGCGCTTTTCCTCCAGACGATCCTTTCGAATAAATTCATTGGGCATGGCATCATCATCGGCATCTTTCTACTCAACGCAGTGCTCTGCGCGTCACGGTTGGGAGAATACGCTCTACCTCTTCGGCAGCACACCGAGCTACACCTACTCGGACATGAACGGTTACGGGCATTTCGTCCCGGGTCTTTTCTGGTCCATCACCTACTGGCTCTCTATCTCCGCTATTCTCGGCGTTCTGTCGATAGGCTTCGCGCTGCGTGGCTCGGATGAAGGCTGGGGCGCGCGACTTCGCCTGTTCCGGCAACGAGCGCCACGGCTGATCCCCGCCGCTGCTCTCTTTCTGCTGATCGCCATCGGTAGCGGAGCATGGTACTTCTACAACACCCACGTTCTGAATGAGTTCCTTAGTGCCCCGGCGCAGCGCGATCTCCAGGCGCAATACGAGCGCGACTTCAAGAAGTACCAGTTCCTGCCTCAGCCTAAGGTTCTCGCCGTCGACGCGAAGATCGACATCTTCCCCGAACGTCGCGCCTTCTCCGGCACCGGCCACTTCCTTCTTCAGAACAAGACCCCGAATCCCATTACCCAGATCCACATCGTCGATGGCAGGGAGTCGATCTCGAATCTCCGCTTCGACCGCCCCTTCCACAAGGTCTCCTCCAGCGCGCGTAACTTCTACACCATCTACGCACTCGACCAACCACTGGCCCCCGGCGACAAGGTCAACATGGACTTCACTGTCGCCTACGCGACTCATGGGTTCCGCGATGGGGAAGAGCGGCCTGAGCTCGCTTACTCGGGTACATTTTTCGATGCCAGTTACTTCCCGAACATCGGATACGACAGCAACCTCGAGCTATCCGATCCCCGGCGACGACGTGAGCAACACCTTGGTCCGGTTACCGATCTTCCTCATCGCGGCGACCCGTATGGCAGCCACACGAACCTCTTTACTGCGGACGCCGACTGGATTACCTACAACACCGTCGTCAGTACGAGTGATGATCAGATCGCTCTTGCCCCCGGTTACCTTCAGCGCGACTGGCACGAGAACGGCCGTCACTACTACGCTTACAGCATGGGCGACGTCAAAATGGCCAACTTCTTCGCCTATGTGTCTGCGCGTTACGACGTCAAACGCGATGTCTACCAGGGAGTCAACGGCCCCATCAACATCGAGGTCTACTCCGATTCGCACCACCCTTACGATGTCGACGACATGATCGCGTCTTCGAAGGCGGGCCTCGATTATTACGAGAAGAACTATAGCCCCTTCCAGTTCAAACAGTTTCGCATTCTCGAGTTTCCCCGCTATCGTGGCTTCGCGCAGTCCTTCCCCAACACTGTTCCTTATGCAGAGGCCGGTTTTATCAGTCGCGTCGTCGATCCCAAAAAAGATATTGACCGCACTTATTTTGTCACCGCACACGAGCTCGCGCACCAGTGGTGGGGACATCAACTTATCGGAGGCGCCGTCGAAGGCTCGAACATGATGTCCGAGTCTCTCGCCGAATACTCCGCTCTTCGCGTCGCGCAGAAGAAGTACGGCGATGACCAGATGCACAAGTTCCTCAAGCATGAACTCGATGGCTATCTTCGCGGACGTGCCGGCGAGGCCCATAAAGAACCGCCGATCGTTCTCGTTCAACGCGAGGCCTATGTCTGGTATCAGAAGGGATCGCTTGTGCTGTACGGTCTCTCCGACTATATCGGCGAGGACAAGGTCAATCTCGCACTGCATAACTTTCTGATGCAGTATCGCTACGCGAACGCAAACGATTCCCAGAGCGGCCCTTATCCTGACACGCGCCAGTTTGTCGACGCGCTGCGTGCCCAGACTCCGCCTGAACTGCAGTACTACATTACGGATGCGTTTGAATCGATCGTTCTGTACGACAACAAGGCGTTAACCGCTACCGTGACGCAGACGCCGGATAAAAAATATAAAGTCACGCTCACCGTGCAGGCTCGCAAGCTGAAGTCAGACGGGAGCGGGAACGAGACGCCCATGACGTTGAATGACTACATCGACATTGGCGTTTTTACAGGCAAGAAAGATGAGGAGAAGCCGCTTTACCTGAAGAAGGAAAAGATTACTGAGGCGAAGCAGACCTTCGAGATTGTTGTAAACGAGATGCCGACACGCGCCGGCATCGATCCTTATAACAAACTCATCGATAGAATTCCTGACGACAACACGATCGATGTCGCCAAGCAGTAGGATTATGCGCGACCGGCAAACTCCCGATTTTCCGTCGACACTTTCACCTTCTCCCCTTCTTTGATGAAGGGGGGAACGCGAATCTCCAGACCAGTCTCCAGCCTAACCATCTTGGTTCCGCTGCCGCTTGAAGAGTCGCCACGCGCTGCTGGTTCTGCGTAGACGACGTTCAGCTCAACAAACATTGGCAACTGTAAACCGATAGGATTGCCGTTGTACTGGTGCAACTGGATCATCGTGCCTTCAATCAAAAGATCCAGGGCATTGCCGACCATCCCTTCGCCGAGAGTGAGGGTTTCGTAGCTCTCCTGATCCAGGAAGTGAGAGCCGCTACCGTCGCTATACAGGTAGGATGCCGGGACAAGCTGGAGGTCCGGCTCCTTAAATTTGTCACTTGCCTTGAATGTCTTTTCGAAGACTGCGCTGGTGAGCAGATTGCGCATCTTCAGGCGTACCAGGGTCTGGCCCCCGCGAGCCGTCGGCGTGGTAATGTCTGAGTCCAGACAGGCGTACGGCGCGTTCTCAAACTCGAACATAGTTTTACGCTTGATATTAATAGCTTCAATCAATACGGCCATGAATTCCTCAAATGGGTTAGTCGGCATCCAACAGCACATGCATACTGATTGATGCCTTACTCAGTATAAGGTGAAGGCCTGGGCGCGGATGGCCAACAAAGCCGCCGTCATTCAAGGTACCCTGATCGTGAAAGGTTCAAGACAGACCAGTCCACATGAGATAAGGAGCCAACATTGGTCGATACGGAAGGCCGGACGGAAGGCGGGTTAAGACGGGATCTTGTCCTCTTCAGTAAATTACTTCACCGCCTTGGGTTTATGCCCGGAACTTCGGGAAATCTTTCCGTTCGGCTGGATCAGCATCGTTTGCTGGTCACTCCTACCGGTGTCAGCAAGTTTTTGCTGCAGTCACCGGACATGGTCATCGTCGATCTTCAAGGGAATTTGCTGGCGGGATCGCGGAAGGTTACGAGCGAGATGAGTATGCATCTTGCGGTCTACCACCATCGAGATGATGTAAGAGCAGTCGTTCACTCTCATCCACCTATCGCGACCGCTTTCGCCTGCGCAGGGCGCGGACTTGAAGAGATGCTTTGCCAGGAAGCCGTGATGACTCTCGGCGTAGTTCCGTTAGCAAAATATGCAACCACGGGTACGGATGAGGTGGCCACAAGCATAGCGCCGTTAATCCCAAACCATGACGCTATTCTTATGGCGAACCACGGTGCAGTCAGCTACGGCAGTAGCTTGCTGAAAGCCTTTCAGAAGATGGAGACGGTCGAGCATCTTGCGCATGTGAGTTTAGTCGCGCATCAACTCGGGACACCACTTGCCCTGCAGCGAGAACGGATAGAACAGCTTCATTATGCAAAGGCAAAGTATCTGCGGAACGCACAGAACACTGTGCGGTGAGGACTCACACGTCATTTGCCGATGCAGAACCTGCTGAAGATGAGGTTCAGGATGTCATCGCTGGTTGTGGTGCCAGTGAGGGCGTCTAGGGCGTGGAGGGTTTCGTAGAGATCCAGGAGAATCATCTCGTGAGGAATGGTTGCGTTTGTGGCGCGATGGGCTTGAGCTAGTGCTGCCAGGGCTGCTGAGACGGTTTGTTGCTGGCGGAGATTTGTGAGCAGGGCGGACTCTACAGTTGGGGTTTTGCTGGTGATGAGTGAGAGGATCGCTTGACGCAACTCGGGGATGCCGGCGCCGGTTAGAGCGGAGGTCTCCAAAGCTAGGTGGGGGTGGGGTTTTGAGGCGGGGCTAGGTCGTTTTTGTTGATAACAATGAGGAAAGGGCGAGAGGATAATGCGGCGATTGCGGCTTCGTCTTCGTGGTGAATCGGCGTTGTTGCGTCGAGGACCAGGAGGACCACGTCGGCTTCGGCCATGGCTTCGCGAGATTTTGCTATTCCGAGTGATTCGGCCTCGTCGGTTGATTCGCGAAGGCCTGCTGTGTCAATGAGTTCGACGGGGATGCCGTCGAGCGAGACGCGCTCGGTGACAAGGTCTCGTGTGGTGCCGGGAGAGGCAGTGACGATCGCGCGGTCGCGCTGTACCAGGCGATTGAAAAGGGACGATTTACCTGCATTTGGGCGACCTACGATAGCCAGGGTGAAGCCTTCGCGGACGATGCGGCCGTAGGTGTAGGTTTGTTCGAGGATGTTTAGCGGGTGTTTGAATCGCCTGGATTTGAGCGGCTATTTCGTTTGTGGGGAGGAGATCGATGTCGTCTTCGGCGAAGTCGATTCCGGCTTCGAGAGTTGCGATGAGGGCTGTAAGTTGCTGTTTTATTGGGTTTATCTGACGGGAGACCGAGCCGCCTAGTTGTTGAGCGGCGATGCGAGCCTGGTGGAGGGTGGTGGCTTCGATGAGATCGTGGACGGCTTCGGCCTGGGTGAGGTCTAAACGGCCTGAAATGAAGGCGCGCTGGGTGAATTCGCCGGGTTCTGCGAGGCGGGCTCCGGCGTTGAGGCACTGGCGGAGTAAGTAATCGAGGAGGACGGGGGAGCCGTGGGCGGCGATTTCTACGATGTCTTCGGAGGTGTAGGAGTGGGGTTTTTCGAAGAAGGTGACTACGGCTTCGTCGAGGGTTTCTCCTGTGCTGTCAAGGACTTCAGCGAAGCGGGCTTGAGCGGGAGCCAGCGGGTGGCGGAGTTTGAGAAGCGGTTCGGCGATGGTGCGGGCGGCGGGGCCGGAGAGGCGGATGATGCCGATGCCGCCGCGACCGGGTGGGGTGGAGACGGCGACGATCGTGTCTTCGAAGTCGGGCATGCTGAGTTTTCTTATGGTACCGGGTGAAAAAAATATTGGCATGGTGAGTGCTGTTTTTGCAGGGGGTTTCGAGAAAAGTGGAGTGCAGAACGTGGTTTTTTGATGGTGAGAGTGTGGTGGATGCGTGGTGAAACGTGGTGAGAGATCGCCTCTTGGTGGAGGCTGGAAGATTTGCCACTTTTTCTAAATTTATCTTCGATGGTTTCGATGATCCGGCGAATGTTCTTCGTGAACACTCGACGGGTGTTTTGGTGGACGCGCTTAAAAGACTTCGCTTAGGCGGCGGATGCCTTCGCGAATCTCTTTCTCGTTCATGCGGGAGAAGCCGATGATGATGCCGGGGCGCGAGGGGGTGGATAAAAAACAGTGTGAGATGCCGGAGATGCCGACGCCGTGCGATGGCTGCGTTGGCTACAAGGGTTTGTTCGGAGATGGCGCGGGTGGGCCATAGGACGATGTGAGCTCCGGAGCCGTCGCCGGTTACTTCGACGCGGTTGCCGAGATGTTTGTCGATTGCCTGGAGCAGGGCACTCGCGGCGCGCTGGTTTCTGCGGCGCAGGCGGCGCGAGATGACGCTCGTACATGCCGGTGGTGATGAACTCGGCGAGGGTCTGCTGCTCGAGCGTGGCGGAGTGCAGATCGTTGAGCCACTTGGCGGCGGTGAAGGCGGGAGCGAGCGATTTGGGCACGATGAGGTAGCCGATGCGGAGAGCAGGAAAGACGGTGCGGGAGAAGGTTCCGACGTAGACGATGCGGCCTTCGGTGTCGAGACCCTGGAGGGATTCGAGCGGGCGGCCTTCGTAGTGGAACTCGCCGTCGTGGTCGTCTTCGACGATGACGGCGTTTTTGCGGCGAGCCCATTCAAGCAGCTGCGAGGCGGCGGGCGAGAGGAAGAATGACCGCCGGTGGGGAACTGGTGCGACGGCGTGACGAAGACCATTCTGGCGTGCTCGGGAAGCCGCGCGGGGTTGAGGCCGTCGCGATCGACGGGGACTGGCATCAGCCGTGCTCCGGCAGCGCGGAGTACCTCTCGGATGCCGTTGTAGTGCGGGTCTTCGATGGCGACGCGGTCGCCACGCTCGACGAGGACGCGGGTGATGAGGTCGAGCGCCTGCTGGGAGCCGTTGACGATGATGACTTCGGATGGATCGCAGACGACGGCGCGGGAGCGGCGAAGTGGGCGCAGATGGCTTCGCGCAGATCGAGGCTGCCGACGGCTTCGCCGTAGTCGAACTGGCGGACGGGCGCCATGCGGGCGTGACGCATGAGGATGCGCCGCCACATCTCGAAGGGAAATGTTTCGACGTCGCTGCGCCCGTAGGCGAAGTCGTAGCGGAGACGAGGGGTTCGGACGCCTGGGTATAGTCGATGGCGGCGAGGGCGGCGGCGGCGGCGATGCCGAAGCGAGAGAGCGGAAGCTCTGCTGATTTTTTGACTTTGACGCGGACGTTGCTGCCGATGCCTTCGGTAGACGTAGGTTCCTGAGCCGCCACGGCCCTCGGCGAAGCCTTCGGCGATGCAGCTGGTCGTAGGCGAGCAGGACAACGGTGCGGGAGACGCCGAGCTGCCGGCCAGGTCGCGTGTGGAGGGGAGACGATCACCGGCGGGGAGGGCTGCCGACGAGGATGGCCTGCCGCAGGCCGAGGTAGACCTGACGAAAGAGTGGCTCGCCTGTTTTCGAAAGTGGTATCGCGATTTCCATAGAAAGTGGCTCTATGAAAATACCATGCGCTGCGCCAGGCTGGATGGTGTGGCAGGCGACTCGACCTGCCTGCGCGACGGGACTTCGAGTCGAGAGATCAGAAGGAAGAGGAGAACATTATGAATTTCATTCATCAGATTGCGATGTGTTTTTTAATGAGCGTGCTGGGCGGCGGGTTGCAGACGGCACCTGCGCCTTCGCAAGTTGCTGCAGGGACGCAGGCTGCGGTGGAGCATGATGGCCAGCGTGACTTCGACTTTGCGATTGGCACGTGGAAGACCCACCTGACTCGTCTGCGACATCCGCTGACGGGTTCGACTGCGTGGGTGGACTATGACGGGACCTCCGTGGTGCGCAAGGTTTGGGATGGGCGCGCGAACCTGGTGGAGTTGAATGTGGATGGCGCGGCGGGACATGTGGAGGGGCTGTCGCTGCGTTTGTACAACAGGCAGTCGCACCAGTGGAGCCTGAACTATGCGAATGTTACGGGCGGAACGGTGACGCAACCTACGGTTGGCTACTTCAAGAACGGACGTGGAGAGTTTTACGATCAGGAGCCATACAACGGGAAGATCGTTCTTGTTCGGAATGTGTTTTCGAACATGACTCCTACGTCGTGCCGATTTGAACAGGCGTTCTCAATAGACGGCGGCAAGACGTGGGAGGTGAACTGGATTGCAACCGATACGCGTGTGCCCGATGGTGTGGCCTACACGAAGGCGACACGAGCGGACGGCTATGCGGAGGTGAATGGTCAGCACGGTTTTGATTTTGAGATTGGTAACTGGAATATTCATCTGGCGCGGCTGAAGGATCGACTGGTTGGTTCGACGGAGTGGGTGAAGTTTGATGGCACGTCGGTGACGCGAAAGGTTTGGGATGGACGCGCGAATCTGGAAGAGTTTGAAACGGATAGCCCGATGGGGCATATCGAAGGGCTGACGATGCGTACCTTCAATCCGCAGAGTAAGCAGTGGAGTATCTACTGGGCGAGCAGCGACGATCCTGACCTGGGGCAGCCGATTCAACCGATGGTTGGAGAGTTCAAGAATGGCCGCGGGGAGTTTTACGACCAGGAGCTGTGGAAGGGACGGATGGTGTACGTTCGATTTCTGTGGACAGATATGACGGCGAATTCAGCTCACTTTGAACAGTCGTACTCCGATGATGGGGGCAAGACGTGGGAGGTGAACTGGATTACGGACCAGACGCGGGTGAATGCTGAGACGGAGAGAGCGCAGTAGTTTGACTTCACAGTCGCGACTTCGAGTTATTTAGCGTCATCAGCATGAAACCACAACTCGTCTTTTTTCTAGCGCTTACGAGCATGTGCTACGCGCAGTCCAGCCCATCTATCGTCAATAATGGAGCCGCTCCAGTTCGGATCGTTTCTACGTTGGCCAAACCGAATGACATGCTTGCCGCACTGACAATGCAAAATACAAGCAGCCGCAAAGTGAGCAACGTAAGTATCGGCCTGATCGTAACCGTCCCCCAAGGTTGTACGAGTACACCATATCGAAGTAGCGAACGAATTCATTCGTATCAGGTCTCTCTAGATCCGAACTCCAGCACGACGATCAGCGACCTGCATATGTCTACGATAGGGATTCGCAGTCTTCTTAAGAGTCTGCATGCATCCAATGTTGTTTCCCAGATATCGGTTGTTGGTGCGACCTATTCCGATGGCGAGAAATGGACGCTCACAAAATCCGGTAAAAACTACGACGATCAAATGTACGCCGCAACTGCGCAGGTGAGATGCGGCGTCAAAAGTTAGCGGTGTAAGTTACGCCGACTTCAGAGGCGGTTTTCCGTGAATTCCGTCATTCCTTCGTTTAAGTATTGATGGAGCGGGGCGGTGGAAGCGGAGTGGAGGCGTTGCCAAGACCTGCGCTGCCTTTGAGGCCGGCGAGGATCTGGGTTTGAAAGTCGTTGGCGGCGCCGGGGTTGTTGGGCAGGAAGATGGTGCTGGAGCCGCCCTTGGTGCCGATGTCGCGGAGGGTGTCGAAGTACTGGGTGAGTAGGACGAGGGCCATGACGTCTTCGGCGGTGGAACCGGGGACGGACTCGCGGAAGTTTTCGATGGAGGCGCGGAGACCGTCGATGATGGCTTGACGTTCAGCGGCGATGCCTTTGCCTTGAAGGGCTTTCGATTCTGCTTCGGCTTCGGCTTGTTTTACCTTGAGGATCTTGTCGGCTTCGCCGCGTGCCTGCGCTGCGACCTGTGCGCGCTGGGCGGCGTTGATGTCGTTCATCGCGTCTTTGACTTTGGCGTCGGGGACGATGTCGGTGACGAGTGCGTTGAGGATGTTGTAGCCGAAGTTGGACATGGTGGAGTCGAGCTCGGTTTTGACGGCGATGGAGATGCCGGACTGCTGCTCGAAGGTCTCGTCGAGAGAGAGTTTGGGGACGTGGCCGAGGATGGAGTTGAAGACGAAGGACTCGATCTGCTTTTGCGGCGAGCTGAGTTTGTAGAAGGCGTCGTAGATCTTGTCGTCGAGGATCTGGTACTGCACGGAGACGGGAATCTGGACGAAGACGTTGTCGTGAGTCTTGGTTTCGACGGAGAACTGCGCCTGCTTGACCTGGAGGTCGACGAAGTAGACGCGCTCGGCGTAGGGGATGAGGACGTGGAGACCGGGGCGGACGATGCGGTTGAATTTGCCGAAGCGCTCGACTACCGCCGCGGTGTAGGTGCGGACGGTGTAGAGGGTCTTGAGGATGGTGACCAGAACGATGATGGCGAGGATGACGAGGAAGATAGAGAGAAAGATGTTCATGGGTTCCATGGTTTGCGTGGCCTTTGCAAGCGAGGATACATGAGGAGTCGTAAGAGGCATGAGGCGATGGCACGTTTGCTGATGAGGCGTTAGGATTGGTGGCATGGCTACTTCATTTTTCTGACGAGGCGTTTAAGTTTTTGCGGGGGTTGAAGCGGAATAATGACCGCGTTTGGTTTACGGCTCGTAAGGATGTGTATGAGCGTGAATTGAAAGAGCCGATGTTGAAGGTGATCGGCGAGATCAATGATGCGATGGTGGATTTTGCGCCGATGCATGTGAGGCCGCCGCAGAAGATTGCGATGCGGATCTATCGCGATATTCGGTTTGCGAAGGACAAACGGCCTTATAAGACGCATGTTTCAGCCTGGTGGGTGAGGGATGGGTTGCAGAAGACCTCGGGGGCGGGATTTTATCTTAGCGTGAGTGCTGAGGAGGTTGTGGTTGCCGCGGGAGCTTATATGCCGGAGCGGGAGCAGCTGCTGGCGATACGTCGGTATCTGGCGGAACACCATGTGGAGTTTCGTGCGGTGTTGAAGGGGAAGAGGCTGCGGTCGCTGATGGACGAGTATGACGGGAGTCCGCTGACGCGTGCGCCGAAGGGTTTTCCGGAGGACCATCCGGCGATTGATCTGCTGAAGAATAAGCAGTGGGCGGTGTCGACTCGGCTGCCTGTTGAAAGGGCTTTGAAGGCTTCGCTGGTGAAGGATGTGGTGGAGCGGTTCAAAGTGGCCGCGCCGATGATTGAGATGCTGAATGCTCCGCTGGTGGGGAAGCCGAAGCGGGCTTTGTTTTAGCTGGCAAAGGCTGTTAGCTTCGCCAACATCTATAGGTCGTTACAGCCTCGAGGAGAGCATACCCCAGGGGCTGAAGCCGCCCTTCTTTTTCGCGGCGTGAGGGCCAGCTGAAGCCTTGGCTACCTAGATGCAGGGGCGACACTAACAGTGCAAAAGCGGGTCCTCCGCCTTTGGCGACGGATGACCTCGGCTGGCGGAGCTTTGCGGCGGAGGGGCTGTCGGCGAACAGTGTTCAGGGTAGGGCTTTGCGGATTTGGGGGGCTACTTTTGTTCCTAGTAGCTCGATGGCGTGGAGGAGTTTGTCGTGGTTTAGGGCGGCTACGCTCATCTGGAAGCTGAGGCGGGAGATGCCGCCGAGGGATTGGTTGAAGTGGAGGACTTTTTCGACTACGGTGTCGGGGTCGCTGACGATGAGGGCTCCGGTGGGGCGGCGGAGAGCTTCGAACTGGTTGCGGGTGACCGGGGGCCAGCCGCGTTCTCTGCCGATTTTAGTGAAGGCTTCGGCGTAGCCGGGGAAGAAGTCGTCGGAGGCTTGCTGGTCGGTGTCGGCTACGTAGCCCAGGGCGTGAATGCCTACTTTTAATTGCTCGGGTTTGTGGCCTGCGCGGTGGCCGGCTTCGCGGTAGATGTCGATGAGCGGACGGAAGCGGTGGGGTTCGCCGCCGATGATGGCGACCATGAGGGGAAGGCCGAGGGTTCCGGCGCGAAGGAACGACTCTGGTGTGCCACCTACGCCCAGCCAGACGGGGAGCGGGTTTTGGATGGGGCGCGGGTAGACGCCCTGGCCGGTTAATGGGGCGCGATGACGGCCGGACCAGGTGACATTGGTGGATTCGCGGAGGGTGAGGAGGAGGTCGAGTTTTTCTGCGAAGAGGTCGTCGTAGTCTTCGAGCTTGAGGCCGAAGAGGGGGAAGGATTCGATGAAGGAGCCGCGGCCGGCGACGATCTCGGCGCGGCCGTTGGAGATGAGGTCGAGGGTAGCGAAGTTCTGGAAGACGCGGACGGGGTCGGCTGCGCTGAGGACGGTGACGGCGGAGGTGAGGCGGATATTTTTTGTGCGTGCGGCGGCGGCGGCGAGAATGATCGCGGGGGCGGAGTCGAGGTACTCTGCGCGGTGATGCTCGCCGAGGCCGAAGGTGTCGAGACCGACTTTGTCGGCTAGCTCGATCTCTTCGAGGAGATGGACGATGCGCTGTTGCGCGGTGACGATGTGGCCGGTGATGGGATCTGGAACCAGCGCTGCGAAACTGTCGATGCCGATCTGCATAGTGCTCCCACTATCTATGGTAATGGCTGCATAGAGGTTGATGCTTTGGGAGCGGAGATCGATTCAGGGCAGTATGTTGGATAGCAGCGTATCGCTGCTGACAGACCTGCTACGCGAGGAACTTTTTGAGTGGCTCCCAATAGTGCTCGTTCCATCCTGCGGTGAGGTGATCGAAGCCGCCCTCCGGGAAGCTGCTGTGATCGAGGACGAGCAGGGTTCCGGAGTTGCCGGGCTTGAGCTGAAAGCGAACGAGGGTGTAAAGACCTGCAGGCCAGTCGGCGGGACGCCACGCCTGCACGATGCGCTGGCCGGGGACGGCTTCAATGGTTCGTCCGACGATCGTTCCACCAAACATGGAGAAGATGCCGCCGGCTTTGGGATCGATTTCAGCTGGTGCACCGGAGAATGCGGTGAAGTCTTTGGAGCTGAGGAGAATGTCGTAGATGCGTTGCGGGGAGGCTTTGAGGTCGATCTCCTGATGAAGCGCGGTACGCATACTGTTGGGGGTTGTAGAAGGTACTTGCTTCATAGATGGCTGTTGCGGCTCGGCTAATCCTTTGATTCCTGCGACCAAGCCCCCTAGCGCAACGACACCAGCGATTGCCTGGCGGCGTGTTCGTATCGGTGTCGAAGCAGTCGGATCTATGTTCGTGTTGGTGGGCATGTGAGTTCTCCTTTCGCTGCGTGAATTTTTTCTTTGCAGAAAGATGGATGCCCGAAAGCGGCGAGCAGAACGTTTTGTGGAGAAGGCTTTTAAGAATTTTCTGCGAAACCACAGACGGAACGAGCCTAAAAAAACCTGTGCGGCTATGTGTCACGAATTTTGATCGATCGATGAAAATGGCTAATTTGCTGGGGTTTTTTCATGCAAAAAACACCTAGATAGGAACAAAACCTAAAAAACCCGGAAAAAACCTGTGGAAACCCGAGATTTGTGGTTGACAAAGCGTGTAGAAAGGATGAAGGTGAATTGCGGTACAGTTCTCCGCACCCGCATGAACATTGATGATTTCGCATGGGAAACTAAGTGCGGTTTTACAAAATCTTTATGCGGGTAAGGCGAACAGACCCGAGAATCTCTATTTCGAACGCAAGAAGGAGCAACACATGGCAAAAGGAATGACAAAGACAGCGCTGGTTCGCCACATGGCGGAAAAGCTCGAGATCACCAACAAGCAGGCAGCCGCTGGCCTGGAACTGCTGGCTGAGACCGCAGTGAAAGAGACCAAGAAGAATGGCGAGTTCACGATTCCTGGAATCGGCAAGCTGGTGAAGGCGGAGCGCAAGGCACGTTTGGGCCGCAATCCTCAGACCGGCGAGACGATCAAGATCAAGGCCAAGACCGTGGTGAAGTTCCGCGTAGCCAAGGTTGCGAAGGACACGATCGCACCGGTAAAGAAGTAAATTCGTTAGGACGCTGAACGGCTGCGAGAATGCAGCGAGCGTCGCAAAGCGGAATAGCCCTCCCCCGATTCGTAGCGCCTTTGTTGGCGTTGGTTGAAGCGTGAGAGTAACGATAAGCCCGTTGTACCCTGCTTCTTTGGGTGCGGCGGGCTTTTTTGTCTTTTGGTTTTCTGGTTTTAACTGCGCTCGTATAGCTGACGGCGCTATGAGCGAAGGATTCGTTAGCGCTTTGGGAGGAAGGCGCGGACGATGAGGGAGATGCCGAGGGAGATGATGACTCCCTTGATGAGCAGGATGGAGTTGTAACGCCAGCCGAAGATGGCAAAGGTGACGACGACTCCCCAGAGGTAGATTTCGCCGAGTAGGGCGAGTAGCCAGTTGGGTTGGATGTTGGAGGCCGGTAGGCGGGGTGTGAGAGCGGGGATGAAGCCTGGGACTTTGGCTCGGTAGGCGAGGTAGGGTTCGCCGAGTTGAGCTGTGAGGTAGGATTCTTCGGCGGCGGTGAGACGGAGTTGAAAGAAGAAGATGGCGAGGAGGGAGAAGATGGCTCCGCTGGGTGGCATGAGGAGCGCCAGCGCGAAGGTGTGGAGGAAGGTGCCGAGGTAGAGCGGGTTGCGGAGATAGCGATAGGGGCCGGCGGCTACGACGGATTCGCCGTGCATGGCTTTGTCTTGAACGATAGACGGCCCGCGATACGCCGCGGCCCAGGTGCGGAGGAGCGCCGCCGCGAAGGCGAAGAGTATGCCAAGGCCGAGGAGCAGATTGAAGGCGTTGGCGATGTTTACGCTGGCAGGGTTGAGCATCGCGATTTTGGCGGCGAGCGTTCCCCAGACGTGGGCGTTGGGGCCGGAGGATTCGAGATGCAGCCAGTAGTTCCACGGAGTAAGGAAGCCGAGGACGTAGATGACGGCGATGATGAGGAAACGGAAGCGGAATTCGAACGGTGTTGCTTTCATGGGCTGGAGATAGTTTATCGCGCGTCAGAGCACGGTCGTAGCGATGCGCGGCGATGCAGGCAGGGGTGACGCTCTGCCCGCATCGCAAACGGTAGTGTGTTTCTTATTTGGTTTCGTTTTTGTAGACGATGCCGGACTTCATGACGAAGGGGACGTGCTGGAGGATTTTGACGTCCTTGAGGGGGTCGCCTTCGATGGCGATGATGTCTGCCCACTTGCCGGGATCGATTGTGCCGATCTTGTCGGTCCAGCCCATGAGATCGGCGGCGTTGATGGTTCCGGTCTGAATGCCGGCGAGCGGAGACATGCCGTATTGATTGACGTAGACATCGATCTCGTGGGCGTTGAGACCGTGAGGATAGACAGCAGCGTCGGTGCCGAGGGCGACTTTAACTCCCGCAGCGATGGCGTGTTTGTGGTTAGCCTTCATCGCTGCACTGACATCAGCCATCTTCTGCTGGTAGATGACAGGGAGATGGCCGTTCTCGCGCATCCAGTCGACGAGGTAGGCGGTGGGGACGAGGTAGGTGCCGTGCTTCTTCATGGCGGCGATGCACTCGTCGTTGATGTAGGAGCCGTGCTCGATGGAGTCGACGCCGGCTTCGGTGGCCCAGAGGATGCCTTGTGCGCCGTGGGCGTGGGAGGCGACCTTGCGGCCGAGACGGTGGGCGTCGGCGACGATGGCCTGGAGCTCCTCCATTGTGTACTGGCTGGCCTGCGGGTCATCGCCCTTGGAGAGGACGCCGCCGGTGGAGGCGATCTTGATGAGGTCGGCGCCGTACTTGATGTTCTCGCGAACCTGATGCTGGACGGCGGGGACTCCGTCGGCAACTGCTTCGCCGTGGACGTGGTACTCGTAGGGGAGAAGGTTCTCGTCCATGTGGCCGCCGGTGATGCCGAGGGCGGGACCGCTGACCTGCATGTGCGGGCCGGGGATGTGGCCGGCGTTGATCTCGTCGCGGAGGGCTACGTCGGCGTAGTCGTTGGCGCCGACGTTGCGGACGGTGGTGAAGCCGGCTTCGAGGGTGACCTTGGCGTTCTCAACGCCGATGATGGCCTCTTTGGCGGGAGTCATCGAGAGCTCCCAGTAGGGGTCGAAGTTGTTTGCCATGGTGAGGTGCGTGTGAACGTCGATGAGGCCGGGCATGACGGTGTACCTGGTCAGGTCGATCTCGGTGTCACCGGATTGTTTTGGCGTGGAAGCTGTCGGGGCGATGGCGGTGATGCGGTCGCCGGTGACGATGATGGTCAGCGCGGCGGGCTCGGCTCCGGTTTTTACGTCGAGCAGGTGGCCAGTGCGGATGAGGGTACGGGTGGCTTGCTGAGCTATTGCAAAAAAATGTAACGATAACAGGAACAAAACTGTAGCCAGACGAGACGCTTTCATTTGGTTCTCCACTTAAACACCTTTTATGGGGCTGAGGCAGTATAGAACGGTTTGGCTACCTTATTGATTTCCTGAAGCTGGACTTTGGATAGAAACAGTATGTCCATATGCTGAGTTGCATGGAACAATCCACCAAAGACTTGTTCGATAGCTGGAAGAAGTTCGTTGCGGCTTTGCAGTTTTGCAAGAATGCAGAGGGCGATATTTATGCCAGGAGTCTCCTTGTAGGACGCGCGTACAAGATAGGCGCAGGAGACGGAAGTAGAACGCGAAAAATATTCCGACAGACGTTTTTTCAACTCTCGTTCGACATCGCCGCGCTGCTCCCCAAGGAACAAAAAGTTTGTTGGTATTAAGCGTCTCCATGGGTGTTTTGGCTATTCGCCGCCTAGTGCGGTGAGGATGGAGTCGAAGTCTTCGAGGCCGGAGTATTCGATGATGACGCGGCCCTTTCCCTTCTTGTCCTCGATGTGGACCTTGAGGCCTAGATGGCGGCGGATGCGGTCCTGGGCTTCGCGGACGTTGGGGTCTTCGGGCTGGGTGGGTTTTGGGTCTTTTTGGGGTTTGGCTTCGGGGTTGATTAGGCCCTGGACGTAGCTCTCGGTTTGGCGGACGGACAGGTTGAGGGCCATGACCTTTTGCGCGGCTGCGGTGATGGACTCCGGGGAGTCGAGCGAGAGGAGGGTGCGGGCGTGGCCGAAAGAGAGGTCGCCGGACTCGACTTTTTTCTGGATTTGCTCTGGCAAACGCAACAAACGCAGGAAGTTAGCTACGCTTGCCCGCTCTTTGCCGGTGCGAACGGCCATCTGCTCCTGGGTCATTTTAAAGTCGTGGCTAAGTCGTTGATAGGCGCGGGCTTGCTCCATCGGATTGAGGTCGGCGCGCTGTAGATTCTCGACGATCGTCATCTCAAGTGCTTGCTCATCAGACACTTGGCGGATAATTGCCGGGACAGTTTCTTTGTTGGCCTTGCGGCTTGCCAGCCAGCGGCGCTCGCCGGTGATGAGCTGATACCTTGCCTGTCCGTTGGCGGGGTTAAGTGCTCTGACTACAATAGGTTGCACGACGCCTGACGCGGCAATGGACTGGGACAGCTCGATGAGCTGGGTCTCGTCGAAGCTGGTACGGGTCTGGAAGGGGTTGCGCTCGATGTGATCGAGGGGAATCTCGAGGGGCTTGCCTGCGGGCTCGGCGGTGGCCGTTATGACGGGGACTGTGGCGGGCGCAGGACGCGATGGGAGGAGGGATTCGAGTCCTTTTCCGAGGGCGCGGCGTTTGGGGTCGTGGGCGGCGGTAGACATGGTTTCAGACTCTCTTTGCTGCTCTGTTGAAGTGAAAAGGCGTAACGGTGATCAAAAGGACAAAAGCTGATAAGAGTTGGGGTGTTGGGTCGTTTCTGCCTGTGCTTTTATGGCGCTTCTTTTGTGGCGTTTCTTTTATGGCGTTTCTAAGGCTGCTTGTTTTATCTTGTTTTTTCATTTTTTATCGCTTTTATCACCGTTACGCCGTTTTTCAGTCGGTGGATGACGATTTGCTGGACTTCCAAAAACGGCTTTTCTTTTCGGGGGCAGTAAAGGACTTGAGCGAACTGGCGGCTGCAGCGGCGGCGGCTTTGCGGCGGCGGACTTCGGGGCTTTCGATGTTGTTTCGCGTGAGGAGTTCGAGGGCGAGCTCGCGGTAGGCCTCGGCTCCGCGGGATTTGGGGTCGTAGAGGGAGACGGGTTTGCCGTGGCTGGGGGCTTCGGCGAGGCGAATGTTGCGGGGGATCGTGGTTTTGAGGAGCTTGTCGTCGAAGAATGCCTTGAGGTTCTCGTTGACTTGCTGGGAGAGGTTGGTGCGGTCGTCGTACATGGTGAGGAGGACGCCTTCGAGGGCGAGGCCGGGGTTGAAGGCCTGGGTGACGCGGTCGAGGGTGGACATCAGCTCGGAGATGCCTTCGAGGGCGAAGTATTCGGCCTGCATGGGGACGAGGAGGCCGTCGGAGGCTACGAGGGCGTTGAGGGTGAGGAGATCGAGGGCTGGGGGGCAGTCGAGGAGGATAAAGGGGTAGTCGGCGCGGATGGGAGCGAGGGCGTCGCGGAGCTTGTACTCGCGTCGTTCGAGGCCGATGAGCTCGATGGTGGCGCCGATGAGGTTTTTGCTGCTGGGGACGAGCTTGAGGGTATCGATTTCTGTGGGGAGCAGGGCCTCGAGGATGGTGGTGTGGCCTAGGAGGATGTCGTAGATGCTGAGGCGGCCTTCTTCTCCGTCGCGGGCGCGGGCGAAGCCGAGGCCTCCGGTGGAGTTTGCCTGGGGATCGCAGTCGATGAGGAGGGTTTGGAGTCCTTCGAGGGCGAGGGCGGCCGCCAAGTTGATGGCGGTGGTGGTTTTACCGACTCCCCCCTTCTGGTTGACGACGGCGATGACCTTTGAGGGGATTGGCTCGGACTTGGGCTTGTTGACTGGATGGATGGTGATCATCGGCGTAAAGAGAGGGTATCGGGAGCTTGGATTGGTGGCAATGCGGGATGGGCTGTGAAGAAGTGCTGTGGGTTGTGGAGAACTTGTGGAATGCTTCGTTTGTGGGGGATTTTGGGGTGTTTTGAGGGGTGCGATGTGGAAATCTTTTGTTCCGCTTTGTTCCACGTGGAACATTTTGGGCTGGCTGGAGGGCGCGGATTTTTTTTGGGGGGGAGACGGAATTTATGGAGGTGCGAACTTAAGGCCAATGTTCCACGTGGAACATTGGCCTGGGTTTTGAGATGGTGCCTGATTGAGACGGCGGAACTAGTGATGGAGGCGGAGCAGGAGGATGGTGCCGATGATGATGGTGGTGAGAAGGATCTCGCTGACGTGGTAGTCAAGGATCTTCTGATAGGAGTTCGAGGTATAGCGGAGTTTGGTCTCTTCCTGGGGCACTTCGGAGGCCGCTTGGGCGATTGATACAGGTACGTTCTTTTCTACGTTCACGTTCACTTACTCCCTTGTTTGCAACACAGAGATTCCCCTGCGTCTGGCAACGTTCTTCGTGGGGAGTTCCCTTGTTTACCAAGGGCAAGGGTGTTTATAACAAAGGTTCCCCCCTACTACAACAGTTTTTTGCAAATAAATGCAGGTTTTTTCCAAATTGGTACCCAAGAGGGAGCTACTTCGTGATGGTCTGAAGGAAGAGGACGCCGGTCTGGGAGTTTGGGAGGGGGATTGAGCGGCCATTGGTTGGGGCGAGGGCCGTTGTGGTGAGGAGGACGAGCTGGCCTCCGGGGGTGACGCGGGGGATTGCTGCGGGAAGTGCGGTTTTGAAGTCGTCCACGGCGCGGAGGGTGACGGTGTGGAAGTGCCGGGCGGAGGGCATGGCTTCGACGCGCTGGGACCAGACTTCGGTGGAGAGGTTGAGGGTGCGGACGGCTTCGCGGAGGAAGGTCGCCTTCTTGTTCTGGGATTCGGCGAGGGTGACGGCGATCTCGGGGCGGAGGAGGGCGATGGGAAGGCCGGGGAAGCCGGCTCCGGAGCCGAAGTCGAGGAGGGTTGGGGTGTCCGGAGCCAGGTGGGGGGCCAAGTGGCGGGCGGCGAAGAGGCTTTCGCCGAAGTGGCGGCGGACGATCTCTTCGGGATCGCGGATGGCGGTGAGGTTGGTGCGGGCGTTCCATTTGAGGAGGAGATCGAGATAGGTGGAGAGCTGAGGGAGGAGGCTGGCGGGGGGGTCCGGCAGGTAGGGGGTGAGGAGTGAGGCGATTGCGGACTCGGAGAGGGTGGGCATGGGCGATTGCCAGTATCGCTTAGGCGACGGAGGTGTGGATGGGGCGGGGGACCCAGGCGGTGGCTTCGGCGATGAATCGGTCGAAGAGGGCGCGGGAGGTTGGGCTGATGTCGTAGCTGCGTTCGGGGTGCCACTGGAGACCGAGGACGAAGTGGGCGGTGGCGCCTTCGGTGGCCTGGCCGCCCTCGACGGCTTCGATGACGGCGTCCTGCGGGCAGCGGGCGGTGACGCGGAGGCCGTCGCCGGGGATGCCGATGGCTTGATGGTGGCTGGAGTTGATGGGAAGGCGGAGGAAGTTGGCCTGGGCGGGGGCTTCGTCGGGGGTGAGGATGGCGCCGAGGAGGGATTCGGGCGCGATGGCGGCGGAGTGGGCGATGGCGACGCTGCCGCCGGCGGAGTGGTTGACGGGGAGGATGCTGAGGTCCTGGACGAGGGTTCCGCCGCGCCAGACGTTGAGGATCTGGAGGCCGAAGCAGATGGCGAGGATGGGCTTGTAGAGGTTGTGGGCGTCCTGAAGGAGAAGCTCATCGACGTTTTCGCGAGGGTTGTCGGTGGGGGCACACTCGGGGATGGGGTCCTGGCCGTATTTGTGGGGGTTGACGTCGGCGGGGCTGCCGGGTAGGAGGACGGCCTGGCAGGTGTTAATCAAATTGACAATAGAGGTGGGGGTTCCGGTGAGAGGGATCTCGATGGGGTCGCCGCCGCTGCGCTGGACGGCTGAGGCGTATTCGGGCAAAGAGCGCTGGTTGTAGGCGATGTCGGTGCTGGTGGGGCTGGGGATAGCGATGCGGGGGCGAGGAGTGGGGGTCATCGGGGATAAGTATAGTCTTGCGGGTTGGTTTGCTTGCCTGTTTTGGGCGTAACTGCGGTTCACAGATAGTGAAAAGCAGGTCCTTCGACTTCGCTCAGGATGACAACTTTTATGCTCAAGCTCATCCTTTCAAAACCACGACCTCATCCGAGGTTAGCTAGAGGGGGTCGGGGAGATAGGTGTCGGTTTTGTGGGGGCCGGGGGACTGGCTGAGGCTGAGTTTAGAGCCGGTGAGTTGGAAGGTGTAGGTTTCGATCTGGTTTTTGATGTGAAAGGTGTGGGTGTTGGCGTCCCAGGCGCCTTCGTAGGTGCTGAAGGGGATGCGAACGCTCTCGGTGTTGCCGGGTAAGAAGGCAAGGGTGGCGGTGGCCATCAACTTTTGCTGGGCGGCGGTGTCGGGATCGGAGCTGAGGGTGGCGGGCAGGAGAGGGCGCCACTTGCCGAGGAGAGGATCGGTTGCGGAGGGTGCGGGGCCGATGCGGGTGAAGAGCTGTTCGGCGGTGTTCGGGGATTTGATGTGGAGGGTGTCGCCTTCGATGTGAAAGGAGACGGTGATGGGAGTTCCACTGGTGGTGGCGGAGGGCGAGGTGAAGGTGTCGCCGGAGCGAGTGATGGGTGAGGTGACGATGGCGCCGATGTGCATGGTGAGCGTGCCGTCGGGGCGGAAGTCCCACCAGGAGCCGATGCCGGCTTTGGATGGGTGCTCGGCGACCCAATGGCCGACGGGTGAGTCGATGGGTTGATTTTGGGATGCGGCATGAAGTGTTGAGAGAAGGAGAACGAAGATAAGGCCTGGACGAGCGGCATTTCTACAACCCATGCGAGAGTCTCTCCGATCGAGGATGAGGTTTGAGAGATTTTACGTTGCGAGCAATGAAGCTGGTGCGATTTATTGCTGGGAGTATTGGGCGTAGGTGGCGGAGATGGAGTCGTAGAGGCGCTGGGTGAGGGCGTCGGCTTCGCGGGGGTTGAGTCCGGTGGTGGGGATGGGGTCGCCTACGACGATGAGGAGCGGGCGCGGGTACAGGGAGTAGACGTGGATGGGGAGAAGCTCGTAGGTGCCGATGAGTGTGAGGGGGATGAGCGGCACCTGGGCTTTGATGGCCATGTAGGCGCAGCCGGACATCATGGTCTGGAGATGGCCGGTGGCGGCGCGACCGCCCTCTGGAAAGAGGACGAGGGGTAGACCCTGCTTGAGGGTGCCGACGCCGCGGTTGAGGCTGGCGACGAGGGAACGGGGGCTCTTGGAATCGACCGGAACCTGGCCGGAGCGGTTGAGGTACCAGCCGATGAAGGGCACCTTCCAGAGAGATTGCTTGGCGAGGATGCGGAACTGGAAGGGGAGTTTTGCGAAGAGGACCGGGGTGTCCATGTAGCTGAGGTGGTTGGAGGCGAAGACGGCGGTTTCGTGCTCGTGGAGTCTTTCGCGGCCGATGATTTTGACGGGGGAGAGGCTGATGAGGAGCAGGGTTCGGGCCCAGAGCGCGGGCGATGGCATGTTGCTGGCGGCCTGATTTGTCCCAAAGACCGCAGAGGAGGGAGATGCAGCCGAAGCCCGCGGTGGTGAGGCCTATGAGCGGGATAAGGAGGAGATACGAGAGCCAGCGGAGGGCGAAGGGCGGTTTTTTGGAGACCACGGGTTCGGAGTGCGGGGTGTCTGCACTTGTGTGTGCTTCGTTAGAGTTGGGTCTGGAGTTGGCGCTTTCAGCTAAGTTGTTGGCTGGGGCGGGATTGTTCATCCTTGCACCGTTAGCTGGCGAACTTCGCCGATGAGGTAGACGGAGCCGGTGGCGATGATGAGGCCGTTGGGTGGTGTGAGGGCTCGGGCCTGGGCGAGGGCGGCTTCGAGGTCAGGGGTGGTGAGGGCGGGGATGTCGAGGGCCTGGGCTGCGGCGAGAAGCGATTCGAGGCTGGCGGCGCGAGGGTTGTCGATCGGAGCGAGGAGGATGTGGTCGTGGCTGCGTTCAGGGTCTCCGCTGGTGGCGTCGAAGAGAGGGAAGAGGATTTGCGACATCTCCTGGAGGTTCTTGTCGCGGAGGCAGCTGAAGAGGAGGGTTCTGGGCTGGTCCTGGGGGAGCTGGGCGATGGCGGCGCGGAGGGTCCAGGCGCCGGCGGGGTTGTGGGCTACGTCGAGGAGGAGATTTGGACCGTCGGGGGAGGTGAAGAGTTCGAGGCGGCCGGGCCATTTCGTGTTGCGAATCCCTGCTTCTATGGCGGCGTTTGTTATTTTGTAACTGATCTGGTTACGAATTGAGTCGGTTTTAGTTGATTTGTAACTGTTGCGGTTACTTAATTCAGCGGCGGCGGCGATGGCCAGAGCGATGTTGCGTTGCTGGTGGTGGCCGAGGAGCGGGGAGTTGACTTCGAGGGGTTCGCCGTTGAGGGTTACGGTGTAGTGGTTGGGTGGGAGCTCCCTCTCCGCTGCGTTCGGGTCGAGATGACGTTCTTCCTCGATGCGGCTCCTTGGCGGGAGGTGGGGGATGAAGCTGGCGGCGCTGATGGCGTGGAGATTGAGGGTTGCGGCGGCTTCGCCGATGGCCTGGTTGGCCTCGGGGTGCTGGGGGAGGGTGATGAGGGTGCCGTTGGGACGGAGGATGCCGGCCTTTTCGCGGGTGATCTCGGCGATGGTGTCGCCGAGGTAGTCCTGATGGTCGAGGGCGATGTCGGTGATGATGGAGAGGAGGGGGTCGACGATGTTGGTGGCGTCGAGACGGCCTCCAAGGCCTACTTCGAGGATGGCGATGTCGACTTTCTTCTCTGCAAAGTACAGAAACGAAAGGGCGGTAAGGACCTCGAAGAAGCTGGGAGGGTGGGGGAGATCGCCCGACTCGACGAGACGGCGGCCGGTTTCGTCGACCTGGAAGTAGAGACGGGCGAAGTCCTGGTCGGAGATGTGGGTGCCGTCGATCTGGATGCGCTCGTTGACGCGGATGAGGTGAGGCGAGGTGTAGAGGCCGGTACGGTAGCCGGCAGAGGTGAGGATGCTGGCGAGCGTGGCCGCGGTCGAGCCTTTGCCGTTGGTTCCGGCGATGAGGACGGAGGGGAAGGTGGTTTGGGGGTCTGCGAGGGCGGCGGCGAGGAGGCGCATGTGGGCGAGCTCGAACTTGCGGCGGGGGGTGCTGGGAGCGGTGGGGGCGAGCTCGTGGCCCAGGGCGTAGAGATGATCGACCGCTGCAGCGTAGGACATGGGGCTATTTTAGGCGATGCGGCAGCCGATAGGTACTAAAGGGGGACGGGAGTCTGGTTGCCATGCCCCTGCGGTCTTCAACATACCACCAAGGTGGGATATCGATGGTGGTTCAGGCAGGGGATAGTAGGGAATCAACTGTAGCAACATGCAATTCTTTGCAACTTAGACTGCCGGTTCAACCCTAGAGGAAACTTCAAGACCTCAGGGAGAAAGGGGAAGGTTGAAATGCACATCGCCTTAGGTATTTCGTTTGGAATGATCGCCGCTGCGCCGTTTGTTGGACGGTGGAGGGCAAACGCATGGCTTAAAAAGAACATGCCTGCTGGTCAATCGGTAAAGAGCATCCCTGAGATCGCATAATAAAAAGTTTACCGTGCGTACAACAAGCACAGGACCGCTGCCGGGATGGCGCGGTCCTTCTTTTTTGGAGGATAAGCTTCGCTGACTAACTTATGCGATCTCACTCACCCGGAAAGCGGACCAGGCCAGCCAATAGAAACGCGCCAACTCCGAAACACATGCCTATGGCGATCAGTTGTACGCGATCAGAGCCGTGGGCAGAGGCGAGGATTGCTCAGGCTGTTCAGGAGTGGCATAAAACCGAACAGTATGAGAAATACGCCCGCAATCCTGTTTGATTTAAGTTTGTTCAGGGCAGCAATGGTACTGCAAAAAGAGGCTGCTCCCGAAGGAACCGGGGGTTAGTTGAGGCGGTAGATCTCGTAGTTGAGCGCTGAGGCGAAGGCTATCCAGAGGAGGTAAGGGATCATGAGGCCGGCGGCGAAGCGATCGACCTTCCAGAAGCGACGGGCGGTGAGGAGGATCACGATCCAGAGGGCGAGGATGAGGATCAGGGCGGGCAGAGTGCGGTGGAGGTAGAAGAAGACGGGTGTCCAGAGGGCGTTGAGGATGAGCTGGATGGCGAAGAAGGTGAGGCCGGAGCGACGGCTCTGTGAGCGCGGGGTGCGCCAGACAAGCCATGCAGCGATGGCCATGAGGCCGTAGAGGGTGGTCCAGACGGGAGCGAAGATCCAGTTGGGCGGGTTGAAGCTGGGCTTGTTGAGGGCGGCGTACCAGGTGGGGATCGATGATGCCGTGAAGAAGGCTCCGATAATTGCCACGGCGTAACAAAGGACGAAGAACCCGAGCAGCACGAGGATTGGATGTACGTGGCGATTTCGCTGGGTGGTGGGCGAGGTCATCAGGCGATAGCTCCGGTGTCCGGAAATTGACCTTAGTTTAGGGCATGAAAGACGGCGGACAGTTGTATGGCTGTCCGCCGGTTTGATGGTGCTGTGATGTAACGCTTACTTGGATGCGGCGAGGTCGACCTCGTGGACGAACTTTTCGAGGAAGACAGGCTCGGTGACCTTGCCCTGGGCGACCTGGTTGGTGCCGCCGGCGTGAATGATGGTGAGGTCCGTGATGCCGATGAAGCCGAAGACCACCTTGAAGTAGGGGCCTTCGAGGTTGTAGGACTCCATGGGCGATCCGGCGGTGTACTCGCTGCCACTGGCGATGATGATGGTGACTTTCTTGCCTGCGGCGAGACCCTTGAGCCCTTCGGGACCGAAGCCGAATGTCTTGTTGAGGCGGACGACGTGATCGATCCAGGCTTTGAGCGCGGCGGGGACGTTGAAGTTGTACATAGGGGTGGAGATGAGGACTTCGTCGGCGGCGAGGAGCTCGGCGATCAGCTCGTCGGAGATCTTGAGGGCGGCCTTGTGCTCGTCGGTGTGGGCGTCGGGGGCGGTGAAGGCGCCGGCGATCCAGGGCAGATCGACGAAGGGCATCTTGGTGGTGGCAAGGTCGCGAGTGACGATCGTGCCGCCGACGTGGTTGGACTGCCATTCGGTGGCAAAGTGATTGGCAAGCTTGCGTGAGACGGAGTAATCGCCGCGGGGGCTGACATCGATCTTTAGAAGTGTGGACATTTTTATCTCCTGGCCGCAAAAAGCGACACGACAGATAGATGTCCATCGAAGTGGAGGCGATTCACTCGATATCGAGATTTCTTATTTCGTAATAACTACAAGGGGGTTAAGGGGCGGCATCCAGGAGGTCGCTGAGGCTGGCGGAGGCGAGGAGGGGCTGGGCGCCGGACCAGTTGGGGATGTGGAAGGTGCTTTCGGGGTGCGCCGTGGGCAAAGTCGATTGAACGTGATGAGTGCGGAGGACGTGCTGGATGAGGCGCCGGTTGATGTTATTCCCTGCTTCGATACCTTGCTCCGCATAGATAAGAAAGCCCTGGCCGCAGATGAGACAGCGAACGGTGGAAGAGAGCCTGGATGGGTGGCATTGGTGCATGGGAGACCTGCTTTCGTGGGGCTGGATTCCGTCGGTCGGGCAGAAAAACTGCTACTTCGCCTGACGAGCTCTCATGACGATCCGCGAGATTTGGCTGGCGGGCCGGGATGGGCCTGCAAGGAGGGTGCTGCGAGCGAACTTGGGCGATCCTGTCCAGCCGGGGAGTCGGAAGAGATCGACGGGATGGGCGGAGGCTGTTTTGTTGTCGCCCTGCTCTCTTGAGTGGTGTTCGCAGAGTTCGGCCAGGACCATGGCACCCATGGCTGCGCGTTCGGCTGGGGAGTTTTGCTCCCAATAGAGACGGAAGCCCTGACCGCAGAGGTTACAGTGAATGTCCTGGCGGAACTCTGACCTTCTGAGTAGAACCTGCATAGTGTTGTCCGTCCTCACCGGGTGTTCCCCGTGCTTTCTGGACACGTCAAAAACATCTTTTACCGTAGACCCATGCAAGGGCCGGAGCCATAGCACGGACGGGTAACGGTGTGTGACCTTAGGCGTGGATACGGGCCGCTCGCGCAGGTGATTGTGCGCCTTGTCTCGACGCGATTTGCGACAAGCATCTATTCTTATGAGTGTGAACGAACAGATGATCAAGATTCAGCTTCCGGATGGTTCAGTGCGCGAGGTTTCGCGCGGTACGACAGCGCACGATGTGGCTATGAGCATCTCGCCGCGGCTTGCGGCGGCGGTGGTGGTGGCACGGATTCGTCCGTTGACCCCGGTGGCGTCCGGCGCGGTGGTGACCGAAGAGGGATCAGAGGCGGCGATGTATGGCGGCGCTGAGGGTGGGGAGCGGCTGGTGGATCTGGCGGCTCCGCTGAATGAGGATGTCGCGCTGGAGTTGCTGAAAGAAAACGATGAGGCAGCACTGAAGGTGGTGCGGCACTCGGCGGCGCATGTGATGGCAACGGCGATTCTGGAGCTGTTTCCGGAGACCAAGCTGGGACATGGGCCGGCGACGGATATGGGCTTCTTCTATGACGTGTACCGGGCGACGCCGTTCAGCGAGGAAGACCTTGCGGCGATCGAGGCGCGGATGGCCGAGGTGGTTGCGCGCGACGAAAAGTTTATGCGCGAGGTTGAATCGCGCGAGATGGGCCTGAAGGACTATGCGGAGCAGGGCGAGTTCATGAAGGTTCACTTCATCGAGAGGTTTACGCAGCCGGGTGAGGAGATCTCGCTCTATCGCAACGGCAAGTTTGTTGACTTTTGCCGAGGGCCGCATGTGCCTTCGACGGGTCGGGTGAAGGCGTTCAAGGTGATGTCGGTTGCGGGCGCTTACTGGCTGGGAGATGAGAAGAACCAGCAGCTGCAGCGAATCTATGGGACGGCGTTTTTTAATGCGAAGGACCTGGATGCGCACTTCAAGCGACTGGAGGAGATCAAGGCTCGCGATCATCGTGTGCTGGGCAAGCAGCTTGACCTGTTTTCGATCCAGGAGGTGGCGGGTGCGGGGCTGATCTTCTGGCATCCGAAGGGCGGGTTGATCCGGAAGGCGATGGAAGACTGGATGCGGGATGAATGTATCCGTCGCGGTTACGAGATGGTGTATACGCCGCATATTATGCGACGGGAGTTGTGGAGGATCTCGGGCCACGAGGCGAACTACAGCGAGAATATGTACCCCGCGATGGAGCTTGACGACGCGGAGTATCGGTTGAAGCCGATGAACTGTCCGGGACACATCCTGATCTACAAGAACTCGCCGCGCAGCTATCGCGACCTGCCGCAGCGCTATGCAGAGCTGGGAAATGTCTATCGTTATGAGCGTTCGGGCACAATGCATGGGCTGCTGCGCGTGCGCGGCTTTACGCAGGATGATGCACACATCTTCTGCACGCCGGAGCAGATCGAAGATGAGATTGGCGCGTGCGTCGACTTTGCAGAGTCTGTGCTGAAGACGTTCGGGTTCGCAGAGTTCAAGGTGGAGCTTTCGACCTGGGACCCTGGGGACAAGAAGTTTATCGGGAGCGCAGAGAAGTGGGCCGGGGCAGTCGGTTCGCTGACCAAGGTGCTTGATCGCAAGGGCATTCCGTATAAGACCATCCCCGGCGAGGCCGCGTTCTACGGGCCGAAGATCGATATCAAGCTGGTCGATGTGCTGGGCCGCATGTGGCAGCTCTCTACGGTGCAGTTTGATTGGAACCTGCCTGCGCGCTTTGACCTGGAGTACAAGGGCGAAGATGGAGAGATGCATCAGCCGATCATGGTTCATCGCGCGCTGTTTGGTTCTGTCGAGAGATTTTTTGGAGTGTTGATCGAGCACTATGCGGGGGCGTTTCCGCTTTGGCTCGCTCCGGTTCAGGTGGGATTGGTGCCGATCTCGGAGAAGCACCTGGAGTATGCGTCCGCAGTGAAGGCGAAGCTGGAGGCTGCGGGATTGCGCGTGGAGCTGGATGCGCGGAACGAAAAGATGAATGCGAAGATTCGAGAGTTCACGCTGCAGAAGGTGCCGTTTGTGTTGGTGATGGGAGACAAGGAAGCGGCGAGCGAGGCGGTGAGTGTGAGGACTCGTGGGAAGGGCGATGAGGGAAGTGTTGCGCTGGTCGACTTTATCGCGAGGGCCAAAGAGCTGGTGGAGTCGAAGAGGGTGGAGTTGTAGAACGACACTGCAACGAGGTGGTTGAGGCAGTTGCAAGTGATGTTGTAACAGCGGATAGCGAATGGCCGGTGGGCTTGTCGATTTGAGACAACGGCATGAAGGCCATTACAATCTGTTAATAGGAGTTCCTCCCCGATGTTTACGATTAGTGACAGCATTTTTATCAATGCTCCGATCGAGCGATGTTTCCTGCTCTCGACCAACATTGAGCTAGCTGGACGAATGTATGGGATGAAACCCTTTGAGGGTAAGACCAGCGGAATGGTCGTGGGTGACGACCGGCTGCTGTGGGCAGGATGGAAGTTCGGACTTCCGCAGGTGCATGAGAGCTTGATTACCCAGTATGACCGGCCTGCTTTTTTTCAGGAGACGATGGGGAGGGGTCGGTTCAAGCGGTATCAGCAAGATCACCACTTCTACGAGATGGACGATCATACTGTGCTGAATAACAAGATCCGATTCACCATGCCGTTGGGGTTTGTGGGACGATTTGTGGGGAAGCTTGTTGTCGTGCCCTACCTTTCACGGAGACTCCGACAGCGGCTGGTTCACCTGAAGAGGGTAGCCGAGAGTCCCAAGGAGTGGCCAAAGTACCTGACAGAGGCTGAGCGCGGATAGGGATCCATCCGCAACGATGGAATTTCGTGCCCGCCCGCGGCGTCTCTTTGCTTTCGTCTAATCCAAGAGAAGACAGGAAAAGGGTTCTCTGCATCTCATCGACTGAGGTGTTTCCCATGAAGGCTATCGTTCTGCACGAGTATGGTGGACCGGACAAGTTGATGTATGAGGATGTTCCTGACCCGGTTGCGGGTGAGGGGCAGGTGCTGGTGCGAATGACGGCGAGCAGCGTGAATCCTATCGATTTCAAGCTGCGGAGCGGTGCGATGAAGGCGTATCAGCCGCTGGAGTTGCCGACGATCCTGGGGAGGGACATCTCGGGGATTGTGCGTGCGGTGGGTGATAAGGTGAGCGGCTTCAAACCGGGCGATAAGGTGATGGCGCTCGGGAATAGGGCCTATGCAGAGCTGGTGGTGGTGACGGCGACGGATGTGGCGTTTGTTCCGGAGAAGCTGGACCTGGTGAAGGCGGCGGCGTTGCCGTTGGTGACGCTGACCGGCGAGCAGCTGATTACGAGGGGCACGAAGATTCAGAAGGGGCAGACCGTTCTGGTGGCCGGGGCGGTGGGAAATGTGGGGCGGTCGGCGGTGTGGACGGCGAAGAAGGCGGGGGCGGTGGTGATCGCGGGGGTGAGGAAGTTTCAGGTGAAAGAGGCTGAGACACTGGGCGCTGACCAGGTGTTGGCGCTCGATGATGATGGGGCGATGGAGAAGCTGGGGTTCGTCGATGCTGTAGCTGATACGGTGGGGGGCGAGACCGCGCAGACGCTGCTGGGGAAGGTAAAGCAGGGTGGGGTTTTTGCTTCGGTACTGGGGGCGCCGGCTAATGCCAAGATGCACCCTACGGTGCAAGTTGAGTCGGTTCAAGTAGTTCCGGACGGGGTGACGCTGCGGACGATGGCTGAGGATGTCGTGGCGGGGAGGTTGGTGATTCCAATCGATCGAATGGTGCCGCTGGCTGATACAGGCAAGGCGCAGGCCGCCGCGGAGAAAGGTGGTATCGGAAAAATACTGTTACTGGCGTAATCTTGTTACATGTCAGTAGTTGGGTGCGGACCCTTTACGGACTATGGAAACGATTCGATTGGCAACATGGATTAACGCACCAGTTGAGCGGTGCTTTCTGCTATCGCTGAGTATTGATCTGCATGTGGCATCTGCACGTGGGACAAGGGAACGGGCGATTGACGGAGTGACGACCGGGCTCATTGGCGAGGGCGAGACGGTGACGTTTCAGGGGCGCCATTTTGGGATGTGCCTGCAACATACAAGCCGCGTAGAAGCGCTGCGACCCTATAGTTACTTTCGTGACGTCATGGTGGCTGGAGCGTTCCGGCACTTTGAACATGAGCACCACTTTGCGGCGATGGATGATGGCACCCGGATGAGGGACGAGATTCGATTCTCGACGGGATGGGGAGCGATCGGCCGGATACTGGCTCGCAGGCGATTGAGGGCTTTTTTGATCGAGCGCAATGAGGTGATTCGACGAGTGGCCGAGTCAGAGGAGTGGCGAAGATATCTGACGAATGTGGTGGAGGGCCACACGGAAGAGGCTGTCGTAGGGAAGGCGGCGAGCCGGTGGGAGGGCGCTGCCGCGCTGCGGGCTTCGCAGCAGATGATTGTTCCGCGACCGCCGACGGGTTAGCGACGACGGAAGCTGTTGCGGATGGCGCGGGTGCGATCTTCTGCCGAGGAAGACTTTGGCTGACTGGGCTCGAGGCCTTCGGGGTAAAGAACGACGAATCGGCCGGGGCCTTCTCCGGAGGACGCTGTGGGAAGGCCGGACTTCGCGAGAGACAGGTGAAGGATGCGGCGTTCGCGCGATGTCATGGGCGAGAAAGAGAAGGACTGGCCGGTGGTACGAACTTTATTGATGGCCATCTCGGCCATGAGCTCGAGCTCCCGGTTGCGGTTGACCTTGAAGCCTTCGGCGTCGAAGGAGATGCGGTCGTGGTCTTCGGGTTCGAGGCGGAGGATCTTGGCGGCGATGTGTTCGATGGCGTGAAGAAGCTCGCCGTTACGGGCCAGAAGGAGAGGAGTATCAGACCCTGTGATTTCGACTTTGAGCTGGAGATTTGTGTCGGAGGGGGTGGAGGATTGCGATGAGACAGCCTTGGCCGCACCAACGGATTCGCTGGAGTCTGGTTGCACTTGGCCGTTGCAGGCAAGGATTTCGGGCTTAAGGTTCAGACCGCCTGCGGTGCTCAGGATATTCAGGAAGTCTGTAATCTTTTTTTCTGCGTAGCCCGGATCATTCAAATAATTCGTCATTTTTGCAGGCGTAACTCTTTCTGCTTTATTGTGTGAATAAAGTTCACTACAAGTTTTCGCCTATATCAATAGCTGTAGATAACTTGTTGGAGTTAAAGATTTCCGCTGCAAGCGGGAATCAGCGTTTTGCCTTGATGGTGACGCCAGTACCTGCTTTGCGGCGAGCGCGTTTGGCGGCGATGTCGCGCATCTCGCGTCCAATGCTGGTACGGTTCATGACCATTTGCTGGATGATGCTGATGAAGTTACCTACTGCCCAGTAGAGGGCGAGGCCGGAACCGTATGTCAAGGTGAAGTATCCGGAGATGGCGGGCATCATGAAGGCCATCATCTTCTGCTGTTGGGGATCGACGCCGGGTGAGGGTGTGTAGTACTGGACCAGGAACATGCTGACGACCATGAAGATAGGCAGGATGTGCCAGGGGTCGGGAGACTGAAGATCGGGCAACCAGAGCCAGTGAGCCTGACGAAGTTCAACGACGCGGGGCAGCATCGTGAAGAAGGCGTAGAGCAGCGGCAGGGTGATGAGGGTGGGGATACAGCCGCCGAACATGTTTACTCCATTGTCTTTCTGGAGCTTCATGATCTCGACGTTCATCTCATTCCGCTTGGGGTCGGTGGCTTTGTATTTCTTGTATTTCTCCTTGATCTCATTCATCTGCGGCTGAATGCGCTGCATCTTCAGGCCGTTCTGCATGGTCTTGATGCGGAAGGGGAGCATGAGGATATTGATAAGGATGGTGAGAATGACGATGGACCAGCCCCAGTTGGAGACGATATGGGCGTGGATGAACTGGAGTGAGAGAAAGAGATACTTGGCGACCGGACCCCAGAAGCCAAAATCGAGGAGCGGTTCAAGGGTGATCTTTGGGTCGGCGGCATGGACGGCCTTGAGGACGCTGATGGCCTTGGGCCCGACGTAGATGCGGGTGAGGGTGTGACCGCTGACGTCGCCTAGCGCTGCGCCGAGGATGGATACCTTGATGGGGCCTTTGGCGGGTGAGCTGCTGCCGATGCCGGTGCGATGGATGGTGGTGGCTACGTCGAGCTGATTGTTGAAGGTGACGACGCTGGCCGTACTGGGCTGCTCGGGGAGAAAGATGGCCGCGAAGAAGGGATCGCTGACGCCGGCCCAGTCGATGGGGCCGTTGATGGTGTCGCCGCCGGAGACCTTCTTGGGAGCGATGTGTTCGTCTTTTCCGCTACGGTAGTTGTCGAACTGCGCTCCAGCATAGGACTGTGCGTTGTCCTGATCGCCGAAGCCGCCGGGCCAGTTAAGGAGTGCGCGAACGGGAGCGCCGTCGCGGGTGACCTGGACGTCGGCGTGGAGGACGTAGCTTTCGTCGAAGGAGAAGGTCTTGGTGACCTGCGTGTTTCCTTGGGAGAACTTGAAGGTGAGGGTGGCGGGAGCGGCCAGGTTGCCAGTCGACGAAGGGACGTAGAGTGCGTTATTGAGGCTGGTGGTGAGGGCTGCGTCGTAGGTGTAGAGCGAGAGTGGAAAGCCAAACTGACCGGCTGCCTGGGTGTGGACGATGTTGAGAGGCTTGCCGCTGGAGTCCTGGCATGTGCAGAACGGAGTTCTTTTGAGGATCCAGCTGGTGACCTTCGCACCACGGTTGGTGAAGGTGATGCGGTAGAGCTCGTTTTCGATGACAGAGGTGGATTCAGCAGAGGCCTGGACTGAAGGAATGCTGGAGGCCGAGGCTTTGCCTGGAAGATTGACTGCAGGCGCACTCGCGGCCAGTTGCGATCCGGCTGGTGCCGCACTCTGCGTTACAGGGGCGGCATTTGGAGATACCGTCTGGGGATTGGTTTTGGCACGATAGAACTGCAGGCCGAAGAAGACGACGACCATAACGAGCATCACGGCTACGAGCGACTTGTTGTCGCCGCCGCCTTGTTGATTGGGGTTCTTAAACTCTGCCAAAAGGGACTTCCTATTCTTTAGTGAAACGTATGGGTTGCGCCATGGTTACTTTGGGCGCTAGCTCTATGGTAAATGGTCTGTGGGAATGGGGACGGATGGGGCAGGATCGGAGTTTCGATGAGGGACCGGGTCGAGGCCGCCTTTGGCGAAGGGGTGGCAACGGGAAAAGCGGCGTAGGGCCAGCCAGGAGCCGTGGACGACGCCGAATCGGACGAGTGCAATGTAGGCGTACTCCGAGCAGGTGGGGAGATAGAGGCATTGGGAGGGACTGAAGGTATGGAGGATGGGAGACAGGACGGAGTTGTAAAACCAAAAGACGATGCGGATGGCGAGGCTGGGTGGGGGGTCTGGCATCGCGTCAGGACGCATGAGAGGACTTTGGGGCAGAGCCTTGCTGCTGCTTTTGCGCAGCACTTTGGATGGCGCGGAAGACGTTCGCTACCTCTCGGTCGAGAGCGGCGAACTCGAGGTCGATCACGCTGCGGCGAGGATGAAGGACGATGTCGACTGGCGAACTGAGAGTAGAGAGGTTTTTGCGGACAGCCTCGCGCATGCGGCGTTTGATGCGGTTGCGATCGACCGCTTTGCCCATGACTTTGCCGACAGTGAGACCGACGCGCGGGCTTGCGGCATCCGCATCGCGCGGTGGCGTGCCGTCGGGGCCTACCTGGGGGCGCAGGATGAAGAAGTACGTCATCTGTTTGGCGAATTGTTTGCGGCTTGTCTTGTAAACGCGTTGATAGTCGGCGTGTTTACGAAGACGAAAGATGAGGGCTTTGGCAGTCATATGGCTGCGCTCGATTCGCATGGGTCTCGAGTCGCGCATGACTCAATTTTAGACTGCGGCGGGAGGATGTGCGAATCCCTCTCGAAGCACGTTTGAAGTAAGGAAGAAGGCCCGCATTCTCCATGCGGGCCTTCTGTTGTTGAAGATGCCGGTTGTGTCCGGCTATTTCTTGTTCGTGGACTGATCCTGCTGTCCACTGGTGTTTTGTTGTGACGATTGATTTTGTTTGTTGGGCATCGGGTTGGGCTGGCCCGGCTTGTTCCCTTGCTGCGGTTGATTCGGTGTGTTTTGCTGTGACATTGTGCATGCTCCTGATATCAGCAGGCGCTTCTTCGTGCGCGTGCAACGGTGCTGATAGTCATCAGAGTGGAGCGAATAAGGGAGGGTTGCCCATTGATTCTATTGGAGAAGTTCAGCCTTTACTGCCGTTGGTTTTATTGAGTGCAGAAAACAAGAAGCTTATGCCGGCGGTATGAGAATCATCTCTCGCTGTGCGCGAATATTTTATTTATGGAGTGGAACGGAGCTGCTCGGCGATGGAACGGGTGAGCGTGGTTTGTTCCGAGCCGGTGTGGAGGGTGGTTACGGTTTCGATGAGGGCGATCCAGGTCTCTTCGGTGGCGGAGGTGTTGTGACGGATGCCGCGGGGGACGACGAAGAACTCGCCGGGGTGCAGCGACACAGGGCCGCCGTCTGCTTCGGCGCGTCCGATGCAGAGGAGACCACGGAGGACGAGGAACATCTCGTCCTCGTTCTGATGGGAGTGCCAGGGGAACTCACCCTGGACCCTGGCCACCTTGATGTATTGGTTGTTGACCTGACCGACGACTCGCGGTGACCACAGCTCAGTAAGAGCCGAGCATGCAAGTTCGAGCGAGATGGGGTTGGGTTGAGCCTTTTGGGCTGGCTGGCCCGGTTGGGCTGGTTTGTCCGGTTGCTCTTCGAGTTTGGAGTTCGAAGGCATCGTAAGTGACAAACTAGTCGCGGAAACCGGCGCTGACGGCAATCTTATGACGGCCCTTTGCGCGGCGGCGGCTGAGAACGGCTGCACCAGCCTTGGTCTTCATGCGGGTGAGGAAGCCGTGGGTCTTGGCGCGGTGGCGGCGGTTGGGTTGAAAGGTACGCTTCGGCATGACAAAAACTCCTGCGGCAGGAGAAGGCTCCTGCTCAAACTTTTAGCTATAGCAGCAATCTCTGAGTATACCTGACGGGACGGGATTTTCACAGCACATAGTGCCTGCGTCTTTTGGGTACGCCGTGGAATCCTAGATAAGGGGGAGGGATGTTACTGATGACAGGTGCACGGATGGAGCACGCGGGCTTCCATCAACTGGCGCCGGGGGTGACGGCGGCACTCGCGGCACTAAAGGAGCTGGTGGAGTTGATCAAGGTGAGAGCGTCACATGAATGGCTGCGGATTCTGTTTGCAGCTCCATCTGAATGCTGCGCGCAAGGCGAGTGTCTAGGAGACGAAGCTCGACCTGCTTGCGGTGTGGCGCGATGCCGGGATGTTTAGCGAGAGAGAGATGGCGGCGCTTCGTATGGACTGAGGTGTTGACCCACGTAACACTGAAGGGAGTGAGCGATGCAGCGTACACCGAGGTGTTGCCGGGAGTTCGGCGAGAACGAGCTGGTATTTTAATAGCAGCGGATCGCAGCGAACAATGCACGGAACAGAGTTGCGATGGCGTATCGTTTTACGCCGGTGATATCACAACACGGAGCGCAAGTGTAGTGAGAAATGTTCCTGCATACGCAATTTTTTTTGCGGATGGTGGTCGATAATTTCTGTTCTTCACCGCTAATGGTGCAACTTAATTTTTTTGAAAGATAGCATTGAAAAAGGCCTCGTTTTCCGTGCTACTATCGAACCCGTTTAGTAAGACGTTTTTCTGCAGGTCCAGCTGTTCCGCACTCTGCTTCGGTTGAACAACTCCTCTTCGCCGCCTGATGGTCGATAGGCATCTACGGAGAGACTTCTGGCAACACGGGAATATTACCTCTTGTCCACAGGGCAGGAAGAGACTCCTATTTGCTGTTACTCGCGCGTGACGGCGCGACTTTACAAAGTGCACTGTCTGGGTTGAAACAGGAAACGAGACAAGGAAACTAAAGAATGTCATTCGTTCCGACGGCTACCGCCGTATTGAATTATTGGGTCCGCATCCTCGCGGCTCTCGAGAAGAAGATTAATCGCCAGTCGTATGAGACATGGCTGAAACCGACCAGGTTTTCACACCTGGAAGGCAAGAAACTTTTTGTGCGCATTCCCTCGGCCGATTTTCAACATATCGGCGACCGCTATGCCGACCTGATTCAAGAGGCGATCGATAATCTTGGGTTGGATGTGGAGACGGTGACGTTTACGACTCCGGAGCAGGACCCTCGGACGCCTAAGGTGCGCGAGGATGGTGGATTTGCGCCGGTGCCGAGCCATAGCCAGAGCGCACCGCGGCAGGGGCGCGTGGGCTCCAATGGCTCCATGTCCGGCCCCTCGCCGGAGCAGGCGCGGTTTGACTGGAGTGCGGCGTCGCAGTTGAATCCGCGGTACCAGTTCGATGCTTTCGTGATTGGAAGCGGGAACCAGTTTGCCATGGCGGCTGCGCAGGCTGTGGCCGAACGGCCTTCGAAGGCTTATAACCCGCTGTTTCTGTATGGCGGCGTTGGAATGGGCAAGACTCACCTGATGCATGCGATCGGGCACGACGTAAAGCGCAGGCAGCCGCATGCTTCGATCAGCTATGTGAGCGGCGAGAAGTTTACCAACGAGATGATCAACTCGGTCCGGTACGACAAGATGACCGGGTTTCGCGACAAGTTTCGGAATGTGGATGTTCTGCTGATCGATGACATTCAGTTTCTCGCCGGCAAGGAGCGGACGCAGGAGGAGTTCTTCCACACGTTCAACACACTGCACGAGAGCATGAAGCAGATCGTGATTGCGAGCGACCGTCCGCCGAAAGAGCTTGCGGACTTTGAGGACAGGTTGCGGTCGCGGTTCGAGTGGGGCTTGATTGCGGACATTCAGCCGCCAGATCTTGAGACGAAGGTTGCCATTCTGCAGAAGAAGGCGGAGAGCGAGCAGACCGCGTTGCCGACTGACGTGGCGATGTTTATCGCGTCGAACGTGCGGACCAACGTACGTGAGTTGGAGGGTGCGCTGGTTCGGCTGATTGCCTGGTGCAGCATGCATGGGGTGGAGATTACACTGCCGGTGACGCAGCAGTGCCTGAAGCAGTTCATCGATACGCAGGTGCGGAAGATCACGATCGAGACGATTCAGCGATCCGTCGCCGAACAGTTCGGGATGCGGGTTGCGGAGTTGAAGCAGAAGAACAACTCGCGTCAGATCGTTGTGCCTCGGCAGATTGCGATGTACCTGGCCAAGCAGTTGACGGAGGCTTCGTTGCCGGAGATTGGAAGGCAGTTCGGCGGAAAGCACCATACGACGGTGATGCACTCGATTGCGAAGATCGATGAACAACGCCGCGCCGATAAGGATCTGAACCGGACGATCAATAAGTTGATGGAGACGTTGAGTTAGTGATCTTGTGAAGATTGCAGAGAAGAGGCCGGCGATCGATGCCGGCCTCTTCTGTTTGTGCGGGAGTTTTTAGGGAAGATACTTTGCGGGAATTGGATTGGTGGGAGATTCGGCATCCCAGAAGATGTTGACGACCCAGTAGCGGTCACCGTCTTTGAGGAGCTGGAAGCTGTTGATGCCTCGGGCAAATGGCGTGGGATCGTCGAGGTTGTGGCGAGACTCGTAGGTGCTCCAGATCTGGACGATATTGCCGAACTGCTGGGTCTCGTTGTGGATGGAGTGCTCGAAGAAGCCGGCAGATGTCATGCGGCCGTTGCTGCGGGCGATGTAGCCGTCGATGGTGAGGATGATGGCGTCAGTGTGTCCATCTTTTCCTGGAGACGAGGGGATGAGGCGGGCGTCGGGGATAAAGAGAGAACGCATGCGATCCCAGTCGCGAGCCTCGCCTTTGCCTCCGGAGATGACGTTGTAGACGGCGGCGACGATGGCCTCAGGCGATTTGACGTCCTCGGGTTTGGCTTTGGGCCAGTCAGGATGGCCAGCGATGGAGCCTACGAGGAGTGGGGGAGCGGGCGTTGGGGCTGGGGTGGCGGGGGTTTGCGCAAATGCGGCGATGCTGGTGAGGGCGAGGACTGCGAGGGCGGCAATGTGGCTGGCTGGCTTCATTAAAGGCTCCTTGGGGGACAGAGATACTTTACTGCCTTGGGGAGGTTGTGCGAACTACCAGGAGATGTAAACGCCTTTTTTGATCCACTGCGGATCGTTGATCTGCAGCATCATGAAGTCGGCTACGTCTGAGCGGGAGATGCGGCTGCCGTTGCGAGGGAGAGCGTCGCCATCGATGCGATAGGCGCTGCGGGCGGGACCGTTGGTGAGCATGGGAGGCATCACCATCGTCCAGTCGAGGTCGCTGTGGGAGAGATCGTTCCACTGCGAGATCTGCGAGGCTACGGGCCATTTGAGGAAGGTTTTGTAGATGATGTTTTGTACGATCGAGCGGCGCCAGGCAGGCTGTTTGTCGAGTGAGGCGGGTAAAGCTCCGGCGGAGCCGAGGACGATGATTCGACGGGCTGGGTTTGGCTGGGAGGCGATCTGCTGCATGGCGGTGATGATCTGAGGAACAGCACGTTCGAGGACGTCCTCTTTGCTGAGCGAGTTTGCGCCGAGGGCGGAGAGGACGACATCGGCACCAGAGATCGTCTGGCAGACTGAGGCGAGATCGAAGGCGCTTCCCTGGATGATGTGGACCTGATCGCGCAGGGGAAACTTTTCTGGTGTGCGGAGGAGTGCCGTGATGTTGTATCGGGCGGCGAGGCAGCGTTCGGTGAGGAGGGTTCCGGTTGCTCCGCTGGCGCCGAAGATGGCGATGTTCATGGAGAGTCTCCTTTTGCTTTGGGACTGATTATCCTCTGCGGTATGACGGGGGTGTGAAAAAAGAGGATGGGGTAACTGCACCATTTTGTTTTGTTTGGTGAACATTCCCACGATTGGCGCTGTGTCTTCTCAAAGGGAGGAGAGATCGTGTGTGGAGAAGTGGGATAACCGGATGGATTCGGAGTGAAATGGAGTGAGTCTTCCAAGGTGTGCATTTTGGAGTAGCTGGTTTTCTAAAACTAGACAAGGGCTTAAGTTGCAGAGAGTAAAGTGATGAGGAGAGATATCCACTTTTCAAACGACAACGACTACTACTAGTAGTATTTGTTCTATTTAATCTTTGTTTCTTAGAAGCAGTAGCGTCTTTGTATTGGGAAAGCAGGGTGGTGGACACGGTCTCACACAAAGGCCGAGGTTTCCACAAAGAAATCTGTCGCGCGCAGAGTGGGTTCGACCCTAGAATCAAAAGAGACGGTGTTGCGTGCGATGTGCACTAAAGGATTGATTCGGTGTACAGTTTTGCCAGCGCCAACGAACAGATTTTTCGGAGATACCGACCGTGACGAGTGCAACCCAGGAGCCCCAGATGACCGAGACGACGACAGCAGCCCCAACCGGCAACCTCGAGATCACCGTTTCGCGAGCGGAGCTGCTGCGAGAGTTGACCGCGGCACAGAGCGTCGTCGAACGGAAGACGACGATTCCGATCCTGTCGAACTTTTTGTTTGAGGCCAGTGACGACAAGCTGACGATTACGGCAACCGACCTGGACCAGAGCCTGCGGACGAGCTGCGCGGCGAAGGTGAAGAAGCCTGGTGCGTGTACGATTCCGGCGCGCAAGCTGTACGACTACATCAAGCTGCTGCCTGAGGGCGATATCTCGATCAAGCTGATGGACAACCACTGGGTGCAGATCCGGGCGGGGCGATCGAATACGAAGATGGTAGGGATGGCGCGGGCAAACTTTCCGCAGGTGCCGGAGTTTCCGTCGAGCGGCGCGGTGAAGATCTCGGTGGGTTCGCTGCGGAACATGGTTTCGAAGACGATCTTCGCGATCTCGAACGAGGAGTCGCGGTACACACTGAATGGCGCGTTGATGGTGCTGAAGGCCGAGAGCATGGCGATGGTCGCGACCGATGGGCATCGGCTTGCCCATATCGAAAAGTTGGGTGAGACGCTGGATGGAGTGTCGGGAGAGAAGAAGACGCTGATTCCGCGCAAGGCGTTGAGCGAACTCTCTTCCCTGCTGGGGTCGACTGAGGCTGAGACGCTGGAGTTTGCCGATGACGACCAGACACTGTTCTTCAAGGTTGGCGGAAGAGTGTTGACCAGCCGCAAGCTGACCGGGCAGTTCCCGAACTATGAAGCTGTGCTGCCGCGGGACAACAACAAGTTTGTGATCGTGCGCTCGGAAGACCTGATGGGCTCGATTCAGCGAGTGGCGCAGTTTGCCGATGAGCGGAGCGGTGCGATCAAGATTCGCCTGGAGCAGAATGAGTTGAAGCTGTCTTCGTCCTCGACGGACGCGGGTGAATCGGAAGACTCGATTGAGACGCCGTATAACTACGATCCGCTGGTCGTCGGATTCAACAGCCAGTACCTGATCGATTTCCTGAAGGCGATCGGGAATACCGGAGAGGTTCGGCTGGAGTTCAAGGATGCCCAGAGCGCAGGGCAGATGCGGCCTGAGGATGCGAATGAGGATGTGAAGTACCGGTACATCCTGATGCCGATGCGGATCTGAGCCCTTCGCGGCTGAGGGAGGATTTATGAAAAATAACCCATAAGTTGGCCAAATGGCCAGCTTATGGGTTATTTTCATGCCGCCGCTCACCCAGGCGTGTGCCAAGCCTGCACGCGGCCTCAGACCCTCCGTGGTTCACTTGGGATCGCCCGTCGCCGCGTGTTAGGATTCTCCTCTTGGCGTGGTGCGTGAGCCAGACTGGCCAGATGCAAAATCGAGACCTCTTTTGGCTCTTCATTTCAATTGGCGGAATTGGATTGTACTGAGTGGCGACTTTCATCCGACATGAGTGGCGGCATATTTTGCAGCCAACAGCCTTCTACTTCTGTCTCTCTTAGTCCCCTCTAATTACTGATGTAAAAAGTGAAACGATTCGAGTGACGTTGTCCAGTCAGTCGGTTGATTTGCTTGGCCAACTGACGAATCGTGGGATCTATGGTCGGAATGTAGCCGAAGTTGCTGGACGACTGATCGATAGGGCTTTGCAAGATTTCGTGGATGCACCAAGGCTCAAGCAGGACATGGAGGAATAATGCCCAAATATCAAAACTTGCCTGTCGTCCTGGAGAGGGTGAAGCGATGTGTTAGGTGCACGCGAAGCGTTCCTTCTTCGATGACATCGAATCTCTGCAAGAAATGCCTAAAGATGGAATTGGGTGCCAAAGATGGTCGGCAAATCGCCGTAAAAAGGCGATCTCTCAGGCTATTGGAATGTCACAGCGACTCAAACTGGGCGCTCTGTCGACTCGTCTGTTAGGTAATGGGCTGACGGAGACCAGGGGATACGACCACCGTGGACGTGCGACCTCGACCGTGCAAGCCCAGACAGGTTCAAGCGTAGGCTACACCGTTAGCACCGGGTACGACCCCGCGTCCAATGTCACTGCAGTCAACGACAGCGTGAATGGCAGCTGGACGTATGGGTATGACCCTTTGAACCGCCTGCACCAGGCATCGTCGTCGACGGGATTGAACCTTGACTGGGAGTATGATTCTTTCGGCAACCGCAAATCGCAGACGCCCTCCGGAACAGGTACGGCTCCGCAGGTGAGCTTCACGTTTACTGGAAACAACAATCGTGCCGACCCAAGCAGCGGCATGGTTTACGATGCGGCAGGTAATGTTATCGTGGACAACCTGGGTCAGGCCTACACCTATGACGCGGAGGAGCGAATTGCGGCTGCGACGCCTTTCGGCGGCGATACCGTGACGTATCAGTACGATTCCGAAGGCAACCTTGTGTATGAAAACGGTCCTAGTGGAACCCAGGTCTTCCATCGCAATGGTGAGGGGCAACCGGATTATGAGCAGCCCGTCAGCGGTACAGGCGGACCGTATTGGCTGACGTATGTTTATATCGATAGCGAGGCGATCGGGTCATGGCAAGATGGCGTCCTTCTTTGGAACGGTGCCGACACGGTGGGCACCAAACGCTTTGTCAGTTGGGGGGCCGGAGATGTTGCCTCCGGTGCTGTCCCGCTTTTGTGGAACCCAACCTTCACCAGTCTGCCCTTCGGCGATGCCCTCAGCTCCGCCGGTACTGACCCAAACCACTTCACCGGCAAAGAACGCGACACAGAATCAGGTCTCGACTACTTCGGCGCCAGATACTACGGAAGTTCGATGGGCCGATGGATGTCGCCCGATCCTTCCGGTCTGGCATTCGCCGATCCTGAGAATCCCCAGAGCCTCAATCTCTACGGTTACGTCGGCAACAATCCTCTTCGTTTCACCGATCCTTATGGTCTCCTGGCATGTGGGTCTGGTGGTGCAGTACCGACGGCGACACGCGGGGGCGTGGCTGGAGCGATTGGAGACTTCTTTCACGCAATCGGCTGCGCAATTCAGGACGCGTTCTCCTCGTCAGATTCTAGTCCTCAGCAGAGCAGCGGTGCTGCTCGCCAAAGCGGAACGGTGCCTTATTTCCGAGATATACCCGCGAATCTTCGATTGTTCCCGACAGGAGTCACTCCGGGTAACCACGATATCGATTACAAGTTGAGGACGGCGGACGGTAAACACCAGCCTTACAACAGTTGGTACGTTTACGAACACCAAACGCAGAATGTTGCTGGCAGCCATGAGGTTGCGCCAGGCGATCATGTGACGCCTTACCCGAGCGAAGACTATAAAAACGAGTTCCCGGATATATTGACTGGTTGGCTGGACACTACTCAGTCGTTCACGATCTCGCCTGATCGGCGATATAACCCCAACTCTCAGTACAACGTGCTCCTAAGATATGGGGGGGCCGATAAGCCTTTCCAGCACCTGAGATCGACGGGAGGTCCGGTCTCAATCGACGGGTCGACTCGCATACCGTCAGCTCCGGACGACGTGCCTAAACAATAATTGGTGGGAGAGTGAGACCATGAAGCGTTTGAATGTGTTCGGAACAGCTGCACTCGTTGTCCTGCTGATTGTTTGCCTTAGTACTGTTGCGCTGCCAGCTAAGATATCCCAAGTCTCGGAAGCGGGCTCGCTCGTTGATGCGCTCCGAAAGGTAAGGGTTGGGTCATCTACCGAAACTCAAACTGTACGATTGCTAGCACCGTTCAGTCGCTTCTCGTCAGAGAAAACGGACAAGCAAGGGGTGCGGGAAATCGCTTATACGTTCTACAACACCGAGATTCGAAGGATTACGAAGGGAGTTCCATACACTCATCTTCAGATCGTTCTTCTTTTTCAGAATGGCATAGTGGTGCGAAAGAGTATGAACATGGCTGTAGCGAACGGGTATGCAGCGTCAGTTCAACAGGACGTATGGAGGGGACCTGGGGATGACGGGATCGGTAACCATGACCCTGACCGTCCGGATCATCTGGTGCAGGGCAACAGGAACGAGCTTGGCAAATATACGCTGATCACTGTCAAAGATGACAGCCGCCTGTCTCCTGAGCAGCTAAGCGCGAACTGGAGCATCAACGTCAGTTGTCTGGAGAAATTGGGCGGCTGTGAAGACGCGCGTCAGATATTACCGGCTTTAGGGAATGATCCGGTCCCCACTCAGCGGTGAGCATCAATCAACAGTTCCAACCCCTCGTAAAACTACGATGCAGACAGACTTTATCTACGACAGCACTCCTCACTTTGTGCATTCACATTATTTAAGACATCACGTTATACCGGCAAAGAAAGAGATCAAGAGTCAGGACTCGACTACTTCGGCGCCAGATACTACAACAGCAGCATGGGTAGGTTCATGTCGCCCGACTGCAGTGCTCGTGCTGAACCTGTGCCGTACAGCAAGATGGATGATCCTCAGACGCTGAACCTCTACAGCTATGTGCGAAATAATCCTCTGAGCGGCGTTGATCCTGATGGCCACTGTGGACAGCAATCGAGCGGCAATGCTCAGGAAGGCTGCAGCCAAGTCAAGGTAGACGCGAAAGTCACAGAACAGCCAAAGATCGTAGTGAACCAGAAGCAACCTGATGGGACGAGCAAGACTGGAGTTAAGGGCACAATCACGGATACGATAACAGACAAGGGCAAACCGGTATGCGTCAATCGGCCAGATTATGGTTCAAAGGACAATCTCATCGGGTGTTGGTGAGGGGATCGGGCGGTTTCTCCGGATCCATCCGCAAGATACCGACTAGTGCGGCAAGGCTGCTTCCTGCTGACTCGATGATGTCGATCATCTTGAGGAGAAGCTCCTGCTGTTGCTGAAGAGACAGAGCTATATCCGCGCCGGGTCGGCGGAAGTAGGCGTTGATCTCGATCTGTGGTCCTGCCGGCGTCCAGGCTAATCAAGGTAGCCCTTGCTGTACTGGTGTCGATGGCTGGATGCGCTCTCAATATCTCGCCAAACCTGTCCAGCACAATCTTCACGACATCGTGGGGTGTATCGAAACGCAGAGTAAAGATCTGGTGGACCCAGAACTGATCGCGTAGTGAAAAGTTTTCGAGATTGACCTCTGCTACTTTGGCGTTTGGAATCGAGACGACGGAGCGATCGCGGGTTCGCAGACTGAGGGAGCTGATCCCGATATCTTCCACAATGCCGGTGATGCCGGCGATCTGGCATGTGTCACCCACTCGCACGGCACCGCGCAGGATGATGGAGAGGCCAGGCTTTTTTGCGCCGCCAGCGCCAATGCGATACCGCCAATCCCGAGTCCTGTGACCAGAGCGGAGACGTTGACTCCGGCGCGCGACAGCAAGGCGATGATAAGAATGAGTCCAACGAGAATCTTGAAGAGGCATCCCACCAGGCTGACGAAGGTGGCGCGCTCAACCTGGCTTCTGAGGAGAAGTCGATGGCGATAGGTGCCGATCAGGATGTCTGCGCTTCATTTCACATGGAGACTCCGCTTTCTTTCGCTGGTAGATCGCGTTCGTTAGGGAGCCTGAAGCTGGGCGTAGGCGTGTTGCAGAATTGCGGCGGAGGCGTTGAGCGCTTTCTGCTCGGTTGGGTTGAGATGAAGTTCGATGACCGACTCAACTCCACCGCAACCGACGATGCAAGGCGTGCTGAGACAGACATCGTGAAGGCCGTATTGGCCGGTCATCAGCGTGGAGACGACGAGGACGGCGCGTTCGTCGCGCAGGATGGCTTCGCATATGCGCGTGACACAGGCTGCGATGGCAAAACAGGTGTTGCCTTTGAGAGTAGCTACGACGGGGCCGGCATAACGAACGGCAATCAATAGCGCCTCGTGAGAGGGCAGGGCCTCGGCACCGGGAAAGAGTTTGAGGGGAAGGCCGGCGACCTGAGCCGAACTCCAGACTGCGACAGAGGAGTCTCCATGTTCTCCGATGACGGCGGCATGGATGGAGCGGGGGTCGACATTGAGTTGTTCGCCCAGGATGTGGCGCAGCCGTTCCGAGTCGAGAAGTGTGCCGGAGCCGATGACTCGCGCGGCGGGGAGGCCTGACTCCTTTTGGACGATGTGGGTGAGGACGTCTACCGGGTTGGTTGCGATGATGATGATGCCGTCGAAGCCTTCGGCCATCAGTTTAGCGATGCATGCGCGGACGATGACGGCGTTGCCGGCGAGCATGTCGAGACGAGAGCCGTGAAATGTGCCAGGCGTGCCGACGGTGACGATGACGATAGCGCTGGCTGCGGCGTCCTTATAGGTGCCTGCGGTGATGGTGATGGGAGAGCCGAGGGGAACAGCCTGTTGGAGATCCAGAGCTTCACCCTGCACGTGAGTTGGGCCATCGCCGATGAGGACGATCTCGCGAACGAGATGGGTTTGCAGGAGCGCGAAGGCACACGAGGTTCCGACGTGTCCACAACCAAGGATGGAGATCCGCGTACGGTGAGAGGGCATAATGCATCCTTTCGTTCCGGTGTCGTTGCTGCAAAAATACTTAAGCGCGCGGACGTATCTTACGCCATGTCTATTGACGCAGTTCGACTTCGGTAGCGCCCTGTCCGCCCTGGTTTTGCGGGGGTTCGGTGATGGTGGCGACGTTGGGATGGCTGCGGAGGTATTCGCGAAGGGTTCGGCGGAGGACGCCCATGCCGGTGCCGTGGACGATGCGGATGCGCGGCAGGCCGGCCAGGAAGGCTCGATCGAGGAAGCGTTCGACTTCGGTCTGGGCTTCGTCTGCGGTGCGGCCGATGACGTTGATCTCGGAGCTCATGTAGTCGGTGTCGTTGTTGACGGTGGCGACGGTAATTCCTCCCCGTTTGCGGGCGGCCTCAAGTGGCGTGACAACTTTGACCGACTCGACGTCTGCGATGTCGTCGATGGCGGCGCGCATCTTCATCGGTCCCATGGAGACCTCGAAGGTCCTGGGATCAAGGATGCGGTCTACGCGTGCCTGGCGGCCGAGGGACTTCAGTTTGACGAGGTCGCCAACCTTGATGCCTTTGGGAATGTGGGGCTGAGCAGCTGGATCTTTCTTGTCGGCGCGCGTGGTGTGGGCAACTACGGTGGAGTTGAACTGTTCTGAGAACTCCCGGCGAAGGGTGGCCATGCGACGGTCAGAGTCGCGGGCAATCTTCTGGGCCAGCGTTTTGTCGTCGATGGCTTTGACGGTCTCGCGAAGCTGATAGGCGAAGTCTTCGATGAGGGAGTTGAGTTTGGCTTCGAGTTCTTTGGTGCGGGCTTTTTGTTCGACGCGGCCCTCTACTTCGAGGCGTGCTTTTTCGCGGGAGAGCTCGTGCTCGCGTTGCTGCAGGGTCTCGCGCTCGGTGGTCGCGGCGGTGAGCTGCTCATGTAGCTGATCGAGGAACGCTCCGATGTCCGCGGTCTGCGTCGTCATCTGGGCGCGGGCTGCGGTGATGATGCCGGATTGAAGGCCGAGACGGGCTGCGATGTTGAGACCAGCAGAGGCTCCGGGGACGCCGAGCCGCAGCTCGTATGTCGGGGTGAGGGTCTGCTGATCGAAGCCGACGGCTGCGTTGAGGACGCCGGAGTGGTTTGCGGCGTAGACCTTGAGCGAGGTGAGATGAGTGGTGATGCAGCACCAGGCATGGAGGTTGAGGAAGTGAGTGGCGATGGCGACGGCCAGGGCCGCTCCTTCTTCGGGGTCAGTTGCAGAGCCCAATTCGTCGAGCAGGACGAGCGATGTGCTGGTGGCTTCGCGAGAGATGCGGTCGAGATTGACGATGTGGGCGGAGAAGCTGGAGAGATTGCGCTCGATCGATTGCGCGTCGCCGATATCGGCGTAGACGCTGGTGAAGAGCGGGAGCTTTGCTTCTTCGGCCGGGACGGGAATGCCCGACTGGGCCATGAGAGAGAGCAGGCCGAGGGTTTTAAGGGAGACAGTTTTGCCGCCGGTGTTGGGGCCGCTGATGATGAGCTGCCTGGTGTTGGCCGGAAGAATGATGGTGAGGGGAACGGGAGTTTTTGGCTCCTCGTCTTCGGCGACGGCGGCTGCTCGCATGCGGAGTTCGAGCAGCGGGTGACGGGCGGCGGTGACGGATAGCTCCTGCGTGAAGGCTGGGCGAACGCAGTTGAGAGCTATGGCAAAGCGAGCGCGAGCGAAGTGTGACTCGACTTCGGCGAGGATGCAGGTGCCAAGGTGGATTGCGGTAGAGTTCTCGCCGAGTGCGCGGGTCATGGCGACGAGGATGCGATGAATCTCCGACTGCTCTTCGTCGAGGAGGCGGACGAGTTCGTTGTTCTGTTCGATGGTTTCGAGGGGTTCGACGAAGACGGTTTGGCCAGAGGACGACGAGCCATGAATGACGCCGGGAACCTTGCGCTTGAACTCGGCTTTGACGGGGATGACGAAGCGGTCGCCGCGGACGGTGATGAGGTCATCCTGTGTGCTGCCGCCTTCGGTTAGACCTCGGAGGGATTTGCGGAGGCTCTCTTCAATGGAGCGATGCTGGCGTTCGATGGCGCGGCGAATGCGACGAAGCTCTGGGGATGCATCGTCGTTGAGGCTGCCGTCGGGTTCGATCTTGCCGCGCAGCAGACGCAGAAGTGGAGCGAGGTCGTGGTCGAGAAGAGGAGAAGAGAGTTCGGCGATGCTGGTCCAGTCGTAGCGCGTGCCGTTGGACGGCGGTGCGATGATGTTGCGCCATGCGGCGACGCGTTCGACGACGGTGAGGAGGTCGCGGATCTCGGTGGACTCGAGTGCGGCGCCGTCGATGCGGGCCTTGTCGAGGAGGATCGTAGGGTCGAAGAGGCCACCGAAGTCGAAGCTGCCCCCGCGGGCGAGCATGGCGCGCAGCTCTGCGGTGCGTTGCTGCTGCTGTTCGATCCAGGCGAGATCGGCGCTTGGATTGAGGGCGAGGACCCAGGCGCGACCCAGAGGCGAAGCAGTGCGGCCGGCGATATGGTCGCGCAGGCGTGGCCACTCCAGCGCAGCAGCGCTTGCTTCGAGCAGCGGGAAGGGGATGATCGGCGATAGTTCTGGTGGATTCACTTCTTTTATCGTACCCTCGCAGGGAACTGCTTATGAGGCCGATGCGTAGCAAACTGGAGCGCAGGGCTGGCGCTTTAGGTTTTTGGAGGTGTGAGATGGTCTGTCAGGCATGTGGAACGCCGGTTGCCGATGGCGTTCATTTCTGTTCAAAGTGCGGAGCCCAGGTGACTCCTGCCCAGCCAATGTATGCGGGCTATCCGCAGCCGCCTATGCCGATGTTTGTGCCCCGGGTGCAACGGACATCTTCAGACGCTGGGCATCCTGTGGTGTGTCTATGGGGCACTGCGTGTGGTCAGTGGCCTGATCGGCATATTCTTTCTGCGTGCCTTTTCGACCCATAACTTTGGCGACGATGGGTGGATGTTCGGCAACCGTTGGCATGGGACTTTTGTGCCGATGTGGATGGGCGGTCTGTGGCCGTTGATCGCTGTTGCGGTCGCTTTTTCAGCTGCGCTTGCCCTGTTGTCGGGATACAGTCTGATGACGCGACGGCCCTGGGGCAGGGTGCTGGCGATCATTGCCGGGATTCTGGCGCTGATCAAGTTTCCCCTTGGCACAGCCCTCGGCATCTATACGCTGTGGGTGCTGGCTCCGGGAGCATCCGGGCTGGAGTATGACGCGGTTGCGGACCGAAGCTAAGACTGGCCGTAAACTAACCTTATGAACTTTCCTGCTACGCGTTTGCGCCGCTTGCGCCGAACCGAGGCGATGCGGTCGCTGGTTCGCGAGACCCATCTGCACCCGGGGGCGCTGATCTATCCGCTGTTTCTCTGCCCCGGCGAGGGCATACGCAAAGAGATCGGGTCTATGCCCGGGGTCTTTAATCTGTCGATCGATGAGGCAGTGAAAGAAGCGGAGGCGTGCGCCTCTTTGGGAATCGGCGGGTTGTTGTTGTTCGGTCTGCCGGCAGAGAAGGATGAGCAGGCGACAGGTGCGTGGGCAGACGGTGGAGTGGTGCAGACTGCGCTCGGAGCACTGAAGAAAGATCGCAAACTGGATTCTCTGGTGATGATTGCCGATGTCTGCCTGTGTGAGTACACCTCGCATGGACACTGCGGGATCGTCGCGCGGGATGGCGATCACTATGAGATTGAAAATGATTCGAGCGTGGCGCTGATTGCGAAGACGGCGGCTTCGCTGGCCAGGGCTGGTGCGGATATTGTGGCGCCGTCGGACATGATGGACGGGCGTGTCGAGGCGATTCGCAATGCTCTGGATGCAGACGGGCATCAGCAGACTCCCGTGATGAGTTATGCGTCGAAGTTTGCGTCGGCGTTCTATGGGCCATTTCGCGAGGCGGCAGATTCCGCTCCGCAGTTCGGCGACCGTCGCAGCTACCAGATGGATGGCGCGAATCTGCGAGAGGCGATGCGCGAGATCGACCAGGACATCGCCGAAGGTGCGGACATGTTGCTGATGAAGCCGGCGATGCCGTATCTTGATGTGATTCGTGCGGCGCGGGAGCGGTACGATCTGCCGATGGGGGCGTATCAGGTGTCGGGGGAGTACTCGATGCTGCATGCGGCGTTTCAGCGGGGTTGGCTGGAGCAGGAACGCGCGATGATGGAGTCGCTGCTGTCGATACGGCGGGCCGGGGCGGACTTTATTGTGACTTATTTTGCGAAGGACTGCGGCGAGGGTGTTGGGGTAATAGTTTCGGGGAGCAGGACATCGAATGGCGCGAATCGCAATCGTTGGAGTTGGTGCAATCGGAGGAGTGACGGCGGCTTTGCTGCTACAGGCAGGTGGTCATCAGCTGCTTCTTTGTACGCGACGACCGATGACCCGGCTCTCGGTTGATACACCGGATGGCCTCGTGAACATCGAGGCGACTTTTGTGAGCGATCCGCGCGATGCGTTTGAGGTGGATTGGGTGGTTGTGGCTACGAAGGCCTATGACGTTGCCGGAGCGGCGAAGTGGCTGGAGCGGCTTTGCAGGAAGGGTGCGCCGGTGGCGGTGCTGCAAAATGGTGTGGAGCATCGCGAACGTTTTGCACCGTATGTGCCGATGGAAAAAATCTTGCCTGTGATGGTGGATTGTCCGGCGGAGCGCCAGGCTCCCGACCGGGTTCGGCAACGTGGGTTGATGCACCTGAAGGTTCCCGATACCGCGATAGGTCGCGACTTCGTCAACCTGTTCGTCGGAACAGCGACAGACGCTTCGGTTGTGCCGGATTTTCTGAGTGTTGTATGGCGAAAGCTATGCTTCAACTCGGCTGGTGCGCTGTCGGCGTTGGTGCTGCAACCCGCTGGGGTTGTGCGCGGTGAAGCCATGGGCGAGGTAGCGCTACAGATGATTCGCGAGTGTGCCGCCGTTGCGAGGGCAGAAGGGGCACGCCTCGAAGACAATGTTGCCGATCTGGTGCTTGAGGCGCAACGAGCGGCTCCAGCTGACTCGATCAACTCCATGCTGGCCGATCGGCAGGCAGGCCGTCCGGTGGAGATCGACGCGCGAAATGGCGTAATCGTTCGGCTGGGGAAGAAGCATGGAGTCGCGACGCCTGCTAATAGTATGGCTGTGGCGTTGATGGAAGCGATGGTCCTGCACGGGTAAGCGCTCCCTCTTCTTGCCTTGAAGTTGTGAAGGTTCGTTTCGAATACCGATGCGGTCGAGGCTAAAAGCCTGCCGCTGCAGCCCGGAATCGAAAAACCGGGCGGCGAATCGAATAAGATGGTGTGTGTTGGTTCACCTACATGGAGTGCTCCCTTGGCAGATACGATTTTTGATGTGGTGGTAATTGGCGGCGGCCCCGCCGGGTATACCTGCGCAATTCGCGCCTCGCAATATGGCCTGAAGGCCGCACTGATTGATGCGAACGACCGGTTGGGTGGGACTTGCCTGCTCTGGGGCTGTATCCCCACCAAAGCGATGCTGTTTACGGCAGAGCTGTGGGATCACCTGAAACATGCCGATCGCTACGGCATCGACGGCGTGACACCGCAGTTGAACTGGAAGGGCGTGCTGGCGCGCAAGGACGATGTGATCGGGCGGCACGTCAAGGGTCTCGACTTCCTGATGAAGAAGAATAAGATCAACGCCATCAAGGGTTACGGACGCTTGACTGGACCAGCGAAGGATGGCGTTCACACCATTGAGGTGAAGACTGCAGACGGCAAAACCGAGTTGGTGAAGGCAAAGAAAGTCGTTCTGGCGATGGGCTCCGATGCTCGTATGCTGCCGAACTACAAGCCGGACGAGACCATTCTGACAAACTACGAGATTCTGAAGATCGACCAGGCTCCGAAGTCGCTGGTGGTGATCGGCTCGGGTGCGGTCGGGGTTGAGTTTGCGTCGATCTTCAAGAGCTTTGGCGCAGAGGTCACGATTCTCGAGATGCTCCCGCGCATGGTGCCTGCCGAAGATGAGGACGTCAGCAAGGAGTTGCTGCGCCTCTTCAAGAAGCGCGGGATCGACGTCAATCTTTCGGTGAAAGACACCAAGATTGAGAAGAATAAAGAGGGTGCGCTGGTCTCGTGGACCGACTCCAATGGCAAGCCGCAGAGCAAACAGGCGGAGAAGGTGCTAGTCGCGGTAGGCCGTGCTCCGCGCACCTACGACGTGGGTCTCGACAAGGTGAAGATTACTCCTGATCGCGGCTTCATTATGACAAATGAATGGATGGAGACAACCGAGCCTGGCGTCTACGCGATTGGCGACATCGTTGGTGGCCTGCCGCAGTTGGCACACGTAGGAAGCATGGCTGGACTGGTGGTTGCGGCGCGTATCGCAGGCAAATATGCCAAGGCGGTCAACCGCACGCGCATCCCGGGCTGCACCTATACCGATCCGCAGATTGCCAGCGTAGGCCTGACCGAGGCGCAGGCCAAGGAGAAGGGCTTCCAGGTGAAGGTCGGCAAGTTTCCGTTTGTCGGCAACTCGAAGGCGACGATTGTCGATGCGCATGACGGTTTCATCAAGGTGGTTGCAGACGCAAAGTACGGAGAGATCCTGGGAGTACACATCATCGGACCCTACGCCACGGAGATCATCGCAGAAGCAGTGACCGCGATTGAGCTTGAGGCGACCATCGAGGAGATGATGTTCACAATCCACGCACACCCGACGGTGGCCGAGGCGTTGCTCGATGCCTTCTCCAGCGTTGAAGGCATGGCGGTGAATGTTTAGCGAGTAAGTGATGGAAGGAGCCTGGGCATATCGACCGGGCTCTTTTCCTTTTTAAGCGATTCAGCGAGGAAGAGAAATGCGCGTGTTTGCAGCTCGGAGTTTGATGTCCTCTGTTCTTCTGAGTCTTTGTTGCGTGGGTGCATTTGCCCAGACGCAGACTGACGGAACGGGCGTAGAGGTGGGAGTGCTTCCGCGGCAGTGGGCGCCGGCAGGGCCGAAGTGCATGGAAGTACCCGAGTGGCAGGTGCACGAATACAACGAGAACCTGTATCTACTGCGACAATCAGGATGTACGGACTACGAAAAGCCATTCCTCTTTCTCATCTTCGGCAACGATAGAGCGATGTTGCTGGATACCGGCTCGCGTCACGGCAACCTTGCGCCGGAGTTGCATCGCGTCGTAACGAACTGGCTGAAACGCAAAGGGCGCAGCAGTATTCCGCTGATCGTTGTGCACACGCATGCCCACTCGGACCATGTTGCGGGCGATGCGGAGGTGCAGGAGATCAAAGATCCATCGATGCCGGTTACGCTGGTGCCTGCTGAGTTGGAAGCGACGAAGAAGATCTATGGCATTCAGCATTGGCCGGACGACATTGGTAAGATTGACCTTGGCGAACGGGTTCTCGACGTCATTCCGATCCCCGGTCATAACGCAGTCGGTGTAGCGATATATGACCGCAACACCGCGATTCTTTTTACAGGAGACAGCCTGTATCCGGGGAGGCTCTATGTAGAAGATCTAGCTGCCTTTCAGGCGAGCACGGAGCGGATGATTCGCTTTACGCAAGGAAAGCCCGTCGCCCACATTCTCGGCAATCATATTGAAGAGACTCGGACGCCCTTCGTCGATTATCCGGTTGGCACGATCTATCAGCCGCAGGAGCACCAGCTCGATCTGTCGCGGGGAGCCTTGCTGGAGCTGGAGGATGGCCTTCTCTCGCTGCACGGCAAGCCGGCTCGGCTCGTGTTGCGCGATTTCACTCTCTGGCCGGTCGGTCCGGGCTTTCCCATAAGCGCCGCGGAGAAGACAGCTTTTATGCAACGCGAGCGCGACCAAAACACGCAGATGTGGAATCAGCCACCGCAGTAACGCGATGCACATTAACCTTCTCCATCTCGGTCGAGTCCCCTATGCGGAAGCTATGGCTATCCAGCAACGGGTTGTCGCTGCACGGAAGCAAGGTCTTATCGGTGATACGCTGCTCCTGCTGGAGCACCCGCCAGTATTGACGCTTGGTCGAAATGCACGTCGTTCAAATGTGCTGCTCAGTGACGAAGTGCTGGCCGCAGCGCGGAGTAGAGATTCATGAGATCAATCGCGGCGGAGATGTGACGTATCACGGTCCCGGTCAGCTCGTTGGTTATCCCATCCTCGACCTGCGCGGCGATCTGCCTGGGAAAAAAGGTCCGCATCTTGGTCCAGTCGATTATGTGCGCCTGCTCGAAGAGGCGCTGATTCGAACCTGCAAGGACTTCGGCGTGATGACGCAGCGAATCTGCAAGCTTACCGGGGTCTGGACCATCGCCGGGGGCACCATTCGCGAAAAAAAAATCGCCGCCATTGGCGTTCATGTCTCGCAGGGAGTGACGTCACACGGTTTCGCGCTCAACGTAACGACAGACCTGCGCGACTTTGAGTGGATTGTTCCCTGTGGAATCACAGATCGCCAGGTTACCAGCCTCGAACTCGAGGCTGATTCCGATCATCAGCCGACCATGGAGCTGGCGCGAAACGCAACCGCGCGCAACCTCGGTCTGGTCTTCGAGCGTCAGATGCTTTGGTGCGAGTCCGTCGACCAGCTGCTGGCTGCCCGCGCCTAGCTTAGTGAAAAACAAGCCGTTCGCTTACCGCACCGCCCGGGCCAACAATCGCACAACCGCCGTATAATCCTTAGGTGTATGCTCCATGGCGCCCCGGCCGGAACAGGCTGGGTTTTTGCTGTCCGTATCCGCATCGAGGGAGAAGAAAGTTCATGCCAACCGACGTAGTTATGCCCCAGATGGGCGAATCCATCACTGAAGGCACCATCACGAAGTGGCTTAAAAAGCCCGGCGACACCGTTCAACGCGACGAGCCGCTCTTTGAGATCTCCACCGATAAGGTGGATGCCGAGATACCTTCGCCCGCTGCCGGCACTTTGAAAGACATCAAGATCGGCGAAGGCACTACGGTTCAGATCAATACGATTGTCTGCACCATCGACGAAGCTGGTTCCTCGTCAGTCTCGACGCCCGCTGCTTCGCCGACAAAGGCAGAGACAGCAGCAATGCCTGCAGCCGACACGGTCACTCCAGCTGCCGTGGATAAACCCGCTGCCACGCAGGGAAATCCTGCCACGACTGGTGGCCCCGGTACGGAAGTTTTGATGCCGCAGATGGGCGAATCCATCACAGAAGGCACCATCACCAAGTGGCTAAAAAAAGTTGGGGACTCCGTTCAGCGGGACGAACCCATCTTTGAGATCTCTACCGATAAGGTGGACGCTGAGATTCCGTCGCCCGTCGCCGGTGTTCTCTCGGAGATCAAGGTCGCAGAGGGTGCAACCGTCACGATTAACACCGTCGTTGCGGTCATCGGTGGTGCAGCTGGAAAATCCGCTGCTCCCGCTGTTGCTTCGAAGGCGCCTGCCGCACCTGTGGGTGCCGCGCCGGTCGCTGCCGCTGCGGCGTCTTCCGCATCGGATGGTGAGCGCGTTCGTTCTTCGCCACTCGTGCGCAAGATTGCCAAGGATAACGACGTCAACCTCGCTCAGGTTACGGGAACCGGTGCCTCCGGACGAATTACAAAGACAGACATCGTCAGCCACCTGGAGCAAGGTCCGAAACCGGTTGGTGCCGCACCAGCCGTCTCGGCGCCATCTGCCTCAGCACCTGCCAAACCAGCTGCGCCTCAACCGCAGCCCGGCGAGCTCGTTCCCATGTCGAAGATGCGCTCCATCATCGCGCAGCGCATGGTCGAGTCGAAGCGCACCAGCCCGCATGTCCACACCGTCTTCAAGGTGGATATGACGCGGATCGTCAAGCTTCGCGAGAAGGAGAAGACGAAGTACGAACAGCGCAACGGCGTCAAGCTGACGTACATGCCCTTCATCACCCGCGCCGCTATTGCCGCTTTGCGCAAACATCCCATCGTCAATGGCTCGATCGAAGGCGATGCGATTCGCTACAACAAAAACATCAACATCGGCATCGCTGTTGCACTCGATTGGGGGCTTATTGTTCCCGTCATCAAGCAAGCTGAAGAAAAGAACTTTCTTGGCATCGCCCGCGCTATCGTCGATGTAGCTGACCGTGCCCGCGGAAAGAAGTTGGCGCCCGATGAGATCTCCGGTGGTACCTTCACGCTTACCAACTCAGGCATCTTCGGTGAGCAGTTCGGTACGCCGATTATCAACCAGCCGCAGAGTGCGATCCTCGGCATCGGTGGACTGAACAAGGAAGCCGAAGTTCTCACCGACAAGGATGGCAACGATTCCATCGCGATCCGTTCTATCCAGCGCTTCACTCTTGGCTTTGATCACCGCATCGTTGACGGTGCCGATGCTGGCAAATTTATGTCCGACTTCAAGGCTTATCTCGAGAACTGGTCTGAAGATATCGGGTAGTTTTCGACATACTTAAAACTAAAACGCGGCAGACTTGACTAAGTCTGCCGCGTTTTCAGTTTCGCCGTTCAAAAATCTTTACAACAACGCTTTGGCCCGCAGTACCAACTCCACAGCCTCGTCCGGCGTCGCGCCAACAGCAGAGAGATGCCCCATCTTTCGCCCTTTACGCGGCTTGTGCTTCTCATACAGGTGCAACCTGACTCCCGGTACGGCGAGCGCTTTGTCGAACATCGGTTCCCTTGCAGAACCATCGGGATTGAGCCACAGATCACCCAGCAGATTTGCGATAGCAGCCGGCCGAACGATCTCAACTTCACCCAGCGGCAGATCGCAGACGGCTCGTACCAATTGCTCAAACTGCCCCGTCACGCAGGCCCGGACACTGGCGTGATAGCTATTGTGCGGTCGCGGAGCCAACTCATTCACCAACAGCCCTCCGTCAGTAGTGCAGAACATCTCGACCGCAAGCACACCCTCCAGCTGAAACGTATCGGCAATCGCCGCTGCGATCTCTCGCGCCTCGGACTCCATTGCACCTGGAATCGGCGCAGGAATCACGCTCCAAGCCAATATCTGTTCCTCGTGATGATTCCAGGCAGGCGGATAAACTTTTACCTGACCGTTCGGAGCACGCGCGACCAATACTGAGATCTCTCGCTCCAGTTCAACCGCCTTCTCCGCTACACCAGCGTGTTCACCCAGCGCCTCCCATGCACCTCTGATCTCATCTTCGACGACTGCTCCAGGGGCAAATCCGACCTTCCCTTGTCCCCGCCCGTCGTAACCACCCGTGGCGCTCTTACAAAAACATCTTCCACCCAACGCAGACACAGCACTACGCAGTTCATCCAGCGATCGCACCGCGCGATACTCCCCGACCGGAAATCTATTTCGTCGCAGCCAGTTCTTCTGTTCAATCCGGTCCTGAATCACCGCCAGCATGTCGCCGCCAGGTCGCACCGGCGCATAGCTTGCCGCTGCTTCCATGCTTCTCGGAGAGATCTGTTCGATCTCCAGCGTAACCACATCGCATCCGCGCGCCAGATTCGCCGCCTCCCGCGAATCATCCCACCCCGCCTCGATGCATCCGTCGACTACAAAACGCGCAGGGCAAGCTGGGTCCGGATCGAGCACTAGGATGCGATACCCCATGCCACGGGCAGCCATCGCGGTCATTCGGCCCAGCTGCCCCCCACCAAAGATCCCAATCGTCGCGCCGGGCAAAATCGGTTTAGCTGTCAATGATCTGGAGCTCACGCGCCGACCTCATCTTCGCCAACGACCTGTGCCAACACCTCGTCCCGCCGTGCCGCCCGCCAGGCTATCAGCTTCTTCTGCAGCGCAGCATCCGTAGTCGCGAGCATGGCAACAGCCAACAATCCCGCATTCATTGCACCAGATGCACCAATTGCCAGAGTTCCCACCGGAACTCCCTTTGGCATCTGCACAATGCTCAAGAGTGAATCCAGCCCTTGCAACGCCGTGGCAGGGATCGGCACGCCCAGCACCGGTACAACCGTTTTAGCCGCGATCATTCCAGGCAGATGCGCCGCACCGCCCGCTCCTGCGATGATCACTCGAAGTCCGCGACCTGCTGCCGCGTCTGAGTATTCGAACAGAAGGTCCGGCGTCCGATGCGCCGAAACCACTCGCACCTCATGTGTGATGCCGAACTCCTTCAACACTTCAACAGAACTGCGCATCACCGCATAGTCATTGCGGCTTCCCATCACAACCCCAACCAAAACATTACTTACGGGCTTGGCGTCCATGCCCCGATTATACGGTTTTCCATGGACACTCCCTAGCAGCTCACACGGTTAGTGCTTTGCCCAAAGACTCGCATTCAAACACATCACCACGCCGTCGATCAGCGTACTCAACCCCTCGGTAAACTTACCCGAGTCGGCGATATGCTTCATCGTCACCGCATCGACAATGTTGATGGATGTCCCTACGATCTCGAGTGCAGCCGCCTTCTTCTGCTCACCGGTCTTCGCGCCAAACAAAGCCTCTGTGCCCTGGACTACACCTGGAATAAGTGCAATCATCCGAAAAAACAGCTTCAAAAAGTTCATATCAAATTTCCTTTCAGATGTATTTCTTTACCGCCGAAAATAATCAATAGCCAGATGAAATGCCGTCAGCAACCCACCCACTGCTCCAACGAGCCCTTTAACGCGCTGCACACTTCGCTCATGCCGTTCCACGCGTTCTTCCAGCTGTATCAATCTTCCCGGCTGACCCACTCCGAGTAGCTGGTTCATCTGGTTCTTCAGCACACTCAGGTCCGCCAGAACCTGCCCCTCAAACTCCGTCATCTCTTCTTCCCTTCTGTTCTTCCAACTAACTCACCGGCAGATCGGTAAAGACGGCACTCGAAAATCGCGAATACAATGGCGGAGTCGATCCGTCATACATTCGCACGTAGTAGTGCTCCACCTGCCCTTCGCGAGGTATCGAAAAACTTCGCACCGGGCTCCTCAGCACCAGGTCCTGATCTACCCCTGGCCCAAAGTCTCCATCGCGCCGCCGCACCTCAAACCCACCGCCTGCAGGCGGAGCCGTTCCGGCATCCACCTGCAAAGCAGTCCCCGTCGCGCTTACCACTTGCAACAGCTGCAGGTTCGCAAGCACATTGCCGGGTGCGCTCAACGCCGTCAGTGGCAACAACGCATCCGCAGCAATCGCCTCGGACAGCGTCAGCCCCAACCCCTCTGCCCAATCATTTGCAAACGCCATGCGGTACGTCAGCATCTCCGGACAAGTCATTCCGTCAGCGATATCCACGCGCCGCACGATGACGCTCATCGTCTGCCCGTTGCTCGTCACAGCGAGTACATCCCCAGGCCAAATATCTGCGGGATTCACCGCCTCATACGTGCCCGAAGCTGCCGCCGCGCGACTGGTGGAAAAACTCAACACAGCCGACGCCGCACTCTCGCAGTCCATCGAGCTTCGAGCGGCAGGCTTCAACACCTTACCCAGCCATTGCGCCGTTCCCGGCACTCCACCCACCGCCTCCGCAGCCACACTCGCACCATTCTCAAGTCGTACCACGGCCCTTTGTTGTATACGATACAGTACTGTTACAAATTCTCCAGGAACCGGAACTCGCCCCGCAAAGAATGTAACTTTACCCGTCGTAGAAACCGTGCAATCGACACCTTCACCCGCAACACCAATCAGCCGCGTCATCTTTGTGCCACTCGGCAACGTGCTCACCACCCATGCCGATCCCGTCTGCGTCACCCTGCAGTAACCCATTGATCCAATCAACTGAACACTGTTGACCGCAACGAAGCTGCAGCTGGCCGGCGAGCTCACCACACTCCCGTCGTACAGGACTGTAGCCGGCGTATTTGATGAAGCCCCCAGGTTCTGCAGATCAAACACCACACTCATGGGTGCCGCTACAAGCCCTCCGCCAAACGCTTGCACCGCTCCATTCACCATCGCATAGTAGGCCTGGAGCACCCGTTGCATCTCTACACAATGCAGCCGAATGCGTAGCGTGTAGATCTGCCCTTCCACCAACGTAAAGACCGTCCCAACCTCAGCTCCATTCACAAACGGCACAACCACTGTGGCACCGCCGCTCTGCCGTACGTTATAGCCCACAAAGCAATTCGCGCTCTGCGTCGCCCCGGAGTAAAGTCCGCATACCACGCCAGTGCTGGCCCCACTCAATTGAAGACTTCCGGCCTCGATCACCAGCGACCCGCCCAACTCCACTGCGTCAATTGCCGTCAGCGTCGTCTGCCCATCAAGCCCATTTCCGCCCGTCATCGTCAATCCCGCCGCGCTCAAACCAAGATGCGAGCCAGGATCGGTGACCTGCCAGATCTGCGTATCCAGCACAGATTCATTGAAGCTATCCGTCAGGAACTGAGAAGAGTTAGCTGTCTTCTTCGGTCGAAATGGATCATCCGACAACTGAAACAGCGTCGTCACCCCGTCTCCTGCAAACGTCTCCGTCACATATGCCGTGGGCTCTATCTCGCCGCTGACCGTCACATCGTTGGCCAGCTCCTTCACCGATGCAGTCTTCAACGCCGCCACCTGCAGTGTCCCATCGCCATCACTCAATGCATGAGTCACCGTGCCAGCGGGTTGAAGGCTCACCGCGCCATTCAGTACGCGATACGCAGCATACGTTGCGCTGGCGACGCCTCCCGCATTAGACGACCAGCTCTCCGTCTGCACAGGCTCAAACACCCCGACCGACGGCCCGTTCATCACACCTGTCGTCGTAAATAATCCAGCGTCCACCCGATTGGTCAGCGTCGTCAGCAACTGCCCTCCGCTCTGCGCCAACCCAGCCCCACTCAGTGGAACCGCCTGCTTATCCAGCAGCCATTCATCGCTGACCGCACTGAAAGCATAGCGATACACCGATCCTTTCAACCCGGTCCCTGCATACACCGGCTCCGGGTCCGTGGCGATATAGCCGGTAAACAAAATAGCTCCGGTCGCCGCTGTAACCACTACCCGCCCTCGCCGCACTGGCACAGTCAATACAGCATCGCTCACGTCCAACATGCCACTGCAAATCGAAGGTGCATTTAGCGTTCGTGCAATCTTCAGTGGTCCATCCGCACACAAGGCAGCGCTGTAGTCGACTGCACCCGCACCATTCAGATTGTCGATCGTCACCTTCACTGGGTCACCGCCGGCTCTAGCGGGTCCAACCCCCGCATCGATCGCACCTCATCCACCGTCAACACCCCAGCCTGCAGCAGTGTTGTCTGTATCTGCAACTCCTCCATCTCGTCCCGGCTCTCCAGGTCGTTGAAGCAGAACTCAAACTCACGCCATCCCAGCTTCTTCGCAAACAGGTCGCGTGTAATGTGCTCCGCCAATAACTTGGCAACAGGAATCACCGCGCTCTGAAATGCCTCATCCGCCAACTCACCTGCAGTCGACTTGTTCACATCGCCTTCTACGCCGAGCAACAGCGGCGGCAGATCGAATGCATTCGCAATCATGCGAATCAGAGCCTCTTGCCATTGCAGCCGCAGATCGGCATCCGTGCCACCGGCAAACCGCAGCACCTCAGGCTTCTGTTCACTGCTCAGAATCGGCACGCGACCGGTGCCTTCAATCTCGTCCTGCCACCAGCGAATCACCCGGTCATGCTCCTCCGGAGTAGCCTCGTTCAACCACAGCGCATACTGCGCCACAGAGTTGCTGGCGAGCTTTCCCGCATACCGGCTCGCACTCAGAAACTGATTCACCGTCTCAAACGCAACCTCCAGCCGCCCCAAACCAAACGGCGTGTAGGTGCGAGGATTCAACCGCACATATATCAACTCGTCATCGAGCAGCGGCACCAGCGAATCCTGGCCAATCCTTCCCGTCGCCTGCGCATAACGCGGCTTCGCCGGATCACCATTCCACTTCGCATCGATCTGAATGGTCGCTCCATCCACTGCCCAGAGATGAAACGGTCGTTCCGGGTCGCCCGTTGCTTCCATCTCAACCGCGCCGAAGCCACCAACCAGAAGATCCTCCAGCACCTGCTCCCACAGCACCCGAAAGCTATCTGAAGCATTCGGCTCCTCGAGGCATCGTCGCAACACCTTCAACCGCGCATTCGCGTCTTCCACCATCCCATCCGAATAACCTCGCCGGACCCGCACCTGCCAGTCCATGCTCGCGATCTTGTCCTTCACCACGTTGATCGCGCGTCGCACCACAGGAGTCTCGGCGAACTTGCGCAGGTTGGCCGCCGTAGGTTTCGGCAAAGCATTCTGCCCCATCCTGCCGGCCGGATTGTAAGGGCTCAGAATCGAAGGCAGCATCGCCGTCTTCCTCTCACCCATCGTCGCGTCTCCCGCCGCCGCTTCAACTCCCGCCAGCCGCTGCCAAACATCCTTAACCATCGTCCGAACGCCCATACTTCACTCCCTCTTTTGTCTTGGCTGCAAATAAAAAAGGCACAGCCCATGGGCCATGCCTCGCAATTAGCAAATCTGCTCTGAGCGTTGAACTCTGAGCCTCCAACTAAACTAAACTCTCAACTCAACCCTCGCCGTCTCTGCGGCTCGCGCCAAATCGCTTAACGTCACCACCCGAATCTCCTGCCGCTCCATCGCCTCAACCCCAAATCGATATCGCTCCATCGCCTCATCCTCGGTATCCGACACAGCACGCAGCGGCTCAACAATTGCAGTCAACTCCAACCGTGCTGCCTCCACTCGCCGCACGCCCTCCATCAACTGCGGCGCCGAGTAAGCCAATCCCTTCGCCGCCTCCACGTCCCCCTCAAGCGACACCGCCTGAAACATTCGAATCACTCCACCTGAATTCGCATCTTCCAAACCAGCCCGATACCCGCAATCGATCTTCATCGGATCGCCCGCCCGCGTATACAGCGAAGCCGCGATCCGTTTCCGCATCAACCCCCACACTCCAGCCCGTTCAAACTCCGTCCGCATCGCTCCCGCAATCGCCGCACGCCCCGTTCTCTTCCGCTCTGTCTTTACCTTCAACGGCTCGACGTACATCTTCATCAGCTGCTCAATCTCTGCCGGCAGACTCTCCGCCAGGCACGCCTTCACCTCGGTCATCTGCACTGAGTTCGCCAGCGTATCCTCAAGAATCTCCATCACCGGTTTGACGCCTGACGCATCCTTGCCAGCCATCTGCAGCCGCACCCCAATCTCACTCTCCAGCGACTCCAGCAACGCGATATCGGCGTCCGCATCCAGGCACTTCACCCTGCCCCAGTCCCGCGTAAAACGCACCACCGCGCTATCGGCGCGCCCTGCCTCTCGCAGCAGAACCCCGATATTCGTAAACTCGCCCTTCACTACATCCGGCACATACCGGATCAGGAAGAACTCGCACGGCAGCCGTTCCCTCACGTCTTACATCCTCCAAAACGAATCCAAACCAACCACTACATTACAAATTTTCCTACTCCACTTACCTCAGCAAACTGTCTCGGAACCACAATCTTCTTCCCCGCAACCCACATTGGGAACGGCTCTCGATTTGAATCTCGAAACTCCCCGATCAAATCTCTCACTCGCGACCTCCGCCGCAACATCTGCTCCATCAGCCGCTCGATCACTGCCGTATCTCCGCCGTACCACTCTGGAGGAACAGCCTCGGCAATCTCCCACAGCGTCCCTGCCTCCATCGCCTCTACCCGGCTCAGCCAGGGCTCAAAGCTCTCCCATCCCGTCACTCTCGCGTATACCAGGTTCCTCGGATAGATCCCTCGCAACGGCGAGTCAGGAAACGTCCACTCACCCGCATTGAAACAAAATCCCTGGTCGATGAAAGTAGCCCGATACTTCCGCTCTCTCGGCTTCCTCTCGAACACTGCCTGCCGCCCATTGCAGTTCCCCGCCCACTTATCGATGCACAACATCCCGGCAAACTCCGCCACGTTCCGCACCTCATCCAGCTGCTGCTCCGGCAGATAGTCCACCACCTGCCCCGGCATCAACCCACCAACAAACTGCGAACCAAACTGCAACCCAGCCACATACCGTTGCCTCTGCTGCGGCATCTCCACAAACATATCCAGCGTATTCGCCACCAGCCACTCGGTCACTTCCACCACATCGCAGGCAGGCACCGTCAACCCTACCGCCGCCGCCAGCCGTGTCGCGATCAACTCATTCGCCAGCACCCGAACATCCTGCGGATTATTCTGAAACTTCACCACCCAAAGCTTGCCATCCGCCCCCAGCATCAGCTGGCTCTGCGCCCCACCCCGCATCCTCCTGATCGCCTGCACTGCCAGAACTGCCAAGACCCAATTACCCTCGCATCAGCAGAATACTTCACCTGCGCCCCACCGCGAACTTCATCGAACCGTCGTCAAGCCGTCTCGTCTCTTCCCCATCAACTCAGCCCTCACCGCGTGGCCCATCGCCATCGCCATCACGCAGTCGTCGTGGGCCCCATTCGCCGCTCCAGTCCTACCTCCCGCCATCGCAACAAACGTCCTGCACTCTCCCAACAGCCGCTTGCTATAGAACATCCACGGCGACTCTACCAACAATGCACCCATCCGGCTCACCATCCCCGGCTTCGATCCAGCCGTCGTCAACCACCCTGCGACACCCGACTGCTCATACACCCGCGCATACCGCTCCGCGCTATCCAGATAAGCCAACACGCCGGCGCCATGGTTATTCCGCTCCACAACAATCGTCGCCCCGCCATACTCTCTCGCCAGCTCCGCCGAAACCCTCGCCAGTTCCAGCGTTCCCAACCTCTGCCGCAGCTCCGCGCACTGCAACCCCGAACCCAGCTCAATAACTTGCACTGCAGCGAAGTCGCCATCGGCCCCGCCACCAGCCGTATCGACCGCAACCAGATATTCGTTCCCCACAACTGGCGGCAGCCATATCTGTAACGCTCCTCCGCGCCGCGCCTCGATAGGCTCCCCTACCGAAGCCATCCGAGCCTCCACGGCCTCCACCTCAAAACAGCACTCCCCCGTAGCCTTGAAACAGCTCTCCGCATCTTCGGCAAACTCCTGCGACCGCAGCCCACGATAGCTCGCCTCCAAACCGCGTCGAAATCCAATCTGTCCTGCAGTCAGGCCATGTGCCAGCACCAACTGCCGCTCGTCCTCATGCAGCTCTCCAGCTACAGGTGCAGCCACATAGGCATCCTCAATCCACCAGGGGAAAAAATGCCTCACCGCCCCATTTACAGAAGCCCGTCCCCACTCCTCATAAAAACATCCATACGCCCCATTGGGCGTCGACTCCATCACCATCTCGCCATCCGGAGCCAGCGCGGCCCGCAACCCAGCCAGTGTCGCCGATGCATCTCCTGGCCACCGGCTCACCTCGCTGCAGTGCAGATACTGTATCGACAACCCGCGTCCTGCATTTTCATCTGCCGCACTCAGTATGCGAAACTCGCTATCCAACTCCGGAAAACACATCTGTCCGGAGTTTGCCTTGCTTCGCCGCAGCGGCCCCTCGCGCATCTCTACCGGCAAACACTCCCAGAACCGTTGCACGATCCGAAAGATTCCCTCCGCTGCCTCTCGCGTCTGCGCCACCTGCACCGTCAGCACACCAGGAGCCGTAATGGTCTTCAGAAAAAATCGTCCCGCCACCCAGGTCGTCATCCCCATCTGTCGGGCCTTCAGCACAATATTCTGTCTTCCACGCTCGCGTTCAAACGCCCTCTGCGCCGCGTTCGCTCTCAGCGGTCGCTCCACACCCTCTCTATCCCGAACCCTCAACAGATCTTCAGCCGCCGTCATCAACTCTTCAGGCTTCCAGTCCATCAATGTGCCGAGTGTCAGCAACTCATCCAGATCCCACGAAACCGTATTCATCACACTCGACCCTCGCACCACTTCGAGCACCGGTGCAGCCCGTCCCATCAGGACAAGGCTGCACCGCGCTCAACCGTTTACATCTCCCAGTGACATCCGGAGACAGTCTTCACATTCGGCACATCGCGGAAGCTCACCGAGTGGTTCGAAGGAACTGCAACTGCCGTTCCCACCGCCAGCCCATTGATCAGTTGCGATGAGCTGCCCGCAAGCACGTTCACCGTAAAGCCACTCTGAATATTCGCAACCGTATACACAGCTCCGCTCTGTCCTGTGCAATCAGGAAGCGTCAGTGTCTGGTTCGCCGTAGGGTTCGAAGAGATATAGCCATCACCCGCCAGCATCGTATAGCTCGCCGCCGTAACGATATGAGGGTTTGCCGCGTTGAATCCGAAGTAGTAGCTAAGTGCATTGTTGAACGCGTTCGCAATTCGAACATGTCCAGCGTTGGTCGGGTGAATGTTGTCTGCCTGGAAGAAGGTTGAGCTGGCATTAGCGCCATCAGCACCCACTAGCGGATCGGCAGCTACGTCGATCACCCCATCAGCACCACCGGCCTTCGCCAGCGTCAGAATCTGCGCGTCGTAGGTGTCTTTGTTAGCATCTTGCCCCGTACGCGAGATCATCGTTACGACGAAGACTCTGCAGCCCGCACCTTTCAGTATCTGAACCTCCTTCAACAAGCCACTCACGACGGTAAAGCCCGTTGGAGTCGGTGATGCCAAAGCCCAATCGTTCGTCCCGAGAAAGACAGTCGCTATCGCCGGTCCAAGCGCCGTCTGACACTCCGTTGCGACACGTTGAGGCTCAGAGCTCACCGTCGCTGCGACAGTAGTCGTGCCAATCCCCCAATTTACGGCTGCAAACGTGGGAAAGTTTTGTGGAGCGACAAGGGTTGCATAAGGCGCCGAAGCTCCTTGACCGAGAGTGATCGAGTCCCCGATAAAGTGAATCGTTGCTCCCGCCAGTGTCACCTGCGCAGGAGAGGTTACCACCCCGCGGCTGCTGATATCGTTTGCAATCAGCTTGCTGTACTGCGCAATCGTCGCGGCCGTCGGCGCAGTTGGCAGGAAGGCCGCTCGATATACGGTTCCCAGGAATGCAGAACCGGCAAATGGTCCGCTCGCTCCAACACCAATAAAGTAGTTCCCTGACGTCTGCAGCAGTCCGGTAGCGCCATGCGACGTATAGGAACACTCAACTCCGTCAACAAACAGATGATCGACCGACGTTCCAGCGATGCCAACTTCAAAGGCGATCACATGAAACCCGGCAACCGTCGTACTGCAACCGCTGATGATCGACGACGTAAACGCCGAAGGCACATAAGGCGACCCGAGGTTATACGGAAACGATGTGAAGTTGCTGAGGATAAGGTTCGTTCCGGAGTTGCCCAGCGAACTGGTCATCAACGCCGGAAAGTTGTTAGCCGTCTGCGCGCCGGCCGTAAACGGTTGCGTGTAGACACCGAAGAGAAATGTCTGTGCTCCGTTCACTGCAGCCGGCAACGCCACACCCTGGCCAGGTTGGAAAGAAAGCCCAGTACTCGTCCAGCTAGGAGCCAACGTGCCTGCATCCAGCGTTGCATTATTTCCATTACCGGTAATGTCTGTCACCGTTGTTCCCGAACCCTGGAGGAAGTTGTAGTCGGCAATTGCTCCCGCAATCGGTGCGCCGCCTGTAGATCCTGTCCCAACACTAAGTCCGGAACTCCCACCAGCGGGCACATCCCAGGTTCCATCCTCACGCAGAAACCGCGTTGTTCCCGCCGTCGCTCCCGGATCAGGCACGACACCGCGTGCATGTGCGCCTCCCGAAGCACCAAAAAGAGGCAGCTGCGCCGCGCTCACTGCGCCATTCAGCGTCGTTGCATTCACCGTCCCGGCGTTGATCGTGCCAGCCGTAAATGCCTGCGGAGTGAACTGGTAACTGGTCCCGCGCATCGTCATCTGCAAGGCGCTTGTCTGCGGCTGATACGAAATCGTATCGCCACCTGCACTGCTGTCCAGCGAAAACAGGTTATATCCGGAGTTCCACTTTCCGCAGCCATGAGAGTTGCAGTGCACCAGGAACAAATTATTTTCACCCGCCTGCAGACTCATCGTTTGTGCCCATATACCTGACGCCACATAAGCTGCGGGGGGAACCGTGTGGGTTCCTCCATTACCCAGATAGCTCGTCGCTGGCACGGCATTCGCGACCGTCCATCCACTCAGTCCAGGTCCAACATTCTGCTGATACTGGATACCCGCCGTCTGTGCAAGAGTCGCACGCGGTGTCGTCTGTGTAATGAACAGGAGATCCCCTGAGATCTTCTCCTGGTAGAAGTGCGGCTCTTCCAGCGCGTCGTTCGCACCCCACGGCACCGTGTTGGCCGCCAGCGTCATCTGTCCATCGACGCTCTTTGTCGCTGTATCGAAGACGCCCAATACCTCCGCCATCGGATACAGCACATACGAGCCAGTTAGCTTCGATACATTGCCACCTGTACTGGTGCTGTTGGCGCCGGTCTCAGGGTAGGTCAGTGTATTTGTCCCCGTCGACGTCACCACAAAGCTGCCGTTGTAGCTCTGATCAGCAACCCCAGCCACAGTCATCGTAAGACCATTCACATCCACCGGCAGCGCACCTGCCGTCGTCACAGTCACCACATTATTGTTTCGTGCTATCGCTGCAACCTGCAGCGTCAGATTCAAAAACGCGCTGGTGTTCGATTGCACACCAACAATAGGTACCAGGGCGCCGTCATAGTACAAACCCGTAGCCGAGAATGATCCGATCACCGGAAACACCTGTCGAATCGAACCAACCGTATCGACCGTCTGCTCCAGCCCGTATCCGCACAGTCCGCCAAATGCAATCGTCGCGGCTGCCGCGTGTGGCTTGTTCAACGTCATCTGCAGATGTGTTCCATCCACTACCGTGTAGGTCCCCATCTCATAGTTGCCTGTCAGCCCATTCGCCTGGTCCACGACACACGCAACACCAGTTGGGGTAGGAATCGCTGCTGTATTCGTCGCGAATCCTGAAGCCACTCCACTGGTAGCAATCGGCACCGTCACAGTTCCCGGCGCAATATTGGTCGCCTGCGAAGTAATGGTCTGCGCCGTCGCCAGAAACACACTGACAGGAAAGTTAGTTCCACTGAAAGTCACACTCGGCCCTGGCGGAGTTCCGGCTCCACTCGTCCCGCTCAACAACAGCCCTGTTGAAATGGTCTTCGCCGGATTCTTATCGATCAGAAATCTTCCCTCACCCTGAGTTCCAGGCGATGAAGTTGCTGCCACCATTACCGTCGTCGAACCTGTTGTACAACCCGTGCTGCAAGTTCCTTGAAACACGGCCGCGTCTTCCTGAATCTGCAGATCAAATGGATGCGCGCCTTCATCCGCCTGATCGCGAAATCCACCCGACGAATTCATAAACTGCGATCCAATCAGGCAATCACCTACTCCATAACAGTTGATCGTCTGCGAATCCAGAGCATGCTGGCCCATCGTATTGTAGGTACCCGTCACATTGATCGCGTCGAAGTTCGTCTTGAAGTAGGGAACGCTCTCGATCGTCTGCGGAAACAGGTTCGATCCACCGGTCAACCCCTGGTGCTTGATGACCAGCCCAAACGAACTCGGTAACCCCGATCCTCCCGCAGCAAACTCAGCCGCCGTACTCCGCGTCGAAGTGACATCGATCACCTGTCCTGCATCGTCGTTATCCAAACGGAGACGTCGGATTCAAATAGACGTCATTTCGCTGTCCATTCCGGTCATCCTGCACATGGGTTCCACCACTGCCGCTGTTCCACGATGCAGACTGATAACTCTCCGGCGAGGCGTAGGTGCGTTCTACCTTGATATTGCAACCGCTGGCACAGTCCGCACTCGCCAGTGTATTCGCGATTCCATTACCGCCCAGGCCGGTCACGTATTGGCTTGCATACTCCGCTCCATTCAGAATGTTCACCTGAAGTTGCGTCCCCACCGGTTGCGCAACCGCCTGTGTCGCCGTAGGCAGAAGCGAAACCTTCTGCCCCAAACCACCTCCCGTGGCCGCAATATTTTCATCGACGTAGTTTTTGTCCGCCGCTTGATTCGGTGTCGTCGGATCACCCGGCAGCACCAGCGGTCCCGTCATCGTATCTCCGGTCTTCATCACAAAAGGAGAGGAGCTATCCAGCGGATGCCCGGTCACTGCAGCAGCAATCGCGGTATCGACATAGCTCTTGCTCACCGTCTGCATCGCTACCGACGTTGGCAACACCGAAGTTTTGATCGCGCTCACCAGCACTGGAAACTGGCTCACCGGAACCGCCCAGAACTCCCGGCTCACACTCCCGTCATCCAGGTGATACACCGCTGTATAGTACGTCCCCATCGGCGTCGAGCCCACATTCGGAACCAGTTGCAAACTCAAAGCTCCGCCTGTAATCGTCGCTGATGTCGTCCCACTCGGAACTGCCTGCCCACTCGCAGTGGTAAACGCCTGCCAGCTCACAATCACACTTCCCGTCGCCAGCGTTCCATCCGCGAGGAAGATCGTATCTGTAACCTGCGTCGTAGCAGGAGCGCTCGCTGAAGTTGCCTGCGCCGTCGCAGTCAGCTTCATCACCGTCATCGCCCCCGGAATCGCCAGCAGCAGCATCCCGATCAGCGTCCATCCTTTAGGCTTCCAATGCATCATTGTTCTCCTCGTTCTTCTTGACTCTGGTTCTGCGAACCACACGCAAACACACGTCTCCACGGGCCCTGGCAAAAACCTCCAGCGCAAGCCTGCAATCGTCTGTCTCTAAACGGCTCGCATTGCTCCCGGCAGGTAGCTGCGGAAACACAACACTGTCTCACCGTCATTGCTGTCTTTCACCGGCAGTGCACGAAACGCCCCTGCCAGCATTACCAACTCCAGCGGCCCCGCCAACGCCTCTCCCGTCTCCGCCGACCCCTGCATCGCCTGCAGCCGCGGGTAGTGATAGATCACCCGGTCTCCCTGCTCTCCATCCATCACAAACAACCCCGACCACTCTTGAAAAAACCCGCCGCCCTCGCGGTCTACAAATCCCACCAGCGGACTCACCTGCATTCCCGCAATTGGTATGCCGGCCAGCAGCGCGTCGCCTAACTGAAGCACTCCCGCCGAAATCCCTACCACTCGTCCAACATTCAGCGAAACCCGCCGAACATAGTTAATGTCGCCTCCCACCGCAGTCGGCGAACTCACATAGGCCGCGCTCACTCCGCTCCCCACAAACCCAACCTGCGATACATAGTCCACATCGACCGCAACCAGGTCTCCGACATGAAACTGTGCCGCTGCCGTCGCCCCCACGTTCAATGAAGTAGCCGTCGATCCCGCGACCAAAGGCACCGCCGCCGCGGCCACTCCACCACTTCCATTCGCCGCCGCTCCACTCGCTGTCCGCAACAGGTTCATCTGTTGCGACCCGGCGGCCAGAGCCAGCTGCAGCTTCCCCCAGCTCGCAAACTCGAGCTGCACGGTCGCCTCCACCTGGCTTCTCACCTGGCTCTGCACCACCGCTGGAGCGCCCGTCGTCAAAGCCCCCACCTTCGTTTCGCTCTTCCGCGCAAAGTTGGGGCACCACCCCAGATCAACCCACGGCGCTGGCGGCGCATTGATCGCAAAGGCCCCCATCTGTGCCGCATCGAACACCGTCGGCGTCCCCGCCGTCCGATTTACCGGCGCAAAGTAAGCCCGCACTCGCCTCGTCACCGGCGCAACCGCCGCCACCACACTCACCGCTGTCGTTGTTGTACTCACAGCTCACCCGCTTCCTGGTAGCTGAAAACCTCGACCGTAGCCACCCGCTCCAATCGCTCACCATTCACCACCGCCGCGCCAAACGACGTATCACTCCAGAACACATTCGTCGCCATCGTCACCGGAGCCAGCCCGGATCCTCCTGCCGCATCAACATAGTTCATCTTCGGCACATTCTGCGGAGTCCCGCTCACCGCCGCCACCAGCTCACCATCCATCGCAGACAGCAGCCGCCCACGATCCATTCCACCGTTACCTGAATCGCCATCCGTCGCATAGCGAATCTCGCAGACCATCGTCACCAGCGGCAGCGCACCCTTGCATCCACGCTAAGCCCAGTCCAGTGCAGGCAAAACGCATTCACTGGCTGGAAAGCAGAAACCAGTTCGTTCTCCTCCACCAGCACGCCAGGCCGCGTTACCCCGCGCAGCACCATCGTCCGCCCTGGGTTTATAGCCGCCAGCCTGTCCCGCAACGTGACATAAAACGTATCCCTAGCATTCTGCATTTATATGTAACCTTTCCAGTAACATTTACAAATTCATGTACATCTCGGCTCAAAGCTGTCCAGATCCTGGAGATATGCCAGCTTCAGCTAAACCACCAAAGCCAATAGCTCCCGCAACACCAACCGATAAACATAAGGAGCCCCACCCACCTCCGACTCAGTAGCCGACACCACCTCCATCAGCACGCCATCGATCAGCACCCCAAACGCCATCGCGAACAACACACTGGCCGCCGAATATCCCAACGACCCGACCAATGCGTTCACCGCCGTAGCCGAAACCATCAACTCCCTCTTAGCTTCCCAGCCGCCAGCCGTGCCTTCCGGAACACCACCGGCGCCAGCTCCAGATCCTGAAACTCCGGCACCGCCAGCCCCAGCTGCTCTGTCGTGTCTCCAGCGCTCGCTGGCGCCGGCATACGCAGCAATACCGATCGCCCACCTGCACAAGACAACAACACATCCGCCGCTCGCCGAACTGCTATCGACGCATCTGCCATCGCCTCACCCCAGCCTCTCTGCCACATAAGGTTTCAGCAGCATCTGCACCTGCGGATCGATCAACGATCCACTGAAGTACTGCATCTGCATCGTGTCCATCTTGCTCGACTTCACATTCATCCCTGGCGTCGCCTGCGCATTCTTCACAATCTGCACACACGCCACCTTCACCGCATCCGGAATCACCGCAAGCCCAGACGTATACGTCACCTCAACCTCGTTGTAGTCGAGCCCCAGAAAGTTCACCGGAAACGTCAACTCCGCCGTCGTCTGATTCACATCCACCGTCGTCACATCCAACGAACTCCAGCTTCCCGGCACACCAAACGTCGTCGCAATCAGCGCGCGAAACGCATCAGGCATCTCTCCACGCCGAGGCTGGCCATATCGAACCCTCACTCCCACCAGCGCCGAATCAGCCCCCACAGCCGCAGCCAGCGGACGATAGCTCAGCCGAACCGTCTGCGCTCCAGTCGTCAACCGCATCCGCTCCACATACTGCGTCACCAGCAAACTCGGCCGTCGGCAATAAGCCTCTATCAGTGCAGAGGCCATCGTCACCCAGTCATCCGTAGTCTCTGCCGTCAGTCCATACTGCACATACTCCGTCGGCAACAAATAGCCCATCGCAAACCTCTTTCCTAAAAAAAGAGGACCGGCACGAAACAGCGCCGGCCCTCAGATTTTTTTCTACTTCCTATGCCCTACTGACCACTTCCTGTCTTCTAGCGATCGACCAGAACCTGGTAGTGCGCGTAGTTCGCGCCCTTCACCACAACGGCGCCAAACTTCACCGCAACATACTGCGAAGCGAGAGAGCCTGCGGTGCCAAGTTGGAAGATCCTCGGATTCGGATCGCTCAACCAGTGATACTCAATCAGGTCTTCGGTAACGATGTAAGCCGGCAGTACAGCCGAGCCGGAACCAGGGGTTCCGGTATAGCTCAGCGTCCACTCAGGAATCAGCGGAATATCGCCGGCCTGTGTCGAAAGAGTCTTCACAGTGAAGGCCCGCGGAGATCTCCTTGGTCTGCAGCACCACGTTGAACTCCGTCTTCATCTCGCGATCAATCAAGTCCAGCAGAACCGGATTTGCATAGATAGCGGTAGGACGAACGCCAAACGAGCTGTTCGAAACCATCTGCGCAATCGTCGACTTGAGGCCATCGACAATGCTCGCGGTAGTGCCGATCGTCGCGATATTGCCGCCCGCCGCAATCTGGGCGCCTGCACCAAAATACTGCGGAGTAGTAGGCGTGCTAAAGCTCGTGTCGGTGCCATTCCACAACGCAACATCGTGTGTCCGCAGAACGCCATCGACGGTATCGGCTAGGTCCTTCGCCTGCAGATAAGCATACTGTTTCTGCTGCAGCCCAAGCTCGATATCGAACAGGTTGTAGTTGATCTGTGCAACGAGAGCCTTCAACGGAACGCTCCGCTCAACGCGAGTCGGGCTGACCAGCGGTGCAACAATATTGCGCGGATCAACAAACGCGGCAGACGCCAAAGGCGAAGGAATCGCAGTCTCTTCAAAGTACCGCGAAGGATGGCCAGTAGCAGGAACCTGCTTGATTCTTCGTCCAAAGATCCCTCGGCGCTGCACCAGATCGAGTATTTCGGTTTGATACAAAGGAACTTCAATCGCACCAGGTCCAATAAAGTCTGCTGTGCCGTGAATATCGGTAAATATCGCGTTCATCTTTCTTCCTTTCAAAACAAAAAAGGCGCAGCCGCAGCCACACCTGTCTAGAAAACGTCGTCACCTGCGCCGAAGGCGCGTCAGCCTCGATGGCAGATCGCGCCGTGCGCGCAGCACGCACTTGCTGTTGGACATCTTTTCTATCGAGCAACAACCGTTAGCCCAACAAACCAGCCCGCATCAATTGAGACTTCACTGCGATCCTCTGCTCGATGCTCAAACTAACCAGGGCAGCATCCACACTACTGGCCTCCATCGAATCTACGGCCACACCCTGCTTTGCCAATAGGCTCGCCATTGCGACAGGCAAAGTCTTGCGTCCATTTGTAACCGTAGCAGGCACATAAGAGGTAGCCGCTGCTTTTAATTCAGCAATCTGGAGCTCAGCCGCAGCCAGTTTCTCCTCCAACTCCGCTTCACGCCGTCCTTCAACCGTGGCAACGATCCTGCCAATGGAAGCCTCAGCATCCAGCGCAAAGTCATTCTGCCGCTGTGCCAGCCGTTCCACCGTCTGCTCCAGCAAGCCAGCTGCCGCAGCCAGACGCTCCACTGTGCTTCCCAGCTCGTCCTTAATCTCCATCTCCATCTCCATGCTCTCTCCTTGCCTTTTCTTGTTTCAAAGAGCGCAGCTTTCGCCACGCGCTTCTCACGTCTTAACTGGGCGTTAGCTCCAGAGAAACTGTTCGCTAAGCCGCCGTTGTTGCGCCCTGAACATTAAGAATCGCAACTACAGCCGAAACCACATTCGCGACATACGAACTGTCCACGGTGATCCCCGCCTTTGCCAGCAGCGCCGTCACCGATTGCTCGGTCAACAGCATTACCTCGGCCAGCTTCTGTGCACCCGTACCGCTCTGCACACCGGAAGCCGCATACTTCTGCTCCACCAGCATCACCGCCGTCTGAATCAAAGAGGTCGCATCCGCAACCTCAGTCGCAACAGGAGCCGCCACTGGAAAAAGAAGTCCCACCAGCTTCTCCACTGGAACGGCATACTCAACCGCCCACTTCAGCCCCTTCGCAAACCCCTTACCAACTGTCTCCAACACGCTAACAAAGCTCATCCAATCTCCTCAGAACATTCGTAAAAAAGCCGTGATCAGTTTTGATCCGTACTCATCTCTCTGATCACCGTTACGCCCCTCATCCGCGATCATCGGTGCAAATCCGCGGTCGGCAGTTATCGCGCCGCTGCTACTCGCCTGGCAGCCACCGGAACCTTCACCCGAAAGCTCGTACTCCGGTAAGCCGCCTTCTCCCGAAGCAGAATCGCCGCTCCAGTAAAGGTCGCCCGAGTCAGAGTCCAAATCTGTGCCCGCATATCTGCCACATGCGCATCCGCCAGTTCATAGCTCATTCCCATCGCGCCTTCCACCTGGATCTTCGACTCCATCTCCGGAAAGTCCCGTGCAAAGAGATACCCCGCCACCGTCAGCTTCTGTCCATCGACCTCAGCGGCGGTAATGATGCCGCACTTCTGCCGCGCATCATGTCCATCCCATCCCGCCTTGTAGTCGACAGCCATCCCCAGCAGGCTCGGCAGCGCAGCCTCCGCAGCCTCTCGCGTCAACACCACGCGATGCCCTCGCGACCCACTCGGAGCCTTGTCGCTCGGCACATCGACCAGCGTCAGCACGCCTTCAAACGGCAGCCGGTTCGGATGCCCATGCACCACCGGAAACTCCACCGCCATCGCCCGCATCTCCAGTCCTGCTGCACTCCGTACTCCGTCACGTCCTGCAGCCAGGCCAAAACTCCGCCGATGAAGCCCTTCCGCATGTCCCATCGCACCTCCTCGATTTGTTTTCAAGCACACCGCCGCCGCGCATCAAAGCCACAACGCCGTTGCCCTTGCATCTCTTGTTGTCATCCCCAGGGGGATTCTGCTGTTATTGGCTTTACTTCTTTGCTTGCTGCTCCTGCATCATCTTTTCCAGCAACTTCCCGACCACGCTCTTCCCCCGCCGCTTCTTCTCCAACGCCGGTGCCTCGCTTTTGTCCAACCCACCCAGAGTGGTCAGCATCTTTGCGTGCGCAATGCTCCCTTTCTTGGCCTCCTGCACAAACCGCTCTACGATCTCCGGCAGCGCCTCCGCCACCTTAGCCCGCGTAAACGTCTTGCACTGCTTCGGCCGTGGGGCCCTGCCCGCACCCGTATTCGCTGCCGGTCGAGCCCCACCATCTCCATCCAGGCCCTCCCGTACAAACCTGCCTGCCACCCGCTTCCGTTCCATCAGTTCTCCTCCCAAAAGCAAACGGGAGAGCAGCCTTTAGGCGCTCTCCCGTCTCACTTCTTTACTACTATTACAAGAATAGCAGCGTGAACATAACTAAAATGCCAACTCCAGCAAACTTTTATTTGTAATCGATTCTGTTACTTACATCGAGAACCCGCTTTCGCGCCTCTTGACATGCGATTTTCCGGCAAAATTCGCCAAATCTTTTTTTGCGAAACGCTAAAAGCCAACGGGAGAGCGGGTTTTAGCCGCCCTCCCGTATTTAATATTTTGCCTTGAACCAGGAAAACCCAGTTGGCGCACAACCGCTGCAGCCAACCTGAAGACAGAAAAAAACTACTGCAAATAAAACAAGGGTATTCGTTAAAGAACCGTTCCCGCCTCTCTACCGGCCTTCGAAGGCTCCAGCAGCTTCCGCTCCAGAAAGATCTCCGTCAGGTCATCCAGCGCACTCCCATATCGCCGGTGCACGGTTCGCAGCGGCAGTTTCAGCATGCTTGCCGTCTCCTCCATCGTGAACTCCTGCACCGCAATCCGCCGCACCAGGTGTTGCTGCTCTTCGTCCAGCAGTTTTATGCAACTCTCCACGTCATGCACAAAGATCACCACGTCATCGAAGCCCTGCACCGAGTAGTTCGTCACGTTGCCGCGAAACATCTCCCGTCCCAGCAACGAAGGCGCTCTTCCTGCCTCCATCGACAGCCGCACATACCGTCGCAGCAGTCCTTCCGTGTACTTCCTGTAGAACGCCACCTCAGGCGCCGTGCGTCTTTGCTCCACAATCTCAGCAAGCTTCTCCGCAGTCTTCTCCGGAGCAGCAGCCGTCGCCCACACCATCGGCAGAATCACCAAAGCTGCACTCATCGCGCACCTCCCGCAACAACACCTGCAGACGAGCATCCCGTCGTCCGTACCCTGCTGCGTCTCCGCCCTCCAGCATGCTTCGCTCGCGGAGCCGGAAACTCAGCCAGTCGCCTGGCACATCCCCGGCAGTACACGCCGTCAGCCATGATCCTGCGGAGCCATAGCACTCCACATCCTTCACATACCTTCAAATCAATGCGCAAGTAGTTCACTTCAGTCCCTTTCAAGGCGTAGTTCTCCTTTGATGAGCCTCGATATTTTTCAACGGTCGAGCGGGCTCACCAACGTGTTAGGAAAGTCATCGCTCGTTCCGCAGAGGCTTCGATCGGCCCTGTCGGTCAAACGGTGGCGTTCATCTGTAGTTGCTCAGTGCGATGTAGAACCTGGGAGTTCTTTCACCTTGCTACAACGTCCCCTCGGGCTCCAGGCAGGTCGAGCGCTATCGTCCATCAGTGGGGGGTCGCGGCTCGTACTCAGCTCAGGTGCCGAAATGGGAAAGTCTCAAGGTTATAGCTTTAGACAAATTTCATGTCAACCCAAATCTTTTCTCAGGCAACAAATCTTGCTAAATAGCCGTATATCCCACCGTTTCTACAATTTCTTATTGCATAAAGTAAAGTATTCGCCTTATCTTCGTCTTGTCGAATGATATGGTTCGCGAGGGAACTCTGTCAGAGAACCCTCCCACAATTTATGAACTTCCAAGACCTGCATGAACTCCTTCGCCTCGAACTCCTCCGCCGCATAGAGCGTGGTGCACTCACGGGTAGCCGCCTTGCCCAGCAGGCAGATTTTCAACAAGCCCACATCTCAAACTTCCTCAACAAAAAACGCTCTCTCTCTCTCGAAGGTCTCGACCGCGTCCTCGCCTCACAAAACCTCACCATCGACCAGCTCCTGCCGCTCGACCTCACCGCAGCGCAGGCTCCCATCCAGACCAGCGACCCAATCGAAGTCGTTCCCGTCGTCTCTGCCTCCACCGCAATGGACGATGCCCGCGTCTCCCCCTCCACCATCATCGAAACCATCCAGGTCTCCGCCTCACGCCTGCACGGCAATCGAGCCCGCCCCTCCATCAAACATGCGCACTGGCAGCGCTTCCTCGCCATCCGCGCCGACGCACAGCAATCCGCTGCGATGGACCCACTCGTCTCCCCTGGCGCCATCGCTGTCCTCGACCGCCACTACAACTCCCTCGCTCCCTACCGCGCTCATCAATCCACTCTGTACGCCGTCCGCTGCGGCGCCGCTCTCCTTCTCCGCTTCGTCGACTTCGATGAAGGCCGTCTCATCCTGCGCCCCTACTCCCGCGACTTTCCGGTCCAACTGCTCCCCCTCGCCACCCACGAAACCCCAGCCGACTACATCGTAGGCCGCGTCTGCCTCGTCTTCTCCGAACTTTAACGTCCACGCTCCCTGGCCTTCGCTCCCCATCTTGGTAATCCTTCGTACCGCCAGCCACCACTCTTCCTTGTCGTCATTCTTCACCCTTTATTGTTTGCCATTCTTCGCCGCAGGCGGAGAACCCGCTTCTCAAGCTCGCGCATCAACAGACGTACCGACCTTCCGCAAACTCTCATCGTTGTTCCACCAGTGATAGCCTGTCGAAGAAATGAACCTAAGAATCGCCGCCATCCGTTCCGGCTCCGACCCAGTCCGCAAGCTATCCACCGGCTCCTTCCAGCGCTGGTTGGAGACGCCCCTCTCCTGCCCAAAGTGCGACGCCACCTACAATCTCGCCGTGGACTGGGATCAATCCAACGACCGCTGGTTCCCCGAGACCTCCCGCCCACTCATCACGCTCCTAAAAAAAGCCATTCACATGGGTCATAGCACTGACCATCGCGTCACCCACTTTGAAACCGAAGGCGTCATCGTCGAAAGCGTAACCCCTCAGCCATAACGCCGGACACACCCTCGTGGCGAACCAGCCGCTGGCCCATAATTTCTCTTCCGTCCCACCCATCCTTCGTTTACCCTCTCATACCTATGCACAAGCACGTCGCGGCCCTGTTTCTCTTCTGCCTCACTTTTACTGCCTTGGCGAACGAACCCAACGAGCACTGGCTCGAGGTCAAAAGTCCCCACTTCGTCGTCCTCACCGACACCAACGAAAAGCAGGCCCGCCGCATCGCTGGCCAGTTTGAGCAGATGCGCTCCGTCTTTCACACGCTCATGCCCAACTCCACCGCCGACGTTGGGTCGCCCATCATCGTTCTCGCGCTCAAGGACAAGAAGGCGTTTCAAACCCTGGAGCCCGAAGTCTACCTAGCCAAAGGACAGCTCGATCTTGCCGGCTACTTCATGCGTGCACCCGACAAAAACTACATCCTCCTTCGCCTCGACGCCGAAGGCGAGCACCCCTTCGCCACCGTCTATCACGAGTACACCCACCTCATGATGAGCAAAGCCATCTGGATGCCCCTCTGGCTCAACGAAGGTCTCGCCGAGTTCTACCAAAACACTGACATCTTTGATAAAGAAGTTCTCCTCGGTCAGCCCAGCTCGTACGACATCTACTATCTGCGCCAGAATCGTCTGCTTCCCCTCACCACTCTCCTTCAGGTCGATCACACCTCACCCTACTATCACGACGAACAGAAGGGCTCCGCCTTCTACGCCGAATCCTGGGCGCTCACTCACTACATCGAGGTCACCGACCGGCAGAAGAACACGCATCGTCTTCAGGACTACTCTCAGCTCCTCATCAAGGGCGAAGATGCAGTCACCGCGGCCCAGCATGCCTTCGGTGACCTCAACGAGCTTCAGCAAGCACTCCAGTACTACGTGCAACAGAGCGCCTTCGGTGCCTTCAAGGTCAACACAACCGTCGCCATCGATACGGCGTCCTTCCAGTCCCGGTCCGTCTCCGCAGCGGATGCTGACGCCGTTCGCGCTGACGTTCTTGTCTACAACCAGCGCACCAAAGACGCACAGGCTCTCCTCGAAACCAGTCTGCGCGACGATCCAAGCAGCGCCCTCGCCCACGAAACCATGGGATTCCTGAAGTTCCGCGAAGGCGACATCCCCGCTGCGAAGAAGTGGTACGGCGAAGCCGTGCAGCTCGACTCGCAAAGCTTTCTCGCTCACTACTACTTCGCCGCCATGTCCCTGCAAAGCGGTGATCACGAGCATGACGAGGCCATCGAATCCAGCCTGCGCACCGCCATCAAGCTCAACCCAAACTTCGCCCCGTCTTACGACACGCTCGCCATGTTCTATGCCACCCGTCGACAGAAGTTCGACGAAGCCCACATGCTCAACATCCAGGCCATACAAATCGAACCCGAGAACATCCCGTATCGCATCAACGCGGCGAACGTTCTCAGCCAGCAGCAGCAATATGACAGCGCCATCAGCGTCCTCAAGGCCGCCGTTCCAGTCGCGAAGACTCCCGATCAGATCGCCATGGTGCAAACCCAAATCAAACAGCTGGAGCAGTTCCAGGCATCCCTGAACCGCGCTGCAGAGCAGCACAACGAAACCTCCGGCATCGCCATGGCCGCGCAATCCCAGGAAGGCAAAACAATCGTCTTCAGCAAAGTCAACGGCAACATCATCGGCCACTCTGAAGAAAACCCCAACTACCCCACGGGAGACTCAACCGGGCCCCGCCACACCATCAAAGGCGTCCTCCGCAACATCCGCTGTTCCTACCCCACGGTCCTAGCGCTCAGCATGGATCAGGCTGGAAAGCCCATCACGCTCTACACCAACAACTACTTCAAGGTCGTCTTCACCACCGCCAACTACGAACCCGAAGGCGACATCAAACCCTGCACCGGCATCGAAGACATGAAGGCCACTGTAAAGTACGCCGAAGTCACCGACAAAAACGTAGCCGGCCAGATCCTCGCCATCGAACTCAGCAAGTAATGTGCTTCTTAACGAGGTGAATAAAAATGAAGACGGAACAGCATCCCGATCAGTCCCCGCAAGAGCAACAAATTCGCGAAGCTCTCAACGCGCACTGGCAGGCATCAGCAGCTGGCGATGCAGACGCGGAGCATAATATCTACGACGACAACGCCATCTGCGACTATCCCCAGTCCGGCGAACGAATCCTCGGACGAAGCAACCTGCAGTCCCTGCGCAGTCATCATCCCGGCAAGCCGTCAGGCTTCAACGTCAAACGAACTCTCGGAAGCAGCGATCTCTGGATCACCGAATACACCATCACCTACCAGGGCCGCCCCGCATATACCGTCAGCATCATGGAGTTCCGCAACGGCAAAGTCGTGCACGAGACGCAGTACTTCGCAGACCCCTTCGAGGCGCCAGCCTGGCGAAGCCAATGGGTTCAGCGCGTCCCGTAGAGCCGCATTACGCAGAATCCACTGGGAAAGAATCACAGATCGCGCAGCCACGCGCAAAATAGCCCTTGACATTTCTCAAATATCCACAACAATATGGTTGTGGATAAATTGGGTACGACATTTGCAGCTTTATCTGATCCAACCCGCCGAGCCATGATCGAACGGCTCACACTTGGGCCAGCCTCGGTGCATGGACTAACCGAGCCATTTGCAATGTCGCAGCAGATGATTTCAAAACACATTGCCTATCTGGTACGGGCACGGATTGTCGTCAAAAAAAAGCGTGGACGAGAGAGTGTGTGCACGCTTAGGCCAGAGGCGATAAAGACAGTCTGCGACTGGGCTTTTAACTATCGCCGCTTTTGGGAAGAAAGACTGGACAAGCTGGACGCGGTTGTAAATCAACTGAAAAAAGAGGAGATCAGCAATGGAAAACAAAATAGCAATCGAAACTGAGCGGATGACTATCACGAGAGTGTTTGATGCCCCGCGCGCATTGGTTTGGAAGGCGTGGACAGATCCAAAGTACGTAATGCAATGGTGGGGACCGAAGGGATTTACGTCGCCCGTCTGCAAGATGGATTTTCGCGTAGGAGGGAAATTTCTCTGTTGTATGAGAACGCCGGATGGGCAAGAGTTCTGGAACGCGGGCGAATACCATGAGATCGTTCTGCACGAAAAGATCGTCTCTTCCATGTACTTTTCCGACTCGCAGGGAAACAAGATCGAGCCCGAGCAATTAGGAATAGAACATGAGGCTATAGACGGTGCGTACGACGTGACCCTCTTTGAGGATCTCGGAAACGGCCAGACGAAGCTCACCTTCATTGGAAATGAACCCATGGAGAGCGCGAAGAACAGCGGGCAGCTCGAGGGCTGGAATCAGATACTCGATAAGGTTGCTGAAGTTGTCGCAGGGCTGGTAAAGGCGAAATAAAAAGCCGAAGGTTGACGATCGTAATGCGCGAGATACAGTCAGGCGTAGGAGAAGACTCAGTTGCAGCCTTTCCGTCCCTTGGCTGTATCGTTGCATCTTCGCACGTTACCTTGACTCATTGGTCCTGATAAATGGGATGAGCAGGTCCTCCGAAGGAGGAGCAGACTGTTCCCATGAAGAAGCCAGCGCAGCACCTAATCGCTGAAGTCCTAAGCAGGCAGGCCAAGGTTGAGATCACGATCGGCATCGACCTTGGCGATGTCTGGAGCCATTACTGCACCCTCAACCAGGACGGAGAAGTGGTCGACCGTGGCCGCTTCAGGACGACCCCGAAGGCGATCGAGAAGTGGTTTACCGACGTGTCTCCAGCGCGGGTTGCGATGGAGGCTGGAACACGCTCGATTTGGATCAGCGCACAGTTGCAGGAACTAGGTCACGAAGTCATCGTGGCGAACGTTCGCGAGTTGCGGGCGATCTCGCACAGTGATCGGAAGAGCGATCAGGTCGATGCTGAGAAGCTGGCAAGATATGCCCGACTTGATCCGAACATCCTTCGTCCGGTCGCCCATCGCACCGTCGAGCAACGGGAGGCTCTGACTCTGATCCGTGCGCGAGCCCTGCTGGTGCGATTGCGTACCGCCGCGGTGAACGCCGTTCGTGGTCTGACGAAGTCGTGCGGCTACCGTATGCCTGCCTCCGCCACAACGTGCTTCGCCCAGCGCAGTCTGGCCGTTATGCCGCCTGGACTGGCACAGGCGCTTGGTCCGGTACTTCAGCAGATCGCGGAGATGACAGTAAAGATCAAGCTGTACGACCGGCAGATCCAACAGCTCGGCCAGACCGAGTATCCAGAGACGCAGGCGCTGCTGAAGGTTCACGGCGTCGGTCATCTCACCGCCTTAACCTTCGTGCTGACGCTCGGAAGCAAAGAGCGGTTCGGACGAAGTCGCGACGTTGGGTGCTATCTGGGCCTGCGACCGCGTCGAAGTCAGTCTGGAGATCATGATCCTCAGCTTGGCATCACCCATGCCGGCAACGCGTACCTTCGAAGTCTACTGATCGAGTGCTCCAATCACATCCTTCGACCGCACGGGCGAGACTCGGCCTTACGACAGTGGGGCCTGCGCCTAGCCGCCCGAGGTGGCAAGCAAGCGAAGAGTAAAGCCGTCGTTGCAGTAGCACGCAAGCTGGCCGTCTTGCTCCATCACCTCTGGAGCACGCAACAACCGTACATGCCGTTCTACGAGCAAGCAGCCTAAAAATGATCCTTTTTACCCGTTGCGACGACACCGTGTTCCGATGACTGCGTGCGCGTTTTGGTCTTCCAAGGCCGACCGATAAATGGCAGCATCGACTCTCCTCTCGAACCCCAACCGGCACCGAGCTTGCTTCAAGACAGCTCATCCAGAGTGCGAATAGAAACACGGTGGAGAGCAACGAAACCAAGAGCAACAACAAAAGCAAAAGCCCTATGAAGGAAAAATAAAGAACAATCCCTTGACACCAGTGACCTGCTCATAGAAAACCCGCTTCTCGTCATCTGACCTAACACTATCGATCCTCAGTTTCCCCCAAAAACGATCAATCGAACATTCGTAGCGATTGAAACGAATCCAGAACAAGGAACCCGTCTTGGACGATAAGCCAGCTTCGCCCTCACCTTGCTAAACTTGTAGATAATGCTCTCTAAGCTCTACGCAAAGTGGATGTACGCGTGGGAAACCGCGCTCACCACCCGCGACACCAATCGCATCGTCCGCCCCCTCGAGTGGGGCTTCGACTGGCTTCAGGACTTCAGCCCCCTCGCCGCCGCAGCCCCGCCAGCCTCCTCCATCGCGGACGACTACGCCCGCATGATCGCCATCAACACCGACATCGTCGCCCGCGCCGATCAGTTCTTCGGCTACAAAACCCCCACCGACTTCCGCCTCGAACGCCGCCACCCCCAGCTCTTTCCCACCAACGTCCGCCCCGAAACGCTCGAAGAGGACGCCGAGATCAAGCGCCAGGCTGAAACCGGCGAAATGGAAGCCGCCGAGTTCCTCCGCTTCACCTCGCCTGTCCGCACCCGCTACCCCGAAAACGACATTGTCAACGCCCGCTGGTATCCCGCGCACCCCGAAACTCAAAAGGGCAAGCCCAAACAGGCCATGATCGTCATGCCCCAGTGGAACGCAGACGCCTTCTCCCACAACGCCCTCTGCACCGTCTTCAATCACTTCGGCATCTCCTGCCTCCGTCTGTCGAAGCCGTACCACGACATCCGCCGCCCCGCAGAGCTTGAGCGATCCGACTACGCCGTCAGCTCCAACGTAGGCCGCACCACCGAAGCCTGCCGCCAGGCCGTCGTCGACATCCGCAGCTGCATCGACTGGCTTCAGCAGCAGGGCTACACACAGTTCGGCGTCCTCGGCACCAGCCTCGGCAGCTGCTACGCCTTCATCGCCGCCGCCTTCGATCCCCGCCTTCAGGTCTGCGCCTTCAACCACGCCTCCACCTGGTTCGGCGACGTCGTTTGGGCCGGCCAAAGCACCCGCCACATCCGCGCCGCGTTCGAAGACGCAGGACTCAACCAGGATCAGGTCCGCGAGATCTTCTCCATCGTCAGCCCCATGTCCTACATGGACCGCTTCGCCGCAACTACCAAACGTGCTCTCGTCGTCCACGCCACCTACGACCTCACCTTCCCACTCGAGTACTCTCTCGACGTCCTCAAAAACTTCGACGCACTCAAGATCAACTACGTCTCCAAGGTCCTCCCCTGTGGCCACTACACCACAGGCGAAACCCCTTACAAGTTCATCGACGGCTGGTATCTTGGCTCCTTCATCTACAACAGCTTCAAGCGCCTCTCCGAAGGAAAATCAGAGGCTTCCTGATCCTTGCTCTTCTCCTCCGTGTTATCCGCGCTGGGCCGCATCGCAATCAGGCACGGTGTCATCAGAACCGCGATGCAACCAACTCCAATCATCCATTCATGCATCTCTAAACCCTCTCTTCCTCAATCAAGCCGTCCTGCACTCCAGCCCAATCAACTCCCCTTATCGGCAGAAACATTCGACACCCTCAGGTACTTTGGTGCCCGCATCCAAAGCGAACCGCTACGCCGTCTTTTCCACATCGCGAGGCAAAAATAGTCAGTCTACGTGGCACGTTTTTATGCACCATGCGACATGGCGTCCCCGCTCCACAAAAACCGCGCATCCCACGCGATTCCTGAAGTCGCATCCGTAACTTTAATGACAATCGGATGACAGTTGCGAGATATTTTCCTGACATCCACACAAAAGCAACAGGGTAGTGTTGGAAACGGTATCGCATCGTCGGCTTTTCGATTGGGAGTGTGCTATGTCGCTGAAGAAACGCATGCGGCAGATCGTGAAAAAGATCGTATTTCGCGGAAGCGTCCTTCCGCAGCGGTTTTTTCTATCCCAGGCTGCGCCGCAGAGTGAAGTCACCGTCTCGCCACCTTCTTTCTTGCTCGGGTTGTCTCCGACGAGCAACTGGCAGAGGTTCCGGAGTTTTGCGTGGCGCACGGATTTTACGAGGATTGGCGAACCAGAAAGCGTGGAGTGGACAAGCAGCTAGCCGATGCGGAGGACGCGCGCACGCGCAATCAGCTATCACCGGAGCAGGTAATCATTCTCTCCAGAACGCCAGCTGCAGGCCAGCGCTTCACAGCATGACGATGCGGACCAGTGAGCGGAGTTCAGCTCACAGAAGTAAGCTGAAGGATCAGGTAGGTGGATCTGGTGGAATGGCATCCTCATCCTCGGTAAAAGCTCAAAATCCACCTCATACGAAAATCTCGAAAACGTGACATAAAATAACGCAATGCCCATCGACTTGAACGCCCCGCTGGCCACCTCCGACCCCGAGATCGCCCAACAGATTGAAAACGAAGTAAAACGCCAGCACGAGGGCCTCGAGATGATCGCCTCCGAGAACTTCGTCAGCCGCGCCGTCCTCGAAGCCGCAGGCACTGTATTCACCAACAAATATGCCGAAGGTTACCCCGGCAAGCGCTACTACGGCGGCTGCGAATACGCCGACATCGTTGAAGACCTCGCTAGAACCCGCGCCAAACGCCTGTTTAACGCCGATCACGTCAACGTCCAACCGCACTCCGGCTCACAGGCCAACGCCGCCGCCTACATGACATTACTCAATCCAGGCGACTGCATTCTAGGACTCGATCTCGCTCACGGCGGTCATCTCACCCATGGCCACAAGCTTAATTTCTCCGGCAAACTCTACAGAATCGTCGGCTACCAGGTCCGCAAAGACACCGAAACCATTGACTACGATGAGCTCGAAGCCACAGCAGAACGCGAAAAACCCAAGGTGATCGTCGGTGGCGGCAGCGCATATCCGCGCCAGTTCGACTTTCCGCGCATGCGCGCCATCGCCGACAAAGTCGGTGCCTATCTCATGGTCGATATGGCGCACTTCGCCGGCCTCGTAGCTGGTGGCGTTCATCCTTCGCCCGTCCCCCACGCACACGTGACAACAACAACGACGCACAAAACCCTGCGCGGCCCACGTAGCGGACTGATTCTCTGTCAGCAGGAGTTTGCTGCGGGCATTGATCGTAGCGTCTTTCCAGGCCAACAAGGTGGTCCGCTGATGCACATCGTCGCGGCAAAGGCCGTGGCGTTCAAAGAGGCGCTCATGCCGGAGTTCGCCACCTACGCGAAGCAGGTTGTAACCAATGCAAAGGTGCTGGCAGAGGCGATTGCCGCCGAGGGATATCGCATCATCTCCGGCGGAACGGACACGCATGTCATGCTGATCGATGTGTTTCAGAAGGGTATGCTCGGCTCAGAAGCCGAACACGCACTCGGAGAAGCAGGAATCACGGTCAACAAAAACGCGATCCCCTATGACACAAATCCGCCGATGAAGCCAAGCGGCATTCGTATCGGAACCCCTGCACTGACAACGCGTGGAATGAAAGAGCCTGAGATGCGCGTCATTGCTGGATGGATCGCACAGGCGCTCGAGCATCGGAATGATCGCAGCGAAGCTGCAGCAGATTCGCGGTCAGGTGCTGGAGATGGCTGAAAAGTTCCCGCTTTACGGCTGGTTGCGCAAGGAATAAGCTTTCGGCGAAGCCACATTTCAGCTTTTTCGGCGAAGGAAAATTAAGATGGCGATGGCGATGATGACATGGCTGATTGCCATTCCCCTGCTCGGCGTGGTGACGGGGATGCGGACGATGACTGCCATGGCCGTGCTCTGCTGGTTCGCATATCTGGGCTATCTGCCGCTGGATGGAACCTGGGCGTCCTGGGCTGCGAAGCTCGTGACCGCTATCATCTTTACGGTTTTGCGATTAGGGGAGTTCGTCGTGGACAAACTTCCGAAGACGCCGAACCGAACCGCGCCCGGGCCGCTGCTTGCGAGGCTTGTGTTCGGCGGTCTGGTCGGCTGCGATTGTGGCTGCGGGTCTCGATGGGTCCGGCGTCGAGGCTGTCATCCTGGGCGTAGGGGGTGTTTTGATTGGCGCCTTCGGCGGATTCCTGATTCGACGCGAGGCTGTGCTGCGTCTTGGAGTGTAAGGATTGGCCCGTTGCTTTAGTTGAAGATGCCAGCGCAATCGTTTGCGCCATACTCGCGATGGGTGTCGTGACGGGATAGCATCCTGCGCGGATGTATTCCTTGTACTAAATCAGGTATTTGAGGGCTTTTCATGCTCCCTTGTGAGTTGCTTTGAGGCAAACCTGCTTACGTGAAAACGTAATACTCTATAGCTCAAACTGGCCTGACTGGAGTAGGATGACCGATACCGTAAGCCTCCGTTAGCTATCTGCGAACTCTGCAGATTGCCCTGGAGCGATCCGCCTGATTATTGAACGATTTTGAACAGGCGGGGAGGCAGAGCATGTCGAAGGGCATTCTACGAGTTGTGCTGACGATCCTGATGTACGCGGGAGTTGGTGTTTTCCTGTTTCCATATTTCACAGGAAGACTCACAGCAGGAATTCCCTTCATGATTCTTGGCGCGGGATGCACCGTAGTCTGCGGGCTGCTACGTTGCTATCTAACCGAGGGGGATTGCGCACGCATCCCTCACCATGGACGGGATTGGTAAGCTGATCTACCCACCAAGATTGAACGAAAAATGGAGAACCTGAAACTATTCAGGCCAGTCCCAGTGTTTATTTTTTCCCTGACAGGCAAAGTAGCCGCTCTTTTCGCATCAGACTATCCAGATCTTTAGAAAGAGGAAGATGCCCTATGCTTACGCCTGTACTAATTAGCGTCATCGTTACTCTGATTGTTGTAGGTCTGCTGCTGTATCTCATCGGGCTGATTCCGATGGATGGGACGATCAAACAGATCATTCGAGTGGTCGTCATTATTGCAGTAATCATCTGGCTGTTGCAGACGTTTGGGTTGCTCGGATCACTGGGACTGCACCACTGACCAATGTGACGAGTCAAACAGAAGGCGCGAGTCCCGCAGACTTCAGCCAGCCTTCCATTACGCTGTGATCGACGACTCCTGCCTGCTGGCGAACGAGCTTGCCCGAGAAGAAGACGGCAAAGTTAGGGATACCGCGCACAGCGTATCTCGCGGCTAGCTGCTGATTCTTATCGGTGTCGACCTTGAGGACGACAGCTTGCCCCGCCATATCTTTAGCGGTGCGAGCCACCTCAGGTGCTGCACCACGACAGGGTCCACACCAGTCCGCCCAGAAATCGACGAGAACCGGCACACGCGCGCTTTGAATAATCTCGTCAAATAGCGTTGCATCCACCTGCAGTGGTTCGTCGATTGGTGGCAGGGGATTCTTGCAGGCGCCGCATCGACCGGTGTCCGCGAGATGGCTCGCGGCGAGACGATTCTTCTGGCCACAGCTCTTACAGGTTCTGATCGCAGGCATCTGGCAGCTCCTACGGGTTTAGATTGTTTTTGCTACTTTCGGTTGCAAGCGGCCTAGGCGCGACGGCGGTAGCGAATAGCGAACTCGTAGTTAGGGTTGGGCGGAAAGAGCCGCGCCACCAGGCGCAGGCGGTCCGCCAGTGCTTGCGGCGCGAGAAGGGGATACTCGCGTTCGCGCAGCTCGGAGTAGTCGAAGTCGACCGAAAGCGAAAGCTGGTAGATGGCGAGAGCATCGGAGAAGGCGGATTCGAGGAAGCTGTTTCGCGCTTTTTCGTCGATGATGGGTTTGCCGTCAATCTTGTCGGCGTTGCCACTGGCTGCGAGCGAGAGGTTGCGGCTCTCCCAGGCGTCCTGGCTGGTTTCGCCGCGGACGTCAGCCAGAGCCTGACCCCAGACGAGCTGATCGAAGGCCTCAGGAACGCCGATGACGTCGACGAAGGCGTGGCCGATATTGATGAAGAACTCGAAGGCGAGGGCGAAGCGGTCGCCAAGGAGGCGTGTCGAGATGAAGACGCCTTCGGTACCGTCGTGGGTAACGTTGCGGTGGCAGATGGCCTGATCGCCCAGTTCGGGGGTGTAAGCAGGAGCGATCAGGGTAGTTTCAGCGCCGCGTCGGTCGCTCAGTGCAAGTGGGACGAAGTAGTAGGTCTTACGGCTCAGGGCACTGGCGATGGCGACCGGGACGGCCTGGACCATGCGCTCGAGATCCTTGTCCTCAAGATTGTTATCGCCGAATGAGGCGTAGCGGATGCCGTTTGCTGCATGACGCACCGTTGCTTCGTGGATGACCTGAGCTGCCTGGACTAAGTCGCTTTGAACACCTTCTGCCATAAAGCAGTATTCTACTGGTATGGCGCATGTATCGCAGCAAAGAAGCTCGGCCTCGCCCCGAACGTTCGGCTCGGGCTATCTATTTGGTGTTCCCCTGGGCGACCTCGGCTGGTTTGCCAGTCTGATGATGAGCTTTGCGCTGGGATTTCTCGCGTTCTTTGCGGCGACTTTCTGTGCCATCGTTGCGGTTCTGTTCTACAACACGGCGACGCACCATGCGATTGACTTTGCGGTGACGTATCAAGCGGGTCGGGCTGCCGGTGGGCGTGCTGGTGCTGGTAGTAGCGACTCGGATACCTGGGGACGCTGTGGGTGCGGCGGCAGCTTCGCAAAGAGTAAGCACCAGCGTTGGGCGCGAACGAAACAATAAGACGCAAGCGACCGTCTCTAGATCATTCTGCTATTCTTCGTTCCTAGCTATTATCTCTGGAGGATCCACCGCGTATGTCATTCGTTCGTGCTTTTGTGCGTTGGGGCTGTTGTACGGCCGTTATCGCAAGCCTTGCCGTTCCCGCCTACTCTGCTGACAAGAAAACCAAGGAAGCCGCCGCAGCTCCGGAGACGACACCCTCATACTATGGGCCGCAGCCGGCGACGGAGAACATCGATCTGACGATGTATGCGCGGATTCGCGAGGAGGGATTCAAGCACTCGCATGTGATGGAGTTTGGTGGAGCGTTGGCGGATGGTATTGGGCCGCGACTGACGGGCTCACCCAATATGGCGAAGGCCAATGCGTGGACGCGCGATACGCTGACGAAGATCGGTTTGGAGAACGCGCACCTGGAGGACTGGGGCGAGTTCGGCATGGGCTGGCAGCAGATCAATACCTGGGCGCGAATGGTCTCGCCCGATCCTGAACCGCTGTGGATGCAGGCTGCGCCGTGGTCGCCGTCGACGAATGGAGCCGGTGACCGGCGAAGCGGTGTATATCGATCTGCAGGACGTGAAGGACCTCGACAAATACAAGGGCAAGCTGAGCGGCAAGATTGTGCTGTTCGGTGCAATGCGTCCCACCCCCGATATTACCGAGCCTCTGTTCCACCGCTATACGACCGAAGAGCTGGAAGAGATGGAGACTTATCCGACCGGTGACGGCCGGCGTGGCACTCCTGATGTTGCGCGGCTGTTGGCCGATCGGGCTCGTCTGGGCGCGCTGCGTACCGCTGCCATGAAGATGATGGCCGACGAACACGTTGCCGCAATCATTACGCCGAGCCGTGATGGCGGCGACGGCGGCGGAACCGGAATCATCTTCGACGATAACGGCGCGAACCTCGTCCGCAATGCCCAGGTGAAGGCGAACGCTGTCACGATTCCGAACGCTGTGATGATGATCGAGCACTACAACCGTCTTGGCCGGCTGCTGCAGAACCATGTGCCGGTAACGCTCGAGGTGAACATCGACACGAAGTTTACAGGCGATAACGAGCATGGCTTCGATACCGTCGCAGAGATTCCAGGGACCGATCCGAAGTTGAAAGATCAGATCGTCATGGTTGGCGGGCACCTCGACAGTTGGATCTCCGGCACCGGCGCGACCGACAATGGTGCAGGATCGATCATGGCGATGGAGGCGGTTCGCATTCTGAAGGCGCTGAACATCAAGCCGAAGCGGACGATCCGAATCGCGTTGTGGTCGGGTGAAGAGCAGGGGCTGTTCGGCTCGCGTGGTTATGTCAAAAATCACTTTGGTCAGTTCGAGGAGAAGCCCGGAACACCTGATGTGTTCGGCAGGCAGCCGACCGGACCTCTGAAGACGACCAAGGAGTGGGAGACGCTCGACGCCTACTACAACCTCGACAACGGCACCGGCAAGGTTCGCGGAGTTTACACGCAGGAGAACTACGCAGTCGCTCCGATCTTCCGGCAGTGGATCGCACCGCTGGCTGATCTCGGCGTGACGGCGATCTCGTACCGCAATACGGGGGGCACCGATCACCTGTCGTTCGATGCGGTCGGTCTACCGGGCTTCCAGTACATTCAGGACCCCATGGACTATGAGACGCGGATGCACCACTCCGACATGGATACCTACGACCGGCTGCACGCGCTCGATCTGGAGCAGGGTGCAGTCCTCGAGGCGATCTTCCTCTACAACACCAGCGAGCGTGAGGCGATGATGCCGCGCAAGCCGTTCCCACGCCCTGAGTTGGAGAAGCAGATGACCGCTCCGATTCCTGGGGTCTATCCGAACGCAGTTCCTCCGGCAAACTAAAACGATGACTCGTCGCAAAGCGAAGCCCCTCCTCGACGGAGGGGTTTCGCTTTTGCCAACTGCTTCCAATGACCCCACCTACCCTGCCAAATTTGCGCAAAGTATTCATAACAAGCAAGTTCACCTTGGACTTCGTCCTGGATCGCCTGCTAAAGTCTTGATAAATCATGGCAGCTTTCCGCAAAGTCTTCTTTCTAAAAGAGAAAAGCCCCGGAAGGTTCCGGGGCTGTTTCTTTTTTGATCTATATCTCCATTATAGCGGGTTGAAGATAACTAACGTGCCACCTGGATGTTGTTCCTTGCCAGGGAGTTAGGTGGGTCCTGGGCTTGACATGTGCTTTTTTGGCTGAAAACGCAAAAAATAAATTTTAGTTGGTAAGGACGGCGCGCTTCTTCTTCTGTAGTTGGCCGTTGATCCGCCGAAAAAGAACTTGGTTTCGCAAACTCGTCCGATCTTCAAGCTTCTGTGTCCAAAGTCACGCGAAGAGCGTTTATGGTTACCAATTCGGTCAGGCGGGAGCCGCTACGCTCTCAAGAAATACATTGGCCTGATATCGCCACCTTAGCCAAACTCAGATTGTCCGTCATATGTCCCGAGTCTTGAAAGCAACGATGGCTATGAGTGGCTACTTTCACCGAATCCGTTTCCATGTGAGGTGCGCGTGCCAAGCAGTCGAATCAGCGTCGAGCGATAAGCTGTCTCCAGAAAGCTGGAACGCTCGCGTCTGATTCTGACCTACCCAGTTGGGCAACCAACCGCCCTCGATGTGATGTGTGATGATGCCCGCTCTCGCACTCATTGTGTAGGTGCCCCAATAACCGATGTAGTTCCTCCAGGCTGAAGCAGCTTCCTTGTCGGTCGCGCGTAGCGGATCATCGCTCGCGAATGCCGTCATCTCGGGACGCATCATTTGGGCGGACATTTGGGTGTAAACATACTTGGCTAGCCATAAGCTCCACTCACCAAATTGGGTACCATATCGCCCCAAAATATCACGTTCGTTCATTGAAGTTATTTAAATCATAGTTCACAATCTTTATATGCCAATGCGCTTACGCAAGGAAAACACCGTCTCTTTAGATAAAAAGTCTTCTAATTCAGAGACATACAAAAATTCTGTTATGGCTGAAATGGGAAGTAAAGGTGGAAGAATTGGGGGCAGGAAGAGGGCTGAACGGATGACCCCAGAAGAACGAAGCGAAGCCGCTTCCCTAGCTTCGCGTGCCAGATGGAGTGGGGTCAAAGAGACTCGACCAGCCAAATCTCCATTCAAGCAATCAAAAACCATTGAGGGGCCACTGCAGGAAATCTCAGCCATATTTGAGAAAAGAATGGAAGAGCTTGGCCAAACTGAAGAAGAAAAGAACCGGACAGTTGCCGAATTTGCGGCCTTTGTGGACGCTAAAGTCGCCGCTTCCCTTCGTGCCAAGCAGCAAGAGCAGCTTCGTAGTCGGGATTCCCGGGAGCGAGTTGCAGAAGTAATCTAATTCCTTCGATGAAATCTGCCTCATCATTGCAGCGCATAAGCTCGCGAACTTTTTGTTGAACCATACGTTCGCGAGCCTCTGCTGCGGCTTTGGGCGATTTAGGTTTTGATTGATCGAATGCTGAAGGTTCGCCCATATTTATGGCCGTCTCCATTCCCGCATTCCCCAGCTCGAATTCTCTTTATCGTAGTAGACGAGCTTTTCCTGCTGCAGGAGACCGTTATAGACGGCCCGGTAATGGTTCGTAGACTTAGACCCGCCCTGTTTAAGGACATCGGCAATGATCCGGGTTTTTTGTGGTTTTCCCGCACCCACTAGGAACTGGATCGCCGCCTGAGCGATCGTCATGTTTGAATACGGTCCGGTGGTCGGAGTTGGTGAAGAAAGGATAAACGTAGGAGCGGCATGCACGGTCTGCGTGGCAGGAGGTTGATGAGGGTGTGCCCCGGTGAGCGTTTCCAAATTAGAGATGGTGGTCTGCAGCATCGCCTCCCGACGCTGGACTTCTCGCAGCTCTTCCTTTAAGTCATTGATTACTAGTGAGATTCTATCGGCCATACTATTGACTCCGTTCAGGTTATGTGAGATACTAACAACAAGAGGGCTGCATTAGGAGCGGGTTTCCCCGCTCCCTCACCCTGACTTCAGGGTGTTGCGTTTATCAAATTACATCCCTCCCTTCGATAAACGGTGGGTGCATGTCTCCGTGGAAAGTTACATGCACCTGTCCGTATCCTCTATTCTACCCTAAATTGTTCAACGCCGCAATGCCCCGTCTGGAAAGCCTGCGCCAGCAGAATCCTCAGACCCGCACAGATGGTGAAATACGGTGAATAAAGTTATCCATTTACCTTAACATTATGCGTATACGCTTACGCATAATGTTCGTATGTTTATTGAACAAAATCTTCCATCTACTCTTCAAGAAGCTATTCAATACTTTTCTGACGAAATGACTTGTATAACTGCCGTCGCAGAGATGCGCTGGGACGGTGGCAAACCCACTTGCCCTAGTTGTGGCAAACAAGATCATTACTGGCTCCAGACGCAGAAGCGATGGAAGTGTAAAGGTTGCAAGCGGCAGTTTTCTGTAAAACGGGGAACGATCTTCGAGAATTCCCTATCGGGCTAGACAAATGGCTCTGGAAGAGCGCGTTGGCCTGTTCTCAACAGTTAATTTGGTCAGGAACGTTTATCCCCCACCACGATGGCCCTGCTTTTGGGCGCAGCCTCTATCGCCGCCTTCGCTCAGAGGCTCTTCCACATCACCGTCAATGACTGGAATGATCGCAGAGCCTTCCATCTCACTTCCATTGATGGCATCCACGACTGGACCTTCCGCGGCCTCGCCTACGATCCACGTCGAGACTTCGTCCGCTATACCGACGGTACCGTCAACCACTGGAACAAGATGGAGCGCCCTAGCGTCTTTCTTTAGAACGGACACGTCGTCGCGGTGACCCTTGCCGTCATCGATGTCCCGAAGGAGGATGAGAAGAGGAACGATGGACACGCAGCAAGATCATCGTAATTCCGTTCGATGGCGCAGCTCTCGACCGCGATTTGCAACAGCAGAAATAGTAAAGGCTGGGTAAGCGATTATTCTGGCGACGCTCTCGACGACCCAGTTTTGTGTGGACTGGAGGACAGACTATCCGGAGATGGGCTTCTTGTCTTGTTGCATCAGGAACTCACGCATTGCGATGGTAATTTCCTGCAGGTGAGTCTCGAGGGCGAAGTGTCCCGTTGGCAGGAATTTGACCGTGGCGGTTGGGATGTCTCGCTTGAACGCCTCTGCTCCTGCAGGGATGAAGTAGGGGTCGAACTTGCCCCATATCGCGAGGAGCGGAGGTTTCGCGGTTCGAAAGTACTCCTGGAACTTCGGGTAGAGCTTCACGTTGTCGGCATAGTTGAGGAAGAGATCGAGTTGTATATCGACATTGCCGGGGCGCGCCAATAAGGCGGCATCGAGGGTGTAACCTTCTGGTTTGATCAGGCTGGGGTCCGGGATTCCGACGGAGTATTCGTGGCGCATGCCTTCGAGCGTCAGGCCGGTGCGAATCGCGTTGCGATGTTCGAGGGTGGGCTCTCGCCAGTAACGCTCGATGGGCTGCCAGGCATCGCCCAGGCCTTCTTCGTAGGCGTTGCCGTTCTGAGAGACGATGGCGGTGACACGCTCGGGAGCCAGCAACGCGAGGCGGAAGCCGGTGGGCGCTCCGTAGTCGAAGACGTACATGGCGTAGCTGGTGAGTTTGAGGGCCTGGGTGAAGGCGAAGATCGTCTTTGCGAGTGCGTCGAAGGTGTAGTGGTAGGCGCGCTCAGTGGGGACCTCGGTGAAGCCGAAGCCGGGCAGGTCGGGAGCGATGACGCGATAGCGGTCGGCGAGGCGCGGGATCAACTCGCGGTACTGAAACGATGACGTGGGAAATCCGTGGAGCAGGAGAATGACCGGGGCATCGGCAGGCCCTGCTTCGCGATAGAACACATTGACGCCGTCGGCTTGAATGCGATGGATGGATGTCAGCGGAATCTTCGGAGCGTCAGACATAGACCCCTTCCTCGATGTGTTGGGTTGCTGGTTGAGATCGAACAAAGCGGTTTTGCGACGGAAGGCGTCGAGGCCCACAACGGCTGATGCGAGGAAGCTGCGGCGATCAAGGCTCAAGGGAGACCTCACCTTTGCTGGCTCTGACTACGTATCGCAGGCGCGGGGGAGTACGAGTCCAGCCGAGACAATTTGATGACTCGACCAGTGTAGCGCTTGACGGCTAAGAACGAGGCATCGGTCACCGCGCGTTGCGGCGGAAGCAGTCGGGGGTGTGGTCGTTGACGATGCCGACGGCCTGCATCCAGGCGTAGACGATGACTGGGCCGACGAACTTGAAGCCGCGTTTCTTGAGCGCTGCGGAGATCTCTTCCGACAGCGGCGTCTTTGCGGGGACAGGGCCGCGGTTTTGGATCGGCTTGTTGCCGGCCATGTTCCAGATCCATGTGGAGAAGTCTTCGCCGGCACTCTCCATTGCGAGATAGATGCGCGCGCCGTTGATGGTCGCTTCGATCTTGGCGCGGGAGCGGATGATGCCGGCGTTTTGGAGGAGTCGCGCGATGTCCGCCTCGTTCATGCGCGCGACCTTCTTCGGGTCGAAGTCGCGAAAGGCTTTGCGGAACGCCTCGCGTTTGCGCAGGATGGTGATCCAGGAGAGACCGGCCTGGAAGCCTTCGAGCATCAGGGTCTCCCAGAGCGCGCGGCTGTCGTGCTCTGGCACGCCCCACTCCTGATCGTGGTACTCGCTCATCAGTGCGTCGTTATCAGCCCAGGAACAACGATGTACCATCGCGCTCTTTTTCGTCATGCAGCCTCCTCGTCAAAGAGTAGCCGATCTGTTTGTTCGAGCGGCGTTGTTCGCGCTGGTGCGACAACCTACAGCCACGCGCTGACGAGACGGCCTGCGGAGCCGAGAAGCCTGAGGTTGTCGGTGCGGTTGGCGAAGTAGCGAGAGTTAAGCTCGGGCGAGCCGAGGTCTTCGAGATTGTAGAAGGCGGCGAGTTCGACGGCGATCTCGCGGGGTGTGAAGAAGAGCTGGAAGGGTTCGCCTGCCTGTTTGACGCGGGCGGCGAGGGAGTCGTGCGCGAGCTGCTCGAAGAAGGGCAATGCAGAGCGTGGTTGGCCGTAGTCGAAGACGAGACCGCTGCCGGCAGGTTGGGCGGCGATGAAGCGCAGGGTCGAACGAAAGGCTTCGAGAGTGAGATAAGGGACGACTCCGAGCCATGCGAAGAAGGTAGGGATATTCGAATCGAAGCCGGCGGCGAGCAGTTGCGTGGGAAAGGTCTGATGCTCGAAGTCGACCGGGACAAAGGTGAGGTTAGGTGGAATAGGAATACGGTTCGTTTTGAGCAGTTCGTGTTTCCACTGCTGCGTCGCGGGATGATCGACCTCAAAGACGCGAAGGTTCGGGTAGGGATTGCGATAGGCGAAGGTGTCGAGACCCGCTCCAAGGAGAACGTACTGCGTAAGGCCCTGAGCGATGGCACTGGCAAGGGTATCTTCTGCGTAGCGGCTGCGGGCAACGAGAAAAGCACGAAGCGCAACCGAGAACGGCTTCTCCAGTTTGGTGCCGGTCTTGTGGAGTTCGGGAAGGTACTCCTCGCCCAGGATTGGGACGGCGATAGGGTCGTCGAGAACGAGCGGCCGCGCGTCGTAGAGCTGATGCGCTGCGCGGCGCAGAGCGACACGGAGAGCAGTTCGGGAGGGACGCGCAGCTTCCATGTGAGAGTGTTCAGGCCGTCTTCGAGGTAGCTTCGGCAGTTCGTTCGGTCATCCAGGTAAGCGCCTGGGTCAGGTATTGCTTCATCTCTTTGCGTGGGACGACCGCGTCAAGGAAGCCATGTTCAAGCAGGAATCCAGCGCGCTGGAAGCCTTCAGGGAGCTTCTGCCGTATGGTCTGCTCGATAACGCGGGGGCCGGCAAAACCGATCAAAGCATTTGGCTCGGCGATGTTCAGATCGCCAAGCATGGCGAAGCTCGCCGTGACGCCACCGAAGGTTGGGTCGGTCATAATCGAGATGTAGGGAATCTTTGCGTCGTCCATGCGGGCCAGCCCGGTGGAGACCTTGGCAAGCTGCATCAGCGAGGCAATGCCCTCCTGCATGCGGGCGCCGCCCGAGGCCGAAACGATGATGAGCGGGCGGCGAGTGCCAAGCGATCGATCGACGGCGCGGGCGATGGTTTCGCCGACGACGGTGCCCATGCTGCCGCCAATGAAGTTGTACTCCATCACGCTCAACACGACGTTGTGCGGCCCAAGCTGGCCAACCGCATTGATAATCGCGTCATTCAGGCCGGTCTTGCGCTGCGCCTCGACCAACCGTTTTTTGTAGGGCTTCAGATCGGTGAACTGGAGCGGATCTGTGGAGCGGAGACCGAGGTCGACCAGCTCATAGCCCGGTTCGAGGAGGTTTTCGATGCGGGTGCGGGCGTCGATGCGGAAGTGATGGCCACAGTGGGGGCAGACCTGTTGGTTGGCTTCGAGCTCGGCCTTGAAGAGTATCTTGCCGCAATCGGGGCAGCGAATCCACAGGCCCTCGGTGCGGACGGTCTTCTCCGAGTCGTTGACGATCTCGTGGTCTTCGCGTTTGAACCAGCTCATGCCTAAATGCCCTTCCAGAGGTGCCTTGACCATTGTAGCGGGGGAGAGACGAAAACAGGATCATCACAAAAGTGTTCGAGCAAATCCCCTGCCTAAGAAAAGACATGATTGGATGGCAAGAAAGAGCTGTACCTGTGCGATTTGCCTGCAAACCCCTTGTTTCGTCGCGCAAAAGTTCTCTTCGAAGCCCCGATCTTAATTTTTGCGTTGATAGTCTTCCATCAAATGACAGACGAGGCCGTAGAATGTTCTTTTCTCTTGAAGATATTTTTAGCGAAACGTCGAGCCCCCTGGGTTGTGCTCAACTTGACGTTGATTGCTAACAGGCCCTGGTCAGCATCCCCCTAGTCAGCATCCAAGGTGACATGATGTCTGCGATTGCAAACAGCCTCCAAAAGCCTGAACGCTTCGACATGTACGTACGAAGATTTCGATCGATCTGTACGATGCACGGGGTTGCGATCGGGTCGCGCTCCGACCTTTCCGGCTTTATGAAGAAGCTGACGGAGGATAGTCATCTTGCGATGGACTTTTGGGCGTTTGTCGGAAAACTCAGCAATCGTGAGGGTGGTGAGTTCTCGGATAAGGAAGTGCTTGCCGTCATCACCGAAGGCGTTACCGGCGCGGAGTTTGTAGCCGAAGACGACGAACACAAACGCATCATCGATGATCTGCGCGCGATGCTTGCAGGTGTTGACATTCATGCTGCTTCATACGAGAGCAACAGGGAGGGGAAGATCCATGCGGTGGAATCGCCGCAGCAGGAATCGCGACCACCCTTGCCAGAGGCTGCAGAGGAAAAGGAAGCTCCACCGACTGCATTGCCGCCCACACCGCCGCAACTGGATGAAGCGTTTCTGCGGCTCGAGCTTGCCAGGCTTGTGAAGCAGTACTTCGATAGCATCGATGAACAGAAGAGCAAGCTGGAGTCTCCTCCTGAAAAAGCGGTGCCGGTCGAGATCGTGGCAGCCGCGTCCCCTGATTCTTCCTTCGAGGAACCAGACACACGAGGAGCTGAAGAGCCGGTTTTGAGGCCCATCAGCAATGCGAGGCTTGTGCTCGAGCCCGCTGTATCGCCTGTCGAAACTCCCCTCGCGACGAGGAGCAGCGATCTTCCAACCCGCGTTCCGCTGGCAGAGTACTCTCAGCCAGCCGGATTTGGAAGAGCCCCGCTGTTTCTGATGCTTGCCGTGGTACTGGCTGGAGCGGTCTTTGCCGGGTATCAATATCGTGTGCCCTTGCTGCAAAAAATCGGCGCATTGGGCCACGGCATCGGGCAGAAGGCCGGCGCAGCGACATCAAAGGACGAGAGCGCGCCGCCTCCTGATGAGAAGGCGTCAGACGAACAGCCGCAACAGACTCAACCTTCGGTGGAGCAGGCAGCGCTTCAGGGAACCGCAACTCCACCTGCGATGAACGCGCGGACAGGCGCTACACCAACAGCCTCTTCCGCATCGGTCGCCACCGAAGACAGTGGTCGCAAGGCTGTAGATCAGGCTGCTGCCGAAGTCGAACCCCCGCTTCCACCAGACGGTATCTCCAGCGCCGAGCTGGCAGCCTCCGTTCCGGTCGAGCCCGCCACGATGGAGGCTTATCTGCTTGCATCCCGGGTTCCTGTCTATCCGGAGAATGCAAAGATCGATGGAATCGAAGGCTCCGTGGTGATGCAGGCGATCATCTCGCAGGATGGTACGGTGAAGCGCGTGCATGTCCTTCAGGGCGACCCGCATCTGCGCAGTGCTGCGGCTGCTGCCGTCTACCGCTGGCGGTATAGGCCATACCTGCTCAACGGCCAGCCAGTCGATGTGGCAACGATCGTTACAGTCGATTTCAGCCTCGACCGCTAACGCACTCTGAATCAGGTCTAGTGGCCAGAGTGGTACGGGTGCCCAGCCAGGATGGTGAGGGCGCGGTACACCTGTTCGGCGAGGACAACTCGGGCAAGTTGATGCGGCAGGGTGATGCGGCCCAGGGAAAGAAGCAGGTTGGCGCGTTGACGCGCGGCCGGAGACCATCCGTCAGCGGGGCCGATGGCAAAGACAAGGCGTTGAGCGCCCTCATCGCGAATACGGCCGATGTGCGCGGAGATCTCCTCGGACGTGCACTGCTGGCCGCGGCTATCCAACAAAACCGCATAGGCCGGTGTACGGCCGGGCTGGCGCTCCAGCCAATCCAGGACCGCCGCTTCAGAGTCGAAGAGCTGAGAGTCACAGGGAATGTACCGGCTAACACGCTCAATATAGTCGGCTAACAGGCGGTCGGTGGCCTCAGATTTGGACCGGGTTCGGCGAGGTGCGATAGCGGCAAGGGTGATCTTCATTCTATCCAGTCAGTTGAGTTCCGTAGATTTCCCTATCGAAGCATCCAATATTTCATAGAGTCAAATCATTGCAGTCAGGAGGAAAAGGCTAATTATCTGAGAAATTCAGAATCTTCCGATTTGGCCCTTTGCGTGCATCTCACTTTGACAAGATCTGCAGTGGTACAAAAGGACAACATACTAATGAAACAGATTTCGATTTGGCATCGCATGATTCTAGGAGTTCTGCTAGCGGTATCGTTCGGTTACGCCCATGGACAGGGAATCATAACTGGAACCCTTACTGGTACGGTGCAGGACGCAACGGGCGCCGTCATCTCTGGCGCAAAGGTCACTATAACGAAGCTGGACACGAATACCGTGTTTACCGCGACGGCTGATTCCCGCGGAAGCTTTTCCTTAAATGATCTGCCAGTGGGAGTCTACAGCGTCAAGTTTGATGCGTCGGGCTTTTCCACCTTAGCGCTGAACGGTGTGCATGTGGACGCCAACCATACCGTGGATCTGGGAGTCGAGAAGCTCACGGCGGGCGCAAATATTTCAACCGTGGAAGTCAACGCGAGTGAGGCGCTGCTGGAAACAACGCAGGCCCAAGTATCGACGACATTTGACACCCAGCAGGTTGCGGACATACCTACGTTTGGCGGCTTTGACGAGTTGACCCTCCTGATTCCAGGCGTAGTCGCAACCCACGCCAACAACTTTTCGAATACGAACGGCACCGGCTTCTCCTCTAATGGACTGCGCGGCCGCGCTAACAACTTTGAAATCGACGGCCAGTCGAACAATGACAACTCGATCGCCGGTCCTCAGTTCTTCTTCGGCAACGAAGAAGCAATTCAGGAAGTGCAGATTATTACCAACAACTTCAGCGCTGCCTACGGCAGGAACGCTGGTTCTATTGTCAACTACATTACAAAGTCGGGCACCAATAGCATCCACGGTTCAGCCTTCTACCGGTACGGCGGCGACTTTACCAGCTCGCTCCAGACAGGTGTTTCCAAGGGTGCAAACTACGGCTTCTGCGCTCCTGGTCAGACTCCGGCGGCGGACGGCTGCTTAGCAACCGTCGTACCGCGGTACGTCTCAAACGTCTATGGCGGAAACGTGACCGCACCGCTGTGGAAGGACAAGATATTTGCCTCCGCTGGCGTTTATGGCACGCGCTTCTTCGAGAACGGTGGCGCAACCTCTTCCGGTACGAAAGAGGTCCTCACTCCTGCTGGTCTTTCGACCCTGCAATCGACCTTTCCCAACAACGCTGGGGTGGCGATCCTTGCTCAACTGAATCCGTTTGCGCTCTCCGCCAACCCGCATGCTACTGGTGCTCCAACCAACAAGACGATCACTGTCGGTGGCACCAGCGTATCTGTTCCTTTCACGCAGATCGCGCGCAACTTTCCTAGCGAAGCTTTGGATCAGGAGTACCTTGGCCGACTCGACTTCCAGCTGACGACCAAGGACCGCCTCGATGGCCGTTACCTCTACCAGAAGGCCCCCACGGTTCCCGACAACCCAACGGCAGCTGGTGGCACGGTGAACGTCAACGACGTTACTCACTCCATCGGTGCAGAGTGGATCCACACTTTCTCCGCTCGCTGGATCAATCAGCTCAAGTATAGCTTCCAGCAGAGCACGCTCGCCTTTGAGGGCGGTGACTTTGCGGCTTGCACCATCTCGGGTTTCGCAAGCTGCCCGTCGTCCATCTCTTTGGGAGCGGGTAACTCAAGCCTCGGCCTTGCCAGCAACCTCCCGCAGGGACGCATCGTCAAGACCGGTCAGGTCCAGGACAATGCTACGTGGAGCTTTGGTCGCCATACGGTTACATTTGGCGGAGAATTCGACTATCAAAACTCGCCTAACGTCTTCCTGCCCAACTCTGCCGGCACCTTCACGTTTGCCAACTATAGCGCCCTTCTTTCAGGTGCCGGAACCGTCACTCTGACGCAAGGCAATCCTCTGATTCCCTTCAAAGAAAAAGATGTTGCAGTGTACTTCCAGGATGACTGGAAGGTCAGTCCAGAGTTCACGGCAAACATCGGTCTCCGTTGGGAGTTCTTCCAGCAGGCGCTCAACCTGCTCCATACGGAGTCTGTTGCCCAGCAGACCGGATCGAATCCCTTTTGGTCTACGAGCTTGCCTCTCTCGCAAACCACATTCCCCGAAATTCCGCAGAGCTATCGTAACTTCGAGCCGCGTCTCGGGTTCGCCTACAGCCCCAACTACAATAAAAACCTGGCCATTCGCGGCGGTTATGCAATCAACGTTGATCCCGGTTTCTATAACATCAACCTGAACTCGGCCAGTTCAGCTCCCGTGGTGAATGCTGGTGGCTTTACTTGCAACGGTACCGCGACCGGAACCACTCCTGCTAGTTGCCTTCCAACCGGCGGAGCCACATTTGCGACTGTCAACGCATCTCTTGGCAAGTACATTCCAACTGGTGGCAATCCCGGGGCACGAAACCAAACCTTCGTCAGCTCAAACTTCCGTCAGCCGTTTACTCAAACCTACACCCTTGGCGTGCAGTACCAGGTGACACATTCTGCCGTTGCTGAAGTCCGGTACGCCGGCAACCATGCATCGGGCCAGTTCCAGACCCTGGATGCTAACCCCTTCCTGCTCCCAGTTTCGCAGGACTTCCCAGGCGTGGTTGCACCAAGCAGCCTCTGCACTGCGGCCAACAGCCAGCTGGCGGGTGCCGACGTTGGATACCTCCACTGCGGTCAAACCAACGTGCGTGTCCGCGCAAACACGGCCTTCTCACTCTACAACGGTCTGCAGACCAGCTTGACCGTTAGAAACTACCATGGCATTACCGCGACGGCAGCTTATACCTTCAGCCGTGCCATCGACAACACCAGCGAGATCTTTGGAACCGCAACTGGGGGCAATACGAGTGCCTTCGCCCAGAACCCATTGAATACTGACGTTGCCGAACGCGCCGTTAGTGGCATCTCCTTCCCAAATGTGGCCAGCGTCAGCTTCGTCTATGCTGTACCCAAGATCGGAGCATCCAACGGCCTGGTCAGCAAGCTGATTAATGGCTGGCAGATGAACTCGATCTGGGTCTACAACAGTGGCCAGCCGTACACCGACTTCGACCTCGCTCCACAGAACGGTTCGCCAGCGGCAAATCCCAACGATCCAAATACACTCTTCAGTTATTCTTCCCTACCCGCGGCCATTAACTTCAACGGTGGGCTTGACATCGGTCGTCCTATCCTGTCCAACCCTAAGGCTCCTGTAGGAACGGTCGGCATCTACACCACCACGACGAATGCAAGTGGAGTTAATTCCGCTCCGTACCTTGCCGACTATAACGATGCCTCCGGTAATCCCGCCCCCATTAACGCAAGCCAGGTTCATTGGATTGCGAACAACAAGTATGCAGCGCAAATCGCCAACAATCCTTTCCCTGGATCAGGTCGCAACCTGCTCCGCGGAACCAGCTACAACAACCTGGACACCAGTGTCTTCAAGAACACGAAGTTGACAGAGCGCCTTACTCTTCGCCTTGAGGTAGATGCCAACAATATCCTCAATCGTTCTTACTACGGCTCCCCGGATCCTGATTTAGCCGATGGTATTACTTCCCTCAACAACGTGAACTTTACCGGCGCTTCTGGCGGCGGTGGAATCGTCAACACCGGCACTGGTGTCAGAAACCTGACATTTGGTGGCAAGTTCCTCTTCTAACATCCACGAACAGCATTTCAAAGGGGGCTACCGATTTTGGTAGCCCCTCTTGTTTTTGCATTAGCGATTTGAATTTGTTGATGCGACGAGCCTGCCGATTCGAATCTTTATCGCTTCTTGCTCTTCTTGGGCGCGCTCTTGCGGCTGGTCTGCTTTGTTGTCGAGCTCTTTTTTGCTGCTGTTTTTTTGGGTAGCGGCGTTGTCTTAGGCTTGGCTTTCTTTGTCGCAACCTTCGTGGTCTTTGCTGTGGGAGCCTTCTTCGCCGGCGTCTTCTTCTTTGCGCGAGTCTCAACGATGCGTGCGCTGACCTCGGCGTTGAGCTCCGCGATGCTCAGGCTGGTAGCGGATTTGCGGAGTCGTTCCAGGCCGTAGAAGGCGCGCTTTTCGGCCGAGAAGACGTGGACGATGAAGTCCACATAGTCCATCAAGATCCATTCACCCTGACGCCGACCCTCGACTGAGTTGGGATAGACGCCAAACTCACGCTTGAGGCGGATCTCAATCTCGTCTGTAATCGCGACGTTTTGCCGCTCATTGGTGCCATTGCAGATGAGGAAGTAGTCTGTAAGGCCGCTCTCAGCCGGGTCCAGCGCGAGGATACGAATATCTTCAGCTTTCTTGTCCTCACACGCCGCAGCGGCGGCAAGCAGTAGCTGGTTGCTTTCAATCGATGGCATGAGACTCCTTGAATCTCCATGGTAGCGGGTTGTGCTCGCGGAAGCCAGTGTCTGCGGGCATTACGATGCTTGGCTCACGTGACGCGCGGGGAAGCTCACGGGAACAAGGATCTTTGGCCAGGAGCGGGAGCGGCGCGGCTATTTTTTTCGCAGGTGAAGCATGACGCGGCCATTCGCCAGTGTCAGTTCGTTGACGATGGAGAAATACCTGGTAAAGGCATCGCGAAAGGAAGCCTCGGTAATGTGCGTGTAGATGCTTTCGCGGCCGCGCAGCAACTCCTGGAACTTCGGATCGGTAGGAGGCACCCATTCGAGGATGAGATGCTGCGTCGTCAGGCTGCTGCAGAGATCGGCGATGCGATCCATCGGAACCTGGTTCCGTAGCAGGAGATGGTGCAGCACGGCGAGCATCATCACCGTGTCGAAGTGGCCAACGCAGCGGCTCAGAAAGGAGGCATTTTCGCGATTCTCCCACCCTGCTGCCGGCGTCGGCCGAGCGAGATCGACATACAGCGGCAGGATATTTTTCCCGCTGCCCTTCAGGCTGGAGCAGAGCCGGTCGACGGCTTGCAGATCGGTATCGATTGAAACCACCTCGGCGCCTGCGTCAGCGGCCAGGTTGGAGTACACGCCGGTATTGCAGCCAACGTCGAGCACATGAACGGGCTCTGACGCCGCCAGCGCCTGGGTCACAAAGCTTCGCTTCCGGGTGTGATCTTCGTCGCTATAGTGGGTCGCTGTCTCGGCATAGTCAGACCACGTCGACGAATGGTGCGCGGGAGTCACCTTGCGCATCTGCGCCAACAGGGTCTTCAGCGTCTTCAGCAGAATATGCTTTGCCAGCTCGGGTTCTTTTACCTCGCGCGACTTAACCCCTCCAGCCTGCATCTTCTTATTGCTGGCCAACAGGGTCGGCAGCGTAACCGCGGAGAGTGCAGGCTGCTGCGATCGTCCCCACCAGGAGAGAGCAGCATAAATATCTTCGGGTTCGTAGCCATCGCGGCGTGTCAGCGACGCCTGCAGCGGCCAGCCCAGCCGCGAGTACGCGAGCATCGGCAGAAGAAACGTACGCACAAACTGCCCGTAGGCAAGCCAGATCGGCTGGTGCGGATCCATCCGTTCGATTGAGAGCACATCGACGAAGATCGGCTTGGTGCCCTGAAAGAGAACGTTGAGCGGCGTTGCATCCTTCAACAACCAGCCTTCCTGGACAAGTTCGCTGCACAGGTTCAGGGTGAGCTCGGCGGCGGCCAGCCACAGTCCAGGAGCCCACTCCCACGGAAAAGACTGGAAGGAGACGCGCGGGTGCCACAGCACCAGCATCTCGGCATCTTTCGGAGATACCACCTTGCTCGCAACAAGCCGCTCCTGCGCCACCAGCTTCGCGGCGAGCGGCAGTGCAAGGAATTCGAGAATCTCAGCGTCAAACGGGGCCCAGATGCTGCGATAGGCACCATCAGCCCGAATCTCGATGCTTCCCGCCGGATCGCGGAAGGTTGGAAGCGAGGGCAATGTCAACAGCTCGGCCATAGTGGTTTGCTCCCTATTGGATTTGGTATGCTGCACAGCCTTCTATTGCAGCAGGTGGAGATAGCCAAACTACGCCATCTACATACAGACACCTGGGAAAATTAAAAGTTTCGGAGAAAATGCTAAAAAATTCACTCGTAAAAAATCTCCTGCCGATCGCAGCTATTGATAAAGATGGTGAGTCTGGATGTAGTTGGAAACCGCGGGAGAGAGAATATCCGCGCACAGATCGCCAGCCTCGAGACGTCCTCGAAGATTGGTAGCTGCCACATCCTCATGGACTGTCTGCAACAGGTGGACGCGGCCCTTCTGATAGGGGGTCAGGCCAAGGGGCGAGAGATTCGCGAGAGGAAACCCTGGCCGGCTGACGACGATCCATTCCGCAAGCTCCAGCAGACGCTCTGGTTCGTGCCAGTGTCGCAAGTCCAGGAAGCTGTCCGCGCCGACCAGGTTAAAGAGCCGGTCATCCGGCATCGACTCGTGCAGGGCTGCGAGTGTCTCAACGGTATAGTTCGGGGCGCCATCGGGCCGTGGAGCGTCCAGATCGGACACCACAAAACGCGGGTCGAATCTACACGCAAGCTCCACCATGGCAAGCCGGTCTGCGAATGGCGTTGCGGCTCGTCCGGTCTTCAGCGGTTGACGGCCAACCGGAGCAAACAGTACCTGGTCCAAGTCAAATACATCTGCAGCAGCAGTGGCAATTGCGATATGGCCGTGATGCGGTGGATCGAAGCTGCCGCCGAAGAGGGCTACGCGCATAGGAGTTCGCTCGCGGACTGCGCCTGCATCCTTACGGTAGGTGGAAGACGAAGCCCATGCTCACCTGTTTGATGGGGTAGTTATGGCTGTACGTGCCAAAAGGATCAAGACCGCCGTAACCGAACTCAGCTACACGCCAGTCCAATATCGGAAGCACTTTGATATCGAGCCCGGCTAAACCCTCATACTCAAAGTTGCTGAAGATGAGATTCGGCAGGGGCTGAGCAGAGGCTGGGCGGTTGACATACAGCCCGTAGTCGCTGCGGCCAAGGCCGGCAGAAACCTGGATGTAAGGCTTCAAAACCTTCACCGGCGTATGAAACGAGCCCCGAATACCACCAAGCGTCGAGTAGATACGTGCGCCCGGGCCATCGAAGTTAAGGTAGGCTCCGCGCTTGGTCGTCAGGATGCTTCCTCGCAGGTCCGCTCCGAGTTTTACCGGCCCCAGCTTCAGAAAGTCGTAGTACACCCCGCCCGTTCCACCCAGTGGATCGACCGTATTCGCCCGTTGAAAGGCTGAACCCGTCGAATCCGGTGGCTGGGGCTGCGGCGACGATGCGATGTTGCTAAGACGATTGACCGTGAACTCGCCATAAACGCCTACTTGCGCGTAAGCAGAGGTGGTACAGGCAACGACTACGACGGCAAGGAAGAGAACTGCTTTGCGGAGACTCATGTGAGGTTAGTTTACTAGTTCGAGCGGATTTGGGTGTGGCCGAAGGCCCGATTTGTCGCAGAGAAGGTGTTTCCAGGCCCGGCATGGCGAGTCTTCCCGCCTAATCCCTAGGATGCTGCAGGACAGTGGCCTAGCCCCGCAGCTTCACCACTTCGTCCAGAATACGGTCTGCCATCCTTGCCTTGCTCATCACCGGAAACTCCACTGCGCCGCCCTGCGTCAGGAAGCTTCCAGCGTTCCACTCTGCGTCAAATCCGATTCCGTCCACGCCGACATCGTTGACCACAACAGCATCGACACCTTTGCGCGCAAGCTTTCCCCGTCCGTTGGCCAGCGCATTCTCGGTCTCCGCCGCAAATCCGACCACGATCGTTCCCGGTACGCGCTCGGCCGCCACCTCGCGCAAGATGTCCTCAGTCGCTTCGAGCTCGAGCAACACGGGCTGGGCCGCCTCGCGTTTTATCTTCTGCGCCGCAACGCTTCTGACGCGATAATCACTCACCGCCGCCGCCATCACAACAATGGTGGCCTCGCGTAGCCGCCGCATTATCGCCGTTCGCATCTCCTCCGCCGTGACGATCTGGATCGTCTCAATCCCAACTGGCTCTGGAAGACTCGTAGGCGCGCTGATCAGGATGACCCGGGCTCCACGCCGCCGCGCAGCCTCCGCAACCGCATATCCCATCCGTCCACTGGACCGGTTTCCAATAAACCGTACCGGATCGATCGCCTCACGCGTTCCCCCAGCCGTCACCACGACCGTCTCGCCGGAGAGATCCTGATTCTGCTCCGTCGGTATCGCGAGAGGCGTCTCACGTCGGGCTTGCTGGGGTTGGGCTCCCGCCATGTTATTCAGCGTCTCTGCCACGGCCACAACAATTGCCGCCGGCTCGGCCAGTCTGCCACCCCCGACCATGCCACAGGCCAGATAACCGCTCCCCGGCTCGATCACCTTCACTCCGCGCGCCCTCAGCGTCTCGATATTCGCTTGCGTCGCGGGATGCTCCCACATGTTTACATTCATCGCCGGCGCCACAATCACCGGAGCCTTCGTCGCAAGAAACATCGTCGACAGAAAATCATCGGCCAGCCCATGGGCAAACTTCGCGAGCGTATTCGCAGTTGCTGGCGCCACAATCAACAACTTCGTCGTCTGCGCCTCGTGAATATGTTCAATGGACGATTCGTCCTCCTCAGAACCAGCTCCTGCATCCTCACCCCACAAGCTGGTGATCACCTTATGGCCGGAGATCGCCGCAAACGTCAACGGCCGCACAAACTCCTCCGCAGAAGTCGTCATCACGACATGGGGATCGTACCCGGCATCCTGCAGCAGACGCACCAGCTCCACCGACTTATATGCCGCAATGCCGCCGCAGACCCCAACCGTAACCTTCGTGCGCTCCGAACTCATCCCCAATCCTCTGCTCCATGGAGATGGTCTCACAGGCACGAATCCTTATGCATTCCGGCCTTGTGTGCGGGTACTTACACGTTGGAGGCATTGCTCGAACAACCGTCCGCGAACGGACACTGGTTTCCGCTTTCGGACAGGCGCGCATCGTCTCCCGCATTTTCCCCTTTTTTAAATCAGCACTGTGTCCCCACGCCCTCATGGCCAGCAAAATGCTCTCCTATTGCCAGTACACCGTTGGAGGCTCAATGCAATTCCTGCTGCAAAATCTGCGCTATGCCCTACGCCAACTCAGAAAGTCTCCCGGCTTCACCATCACCGTTATCCTGACCCTCGCCCTTGGCATCGGAGCCAATGCGGCAGTCTTCACGCTCTTCGATCAGGTACTGCTCCGCATGCTGCCCGTCCAACAGCCGCAGCAGCTCGTTCGCTTCCACTGGACCGGAGGCTACAGCGGTGGCGCAAGCATCTTCGGCGGAGAGATGCAGGACTACTTCTCCTATCCCATGTACAAAGACCTGCGCGACAAAAACCAGGTCTTCTCCGACATCGTCGCCGCCGACAAAACGAACGTCGGCGTCAGTTGGAACAATCAGGCCGAAGACGAAGACGCCGAACTCGTCACCGGAAACTACTTTCAGGCTCTCGGCCTTCAGCCAGCCATCGGCCGTCTCCTCACACCGCAGGACGACACCGCCAAAGGCGCAAACCCGCAGCTCGTTCTCAGCTATGCCTATTGGAAAGTCTCGCTTCGCGGGCTCACCAGCAGTGATCGGTCAAACAGTCCACATCAACGGTCAACCCTTCACCATCGTCGGCGTAGCGCCCGAAGCCTTCCAGACCGCGATCGGCGGCTACAAGCCCGGCATCTTTCTTCCCACTCAGCATGTCGAAGTCGCCATACCGGTCATGGCTCCTCGCGACGTCCTCAACACCCACCAGTTTCTCTGGCTCACGCTTATCGCCCGCCTCAAGCCCGGCGTCACAGCCACTCAGGCCGAAGCCAGTCTCGGCCCCTTATGGCACGCTCTTCGTGCGCAGGAGCTCACCCTCTACAAAGAACGCACCGAGCGCTTCTCCAAAAACTTCCTCGACAACTCCCACCTCCTCGTCAAAGACGACTCCCGCGGATTCTCTCCCGGCCGCGCCGATCTCAAAACCCCACTCATCATTCTTATGAGCATGGCCGGCCTGCTCGTCGCCATGTGCGCCATCAACGTCGCCACGCTTCTTCTGCTTCGCGCCGCTGCTCGTACCCGCGAGATGTCCATGCGCTACGCCCTCGGAGCCAGCCGCTCTCGCATCACCTCGCAGCTCTTTGTCGAAGGCGGCATCCTCGGTCTCGCCGGTGCGGCAGCGGGTCTCGCGCTCGCACCTCTGGTCGCCAACGCGCTCGTCCGCCTGATGACGCAGGCCGATCCCGGCAGCGAGCCCTACTCCGCCGCAATCGACTCCCGCGTCCTGCTCTTTACCCTCGGCATCTCTCTCATCGTCAGTCTTCTCTTCAGCCTCGCGCCTGTACTTCACTTCATCCGGCCCAACCTTATGGAAGCTCTACGCCAAAGCGCCGGCACCGCCTCCAAAGGCTCACAGCTCTTCCGCAAAGTAGCCGTCGGAGTACAGATCGCGCTCAGTGTCCTCCTCCTCGGCACAGCAGGGCTCTTCGTTCACACCCTCGACAACCTCCGCCATCAGCCCGTCGGCTTCGACATCGCTAGTCTCGCAACCTTCAGCCTCGACCCCACCAGCTCCGGCTACGGTGAAGACCGCACCCCGCAGATCATCACCAACGTTGTCGACACGCTCAGCCGTATTCCCGGCGTCGTCTCCGTTGCCGGCACCACCGACCCCGAACTTACCGGCGACTCGGAGATCCACGGCTATAACATCGAAGGCCACACCTTCACCGAAGACGAACACCGCGACTTTGAATCTCCCGATATCACTCCCGGCTACTTCGCCACGCTGCGTCAACCCATTCTCGTCGGTCGCGAGTTCACTGCAGCCGACGCCAAAGGTTCCGCCAAGGTCGCAGTCGTCAACCTCGCCTTCGCCAAACGCTTCTTCGGAACGCCGCAAAACGCCATCGGCCATCTCATCGCCGAACAGAAAGACGATGACCGCGTCAAACCCGACACGGCCATCGTCGGAGTTGTCGGCAACATCCGCCACACCGACCTCCGCACCGAACTCGGCCCCGCCGTCTACCGCCCCTATGCCCAGATGGAGCATCCCTCCGGCGTCGTGTTCTACGTCCAGACCACGCAGTCACCCGAGACCGCCGAAGCCGCCATCCGCAAAACCATTCACGATCTCGACTCCACCCTCGTCGTCGATGGCCTCCGCACCATGGAAGCCCAGACGGAACTCGCCTCCTTTGGCGAGCGAGCCCTCGCAGTCCTCGCCGTAGGCTTCTCCATCCTTGCACTCATCCTCGCCGCCGTCGGCCTCTACGGAGTTCTCGCCTACTCTACTGAGCAGCGTACCCGCGAGATCGGTGTTCGCCTCGCCCTCGGGTCTCCGCGCAGCAGCATCGTCATCGCCGTACTGCGCGAGATGGCTCTCATCGCTGCCATCGCCACCGTCATCGCGCTTCCCTCCGTCGTCTTTCTCGCGCGCTACTTCCGCAGCCAGCTCTACGGCGTCACCGTCTACGACCCCATCACCCTCGCCGCCTCCACTGCGCTCATCATCATCACAGTCCTCATAGCCGCAGCTCTACCCGCCCGCCGAGCCGCAGGAGTCCAACCCATGCAGGCACTCCGCACCGAATAAACGCAATGGCAGGGCTCTGCCCCTTCTGTGTCATCTCCACAGGTAACGAAGGTCGGTAAAATGTGGCTCGTGACGATCTCGAAGCTGGCAACGCTCGTGCTTTGTACGCTCGCACTTTTTTCCGTGCAGGCGTCTTCAGCAACCGATCCTCCGTTGGCCCCGTCCGCTATGGCCGATAAGGTGATCGTGCTGAAGCGAGACCGCAGACTTTTGCTGATGAAGGGCGACGAAGTTTTGAAGACATACGTCGTTTCGCTCGGCGGCAGTCCGCTCGGCGGCAAGGTCAGGCAAGGTGATAGAAAGACGCCCGAAGGCGACTACGTGCTTGACTGGCATAACGCCCATAGCCAGTACTACAAATCCATTCACATCTCTTATCCAAACGCGGAGGATGTGACTCGCGCGAAAAAACTACGCGTGCCTCCTGGTGGCGACGTATTCCTGCACGGCTTGCCAAACGACTTCCACGGCCAGAGCGGGCTGGGCGACTGGACCAATGGGTGCATCGCGGTCACCAACTCAGACATCGATGAAATCTGGCGTCTGGTGCCAGACGGCACGCCAATCCAGATCAAACCCTAGGGCGTATCCACCTATAGCTTTTTGGACTCTCTTGATTTTGCATAGATTTCGTCATCCTGAGCGGAGTCTGGCGCGGCTGTTTGCGCCAAACGCAGTCGAAGGACCCCGAAGAACCATATCCAGCCTCGATCCTTACCCCTTTTCGCCAGCAACTTCGCTTCACAAGCTCGCCGCTATAGGTGGATACGACCTAGCTGCTCCTGCCCTGCAAATGGGCCAGCGGTCTTATTTGGGATAGGGATATCCGTGGGCTAACTCCAGCCTTAGCGTCCTGTCGTGGTCGTAGATATCGTGAAAGAAGTGAATCTGCCCGTCCTCTTCTGCGACAGCAGTCAGATAGAAGATCAACACGGGAACAGCCGGAGCAAAGTTCACCTGCGAGTTGTCTTTGCCATCATGCATGGCCTTTGTTACGCGGTCCAGGTTCCATCCTGAAGTATTGCGCAGCAGATAGGCTGCAAACTTGTCGGGATACTGCAGGTGGATGCACCCATGGCTTGCCACCCGCTGTAGCTCACCCTCTTCTCCCTCCGACGCCTCAGAGAACATATCCAGGCTTGCAGGCGTGTCGTGGATATAGACGCTGTGTTCGTTCGGGAATATGAATTTGACCAGTCCCATTCCATTCTCAGGGCCGGGCGGCTGCCGCACCGTCAGTCTTCCCGACCGCACCTGCTGCAACATGGCAGGGGTGATGTCCCCTGAGCTGGTGACCTTGCCGCCTGCACTGACCAGCTCCAGATTAAGATCCGTCAGAGAAGGGTTCTTCTCCATATCAGGGATGATCTCGTTCTTCAGGATGTTTGGCGGAGGGTTCCAGTAAGGACGAAAGACGAGGTACTGGATATTGCCTTCAAACATAGGCGTCTGGTGGTTATAGTCCTCGCCTACATTCACCCTCATCGTAAGACCCACTTCCCCTTTTTCATCGAAGGCGTAGAGCCGGAACTCCGGAACGTTGATCACGACGGGCGGCTGTTTGAACTGGTAAGGCAGCCAGCGCAGTCTCTCCAACCCCAGCTGCATCTGCTCAATCCGGTTGCTCAGCGGCACGTTCATCTCAACGACGGTCTTGTAATCGAGCACGCCGGTGGGCCGCATACCAAAACGCCCTTGAAAGTGTTTGACCGCATCGACCAGCGTTCCTTCATAGACGGTCGAATCCGGTGGGATCGTGGCGCTCTCCGGCAGATCGCCCAGCAACCGCAGACGTGCTGCGAGCCCTGCTACCCCCGCGTACTGGCCGCCCGGCGACACTCCGCCGGCATCAAGAACTTTTTCTCCGTCGCCGCTCTTCTGCAGCTCCATGTAGTGCAACAAAGCGGCGATGAGTCGCTTATAGGCTGCGAAAGGCGGCTCGATCGCAGCCAGCTCCGAACGTAGATCGGAGCCGTTCACCACGCGTGCGCGAACAAAGTCCGGCAGGTTGAGCTTCTTGTGTTCCACATCAAACTCAAACCCCATAGTCTGCGGGTTAACCCTGCCAATATGCAGGTCGGAGATATAGCGCATCAGGCAGACGGTAAGGGCGGCATCGAAGCGCGCTTCCTCATCGTCTTGATGCGAACTCTTCAACAGCGTCAGGCGATCGGCCCAGCGTGAGCCGTCATAGTCCTCAGCCGTCAGCCCTTTCTGGGCGGCCTCCTGAAATATCTTGATCAGTTCGAGCGCCTGGGCCGTGGGTTGGCCATCGCGGATCCACGCCAGCTTGTATCCCGCTGGCCGATAGAAGTTCGTCAGGTGCACCACGTAGTCCGAAAAGTCCGGCCAGCGAAGATCCGCCAGGTTTCCTGAAGCGACGATGGCACTCAACCGGCCAGCTGCACCCTCGGGCTTTTGCGCAGAACTCGCCTTGGCGCTACCCGGCGAACTCGTTTTGACCTGCGCGGACGCCGGATCGCTGAACAGCACAGATGCGACGCACAACAGAATGGAAATCTCAATTCGTTGTCTCGAACGCACGAGTCATTCCTCCCGAATCTAATTTTTCCCCAGCAAATTCGCCGTTACGCCCGCCATCATACGTCACCCAAACAAACCAGTGATGAAGCATGAGCACCAGCACCGCAACGGGAGCCTCTCCTTACACCACCTCAGATTTTTACAAATCATTGACACAATATGCGACCAATACGGTCGGATTACGACTAGAATGGTCCTATATCAAATGGATCGGACGAGTTATATGTCAAACGCTGGTTTTCTGCGGAATAGTCTGAGAGTTTTGGCTGGTATTGCCCTGTTTTCGGCTGGTATTGCCTGGGCGATCGTCGGTGGAAGCATCTCCGGCACCGTCAAAGACCCCTCAGGCAAGGTTGTCGTCAACGCGAACGCCGTGGTCCGCGAGGTCAGCACCGGTCTCTCCTACCAGACCCACACCGACGGCAAGGGCTATTACACTCTCCCCGTTCTTCCTGTTGGCCGATACGCGCTCGAAGTGCAGGCCAATGGCTTCCGCAGCTATCAACGCAACGACATTGTGCTCGACACGAACGCGGCCCTCAAGCTCGACATCGCCCTTGAGGTAGGCGGCGTCGATCAGACGGTCAATGTCAGCGACAACACCCTGCATGTCGAGGCGACGAGCACGCAACTCGGTCAGGTGATCAGCGGCCAGCAAATGACCGCGGTCCCGCTCAACGGCCGCAGCTACACCGATCTCCTCTCGCTGCAGGCCGGCGTTGCTCCCGCAACCTCCATTACCTCCACCACCGTGCAGGACGTCGGTGCCACCGTGCTCAATCCCTCCGGCGACCTGAACCCCGGCACCATCTCCGTCAACGGCCAGCGCGAGTTCGCCAACGCCTTCATCGTCAACGGCAGTGATGCCGAAGAAGACGTCAACTCCGGCACCGCCATCGTTCCCAACCTCGACGCCATCGCCGAGTTCCGCATCATCACCAGCAACTTCGACGCCGAGTACGGCGAGTTCAGCGGCGGACAGATCAGCGTCATCACCAAATCCGGCACCAACCAGCTTCCACGGCAGCGCATTCGACTTCCTCCGCAACACCGCACTCGACGCGCGCAACTACTTCTCGCCCACCCGCGGCGCCTTCCGCCAGAACCAGTTCGGCGGCACCGTCGGCGGCCCGATCCACAAAGACAAGATCTTCTTCTTCGCCGACTATCAGGGCACAAGGCAGACCCTCGGCGTTGATACCCCGGTACCATCTCTGTCCCCTCAATCGCCGATCGCACGGGCAACCTGTCCGATCAGGCAACCGCCCTCACCGGCAGCGTTGGCGGTCCTTACTTTGCCAACATCCTGTCGCAAAAGCTTGGCTATGGCGTCACTGCCGGCGAACCCTACTACACTCCCGGATGCATCACGTCGGCACAGTGCGTCTTTCCCAACGCCGTCATTCCGCAGAGCGCCTGGTCCACGCCAGCCCAGCGATTGCTCCAGTACATTCCAGCACCAAACACCGCGAACGGTTTTGTTACCTCCGCCTTCAACCAGATCCTCCGCGACGATAAGGCAGGCGTCCGTGTCGATGCGAACACCCGCGCCGGCCTGCTCTCCGCCTACTACTTCATCGACGACTTCAATCTGAACGATCCCTATCCCGTCGCACAGAGCGGCTCCAGCGTTCCCGGCTTCAACGCCCTTACCACAGGCCGCTCCCAGCTCCTTGCTCTCAGCGATACCAAGGTCTTCAGCCCCACCGCGATCAACGAACTGCACATCAGCTATATGCGCGACTCCAATAATCTCGGCCAGGCGGTCGGCGGCAGCAATGTCAGTCTGGTCTCTCAGGGCTTCCAGAACGCGGACGGCAGTCCCAGTATTGTTGCGCTCGATCCCCGGGGCCAGAGCGTTGAGAACCTCAACTTCAACGGCTTCTCCACCGGCAGTGCGGCCAATCAACTCATCCAGACCAACAACACCTACCAGGTCAACGACACCTTCACCAAGGTGCTGGGACATCACACCCTCAAGTTCGGAGAGGCCTTCCACGCCGATCAGGTCAACGCGAGCCCCATCGCCCAGTTCAACGGCAGCTTCGTCTTCTCAGGCACTGAGACCGGCGTCGACTTCGCCGACTTCCTCATCGGCGTTCCCAGCGAGTACAACCAGAGCCAGCTCAATCCCTTCTACGCCCGCAACAAATATGCTGGCCTCTTCGCGCAGGACAGCTGGCACGCACTCTCGAATCTCACTCTGAACTACGGCGTCCGCTGGGACCGCGTCGCACCCTGGTCCGAGAAGTACAACCAGATCTCCACCTTCGTCGCCGGCGCTCAGTCCATCGTCTTCCCCGGCGCGCCTCCAGGCATCCTCTATCCCGGCGACCCCGGCGTCACCAACACCCTGGCCCCCATCAGCAATCGCAACTTCGCGCCGCGCGTCGGCGTGGCCTGGTCGCCGCAGGGCAGTTCGAACAGTCTGCTTGGCAAAGTTCTCGGCGCTCCGGGTACAACCAGCATCCGCGCCAGCTTCGGCACGTTCTACACCGCAATCGAGGCGCTCTCGATCGGCGTCCTCGCCGCCAACGCACCCTACGGCACCACCTACACCGGCACCTCGCCGCTCTTCGCAACTCCGTTCATCACCGCTGCTGACGGCATCAACAACGGCCAGCCGTTTCCCTACACCTTCGCTCCGCTCAACTCTTCAGCAAAAAATCCTGACAACACCATCGACTGGAGCGCCTACGAGCCCATCGAAGGCATACCCGGCTACGACATTCACAACCGCGCTCCTTTCACCGAGGAGTGGATGCTCTCCATCGAGCGGCAGGCCGGCCCGAACACAGTCCTCACTGCCACCTACGTCGGCAACTCAGGCCACCACCAACGCATCCTCGTCGAACCCAACGCAGGCAATCCCGCGCTCTGCCTCAGCCTCAGCCAGCCCAGCGAAGTACAACCCGGAACCCTCACCTGCGGCCCCGGTGGCGAAGACACGGTCTACTTCCCCATCGGCGGCGGACAGGTCAACGGAACGCGCGGCCCGCTTGGCTCGAACTTCGGCAGCAACGCCCTGCAGTCGAACATCGGTCACGCCAGCTACAACGCACTCGAGCTCAGCGCTCGTCACACCAGCGGCCGGCTCGAGTTCTCGGCCGCCTACACCTACGGCAAATCGCTCGACCAGTCCTCCAACATCGGCGAAGAGGTCAATCCCTTCAACCCCGCACTCAGCCACGCTATCTCGTCCTTCGATGTGAAACACAACTTCGTCGTCAGCTATGAGTACCAGCTACCCTTCGACCACTTCTTCCATCCAAACCGGCTTAGTAAGGGCTGGGCTCTCTCCGGCATCACCCGCTTCGCCACCGGCTTCCCCATTACGTTGATCAACAACGGCGACAACTCGCTGATCGGGACCAATCCGAACGGGATCAACAACAGCAGCATCGACGAACCCGACTACTCCGGCGGTCCGCTCCGCCTGAATCACAATCCGCGAAGCAACGGCAACAACTACTTCGATACGACCGCCTTCAGCATGAATGCGCTGGGTACTCCGGGCACTGCGAAGAGGCGTTTCTTCTACGGCCCTGGCACCGATAACTACGACATGGCCGTCGCCAAGACGCTCCCGTTTGCTGAATCGAAGACTCTGCTGTTTCGTGTGGAGGCCTTCAACCTCTTCAACCACTCCCAGTTCTCCGGCCCCAGCTCTGTCGATGGCGATATCGGCAGCTCGACCTTCGGCAACGTGATCAGCGCCGCTCCTCCACGCATCCTGCAGGCTGCACTGAAGTTTAGTTTTTGATAAAGCCGCCAGCTACAATCACCAAAGCATGATCGCTCATCTACGCGGACGCCTTCTCTCGAAAACACCTAACCAGGCCATCGTTGAGTGCGCCGGCGTAGGCTACGACGTCACCATCAGCGTCGCCACCTTCTCCGCGCTGCCCAGTGAAGGCGTCGAAGCAGCGCTCTACATCCACACCCACGTTCGCGAAGACCAGATCGCTCTCTTCGGCTTCTCCGAGACTCAGGAGAAACGTCTCTTCGAAAAGCTCCTCACCATCAGCGGTATCGGCCCCAAGCTGGCCATTACGGTTCTCAGCGGCATCGACGCAAGCCGCCTTGTCACTGCTATTCGCTCTGGCGATCACGCTACCCTCACTCGCATTCCTGGCATCGGAAAAAAGACTGCAGAGCGCGTCGTTCTTGAGCTGAAAGACAAGCTCGACGACCTGGCCGTAGCTATACCTGCGACTGCGGGAGGCCCTCACCACGGCCCTGCTGGCGACGATGCTCTTTCTGCGCTGGTCAACCTGGGTTACGCTCGTCCCACTGCGCAAAAAGCGATTGAAACTGCAATCGCAAAAGACCCCGAAGCCGCCAAGGACTTTGAAACCCTCTTCCGGGCTGCCATGGCTGCCATCCGCTGACCACTTCCAACTACTCTTCGCTGATCAAAATTTGCACTTTTTTATTTTGGATGGGAAAGGGTGTTTTTGCGGGGGGTTTTGTAGATTCTGGTCTGCAGAACGTGGTTTTTGGATGGTAGATCGTGGTGAGTTTGTGGTGAAAACGTGGTGGCTGGGTGGAGGTTTTTTGGGGGGGCTGTTTTTTCCTCTTTTTTTTGATTTATTTTTTGGGTGGGCGAGGGTAAGGACCACTGCGACCAAAAAAGAAGACCCCGAAGTCGTTTTTGCGATTCCGGGGCCATCGGTCTGCAGGCGGCCCGTAAGCCGAATTCTGTTTTAGACGATCATTCCTCTACGCGACGCATTACTGCGGCGCTTTAGCAACCTACCCGCAAGTTTCGGCTCATAGCTTGCGCCATGCACAATGCTCTTCACCTTGCCGCACCGGGCCGGTACGCGTTGCAGCCGAAGAGAAGCTAACAATCCCTGCCTATTTGGTCTTGCTCCGTGTGGGGTTTACCCTGCCGCGGTCATTACTGGCCGCGCGGTGCGCTCTTACCGCACCTTTTCACCCTTACCCTATGCCGCTTGCGGATTTACCGAGGTAAATCACCAGCCTGGGGCGGTATGTTCTCTGTTGCACTAGCCGTCCAGATGGCTTGAACCATCCGTCCCGGACGTTATCCGGCACACTGCCCTGCGGAGTTCGGACTTTCCTCCCCCGCCCTTTCGGGCGGCAGCGATCATCCAGCCGCCTGCAGCTCCAAGTGTATCTCACTTATGGGAACAAAACCGCGTCTAATTGCGTAGAACAGAGCATGTTGCGCCTCGCTTTTCGAGGCCTCCGACTGGTAGTCTCAAGGTACTTCCGGGAAGACAGAGCAATGGAATTCAAAGAGGCCGTAAAGATCGCGCTGCAGTCGCTATGGGCGAACAAATTGCGTTCGGTCCTGACGCTGCTTGGCGTCGTTATCGGCGTTGCCAGCGTGATTGCGGTGGTGACCCTGGTGAACGGCGCTAATACCTACGTGACCACCAAGTTTTCGAGCTATGGCGCGGATGTGTTCACGGTTTCGAAGATGCCGCAGATCATCACCAGCCCGGAGGATTATCAGCGGTATCAGAAGCGGAAGAACATCCTGTTCCCTGACTTCAAGTACGTCGAGGCGAACTGCACGCACTGCGTCGGGATTGGCGCGCAGCAGGCTGTGACGGGAAAGATCGTGCGAGGAACGCAGTCCACGACCGATACCAGCATTCGCGGATATACGTGGCAGATGCCGGCGCTGCAGAACCTGAACATCATGCAGGGGCGCGGCTTTACCGAGGCGGACGAAGAGCATGCCTCGCATGTGGCGATCATCGGGACCGATATCCAGGACCACCTCTTTGAAGGGGTTGACCCGCTGGGACAGGAGTTGCGCGTCGACGGCACGCCGTACACGGTGATCGGGATCAGCGAGAAACAGGGGAGCACGTTTGGTGCAAGCCAGGACAACTGGGTAGGGGTGCCGCTGACGGCGTTTCAGAAGAGCTACGGGACGGCGAAGACGCTGACGATCTACGTGAAGGCGGGCGCGGCCGGGCCGGTGCTGGAGACGGCGGCGGACGAGGTGAGGGTGCTGGTGCGGTCGAGCCGACATGACGCGCCGGGGTCGCCGGACTCGTTTGAGCTGGATACGAACAATACGCTGGTGGGATTTTTCAGCACGGTGACGCAGTCGTTTGGAGCGGTGGCTGGTGGGGTGGCGCTGATCTCGCTGGTGGTTGGCGGCATCGTGATTATGAACATTATGCTGGTGAGCGTGACGGAGCGGACTCGCGAGATTGGGATAAGAAAAGCATTAGGTGCGCGGCCGAAGGACATCCTGATCCAGTTTCTAATTGAGTCGGGGACGATGGCGCTGGTTGGCGGAGTCTTCGGCGTCGTGGGGGGGATATTGGTGGCGCAGGCGATTACGGTGATGATTGGATTTCCTTCGACCGTTGCGCTGTGGAGCGTGGTGGCGGGGCTGGTGATGGCTACGGGCACGGGAATCTTCTTCGGTGTGTATCCGGCGCGGAAGGCGGCGCAGCTGGACCCGATTGTTGCGCTGAGAGCAGAGTGAAGCACACGCTGAGCAGGAACAGAGGCCAGGGAGGTCATTGATGCGAATCGCGGATACGAAAGAGACAGTAACGATGGCGCTCGACACGCTGCGGGCGAACAAGCTGCGCAGCGGGCTGACGATCCTGGGGATTGTGATTGGCGTGATGACGGTGATTGTGATCTCGTCGGTGATCAATGGATTGAACTCGAATGTGTCGAGCCTGGTGGAGTCGCTGGGGACCAATGTGATCTGGGTGTTCCGGTTTCCTGTGATTGGAGTGCGGCCCACGACGGAGATGCTGACGCGCAAGCAGATGACCTATGACGATGCGATGGCGATGAAGGACCTGCCGCATGTGATTGCGGTGACGCCGGGGCTGCAGTATCGGGACAATACCGGGGTAGAGGGCACTGTGGCGGTGAAGTATGGCACCAAGAAGATGGAAGGAACGACGCTTGAGGGAGACACGGCGGGCGTGAAGGATGTGTACGATCTCGACCTGAAGGATGGCCGGTTCTTTACCGACGGCGACACGGAGCGGGCGTCGAACGTTGTGGTGCTGGGAAATGATACGGCGGACACGCTGTTTGGCACCGAGAGCCCGGTGGGTAAGGATGTGACCATCGCGGGGATGGTGTTTACCGTGGTGGGGGTGATGGAGAAACAGAAACAGGCGTTTGGTGGAGGAAAGAATCCGGAGGACAACAAGGCGTTTTTTCCGGTGACGACGTTTCACAAGATCCATCCGGAGGTGCTGGATTACTGGATCAGCCTGAAGTTTGACGACCAGAAGAACAAGGCGCTGGTGCAGGATGAACTGACGGAGTTGCTGCGGCGGCGGCGAAAGGTGCCGAACGCGGCTCCGGATAACTTTGCCATCTTTGGTACGGATACGCTGACTCGTCTGTGGAACAACATTACGAGTGGGTTGTTTCTGCTGCTGTTTGCGCTTTCGAGCGTGGCGTTGCTGGTGGGTGGGGTTGGCGTGATGAACATTATGCTGGTGAGCGTGACGGAGCGAACGCGGGAGATTGGTGTGCGCAAAGCCATTGGTGCGTCCAAGCAGACGATTATGACGCAGTTTACGCTGGAGGCGATTACGCTATGTGCCGTGGGTGGAGTGATTGGGCTGCTCTGCGGCAGCGCGATTGCGTTGGGCATCGGGTTTTTGTTTCCGTCGACGCTGTCCACACTGTGGGTTACGGTGGCGTTTTTGAGCTCGTGCGCGATTGGCCTTATCTTCGGCATCTATCCTGCGTGGAAGGCGGCGAACCTGAACCCGATTGAAGCGTTGCGCTATGAGTGAGGGTTGAGGCTGCTGCGCTGGTTGGTAGACTTACCGGATGGCCACAGCAATTGAGGTAATGACTGCACTGCTGACCTTTGCCGGGTTGGCTTATTTGGTGCTGGCGTTGTGGGGAGCGCGGAGCTTCGGTCATTCCTGGAGGCGTAAAAAGTTCGGCGGCGGATTTGCGCCCGATGTGACTCTTCTGAAGCCGGTGAAGGGGGTCGATCCGCGGATGTATGCGGGGTTGGCCAGCCATTGCCGGCAGGAGTATGCGGGTAGCTTTGAGATTGTGTTTGGTGTGAGCAGCCTGGATGATCCTGCGGTGGGGGAGATTGAACGGCTGCGCGCGGAGTTTCCGGAGTGTGCGATTCGGCTGGTGGAATGCCGTGAACGGTTGGGGACCTCGGGCAAGGTGAGCAATCTGGTCCAGATGCTGCGCGAGGCGCGGTATGAGCATGTGCTCATCAATGACAGTGATATCTTTGTCTCGCCGCGATATCTGACGCGGGTGATGGAGTGTTTTTCTGATGCGCAGGTGGGGATGGTGACGGCTCCCTATATTGGCAAGACCGGAGAGGCGAGGCCGGCGATGACGGTGTGGGCGCGGCTGGAGGCGCTGGGGATTTCGACGGATTTTTTTCCGGGAGTGCTGACGGCGCGGTGGCTGGAGGGCGGCATTCGGTTCGGCCTGGGCTCGACGTTGGCGATGAGCAGGGTAGCGCTGGAGAAGGCTGGAGGGCTCGAGCCGCTGACGGAGTATCTGGCTGACGACTATGAGATGGGGGAGCGGATCGCGAAGGCGGGCTATCGCGTGGAGTTGTGCGGCGAGGTGGTAGAGACGACGGTTCCGGCGTATGGGTTTGGAGGGTTTCGCGATCACCAGCTGCGATGGGCGCGGTCGACGAGGGATTCGCGCAAGCTGGGGTACCTGGGACTGGGGATTACGTATGCTTTGCCGTGGGCGCTGATGACGTGCGTTGCGAGCGGGTTTGCGCTGTGGAGTTTTTCGTTGTTGAGCGTGGTGGCGCTGGCGCGGGTTGCGGTGGCGCTGTCGGTGGGGGTGGGGTTGCTGGGCGATGGGCAGGTGCTGCGGGACCTGTGGCTGCTGCCGTTGCGAGACTTCTTTGGGTTGGGGTTCTGGGCGTGGAGCTTCGCGGAGGATACGGTGGTTTGGCGGGGCGAGGAGTTCCGGTTGCGTGATGGGCGGATATCGCCTGTTGGGCCTGTGTCCGGGCGATAAGTCTCTCGTTGTGTATTCTGCGGGCCGCGGGCCTTAGATGGATGCCGCGGCTGAAGGGGTAATCGTCGCAGTTGGGATGGGCTCTGTGTTGCGGGTGCCGAGGCACTCGGAGATGCGGCGCAGCATGTCGGTTGGGTGGACGGGTTTGGTCAGGGTGGTGAAGTCGTGTCCGAGGGAACGTGCCTTTTCGAGGAGATCGACTGTGGCGGCCTGACCGGAGATCAGGAGATGGGGTGGCCTAGTTGAGCTAGAGGAATCTTCAGAGCCGCACCCGGCCCCAGTCTCGCAATATCAAGCAACAACTGCGTAATGATGATCTCTTTGTGCTTGCCCTCTCGCCCCTTTGGGACACGACAGATAATAAAGAGTTAACCCGTACTTCTTCTGCTGGCTTGCAGCTCGGCTCAACGCGGAGCGAATGGCTCCGTGCGATTTCTTCTTTGGTGTGGGTGAATGCGTTGATGAGGCGCTCTGCGCCGTTTAATAGGGGTTGGGTTGATTGCTGAGAATCTCTTTGCCGCCGCTCTGGGCGATGAAGTAGGTTTTGCCGGGAAGCGATGGGATGGGGTCGTTGAGATCCTGCCAGAGGAAGATGCGGCGAGGCTCGTTCCACTTGAGATTGAGGGAGAGATCGTCTTCGAAGATGCGGGGTGCGTCGGGGAAGAAGGAGCCGTACCAGAGGTTGGAGCTGCGGCCGTTGAGGATGTGAAGGTTGTTGCGGTGGAGATAGAAGCCGAGGGTGCTGGCGGCTTCGTATTCGCCGTGGATGATGATGAGATCGGTGGGTTTGAGCTCGGGCGAGATGGCGGTGGCGAGCTGGCGCGAGGTGAGGACGGGCGAGAAGATCTGCAGGCCCATGTGGGCCGCGATTAAAAAACCAAAGGTAGAGGCGACGAGCCAGAGATTGGCGGCGTGAGGTTTGTAGTTGCGGCGGAGGAGCCAGTTGGCGAGGGTGCCGACGAAGAGTGTGATGGCGGTGAGGAGGAGCGGATCGTGAAAGGCGCCCATGGCTCTGGCGTTGAGGTCGAGAAAGTGGCCGAAGGAGAGAGCGTAGTCGCTGGGATTTTGCTTTAAGAGGGTGGCGAGGTCGGTGTTGGGTGTGGGCGGTTGGGAGTGCAGAGCGAGTGAGCCCGCGGCTAAGGCAGCGATGGAAGCGATAGCAAGGAGCACGACGGAGATGCGTTGGCCGGAGCGGACGAGTGGGTTGGGAACGGTGAAGGACTCGGCTTCGGTGACTTCGTCGTTGAGCCAGGCGGCGAGGAGAAGGATGAGTGGAGGGAGGGAGGGTAGGACGTAGTACTCCTGCCGGGTGGAGAGGCTGAAGAAGAGCATGGGGATGAGTGCCCAGAGGCCGAGGAGGAGGCGGGTGCTCTCGGTTTGGGTGAGGGTGCGGATGGAGATGAGGGGACGGATGGATTTGCGCCAGGGGATGGTGCGGAGGGCGCGGAGGAGGAAGGCGCTCCAGGGCATGAGCCAGATGAGGAGGAGTCCCCAGAAGAGATAGAGGGGGACGGTGTCGTAGTCGCGGGGGACGCGGAGGTTGAGGTAGCGGAGGAGATGCTCGTTGACGAAGTAGAACCAGAGCCAGCCGTGGACGTTGCCGTCGGTGGGGAGCGGGATCTGCCAGTGATGGTTGGTGAAGGTGAGATCGCCGGGATGGCCCTGGGTTGGGTTAGCTAGCGCGATGAGAATGTGCCATGGGGTGGCGATGATGAAGAAGACGATTGTGCTGGAGATGGGGTGGAGTTGGCGGATGCGTTTTGTGACGGCGCTTAGGTTGCGGCGGGTGAGTGTGAGGTGGGCGAGGACGATGAGGATGGGGAAGACGATGCCGATGAGGCCCTTGGTGAGGACGTTGAGGGCGCAGGCGGCGGCGAAGAGGTAGCAGAGGAGGGGGTTTGGTGGGAGTTGAAGAGTATGGGTTGTGGAAGAACCCACCTTAGCGACGATGAAACCGTCGCGAAGATGGGGCACCTGGCTGGGTGAGGGTGTGATTCCCACCCTTCGCGATGAGGCCGCGAAGGATGGGGCACCCGCAAAGTGCGGCGCCTCCGGTCGGGATGACAGCTCTTTGGTTGGGGAGAGTTGATTTTGTGGCTGCTCGGTGAGCCAGTAGCAGAAGAGGGCGAGGGTGAGCCAGAGGCAGACCATGGCGTCGGGGATGATGATGCGGGTGAAGATGAAGATGCCGAAGCTGGAGAGAAGGATGAGGCCGGCGTAGAGGCCGGCTATGGCGCTGAAAACGCGCGGCGGGCGAAGGCTTCGAGCAGGAGCGCGAGGGCGAGGATGGTGAGAGCTAATGGGAGGCGTGCCGCGGAGGCGCTGACGCCGAAGATGCGGAAGCTGGCGGCGATGGACCAGTAGAGGAGTGGGGCTTTTTCGAGGTAGCGGATGCCGTTGGCGTAGAGGGTGACGTAGTCGTGACGGAGAAGCATCTCGCGGGAGACTTCGGCGTGGACGGAGTCGGCGTCGTCGAGCAGCGGCGGGATGATGAGGGTGAGGCTGGCGTAGAAGAGGAGCCAGAGGACGAAGAGGATGAGGCGGTTGCGGCGGGTCTCTGGGTTCTGGATCACGTGATCAGTGTAGAGCGACCGCGGATGAATGCGATTTGGACGGATAAAGACTTAATAAAGACGGATGAAAGACGAAGGCGATTTAAGGACGAAGGCTATTGCTTATCTTTTTTGATCGGTGCGCCTTGGTGGAATCGGTGTTCGGTTTTATCCGTGGCATCGTGTCATCCGTGGTCGGATCTTGATGGGTGGGGCTCGGTTTGTCGTAGACTCAGGCTGACTGATGATGAACGATTTAATTCCAACAGAACGGGTTGCGGGGCCGCCGACGGAGCTGATCTTTGGGGATTGGTATCCGGCGATGCGGTCGGGTGAGCTGCGGAAGAAGACTACGGCGAAGGCCCTGTTGCTTGGCGTGCCGCTGCTGCTGGGGCGGAAGAATGATGGGAAGATCTTTGCGATGCGTGATTTGTGTCCGCATCGGGGGATTCCGCTGTCGGCTGGGTGGTTCGATGGGGAGACGGTGACTTGTAAATATCATGGGTGGCGGTTTGAGCCTTGCTCGGGACAGTGCAAGGAGATTCCTTCGCTGACGAGCCATGAGACGCTGGACCCGACGAAGATCTTTGCGGGGGCGTTTCCTTGTGAGGAGCGCGATGGGTATGCGTGGGTCTATCTGCCGGAGCCGGGGACGGGAAGGGTGGGCGATGCGCTGCCGCCGGTGCCGGAGGTGCCGAAGTTTTCGGGGCGGTTTCGGACGGCGCATTTGACGGCGGAGCTGCCGTGCAATGTGGACCACGGAATTATCGGGCTGATGGACCCGGCGCATGGGCCGTTTGTGCACCAGGCGTGGTGGTGGCGAAGTAAGGCGAGTATTCATGAGAAGACGAAGCACTTCGAGCCGTTGAATGACGACGAAAACAAGGGCAGGAATGCGGGGTTTCGGATGTCGTCGCATGCTCCGAGTGCGAACTCGGCGCCGTATAAGCTGCTGGGGGTTTATGGGGAGAAGATTACGACGGAGATCGATTTCGTGCTGCCGAATCGGCGGTATGAGACGATTCGCGCCGGGGAGAAGTGGTTTGCGAGTTTGACTACGGTGACTCCGGTGACGGCTTCGACTTGCAGGATTGATGTTTGTGCGGCGTGGAATGTTTTTTACCGGGTTCCATTTGTAACTCCGATCGCTACATTCTTTGGGGCGCGGTTTGTAAGGCAGGATCAGGAGACGATGATCGAGCAGGCGGAGGGGTTGCGGTTTAATCCGGGGCTGATGCTGATCGATGATGCGGATAAGCCGGCGAAGTGGTACTTTGCGCTGAAACAGGCTCGGCTGAAGGGGATTGGGGAGCATCCGCTGCAGGGGCCGGTTACGCTGCATTGGCGGAGTTAGGGTGTGGGTGAAGGTGTACATCCCACCCTTCGCGTGATGCTGCGAAGGATGGGGCACCCGGGCTTTTTTCAGGGGCAAAAAGGCGGTAGCAACGGCAGTTGGCGGGGAAAATACGACGGCGGCGCTGGATACGCCGCCGTCGTGGTGTTCCTGGTGAAGCTTAGTCAGGGTTTGTTGGGTGAAGCTTAAGCCTGGTTGCGGAGTCTTCTTGAGATTGGTGCCCAGGCTGCGAGGGCGCCGCTGAGAAGGAGACAGAAGGATGCGGGCTCGGGTACGGTGCCGACGCTGAAGGCGGTCGATCCGAGGTTGTCCTGCGCGTTACCGTCGGCGCCACCAAAGAGGTTGTAGGAGCCGGAATAGACTCCGGGAGCGTCGAGAAGAGGGTTGCTGAGGGTGACGTCGAAGAGCTCGATGTCGCCTGAGGAGGTGCCGGCTGCGAGGGAGATGGGCGCGTTGGCGAAGAAGAGATCGTTGGTGGTGAAGCTGAGACCGCTGAGATTGAGGTCGTCGCTGTTGAGAAAGACGGTGGTGGCGCCGTCGTTGGTGATGTTGCCGAAGAACTGGAGTGTGGCGCCGGGCAGGGCGGATTGGGTTGTCTGGTCGAAGGTGACGACGATGTCGGCCCGGGCGGCTGTGGCGGCTCCGAGTGTGGCAAGGATCAAGGTGCAAAGCAGGGTTTTCATGGTTTCCTCTGGTGGTTCGATTTTTGTCGCGATGGTTTGATTAGGGAAGCGTGATGCGTGCGCTCGAGCTGAAGCTGGACCCGGCATAGGTGCCAGTGATGGTGATGGAGCTGGCTGCGCCGGAGGCTCCCACGGTGGCGGGCACGGAGACGATCGCTGCTGCGGAGGATCCGCCGGCGATGGTTCCGATGCTTTGCGGTAGTGGGGTTGCCGTGTCGGCGCCTACTTTGACGGAGGTGAGCACGACGCTGGTGGCAGCAGTCTGTCCGGTGTTGGAGATGGTGAGCTGAACGACGACGTTGCTGCCGGTGCGCGTCAGGGTTCTGGTGACGACGAGGTTGGCAGGCGTCTGGTTGGCGGCGTTGACGGTGATGGTGTTGGTCGCCGTGGTGGTCGTGAAGGTGGTCAGGTCAGATGGAGTGAAGGTGACCGAGAGCGTCTGGTTGGTTCCAACCGGGAGGACGGTGCCGGCTGCCGGGCTGTAGACGAAGGTTCCGGCTGCGGTTGTGGTGGCGTCGAGCTGGGTGGAAGAGAGCGCGCTGCCGAAGGTGATCGCTGCCGGTGCGGGCCAGGTGATGATTGGTGCGACGGGAGCGGCGACGGTGGGAGCGAAGGAGACTCCCTTGAAGTTGGAGTCGGCGGGGGCGCGTCGAGGATGGTGAAGGTCTCGCCCGCGGCCTGCGAGGCGGTGGTGAAGCTGAGGGTGTCGGTGATGCCGTAGAGGTAGGTCTGATCGAGGTCAGAGAGGGTGTAGTTGGTGGCGTAGAGCATGGACGGTGCCGTTGGAGACGGTGCCGGCGAGACCGTAGAGGCCGGAGGTTCCGGTGCCGCTGGTGTTGGCTACGAGGTTGAGACCTTTGAAGAGGGTGTAGGCGAGGCTCCAGGTGCCTGAGCCATCGGCGTTGGTGTTGACCCACTTCTGCAGGCCGCCGTCGCCGAGGGTGCTGGTGGCGGAGTTGTTCTTGGGGTTGCCGCTGTCGGCGACGTAGAGGATGGAGGGTGTCGCGAAGAAGTAGTTCTGCGGGCTGAGAGTTGATCTGTCCGGCGCGGCGTTGAGTTGTTGCCGTTGCTGTTAGCTCCGGTGGTGATGGTGACCTTGCCGGTGCCGCCGGTGTTGCCGAATCCGGGGAGCATGACCTGGCGCTGCCTACGGTTGTAGTGGGCAGTTCGCCGGCGGCGCCGAGGGTGCCGATGTAAGAGCGGGCGGAGCCGGAACCCTCTTTGGTGTCGACGGAGACATAGAGGCGTGTTGTTGAGATCTGGACGTCGCGGGTGTCCTGGGCGATGGTGTTGTTGGTGGTGTCGAGGCCGGTGATGGGGGTGGGGGTGGTGTTGGGGCGCCGAGTGCGGTGAAGAAGACGCCGCCGGTGGCGTCGCTGCCGCTGCCCTGGCCGGAGACGTAGGCGGAGGTTCTGCCGTCGACGGTGAAGACGCTGCGGGGATTGTTGGTGTTGATAGATGTTGTAGAGTGCGGTGGAGGAGTTGATGTTGCCGTTGGCGTCGATCAAGGCGACGACGCGCGGAACGGCGGTGTAGCTCTGCCCGGTGAGGCTGCCGGATTGGCCAAGTGCGTTCGAAGGCGCAGCGCCGAATGCCGGTGGGTTGGCATCGAAGGCGGCGGCGTTGACACCGTAGCCCATGATGGTCAGGTATTGACCGGAGCCGGAGAGCTGCAGCGTGCCCTCAGAGGACGAACCGTATTCGCCGGAGACGGGAAGGTTTGCACCGGAGGCGTTCTGCGGGAGGACGAGAGAGTTGACGTACAGGACGCTGCCCGTGCCGATGGGGGTGTACTGAAACAGGGTGAAGGGACCGGCCTGGTTGTCGCCGTAGCCGCCGGTGGAGCTGTTTCCGGTGCCGTTGCCAGCTCCGTTTTGCACTGTGGTGCAGGTGCCTGCGAAGACGCCGCAGCCTTCGACGGCGACGACGAGATTGCCGGGGGTGAAGACGGGGGTCTGCTGCGCGATGGCGGGCAGGGTGAGGAGTAGGGCGATAGCAGGCGCGATCTTTGTGATTGCTGCGAATACTTTTTTATTTTGAAATGTTTGCTTGGTCACGTTGGCTCCGTTGAGATGTGTACTCGGAAGCTAACAAGGCAATATTAACGGAGCGTGACTTTGGTGTCCTATTTTCATAAAGTTACCAAGGTGTGACCTGAGTTTTTTGCGCTTGGCATGTAGCGGCGGTTTGGGATTCGCAAAAACAACAGCAGGTCCTCCGCTGCGCGAAGGATGACAACTAATAAAACAGACAACTGCAAAAGCAACAGCAACAGCAGATCCCTCCGCTGCGCTACGGGATGACAACAAAAAAGCAACAGCAGGAGCAAGAACAATTGCAGCGGCAACAGTAAACTGCGACGGCGAAATGTTGATGGAGACTAGAAGGCGCTGACGCCTTCTTCGATTACTAGCTGGTCCACGGAGATGTTCATGGCGCGGCCTAGTTTTTTGAAGTCCTGCTTCCACTCGGCGGTCCAGTAGTGCGTGTCGCTGCGGCGGAGGAGGTCGTTCCAGATGTTCTGGGCCTGCCAGATGTTTACTTCGAAGGGCATCTTGTGAATGGTGTCGGTGATCAGCAGTGCGGTGGCGAGAGCGCCGGTTGCGGAGGGGTCGCCGGCGGCAGAGGCTTCGAGGCGAACCATGGCGCGCTTCATGCGCTGGCCGGCGGTGTAGCCGAGGAGCTGGGTGTCGAGGGGAATCTGGTCGGCTTCGGCGCGGGCGAGGAGGGTTTCGATGTCGGCTGGGTCGAAGGCTTCGGCTTCGATGGCGCGGCGCAGGCTGGCGTTGATGGCGAAGCGCGCGGCGGAGGCGAGGGCGGGCGGTGCGGCCATGCCGGTTTCGGTGAGGAAGTGGAGGAGCGAGGCGTGATCTTCGTAGATCTTGCGGAGGGACTCCTCCATCTCGGTGATGGTCTGGTTGAGGATGGTGTTGAGGATGCGGTGCTGCTCGTCGGCGAAGAGCGAGGTGAGGGAGTAGGCGGTTTCGCCGAAGAAGCGATCGATGAGGCGGATGACCTCGGGGAGATTGGCGCGGCGGATGGCGGTGCCGATGTCGGAGGAGAAGTGAGAGAAGGCTTCGACCTCGGCGGGGTCCTGCGAGTTGTAGGGTCTGACGGCGGCGGAGAGATTTTGATCGCCAAGGTGGAGGACGGCGAAGCAGATGTCTTCGTTTTCTTCGGTGATGCGGGAGTAGACAAGAGCACGGCCGACGGCGACACGTCCGCGGCCGGAGTTGAAGGTCTCCTGGCTTTCGCGGTGAACGTCGAAGCAGAAGAGCTCGCCGTGCTCTGGGTAGGCGCGGAAGATGGAGCTGATGGCGTAGTGGGCGCCGACTTGTTCGAGGCCGATCTGCATGCTGTTGACGTAACGGCGATAGACTTCGGCGCCGTCGCCTATCTCGGGGATGTTGCTTTTTGCTTTGGCGAGGAGGTCGAGGAAGTTTTTTTCGAGGGCTGCACCAGCTTCTCCGAAGAGTTTGGCGGCGAGTTGGAGGACGCGGCCGGCGTAGGCGATGATCTGAACGGTTTCGATGCCTGAGATCTCGTCGAAGAACCAGCCGCAGGAGGTGTACATGAGCTGGGTGTGGCGCTCGAGCTCGAGGAGTTCGAGGCAGGTGATGCGTTCGACTTCGGTGAGTTCGCGTGCGGCGTGCTGCTCGAAGAAGTGGATGATGGAGGCGGGGGAACGGTCGAGGATGACCTGGATGTAGGCGTCGCGCGCGATCCAGAGATCTTTGAGGAGAGGCTGAGCTAGCTGCTCGGCGAGCGGGGCGGTGGCGTCGCGAAGGTAGTCGAGGGCTTCGCGAAGGGGGGCGCGCCACTCCTGGTTCCATCCGGGCTTGCCGCTGTTGCAGCCGCAGTTGGAGCGCCAGCGCTCGACGCCATGGGGGCAGCTCCAGGAGGTGTTCTCGTCGACTTCGGCCTCCCACTTTGGCGGAAATCGTTCGAGGAACTCGCCGTAGTTGGTGAGGCTGGCCTCGGAGCCATCTTCGATGTAGTGCATGGCGTAGGAGAGCGCCATCTCGCCGTGTTTGTGGTGGTGGCCGTAGCTCTCGCCGTCGGTGGCGACGTGGGAGAGCTGGGCGGCTTCGGGATCGTTGGGTGAGGGGGGATGGAAGATGCCGAGCAGACGGTTGCCGAAGTCTTCGCCGCTGTTGAGGAGGCCTTCGAAGGCGATGGCGCGAGAGGCGGGGCCATCGTAGAAGAAGGCGGCGATGGTGCGGTCTTCGTCGAGGCGGATGAGGTAGGGGTGGGTGGGGTCGACGGTGGCGTTGGGGGTTTCGGTCCAGGGGAGTTCGGTGGCGGGAGAAGAAGCAGATCCCTCCGCTGCGCTCCGGGATGACAACAAAGAGGACTCTGATGATGCTGAGGGCTCTGTCGCAATCTTTCTGACGCGGGCGCACTGGACGGGAGCGAGGACGGTGAACTGGATGCCCTCCTGCGCCATGAGGTCGAGGGTGGCGCGGTTGACGGCAGTCTCGGAGAGCCACATGCCTTCGGGTTTGCGGCCGAAGCGGTGTTCGAAGTCGGCGATGCCCCAGCGGATCTGGGTGAGGGCGTCGCGCTGGTCGGCGAGCGGCATGATGAGGTGGTTGTAGACCTGGGCCATCGCGGAGCCGTGTCCGCTGTAGCGCTGGGCGCTGAACTTGTCGGCGTCGAGGACCATGCGGTAGGTGCGAGGGGCTTTGTCGTGCAGCCAGCTGAGCAAGGTAGGGCCGAAGTTGTAGCTCATCCGGGCGTAGTTGTTCATGATGCGGATGATCTCGTCCTGCTTGTTGGTGATGCGGGAGGCGCCGTTGGGGGCGTAACACTCGGCGGTGATGCGGTCGTTCCAGTCGTGATAGGGGGCGGCGGAGTCCTGGACCTCGACGGTTTCGAGCCAGGGGTTTTCGCGCGGCGGCTGGTAGAAGTGGCCGTGGACGCAGACGTACCGCTGAGACTGGGGGGCTGCAGCAGCGGTGACTTTAGTCGATGATGTTTTCTTCGGCATTCGCTTGGGTTGGATTCCTTGCCTGGGCGGTCCAGCTATCGATGAGAAAAGTCACTGTTGTTGTGAATGGTAGCCCCTCGGGCCAGAGGCCTTCGGATTCATCTCTCAATGTTAGATGGATTTGATGGGGTTGGGGGTGGCTGAGGAGAGGCGTTCGTATCGCGAGAGTGCCCAGAGTGAGAAAGAGAGGGTGCAGATGGAGAGATAGAAGAATGCGTACCGAAGCAGTTTTGAAGAAAGAGCGAAGGTGGCGACGAGAGGTGCGAGCAGGACGAAGCTGGAGATGCTGAAGGTGAGGAAGAGACGTGGAAGATCCATCCGAAGAAAGAACGCGATGGAGGCGGCGAGGATTGCGAGAAGCGGAAGCGTCCATTGCGGATGAAGTGCGCTGGGGATGTAGCGAAGCTTGATAGCGTTCTGGTCGAGTTGCTGCAGAAGATGAGCGAAGGGGTGGGGCGCGAAGATGGGGAGAGTGACTGCCGCAGTGGCGATGAGAGTGATGAGGAATAGCAGTGCAGTGCGAGTGCGCGAGGTCCGTTGCAGGGTGAGAGCGAAGAGGGGGATCAGGACGAGGGCGTAGACGATGCGCGAGGAGAGGGTGACTCCGAGAAAGAGCGCTGCGGGGATGGAGAGGGAGTAGGAGCGGTTGAGCGATTGGGTGAAGAGGGTGACGGCGATGGCGAGATAGAAGAAGTTGGTGAGGTAGTCGCCGCCGGAGGTGAAGTCGCTGAGATTTCCAGGGGTGAAGAGGAGAAATATAGCGAGGAAGAGCAGCGCGGTGGCGCGGTGGCGGAAGAAGTGAAGGGTGAAGAGGAAGAAGAGGGCGAGCCAGAGGAAGTTTTGCCAGGCGATGTGTCTGAGTGCGTAGAAGGGGGCGGCGAGCAGGATCGCTCCGGGAAGAGGGGTGGGCGGATTGCCGAGGAAGGTGCGGGCGTCGTAGGGGTATTGATGGTGTTGGACGGCGCTGAGTTCTATGCGGAGTGCATCTTCTCGGTCGGAACCTTTGTTGAGGGTGTGCTGCAGAGAGATGGGGTAGAGAACTACGAAGGCTGCGGTGAGAGCGAGAAAGAGCAGCAGGAACCAGCCGATGCTGATCTGCCGTTGTCGCTGGTTGAGGCGATCGAGCCAGTACATTCCGAGGGCTATTGATAAAAGACCAAGCGCGATTGCGGCTGCGGCTTTGGGGTGTGAGAGATATTTCCAGAGGGGAGCTGCAGAGGTGAGGGCCCAGGCCGCACCTATGCTGAGGATCAACAGGGTTCGGCGTGCCGATGCTCTCATAGCTGAACTATACGGCGGGGGTGTCAGGATTTTGTCTGTTGTCGTGGAGGGGTGCTTATCCGGATTCTTTACTGCGTGTCTACTGTTCTTTTGCTGGTTTGGCCAGCGCTGGTTTGGCGAGGTCGCAGGCGCGCCAGAGGTACCAGCTGGCGATGGAGCACCAGGGCTGCCATTTTTTGGCGCGGCGGTGCATGACGTCGGGCTTTGGCAGGTCTATCGGGGTGACTTTGTCGGTGGGTTTGAGCTTGCCGAAGGTGAGAGCGAAGCCTTTGCGGACGCCGTAGTCGCTGACCGGAAGGATGTTGGTGCGGCCCAGGCGGAATATTAACAACATTTCAACAGTCCATTGGCCGACGCCTCGGACCTGGGTGAGGTGTTCGATGATCGCTTCATCGGACATGCGGCGGATATGAGGCGAGGTCGGGGACGGTGCCGTCGATGGTCTTTGCGGCGAGGTCGCGGAGGGCGAGGGATTTGTTGTGCGAGAGGCCGGCGGCGCGGAGCTGCTCGTTGGGGCAGTCGAGGAGATGCTGGGCAGAGGGGTGATTGCCGATGCCGCAGATGCCGTGAAAGCTTTCGAGCAGGCGGCGATGGATGGTGGCGGCGGCTTTGCCGTGAAGCTGCTGATAGATGATGGATTCGACGAGAGCTTCAAAGGGTGACTGGGTACTGGCGAGGCGCATGGTGAAGGGGCCGGCGCGTTCGATGAGCTTGCCGAGTTTGGGGTCGGCGGCGGCCAGTTCGCGGCAGGCCAGGGCGTAGTCGTAACGAGGCGACCTTGTTCGAGCTGGGTGCGGCATGGCTTTGACGATAGCAGGAGTGCGCGGAGTGGTAAGAGTTTAGTGCGGTGCTTCTAGATCAGGTCGTAGATTAAAGAGACGACGCCGGAGCGATAGATTTTGTGGCTGGAGAGTTTCAGGTTTGCCCGTTCGGTGGGAGGCGGCAGCAACTTGACTCCGGCTCCCAGCAGTACGGGAATGATGGAGACCTCGACCGAGTCTACTTCGCGCATCTCCAACAGAAGACGAAAGAGCTCGCCGCCGCCCATGAGCCAGATGTCTTTACCTTGTTGCGCGCGCAACGCTTGCAGCCAGTCTCGGCTCAATTCGGAGAGGATGGTTGCTCCGGGGTGATCGGCCTGGCGCAGAGTGCGGGAGACGACGATGGTCGTTAGTCTTTGCAGGGCAGCGTTACCGAGCCGCGCCATCGCGGCCTCGTAGGTGCGGCGGCCCATGAGCGCGGTGTCGAACTGTGCCCAGTGTTCGGCGAAGTCCATCTCGGGGTCGAAGATGATCCAGTCCGCTTCACCGTTTGGCCCAGCGATATAGCCGTCGAGACTCATTGCGACGGAATAGCGAATCTTTTTCACGGGAATAGCACTCTTACTGCTGAAGATATACCGGGCGGGGCCGGGAGGTTAAGGATTGCTCCGTCTTGCAGTCCGGGAGATTGCGAAGTTGATGTGGCGCACAACTCCAAATCGGGAAGACTTGCGAGTCGTGGAGAATTCGGACTAGATTGGTTCGCATTTACAAATGCGATACCTATGCGGCAGGGTAGATGTAGTGGTGTATTCAGTGCAGTTCAACGCTATGCACGAGATGTTGTGCAGCGTGAGTGTTGATCAAGTTCGATAATCGGATGTTGCAGGAAAAAAATCAGTTGCGAGAGTAGCGTGCGGTTTGTTCGCAGTTTTCCGCTGCTATACTCGAAGCTTATTAGAGCAAGAAATCTCAGGGCAGACCATTGCGGGCTCCCCAACCGCCGGCAGAGAAGCGTCCGGCGAACATCATCGGAAGTAAGACAACCATCGCAGCAAACTTCTCAACCCTTAGCCGAAGGTAAAGCAGAGGAAGCAGGAACGCACTCATGGCGCAAGTTTTTGACCGCAGTTCGAACGCGCTGGCTCGATTCAGCCTGGTATTGGCTGGCATTATCGTCATCGCGCTCGGCGTCACCCTGAATCAACTGCAGCGTTCCCCGTGGGTGACGCGGCAGGGTCAGCGGCCGGATCAGCCGATACCGTTCAGCCATAAGCATCACGTCGAAGGGCTCGGCCTGCAGTGCCAGTACTGTCACACGCAGGTGGAGAAGGCGGCGTATGCGGGCATTCCGCCGACGAAGACCTGCATCAACTGCCATGCGCAGATCTGGACGAACGCCGATCTGTTGGAGCCGGTGCGACAGAGCTGGGCGACGGGCGCTTCGATCCAGTGGATCCGCGTGCATGATCTTCCGGACTACGTTTATTTCAATCATGAGATTCATGTGAACAAAGGCATCGGATGCGCGAGCTGCCATGGGCGTGTGGATGAGATGCCATTGATGTATCAGCAGAACACGCTGCAGATGGAGTGGTGTTTGAACTGCCATCGCAACCCGGCGGAGAATCTGCGGCCGACGAGCGAGATCTACAACATGGCGTGGGCTGGACCTTCGAACGACAAGCCGGTCTGGTGCACGAGCACGATCAAGGGCGGAGCGACGGCACAGAACGTGAGCTGCACGACGACCGATCCTTCGGGCAAGTCGCCTGAGATTGCGATGCTGCAGTTGTCGGCTGAGGCGAATGGACCGACGGCGAGCGATGTTCCGCCGCTGGGAATAACGATGCCGGCGAGCTACGAGAAGTTTACGAACCAGATGGACCTGGGTAAGTACCTGACCGCGCAGTATCACATCCGCAACCCGCAGCAGCTCTCGAGCTGTGAGACGTGCCACCGATGAGGAAGACGACTGGATTCGAGGCGGCTGGGAATAATACGACGGGGATTGGAACAGAACAGACGATGGCTGAGATAAAAGCACCGGCAGCAGAACCCGTAGTGATCACACAGATTGCCCCGGCGAAGATGACGCTTGCTGAGGTCCGGGCCAAGCTGGACGGCAAGACGGGGCGGCGTTTCTGGAAGAACCTGGATGAGCTGGCCGAGTCGCCTTCGTTCCAGGAGTTGATGCGGGAGGAGTTTCCGCGACAGGCTGGATCGGTGAGCGGCGCGGGCGAGTGGGTCGACTCGGTGAGCCGGCGCGGCTTTCTGAAGGTGATGGGCGCGTCGCTGACGCTGGCCGGGCTGGCGGGTTGTACGAAGCAGCCGGATGAGCCGATCTTTCCGTACATCAAACAGCCTGAGGATTTGATTCTCGGCAAGGCGATGTACTTTGCGACAGCGTTTCCGTTTCCGACGGGCGCGATTCCGGTGCTGGTGAAGGCGGATTCGTTCCGGCCGATCAAGATCGAGGGAAACCCGGAACACCCGATGTCGAAGGGCAAGTCGGACGCGTTTACGCAGGCGACGCTGCTGGATCTATACGATCCCGATCGCTCGCAGCATGTGCTGCATCGTGGCGAAACTTCGGGGTGGGGCGATTTTCAAGAGGCGTTTTCTACTGTGGCGAAGAAGAGCAATGGCGGCCAGGGGATTTATTTCCTGAGCGAGACGATTACGTCTCCGACGCTGGCAGCGCAGTGGAAGCAGGTGCAGGCAGCGTATCCTTCGGCGAAGCTGGTGCAGTGGGAGCCGGTGAATCAGGACTCGTCGCGCGCGGCCTCGAAGGCTGCGTTTGGCAGTTACACCGACGCGCAGTACAAGCTGGAAGAGGCCGACGTCATTCTTTCGCTCGATGCTGATTTCCTGAGCGGGATTGCGCATCCGGGTTTCCTGCCGCTGGCTGCAGGGTATGCGGAGCGGCACCGGTACGAAGCTGACAAGACGATGAACCGGATGTACGTCGTCGAGACGATGCCGACGGTGACTGGGTTCAAGGCGGATCATCGGCTGGGATTGAAGCCGAGTGAAATTGCAAGTTTTGCGGTTGCGCTGGCAAATGGCGCGGCTCCGCAGGGTGCAAGCGCCGAGACGCAGAAGTTCTTTACGACGCTGCTTGCTGATCTGAAGGCTTCGGGCGGAAGGTGTGTTGTGATTCCGGGCGAGCAGGCTTCGGCGGCGGTTCATGCTGCGGCCTATGCGTTGAACTCTTCGCTGGGTGCGGTTGGTAAGACTGTCATCTATACCGAAACCGTCAACCCGATGCCGAGCGAACAGGTAGCAGATATGAAGGCGCTGGTCGCCGACATGAACGCGGGCAAGGTGCAGTGGCTGGTGATTCTGGGTGTAAACCCGATTTACTCCGCGCCGAGCGACCTCGTGTTTCAGGATGCGTTCGCGAAGGTTCCAGTGACGGTGCATCTCGGCTCGCATGTAGATGAGACGGGTGTGATTGCGAGCTGGCATATCAATAAAGCGCACTACCTCGAGAGCTGGTCGGATGCGCGGGCGTATGACGGAACGATCTCGATTATTCAGCCGATGATTGATCCGCTGTATAGCGGCAAGTCCGCGTTCGATGTGTTCCAGACATTGCTCGAGAATTCGCAGATATCGGCGTTTACCCTGGTGCAGAACAATGCACGGACCTACATCAAGGGTGACTTTGCTGCCGGATGGCGCAAGGCGCTGCATGATGGATGGGTCGATGGAACCGCGTTTACCGCAAAGGCTGCCGGCGCGGGTAAGAGTGCGGTGGCCTCGTTCCCGATTCCGGCGTCGAGTGGTCTTGAGGTCTCGTTTCGGCCTGATCCTTCGCTTTATGACGGAAGGTACGCAAACGTAGGCTGGCTGCAGGAGCTGCCCAAGCAGGTGACGAACCTGAGCTGGGACAATGCGGCGATCATGAGCATCAATACGCTGGCCGAGTTGAAGCTGGAAGAGTCGGACCCGGTGAAGCTCTCGTTCGATGGCCGTGAGTGCATTGCGCCGGCGCTGATGGCTCCTGGTCATCCGGATGGCGTGATTACAGTCCACCTTGGATTTGGCCGCGGAGTGCAGGCGGGTCGCGTGGCCGAGGGTGTTGGCTTTGATGCGTACCAGATTCGCCGGTCGGATGCGCCGCTGTGGGTTGCGGGCGTGACTGCGGTGAAGGTGCCGGGGACCTATGACCTGTGCATCACGAAGGTACACAACATCGAGCATCGCGGCAGCTTTGCGCAGTTCGATCTTGAGAAGAAGCTTTCGGATAAAGACGGCGTTTATTCTCTGGCTGGCCATGAGGCTGAGGAGCGGGCGATCATCCGCTACGCTACGGTCGCAGAGGTAAAGAAAAATCCAAACTTCGCGCATGAGGGCGGAGCGAGTGGGACGCTGATCAATAAAGTTGGCTACTCGCCCGAGGGAGAGAAGGTGGAGAAGGACAACTCCTTCTTCCCGACCCAGTGGAACTATGAGGAGACAGACCCTGCGACGTTGAAGATTCAGAACGCGTGGGGCATGGCGATCGACCTGAACAGCTGCATCGGCTGCAATGCGTGCATTGTGAGCTGCTACGCGGAGAACAATATTCCGGTCGTGGGCCGTGAGCAGGTGAAGGTTGGCCGCAATATGCAGTGGCTAAGGATCGACACCTACTTTGAGGGTGATCTGCATGCGCCGAAGGCGCACTTCCAGCCGATGGCCTGCCAGCACTGCGAGAACGCAGGCTGTGAGCAGGTTTGCCCGGTGGGCGCAACGGTTCATACGCCGGAGGGTTTGAATGCGATGGTGTACAACCGTTGCGTCGGGACGAGGTACTGCTCGAACAACTGCCCGTACAAGGTTCGCCGGTTTAACTTCCTGCTGTACTCGGACTACGACACCGAGAGCCTGAAGTTCATGCGGAATCCGGACGTCACGGTTCGTTCGCGCGGCGTGATGGAGAAGTGCAGCTACTGCGTGCAGCGCATCGAAGCAGTCAAGATTGTGGCCGATAAGGAAAACCGCGTCATTCGTGATGGCGAGATTGTGACGGCATGCCAGCAGGCCTGCCCGACGAGCGCCATTACGTTCGGCAATATCAACGACAAGGCAAGCAAGGTGGCAAAGCTTAAGGCTGAGGAGCGCGATTACCAGGTACTCGCTGACCTCAACTTCCGTCCGCGCACGACCTACACGGCCGGAGTCATCAACCCGCATCCGGAGCTGGCATAATGGCGACCAAAGGACCCATGCAAGACCCGATCGTCGATCCCATGATCGACCCGCGTACTGGCGAGTATGCGGTCATCGCCCCGGGCCATACCTTCAAGTCGGTCACGCAGAAGATCGCCGGGATCGTATTGACGTCGAACACGCCGCTGGGATGGTTCTTCGGCCTGATGGTGGCGTCTGGTGTTGCCCTTGGCCTGGTGATCGGCGTGACGTGGCTCTTCCTGAAGGGCGTCGGCATCTGGGGTGTAACCATCCCGGGAGCCTGGGGATTCGCGATTATCAACTTTGTGTGGTGGATCGGTATCGGCCACGCCGGGACGTTGATCTCTGCAATTCTTCTGCTCTTCAAGCAGACATGGCGCAACTCGATTAACCGATTTGCCGAGGCGATGACGATCTTCGCGGTGTGCTGCGCCGGTATCTTCCCGCTGATCCACGTGGGTCGCCCGTGGCTCGCGTACTGGCTGTTCCCTTACCCGAACACGATGAATGTGTGGCCGCAGTTCCGTTCGCCGCTGGCTTGGGACGTGTTCGCGGTTTCGACGTATGCGTCGATTTCGGTGATCTTCTGGTACATGGGAATGATTCCCGACTTTGGGACGCTGCGCGACCGGGCGACGATGCCGTTGGCGAAGTATTTTTACGGCATGCTTTCGCTGGGATGGCGCGGATCGACACGGCACTGGATTAGGTATGAGTCGGCTTCCCTGCTGCTGGCGGGGCTTTCAACACCCCTGGTGCTCTCGGTACACACGGTCATCAGCTTCGACTTCGCGGTGGCGGCACTGGCTGGCTGGCATACGACGATCTTCCCGCCCTACTTTGTGGCGGGCGCTGTGTACTCCGGCTTTGCGATGGTGCTGACACTGGCGATTCCGATCCGGAAGTTCTATCACATGGAAGACCTGGTGACGCTGCGCCACCTGGACAACATGGCCAAGGTGATGCTGGCGACGGGCTCGATTGTGGCCTATGGATACGGCATGGAAGTTTTCATGAGCTGGTACTCGGCGAGCCACTGGGAGTTCTTCATGATGTGGAACCGTATGTTTGGGCCGATGGGCTGGGCGTACTGGGTTCTCATCCTGACGAACATCGCCATTCCGCAGGCGACGCTCTGGTCGCGCAAGCTGCGAGTGAATGTGACGTGGCTGTTCATCCTGTCGCTGATCATCAATACGGGTATGTGGTTTGAGCGATTCGTCATTGTCGTGACCAGCTTGTATCGCGAATATCTGCCGTCGAGCTGGGGAACCTACCGGGCGACCAAGTGGGACTACATGATCTATGTAGGAACGATGGGCTTCTTTACGTTCCTGTTCTTCCTGTTCGTCCGCTTCCTGCCGATGATTCCGATGTCTGAGATTCGAATGATGCTGCCGCAGACGAAGGTGACGCCGGGCGGACAGATTGCACAGGTAGTCGAGGAGGATTCTTAATGCCGCCGCGCGAAGGAATTTACGGTCTGCTGGCCGAGTTCAACACACCCAGCGAGTTGGTGCATGCAACGAAAGAGGCGCGCCGTGCCGGCTATCGCCGAATGGAGTGCTACACACCCTATCCGGTCGAAGAGGCTGCGGAGGCGATGCACTTTCACAAGACGCGTGTGCCGATGGTGTGCCTGATTGGTGGACTGATTGGGGTAACGACCGCGTTTCTGATGGAGACCTGGGTCAACGTGTGGGCCTATCCGCTGAATATCGCCGGACGTCCGCTGTTCTCCTGGCCTGCGTTCATCATTCCTGCTTACGAGTGGACGATTCTGTTCTCCGGGTTTTCGGCGTGCCTTGGGATGCTGGCGCTGAATGGCTTGCCTCAGCTTTATCATCCGCTGTTCAACGCGCCGAACTTTAGAAACGGCGCAACCACGGATAAATTTTTCCTTTGCTTAGAGGCGGTTGATCCTATGTTCTCTCCCTCTGAGACGCGGAGCTTCCTTGAACAATTCTCCGCGGTCTCCGTGGTGGAGGTGGACCACTGATGCGAGGAAACAGCGAACAGGGAGTAGTTAATAGCGTGCAGAGACTCAACAAACTCGCAGTGTTTGGCGCAATGACGTCGATGTTGGTTCTGGCTGGCTGCCGTCAGGATATGCAGGACGAGCCGAAGTTCTTTCCGCAGCGCGGGACGAGTTTCTATGCGGATGGCCGCTCGGTGCGTCCACAGGTGGAGAACACGATTGCACGCAATCAGCTCCATGAGGACAGCTATTTTTATACCGGCCTGATCAATGGAAAAGAGGGTGACGGCATGCCCTTTCCGGCGACGATGGAGGTGCTGAAGCGCGGACAGGAGCGCTACAACGTCTATTGCACGCCGTGCCACTCGCGCGTGGGCAATGGCGAGGGGATGATTGTGCAGCGCGGCTACGCTCATGCAGGAGATATCCATACCGCTCGCCTGGAGGCTGCGCCGCTGGGCCACTTCTTCCACGTCATCAGCAATGGTTACGGTGCGATGCCTGATTATTCGGCGCAGGTTGCGCCGGCGGATCGCTGGGCCATCGTGGCGTACATCAAGGCGCTGCAGTTAAGCCAGAAGGCCACGCAGGCGGATGTTGCGCCGGGCAGTCATGTGGAGCCGCTCACGAGTATTGCAGAGAGAGAAGGTTTGCCTGCGTCGTTTACGCAGCCGTGGGTGCTGCCACCAACGGCAACTTACGGGACGCCAAACGATCAAAGCTTTGTGCTGCCTGCGCCGGGCAGCTCCGGTTCGACAGCTCCGGCGGCCACCAGTCCATCTAACGCACATTCCCCGGCAGCTGCCGGCCAAACCGTACCGAAGCAGTAACCTCGGAAGCTTCCGAACGAAGGCTTGAAACGCATGTCATTTGGACACGAACATAACGGAGAAGCAGGCGGGCACGACCACAACGGTCCGCGTCCGCTGCCTGCGACGTTGGCTGCACCGGAGGTTGTCTCCGCATGGCGGACACGTGCGCTGATCGTCTTCGTGGTAGCCACAATTCTTACGGTCCCCTTCGCGTTTACGCATGAGGGCAAAAACCATATCCTTCGCGCTTACCTGATGGGTTATATGACCTGCTTTGGGTTTGCTGGAGGCGGGCTCGCCATGCTGATGCTGCAGTATGTCAGCGGCGGTAAATGGGGCTTGTTGCTGCGCCGGCCGCTGGAGGCGATGTCGCGCACGCTGTGGCTGGTAGGCCTGATGTTCGTGCCGATTATCTTTCTGTGGAAGCATCTGTATCAGTGGGCGGCGTACCCGACGGCTGCGTCGACCGCACAGGCCCTGGCGAATCACTGGATATCGTTAGAGCAGGCGCTGACCGCCAACGCAAAGCGTGGGATGCTCAACCCGACGAGCGCAGTGGTGCAGACTGTCATCATCTTCGCGACTCTTTTGACCTTCACCTACTTCTTGAATAAGTGGTCGCTGCAGCGTGATGCGGACCCGAGGGCAGGCACGCAGGGAAGCTTCGATTTCTGGCGAGTCAAGACCGAGAATCTCAGCGGCATCGGAATCCTCATCTATGTGATTTTGCTTACGGATGGCGCGATCGTCTGGATCAAGTCGCTGGACGTGACCTGGTACTCGTCGATCTATGGTCTCCAGTTCCTGGTAGGCCAGGGGTATTCGGTCCTGGCATTGGGAATTCTGACAGTGATCTTGCTGTCCAAGTGGGAACCGATGAAGACGATGCTGCGCGCGACTGAGCAGCACGATCTGGGCAAGCTGGCGTTTGCCTTCGTCATGCTCAACATCTATCTCAACTTTGCGGAGTTTCTGATTATCTGGTCGGGCAATATCCCGGACGAGATTCCGTGGTATCTGAACCGAATTCACGGGGGATGGTGGTATGTCTGCTCAGCGGATGTGATCTGCCACTGGCTGATTCCCTTCGTCCTGCTGCTGTCGCGGGATTTGAAGCGCAACAAGCAGAAGATGATCTGGCTCACGTGCTTCATGATCTTTGCACGCTGCATCGATATGTTCTGGCTGATTGAACCGAACTTCGCGGATGCCGCAGGAAATCTGCATATCGCCGGTAACATTGGAATTCTTGCTTACATAACCGTTCCCGCTGCCGTGTTGTCGCTGTGGGGCTGGTTCTATCTGAAGGAACTGCAAGCGCGTCCGTTGATCAATGTGAACGATCCTCACGTTGAAGAGATGCTGGAGCCTGAACATGCCCACTAACGATCACAATTTGAACCAGCCCGCAGCGCATGATTCGCATGTCCGTGACACCGAGCATCCGGGGTACGAGACGACGGACGTCAATACAGGCGGAATCGTTGTGTTTCTGGCCGGTCTGTTCGGCTCTGTCTGCGTCTTCTTCCTGCTTTGCTACGGCATGGGAATTCTTATCAACGGCGGGTTGAAGAAAGAAGACGGCCCGACGACGAAGTGGAACACACAGAGCACATTCGCAGGACCGACCGACGGCAAGCGTCAGGATCTTGTGAGCAACGCCGAGATGGAGCAGCGTGCGTTCCAGCAGATGACGACGACGTTTCCTGAGCCGCGTCTGGATATCGACGACGGGAACCAGGCGACGGCCGACCTGCATGCCCGCGAAGATCTTCTTCTGAACAACTACAGCGTTGTTCCGGGAGAGGGCGGATCGGTTCGAATTCCAATCGCGCGCGCTATGGAGATCATTGCGCAGCGAGGCTTGCCGGTGAATACGCAGACTGCAGCCGCTTCTGTTGTTATGGCTGGCGATGAAAGGCCCGTGGTCCAGGCGCCGCTGACCTCTGGGTTCGCTCGCACAGGATATGAGCTTCAGACCATTGAAGCCAGAGAACAAAAGCTGAACTACGGTAAAGCTGAAGGCGAGATCAAGGCAGAGCTTGCACCAGTGAAGTAATAGCCCCGAAGCAGATTTAAGATAAAGAAGAGACAGACATGAGAAGCGGACGAACAATTCGAGGCGGTTGGCAGGCGGCGATTCTTTGCTGCGCTCTGCTGAGCGCGCCGTTGTTCGCCCAGGTCTCAAGCTACGGGGATAAGCAGAGCGGAGATAATACGGGCGACCAGTTGCCGACGGTGCTGCAGAAGGTCGGTGTGTCGCAGCACTTGAATCAGCAGCTGCCGCTCGATGCGTCCTTCGTTGATGAGAGTGGCAGATCGGTAAAGCTGGGAGACTACTTCGGGAAGCATCCCGCCCTTATTTCGCTGGTGTACTACACCTGTCCGATGCTCTGCTCAGAAGAGCTGGATGGAATTACCAGCTCGCTGGAGATGGTGAAGCTTACGCCGGGTAAGGATTTCGATGTCGTCGTCATCAGCATCGATCCCAGCGACACGCCGGAGGAGGCTGCGAAGTCAAAGGCTTTGTATGTCAAGCGGTATGGGCGTCCGGAGACTGCGGCGGGCTGGCACTTCCTTACGGGACAACGGCCTGCGATTGATGCAGTGACCAATGCGGTTGGCTTTGGATATGTTCGGGTTCCGGGACCGGACGGGAAGCTGTCGCAGTTTGCGCATGCAAGTTCTATCGAGCTCGTCACGCCGGAGGGCAAGCTCGCGCAGTACTACCTTGGGGTTGAGTATTCGCCGAAGGATATGCTGCTGGGCTTGATCGACGCCTCGGGCAACAAGATTGGTTCTCCTGTCGCGAACATTCTGACCTACTGCTATCACTACGATCCACAGACGAATCGGCACTCCTTGATCGTCGCGCGTGTGGTGCAGTTTGGCGGGATGATCACGGTGGCAAGCCTAGGCGGATTCATGTTTCTGATGTTTCGGAAAGACGTCAAACTTGCGCGCGATCACGACCTGACGAAGAAAGAAACGGATAAAGGGTAACGATGCATATCAGTCCAGTATTGTGGCAATTTTTGGTGAAATGGCTCAACGCTTCGGCGCTCTTTCCGCGCGAAGCATCGACCATTGCACCCTACGCTGACGCGCTCTACTTCTTCCTGTTGCTGATCACGGTGGTCGGCCTGACGTTTGTCGGCTGTCTCATCTTCGGTTTTGCGATTCGTTATCGCAAGGAGAAGCACCCGGTCGCGATTCAGATTGAAGGCTCTACCCTGCTTGAGGCGACCTGGACGATTATTCCGCTGGCGCTCTTTCTGGTCGTATTTGTCTGGGGCGCGCTTGCTGTACTTCCGGATCTACAATCCGCCGACTAACGCGATGAACATCTATATCGTCGGGAAGCAGTGGATGTGGAAGGCGGAGCATCCGGGCGGGCAGCACGAGATCAATGCGCTGCATGTGCCTACGGGTCGTCCTGTTCAGTTGACGATGATCTCACAGGACGTCTTTCACAGTTTCTCGATTCCGGACTTCCGCGTGAAGCGTGAGGTTATTCCGGGTCGCTATTCGACAGTATGGTTCAACGCAACGACTCCCGGGACGTATCACATCTTCTGCACGCAGTACTGCGGCACGAACCACTCTGCCATGATCGGCGAGGTCACGGTGCTGAGCCCGGATGACTACGAGAAGTGGACGCAGGAGTCCACCAGCGGCATGTCGCTTGCACAGAATGGCGAGAGGCTCTTCGCCAGCATGGGTTGCAATTCGTGTCACTCCGGGAGTGCGGCTGCGCGTGGGCCGAACCTTGCGGGTGTGTATGGCTCGAAGTTGCAGCTGACGAATGGATCGCAGGTGCTGGTTAATGACGCCTATCTGCGCGATGCGATCCTGAGCCCGTCGCAACATATCACGGCGGGTTACGCGCCGATTATGCCGACGTACCAGGGGCAGATCAGCGAAGACGGCTTGATCGATCTGGTCGAGTACATCAAATCAATGCAGAGCAATTATCGTGTGCAGCAAACGCTGACCACGTCTGAGTCGAACCAAGCGGCGCCGACAACGCCAGGGGTGGTGAAGCCATGAGTGCAACGAGTTCCACGATTCTCAACTTACCCGATCAAAGGACCGCGACGCTGCCGAAGCGGAACTATATCAACAATGAGGACGGACTGCTCAGCTGGCTGTTTACCGGGGACCACAAACGCATTGCGATCCTCTATCTGATCTCGATTACGTTTTTCTTTTTCATTGGAGGCGCGTTCGCTGGTCTTATTCGGCTTGAGCTTCTGACGCCACAGGGTGACCTGATGGCTTCGGATACGTACAACAAGTTTTTCTCCATGCATGGAATCGTCATGGTGTTTCTCTTCCTGGTGCCTTCGGTTCCAGCGACGCTGGGGAACTTCCTGATGCCGATTATGCTGGGCGCGAGAGACCTCGCTTTTCCTAAGATCAATCTACTGAGCTGGTATCTCTACTGGCTGGGCGGTCTGGTGGTTCTGGGCGCGCTTGTGCTGGGTGGCGTGGATACTGGCTGGACGTTCACGACTCCGCTTTCGACGCACTACCTGAATACGCATGTGGTGACGGCGGCAACGGGGGTCTTCATTCTTGGTTTCTCGTCGATCTTTACCGGACTGAACTTTATTGTGACGATCCATCGTATGCGAGCGCCGGGGATGACGTGGTTCCGCATGCCGTTGTTTGTCTGGTCGCACTATGCGGCGTCGCTTCTGATGGTGCTTGGCACGCCGGTTCTCGCGATCACCCTGACACTGGTTGCGCTGGAGCGTCTGGTCGGCATTGGCGTCTTCGATCCAACCAAAGGCGGAGACCCGCTCCTGTTCCAACATCTCTTCTGGTTCTACTCGCATCCGGCGGTGTACATCATGATCCTTCCGGGTATGGGCGTGATCTCAGAGGTGATCAGTACGTTCAGCCGGAAGCGGGTCTTCGGATATACGGCTGTTGCGTTTTCGTCGGTGGCGATTGCGCTGTTTGGATTTTTTGTCTGGGCACACCACATGTTCATCATGGGTGTGTCCAACTACTCGGCGCTGGTCTTCTCGCTGTTGACGATGCTGGTCGCGGTGCCTTCGGCGATCAAGACCTTCAACTGGGCCTTCACGATGCAGAAGGGCTCGATCACCTTTGAGACGCCGATGCTGTACGCCTTTGGGTTTCTTGGGTTGTTTACGATTGGCGGCATGACGGGCGTCTTCCTCGGAGCGTTGGGGATGGATATTCACTTGACCGAGACGTATTTCATCGTCGCTCACTTCCACTTTGTGATGGTGGGTGGGATGCTGATGGCGTTCCTTTCGGGTGTTCACTTCTGGTGGCCGAAGATGACGGGCCGTATGTATCCGGAGTCGGTCTCGAAGCTTGCAGCGGTCACGACCTTTATTGGGTTCAATCTGACATTCCTGCCGCAGTTTATTCTTGGATATCTGGGAATGCCTCGGCGATACCATGCCTATCCGCCTGAGTTCCAGGTGTTGAATGTGTTGTCGACTGCTGGCGCCACGGTGCTTGGTGTTGGGTATATGCTTCCTCTGCTCTACCTGGCGTGGTCGCTGAAGTATGGCGCGATTGCCGGCGACAATCCGTGGCAGGCAACGGGTCTTGAGTGGCAGATTCAGTCGCCACCGCTTACCGAAAACTTTACCGAGATTCCTATCGTGGACCATGAGGCCTATGACTACGAGTGGCTCGAACACAAGACTGCACAAGAGGTGACGACCGTTGGATAATGCGATCGCAGCAACGCATCCACATACGCATGAGACCGCGGTTGCAGCGGAGCACGAGCACGTCGCTCTCCGCAGCACCGCCACCACTTCGAGACGCAGGAGCAGCAGCGCGAGGCCGGCACCTTTGGGATGTGGCTCTTCCTGCTGACGGAGATCATGTTCTTCGGGGGCATGTTCTTTTCGTATCTGCTCTACCGCAACTGGTACTACGATGCTTTTGTCGTCAGCTCGAACCAGCTGAGTATTCCTCTGGGTGCGGCAAATACGGCGATCCTGATCAGCTCGGGTTTTTTCATGGCCTTGGGAGTGTGGGCGGCAGAGGTCAGGAAAAAAGGGCTGCTGGTTATCTTCCTGATACTCACCACTTTGTTTGGATTGGCCTTTCTTGGAATTAAGGGCGTCGAGTACCACGAAAAGTGGGAAAACCACCACATACCGGGAGCGCAGTTTGATGTATCGCAGTTCGTCAATCCGCATGCGTATGGGTTGAATGAGAAGCCACTGGCGCCTGACATGGCGCAGAAGACACAGATCTTCTTCTTCCTTTATTTTGCAATGACGGGAATGCACGCGTTGCACATGATCATCGGTATTGGTCTATTGGCATGGCTCCTAAAACGCTCTTATCGAGGGGATTTCTCGTCAGGGTATGTCGCGCCGATTGAAAACTTCGGACTGTATTGGCACTTTGTCGATATCGTATGGCTCTTTTTGTTTCCTTTGCTCTATCTCATCAATCGGCACCCCGTTTAGCCGCAGACTGCAGCCATTGACATTGGCGGAAGGAAAAAAATCTATGTCTGAGTATCATGACCCGTCGAATATAGTGAACCCGGAGCACGCTGACCATCACATCGTTACGCCGATGCAGTATAGCTTTGTTTTCATCGCTCTACTCGTTGGGACTGCACTTACTGTTATCGCCGCCAAGATAGATCTGGGAGTGCTCAATCCGATCATTGCTTTGGGGATTGCCTGCACCAAGGCCGTGATCGTCATCCTGTTTTTCATGCACGTCAAATATCAGTCGAAGCTGGTAAAGTTGACGGTCGCTTTCAGGGTTCTTCACGTTTCTTGTACTGATTACGATGACGCTAACCGATTACATCAGCCGGGCGTGGGGTCTCTGGTAGACGCTTTGCTTTGACAGGAGTGCGGCCTGCGGGCCGCATTTTTTGTTGCCGTGAAAGTGCCTGGTTTGTGGCTCGTACACTAAGTTATGGTCAAGACACAGTCTGAATTACCCGAACAGCTTCATTCGCTGGTCTTCAGATCCTCGGGTGACGGTGCGCCGGGATGGCGCCCTCGATGGTGCTGGCAAGTGCGTCGTCTACTGGATGCAGCGTGCGCAACGCGGCATCGATAATCATGCGGTTGACCTGGCCGTGAAGATAGCAAATCTGCTTGGGCTGCCTCTCGTTGTCTACTTTGCAGGCATAGCGAACTTTCCTCACGCTAATCTTCGCCACTACGCTTTTCTCAATCAGGGCTTGCCTGATATTGAAGCTGATCTGGCTGCACGAAATATTGCTTTTGTTATGCGGCGGGCACCAGGTGAGTCGCACGAGCGGTTGCTGGCAGATGTAGGTGCGGCGTTTCTTAATCGGCGACGAAAACCCGATGCGTGTGCCGGAGCGCTGGCGCAGGCAACTTGCAACCCGCATCGAGATTCCATTCTGGACTGTTGATACTGATGTGGTTGTCCCGTCCAAACTGATGGAGAAGGCGCAGTATGGGGCGTATACGATTCGTCCGCGGCTCTATCGTCTTCTGGGGGATTATTTACATCCTTACGAAAATCTTTGTGCCGAACGCGAATGGAAGAGACCGCGAGGGTTCTACTCTGACTCTGTGCATGAGGACATGACGCGAGAGTGGAAGGACTTCGACCGCAGTGTCGCTCCTGTTGAAGCGTGGAAGGGTGGGACGCGGGCTGGACTCAAACGACTGAAGTTGTTTACGGGAAAACTTCTGGAAGACTATGACGGGCAGCGCAATCATCCGGAGACTGACGGCACCTCCTGCATGTCGCCTTATCTCCACTTCGGACATGTGGGGCCGATGACCATTGCGCTGGCTGTAGATGCAGCTGCTAAGGCGAATCCAAAGCTTCGGGTGGCCCGCGACAGCTACTTTAATGAGCTGATTGTCTGGCGTGAGCTTGCGGTTAACTTCGTCCGATATACGCCGAAGTATGACTCGCCTGAGTGCGCCGAGAGTTGGGCGAAGACGACCATTTACGAGCATGCTCGTGATGAGCGCGAACAACTGTATACGCTGCATCAGCTTGAAGATGCCCAGACCCACGATGATTTATGGAATGCGGGGCAGATCCAGATGGTTCGCCATGGATGGATGCACAACTATCTGCGGATGTACTGGGCTAAAAAGATTCTGGAATGGACTCCCGACGTTGCTACAGCGATGAAGTATGCGATCTATCTGAATGACAAGTACTTTTTGGATGGCCGCGACCCGAACGGATACGCTGGAATTGCCTGGGCGATTCTTGGTAAATTCGACCGGGCCTGGGGAGAGAGGCCGATTTTCGGGAAGATTCGATATATGTCCGGAGCTTCTACAGGTAAAAAGTTCGATTCGAAGAAGTACATTCGGCAGATGGGGATTCTGCCGGAGCAAAGGGCACTTCTCTTTTAGCGCGTCGGTTCTTGCTCACAGATTTCTGCGGCGTCGAGAGAGTTTCCTTTTAAGTTCAAGTGGCTGTGGCAGCCCGCTGGTGTAGATTTGAGGACGTCTCACACAGCTAGATCATCTGCCGGATTATCCGCTGCGGGACACGCTGAGAGATGGCCGCAGAGTAATCTCAACGAACACTTCCACAATGTAGATGAGAGTTTTCTCATCCCGTTGTGGAACCATCCGTCGTTCTTCTCCCGCTCTAGCGTTGACTCGTCCGATGTCAGCTTGCAGGATCAATGTTAGCTGACTACGATCTCGAATTGCACGCTATGGGCCTTATTGCATCATCCCAACTCGCGCGCCCGCACGCCTTTCTTCCCAGGCAGGCTGCACTGCTATTTTTTTGCGCGGAGTCTCTGCGTTCGCATCTGCTTTGTCCACTGTCGCTTTCGCCAGACCGTCGACAGCACCAACGATTCCGAATGAGAGTATCTCAATCAGTCTGGATCCGTCGGATCGCATACGCTTCGACGCGCCGGTTTCTGGGAGGTCGCACGCTGGTGGGAGACTTCTCTGCTGCACGAGCGATGGATGCAGCGCGCCAGCAACAAGCTGCGATGTGAGCGCGGCAGGCCGCTTTGCCCGAATCTTCCAGTTTGAGCGCTGCATGGCAGCCGATTGGGCCAAATCAGGTTGCCAGCATTGCGTATGGCAATGTTACCGGACGGTTACGGCGATTGCGATTGATCCGGCGGATGCGACGGGAAATACGGTCTATCTGGGAACAACCGGCGGCGGAGTGTGGAAGTCGACCAATGCGGCTGGGCCGACGGCGAGCGTAAGCTTCACGGCGCTTACCGATACACTGCCTGTGTTCAGCGCGAATGCCGGAACTGTCCGCCATTCCATCGCTCAGCATTGGGGCGGTCAGTGTTCAGTCGGGCGTGTACTGGCAGGCACGGGAGATCCTAACGATGCCTCCGACTCGTTCTATGGCGGCGGGCTGTTGCGATCGGCGGATGGCGGCCTTACCTGGACGCTCATTCAGAACTCGCAGGATGGTGTGGCGGGCAATCATTCGTTTATCGGACTTGGCTTTGCCGGCTTTGCGTGGAGCAGTGCGTCGCCGGGTACGGTGGTTGCCGCTGTTTCGCAGGCGGCGGAGGGTGTTCTCGTCAATGCTCCTGATGCAACCAATAGTGTGATGGGGCTTTACTACTCGACCGATGCCGGCGTTACCTGGCAGATGTCCACCTTGATGGATGGAAGCCAGATTGTGCAGACCCCGCTGCCGTCCGGAGGGGATCTTGGTGGACGAGCTGCGACTGCAGTTGTCTGGAATCCGGTTCGCCAGCGCTTCTATGCTGCGATCCGCTATCACGGCTACTACGAGTCGGCAGATGGCGTTACCTGGACGCGGCTGGCGCATCAGCCTGGAGCAGGTTTGACGACGGCTGCGTGCCCGACGGCACCAGGAACGACAGGCAGCGCGAGTTGTCCTATCTTTCGTGGTGCGCTTGCGGTGCAGACGACGACGGGCGATACATTTGCTTTGACTGTGGATAGTAATAATGTCGATCAGGGTTTGTGGCAGGATGTGTGCGCGTTCTCCGGCACGAGTTGTACTAATACGAGTATGATGTTTGGACAACAACTGCCATCGGGTCCGATAGAAGTTGGCAGCGGTAGCGCAGTGATTCCGCAGGCTGACTACAATCTCGCGTTGGCGGCGGTGTCGGCAGGCCCCGCTGGTTCGACGCAGGACACATTGCTGTATGCGGGGACGGTCGATCTTTATCGCTGCTCGCTCGCTGCGGGATGTGTGCTGCGCAATACGACGAATGCAATTGATGGCTGCGCTGCACCGGCACAGGTTGCGCCAGCTCAACATGCGATTGCAGTTCTGGCAACGGCGGGACAGCCGCTTCTTTATCTTGGCAACGATGGAGGTCTTTGGCGATCGACGGATGGAGTCAACCAGCAGTCAACTCCATGCTCTGCCGATGATGCGACCCACTTTCAAAACCTCAATGGCGGACTCGGATCTCTTGCGGAGATTATCAGCTTCGCCCAGGCTCCTACTGATGCGAATACGCTGCTCGCAGGCCTCGGTGCCAATGGAACTGCTTCGACCGCGACGGCATCTTCGACTGCAATATCGTGGCCGCAGATCTCCGGTGGTGAAGGAGGTACGGTAGCAATCGACCAGAATGATCCCTTGCTCTGGTATGTCTCGACCGCTGCCGGTGTCAGCATTCGTCAGTGTTCGAGCGGTGCGCTGTGTACCAGTTCAGATTTTTCCGGAACGCCTACGATAGGGCCTGCGCAGATTGCTTACGATGATTCGTTGATTGACGCTCCCTCGCTGCTGGATCCGGCTCTCTCTTCCGATATTCTTATTGGCACATGCCGTGTTTGGCGTGGTCCCGCTGTCAGTGGAGCGTCCTGGTCGTCATCAAATTCCATCAGCGATCTTCTTGGCGGACCACAGAACGCATCCTGTGACAGTACGAATCCTGTGATCCGCTCTCTTGGTGCAGGAGGACCAGTGAGCAATGCGGCCGCTGCGCAGAATGCCGGCTCGGAGGTGCTCTATGCAGGTATGGCGGGAGAACTCGATGGCGGTGGAACCTTTGGTGGCCATCTCTTTTCTGTTGCGACAGCAAATACTGCAAGTAATACAACGGCATGGAACGACCTGACGGCATCTCCTGTTACTAACGGTGGTGGGGCTGTCTTCAACGCTGGTGGCTTCGATGTCTCCTCCGTTGCAGTGGATTCGCATGATGCTACAGGAGCGACGGTCTACGCGACAGTGATGGGCTTTGCGGGTAACGGCATCAATGCGGCGCATGTGTATCGTTCTGTCGATGCTGGTGCCCATTGGACCAATATCAGTAGCAACCTGCCGAATGCTCCCGCGAACAGCGTTGCCGTCGATCCGAACGATGCGAACACTTTGTATGTCGCGTTGGATACGGGTGTGTATGTCACCACGCAGGTGACAACGTGCACGACTGCAAATTGCTGGAGTATCTACGGCACCAGTCTGCCGAACGCTCCTGTCGTTGAACTCGCAACCGCTTCGGCTATGCCAACCGGCGATGGCCGTACAGGTGAGCTGCGCGCTGCTACGTATGGCCGGGGGATATGGCAGATCCCGCTGCTTACGGCATCTACCGTAGCGCAGCCTTCGATCAGCTTGAGCCAGACTGCACTTACGTTTGTTGCTCAGCCTGTCGGGACCGAGAGTGCAACACAGACCATTACGGTTACAAATACCGGCAGTGCGCCGCTGACGGTGAGCATGGTCGCAACGACTGGGGACTTCAATGAGACCGATACCTGTACCACTGCACCTATTGCAGTGAATCTTACTTGCTCGATCCAGGTTGGTTTTCTGCCGACAGCTACTGGGAATCGTAGCGGCGTGCTTACGGTCTATGGGAATGTCGCCGGTGGACAGGCGACGGTGACGTTATCCGGTATTGGTGGTGCAGCGGCGGCCATCGTTCTAAACCCAATTACTCTTGCGTTTCCTTCTACTACGATCAACGCTGCCAGTCCGGCGCAAAACGTCACGATTTCAAACACGAGTGGAAGCGCGATTGCGCTCCAGGCCCCTTCAATTCTTGGAACAGACTTCAAAATTACCGCGAACACTTGCGGGTCGAGCCTTAACCCTAGTACCGGATGCACTGTCTCAATCGTTTTTGTTCCTACTGCCTCAGGAGTTCGCAGCGGAACGTTTACCATCACCGACGATTCGGGTACGCAGACTGCATCGCTTGGTGGAGTTGGGACATCGCCTGCGACGGATACTCTTTCACCCGTTGCGCTTACGTTTGCGGCTCAGCAAATTACTACAGCAAGTATCGCTCAGCAGGTTACGTTGACCAACTCTGGCGATGTACCTTTGACGTTGATTGCGGCGCAGATCGTGAGTGGTGATTTTACTGCCGTCAATGCGTGCGGCAACTCGCTTAATGCGCATTCCTCGTGTTCGATCAATATCGCTTTTCAGCCGAAGGATGTTGGCGCTCTTAGTGGGGTGCTGAATGTCTCGGATCAATACCGCACACAGACTGTTGCGTTGAGCGGTACAGGGGTTGCGCCGCCCGGTGTCTCTCTTTCGCCCTTCTCGACCCTTACTTTCCCGGCTACCGGGGTTGGTGTTACTGCGGCGGCGCAGACTGTAACACTGACCAACAATGGCGGTGCTCCGCTGCTGGTACAGAGCATTGGAGTTACGGGGGACTTTCTTGTCGTTCCTGGGAGCAACACTTGCGGCAGCAGTCTTGCAGTGAATGCAGCATGCACGATGCAGGTTGCGTTTGCACCTACGATCGGTGGGCCACGTTCCGGTTCTATCACTGTGACGGACAACGCCCCAAGCTCTCCTCAGGCGTTGTCACTCATCGGGGTTGGTGTCGATTTCGCGTTGAATCCTAACGGTGGCACAAGCCTCACGATCAGCAATGGGCAGAGTGCGGTCTATCCACTGCTGCTTAGTTCTGCCGCGAACATTCCGGGTACGGCGACCTTTACCTGCACGGGCGTGCCTGCGAATTCGACCTGTACTGTCACGCCCTCGACTGTCGCGCTGGGTACTACAACGACTGTCTCGGTTACTGTTCTCACTGGTGTTACGAGTTCGGCGTCGTCCTCGCGGTCTTATGTAGGCCGACGAAGCAGCACATTTTGGCTTGCGACGCTGTTCCCGGCGGGTTTTCTCGTGCTACGTAAAAAGCGACGATCGTGGCTCGCCGGGTTTATTGTGCTGGGTTGTCTCATGGCTACATCCGGATGCGGCGCCGGGCGCGCAATTCCTTTTGAGAGCGGTTCGAATCCTAGCCCTCCGGTTGCTATCACTCCTGTTGGGACGTACGCGATTGTTGCGTCGGCTACGAGCGGCGGTTTGACGCGGACGGTCAACCTTACACTTATCGTTCAGTAAACTTTCTGCTTGAGGTTCAGAGTCAGGCAGCTTGTCCGGCACTGACTCCCGAGGCCCACGCCCATTGGAAGTTGTATCCGCCCAGCCACCCTGTGACGTCCACAACTTCGCCGATGAAGTAGAGTCCGGGTACCTTGCGGCTTTGCATCGTTTTTGCATCGAGCTCTGCGGTGTCGACTCCGCCTGTCGTTACTTCTGCCTTGGCATAGCCCTCGGTTCCAGCGGGTGTTATCTGCCACGTGTGGAGTTGTTGTTCCATCTTTGCGAGAGAGGCGTTGGTCCAATCTGTTGGCTCATGAAGTGCGATCCATCGCTCGGCCAGGCGGGTCGGGAGCACTGCGCGTGTCGCGAGTATTGCAGCAGCGGCGTCGCGCCTGGCGTTGTGTGTCAGTAGAGAGGCCATCACTCTGGCATCCGGTGCGAGATCAATTGTCAGTGCCTCGCCGGGTCGCCAGTAGGACGATGCCTGCAGTATTGCGGGGCCGCTCAATCCGCGGTGCGTTACCAGCATCTTTTCCCGAAAGCTTCCGCGCCTTTGTCGCGTCCCGGAGGTGGCTACGACTTCGGCAGAGACTCCCGTCAGGTCGCACCACAGTTCGCGGTCTTCCGCGCTGAAGACCAGAGGTACGAGTCCAGGCCTGCACTCTACGATGTGCAGGCCGAATTGTTCGGCGAGGGTGTAGCCGAATCCGGAAGCGCCCATCTTCGGGATCGACAGCCCACCTGTGGCGACGACTACGGACTCGGCTTCGAAGGTAGTGTTTGCTGCCTCTATGCGAAAACGTGTCTCGCGCACAACGGAGGTGACGTGCGCGCCTACGATGATCTTTACTCCTGCATCTGCACACTCCCTCTCCAGCATGGATACGATGTCGTGAGCGGAGCGGTCGCAAAAGAGTTGGCCCAGCGTCTTCTCGTGATAACGGATTCCATGTTTTTCGATCATGGCGACGATGTCGGCCGGGGTAAAGCGGGCCAGCGCGGATTTTGCGAAGTGCGGGTTTTCGGAGAGGAAGTTTTCCGGACGGCAGTGGATGTTGGTGAAGTTGCAGCGGCCGCCTCCTGAGATGAGGATCTTTTTGCCAACGCGTTCGGCATGGTCGAGCAGGACGACACGCCGTCCGCGACGTCCGGCTTCAATTGCGCACATCAAGCCTGCTGCGCCCGCTCCCAGGATTACGACATCCACCTTCTGCACGCGTGTTCCCCGTTGTTTCTCTCTTGGTTTCCAGATCGAATTGCTGTTCTCATTCTAGATTTGTTGTGGTGAGAGTGCTGGTGTTGGATGGTTGTGCGACCATTGATTCATGATTAGAAAAGTGGAAGAGCGCGGACCGCGGGTGGTTGCGGCTGAGCCATACGGACCGGCAGCATCTGTAACACGACGGGCGGCGGACAGACTGCGGGCGGGGCATCTATGGGTTTACCGGTCGGACGTCGAATCACTGGTGCCTCCGGTTGGGGCGACGGAGATTGTGGGCGGAGCACTGGTTACGGTGATGGATAGCCGCGGAATTCCGTTGGGGACAGGGCTCTATAGTGCGGCGTCGCAGATTGCGGTGAGGATGGTCTCGGCAGAGACTGGTCTGCCGCGGGCAGCGTATCTGGAGCAGGTGCGGGAGCGGCTGGTTGCGGCACTGGAGCTTCGCGATGAAGTTGCGCCGGAGTCGATGGAGAACGACGCTTGCCGGCTGGTGTTCTCTGAGGCGGATGGTTTGCCGGGCATTGTGGCTGACCGGTATAACGACCTGGTCATTTTGCAACTGCTGACGCAAGGAACGGCGCAGGATGATGTTCGCGCGGTGATGACTGAGGTGTTTCGGGACAGGCTGAATCCGAAGACGCTCATTGAGCGGCCTGATCCGAAGATTCGGGAGTTGGAACAGTTGGCTGCGCCTTCGCCGGGGCCGCTTTACTCGGCCGACGATGCAGCACAACTTACCAGTGTCTTTACGATCAACGGGCTGCGTTTTCATTACGACGCGAGCCTGGGACAGAAGACCGGGGCCTTTCTTGATCAGCGGCTGAACTATGCTGCTGCTGCGAGGTATGCGCGTGGTTCGGCGTTGGATGTCTGCACGTATCAGGGTGGGTTTGCGCTTCATCTGGCGCAGAGTTGCCGTCAGGTGACGGGGGTGGATGCGAGCCGTGGGGCGCTGGAGGTGGCGGATCGTAACCGGGAGCTGAACTCGGGGCTTGCGGCGCAGGTGGATTGGATTGAAGCGGATGCGTTTGAGTTGCTGCGCGAGTATGAGGCGAATGGTGAGCGGTACGATACGATCGTGCTCGATCCGCCGGCGTTTGCGAAGTCGAAGCGTGCTGCCGAGGGTGCGATGCGCGGGTATAAAGAGCTGAACCTGCGCGCAATGAAGATGTTGCAGCCGGGAGGTACGCTTGTGACGTGTTCATGCTCGCACCACGTAGGGCTGGCGGAGTTCACCGAGGTGGTTGCAGCGGCTGCCTCCGATGCAGGACGGCGAGTGCAGATGCTTGAGATTCGTGGAGCTGCGCCGGACCATCCTGCGGTGCTGACGCTGCCGGAGACGAGCTATTTGAAGTGCCTGATCTGCCGGGTAGGTTGAATCGGGAGAGATATCTTCGGGTCAAAGGATAGTGCGTATCGCTATACTCTTTGGGAGCGATCAAGCGATCGATTGGAGATAGAACGAATGGTGATGAAGCGCGTTTGGGTTGGTGTGTTTGCTGGTGCGTTGATGGCTTCGGCGGCTTTGGCGACGGCGCAGGATAAAGATAAGAAGAAAGATGAAAAGGTTGTGGTGAAGGGGGCGGCGGTTGCTCCGGAGGCGGAGCTGCCGGGGGATTCGACGACTGAAGGGTCAGTGACGGTAGGTGGGCAGGCGATTGCGTACAGGGCAGTTGCAGGGACGCTGACAGTAGGGTCAACGGATGTGCAGGACGCAATGCTGGGGTTGGATGGAAAGATGTTGCCGGGAACGGGAGAGAAGATGCCCGATCCGGATAAGCCAGAGGAGGCCCCGGCGACGGCGCGGATGTTCTATGTTGCGTACTTCAAGAAGGACGCGGCGGCGGGGCGGCCGGTGACGTTTCTGTATAACGGCGGGCCGGGCAGCGCAACGATGTGGCTGCATATGGGTTCGTTTGGGCCGCGACGGGTGGTGACGACGGATGGACAGCATGATGAAGGTGCGCCGTACAAGATCGTCAACAACGACTTCAGCCTGCTCGATGTGAGCGACCTTGTGTTTATCGACGCGCCAGGGACTGGGTTCAGCCGGGTTTTGGGCAAAGACAAGGACAAGGCGTTCTGGGGAACGGACCAGGATGCGCACGCGTTCGAGCGATTCATTCGCAGATTTTTGACGAAGTTTGACCGGTGGAATTCGCCGAAGTATCTGTTTGGTGAGAGCTATGGGACGCCGCGAAGTGCGGTGCTTTCGGCTGCTCTACAGAATGTGGATCTGAACGGGATTATTCTGCTGTCGCAGATTTTGAGCTTTGATAACAGCATCGACGGGCCGAAGTGGAACCCGGGAGTCGATCAGGCGTATGCGCTGGGGTTGCCGACGTTTGCGGCTACTGCTTTTTATCATCACAAACTACCGACACAGCCGGCGGCGCTTGAGCCATTTCTGGCAGAGGTAGAGCAGTACGCGTTGGGCGATTACATGTCCGCGCTGCTGCAGGGGTCTGAGTTGTCCGAGGCGAAGCGACAGGCAGTGGCGGAGAAGCTGCATGGATATACCGGGCTTCCGGTGGCGTATCTGCTGCGAGCGAACCTGCGGGTCTCGGGTTCGGCGTTCAGTAAACAGCTGCAGCTCGACGACGAGACGACGACGGGGCGACTGGATGCACGATACAAGGGGCCTGATCTGGATCCGTTGAGCTCGGATGCGGAGTATGACCCACAGAGCAACGCGATCTCGTCGGCTTATACGACGGCGCTGAACCAGTACATGCGGACGGAGCTGAAGTATGGAGCAGACCTGACGTATAAACCGGGAGCCTACGATGGCGACTTCTCGTGGGATCTGCGGCACCAGGCTCCGGGAGGGCCACCGGCGAACCAGCAAGAGAGCGGAACGAACGTGATGCCGGATCTGGCGTACACGATGAAGTCGAACCCGAAGATGAAGGTGATGCTGGCAGGCGGATACTTCGACCTGGCGACGCCTTATTTCGAAGGGAAGTTTGAGATGCATCATCTGCCGATTCCGCAGAAGCTACAGGCGAACATCAGCTACCACTACTACCAGAGCGGCCATATGGTGTACGTGAACGAGGATGTGCTGAAGCAGTTCCACGCGGATGTGGCGGCCTTTATCAAAGGGACGGAGAGCGGGAAGTAGTTCTCTGAATTTTGGTTCGCTGGAAGGATAAGAGCTGCCCGAAGGCAGCTCTTATTTTTTTTGCCTAGGGGCGCTGGCCGTGGCTCAAGGGAGAGATCGGGTTGGCCGCCGGGGTAGCGATACCGACGAACTCCGTGATGGAGTTGGCGGTGAAGTTGGTGATCCAGACGTCGCCGGAGGCGTCGATGGCAAGGCCACGGGGGGTGTTGAGGCCGGCGGCTTGATATCCCGTGGTGGGTGAGATGGCAGAGCCTGTGTTGGTGAAGGCGGAGAGCGAATTGCCGTCGCGGTTAGCGATCCAGACGCGGTTCGAACCGTCGATTGCGATCTGTGCAGGGCCGTTGAGACCGCCGCCGGTGTAGCCGTTGGCGGGGGAGACGAGGACGCCGTTCTTGTCGGACTCGCCGATGGCGCTGTTTTTATTGCTGGCGTACCAGACGTTGTCGGCAGAGTCGATGGCCATGGTGGTGAGATCGGTGCCGGAGGCAGCGGTAGTGAACTCCGATACAGCAGAGAGAGTGGCGGAGAGACCGAGGCGATAGAGACTGTGAGGTTGGCCGATCGTCCATCCGATGCCGGTGCTGTTGATGACGATGCCGGAGTTGCTGGCGTCGGTGGTGAATTTTTTGAGAACGGAGCCATCAGGACGAAGGACGGTGGCAAAATCGGTGCCTGAGACCCAGAGGTTCTGGGCAGAGTCGATGGCGGGGAAGAAACAGGCATCGGCGCAAGGGTATGGGGAGCTGGTTAGCAGAGCGCCGGTGGGAGATATCTTCGAAACGGTGGAGGCGTTGACGGGGCCGAAGCTGACGACCCAGGGATTGTCGGAGGAGTCGATGGCGATGGCGTAGGGGAGATTGAGCCCGCCTGCGGTGAAGCCGTTCGCGCCGGAGAGGATCTTTCCGGTGGGATCGAACTCGGTGAGGGTGTTGCTGACGAAACCGGGTACCCAGACATTGCCGACAGAGTCGATGGCGGGAAAGTAGGGGGCGATCATGTTGTTGGCGTAGAAGGTGAGAGCAATGGAGAAGTCGTTGGGGGCTGCGGTGAGCGCCGGCTGGAAGACAGCGTTGGTCAGGCTGGCAGAGTAGAGAGCAGCGACGTTGGCGGCGGGAGTGCGGGCGATATTAAGGGCAGCGGAGATGGTATCGGTTGGCGAGGTTCCGTTGGAGCCAGGAGCGTTGGAGAAGAGCGAATCGCAGCCGGAGGTTCCGTCGGAGTTGACGCAGGTGACGAGCATGTTGGCGAGGGAGTTGATCTCGGCCTGAGGAACGTCGCCATTGCCGTTAGCGCTCTGGATGAGGGCTGCACCGGTGCCGATGTTGACGAGGTTGTTGAAGGTGAGGAAGGCGTTGGCGATTCCCTGGAGAGAGCCGGGTGTGCCGGAGGAGCTGACGTGCGTTGAGTCGGTCATGAAGCCGGAGAGAGCGTAGACAGCGGCGACGGTCGAGACCTCGTTGATGTAGACGTAGGGGACGGAGGCGGCGAAGTTGGTCTCGCCTTCAGGGCAGGCGCCGAAGGCCGACATGAGGGCCAGGGCGGGGTTGACCTGACCGACGGGCAGGCCAGGGTTGCCGCCGAGGGCGAGGATGTAGACCTGCTGGCCGGTGGTGCAGGTGTAGTCGCCGGAGATGCTGAAGCTGCCGCTGGCATCGGTTAGGACGTAGTTGCCGGTGGCGTCGCTGGCGATACCAGGCTGGCTTGAGTTGAGCATGGAGATGCTGGGAGTGCCGTAGCCGCCCGGATTCGCGGCGAAGAGATAGATATGGGCGCCGACGACGGGCTGCTGGCCACCATGGACGTTCCCGACGATTGCGGAGCCCGGATTAGTGGCTGGTGCGGGAGTTGTGGGGATGGGGATGGTGGTGACGAGCGTTGGTGCCAGCTGCTGGAAAGATCCGCAACCGCTCAACAGCGCGGCTGCGAAGAGAGAGAACGCAAGATTGATGTTGATAGACCGGGGCAAAGGGTATCTCCCAAGTGCTGCAAGTGAGGCAATCGTAGCAGTTAAGATGTGGTTGCTTAGTACGACTTTCGCGTGAGGAGAGATAGCCGGAAAGGGGAATGTTGGTGCCGTTTTGGGAGGGGTGGGAGACCGGTCGGGGGAGGTTCTCCCGCTGCGCGAGTGGCTGGAGAGACAGCGAGAGAGTATCGTGAATGCGGGTTTTGGGGTGGCGTTTTTTGGGGAAGATGACTCGGAAGCCGGGTCGAAGTGTCCAAAAAAACGTTCGCCAGAATATGAGCGTCTTATTGTCATATTTTGCGCATCTTGTTGTGGCTATTGAGCGTCTAATGAAATGAAAAGCTAAAAAATGATGAGGTGAGGGTAGTTATGGCGATCAAATGGGATCGGTTGACGGTGAAGTCGCAGGAGGCGGTGCAGGCTGCGAGTGGGCACGCTGCGGAGAATGGCAATCCGGAGGTGCTGCCGCTGCATCTGATGGCAGCGCTGCTGGAGGATCGCGAGGGAGTCGTGATCCCGGTACTGGAGAAGGTGGGAGTGCCGGTGGAGCAGTTGCTTTCGGGGGTGAACTCGGCAATCGCGAAGCTGCCGAAGGTGCAGGGGGGTGGACAGCCGGGAATGTCTGCGGCGATGCAGAAGGTTTTGGAGCAGGGTTTTAAGGAAGCGGAGAACTTTAAGGACGAGTATGTCTCGACGGAGCATCTTCTGTTGGCGCTCTCGAAGGCGAAGAACGATCCAGTCCAGTCGGCATTGGCGGCGTTGGGTGGAACGCATGAGGCGATTCTGAAGGCGTTGAGTGCGGTGCGTGGTTCGCAGCGCGTGACCGACCAGAATCCCGAGGGGAAGTTTCAGGCTCTCGAGAAGTATGCGAAGGACCTGACAGATCTGGCGAGGCGAGGCAAGCTTGATCCGGTGATCGGGCGCGATGAGGAGATTCGGCGCGTCGTGCAGGTGCTCTCGCGCCGGACAAAGAATAACCCGGTGTTGATTGGCGAACCGGGGGTTGGCAAGACTGCGATCGTCGAGGGGCTGGCGCGAAGGATTTTTCTGGGCGATGTGCCTGAGATTTTGAAGAACAAACGGGTGTGCTCGCTCGATCTGGGTGCGATGATCGCTGGCGCGAAGTTCCGCGGTGAGTTCGAAGACCGCCTGAAAGCAGTGTTGAAGGAGATTGAAGAGTCGAACGGCGAAGTGATTTTGTTTATTGATGAGTTACATACTCTTGTTGGGGCGGGCGCAAGTGAAGGTGCGCTCGACGCCAGCAATATGCTGAAGCCAGCATTGGCTCGTGGCGGGTTGCGGGCGATTGGCGCGACGACTCTGAATGAGTACCGCAAGTACATCGAGAAAGATGCAGCGCTCGAGCGACGATTTCAGATTGTGTATGTCGGCGAGCCGAATGTTGAGGATACGGTTGCGATTCTGCGCGGGTTGAAGGAGAAGTACGAGGCGCATCATAAGGTTCGGATCAAGGATTCGGCGATTGTGGCGGCGGCTACGTTGAGTCATCGGTATATCTCCGACAGGTTTTTACCCGATAAAGCGATCGATCTTGTCGATGAAGCGGCGGCGGCGTTGGCAATTCAGATTGGCAGCGTGCCGGTGGAGATCGACGATCTGGAGCGACGAGCAACCTCGCTTGAGATTGAACGTGCAGCGTTGAAGAGGGAGAAGGATGCCGGGTCGAAGGAGCGCCTGGAGATCGTTGAGCGTGAGCTGGCCGAGGTGAAGGAGTCAGCTTCGGGGTTGCGCGCACGTTGGCAGAAAGAGCGCGGAGCGATTGGGAAGATTGCGGAGTTGAAGGAGCGATTGGAAGCGCTGCGTTTCCAGATGCAGGAGGAGACACGCAAGGGCAATCTACAGCGTGCGGCGGAGCTGCAGTATGGCGAGATTCCGAAGCTGGAGGGAGAGCTGGGCGAGCTGACGGCGGAGCAGGATGCAGCGGTTCGCGAAGATGCGGCCGAAGCGGCGACGGGTGCTGCGAAGAAGCCTTCGCGGATGCTGAAGGAAGAGGTGGACGAGGAAGACATTGCTGCGATTGTGTCGAAGTGGACGGGGATTCCTGTCGCCAAGATGCTGGAGGGCGAGATGCAGAAGCTGGTGCAGATGGAGGATCGTCTGCGCGAGCGTGTGGTTGGTCAGGATGAAGCGCTGAGTGCGGTAGCGAATGCGATTCGACGCTCGCGTGCCGGATTGAGCGATCCGAAGCGGCCGATTGGATCGTTTATCTTTCTTGGCCCGACGGGCGTGGGCAAAACCGAGACGGCGAGGGCATTGGCGGAGTTTCTTTTTGATGACGAGGCCGCGATGGTGCGAATCGACATGAGCGAATACATGGAGAAGCATGCGGTGTCGCGGCTGATCGGTGCGCCTCCAGGATATGTTGGGTACGACGAGGGCGGACAGTTGACCGAGGCGGTGCGGCGGCGGCCCTATGCCGTTGTGCTCTTCGATGAGGTTGAGAAGGCACATCCCGATGTATTCAATGTGTTGTTGCAGGTGCTTGATGACGGTCGGCTCACGGATTCGAAGGGCAGGACGGTGGACTTCAAGAACACGGTGCTGATTATGACCTCGAATGTTGGTGCGGCGCAGTTGTCGACGGCGTGGGCTTCGGGGGAAGAGGGGTTTGAAGAGGCGAAGAGCCGTGTGATGGAGGAGCTGCGGAAGCACTTCAAGCCGGAGTTTATCAATCGCGTAGACGATATTGTTGTGTTCCGTCCGCTGGGAGATGAACAGTTGACGCATATTGTCGATCTGCGCCTGAAGGATCTGCAGACGCTGCTGGCGGATCGCAAGATTACGCTCGAGATGACGGATGGTGCGCGTCAGGCGATCTTCAAGGCTGGATACGACCGGGCGTATGGCGCGCGGCCGTTGAAGCGGGCGATTCAGCGTCTTGTGCAGGACAAACTGGCAGTGAAGATTCTCGACGGTAGCGTGCTGCACGGCGATCATGTGGTAGTGGAGGCCGGCAAGAGCGGGCTGGAGTTTGTCGTGAAAGGGCGTTCGGCGGCATGAGGACGTTGGATTGGATGAGACCAGGCGGCTCCGCCCCATATACTAGTAGTTTGTGCCATGAGTAAGAGAGCGATCATTATTGGGGCGGGGCCTGCGGGGTTGACGGCGGGATTGGAGTTGCTGCGGCGGACCGGATATACAGCCGATTCTTCTGGAGGCGAGCGAAGAGATCGGTGGGATCTCGCGAACGATCAACTACAAGGGCAACCGGATGGATATCGGAGGCCACCGCTTTTTTTCTAAAAGCGATAGGGTGATGCAGTGGTGGGTCGACCTGATGCCACCGGATGTGGAGGATTCGGGGTCCGGGCCCGGAGATAAGTTATCAGGGGAAGTAGCGTGTGGTCGCGGTACCGGCGCGGTTGCATGAGGAGCCGGTGCTTCGCGGAGCTGGACCGATCGATCACTCATGCTGCGGAGGAGACAGAGGAAGACGAGAGCCGATCTGAGGCAGCCGAGATACTGGTGACAGTCGCAACGCATGATCCTGATCTGGTGATGCTGATTCGTCCGCGGAAGAGCAGGATCTACTACCTGCGCAAATTCTTTGACTATCCGATTACGTTGACTGCGACGACGCTGAAGAACCTTGGGATTGGTGAGGACGTTTCGCGTCGGGATGAGTTATATGAAGTCGCAAGGTGAGGCAGATTACGCCGGAGAAGAGTCTTGAAGACTTTCTGATCAACCGGTTTGGGCGACAGCTCTACCTGACTTTCTTCAAGAGCTATACGGAGAAGGTGTGGGGGACACCTTGCGATGAGATCTCTGCGGAGTGGGGCGCGCAGAGGATCAAGGGCCTGAGTCTGACGACGGCGGTGAAGCACTTTTTAAAGAAAGCTTTCAGCGGGAAGTCAAAAGCTGCTGGTGACCTGGCGCAGAAGGGGACGGATACGAGTTTGATTGAACGGTTTATGTATCCGAAGTTTGGTCCGGGGCAGTTGTGGGAGCATGTGGCCGACCAGATTCGTGAGAAGGGCGGCGAGATTCACATGGGTTGGAGGGTGGATCGGATTCGCTGCGAAGGAAAGCGAGTGGTTTCGATTGACGCGGTGAATGCGAGGGGCGAACGGCAGACATTTGCGGGAGATTATTTTTTCTCGACGATGCCGATGCGTGAGCTGGTGGAGGCGATGGACGCTTCGGTGCCGGAGAATGTGCGCGAGGTAAGCGCCGGGTTACAGTATCGCGATTTCATTACCGTCGGACTTCTGGTGGACAGGTTGAAGGTGCAGGAGCCGGATGGAGGGCTGCTAAAAGATACGTGGATCTATGTGCAGGAGCCGGACGTGATTCTTGGACGGTTACAGATCTTCAACAACTGGAGCCCTTATCTTGTGGCTGATCCGTCGAAGGTGTGGATTGGGTTGGAGTATTTCTGCTACGACACGGACGATCTGTGGAGGATGCCAGACGAAGAGTTGAAGAAGTTTGCGATCGCTGAGGTGGCGAAGATTGGGATATTGAACGCGGAAGACGTATCGGATGGGCATGTGGTTCGAGTGCCGAAGACCTATCCGGCTTATTTTGGAACCTACGACCGCTTCGATGAGTTGAGAGAGTTTACCGATGGGTTTGAAAATTTGTTTCTGGTGGGCAGAAACGGTATGCACAAGTACAACAACCAGGACCACAGTATGTTGACCGCAATGACGGCGGTAGATGGTATCGTGGCTGGGCACGTCGATAAAGCTGCGCTGTGGGAGATCAACACGGAGCAGGAGTATCACGAGGAGAAAAAATAGTTTGAGGAAGATTCTGATCGTAGGGACGTTGTTGCTGGTGGTCTTCGCAGTGGCGTTTCGACAGCGGATCTTCGTGCGGGACCCGCTGGGCAAGGTGGAACGGAGCGGAGTTGCGCAGGATGGGGCGCGGCTGTATATCAACTTCTCGAATGATGTGCTGGTGGAGAACGCGGCGCAGCATCAGTTTGTTCTGGTGCAGGGTTGGAGTGCGCTGCCTGGAGTTCCGCAGCATTTGTTTTGCTTTACCGGGTTAATATGTTGGACGGATGCGGATCAGGCAGCTGTGTTTCCCGTTGACGGCATTGGCGGAAAAACACATGCCGCGATGAGCGCAAAAGAAGTTACGTACCTCGACGAGTCCGGCGCGAGTGTCAGGGCGACGCTGCGATAAAGAGCTGATTCGACGAAGGTACCGACGAAGGCAGAACCTGGGCTGGCTAAGCTATGACTGGTGCACCGGCCTTAGCGCGCGACCGGCACACCATAGTCGCGACCCATATTATGATTTCGACTTTTGAACGGCGATCCATTGAGTGGTTCGGGTGTCCAGCATATCCAGGGGAAGCCCGCCGCCGCTGAGGATTTCGTCGTGGAAGGTGCGGATGTCGAACTTCGGGCCGAGTTCTTTTTTCGCTCTCTCGCGCAGCTCGATGATTTTTAGCTGGCCGAGTTTGTATGAGCAGGCCTGCGCGGGCCACGCGATGTAGCGGTCGGTTTCGGACTGGATGAGCGGCTCGTTGACGTCGTTCTTGCGCATGTAGTCGACGACCTGATCGCGTGTCCATCCCTGCGCGTGGATACCGGTGTCGACGACGAGGCGAACGGCGCGGAAGAGCTCGGAGTTGAGACGGCCGTAGTCGCTGATGGGGTCCTGGTAGAAGCCGACTTCTTTGCCGAGTTGCTCGGCGTAGAGCGCCCAGCCTTCGGAGTAGGCACTGAAGCCCGTATGAAGGCGAAACTTGGGCAGGCCCTTGAGCTGCTGCTGGACGGAGAGCTGCATGTGATGTCCCGGAATGCCTTCGTGATAGGCGACAGCTTCGTCTTCGAGCAGGGTGCGGTGAGCGAAGTCGCTGGTTGCGACGCTTACGCGTCCTGGACGTTTGCCGTCGGGTGTTCCGGTCTGGTAGTGAGTCGAGTCGGCGGATTGGAAAGAAGGAATCGCTTCGACGGTAACGGGGCTGCCGGGAATGAAGGTGAAGAGCTGAGGAAGCTTGGGCTGCATCTGTGCGATGTAGCGGCGATAGTCGTCGAGAATCTGTTCCGCTGAGGTGGGGGTCCACTTGGGATTGCTGTTGATGGAGGCGCGAAAGGCGGCGAGGTCTTTGAAGCCAGCCTTGTGAGCAAGGTCAGTCATCTCAGCAGTGATACGGGCGACTTCTTTCAGGCCGATAGCGTGGATCTGTTCTGGAGTGAGGTGTGTGGTGGTGCGGCCCACGATGTCATTTTGATAGCGCTTCACGCCGTCGGGCAGCGAAGTGACTGCGAGAGTCGTGCGGCCGTGCGGTGCGTAGTCGGTGGTAATGAAGGCCGCAAAGCTGCGGTAGGCGGGGATGACGTCCTGGTTGACGGCGTCAGTGATTGCCGCAGTGAGACGCTTCTGATCCTCAGGAGAGATGCTCGAAGGAAATTTTTTCGTTGGGATCAGAAACGGATTGGCTTCGATGATGCCGCTGCACTGGCCGGGAACTTTTTCGAGAAGAAAGCGGACGGGCATGAGGTTGTCCTTCATGCCAACGCGGAGGACCTCAGTCGTCTGGCTGAGGGCGCGCGGAATCTGGTGGAGACGCGCGATGTAATCCTCGTAGTGCTTCACGGAATCGAAGGGCATCGCGAGTGGAAGGTCAGCGAGACCGGTGTGGATGCCGTTCATCTGGTCGACAGGCATCTCGTACTCTTTGAGTTCGTAGTCGGAGAGGCGCTGTTGGAGGACGCGAACGAGCAGGTCGTGAGAGAGGAGTGTCCTGCTCGGGAAAGCCGGTGGTCGGAGATGGCCTTGAGACGCTCGAGGTAAGTAACGTCGATGGTGTGACGGCGGGCGATTGCGGCGAGCGAATGATCGGAGAGCTGATCGTTGTAGCGATAGTCTCCGTAGGCGGTTGCGCGTTCAGGCGTGTTCTTGAGATCGGACTGGTAGAGCTCTTCAAAGAGAGCGTTCTGAGCGGCGATGCGAGAGTCAACGGAGGCGGCTGGTCGAGCGAGGAGGAGTATGTGGCGGGGATCGCGAGACAGGCAGAAGGAGAGGGAAAGGAGCTTGGGGCGCATGAAGGAAGAGTAGCAGACGTGATATATGATCTGCACTATTCTTCCCGTTGTTTGTGGCGCTAGGTAGCGATGGTGCCCTGGTGGAAGAAGAGCTGCCAGCGATTGTCGCGAAAGATCCACAGCGAGGAACGATGGGAGACGACGAGGCTGTAGTGGCGCGGTAGGTAGCGAGGGCTACATTTTCCGCAGAGATGTCAATGTAGTAGTGGCGGATCGTCGCCGGGCGCGGCTCGCTCTTGAGCAGAGCGTCGATGATCTGCTGGCGGTTGAAGATGCGGCCAGAGATGCAGAACTCTTTGTACTCTTCGGCGAAGAGCGGGATCAGAGCGCTGCGGTCGCGCTCGCGATCGGGGTGGAGGAGACGCTCTTCGAGGCGTAGAGATGGTCTTGAAGTTCGGGGTTCGTCATGCGTGCACTCCAACTATTATACGAACGGCGAGGCGAAGGGTTTCAGGGACGTCGCGCCGTGGAAGGATTTTATCCGAGTTGTGTGCGAGTTGGCTGGGCCGGTCTTTCGAGCGAGGGCAACGCGGGGGATCTGTTGGAGGTCGTCGATGAAGGATGATGTTGTGCCAGGCCTGAAGCACGTGGCGATGGCGTCCTGCTGGCCATGGCCGATCTCGAGGGCGAGCAGGCCGCTTGGTTTGAGCGCTTTGTAGGCCTGGGGGATGAGGCGGCGATAGATGTCCAGACCGGTCTCGCCGGCGAAGAGGGCCGTCGCAGGTTCGTGGTCGCGGACCTGAGGATGGAGGGTGGGTCGCTCGATTCTGGGATGTAGGGTGGGTTGCTGACGATGGCATCAAAGGTTGCGGCTTCGTGGCTCAAGCGCAGCTAGCAGATCGGATTGGAGGAACTTGATTCGGTCAGCTACCTTTTGTTCGCGGGCGTTGGTTGTAGCGACGGCGAGTGCTTTGGGCGAGATGTCGAGGGCGATGATCTCGGCGTGCGGAAGGTGCGTGGCGAGAGCGATCGCGATGGCTCCGGAGCCGGTGCCGATGTCGGCGATCTTCAGAGGGCGGTTTGCGGGTAGGAGTTTCAGGACGGCTTCGACGAGGTGTTCGGTCTCGGGACGGGGGATGAGGACGGCGGGAGTGACATTGAGAAGTGAGACCGTAGAACTCCTGCTGGCCGGTGATGTATTGGATTGGCTCGTGGTGCAGGCGGCGGGCGATGTTGTTTGCGTAGCGGGTTTGTTGGTCATGGGTGAATTCCTGGTCGGGGTGAGCGAGCAGTGTGACGCGGGAGAATCTGCAGAGTGTGAAGGAGCAGAAGTTCAGCGTCGCGCGCAGCCGTGGCGTGAAGGTGCTGGTCGACAGAGAGTTGTGTTGCTGCTGCCGTGAGTGCTTGACGGAGAGTCATCAGCGGCTTCTAGCGATTCTCGAGCAGAAGAATATTGCCGTCGGGATCGTTGATGGTCAGGGTTTCGCCGTTCTTGACTGCGGCGATGCCTTCTTTATGGAGGCGGCGGCCTGCTTTGCCGAGGTTCTCCGATCCGAGGGTCAGGCGTGCCTTTGTGCCAAAGGACACACTCACGATCTCCACCTCCTGACCAGACTCCCCGGGCATATGCATATCCATCTGGTCATTGGCGATGGGTTTGAAGTGGAGCTGATTGATGTAGAAGTCGCGAGCGGCCGCGGGATCCTTCATGGCAAGGGCGACGGCGATGAGCTTGTTGGCGACGCGATCGGCACCGAGGTGTTTGCCCTGGTCGTTGCTGTGAAGAGAGTCCGGCATGTACTGGGTGTACTCGATGTTTTGTGGCCCCGCTGGCTGCTGCGGGCCAGCCATGGTGAAGAGCAGGTTGCCGGCGCCGGCTTTGCGGAGCGTAGTTGGAGTCAGGCCACGGCTGAGGTAGTCATCGTAGATAGCGTTGAGGTCCACGCCTTCGAAGCAGAGGTGCAGGAAGCCGATGTCGGGATCGTGTTCGGTCGTCGGATAGAGTTCGATGAACTGGTGGTCGTTGATCTTGATGAAGGACTCGTAGGGAATGTCGTTCTTGCGAAGATCGAAGGCCTGCTCGTAGCCTAATTTTTCGTAGAAGGCGACAGAAGCGGCGAGGTCGTGCACGCGGAGAGCGACGTGGGCTATGCCGTTGAAGGGAGGCGGCGGAGTGTCAAACTGCGCCTGTGCAGTATTCGGCAGGAATGCTGTAAGGAAGACCAGGAGGGCAATACGTATCGATGCGTAAACAAAGCGGTGTGTGCTGAGGCGCTGCCTGATCATGGTCGATCCTCTTTATGGCTGATTTGGATCTTCACTGAAGAGAGTGAGGAAAACCAAATTCCTGGCTCAGGCCTATTGGCTGAGTTACACATGATGACGCAGCTCAGGCCGCTTCTGTTTCAGCCTTCAGTTTTTCCGCAGTGTAGTGCGCGATGAGGGCGTCGATGGTGGGCTGGATCTGGCCTTCCATCACCATCGCGAGTTGGTGGTTGGTGAGGCCGATGCGGTGGTCGGTCAGGCGGTTTTGCGGGAAGTTGTAGGTGCGGATCTTCTCGCTGCGGTCGCCGGAGCCGATCTGTTGCTTGCGGTCTTTGGCCTGGAGTTGGTGGATGCGTTCGGCCTCAACCTCATAGAGGCGGGCGCGGAGGACGCGCATTCCCTTTTCGCGGTTCTTGATCTGCGATTTTTCGTCCTGGCAACTGACTACCGTATTGGTAGGAAGATGCGTGATGCGCACGGCGGAGTAGGTGGTGTTGACCGACTGACCGCCGGGTCCGGAAGAGCAGAAGGTGTCGATGCGGAGGTCTTTGGCTTCGATCTTGATGTCGACCTCTTCGGCTTCAGGAAGAACTGCGACGGTGATCGCCGACGTGTGGACGCGGCCTTGCGTCTCGGTTGCGGGAACGCGCTGGACGCGGTGGACGCCGGACTCGTATTTGAGCTGCGAGTAGACGTTGTCGCCTTCGATGATCGCAGTGACGTCCTTCAGGCCGTGGCCGATGCCGGAGTCGGTCTGAGAGAGGATTTCGACCTTCCACTTGTGCTGCTCGGCGAAGCGGAGATACATGCGAAAGACCTCGGCGACGAACAGAGCGGCCTCGTCGCCACCGGTTCCGGCGCGGAGTTCGAGGATGACGTTCTTCTCGTCGTTGGGATCCTTGGGTAGGAGCAGAACCTTGAGCTGCTCTTCGACGGGCGAGAGACGGGGCTCCAGCGTGTCAAGTTCGGCTTGCGCCATCTCCTTCACGTCGGGGTCAGGATCGGAGAGCATGGCTTTGGCTTCGGCGATGCCCTCTTTGATCTTGCGATACTCGCGGAACTTTTCGACGGTGGGCTCCATGTCGCGATGCTGCTTGGCGACAGACTGGAACTTCTTCTGGTCCTGAACCAGGGTGGGGTCAGACATCTGCTGGCCCAGGTCTTCGTAACGGGCTTCGAGTTGGTCGAGGCGGTCAAACATGGCTACTCCATTGATAAGAAAGTAATTAGAGATGGGTGGGGTTGGATTCGGCGCCGAGAGCGCAGCTAGGCAAAGTCGTGGCGGTCAAGGGACGCGGCCACACGGGAGATCGACACCGGGTTTGCGACTGAACTCATACCTGTTTAGATGTTACTCCGGACTCGGGCGATGCGGAATGCATCTTTTAGAGAAGAGTTCCGATTTGGTCCCGGTTATGTTGAGAGGATTGGTACAGAATGGCTTTGTTTTCTGCGGTAGCAGCGCTGGCGGAGCAGTTGGCACGGGAGCCCGGCAAGCTGAAAAAACGGGCGGCAATTGCCGAGGCGATCTCGGCGGTGCATGCAGTGGCGCCGCAGGGTGAAGATGCCGGACTGTTTGCGTTGTATCTGGCAGGTACGCCTTTTGCCGAGGCGGATGCGCGGAGGTTGAATGCGGGCGGTGCGTTGCTGTCGAAGGCTCTGCTGGCGGCGAGTGGCGCACATGACGTCGCGTTGACGGCCGCTTACCGGCGGCATGGTGATATGGGAGCGGCGGCGTTCGAGCTGCTAGAGTCCGCTGACGTTACGGTAGAAAAGACGGCGCTGACACTGGCGGAGATAGCGGATGCATTCGCCGGAATGGCGACGGCAAAGACGACGGCGATTCGCGCAGCGCTGGTGGAAGGTTTACTTCGGCGTTCGACTCCGCTGGAGGCAAAGTACCTGCTGAAGCTGATACTGGGGGATATGCGAATTGGAGTGAAGCAGAGCCTGGTGGAGGAGGCGATTGCAGTTGCGGCTGCTGCACCAGTTGAGGCAGTGCGAAGAGCCGTGATGTTGGAGGCGGATCTGGCTGGAGCTGTTCGGCGCGCATTTGCAGGAACGCTGGATGAGGCGAGGATGCGGTTGTTTCATCCGATGGGGTTTATGTTGGCTTCGCCCGTCGAGACGCCTGAGGAGGCCGTGCAGCGGTTTACCCAGAGACCGGTAAAGATTGCATCGCAGAAGACGCCGAAGGCACGGAAGAAAAAGGGAGGGGAGACGAGTTCTGCGCCGGCTGACGTTGCGGCCGAGATCACAGTGGCTCCGGCTGTCCTGGAGCCTGCAGTCGAGGCGTTTCTCGAGGACAAGTATGACGGGATGCGCGCGCAGGTGCACTGTGGAGATACAGAACAGCCCGGACGAGTGGCCATCTACTCGCGCAACCGGGATGACGTGACAGAGAGTTTTCCGGAGTTGGAGGAGGCGTTTGCGCGTGTGCAGCCAGAGCAGGATGGAGCACTCATCTTCGATGGGGAGATTCTCGGATGGGATCTGGATAGAGGGCATGCGCTGCCATTTGCCGTGCTGGGACAGAGGATCGGACGCAAACGGGTCTCGAATGAATGGAGACAGCAGGTGCCCGTGATCTTTATGGTATTTGACCTGATGTACGCAGGCGGTGAGTTGCTGTTAGAGCTGCCGTTGCGCGAAAGACGCAACCGGCTGGAAGCCGTGGTGGAGAAGCTGGTAGAGCGTGTCGTGTCGCCGGTGATTGTGGATGAACGCGCTCGCGATCTGCAGGCTGTCTTATTTGCAGCGGCAGAGAGCACTGCGGTGGAGCGACTGATGATCTCACCGTCACGTCTGGTGGAGAACGCGGAAGATATCGATCGCGCCTATGCCGATGCGCGGGCGCGCGCGAATGAGGGTGTGATGCTGAAGGCTGCCGGGTCAAGTTATCAACCCGGAAGACGAGGAATTGCGTGGGTGAAACTAAAGCGCGAGTTGGCGACGCTGGATGTCGTGGTTACTGGTGCTGAGTTCGGTCACGGCAGACGCGCGGGGATTTTGAGTGACTACACCTTTGCGGTGCGCGGCGCGAACGAAGAGTTGTTGAATGTAGGAAAGGCCTACTCGGGGCTGACCGACGCGGAGATTGCGGAGATGAGCGCGTGGATGATGGAGCACACGTTGCAGGACGAAGGGTTCTTCCGAACGGTCGAGCCGCTGATGATATTAGAGGTGGCATTCAACAACATCATGCGAAGCGGGCGTCATGCGAGTGGATTTGCGTTGCGGTTTCCGCGGATCATGCGCATCCGAACAGATAAGCCCCTGAGCGAAATCGATACGGTGGAGCGGGTTGAAGAGATCTATCAATCGCAGGTGGATAAACCGGTAGAAGTCTCGGGCGTTGGCAAGATGCTTGAGTGCGGCTAGTATGGCAGAAGTTGCCCTGTCTCTCATAAAGGAGTCTTTGCCCAATGCGATATGTCCGCGCCGCCGTCATATTCGTCGCTTGTATGACTTTTATAGCCTCTCCTTTTCTCCATGCGCAGAGCGCCGCCGAAGCCCAGGCGATCCGTGCCGTTCTGGACAAGCAGGTCGTCGACTGGAACCGGGGAGACATGGCAGCCTTTGCGACCGGTTACAAGAACTCCCCGGATATTCTCTTCATGGGGTCTCCGATAGCGAAGGGTTATGCCCAGATGGTGGAACGGTATCGCACGGGTTATTCCACTCCAGAAAAGATGGGTAAGCTTGGCTTTTCTGAGCTCGAAGTGCAGCCGCTCGATGAGCGCTTCGCTACGGTAACGGGACACTTTCACCTGGAGCGGACTGCTGCCGGAGGCGGCAACGCAGACGGATATTTTCTGCTCGTAGTGGAGAAGACATCGGCGGGCTGGAAGATCGTTCGCGATGCTACGACCGTGCCGCCGAAGAAGACTGCCCAGTAAATCACCATTATTGAAGTTGTGGAAGCTTTGTGAGGTCGAGAGACATCACACAAGGTACGAGGAGGAGTCTGCATGGAATTTCGTCAGTTGGGAAGATCGGGGCTGAAGGTGCCGGAGCTTTGTTTCGGCGCAGGAACGTTTGGCGGCGGCAGTGAGTTCTTCAACGCGTGGGGCGCCACCGACGATATTGGCGAGGCGAAGAAGATCGTCGACATCTGCATGGATGCCGGAATCAATATGTTTGATACGGCCGATATCTACTCCGACGGACAGAGCGAGCTTGTACTCGGCAAGGCGATTGCGCATTTGAATCGCGAGGAGGTACTCCTCTCTACCAAGGCGACGTTCCGATTGGGCAAAGGACCGAACGATGTTGGATCGTCGCGCTATCACCTGATTCAGTCGGTTGAGCGATCGCTGAAGCGGTTGGGGACCGACTACATCGACATCTACCATCTGCACGGCTTCGATGCGACCTCGCCCGTGGAGGAGACGCTGCGTGCGCTTGACGACTTGGTGCGCGAGGGCAAGGTGCGCTACATCGCGTGCTCTAATTTTTCCGGATGGCACCTGATGAAGTCGTTGAGCATCAGCGAGCGTTATGGATGGTCGCGCTACGTTGGCCACCAGGCGTACTACTCTCTGGTCGGTCGCGACTTTGAATGGGAGTTGATGCCGTTGGCGCTCGATCAGGGCGTCGGAACCCTGGTGTGGTCGCCGCTGGGCTGGGGCCGCCTGACAGGCAAGATTCGGCGCGGTTCGCCGATACCGGGTGAGAGCCGGTTGCACAAGACCGCAGCAGAAGGGCCGCAGGTGCCAGAGGAATATCTGTACAAAGTCGTCGATGCGATCGACCTGGTGGCGAAAGAGACAGGAAAGACGGTGCCGCAGATTGCGTTGAACTGGCTGTTGCGCAGGCCTACTGTCTCCACCCTCATTGTGGGTGCAAGAAATGAGCAGCAGTTGAAGCAGAATCTTGGCGCAATCGGATGGGAGTTAACCAAAGAGCAGATCGCGAAGCTGGATGCAGCGAGCGAGGTTCCATTGGTGTATCCGTACTGGCATCAGCGTCAGTTTGAAGAGCGAAACCCGAGACCGGTGTAGCTTCTCTACTGAGAAAATTTGAAGCCGCGGTCTGGATCGTAAGAGAATCTCATGAGGCCATCGCGATAGTCGATACTGATCGTCATCTGCGCAAGAGCGGTGTATCCGATAAAGCCTGAGAGCTCCATATCCAGACTTTTGCTGATCGCTGGTGTCGCAAAGGCGACGACGTCGTCAACCTTCTGAGAGATGTTGGCGAACTTGAAGGTAATACTGTCTGCTCTGTAAACAGCTGCTACGTTCCCGCTGATCCCTTTGACTTTGAGGTTATCGTCGGAGTGAACCTTGGTGACTTCGCGCGCGACCTCAGGCGAGATCGTGGTTGAGAATGCACCAGTATCCAGAATGAACATCCTGGGCGACGTGCCGTTGAGCGACGTGGGGACAAGCAGGTTGTGCCCGATGCGGTAGATATGACTCCAATCCTTCATCTCTGGCGCGATGTAGCGGTCGTGAAGCGTAGGCTTAGGTGTGGAGGTTTGTGCTTCGGTAGAGGAAGTGGGCGTGTTGTCGTCATTCTCCCGACCAGTGGTTTCGAGCGTGGGCTTGACGGGAGCTGTATCCTCAGGACGCCGAGGCAACGGTGCAAGCAGCACCTTGCGCATGGGGTAGTCGAGTGTAATCAGGAAGCGTGAGAAGACATCCATTCCAATCAGGCCATCGCCCTCGGCGACGTTGCGCTGATCGATGACATCGACCTGGCAGTCGCGAAATTCAAGAGAGCCGATCTTGATATCGTCGGCATAGGCAGTATAGGCAGCCTTGCGTCCTTCGCTGCCGATACCACCTATCTCCATTTGGCTGAACTGCTTCAGTCCTGCGTGCTCGGCTACCGAGCGGCTGATGACCAGACCGCTGGCTCCGGTATCTATCTGCAGCCGTGCGTTATGGCCGTTGAACTTTACGTCCAGGCCAAAAGCGCGGACATGGCTCGCGTCTCTCATCATCGGTGCGAATTCCAGGGCGGCTGTCTCTGTCTCCGAGACAAGGCGGCAGGCCTTGTGTGGTTCGACGAGCCCACGCTTCAGGTACTCGAGATAGAAGTGAAGAGCCTTGAGCGACTCAGGATCGTCGCCACCTCCAGCAGAAAGATAGGACTCGAGTTCCGTGATTCGTTCCTTTACCGGCAACGTATCGAGCCAGCTGCGGCGGATCTTCGGATCGTAAGGATCCAGGCTGTGAGCTGTCGCTATCTCCTTCGCCGCCGATGCGTAGTAGGAGTTGATTCGCAAGATGCGAGCTTTGAGCAGATGAAGTTGCGGATAGCAGGCATCCAACTTCATGGCTTCGTCGACGGTGGTTCCTGCAAGCCATGGCGTTCCTTCGCGGTATTGCACCTCGCCGAACGTGGTCAGCAGAATAATCGACTTTTGGTTCTGGGTAAGCGCTGCGCGGACTAAATCGCCAGCCTCTTTTACTTTTTGTTGCCTCAGAAATACCTGCGACAGGCCGGCCGTCAGAGCAGCGTCATTTGGTGTCTGCTGAAGCTGCGCCTGGTAGAGGGTCACAGCATGGTCGTAGTCGCCGTGAAGGAACGCCTGCTCTGCTTCGGAGGGCGTGTGAGCAGTTGTGACCTTGCAGTTGACGGCGAGCGCCAAGTGTCCTGCGATGCAGACTGTGAGCAGGAGCGCAGTCGCCAGTTGTCGGTACAGACGGGTGGTGAAGAGGGTGAGCGGCAACTCGATGTCTCCAGAAGACGGAATTGGAACGCGCTGTAAGGATACAGTTGGCGGCCAGGATGGGAAAGAGTAGTGTCTGACACTTCACGAGTTAGCGGTCGCTGGTGCAAAGGCTCTTTTAGAACTAAAAAAGGCCCTGCTGAAAGCTTGTCAGCGGGGCCTTTTTATCTTCGCGCTGCGTGGATGTTGATTTAGAACTTCACAAGGAAAGCTCCGGTTATGCGGTTTTCACTGTTGCGTAGATCTGGGCTCCAGCCGGGAACGAGAGATCCTGGCGCTCCGGTATTTCCACCCGGCGGCGTCACGCCTCCTGGTCCCGCGAAGTAAGGAACGTTCGCCGCGCGATGGTTGTACTCCAGCCGGTAAGTGAAGTACTGGCTAGGCAAATAGTCTACCGTTACCGAAGCGTCCCACGCCTTGAACTGATCACCGGGATTTTCGGTAAAGTAAGGTGTCCCCGAAGCCGCTGTCGCTCCGTTGATCGGCGGCAGCAACACCAGGTAGCGGCCTGGGTTGTTGATGCGTCCTCCGCCGATGGTCAGGCCGAAGAGGTCACGATCGAACCAGAGGCGGTTGTAGGCCATGAAGCCAAGAAAGCTCTGCTTTGGTCCAGTCTTCCCATTGCCAAAGCAGCTTACGCCGCCGCCGCTCTCGCAACCTGCGTCACCAGTCAGAGTTGCAGCTGCCTTGCTGATGAAGGAGTCATGCCGCTCGTAGTACTTGTACTGAACACTATCGTCAGTGTGGTAGCGCGTCCGTGACTGTATGCCCAGCGCATCTTCTCCAAAGCCGTACTGGTTGCCGACGATCGACCAACTCCCGTTTGGCCGATAAAGGATCGATCCGCCCAGCCCGGGCCGATTGTTGAACCGGCCGTAGGACTGCCAGCCATTGATGAACCACGGTTCGATCTTCAGCTTGGCAGTGGGAAACCATTGCACGCGCACGCCATTGAAGAACCAGGGCGTGTTTGAAGACACATAGGACGGCTGATAGGCCCAGTTATCGAACTGGTAAAACGAGAACAGACCAATATAGGAGAGGAAGATACCGGCATCCACATTCAGGCCATGTTGCACGTTGAAGTGGTACCCGCCATTGGCTTCGCCGACATAACGATACGCATCGGCAAGGTCCCACTGGCCTCGTGCGGGACTGGCATCGTTGCGCGGTGTAGCCGTGGCGTAAAGGCCAATCTGGCTCAAAACGCGGGCTCGCACGTTGTCCCAGTGGAAATCGCCGCCGATTCCAAGGTCGGTCAGCGTCACCTCGTTGGACCGGAAGACCTCGCTCGATCCGACGATGGTGTCGTCCTGCGGATGGCGGAAGTCATAGGTGTAGCTCACGTCCGAACGAATCTCCGGGGTAAAGAATTTCGTCGCATACGGAGTGTCCTTGGTGCGTGCATTGCCGGTGAGCCAGGTGAAGTCGGCGAAGGCGAAGGGCTCGGAGTGCGGGTTGGCGGGATCAGTGATAACCGTCTCTTCCTCCGAAGCGCCGGAGCCGGAGCAGGGGCAGGAGCCTTCGAGGTGGTGAGGTGCTGAGTCTCCGGCTGAGCGGTGTTAGTCCGCTTCAACTCCATCAGCTCCTTCTGTATCTCTTCCAGCTTGTCTTGCAGCTGTTGAATCTTAAGGTCTTGGCCTGTTTGGGTATTTTCTACTGATGTCTGCAGATTGGGCGTTTGTGCTCGCAAGATGTCCTGTACTCGAGCGTCAGTCCGACTCCAAGGACCAACCCCGCGAGACAAAAACGCTTACTGATTGATCTTGTTCTAATTTCCACTTTTACTTCTCCATTCCGGCAGCCTCCGCGAGTTGAGTACGCGAACTGAACCACTACTCAAGCTAGCCAGTGCAGGATAAAGAGTTCGTGAGGAATGCATAAAGAATCCATAACAGCCCAGAATGGGCCTGTTCCTTTCGGTGGAGTCGATCGAAAAGTCTCTTGATTCCACGAAAATACGGAGCCCTCCTCCATTAACTGGAGGAGGGCCTGAGGAGTTTTGTCTGCAAGGTTTTCGAGGGTCCGAAGATTGTTATTGTGCTGGTTTAGCAGCTTCGGTGATCCCGTGGTCTCTTGACAGCGCTGGCGATCTCAGTCAGCAAAACTGCGCAGATAATATCTGCCGTATGGGGACGAGATTGTCGTAGCGAACTCTAGTGGCCGGCGGAGGGGCTGGCGTGCTTTGGTGGACGCGGGATGAAGAAGAGTGAGCGGGATCATGCAGGCGCAGAAGATTGCCAGGTACTGGATGATGTCGAGATAGGACAGCATCGCTGGCCTGACGGTGAAGCTGGTTGTAGATATAGGCCTGGCGGTGTGGGAGCCGGCTCCGGTCATCGGGTTGCCGCTGCTGTGGCCACCGAACATACCCTTGAGCTTTGCGACCTGATTCATGAAGGCAGGATTGCCCGAGGTGAGGTTGCGGACCATGTTGTTTTCGTGCGCGGCGGTGCGGCGCGTAAGCATGGTGGCCAGAAACGCAGTTCCGCAGGAGCCGCCGATGTTGCGGGCGAGGTTGGTGAGACCGGAGACGTCGTTATTCTCCGACTGCTTTACGCCGATGTAGGCGATGGTGTTGATCGGGATGAAGAGGAAGGCGAGGCCCGAGGCCTGGAAGCAGCGCAGGAAGACGAGGTAGCCGTAGCTGACGCCGAGATTGAGGGTATGCATCTCCATCAGGGAAGAGGTGAGCATGAAGAAGCCGAAGGCAATGAGCTTGCGCGGGTCGACGCGAGCCGACAAGAAAGCCGACGACGGGCATCATGCACATCATCATCAGGCCGGCGGGGGAGAGCACCAGCCCGGCAAGCTCGGCGGTATAGCCGAGCAGCGTCTGGACGAACTGCGGTATCAGCACCGTCGTGCCGTAAAGCGCGAAGCCGAGTACGAACATCAGCAGGAAGCTGATGGAGAAGTTGCGCCGTTTGAAGAGGGTGAGATTGAGGATCGGACGGTGGCCAATGCGGAGCTGTCGCAGCTCCCACCAGATCATGACGATGAAGGCAACGATGCAGGCCACGGTGAAGAAGACGATGAGGTGCGACGAAAACCAGTCGTCTTCCTGGCCCTTGTCCAAAATGAACTCGAGCGAGCCGAAGGTTGTGGCGAGGAGGCCGAAGCCGAGAAAGTCGAGCTTGATGCCGCCCTTCTGCGAGAGTTCGACCTGCTTCTTCACCCAAGGCGGATCTTCGACGATGCGCGAGGTGAGGAAGAGCGACAGGATGCAGACGGGAATGTTCAGGAAGAAGATCCAGCGCCAGTCGAAGCGGTCGGTGATGAAGCCGCCCAGCGTGGGGCCGATTGCGGGAGCGCAGACGACGGCGAGGCCATACATGGCGAAGGCCTGCCCGCGTTTTTCCGGAGGAAAGGTGTCCGCCAGGATTGCTTGCTCAGAAGGTGCAAGACCGCCGCCGCCGATGCCCTGCAGGATGCGGCAGAAGACCAGAAGAGGCAGCGTTGGAGCAAGTCCGCAGAGTGCGGAGCTGATGCCGAAGAGTGTGACGCAGATCATGTAAAACTTCTTGCGTCCAATAAAGGTGGTCATGTACGCGCCTGCCGGCAGAATGATGGCGTTGGCGACAAGGTACGCCGTCAGAACCCAGGTGGCCTCATCCTGCGTGGCGCCTAGGCCGCCGGCGATGTGCGGCAGAGCGACGTTAGCGATGGAGGAGTCGAGCACCTCCATAAACGTGGCCAGGGTCACCGTCATGGCGACGATCCACGGATTAATGCGTGGGCGCCACGGGCGTTCCACCGTTTCGTGGGTCGTGAGAGCGCGTCCGGAAGTTGCGCGCCTGGCAGTTCTAGGGTTGTAGCCGACATGCGTTGATTAATTCGATTGTAGCGATGGCGCGCGGGATTCAGAGTTTTTAGCGAAAAACAGCATTTTTAGAACAACTTGAATCTCATCAGATTGGTGTTAGGTTCATAGCGGAACGATTTTTTAGGAGCTTGCATGTATATCCCCCAGGCAAATAAAGAGGATCGCATCTCTGTACTCCACAAGTTGATGGAAGATCATCCATTTGCCTCGCTGGTCACGATGGGACCGTCAGGACTGTTTGCCTCGCATATTCCCATGGTGCTCGAGCAGAACGGTGCGAGGGGTCTTTTGAAAGGCCACCTCTCGCGAGCCAACACACAATGGCGCGATTTCACGCCCTCTACAGAGGCGCTTGCGATATTCTCCGGCCCTCAGCACTACATCACGCCCACCTGGTACCCGGAAAAACAAGAGACCGGCAAAGTAGTGCCGACCTGGAATTATGTGGTCGTCCATGCCTACGGGCACCTGAAGGTGATCGAGGATGGCGAATGGCTGATGGCGCATCTTGAGAAGCTGACTACCGTTCAAGAAGCCGGTTTGCCTGTCCCCTGGAAGGTCGCAGATGCACCGCCCGACTATATTGCATCATTGAAAAAGGGCATCGTGGGGTTGGAGTTGCCCATCGAGCGTCTCGAAGGCAAGTGGAAGGTGAGCCAGAACCGATCGGAGGCAGATCGCAGCGGAGTGGCGAAGGGGCTGGCCGAGTTGAACACGACCGAAAGCCTGGCGATGAAGACTCTGGTTGAGGCGCGGGATTGACCCGCAACGCAGCTCCGTAAAAATCGCGATAAGCTAGCAGCAATGCTTAAACACGCTCTTTGCAATCGGCCGCTACCTGTTCTTGTCCTCATAGCATGTGCTGCAATATCGCTTCCTGCGCAGACGTCTCAGTCGACAGCAGCCGCGGCGAAACCGACTGCAGTCAAGGAACCTACTCCGGGCGACCTTCGACGCGGTTCGTATGGACCTTATCGCGCGAATAACGATCTGCTCTTCTATCATCTCGATCTCCGCGTCGACCCGGACAAGAAGTTCATCACGCGGAACGAATACGATCCGGTTCAAGATGCTGCAGGATGGCACGCGCATCCAGCTTGAGCTCTATCCCACGTTGCAGATCGACAAGATCGTCATGGGTTCGACGACGCTGAAGTATGACCGCGACGACAGCGGTACGTTCTACGTGGATTTTCCGCAGACCCTGCACACTGGCAGCACCTATTCGATCGACGTGCACTACTCCGGAAACCCTACGGAAACGGGACGGTTTGGCTGCTTCACCTTCAAGAAGGACACCTCTGGACACCCCTGGATCAACACCGCTTGCGAAGGTGACGGCGCTTACGTCTGGTGGCCCAATAAGGAGCAGTGGCGCGATGAACCGCAGGAAGGCATGCTCATCACGGTTGCTGTGCCGAACGGCCTGATGGATGTTTCCAATGGAAAGTTCATGGGCAAGAAGATCTCGGCGACGGCTATACGCGCTGGGACTGGCGTGTGCACTATCCGATCAACAACTACGACGTCGCGCTGAACATCGGCAACTACGTTCACTTCGACGACAAGTTTCAGGGACTATCGCTCGACTACTATGTGCTGCCCGAGGATCTGGAAGGGGCCAAGCGACAGTTTGCGCAGGTGCCGGGGATGATGAAGGCCTACTATCACTACCTTGGCGAATACCCCTTCAAGAAAGATGGCTACAAGTTAGTCGGTGTGCCCTACGCCGGTATGGAGCACCAGAGCGCAGTGGCCTATGGCAATCACTTCGCCAATGGCTACCTGAACCGCGACTGGACCGGCGTCGGTATCAGCCCGAAGTTCGACTTCATCATCATCCACGAGAGCGGGCACGAGTGGTTCGGCAATGCGATCACAGCTGCCGACAAATCCGATATGTGGATTCACGAAGGCTGGACGACGTATCTCGAAAGCCTCTACGTCGAGTACACCTACGGACACGACGATGCGATGAAGTACATCAATGCCTATAAAAAGAAGGTTAAGGACGATCGTCCAATCATCACCACCCGTGGCACAAACACCGAGCCGTCACAGGACCAGTACTTCAAAGGCGCTCTGTTCATCAACACCCTGCGTGGTGTTGTGAACGATGACGCCCGGTGGTGGGCCATGCTGCGTGGCTACTACCAAAAGTACAAATATCAAAACATCATGACCGAAGACGTCATCAGCTACTTCAATCAGCAGACAGGGATGGACCTTACGCCGGTCTTCCACCAGTATCTCTGGCACACCGCGATTCCTACGCTGGAGTTGAAGTTTGACGACGCAGGCGCGGTTCAATACCGCTGGGTCGCTGACGAGAAAGCCTTCGCCATGCCCATCCGCGTTGGTTTGACGGAACATTGGGAGACGATCCATCCCACGACCGAGTGGCAGACGATGAAGACGCCGCTGACAAAAGACCAGTTTGATGTAGCAACAGACTTTTACTACATCAACGTCAACAAGTTGTAAGGCGCATACTAAACAAGAGCGGCAGGCGGTGCTAAACTTCGAGTTTTCCGCCGTTATTGAGCTGTTTCGGCGATGCGATGGAGTTGGAAAGAGAGACACGGATGCATCCGGACCTTGAGAAGTTGATTGTGTTGCAGACTCATGATGTCGAAGCCAAACGGCTACGCGATGAGATGGTTGCGCTGCCAAAGCACGTGGCTGCGCTCGAGACGAAGGCGAAGGCCACCGAAGGACAGCGTGCTGTCGTTGTCGATCTCATCGCCAAAGAAGAGGCACTGCGACGACGACAGGAGTCTGATGTGAAAGACTATCAGGCGAAGATTGCTCGTGTGCGCAAACAGATGGACATGGCAACAACGACAGTTCAGGTGACAGCCTTCGAACATGAGATTGCGTTTGCCCAGACTGAGATCGGCCGGCTCGAAGACGCAGAGATTGAAAGTATGGAGCGCAGCGAAGGTCTGGAGTCGCAGAAGCAGCTTGCCGATGAAGCTCTAACCGATGCAACGGCGACCCTGGAACGCGAACGGGCGCGAGCAGTGGAGACGATTGCGCAGGATAAGACTTTGCTCGCCGCTTTGGAAGAAAAACGCAAGGCCGAGCGGGCGGAGATCGGCGAGAGTGCGCTCTCGACCTACGACCGAATCGCGAAGGCGAAGGGAACAGCAGTCGCGGAGGCTCTCAATCAAAAGTGCATGGCCTGCCAGATGATGGTGCGTCCGCAGCGCTGGAATGACCTGCGCGATCGCGGCAATGACGAGACGATGATGGCCTGCGAAACCTGCGGCCGGCTGCTCTATTATGATCCGGCGCGCGACTCTCCGCAGCGCAAGACGGTGCCTGTGGAGAGTATTGCGGCATCGATCATCCGGTCTCTCTGAGGCGATAAATTTGCAACTGGGAACCCTGTGAAAAGAGTCTGTGTAGATATGGATGAGGTGATGGCGGATGCTCTGGGCGAGCATCTGCTTCGCTACAACCAGCACTTTGGCGAAGAGGTCACTCTCAACGACCTGCAGGGGAAGTGGCTGTGGGAGGTCGTCTCGTCTGATCGCCACGCCGTGCTCGAGGCCTATCTTCGGTCGGAGGACTTCTTCGATGTGTTGGCGGTCATGCCGGAGTCGCAGCGTGTGTTGAAGCGACTGCAGACAAAATACGAGGTTTTTATCGCCACGGCCGCGATGGAGGTACCATCCTCGTTTCAAGCGAAGTACCGTTGGCTCGCGAAGCACTTCCCGTTCATTCCTGCGTCCCACATCGTTTACTGCGGCGATAAGAGTATCTTGCGCGCAGAGTATCTGATCGACGACAATCCGCGGCAGCTGCGGCGGTTTTCCGGCGAAGGAATACTCTACAGCTCACCACATAACGCCGGTGTGACTGGATATAAGCGGGTTAATAACTGGCTTGAAGTCGAAGAGCTCTTCCTGGGGTAGGTTTTCTTCAAAGGTCGCAATCCTCCGCCGTGGAACTACTACGAGACTCACCCCTTACGCCTTCAACTCAGGCGTAGAGGGCAGACTCGAAGCGTTGCAGCACCGCGTCAGACCATGCATGGGTCGACTTGCGCCAGGTATCGCCCTGCTCTTCGCGAAAGTTCGGAAAGTCCATGCGACAGTACCCGCAACGAACTTGAAAGTCGAAGAGAGCTTGGGCGGTTCCGTCCAGATAAAGAACAGCCTGCAGCCCATCGCGCGACCACTCTACCGAAGCAATGCGTTGCGGCTCGGGTCGCTGGTTTTCGGCGTCGCTCTTTGCCAGCGCGGCTACGTTGTAGATGAGCATCGCGTCAAGGATGCTGTGTTCGTGTACCTCCTGCGAGCGGTCGCAGGCATAGAAGTAGCCGGCAATGCCTTCATCTTCAAAGACGACGGTCCACGGTACGGCGGTTGAATTGGACGAGAGAAAGGCGCGGCCTGGGATAAAGGAAAGCGACTGCATATCTCTCAAGATACACTTGGAGAGGTAGCTCCTGCCTGTCCGTCCGCGGCGCGATTTTGTGATAAAAGATTGCGGCTTTTACTGGCGGGCAGCAGATGGCGGGACAAGGATCAATGACAGATAAAGGCCGGCAATTTAGCGCATGAAGCTTCCCCGCATCAAGATCGGTCGACCCCAGCGGCTGGCCGCACTGCTCCTCCTTTTTTTCCTGGCAGAGTGCCTATGGGTCGTGAGCCATCAGCAGCTCTCACAACAGGACTATCGTTACGCCGAGTGCGGCCGCGAGATGTGGGAGAGGCCGTCGCCTCTGGCTGGCTACTTTACAACCTGCGGCAACCTCAACGGCGATGGCACCTTCGCCTACCGGGTCGCGGGGCTTCCCCTCACGGTGCAGCGGTTGGTCATGCTCGGTGCGGATAAACTGCGCAAACCAGAGAATCGGCGGTACGCCGAAGGGACTCTTCACGGCTCGATGTGGGAGGCACGGCACGAGCTCCTCAACGTAAAGTACCTGCTGCATCTGCCATTTGTGTTCTTCGCGGTGTGGTTGGGCGGTGGGCTGTGGTGGGTCGCGCGACGCCTGTTCGGCAACGAGGGAGGCTTCTTTGCATTAGGTCTCTACTGCTTCTGTCCTGCGGTTGTGCGCTATGCCGTAACGCCCAACAACGATGTGCTGGCGATGTGGGGGCTATACGGGTTGGTGTATACGGCCATGGGCGTTGCTCATGCGATGCAAGGCCCGCGAAACAAATGGAAGCCTCGTATCTTACTGCTGACGATCGCGCTCGGGTTGACGGCGGCAGCGCATCTGCTGGCGGCGATGATTGGTTTTGTCATGGCGGCAGTGTGGATGATGTACCTGGCCGAGCGGCGGCGAAGCTACGTCGTACAGATCATGATCTTCTCTGCGGTAGGCGCGCTGGCGATCCTGTTTGCGTTCTACGCGTTTCGACCAGCGCCTTTCAGCTATGTATTCACCGGCGGTGGCGCGCGGTCGTGGTTTGCGCTGGACGCGGCGCGTCATTTTTTCCTGGACATCATGAACGGACCGATTGTGATCGCAACCGGGGTCGCGTTACTGCTGTATGTTGCTGTACGTCGCTGCCGCTACTTCGGCAATACGGCTCCCCTGGTCATGGTGCTGCTGCTGTTCCCGCTGGTTACGACGCAAACAATGTCGCGACCGTGGCTATGGGCGCTACCGTTCCTGTTTACCTTCCTGGGTGGTGTCTTCGCGGATGTACTGGAGACGCGGCAACGCAAGATGTTTCTGGTTCTATCGGGCGCTCTCCTTTTGACCCAGGCAATGCTTTGTCTAGCGTTGCTGCCGGAGATCGCTCGATAGCGGAGCAGCGGCGCTGCATCTGAAACGCTACCGGGGCGCATTGCGGTTTTCCTCGAATCTTTCCAAAAATCCTGCATAATAGGTCGTCAACGCCGCAAATAGCTACGCATGAAGGATGGTCCGCCTGCAATGATGAAAGTCTCTCTTCGCTCGGCATGCACCGCGTGTGCCCTGGCTCTTCTCCTGTTCGTCAGCGGATGCCATCGGCATCGCAAATCGAAGTCGGCGCCCAATACGGATGCGTACTCAGACAATCTGCATCAATTGGTGGAAAAGAAAGCGCTTCCGCCGGAGAAGGTCGACACCAGTAAGGTTCCCGATCTCCGCTGGCCAAATTTTTCCGACTACGAATCGTATATCGAGACCTTCTACGACGATCGCAACTACGAAGTTGCCTGGACCCGCGATGGTGCTCCAACCACAACCGCGACAGCGTTCATACAACAGTTTCAAAACGCCGCAACAAAGGGGCTGATTCCAGAGGACTACGACGCGCCACGCTGGACCGAGCGCGTGCAGGCCTTGAACAGCAAATCGGCGGATGCCATCTCCCTCTTCGATGTCGCGATGACGGTGAATGTGATGCGTTACATCTCAGACCTGCGCATCGGCCGCGTCAATCCGCAGCACTTCAACTTCGACATCAATGTGGACGACAAGAAGTACGACCTCGCAGAGTTTGTCTCCGACGATGTAGTGGATGCGACTGACGTTCCAAAGCTGATCACCGGCGTCGAGCCCGATTCGGAAGCTTACCGAAAGACCGAGCAGGCATTGGCGCATTACCTCGATCTCGCGAAGCAGCAGGATCAGGCGGGGGCGGACACACTACCGACGGTGGCCAAACCGGTGTCGGTCGGTGGAGCGTATCCGGCCGCCGCAGCCCTGCTCACACGTCTGCAACTGGAGGGTGACGCTGCCGCCGACACCACACTTGAGACTGCTACAAATACCACATTCAATTCCACCCTGTCGGAAGCAGTGAAGAGCTATCAGCATCGCCACGGATTTACTGAGGACGGCAAGCTGACACCCCAGATGATCAAATCTCTCAACATCCCGCTCACTTCACGCGTGGAGCAACTCCAGGACTCGCTTGAGCGCTGGCGTTGGCTGCCCGATCCCTACCTGCATGCGCGGCTCATGGTCAATCTACCCGAGTTCGTCCTACGCGGCTACGACCCTGACCATAAACTCGACTTCACGATGCGTGTCGTCGTGGGCAAAGTTGTTGGCGAGCACGAGACGCCGGTGTTCACGCACATGATGAAGTACCTCGTCTTCCGCCCCTACTGGAACGTACCGGTCGACATCGCACGCAAGGAACTGGCTCCACACATTGCAACAAACCACGGCTATCTGGCGACCAAAAACTTTGAAGTCACCAACAACAAGGGCGTCGTCCTGACGGATTACACAGCCAAGCAGGTCTCGCAGGGTGCCGTGATGGTACGCGAGAAGCCCGGGCCTAAGAACTCACTCGGCCTCGTAAAGTTCATGTTCCCAAACCAGTACGACATCTACCTCCACTCCACCCCGGCGGTCTCTCTGTTCGAGCAGACGCGCCGCGACTTCAGCCACGGCTGCATTCGCGTGCAGAAGCCCGCTGACCTGGCCGCGTGGGTGCTCCAGGGACAAGGTGGCGATTGGGATCTCGCAAAGGTGCAGGCTGCGATGAATAGCGGCCCCGACAACAAGACCGTCAGTCTCAAGACTCCGCTGCCGATCGTGATCTTCTATCTGACCGCGACCGTCGCAGAAGACGGAGAGGTTAACTTCTTCGACGATATCTACGGTTACGACGCCGAGATGCAGAAGGTCTTTGCCAAGGGCCCGCCATACCCCATCAAGCCCTACCCATCGGCTCCGAAACCGAAGCCCGGCGACACGGCCTAGCATTCGAGATAAACTGCTGTCGTGAAAAATCAACAGTTCAATCCGAAGGTTGATGCTTATATCGCGAAGTCGCAACCCTTCGCGCAGCCCATCCTCACGCATATCCGCGAACTGGCCCACAAGGCCTGCCCTGATGTGGACGAGGAGATCAAGTGGAGCATGCCGTTCTTTACCTTGCACGGTGTAGTCCTTGGGCACATGGCTGCCTTTAAGCAACACTGCGCTGTCGGTTTTTGGGGACCGGAGATGCAAGCGATTCTGACGGAAGACGGCCTGCTTTCTGAAAATGGAATGGGCTCGTTAGGCAAAGTGACCAGCCTGAAAGATCTCCCTTCAGACAAAAAAATGCTCAACTACTATCGGCAGGCTGCTGGATTGGTCGCAAGCGGCCAGCGCACAAAGTCGATTGCACGACCCGCAAAGAAGTCGAAGCCTGCACCGGAGATTCCTGCGGAGCTGGCCTCCGCGCTTAAAAAGAACAAGGCCGCGGCGAAGATCTTCGCGGGCTTCAGCACCTCCTGTCAGCGCGAGTACACTGACTGGATCACCGAAGCCAAGCGCACAGAGACCCGCGAAAAGCGAATTGCCACTGCGATCGAGTGGATTGCCGAGGGCAAACAACGCAACTGGAAGTATCAGAACTGCTGAGGCGTTGCCGGCATCGTCGTCACAGCGACAGGCGGAGAGGATTTGCTGAGTTGTCGCGCGAACTCCAGGAAGACCAGCGCAGCAGGCGAGTAACCACTGGGATCGGCCTGCGTAAACTCGCCAGTCATTGGGTCCATCTGCTGGCGAAACTCCGTATGGCGACTGATCGCCTCGCACCACTGCTGCATCATGTGGTTCATCTCCGCTTGCTTGCCGTAGTAAGGCATCCACCGCGGAACGCGCAGCGCAGTCAACGCCTGGCTCGCACCGCCCCAGCTGTTGCGCGGAATCGGCCGCACAAACGTAGCATCGTCCATCGCAATCGACGTCAGCGGATAAGGCGCCCAGAAGGCCTTCGGGTTATGAATCTGCTTCGTCCGCACAGCATCGAAGATCGCTTTGTCTTTCGCATCGTAGCGCTTCAAAACATGCTCGCCGAGAACACGGCTGTTCACGTCCGAGCGGACACGCACGAAGTTATTCTGTGCATCCAGATCGTAGAACGCAGCGTCTTTGGGGTCGTAAAGTCTTTCGATGATGAGCGAACGAATCGTCTCCGCGTCATCGTGCCAGCGGCTGGCCTCGTCACCTTTGCCCAGCGCGGTGGCCATATGGGCAAGCGCCATCCGCGCACCAAACACCGTCGCAGAAAGATCCGGACACAGGCGCGGCATCGTGGCAATCGGCGGACACTTGCGTGCATCTGCGTCCGGGCAACGGTTGGGAATACCAGCCCAGCGCGGACTATTATCGTGGCCGGTATCGTAGGTGCAGAAGCCTTCGACGAGGCCTGTCTTCCGTGTGTCGCGGTACTGCCGCAGCCACGCATCCCAACGGCAGCACGCCGTGTAGGTGGTCACCAGCAGCTCATCATCGCCGGTCAGCAGCGACAGCTCCCACGCCGTCGCTGCAATCGGAACGACCATCTGAATCTGGCCGTAGCCAACCTCGGACAGTTTGATTGAAGCTGGAATCTGACCTGCCGACTCATGCCCCACGGGCCGCTGCAGCGCGAAGAACGCCATGTGATTGTTGCGAGCAACCTGGAGTGGTGTAGGCTGGCCCTCCTGCGCGGCGACGTACGGCGCGAGCGTGCCATAAACCAGGCCCTCATGCGGGCCACACTCCTGCCACGACGCCCGGATACACAGCGCCCTCGAACAGGATCGGTTGCTCGTAGTAGGGAACAGTCTTTATATTCCCCGCAAGCACTGCCAGCGCAGCGTCCCAGGTACGCTGCCAGCGCGGATCGCTGCTCGGAAACGCAGGATGCTGCACAGCTTCAGGCGCTACTGCCTCCGCCAACGCAGGCAACAGCGCCGCACCCGTTGCAAGCGCGGTCAACTTCAGGAAATCCCTTCTGTCTTTCCTGCGCGAAGGGGTCATCGGAGTGCGCGAATTGGGGTGCGATTGTTGCAGCATAATCAGTTTGAGTTTAGCTCCTCGGGACGAAGAGGGGCGCGAAGAGGATAAACTTGCAGCGATGCGTTCTCGATCGAAGCCAGAGAGTATGGATAAAAGTCCGATGCAGGAATCCACTGCTTCGGATGTAAAAATCGATGCCACTCTCTTCCGGCGCAAGCTGATGGGCTGGTACAAGAGCCACGCGCGCGAGCTTCCCTGGCGCGGCGTCAGCGACCCCTACCGAACCTGGCTCTCCGAGGTCATGCTGCAGCAGACGCGCGTCGCAGCCGTTATCGTGCACTACGAAGACTTCCTGTTGAAGTTTCCGACCCTGCTTGCCCTGGCGTTAGCTCCTGAGTCTGAAGTCCTCGCCACCTGGTCTGGCCTCGGCTACTACCGGCGGGCACGCATGTTTGCACAAGACTGCGCAGTTCCTCACTCGCGAACGCGGAGGCGTGTTGCCCACTACCGCGGCAGAGCTTCGCACCCTTCCCGGAATCGGCGAGTACACTAGTACTGCAATCGCCAGCATCGCCTTTGGCGAAAGCATCGCCGTCGTCGACGGCAACGTAGAACGCGTACTGCTGCGTCTCACCGGGCGGCCAGAGATCAAAACAGCGGCGGGCCGCGCCTACGTGCAGCAGAAAGCAAGTGCTCTCGTTCCGGCGCGGCGTATCGGCGAAGCAATCAACGCTGCCGGCGATCACAACCAGGCCATGATGGAGCTCGGGGCGACTCTGTGCCTGCCGAAAAATCCCCTCTGCCTGCACTGCCCGGTCTATTCCATGTGCAAAACGCGAGGCGAGCACATCACGCCACAACGCGCAGCGCAGCTCAGCCGGCCCGCAGCGTATCTGTTGAGCCTGCGCAAACGTGGCACCGTCACCGAGGTGTTGCTGGAGCTTCGTGCCGACGACGCCAGCCTGATGCCCGGCATGTACGAACTTCCGCCGCTGCCGTTGGACGCCGTGCAGGGGCGCGAGCCTATGCTTCGTCTTCGCCACGCAATCACAAACACAAACTACTACGTGCAGATCTTCGCCGCGCATGGCCCGGAAGACAGCGGGTTGCGCCGCGCCATTCCTGCGTCAAACAGCGATCTGCATTGGGTCTTGACCAGCCGTCTCGGCACGCTTCCGCTGACTGGGCTTACGCGCAAGGCGCTTCAGCGTCTGGATGTGATGGCAGTCAGCCTGCCGAAACTGCCTGCCAGAATCACCGGATCTACTGCGATGTGAGGCAGCTCACTGCATCCGTTCTGAGTTCTTCTTCGCACTTGCCGCCGGGGGTAGCATCGCCGCCGGCACGCCTCGTATCTTCCCACTCCCCAGGTTGATCGCTCGCGCACTGTTCCCAACCTGCATCAACAGAGCGTGTTGCAACGTCACAATCACAGCCGTGGCGGCTATCTTGCTGGTGCACACGTAGCTGTGAATCGTGTTCGCGTCAAAGTAGATCGCATCGCCTGCTTCGATACGGTGTGTCGCTTCGCCATGCCGGACATCAAGCGTTCCCGATAGCAGATAGAGAAACTCGCAGCCGGTGTGTTGATGCGCGCGTGGCACGCGACCCTCCTTCGGCGGCAAAAACTCCGCGAAGTAGGGATCGAGTTGCCGGTCCGGAACGTGGTACCCCAGGCTCTCAAAAAAATACGTCGGGTCGTCGGCGCCGGTCTGCGGCAGGCGCACGCGCTCGTTGCGACGATGCACTCGGAACAGCGTCTGTGGCTCAGGGTCGAAGAAATAACTTAGATCTTTCGAGAAGACCATGGCAATGCGCGCGAGATTCCGCAGCGTCGGTACAACTCGCCCCGTCTCCAACTGCGAAAGGAAGCTGGCGGAGAGACCCGTGTGGCGCCCCAGCTCCACCAGTCCCATCGACTTCTTAAGACGCAGGTGTTTAATGCGTTCGCCAATACGTTTTTCGGCGATGAATGATTCAGCCGCCTCACCATCTACGTGGACGTTGCGAAGCTCCTGGGTACCGTTGCCTGCCAGAATGTCCTGGGGAGGCAGTGAGATCTCAGCAGAGGCCAAAGCTGTCGGGGAAGTGGTATTTTTGCTCATAGGGGTCGTTTGCTAGACCAACAGATGTTGAAACACGATCAAAAGTTGTACGAAGCAGCCCGCTGTTTGGATTGGATGCATCTTTTAATATCCGGGAAAGGCTCGCCCCGCAAATGTTGACCAGCCCCATTTTCGCCGTACAAGTCCAGTGACCGCCGTATGATCAAAGCTCAATGAAGGTTTCGCTCACCCACTGTCCTTGGCGCGCATCGAGAAGGCTCCCAGCGGCAGCAGCCGCGTTTTTATTCGCCTTTACCGTGGGCTGCGCCAGCCCCGGCCCTCCGCAGCCACCCTCCCTCAAGCTCCCTGAAACCGTAAAAGACCTCACTGCGGCGCGCGTGGGCAACTCCGTCCAACTTCGCTGGACCACGCCCTCAACAACGACCGACCACCTGGTCATCAAGGGTCCGATAACGGCCGAGCTCTGCCGGATCAACGTCCCCGCAACTCCGTCTGCCTGCGTTCCTGTCGCACGGATGCCCGTAACTCCCGGCCCAACCAAAGCTGAAGACGCGCTTCCCCCCACGTTGACCGTCGATCCTGCGACCCTGCTGGCCTATCGCGTGCAGCTCTTCAACTCTCATGGTCGCTCTGCCGGCCTGTCGCCAGAGGCCTTCGCCGCCTCAGGTGCCGCGCCACCCTCCGTCGATCAGCTCCACGCAACCCCCACCCCTGACGGCGCCATGCTTCAGTGGCAACAAAAAGACACCGCCGCCGTAGTCGAACTCGACCGTCTGCCGGTTGACTCCAACGGGGTTGTCGCCGAACCTGCTCCTCCCAAATCAACCTCAAAATCCCCGAAGTCCACGGCCAAAAAGTCGACCATCCCCAGAAAATCCGCCCAGGTCTCCGCGCCAAAGCCCGTACAAAAGGCCTCGCCCGCCCCGACCGAAGTCAAACTGCGAACCCCTGCTCAAGCCACTGCCGCCGGTGGAACCATCGACCGCACCGCCCTCAAGGACGACACCTATCGCTACACTGCCCAGCGCGTTCGTTCTGTCTCCCTAGGCCGCCATCAGCTGGAGCTGCGCAGCGTCCCCTCTTCGCCCGTGACCGTGCTCATGCACAACCTCTTCCCCCCGCATGCTCCCACCGGCCTCGAAGCCATTCCTGGTGGCGCAACTGCAGCGGATCGTGCCATCGATCTCTCCTGGACGCCCAACACCGATACCGAGCTCGCGGGATATATTGTGTATCGTCAAGAGATTGACTCAAAAGGCGTAGTCGCGGCTACAGCGACGCGCTTGAACGCAACCCCGGTCGTCGGCCCTGCCTACCGCGACCAAACAGCCACGACCGGTCGCCGGTACGCTTATCATGTCACTGCTGTCGATACAGCAGGGAACGAGAGCGCCGCCAGCGATTCAGTCCAGGAAACACTAAGGGAGCAATAAAAAGATGCGTTACTGCAAGTATTTGTCGTCCGAGAGTGGAACAAGCCTACCCCGTTACGCGCTCGTGGAAAAACGCAACGGAGTCCACTGGGCCACGCTCCCCATGCAGGCGCCGCAGGAGGATCTCTCCGCTCGCATTCTCGGCGGCATGCCGCTGCCCACGCTCGCCGTCAACTTCGAGCCCGTGCCCCTCTCCGAGCTTCACCTCCTCCCGCCCGTCGTTCCGTCGAAGATTCTCTGCGTCGGCCGCAACTACCGCGATCACGCCGCCGAGCTCGGCAACGAAGTCCCCAAAGAGCCTCTGCTCTTCCTCAAGCCGCCCTCCTCGCTGCTCGCCCCCAAAGGCGTTGTTCGAATCCCCGCCATCTCCACGCGTGTTGATTACGAGGGAGAACTCGGCATTGTCATCGGCCGCAGCTGCTACAAGATCGGCCCCGACGAAGATGTCCGCCCGTACATTCGCGGCTACGTCGCCGTCAACGACGTCACTGCGCGCGATCTCCAGAAGTCCGACGGTCAATGGACGCGCGGCAAAGGCTTCGACACCTTCTGTCCCGTTGGCCCCATCGTCTCCGACGAGATCGATCCCGTCGGCGGCTCTCCGGTCACCGTCATCACTCGTCTCAACGGCGTCGTCAAGCAGCAGGCTTCCACCCGCGACTTCCTCTTCCCCATCGCCGCTCTGCTTCGCTACATCACTCAGTTCGCAACGCTAGAACCCGGCGACCTCATCCCCACCGGAACACCAGCCGGAGTAGGAGCCGTTCAACCCGGCGACCGCATCCAAATAGAGATCGACGGTCTCGGCATCCTCGAAAATGAATTCGCCGCCGAGTAACATTCGCCGCGCATAGTACACAGTCAGCGGAACCACTCGGGACTTGATAAAATCAGCATCAGCAGGCGAAAGCGAAGGAGCAAAACTATGGCATCGTTACTCGAACAGCTTCGTGGCATGACAACCGTCGTCTCCGACACCGGCGACATCAACGCGATCCACCAGTTCCGCCCGCAGGACGCTACCACGAACCCGTCGCTCATCGCCGACGCTGCAGGAAAGCCCGAGTACGCCTCCATCGTAGATGACGTCCTGAAGCAGGTGCGCAAAGACGCTGGCTCCGGCGCGTCCGATAAGGACGTCGCGGCCCAGGCATTCCGCCCGCTTGAAGTCGCCTTCGGCCGCAAGATCCTCGACATCGTCCCCGGTCGCGTCTCCACCGAGGTCGACGCCCGCCTCTCCTACGACATCGAAAAATCCGTCGCCGAAGCGCGCGCCATCATCGCCCTGTATGACAAAGCCGGCATCGCTCGCGACCGCGTCCTCGTCAAGCTCGCCTCCACCTGGGAGGGCATCAAGGCCGCCGAGATCCTCGAAAAGGAAGGCATCCACTGCAACATGACCCTCCTCTTCGGCATCCATCAGGCCATCGCCGCCGCCGAAGCCAAAGCGACTCTCATCTCACCCTTCGTCGGACGCATCCTCGACTGGTACAAAAAGAACGAGCCAAGCGGCAACTACGACGGCCCCAACGACCCCGGCGTTCAATCCGTCACGACGATCTACAACTACTACAAGAAATTCGGCTACAAGACCGTCGTCATGGGCGCGAGCTTCCGCAACATGAGCGAGATCACCGAGCTTGCCGGCTGCGACCTCCTCACCATCGCACCGAAGTTCCTGACCGAGCTCGGCGCAACCGAGGGCACACTCACCCGCAAACTCGATCCCGCCAACTCGCAGAAGTTGAACATCGAGAAGATCACGATGGACAAGGCCACCTTCGACAAGATGCACGCCGCCGACAAGATGGCCAGCGACAAGTTGAAGGAAGGCATCGATGGCTTCTCGAAGGCGATCGTAGATCTCGAAGCTGTCCTCGAGAAACGCCTCAGCGAGATCAGTGAGCCTGCAGCCGCCCGCTGATCCATCTCATTCCATCGGCATCCATGTACGAAGAGACCGCGTCAATCAGACGCGGTCTTTCTTTTTGCGAAAGCGATCAGGTGCAATCTGTGGGCTTAAATTTTTTTTAGTTGCACCCAAATCAGAGCCTTACGCTCAAGCAACCTTTCGAGAAAGCCGCACGGCCAGTCCTTCATTTAGAGACAGTTCACCGCACAACTATTCCTCTCCCATCTTTCTCTAACTTTGGAAGAGGTAAATACTATGCGCAGTTTTAAACTCCTTGCTCCCCTTGCACTCGCAGGTCTGTGCTTCACCCTCTCCACTCCAAAAGCATCAGAAGCCCAGGTCAGCGTCGATATCGGCGTAGCGCCAGAGTGCCCTTATGGCTACTACGACTACGCTCCCTACAGCTGTGCTCCCTATGGCTACTACGGCCCCGAGTGGTTCTCCGGCGGCGTCTTCGTCGGCGCAGGCCCGTGGTTTCACGGACCAGCCAACTTCCGCGGCCACGTAGACAACCACTTCGATGTGGCTCGCGGCTATAGAGGTGCGGTTCCCAAAAACGGCGAGAAAGCAGCCGAGGGAAATCGCGTCGATAAAATGGATCACTTCAAGGGAAATGAGATGCGCGACGGACGCGGTCACATCGGCAAATAATCACTTAGCCGATGTCAAAGCCGAAGGATCGCGGAGGGTCCTTCGGCTTGCAACACCCTTGCAACACCTTTTGAGAGCGGAACAGCGATCCTTACTGCTGACCACCTGCGATTGCAATCGTCTTCGAATCCACCATGGCAGACTTCACCGTCTTCGGTGCGAACTCCGGCCCCTGCTTCAGGGCATACATCCGTTGATCCGCAATCCTCAGCAGCTTGATCGAATCATCCGCGTCGTCCGGATAGATGGCCATGCCCAGGCTCGCCGACACGATCATCGACCGCCCTTCGATGAGAATCGGCATCTCCAGCGCACCCCGAACCGATTCCATAAAGTGGTTGAGCGACTGGTCCACGTCAAGGTCCGTGGCAACGACGATGAACTCATCGCCACCGAGGCGCGCCAAAGTATCCGAGGCGCGAACACTCTTCCGCAGATGCGCCGAAACCTCGCGTAAAACCTGGTCCCCCGCCTGATGACCCAGCGTGTCGTTGATCTGCTTGAATCCGTTCAGATCCAGAATCAACAGCGCCAGTCGGCTGCGCATGCGATCTGCGCGCTCGATTGCGGTGGTCAGCCGGTCTGCGAACAACCGCCGGTTAGGCAGGCCGGTCAGCTCATCGTGCAGCGCAAGCCACTCGTTGCTCGAGACCTGCTCCTCCAGCATCACCAGAATCATGCCGATCGAGATCAGCGACTTCTGCATATTCCATACGTGCGAGGCGATGTCCGCGTACGCGCGGTACTGCACAATCCAGGGATGCATCAGCAGGCACAACGACCAGATCGTAAAGCCGGTTACGATCGCCAGCTTCCCTGTGCTGTTATGCGCCAGCCGACGCTGAAAGTTGATCGCAGCAATGGTGTAGACGCAGCAAAGGCTCCAGTACACAGCCTCTCGATACTCTGCGCGATGAATCAGGTACCCCATCGCCAGCCACCCGCAGACGTGCGACACCGCGAACTTCCAGTTATGGCGCAGGTAAAGCGATCCAGCTACGCCAATCACAAGGCCGGCGGCGATGCAGACAAAGAACGCAACAGAGGAGTAAATATGCAGGCCATACAGTGTCGTGATACCCAGCAAGGGCAGAGCATTCAGCGAAAGATAAAGCAGGTTGGCGTTAGCGGAGAAAGGGTATCCACCCGCAGCCCAGACAAAGACCATCCCCGCCAGCAGGTAGCAATCCATCACAATCACATGCAGAGACCGTTGCGGTGGACCGCTCGGTGCGTAAAAGGTATGAGCCACGGCTTCGACCAGGGTAAAGAAAAGTCCCAGCAGCCAGATATCCGCGCGCCCCTGGGGATGCCGCCGACGCAGCAACAGCAGGATGACGATCACAATCGCCAGGGCCAACAGATCGGGCAGGAACGAGAAGTTCATCAGGCTCCATGCATCTCAACGTTTGAATTGGCCCGACAAAAGGCCCGCGAGAGACACGTCTTCACCGTGCAGACGACAAAAATCACTGTCGTTTCGAATCAAGAGAGTAAAACTCTCATCGCGACGAAGCGCTTGGCCCGCGCTCCTTGGCGTCTGGAAATCGCTCCGGATAAAAGATTGACCGGAGATATCTGAGATAGCTAGAAGTACATCCATCGACTCGCAAGCTGGAGTCGCTGCTCTCTGGCGCCAGTTCCACTCAACAATTTGGCTCACCTGCCCACTGAAGCGTTGGGCGTCTATAGCAACAATTATCCAACATCGAGCTGAAAACCTGCATGAAAATTCGCTTCCATGGTGAAGCTTGTGACGAGATACTTAGATACGGTCAACGACGACTAACAGATTAAGTTTTTTGTGCGGTGAAGGTTGATATCACTTCCTCCGGCGAATCTCACAGCATCCAGCATAGGGCGCGGAGATCGATAGTTCATCCCCGTCGAGTTGTAGTGTCTCTGCCACATCCGCTGGCCCGGAGGATCACCCGGTTCGGTAAGTGCCAACCGAGACCTGAAGTTACACGCATGAAAGTAGTGTCATTCGCGAAGGGATCGTTGCAGGAAAAACGAAAAAAATATGCAAAAGTTGGCATATTTGCAGAAGGCTGATCTGGTGTCGTCTCCAGCCACACTTTCACCACAAATCCACCACGATTTACCACGCAAAAACCACGTTCTGCGCACCAGAAATTGCAAAACGCCCCGCAAAAACGCCCTTCACCACGCCAGAAAAAAAACTACAAAATATACCGCGCCAGGTCCTGATCCTTCACAATCGAAGCCACCTGCTGCCGCACATACTCAGGATCGACCACAATCACCTTCTCAACGCCCGTCGTGGTCTGCCGCTCAATCACCGGCAATGGCGGCGAAGGCATCTGCGGTTCAGACGTAAGTGACGCAGAAACATGGACTTCGCCCACGACGCCCTCTTCCGTAATCTCAGCCCGCGGACTCTTGAACAGATCCGGCGCCTGGAAACTGATCTCATCGAGCACCCTCTCAAGAATTGTGTGCAGCCTTCTAGCCCCAATGTTTTCAGTAGTTTCATTCACCCGGAAGGCAAACTGGGCCATCTCTGCAATCGCTTCCTTCGTAAACTCCAGCTTCAATCCCTCAGTTTCCAGCAATGCAGTAGATTGCTTCACCAGCGACGATTTTGGCTCGGTCAAGATGCGAATAAAGTCATTGACTGTCAACGAGTTAAGCTCAACACGAATCGGAAACCGCCCCTGCAGCTCCGGAATCAGATCGCTCGGCTTCGACACATGAAATGCTCCGGCCGCGATAAACAAAATATGGTCGGTGGAAACCATCCCATATTTGGTGCTAACTGTAGTCCCTTCAACAATTGGCAGAATGTCGCGCTGCACGCCTTCGCGCGAGACATCAGGCCCATGGCCTCCTTCGCGTCCGGCGATTTTGTCGATCTCATCAAGAAACACAATCCCTGAGTCTTCAACACGTTCCACGGCAAGTCGCGTCACCTGATCCATGTCAATCAGGCGACTTTCTTCCTCCTGCACGAGGTAATCGAACGCTTCAGCGACCTTCATTTTGCGTTTCTTTGTGCGCTGTCCAAAGAGTCCCGGCAACATGTCCTTTAGATTGATATCCATCTCCTCAGAACCTTGGTTAGAGATGACTTCAAAACTAGGCTGATTCCGGTCTCGTACATCCAGTTCAACCGTGCGCTCGTCCAGCTTTCCCTCGCGAAACTGCTGCCGCAGCTTCTCTCTCGTCCGCTGTTCGCGATCTCCCGGCTTCTCCTCAGAATCTGTTATCGCAGGAAGCTGGATGACACTATTTCCCTGCTCATTGGCTGCGTCAGGCGTGACGGTTGGTGTCGGTGGAAGCAGCAGGTCGATCAGACGATCTTCGGCGGCAAGCTCGGCCTTGTCCTCGACTTCCTGCATCTTCTCTTCGCGAACCATGTCGATCGCGATCTCCACCAGGTCACGGACGATCGATTCTACGTCGCGGCCGACGTACCCAACCTCGGTAAACTTCGAGGCTTCAACCTTGAGAAAAGGCGAATTGGTCAGCTTCGCCAGGCGTCGCGCGATCTCTGTTTTTCCTACGCCTGTCGGTCCGATCATGATGATGTTCTTCGGCATGATCTCGTCGGCGAGTTCGGGTGTGAGCTTCTGCCGCCGCATACGATTGCGCAGCGCGATGGCAACGGCGCGCTTGGCCGCATGCTGTCCAACGACGTATTTGTCCAGCTCCGCGACGATCTCACGCGGGGTCATCTCATCGAGTGCGAGCGCCTGATCTTCAGCTGCTCCTGGTAGAAAAATTGCCATGGTACGGTGCTCCTTGTCGCGATCCATTGCGACGAATGATTCTACGAAGAATGGATGCTATTGGTTCGCGGTTGGCTCTGACTTCAACTCTTCAATGGTCATCTGGTCGTTTGTGTAGATACAGATCTGGCCCGCGATCCTCAGGCTTTTCACGGCGATCTCGCGGGCGCTCAGGTTCGTGTTCTCCATCAGCGCGCGCGCGCTGGCCAGGGCGTAGCTACCGCCACTGCCAATGGTTGCGATGCCTTCATCCGGATCAATAACGTCCCCGGTGCCAGAGAGCAGAAACGTCTGCTTCGGATCTGCCACTATCAGCAGCGCTTCAAGTTGGCGAAGCATCTTGTCGGTGCGCCAATCCTTGGCGAGCTCCACGGCAGCTCGGCCCAGGTTCCCAGCGTACTGCTCAAGTTTGACTTCGAATCTGGCGAACAGCGAAAAAGCGTCTGCAGTCGATCCAGCGAATCCAGCCAAAACCTTGTCCTGATAGAGGCGGCGGATCTTCTTTGCCGAACCCTTCATAACGGTTGCGCCGATAGAGACTTGGCCGTCGGCGGCCATAACAACAGAGTCGCCGCGTCGAACGCAGATTACGGTTGTTGAGCGGATGCGTCGACCCTCAGCTAAGTCGAGCGGGTGGGCGAGGCTGGGCGGTGCAGCGGTAACGGCTTTGACGAGGGCGGACGACTTTGCAGGGCGAGAAAAAGACGGCTTCATGGGCAACTTCCAGTATATCGCCAACCATCTATCGATTGCGGAATTGGAGAGTGGGGTTTCAATCCCCCAAAAGTACGTTACTCAGGCAGTACCTATTCGCCTTCGAATCCCTCGCTATGAACTATTCTCTTCTACAGACTGTGCTTTTACTGACTCCAATTCACCTGCCGCTCTCTCTCCGCTCCCCTCATGTCGTTACAGGGATTGTCGCGGGTGCTGTAACCGTGATCGGCGTCGCTGCCTTCGTTCTTACGCGACGCAAACCGAGTGCAGAAGAGATTGAGCGTGAGCGCCGCGAGCTGCTAGCCCGCTCTGGTCGGATTACCGACGGGACCATTATGGATACGATGATTTCTGAGGCGCGCAATGCCGGCCTCAGCGCTCCGGAGTTATCCACCCCGGCGGATAGCTCGATTCCAACACCGCAGATCATCGTGTACAACTACCGCATTGCCGGGGTTACCTATGAGTGCGCTCAGGATGTGAGCATGCTTGCGGAGTATGTCCATGGTATTCGGACGGACCTGCCGGTTCAGGTGCGTTATTTACCGCAGAATCCTGCGAATAGCATTATTGTGGCCGAATCGTGGAGTGGCCTGCGCCTGAACTCCACACATCCGTACCAGGCTGATTGAACACAGGCCTCGCGCAGACTACACTTAACACATGCACATGGTAGCCAGCCCGAACCGCAAGATGCAGCGTGTGCTGCAGATTTCGATGGTGCTCACGGCGGCCTATGTCGGGGCAACCTTCTACTTTGGGTTGCGGGCTCATTCGCTGGCGCTGATCTCTGAGGCTGGGCATAACGTCAGCGATCTGTTGGCGATTGCGTTGTCCTTTGTTGCTGTGTACTTTCAGGCTCGGCCGGCCACAGACCAGAAGACCTTTGGGTATCAGCGAGCGGGCGTGCTGGCGGCGTTCGTCAATGCGGTTACCCTTGTGGTGCTTTCGGCGTGGATTGCGATTGAGGCGATCCATCGCATCAATGCTCCGGTGGAGGTTCAGCCGAGAGTGATGATGTATGTCGCCACGGCTGGAGTGTTGATGAACGGGACGGTGGCGACGCTGCTCTGGCGGTTCTCCGGCGATGTCAATATTCGCAGTGTCTTTCTGCATATGCTCGGCGATACCTTGTCGACGGCTGCGGTGATTGTGGGCGGTGCGGCGATTCTGTTCAGCGGTATGACCTGGATCGATCCTGTGCTGTCGATTCTGATTGCAGGGATGATTCTGTGGAGTTCAGTCGGGATTATTCGCGAGACGTTGAATATTCTGCTGGAAGGGACGCCGCGGAACCTGCAACTGGGCGAGATTCGCATGGCGATGGCTTCGGTGGATGGTGTGCTGGATGTTCACGATCTGCATGTGTGGAGTCTCGGCTCGCAGTCACATGCTCTGGCGAGTCATGTAACGATCGCCGAGATGCCTATGTCGGAGTGTAGCGACATTCTCTCCGGTATTAACTATGCCTTGCGTGATCGTTTTCACATTCTGCATACGACCATCCAGTTTGAAACGACGGGTTGCGAGACCACCCACGGGTGCAGCGCGCCTCCGAAGCTGGAGACGGTTGGAGCGCATGGGCATCATCATCACGATCACGGCCACTCGCACTGAAGTTCAGGGTTGGGAACTTCACCTTCCCTCGTTTCGTATTGATGAGCATGAGATCACTTGCCTGTTTCTGTGCGCTCTTCGTGTTTGGTACAACTCTTTCGGTGGCGCAGCCCGCTGCTCCTGCCGGGTTGCCGAGTCTGGCGCATGCCAAACTCCTGATGTGCGACGGTCTTCCATGCGTCGATGTGCTGGTGCAGGATAAACATCTCCGTCTGGCAATCGATACCGGCAATCCAAACTCTGCGCTTAACCTGAAGTCGGCGGAGGCTCTTGGTCTGAAGCTTGAACCTATCAATGACGCAGATGGGAAGCCTATTGCCGGTTTTCAGAGGGCGGTTGCGGCGAATGTAACCGTTGGCGACATTCACTTCAAAGAGCTCAGGTTTCTTGTTATCGATCTCTCTTCGGCCATTAGCGCCAAGACATTTCCTGACGTCGACGGCACGTTAGCCTATGGTGCTTTGAAAGATCGCGTGGTCCAACTTGACTATCCGGGGGGTGCATTCGGTGTCTCCGAGCCGCTGACTTCTGCCATCGGATGCCCTGCCTCTTGTGGTGATGTTGCATTCCTCACTTTTGGCCATCGGGGACCGCCAATTGTTACGACGACCGGCTTTAGCGTGAATGGCAAGGCCGTCGTTGTTCAGGTCGATACGATGTTTACCGGCACCATGCTCATCTACCCGACGTCGGTCGACAAGCTGGGGTTGAGTGCTGAGGCTCAGAGGAGGAAATCCCAATATTTTGCCTTCACGGATGAAGGAGTGGAGATGTTCCGTGCGGAGGCGAAGCAGTTGGATTTCGGTTCGAAGACGCTAATTGCGAAGGGACCACTTTATTTTGCAGGGCCCAAAGTGCATCTGCCCGACGGCCTGTTTGACGGCACCGTCGGGGCAGAGTTGTTAGGGTCGCATAAAGTCACGTTCGATTTTCACGACAATAAGTTCTGGCTGGACTGAACCCGTTGCGTTTTTAGAGCAGGGTTGCGTCGAGGGAGATCTCGGCTTTGAGGACGCGGGAGACTGGGCAGCCGGTCTCGGCGTTGCGGGCGAGCTCGTCGAACTTGGCTTTGTCGAGTCCGGGGACTTTGGCCTTCATGGTGAGGTGGATTTTGGTGATGGTGGGCTTGTCGTGCATGTCGAGCGTGAGGGCTGCAGTGGTCTCGATGGACTCCGGGGTGAAGCCTGCGTTGGTGAGTTGACCGCTGAAGGCCATGGTGAAACAGCCGGCGTGGGCAGCGGCGATGAGCTCTTCGGGGTTGGTGCCGACGCCATCGGCGAAGCGGGCCTTGAAGCTGTACTGCGTGTCCTTGAGCGTGCCGCTCTGAGTGGAGATGGTTCCGTTGCCCTCTTTGATTGTGCCGTGCCAGACTGCTGATGCGCTGCGATCCATCGTGTATCTCCTTCTTTCCTGTTGTGTCGACTGCTTTCCTATAACGGTATCTTCTTCGATGCGTCGGGTGCAGCAAAGGAGGTTGAAAAATTGCTCTCCCGCGCTACTATCTTCTGATGGATACCCCTGCCTCGCTAGAGAGTGCCGAACCGGTTTCTGCTGAGTGCTCGATTCTGGAGCATCACTCGCGTTTTTGTCCGACTTGCAGTTCGCGGCTGGAGGATAGCCGATGCAAGCTGGTTTGCCGGACTTGCGGGTTCTTTTTGAGTTGTGCAGACTTTTACTAGTGCGATAGCTCCCCCCTCCCCTGTCTGATTGTGTGCAAAGTCTTCATAAAAAAGGACTTGGCTTTGGACTTCGACGGTAAACTCTTTATAATAAGAGGGTTTACCTGTAAAGCCTTCTTTTCAGAAGAGTTAGCTTTGAATGTCGGCGGAAGTTCGCAGATTTTCTCCTCTATATCCAGTATAACGGTTTGGAGCTAACTAAAATGCCACTCGGATGGGTGTAAATATACTTGACACACCATGAGCTAGAGGGTACTATTAGTTAATGGCAACTCAGGACATTCCGAACAGCCTGATTGAAGTTATCCGGTATTTCTCGGATGTTGATGTATGCATTGAGTTTGTGGCCTCTCTGCGGTGGATGGATGGCACCGTTTGCCCACACTGTGAAGGCAAGAATGTCGGCTTCCTCAAGACCCGCCGCATCTGGAAGTGCCGCACCTGCCGGAAACAGTTCTCCGTCAAGACTGGAACCATCTTTGAAGAGTCTCCCATTTCCCTCGATAAATGGCTTATGGCGATCTGGCTGGTAGTGAATTGCAAGAACGGAATTAGCAGCTATGAGATTGCGCGTGATCTGAAGGTCACTCAGAAGTCGGCTTGGTTTATGTTGCATCGCATCCGTCTCGCTCTCAAGAATGGCTCATGGGAGAAGATGGGCGGCAGCGATGGTGGCCCGGTGGAGATTGACGAAACCTTCGTGGGTGGAAAGCTCCACAACATGCACAAGAGCCGCGCCAAGGCTCTAAAGATGGGCATGAAGGGCCAGCCAGCGAACAGCTACCACACCCGTCACGCAAACAAGACTGCTGTGTTCGGCATCCTCGACCGCGAATCACGTCAGGTTCGGGCTAAGGTGGTACCGAACGTCAAACGCGAGACGTTGCAGAACGAAATTCTCAAGAACATCCACCATGGCTCGGCAGTCTACAGCGATCAGGCGGTCGCATACGACAAGCTGAAAGAGAACTATATCCACGAGACTGTGAACCACGTCGATGCTTATGTTCGCGGTAATGTTCACACAAACGGGCTAGAAAACTTCTGGAGCCTGATGAAGAGAACTTTGGCCGGAACCTATGTCGCGGTAGAGCCGTTCCACCTTGACGCATATCTTGATGAGCAGATGTTCCGCTTCAACAATCGCAACACACGCGACAATCCGCTGGATGACGCGGATAGATTCATGCTGGCTGTATCGCAGATTTCAGGGAAGAGACTGACTTATGCAGAACTGACTGGCAAGGTGGCTGAAACGCCGTTCTAGGATTTACCAAAAGAAGAACGAACTCTGGATGAAGCGGCAGAGCCGAGGGAAGAGGAGCCTTTAGAGAGCCTCTTCCCGCTTTCCTTTTGCGCTCCCATACGCCTCTCCATCTCAGGCTTCGATACCTTGAGTATGTCTCGCATGGCGGTGGTGAAGCGTGCGAATTCTGGCGTGTCGGGTGGCGTCTTCATGCGGATATCATACCGTTATCGCGCCACTGTCCAACTGCATTATTGACTAGACCGAGAAAGGACGTAGTGTCGAGATAGTAATTTGGGTACGCTGCCCTGAGAGCCGCCAGCGAATCGACGGCAACTAGAACGGCTTGAAGATTCGGTTGCTCCTTTTCAATCTTCGCATAATGGGCGTTTGCGTCAGAAAGATTATCGCTTGCATACGGGTATAGCGTAGTTGAAAACTTCTCTGGATCAAGAACGAGCAGGTACATTGCAGCAGTGGCAATCTTGTCATCTTGCGGAGTTGCCGTAAACTGAGCTGTCGCCGCCCATCCTGAGAGGACGTTATTTACATTCAATTTCGTGAACAAATCGCTCATCTCGGGCAATTTTCACAGATGGCGAAATAACTTGATACCAATGCAAAGAAACGTTTCCATTGGTCGGAACCGATGTTCGATTTTAGTGCTTCGCCGGTGAATGTCGAGTACGTCTCTACAGCAGTAGCCCAATAATGCTGTAGGCGTGATCGCAACTGAATTTCGATCCTCTGTCCGTTGTAGCATGTATGCTTCGATGAATCTGTGCGGAATTTGTACACCAAGTGAACCCCACGATAACCACTAGGCTTGGGTGCAGCGATATAGTCCGTCGTTTTCGAATGCTGGGCACCACGCTTCGGATTCTTCTTGGACGCCTCCTCAAATGTCTTTTCTAGTTGCCGCACTTGCACTACCGTGTCCATGACAGCCCGGCATCCGCCAATATCCTGCATTTGTGACAGGTGTGGATGATGCCCAGATTCCTCACTGAGTTTTAGTTTCAGTTTTATAGAAGCTAGGCGCTTGAGTCTTTGGGCAACGATGGCCGACGGATATATGCTCTTAGCCCTGCGCTTCAACGTCATTTTCATTGTTTGCAACGGGTAGCTGTGTACTGCGCGCCAGTTGTTGACAATATTCATTGCGGTTTCATAGTCCTGCCACGATGAGGGCTTATCCCATGACGGCTCCTCGTCCTTTGCCAGAAGTTCCCCGGCCCAGTCGATTTTCCCCTTACCATATTGCGGTTTAGCCCACGCCATTGCAGATAGAACCTCGGTATCAAATATAGACGCATCTCCATCAGGCTCCATTGGGCGTGGTGTGTCAAATATGTTTATGCCCGCGGATGTTGTTGATTGGTAATAGGTTAGATTGGTTTGGGGCTTGACATGTGAATTCTGGGCCGAAGATGGTGGAAAATAAAATGCGCAACGACAAAGTCTATGGATTCAGTCGTTTGGCCTTCGGCTGGGCTATGCCTTCGGACCAGCCTTGCGCTGGGCAAAGCCCTAACTGACCGGACCGGCAAAGAGGATCAGATTGCCATCGGGATCGACGACGATGAAGGTTGTGGCTCCCCAGGGTTGCTGATGGAGTGTCTGTTGGAAACGCACTCCTGTCGCCTGAAAACTCGAAAAGAGGTGTTCGATTTCGCCTGCGCTAGCGACGGTGATTGAAGCGGAGAGCAGGCCTTCGCGTTCGCGAATGTCGCCGGCGAAGACGGGCTCGTCGACGTGGCGCAAGGACAGACGTGCGTTATCGCGACTGACCTGCGCGTAAAACGGTTGATCGCCGTAGACGAAATCGATCGTGAAGTCGAGTTTGCCGGTGTAGAAGACACACGATGCCTGAATGTTGGCGACAAATAATTGTGCGGAGATTGAACTGAGAATGGCGCGTGGCATTGTCTGGCTCATTTCTTCTGTCATGTTTTGTACCTCGTCCCTCCTATTCTGCATTAAGGCTGGGTAGTGGGTCAGTTTGGAGGGAACGACTGAAGTTTCCGAAATGACGACTTTACGGGAATTAGGCTAGTTGAAGCAGTCCTAGTTCCAGTCCGTATCCGCCGGGCCGCGTCACGGTGTCGGGGAAATTTGAACTTCCCCAGGCTTCGGCCAATCTCTGCGACAATGACTCCTCAGGAGTCCTCGTGCGCACCCTCTTGCGATCTCTCGCATGCTTCGCCGCTCTCGTTACGGCAATCTCGCCTGCCCAAGCTCAGTTGCCTAGCCCGAACCCGACCCAGATTGAAGAGTCGATGAAGGCTCAAGCCACTTCCGCCAACGTTCAGGCATGGCTAGAGAGCAAAGACCCGCGTCTGATTGCATGGGGCGCGTACTTCGCGCGGGAAAACAACGACACGGCCGCACTTGACCTCGCGGTTCAACTGGTTGAGAGATCTCTGTATCAAGGCGGTCCTGACCTGCTATCGGCGGGTGGCCCCCAGTACGACGCGTTGTCTGAAATATTAGACGCGCTCATTCAAAGGCGAGTGCTGTTGTCCGCCGATATGCTCGGATATGTATCCCGTTCCCATCCGGTCCAGACCATCATCCTCCTCTCCATGTTGCCTTCCACCGAGCAGACTGGAAACCTCATGCAGTGGTACTACGGGCCGCGCCCGGATGACGGCTCCAACCACCTTGATCGTGTCTCCGCAATGCTCCTTTCCAAATCTCCGCCTCCCGGCTTTGCCGCCAACATCCTGGCAAGTTCGGAGGAGAGGGTCATTGTCTACATCGTTCCCACAAAAGACGTCGGAGTTGGCCTTGGTAGTAGCTCCGGTGGCGGGACGTGCGGCAGCTACGCCATTTCCCGTCCTGCCGCCGACTGGCCAGATATATCCTCGTACCATTTCACGGAGAATGACAACGCCGGCATCGATCCTCTGCTCGTCGAATCCGGCGGAGACCGAATTTCTTGGCAGCGATCGACTCCTGGTCACGGCTTTCGGTCATGTGGAGGCGTAAGAGGCCTCACGCCAGAGACCCGCCACCACCTTCTCGCCGAAATGCTGGGACAGCGCGATGAGGCCATGTCGTGGCCGACGCAGAAGGTTGTGAACATCGCTAAGGAGAGCGACGAACAAGTCCAGCGAGACATCGGAGCCATGATCCAGGCAGAACAGGCAATTCTGCTCAAGTCCGTTCAGGACTTTCAAATCAGAGGCCTCATAACCCTTGAAGAAGCCAGGACCGTCCTGCCTAAACTCTCCGTCACAATCCGCTACGATGGTTCACTCAATCGCACGGAATAGAGGCGATGGAAGGACGCGCGCGAACCGCAAAATCTAACTATTCGCACTCGATTCCGTGCGTCGGCGAGCGCGCCTCCCGGTTGTCTCTCTGTGGAAAGCGTCCTAGTGCAACCCAATGCAGCCGACCAGCCTAGCCAGGCGGCGACTTCGCAACTGAACTGCTGAAAACGGGTTATCGGCAACTTTGGTTGCACCCGAGTTCAAACTGACCCACCGCCTAAGGCTGCGGAGAGTGGGGCACGATTATCGAGTGGAGAGGCTGGCTTTGCGGGCGGCTTCGAATTCGTCCTTTGGGAGCCAGTTGATGGTGGTGGGGGCGGTGATGGCTTGCCAGCCCAGGTCCATGCCGAAGCGGTCTAGTTTGGCGTTGCCGGCGAAGTCCCAGTCTGCGTGATAGTTGTCGGTGAAGTTGTGATAGTCGTGGGCGGTGAAGTCTTCCATCTGCTTTTTGCCCCAGGCTGAGTCGTGGCCCTCGTAGAGGTTGCCGGCTTCGATGGAGAAGGCGGGGATGCCGACGCGGGAGAGAGAGAAGTGGTCGGAGCGGTAGTAGCTGCCGGCGGAGGGGTTGGGGTCGGGGACGATGGCGAGGTTGAAGCGTTTGGCTGTGGCCTGGACTGCCGGGAAAGAATGTTGTCCGCTGGGCTCCGTTGACGTTGGTTTCGAGGGGGACGCCGATGGGGAGGATCTCGTCGTAGTTGATGTCGAGGGCGATTTGGCCGGCGGGAATGGGTGGATGCTGGCCGAGGTATTCGCTGCCGAGGAGGCCCTGTTCTTCTGCCGTGACGGCGGAGAAGATGACGGAGTGGGGGAGGGTGAGGCCGTGGTGTGCGGCTTCGCTCCAGGCGCGGGCTAGCTCGAGGATCATGCCTACGCCGGTGGCGTTGTCGGCGGCGCCGTTGTAGATGTTGTCGCCGGGCATGCCGGGGACGAAGCCTAGATGGTCGAAGTGGGCGGTGTAGAGGACGGCCTGGTCTTTGGAGGAATGATTAGAAGCAACAGCAGGTCCTCCGCCTGCGGCGAAGGATGACAACTTAGAAGAAGCGCCCGGGAGGATGCCGACTACGTTGGGGGATTGGAAGGGGCGGACGACGCTTTCGACGTGGGCGTGGAGGCGGACGGGGAGTTCGATGGCTTTGAAGCCGCGTTTGCCGGCGGCTTCGATCTCGGCGTCGGGGTCGAGGTTGGAGGATTTGAAGATCTGTTTGGCTACGTCGAGCTGGATCCAGCTTGCGGCTTCGAGTTGTGGGTCTTTGTTGTCGCGGAGGTAGGTTTTTTCGCTGGTGTTGGAGTTTTTGACGACGTCCCAACCGTAGCTGGCGAGGTCGGTGCGGTGGATGATGAGTGCGCCTACTGCGCCCATGCGCGCGGCTTGTTCGAACTTGTAGGTCCAGCGGCCGTAGTAGGTGAGGGCGTCGCCCGCCGAAGAATTTGGGATCGGTGGAGGGTGGGTCGCCGACGATGCAGAGGATGACTTTGCCTTTGACGTCGATGTTGGCGTAGTCGTTCCAGTTGAACTCGGGCGCGTCGACGCCGTAGCCGACGAAGACGATAGGGGCGTCGATGTCGACGACCGGGGTGAGGGTGCGGTTGGAGACGGTGTAGTCGTCGCCGTACTTGAGGTCGAAGGAGTAGAGCATGATGCCGATCTGACCTTCGGGACGTTTGGGCGGGACGATGGACATGGTGGTTTTGTCGGGGATGGCGTTCATGCCGACCATGTTGATCTGCTGGAGGTAGGTGCCGTTGTCGCCGCCGGGCTGGAGGCCGTAGAGGGCGAACTGGGTGGCGATGTATTTGGCGGCGAGCTCGCTGCCGCGGAGGCCGGGGCCGCGGCCTTCGAGGAGGTCGTCGGAGAGGAACTTGACGTGGGCGCGGATGTTTTCGGGGTTGATGGAGGCTTCGGCGGCTTTGACGGCGGGCGGGATGTTTTGCGCGAGCGCGGCGATGGAGAGGAACAGCGATGTGGCGAGGGTGGCGGTAGAGCGGAGGGTGGGCAAGGTCGTACTCCTGTTTTCTTGTGCGTCCAGTCTAATTTGATCTGTGGAGTTGTTGGGCTGGGTCTCTTGGGGAAAAAATGCGCGGCGGCGATGGCAGGAGTGATGGCGACAGTAACAGCAGAGGTAGGCACAAGCAAAAGCAGATCCCTCCGCTGCGCTGCGGGATGACAACAATAGAACAGGCAACAGCAACGGCAGGTTCTCCGCCTTTGGCGAAGGATGACGACAAAAATGAGCGGCGGGCGATATGGCCTTATTCGCTGGTGGAGGCATCTTGTTGAGTAGACGCAAGTGTTCGAAGGATTGCAGGGGATGACGCTGCGCCGATTGCGACGGAGTGAGTTTGGTATGTTAGTTCGCATGGGATTGAGGCGTCTTTGCGCGACGATCGCTTTGCTGGCTGCGGTTGTGCGAGTGGGTGCGGAGGACAAGTTGGCGCCGACGCCGCCGATGGGGTGGAATAGCTGGGACGCGTATGGGCCGACGGTGAACGAGGCGCAGTTTCGCGCCAATATGACGGTGATGGCGGCGCAGCTGAAGGAGTTTGGCTGGCAGTATGTGGTGGTGGATGAGGGATGGTACCTGGAGAATCCGGAGAATGCGTCGATGCCAGAGGCGCTTCGTTACAAGATTAATTCGCAAGGGCAGTATGAGCCTGCGCCGAACCGGTTTCCTACCTCAGAGTTTGGAGGCGGGTTCAAGCCGCTGAGCGATGCGGTGCACAAGAATGGATTGAAGTTCGGAATCCATATCATACGCGGGATTCCGAAGAAGACGGTGCTGGCGGATACGCGCATTGGGTCGACGCATGTGCGTGCGAGTACGGCGGCGGATACGACCGATGTGTGTCCGTGGAATGGGGCTAACTTTGGCGTGAAGGCGAATGCAGCGGGGCAGGCGTGGTACGACGCGCTGATGAAACAGTATGCGTCGTGGGGGGTGGACTACCTCAAGGTGGATTGCATTGCGTCGCATCCGTACAGGGGCGCAGAGATACGGATGATCCACAAGGCGATTGTGAAGTCTGGACGCGCGATGGTGTTGAGCCTTTCGCCGGGGCCGACCGCGCTCGAGAACGCGGAGGAGGTGGGGGAGAGTGCGCAGATGTGGCGCGTCTCGGACGATGTGTGGGATTACTGGCAGGTTGCGTCGGGAAAGAGCTGGCCGCAGAGCGTGAAGGCGCAGTTTCCGGTGATGGCAAGCTGGGCGAAGTATGCGAAGGCAGGGAACTGGCCTGATGCGGATATGTTGCCGCTTGGGATGCTGGTGCCGACGCCGGGTGAGGGCAGGCCAAGGGCTTCAAGGCTGACGGAGGATGAGCAGAGGACGATGATTACGCTGTGGGCGATGGCGCGGTCGCCGCTGTTTATCGGGGGAAACTTGACGCAGATGGACGATTCGATGAAGTCGCTGCTGACGAACCCGGGGGTGATTGAGGTGGATCAGCATTCGATGGGGGCGCATGTGCTGGGGCGGGATGGGGATGTGGTGGCGTGGGTGTCGGTATCGGCTAACCGGGATAAGAGCTACCTGGCGCTGTTCAATCTGAGCGATGTGCCGGTGCATATCGAAAAGACGTTTGCGGAGTATGGGTTTGTGGACAGGGCGCAGTACAACGTGCGGGATCTGTGGATGCGGAAGGAGCTGGGACCGCTGAATGCGGTGACCGAAGACCTGCCGCCGCATGGGTCGGTGATGCTGTCGTTGCATCAGTAAACGGCCGTGGTGGTTGCGCGGGGCGTGGCTTCGCCTTAGTATCGCCCTGAGTGGACTTTTCAAGAACAAGGCGAAGAAGATGGATTTGAACCGGGCGGCTTCGGCTGAGGCGGAGCGGCTGGTTTCGGCGGGGCGGGTTGAGGATGATGCGGCGTTTGAGCTGAAGCTGCGGCCTACGCAGCTGAGCGAGTTTATTGGGCAGACGAAGGCGAAGGAGCAGCTGGCGATTGCGCTGGAGGCGGCGAAGTCGCGTGGCGAGGCTCTGGACCATGTGCTGCTGTTTGGGCCGCCGGGGCTGGGGAAGACGACGCTGGCGACGATTATTGCGAATGAGCTGGGGGTGGGGTTTCAGCAGACGAGTGGGCCGGCGCTGCAGATACAGGGCGATCTGACGGCGATTCTGACGAATCTGCGGGAGAAGCAGGTTCTGTTTCTGGATGAGATTCATCGGCTGCAGCCGGTGCTGGAAGAGAAGCTGTATACGGCGCTTGAGGACTACAAGCTGGACATCATGATCGGGACAGGGGCCGAGCGGCGCGGACGCATGTGATGGAGATTCGAGCCGTTTACGTTTGTGGCGGCGACGACGCGGCCGGGGTTGTTGAGCTCGCCGCTGCGGAGCCGGTTTGGGATTTTGCTGCGGCTGGAGTTTTATACGGATGATGAGCTGCGGTTTGTGGTGGAGCGGAGCGCGGAGGTGATGGGGGTGCCGATCGATCGCGATGGGGCGGCGGAGATTGCGATGCGGTCGCGAGGGACGCCGAGGATTGCGAATCGGTCTGCTGCGGCGGGTGCGGGACTATGCGCAGGTGAGGGCGCAGGGCGTGATCGATCGGGCTACGGCTGCAGGCGGCGCTGGAGATGCTGGAGGTGGATGCGCATGGGTTCGATGAGCTGGACCGGCGGCTGCTGCGGACGATTATTGAGAAGTACGATGGCGGGCCGGTGGGGTTGAATACGCTGGCGGCGGCGCTGGCGGAGGAGCAGGATGCGCTGGAGGAGGTGTATGAGCCGTTTCTGATTCAGATTGGATTTTTGGATCGGACGCCGCGGGGGCGGGTGGCTACTCGGCTGGCTTATGAGCATCTGGGGATTGAGATGCCGCGGAAGATGAGCTTGTTTTAGGGATTTTTATTCGGCGTGGAAAGAGGGCGTTTTTGCTGGGGGTTCCGCGATTTTACGGTGTACAGAGCGTGGTTTTCCGATGGTAAATCGTGGTGAGTTTGTGGTGAAAGCGTGGTGGGAAAGTGCAGTGAATCGGGCTCTTAAAATTTGCCAGTTTTAAAAGATATTTCTGTGGATTTTTTCGGAGGTCCGAGTGAAGACCGTTCGTGAGTTGATTGCTTTGGCGGGGCTGGTGTTTTCGGTGGCGGTGGTGGCGGATTTTTACTCGCGGCTGCCGGAGCGGATTGCGACGCACTTCAATGAGGCTGGGGCGGCGAATGGGTTTGGGGCGAAGTCGACACTTTGGGTGCTGGTGGGGGTAGTGGCGTTGTTGTACCTGACGCTGACGGGCATCAGCTTTTTGCCGCGGGCGGTGAATTTGAAGAAGCCGCTTGCGCCGGAGCGGGAGAAGATTGTTCTGGCGGAGGCGATGGCAATGGTGGGGTGGGTCAAGGCGGCTGTGTGCTGGTTGTTCGCATACATCTGCCTGGCGATGGTGCGGAACGGGATGGGATTGCAGGCGGGGCTGGGGGCGTGTTTTTTGCCGGTGACGCTGGTGGGAGTGTTTGCGATTTGCGCGTTTTATATGGTGAGGATCCTTGGCGCGATTCACGGAGCTTGAGGGTGGTTTTTTGAGAGACACATGCGGTTATCTTTCCACTAACAGCGTGTGTTTGGATCAACTAAAAATTATGTTGCGGATGAGAGGTTTAGTAAGGAGCGGGTTGGCGGAGGGTGGCGGGGACGAAGGCAGTGCTTCGTGTGGTGGGGGCTTCGGTGAGGTAGTAGGTGGGGATTTTGGGGAACTGCTCTTCGACCAGGATGAGGGTGCGGAAGTCGAAGCTTTGGACCTCGGCGCGGGACTCCATGTGGTTGCGGGTGATGGCACCGCAGAGGGTGGTGACGAAGGTCTGGGGATCGACGGTGTGGTTGGTGGTGGGTTCGGCGTGGGCGATGGGCGGCGGGGGGCCGGCTGGGTCGTTGGGTAACGGGAGGATTTTGGTTTCGAGGTTGAAGCGGACCTTTGCGGCGTTGGCGGCGCGGGCTTTGGCGTTGGGGTGGGATTTGCCGGGGCCTTTGCTGTAGTAGTCGACGTAGAAGGCGACGAAGTGGAAGAGCTGCTCGGCGTGGGTGGGGACGTAGGGGCTGATGAGGCGCTCTTGTTTGGCGAAGGCTACGGCTACCGGTGAGAGAGCGAGATCGTTCTGCTGCTCGGGGAATTGCGCGTGGAGTTTGTCGCAGATGAAGGTGCTTTGCGCTTCGGCAAGGGAGATGTCGCGGGTGTAGACGCGGTCTGCGAGGGAGTAGGGTTTGCCGTCGGCGCGGCGGCAAGACTCGGGGTTGAGGAACTGATCGTGCCAGAGGAGAGAGACGTGGTCGGTGGTGACGCCGGTGTCGGTTTCAAGCTCGGCGACGAGGTGGTCGAGGCCGTTTTCGAAGGAGGGGAGGGTGTTTTCGGGGCGCAGGCCGCGGCCTCCGCGATGGGCGGAGGTGATGAAGGTGCGGAAGTAGTCGGCGGCTTCGGGGTGCGCGGCTTTTTCTTCGGCGACGACGTCCTGGAGACGGTCGGGGTAGTCGGAGATGATGCCGTCGACGCGGAGGTGGATGAGGGCGCGGATCTTTTCGGGGTCGTTGGCGGTCCATGGGATGATGCGGAAGCCGGCGTTGTGGAGTTGGGCTACGTTGATGGGAGGATTGGCGCCGAGGAGGGTCGCGGCGACGGGGGAGAGTGTGGGAGTCTGTGCGCCGTGGGCTTTGGCGTGGGTGTTGGCGGCGGTGAGGAGGGTGAGGTAGGGGTCTTGATTTTGCATGGCGGGTTGTTGAGCGGAGAGGGCTGCGGTGGTGAAGAGAGTGGCGGCGAGGAGGCGCGCTGGAATGGAGGTTAGCATGGCGCGGTAATGATAGCTGTTGGGGTGGGATCGTTTGATTACGGAGAAATACCCCAGGGGCTGAAGCCCCTTTCATGTTTGGATGCGGAAGAGGCCAAGCCTAAAGGCTTGGCTTACCTAGAAGCAGCGGCGACGGTTGGGGTGATGAAAGGCCGACAATGCAACTGCAGGTCCTTGGACTTCGCTCAGGATGACAAATATATTATAAATAACTAAAAATAAAACGTTTATTGTTTTGATAATATCTGTACTAGTCCTACACAGATATGGGGATTCAACGACTTGCAGAAAAAACCTGCACAGAATCTGCACAGAGCGCGGTGCAGGTAGGAGAAACAAACACGATCACTCTTTGAGATATGAAACCAAAGAGCATGGGGCACCAGCTACTTCATTCCTGACGTACCTGCTTCGATGAGTCCAAATGCAGGGAAAGAGCCGAGATCAAGAATGACTATGTCATGCAAAAAAGGAGCGTTACCGATTACGCCGCCTGCGGTCATATCGTCCCTGTAGTAGTGTGGCCGCTCCAGAGTCGTGGATACCATCAATCCCGAAAGCACAGACTTTCCAACAGTCAGATTCCCTTTCGCCGGTGCCCGAATCAGGTGCATGGGTTTGCCCCAAATGTGTTCCTCTATCGGCGGTGTTGTGCCAATGGCCTCTGTCCTGCCGGTCAACAATTTCCATACTTCAAAATCAACGTCCAAACCTCGCGAACTTGAACCGGTGTCATAGATCATGTCTTTGAGCTTGATGCCATCTAGTTCGGTATCGATGGAAAAATGCCCGTGCCGGATCTCCCCAGGAATCCATCTCGCCGCATCCATCAAGCGGTCAGGAGCATCGGCGTGATTGAAGAGGCACACTCTTTGTTTGGGGAAATCAATGATGAAGACGTTGCCTACTAAGAGTTCCAGACCGAGCGTTCCTTGCACGTCATTGTCCGGCATACTTGGCTGCGGATAACCGAGAGTGGCCGCGAAACTCATTCCGGCGAAGCGCACGTTCTCTATTCGTACAGTTTTGCCTTGAGTTTTCCAGTTTGTATGCGGCGTTTTGCCATAGGTGATGAGGGTGTCCGCCCCTGTATCTAGCTGAAACTTGTACGTGACTCCGTCAAGAGAGATGGGTACGATCATGCCCGCATACGGGCTTTCCTTGTCAGCAGACCATGTGAAGGAAGTGCATGGAAGACCATCCGTTGTGACAGCATTTGAGGCCACGGGAGTTTGGGCAATCGCGGACACGACTATCAGCAACATTAGCCCGCATGTAGCGAGCGTCGAATGACCGAAATGCATTAACTTTTGTAAATAACTGGACATGCGCGTCTCCTATTAATCTTTTATCCGTTCTGCTGTCGTTTTGCAAAGAGGAGAGAAAGTACCATCCAGAATTGTGTCTCACGTTCAAGAAATGTACAGAAATCGAGAAATTGCCTGCACAGTTCCTACACAGCCAAAAACAGGCTATTTATCTCTCGATAAATCAGAGATTTCTAAAAATCAACTCACCCACTCAGGATGACACGGTGTGGAATTTTTGGTGTTTGTAGAGAAGCGGGTTTCTTCGCTGCGCGCCGGACGGTGAGACTGTCCGGTGCTTCGGTCGAAGTGACGATTTCCTGGAGAGGGTGAAGATCAAAATATAACTGCAATGGTTATGGCAGGGGGTGGATGGTGGTGTTGAAGAGGCGGGGGTCCTGGAATTCGGTTTGGTCGCCGGGGTTTTTGTTTTGGACGGGGAGCAGGCGGGCGCCGAGGGGCTTGTTCCACTTGGTGGCGAGTGAGGCTACGTCGCTGAAGATGCGCTCCATCTGGTTGAGGCTGACGTCGCCGGGGAGAGGGATGGTGTCGAGGCCGGTGCCGCAGACCGAGGAGTAGGCGAGGACGGAGTCGATGGTGTAGGTGGACTCGGCCCAGCGCTCGGAGAGGAGTTTGTCTTCCATGACAGGGACCATGAGGCCGGAGTAGCCGACTTGTTTTTGCGGGATGGCTTTGACGGCGGTGGTGATGATGCGTGATGCGGTCATGGTTCCGCTGGAACCAAATTTGGCTCCGGTGAAGGCTTCGATGGCGGCGCCGATGGAGACGTCGCCGAGGGGAGCGGGAGTGGGATCGACGCCCGCGTAGGTCCAACCGGTAGCTGCGGCGACTTTTTTGCCGATGGCTTCGGCTACGGCTGCGTGTTTTGAGAGCGCGGCGGTGAGATCGGTGATGGCGGCTTCGACGTTGCCCTTGTCTTTGGTGAAGACGTCGAGGACGACGTTGGCGGCTTCGAAGCCGATGGCGAATTGTTTGCCTGCGCCGGTGTGGTAGGAGCCGGGGAAGAAGGGGCCGTAGGGTTTGACCATGGCGGAGGCGGTGAAGTTGAAGTTGCCCTGGCCGCGCGGGCTGTGCTGGCTGACGTAACGGACGAGCTCGGCGGTGCGGTGGATGGTCTTCCAGTGAATGCCGGATTCGTCGGCGATGATGCTGCTGGCGTCGATGTGTTCGGTGGTGGAGAGCATGCGTTCGAGGAGGTGCATGGTGGCGGGATCGTCGGTGTCGTGGAGCATGGCGGGGCCGACGTTGGCGATGAAGTTTTCTTTGGCGGCGAGCTGGTCGAGCTGGGTGAGGAAGGCGAGGGCGTCAGGCTCGGAGAGGCCGGCGACGAGTTCGGCGAGAGGCTGGGTGACGATGCGGAGAGACTGGACCTCGTAGCCGGAGGATTCGAATTCGGTTTTAGCGCTGCGCAGGACGGTGAGGGTGTCGGCGAGCTGGGTTTGCATGGTGCGCCGGTCGAGGCGCACGAAGCCGGTGATGGTGCGGACCCTGGGGTTGGCTTGCGCAGCGAGGGGGAGGGATAGAAGAAGGAGGATGGCTAGAATGATTCGCTTGGACACGGGTACTCCGGTTGAGGGTGTGAGGGAAGTATAGCGGTTTGAGGGGATGGTAGAAGCTTAGGTGTAGGCAAAAGCAGATCCCTCCGCTGCGCTGCGGGATGACAACAATAGAACAGGCAACGGCAAGAACAAAGGCAACAGCAAAGGCAACTGCAACAGCAAAAGCAACAGCAAAAGCAAAAGCAAAAGCAAAGGCAACTATGAGGTCGGGTGGTGGAGGAGGGTGGAGAGATTTCCTTTGTGGGCGCTTAGTTTTGCTTCGGCGGTGGGGCGGTTGACGGAGAGTTTTTGCATGACGATGGCGGTTTTTACGGTGCCGGATTTTTTTAGAAGATCGGCGGCAGCGGGCTGGTCGATTCCGGTGGCGGCCATGATGATGCGCTGGGCGCGGTCGACTAGTTTGTCGTTGGTGGGTTGGAGGTTGACCATGAGGTTGCCGTAGACGGCCCCGGTTTTGATCATGACGCCGGTGGAGAGCATGTTGAGGACGAGCTTGGTTGCGGTGCCGGCCTTCATGCGGGTGCTGCCGGTGAGGGCTTCGGGGCCGGTGAGGGGCGTGATCGAGATGTCGGCGATGCCGGACATGGTGGAGCCGGGGACGCAGGTGAGGGCGATGGTGAGTGCGCCGAGGGGGTTGGCGTGCTGGAGCGCGCCGAGGACGTAGGGAGTGCGGCCGCTGGCGGCTATGCCTACGAGTGCGTCCTGGCCGGTGAAGCCGGCGGCGGCGAGGTCTGCGGCGCCTTGCTCGGGGGAGTCTTCGGATTGTTCGCTGGATTTGCGGAGGGCTGAGTCGCCGCCGGCGATGAGGCCTTGCACGAGAGTTGGCGGGACGGAGAAGGTGGGGGGACACTCGCTGGCGTCGAGGACGCCGAGACGGCCGCTGGTGCCGGCTCCGATGTAGAAGAGGCTACCTCCGTCTTCGATGCGGCGTGCGATCTCATCGACGGCTTTGGCTATGTCGGGGAGGACGGCGGCGACGGCTGCTGCTACTTTCGCATCTTCGTCGTTGAGGAGGCGGAGCATGTCGAGGGTGGGGAGTGAGTCGATGTGTTCGGTGAGTGGGTTGCGCGATTCGGTGAGGAGGGTGGCGAGGTTCATGATTGGTACCCATGATACGGGGCAGCAACACGTTTTGATGAGTTTGGTCGCTGGTTTTGGGAGTGGCAGTTCTGCGGAAAGGAAAAATGATGTGGTAACAATAATTCCCGTAAGATGTTGAGGTTCTTATGGACAGGAGTATTGATGGCCGCAACAGGTACGACGCAACAACCTACGCCGGAGCGTTTTTTCGGTGCGATCAATGCATACCAACAGACAGAGGCGATGAAGTCTGCTGTTGAGCTTGAGATCTTTACAGCGATCGGTGAAGGTAACACAACGGCTGCGACGATTGCGAAGCGATGCCAGGCAGCCGAACGTGGCGTGCGTACGCTGTGCGATTTTTTGACCATCCAGGGCTTTTTGACGAAGGACGGAGAGCAGTATGGCCTTGCGCCGGATGCTGCTGTGTTTCTGAATAAGACTTCGCCGGCTTACTTGGCGGGCGCGATTGAGTTTCTGCTGGCGCCGCGAATGCGCGAGGCTCATGCGCGGCTGACCGATGCGGTGCGCAAGGGTGGGTGCGCGCTGGGTGAAGGAAATACGCTGCCGGACAATCCGGATTGGGTGAAGTTTGCCGAAGCAATGGTGCCGATGACGGTGATGCCTGCGCAGGTGATGGCGGGTGAGCTTCGCAAAGGCGGCGAGGTCCACAAGGTTCTCGATATTGCCGCGGGGCATGGCATCTACGGAATCTCTGTGGCGAAACAGAATCCCGCTGCGCAGATCTATGCGTGCGACTGGAAGAACGTGCTGGCGGTGGCGGAGAAGAATGCGCAGAAGATGGGAGTGGGGGATCGCCACCATCTGATACCGGGGTCTGCGTTCGACGTGGAGTTTGGCAGCGGCTATGACCTGGCGCTGATCACCAACTTTCTGCATCACTTCAATCCGGCGACGTGCACTACGTTTATGAAGAAGGTGCATGAGGCGCTGGCTCCGGGAGGACGTGCTGCGATTGCGGAGTTTGTACCGAACGCTGACCGGGTGACGCCGCCGATGCCGGCGGCTTTCAGCATGATGATGCTGACGACGACACCGGAGGGCGATGCCTACACGTTTGCGGAGATCGAGAAGATGTCGAAGGACGCGGGTTTCTCGCGGGTTGAGATGGCGGAGGCGTCGCTGGGGATGGGTCGCATGATCGTGGCTTACCAGTGATTCGGTGCGTGCGAGGCTGAAATGAGCTTCGCAACTCTTTCCTTCTTCCTTCCCGGTTGAGGTGGCTGGCTACTAACACGGGTAAGACAATCCGGCGACAAAGGAATGACAAATAGGGAGGCTTCAGGAAGGTAAGCTATCTCGAAAGTGTCGTTTTCCGGGGGTACGATGAAACCATTTCGCACGATCTTCGCCAGAGATCTGAACTCCGTATCTCTCAAGAGAGATATGGAGACCTACGGGTATGTCTTTATCCGAGACCTGATGCCGAAGGTGGAGCTCGAGCAGCTGCTCGGCGATATGATCGGCATTGCATCGGACGAGGGCTGGACGATCGAGGGGTCCCGACCATCGGACCGCATTGCGAATGCCGCCATGGCGTGCTCTGATCCGGATCCGAAGTATAAGCGAGCCGCAAATCGCGCGTTCTGCCTGGAGCGGCTGCATGCGTTGACGCATCATCCGGCACTGACCGATGTGATGAGGCAGCTTGTGGGGCCGCGCCTTCTGGTCCATCCCAAGCCTATCGCCCGGATGATCTTCCCCAACTGCGAGGGCGCTCTTTTGCATGCGCATCAGGACAACTCGGGAATTGCAGGCAGCTCTGAGAGCTACACCGCGTGGATGCCGTTGCATGATTGCCTCGAAGGACAAGGGACGCTCGAGATCAAGGAGGCGTCGCACTTCTTTGGGCTGCAACATACCGAGGGATACATCGACCCGAAGACAGCCCGGGGAGGCGATTGGGCAGGTGGACGCATCAATGCAGGAGATGTCGCAATCTTTCATAGCCTGACGGTGCACAGCTCTACGCTGAGTACCTCAAACCAGCTTCGGTTCTCGGTGGATTGCCGGTTTCAAAGCTACGACGAAGCTGTCTCGCCGCTCGAGATCGTCTTTCCCAACCAGGCGAAGGGCGGACGGAACTGGGAAGCCACCTATGCGGACTGGAAGCGTGACGATTTGAAGTACTACTGGCGCGATCTGCCTTTGCGTCTCAAGCCCTCGGTGGCCGAGCTTGTCGCGCAGGCCGAGAAGGCTGACAGTCCCGAAAAGCGACTTCGCTACACGACGATGATGGAGCTGATTGAGCGAGAGATCCCCATGCTGGTGCATTGAGCGGACGCTCAATGCACCAGCGCAACTGCAAGGGCAGAAGCAGGTCCTCCGCCTTCGGCGAAGGATGACAAACGATAGAACAAAACAAAACAACTGCAGATCCCTCCGCTGCGCTGCGGGATGACAACAAGAAGAGCAGCGGCAACAACAACTGCAAAATATCGATACAGCTTAGAGCATTTTTCTTGCAGGTGTGGTTCCTTTCCCTGGCCATCGATCGCGCTTACAGCGCTTGAGCGGTTCTATTGGCCTTATACCTGGGCCTTCGGCTCAGGCTAGGATAGAGCGGGCCTTTGGCCCTTGGACTACACCTATAGGGAAGATGCTCCAGGTTGTATCCACAAGATGTTCTAGGTTGTATCCACCTGTAGCGGCGAGCTTGTGAAGCGAAATTGCTGGCGAAAAGGGGTAAGGATCGAGGCTGGATATGGTTCTTCGGGGTCCTTCGACTGCGTTTGGCGCAAACAGCCGCGCCAAACTCAGCTGAGGATGACGAAATCTTTGCAAAATCATGAGAAGTCCAAAAAGCTATATGTGGATACGCCCTAGTACTGGCCGTAGCGGCCTTTGATGGAGTCGAAGAGTTTGGCGGAGTCGTAGCCTACGCCGTCTTTGAAGACGATCTCTACTTTTTCGATGTCGTTGATGTTGGCGGCGGGGTTGCCGTTGATGATGACGAGGTCGGCGTTTTTGCCGGGGGCTATGCTGCCGATGGTGGACTGTTTGCCTTCGTAGATGGCGCCGTTGAGGGTGGCGATCTTGATGGCTTCGAGCGGGGTGAAGCCGCCGGAGTCGACGAGAAGTTCGACCTCGCGCTGATCGCCGAAGCCGGGGAGGGTGCCGCCGTCGCCGGTGGGATCGAGGCCGGCGATGAGGAGGCCGCCGGCGGCGACGAACTTGTGTTCGAGCTTGGCGCCGTGGTCGTAGGCGAGGGCGCGGGTGGGGTTTTGCGGGTGGGAGAGCTCCTGGTTGCGGGTGTAGAGGTATGCCTCGCGTGTGGGCGGTGACATGGCTTCGAGGACGCGGTTCTGCAGGTGGAGGTGGGTGGGGACTGAGCTTTCGAAGACGGGCAGGGTGCTGGTGATGGCGACGTGGTGGTCGACGAGGAGTTTGATGAGGGCGGTGGCGTCGGGGCCGTCGGGGTCCATGGCGGCGAGGGTTGGGTTTCCGGAGGAGCGAGGGCAGAGGTCGGGCTGTTTGCCGGGGTCGTTCTGGGTGTTGACGAAGAAGCCGTGCTCGAGGTTGTCGATGCCGGCCTCGACGGCTTCAGGGTAGGTGACGGCGCAGAGGTGGCCGGTGATCTTGAGGCCGTGCTTGTGAGCGGCGTCGGCTGCGGCTTTGAGCTCGGCGCGGGTGATGTTCATGTAGGCCTTGTAGCTGGTGGCTCCCTGCGCGGCCCAGTAGTCGACGAAGTTGCGGGCGTCGTCGGGGCCGGTGAGGTTGTGCATCTGGATGAAGGGGCTGTTGGGGCCTTCGAGATAGGGGGCGGTGACGTCGATGTGGGGGCCGACGAGACGGCCGGCGTCGACTTCGCGGCGGAGGTTGAGGTCGACGTAGGGCTCGACGCGAGCCGGCGGTGCGGATGGTGGTGACGCCGGCGGCGAGGTACATGCGCGGGGAGCTGAAGGACATCTGGGGGACGATGAGGGGTGGTTCGGCGGAGCCGTCGGCGGCCTCGTCGGCGCGGGCGATGTAGTAGAGATGGTCGTGCATGCCGATGAGGCCGGGGATGACGGTGTGGCCGTGGAGGTCGAGGACCATGGCGTGGGCGGCGGCGGGCGGCGGAGTTGCCGTGATGCTGGTGATCTTGCCGTCTTCGATGAGGATGGATCTGGTCTTCGGTGGGCGCGGCGCCGGTGCCGTCGATGATGCGGACGTGGGTGAGAAGGACCGTGGGGGCGTTGACTTTGACGTACTTGAGGACGTCGGGGGAGAGCCTGGGGGTCTGGGCTTGATTGGTGTGGGTGTGAGAGCGAAGGCAAGGAAATGGCTGCAACTAGCGCGAGACGTGAGTGCATGAGTTTCTCCGGTGGGGTGAGTTTACGCGAGATTGGGGCTGGGTTGCAGCGGCTTGTGCGCGGAAACCGCTAAAATAGAGGGACGACGAACCTTTAGAAGAACGATTGAGGCAGATAGGTATGGGAACGCAGGAAGTGTTGGCAGGACAGGTAGAGGCGGCAGCGAAGGCGGCGGGGTTGATCGTGGTTTCAAGCGAGGTGGGACGGGACTTCTCGGGAGACCCGACGACACGATTCACGCTGGCTCTGGTTGCCGATCATGCGAAGACGCAGGTATTGGAGTTGAGCGACAAGTTTGATTTTAGCCAGACGGATATGCTGGCCGAGGTGGGGACTTACCTGGCGGCGGCGGCGAAGCGGCTGAAGAATCCGAGGCCGGATTGCTACCTGACGCTGCATGGATTGCCGTTGAGCTTCGAGAAGTTTACGTGGCCGTTTCATGCTTCGAGCTCTGGCGCGGATACGTTCCTGGTGCATGGCGAGGTGCGGCTGGAGAACGGCGAGCAGAGCCCGCTGCATGCGAAGGTGGCTGCCTCGATGACGGTGACGTTTGCGGAGATTGTGAAGGCTCCGGAGCAGCCGTTTGCGGAGGAGTTTATCTACAACGCGGTGCGGAAGACGATGGACCAGGGACAGCTGGAGCTGGTGAAGAGCGGCAATCGGCAGCCGGTTCCTGTGACGACACGGTTCTACAGCCCGTGGAAGAAGCGGTTCAGCTTTAACGACACGACGGAGACACAGCGGCAGGAGTACCTGGCGGCGAAGGTGTTCTGGCTGTCGGGTGTACTGGGCGGAGGGCAGCCGGTTTGGGTGCTGGATCCGAGGGACGCGCAGTATTTGAACACGACGGTGGAGGAGCTGAAGAAGAATGTGACGGCGCTGGCCGGCGAGGGTCTGGTGCGGCTGGCGGTGGATACGGAGTATGCGACGCCAACCGAGGCTCTGATGGGACATCGCGCGCAGTATGTGGCTGAAGTGGCTGCGGCGCTCGAGTTCATCAAGCCTACCTTCAACGAGGATATGCGCGGCGGGCATACGAATATGTAGGGATTCGATGCATGCTTGATTCAGGAAGTACCTGCGATAAAAAGGGTCCCGGCTTCGGGACCCTTTTCTTGTGCGCGTGCGGCTGATTTAGATGGCGGGCTGGGGGCTGATTGCGGAGTGGTTGATTGCGGCTCCGCAGTGGTTGCAGAATACGGCGGCTGGATCGACTGGGTTGCCGCAAGCATTGCAGTGTGCCGCAGTGGGAGGAGCCCAGGGCTGAGAGTTTGGAGGAGGGACTCCCGCGCCGAGTATCTGGCTGGAGATATATGCGGCCTGGGCGGCGTTGTACAGACGGACGCGGCCGGGCATGAAGAAGCACTCGATGACACCGAGGATCGCGGTGATACCAGTCCAGAAGAAGAGAAGGTAGAGGATGCCGAGGCCGTTGCGGCGGAGATAGAAGTGATGGGCGCCGAAGCAGCCGAGAAGGAGCGCGAGGAGAAGGCCGACGGTCTCCTCTTTGCGGGCGCGTTCGTATTCGGCGTAGAACCAGGCCCGCTGCTGGTCGTTCATGTTGATGGTGTAGATGGAGTCGATGGGGTACATGATGTCGGTCCTCTCGTTGATTGCAAAGAGATGTACGCGGAGGAGGGAATGATAGTTCCCGATTCCGATGCGGCACATCCGGTCGTATTTAGGGGGTAGTGTACGACCTGTCTGGTCGGGATTTACAAGGTTTTTTGTTGCAGTCATCGCAGCGTGTGAGGCAACGGCAGGTTGTGAGGCGGAGTCTGATGGAGAGAAAGCTGGAGGTTCTTATGCAGGCAGTTCATAGTGGACAGTGCGGACTTTGTAATCACTTTGGCGAGCATCACGCCAAGAACTCAGTTCTGGTTACGATTCTTTCGAGCAAGAAGGCCGACGCTGAGATGCTCGATGAGTGTGGACATCCGAAGCATGCGGCGCTGCACCTGAAGGTTTCGCCGATCAGCGGATGCGATGGGTTTGTCGCAGCGGCGCAGGCCTAGATTTTAGGAAGTTGATCTGTAGATTTGCCGAGCGGCTGAGTGTTCGATTGACTCAGTCGCCCGGCTTGATTTGCTTCAGCGGCGGTTCATGCCTAGAAGGCTGAGGAAGAAGCTGCCGAAGATCGCTTCGACACCGAGCATGAAACAGGTGGCGGATGGTAGTGTGAGGCGGAGCATGCGTTGGGCGGAGAGATCGCCAAAACCGGCGCCGTGCCAGATGTTCAGGGCGTAGGCGAGGATGGCGAGGCCGGTGAGAAGAAGGGCGCCACCGAAGATTAGTCCTACTTCCAGATTGATGTAGTTGAAGATGCGCTCAAACTTTGGGTTTGGGGGGAGAAAGCCTTCCTGGGTGCCGAAGACACGCGCGCTGACGGCGAAGACGGAGATGTGGGCTCCGATGAGGACGAGGCCGAGAGAGTAGGTGAGGGTGTCGACGTCGAAGGTCCAGCGGCCGATGGTCTGTGGGCCGGGAAGGAGCCATATTGAGATGAGGGCGCCGACGAAAAACGCGATGACACCAGGGTAGAGGAAGAGCCAGCGAGGGCTGAAGAGGAGAAGGAAGCGGAGGTGACGCCAGCCATCGCGCCAAGTGCGGAGGTGCGGAGGGCGGCTGCGGCCGTCGGGTGAGAGCGTGGCGGGGACTTCGGCGAGGCGGAGACGGGCGAGCGAGGATTTGACGACCATCTCGCTGGCGAACTCCATGCCTGTGGTGCGGAGGTTGAGGCTGAGCATGGCATCGCGGCGGAAGGCGCGGATGCCGCAGTGGAAGTCGCGGGCGGGAATGCGAAAGAAGAGTCGCCCGATGAAGCTGAGGACGGGGTTGCCAAGATATTTGTGGAGCGGGGGCATGGCGCCGGGTTTGATCTCGCCACTGAAGCGGTTGCCCATGACGAGGTCGTTGCCCTCTTCGAGCTTGGCGAGGAAGCGGGGGAGCTGGCCGAAGTCGTAGCTGGCGTCGGCGTCGGCCATGAGGATGTATTTGCCGTGGGCGGCTTCGATGCCGGCGAGCAGTGCGGCGCCGTAGCCACGGATGGGGACAGGGACGACGCGAGCGCCTTCGTCGGTGGCGATCTTTTGCGAGCCGTCGGTGCTGCCGTTGTCGGCGACGAGGACTTCACCGGAGATGTTGTTGTCGCGAAGAGCAGTGACGGCCTGGCGAACACAAAAAGCGAGTGTCTCTGCTTCGTTGAGGCAGGGCATAAGGATGGTGACGGTGAGCTCGCTCATCGTTTGAATACTATCAAGCTCTTGGCTGCAGTGCGATTGTGGAGCATCTTCGTGCAGAGTCGCTGCGCATCAGGATGGTGGCTATGTCTGTTGTGCTGATCGTGGTCCGCCGTTTCTATTCGAACTTAAAGTGAAACGGGCGGCAGCTTCTGCTGTCGCCCGTTTGGCATCGTTCGTTGTTTTTCTACTACATGTCCTTTACGCCGTCGACGAAGGCCTTGAGCTTGCGGCTGCGGCTGGGGTGACGGAGCTTGCGGAGGGCTTTGGCTTCGATCTGGCGAATGCGCTCGCGGGTGACCTGGAAGGACTGGCCGACCTCTTCGAGGGTGTGTTCGCTGCCGTCTTCGAGACCGAAGCGCATCTTGATGACACGTTCTTCTCTCGGCGTTAGCGTTCGCAGCACTTGAGACGTGTACTCCTTGAGGTTGACGCTGATGACGGCGTCAGCCGGGGAGACGGCCATGCGGTCTTCGATGAAGTCTCCGAGGTGCGAGTCTTCTTCCTCGCCTATCGGCGTTTCCAGCGAGATGGGCTCCTGGGCGATCTTGAGGACCTTGCGGACCTTCGCGACTGGGATGTCCATGCGGCGGGCTATCTCTTCTGACGACGCTTCGCGACCCAACTCCTGAACCAGTTGCCTGGAGGTGCGGATGAGCTTGTTGATGGTCTCGATCATGTGCACCGGGATACGGATGGTGCGGGCCTGGTCGGCGATGGCGCGGGTGATGGCCTGACGGATCCACCAGGTGGCGTAGGTCGAGAATTTGTAACCGCGACGGTACTCGAACTTGTCGACGGCCTTCATGAGGCCGATGTTGCCCTCCTGAATGAGGTCGAGGAACTGGAGACCGCGGTTGGTGTACTTCTTCGCGATGGAGACGACGAGGCGAAGGTTGGCCTCGATGAGCTCGCGCTTGGCGCGCTCGGCGTCCATGTCGCCCTGGATCATCTCGCGCTGGGTGCGCTTGAGATCGACCAGTGAGATGCCGGCGTCGGCTTCGACGCGCTCGAGGTCGGTGCGGCAGTTCTTTTGCTGGCGCTTGTACTCCTTGCGCAGCTCTTCGGACTTGGAGTTCTCGTATTTGGCGTCGAGGGTCTTGATCTGACGCTCGAGGGTGCGCATGGCGTCGACGGTCTTGTTGACCTTGTCGAGCAGGCGCTTCTTCTCGCTGTTGGTGTACTTCAGCTCGCGAACGATGCGGTTGATGTAGACGTGCTCGCGGCCGATGAGCCAGCGGGTCTTGCGGGTGTCTTTTGCTTTGGTCTTGGCGTCTTTGCCGTGCGGCGCGGCCAGCTTTTCTTCAAGCGCGTGGATCTTCTTCTGGTGCTTGAGGATGACATCGATGCGGCTGGCGGTGGCGCGGACGCGAGCCTGCAGGATCTCTTCGGTGAGCTCTTCTTCGTCGAAGGTGACGACTTCCTTGATGTTGCGGACGCCGCGGCGGAGGTCTTCGCCGAGGCCGACGATCTCGCGGATGACGATGGGCGAGCGCGAGATGGCCTTCATGACGCGCATCTGGCCGCGCTCGATGCGCTTGGCAATCTCTACTTCGCCTTCGCGTGTCAGCAGGGGGACGGTGCCCATCTCGCGGAGATACATGCGGACGGGGTCGTTGGTCTTCTCGAGGGTTCCGGGCGAGAGATCGAGTTCTACGTCGTCGGACTCTTCTCCGGCTTCGGGCTCGTACTTGTCGCGGCCGCTGCCGCGCTCTTCGCCGTTGAGGACATCGATGCCCTGGGTGTTGATGGTGGTGAGAAGATCATCGAGGTCGTCGGGGGTGGTGATATCACCGGGGAGCAGGTCGTTGACCTCTCCGAAGGTGAGATACCCCTTCTCTTTCCCTGTGTCGATGAGCTTCTCCATGTCGTCTTCGTACTTGTCAATTTCTTCAGCCACGGCTATGCGCACTCCTGCGAAAGATTCAGATAATTGGGATACCGCTGGTCACAAATGGTGGTATTCAAGCGGAGAAATCCCTGGGTTGTTGCGTAATGGCAGGGAGCAGATTGCGGTTTAGACCGCGTTGGCAAGCCCGGCGACCTTATGGAAGGTCAGGGCATTCGAAGGCACACGTCCCCAGCGAATCACAGAATACCACATTGTTTAGACGCTTACACGGGAAGAAAAGATTCGCCGAGGGGCGGGGATTTACAGGGCCTCGGCGTGTTTGGTGAACCAGGCCGCGAGGCCGGCTTCGCTTAGGGAGCCGTCGGCCAGGTGGAGGAAGGTGAAATAGAGGTCCTCTTTGGGTGCGACGATGTCCCAGCCATTTCTGTCAAGGAATGTGAGGGAAACAACCAGCGCGGTTCGCTTCTTACCGTCCACGAAAGCGTGATTTCTGGCGATTCCGAAGGCGTAAGAGGCTGCGAGTCGAAAGATATCCGGCTGGTCGGCGTAGGCAAAGACGTTGAGCGGCTTGGCGAGAGCGGAATCGAGCAGGGTTTCGTCCCGAATACCGTCCTGGCCACCATGTTCTGCCAATTGCCCGCTATGCATGGCCAAGACAGACTTTTTGGAGATCCAAAGCGGCTCGTTCATTTACTCAGCCAGTTTGTGCAGAACGTCGCGATGCTTTCTCATGATGCGCCTTGCCGCTTCCATCTCTCCGGCGAAATCCTGATCATATGGCGTCAAGGTGATTCCGTTGGGAGTCTCCAGAATATAGAGGCTGTCGCCCTTTTCGACGTGCAGACGATTGAGCACTTCTTTAGGCAGGACGATGCCGACCGAGTTGCCGATTGTTGTGATTTTGACAGTCGTGGCCATGAGAGCTCTCCAGGCTTTGATTATAACGTTAGTTATAACTAAAAGCGAGAACTCAATTTTCAGGGTTGATCAGCTTTCGAAGCCGGGTTTGGAGCGGCGTATGCGCGCGAGGAGCGCTACCGGGTGTAGGGAGGGTGGGTAGTGGAGCATGGCAGAGAGAAAGGCCGGCAAGGTGTCGTGGGCGATGCGGAGAGAGGCGGGGACGACATAGAGATTCATAACGATTTCTGAGACAAGCAGCGATGCGGCGGCTCCGTAGAGGCCCCAGATGCGGGCGAAGAAGAAGCAGAGGATGCAGCTGAGGCTGGTGCCGAAGATGTAGTAGGCGGCGAGCCGCTGGTGCTGGTTGGTGGAGGTCATCAGCGATGCGCTGGTGGACCAGAGCGCATAGAGGACGACGACTAGAAGCAGGATGGTGAGCAGCGGGCGGCTGGGGGGGACGTGGCCTGAGGTCCAGTGAGTGAGGAACCAGGGGCCGACGGTGAGCATGGCGAGGACGATAACCAGGGCGACGACAAGGGCGAGCTGGCAGGCGCGGCGAAGGAGGGTTCGGGTGAGCTCGATGTTGCCTGAGCCAAAGGCGATGGACATCTCGGGTTCGAAGGTGCTGTTGACCATCTGGACCATCTGGAGAGCAAAGCGGGAGACGGTGCGGGCTACGCTGAAGATGACGACCGAGACGGGACCGAGAGCGTAGCCGACTGCGAGGAGGCTGCCTGAAAGGCTGAGAGCGTTGCCCAGGGGGAAGCCCATGTAGGCGATTGCCGCTGGAGCGAGCTGGCGAATCTGGGCAAAGCTCGCGTGGCTCCAGCCGAATTTGATCCAGGGAATGTCGCGCCGGACCATGAGGTAGAAGAAAAAAGTGGAGGTGATGTTGGTCGCGGCGAAGACGAGTGCGGTGACGCGGGGTCCGCAACCAAGAACTACCGCGATGATGGTGCTGGCGAAGGCCGCGAGAGAGAAGAGGGTTTTGACGAAGGCGCCGAAGGGGTAGCGGCCGATGCAGCGATAGGCGGACTGGAGGAGTTGCTCGATTTGGCCGAAGAGGACAGAGATCGCGAGGTAGAAGATGATCCACTTGGTGTCGGATTCGCTGATGTGGGTCAGCCTGAGCAGGCGAGCGGCTGGAACAAAGTAGAGCGCGCCGCTAAGAATCAGGATGGAAGCTGTGCAGATAAGAGAGATGAGCCACCAGCAGCTTTGAAAGACGCGGAGGGCTCCTTCACGGTCGTCGCGGGCGACCAGCATGGTCATCTCGTTGCCGGCGACGGTGCCGAAGCCACCATTGGTAAAGCTTAGATAGTTCGGAATCGAGGTGACGATCATCCACTCGCCGTAGAGAGGCGTGACCCAGAAGTGGAGGAAGACCGGCACCTGGACAAGCTGGATGATGACGGAGGCGAGCCTGCCGATCCAGCTAACGACAAAGCCGAGAAGCAGTCGCCGTTTTGTCGAGCCATCCATGCTCATGCTGAGGTGTATTCCATAGTGCTGGGGCAAGTCTAACGGCTTGCCGATGCAGATGCCTACCGGGAGATGCGGATCTTTGCGGGAATGCGTTATTGCTCGCGAAGTTTACGGTCGATCTGAAGCTTTTCCGCGGTGAGTTTTTTTAACATCTCCTGATCACCGCGACGATCAGCCTCGGCGATGAGGGTGCGTAGTTCACGCTGGCGTCGTTCGAGGTGACGGTGAGCGAGGGTGTGGAGAGCGTTTTCAACCTGCTCGGTCATGGATTGCGCGTTGGAGGATGTTGCGGGGTCAGCTTCGTGTTGGAGGGCGCGGACGAGGAGGACGTGGCTGTGCTGGTCGGGGGCGGCGTCGAGCGGGTTGGGTGGTGCGGGTGCGTTGGAGAGCGCTTCGAGGAGTGCGGCGGCGGGGAGACTGTCGTACCACTCGGGGTGATGGATCAGTTGGTCGGCGGCGAGAGTGCGGGCGGGGTCGTGTTCGGGAAGGACGAGGGCGCGGAGGAGGACGCGCTCGGTTTCGCTGGCGGGGTCGTGGGTGTGGGCGCGAACGCTTTCGACGCGGTGGGCGGCGGCTTGTTTGAGCTCCTGACGGAGGATGACGGAGTCGATGCCGAGTTTTTGTGCGGCGTCGGCGGCGAACTCGTCGCGCTGGAGCGGCGAGGGCATGCGGCGGATGTGAGGGAGGAGAAAGTTGAGAGCCTTGACCTTGGCGTCGGCGGTGCGGCCGGGGAACTGGTCGCGGGCGTGGTCGATGAGGAAGTCGGAGTGGCGCTTGGCGTTGCGAAGAGCGGCCATGTAGGACTGAACGCCTTGCTCGCGGATGAAGCGGTCGGGGTCGAGGCCGCCTTCGAGGGTGACGATTTTTACCTCGAAGTCTTCTTCGGTGAGGAGGGCGATGGATTTTTCTGTGGCGGCTATGCCAGCGGTGTCGGGGTCGAAGTTGACGATGACGCGCCGGGTGAAGCGGCTGAGAAGGCGGATCTGCATCTCGGTGAAGGCGGTGCCGGAGGTGGCGATGACGTTTTTTATGCCGGCCATGTAGACGGAGATGCAGTCCATCTGGCCTTCGACGAGGAGAGCGAAGCCGAGGGTGCGCATGTCGGCTTTGGCCTTGTCGAGGTTGAAGAGGATCTGGCCTTTGCTGTAGAGCGCGGTCTCGGGGGAGTTGAGGTACTTGGCGATGTCGCGGCCTTTTTCGTCCTGACTGTCGAGGGCGCGGGCGGTGAAGGCGATGGTTTTGCCCTGCTCGTTGGCGATGGGGAAGGTGATGCGTTTGCGGAAGCGGGCGTAGAGCTGGCCCTGGCTGCCGTCGGCCTGCTCTTTGGAGCTGAAGAGTCCGCTGGCGCGAAGGACGGGATCGGGGAAGTGTTTGGCGATCTGCTCGCGCATGTGGTTGAAGTCGTCGGGTGCGTAGCCGATGCGGAACTTTGCGATGGTCTCTGGTGTGACGCCGCGGCCGGTGAGATATTCGCGGGCGCGGGCGGCCTCGGGGGCTTTGAGAGCGGCTTCGAAGTATTGGGTGGCGGCTTCGTGAATGTCGATGAGCTGGCGGCGGAGGCCGGCTTCGTGAGCCTCTTCGGGTGAGTTGAATTCGCGTTTGGGCAGGGGGATGTTGCACTTCTGCGCGACGACGCGGAGGGCTTCGGGGAAGCTGATGTTCTCCATCTTCATGACGAAGGTGAAGACGTCGCCTTTTTCGTGGCAGCCGAAGCAGTAGAAGTAGCCGTGAGTGGCGTTGACGGAGAAGGAGCCGGTTTTTTCTTTGTGGAAGGGGCAGAGGCCGGTGTAGTTCTGCGCGCCGGATTTGCGGAGCTTGAGGTAGTCGCCGATGATGCGGACGATGTCGGCCTGTCGCTTGACGAAATTGGAGAAGTCATCGGGCATGCGTAGAGCGGTGCTGCTTCTCTCTATTTTAACGAGAGAAGTTTTGTGGCCGTGAGTTTGAGTTTAGACCGATGAGGGGAAAGAGCGTCCTCTTTCCCCTTCTTGTAACAACACTTCTGTTGATAAATAGCTGTTTTTGTGCGAACGGGTTCGGGCTTGCGGTATAAATTTGTACCTGCCGAAGATTGCGAAAGCAGAGGGCCCGGTGTGTGGGTTTTCACCGCCTCCATTTTTGCGCACATCCCTGTTTGGAGAGAATGATCTATGCGGATAGGGAAGCTGGTGGGTCTTGCAACCTGTGGATGGATGATTGCAACGTGTTGTGCTGGCTCTTTTGCTGCTGTTGCGCCAGTGGCGAATGAGCGCGTGATGCCGCAGGTGATCGATCAGTTTACTGCGGACAGGATGAGCCTTAATCGCATTTATCCCGTTGCGATTGCACCGGCGCGGATGGAGCGCTTTCAGAGATTTTATGACGATAAGCTGGCGATGCTGGCAGGGATGAACTTTGACAAGCTGTCTGAAGACGACCAGATCGATTACCTGCTGTTGAAGAACATCGTAACGTCAGATATCCACCAGCTTGCCATCCAGAAAAAGCAAGTGGAGGAGATGCAGCCGGTGCTGCCCTTTGCGAAGACGATTGAGGATCTGCTGGACCAAAAGCGCGAGATGAAGCGGCCTGAAGCTGAAAAAGTTGCTGCTGCGTTGACAGAGATGGTGAAGCGGATGGAGAGCGACCCGGAAGCAACTCGATCCGAAGCCGCATGGAGGCGAGGCGGATGCTGACGCAGAAGACGAAGATCAATCCCGTTGTTGCGAACCGCGCTGCGCTGGCGACGATGCAATTGAGTGCTGCTCTGCGAGACTGGTTTGGACAGTACAACGGATATGATCCGGACTTTACGTGGTGGGTGGACCAGCCGTACAAAGATGCCGACAAGGCTCTGACGAGCTATGAAGCTTTTCTGAAGGAGAAGCTGATCGGCATTGCTCCTGACGATAAGACCACGATTATTGGCGACCCGGTGGGGCGGGATGCGCTGATGAACGAACTTGCGGATGACATGATTCCTTATACGCCGGAGGAGCTGATTGCTATTGCGCAGACGGAGTACGACTGGTGCATGCGCGAGATGCTGAAGGCGTCGAACGAGATGGGCTTTGGGAATGATTGGCACGCAGCGGTGGAGAAGGTGAAGCAGACGCACGTACCGCCGGGCGAGCAGCCGGAGGTGATCCGCAAACTGGTGCTGGAGGGGAGCGAGTTTGTGGAGAAGAACAATCTTGTGACGGTGCCGCCGCTGGCCGATGAGACCTGGTACATGATCATGATGACGCCGCAGCGTCAGCTGGTGAATCCGTTCTTTACCGGCGGCAACGAACTGAGTGTGTCGTATCCGACCGATACCATGACCTTCGATCAACGCGAGATGAGCATGCGCGGCAACAGCACCGGGTTGTCGCATGCGACGGCGTTTCACGAGATGATCCCAGGACATTTTTTGCAGTTTTATATGAGTGCGCGTTACAACCCCTATCGTCGGGCTTTCTCGACCCCGTTCTGGCATGAGGGGAATGCGTTCTGGTGGGAGATGCTGCTGTGGGATAAGGGCTTTGACAAGACTCCGGAGGAGCGGGTGGGAGCGCTGGTTTGGCGGATGCATCGATCTGCGCGCGTGATCTTTACGATGAACTTTCATCTCGGCAAATGGACGCCGCAGCAGTGCGTGCAATCACTGATCGACAACGTTGGCTTTGAGCCGGACAATGCAGCGGGTGAGGTGCGGCGATCGTTCGATGGCTCGGTTGGGCCTCTGTATCAGATTGCGTATTTGATGGGAGCTTTGCAGTTTCGCGCGCTGCACAAGGAGTTGGTGGGCTCGAAGAAGATGACAGACCGTGAGTTTGCCGATGCAGTGTTGCATGAGAACTCGATGCCAGTGGAGATGCTGCGCGCGGATTTGGAACGGCAAAAGCTGACGAAGGATTTCAGGACAAGCTGGAAGTACTATGGGGAGCATCCGATGCATCCGTAGCTGGAGTGATGTTGCACAGCCAAGAGTCGAGAGTCGAGAGTAAGAGATCAGCTACGGTTGCGCGCGAAACACCGCGATTGCCTGCCCTTGCAGCGTGATGTGCATTGTTTCTCCTGAGGATGTCGCAGCGATGTCCGGTTGCAGGAGCGAGGAGAGATGCGTGCATCCTTCTGCAGAGCTTGACTGGAGTGGAATCTGCACATCTTTCGGGAGGGTGTTGTTGTTGACTACAACGATGTAACGTTCTTCGCTGGGTGATGTATGGCAGGTGTGCGAGCTCTCAGGTCCGCGGGTAAAGGCCAGCGTGTCGTTGTCGGCAAAGAGTATCTGCTGCGCGCCGGTTTGGAGTGCTGGAGTGTGCTGGCGGAGAAGCAACACGGTTTTTACCCAGTCGAAGAGTTTATTCTGGTCGGCGGTTCGGCCCGAATCGCTGAAGGCATTTTCTTTGTCTTTGGCAAAGCCGCCGGGAAAGTCTTTGCGGTTGTCCGGGTCGTCTCCGCCTGTGAGCCCGATCTCGTCGCCGTAGTAGAGCTGCGGCATACCGCGTAGCGTGGCGAGCAGACCGTAGGCCAGACGTAACGCTGCGACATTCGCGCCGGGCTCACTGAGGAAGCGTTTGTTGTCGTGATTGCCGATGAAGGTGACCAGCCTCTCAGGATGGGGGTACAGGTTGTCTTTCGCAAAGATATCAGCGATGGTCTTCATGGCGGCGTGGTGCGTAAGCGCAGAGCGCATTGCAAAGAACAGCGGATAGTCGAAGGTCGTATCGAGCTGCGTGTCGTAGGTTCCATCACTGCCCTGGTTGGCTCGGCCGCCCGCAAAGAAGCTGGTGACTCGCGGATCGCGGTCGAATATCTCGCCAACCTCGCTGATGTTCGGATACTGGCTGTGCAGGAGTCCGTTGTAGTCGTGCCAGAAGCGCCGCGGCACGAAGGGAAATGTATCGAGACGCAATCCGTCTAGGCCAGCCGATTCGATCCACCAGATGGCGTTCTGTACGAGGTAGGTCTGGACGAGAGGGTTGTCCTGGTTGAGATCGGCGAGGATGCCATCGAACCAGCCATCGAGTTGTATCCTGCGTCTCTCGGGTTTCGCCGACGGATCGGTGATGCTGCCGAAATCGTTGCTGTCGACGCGAAGATGCGAGGCTTCTGTGCCGTGCAGCCAGTCGGGCGTGGGGGGATCCTTCGCCCAGGGGTGGTCGGGACCAACGTGATTCGGAACGGTATCGAGCACAACCTTCATGCCACGCTCATGCGCTGCTTGTACAAGCTCCTGGTAGTCGGCCATGGTGCCGAAGTGGGGATCGACGGCGTACATGTCGGACGCGCTGTAACCGTGATAGGTCTGGCCGGACTGTGAGGCACTGTTGTCATAGAGTGGCGTGGTCCAGATCGTCGTGACACCGATCTGCTGCAGGTAGTCCAGGTGCTGCTCGATACCGCGCAGGTCTCCGCCGTGATAGGCGCGTGCGTGGCTGCGATCGTCGGGGTCTCGAAAGCCGGCGACACGATCGTTGCTAATATCGCCGTCGGCGAAGCGGTCGGGCATGATGAGGTACATGACGTCGTGCGCGTCGAATCCGCGGGGCTGGCTGGAGGCTGGCCGGAGCGCGGCTAATGTATAGGGAACTGAAGCGCTCGCCCTTTGGGTTGGATGCAACGATCTCGAAGGTGCCAGGTTTGACTCCCGTGGCCGAGAGAACGAGCAGAGCCCAGTGACCGTTGGGCGAAGTATTGGCTTCAACGACGCGTGCGGTGGTATTGCGCAGAGTAAATTCAGCTCTTTCGAGATGCCTGCCATAGATGAGCAGAAGCGAGTCTGGAAGCTGGGCGAACCAGTTGGGAGGGTCGATCTTCGTAATGACCGGCTTTGCATCCTGCGCTATGCAGTACGAACCAAGGAAGAGAACAGCGAAAAGAACGACGAGAGATTTTGCCAGCGCGTCGGAGAGCTTTTTGTATCGGGAGCGCACCATAAAAATACGGTTCCTTGAGCGAGATTGGCTATGTGAAAAAAGCGCCGCATGCTGAAGAGGCCATGCGGCGCAAGTAATGCAGGAATGCTGTTAGAACGTGACGCGGTAGGCCAACTCCACCTCGCGAGCGCCGCGGAAGCGCGTCTGGTCTACGTAGACACCGGTTGGGTTATCGATGCTGACCAGCGTGTTGTTGGAGTAGTTTGCGAACGGGTTGGCAAACTGCGGATGGTTGAAGAGGTTGTAACTCTGGGCGCGAATCTGCGACTTGAAGCGCTCGGTGATTGGAATATCCTTGAAGACCGACATGCCTGTCGTGTTATAGCCGGGACCGTAGAACTCGTTGCGATGCACTGTGCCCACACGCGAGTAGAGACCGCTGCCGTTCTTTGGCGGGTCAACGAACGCTGCAGTGTTTAGGTAGATATATTCGTTGGGATTTGCAGCCGTGTAGTTCTTGCGCAGGCCGGGGTCGGCATTTCCTACCAGGTCCGGTCTGACAATCACGCCACTCGAGTCTGCCTGCGACACGACGTCGAACGGCGTGCCCGAGCCGATCGCGATGAAGGGGCTGAACTGCCATCCGCCGACGAGATAGTCGAGGCCTTTGTTGATATTGGCCCCGTACAATCGGCCGCGTCCGTACGGCACCTCGATGAGAGCCGAGGCGGTAAGGGCGTGGCGCTGGTCGTCGTCTGCGTTGCCGCGGTTGAGAGACAGATCAGGTCCCGACGCAGTGATCGGTGCCGGCGCCTGGCCGGAGCCGTTATACGGACTGGCCACATCGTCGGTGTTGTGCGACCAGGTGTAGGCGACGGTCGCCTGCAGCCCATGCGCGAGCCTCCGGTTCAGGCTGGTCTGCAGGCCGTTGTAGTGCGACGTGCCGCCGAAGATGTTGTCCGTCACCGTGAGGCCTTGCGCAGAGAAGAACTTTACGCCCGTGCCAAGCTGCGGTCCGCTGTAGCCGATCGAGGTCAATAGATGATCGGCCTTGGTCCCGACGTAGGAGATCGTCACCGTGGTGTTGCTCGCGATCTCCTGCTGCAATGACAGGTTGTACTGCTGGACGGTTGGCAGATGCGCGTTCACGTCGTAGTGAATGACGGTTGCGTTGGTCGGTGCGGATTCGTTGACGTTGCCACCAGGCAGCGGTAGAGCAACGGTGGCAGTCGTCGAGTTATTGACTGGGTATGGCCCCGGTGTCGAGGTGTTTGGCTGCAGCGTCGGCGTCTGACCCGAGAGGGCGATGCGGTAGCCCGAGAAGTCGTTGTAGCTGCTGACGCCGTTGAAGTCCGGGTTGTTGTTCAGCTCGTTTGCTACACCGCCACGATCGAGGAAGTAGTAGATGCCGTAACCGCCGCGCAGTGCCGTCTTGCCATTGCCGTAGACGTCATACGCGAAGCCGACGCGTGGCGAGAAGTTGGCCTTGTCCGTCTTGATGATCGAGCGCGTGTTGCCGTTCTGCCCGGCAACGTCGAGTGCGCCGGTTTCAAGGTTGAAGTTCGACTGACGGTTGTCGGTCTCATACGGAAAGTTGTAAAGGTCGTAGCGCAGGCCAAGGTTCAATGTCAGGCGATGCGTAACCTTCCAGTCATCCTGCGCGAAGTAGCCCTGCTCGTAGGTGCGTGTGTTGTAGAGCGCGGTGGAGTTGGCCAGCGAGTAGGTATTCACAAAGCCTGCGAGTACCTCTGATGTGTCCCATCCGGTGTAGTCGCTGCCCGTGCCCTGGTACTGGAAGAAGCCCTTGGCATCGTTCTCCTGAGCAAAGTCCACGTGACGAAACAGAACACTGCCGCCGAACTTGAAAGCATGGGCCCCGCGGTTGTAGCTGACGTTATCGACATACTGCCAGGAGTGCTGTGGCACCTCGTATGGGCCGCCGTCGCCCGTATACGAGAGGTTTCCGTTATTGCCGCCGATCAGCGCACCGCCGCCCAGCAGCGGGTTGCGGTTTGCATTGACGATGCCGAGATTCTGCGAGAAAGGCACACCTTCGAACGGATTGATGTAGCCGTAGAACGGACGCGTATAGCCGAAGCGGAACTCATTGATCAGGTTCGCCGAAAAGATGTGCGTCTCGCCGGTCGCTACGCCACGTGGATGCGTGTTGTTCGAGCCTGCCGCAAAGCCCGAGGGCACGCCAACGATCGAGACTGTCTTGTTGTCGTTGTCCTGCGCATAGCTGTAACGGCCGAAGAGCTTGTCCTTGGATTTGAAGTTCCAGTCCAGTCGTGCGTCGAAGTCGTTGTACTTGTTCTGAATGAACTGCTGGTTGGCATAGTTGTTCAACACACCGCTGGTGGCGGTGCGGTTGGGGCTGGGGAATGCGTTCAGATAGTTGACGCCGACCTTGTTCAGCCGTGCGGGATCGATTACGTTCGGACGTCCGCCAAAGTTGAACTGCGCGCAGGTGAGGGGGTCGAAGATCGCTCCATTGTCGGGTGTTCCATTGAGTTGCGAGGTGCTCGACACGATCGAGCCATGCACGGTGGTGAACGTCGCGCAGCCGTCGGGGGCGAAGTTGCCGAGAAAGTTGTACGGAACAGAGGTCAGGCCGGTGCCAAGAAGCTCCGAGAAATCGCCTGTCCGCATCAAGGCCGTGGGAACTGTATTAACAGTCGCACCACCGTTCGGGATGTTCTCACGCAGACCCTGGTAGTCAAAGAAGATGAACAGCTTGTCTTTGAGGATCGGGCCGCCGAACGTCGCGCCGAACTGGTTGCGATGATAGTTGGCCTCGGGAAGATCCGACGAGAAGTAGTTCTCGCTTGCGCCGCCGAGCGCACTGGCGCGATAGAACTCGAAGACCGAGCCGTGAAACTGGTTGGTGCCGCTCTTGAAGTCTGACTGGATGATGACGCCGCCGGCGCGTCCAAACTCTGCCGGGGCCAGCGAGTTGGTCACGCGAAACTCTCTCATGGCCTCAACCGGCGGAAAAAAGTTGATCGTGTTGACCAGCGCTTCATTGTTGTCGAGGCCGTCGAGCAGAAAGTTGTTCGCCTGCGGGCGAAGGCCGTTGGCCGAGAGCGATGCGCCGCCGGTATCGTTGTAGCGCAGGGTTTCCACGTTGCTGCCTACACCGGAGGCCTGGTTTCCGTAGGCTCCGCGCGTGACGCCGGGGGCAAGCAGGGCAAGCTGCGTAAAGTTGCGCCCATTGAGCGGAAGGTCCGAAAGCTGACGGTCGTTAACGACCAGGCCGGTGTTCGAGGTCTCGGTCTGCACGATCGGAGCGGCGTCAGTGACCTCAATCGTGGTCAACTGTTTTCCCAAAGGCAGCTTAAAGTTGATCGCCTGCACCTGCGAAACATCCAGTTTGAACCTTTGTATCAAAGACGTGAACCCGGTAGCCGTTACCTCAGCCTTATAGTCCCCGGGCTGCAGGGCGGAGGCGGTGAAATCGCCGCTTCCGCTCGAAGTGACGGTTGTCGTCGAGCCGTTCTGAATGTTCGTGATGCTGATCTTTGCCCCCGGAACGACGGCTCCGGTTGTGTCCGTAACCGTTCCAACGACGCGGGCGGTATCGGTTTGCGCATGCAGGAGCGGCAGAGAGGGGAACAGCGAGAGTATTGCCACGAAGAGCCAGAGCCGTGATTTCCACAGGCCGGATGGATAGATCGTTTGCTTCATAGGGATTGCCTCCAAAAATTTTTCAGTGCGGAAGGTCAACGGAGAGGTCGATCGTGCCGCCTCGTTTTTCGTCAGGAACATTCTTGTGTCCTCCTCCGCATGTCTGAGAGCATTGAAATCGAAAGAACCGATCACAAGAGCGCGATAAAACGCGACCTGGGTATCGACTGGCAATTCACCGCCCCCCTATTTTTCGTTAGATGTTTATCTCCAGATAAGCCTTTTATTATGTTGCGAGTCCTCCGATGTCTCTCCTGCTGATAATTGACGGGGGATGCTCTATCGGAATACAAAGCTGTAGGACGGAGTATGTTGCAAGATGGATGGGACCACGGAGACTGTTCGGCTACCCCAACCAACCGGGTATAACTTCGGTCTCTTCGAAGTCGACCTTAAGGCGGAGGAGTTGCGAAGGAGCGGCCAGCGGATCAGGCTGCAAGGGCAGCCCTTTCGTGTGCTCGCTATTCTGCTGGAGTGCGCCGGCGAGGTGGTAAGCCGCGACGAGATTCAACGGCGGCTGTGGGATCCGGACACTACAGTCGACTTCGACCATGGCCTGGGAATCGCCGTCAATAAGTTACGCGAGGCCCTGGGAGACTCTGCCGACAATCCTCGCTTCATCGAGACGCTACCTCGCAGGGGCTATCGTTTTATCGCACCAGTGATAGTCACGAGGCCGGAGGTCCAGGCGCCCGAGCCATCGGCTTCGCCTCTACTCTCAACCATCCCCCTGGAAGCCGGTTCCACCAATACGAAACCCGATAGCCCGCAGGCCTGGTACAAGGTGCTCCCCCGCTGGGGAGTCGGCGTGGCATTGGGTGCCGTTGCCCTTCTCTTTGCTGTGCTCGCTTTGGGGGGGTGGCAGCGGAGGCCCGCGCCAGAGCACTCGCCGCGGATCTCGTCCGTTGTGCGGAACGGCCATGTGTTGTCTTCCCAACTGGACGTCGAAAACTTCTCTTCGATGGCAGTTGACGGGGGCCATATCTACTTTTCTCAGCTTGAGGATGGACGGCCAGTTCTGGCGCAAGCCCTTACAGCCAACGGCGAGGTTCAGAGTCTGCGGCTCCCCTCCGACATCGTCTCTCCGCTGATATGCGCATTGTCTCCTGACGGGACACGACTGATCGTGCGAAGCCACCTGGCGCGCAAGGCGGAGCAGCCACTCTGGATTGTCTCCGCACTTGGAGGACAGGCCTTTCGGTTCGATGGTGGTCTGGGCCACGACGCTACCTGGATGCCGGATGGACAACACATTGTTTATGCATCGGGCAACGCTCTCTTTGTGGCACGCGACAACGGGCAGGAGAACCAACACCTTCTGGATCTCCCCGGCCGCGCCTTCTGGCTTCGCTGGTCTCCCGATGGCCAGCGACTGCGAATGACAATCATCGATGCGGAGAGTGGGACATCCTCCTTGTGGGAGTACGACGCAGCAAAGCATCGCGCAAGACCTTTGTCGACAGGGCAGCGACAGCTCTCCTCTGCCTGTTGCGGGAGTTGGACCCCGGACGGACGCTACTATGTCTTCCAGTCCTACAACGACGGCTTCACCGACATATGGCGTATGCAGGGTTCGAGTGCTGGTGGCAATCCAGTGCGGCTGACCAACGGGCCGCTGGAGTTTCAGTCTCCCGCGATGGGGCTAGGCTCCGATCGCGTCTTCTTCACCGGCACAGACTATCGCCGGGAGATGCTTGTCTACTCGTCTACGGAACGCCGTTTCCTTCCGTTGACAAACAATCTCGGATCAGCGGCGCTGATCGACTATTCGCGCGATCAAAAGTGGGTGGCGTGGCTTAACGCCTCAGACAATACTCTATGGCGGAGCCGGGTTGACGGAACCGAGCGGTTGCAGCTGACGACGACCTCTATGCCGATTTTTTCCATCAAGTGGTCTCCCGACGATCAGTCGCTGCTGTTGATGGCTCGCAAGCCAGGCACGCAGTGGGCAATCTACGTGATTGACGCGAACGGGGGAAATCTACGGCTGGTAGTGGAGGAGAACCAGGGTGAGGCTGATCCAAACTGGTTCGCCGATGGGACGACGATTCTCTTTGGCCGCGTTCCCGATACGATGGGCGGCAGCGATACTCATTCCAAATCACTGTTTAAGGTAAATCTCCGGACCCATGCTATCGAGAGAATCTTGGGATCAGATGATCTGTTCAGTCCGCGGCTATCGCCGGATGAACGGTATATTGCGGCGCTCAGCCTCGATCAGAAAAAATTGATGCTCTTCGATACGTCCGCACAGCGGTGGAGGACGATTGTCGATGGAGGTGCCAGTGACCCCGTGTGGTCCAGCGACAGCCGCGCTCTGTTTTTCCAGAACTTTCTTGAGCCGGGTGAGCCTATCTATCGTATGGAGGTTGTGTCTGGCGGTGTCCATCAGGTCGCAACTCTGGCTGATCTGCTGCCCGCAGACGCCCTGGACTATCGGCTCGTGGCGCTGGCGCCCGGGGATCATCCCATCGTCAGTACACAGAGCTCATCGGTAAATATCTACTCACTTGAAACGAAGTAATGTTGACTCCTTCGACCGCTTCATCAAAATGTTCGTAGACCGCGTAACCGCAAAGTAAGTCAATTATGACAACCGCACTCTTGAAAGACAAAAGTGCTTAGAGCGACGTGGCATATTACTTATCGGCTCGTTCGGCAATGACGAGAACTACACACCCGGAGGCAATTAAAATATGTATTCACCCACTCACTTCTCAACTGCCCTAATCATGACGGTTTTCAGCGCCATGTTTTGGGGATCATGGGCGAATACCTATAAGGGCACGAGAAAATATGCATTCGAATTATTTTATTGGGACTATATCGCTGGTGTCGTCTTATGTTCTTTGGCATTTGCGTTGACGTTGGGTAGTACAGGTTTTACTGGCGAATCGTTCCTCGCGAATGTTCATGCTGCCGACGGAGCAAATATCTTCTACGCAATGATTGGAGGATTCATCTTCAATATTGCGAATTTGCTTCTTGTTGCTGGAATCGCGATTGCCGGGCTAGCCATCGCCTTTCCGATCGCGATCGGGATTGCGGTGATTGAAGGTGTCGTTTTAAGTTACGCGCTGCAGCCAAAGGGCAACCCATGGTATCTAGCTGCGGGCTTGGCGTTTGCGACAGCAGCCATCATCTTTGATGCGTTCGCTTATCGAAGATTGTCCGACGTTACAGTTACTCGCAAAGGGATCATCGTCAACATCGTTTCAGGTCTGCTGATGGGAGCCTTTGCACCTTTTGTCACCAAGTCGATGACGGCCGGCCACTCGCTTACACCATATAGTGTTGCCGTGATGTTTAGCCTTGGCGCCTTCATCTGCTGCTTTTTTGCCAATCCGTATCTAATGCGTCACCCATTGCTTGGCGAGCCTGTCGCTTTTTCCGGTTTTTGGAAAGCATCTTCTCGCAATCATCTTCTTGGTGTGTTTGGTGGAATTGTGTGGGGCCTTGGCGGTTGCTTCAATTTCATCGCGGCAGGTTTTGTTGGGGTACCAATCTCTTATGCCATAGGGCAATCTTCTCCTATGGTCGCCGCACTTTGGGGTGTGGTCGTTTGGAAGGAATTTAGTAAGGCGGATAAGAAAGCATGGATTTTTTTAGCCGCGATGTTTGCTTCGTATTTGGCGGCCGTTATTTCGATAGCGCTGGCTTATCAAAGTTAGTGTACTCAAAAAAAACAGTTAGAAAGCCGCTAATAGCTGGAAATAGGGAGAGTGTAGATTGTCCGCCAAACCGATCACAATCATGGGAATCTTCGTTGTGGATCTCGCGTTCCGTACCAACGCTTTGCCTCGCTGGGGCGAAACTGTTCTGGGTACAGATTTCAGCCTTGGTCCAGGCGGAAAGGGCTCTAACCAAGCCGTAGCAGTCGCGCGCCTTGGCGGGGATGTCAGCTTCCTTAGCAAGATAGGCCGCGATACGTTCGGGCAGATTGCAAAGCGCACTTATCTTGAAGCAGGAGTGAACGCCGCTTATCTGATCGAGTCGGAAGACCTAGCCACAGGAGCAGCGGCGATTATTCTCGACAACATGACGGGGGAAAACTCCATCATTGTTACCCCTGGCGCATCGAACTCGCTGAACGCTTCGGAGATCGACGCAGCAAAGGCTCAAATCGGCGCTTCGTCCATATTCATGACCCAGCTGGAATTGCCCGTCCGGATCGTAGAGCACGGCTTGCGGGTTGCACGCGATCTGAATGTTGTGACAATTTTGAATCCGGCTCCGGCCTGCGATTTGCCCGAATCGATCTTCTCCCTCTGCGACTACTTGACTCCTAACGAGGTCGAAGCTGCAGCCCTGACCGGTATGCCCGTTGATACTTTGGAGCAAGCTGAGCAGGCTGCGGGGATCCTTCTGGCACGTGGAGTTGGAACCGTCGTAGTGACTCTGGGCGCTCGGGGAGCCATCGTGAAGAACTCACAAATATCCCAGCATGTTCCGGCATATATTGCAGGGCCGGTGGTTGAAACGACAGGTGCGGGTGACGCATTCAACGGCGGCTTGGCGGTGGGCTTATCGGAAGGTATGAAACTCGTCGATGCTGTGCGGTTCGGATGCGTAGTCGCTGGTATCTCGGTGACACGTCATGGTACAGCGCGGTCTATGCCGAAGCGAGCGGAAGTAGATAAAGTGATGGCAAGTAGTTGACCCTAAATCTATCGTGACGATTTAGGTTATAAGGTCCAACCCCAGCACAATCCGTGCCGCAGCGGCGCTTCGTTGCGCCTGTCACTGCACTTCTCATCCGTTCCCGGATTTTCCGTAAGTGATTGGAGGGAATGGTAGGCACGAGGAGACTCGAACTCCTGACCTCTACCGTGTCAAGGTAGCGCTCTAACCAACTGAGCTACGCGCCTGTGCGTTGTATCAAGTCTAAATGGAAGAGGAGGCTGGAGCAACCTGCGGGTTGATTGGGTTACGATTGGGTGACCTGCACAGTGCCCTTCCTTAGCCAATTTCGTGCTACGCCGAATCTGCTTACGCTGATGCGGTTGTTTATTATTCCCTTCCTCGTGATTGCGATTCTGGACGGGAACTACCGCTTGTCCTTTGGGCTATTTATTCTTGCCGGTATCAGCGATGCACTGGATGGATTGCTGGCGCGATGGTTGAGCCAGAGGACAACCCTGGGACAGTATCTTGATCCGATTGCGGACAAACTTCTACTGAGTACGTTGTTTGTGGTGCTGACCCATGTAGGACTGATTCCGCAGTATGTGACCGTTCTGGTCTTCAGCCGCGACGTCGGTATTCTGCTGATCTCGACGCTGTTGTTCGCTACGGGAGCGTTGCGGGATTTTCGGCCAAGCCTGTTTGGGAAGCTGAATACGCTGGTGCAGATTCTGGGTTTGATCGCGGTGCTTTGTCAGAAGATATTTGTTTCGACACATTTGGCAACGTTGCGGGATGTTTTGGTGCGTGCAATTGCCATACTGGCCCCACTTTCGGCGGCACAGTATGCGTGGATTGTGTTTCGGAGGATGAACGCTCCACCGCAGCAGAGCGTCGTTTAGCTGAGTTTTACGGGAGTTTATTCTTCCGAGGGGGTTTCGGCGAGGGCTTGTTCTTCTTCGATGGCGATGTCGCTAAACTCTGCGGAATCAAATACTTCTCCGCATGATTGGCATTCAACGAACTCGGCGTCTTCCTCGCGGGCGACTACCTTGACGATCGGATGTTTGCATTTGGCGGTCATTTAGGGAGGAAATCGCGAATGTTATGGATTTTGCCCGTCTCTGACCACCTTGTCAACTGCGATTTCTACAGTTTTTTTGGGTGCAGATTTGTGGTGAATTGCTGGTGGAGCTGTGGGTAAAGCGTGGTTGCGTGCATCAGCACTACGGACGTACACTATCTAGGACTGGAATTGTCTGATTTGCGGCCATTTTCAGGTGGGCGGGAGCCTTCAAAAAAAAGACATGCTGCGTCTCACCAAAAAAGCGGATTACGGTCTGATGGCCATGAAGTACCTGGCAGAGCAGACGGGCGGCGGCGCGTATAGCGCGAAGGACATTGCCGAGGCTTACCATATTCCTCCCCAGCTTCTGGCGAAGATTCTGCAGACGCTGGCGAAGGCGGGACTGTTGATTTCGCATGCAGGAACCAATGGCGGGTATGCCCTTTCGCGTGCGGCGGCGGAGATTACTGCGTTTGAGGTGATTCGAGCGATCGACGGGCCGCTTTTTATTACAAGCTGCATAACAATTCATGGAGCTTGCGACCTGACGAGTACTTGCACCATCAAAGAACCACTACGCAAGGTGAACGACAGCATCAAGGATTTGCTGAGCGGTATCCATATCGCCGATTTGATTGAGACGGATGGCGAGCAGAGCAGGGCCGGCGCACCGGTGGGTGGCGGGCTGGTGAGTATCGCAATCTAGCAGTTGCTGATTGGCGATGAGAGTTTGAATCAGTTACAGGTTTCAGGATTACAGGTTCGGGAGATACGATGAGCAACGATATGAGCAATAACGGCGTAGTGATCAGCGAGTCCACAGCACCACTGCCGGCGGGCGTACATCTGCCGATTTACATGGACAACCATGCGACGACGCCGCTTGATCCGCGCGTTCTGGAGGCGATGATGCCTTACTTCGGCGCGAAGTTTGGCAATGCGGCGAGCCGCAACCACTCGTTTGGCTGGGAGGCCGAGCAGGCGGTGGATAAGGCGAGGGAGCAGATTGCGAAGCTGATCGGTGCGACCTCGAAGGAGATTATCTTTACCAGCGGCGCGACGGAGTCGAACAACCTGGCGCTGAAGGGTATCGCGGAGATGTACCGCGAGCGTGGGAACCACATCATCACGCAGGTGTCTGAGCACAAGGCAGTGCTCGATACCTGCAAGAAGCTGGAGAAGCAGGGATTCCGCGTGACGTATCTGCCGGTGCAGGCCGACGGCCTGATCGACCTGGAAGATCTGAAGCGTGCGATGGACGATAAGACGATCCTGGTCTCGATCATGTATGCGAACAATGAGATTGGTGTGATTCAACCGGTCGCGGAGATTGGGAAGCTGTGCCATGAGAAGGGCGTGATCTTCCATACGGACGCGGTGCAGGCTGTTGGCAAGGTTCCGGTCGATGTGCAGAAGGACAACATCGATGTGTTGAGCCTGAGTGGACACAAACTGTATGGGCCGAAGGGTGTTGGTGCGCTGTATGTGCGCCGGCGCAATCCTCGGGTGCAGATCTCCGAGCAAATCAACGGCGGCGGCCATGAGCGCGGAATGCGCTCGGGTACGTTGAATGTTCCGGGGATCGTTGGACTGGGTAAGGCCTGCGAGCTCTGCAGTGAGGAGATGGAGTCGGAGTCGAAGCGTGAGAAGGAGCTTCGGGACTATCTGCGGGCGAAGTTTGAGAAGGCGCTGGACTATGTGCATGTGAACGGCAATATGGATCACCATCTGCCGGGCAATTTGAATATGAGTTTTGTGTATGTCGAGGGCGAGAGCCTGTTGATGGGTATCAACGATATTGCGGTGTCGTCGGGTTCGGCTTGCACCTCGGCTACGCTTGAGCCCAGCTATGTATTGAAGGCGCTGGGGCTTGGCGACGACGTGGCGCATAGCTCGATCCGGTTTGGGCTTGGACGCTTCAATACCAAGGCTGAGGTGGACTATGTGTCCGACAAGATCATCGATGTGGTTTCGAAGCTGCGAGAGCTTAGCCCGTTGTACGAGATGGTGAAGGAAGGGATCGACCTTTCGAAGATTGAGTGGGCGGCGCACTAGAGTAGAAGACGAAGGTATCGGCAAGCAACTGGCGCACCCATTTTGGAGCGCGTATCATCTAAAAGGTAAGAGACGAGGAACATGCCATGGCATACAGCGATAAAGTAATCGATCACTACAACAATCCGCGGAACGTCGGACAGATGGATAAGGCTTCGACGGAGGTAGGAACTGGATTGGTTGGGGCGCCGGAGTGCGGCGACGTGATGCGTCTGCAGATTCGGGTGAACCCGGAGACGAACGTGATTGAAGATGCCAAGTTCAAGACCTTCGGCTGCGGTTCGGCGATTGCTTCTTCTTCGCTCGCGACCGAGTGGGTGAAGGGCAAGACGATCGACGAGGCTCTGGCGATTACGAATACGGATATTGTGAAGGAGCTTGCGCTTCCTCCGGTGAAGATTCACTGCTCGGTGCTGGCAGAGGATGCGATTCGCGCGGCGATCGGTGACTGGAAGAAGAAGAACAGCGTTGCCGAGACGGCAGCGGTTGCGGCTGCTCACTAAGAGATTGTGCGGGGCTTTTGTCTTTTGGGAGATGCGGAAGAGGGCATATCCCGGGGGCTAAAGCCCCGAGTTTTTTGTTGGACGGTCCGGGGGCGATTTGGAAGTAACTGCTTCCTGGCTGGTTGACGTGTTTACTTCCCACCCTTCGCAAAGGCGCGAAGGATGGGGCACCCGGCAGCTTCGATTGACAGGCAGGCTATATGGCGATGGTGACATTACAAACCGCGGCGGAGATGGAGGCAGCCAGGGCTGCGTCTGCTGCTGGTGAGAAGAAGGATCCTCTCGCCGGGATGAATGTGCTGACCGCGCAGGGGCAGCAGCCGGGGCAGAAGGGCATTCAGATTACCGAGAAGGCGCTGAAGCGGATTCGCGTGGCGATGGCGAAGGAAGGTGTTTCGCCGGAGCAGGGTGGTCTGCGGGTTGGGATTCAGGGTGGTGGTTGTTCGGGGTTGAGCTACAACATTCGGTTTGATACGCAGCCTCGCGAGCGGGACCGGGTGTATGCGTTTGGTGAGGGGCTGGCGACGGCGGGCGATCCCACGGATGGAAAGGCGATTCGCATCTTTGTCGATCCGAAGAGCTTTATCTATCTGCATGGCATGGTGCTGGACTTTGAAGAGACACTGATGCGGCAGGGATTCAACTTTATCAATCCGAACTCGACGAAGAGTTGTGGTTGCGGGTCGAGCTTTACAGCTTAGTTTTTCCATTCCCAGATGATTTGACGGAGCACAATGAAGATCTTCTTGTCGCTTGTTCTGACTGTGACCTCTCTGACTCTGACTGCTCATGCGGCCGCTCCGATTGATTGTGCGAAGGCTGCGAGTCCGACGGAGAAGACTGTTTGCAGTACGCCTGTGCTGCTGCAGGCGGATGCGCGGATGACTGCTTACTTCGAGATTGCGACGCAGTTTGTGGGGATGGGTGTGCGTGGCGATCTCTACGATTCGCAGCAGGCGTTTCCTGCTTTGCGGGCAAGTGCGGTACGGATAAGGCGTGCATTCTTGCGGCGTATAAGAAGCAGACTGCGCCGCTTGAGGCTGTGATTGCGAACGTCAAGACGCATGGTCCCTTCTAAACACGCCTAGAATAAACGGATGGATTATTTTGAGTTTTTCAATCTGCCGCGAAAGCTGACGCTGGATGTTGTGGCGTTGGAGAAGCAGTTTTATGCGATGAGCCGAAGGCTGCATCCGGACCGGTTTGCTTCGAAGCCGGTGGCGGAGCAGGAGGCAGCGCTGGCGCAGTCGTCGCTGCTGAACGACGCGTACCGGACCCTGAAGGATCCCATTTCAAGGACGCAGTATCTGCTGAAGCTGGAGGGCGTGGAGTTGGAGGAGCAGTCGAAGGCGGCGACGGAGGCGGCGCGGGCAACGGGTGAGGAGAAGAAGCAGGTGGTTCCTCCGGAGTTGCTGGAGGAGGTGTTTGAGCTGAATATGCAGCTGCAGGAGATGCGTGCGGCGAACAAGATGGGTGAGGATGAGCCGGAGCTGCGGCGCGATCTGATGACGGCGAAGGATGCGTTCGACGCGAAGATGGTGGAGACGCAGGCGGAGCTGGAGGAGCTTTGGTCGGCGTGGGACTTGGGTGTGGATGTCGGCGATGAGACGCAGAAGGGCAGGGCCAAAGAGGCCATGGTGGAGCTGCTGAATAAGCGGAGCTATCTGCGGAACCTGGTGCGGGATGTGAATGAGGCGCTGGGGTTGTAGGTTTTAGGCGGTATGAATCTTCAGGGGCGGTGGGTTGCGGCGAGGCGTTCGATTTGCTGAAGGTGGTTGATGTCGTGGCCGGCCATGGTTTCGACGATGACCCAGAAGGGCATGGTGCCGCGCTCGGGGTGGGTGGTGGGGCGGTGGCGGTCGTCCTGGTGAGACGGTGGAGAGGAAGAGCAGGTTCCAGTTGCGGGCTGCCTGAAAGAGGGCCAGCGCGGGTTCGAAGTGATAGGCGCTGTAGCGTTTGGCCCAGGCGTCCTGGTCGAAGGGCTGGATGATGGCGTGGGGCTGGTCGAGCGCGGGGGCGAGGGTCTGACGGAGGCGGAAGGAGAAGACGATCTCGCAGTCGGCAAGGTGGGTGACGACCTCGGCGATGCTCCATTTGCGCGGGGCGGGCGGGGCGCTGATCTGAGCTGCGGTGAGGCCGGCGGTGAGGGCGCGAAGGCGATCGGCGGTGGTGGAGAGGACAGGGATGGGATCGTGGCCGATGGGGTCTTGGCCGTTCAGGTAGCTGGCGTAAGGGTTTAACTCCATTGGGACAACGTATCACGACGGGTGGGGGGTTGGGCTAGGGTTTTGATTGGGGCGGCTCGGTTGCCCAGGGATCGTAGGTGCCGATGCTCCAGAGATGGCCTTCGAGGTCGCGGCAGGTGAAGGCGCGGCCGCCGTAGTCCATGTCGCGGATGTCGAGGACCATCTCGGCACCGGCGGCTTTGGCGGTGGCGTGGACCTGCGTCAGCGTTGGAGACGATGAGGTAGGTGCCCTTGGTCTCGCGGAGGCCGACTTCATCGGGTTGGACCATGAATTTGTCGGCTTCGCCGCCGTTGTCGACGGAGCCGAGCATGATCATGCCGTTGCCGAAGGTGAGCTGGGCGTGCTGGACGGTTTTGTTGTCGGGGGCGAGGTAGACGGCTTGCTTTTCAAAGCCGAAGGCGGCGACGAGCCAGTCGATGGCGGCGAGGGCGTCGCGGTAACGGAGGCTGGGGATGATGGTGGAGGGGCAGGCTTTGGCTTGGTTGCTCATGATGGTAAGAGTGCCACTTCGGGGAAAGTGATGTCTTCGGAAAAACGGCGGTGTGGTTTTTTTGTAGAGGGTGGTACCGCTCCGCTATTGCCAGGCTGTAAGGTGCCTGTATTCATTGGGTTCTGCTACGACTCAAACAACCCAAAAATCGCTGCAAAAACTGGACAGACTACCCAAGGGCATTGGGATGTCTCTTCCTGAGTTCTTCAGTGATAATTTTGGTTAACTCTTGGAAAACCTCATTTGGAGGAAGACTACGCTCCCCTTGAAAATGATGGGAGTCCTACTCTTATTGTGTCTCTTGACTTGGGGGAAGGTGCCGAAGTGTCTCCTCTGACACTTCGGGCAGGGGAAATAAATGCCTTTAGCCATGCGAAATTATATGCGCCCGCATTACCTGAGATAATCAGGTATGGCCAAGGTCATTAAGTCGTGGGATCACACATGGAAAAAGCCGACTGAATATCAGATGGAGCAGGTGAGAGCCGCCGTTCGGAGTGCACACGAGGCTGAACCCGACGATCTATCTTTTCTTTGCGAAGAGCGCGTTTCAAGTCCAACTTTACGTATTTGGGCAACGATGGAAAAAGAACGAGAGCGTTGGAAGATCAACTAAAACGACGACTATGATTGTCAGTTATGGCACTTACCGCCTACGCACGAGTCGTTCTGCTTCGCATAAAAATTGAACGGGCCAAGCAGCATCTCAAGGATCTCGAACGGACAGTCCTCGCCTGTAGGGGCAGAACAATGTGCGTTCTTCTCTCCGAGGACAATCCGCACTCCATTCATCGGGAGACGCTTGCGGTCTATCCCTTCGATATTTTGGCAATTGCCGGAGATGTCATTCATGCGCTCAGGAGCACCCTTGACCACCTTGCATATCAATTGGCGATTGTTGGTAGCGGCAAACCGCCCTCCCGTCGCGTAGGGTTTCCCATCGCGAAGGACAAGGCTACTTACGAAGCCGACAAGCCTCACAAACTAGAGGGCATCAGGCCAGAAGCGATAAAAGTTATTGATGACCTTGCCCGATACAAAGGCGGGAACGACACGCTCTGGCGAATCCACGAGTTGGACAATATCGACAAGCACAGATTTGTATTTGTGATTGCCCAAGACGCACTTTTCGAAGCTCCCTGGTACACCGAAGAAATGCCGTTCCTGATCCGACCGCGAACGCTCAAAACAGATGCCCCATTGTTCTCCGGTGTCATTGATTCTGATGTGGAGGATGAAGTGAACTTCGAGATTGAGAAAGCTGTCAACGATACGCAGATCGTTAAGGGTGATGCGCTGCTCCCAACGCTTCATCAATATATCGATATTGTGGAGAAACTGATTCTGAGTTTCGAGCCATTCCTGGTCTGATTTATCGCACACATTCACCTTTCCGCCACATGTTACGACGTGGCTAGATGAAGGTAGAGTAAGCCCCGGAAATTCTCGATTTTCTAATGCGTGAGAAGGGGCAACGGCGAAACAACAGTAAGTCTTTCGCCTTCGGTGAAGGATGACAACCGAAAATAAAAATGAACAGAATTCAGTCTTGATGAAAGGGGCAAGGGCGGGATGGGGGCGGCGCTCGAGGTAGAGCATGCATCGGCCTCCGGTTGGGGCACATCTTATTCGGAGCGGTGGCGCGGGTGGCGCGTCTTGCGTGATGGGATTGTAGGACAATAGAAGATGGACTTATAGGGGATTTTGAACGATGGCGGATGAACGGGTTGTAGGGATTGATTTGGGGACGACGAACTCGCTGGTGGCGTTTATGGAGGGTGGGACGCCGGTGGTGATTCCGGGGGAGGATGGGGAGCGGCTGGTGCCGTCGGTGGTGGCGTGGACCGACGATGGGGTGGTGGTGGGCAATGCTGCGCGTGGGACGCTGATGAAGGATTCGGCTAGCGCGGTGTACTCGGCTAAGCGGCTGATGGGGCGCGATATTGAGGATGTGCAGGCGGAGCTGAAGCTGTTTCCGTTCAAGTTGGCGGAGGGGTTGAAGGCGGGTGAGGTGCTGAAGGTGAGCGTGGGTGGGTTGATGCTGACGCCACCGGAGATCTCGGCTTATGTGCTGCTGCAGCTGAAGAAGAATGCGGAGAGGTTTTTTGGCGGGCCGGTGGCAAAGGCGGTGATTACGGTGCCGGCTTATTTTAATGACGCGCAGAGGCAGGCTACGAAGGATGCGGGGCGGATTGCGGGGCTTGAAGTGCTGCGGCTGGTGAATGAGCCTACGGCGGCGGCGCTGGCTTATGGGTTGGAAAAAAACAAAGATGGACTGATTGCGGTGTATGACTTTGGCGGCGGGACGTTTGATGTTTCGATTCTGAAGTTGCATGAGGGAATCTTTGAGGTGGTGGCTACGGGTGGCGATACGCACCTGGGCGGGGATGATATCGACAACCTGCTGATTGCGATTGCGCTCGATGATATTGCGGGGGATTTGGGCGAGGATGTGCGCGGCAATGGCGAGACGGTGCAGGCGGTTCGCAAGGCTGTGATTGAGGCGAAGATTTTGTTGTCTACCGCTGACGCTGCGACGCTGAATGTGGAGTTGCCGAGTGGGAAGAGATATCTGCGAGAGATTTCGCGGGCGCAGTTTGAGGAGTTGACGGCGGGTGTGATTGCGCGGACGGCGGGGCCTTGCAGGCAGGCGTTGAAGGATGCGGGTTTGTCGGCGGCGCAGATTGATGAGGTGGTGCTGGTGGGTGGGTCGACGCGGATTCCGGCGGTGCGGGCGCTCGTGGATGATGTGTTTGAGTTGGGTGCGCGCGGGAAGAAGCCACATACGGAGCTGAATCCGGATGAGGTGGTGGCGCTGGGTGCGGCGGTGCAGGCGCAGATTCTGGCGGGAGGGGCTGCGTCTGGATCGGGGCTTGAGGACCTGTTGCTGCTGGATGTGACGCCGTTGAGCCTGGGGATTGAGGCGCTGGGTGGTGTGGTGGCGAAGATTATTCAGCGGAACTCGACTATACCGGCTAGTGCTACGGAGCACTTTACGACGGGTGTGGATGGGCAGACGAATGTGGCGATCCATGTGGTGCAGGGTGAGCGGGAGCTGGCGAAGGATTGCCGTTCGCTGGCGCGGTTCGACCTGAAGGGGATTCCGCCGATGGTGGCGGGGCTGCCGCGGATTGAGGTGAAGTTTCTGATCGATGCGAATGGGATTCTGCATGTGAGTGCGCGTGAGCAGAGGAGCGGGAAAGAGGCTGAAGTTGAGGTGAAGCCTACGTATGGGCTGACCGATGAACAGGTGGAGACGATGATTCTGGATTCGTTTGATCATGCAGAGACGGATATTCACGAGCGCCAGACGATTGAGGCGAAGAACGAGGCAGAGACGATTCTGACTGCGGTGAAGAAGGGCAAGAAGCATGAGGCGTGGCAGATGCTTTCGAGCGATGAGATCGCAAAGATTGAGCAGGGAGTGTCGTTTTTAGAGGCGGCGGCTGAGGGTGGAGATTACAAGCAGATTCGCGCTGGGATTGAGCGGTTGGATGCGGCGACGCGGCGGTTTGCGGAGTTGATGATGGACGACGCTGTCTCCGGTGCGATGCATGGCAAGACGATGCAGGCCGCTGGCGAGGGCATGGGCGAGGGGCCAACGGCGCCGCATCCGTTTGCGAAGGCGGAGATTGATAGCTCCAAAGACGAGATGGAAGAGAAACGGCGATAATAAGAGATATGTCTGAGAACAGTGTTGCAGAAGTGGATGTTTCGAAGCCTGCGGGCGAAGGGATGGTTCGGGTGACGTTTTTGCCCGAGGGAAAGACGGTTGAGTTTCCGTTCGATACGCTGCCGTATGACGGGCACGGGTTGCCGATGTCGTTTCTGGATGTCGCGGAGAACTATGGCATCTTTCTGGACCATGCGTGTGGCGGGGTTTGTGCTTGCACGACATGCCATATCCATGTGAAAGAGGGCGCGGCTGGTATCAGCGAGGCGGAGGACCTGGAGTTGGACCGGATGGAGACGGCGGCGGATATTCAGTTGAACTCGCGGCTGGGGTGCCAGGCGGTGATTGAGAGGCCGGGGACGTATGTGGTGGAGATTCCGAAGTGGAACCGGAACTATGTGCAGGAAGGTAAGCCGTCGCACGGGCCGGGGAGCTAAGGACTCTTCGCTTTCGAAGTCATGATCGGAGCGATTTCTTAGGGCGCGTTTTTTTTGGTGGCGATCCTGGGCCTTCGGGTGAGCCGCACTCTTTCCAGAGCTTTTCCCAGTTCCAGATTCCGTTTGCTACTTCATGCGGCAACGGGAGTCCGAGTAGATGGGCGAGCAGGCATACCTGCCCGCGATGGTGGGCTTCGTGAGCGAGCATGTAGCAGAGCATCTCCGGACCAACCGGCCAGGATGGAGCCCAGCCGTCTCTGCGAAACTTTTCGATGCGGGTGCTGGAGTTGCCGAGAGCTTGGGCGAGCATCTGGTTGCAGGCTGCGGCGCTGGCGGCCAATGCCGTACGAGCCTGACGCGGCGTGCAGTGGGCGCGGTGGAGTTGGGGTGGAACGCCCAGGTGCGGAGCGGTGAGCCTGATCCATTTGGAGCGGACGTTATGCATGTGGGTGAAGATGGCGGCAATGGTGCGGGTCTTGCCGGGTGGCTTTGCCTTCCAGGCGGCGGGGTCAAGATGTTCGATGAGTCTCTGGTTCATGCGATCGTTGGCGGTAAAGATCTGAACTGCTGCTCCGCCGAGTTGAGTGGGAACCTTGAGTTGGCGCGTGGTCATGACTCACTCCCCTGCTTGTTGACCCATGGTAACTTCCTTATGCGCTTGTGGTGTCTCGAACGAAATGCGGGGGCTTCCCTTCGGCAAGCTCAGGGTCAGAATGAAGCGGAATAAAAGCAACTGCAAAGGAAGATGCAGGTCCTTCGGCTACGCCGTTCGCAAAGTGCGCGAACGACTTCGCTCAGGATGGCAAAGGATTTGGGATGGGGGAGGACGGTCAGTGCAAGAAACAACAGCAGGTCCTCCGCCTTCGGCGAATGTGACGAGCAAAAAAGGTGTGGGGTTCGACTTACACTGATGGAGGAGGTTGATATGGCGCGTGAGATTGATTGGACGGATTCGGAAGAGATTGGAATTCAGCTGCAGGAGAAGTATCCGGAGGTTGAGCCGTACTCGGTTCGGTTTACCGATCTGCATAAGTATGTGACGGGGTTGACTGGGTTTGTGGGGGATCCGGCGAAGTCGAATGAAGGGATTCTGGAGGCGATTCAGACGGCCTGGAATGAGGAGTGGGAGGATGCGAAGTAAAGGCTGCCGGACGGGCCTCCTGCGCGGAATACGGCCACTTCGTGGCGCGTGTACCTGGTCGTGGAAGGGCGAGCTTCTTTGGTCCGAGCGTTGCTCGAGGTTTAGGTTATTTGCGGCGAAGGATTTGGTTTGGGAGTTTTGAGTTTGTCGCTGCTAGCGTGAGGTAGGCGGCGGCAGCCCAGGCTATCGATGCTGCGGTGATGGTGATGACGTCTTTTGTGTGGGTCGAGACGGGTGGCAGGAAGTGTGCGGCTGCGGCGGTTGCTGCGTAGGCGACCAGCGCGGCTAGGAGTGAGCGGCCTAGTTCGGCTACTTCGAGATGGTCGAGGGTGGCCAGACGTTTGCGATGCAACAGGAGAGCTAGAGAGGCGGTCTGGGCGAGGATGCCGATGTCGGATGCGATGGCCAGGCCTTCGAGCCCAAGTGTATGGAAGAAGCCAGCGTAGATGGGGAACGAAAGCACGGTGACGATGGTGCCGGTGATGGCGGGGGTGCGGGTGTCGCTGGCAGCGTAAAAAGCGCGGGCGTAGATTCCCTGCACGGCCCAGATGGCGAGCGTGATGGCGAGGATGCGGAAGAGATGCGTGGTGCCGGCGGCATCGGCGTGATTGAACCTGCCGCCGCGGAAGAGGTCCATGAGCCAAGGCGCGAGGGCGATCATCCAGGCGGAGACGATCATTCCGACGGAGAAGAGACGTGAGACGGCGCGTCCTACGGAGGTAGAGAACTCTTGCGCGCGGCGCTGCTGAAAGAGTGAGGCGAAGAAGGGGAGCGAGGCTGCTCCGGCGGCGGCGCCGATGATGTTGAAGGGCGCGTTGAAGAGATCTTTCGCGTTTCCGATGAGGGTGATGCCGCCGTCGCACGCGGAGGCGAAGTAGTTGATGAACTGGCGATCGAACATGACGAGCGAGACGCCGATCATCAGTGGCAGAGAGAGCTTGAGCCACTCGTGGAAGGCTGGGTCTTTGAAGTTGACGATGGCGTGATAGCGCAGGCCGAAGCGGAAGGCTCCGAGTGAGTTGAGCAGAGCATAGCCGATGAGCATTCCTGCGAAGACGCCGATGGCCAGCGATTTTACGCCGAGCGAGTGGTGCAGAAGAACGGCTCCGAAGATGATGCCGAGGTTATAGAGGATTGGAGCGAAGGCCTGGTAGAGGAAGACCTTTCGGACCTGCAGGCGCGCGCCCATGACGCTGCCGATGAAGAAGAAGAGCTGCGCGGGAAGGATGATGCGCGTCATGGCGATGCAGAGGCTGGAGCGGGCCTCGTCGCCGCGAAACCCTTTGTTGGCCAGCCAGACGTATTGGGGGGCGAAGATCTCTGCGAGCAGCGCTCCGATGGCGAGAACGAGGAGCATGTTGTTGAGGATGACGGAGAGGGCGTGATCGCCGCCGGCTTCGTCGCCGGCTTCGCGGTAGCGGTTGAGGATGGTGATGAGGGAGATGGAGGCTGCGCCGCCGATGAGGAAGTAGGCGAGCAGGTCGGGTAGGGCGAAGGCTGCGCGGTAGGCGTCCTGCGCGACACCGGCGCCGAAGAGATAGTTGATGTACGCGATGCGGACGAGGCCGAGGACGCCGGAGAGCAGCGACGAAGACATGAGAAGAACGGCAGCCGAGTAGGCGGAGTGGGTAGCGGAAGGGCGAAGGAAGGCGAAGAGGCTGCGGCGGGGTGAGGCGATCGCCGGGTTGGGTTCTTCGTTTGTGGGCACAGGGTTTGACGACACGGGGTTGATGAATTGATTTTATCGGCAAGGGCTTATGCTGATGAGGTGGCGGGGTTGGTTCGCTGGCTGAAGCTGCGAGGATGACTGAGGTGGCTGGGTTTGGAGAACTTTCGGCTGAGGGTGTTTCGGGCGGTGGCGGAGGAGATGAGCTTTCGCAAGGCGGCGGAGGTGCTGCACCTGAGCCAGCCGGCGGTGAGTCAGCATATTCGCGCGCTGGAAGAGGAGGCGGGGGTAAGGCTGTTCGATCGTGCGCGGGGTGAAGGACATGGGAGCCAGATCTCGTTGACGGAGGCGGGGCGGGTTTTGCTGGGGTATGCGACGACGGCAGCTGAGACGATGGTGGAGGCGCAGCGGGCGCTGGCGGCGCTGAACGATGAGGCGGTGGGGGAGTTGAGGCTGGGGGCTTCGACGACGGTGGCGCAGTATGTTTTGCCGCGGATTCTGGGGGCGTTTTTGCGGCAGTATCCGCAGGTGAAGCTTTCGCTGGTGAGTGGCAATACGGAGCGGATTGTGGAGGCGGTGGCGGAGGAGAAGGTTGAGCTGGGGATTATTGAAGGGCCGGCGATGCGGCGGGATGTGAAGACGGAGCGGATGGTTCGGGATGAGATGGTGCTGATTGTGAGTCCGAACCATGCGTGGGCGTCGCGCAGGGCGGGGGTGGTTGCTGCGGGGGAGCTGGCGCGGGTGCCGTTGCTGTTGCGGGAGAGAGGATCGGGGTCGCGGAGGGTGGTGGAGCGGGCGTTGAAGAAGGTGGGGCTGCCGCTGCGGTCGCTGAAGGTGGCGATGGAGCTGGATTCGACGGAGGCGATTATCTCCGGGGTGGAGGCGGAGCTGGGGGTGGGGTTTGTCTCGCGGTGCGCGGTGAATAAGGTGCTGCGGCTGGGGTCGGTGCGGATTGCGGCGGTGGAGGGGCTGGAGATTCTGCGGGATTTCAGCTTTGTGCGGCTGGCGGGGACGGAGATGACGGGGACGGCGGCTGCGTTTCAACGGTTTGCGATGGCCACGGTTGCCGTTTAGCTAATATGGATGATAAGTAAAAGTTATCAGTAATTGGAAACTACGTCTCGACTGATCGCCTGGATACGTTGATGCTGGTGGATGTGTCGAAGAAGAATTTTTTTTATATCGGAATTATTATCTCGGCGAGCGGGTTGATCGGACCTCCCCTGGCCTTGATTGCCGGGTTGATCTATGGCTTGAGCGTGGAGAATCCATTTTCGAAAGAGAGCCGCAGCCTGTCGAAGTTTCTGTTGCAGGCGGCTGTGGTTTGTCTCGGATTTGGGATGAACCTGAAGGAAGTGGTTCATGCCGGCGCTTCCGGATTTATGTACACGGCGATCAGCATTACGTTTGTGCTGTGCGCGGGGATATTGCTGGGGAAGATGTTGCAGGTGGGCAAGACTCAGTCGCAACTGATCAGCGTTGGGACGGCGATCTGCGGGGGCAGCGCAATTGCGGCGATGGGGCCGATTCTGGATGCGAACGAAGAGGAGATGGCGGTTTCGCTGGGCACAGTATTTGTGTTGAACTCGGTGGCGTTGCTGCTGTTTCCTTTCATTGGTCACTTGCTGCACTTTTCGCAGACTCAGTTTGGGCTTTGGGCCGCGCTTGCCATTCATGACACTAGCTCTGTCGTGGGAGCTGGCAGCGAAGTATGGGCCGACTGCGCTCGCGATCGGGACGACGGTGAAGTTGGCGAGGGCGTTGTGGATTGTTCCGCTGGCGATCGGGATGGCGATGCTGAAGAAGAGCCAGGCGAAGGTGAACTGGCCGTGGTTTATCTTGTACTTCTGCTTTGCGGCGGTGCTGGCGACCTATGTGCCACGTTATATTCCGCAGTCTGCGAGCGTGTTTGTCGGGCTGAACAGACTGGGACGTGCAGGATTGACGGTGGTGTTGTTCCTGATTGGGTCGGGTATTACACGGAACACATTGAAAGAGGTTGGGGCACGGCCGCTGATCCAGGGTGTGACGCTGTGGATTATCGTGGCGAGCCTGTCGTTGTGGGCGATCCATGCGGGATGGATTGCGCTGTAGGGCAAGGTTATCGGCGGGAGTGAGATTCTTCTTCGGCTGGTTCGGGCGCCAGGGGGTGGGGGGAATCAGGATGTTTGGTGAAGTCGACCCAGCGTTTTGATGGGTCAACGGGGCGATGCCTGCGCCGCGGTTTGATGCTGGAAGAGATGGAGAGGCTGGCGACGGTGTAGCTGACCAGTTGACGCTGACCGCAACGGAGACAGCGGACTGGATAGCGCATCAACATGAGCTGGGTGAAGTCGTCGCCGCGCAGGGTGGAGCGGCGGAAGGTTTGGCCGGAGCAGAACTGGCACTGGATCGGGACGCCGTTGAGCGGATCTTTGCCGAGGTAAGGGGTACGGCCTTGCGAGGAGTCGGAACGCTCTTTTCGCTTTCGGGTGGAGCCTTCGAATTCGTTCTCGAATTTCATCTCAACGTTTCTTGTTTCCAGGGAGCGACAGGTCGAAGAGCTTCTCGGCTGTGCGACGAGGAGCACTCGCGCTGCGAGGTGTGCGAATGGGATGGACTGCTGTGCGCGCTGCCGGTTTTGAGAGCAGGGCGTGAAGGTCGCGAAGATCTTTCTGGAGTTTGCGAAGCTGGCGAGCATCGATGTGCGGCGAACCGTTGTCGATGGCGAGGGCGAGCTGAGGCTCTTTCAGTTTCAGCTCGGCTTTGAAGACTTGCCGGGCGCCGGGGATGGTGTAGCCCTCGTTATAGAGAAGGCTCTTGATGCGGAGCGCCATCTCGACATCGCGACGGCGATAGAGGCGCTGGCCGGTGCCGCCTTTGTGTGGTTTGAGCTGCGGGAACTCGCTCTCCCAGAAACGCAGGACGTAGGCCGGTACCTCGCACAGCCTGGCGACTTCGCCGATGCGGAAGTAGAGCTTGTCCGGAATGTCTGACCCGGATGGGATACTTTTGCGGATTGGCTGGTGCTGCGCCATGCCAGAGACTCCGATACCGCTGAGACTGCGACGGTTGCCTGTGATTCAGCTTGTGCCAGTATAGGCCAACGAATCCAGCGTGGTTTGTAATTTTTATTACCGGAAAAAGAGTTGCCCGACGGGTGGTCTCGTTGGGTTTTTTGCTGAAAACGAAGCGATTTGGTCATTTTTTGCGGCTGGAATATGGTTCAATGCGGATTGGAAGATGAGTCAGAGTGCAAGGTGTTGCAAGTAAGGTTGCCCGCCGGTACGTCTTGTGACTTTGTTCTTCTGGAGCCTGAAGAGCTGGTTGCCGGTCTGTCGGTCTTCGGGACGGAACCGAAGGGTTGAGAGCAGCGTATTGTTTTCTGAAGATGTGGAGGCGGAAGATGCGGACCAACCAAACTGCAATAGCGGCGGTTTTGATTGCGACGACGGCGCTGATGAGCGGATGTCGAATCGAATCGGATAAGCACGGCGATAACGATAATGTGAAGATTGCCACTCCCTTTGGGGGCATGACGGTGAAGACGAACGATGATGCCGTGGCGAGTGGTCTGGGTTTGCCGATGTATCCGGGTGCGGAGTTTGTGAAGAAGGACAAGAACAGTGGAGCGGCCGACGTGAATATGAGCTTTGGCAGCTTTCAACTGCGGGTGAAGGCTGCGGGCTACCGGACGCAGGACAGTCCGGAGCAGGTGATGGCGTTCTATCGCAAGGCGCTGGGACGGTATGGCGATGTGATTCAATGCGAGAACGACAAGCCAGTAGGGACAGCGACACACACGGCGGAGGGGTTGACCTGCGATAACGAGAAGGACAATCACCTTAGCGTCAATGACGACATGTCGGGCAAGATGGAGCTAAAGGCGGGTTCGAAGCTGCATCAGCATATTGTTGCGATCGATCCGGAGGGTAACGGGACAAAGTTCGGGTTGGTTGCGCTGGATTTGCCCGGGCACATTTCGTTTGGAGATAAGGACGATCAACACACGCAGTGAGGAGTTGGGTGAACGTGCGGCGGGCTCGGCTGAGCTTGCCGCACCCTGCGTGGTGGGATAGCTTCATAAGATATGCAAGAGTATTGTCACCGTTGCGGCGGCGAACTACCTGCCAGTGATGGCCGGTCGCCGTTCTGCCCACACTGCGGTTCGCCGCAGATCTATTTGCAGGACTATGAGCAGCAGAGCGGGGGCGCTGCCGATACGAGTACAACGGGCACGGTTCCGCCGCCAAGACCACAACAGGTGGAGTGGAAGACGGCGATCCGCTGTGCGGCGCTGGTGGCGGGGGTTGCTGCCGTACTGTTCCTGGTGTCGCAGGGTGTGCCGGCGGTATTTTTACTGGGCCTGCTGTGGACGGTCAGCGGGTCGATTATTACGTTGGCGCTGTATCAGCGGAGCCGTCCGCTTGCCTGGATGGATGCTGGAGTCGGGGCACGGATTGGCGTGGTGGTGGGGCTGGCGCTGGTGGCTTGCATTGCGGTCACAATGTCGATCGGGGGACTGGTTGCGCGATATGGCCTGCACAATATGGGCGCGGCGGATGCGGAACTGACGCAGATGCTGCATGCTCAAATTGAAAAAGCAAACGCGATCTCTCCGCAATCGCCAGAGACCCAGCGATTCTGGTTTTCACCGGAGACTCGTGCGGGCTTGATGCTTGCGGGGTACGGCATGATGTCGGGGCTTCTGCTGGTGTTGTCGATGGTTGGCGGGGCCGTGGGTGGATTTCTGCGGATGCGGCGAAAGGTTTCTGTTTAGGGGCTTTTCGGCGAGGTGGGTTCGCTGATCGGCCTTCTAAAGGCTTGTTCTTCCGTGGCGCTGTCCTGATATCATCAAGCGCAGCCCGTTATGAGCGAGATTACAGAGATACGAAAGCCCAAGTTACGCGAAAAAGGCAGGCTGATGTCTGCCTCGGAGATCGAGCGCACGCTGGTTCGGCTGGCGCATGAGATCGTGGAAAAGCACGATGGCAGCAAGAACGTCGGGCTGGTCGGAATCAAACGCAGAGGCATTCCGCTGGCGCAGCGACTGGCTGTCCTGATTGAGAAGATTGAGAAACATCCGGTAGATACGGGCGTTCTGGATATCAGCTTTTATCGTGATGACCTTTCGACCGATGGGGCGCGGCCGAAGGTGACGCCGGGAGCGATTGGTTTTGACGTGACGGGGCGCGACATCATTCTGATGGATGATGTGCTGTATACGGGACGTACGATTCGTGCGGCGCTCGATGCCCTGTTCGACCATGGACGGCCGAAGAGCGTGCGGTTGCTGGTGCTGATCGATCGCGGCCATCGCGAACTGCCGATTGAAGCAACCTATGTCGGGCGCCACATTCCGACCTCGAAGCGGGAGATTATCGAGGTGAAGCTGAACGAGGTGGACGGGCAGGAGCAGGTGCTGCTCGTCGAGCTGGTGGACTGACCGTTGCCTTCGATGAAGCCCTCAATGCATGGCGTGGTGAAGAGGTTCGGGTACGCTGCAGGGTCGTTGTTGACGGTGGCGGATCTGACGGTCGTGGACGTCGCGGCGATATTGGCGGCGACCGACCGAATTGAACAGATGGCCAGTGTGGATCGGTCACGGATGCTGACGGGTCGCCGGGTCGCGCTGCTGTTTTATGAATCAAGCACAAGGACGCGGACGTCGTTTGAGCTGGCGGCGAAGCAGCTTGGCGCGGTGACGACGCTGGTGAGCGATAAATCGTCGTCGATTGAGAAGGGCGAGAGCCTGAAAGATACAGGGCTGACGCTGCGGGCGCTTGGGGCGGAGTGCATTGTGCTACGGCATCCGAATTCGGGGGCTCCGTATCTGTTGGCGAAGTCGACTGGACTGCCTGTGTTGAATGCGGGGGATGGGATGCATGAGCATCCTTCGCAGGCGCTGCTGGATCTGCGGACGATCCTGATGAGATTGCCGGGGTTGGGTGCTCGTGCGATCGATGCGAAGACACTTGATGGTGTAACCGTGGTGATTACAGGAGATATTTTGCACAGCCGCGTGGCGCGCTCGAATGCGATGCTGCTGCCACGGCTGGGGGCGAAGGTGCTGCTGTGTGGGCCGAAGGAGTTGTTGCCGGAGGATGCGCTTGGCCTCGGGAAAGGCGTTGAGATTGAGCGGGATTTTGACAGGGCTCTGAAGCAGGCCCAGGTGGCGATGATGTTGCGGATTCAGCGGGAGCGACTGGCAGGGTTGGAGCTCAACTTGGCGGACTATATTTCGCGTTATCAGTTGAGTGAAGAGCGGCTGAAGGCTTGCGCGCCGAAGGCTGTCGTGTTGCATCCGGGGCCGATGATTCGTGGGCTGGAGATTGCAGGCGAGGTGGCGGATGGGCCGAACTCTGCGATTGAAGACCAGGTGCGGAATGGATTGGGTGTGAGGACGGCGTTGCTGGTGCGAGCGCTGGGTGTGGGTGGATTCGAGAGTGTAACGGTATGAGTGACGTATTGATTTTGAATGGGCGGCTGGTTGATCCCACGAGCGGTGTGGATGCGGAGAAAGATGTGCTGCTGCGGCATGGGAAGGTTGCGGCCGTTGAGGCGTGGGGTGGGCTCGACGGAGTGAAGGCGAAGGAGACGATTGATGCTGCGGGTATGATCGTCGCGCCGGGGCTGGTGGATGTGCATGTGCATCTGCGTGAGCCGGGTCAGACGTATAAAGAGTCGATTGCTACAGGGACGGCGGCGGCAGCGGCGGGTGGGTTTACGAGTGTGGTGGCGATGCCGAATACGGTGCCGGTGAATGATTCGGTTACGGGACTGGAGTGGATGCTCGATGCGGCGCGCGGGGCGTGCGTGAAGCTGTTTGCGATGCCGGCGGCGACGTTTGGGAGTATGGGCGAAGAGATTACGGATTTTCACGAGCTGGCACGAGCGGGAGCTGTGGGGTTTACCGATGATGGGAAGCCGGTGCTTCACGACCGCGTGATGCGCGAGGCGCTGGTGGCAGCGGCGGGAGTTGGAGTGCCTGTTTCGCAACACGCCGAAGATACGCGGCTGACGGGAGGGTGCAGCATGAACGCCGGGCTGGTGGCGTTTCGGCTGGGGCTGCGCGGGATGACGGTGGAGGCGGAGGCGCGGATTGTGGAGCGGGATATTCGGCTGCTGCAGGATATTGAGCAGCACGATGGGTTGCGACCGCATCTGCATGTGCAGCATGTGTCGACGGCGAAGGCGATGAGGTTGATACGGGATGCTAAGGCCGCCGGGTTGCATGTGACGTGCGAGGTTGCACCGCATCACTTTACGCTGACCGATGAGGCTATTGGGGACTACGACACGAATGCGAAGATGAATCCGCCGTTGCGCAACGATGCAGATAGGATGGCGATGATCGCAGGGTTGATGGATGGGACGGTGGATTGCATCGCTACCGACCATGCTCCGCATGCGTTGTTTGAGAAGGAGCAGGAGTTTGAACGGGCTCCGAATGGGATTATGGGGCTGGAGACGGCGCTGGGGCTGGCGTTGCGAGTGCTCCACAAAGGGCATGGGATGACTCTTAAAGAGTGGTGGAGTTGATGAGTGCGCAGCCGGCGGGGATTGTTTCGCTGGAGGGACGCGGGACGTTGAAGGTGGGGAGCTTTGCGGATGTGGTGGTGTTTGATCCGACGGCAGAGTGGAGCTTTGAGGCGAAGAGGTCGAAGTCGAAGTCGCGGAACACGCCCTTTGATGGTGCGCCGATGATGGGTAGGGTGATGACTACGATCTAGTGAAGGGCGAGTTGTGTATCGAGGATGAGATGCGTCAGCGAATGAGATATTTGCTTGATTTCTTTGTACGTTGCCATCTCAATTTCTACTGCAAGGGCAAACGGCTAGCTCTACTCACATCTCGGAGTTTCCTCGCTTTCGATTGATTCCAGGCAGTGTCGATTCCGATGGCCTGCCGACCTCTGGTGCCAAGTTATGCCTGATAGAGCCAGTAAACGATTGTTATCAAATGCCATCGAATACTGGATACTCTTCTGGGTCGGTTATGTATCACTATGGCCTCGGCCCAATCTCAGAGCGCTTGTCTTTGAAGGGTGGAGGCTCACTCGTCTTCCTTTCGGCGCAATTCTCTGGAGGAGGGAGCGGTGCCTTAGATAGCCTTGCCATTCTACGATTCGAAAGTGATGGCAAGATCGTCAATCTACTGCCGTTCGTAGGGGTAACAAACCAAAGCGACCGTGCTGCGTGGTCTCTTCCGAATGCCGTACCAGCTTTCCGATTTTAGTGACTGCGGACTTTGTTTGGACGAAGGGACGAGACACATTTCGCGAGGCATTTCTACACAGTCGACTGTGTACCTCTTTGATATTAAAAATGATCGATATGCCAAAGCTTTTTCGTATCAGACTTCAAAGAAATATCCAGGACTAGACGCGGTTAGTCATATTCGCGTGTTGGCTCCGGAACGAGAAGAGATTATGCGACGGCTGCAAAAGGTTACTTTTTGATGGCGCGCCGATGCTCGGCAGAGTGGCTTATACGTTGAGCGAAGGGCGCGTCGTCTTCAAGGGCTAATCGAGGTTAGCCGCATTGCATGAAGCTAGTGGGTGTGGAAGATCTTCTTGTTGACGTCAGGCCACCACTCTTTCCAGAAGAAGTTGGCGCAGTCGATGAGGTCGCTGGTGAGCCACTTCTGACCGACCTTGGTCCAGGTCTGATATGCCTTGGGGTAATAGAGGGTGGAGAGACCGGCTGCTGCGCCTGAGCCAACGATTTCGGAGAAGTTGAAGGTGGCGTCGCCGTTGTCTTTGCGCGTGACGAGGACTCGAGTGACGGCGTAGAAGGTTCGCTTGCGGAAGCCGCCGTGTCCGAGGGTATAGAAGCGGCTATCCTGATGGAAGAGAATCGGGCCGAGGCCACCGACCATAAAATTTTCGTCGGCTGTATCGGCGAGGGTATGCCAGTAGTATTTGCCGTAGCCTTCGAGTCCCTGGTGAAACTCGGGGTAGGATTTACTGTTCATGGAAATGCCAGCCTCGACACCAGCGACGAGGAAAGAGGAGTAGTCGAAGCTGTTCTTACCCGCGAGGACCAGCTTTTCTTTTGCGGTCTGGGGTGGCAGCTTGGTGTCAGCCGAGACAGAGCTGAAGTTGGGGACGATGCCGAGAACACGCTTGGTCTGCTGAGTCCCATTCGCGCTGACCGCGTAGGGGTTGTCAGTTGTCTTCTGAGGGGTGGCGGGGGTCTGAGCGGATTGCGGATACAGCAGGGCGCCGGGTGAGTCTGGAAGGTCGGAGGCCGGAAGCGGTAACGTGAGGTTGGCCGAGTCACTCGAAGAGCTTGTGGAGGAGCTGCTGGTATTAAACTGCTGCGCATGAAGAGAAGGCGGTGCCGCGAGGTTCGCGATCAAGAGGGCGGGGCCGAGCATCAGGCTGGTTCGCCTGAGCCGTGAAATGGAGCAAAAGTGCATATAGATAAGACGCATCCTTTTAAGAATAGACTCTAGAACCAGATGCCATGGACGAGAACAGGCACCTATATGGGGGAGCGTCTGGTTCGATAACGTGGGTCAGGCTTATAGAATTTCCATTTTTTTGGCGACTGTAGTGAAGATATTGAGAGCCTGATCGATTTCGCTGCGCGTGTGTTCGCTGGTCATGATGGTGCGAATACGGGCTTTACCTTCGGGTACGGTGGGGAAGGCGATGCCGGTGGCCATGACTCCGGCGTCGAAGAGGGCGCGGGAGAAGTCCATGGTACGGCGGCCATCGCCGATGATGATGGGGGTGATGGGGGTTTCGCTTTTGGGGGTGGATTTGCCGCCGACGTCGAAGCCGGCGTCGGTGAGCTGCTGCTTGAAGTAGTGGGTGTTATCCCAGAGGCGCTGGATGCGCTCGGGTTCGGCTTCGAGGAGGTCGAAGGCGGCGATGCAGGTTGCGGTGACCGATGGCGGATGCGAGGTGGAGAAGAGGAAGGGGCGGGCGCGGTGGTAGAGATAGTCGATGAGATCGCGACTGCCGCAGACGTAGCCGCCGAGTGCGCCGATGGCTTTTGAAAGAGTGCCGACCTGGACGTCGACCTTGTCGGTGACGTGGAAGTGATCGACGGAGCCGCGGCCGTTGCGACCGAGGACGCCGGAGGCATGGGCGTCGTCGACCATCATGATGGCGCCATATTTTTCTGCGAGGTGAGCGAGCTGGTCGACGGGGCCGATGTCGCCGTCCATGGAGAAGACGCCGTCGGTGATGAGGAGCTTGCGGCCAGGCTCGTTCTGAAGCTCCTGAAGAAGCTCTTCGGCGTGGGCGACATCCTTGTGGCGGAAGACTTTAATTTTGGCTTTGGAGAGACGGGCGCCGTCGATGATGCTGGCGTGGTTAAGCTCGTCGGAGAGGATGAAGTCGTCTTTGCCGAGGATGCTGGAGACGGTGCCGGCGTTGGCAGCGAAGCCGGACTGGAAGACGACGCAGGCCTCGACTCCTTTGAAGGCGGCGATCTTTTCTTCGAGCTCCATGTGGATGCGCATGGTGCCGGCGATGGTGCGGACGGCTCCGGAGCCTACGCCGTATTTTTTTGTGGCGGCGATGGCGGCTTCCTCTAGCCTCGGGTGGTTGCAGAGGCCGAGGTAGTTGTTGGAGGCGAGGTTGATGACACGCTTGCCGTCATAGGTGCAGACTGGGGCCTGCTGGTCATCGAGCTCGCGCAGCTTGAAGAAGGTTCCGCGCTGGCGGAGGTCATCGAGTTGGGCGGTGAGGTGGGCGAGCTGAGGGCGTTTGGCGGCTGCAATGGTCATGAATTCATCTTAAACCTTTGTGGGCCGGGTAGTCTTCGAGGCGGAATGAGCATCTTACCGAGGATGCGGTTTACAGAGCGTTGATCCGCATGAGGCAAGATTCCCAGTACGACTATTCCAAGTACAAATTACGAGGAGATCACGATGATCTTTCAACTTTCAGGAAAAACCGCGACAGCGATGACGCTTGCATTCGTGATGTTGACTGGTTGCAAGTCGAAACAGGACGAGGCGATTGAGACGGCAAAGAAGCAGGCCGCAGCTACCGGGCAGGCGCAGCAGGTTGTTTCCACCGATAAGAACGGAAATGTAACGACGACCACGGTGCAGCCGCCAATCCAGGGGCAGACGTCGCAAGCAGTGACCTCGACGGTGACCCCGGCGGCCGCTGTGGCAGCGAATACACCGGCGACTGCCCCGGCTGTGACGGGACAGCCGGTGACGGCGGGGCAGACGGATGCTTCGGGTCAACCGGTACCGATACCGGCTCCGGGTGCAGCGCCGATCATTCGGCCTGCGGATGTTAAAGTTGCCGCGGGAACGAATCTTACCATCCGGATCAATCAACACATCAGCGTGAAGACGAGCCTTGCAGGCGATCGATTTGATGGAGAGGTTGTTGATCCTGTCGTGGGAGACAACTCACAAGTTGTCATTCCGAAGGGCGCGCGAGTGAACGGTGTTGTGGTTGCATCGCATCGGCGAGGACACTTCAAAGGCAGCTCGATTCTTGAGTTGCGGCTGACGTATCTCACATTAAATGGCACTCGATATGCGCTGGATACGAAAGATCTGACGCAGACGAAGAAGGGGAAGGGCAAACGGTCGGCTGCGATCATTGGTGGTGGTGCGGGTGCTGGAATGCTGATCGGAGGCGTGGCGACAGGCGGCGTTGGATTGCTGGTGGGAGGCCTGGTCGGCGGAGGCGGAGGAACGCTGCTGAGCGGTTTGACAGGGAATCGGGATATTGAGATTCCGGCGGAGTCTATCGTTCGCTTTAAGCTGGCGGACAATCTTGTGATTCAGCCCTCCTGATTACGCTCTTATTGAACGCAAAAAAGCCCATCTTCGTGGATGGGCTTTTTGTGCGTTGAGGAGTGCTTCGCTTTCTTCAGTTAGGATGGGTTGGGTTTTTAAGGAGAGATATCCATGGGGATTCGACTGCATTTTTGGGGTGCGGCACAGACGGTTACCGGCTCTTCGCACCATTTGGAATGCGCGGGACAGAATATTCTGCTGGACTGCGGACTGTTTCAGGGGCACAGGCAGCAGGCCCGCGAGATCAATGAACATCTGGCGTTGCCGGTCGAGCAGCTGAACGCTGTTGTGCTGTCGCATGCCCATATCGACCATAGCGGCGATCTTCCACTGCTGGCGAAGCAGGGTTATCGCGGGCCGATTTATACGACGCCGTCGACGGTGGACCTGTGCGAGAAGATGCTGAAGGACAGCGCGCATATTCAGGAGTCGGACGCGGAGTTTGTGAGCAGGAGAACGCACAGGAGGAGGTCGATCGGTATTCCCGCGGAGGATGAGGCGGTGGTGCCGCTGTATACGCAGGCCGATGCGGAGCAGGTGATACAGCAGTTCAAGCCGGTGACGATGCATACTCCGCAGTTGCTGGCGGGATCGACGACAGATGCAGGTTTTACGTCGACGACGTTTGATGCTGGACACATGCTGGGTTCGACGTGCGTGCTGGTGGAGGCGCGCGAGAAGGGGCAGACGACGCGGCTGTTGTTTTCGGGCGATGTGGGGCGGAAGGGCTTGCCGATTATCAAAGATCCCGAGGCTGCTGTGCCTGCGGACTATCTGATCATGGAGAGCACTTACGGAAATCGCCTGCATCAGCCGGTTGGGCCGGTGAAGAAGAAGCTGGCGAACCTGGTGAATCGCACGGCGCAGCGCGGCGGCCATATCGTGATGCCGGCGTTTGCGGTTGGACGGACGCAGCAGGTGGTATTGCTGCTGCATGAGTTGATCGACGAGAAGGCGATTCCGGATATTCCGATCTTTGTGGACAGTCCGCTTGCAGTCAATGTGACCGATGTCTTTCGCAAACATGAAGAGGAGTGGGATGAGGGAGCGCTCGCGTTTGCGAATCTGCATGAAGATCCGTTTGGCTGGAAGCGGCTGCGATATATCCGAACTGTGGAGGAGAGCAAATCACTGAATGGACTGCATATGCCGTTTATCGTGATTGCCGCCTCAGGGATGTGTGAAGCCGGAAGAGTGTTGCATCACCTGAAGAACAGCGTGGAGGATCCGAAGAACCTGATATTGATCACCGGGTTCCAGGCAGAGCACACGCTGGGGCGCGCGATTGTGCAGAAGCAGCCGGAGGTTAAGATCTTTGGCGAGCCGATGCGGCTGCGGGCCGAGGTGGACTCCATCGGTGAATTGAGCGGGCATGCGGACCAGAGAGAGCTTCTGCGAGTGGATGGAGCCGGTGGTGCCGACGCTGAAGAAGGTCTTCCTGGTGCATGGTGAGCCGGATGCGCAGCAGGCGTTGAAGGTGGAGATTGAAAAGACGTACAAGCTGGAAGTCGTCTGCCCGAAGCGTGATGAGCGGTACGAGGTGGGATGACGGCTGCCTCAGCCTCAGGACACTGGTTATTTTTTGAGATGCGCGGAGACCAGTTGTAGGGCCCGGTCTTCGATGTCTTCCTCGCCGCCGCAGCCTTCGAGCCAGTGCATGTCGGGTTCGCGGCGAAACCAGGTGAGTTGACGCTTGGCGTAGTTGCGATGGCCTTGCTGGGCCTGGGCGACAGCTTGTTCGCGAGTGAGCTCGTTTTGCAGGATGGCGGTGGCTTCTGCGTAGCCAAGCGAGGTGAGCGGGCGGCAGTCTGCGCCGTAGCGGGCGATGAGGCGTTCGGTCTCTTCGATAAGGCCACGATCGAACATGGCGGCGGCGCGCTGGTTGATGCGCTCGTAGAGTCGAGCACGGGGCGGGTTGAGGCCGAGGCGCAGGATGCGATAGCCGGTGAGGGTGTCGCGGCCCTTCTGCCACTGCTGCGTGAGGGGTTGATCGGCGGCGAGCGAGACCTCTATGGCGCGGACTACTTTGGAGACGTCGTTGGCATGGATGGCCCCGGCTGCAGTTGGGTCGAGGCGAGTGAGCAAGCGGTGGAGGTAGGCGGGGCCGCGAGTGGTGGCGATGTGGCGAAGGCGTTCGCGCTGGCCGGGTTTTTGCGGGGGCGCGGGGAAGAGGCCGTCGATGAGAGCTCGGAGATAGAGGCCGGTGCCTCCGGCGACGATGGGAAGATGGTGGCGTTCGGTGATTCCGGTGAGGGATTCGCGGGCCTGACGGCTGTAGTCACCGGCGGTGCAGGCTTCGTTTGGCCACGCGATGTCGATCATGTGGTGCTGGATGAGCGCGCGTTCGTCATGCGAAGGTTTGGCGGTGCCTATCTCCATCTCGCGGTAGACGGCTACGGAGTCGCAGCTGACGATCTCGCCGTTGAACTCTTCGGCGAGGCGAAGCGCGAGGGATGTTTTGCCGCTGGCGGTGGGGCCGACGAGCACGACAAGAGGTTTGGTGGGTGTTGTCATCGTGATGCCGCCTGTATCACCATAGGCGCCACCAGCCCGGCGTGAAGATGGTGTGTACTCCTGCGCGCAGCACACTGAAGACAAGGACGGCTATGGCGAGAAAGAGGAGGCCGCGAACCTGGCGACGGCGCTCGGTCTGCCGGCGGGATGTGGAAGGAGTGGCCTGTTGGGGCATGGCTTGGAGTACGGACAGCAGGAGAATTAAGGACGATTGCGTGAACGATTGCGTGCGAGTTATGGGAGCGGCTTGTTGGTCAGGAAGTCGATCCGCAGTTCGAGATTTGGGCCCGTGAAGTTTGCCGGTAGCGGGGGAAACTGTCCAACGCCGGTGATGCCTCCCCAGCAGGCGCGGTCGATGGGATCATCCCCGCTGCGGGCGTCGAGGTTCATGGCGGCGATGCGGCCGTCGGGAAGGATGGTGAAGCGGATCAGGGTCTCGCCCTGCTTGTTGAGGGGAGGCCGCGCCTCTTCCGGGATGAGAGGGATCCAGTTGCGTTTGATATCAGCAAGAATTCTGCGGATGTAGGGGCCGAAGTCAACGTTTTTGGTATCGGAGAGTATCTGCACTCCGGTTCCCAGACCCTGCTGGCCGCCGCCGGGAGCAGAGCCGTAGTCTCCTCCGGGATTTCCGCGGGCAGCATCCTGGGCAGCCTTGCGAATGGCGTCACCTGGGCTCTGATTCGGATTGCCGAAGTTTGGCCGGGTCGGCGCTGGTTTGGGTGCTTCGATTAATGCCTGCTGGGTCGGCGGAGGTGCCGGTGGTGGTGGCTGCGGGGTTGGCGGAGTTGGTGCAGCTTGTGTGGGGGCGGGCTGCGCGGCTGGTGGAGCTGGGGTCGCCTTGCGCATTGCCTCTAATGTCTTTTGATCGAGCTGCGGCCGGGTCTTCTCGGTAACCGTCTTAGAGGGCTTCTGGTTGGATTTTGGCAGGTTCTTCGGTGTGTCGAGGAAGGTGAGCTGCTGTTTGTCGCGCTCTTTGAGAACGTCGACAGGGCTGATGAGGCGGGGCTGATGAAAGAGGACGCGCGGGCCATAAAAGAGGAACCAGACGATCGCCAGGTAAACGATGACAGAGATGTAGATGGACTCGCGAAAGCGCGCTTTGGAGCGTTCGTCGTCGAGAGAGTCAAGCAGATGAATGAGCTCATGCTCGTCCATCTCGCCGAAGCGGCCGGTGCGCACCTTGGCGGGTTGGGTGGGTGGTGCGGGGTTGGGCGGGGTCTCGAGGGAGGGCATGGGCTATAGGGTCTGACGGGTGCCGGAGGCGAAAGTTTCGTTTCAAAACGAAGTGCTACTTGCTGGTGAATCCGTCGGTTCACACAGATACAGTTATCTTCTCATTTTTGAGACTGTTTATGGTGAAGAAGTGATTGAGAGGAGAGTTTCAGAAACTTGTAGACTGGAAGAGTGACTCCCAGATTTTCTCCTGATGTTCGCGCTGTTGTGCTGACGATCAGCGACCGGTGCTGGCGTGGAGAGCAGGGCGACTTGTCCGGACCCGCCGTCAGCCAGCTGCTGGAGGCTGCCGGAGTCGGTGTGGTGACGACGGAGACGCTGCCGGATGAGCTTGATTTGATTGCCGCAACGTTGCGGCGTTATGCGGAGAGCGCAAATTTAATCGTGACAACGGGCGGAACAGGGCTGGCCGTACGGGACGTCACGCCGGAGGCTACGCGGCTGGTCTGTGAGAGGTTGGTCGATGGATTGGCGGAACGAATGCGCGTCGAGGGGCTGCGGCATACCCCGTTTGCTGCGCTGAGCCGCGCGGTATGCGGGACACGGGGGGCAGCGCTCATCGTCAACCTGCCGGGTAGTCCGGCGGGTGCTGCGAGTTCGTTGTCGGTGATTCTGCCGCTGCTGCCTCATGCGCTCGATCTTCTGGCGGGGCGCACAGAGCATGACAAAGGATAGTGTGTGATCGGGTGAGCAGGCTGGAACGAGTAAACTTGAGGTAAGTGAAACTTCATCCAATTATCTGGTTGCACAAGGCCACCGCCTGGACGATGGCGCTGCTGAAGCCGTTTGGCGTTTGGGGGCTGGGCGCGCTGGGCTTTATCGACGCTGGTCTGTTTCCAATTCCACCGACGTTTGACATCGTGCTGATCGGGTATGTCTCGACGGCTCACTCGCGGCTGGTGCTGTACGCGTTCGTTGCAGCGCTGGGTTCGGCGCTGGGAAGCTTGATTCCGTACTACGTTGGGCGCGCTGGAGGCGAGCTGTTTCTGCTGAAGCGGGTCAACCGGGAGCGCTATGAGAAGATGCGCGACCGGTTCGAGAAGCAGGAGTTCCTGGCGATTGCCATTCCGTCGATGATTCCGCCGCCGTTTCCGTTGAAGGTGTTTGAGTTTGCGGCGGGCGTGTTCGAGATGAAACCGTTGTTGTTCGCGGCGGCCATCTTCTGTGGCAAGTTCGTACGCTTCCTGATCTTTGCCATCGTTACGGTCATCTATGGGCCGACGATTATTCACAAATTTATGCACGAACTGCACCAGCATCTGGCATTGGTTCTGGGATTGGCCGGCGTGCTGGTTGTGGGGCTCGGCGCATACGTGATGCGCAAGGTATTCGACCGGCGAAGAGGAGTAAAACTGCCGGTTGAAGAGGATTAGCGGCAGCTTTTCTGTGGAGCGTGGCTAGTGCTGAACGTGGCCATTCATCTCCATGCGTATGACGCGACGGTCGGCATTGACGTAGACCGTGCCGGAGAGCGGAGCCTTGTCTCGACTGGAGAAGAGCGGCGTGTTGTAGAGAAAGCGCAGGTCGCGGAAGGTCACGGTGGTGATGCCGTCCGGATCGGTACCGGTCTCTGAAACGACAGGATATTGTGACCAGTCGAGGTAGACCTCGCCGAGCCAGGTGCGTTTGGCGAGAAGAGTCGCGAGTGTGGTGGGTGGTTTGTAGATCGTCTCCGCTTGATCGCTGGTTGCTATGGTGTTGTTGAAGGTGTCGGCAGCGGAGAGCTGGTAGAACTTCGGCGTCTCGACGACGGTCTGCCAACTGAAGGGGTTGATTGGATACGGGTCGACGGTAACGCGCAGTACGGGTGCGCCGTTGTAGTCAGCGGTCTGCGCAAGTTGAATAGCTTTCTCGCGCTGGACGAAGCGGAAGGACCAGAGCGCCGCCATGGCCAGGACGCCGGCGATGGCCCAGTTCTGTCCGCGGAAGGCTGGCTTGCGCGCGCCTACTTCGCTGTTGATGAGGCCGAAGAGGGATGGGGCGACGAGGGCGATCAAGAGAATGAGAAAGAGAACGGGTTCGAAGATGAAGACGAACGAGCCGGCGTACCAGCGCGGGTTGAAGGGAAAGAACGGGCGAAGGCCGTAGTTGTTCGTCCAGTCAAGCAAGAGGTGGCTGAGGAGAGCGATGAGGGAGAAGCAGTAGAGCAACCCCCAGCGAATGGGTGCGCGAAGCGGTTTGGCCGGCGTTGCCCGACGGCTTCGCCAGCGATTAAAGAGCCAGATTGCGCCGACCAGCATTGCGGCCTCGAATGGCAGACCGAGGAAGGTGTGGGTCCATCCACGATGATGCTGAAAGGCGGCGATGGGGCCGTCGACTGACCAGAGGGTGTCGAGGTCTGGTGCTTCGGCAGCGAGTGTCATGGCGACGGTGGCGTAGGCTGCCTTGCGATTGAACCCGGTGCGGGCGAGACAGGCTCCGGTCATCAGATGAGTTATGGGTTCCATGGTGCTACGTGAGTTTCCTGAGTGAGTGCGTTTACGGATCGTGGAGCGATGTGCGGATTTTCTCATACCTGCGGAGTCGAGAGTGCAGGCGCTGGAAGGAAAAGGCGCGTCGCTTGGTAGAATCGAGATGCCAATGCCTACGATGACTGCGATTACGCCCGAGATTCTCGCCAAGTACCAGCCTGTGATTGGGCTGGAGGTCCATGTTCAGCTTTTGACCAAGTCGAAGGCGTTTTGCGGATGTGTCAACAAGTATGGCGGAGAGCCAAACACGCATATTTGTCCGACGTGTCTTGGGTTGCCGGGGCGTTGCCGGTTCTGAATCGCAGGGCTGTGGAGTTTGCGGTGCTCGCGGCGAAGGCGATCAACTGCGAGATTCGTGAGACGAGTATCTTTTCGCGGAAGAATTATTTTTATCCGGATTCGCCGAAGGGATATCAAATATCGCAGTTCGATAAACCGATTGCGGAGTATGGGTGGATTGAAGTTCCAGCGTTCGATGCGAGTGGAGCGGCGATTACGAAGCGGATCGGCGTGACGCGTCTGCATATGGAGGAGGACGCGGGCAAGAGCATTCACGATGGTTTTGCGGACTCGGTGTCGAAGACGTATATCGACCTGAACCGATGCGGGACGCCGCTGGTGGAGATTGTGAGTGAGCCCGATCTGCGGACGGCGGACGAGGTGTTTGAGTATCTGACGAAGTTGAAAGAGATCCTGCTCTACACCGGCGTGAGCGACTGCAACATGGAGGAAGGCTCGCTGCGTTGCGATGCGAACGTGAGCGTGATGCTGAAGGGTGCGAAGGAGTTCGGGACCAAGGCCGAGGTGAAGAACGTCAATAGCTTCCGCTACATTCGCGCGGCGGTGGAGTACGAGATTGAACGGCAGATTGGCGTGATTGAAGAGGGTGGCCGGGTGGTGCAGGAGTCGCGGCTTTGGAATAGTTCGGAGGGGCGGACGTATTCGATGCGCTGAAAGAGCAGGCACATGACTACCGGTACTTTCCGGAGCCGGATCTGCCACCGCTGGTAGTCGGTGCAGCGTGGCAGACGGAGATTATGAAGATGCTGCCGGAGTTGCCGGAGGCTCGGCGCGCAAGGATGATTGCGGAGTACGACATCAGTGTGCAGGATGCGGCGACATTGACGGCAACGCGCGAGTTTGCCGATCGCTTTGAGGCAGCGGCGAAGAAGGCGACGAGCCCTCGACGCGTGGCTGCGTTGCTGACGAGCGAGTTGACGATGCGGCTGAGGCTGGCGGGATTGGAGTTGGAGCAGTCACCGGTCTCAATGGCCGGAGTTGTGATGGCTGCCGATCTGGCGGAGTCGGGCGAGCTGTCGAGCAAGATGCTGAAGCAGTTGCTGGATACATGTTTTGCCGAGGGCAAGGATTTCCCTGAGATATACGAGCAGGACAAGCCAAAGCAGATCTCGGATTCAGGCGCGATCGAAGCGATGATCGATGAGGCGATCGCCGCGAATCCGAAGCAGGTAGAGCAGTATCGTGGCGGGAAGAAGACCGTCGCTGCGTTTTTTGTGGGGAATGTGATGAAGCTATCGAAGGGACAGGCGAATCCGGCGATGCTGAATGAGCTGGTAGTGAAGAAGCTGGATGCGCTTGGGCCGATGGCTTAAGGGTCGACCGCGGGTTTCACGGATAGAACGGATGTAAGGCGTAACGGTGATCAAAGGGATAAAGGCTGATAAGAGTTGGAGTGCTCGAATAGCCGATGCTGTGCTGATCGATGCTGGCGTCTCCTAAAGATTTCATCAAACGGCATGCACTGGTTGAATAACTAGATGGCAGGACCTGCGGATTAGGGTTTAATGGGCGGCATGCGAATTCGTGTCCGGTTGTCCAAAGGTGTCTGTCGTGGGGCGTGCGTGAGTGTTCTGCTTGCCGTTATCGGGTGCCGGACAGAGGCTCCCTATGTGGTCCCGGAGCAGCCGATGCCTCCGAATACCGTGCTGCTGTCGGAGATGATGCGGGAGCTTTCGGCTACGCCGGGCTTTACGGATGCGCTGCTGGCGCAACTGGATAAGGGCGGTAAGAAGGGGCCGGCGTTGATGACTCCGGCACTGGTGAAGAAGCTGCGTGAGTTGATCCTCGGACACGACTGGCAGGGGCTCGATCGCTTTCCTGGATGGACGATGCAAGGGGTTAACCCGGCAGTGGGTGTCATCACGAAGGTGGTGACAAAGCATGCGGATACGCCTGCGGGAACGCCATCCGGGGCGCCTACTGAGAAGTGGCCATCGGGCGTCGACAAGGGAGCGATTGCGGAGTATCTCGACCTGGGGAGCTATTCTCCGGAAAAAACAGAGACGGTAAGCCTGGATAAGCCTTCGACGCTGCCGGGGCTTTCGAATGCGGAGTTGGTGAGCGAGATGGGGGCGGGAGTAGTGCGCGGCGACGTCGCGAACCCGGTGCTTGCGCCGATGCATCCGGATAGCCAGCGACTAGCGGATGTGCTGAACCGCCTGGGCCTGAATGCGCTGGAGGGCGCGGCGACTGTAACGGCTGAAGTGGATGGCAAGATGGCTGCAACTCCACAGGAGCTGGTGCAGGCGCTGATGGCGACGGGGCATTCCGTAAAAGTAGTCGATGCGCGATACTTCGCTAACTTCGGGCACTTTCATTACAAGGGGCAAGATGTGATGATGCCGTTCTACGTGAACTCGCAGATTGCGATTCCCAGGACGAAGCGTTCGCTGCTGGTGCCGGTGAGCCATGCGGAGTATGAGTGGGAGATTCGTGGGCCGAAGGTGAATGCAGATGTGAGTTTTTATTTTGGGATCGATGGCAAGGCAGAGTTTCGCACGATGGATACGCTCGATCAGGCCTGGGTACTGGGCCGTCATGCGCATGAGTATCGCGACGCGGATGCGGTGGAGGTGACGTGGCTGGTGGGCAAGATGCTGATTGCTTATCTGCATCAACATCTGCGGCGGCCTGACCTGCCGTTTGGCGGTTATTATCCGCTGGGTGTGTGCCAGGACGGCGTAGCGGCGATTGAGAGGAAGATGACGGGAAACGACACGCTGTTTCCGAACACTGCTGACGGTGCGTTGTGGGACGATCCGCGCGATGCTGAGATTAATGCGATGATGCTCGCGATTCCCAAGGACAGAAACGGCTCGCCGCCTTCGCCGGAGAGGATCTTCGGGTCGTTGCCGGTGACCGACTTCCAGTTGATTACGATTCCTGGGCTTGCGGCTGATCTGGATGCGGTGCATGCAGCGTGGCAGGATGGGTCGCTGGAGCGGACACGATCGTGGATGGCGAAGATGACTACACGGTTGATCGGTGTCGGGTTGTTGGTGGTGCTGGCTGGAGTCGTTGTCTGGAGACGAAGGCGAGCGCGGAAGTGATTGTGGTTGCAGATTGCTCGTGATGCAACTCGTCAGTTGGTAGAAGCTTCCTATAGGAGAGGGAGAATTATCCATGGCGACTAAAAAGACCACTAAGAAAGCGGCTAAGAAGAGCAGCGGCGAAGAAGTCGACATCCTCGCGCAAGTACAGTCCATCCGCGGGTAAGGATGTTGAGCGCGAGATGAAGGCGATGAAGCAAGGCAAGCTGAAGAGCGGTCGCAGCGGCAAGAAGGTGACGAGTCGGAAGCAAGCGATTGCTATTGGCTTGTCCGAGGCGCGCGAAGAAGGGAAGAAAGTTCCTCCAGCGCCGAAGAAGTAAATCTCACTGATTATTGTTTGTCGGGAAACGAAACAGGTTCTTGCGAAAGAGAGGCTGCTTCGCCTTTTATTTTTTGTCAGAAGAGGTTGACTTGGTGGCCGGAGCAGCGGCCGGAGCGGTTGATGAGGCGGCGGGAGTGCTCTCTTTGGTCGACTTCGAGTCGCTGGTGGACTTTGAGTCGCTGGCTGGCTTGGAGTCACCGCTCGTCCTGCTATCACCAGAGGACTTGGGTTTGGCGTTGCCGTAGCCGTCAGCGTACCAGCCGCCGCCTTTGAAGGTGATGGCAGGGGCGGAGATGACGCGCTCGAGCTTGCCGCCGCAGTGAGGGCAGACGGTGATCTCGGGATCGGAGAACTTCTGGATCTTTTCTGTGTGCTTGTGGCAGGTGCGTGCATTCGTATTCGTAGAGCGGCATGATGTGTCTTTCTCGACTTCTAGCTTACTTTGATGCGGGTGAGACATTTTGTCTGGATCCGGGTACTTCGATGTGACAGTCATAGTTTGCCTAGTTCGATGAGGCGGACGCTGGCGATGGCTTCGACTTTGCGCAGGGCTTCGATGGCGGCGGTGGCGGCGGCGGCGTTGGGGACGTCGATCTGGACGACGGCGAGGGCCTGGCCCTGGGGGACACGTTGTGCACGGGAGCGAGTGGGGTCGGCTGCGCGGCCGAGGGCGAAGTTGGCGATGTTGAGGCCGTGTTCGCCGAGGATGGTGCCGATGCGGCCGATGACGCCGGGGACGTCGTGGTTGCGGATGGCGACGAGGGTGCCGTGGAGGGGGGCTTCGATGTCGATGCCGTCGTAGCTGAGCAGGCGGGGCGAGTTGCCGTGCAGGACGGTGGCTGAGGCGCTGGTGTCGCCGTCGGAGGAGTGGAGGACGAGCTTCAGGACGGAGCCTACGCCGCCGGTGGTGAACTCCTTCTTGTCTTCCTGGATGCGGATGCCGCGCTCGGCCGCGATGGCGGCGGCGTTGATGCGATTGGCGGTGGTGGCCTCGCCGTCGGTGCCGTTGAAGATGCCGGCGATGGCGGCGTTGCGGATGAGGTCGGTTTTGCCGGAGGCGAGGCGGCCGGTGTAGGTGATCTGAATATTTTCGAGATTGCCGGGGGTGGCATGGGAGAGGAAGTGGCCGAGGCGTTCGGCCATCTCGATGTAGGGGGCGACCTCGATGTACTCCTCGTGCGAGAGCGAGGGCAGGTTGACGGCGTTCTGGACGACGCCGAGCTTGAGGTAGTCGCGGACCTGCATGGCGAGCTGGATGCCGATGGCCTCCTGGGCCTCGTCGGTGGCTCCGGCGATGTGGGGCGAGAGGATGACGTTGTCGAGCGAGAAGAAGGGGGAGTCCTTGAGGGGCTCCTGGTGGAAGACGTCGAGGGCAGCGCCGGCAACGTGGCCGGATTGGATGGCTTCGGCGAGGGCCTGCTCGACGATGAGTTCGCCGCGGGCGCAGTTGATGATGCGGATGCCCTTCTTCATGATGCGGATCGAGGTCGCGTTGATGAGGCCTTCGGTCTGGGTGGTGAGACCGACGTGCAGCGTGAGGTAGTCGGAGGATTTGAAGATCTCGTCGATGGGGACGAGGGCTACGTTGTTCTCGCGGGCGATGACCGGGGCGACGAAGGGATCGTAGCCGATAAGCTGCATGCCGAAGCCTGCGGCGCGGCGGGCTACTTCGAGGCCGATGCGGCCGAGGCCGACGATGCCGAGAGTTTTGCCGCGCAGCTCGGAGCCCTGCAGAGATTTCTTCTCCCACTTGGCGGCGTGCATGGTGGAGTTGGCGCGGGGGATGGAGCGGGCCATCGAGATCATGAGGCCGAGTGTGAGTTCTGCGACGGCTACGGCGTTGGCGCCGGGGGTGTTCATGACGACGATGCCGCGATGGGTGGCGGCGTCGGTGTCGATGTTGTCGACGCCTACGCCGGCGCGGCCGATGACGCGGAGTTTGGGGGCGGACGGCAAGGAGTTTGGCGTCGGCCTGGACGGCGGAGCGGACGACGAGGGCGTCGGCATCGGCAAGTTCGGCGGCTAATCCATTTTTGATCTGGTCGGGGGTGACGATCTGCCAGCCGGGCTCCTGCTGGAAGACGGCGAGGGTGGCGGGCGAGACTTTTTCGGCAAGGACGATCTTCATGGGGAGAAACCTTCCAGGGCTGAGTTTGTTTGTGGGGATGCCCCCACCCTACCTGAAGTTGCGCAAAGTCTTCAAAGGAAGAGACTTAGGTTTGGACTTGGTGCCGGATGGAGCTGGAAAGTCTTGTCAGTGTTGAGTGGCTTGGTGCAAAGTTCTGATGAAGCTGGAGTTATGACGGATATCCGGCACGATTTTCTGTTCCGCTCGCTCCATTGTAGCCAATCCGGAGGGGTAGTTTTGTCAAGTGATGGCAGATTTTGGTAGTAGCTTGGCTCAAGCTATTCTTCTTGAAAGAAATCGGGAAGGAGATTTGCAGCATGGCGAAACTTGTCTTTGTGATGAATCAGTCTCTGGATGGCTACGTCGACCATAGGAAGATTGGGCCGCCTGCGCCGGCGCTCTTTGGTCACTTTATTGAACAGGTGCGGGCGGTGACGGGCTTCCTGTATGGTGGGCGGCTGTACGAGATCATGCGTTATTGGGACGAAGCTGTTCCTGACTGGGATGCGGGCAACCGTGAGTTCGCGGCGGCGTGGCGAAGCAAGCCGAAGTGGGTCGTATCGCGCTCGCTCACGTTAGTCGGTCCCAACGCGACGCTCGTCGGGAGTGACTACGTGGCAGCGATACGCAGGCTGAAGGCGGAACAGGGTGGCGAGATTGACGTCTCCGGACCAGGCCTGGTGCACCTGCTAAGCGAGTCCGGTCTTGTTGATGAGTATCGAATCTATTTGCATCCCATCGTGCTTGGTGGCGGTACGCCATTCTTCGCAGGCCCCCGGCCGCGACTCCGCCTTGTGGCTAACGAGCGCATCGGCGAGGACGTGGTTCGGTTGACGTATGTTCCTGCTTGAAGCCTGCAACAAACACAGTGGCGGCTGAGCGCTGTGTCTTGAAACTGAGTTGTGGCGACGTTCGAGGCCAGAGGCAGGAAAGCGGATCGTGCTTGCTGCACGATAGCCACTCATGCGATGAGACTGCATGAATGGGGCACCCCGGTATGGGTTGGTTGGATGTATGGGTCACCCGCCGACTACTCTGGCAAAGGATATTTCGCGAGCAATGCGGGGATTCCGCCGTGCAGGTAGACGTCCATGGCGTCGTGCAAGGTATGGACGTTCTGTTCATCCGAGCGGGAGCCGTGCAGGACGGACCACTCAATACCGTAGAGGTAGACATTCCACTTGATGCCTTCCCGCGCAGTGAGAAGATCCGCGGCGATGGCGTCGCGGGCTTCGCGCAAATCCTGCGGGTTGAGGAGGGAGAGATCGAAACGGGGTTGTTGCCCGGTCTGCGCCAGGGCGGGGAAGCCTGCCAGGTCGCTGACGCCGGGCAACAGCGCGACCGTTCTTCTGTCGTTCGCGGAGTTGATGTCTTTTACCTGATCGACGGCGTATTGGACGACGCCGTAGAGGCGGGCATAGGATTGGGCATCTTCTCGTGACAGAAGGCCGAGGGTTCCACTCTGCTGGGCGACTGTCCAGACAGCATAAGCAGGCTTGCTGTAGGTGATGTATTGCGTGGGATGGGTGGGATGGGTCGCAGCGGTGCGGTAGTCGCGCACGGTCTGGATGAGCTCGGCATACTGCTGGGCATCGGTTTGGCGGCGCTGCTCGGAGGTGCGAATGTTATCCAGCGCGATGTGCAGGTTGCGGATGCCTTCGGTGTGGAGATCCGCTTCGAGCTGGTGAAGCTGATGGCGGTGATGGATGGCCTCGACGGTCTGCTCGAGGCCGACGGCGATGAGCAGGCCTACGACAATGGTGGCGATGTGGATGAAGAAGTCGCGCCAGGTGCTGGCGGCATGGTGAGGTGGGTGGACGTCGAGCATGGGTTGCCTTGAGGGATGGAATGAGAGACGGGCGCTGGATGGAGATATGCTACCTCACTCCGAGACCGGATTCGGAGCGAGATTAATGTCGGGCTCTTTGGATCCCGCCTGTCTCATGGATGAGGAAGGTCGCGGCGTAGGCCAGCTTGCCCTGAGCCTCGGAGGTTGCGGTGATGAGTTCTTCGGTGTCGCGGGGCGAAAGGTTGCCGTCCGGCGAACGGTGCGCGATGGCTCCGGCGATTTCGGTCTGAGTATTGAACGCATGCACCGCGTCCATGAAGGAGGTGAAGACCTCGTAGAGGTAGACATTCGCGCTCAGTTCGTCGTGAGGCATGAGGCTTAAAGCGCCACCTTGCTGGACCGATTGCCATACGCCGTCTGGGGTACGGTACAGGTGCGAGGAATAGTCGAGCTTCCCGGCGAGCGGAGCGTGGGAGCTCTGGTGTTCGCGCAACAGCGCCATGTTGCGGTCTAACTGCGACTGGAGGGTCTTCACCTCTTCCAGATTCTTTCGCAGGATTTCCTGGTTTTCGTTAAGCTCGACCAACAACTCTGCGCGAGCCTGCTGCAGTTGATGGCGGTGGTGGAAGTGCTCGACGGTTTGCTCGAGGCCGATGGCGATGCAGAGGCCAAGGACGATGGTGGCGATGTGGATGAAGAAGTCGCGCCAGGTGGTGGCGGCGTGGTGGGCGGGGTGGACGTCGAGCATGGCGGTTCTCCGTGGCAGTTGGAACTTGATGTGTCAGTCTATTCAGGGCCGATGGATCGGATGCGGATGTCGTTGGATTCGAGTTTGGAAGAGCTGCCGAAAAAGGTTGTGTCAGGAAAATGAATCCTTCCCAAGGCAGCGTCCTGATAGGAATACATCTCGTCCAGGGAGCGGGCGCCTGCGACGATCGCCTCGTCACCGCCTTCGACCAGTCCGAGATAAGCGACTATTTTGTGAAAGACGCCCTTGGTCTGTTCCAACTGGAAGAGGAGATCGTCTCGATGCATGACGGTAATGACGGAAACAGCCGAGGTGGCGTGGTTATAGTGCGCGCGTGCGCATTCACTGAGCAGAGTTCTCAGCTTTTCGTGCAGGTCTTCGTCGGCCCGAATCTCTCCTGCGGTGGTGAAGTCGAGCCGGGCATATAACTCAGCTTGGCTGGCGGGGAGAAGCGCCGCGAGGCCGGCGGATTGTGCATTCGGCCATGTGGCTCGCGAGGGCGAGATGTAGAGGGAGGAGCCTTCAGGCGGAGGAGCACCGTGAACTTCAACATCGGCGCCCGATACTCTTCCCGCGAGGAGCGCATCCTCGAGCGCTTGCATGTGCACGGCCTGGACCTGGAGCCTGGCAATGGATTCGCGTATCAGCGGCAGGTTGTTTTGCGCTTCAACGCGCATTTGTTCCGTGAGTTCGGCGCGCTGATGACGATGATGGATGGCTTCGACGGTTTGTTCGAGGCCGATGGCGATGAGCAGGCCGAGGACGATGGTGATGATGTGGATGAAGAAGTCGCGCCAGGTGCTGGCGGCGTGGTGCGGCGGGTGGACGTCGAGCATGGTTAGTCTCCGGACGGGTTCAGGTGCATTGGAAATGTTCTGTTGTGTGAAACCTAATGTTGCGAGGGAGACGACGAACCAGCTTCGGCCTCGCGCAGTTTGCCCAGGTCGCGCTGACCCTGGATGAAGACCAGCGCGCCCCTGTGCATCTGATCGAGGTAGTCGAGGGTCTCTGTCCGGTGGAGGCGCTCGTCGATGAGGAGGCCGAGGTATTCGTCGAGCTGGGCAGGGGTGGAGCGAGAGAAATCGTATTCGCCGGCGGGATAGTTTGACTGAAATCTCTGTTCGAAGGCGACGCGCTTCCGTGTTGACTCCTGAGCGCGCTCTTTGAGGGCTTCCGCCTTCGCGACGCCTACTTCAGCATCGCCGGCGCTATTGATTTCGTCTTCAGAGAGAAGATGGAGGAGGCCGCTCTCCCTGGCGGCGGAGAGATTGCCGAGTCTGATGGTGTTGGTGAAGATAGCAGGCCGGTAGACGGGCGGTGGGAGATTCTTATGCTCCGCGATTGCCAGCCGCACCTGCTGGACACGGTGGGAGAGGTCTTCGATCTGTTGCGAGTTGGCGATCCTGAGTTGGTCGACGTCCTCCAGGTAAATCCGGGCATCGGTCAACTCGCCGCGGCGCAGCTCCTGGAGCTGATGGCGCTGGTGGAAGTGTTCTACGGTCTGTTCGAGGCCGACGGCGATGCAGAGACCGACGACGATGGTGGCGATGTGGATGAAGAAGTCTCGCCAGGTGCTGGCGGCGTGGTGCGGCGGGTGGATGTCGATCATGGGTGAGCGCTTCCTTCCGGTGGCGGCGGGATATCGAGTGCTGGAGGCCTGTCGCCAGGGAACGCGCGGCGATACAGATCGTCGTGGTCGGTGGCGCCTTCGAGGATGGCGCGGGTGACGCGATCGAAGAAGTGAAGGCGCACTGTAATACGGTCAATCGCCTTGATGTAGGTCGCAAGGAGGGTTTCGTACTGTGTCAGGTCGGCGGTGGACATGGTGTCGAGGTTGGGCAGCGATGCGGGATAGCCCATGTCAAAAGCGCCGGGAGTATCGACGAAGCGCTCTTCGAAGCTCTCGAGCGCGAAGGCGGCGTGCTGGAAGTCGTCGAGGGCGACGAACACGAAACCGTGCTGGAGGATGACGGCGTGGTAGAGGTTGATCTCTTTGGAGGGAAGCAGAGTGATGGTGGCGTCGAGTGTTGCGGCCTCCCAGATGGCGATGGAGGGAGCGGAGGGAAGTTCGTTACGGCGCGTGTCGTTTGCTGCCGGTGGCGCTGGCGGTGAGGGATGACCGGTGCGGCGCGCGGTGACGGCAGACTTGAGTTCGACGGTGTAGGCGCGGATGTCGGCGAGGACACGGAAGTCTTTGGCGTCGCGGCGGAGGTTGGTGCGGAACTCGTCGCGCAGGTTGTCTTCGAGCTGGTGACGCTGATGGAGGTGGTGGAAGTGCTCGACGGTCTGCTCAAGGCCGATGGCAATGAAGAGACCAATGGTGATGGTGATGATGTGGATGAAGAAGTCGCGCCAGGTAGTCGCTGCGTGGTGCGGTGGGTGGACGTCGAGCATGGGGCTTGGTTCCTTCGGCGGCGTGGAGGTGGCGTCTGGCGCGGAGAGAGACTGCTCCGGCGGGATTGAGTGGGTTTCTGGCACAGTTTTCGCGTTGGCGACAAGTCTACGCGGAATGTGAGACGGCTAGAGGAAAAAGTGCGAGTTGGATGGGTGCGTATGATTGGTGCCGTATATCGACAAACCAGTTCACGGGAGTTTGAAAAACACGATGACTCAGCAGAGGCTTCTAACCAGCAGAGTCCGTAACTTAGTCGACTCCAATTTTGGCCTCGGCTAGATGAAAAAGTGCGGGACGAAGGAGCTGAAGTTGTTGGTGATGGGGCCGGAGGATTCGCGGACGCCCACGCCGCAGCAGTCCTGGTCGATCATCCAGAGGCCGAGGACGGTGTGGCGTTGATCGAAGATGGCATCGGGGGCGAGGGCCTGGTAGATTTGTTTGCCGTTGTAGGGGCCGGGGGTGGTGGCGACGGTGGCATTGTCGCGGACGAGGGTGATGTTGGCGCCTTCGCGGGACATGAGTGGCTTGCGGACGTAGTTGCGCATGGTGCCGGGTGAGTCGAAGTGCGACTCCAGCAGGAGCTCGTGGTTGGGGTAGAGCTGCCAGAGGATGGGCAGGATGCCTTTGTTGGAGAGAAGCATCTTCCATATGGGCTCGATCCATCGCGTGCTGGGGTAGGTGTCGAGGGCGTGCGGGCCGAACTCCTCTTGCAGCATGGCCTCCCAGGGGTAGAGCTTGAAGATGGAGAACATGGGATGGTCGTTGGGGTCGAGGAAGAGTTGCTGTTCGTCGTTCCAGCCGATCTCCTGCAGGAAGAGCTGGAGGGTGTCGAGGCCGGCTTGCTGCGCGGTGTCGCGGAGGTAGGTGACGGTGAGCTGGTCTTCGGGGTTGTCGAGCGCAGCGAAGTAGATGGGCTTGGAGAGGTAGGAGTCGATGTCCTTCCACTTGGCGATGAGCTTTTCGTGGATGGAGTTGAACTGGTCTGGCTTGGCGGAGACGAGGCCTGCAGGCATGGCTTTGAGCCAGTTCCACTGGATGACGGCGGCTTCGAGGAGTGAGGTGGGGGTGTCCGCGTTGTACTCAAGGAGTTTGGGCGCGCTGCCGGATTGTGCGCCTGCCCAGCTGATGTCGAAGCGGCCGTAGAGTGCGGGAGGCTCATTGTTCCAGGCCCACTCGATGGCTTCGACGGCGAATTCGGGGATGTCGAGTTCGGCGTAACGCTTCTCGTCGATGATGTGCTGGGCGGCGGCGAGGCACATTCCCTGAAGCTTGTTGCCGGCAGCTTCGAGAGTGTCGATCTCGGCGGCGGTGAATTGGTAGGCGGCGGACTCGTCCCAGTAGGGCGTGCCGTTTTCGAGTGTGTGGAAGATGAGACCTTGCGACTCGACGGTCTGCTGCCAGTTTTCTCGGGGGGTTAGGGGGATGCGTTGCATTATTCTCCGACCCCTCCACCGTGACCGCCGCCTTCGCCACTTCCGCTGGAGTGGCTGCCGCCTTCAGCGAAGGAGCTGCCGAAGCCTCCGCGAATGGTTATGCCGGAGCGGTTGGCGTAACTGCGACCGGCGACAGGGGAGTAGCCGCCACCACCAACTACGCTGCCGAGACCGTAGCCGCCCCATCCGCCATAGTAGTAGCGGTAGGGAAGGAAGATGGGGATGAAGCCGCCGTGACCGTCGGGACGTTGCTGGACGCCTTGCTGAGTAGGAAGGTTAGCGCAGAACTTGTCATCGACGACTTTGTTGTTTTCATCGACGCAGCGTTGCATCTCGGGCTTTTGGCAGCCGGTGGTCAGTGCGAGTGCTGCGGCGGCTAGGAGCGGAGCGGCGACTTGGGCTGAGCGTTTCATGGGATTTCTGTGTGGGGACAGAGTAGCAGGAAGGGATTGATGTTGGCAGGCCCTTTGGACTCTGCGATAGCATGGCCCAATGCGTCACCCTATCCGTCTTATCTTTCTAGCTTGTTTTTGTATTTTTGCGGTTTCTCAGACTGCAAATTCAGATGACGCGCTTCTTGCGAAGACACGAGCTCTCTATGATGCTCCATTCTCCCATGGCCTTGTTTCATTTGATTGCGCTGTGCAGTTCGACTGGAAGAAGCACTTCGTCGACCTTTTTGGTGCGGTTCCTCCGGCCGCAATACCGACGATCGAACGTCTTCAGACGATTCAGCATCGTGTTTTTGTTGATCGCTCAAGTGCTGTCGTCTCAGCCATACCGAAGATGCCCGATTTTACAGGGGCTGCACACGGTGCCGAACTCGAGCAGGGGTTACAAGCGATGATTTCTGGCGGCCTGAATGGTTGGTTGCCGTTCAGCACAAACGTCATTCTTCCGACTGGAAGAACAAAATTCAATTTTCAAAAGATCGACACTGGTTACAAATTGGTGATGGACGGATCAGATGTCGCAGCTACTCTGCTTCTCGGGAATGATCTGCGCTTAACGAGTGCTGTGAGCCAACTTCCCCAGCCGATGCGTTTTAGTACAGAGTTCACATCCGGACCCGCTGGTTTTCTCCTGGAGACAATCAAGACTCAATCCACAACGGATACAGCTTCTATCGGGGAAGCGACGTTTACTTTCACGTATCAGGGAGTTAGGGGATTTCATCTACCCTCTGCTGTGGCTATCGTTCCAACATCCAAAGAGAGCTGGCACTACACACTCAATGATTGCAAAGTTGTGAGTGGTGTCGTAATCGAAGTTTCCCCTCCGAACCCTTAGTTTGAAAAGCGGTTCGCTTCGCGAATGCCCACCTTAGCGACGATGAGACCGTCGCGAAGATGGGGCACCCAGTTGTTGGTGCTATTTGGCGTGGTCGGCGAAGAATTTTTGGGCGGCGATCAGGCCTTTGCCGAATTCGAAGTTTGGGAGTGGGAGTTTGGTTTTGTGGATGACTTGTTCGAGGGCTCCGATGATGGCGATGGTGTCCATGTAGTCGAAGAAGCCGATGTGGGCTATGCGGAAGAGCTGGCCCTTCATCTCGCCCTGGCCGTCGGTGACGATGGCGGCGAACTGCGATTTGAGGCCCTTGACGATGGTGCCGGAGTCGGTGCCTTCGGGGGCGAGGATGGCGGTGGCTGCGGCTGCTTCGGCGCCTTTCGGGGCGAAGAGTTTGAAGCCGAGTGCGGTGGCTGCGGCGCGGGTCATGGCGGCGCAGGTTTCGGCGTTGTCGACTAACTTTTTGCGGCCTTCGGCTAGATCGCCCTTCGGGTTTTCTGGTGTGGCGGCTTGTCCGGCGATGTAGTCGAGGGCTGCGCCTAATGCGGCGATGAGTGCGACCGGCGGTGTGTAGGCGGATTCGCCCTTCGCAGCGTTTTTGCGCTCCTTGCGGAGGTCGAAGTAGTAGCGCGGGTTGTAGGTTGCCTCCATGCGGTCCCAGGCGCGGGCGCTGACGGCGAGGTAGCTGAGGCCGGGAGGCATCATGACGGCTTTTTGCGAGCCGCCGATGAGGACGTCGATGCCCCAGCCGTCCATGTCGAGGTGCGTGGTGCCGAGGCCGGTGATGCCGTCGACGATGAGGAGCGCTTCGGAGTCTTCGGACTTGAGGAGCTTGGCGATGGCTTCGATGTCGTGGCGGACGCCGGTGGAGGACTCGGTGGCCTGGACGAAGACGGCGCGGGTCTCGAGCTTGAGGGCGGCTTTGATCTCGTCGAGCGAGAAGGTCTGGCCGTAGGGTCTTTCGACGACGTCGGCGTGGCAGCCGAAGGATTTGACGAGGGAGGCCCAGCGCTCGCCGAACTTGCCGGCTGTCAGAACCAACACGCGGTCTCCTGGTGAGGTCAGGTTGGAGACGGAGGCTTCCATGGCTCCGGTGCCGGAGGCGGAGAGGATGATGACGTCGTTCTTGGTGCCGACGAAGTCTTTTAACTGCGAGAGGACGCGGGTGTAGAGGGCGCGGAACTCGGGGGTGCGGTGGTGGATGTCGGCCGCTGCCATGGCGAACTGGGCGGCGGGAAGGAGGGGCGTCGGGCCAGGCGTGAAGAGGCGAGTTTTGCGGATCATGAGCTATTGTAACGGGGTCCTCGCCGGACGGGCCCACTGCGCGTGGGGCGGTCACTTCGTGACTTGTGTACCGGTCTCGGTCATGTGGGCAGGCATGGGCCTCGCTTTGCTCGGCGGAGGAATATCTTACTTATAATGAGGGATTGATTTGAGGGAGACGAGGAGCGATGACGATTGGCGAGAAGATTCAGGCGGATATTGTGGTGGCGATGAAGGCGAAGGAGGAGCATAAGCTGACGACGCTGCGGATGGTGAAGTCGGCGCTGAAGAATAAAGAGATTGATAAGCGCGAGAAGCTGACAGATGCAGAGGAGTCGCAGATTCTGACGACGCTGATTAAACAGCGGAAGGAGTCGGTGGAGTCGTTTACTAAGGGGAACCGGCCGGAGCTGGCGGCGAAGGAACAGGCGGAGATTGCGATGATCGAAGGCTATCTGCCGCAGGCTGCGGGGGAGGATGTGATTCGCGGCGTGGTGACGGGGGCGATCGAAACGTTGACCAAGGACGCCGGTGGCACGCGGCCGGGGCCGAAGGATATGGGGACTCTGATGAAGGTGGTGCAGCAGAGGATTCTGGCCGATGGACTGCGGGCAGATGGGAAGCTGGTGAGCGAGATTGTGAAGGCGGAGCTGGCGAAGTAAGGGGATGTTTTCGACGTTTTACGACGTCCTTCCGCGACACAGCAGTTCTATAAAACAGAAGCCTTGAGTAGGGCGCTGCCCACGGAGCAGCGGCTGACAATCTTTTTACAAACAAGGGCGGCGCACGGATCGGCTTTCCACAATGATTAGAGAAGGAGAGAGCAAGACATTCTTCCCTGGAAAGATCGTTGGGTCGTATGGTCGCATCTCGAACAAAGAAAAATTACCCTTTGACCTCCGTACGTTTCTTTGCGGCGTTTCTTGTGGTGTTACATCATTCCGCGCCGAGGTTTATGACAATCGCGACGGCGATCGTTCCAATTCTGACCCCGCTCAATTTTGTGGATCAAGGACTGTTTGGATTCACGCCTTCGGTCGGCTTCTTTTTTCTGCTTTCCGGTTATGTGCTTGGCTGCGTGTATCTGCGTGGCGGCCGCGGGATCGATAAGCGAAGATTTTTCGTGGCGAGATTTGCGCGAATTTATCCACTGTATTTTGTGATGATTGTCTTCGACACTCGACCGCTACTGCTCGCCGAAGTGCGTCGATATGGAGTAGCGGCAGGCCTGGTGAAGACGACGGGTATCTTCGCCGCGAACCTGATGATGATTCAGGGTTGGTTTCCGCGCCACCTGTTGCGGATCGACCTGCCAAGCTGGTCGTTGTGCGCAGAGATCTTCTTTTACCTATGCTTTCCGGTGCTTGGCGTTTGGATTTGGAGGCTGAATGGAGTGCGCCTCTGGGTGACCGCAGCCTTCTGCTATATCGGGGGGCAGGCATTGGTCTGGGTGCGGCCTCACATCCATCCTGAGTTACTGCTCACCTTGCCGCTGTTCCATCTTTCTACGTTCGCATTTGGAATTATGCTTGCCAGGTGGCAGACTCTGAAGCAGGAACAGCGTAACGGAGCGGAGACTCCGCTATGGCAGGTGCATGCTGTATTGGTGCTGGCGGCGGCCGGAGTGGTGTTGAGTATTTTGCTGCTTTCTCAATTTCATGTTGTTGTACCGTACAACGATGGCCTGTTGACTCCAGTGTTTGCATGCTTTATCTGGGCGTTGTCGGTAAGGCCAACGGTGTGGTCGCGGTGGCTGGGTGCGAGTTGGCTGGTGGCTTTGGGAAATGCAAGCTATGCGCTCTACCTGATTCATTTTCCGATTATGACGTTGTTTCTGGAGTTTCATTGGGTAGGAAAGGGGTGCTACGCGCTCTATCTTGTGCTGGTTCTGAGCGTGAGCCTGCTGAGCTTTTATTATTTTGAGACACCGGTTCGACTTTGGCTGCTGGAACAAATTCACTCGCGTTCGATGGAGACGACGGAGGAGGCATCGATTGCGCAGTAAATGCCGTGCGCTTAATCCACCTGCAGTTGCTGAAGGACGTCTTGTGGGGAGGGCCAGCCGTCGACTGTTGTGTCGGACATGTAGCTGCGGTGGGGGCGATAGCCTTTGGGGGCGTCGTTCGCTTCGATGGGGATGGTGGCGGGTGGGAGCCACTCGTTGATGGCGGAGATGCGCGTGACGGGATGGGTGCGGCAGCGCAGGAGGGCGGCGAGGTGCATGGGGCCGGAGTCGTTGACGATGACGTGAGAGCTGGCGCGAAGGGCGTCGACGAGATCGTGATCGATGAGACGGCGGACGGTTGTTTCGGAGATGCCGTCGGGGAGTGGGTCTGCTGGAGCTGCGATGATCTGGACCGGGTGGGTTTTGGTGAGGAGATCTGCCAGCTTTGCGACGTGTGGGTATTGTTTGGAGCGCCACTGGGCTCCGATGTGGATGGTGATGAGTGGCGTGGGTGGGGTGGGGAGCTTTTGGTTGTAGAAGCTCTTTACCTGCTGCCATGGAACGGAGGCGATTGTCGCCCAGGCGCGGTAGCGGTTGCGGATGGGACGCCAGCCGTTGGTGTAGGGCAGATCGAACAGCGCGGAGCGGCGGGCAGCGAAGGCTAACCAGCCGCTGGTGTGGATGGATGCGTTGGGGAAGAGCTTTCTGGCTGCGAGGTAGTCTCTGATGTCGCCGCGTATGGTTGCCGTGTTTGTCGCCGAGGGCGAGAGGATGGGTAGGGAACCGAAGCTGAACCTGCCGGTACGGCTGCGGTCGACGTAGTCGAGGTTGACGGCGATGAGTTCCGGGGTCGTGAGTCCTTCTGTGGCGGCGCGGATGAGGGGATGCCAGCGGGAGTTGCAGGCGAGGATGAGGCGAGCGGGATCCTGCAGTGCGATGGCTGTGGCGATGAGCGCGTCGCCCATGTTCCAGGGCTCGAAGAGGATCAGTTTTTCGGTGACAGACACGCGGGCTCCTGCTTGTTTATACAAGGTGAGCCGGGCGAAGGAGAGGGAGTCTGCTCCCCGGTTCGGTGTGACGATCTTTTACACATCGATTGCGCAATAGGAGTTGGACTAGTGGCGTGCGGACGTCCAGTTGAACTCGGCTCCGGCGATGATGGTGCGGCCTTGCAGGGGGACTTGTGGGATCTCCTGGTAGCCGGTGTTGCTTAGGTTGAGGGCGCGGAGGTAGGGGCGCAGGTGAGCCGGTGTTGCGGGAGATGGCGACGTCCCAGAGCGGGTAGGCGGTGTGCTGGGTCTTTTGCACGATGTTGATCTGGGTGTGGGCGGCGAGTTGGTGGAAGTTTCCTGTCCAACGGACCAGAGCGTTTTGCGCGGCGTAGTTGTAGGCGTACTCGGACTGAAGGTTCAGTGGTGGTGAGGCTGCGTGCGCGGCGGTGTAGCTGAACTGGAGCTGCTGGTTGTCGGTGAGGCGGAGGCGTGCGGTAGCTTCGGCTCCGGTGATGTTGAGGTTCTGGATGTTGATGGCCTGCCAGGGTTCGGCGAAGGTGAGGGCGTCGGTGGCGAGGATTGTCTTGGCGTAGTCGATCGTGTCTTTTTGCTGGAGACGGAAGGCGGTGGCGGTGAGGGTGAGGCGGCCGTTTGTGGGCGTCCAGTCGATGCCGGCCTCGTAGCTCCAGGAGGATTCGGGTTTGAGGTTGGGGTTGCCGATGGTGGTGGGGTCGGCGTAGTAGAGGTCGACGTAGGTGGGGAGGCGGAAGCCGTGGCCGGCGGAGGCGCGGAGGCGCGTGGTGTGGGTGAGGGTGTAGGCGGCGGCGATGCTGGGGGAGAAGACGTTGCTGCTCTGATTGCTGACGCCGGAGTTGGAGAGGATCTCGTCGCGGGCTCCGAGGGAGAGGGAGAAGCGTTTGAGGGCGCGGAGGCTGAGGTTCGCGTAGCCTGCGCCTTGATTGCGGGAGTGCTGGCCGAGGGAGTTTGAGTTGATGGTGTCGCCGTCGGCTTCTACACCGTAGGAGAGGGTGGTGTTGGAGCCGAAGTTGTCGGCGCGACGGAGTGCTCCCTCGTAACTGGTGGTGATGTGGTTGTTCTCGTAGATGGCGGGCTGGTCGACGAAGAGGACGAAGAGGTCGGTGTGGCGGCGGTAGCCGAAGCTGGCGGCGGTCTGGGGGCCGAGCTGCTGCTGGATGCTGGCGAACCAGCCTTTGGTGCGCTCGAAGGAGGGGTAGGGGCCGTAGAACTGGTTGGCGCCGTAGGGGCGGTCGCTGGTGGCGAGGAGGATGTCGCTGGAATAATTCTGGGTTCGGCCGGTGAGCCAGGTCTCGGAGGCGAGCGCGTTGCTGCTGTAGTTGCGGTCGGGGATGAAGCCGTCGGAGGTGTCGCGGCTGCCGGTGAGCTGTTCGGCGAGGGGGCCGTTGGTGTAGGAGGCGCGGAGGTGCTGCTCGATGGAGTAGAAGCTGCCGCCGCCGGCGCTGCCGACTACGGTGAGGCCAGGGGCGGGTGCTTGGGTGAGGAGGTTGACGGCGCCGCCGATGGCGTCGGAGCCGTAAAACGTGGATCCAGAGCCGTGGAGGATGTCGATTCGGGTGACGGCGTCGAGGGGGATGGGGATATCCAGATTTAGATGGCCGGTCTCGGGGTCGTTGATGCGGAGGCCGTTGAGGAGGATGAGGGACTGCTCGAAGGTGGTGCCGCGGAGGGAGAGGTCGGCCTGGACGCCGTTGGGGGCGCGGGCCTGGAGGTTGAGGGAGCTGTCCTCGCGGAGGAGATCGACGACGGAGTTCGAGACGAGGGGCTGGTCGCGGGGGGAGATGAGGTTGACGGCACGGTCGCTCTCGGCGAGAGGGAGGGGTTCGAGGGTGGTGGTGACGGTGATGCTTTGGGTGGCGGGTGGTTGATGGGAGGCGCGGTTGGCTGGGGCTGCTGGGCGAGAAGCTGTGCCAAGGCAGAGGAGGCAGAGGACGGGATGGGCCGGATAGATCTTCATGTCGGTGTGTTTTGGCGAGCGGTTGAGCCTGTAAACCATCATCCTGTGAAGTTGATGAGAAGAGGAGTAGTTTTGTGTTGTTATAAATAGTTGAAACGGTCAATCACTTGAGAAGGAGTCGTGATGCGGATTGAAGCATTTTTGAGCAGAGTCCAGTCTTTCAGGCGAGCCGGATCGCGCGCAGGATGGAGGCTTCGCTGAATCGATTTTGCAGGAGGAAGAGTTGACGTTCTTCGAGGCGCTGATTCTGGCCGCGATCTTTTTTGAGAAGAAGGGCGGTATCAAGCCTTCGGAGTCTGGCGGAGACGTTTCAAACGACACGAGGGAATGTGAGCCACTGCGTCTCTTCGCTGGAGGCGAAGGGATTGGTGAGGCGGCGGATCGATCCGGAGGATGCGAGGGCGTTTCGGCTTGTGTTGCAGCCTGTGGGCCAGAGACGCGCGGTGAGGGTGGTGGGGATCCTTGATCGGATGCAGACTCACTTTGAAAAAAAGGTGGGAGTAGTAAAGCTGGCGGGGATGTTGGAGCAGATGGGCGTTGTCGAGGAGATGTGTTCGCATATGGCAGGCTCGGCCCGAAAGCACGGCAGGTGATGCAGGCGAAGTTCTCTCTTTGACGCTGGACTCGCGGTGTCTGCAAGGAGGTCGTATGTCTACTGGGTATGCGAACGGGAAGATCTGCTATATCGACAGTTCGGCGCGGCTATTTATTTGCAAGAGCGTTGTCGAGGGAGCTGGAGAACTCCTTGCCGACCTGGTTGAGTCCCCGGACGTCGGCGTGGTAAGTGAAGATCTTTTCTATACCGGAGTTCAGTTCGGCGGGGCTTGGGGTTTGGTGGGCGCTGAAGAAGGCCTCGAGCTGCTCCAGTCCGTTGGCTTGGCTTTCGAGGAGGTGTAAGTGTGGACGAGGAAGTTGACCTCGGCGTATCGGTTGACCTCGTCGACGGACATGTGGCCGAGGGCGCCGGTGGAGAGCGCGGACTCCCAGCGGGAGCTGGAGAAGAAGTATCCGCTGGGATTGAGCTCCGCGACGCGCTGCGCGAATTGGGCGGGTTTCTTTCGGAGCTGGGGAAGGTCGGCGATGATCGCATCGAGCTGCGCGAGGGTTTTTTGGTCGTTCCTCAGTTCTTGGTCGAGATTGTTGCGGTTGCCCTGGAGCTCGGCGTGGAAGTTTTCGCGGGCATCGCGGACGGTATGGTGCTCGTAGATGGTTTCGCGAATGCCTTCGAGGCCCAGGGCGATGAGGATGCCGATGGTGACGATGACGATGTGGATGGCGAAGTCTTTGAAGGAGTTGGTAGGGCCTTCGGGGCCGTGAATTTCCATCGCAGTCCTTGAGTTTGGCTGGGCGTTTTGAGACAGGATACTTGAGCGCGGTTATTCGCGGATGATTTTGACGAAGACGCCGTCGGGGAGGGTGGCTCCGCCGAGGATGTGGATGGCGCCGTCTTTGGTGAAGCCGCGGAGCATGGCGTCGGCTTTGGCGTAGGGGTTGGGTGGGGCTTCGGATTTGGTGGGGTAGGGGGTGGCTTTTTGTGTGGCGGCTGGATTTGTGGCGGGTGTGCTGCGTTTCATGCCTCGGTCCATGGCTTCGTTGGCGAGGCGGTCGGCGTCCTTGTTTTTGTGGCGGAGGGCGTGGGAGATCTCGAAGGCTTCGAGTTTGGCGATGCGGTTTTTTGCCTCCTGCCAGAGGGGTTTGAGGTCAGGGGAGTTGACCTTGTACTTGCCCTGGATCTGCTTGACCATCAGCTCGGAGTCCGAGACGACGCGGAGGCGGGGGTGGTGGTGGTCGAGGGCGTACTGGAGACAGCCGAGCAGGCCGGAGTATTCGGCGTAGTTGTTGGTGCGCATGCCGAGGAACTCGGAGAGCTGGGCAAGGACGGCGCCGTGGTCGTCCTGAATGAGGGCTCCGTAGCCGGCTGGACCGGGGTTGCCGCGGGCTCCGCCGTCGCAGTGGGCGTTGATCCAGGGAGATTTCTGGGCTGGTTTTTCGATTTTAGGGGTCGATTTTGGGGTGGTGGGGTCGGAGAAGAGGCTGGGAGGGGCGGTGGGACGGACAGGCATGGGGTGAGTGTACCCCGTTCGTTGCAGGAGAACCCAGAGCCGGTGGTCGCTCACCTTTCTGAAGTGGAGGTGTCTATTGAGTGTTATTCGAGTTTCTGACCTCCGGAGTCAGTCGATGAATGCAGATGCTGTTGGGATGGATTTAGGCGGGGAACTTTCGTCCCCGTTGGCGGTAGTGGCGCAAAAACGGCACATCAGTCCGTTTGCCATGGGCTTGTTGGGTAACCCGGCTGTAGAATCTATGCCAGCGATGGCAAAAGCTGCGGCCCAATCCGGGACCAGGAATGGCGGCAAGCTGACGCAGGCGCAGCTTGACGCACGGGCGCAACAGCGAACCGAGGATGACGAGCTGATTCGCGAGGCGCAGAGAGGCCAGCGAACCGCTTTCGACGCCCTGGTGCGGAGATATGACCAGTCTGTGCTTCGGCTGGCTCTGCATATGCTTGGGAACGAACAGGATGCGCAGGATGTCCACCAGGAGGCCTTTATCAAGGCGTATCGACACCTGGGGAACTTCCGGTTTGAATGCAGCTTCTATACGTGGCTCTACCGGATTGTTACGAACCTTTGCCTGGATCAGCTGCGGCGGAGAAAGAGCCGCAGGGAAGACCCGGCAACGGTGCTGGATGCCAGTGGCGATGAGATGGACCTGATGGCGAACATCTCCGACGACCGGGCGATGGCGAACCCGGCACGTGAGTTGGACCGGAAGGTGATGAGTGAGAGTATCAATGCGGCTTTGGATAAGTTGACGCCGCGCGAACGGACAGTTTTTGAGTTGAAACACTACCAGGGGTTGAAGCTGAGAACGATTGGCGAGATGTTGAGCACGACAGAGGAGACGGCGAAGAATACGTTGTTCCGCGCCACGCGGAAGCTACGGGCGAATCTGTCGGAGCTAAGAGGTTGAAGAACAGCAGGTCGGATGAAGTATCGATACAAAGGGCGCAAAGACCCATGGGAACAGGCGAAGATTTGAGGCTGGTTGAGGTAGGACAATGAAGTGTCAGAGCGCAAGAGACTGCATCGTGTTGTTGAACTATGGCGAGCTGCCGGACGAGCTGGCCGGAACATTAGAGCAGCATCTATTGAGTTGCGAGGATTGCCGCGAGGAGCTTGAGGCGTTTCGCAGGCTTGAGGAGCGTCTGGCGATGCTGCCGGTGCTGGAGCCTTCGCCGAACCTGCTGGCGCAGTCGCGGATGCGGCTGGATGATGCGCTGGATATGATTCCGCCGCATGGATTTATGACTCAACTGAGAACAAACTTCTACCGCTGGCTGGGGAATGTGCAGAGCGCACCGGCGCTGGCGACGTTGCTGCTGGGCGTGGGGTTTCTGGCGGGGAACTTTACGCACCGGTACCAGGTGGCGAATGCGCCAAAGCCAAAGACTGGCGGTGTGGTTACGGTGAACCATCCGACGGAGGGCGTGATTGCGAATGTGACGGGGATCGTGCAGACACCGAACTCGGAGCTGGTGCAGGTGAACTACAACAAGATTGTTCCGGAGTCGATGGAGGGGTCGCTGGATAGCCCGGAGATTCGGAACCTGTTGCTGGTGGGGACCAATGCGGCGACAGCGGATACGGTGCGGATGAGCTCGGTGGCGCTGCTGACGGATGAGTGCAAGGCGGGGCATGCGTGCCAGTCCGACGGCCGATGGCAAGGGAATTCGCCATGCGCTGATGGTGTCGCTGCGATATGACCAGGATGCCGGCGTGCGGATGAAGGCGCTTGAGGGATTGCAGCGGTACGTGGGGCAGGACCAGCATGTGCGCGATGCGGTGCTGGAGGCGGTAGTGCACGATGAGGATGCCCAGGTGCGGAAGATGGCGATCGGGCTGCTGGAGCCGGTGCAATCGGATTCGAGCGTGCGGCAGGTGCTGCGGACGGTCGCTGCGCAGGATGCGAATCCTTACATTCGGACGGCATCGTACAATGCGTTGCAGAGCTCTGCGGATATTCAATAAGCGAGTGCGTCTCGCCCAGGATTCAGGATTAGCAAATAAGAGTCAGGTTGAGATGCATGCAGAGGAAACACCGCAGTTCGTTAGGGGTCCTGGCGCTGATGGCAGGCGTCTCTGTTTTGGCTGCGGGCGAAGTGATTGCGTGCGGCGGAGGTACCTTCGTCGACTGGGCAACCGATGTATGTCCCGGCGATGGGGGATGCCGCATGACCACGGAGCGCGGGGTATCTTGGCGTGGAGACGCGCGACGTGAGTGAAGACCAGCTGGGGGAGCTGAAGCTGAAAGACGCGCGTGGCGCGGAGATCACGGGCCTGGACCACGATGGCCCGGCGTGCAAGGCAGGGATGCGGATGCACGATGTGATTCTGCAGATGAATGGACAGGTGATCGAGACCGAAGACCAGTTGCGGCGGCTGCTGCGGGAGATTCCGATTGGGCGAACGGTGAACTTTGTCGTGAGCCGGGATGGGCAGACGCAGACGATGACGATGACGACTGCGGATCGAAGGATGGTGGGGGTGCAGGCGTGGGAGCAGCACTACTCAGTGCCGGCGCCGGGGCCTTCGGGGTTGTGCATGCGGGCAATAGCTTCGTCGATTCTCCCAAGGCGGGCACCGCGACGGCTCAGACGGCTCAGAAAGAGCATAAGGATCTTCTGGGGACCGAGACGATTGTGCTGAGCTCGTCGTTTACCGGGGCAAAGCTGGAGCTGATGGGGCCGCAGCTGGCGGAGTTCTTTGGTGCAGCCGGAGGTTCGGGGTTGCTGGTGCGGAGTGTGGATGGGAATAGTCCGGCGGACGAGGCGGGGTCTGAAGGCGGGCGATGTCGTGGTGAAGATCAACTCCATCGCGGTAGCCAGTGGGACGGACTGGACCAAGACGGTACACGACAATAAGGGCAGGCCGGTGCCGGTGGTGGTGTTGCGCGACAAGCATGAACAGACGCTGACGCTGACGCCGGATGGAAAGAAGCGGTCGAGCCTGTGGCCGAACTTTGGGCTGGAGGATTTTTTTGAGCAGACAGGGCAACAGACGCAACAGTTGCTGGCAAAGATTTAAGGTTCGTCGCTAGCGTGGTTTGGTGTCGCGAATAATTCCTGCCAGCTCTGCAGGAAGGACCAGCGCTTCTTCTGTGCTGCCGGGCTGAAACGGCGTAAGGATGAACTGGCCGCGTCTCTGGCTTACCGCAAAGACAAGATGATCGGGGTAGAGCAGATCTCTGACGCTGGCACCCTTTTGCGGGCCGGAGCCGGTGTGCTGCAGCTCCATGAAGATCGGTGGCCGGTCGCGCCAGATGGTCTGCCGCAGGCCTTCGAGCGCCTGAGCCTCGAAGCCCTCGACATCGAGTTTGAGCAGCGTGATGGGTGGAAGATGATTGGCGGCGAAGAAGTCGTCGCCACGGACGACCTGAACGGAGATGATTTCTGAGGAGGCGTTTTCGGGTAGCGTGTTGCCGAGGGTGCCCGTCCCCTGGTTCGATCCCGTGGGTGGGTGGTAGGAGGCGTCTTCGTTCTTGTCGCCGAGCGCGACGGGGAAGATGGTGACGTTGTCGACTGCGGCGTGCGCGAGTTTGCGCTCCATCTCGGTTCGCACGACGGAGAAGGGCTCAAAGGCGAAGACGTGATCGGCATGGCTGGACATAAAAAGGGCGTGCTGTCCGACGTTGGCGCCGACGTCGAAGAAGTTGACAGGTTTGCCCTGGGCGCGGATAGCGTTTGCAACCGCGGCCAGAAGACGCAGCTCCTGAATGTTGAAGGCGCCGTAGTAGAAGACGGTCCAGTCGATGAAGCTGTTCATGTTGCCGGAGTAGGTGCGGCCGAAGAAGTCGGTCTCGAAGGGGAAGGATGGCTGACGGTCGGGATGGGCGAAGGCGCGCAGGATGCGGTCGCGTCCTCGCAGCCACCTTTGATGGCCGATAAACCGTAAAACCTTGTGCTTCAGAGAGATCTCCATTCGGCCATGATATCGCACAGGCTACGGGCGATGATGTGCCACGGGCTAGGCGTTGTGGTGCCGAAACAAGGCTTTGTTCGCCGCGGTTCGATATACTTGAAGGTGATATGTCTTCTGCTTCTAAAACTGCCGTTGCGAACGGTAAGCGTCCGATGCCTGCCAAACGCCGCGTGGAAGGCGGTGACGCGCAAGCTGCGTGAGCTGGGTTCGATCGGGTCGGCGGTGCTGTCGACCGGGCACCCGTATATGGCGCACATTGTGCCCATGCGGCGGTGCAACCTGGCATGTACCTACTGCAATGAGTATGACGATTTCTCCGATCCGGTGCCGATGGATGAGATGCTGCGGCGGATCGACCATCTGGGACGGCTGGGGACGTCGGTCATTACGATCTCTGGCGGCGAGCCGCTGCTGCATCCGGAGCTCGACCAGATTATTGCGCGGATTCGCAAGACCGGCGCGATTGCTGGGATGATCACGAACGGCTATCTGCTGATGCCGGACCGGATTAAGCGGCTGAACGCGGCCGGGCTCGACCATATGCAGATCTCGATCGACAACGTGATGCCGGACGAAGTTTCGAAGAAGAGCCTGAAGGTGCTGGATGCCAAGCTGCGGATGCTGGCCGAGCACGCGGACTTTCATGTGAACATCAACTCGGTTGTCGGCGGCGGGATTGCCGAATCCGACCGATGCGCTGACGGTGAGTGAGCGGGCGCTGGCGCTTGGGTTCAGCTCGACGATCGGGATTATTCACGACGGCAGCGGGCAGTTGAAGCCGCTGGGCGAGGAGGAGCGCGGGGTCTGGGACAAGGTGCGGAACCTGACGCGGCGCAGCTACTCGCGGTTCAATCACTTCCAGGAGGCGATTGCCAACGGGAAGACGAATGACTGGCGTTGCCGTGCGGGTGGACGGTATCTGTACATCTGCGAGAACGGGCTGGTGCATTACTGCAGCCAGCAGCGCGGCTATCCGGGTGTACCGCTGGCTGGATACAAGACGGCAGATGTGAAGCGGGAGTTTCTGACGGAGAAGAGTTGCGCGCCGAGCTGCACGATCAGTTGCGTTCACCAGGTGAGCTACATCGACCACTGGCGGGCGCCGCAGACCAGTTCGGTGACGCCGGGTGCGTCAGGACATGGGGCAGGCGCGGAGCTGGTGCAGATTCGCTAGGAGCGAGGATGAGTACAGTGAAGGGCGCGGAGCCGGCCGGGTTGAGTGAGGAGCAGATCCTCCTGATCGCGAAGGCGCTGGCCGATCCTCGACGGCTGGAGGTGCTGCGGCAGATAGGTAGCTGCCCGGAGCCTTCGTCGTGCGTCGCACTCAAGGAGAGCCAAGATGTGAGCGCGGCGACGTTGTCGCACCATATGAAGGAGCTGGAGACGGCCGGGCTGGTGCGGGTGACGCGCGAGGGGAAGTTTGCCAGCTATAGCTTGCGGCGGGATGTTCTGAAGGCCTACCTGGAGCAGCTGGCTAAGATATAGGGCTGAGATGGCTACAGATTTTTATTCAAAATGTTCGCATCTTTCCTGCGCTGCCCTACATCAATTAGATGCTTGTCGAAGTATCAAACGATAAGACACACGAGAATGAGGGGTAATGGCAATGGGAAAGCTTGCGAATAAAGTAGCTCTGGTTACGGGCGCGTCGAAGGGAATTGGCGCGGGCATTGCGAAGGCGTTGGCGGCCGATGGTGCGTCGGTTGTTGTGAACTATGCGTCGAGCAAAGAGGGCGCGGACAAGGTAGTCGCCGAGATCAAAGCAAAGGGCGGCAAGGCCGTGGCTGTGCAGGGCGATTTTTCCAAGCAGGCTGATATTGTGAAGGTCTTCGCGGAGACCAAGAGTGCCTTTGGCCGTCTGGATACGCTGGTCAACAACGCGGGCGTGTATGCGTTCGCGCCACTGGATCAGATTACCGAGGAGAGCTTCCACAAAATGTTCAACCTGAATGTGCTTGGGCTGATTCTGGCCTCACAGGAGGCGGCTGAAGCACTTTGGGCCGGAGGGCGGAAGCATCATCAACATCGGCTCGGTCGCCTCTTCGACGACTCCGCCGACCTCGAGCGTGTACACGGCGACCAAGAGCGCGGTCGATGGGATAACGCGCGTGCTGTCGAAGGAGCTGGGACCGAAGAAGATCCGGGTGAACTCGATCAATCCCGGGCATGGTCGAGACCGAGGGAACGTCACACGCGCGGGCTTTATCGGAAGCGACTTCCAGAAGCCACCGAGGCGCAGACTCCGCTTGGCCGAATTGGGCAGCCGGAGGACATTGGGCCGATTGCGGTCTTTCTGGCGTCGGACGACTCGAGCTGGCTGACGGGCGAGCTGGTTCTGGCCGGCGGCGGGCTGCGGTAAATCGCAGCTGGAAGAGAAGCAGAGGGGGCCGGCGACGGCTCCCTTTTTTTGTCATGTTGATGATGCGCGAGATCGCTCCATCGGGATCACAACGAAGATCAAAGGCGAGTCTTGCCAACAGCAGGGCAAATGGTCGATTGTGAGGGAATGATCAATCTTTCGTCGCGGTTGCGTGTGCGATGTCTCGCAGTATGGATGCTGGCCGGGGTGGCTGGTGCGCAGACGGGCGCAGGTGTGCAGCGCGAGCTGGATAAGGCAACTGTGGCGTTATCCAATCCGGGGCCGCAGCAGGAGACGTCGCAACGGCCTACGAGCACGCCGTATACGGGCGATCTTTCGATCTTTGAGTATCCGGACCGCGACAAGAAGCTGCAGATTGACCGCGTGATGGACCTGCTTGGGATTACTGCGGGGAAGAATGTCGCGGATATCGGCGCAGGGTCGGGGTGGTTTACGGTGCGGGCGTCGGCACGGGTAGGGCCGGCGGGAGCAGTACTGGCGGAGGACATCAATCCGCTGGCGATTGAGGCCATCGGGAAGCGGACGCTGAAGGAGAATCTGCCGAATGTGCGGACGGTGCTGGGTGCGCCGGATGATCCGAGGCTGCCGGCGGGAAGCGTCGATGCGGTGCTGATGCTGAAGGTGTATCACGAGATCGCGCATCCGATGGTGTTTATGAAGGCGCTGAAGCCTGCGTTGCGTGCGGGAGCGAAGGTGGGGATCATCGACCGGAATGGAAACGGCGCGAACCATGGGCTGAACCACGATGTGGTGGTGAAGGAGATGAGCGAGGCCGGATTCAAACTGGTGGGGACGTACGACTTTACCAAGGCGGATGGCCAGGACTATTTTTTGATCTTCCAGGTGCGGTGAGGCCGATGCGGTAGACAAATTTCGCAGGCAGGTGGCATTCTTCGGTAGGCTGATATATCAGAAAAAATCGGCTACTAGGAGTGGCGCATGCGCAGTGCTTTTTTTGTGACGGCAGTGGTGTTGTTAGGTTCGGTTGGTGCGGGAGCGCAGGTTCAGGGCAGAGATGGGATTACGCTGCCGAATCCGCCGGTGGTAAAGACGCAGCCGGTGGTCGATGAGTACAAGAGCGCGGAGCCGGGTGTATCGACGACGATTACGGACGCGTACCGGTGGCTTGAGGATGCGCGCAGTCCGGAGACGCGGGCCTACATTGCGGCGCAGAACGAGTACACGGCGAAGTATTTTTCGCAGGTGAAGATGCTGCCGAAGGTCGTCGATGAGATGAGCAAGCTGCTGCGAGTGGATTTTGTGAGTGTGCCAACGCGGCGCGGCGATCATTACTTCTTCTCGAAGCGGTCGGCGGATGAGAACCAGGCCTCGATCTATATGCGGGTAGGGTTGCATGGCGCGGATGAGAAGCTGATTGACGCGAGCACGCTGAGCACGGACCAGAACACGTCAGTGAATACGCTGAACCTGACCGAGGATGGTTCGATGATGGCGTACGGTGTTCGCGTTGGCGGCGCGGATGAGGTCGAGGTTCACTTTCTCGACGTGGCAACGCGGAAGGATGTCGGCGATGTGATGCCGCGGGCGCGCTACTCGGGCGTGGATATCAGCCCGGACAAGGCTGGGGTGTACTACTCGAAGCTGTTTTCGCATGAGGGGAACCGGGTTTTTTATCACAAGTTTGGAACGCCGCTCGATAGCGATGCGATGATTCTGGGTAAGGAGTATCGCGGAGAGAAGCTGGGCGAGATCGACGGCGTTGGCGTGCGCGCTACGGCGAATGGGCATTACCTGGTGTTCAACATTAACCGCGGTGTGCCGGCTACGCGCGAGGATATTTTGATCAAGGACCTGCGCGTGCCGGATTCGCCGATTGTTCCGCTGGTGTATGGGATCGACAGCAGGTTCGGCGAGTTCAATGTTGGCGATACGTTCTATATGCGGACGGACTACAAGGCTCCGAACGGGCGCGTGCTGAAGGTGGTGCAGGGTAAGGGGCCGGATGAGTGGCCGGTGATCATCCCTGAGGGTAAGGATGTGCTGGAGGCGGTGAATGTCGTTGGCGGCAAGATGTTCGCGCTGCGGCTGAAGGATGTGAAGTCTGAGGTGACGATCTATTCGCTGGAAGGCAAGGAGCTGGGGCACATCGCGTTTCCCGGGATTGGCGCGGGTTCCACGCTATCTGGACGGGCGGTTGATATGGATGGGTTCTATACCTTCCAGTCGATTATTACGCCGCCAACGATCTTCCACTACGACACGAAGACCGGGAAGTCGGAGGTGTTCTACAGCGACAAGGTGCCGTTCGACTCGACGCAGTATGAGGTGAAGCAGGTCTTCTACACGTCGAAGGATGGGACGAAGGTTCCGATGTTCATCGCAGGAAAGAAGGGGCTGAAGCGCGATGGCAGCGAGCGGTTGTTGATGACTGGTTATGGCGGCTTTGCGTTGAGCGAGACTCCTGTGTGGAACCCGGAGTACGCGTGGTGGATGCAGCAGGGAGGATGGTTTGCGCTGCCGAATCTGCGTGGCGGCGATGAGTATGGCGAGGCCTGGCACAAGGCCGCAATGTTCGAGAAGAAACAGAATGTGTTCGACGACTGGTTTGCTGCGGCGGAGTATCTGATCGCGAATAAATACACGACGCCGGAGCGGTTTGCGATTCGCGGGCGTTCGAACGGCGGGTTGCTGATGGGCGCTTCGATGACGCAGCGGCCGGATCTGTTTGGCGCGATCTGGTGCGGGTATCCGCTGCTGGATATGCTGCGATACCAGATGTTCGAGATGGGGCGGACGTGGACGACGGAGTATGGGTCGGCGGAGAACGCGAAGGACTACCCGTACATTTTGAAGTACTCGCCGTACCAGAATGTGAAGGCGGGAACGAAGTATCCGGCGATCTTCTTCTTTACGGGAGACGGCGACACGCGGGTTGATCCGATGAATGCGCGGAAGATGACTCCGCTGATGCAGACATCGACTTCGAGCGGGAGGCCGATACTGCTGCACTACAGCCTGAAGGGCGGCCATAGTGCTGGTGTCTCGCAGACGCAGCTGGTGCAGGACTACGCGGATGAGATGTCGTTTCTGTGGACGGAGACCGGAACAAAGTAGCCTTTGAGTCTGCTGCAAAAGGAAAGGCCCGAGCGAATGCCCGGGCCTTTTTTGTTTTGCAGCTGCAAATTTATTTGTGAGCTGTTGTTGTCTTTGGGTTGACGGCTGCCGGTGCGGGGTTTTCGGCGATGGCGGTGTCGAGCATTGAGTAGAGCTGGGTGACATCGTTGACCTGCTGGTAGCCCTTCTGGGTGACGATGAAGATGGTGGGGGTTTGGGTGAGTCCGACGCGCTCGCCGAGGGTGTAGTCGGCGCGAACCTCAGCGGCGAAGAGGCCGTTGGGGTCGATGACGAAGGGCATCACGTGGCCATGCTGCTGAAAATACTTCTGCGTGAAGGCGTTAAGGTCTTCCTTCGAGGCGATGGAGATCTGGTTTGCGAAGACGGCGCGGCGATACTCTTCGGCGACCTGGGGAGAGATCTTGTCCTGGATGTAGCGGGCGATGACGGCGGCGTCAAAGCTCCAGACGTGCATCTTGAGGGGGAAGTCGTGGCGAAGGAGCGGAATCTTGTACTTCTCGACGGCCGCGTGGACGATGGGGAAGGCGTGGGCGCAGGCGGGGCACTCAAGGTCTTCGAACTCGAAGATGGCGACGCGGGAGCCCGCGGGGGCGCGAAGCATCGAGGTGTCTTTGAAACCAGTAGGGCCCTGGGCGAGGGCGATGCTGACCGGAAGGACAAGGAGCAGGGCGGCGAGGATGATGCGGTTCATTGGTATAAGACGCATAGGGTTATGTTTCGTATTTTATCTGAGAGGGTGGGGGAGCGGCTGGGAGCCAAGATGCGGATTTTGCATGATTTCTGCATCGGGAGGCAGGTGTGGCACTCTAATAAGAGAGCATGCAAGGTTCGAGCGGAGATTTCTACAGGAGCGAAGGTGTGGCGGGGGGCCCCAGTGTGGGCGCTGGCGCTGGCGCTGTGTTGGCCGGCGGCCGGCGCAGACGGCGCGAGCTGCCGCAGGCGCCGGTGCCGAATACGGCGAAGTTGCCGGGTGGCGTCGTGGTGGAGCGGGCTACGCCGGGTGCGTTGCCGCTGAGCCTGGATGACGCGATTGCCCGCGGAGAAAAGCACAATCTGCAGATGTCTGCTGGCGATCCAGAACGAGCGGATGGTGCATGGCGAGCTGCTGACAGTAGAGAACAACCTGTTGCCCAGCCTGACCGCGAAGGGTTATATCGAGGCGCAGCAGATTAACCTGGCGGCTCTGGGATTCAAACCCTCCGAAGTCGCAGATTTCGGATTGATCCGGCGACGTTCCCCGCGATTGTGAAGGTGAATACGGCGGAGGCGCAGATTAGTATGAGCCAGCAGTTGTTCAATGTGCCGGCGTACTATCTGTACCGGTCGGCGCAGAAGGCTGCGGATGCTGCGCACTTTACGACGCTGAATCGCTTGGGCGGCGTGACGCTGGATGTAGGAACCCAGTATCTGCTGGCGCTGGCGGACGCTGCGCAGATTGAGAATGCGCAGGCGCTGGAGAAGGCCGACGAGGTGGCGTACCAGCAGGCGAAGGATTCGCATGACGCCGGTGTGGGAACGAACCTCGATATGCTGCGGGCGCGGGTGCAGTTGCAGACGCAGCAGCAGGCCGCTGATCAATGATGAGAATGCGTTTGCGAAGGACAAGATTGCGCTGAACCGGCTGATCGGACTGCCGGCGGACCAGGAGATTACGCTGACCGACAAGGCCCCCTATGCCGAGTTTGCGGAGCTGCCGCTGGAGGATGCGATGAAGCTGGCGTTTCAGCGGCGGAAGGATCTGTTGAGTCTGCAGGCGCAGCTTGATGTAGCGACGCAGGCGCGGAAGGCAGTGAGGGCGGAGAGGCTGCCGACGGTGGCGTTTGATGGCTACTACGGGGTGCTGGGCGAGATTGGCGGACTGTACCACGGTGTATTTGCGGCGACTGGAAAGGTCAGCGTGCCTGTGTTTCAAGAAGGGCAGCTGCGGGGCGAGAATGAGGTTGCGGCGGCGCAGGTGATTGCGCTTCGGCAGCAGATTGATTCGTTGCAGGTCTCGATCGAGTGGCAGATTCGCGCGGCGATGCTGGATGTGCAGTCGTCGAATGAGCTGGTGAAGGTGGCGCGAAGCAACGTTGACCTGGCGACCGAAGAGGTGCAGGACGCGAGCGAAAGATTCACGGCTGGGGTGGATGATAATCTGCCGGTGGTGCAGGCGCAGGCAGTCCTGGCGGCGGCACAGAGCCGGTTGGTGCAGACGCTGTATCAGTACAACCAGTCGAAGCTGACGCTGGCGCGAAACACGGGGGTGGTGGAGTCGCAGTACAAGGTCTATCTGGGACGATAAGAGCCATTGGGGCGATAAGTACAATAAAGAAGTTCGGCTGCCGCGAGGCAGAGCAGAACGTTTGTCCTCCCGAGACAGATGGTTGTTGGTGGCTATACGCGGAGTTTGCGTAAGTCAACCTGCTGGATGAAGGTGAGAGAAGAAGATGTTTCGTAAGTTGTTGAAGTCGAAGATCCATCGCGCCACGGTGACGCGTTCGGACCTGAACTATGAGGGCAGTATCGCGGTCGATGCGGATCTGCTGGAAGCTGCTGATATTCAGCCGTTTGAAGCGGTGCATGTGTGGAATGTAACCAACGGAAGCCGTTTGCAGACGTATGCATTGGCAGTAGAGCGAGGTGGCGGAGAGATCTGCCTGAACGGTGCGGCGGCCCGGTTGGCGCAGGCGGGAGATGTGGTGATCATCGCCAGCTTTGCCTGGGTCGATGGAGAGGAAGCAGCGAGCGCCAGTCCTAAGCTTGTGTTTGTCGATGGAAAGAACCGGATCGTTGAGACAACAGAGCCCTTGAAAAAAAAGAGTTGATGAGTTTGTCTCGCGAACTGCTGACCAATCCGTAACGGAAGTGTGAAAACATAGGATATGGCGGATGGTTCGGAACGAATGGAGCCGGCGGTAGAGAGAGCCTACCGTTCTGCGTTCAAGTCGCGGGACTTTCGGCTGTATCAAGCGGCGCGGTTGATGGTGATTCTGGGGGCGGAGGCGCAGTCGGTCGCGGTGGCGTGGCAGGTGTATGCGATCACGCACTCGGCGCTGGACCTGGGGTATACGGGGCTGGCGCTGTTTCTGCCTGGACTGTTTGTGATGCTGGCGGCGGGCCATGCGGCGGACCGGTACGACCGGAGAAAGATCATTCTGCTCTGCTACAGCTTGCAGGCGATTTGTACGGCGGTGCTGCTGTGGCTTTCGCTGAGTGCGACGGCGCTTGAAGGGCGGGCGGGTCTGGCCGATCTACGCGGTGCTGGTGGGGATCGGGCTGGGCCGGGCGTTTAGCGGGCCGGCGGCGAGCGCGATGCTGCCCAGCCTGGTGCCGAAGGAACACTTTGTCAATGCGGTGACGTGGGGCGCGACGGTCTATCAGATTGCGAATATGTCTGGGCCGGCGGTGGGCGGACTTCTGTTTACGCTGCCGCTGGCCGGTGCTGGCCCCGGCATGGAATGGCGCGCCGATTGTGTATGCGTTTACGCTGGTGATGCTGCTGGGATTCATCGTGCTGGTCAGCATGATTCGGGCGAAGATGGTGACGACGGAGAAGAAGGCCTTCAGCATGAAGACGGTGCTGGCGGGCCTTGAATATGTGTGGCGGGCGAAGCTGCTGCTGGGGTCGATCTCGCTGGACCTGTTTGCGGTGCTGCTGGGCGGCGCGACGGCGCTGCTGCCGATCTTTGCGACGGATATTCTGCATGCCGGGCCGCGAGGGCTGGGGCTGCTGCGGGCGATGCCGTCGGTGGGCGCGCTGGTGGTTTCGCTGACGATGGTGGTGAAGCCGATCAAGCGGAAGGCCGGCGTGACGATGCTGGTCTGCGTGGGAATCTTTGGCGCGGCTACGGTGGTGTTCGGGTTGTCGAAGAGTATCTGGCTGAGCGCTGCTGCGCTGGTTGTTGTTGGCGCGAGCGACATGGTGAGCGTGGTGGTTCGGTCGAGCCTGCTGCAGCTGGCGACGCCGCCGGAGATGCGCGGACGGGTGAGCGCGGTGAACTGGCTGTTCATCGGAGCGTCGAACGAGTTTGGCGAATTTGAGAGCGGCGTGACGGCGCAGTGGTGGGGCGCGGTGAGGGCGGTCGTGATCGGCGGAGTCGCTTCGATGGTGGTGACGGCTTCGGCTGCGGGGCTGTTTCCGCAGCTGCGCAAGGCGGACGCTTTGACGGCGGAGTCGCTGATGGGAGCGGAGCTGGAGTTGAGCGTGGCAGAGCCGGTGAATTAGATTGGCAGGGACTCGGAAGAAAGGGATTGCAATGAAGACTGGGGTAAAGGCGGCGATTGGGGCGACGGCGGTTTTGATTCTGGCGGTGGGGGCGAGTTGGCATGGCTGCATCATGAGCGGAATGCTCCGATGGTGGTGAAGGCGCCTGAGCGTGAGGTGATTGCCGATGACGACCTGGTGTTTTTGAAGAAGAAGCGGCCGGAGTCGATGAAGGATGTGAAGGAGCTGAAGGGCACGACGGTGTGGGTGTCGGCCGGCGGGCAGCTGGAGTTCTATCCCTACGTGGGGCATGCGGCGCAGTATGGCAAGAGCGCGGGGACGCTGTTGGGGGCGGAGCCGATCGCAGTGAAGGATGCGGTGGAGCAGGTGGCTCCGAAGGGGGCGACGTTCCGGATTCCGGGCGGCGACAAGCAGGTGCTGCTGGTCTTTACCGAGGGCGAACGATACGAAGGAGTATGCGGCGCCGGTGGGGTACAAGCAGGACGGGCAGTACACGTTCTATACGGACGAGATTTTCTTCTACGATGATCCGCATGAGCTCTACAAGCACTGGGGGCCGGAGATCTGGAAGGCTGTGGATACGCACCAGGTCATTCTCGGGATGAATGAGCGGCAGGTGGAGCTGTCGCTGGGGCAGGTGAGCCAGAGCACGAGCAAAGACTATGGCAACCGGATGGTGGTGTTTGCGAATCTGGGCAAGCCGATGGCGGTGACGTTCGTAAAGAATAAGGTGACGGCGTTCCGGGCGGATCAAGGGTACTGATTCGCTGCATCTCGACTAAAAACAAAAAGAAAGAGGGAGCTCGATGAGCTCCCTCTCTTTCTTTTGCGTGGTTTCGATGGATTAGTGTTTGACCACCGAGATCGTCAGGGTGCTGGGGTACTGTGCGCTGGTGGTGGATGGCGGTGTGGGCGACGACGCTGGTGGTCTCGTCGTAGTTGTTGCCGCCGGTGTTCAGGTTGCGGTCGAAGCGCGGGAAGTTGGAGCCGGCGACTTCGATGCGGATGCGGTGGCCTGCGCCGAAGAAGTTGCTGGTGTTCATCGGGGTGAGGGTGACCTTGTAGACCTTGTCCTTCTCCATCCAGACGGTCTTGTCGTCGCCCTCGCGGTAGCGAAGGCGCTGGATGGTCTCGTCGAGGTTGTAGGCGGTGCCGTCGGGCAGGACGTCGATGACCTTGACGGTGACGTCGGTGTCCTTGACGTCGGAGGAGACGTAGAGCGTAGCGGTGATGGGGCCGCTGACTTCGATGCCTTCCTTCAACGGCTCGGAGGTGTAGACGAGGATGTCGGGGCGCTCCTCCATCTTGCGCTGGTCGAGCGCGCCGCCGTTGCCGGGGATGGTGTTGGCAGCGCAGCAGACGTTGCCGCCGTAGCTGGGTGTGGGGTGCATGGGATCGTAGGTGAAGTGATCGGCGATGTCGGCTTCGATCGATCTTCGCTGATTTTGTGAGTTGAGGCGACGGTTGGCGACGACGAAGGTCAGTACGCCGTCGCCGTGCAGCGTGTTGGCTTTGCCGCCGCTGGACGAGAGTGAGCGTGACGGTCTTCGCGCCTTCGGGCGGCCAGGTCTCGGAGTGCTGCCACTTGTTGATGCCCATGGTGAAGTACTGGACCTTGGGCTGCTTCTGGAGGAAGCCGTTGTCTTCGCCCTTGAGGAAGTGATCGAACCAGGCGTAGGTCAGGGCGTCGTAGTCGAGCCGTGCGTCGCCCATGCTGCGTTCGCCGACGATGGTGTTCTCGGTGGCGCGCTTGTAGCCGCAGTGCAGGGTGGGTGCGATGACGGCGTACTGCTCATCTTTCGCTGCGCCTTTGGCGGTGGAGCGGACGAAGTTATAAGCGGCGAGATTCGGGCCGGTGGAGACGTCGTACCAGGTCATGAACCAGAAGCCGGGGACGTTGATGGGCATGGTGTCGGACTGCCAGATGCCGCCTTTGCGCCAGGCGGGATCGTTTGGAGTGCGCTCGATCATGGCGCCGCCGGTGGTGTTCGGCATCTTGTCGGAGAAGATGCCCTTGGGGCCGTCGACTGCGGAGATGATGTCCTTTTCGGGAAGATGCTCGAAGGCCTTGGCCCAGTCGACGGGAGGCAGCGCGGGGCGAGGTCGAAGATCTTCGAGGCCTTGATGAGGTCGGCCTGCGAGGTGTCCTTGGGGAACGTGGGGCGGACCTGATTCTGCTCGCCGTAGAGCCAGTCGATGAAGAGCATCTGGACGGCTCCGCCGCGATACCAGTTGCCCTGCTCGTTGTAGGGGCCGACCTTGCCGACGCCTGCGCCGAAGCTCTGCGGAATGATGGTGGTCAGGGCCTTGTTGCCGAGCGACGCTGCGGCGAGCTGCCACTCGGCAGTGGACGAGCAGCCGATGAGGCCGATCTTGCCGCTGGACCAGGGCTGCGCGGCCATCCAGTTGAACTGGTCGTTGGCGTCGGAGAGTGGCGCGCCGAGGATGTCGTAGTTGCCTTCGGAGAAGAAGTGGCCGCGCTCGTTCATCTCGACGAAGACGTAGCCGCGTTTGACGGCGTCGAGTTCGGTGGACATGTCGCGGTAGGTGCCGAGCCGGACGTCCCAGAAGTTGAAGTTGTACGGCGTGCGGCTGAAGATGATCGGATATTTTTTGCTCGGTGTCTTTGGGCCGATAGATGTCGGCGGCCATGCGCACGCCGTCTTTCATGGGCACCATGACCTTGCGGTCGATGATGGCGACGTCTTCGAGTTCCTTCTCGATGGATTGACGCTTTTCAATGAGGGCTTTGGTCTGCTCGGGCGTCAGAGGAGCGCGACCCTGTTGGGCTAGAGCAGGAATGATGACGGTACAGGCGAGAGCTAAGACTACTGCGGAAGAACGAAAACGCATCACGGGGAACTCCCTGATTTTTATGTGAAGCAAGCGTATCAGAGGTCTACGACGAAAGGACAACGGCGAAAGAAGTTGCGGTCAGAGAGCGGCGGCACGGCAGAGCGGCTCTTTGCGAATCTCGGCGAGAAGCGGTGTCGTGAGGAAGTCAACCGAGCGAGTATCGAGAGTGAGACGGAAGGTAGGAAGCGCAAGCAGGTAGCGAAGGTAGTAGGTGATCTCTTCGAGATTTGCGGAACCAACGCCGGGAGGATTGTAGCGGTATTGGTCGGAGGTCTGGACGGGGATCTCCCATTGGCGGCGCACTGGTTTGACGTGGGTGTAGCCGAGAAAATCCATGGTCAACACGGCTTTTTCGGTTTTTGGGGGAAAGAGGCTTGTCTTTGAAGTGGGTGTCCAGGGAGGATAGTACGCGAAGTCGGTAGTACCGCCGAAGCTTGCGAAGAGCTCGAAGTAGGATTTGCCGTTGGGTCGGAGCGTGCATTGGGCGATCAACGTTGGCGGGGGTACGGGACTGGCAGAAGAGCCTCGGAGTGATCCGGCGAGGATGAGGCGGACATACTGGATGTGAGAGGTGGCCTCCTGGCCAGCCAAGCGGTCAATACCGGAGGGGAGAGTGGTCTTCGCTGGCTGTGGCAAATCGGGTTGCTGCGCGCAGAGAGAAGGCTGCAGGCAAAGCGCGGTGATCAGAAGGGCAGTCGGGAAGACGTGCGCAGGGCGGGCAGCCATGCGAACAGCGTAGTCGTCCTGAACGTCTTTAAAGAGAAAATTATTGCAGTTGCAAGAAAAAACGCGAAACGCTGACGCTCTACCTCGTCCGAGAAAAAGCAGCCGCGAGAAAGATTAACCTGTGTTGCGCAAGCCCGCGCTGATGCCGTTGATGGTGGCGGAGATGGCGCGGTCGAGCTCGAGGGATGCGGGTTCGCCTTTGGCGATGGCGATGCGTTTGCGGCGGATGAGTTCGACCTGGATCAACGACATGGGATCGACGTAGGGATTGCGCAGGCGGACGGAGCGGTTGAGGACCGGGTTGCTCTCGAGGAGCGATTTCTGCTTTGTGATCTCGAGGATCATGCGATGCGTGAGGCTGAACTCTGCTTCGAGCCTGGTAAAGACGCGGTTGCGCAGCGCCTCGTCTAGAACGAGAGAGGAGTAGAGGCGAGCGATGCCGAAGTCGGCCTTGGCAAGGGCCATCTCGACGTTGCGGATCATATCGAGGAAGAGAGGAAAGTCGCGGGCCATGGTCTTGAGTTGGGCGAGGCCGTCGGGGTTTTGCTGCACGAAGAGGTGGAGCGCGTGGCCGACGCCAAAGTATGCGGGGACGATGTGGCGCGACTGCATCCATCCGAAGACCCAGGGGATGGCTCGGAGATCGGCCATGGATTTTTTGCCGCTGCGTTTTGCGGGACGGGAGCCGAGACGCGCGTGCTCGAGTTCGGCGACGGGCGTGGCCTGTTCGAAGTAGGTGAAGGTTTCGGGGTCGTCGACGATGTGTCTGCGGTAGAAGGCGTAAGAGGTTGCGGAGAGCTGGTCGAGTGCAGCCTCCCATGCGGGCAGGATCTGGCCGGTGAGGTGCGGTGTCTTTCTATTGCGTTGCAGCGTTCTGTCGGGACGCGCGAGTGCGTCGAGGCTTGCGGCGATCATCAGCTCAAGATTGCGCTCGGCGAGAATGACGTCGGAGTACTTCCAGTTGAGGACTTCGCCTTGCTCGGTGATGCGAAGTTCGCCGTTGAAGCTGTCGATGGGCTGCGCGAAGATGGAGCGGTGGGTGGGGCCGCCGCCACGGCCAACGGTGCCGCCGCGCCCATGGAAGAGTCGCAGAGTGACGTCGCACTCGCGGGCGGCCTGATGGAGCGCACGATGCGCCTTGTAGATCTCCCATGTGCTGGTGATCATGCCGCCGTCTTTGTTGGAGTCGGAGTAGCCGAGCATGACCTCCTGTTCCCGGCGCCACGATTGCAGCAGAGGCTGGTACGCTTGGCTGGTCCATAGCTGGCGCATGATGGCGGGGGCGTTCTGGAGATCCTCGATGGACTCGAAGAGCGGGACGGGTTGAAGACCGGGGTCGTCGCCGTGGGCTTCAACGCGCACTCCGCCAAGACGAGCGAGCCAGAGGACGTGAAGTACATCTTCGGCGCTGGTTGCGCCGCTGATCACGTACTGGCGGATGGATTCGGGGGCGTAGGTCTGTTTCAGTTCGGCGATGGTGCGGAAGGTGTCCAGCACCTCGGCGGTCTGTTCGCTCAGTGCGGAGGGCAGCGTCAGCGGTTGAGCGGAGGGTATGGGATGCCAGGCTGATATCTCCGCGACAGCGGCAGCGTGGACACGCGCGTGCTGCCGGATGTCCAGCGTCTGCAGGTGGAGGCCGTAGGTGCGAACCTCCATCAGAAGCGGGTCGATCAACATCTCGGCCAGGCGGCGGCCGTGGTGCTCGTCGAGCGAGTTGCGCAGGGTGGTGAGATCGACGAGCAGCTCGTCGGCGCGGGTGTAGGGAGCGAGCGCTGGGTTGGCGGGAACCGGGACGGCAGACTGCGGCGTGGCTCCCAGGCGCATCATGATGCATGCGACCAGAAGGCGTATGGATTCGTGCGGAAACCGCTCTTCGAGGGCGTTCTGGCCAGCGGTGCGGAGTTGTGTGAGATAGCGATGCACCAGGGAGGCGAGCTCGTCCGAGACGGGAACCTGCTGGGTGGAGCTTGCGAGCTGCTCGAAGATAGTTTGCAGGCGGCGACGATAGTGGGTCAGCAGAAGAGAGTGGGCCATGCTGAGGGCTTCGCGCGTTGCCTGGGGTGTGACAAAGGGGTTGCCATCGCGGTCGCCGCCGATCCACGAGCCAAAGCGAATGAGCTGCGGCAGGTCGCGGAGAGCTGTCGTTTGGCCGGAAGATTTTTGTGGAGGATACTCTGCCGCAAACGCGGAGGCGACCTCGTTGTAGAGAACCGGGAGGGTGTCGAAGAGGCTGGATTCGTAGTAGTCCAGCGCCATGCGGATCTCGTCGCGCACGGTGGGGCGGGCGCTGCGCACCTCGTCTGTCTGCCAGAGCGCGGCGATCTCTGCGATGAGATTGCGCTCGAGCGCCTCAAGCTGCGATTCGGGCACGGGGATGCGGTCGAGCTGCTCGAGAAGATCGGAGATGCGCCGCCGCTTGAACATGACACTGCGGCGTGCGACCTCGGTTGGATGTGCGGTGAAGACGGGAGTGACGCAGATGCGGCCAAGCAACGCGAAGGCTGCATCCGCCGTGATGCCGGCCTCGCGCATACGGCGAAGGGTTCCGCGAAGGTCGCCACGCTGGATAGAGCTGGGGGCGGCGCTCTCCTGCAGTTGATGAGAGAGGCGGCGGCGCTTGCGATGATTGGTCTCGGCGAGGTTGATGAGCTCGAAGTAGAAGCCGAAGGCCCGGGCAAGCTGGTAGGCGGCGGGAAGATCGAGGGTGCGAACGCGGGCGAGCGCCTCCTGCAGGTGTGCGGCGGCAGAGGCCCGGTCAGCGGCGTCTCCCTGTGGCGCTTCAGCTTCGCGGCGGGCGATGGCGGTGCGGCGTAGAGCTTCGACCGCGTCATAAAGGGGATCGCCGGCCTGCTCGCGCAGCACTTCACCAAGCAGCGTGCCGAGCGAACGGACGTCGCGGCGCAGCGGAGCTTCCTTCAGCTCGCCTGCGGTGGATTGCAGCTCGGCGAGACGATGAGGCCAGTCGGTTGGGGACCAGAGAGACGACATGATTGATTATGCCGCGAGGGAAGGCTCAGGAACGCGAGGATTCGCCGTTCGAATGGGAACTGTCTCTGGAATTCTGCTGTTGGCCCGCCGAATGGTGCCCGGTTTACATCACCTGCGCGATCTTCTCCAGCTCTTCCTGCAGGCATCGCAGCGAGCAGCTGATGGACTCCATCCGGAAGGCGGCCGTGCGAGCATCCTGCGTGGAGACGCCGTACCCACGAGCGGCAAGGAAGCTGCTGATCAGATCGGCGGCCTGCCAGGAGTCGAGGCCGGACTTCATCAGGTCTTCACGGAGGCCATTGAGATCGGCCTCGGCAAACTGTTCAATCTGCGCGACACTTGCTTTTGTCATCGTTACGACTTCCGCTCTAAGGTGCATCGTTCGCACCCCACTCAACTGTTAGACGCGAAAAAAAGCTTTGTGGTCTCAGGTGTTCCATCAAATACTTTCCTCCCGGCGTGGGTCTACGTCTCCTGGTAACTCTACGAAGGAGCGAGGAAGGAAGTTTCAAGGAGCGGGGCAACTAAATGGCGCGGTCTGCCAGCAGGACGGGAACTCCATCGACGATCGGATACCGGCGGCGGCAGCCCTCGCACTGTACGGCGCCTGCCTCAGGCTGCAGGGGGCTGTGACAGACCGGGCAGGCAAGCCAGCGCAGGTCCTCTGCGGTCAATGTCTGTTCGTCCACGTTTGTGCGTCCATGGCTCTATCTTAGCGAGAGAGCGCGATACCATGGAGGGAATGACGACGACACCGCGAATTTTAGATGGCATAGCGATTGCTGGACAGATCAAGGCCGAGGTTGCGACCGAGGTACAGGCGCTTGCGGCGAAGGGAATCACCCCGGGCCTGGCCGTGGTTCTTGTAGGCGAGGTGCCGGCCTCGCAGATCTACGTTCGCAGCAAGGTAAAGGCCTGTGGCGAGCTTGGCATCTTCAGCGAGCTGATCACACCGCCCGAGACCGTGACAACGGACGAGCTGCTGTCATTGGTAGCGGCGCTGAATGCGCGCGAGGACATCGACGGCATTCTCATGCAGCTTCCTCTGCCCAGGCATGTGGATACGAAACGTGTTCTGGACGCCGTGCTTCCGTCAAAGGATGTCGACGGTCTTCACCCTATGAATGCTGGTCTTCTGCAGTCGGGACGGCCTGCTCTCGCTCCCTGCACGCCGGCGGGCATCATTGAACTTCTCAAGCGCACAGGCCTGCCGATGGCCGGTCAGAATGCGGTTGTCGTCGGGCGCAGCGATCTGGCCGGCAAACCGGCGGCCATGCTTCTTCTTGCGGAAAATGCGACCGTCACCATCTGCCACAGCCGCACGCGCGATCTTCCCGCCGCTACGCGAAACGCCGATATCCTTGTGGCTGCGATCGGCATTCCCGGCTACATTACTGCCGAAATGGTAAAGCCCGGCGCGACGTTGATCGATGTCGGAATCAATCGCGTGACCGATGCCGCAGAGATCGAGAGATTTTTTCCTGGCGATCCGGGCCGTGCAGCCACCTTCGCCAAACGCGGCTCTGTCGTGGTCGGCGATATCCATCCTGCAGCATTTGCCATCGCCGGGGCATACACTCCGGTGCCTGGTGGCGTCGGTGCGCTGACGATTGCGATGCTGATGCAGAACACAGTGACGGCGGCGAAGCTGCGTCGCGGAACCTCCACGGAGAGACGATAGCCGCCATGCTGCGCGCAGGTCTCACCGGCGGTCTGGGAAGCGGAAAATCTACCGCTGCCAGATTGTTTGCAGCGTACGGTGCGCACGTATTTCAGTCCGACACCATTGGCCGCGAGCTGATGGAGCCGGGACAGGATGTCTACGCGGCGATCATTCGCCACTTCGGCAAAGCAGTGGTGTTGGCGAATGGACAGCTCGACCGCGGCGCGCTCGCGAAGATCGCATTTGCCGATGGACGGGTCGAGGAGTTGAATGCGATCGTTCATCCGGCCGTGATTGCGCGACAGGCGGAGCTGAGCGACGCGATCTTTGCACGCGACCCGCAGGCTATCGTGATCGTCGAGTCTGCCCTGATCTTCGAGACCAATCATGGCGGTTCGCCAGGTGAGGAAGGAAAGCGTTGGAGCAGCCGCTTCGATCGAATCATCCTCGTTACGGCTCCCGAAGAGAGAAAGATCGCTCGTTTTGTCGCTCGTTCCAGCGCAGGCAATGTTGTAACCGAAGAGAGACGAGCGCAGCTGGAGACAGAGGCGCGCCGTCGGCTGGCGCAGCAGATTCCCGATGAGCAGAAGAGTGCCCTGTGCGACTACGTTCTGACGAACCGCGGTGCGTTACCAGAGCTGGAGTGGCAGGTAGATCAGCTTTGGCCAATCCTGAAGGCCGTTGCCGCGTAAGACATCGGCGCCGTAGGGTGTTGAACGGAGGTAAGTTAGCTCCGTGCCGCAGACCGGGAACGTATCGCTCGATACAATCGTATGTGTCGGCAGGCTACCCTGCGATTTGAAATGACTAGGTCGTGTACACGATGAAATTGCGTCCCGTTCTCCTTGTGGTCCTTCTTCTCTCCGGCTTTTACTATCTGACGACTCGTGTCGGCTCGACTGGCGCCCTTGTGCCCTGGCTGCATCGCGCCTCGCCTGCGCCTGTGATGGCAGAGCCGGGCGCGAGTACTGCCGCCGTCAAGGGGCCGATGGGCGACTTTGAGCTGACCGAGGCCTCTGCTGCGCCCGCCTACGACACTGAGGAGCAGCAGAACATCGCCGTCTACAAGAAGGCTCTGCCTTCGGTGGTCAACATCACCTCGACTGCGGTGGCGTTCGATTTCTTTTACGGCCCGGTCCCGCAGCAGGGGCAGGGGTCCGGGTTCATCCTCGACAAGCAGGGCCACATCCTGACCAACGATCACGTCATCGACAACGCCCAGCGGGTTGAGGTCACACTCTCGGACAAACACAAGTACAAGGCGACGGTCGTAGGCGTCGACAAGGGTCACGATCTCGCGCTGCTGCAGATCAGCAATGTACCGAACCTGCAGCCCGCGACGCTCGCAGAGTCGAAGGACCTTACCGTCGGCCAGCGGGTCTACGCCATCGGCAATCCGTTCGGACTTTCGGGCACAATGACGCGCGGCATCATCTCCGCCATCCGCTCGATTCGCGGGCCAAACAACAATCCCATTGAGGACGCGATCCAGACCGACGCGGCAGTCAACCCGGGCAACTCCGGCGGTCCGCTGCTGAACTCGCGCGGCGAGGTGATCGGGATTACGACGCTGATCGCAAACAACGGCGCCGACCAGTCGTCGGGTATTGGGTTTGCGATTCCAGTCAATACCGCGAAGGCAGTCATCGCGGACTTCGCCAAGTACGGTCGCGTACGCCGCCCGTCTCTCGACATCTCGACATTTCCGATTGGGCCCGATGTTGCCCAGCAGATTGGTCTGCCAGTGGACTATGGCGTTCTGATCGAACGTGTTTTGCCCGGTGGCGCTGCGGAGAAGGCCGGACTGCATGGGGGAACGCAGCGGGCGTACCAGGGAAACGAGGCCGTCATGCTCGGCGGCGACCTGATTGTTGCGATGGATGGACAGGAGATTGCCAACGTACAGGATCTGGCGGCAGCGATGAACTCGCATCGTGCTGGCGACGTGGTCACGCTCACGGTCTTTCGCGGACGCAAGCGGATGGACGTGCAGGTAACGCTGAATGATGCGACGGCCGAGCGGGGACAGGGTCACGAGACCTAACGTGTCACGCTGGCGTTCGCTCCAATGGGTCGATTAAAACGGCGACCACCAGGGCATCCGGTGAGTCCGGAGAGAGAGCAACTCCTTCTGCCATGTCGGATACCGGCAGCGATTCTCCCTCGCGAAGAAGGTGCCGCTGCTCGTTGGGGAAGAGCAGGCGAAAGCCTCCCCTGGCGCAGATAAAAAATGCCTGTTGCGCACCGCGAGTGACTTTCGCCTCGTAGCTATACCGGGTGACGGAGGCGGTGCAGCGCCCGCGGCGCACCATGACGTTGAAGTCAACCGTCGGCCCATCGATCAAGGTAGCTTCGATCTCATCCTCTCCTCGAAAGGCGTAGGCCCCCGCAGCATGAGTCAGCGCAAAGGTCTCCGCGCCCATTTTTTTGAGAAGCATTCCATTGCCTGTCCACAGAAGGATGGTCCGGTCGACGCCGGGAAAGGAAGAAAACTCTCCCGCGGAGTTCACTTCGGCGAAGCTGAGCCGCCAGAGAAAGTCGTCGAAGCTCGCGCCTTCTGGCTCCACGGCGAGGTTGCGTGTGATGCCGCCTCCGTTCTTCCACGGGACCGGAGACAGCGACGCAAGCGGGATCGGTTCGCCAATCTTCATTGCACCTTCCCCCTGGGTTTATCTCTCATGAGTACGAAGGAAGCGGCGATTCTGAATCGTGTACTGGCCGCTAAGGACAAGGCCGATCGCTTCGGGGTACGCAAGATGCTCCTGCTCGAGGATGCGTGCCGCCAGCGTGTCGGCCGTATCGTCATCGTGGACGGGAACCGTCTTCTGCAGGATGATGACGCCGTGATCGACAGCCTCGTCGACGAAGTGGACCGTGCATCCGGCAACTTTGGCGCCAAAGTCGAGCGCCTGTCTCTGCGCGTCCAACCCCGGAAACGCGGGCAGCAGCGAAGGGTGCACGTTCAGGATGCGGTTCGGGAAGGCCGCGACAAACGCTGGCGAGATGATGCGCATGTAGCCCGCGAGACAGACAAGGTCCACCTTGTGCTGGTGGAGACGCGCAATCATCTCCGCATCGTGTTCCGCGCGCTTGCGTCCCGCGGAGGGAATCGCGAAGGCGGGCAGATTCCGTGCGCGGGCCGCGTCGAGACCAGGCGCGTCCTCAAGATTCGAGAGCACAACCGCGATCTCCGCACCCAGCAGATGGTGTTCGTCGATCGCTTTCGCGATAGCGAGAAAGTTCGAACCTCTACCGGAGAGGAGAATGCCCAGACGATGCATAGTGGAAGTCCCTCATCCGATTTTAAATGCACCACCGGCGATCATGCGCTCCGCTGCAAAGAAAAGTCATCGCGCATTCGGCAGCAGACCCTGTTCGACCAGCACGGGAGGCTTGCGGTGCTTTGTCGCCTGCTCGTACGCGTACGCCCAGCCCAGCAGATCGCCGTCCTTCCACGGCCGTGCCGAGATTTCGAGGCCGAATGGCAGGCCGCTGGGATAAAATCCGCCCGGAACAACCACTGCCGGAACACCAATCATGTTCACCCATCCCGTATCGCTGTGCGGGCCGCCGCTGATGCCTCCGTCCTGCGGCATCGTCTCATCGGGCGGCGGCATCTGCGCCGCAGGGTACACATAGCCGTCCAGGTGCAGCCTGTCCAGAGTCGCGTTGTAGGCATCAATCGCCTTCTGACGGGGCGTGAAGAAGTTCGCATCGGCCTGCGGGTCGCTCTCGATCAGCGCCTGCGCTACCTTCGACGTGTCCTTGCGATCGTTCGTGTCGCCCGTGCTGATGATCGTTCCCGGCAACGGCGAACCGACTGCCTTCTCGTACTCTGCAGACGAGTGATACTGCGGGGGTCCATACTCCGCCAGGAACTTCTCCGTGCCCTCGCGAATGTAAGGAACAGTGCCGACGCGAGATACCGTCACCGCAAAGCTGTCAGGCAAAATCGAATCGTCGAAGACCACGGTTGCCCCCGCCGCGCGCAACCCCTCAATCGCCTTCATAAACGCTTCGCGTGTCTCTGGCCGCAACGGCAGCAGAGCGTTGGTGGTCGCCTTCATTACTTCACCCGGCGTCGCCGAGGCAGGCACGCCCTGGAACGGAATACCAGCGCCCGCAAGGATAAATGCAGGCACGCCGAAGCGTTTGCCCTTCAGCGCGTCTGCTTTCAGATACTGCGTGTAGGGGCCGGGCTGCGCCTTCGCACTCGAGCCGATGGTGCGCGCATCGGTCGGGTCTTCTCCAGCCATCACATCGAGCGCAATCACCGCGTCCGTCACGTTGCGCGCAATAGGCCCGGTGTTGTCGAGCAGCCAGTCCAGCGGCGCAATGCCTGCGATGCTCACCAGGCCGCGCGTCGGAAAGACGCCGACGACGGAGCTGGTAGAGGCTGGCATACGAATCGAGTTGCCTGTATCGGTGCCATTGCCTAGCACGGCCATGTTTGATGTGACTGCGGTCACCGTGCCGCCCGAAGAGCCTCCCGGACTGAAACGAACGTCATACGCATTCCCCGTGCGACCGTATGCCGTACTGCGATTCGTGTCGCTCGCGGCAAAGTCCGGCATGTTCGTCTGGCCGATGATGACGGCGCCTGCTCCACGCAGCCTGGTGATGATCGTCGCGTCCTTCGGTGCGACTAGCTCGTGGCCTGGAATCATGTAGCCGCGCCACCCATCGGTCGTAATCAGCCCTTTGATGCTGGTATTGGCTTTGGTCACAATCGGAACGCCCCACAGGGCTCCGCGATGAAAGCTGCTGCCGCCAGCCGCTGCCTCCGCGTCCTCGCGGGCGGCCGTGTCCAGCGCGCCCTGCAGATCGAGGTTCTGCACGGCGCGATAGATACCGTTGTACCTCGCGACGCGGGCCATGTACCAGTGCACGACCTCGGTCACGGTGTACTTATGGTTGCGGTACATCTCTTCCAGTTGCGGGACGGTGACCTCGAGCAGGTCGCTATCCATGGCATCCTGCGGTGTGGCTTTTGCGATGTTGGAAGCAGGTGTCTGCGCTAAGAGAGAGCCTCCGAACAGGGGGAACACGACGAGAAAATACCAAAGACCAGCACGTAGCTTCATAACATCCTTCAGAGGAAGATAATGCGCCTACTATAAGAACACAGGTCCCCCGGTCGAGGCACAGATTCGAAATCTGCTACCTGTCTCGACATAAGAGAGTGCCAAACCGGACTGTTCCGGGTACGATGTTTCTGGCAAAATACTACAACCGCATAGCGCTTCCAGGACTAATTCATGCTGAAGTTCATCGGCAGTCTAATCCGGCCCTATCGTCGTACCCTCATCGGTATCTTTCTCGCCATGCTGGTTGAGACGGCGATGAGCCTCGCAACCCCGTGGCCCCTTAAGATCATCCTCGACAGCGTCGTCGGCCACCACAAACTAGCCCCATGGCTCGAGCGTCTCATCGGCTCCATGCCCGACGATGCGGCACGCCTCCACGTTGCTGTCATCGCAGCCCTGGCCTTCGTCGGCATCGCCGTAATTGGCGCCGTTGCCTCTTATATCGACAACTACTACACCGAAAGCGTTGGTCAATGGGTTGCGCACGATCTTCGCATGCGCACGTACCATCACCTGCAGCGGCTCTCGCTCGGCTACTACAGCACCCACGAGACCGGCACCATCCTCAGCACCTTCACCACCGACATCCAGACCATCCAGGGCTTTGCTTCTTCCTCCACCCTCGGCATCATGGTCGATCTCCTGACCATCCTCTGCATGCTCGGCCTCATGTTCTGGCTCAACTGGGACTTCACACTCATCGCGATCGCGGTTACGCCGTTTCTTCTTCTCTTCGTCGCGCGGTTCAAGAAGGCCGTCAAATCCGCGACTCACGAAGTCCGTAACGAGCAAAGCAAGATCGTCGCTGTCGCCCAGCAGGGATTGGAATCGATTCAGTCCGTCAAAGCCTTTGGGCAGGAAAAGACCGAAGAGAGCAACCTGTACGTCGCCAGCGAAGCAACCGTCAGCGCGGCGCTGAAGGCTCGGAGCATCAAGGCGCTGCTCTCTCCCGTCGTCAACATCACCGTCGCCATCTGTACGGCGATCGTTCTCTGGCGGGGCGCCGTGCTCATCCTTGCGCACACCATGACCATCGGCGAACTCACCGTCTACCTCGCTTACCTCGCCAAGTTCTTCAAGCCCGTCAAGGATCTCGCCACCACCACCAACGCCATCGCCCAGGCCACCGTTGGCGTCGAACGCATCCGCGGTATCCTCGACACCGACACCATCATTCCCGACGACCCCGATGGCCTGGAGCCGGCAACCCTGGCCGGCGAGATCGACTTCGACCACATCGCCTTCGGCTACGACCCCAAAAACCCCGTTCTTACCGATCTCAATCTCAAGATCAAGCCCGGTCAGTTTGTCGGTATCGTCGGTCCCACCGGCAGTGGAAAGTCCACTGTCGTCAGCCTCATTCCGCGCTTTTACGATGTGCAATCCGGCTCCGTCAAAATCGACGGCAACGACATTCGCAAGTACAAGCTCAAGCATCTGCGCGACAACATAGGCTATGTCCTCCAGGACACTGTTCTCTTCCACGGCACCATCTACGAGAACATCGCCTTTGGCCGCCCCAGCGCGACGAAGGAAGAGGTGATCGAGGCAGCCAGGCTTGCCAACGCCCACGACTTCATCATGGCCATGCCTCTCGGTTACGACACGCCCGTCGGCGACCGCGGCCTGACGCTCTCAGGAGGCCAGCGCCAGCGCATCGGTATCGCCCGTGTCATGGTCCGCAACAGTCCTATCCTGCTGCTCGACGAGCCCACAGCAGCCCTCGACAGCGAGTCCGAAAAACTCGTCATTGACGCTCTCGAAAAGCTGATGAAGGGAAAGACCGTCATCGCTATCGCCCATCGTCTGAGCACGATCCGCGACGCCGACCAGATCGCTGTCGTCAAAAACGGTGTCATCGCTGAAAGCGGCAATCACGACGAGCTGATGGCCCGCAACGGCCTCTATGCCGAACTCCACCGCACCCAGTTCGACGCCAGTTCAGATAAAGTAGTGGGCGTAGCCCCCGACAAGGTTGTGGACACCCACTCCGATAACGTGATCTCGGCAGCACCCATCGACGTTCCCTGAGCGACTCCCATCGCTCACAGCTGTCAAGCCAAGGAAGATCTCATGTCTCGTTCCATCATCGTTCTACCCGACGACACCGGCAAGCCGATCCTCGACGCGATTGCCGCGGCAAAAAAGACGATCCGCATCAAGATGTTCGTCTTCTCTGATCCCTCGTTGCTCCAGGCCGTGGTTGACGCACACAAGCGCGGCGTCGACGTGCGCATCATGCTTAACCCGGCCCGTCGCGACGGCAAGGAAGAGAACGCCGATTGCCGTCAGTCTCTTACGGCTGCGGGTATTCAGGTCATCGACAGCAACCCGGCATTCGACCTCACGCACGAGAAGTCCATGGTCATCGACGATGCCATCGCCTTCGTCCAGTCTCTCAACTGGGAGACTGAGAATCTCACTACCACCCGCGACTACGCGATCGTTACCGCGCATCAACACGAGGTCGATGAGGTCGCGCAGTGTTTTGACGCCGACTGGAAGCGCGATAAATTCGACGCCACGAATCAGAAGCACCTCATCTGGTGCACCGGCAATGGCCGCCAGCGTCTCGGCCAGCTCATCGACGGCGCGACCCACTCCCTCTGGTTACAGAACGAGCGCTATCAGGATCCGGTCATCATCGAGCATCTCATCCGCGCGCATAGCCGTGGCGTCAAGATCCACATCATGGCCCGTCCCCCGCACAAGCTGAAAAAAGAGAAGCTTATTGAAGGTGTCAGCGGGCTGCGTTCTTTGCAGGACGTCGGCGTCAAGATTCACAAGCTGCAGCACATCAAGCTGCACGCCAAGCTGATTCTCGCCGACGGCGCTCGCGCGATCATCGGCTCCATCAACCTGGCTCCCGGAAGCTTTGACAGCCGTCGCGAACTCGCCATTGAGGTCGACGATCCGGAGGTCATCGCCCGCATTCACAAGACACTGAAGGAAGACTGGTCAAACTCTCACCCACTCGATCTCTCTGACGAAGGTCTGCTCGCAGAACTCAAAGACTACGACCCGAACGTAAAAGAAGACCTAGCTATCACTGCGGGCAAATCGCACAAAAACAAATAACCAGGCACTGCCCGCGATTTATTTGTTCAAAACGATGCCTAGTTGTAGCTGACCTTGCGTTCGCCACGCACCACGCGGCCGATGATGCAGTGCCGCTCATTCGCGCGGTTCAAGATAGCCTTCGCTTTTTTTATCTTCTCCGCCGGAATCACTGCGATCAGCCCAATGCCCATGTTGAAGGTGCGCAGCATCTCGTCCTGCGCCACGTTGCCGAGCTGTTGCAGGTGCACAAACAGCGGCGGAACGGTCCACGACGCGAGATCCACCACCGCGCCCATACCCTTCGGCAAAATCCGCGGCAGGTTTTCTGTAATACCGCCGCCGGTGATGTGCGCCATGCCGCTCACCACTTCGGCGCTGGCCAGCTTCTTGATCACCGAGAGATAGCTGCGATGCGTCCGCATCAACGCGGCTCCGGTCTTGTCCTTCAGTTCGTTCACGTAGTGGTCGGGCCCGTACTTTGCCACCTCGAAGAGCAGCTTCCGCGCCAGCGAGTAGCCATTCGTATGCAGTCCGTTCGAAGGCAGTCCCAGCAACACGTCGCCGATCTGGATATGTTCCCCCGAAATAATCTTGTCGCGGTTCACCGCTCCGATGATCGTGCCTGCAAGGTCATACTCGCCATCGCCATAGAAGCCCGGCATCTGTGCCGTCTCGCCGCCAATCAGCGCGCAGCCATTGGCGCGGCACGCCTCGCTGATGCCCTGCACCACCTTCTCGACGACCATGTCTTCGAGCTTGCCCGTCGCGAGGTAGTCAAGAAAGAACAGCGGCGTCGCGCCCTGCACAGCGATATCGTTCACGCAGTGATTCACCAGGTCCTGGCCCACGGTATGGTGAATTCCAAGCTCGAACGCAACCTTCAGCTTCGTCCCCACACCATCGGTCGAAGAGACCAGAACGGGGTTCGGAAATTTCTCCAGATCCAGCGCAAACAGCCCGCCGAAGCCGCCGATCTCCGAGAGCACCTGCCGGTTGAACGTCTTGCGCGCCAGCATCTTGATGCGCTGTTTGCTGCGGTCACCGGAGCTGATGTCCACGCCTGCGTCTGCGTAGCTTATGCTCTTCCTGCTGGTGCCAGCCGCTGCTGGGGTCTTCTTTGCAGTCTGTTTCAGACCGATGGTCTTCTTCTGCGCCGCAGCGTTTCGGAGAGAGGGGTCAGGCGTGGCCGCCGGTTGCTTACCGGTTGGATCGAGGGTAGGAGAGGTTTCATCCTGCAAGGTAGTGCTCCATGTCATATCGCTTGAAACGAGGAAGTTTAAGTCTAGCAGGACGATCTTCACAGCCCTGTAAATCAATGATTAGTCGTGTACGCCCAGCAGCCGGGTGCGCTGTTCTGGCGGTGGCATGGGGCAGGCGTCGTAACGGCCAAAGATCCGGTAGCGATAGCGTGCCACCATGCGATAACCCCACTCGCGCAGCGGGCGCGGCACCAGCCTGAGAGCTCTGCCCATCGCTCGCCACGGCGCACTCAGCCGCTCCAGCGCCGCGCCAAAGGCGTCCGATCGATGGTACAGCTGCTCCTTCGGCGTCAGGGCATCGGTCAGCAGCACCACGCCCTCGGGAAAGCTATGGATTCCGAAGCGCGCCAGCACCTCGCGGCCCAGGTCGCTCTCAAGCGGCGCAAACCGGAATCTGTCTTCCGCGGTCACGCTTCATCAGGAACGCCACAACCCCATTGCACAGCGCGCAGACGCCATCGTAGAGCAGCAGCGCCCGGCCTTCTATCGCGTTGTGTTCCGCCCCGGTCATGTCTTGAATGATATCCCCGATCCACGGGCTTGCCGCTCACCCGGACGAACCATAGAATAGGGACTGCACCCCTCGTCTGGATGGATCAAAAAGACCAATCGTCGAAAGCAATTGTGTCCAAGACAGCGCTTGCGCCCAATACGCCGGGGAACCAGCGATCGATAGCCCCTGCGCCCGCCCGGGTCTACGACTCCCACCAGATCAACCCCGACCATTCCATCACCTTTCGCCTCGACGCGCCCAACGCAGGCGCCGTAGAGCTGGTCAGCGACATCTCCGCCGACCTGATCCCGCTCGCCAAAGAGACGGATGGCCTATGGGCCGTCACGACACCACCCTTGCCGCCCGCGATCTACTCCTATGCGTTCTCCGTCGACGGAATCGACGAAGCCGACCCGCGCAGCTCCTGGCCCAAATCCAACCTCATCCTCAGCGCCTCCATGGTCCTGATCCCCGCCACACCGCCAAAGCCCTGGGAGCCCGCCGCCATCGCGCACGGAGCCGTGCACAGCCACGTCTACACCACCACTATCGCCGAGGGCCTGCCCGCAGACCAGTCCCGCTACATGGTGTACACGCCTCCCGGCTACGAGCCGGGCTCTGTACAGCCGTACCCCGTGCTCTGCCTGCTTCACGGCTGGTCCGACTCCGAGATTGCGTGGACCCAGATCGGTCAGGCTCATCTCATCCTCGACGCCCTCATCGCCTCGGGCCATGCCACGCCGATGATCGTCGTCATGCCGCTCGGCTACGGCCAGATGAGCTTTGTTGAAACTGGCATCGAAGTATGGCAGAACCCCGAAGCCATCACAGCCAATGTCATGCGGTTCCAGCGCGTACTGCTCAACGAGATTCTGCCCCAGGTGGAGTCGGCCTACAACGTCCGCCGCAACCGCGAAGGCCGCGCCATTGCAGGGCTTTCCATGGGTGGCCTCGAGTCTCTCGTCATCGGGCTCAACAACGCGGACAAGTTTGCCTGGATCGGCGCCTTCAGCTCTGCCCTGTCGTTCCTCGACGATCGGCGAACCTCACAACTCTTTGCCAACCTCGACCCCGAAGCAAAGCTGAACCTGCTCTGGATCACCTGCGGCACAGCGGATCCTCTGCTCGCCTCCAACCGCAGCTTCATTGCGTGGCTGAAACAAAACGGTGTGGGTCCCACGGTGATTGAGACCCCCGGCGGTCACGACTGGACGGTATGGCGCGACCGCTTCGTCCACTTCGCACCGCTCCTGTTCAACAAAAATCATCCGCCAGACTCGAAGTAATCGTCGTCTGCATGTACTTACAGTTGTTGCGATACCCCGGGTCATCTACAACCATTCTGTTGAGGGGAGACTCGGATGCCCGAAGGCGGCAGCTCCAACATCGAAGTCGCGCGTCATCTCAGCGCACACCACTCGTCGTTGGTCGAACACAGGATATTGGAGACGGTTGAGGCGATCGTGTTTGCCATCATTGCCATCACCCTTCCGCGAGCGTCAACCGCGACTGCGGCATCGAGCACTGGCAGTTAACTTCTATACTGAAGACATGCACCGCGATCTCACTCGCTCCCGCCATCTGCAGCTCCGCGCCGAAAAATTCCTTCCCGGCGGCGTTGACTCGCCGGTTCGCGCCTTCCGCGCCGTCGGTGGCGACCCGCCCTTCCTCTCACGTGCCGAAGGCGCTTACCTCTACGACGTCGATGGCAATCGCTACCTCGATCTCTTCGGCTCCTGGGGGCCCATGATTCTTGGCCACGCCTTTCCGCCCGCTGTGGATGCCATCCGCGCGACTGCTGTTAACGGTGCCAGCTTCGGAGCCTCGATCGCCGACGAAGCGAACCTCGCCGAACTCGTCACGCACTGCTTTCCTTCCATCCAGAAACTTCGTTTCGTCTCCTCCGGTACCGAAGCCTGCATGTCAGCCATCCGTCTCGCCCGCGGATTCACCGGCCGCAACTTCGTCATCAAGTTCGAGGGCTGCTACCACGGCCACTCCGACGCCATGTTGGTCAAGGCCGGCAGCGGCGTCGCAACGCTTGGTATTCCCGGCTCCGCAGGCATCCCCGCGGAGGCGGCCATGCACACGCTCGCGCTCCCCTTCAACGATCTCGATGCGGTCGCCGCTGTCTTCGCCGCGCGGCCGCATGAGATCGCCTGCATCATCGTCGAACCCGTCGTCGGCAACGCCGGCACCATCGCACCCGCGCCCGGCTATCTCGAAGGCCTCCGGGCCCTCACCCTGCAGCACGGCGCGCTCCTCATCCTCGACGAGGTCATGACCGGCTTTCGGCTCTCCCTCGGCGGCGCGCAGCAGGTCTACGACATACAGCCAGACCTCACGACACTGGGCAAGATCATCGGCGGCGGCCTGCCCTGCGGCGCCTTTGGCGGGCGAGCGGACATCATGGAATCTCTTGCGCCTCTCGGGCCGGTCTACCAGGCCGGAACTCTCAGCGGCAACCCGCTCGCTATGGCGGCTGGAATCGCCACACTGCGTCACCTCATCGACCACGAAGAAGACGTCTACAACGGCCTCGAACAGACGACCACCATCATCGCCGAAGGAGTCCACCGTATAGCCCACGAAGCCGGCCTCCCCATGACAACCAATCGTGTCGGTTCCATGTTCACCTGGTTCTTTACCCATCAGCCAGTGACCGATTTTTCGAGCGCAGCAACCTCAGACACCGCCGCCTTCGGACGCTTCCACCGCGCCATGCTCGACGCCGGAGTCTGGCTCCCCCCCAGCCAGTACGAAGCAGCCTTCGTCTCCACCGCCCACGGTCAGGCTGAGATAGGAATCATCCTCGAAGCAGCTCGCCGCGCACTGGCCTGAAAAAATCCCAAACTAAACCCACGAATCAACAGTCACGAACTTCGTTCTAGCCTGCCCGCCATATCTCCGCAGCAGCAGCTCCGTCGCCGCGACAGTAGGCAGACGCGGCTGGCCCAGCCCGCTCTGTCCGCCATCATGCAGAAGGATGTTCGAACCCCGTCCGCGCCGCTGATTTTCTCTAATTCCGCGAACAGCACGAGCGGCAATCTCCTCTGCCCCAATGGGTTTCCAGTCCTGCGCCATCACGTTCCACTGCACCGGCGTCAATCCCAGCTCGCGCACAATGCGCAGAACGGCCGGCCTTCGCGCACCATGTGGCGCACGAAAGTATCGGATGGGACAACCCAAAACATCTTCAAGCGCCGCGTTACATCCAGCAACTTCCTCGCGAATACGAACCGCCGACTGCCACGCCAGCCAGGGATGAGTCATCGTGTGATTGCCAATCAAATGGCCTGCCGCCGCGATATCACGCACAATCTGCGACCGCTGACGCACAAAGCTGCCAATGAGAAAAAAGCTCGCGCGAATCTGATAGCGAGCCAGAAGTTCAAGCAGCCGTTCCGTCACAACATCATTAGGCCCATCGTCGTACGTGAGAGCTATTTCATCTTGATCCGCACCCGCGATCAGCACCTTGCCGAACAGTTGAGACTGCGCAGAAAGAGCCGCATACGTGCATCCTCCGGCAACTCCCGCAACCGTCAGTGCTGCGGCAACCGTCGCAATGGTTGAAACGCTCATTCAGTGTTTGCCAGGCGATTTCTTCACCAATGCCAACACCTCTTCCGCATGACCTTCGGGCTTTACCTCTTCGAAGATGTGGATGAGATGTTGGTCGGCGCCGATCAGATACGTGGTTCGCTTCACTCCTTTGACGAGCTTGCCGTACATATTCTTCGGCTTGATCAGATCGTAGCGATTGATCAGTTCCATCTCAGGATCAGCGAGGAGATCGTAGGGAAGGTCGTACTTGTCTTTGAACTTTTTCTGGGCCTTTACTGTGTCTCGCGAGATTCCGAGCACGACGATGCCGGCTTTCTGAAACTTCTCAAAAGCATCGCGGAAGCCGCAGGACTCAATCGTGCAGCCTGGAGTATCGGCGCGAGGATAGAAGAAGAGAACAACGGGCTTGCCCTTGAAATCGCTAAGATGGACGGTCTCTCCGTCTTGATTTTGCAGCGTAAAGTCTTCTACCTTGTCGCCAGGTTTCATGGTGCGCTCCTTACTTTCTTTACTGCTCGTTCAGGCTGGAGAGGGTTTTTTCGAGCGAGGCCGAATCTTCGACGTTGAGTGTCTTCTGGTTGCGGTCAATCTGGCGCATGAGGCCGGAGAGCACCTTTCCAGGGCCAACCTCGATGAAGTGCGTAGCGCCCTGCGCGATCAACAGGTGGATGCACTCGACCCACCGTACCGGGCCGGTGACTTGGCGTATCAGCGCGCCGGGAACGTCGCCGCCCTGGGTAAGCAGCCGCGCGTCCACGTTGGCGGCGACGGGTATCTGTGGGTTGGCGAAGGCGAGGCTAGCCAGGTCGGCGGCGAGCGCGTCCTGAGCAGGCTGCATCAGCGCACAGTGGAACGGTGCGCTGACCTGGAGCATGATGGCGCGCTTGGCGCCGGCCTGCTTGCAGAGATCGGCCGCGCGCTCAACGGCAGCCGTGGCACCGGAGATGACAGTCTGGTCCGGGGAGTTGAGGTTCGCAGCAGAGACCACGGCGGAGCCAGCACTGAAGGTCTTCGCCGCCGGATCAGTAGGGAGCGGCGTAAGCTGATCGGTAACCTGCTCGCAGATAGTCTGGATAAGATCAGGCGCGAGGCCAAGGATTGCCGCCATTGCGCCGACCCCCGGCGGAACGGCTTGCTGCATGTACTGGCCGCGAGAGCGCACCGTGCGAACCGCGTCGGCAAAAGAGAGAGTGTTGGCAACAACGTGAGCGGAGTACTCACCAAGCGAGTGACCAGCAGCAAAGGCAGGAGCAACGCCACGTTCGGCCAGCACGCGCGCCGCCGCGACAGAGACCATCAAGATCGCGGGCTGCGTATGCTCAGTCAGCTTCAGCTGGTCTTCCGGCCCCTCGAAGATCAGCTTCGAAAGAGCGAAGCCAAGCGATTCGTCAGCCTCGTCGAACACAGCGCGAGCGACCGGAAAGTTGTCATAGAGATAGCGGCCCATCCCAACGGATTGCGAGCCCTGACCGGGAAAGAGAAAAGCTAATTTAGTCATCGCAACTATCGTAAATGACTGAGATAGCGACCGCCGATGTCGCGGATAAAAGCGGATTAAAAGCTTTTATCCGTGTTTAATCCGTGCGATCCGTGGTCGAATTTTTTTCTAGATGCCGAGGCCGAAGTCGACATCCTGCTCGTCGCCGGAGTGGGCGTACGCGTCGTAGGGGGTACGGCGATTGAACTGGTAGCGCTGGCGCAGCTCGCGTCCGATGAAGAGGCCAAGAGCTACCGCGCCAAGGCCCGCGGAGATCCAGCCCACGGTCTTCAGCAGCGCAGTCTCTTCTTCGCCACTCTCATCCTTGTCCGAGCGAGGAAACGGCAGGGTTCCGGAGACGGTGTCGTCCTCGTTCATTTCTTCGGCGCGGGATGTGGAACGAAACATCATAATTTGGATGATAGCTCAGGAGCGTTGGTGTTGGCTGTATCTGTCGTTCTAGTTAGATGCTGCTTTTGTGTCATCGGCTCTTTGACGGCGAACAATAGGAAAAGTTTTGATTATTTCGAACAAATGCCTGCACTTTAGGTCACGACCACATCTTTGAAGCCGAGCGAGTAGAGGAGGGTAGTGATGGTGGCGCGGGCGTTTTTGCTGGCGGTATCAAGAATGCCGTCAGTCAGGGCAGACTGCTGAAGCTGTTGTTCCGCCTTGGCGCGCGTGGCGGTCTCGAGATTTGGGTCGGCAGGGACGAGCACTCCGGTAGAGCGCATGTAGACGCGGGTATGCTGGTTGTCCAGCGTGGTGATAAAGAGCTGGGAGGGTGGCAGGGTGACGTGGATGGACTGGCCGCCGTCCTTGTCGGTAATGCGGACGTCTTCCGGTTTCAATTTGGAGAGATCGATCCCGGCGATGGACTGGCCATGCACGACGAGGAGGATGCGGTCTCCGGCCAGCAGGTCTGGCAACACGGCAGAGGACTTCGACCCCTCAACGACGGTGTCCATGGAGTAGACAACGGTTTCGAGGCGGTTGAGCCGCTGAATGCGCTGAACGACAGCCGGGACCGAGGTGTCGAACGTGGTGGCACGCCCGGTGATGGCGGTAGCGACCCGCGACATAATCCCGGTGGTGGCCTGGCGGAGGAAGACAACAACAGCGGCCGCTCCCAGAACAAGGCACAGAAGAACAAGAAGGAGCGTACCAAAGGAGCCGCGCCCTGAACCATACGAGCTGTACTGAGTAGTCATGCTGGTTTGATGCTCCTGACGTCCATTTCTGGAAGGACTTGCCCCTCTTCAACAAAAATACGTACGTTGATAAAGTCTTCAAAACTATTAACTACTAAATTAATAGCATTCATTACAGAAGAGTAAATGTGTCTGTCTCTTGCTTTAGACCTGGCTTAGGAGGAGAATGCTTCGTGTATTTGAAGCGCATCAGCGCTCGGAGATGAAAAAAAGGCAGATCATCGATTACGCAGGTTGAGAGATATATTCAACATTCATCGTAGAGACTTTGGAGAACTCAAGATCATGCACAAGAAGCTAGATGCCTTTGCCAATGTCACAATCATCATCGTCGCCTTGCTTATCGGTTTTTCCCTCATCCGGCAGCAGATCAATCGTGCGAAGACCGCAAAAGCCGAAGCCGCTGTAGCTGCCATGGAAAGCGGTCTCAATCCAGGAAAATCTATCGCCGCACCCACCGGCTACCAGTGGGGAGAGCACCCTCGCACTCTCATGGTCGCTTTGCGCTACGGCTGCATCCACTGCGAACACGACATGCCGTTCTACAAACAGGTGCAGGCCAACATCCAAAACAGCGACGCGAAGGCGTCTCTCCTATCCATCTTCCCCGATGATTCTTTCGTAGCGCAGCACGACCTTGATTCACATTCTCTGAGCGGTATGCCGTTTCTCGCAAACATCAATCTTGCAAAGTTGCATGTCGCCGGAACTCCCACTCTTCTACTAGTCGACAACAAAGGAACCATCCTTCAATCCTGGATCGGGGAGCTGTCTCAGCGCGAACAGGATGAGGTGATGCAAGCAATTCAGTAGGAACTATGCACTTGCGCGCGATGCATTGAGCCTACTCAAGGAGTCTCACATGACCCGACTTACCGTTAAACTCTCCGCTCTTCTACTTCTTTCCGCAGGCTATCTCATGGCCTCATCCGCCAGTACAAAGCCAAACCTAATCAAAGACGCATCAAAAACTAAAGCATTCTGCGAGTGCCCGCAGTCTGATGGAAATGTTCTTATTGCTGAATGTCCGCTTCTTCGCGAGTGCAACATTTGTTGCGCTGGGGGATCCTAGAATATTACTCGCCCAGTCTTTTCGAGATAAACAGCCTCGCCGTCCGCAAGAAGGCGAGGTTGTTTGAATCCATACAACTGACTACCTGTACAGAGCTTTCCTAGCGGTTTTGCTCGAATTGGGATTCGGTTTCGGCTACAGGGGTTTGGTGCAGTTGGTTCTAGTAGCTGGCGGCGATGAAGCCGCGGAAGATGGGATGGGGCTCAGTCCTCACTAAAAAAGGCCACAGCCTTCATTCCCAAAATGGGAGTAACGCAAAATAAATCCAGAATGAGCGGCATTTTTTTGAGACCGAAAAAGTGACCGTCAACGCACCACAAATCACCACGATTCCACCACAAATTCACCATCAAAAAACCACCATCCACCACCCCGTTTTTCAAAAACCCCAGCAAAAAACACCAAAACACCACGAAACAAAAAACCTACCCCAGATATTCGAGGTGCAGGATTCGCTGGCTGCAAAAAAGGCGACGCGGGTGTGTCTGCTGTCTAAACATTGAGGGTGCGATGGTTAGCGTGACGCAGATTTTACAATCTAATAACGATTCGTTTACTTGGCGGTGCAACTTCGTGTGGCAGATGAAGTCTGTATCAACGTATTAACAGGTGATGAAGAGTTCTATGATCCGAAGCGCGCGAATTTTGTTTCTTTTGTCTCTTTCTTTAGCTTTTGCCGGTGGTTGTGCTTCTGTAAGCAACGTGCCAAAGGCAAGCAATACGGCTCCGACACCAAACCCTACTCCGTCAGTTTGGGCCGCATCGTGGGGGAATGCCCCTGAGAATGCTCTCCCGACGGGCACGAATCCGGGTGGGTCTGAGCAGAGCTTCCGAATGATCTTCAGGCCGACTCTTTCGGGGACGCAGGAGCGGCTTCACTTCTCAAACTTCTTTGGCACAACCCCGATTACGATTGGCGCGGCGCGGCTAGCCATAAGCCCGAACGGCACAGCGGCCATTGATCCGGCGAATGACGTTGCCGTGACCTTCAATGGAGCGACGTCGGTCACGATCCCGGCAGGCGCGATCATTACCTCTGATTCGGTGAACCTGACCTATAGCTTTGGGCAGCGGCTTGCGGTGTCGATGTATGTGAAGGGCACATTTCCTCCATTGACGCAGCATGTTTCTCAGGGGCCGCAGGGGTTTGAGTCGCCGGTGAACGCCGGGAATACGACCGGGGATCAAGCCGGAACGTCGTTCAGCCTGCCGAACGGGGAATGGTTTCTACTGAGCGGCATGGATGTCTTCGGGGCGTATCAGGGAACCGTGGTTCTGTTCGGCAGCTCCTCGATCGATGGACATAATTCGACTTTTGGGAATTCGAACGCTTATCCGACGGCAAACTTCGGGATTGTGGGACAGGACAATGATCTTCCTTCGGACTGGCTGGCGAGGGACCTTCAGGCAGCTGGTTATCAGCTGGGTGTGCTCAACGCGGGGGTGCTTGGCGATCCGGCCGGACCGAACAGCGTTGCGACTCCGCAAGGAGGAATTGAGGATGGAATCGATCGGCTCAACCGTGACGTGTTGCAGCAGACGAATGTCAAGGCTGTGGTGGTGTACCTGGGGTCGATCGACATACGGAGTACGGACTGTATGTCTGCTCCTGCGATCGAGAGCTCGTTGAGCCAGATCATTGCCATGTCGGCAGCTGCGGGCGTGCGGGCGTGCGGGTGGTGATGGCGACGCTGCCGCCCTCCGCGTTCTGCAACACCCCGGGATCGCCGAACTACGGGCCGGTTCCAAATCCGAACGATCCTTATGCAGGTGAGGGGAATCCTCCGACGAATGGCGGAATGGTGCAGCGTAATCTGGTGAACGCGTGGATCCGTACGACTGCCGTCAACCTTCCTGGCGTGGTGGGCATCGCGGACTTCGATAAAGCACTGGCTGACCAGGCGTATCCGGATTTCATGCTTCCCTATCTCAACTCGGGCGATAACTTCCACCCGAATGGACCTGGATATGGGGTACAGTCCGGAGCGATTCCGTTGAACGTTCTTCTTCCTGCGAGTCAGTGAGAGGGGGCCACACGGCTGTAGTGAGCTACTCGACTGCGTCGCGCGATAAGACCACGCGACTTCTGTCGAGAGGAGGAATACTTTTGGGGATGACAATAAGAAAAGCAACAACAAAAGCAGGTCCTCCGCCTTGGCGAAGGATGACAACTTTAAAGAGAAAGACAACGGAAGAACGGCGGTGTTGGGCTAGCGGTTCTGCTCGAAGTGGGATTCGGTTTCGGCCTGGGTGGTTTGGCGTAGGTGGTTCTGGTAGCTGGCGGCTATGAAGTCGCGGAAGATGGGGTGGGGCTCGAGCGGCTTGGATTTGAATTCGGGGTGGAACTGGCAGCCGAGGAAGAAGGGGTGGTTGGGGATCTCGACGATCTCGACGTAGGTGGCGTCGGGTGTGGTGCCGGTGATGCGGAGGCCTGCGCCGGTGAGGATGGCTTCGTACTCGCGATTGAACTCGTAGCGGTGGCGGTGGCGCTCGGAGATTTCGGTTGGGCCGTAGGCGCGGGCGGCGAGGGAGTCGGGTTCGAGGACGCAGTCCCAGGCACCGAGGCGCATGGTTCCGCCCATCTCTTCGACGCCGGTGAGCTCGCGGAGTTTGTAGATGATGCGGTAGGGGGTGGCGGGGTCGAACTCGCCGGAGTTGGCGTCGTGGAGGCCGCAGACGTTGCGGGCGTACTCGATGCAGGCGGTCTGCATGCCAAGGCAGATGCCGAAGTAGGGCGTGCCGGATTCGCGGGCGTAGCGGATGGCGTTGAGCATGCCCTCGATGCCGCGTTTGCCGAAGCCGCCGGGGACGAGGATGCCGTCGAAGCCCTGAAGTTGCGCGGCGTAGTCAGGGACTTCCAGACCTTCAGCTTCGAGCCAGGTGACGCGGAGTTTTAAGTTGTGGGCGAGAGCTCCGTGGACGAGGGCTTCTTTGAGGGACTTGTAGGAGTCTTCGTATTCGACGTACTTGCCGACGATGGCGATGGAGACTTCGTCTTTGGGGTTGTAGGCGCGGTGGACGATGTCCTGCCAGTGAGAGAGGTCGGGTGCTTTGGCGTCGATGCGGAGGTATTTGAGGGCGAGGGTGTCGACACCTTCGGCGGCGAAGGTGAGAGGGACCTCGTAGATGCTGGCGACGTCGCGGGCGGCGATGACGGCGGGCTCTTCGACGTTGCAGAAGAGGGCGATCTTGTTGCGCATCTCGCGGGGGACCGCGCGGTCGGAGCGGCAGAGAAGGATGTCGGGCTGGATGCCGATCGAGAGCATCTCTTTAACAGAGTGCTGGGTGGGTTTGGTCTTGAGTTCCTGGGCCGCGGCGATCCATGGGATGAGAGTCATGTGGACGAAGACGGTGTTCTCGCGGCCGAGATCCTGACGCATCTGGCGGATCGCTTCAAGGAATGGGAGGGATTCGATGTCGCCTACGGTTCCGCCGATCTCGACGATGACTACGTCACAGTCGGCGGCGACTTTGCGCATGGCGTTTTTGATCTCGTTGGTGACGTGAGGGATGACCTGGACGGTTTTGCCGAGGTAGTCGCCGCGGCGCTCCTTGGTGATGATCTGTTCGTAGATGCGGCCGGTGGTGAGGTTGTTGTCGCGGGTGAGTTTGGCGTGGGTGAAGCGCTCGTAGTGGCCGAGGTCGAGGTCGGTCTCGGCACCGTCATCGGTGACGAAGACTTCGCCGTGCTGGAAGGGCGACATGGTGCCGGGGTCAACGTTGAGGTAGGGGTCAAACTTCATCATGTTGACCTTGATACCGCGGGCTTCGAGAAGGCAGCCGATGGAGGCAGCGGCGAGACCCTTGCCGAGCGAAGACACGACTCCGCCAGTTACGAAGATGTACTTTGCAGACATGTCCGCGACCTCTTTATGTGATTTTTTAGTTTGTGCTTGGTGTGCACGATTAAGTATCGCAGGGTCTGGCGCAGGAGGCAATGGTTGACTTTTTGGGGAAAAGTCGTGTGCGGAGTTTGTCTTCCGGGTGGCCTAGGATTCGGGCTGGTGGTGGATGCCACGGGAGATTTTTTTGACGAGAAACTCCTGGAATAACGAGCCGGCTGCGCCCGAGGCGTTGCCGACGAGCCAGTTGTCGACGGTGATCCGAACCCTGCTGGTACCGGAAGAGGGGTAGTAGGCGTTGGAGATGCCTGCCGAGGCGAGGTTGCCGAGAACGTTCGAGTAATTCGGCTGCCAGTGGCCGTTGTCGCCTTTGCAGATGAAGACGGTTGCGATGGCGTAGAGCGCGCGTGCGCGAATGCTCCCGGTGCCTTTGTAGAAGTAGCGCGGGTCCTGGTGCAGGACGGAGGGGAGGATCGCGTCGGTGATCATGGTGCTGATGAGGCTGTCGGCAGAGGCGGCGCCGAAGCGTTTCGCGAAACCCTGGGCGCCCTGACCGTATTCGGGGTAAGTATCCTGCGATTGTTCGATGGCTGCGATGACTCCGGGGATGGCGATGGAGACGGGGTCGACCGAGGTGACGAGGGCGAGGTGGAACTTCTGGCCGGAGCTGAGAGGAGCGGCGTTCGATATATAGGAGACGTAGAAGTTGGGGAAAACCCCGAGGACTCGCTGCTTCTCGGCGAAGTGCATCTCGTCTTCGGCGATGTCGTGCTGGCTGACGGTGACTTCGACGTCAGTCATGGCTGAGGCGATTTCAAGCGCAACGGGCGGCACGGCGTAGCTCTGTCCCGGGTTCAGCGCGAGATCGCTTGCCACCCAAGGGGCGAATCCGGTGGATGTGATGGTGAGGTTAAAGTTTCCTGCTTCGACGGCCTCGAATTTGAAGGAGCCGGCGCTGTCCGTGGTGAGCGTGCGCTGAGTCTTGGAGTCGGTGTTTTCGAGCGTGACGAGAGCGTCGGTGATCTGGGCTCCGTTGGCGTCGAAGACAGTGCCGATGATGTTGCCGCTTGAGGGTTGGTTGACCGGTTGCCGGGTGATGATGGATGGTCCGGGTTCATCGGGTAGTTTGCCGGTGAAGTCGGCAAGCGCGGGGGAGTGGACTGGAGTTGTAGGTTGGCTTGACGCGCCGAGCGGGAGTTGAAGCGCTTGCCCGTGCGCCTGCAAACTGAGCATCGCAGTCAGTAGAGCGAGCAGAATTAAGGGACCTGAAATGCGCAAACTACACATAACTAATAGGTTCCGTTTCGAATCTCAACACCGGGTACCACATTAGCGTTCATGAGGGAGGTGACTTCGCGAACGATCAGTTCCATGTTCAGGCTATTTCCGGGGATACCACAATCACCCATCGGTACAATCCCCTGCCTCTTCGTTTGGGCAGTGGCTTGCGTTGTGGTTCTGATGGAGAGGGTGTCGATTTTAGAGAGTGTCGATGTCTTTCGTTTCGAGGATGGGACGAGGGTAGCCTTGCTTGGCAACGCGAAGCATGGCGCGGCCGAGTTGTTCGGTGGTGGTGATGTATTTGGGGAAGGCCGCTTTGAGGAGGGGCAGGATTGGATTGAGGACGGTGTAGAGGGTTTGGTAGAGCTTCGTCTTGGAGCGGATGCCGTGCATGGGCTGGATGGCTCCGGGGCGAAACATGTAGGCGGCGCGGAAGGGGAGTTTGAGGAGGTCGTTTTCGGTTTTGCCTTTGACGCGGGCCCACATGCTGCGACCGTGTTCGGTTGAGTCGGTGCCTGCTCCGGAGACGTAGAGAAAGGTCATGTTGGGGTTCAACTTTGCGAGTGTTGTGGCTGTGGCGAGGGTGAGGTCGTAGGTGAGGCGAGTGTATTTTGCCTCGTCCATGCCGGCGGAGGAGACGCCGAGGGAGAAGAGGCAGGCGTCGTAGCCGGTGAGTTGGGATTCGATGGCGGAGTAGTCGAAGAAGTTGGTGTGGACGAGCTCGAGGAGTTTGGGGTGGGGCTGGCCGGATGGTGTGCGGACGATGGAGAGGACCTGCTGGACGCCGGGGTCAAGGAGGCACTCGCGTAGAACGCCCTGACCTACCATGCCGGTTGCTCCGAAGAGGATTACGTTCATGGCTTCATGCTACAGCCGGAGAGACGGAACGGAGGGAGCTTTGCGTTCTTTGAGTTCGACGCCGAAGGGGGTTGCGTTGCCGGAGTTGTGGCTGAGTCATTGATTCGCCTGCGCAGGCCGGGTTTGCAGGGTTGGTGTGGTTGGCTTGAGGATGTTTGGCTGGGTTGAGCCGAGTTCGAGGATCGATAACTGGCCGTCGGTGGTGATGACATCGCCGGTTGCGTTACTGGTCGTCTTTGGAACGCGAGGCCGGGCGACGAGCGCGTAGGAGGTGGCGGTGCCGGCGAAGAGGAGGTCAGTTTCGATCCATTCGCGCTCGCGGTCGACGTGCGGGTCGATGCGATGGCCCCACTTGGTGTTGGCGCGCGCGGTTGAGATATCGATGTCGTGGGTGGCGGCTCCGACCCAGACTTCACGGCCCTGCCAGGTTGCGGCTTGCTTCCAGATGCGGATGTGATGACGCTTGGCGAAGGTGTCGAGTGATTTCTGAAAGATGAGGTCGGGCGGTTTTCCGTTGATGGTGAGCAGAGAGACGGGGGCCTGGGTGTAACCGGCGCTGCGGATGGTTGCCTGGACTGTCTTCAGGGCTGAGCCCATGCTGAGTGAGTCGGTTACAAACCAGCCAGCCTCCTGAAAGGCGGCTTCGAGCTGTTGCTGCGAGCCGATGAACATGAGGTTGACGACGTCGGATGGCTTGTTGTCTTTGGTGTAGACGCGAGTGGGCGCTGCGCTGACGATGGTCTGCAGTTTGTCGTCGACGGGAAAGACGGGCCAGCCCGACCATTTGTCTTTGGTCTTCATCATGGATGGGCGGACGACCTGGACTTGAAGATCGGTGCCGGCGGGGAAGAGGATCTCGCGACGGAGCGAGAGACCGTAGACGGCGGAGACGCCTTTGATGGTGTAACCGGCGATGGGATTGATCATGCCAAGGCCGGCGAGGATCATAGAGGCTTTGGTCGAGGCGTGGGGTTGGACGATGCCGAGGATCTCGTTGTTTCGGACACTTTCGCGCGCGTTATCGACGTCGAGGACGCGAGCGTAGAGCGGGGTGCGCGTGCCGTCGGCGTGAATGATGTTGGAAAAGTCGAGGACGAGGCGGGGGCGAGCGTATTTGCTTGGGGCTTTCTGGGCGAACAGGACGGTGGCTTCGACTTTTGTTCCGGGAGGGACGACGAGTTCGCCTGGGGGGCAGGTAATATCTTCGCCGCCTTTGCAGAGCGGGTAGGTGACGACGCCTTCGACGGGGTCTCCGGTGCGAGAGTGCTCGCTGTAGACAGGACCGCTGAGGCGGATGCTGAGTGTCTGGCCGGGAGCGAGATCGGCCTGCATGGCTTTGGCCATGCCTTCGTTGACGTTCTTCGGCAGATTGCCGATTTCGTTCTGGACGTACTGGAAGGAAGCAATGAGGAATCCGCTGGTGGCGCCGTGTTCGATGAGAAGAGTTTGAATTTCGAAGTTGGGTGAGTAGAGGAGGTAGTCGAGGGCGGTGTCGTTGTAGATGTCCTCGTGATTGATGTCGACGTTCTTTTGGATGAGCTGGTCTGCCAGCTCCTCATACGAGACGATGATGCTGGGTTTGGTGTTGTAGCTGGAGCCGAAGACGGTCCAGTGGAGAGCGGTGCGGCTGTATTGGTCGGTTGCCTTGACGTCGGCGCCGTCGGCGAGGAGTTTCTTTGCTTCGGTCAGACGGGCGAGGATGTCCTGTTCTTTGGTCTCGCGGGTGGCCTCGTAGAGTTTTTGGATAAGCGGGGAGGAGTTGGAGACGTTGAGGGTGACAGCAGCAGCTTCGAGCTCGTCATCATGGGCGTCCTGCTCGTCCTCTGCATCTGCCTTCGGGTCGTCGGCTCCTGGAGGTGTTTTCTGTGTGGCTTTGGGAGGAGCTGCGGGTTTGGTCTGCGCGGACGCTCTGGCGGCGGCTACCGAGCCGGTGAGAAAAAGGCAGATTACGAGACAAGGATGATTTTTTGAGGCGAATCGACATGAGGGATCACTCTCTGGCTTTTTTTTCGAAAGCATCCTGCGAAGTGCTATACCTGACGGCTGTGGTTCCGGCGACGTACTCTAAGTGAAGAGTGACTGAAATCATATAGGACAACAATCGATGGTGGGTACAGGGTGGATTGATATTCAGGCATGGGTGATGCGGCGGATGGAAACGCTTGCCGCGGGCCGAGGGACGCCAGCCCACCTTGCGACAGGAGAACGAGGCGAGCGGGAGGCGCTGTTTCACCTGCGAAAGATGGGTTATACCGTGGTGGCGCAACGGTGGAAGAGCGCGAAGGTGTGGGGAGATATCGACCTGATTGGATGGGACGGCGAGTGGTTATGTTTTGTTGAGGTGAAGACGCGGAGCAGGCGGGATGCTATGCCGGCGGAGTCGGCTGTGGATGGGGAGAAGCAGGATATGCTGCGGCGGATGGCGCGAGCTTATTTGCGAGGATTTCCGGAGAAGCTGCGGCCGGAGATTCCGGTGCGGTTCGATGTGATGTCGGTATACTTGCTGCCATCAGGGATTGAGTTTGATTTGTATCGAGGGGCGTTTGGATGGTGAAGTCTGCGACGAAGCCGGAGTAGCAACCGAATTGGCCAGGGCCGGTGTCTAATAGATTGGTACGTGAGGATGAAGAACGATGACGCTGCTGAATGCACCGGAGTACGATAGCCGCCGTGATGCACGAAACCGAAATTTGTGGATAGCCGCCGGGGTTCTGGTGCTGCTGACGCTTGTGGTTGGGATGGGCGGCTTTATGCTGGGGCATGGGTGGTTCTTCTCGAACCTGCCGGCGGAGCATAGGGTGGGCAATTTTTTCAGTGCGCTCGAGGCAAAGGACTACGGCAAGGCGTTCGAACTTTATACGAACGATCCGGAATGGCAGCAGCATCCGGAGAAGCATACGGACTATCCGCTGCAGCGATTCACCGAGGACTGGACGAGCGCAAGTCCGGTGGGTGGGCCGATCGTTTCGCATCACGTCGATATATCGAAGACGGACGGGTCGGGGATGTTTGGAAGTGGGATCATTGTCGCGGTGCGGGTGAATGGAGACCACAAGATTTTTATGTGGTATGAGCGCAAGGATGGAACGCTGACGGAGCCTGCTCCGCACATATTGCAGTACGACTAGAGCAGGTGTGGTGAGGGCGGGTTAAAGATTCAGAAGACCAACTGCCGTTCCATCGGTAGAATCCGGTAATGCCTTCGCGAGAGATCAAGGTGGAACCAAAACCCTCTCCGCCCCTTCATTCGGCGCTTCCAGTCGTGTGCCTTGTAACGGCGGACGATGAGTTTCTCAATACTCTGGTTGTGGAACTGATGCCCTGGTTTCAGGTCGTCGTTCGGGAAGACTATGTCGATCTTGCCCGGTGGAGCCGGGAAGAGAACGTTCTAGCGGTTCTGCTTGATATCGATACAGAGGGTGAAGATGAACACGGCGGTCTTAAGGTTCTCCATGAGTTGCGCAAGCTGAACGAAGGTTTTTCGCTCATCTCGCTAAGCCGATCGCGAAGACGGCTGCTGGAGAAGGAGGCGCTTAGTGCGGGAGCGGATGCACATTTCCGCAGCCCCGTTGATCTTTCCGAGCTTCGCGTGACATTGGCTGAGACGATACGCCGCCGCACAGAAGAGGCAGCACGCGAGCAGATGTTACGTCAGACCCTCGAGATCAGCCGCTTTCAGGAGTTTGTGGGTGCGAGTGAGCCGATGCGATTTGTCTACGATGGAATTCAGCAAGTCGCCGACAGCAACATCAATGTACTGATACGCGGAGAGAGTGGTACGGGCAAGGAGCTGGCTGCGCGGGCGATTGTCGCGTTAAGCCGGAGAGCCAATAAGCCTTTCATCCGCCTCAACTGCGCGGCGTTGCCGGAGAATCTGATCGAGTCAGAGTTGTTTGGCAGTGAACGTGGCGCGTTTACCGGAGCTACAGAGGCGAGACCGGGCCAGATCGAGTTGGCGGATGGAGGCACGCTCTTCCTGGATGAGATTGCGACGCTTACCCTGCCGTTGCAGACCAAGTTGCTGCGCGTGCTGGAGGACCATCAAGTGCAGCGGCTTGGTGGACGCACCCTGCGAAAGATCGACTTCAGGCTGATCTGTGCTACTCACGAGCCACTTGAGGAGATGGTGCGGACTGGACGGTTTCGCGAAGATCTCTTTTATCGTATTCACGTCATACCGATTCAACTGCCGCCGCTGCGGGAGAGGGTTGGAGACATTCCGCTGCTTTGCGAGTACTTTCTGCAGATGCACTGTGTCGCGAATGGCCTGCCAGTAAAACGATTCGCTGCCGCTGCTCTTTCGGTATTCGAAGAACACTCGTGGCCGGGGAACGTCCGAGAGCTTGAAAATCTCATCCAGCGCCTGGTGATCACTGTTCGGGGAGATGAGATTCATGCGCAGAACCTGCCGCCTCGGCTGGTTGCGAGTAGTCTTGTGGCGCAGGAGGCGGTTTTGCTGCCACAGGAGGGGACCGATTTTGATGCGGAGATTCAGCGTGTCGAAAAGGCGCTGCTAACGGCTGCGCTTCGCCGCACGGAGGGCAGCAAAGCTGCGGCAGCCCGGCTGTTACAGCTCGACGGTCAACGGATCAAGTATCTCTGCCGGAAGTACTCTCTGTAGAGAAATGGTTAATTTTTCACCCCTCGTAGGTTTATTTTTCACCTGTTCGTGAGTTTTCCTATCCAGATCCGTGAGGAGGCTGGCTCAAAGTTTCTATATAAATCAATGAGTTGCTGGTTGTCTGTAGTTTGGCACGCGAAGTGCTTTATAAGTTTGCGTAAAGCAGGTAATAAAAAATCGAAGCAAAAGGAGATTCACAATGGCAATCACAAAGAAATCGCTTATCAGCAAGGCGCCTGCGAAAAATTCCTCAGCGAAGAAGAACAGCACTGTTGCCGCTGGCCCTGTTACCCCAGGGAAGATGGTTCCTTCCATGCGACTGGCGAAGGCAAGTCTGACAACTGCGAAGGCAAGTCTGCAAACTGGCATGACACGGTTTTAATGCTGCTTTGGTTTTCTCTGGTAGATGCAACGGCGGTCGCACATGCGACCGCCGTTGCATTTACCAGACATGGGCACGCGCGATGTTGAGGACACCGGCCACGGCTCGCCCGAAGAGGCTGCGGCGCTCTCCGAAGATTCTTGCTTTGCCTGAAGTTCCGAAGGGTAGCGCTTCCGATGACGGTAGCTCCATGCGCGTGGCATAAAAAGATGGCAGTTCAATGCCTTTGTAGTCTTGTTTGGCCACAAGGCCGGGCGGCAGATTAACTGCCTCGCCCTGAAGCGGAGCTAATGCCATGCGGATTGTTGAAAAGCGTCCGGGTGGAATAATGGCTACCTCCGCGTCCGGGGACAAACGGTCCAAGGCCGAAACCGGAACGAAGACGCGAAGTATTCGCGACCCGGCTTCAGCGACACGAAGCAGGCTTTGACCAGAGGCGATCTCCTGACCCACGAGCGCGCCAGGATTTTCTGTAAGAATGATTCCATTTGCGGGCGCGGTGAGGACGAGAGACTTTTGCGCATCGTCAGCCAGACGGCCAGAGTGAATGGCTGCGTTCTGCCTGGCAGCTGCGACGCCTATGCTAGCGCCGCCAAGCTCTGCTGAGAATGTCTGGAATCGCGCATTACTGGTTTGGCTATCGGAGGCAGAGCGCATGGAGGCGGCGGCTGGGCTGCTCATAACAAGAAGCGGTTGTCCTGCTGAGACGTGATCGGATTCTTTTACAAGAACGGTGCTGACGCGTCCTGTTATGGCCGCATGCAGCGTGACTGAGTGTGATGGCTCCACCAAAAACATAGCGTCTTCACGGTCGCGCCAGAGCGGCAAGAAGAAGAGGGCGAGAAGAGCAATGGCGACTATGACGTACGTCGGCCGCCAACCAGCGCCAACCAGATTTTGATTCCAGGTGCGGACGATCACTTCGCGCAGGGAGCGCAGCCGAGAGCGGAACAGGACGAAGGCGAGCAAACCGGCGGGAATGAGAGCGAACTCGGCGAACCAATGCGATAGGATGTTGTACGAAAAACGGATGACGACGAGGAGCAACAGGTAACTGTAGGCTCCTGAGACCAGAGCATAGAGGACAAAGAGCGGGATACGTTTTTTGTGCACAACAGGCGTTTCGACGGGCAGTCGCAGGACGCGGCTTTGAAACCAGGCGGAGACGAAGGCGGTTGATCGTTCCTTCAGGTCGGGAATGTTGATGAACTCTGTAAAGAAATAGTAGCCATCGAGCTTGATGAGCGGATTGAGATTCATGACGATCACCGCGACTCCGGTGATAAGGATGATTTTGTAAGTGAAATCGTGCACCCAGAGGCCCGGGTGAGTGTTTGTCCAGACGACCATGGCGAGGCCGCAGACAACCATTTCAATCCAGATGCCGGCGATGATCGTAGCGAGCCGCTGAACTCTTGTAGCCGATATCCAGGTTTCGGTTACGTCGACATAAAACGCGGGCGTGAGATAGAGAAACATCAAACCCATGCTGTGGACCTCGCCCCCGTAGTGTTTGCAGGTAAGGCCGTGAGCGGACTCATGGATGAAACCAAGAGCGAGAAGGAGAACCCAGAATTCGACGATGTCGAGGATAGTTTTGTGAGTGAAGTTGTAATAGAGCTGAATGTCGGGTCCAAGGAGCTTCCACTTGGCGATGAAGATGGCGGCTTCAAACAGGAAGAGTAGAACGGCGGCGAGGACGCTCCAACGACTGTAGATGAACCGTCCAGTGCATCGGTCGAGCCAGGTGAGGTAGCGATCCGGGTCCCACGCTGAAAATGTGATGTGCGCTAGATTGATCTTCGATTTTCGTTGTGCGCGGCGGCCGCGCTGCGCCGTCAGTTTTTCGCTGAGGGCGAGATTCTTCTCTTGCGGGGTTTTGTACCAGAAATCGTTCTCCTCCATATTCTCAGCGAAGAAACGGACGTCTTCCGGCGCGACGAAGGTTCCAGTCTCCGAAGTGTAGAGAGTGGCGATTTCAGCAAACGAACGAGCTCCGTCGAAGAATTGCGCGAGCTTCCACTGTGCTGGCTGAAAGCGGAAGTAATTGGACCTGCCGCGCTGCAAGACGCCAAAGACAGTTTCTCCGTCGAGCACGTCTTCGCGGATGATGAGATCTGGATCGAGGCGCGGACAAGTATTACGCGCGAAACGCCCTTTGGGAATTTCGGGTAGCGCCGCGTCAAAGGCTTCACTGAGGTTCATGGTGCGAGCCGGATCTGCATGGACATGCCAGGTTTGAGGAGGGGCGATGCGTGATGGACCAGGCCAATGACCTGGACACTGCCACTGGCAGGATCAACAACGGGGCTGACACGGAGGATTCGTGCGGATTGACGCAGTTCTGGATAGTCGGGAGTGGTTAGTTCCAGCGGGGCGCCCGCGGAAAAGCTGGCCATCGCCGACTCCGGGACAGTGAAGAGAATGTGTAACGGAGCTACGGCGGTGACCCAGAAAAGAATGTCCCCTTTTTTTACCTCCTGCGCTGAGCGGACGGAGCTGCGGCCTACGACGCCCGCGAAAGGAGCAACGATGCGGGACTGCTCCAGTTGCAGTTTGGCCATCTCAAGATCTGCTTGAGCTGCGATCTCATCGGCGCGATAACGGGACACTTCGGCGATGGTCTCGTCGAGTTTGTACTTTACGTGCTCCCAGTCTTCCTCACTTCGAATTTTTTCTGAGCGCATGATGTCCGCACGACGCAGATCGGATTCGCCACTTTTCTGTTCGGCCTCCCACTCGGCGACTTGTGCGTGAAGAGCAGCGACACGGGCCTTTTGCGAGTCACAGGCAGAGCGCAAGGTTCGGTCATCCAGCAGAGCTAATAACTGACCTTTGCGGACGTGGTCCCCGATTTCGACGGCGATTTGTGCGACGCGGCCGTCGCGCTCGGCTGCGACGTCGGCTTGCTGCTCGGCAACGAGGGGGCCGGTCGTGGTGAAGTGTTTCGCGTCTGGGGCTTCAATGGAAGTTGCCAAAGATGCAGGTGCGTGCGGAACAGCCGCTGCTGGGGTCACAGTCGCGGTGGGACTGGCGGCTTGTGCCTGAGGATGCGAGTCGCAACCGGTCACCGGGAGTGTTGCAAGAATTGCGGCGGCCAGGACGATCGATCTACGGAGTGAATCATTCATGTGTTTCACCAGCCAATCCAATTCCATAGAGTTTGCCAGATCCAAAGAGCCGGCCGGCGCAGCAGGACGTACCCAGCTGGTCGAAAACCGATGAAGATCTTTGCGCGACCCGTCATGCCGGTGCGAAGTATAGCGTCCGAATTGGGCACAGGGACGCGGGCTGCAAAGGTTTCGTCGCCGTCGGATTGCTGGGCTTCAGGGCTGACGACAGCGATGCTGTTGTGCCAGGAGCGTTGCGGATAGCTATCCAGTTTAATTGCAGCGAACTGACCGGGGCGAATAAGGGCGGCATCACGCTGCGGAACGGCGATATTTACGACGGCAGAGGAGAGATCGAGCACCTGGGCAAACGGGGCTCCGGCCTCCAGATGTCCTCCGGCGGTGTTTTGTAGGGCGGGCGTGATGACGATACCTGTGATGGGCGACCTTAGCTGCGCACTTTCAAGACGGGCGCGGGCGCGGGCGACCTCGGAGTGAAGATACTCGGCTTGTGCACGGTCGGCTCCGGCCTGGGGAGCGCTATGCGCCAGATCGGTCTGCATGACCAACATGGCTTCCTGATACTTTGCTTCAGATGATGCAAGGTCCATCCGCCATTGCCAGTCGTTCATTGCTCCCAGAGTATCTCCGGCGATAACCCGCTGGCCTTCACGCGCGAACACCTGGGCGACATTGCCGTCTACCGGGGCTGCCACGGTGACGATATGTTGCGGCGCAACAGTTGCCTCTCCTGTAACACGCATAGGCAGAGGACAAAAGACAAAGAAGATCACCGCAGCGGCGATTCCGCCGATCAAGCTAAGTCGGCGACTGCGGCTAGTGCGAAGCAAAGCCTGCTTTCGATGCATGAGCGGTTCGAGCAGACTGATGAGTGGCACCTCGCGATAGAGCAATGCATTGCGTATTGCGACTGTCGCCTGGCCAGCTAGAATTTTGATCATTTCCGTGTGTGGCAGGTCGAGAAAATCGGGGTCACTGCTTTCGTAGAGTAAAAGGCCTACGCGGCCCTGATCATCAACCAAGGGCAGAGAATGGAGGGCGCGGTAGCCAGTTGCTTCGAAGTGACTCACGACCTCTGCGGGAAGGTTCTCCTGTGAGTCGGCACCTAATTCATCGTAGTGTCGAAGGTGTTGTGGGCCGTCGCACGATGAGATCCAGCGGATGAGCTCGTGGAGTTGTTCAACACGTGCGTCGCCGAAGGGCAGGCTTGACATTCCTGATACAGCCTTAAGTTGGAGGCGGCCGCGATTGTCGAGCGCAATGGCGCAGAGCTCAAAGGGTAGAACATTTTGTGGGCTATTTACGATGATTTGCAGGAGCCGGTCGAGACGCAGCGTCGACGTGATCTCCGAACTGACGCGAACGAGTGCCTCAAGAATTTCGAGCTTGCGTTCTGCAAACATCAGGCTTGCATTTTTAAGTGCGCTGCCGACGGTTTGCGCGATAGCCGATAGGAAGAAGAGGTCGTCCTCGTCAAACGAGTCGCCATCCTTGTTGATTGCTTCGAGTACACCAACTTCAGATTCATCCTGAAGGAGAGGAACCAGCAACGCATTCCTTACGAGAAGGTTGCCCTCTATCTGGCCCACTTGATCTGCACCTTGATTGCGCTCGCGCAATCGAGGGTCATCTGGATCCGCGATGAGGAGCGGCTCGCCTTCTTCCGCCATATCTGCAACGTACCCTTCACCCAGGGCTTGTACAGTGCCGGTGTGGATGGTCGGGTCGACTCCGCGACTGGAGACGAGACGAAGCGGTTCTCCATCGAAGAGCCAAAGGTGAATAGCCTGGCAAGCGATCATTGCCGCCACCTTCACCGGGACTAGAGCGATTACGTCATCGAGATTGAGAGTGGCATTCAAAGACTTCTCGAGATCGTAGAGTTGCGTCATCCGATGGACAGAGTCGAGAAGGTTTTGACGTTGCTGCTCAAAATCCTCTGCGGCCAAAAGAGCGGGGGGGGCCAACTCGAGAATCGGCGTTAGTTCTTCCAGGTCCTGATGTCGAAGCTCGGTTGAGAAGGTGACGATCTCGACGGCCCCGATGATCACGCCATTGTTATGCAGGGGGACGCAGGCGATAGAAGCAATGGACCGGTTGACGTTGACGTGAGCATAGTCTTCTCGTCGTATGTCGGAGGGCAGGTAGATATGGGCCTGCGATGTTTGAGAGAGCAGAGGCGCAAGCAGACGGCTGGGGATTAATTGCGAGATCTGCCTGACTGAGATGTCGCCGGCTTTGCCGATTGCGATCCAGCGTCGTTGATGCCTGGTCGAACATGATTCGGTGTACGACGCAGGCCGAATCAGGAAGCAGTTGAACAATCGCAGACGCGATCAATGCCGCGCGTGCCGCCAAATCCGGCACAGCCAGAAGCAACGCGGCGAGGTCAGCCATAGGATCTTTCGGTGACGATGTCATCGTATAACAAGGCGTCTGATACTAGAGCATTCCTTGACGCAGACAACTTTCTGGGTGGATTCTGAAGTAGATGGAGCCTAACAAGCGGTATCTACGATGTAAAGTATTTTTTGCAGCCCAGAATGGAGAACGTGGTGGATCTTGACATTTGGCAAGAGGGGAAGATCTGTACGCTGAAGGTGAAAGGCCAGCTCAAGAGCGGAGATCCAGTCATTCAATTTGATGCTGCCGTGCAGTCCGCTATTTCGAGTGGCCATATCTTTCTGATACTAGACCTTGAGTCAATGCCCTATCTCGACTCGAGTGGCATTGGGGCCATCGTCGACGCGCTTCGAAATACGAATAAGGCAGGCGGAGACGTAAAGCTGGTAAATCCATCGTCTTTTGCAACGAAGACGTTGAAGATGGTCGGAATCCTGAACTTGTTTCCTATACATGTGAGTCAGTCAGATGCCGTAGCCGCTTGTGGTAGTGCAAAGAGTAGGGAAGGGTGAAGGCCGCTGTCTGCGTGAGCGGAGATTTGGAATAGAAACAAAGTCATTTGACGGCAGTTGCTTAAACGCAACGATGCCTGATGTTGCCAGTGCCAGCCTTTTTGGTAAGGAAGTCGCAACGGTTGAACATGAAAGCCTGTTTTTATCTGCGGGGAAGATAGTACACGTTGCTGCATGCGGTGTGACGATGGATTCTGCTGCGCTCGACATACTTGTCAGCATGGATTTCCCAAATTCTTCGAACTGTCGGATAGGCACCTCCATAGCTCGCCAACAAGGCAAAATGTGAGGTGCCTCGCGGGATTGAGAGGCGTTATTAACGCTGTTATCGCGTTTCGAGCGGCTACCGAAACGGTCTTTAGAAAAACTTAATCCTTTAGTTGCGTCACTCCAAGGACATACCTCGGGGCTGCTACACCTACTTACCTGTTTACGGATACACGGCAACTTGTAGTTAGATATCCTCAGGAGGATCTTCCCCTATGCATCAGCTTCACTCGCCTCGGCGCATCATGTTCTCGTTGCTTCTGAACTTCGCTGTCTTGACGCCGGCGGTCTTTTGCCGTGGTCAGACTCCAACACCTGATCCCGCGGTCCTGACGTTTAAACTTCCGGATCAGATGGTGTGGACGAAGGAAGCGAGCGGAGCTGAGGTTTGCATCCTGCTAGGAGATCCGAAGAAGGCCGGCACCTACATCGAACTGGTGAAGTGGTTACCGCATAGGATGAGCCAGCCTCATTGGCATCCGCACGATCGCTACATTACGGTGCTCTCGGGAACCTGGTGGGTCGGGACTGGACGCGTCTTCGACCCCAATAAGACGACGCCGATGCGACCGGGCAGTTTCGTCACTCACTTCGGACAACAGATTCACTACGACGGGGCGAAGGACGAGGAGGCGATCATCGAGATCGTAGGGGAAGGTCCAGCAACCATCACACTGGCAGACCAGAAGGAAACAAAATGAGCAAAAAATAAATTCGCGTGAGGCATCCTCCGACTTAGTTTCTGGAAAAACCGGCGTAACAAGAAGAGATGCTTGTGTCGCGCTCTCCGCTTTTTCGTTGCAGCGAACAGATATTTCAGACACACCTTCAATTAGGACGCCTCAAGGGTTCCAGGTACTTGGAAGGGCGATTCATGGGTAGGTGGTGGGCCTAAGCACTCTCAGTTTGAACCAGTTCGCAGAGAACGTGTCCAAAGCCGAGGCCTTGAGCGCTGAAGTTGCCAGTATTTACAGGGGTTTGCATGATATTGCGCCATCTCCAGATAGAGCGGTGTTGTCACCTGCAAAGGCGGAGATGGTTGTAGAAAATGCAGGAATGATGCGGTTTTAGTACCCCTATCCGTACTTGAACTATAAAGACTCAATGCGTCTAGGCGTATACGATACGGTGTTCCAGTAGAACCCATAGCACGAGACCGAAACGGCATCATGTAAGGGTATCGCACATATAGACTATCCCTCTTCAAAAGGCAGACGGCTTTCCTCCGCATAACTCGACAGCATGAGTCAGCGCCTTGATGAATCGTGGAGCGTATTCCGGCGAGGCGGTGATGAAATTGTGGCTTCCGCACAGCTTGCTAAGTTTGTACGCACCGTGGCTTGATGCATACGGGAATATCAGGATCATGGCGTCTTTATTATCTGTCGTGGTAAAGCAGACATCGACGTTCGCATCATTACTGTGCACTGTCTTCATATCGAGTCGGCCAAATGTTCCATGAGGTTCCGCTGCTTGGATCGTCTTCGGGTCGATGTCACCCAAGTTGAATACGACCATCGTGGTTTGGTCTTTATCGTCACCGCCGTCCGAAACCGGGTTCTTGGTAAGTATGTAACTTAGGTGTGAGAACTTCGTTATGAAAGTGACTTTACATCCCTCGAAATCCAACAAATAGTGCTGGTAGCGACAGTAGAAGTCCTCTCCGAACTCAGAGTCTGGTTTACTAGCGTCGAACTCACGACAGAACATCGCCCACGAGTTTTCATCGAACGTATTTGTGATCCACTTTTCTGTATCCGCGAGCGAGGGCGTACTGCTGGCGGCCTTCCGCTGCCCTAGTGCTGAATTGCCCGCTGGTTTCTCCGTCGTTTGGGCGTTCTGTCCCATCACGGTAACAGATATCACCATAACCAGAGTTACAAATAAGCGTTTCATTCCATTCCTCTTCCGACGTTCACATACTTAGTTGCACCGTATTCTGAATCGGTGTGTTTGTCCGGTTGTGGTCGTATGCTCATACACGCCGATGGCGACAATACCTTGATACTCGGTGTCAACCTTGTTAGCCTGTGCCCCATCTATCGGACACTTTGTCCACGCAGGACAGCTAGCGGCCTGTGCAGCAATCGCAAGTGAACTCAAAAGAACTCCGGCACAAACTATCTGCCGGATAAACTTGGCTCTACGAAAATCCATTTTCGCCTCCCGTTATTCGACTGTTGAGATAATTTCGGCTAACTGGCTTTTTCCAAAGTCTCCAACGTCGTCGCAATCTCCTTCAATGTGTCGATGACAGCATTCAGTGCTTCGTTTGGACCGGCGTCTTTCAGAGCCAATTCGACGTGACTAATTTTTTCCTGAATCTTTGTGGCGGACATATAAATCTCCTCGGTGCCGTCAGTAGGGCGTGGTCGGCATTATGTATCCTATAGGCGAAATATTGCCGATAGCATACAACGAAGGTAGGACGCCAGCGCTCGGTCAAGCCAGCCTTTCGTGAACTACATTTACTTTTCGGGCCTGATGTGGCGGACTTGGTACTCCTGTCGCCTATAGGCGAAGTGTCGCCCATAGCGTACAGCGAACACTGGAGCGGTGGAAGGTGACGTTTGCAAACGGGTAGGTAGTCGTGTTCGCAAGCTCCGGCAGGAGCGGGGCTGGACTCAAACCTACCTGTCCGTTCACTCCGGTCTAGGCCGTCCATTCATATCCAACATTGAACGGGGACAGAAGGAGCTTTGTCTTCGTTCGCTGGAGATTCTCGCACTCGCGTTTGAGATTTCCCTTTCACAACTGATGCGTGGGATATAGCTGCTGGGCTGTAGGAGACTCTACAGCGCGTCGGCAGCCTTGAGGATGCGGTAGACGCTAGTGGGATACCATCGCTCGCCCGCACGGGGCTTTGCATGTTCTTCGTTAAGTGTCGCTGCAATCTTGTCCACCGCCATGCCACCTTCTCGCAGCGCCTTCATTCGGTCGATAACTTCACTCTCCCCAGGACGAGTACCAAATGGCTTGCGCCCTTCACAGCGACCTGTCTTGGCGCGGCTGCGCTGACGTGCTCCCCGTAGCTTTTGAACGATGATGGCGCGTTCATATTGCGCGAATGCCCCGAGCATCTGGCGCATGAGAGTTCGGCTGGGGTCATCGGAGCATAAATCTGGCTCTGCAACGCTGACAATCTCAAATCCGTGGCGCTTCATGTCCGCGATGATGGACTCCTGAATCATCAAGTCCCGTGCCAGTCGGTCAAGCCTCTCCACGAGCACCAGCTTGGTTCCGTTGCTGTGGAGTGCCACTAGCAAATCTTGCAGGGCTGGGCGGTTCTCCAAATCCTTCGTCCCTGATATGCCCTCCTCGCGGAAGATACGGACGATTTTGATGCCTTTAGCGATGGCGTGCTTTTTGATAGCAGCAAGCTGCCGTGTGAATCCGTCACCTTCCAACTGGCCTCTACCAGAGACTCTGAGGTATGCGAATGCCTTTGTCATAGAGGGAGTATTGCGTATCAAATACGCGTAGTCAACACAAATTCTTCAGAATAAGTAAAGTGATTGATTCTATTGAAACCTCTGGCCATGCCTAAATGGGGCTTAGACGCCTAAAGAACGAATTTGCCACTATAGCGAATGCGCTTTCGGAAAATATAAGCTAAGCATAAATATTACATGTAGTTACACGTAATTACGTGTATGAAATGACTGCTCTGAAGGGGTAGGAGATATGGTGTTAGAAACTATGGACCCAAGCAGACGAAAGGGTGTCACCTCCCCAGAGTCGCCCCCGGTCGGGGGGAGTCCCCGTGGGGGGTCTTTCTGCAAGCTACCTTTGGCGCGGCGTCTTTTCTTTGTGAACACGCGGTCTTGATACGACCCGTTTTTGTCGTGCCCGCGTTCGGCGAACCGATGCGAAATGGGCACAGTATTGGCTGCAATATTTGCGCTTGTGGTTACTGGTGATCTCGAAGAATTGCGGGCAGTCTGTACGAGCACACGCGCCAAACTTTGCTCCGCGAAGGTGATCTAGTTCGATTGTCGTTACGATAGCGGAGAGTGCGTCAGTGGTTTCGATCACCGCAAGATTCCTCGCTCCGTACCAGTCAACGGGAGGCTTGCCTTTCCAATGAAATTCGATTTTGTGCTTTGAGCTGAGGGCGAGCGCACTAACGATGCCACGATGAACGATAGACTTTGGAGAAATCAATCCTTGCGCGTATTCATTCCACGTTTCAGGGGAACGGGTTGCAAGTTCCGTGAACATCTCTTGGCATCCCATCAAGTCTTTCAAACTCCATCCAGAGCGTCGTTCCGCTTCTGTTAGGGATGTGAACTTGCCGACTAGGTTCAGGAAGTCTAGGGAATTGCTGGTCGGTCTTGAGTCTCCATGAAGCGCTCTCGTAGCGCGATTGCATCGTGATATTGCAGGCGGAGGTGGAGGCGCGGGTAACTTTATGCCCTTCTTCCATTCAACAAATGGCCGAGTCCCCTCGCCTGAAACGAAGTATTCGTCAGCGCTAACAGGAGGACCGATCTTCGGCAGGCGGCCCGGATTTGGACTTTAGTTCCCACTTGTGAGGTGTACTCCGATGGACTACTGCGATGGGTATCCCTGCGAGTTTTTGAATTTTTGGTTTCATCTCTGTTCCTATTGTCCGTGCCACGATTTGTTCCGTATTTTTTGTACTACAGATAAAGTGTACCGTTAAGCAATGAATCCAACTAAGGAGGATGCATATCAACGCTACGTCGGATTCTGCCAGAGGGCAGGCGTTAAGCCTGCAACATTCCAGCGGTGGTTAATGCTGCTGGACTGCTTTGGGAGGCGGACGTAGCTATGTCGAGGTATGCGGGGAAGGCGGGCGCTGGACTGCCCCAACCGTCGGAGATAACCCACCAGCAGCGGCTTGAACAGATGGAACAGCTCGCCGACATATTCGCCTGTATTTTCGGTAGTCTTACACCGGAACAACGAGCGAGCTATATGTCGGAAAGCGCGTTCCAAGAAGGCCGCCTAACATCCGAACCAACTGAGCGCTGAAGGAGGCGACTATATGCAAAAGGGGCAGGAAAACGGGGCCGTCCTGTACGTCAGAGTTTCGACTGACGAACAGGCTATCGGCCCCTTGAACCTGAGTAATCAGGAAAAGCGTTGCCGCGAATACTGTGCACAGCGGGGCTGGACGGTGGTGGCAGTATTTGTTGATCCCGGTGAATCGGCCCGCTCCGTAGACAGGCCGGAGTTTCAAAGGATGCTCGCCTATTGCAAGACGCATCGGCGCGAAGTTCGCTATGTCGTTGTGCAAGACCTAAGTCGATTTGCACGCAATAACCAAGCCCAAGCGCAAACTATTAGCGAGCTTGGGCGTATTGGAGTATTGCTGCGGTCAACATACGAGACCAACATCGACGAGACGGCGGCGGGCAAACTGGCCGCTAATATTTTCGGCACTTTCAATCAATATTTTTCAGATGCGTTGTCTGAGAAGATGCGAGATCGGACGCGCCAGTCCGTTAGCGCGGGGCGTTTCCCTTGGCGAGCACCCGTTGGCTATCAGAATATCGGCGGCAAGGATGGCCCGAATATCAAGCCTGACGGTAAACGTGCTCCTCTCATTCGGCGAGCATTTGAACTCGTTGCCAGTGGACGCCATAAGCAGTCAGAGGTGTTGCAGATCGTAACGGACGAGGGTTTGACGACGGCTGGAGGTAGGCCGGTTCCAAAGCAGACGTTCCAAGCGGTTCTACGAAATCCTCTCTACGCTGGGTTTGTGACATTGCCGAGTGATTCGACGTTCGAGCCAGTCAAGGGCTTGCATGAGGCGATTGTTAGTGAAGAGATGTTCGACCGGGTGCAAGCGGTTCTTGACGGGAGAAGACCGAGCATAGTCCCCAAGAAGAAGATCAATCCTCTGTTGCCATTGAAGTGTCTGGTAAGGTGCGAGTCCTGCGGAACTCCGCTGACGGGCGGACTCGCCAAAGGACGAAGCAAGAAGTACCCGCGCTACTGGTGCAGGAAACAAGGCTGTCGAGCGGTCAAGTTGTCGAGTTCCCAGTTGGAGGATGAGTTCCTTGCACTTTTGGGACGCTTGCGTGCGAACCAAAATACGATAGCGGCTTTCCCAAAAATTGCCGCAAGAGTTTGGCAGGAGAAGCAGGGTGATTCGGAGCGGGAATCTCAGAGGCTCGTAACGCGATTGGAGGAACAGAAAAGGCTTAAGTTTGAACTGATGAAGATGAGGATGCGAGGCGAACTATCGCTGGAAGAGTTTGAGCACGCGAACGCCGATTTTGCGGCTGAGATTTACGTGATTGACGAACAACTGCGGACAGTCGCATCGAGGCGCGATACCGCAGACTCATTCGTTCGCTTCGCTGAATTGCAACTGATCGACATCGCGGACGCGTGGCGTATTGCCGGACCGGAGCAGAGACAGCGGGTTCAAAATTTGCTGTTTGAAGGCGGTTTGGACTACTCGCCGAGCGCGGGGATTTTGAACCGCTCTAACTCTTCGCTATTCAGCGTATTAGAGACGATGAACTCCGAAGATGGATTGTTGGTGGGCCCGGAGGGATTTGAACCCCCAACCAAGGGATTATGAGTCCCCTGCTCTAACCGTTGAGCTACAGGCCCTTCAATGACTTACGGATCTTGTATGACTAAGAGCCACCCGACTCTCGATTCCGAAGCGTCTACTCCATTGTATGGCGTAGACGGGCCGAGTCGCTACTTTAGCCAGCTCATCCATTGAGGCAACTGCATACATCGGGGACGATTAGCAGAAATTGGTTGATTCAGGAAAGGCTTGGTCGGGTGTTGCTGAAGATGGCGACTCTATTCTGCCTGCTGTAGTTTCGATCGCCTCGAAAGCTCCTTTAGCGTCTCTTTACTCAGAGGTTTTTCGTGCAGGAGAAGTTCAGAGGCGCGGACGCGGGGTGTGCCGTGGAACCACTCTTGAACGATGTTGTTCTTGAGCAGGTTGGTCAATGCCAGCAGGCACATTCCCTGATGATGTGCCATCCAGGATCGTACTAACTTTGGCTGATTATCCATGGTGTAGTCAGCAGCTTCGTAGAAGCCGTATGCTCCCATCCAACCCATCGAGGCCATGCGCCTAAGGTTTGTAATGGCCTCTTTGCGCAAAGGGGCTAGGGCGAGAAAGGTCGAATATGGCGAGATCACGGGTCCGTCTTCGGCACCGTATTTTAGAGCCAGGGCTGGAATTCCCCACGCCTGATAGCCATATCTGCCTTGTGGATCTTTCTTTGAAAAGCCTGACTCGGAGATGCCCCACGGGATGTTGCGCACATGGTCGCGTTGAATGCGAACAGAGGATTCGAGTGAGCGCGAAAGGAGTGTGTTGGGGAAGGTGCGCATCCACAGGGATGGCATCATGTACTCGAACATGGTGCCTGTCCAGGAGAGGAGCGCGGGGTGGCCGTCGACCAGAACATGGGAGCGATCGAGGCGGAACCAGGATTGTTGCGGGATGTGTCCCTTAGCGACGGCAATGAATGAGGCGATGCGGGCTTCGGAGGCGAGGAGGTCGTAGCATGCAGAATGCAGCTCGCCTGAGGTCCCGTCGAAGCCGATGGAGAGAAGCTGCCGTGACTGAACGAAGAGGAAACCGTACTGCATGGCGTCGGCGTGGCGCTCTGCTTCGGACGCGATCGTAGCGATATCCAGCTTCAGTTGGGTGAGGCGTTGTGCGGCATCGGGCAGTAGAGATTGTAGCGATGCAGCAGATGCTGCAAGGGGGGAGTCTACCGGCAGCGAAGGGAGAACTGCTGTGATTCTTGCATCCAATTCCACGACGTAGTCAGGGGCCTGCTGCAAGGTGGGGACGCACTGGTCATCGGCTCCGCAAAGTTGCGGAAGTGCGAAGAGCGCCTCGAATTGAGGCTGAAACCATGGCGCGTAGTTTTGCACGAAGATGGATAAGGACAGTTGGCGGCGTGCAAGTTCGCGTGCGAGCCACTCCTGGTTGCTTGCCGCCGCCAGATCGTTCTCTGTCGCTGTGGAGGAAGCAGGCGAAGCCGTCTGTTGAAGGAGCGAACGTACGTGTGCTCTCATGATCGCCGCGCTTGGGTCTTCTGGGCGAGGGGTCGATGACGTTGCGTCAGGTTTAGTCGGCGCTGGACCAGGCATGGTCTTCTCAAGGCTTGTGAGTATCTCTATGTCGAGGAGCGGACGCTTGAGTAAATCGAGAGCACCAGTATGCAGGGTGTAGAGAGAGGCCGTCAGGTTGCCGCTATCGACGGCGGAGATCGTCAAAGGAGCGATCGGCTGAAGGGTCTCGATGTCGTACCAGTTGAAGATGTGGCCGCGCTGTTTTTCGAGGCGATCGTATGTATTAAGGGTGCCGAGTGTGGCTTGGGCAAACTCTGACAGCGTGAGGAAGCCAAACTCGTAAGCAGCTTGTCGAGCGTTGAACAGCATGCCGAGGTTTGTCGGAGACAGCTTGCGTACCTGGAGGGTGTTTTTTTCTTCAACGTTATCCGGAATGAGCCAGTGGTTTTTCTCGTCGCCAAACTCCTGGAAGTAGCGCCAGACATGAAGGGCTTGCTGCTGGAGGAAGAGTCTGTCGTCTGCGGTGAGTGGGCCCTCTTGCTGGCGCGGTGGGGAGTTGAGCCAGATTGCGACAAGCGGTGCGATAGCCCAAAGGAAGAGGATTGGGCCAGCGGCAAATAACGATTGCATGTTAGTGAATGCCAGGGCGAGGGCGATGAGAAGAGCGGCGAGGGGTGAGAGCTGAAGATAGACATCCAACCGGGTTTTGGAGCCGCCGAATTCAACCTGGGCTGCCGTCTCCCACTCGAGGAGATGTTTTCCAGAGACAAGACTACGGCTCAGCGATCGCGCAATCGCATCGAGTGAGAGGAACATGTGGTGGGGGAGGAAGGTGAGGTTGAGTATCGTAAACCAGAATGAAACGACGAATGCAGTGAAGCCTTCCCGTGCTCCGACGAAACTCAACTTGAAGAAAGCTCGGCTAAGATTGAAGGCGAATTGGACGAAGACCGGGAGAAGGAGAAGGACGAGACCGGCTATCGTCCAGTAGAAAGCGCCGCCTGGGAGAACGAACCATCCGAGCAGGAATAAAAGAAATGTGATCGGTTCAACCAGACTGCGGCGAAGGTTGTCCAGAATCTTCCATCGGGAGATAGTGCTGATTGGATTGGTGACGAGCTTGCCAGATTCATCGGGTACCTGACCAAATAACCATTGCGCAATCTGCCAATCGCCGCGTACCCAGCGATGTTTCCGTCGAGTATGGGCGGAGTAATGTGAGGGGTAGTCATCGATGATTTCGATGTCCGTTACGAGACCGGCGCGCGCGTAGGAACCTTCGATCAGGTCGTGTGACAGGAGAGCGTTTCTGGGGAAGCGGCGGTCCAGCACTTCATACAAGATGCTGACCTCGTAGATGCCCTTACCGGCGAAGATGCCTTCTCCAAAGAGATCCTGGTAGACGTCGGAGACGGCGCGAGTGTAGATATCGAAGCCGGTTTCTCCCGAGTAGAGAGAGGCGAGGCGCGAGCGTGACGCAGAGGAGACGCTGACACCTACACGAGGTTGCAGGATGCCGTACCCGGCAGTGACGATGCGAAGCTTCGGGTCGATGATGGCCTGGTTCAATGGGTGTGCCATTGTGCCGACCATACGGGCGGCTGTGCCACGCGGGAGCTGAGTGTCCGAGTCCAACGTGATGATGTATCGAACACGATCTAAAATCTCCAGCGGACCCGCTTTTAGTGGAAAGCTATCGTGCCCGTGCAATAGGAATTTATTGAGATCGAGCAGTTTGCCTCGTTTGCGCTCCCAGCCCATCCAAACACCCTGGCGAGAGTTGAAGATGCGATGACGATGCAGGAGAAAGAACGCACCGCCTTTTTCGCCGCTGTACTTTGCGTTCAATTCGTTGACGCATTGCACGGCGAATGCCGCCAGCGGATTTGAACTTTCATCCAGAGGGCGAGCTTTGCTGTCGGGCAGGTCGGTGAGGAGGCCGAAGTGGATGTTTGGATCCTGGTTCGAGAGATAGCGAGCCTCTAGTTCGTCGAACAGCTCGCGTACCTGCGCTTGGTTGAATAACAGCGTGGGGATGACGACGAGAGTGATCGCATCGGAGGGTACGCCCTTTGAAAAGTCCAGTTTGGGGAGCGAGTGGGCCTTCATCAGGGCGGTGACTGTGTTGTTTACCAGATCGACTCCGCCCTGAGAGGCGGGCAAGAGTGCGAGCAGAAGTGCACCGATGACGGGCCAGAAGGCATGGTGAGGAACCAGAGGCGCGATGATGGCGACGATGAGAAGGCAGGAAAGAGTGAAGATACCGAGGATGTAAAAATCTTCTTTCCAGCGGCGAAGGAAGCTGCGGATTCGTTCGATTGGTGGAGCGTGATAGCCGATGCGTTGGCTGAGTAACGGCAGGCCTTCGGCGAAGAGATAGTAGCCGATGTGCCTGGTGCGGCGAGCGTGGCGGGGATCGGGATCGGAGTTCTGAGCTGCGTGGCGGGCGAGTTTGAGAGCGATTTGAGCGGTCTCGACTTCGCTTGCGTCAGCATGTGCTGCCAGTTCGGCGACACGCATGTGGTAGATGTGACGGGTTTCATCCTCCATCTCTGCGAAGACCTGGCCGGGATCCTGACGGAGTATCGCGTCGAATGCGATCAACGGCTCAAGGACAGTGCGCCACTCGAACTGGCTGAGGCGCCGCATGCTGTGAAGGATCGCGGAGAAGGGAGATTGCTCGATGGGAGGAAGCGTGCCTGCTTTGAAGGCCTCTTCAGCGCGATCCAGAATAAATTCAAGCTGTGCCAGTTTGAGAGCCTGTGGCAGGACGGTCACTTCTTCGAGCAAAAGAGGGTCGCGCAGTTGCGCCTGCTGGACAAAGACGGTGAGAGACTCCGGCGACCAGATTCCCTGTGCCGCTGAGAGATATCCTTCGGCGAGATGTACGACTCGGGGCAACTCGCTGTCGCGATCGACACGAACGTGGGGGAGCGAAGCGAAGGTAGAGCTGGTGTTGTCCCCAGCGATCAGCGCCGACTCCAGCATTCTTGTGCTCTCAAGGAGTTCAAGCTGTGGCGTCAGCTCCTGAAGAGAGGCTGTTTTGCGGCAGGCGCGGAGGACTTCAGTAAGCCTCGCTTTCAAATGGGCGAGTCGCGCAGACAGGCCATCTTTCTTCGTGTTGGGGGGAACCATCTCCCATTGACTGCTGAGTATCTCGGCGCGCTCCTGCAGGAGAGCGTTCGACACCGATGGCTTCTCAGGCAGGCCAACGGTCGGTAGATCCAACGTAGGCGCGGTGGGTGGCAACGCGTGTTCCGAAGTGACTGGATCTTCTGAAAGCGGTGCCATGATGCCTTTCTCGATACGTTCGCCCGCGGAAGCCGGGTAGAGTTGATTGCCCATGTCTATTGGTACTGCTGTTTAGGATGCGGAGCCGGGCTTACCTGTAGCTTGCGGCCTGCATCTCGAACATGCTGGCATAAAGTCCATTTTTGGCTATCAACTCCTGATGGTTGCCTTCTTCAATCAGGTGGCCGCCAGAGAGCACGACAATACGATCTGCCATCCGGACGGTAGAAAAGCGGTGGGAGATCAATAGGGCCATCTTGCCGGCAGTCAGTTCAGCAAACCGTTCGAAGACCTCAAGTTCGCTTCGGGCGTCCAGGGCCGCGGTTGGTTCATCCAGAATAAGCAACTGTGCGTCGCGAAGATAGGCGCGGGCGAGAGCCATCTTTTGCCACTCGCCTCCGGAGAGTTCAACACCGCCTTCGAAGCGGCGGCCGAGCATCTGATCGTAGCCGCCGGAGAGTTTGCTTACAACGGTGTCGGCCAGGCTTTTGTGAGCGGCGAGTTCGATGTCGCCCTGTTGATGCTGCTGATCGACACGGCCTACGGCGATGTTCTCTCGCGCCGTCATCTCGAAGCGCATGAAGTCCTGAAAGATGACGCCGATATGACGGTGAAGATCTTCGAGGGAGTATTCCCTGAGGTCAATACCATCCAGCAATACCTGTCCTTCTGTGGGGTCGTAGAGCCGTGTGATCAATTTAACAACGGTCGTTTTACCTTGACCGTTTTCTCCGATGAGTGCGATTCTCTCCCCGGGAGAGAGGGTGAGATTGAAGTTTTTTAGTACCGTACGCTCGGTCTCCGGATAGGTGAAGGAGACATTGCGAAATTCAAAGCCGCGCTGAATCGTCTTTGGTGTGGGCAGGCCGTCAGGGTTGGATTGAACCGTTGGCTTCATGTCGAAGAATGCGATGAGATCTGTGAGAAAGAGCGCCTGATCGGCGATGCCTGACGCAGTGGAGAAGACTTGTTGCAGGTTGGAGCTTGCCTGTTGGATGGCCGTAGTGAGGAAGGTGAACTGCCCGATATCGTAGGCGCCGTGGAGGGTTCGCCATATGACGTAAACGTAGGCCCCGTAGTATCCCAACGTGCCGATGATACCGAGGAGTCCGCCAAGGATCAGCTTTGATCGCGAGAGTGCGACGTCTTCGCGGTAGATCTGGTTTGCCAGGACTTGAAATCTGTCAGTGAAGAATTTGTTAAGGCCGAAGAGTTTTACTTCCTTGGCGCCTTCACGGCTTCCGGCTACCTGACGGAGATAGTCCATCTGCCGTTTGGCGGGGGTTTGACGAAAGTTTTTTGCATAGCCGAGGAAGGCGTAGTGGGTTTCGCCAAGGAAGGACGGGAGGACGCCGGCCGCGAGGAGAAGCACTAACCAGGGAGAAGCCCATGCGAGGGCAGCTGAAAATACCAGAGTGGTGATGACCTGCTGGATCAGGCGGCCCATCTGTTGGATCATTGCAAGCCGGTCGGTTGCCTGGACGCGCGCTCGCTCGAGACGATCGTAGAAGAGTGGATTTTCGTATGTCGTCAGGTCAAGCCTGGCGGCTTGTTCCATGACGCGAACACTGACATGCTGGGTGTAACGGTTCGCGAGGAGTGAATCAGAATAGTCGATGCCTCGAGTGAGCAGGCCAAGAAAGATGTTGAGGCCTACCTCTGTTCCCACCAGCGCCCAGAAGTTTGGGGGCAGAGCGGTGCCCCGTAAAACGCCTGCGATGTCGTTAATGATGTATTGCGCTACTTTGGCTATGGCGAAGGGAAGAACTGCGATGATGACTCGTAGTACGAGCCCCCAGGAGACGACGCCGGGCCCGGATTCCCATAGGATACGCAGGACCGCCGGCATGTTTCGAAGCGCTCGCAGCCTTTCGCGCCATGGGCTCTCAGCATTCACAAGGTCTTTCAAATCGTTCCTAAAGCGAGACTGCAAAGAGAGTAGGTAGGGTCAGATGGAAATGCGATCTCATTCAATGGATGCATGATTCCAATCAGGTGTTGGATTCTCAGTTCCAAGGCGGGCTGTCAATATTTCATCCCAGCCTCGAATCAGAGCAGCCTGGGAAGGTTTTATTGCGAGATATATGTGGATAGCCTACACGCATTTGGCTGTTCTGAGGCTCAGTTTGCGGAGTCGATCTTGAGGCGCTGGCGGCTTTTTGAGAGATCTTTCCATGGGTCGCTGCTGAGACGGCTCTTCCATTCTGCGAAGCGGGCGACCTGGAAGACAGGACGCTCGAGGAGCTTCAAATCGGCCCATGGGAGGGGGACGGAGACGGGTACGCCGGGGCGAGCCCTGGGAGAGAAGGCGGCGACCGCAGTAGCTCCGCGTTCGTTGCGGAGATAGTCGAGATAGATACGGTCTTTGCGTGCGGCCTTGGTCATCTTCGTGAGGTATAAGGTGGGTTGCTGCTTTTCCATTGCAAGCACAAAGGAGTGAGCGAACTGCTTGATCGTGGGCCAATCGTGCTCCGGTTTGATGGGAACGACTACGTGGAGGCCTTTGCCGCCTGTGCTTTTCAGGAAGCTTTCGAGGCCTATTTTCTTTAGCTGTTTGCGCACTTCGAGGGCGCTGTCGGCAAGTGTGCGCCATGGGATCGCAGTATCGGGGTCAAGGTCAATGATGATGCGGTCGGGGTGTTCGAGGTCATCGTTGGTGGAGCCCCAGGGATGAACTTCGAGAACGCCCATTTGGGCAACGCCAGCGAGAGCCTCTGGTGTCGCGAGGGTGATGTAGGGCTCAACTTTGCCGTTCTTGTCGGGAACGTCGACGGATCCGATTCCGTCGGGGAGCGAATGGTTTGTGTGCTTCTGGTAAAAGCAGGGGTGGGTTGTACCTTCGGGGCATCGCACGAGAGAGAGAGGACGGTTCTCGACGAACGGGAGCATGTGCGGGGCGATAGCCCAATAGTAGTCGGCGAGCTGCTGCTTGGTGAGATAGGATTCCGGGTCGACGATCTTGTCGGGATGGGTCAGGCGAATGGGGGCATGTTCGGTCTCACTTGACTCGGCGGGTTTGTTAGCGGATGCCGGCGGGCGAGTCTTCGCAGCGACTGTTTTTGGCGTCGCGTGGGATGCATGTGGGATGGAGAGGGGCTTCGGTGAGGCGACCGTCTCTTCGCGCTGAACTTCGGCAGCCTTCTTGTCTTCGCGCAGGCCCTTGAATGCGGCCTGGCGGACGAGATTGTCGGCGGTCCAGGTAGCAAAACGAACCTGGGCGACGAGTTGTGGTTTGACCCAGACTGCTCCGCGACGGGCTTCGGTGGGCGGAGCGACGAAAGCAGTCGTTGGTGTGCGGAGCTTGTCGAGCTGACTGCGGAGGACGCTGTGGGTTTTCTGCGTAAAGCCAGTGCCGGTGCGCCCGGCGTAGATAAGTTTGCTGTCGTGGTAGTAGCCGAGGAGCAGTGCGCCGACTCCCTGGATTCCAGCATGGCCTTTGGAGGGAAGGGTGAAGCCTCCTATGACGAACTCTTGCTCGCGAATGCATTTGATCTTGAGCCAATCGCTAGTGCGTCCGGAGACGTATTTGCCCTCAGCGCGTTTGGAGACGATACCTTCGGCGTCGAGCTCGCAGGCTTTGTGGAAGATCTGCAGGCCGTCGGTTTCGAGATGCTCGCTGAGACGGATGAACTCGCTGGCGTTGGCGAGCAGGTCGGCGAGGACGGTTTTGCGATCAAGCAGAGCCAGATTGCGGAGGTTGTGCCCGTTGAGATGAAGGAGATCGAAGACAAAGTAGGTGAGGTTTTTTTTGACACCCTCCTGAAATGCGGCCTGCAGATCGGCAAAGCTGGTGGTGCCGTTTTCGGCAAGAACGACGACCTCGCCATCGAGGATTGCGCTATGGCAGGGGAGGGTAACGATCTGCGCGGCGATAGTCTTCATGCGATGGGTCCAGTCGAGGCCGGTGCGGGTGAGCAGCTGGACGCTGGAGCCTTCTTTGCGGGCCTGGATGCGGTAGCCGTCGAGTTTTAATTCGTGGAGCCAGCCGCTGGTTGATGGAGGCGTGGCAGCCTGGAGTGCGAGTTCTGGCGGGATGAAATCAGGAAGGTTTTCTTTGGGAGTTTTTTCGGGCGGCCGAACGGCTTTCGTCTTTGTCGGCGCGTCGGGTTTTCGGAGAGCGGCAGATGAGGGCAACCGTTGCGGCAGTAGAGGTGGTTGTTGGTCGATGCGTTGCCATGCGTTGCCGCCTGCGGTGTCCTTCGAGTTCCAGACGTGGTCTTCACTGGCGGCAATTTGTTCCATCGAGCGCCCGGTGACGACGCTGTTTGGTTGTTCTTCTGTAATGACAGGGTCGATTTCGGAGCGTTCGTAGTCGTCGTGTTCTTTAATGAGGAGCCAGTTGGGCTTGCGCTCGTTGGCAGCTTTGCCACCCATGCGGATGAGCGCCCACTTTCCTTTCATCCTGGCACCATGCATGATGAATTTGAGGCTGCCGGCGCGAAGGCCCTCGTCTATATCTGCGTGTCCGGGTTGAGGCTCCCAGGTACCCTGATCCCAAAGCATGACCGTGCCGCCGCCGTATTGACCCTTCGGAATAACTCCTTCGAAACCGCCGTATTCCATGGGGTGGTCTTCGACCTGGACGGCGAGGCGTTTGTCTTTGACGTTGTAGCTGGGGCCTTTGGCGACGGCCCAGCTTTTAAGAACTCCATTCCAGCCGAGGCGAAAGTCGTAGTGGAGATGGGATGCGGCGTGCTTCTGGATGACGAAGGGAAGGCCAGAGTTTTTTTCTGACTTTGAGGACCCACTCGGTTCGGCGGTGACGCTAAAGTTCCGCATGGAGCGGTAACGGGCGAGCTGATCGTCGATGGCGTTTGAGGCTTTAGCGCGTGCGCCTGTGGCTTTTTCTACAGCCTTATTTGTTGTTTTCTTAGCCGTATCGCTGGATTTTTTTTGAGCACTCTTCGACTGAGGTTTTTTGCTCATGGGTTTGCGTGTCGTCATCATGGTCTTTATGCGGACTTGCGCTTGTGGGGGACTGCTTTTGGTTTAACCAGAGACAAGCCCTTGCTGGAGCTGGCCGTACCCGATTTTTTGGGAGTGGTTGAGTCGCCATGAACACTCTTGCGGAGAGCGTCCATGAGATTGATGACCTTGCCCGTTTTACGGACTGGCTCTTCTTTCGGAAGTGGTGCATGGTTCACCTTTGCCTTCACCAGCTCTTTGAGGGCAGCCTCGTAGTTGTCCTTGAACTTTTCCGGGACGAACTTTGAAGCCTTGCGTTTGATGAGCTCTTTGGCGAGAGATAGCTGATCAGCATCGACCGTGACCTTCCTGATGTCGCTGAAGTATGCAACTGGGTCACGGAGTTCTTCTGCGTAACGCATGATATAGGCCATCATGCCGGGGAGTTTGTCATCAACTGGTGCGGAGATTGCGACAAGATGTTCGCGACCACCGAAGGCAATTTTTCCGAGAGCCACCTTCTTCATGGTTTGAAGAGCTTTACGTATGACAGCGAAGGCTTCTGCCTGTGCATCGCTCTCTGGAGTGGCAAAGTAAGGTTTTTCGAAGAACGCAAGTGGAATTTCATCGACACCGACGAACTGGGTTACCTCCAGGGTGTGCCGCGAAGGTATGCGCAGATGTTCGATTTCGCCGGGTTCAATGGTGACGTACTCGCCTTTGCGGTATTCGTAGCCTTTGACGACGTCATCTTTCTCGACAGGCTCTTCGTCGCCCGAGACCTTCTGATGCTTGATGCGTTCTCCAGTTTTGCGGCTGAGTTGATGAAAATGGATCTCGCTCTTCGCTTCCGTGGCTGGAAAGAGCTTGACGCAGAAGGATACGAGAGAGATCTGAATCTGACCTGACCAATAGGGGCGTGCCATAGGGTTCTCCAACCAGATAAGAGGCAGATGCATGTCCGGAAGATGCTTCTTTGATGTACCGCATAGTAACAAACGGTGGTTATCGGGCAGGTATCCCGCTCTTCACGTGGAGAAGTGCCCTGGCTGTAAACTGCTGTAGAGTTTAGCGAATCATTGGTGAGCGATCTTTCGGCCCTTCTGGGCGGTTTTTGCGGAGGCGTTAGTCAGCGAATGGGATTGAGTCGGAGGGCAGAAGAGATGCCGGGTAGTGGCACAAATTCAATCCTGGTAACTGGTGGCGCTGGATTTATTGGCTCCAATTTTGTGCTGGATTGGCTGGCTTCGGGGAATGGGCCGGTGGTCAATCTGGATAAGCTGACGTATGCGGGCAACCTAGAGAATCTAGCGGCGGTTGCGGGGAGTTCTGCGCATACGTTTGTTCGCGGGGATATCTGCGATAGCGAACTGGTAGCGGCTTTGCTGCAGGAGCATAGACCGAGAGCGGTGGTCCACTTTGCTGCGGAGAGTCACGTCGATCGCTCGATTGTGGGACCAGAGGCCTTTTTGCGGACAAATATAGATGGGACCTTTTGTCTGCTGCGGGCTGCTCGTGAGTACTATGACTCGCTGGCGGGCGAGGAGCGGGAGAGATTTCGGTTTCTGCATGTATCGACAGACGAGGTATATGGGACGCTGACACCGGAGGCCCCGGCGTTTCATGAAGAGACGCCATATGCACCGAACAGTCCCTATGCAGCTTCAAAGGCGTCGTCGGACCACCTGGTGCGGGCATGGGTGCATACATACGGGTTGCCGGCGATCATTACGAACTGCTCGAATAACTATGGGCCGTACCAGTTTCCGGAGAAGCTGATTCCGTTGATGATTGCGAATGCACTGCAGGGCAAGGCGCTGCCAGTGTATGGAGATGGACAGCAGGTGAGGGACTGGTTGTATGTGGTGGATCACTGCCGGGCGATTCAGACTGTACTGGAGCGTGGCCGAGTGGGTGAGACTTATAACGTCGGTGGCGGGAACCAGCGTAGCAATCTCGAGGTGGTAACGACATTGTGCGCGATGCTGGATGAGATGGTACCGGAGTCGCAGTTCAAACCGCATCGGCAGCTGGTGAAATATGTGACGGACCGGCCGGGACACGACCGGCGCTATGCGATCGATGCTCGGAAGCTGGAGGCTGAGCTTGGGTGGCGGGCGCAGGAGAGCTTTGAGACGGGTTTGAAGAAGACTGTGGAGTGGTATCTGGCGAATGCAGCATGGGTGCAGGGTGTGACGAGTGGAGCGTATCAGCAGTGGATGACGCAGAACTATGCTGGTCGTGAAGCTGGGGATTCGGCTGCGGTGGTTGAGAGACCTAAGAGCGCTGCCACCCGGGAGAGTGCACGTTGAAGGGAATTATTCTTGCTGGTGGTTCCGGGACGCGGTTGCATCCGGTGACGCAGACGGTGTCGAAGCAACTGCTGCCGGTGTATGACAAGCCGATGATCTACTATCCGCTGTCGGCATTGCTGCTGGCGGGGATTCGCGACATTCTGGTGATCTCGACGCCGGAGGATACGCCGCGATTTCGGCAATTGCTTGGCGACGGGGAACAGTGGGGCATCCAACTGCGATATGCGGTGCAGCCATCGCCAGATGGGTTGGCGCAGGCGTTCTTGATTGGTAAGGAGTTTCTGGCTGGTGAGGGTTGTTGCCTGGTGTTGGGCGACAACATCTTTTATGGGCATGATTTCGCAAAGACACTACGGGATGCGGCGGCCGGCGGCCCCGGAGCAACCGTGTTCGCTTATCCGGTGCTGGACCCAGAGCGGTACGGCGTCGTCGAGTTTGATGCAAAACGGCGGGCGATCTCAATTGAAGAGAAACCTGTGAAGCCGAAGTCGCGTTATGCGGTGACGGGGATTTATTTTTACGACGCACAGGTGGTAGGAGTGGCTGAGGGGCTGAAGCCTTCGCCGCGAGGTGAGTTGGAGATAACGGACGTGAACCGTTGGTATTTGGAGCGTGGGCAGCTGCGGACGCAGTTGCTGGGACGCGGGACGGCTTGGCTCGATACGGGGACGCACGACTCGCTGCTGGACGCAGCCAGGTTTATCCAAACGCTTGAGAAGCGGCAGGGGTTGAAGGTGTCCTGTCCGGAAGAGATTGTGTACCGGCTGGGCTATATCGATGCGGCCCAACTGCGGGCGTTGGCGGCGAAGATTGCGAAGAGCTCGTATGGACAGTATCTGCTGCGGGTGCTGGAAGAGACGGTGTACTGATGGAGCGAAGTGCTCTGCCGGTGGGTGGACGAATATTATTGACGGGCGTTACGGGGCAGGTGGGCGGCGAGTTGTTGGAGACGCTGAGGCCGTTGGGTGAGGTCATTGCCCCAACACGAGCGGAGATGGACCTGGCAGATGCTGCTTCGGTGCGGAAGACGGTTCGTGCGGTGCGGCCGCGGTGGATTGTGAACTCCGGGGCGTATACGGCGGTGGATAAGGCGGAGGGTGAACCGAATTTGGCGTATGCGATCAACGCTGAGGCCGTGAGGGTGATAGGGGAGGAGGCGCGGAGGATTGGCGCGGGAGTGATTCATTTTTCGACGGACTATGTCTTTGATGGTTTGTCGCGTGCTCCGTATGTTGAGACGGATTCTCCTAACCCACTGGGTGTTTATGGTGCGAGCAAGCTGGCTGGAGAAACGGCTCTGGCTGTGAGCGGTGCTGGACATGTGATCTTTCGAACCAGTTGGGTGTATGGGACGCGCGGGAAGAATTTTTTGCTGACAATGTTGAAGTTGGCGCAGGAGCGGGAGTCGTTGCGCGTTGTGGCCGATCAATACGGAGCGCCGACCTGGAGCCGCGATCTGGCGAGAATGACCGCCGAGGTGATTGGGCAGTGTGAGGCGGCGGGACGAGATCGGGAGTTCCGGGATGTGCTGCGTGATGTGGGTGGGATCTATCATGCCGCTGGATCCGGGGAGACGACATGGTGTGGATTTGCGTTGGAGGCGGTGCGTTTACAGCGTGAGGGTAAGCCATGCGTACAGTTTGCGGAGATTGAGGCGATTACGACTGCGGAATACCCTACGTCTGCGAAACGACCAGCGAACTCGCGAATGAACTGCGACAAACTAACGAAGCAGTTTGGATGGAAGATGATGAACTGGCGGGATTCGTTGCGAGAGGTTTTGGCGGAGCTATGAAGACTCGGGCGCTATTTCTGGATCGCGATGGGGTGGTGAACGAAGAGGTTGGATATCTGCATCGGGCTGATGAGGTGCGGTTTGTCGATGGAATATTTTCTCTTTGCAGGGCGGCGATGGGGCTGGGTTATCGGTTGATCGTGGTGACGAATCAGGCTGGAATTGCGCGGGGATATTACACCGAGGCAGACTTTGAGGTGGTGATGGAGTTTATCCGCGGTGAGTTGCGTATCCAGCGGGTGGAGTTGGACGCGGTGTACTATTGTCCGTTTCATCCGGAGCATGGGGTGGGACGGTACAAGCAAGAGCACGAGGACAGAAAACCTGGGACGGGAATGCTGCGACGTGGGGCGAAGGAGTTTGGGGTGGAGTTGAGCGAAAGTGTGATGGTGGGGGATCGATGCTCGGATGTGGGAGCGGCCAATGCGGCAGGGTTACGCCAGATGTTTTTGATCAGCGGAACGGAGACTGCGGGATGCAGCGGGGAGTATGTGGGGGTGGAGTCTCTAGCTGAGGTGGAGCAGTGGCTGGTGGAGCGCGGCTAAGGCTACCTCGAGAAGTGGCTGACGATGAGTGCGATTGGCAAGCCTACGAAGCAGATGTGAATGATCAATTGGGTTAAGAACGCCTTGACTGAAAAATCTCGTTTGGGTGTAGCGGAGAGTGGCACTACGATTCGACTCATCACCAGATGTACTGCTACTCCATACAAAAGGCCGCAAAAGATCGGGTGATCGAGAAGGATCGCCATCTTACGGCTGATGGTGTAGTAGATCGAAGCCGCGATGAAGGCGATGAAGAAATGAAAGAGCAAGCCTGCCGTCGCGGTCTTCTTTCCTTTTTGAAAGGCGGATGGGCCGAGGCCTCCGCTCGCGATGGTCTGTAAGAGCCGTTCCATGGGGACGCCTTGAGTTTTGAGCAAAGTTGAGGTGGCAGTGAGGTCGAGAACCCCAGAGAGTAAACCTGCCGACGATATGACTTCGAGGGGTGTCATGTGTCCTCTATGGCTGTGTTCTCAGGGGCGAGGTTACTACTGTGATGCGTACCTTATTAGATGCTTAGTTTGGTTGACGGCAAGTCGGCTGTTGCAAAGGGGGTGCCGCGCATATCCTTGGGGCTAACGGATGGCGGTGTTCCATTGAGAGCTTCGAGTGGCCAGGTGATGTCGAGGGTGGGGTCATTCCAGAGGATGGATCGCTCTCCGGCTGGGTGGTAGAAATTCGTCGTCTTGTAGAGGACTTCGGCTGTGTCCGAGAGGACGAGGAAACCGTGGGCAAAGCCCTCGGGGATCCAGAGGAGTTGGAGGGGATCTTCAGGAGACTGGCTTTTGAGATGAAATCCAGCCCATTTGCCGAAGCTGGGCGAGCTTCGACGAAGATCGACGGCGACGTCCCAGATATGACCTGAGAGGACACGGACAAGCTTGCCTTGTGGCTGGGAGACCTGATAATGCAGGCCACGAAGGACGCCTTTGATCGAGAAGGACTGGTTGTCCTGAACGAATTGCGTAGGAAGACCGGCGGTGGAAAAGGTTGATTGATTGAATACCTCGGCAAACCAGCCGCGTTCATCTCCGAAACGTGGAGGTTGAATGAGTTTAACGTCTTGCAAAGGCGTGTTCAGGACTTGCATCCCACTAGTTTAGTGGTTGAAGCGGTGTTCGAATGCAAGTTCCGAAATGGACGAATAAACAGCGAATTGTTGCCAAGGCTCTTCAATTCGGGAAACGAGGACGAGTAGAATAGAGGAGTTGGTTCAATGCGCTACATTTCCCAGTTGGCGACCGGGGTAAACTGGTCAGGAAAAAAGAGGCTGAGGTAAAGCCCGGCACGAACAGGTAGATGGAGATCCGAGTCGCGGACGTTTTCGTGGTCCATCAGGACTGCGGGACCGATTAGAGTTGTTCACCGCGACATGAGTGTATGCGTATGTAACCGGTGAGGCCGATGTGATGCAGAAGAATGCACGCGTACGGGCCGCACAGATACAGGATTCGAATGCAGGCTGAATATCAATCTCCCGAGTCGCGGGCAGCGGCTATCGAAGGTTCTTATTCGTATGCGGAGTCGGAAGGCCATTTGCAGGAAAGATCGCAACGGGCAGGCGCCACCCCGTCAGAATTTTTCCGCTACAGAGTGATCAAACGGTGCTGTGATCTCTTGTTGGTACTGATAGCAATGCCGGTGATCTTGCTGGTGTTGGGGGTGGTATCGGCCGTGGTGATGTTGAGTTCCCCGGGCCCGGTATTCTATTCGCATCGGCGAATTCGCAAGGGTGGCGCGTTTTTCTCGATGTGGAAGTTTCGTACGATGTGTGTCAATTCGTCTGAGGTGCTGGAAGATTATCTGGCGCGACATCCTGATGCGCAGGCCGAGTGGAATAAGACTCATAAACTACGAGAAGACCCCCGTATTACGCCGCTTGGAGCCTTTCTGAGGCGATACAGCTTGGATGAGCTTCCTCAGCTGTGGAATGTGTTGATGGGCCAGATGAGTCTGGTTGGGCCTCGGCCAATTGTGGCGGCAGAGGTGGAGAAATATGGTGATTGCTTCGACTGTTATTGCAGAGTGAAGCCCGGATTGACAGGTCTCTGGCAGGTCTCCGGACGGAGCAGCCTGAGTTACGATGCCCGGGTGGCTTTGGACTGCGAATATGTGGAGCGTTGGTCGCTGACCAAGGACGTTATGATTTTGCTGAGAACGGTTGCATCCGTAGTGAATCAGGATGGCGCGTTCTAAGCAGAGCTTCGTGAAGGGTAAGAGATAGTGCGCGTCGCCATCGTTCATCATTGGTTTGTGACCCGAGGTGGTGGGGAGCGTGTTGCTGAGTGTATAGCTTCACTATTTCCTGAAGCTGAGATCTTTGCGCTGATGACGGATGGCCCGGGCGTTCCGGATCACCTGCGTACTCGCCGCATCCATACCTCGTTTTTACAGAAGATTCCGATGGCGAAACGTTATCACCGTCACATGATGCCGCTGTATCCGGCGGCGACGGAGGGGCTTGATCTGCGCGGGTTCGACCTGGTTATCTCTTCAGATAGTGGTCCCATCAAAGGGGTTCGGCTGGATGAGGGGGCGGTGCATATCTGCTACTGTCATTCGCCGATGCGATATCTCTATGACGGATATGAGACTTACCGGGAGCAGATGGGGGCGGTGACGCGAGCTGTTTTTTCTGCCGCGGCTGGTAGAGTGCGCAGGTGGGACGTGAAAGCAGCCGGACGTGTCACTCACTTTATTGCAAATTCGCACTATGTGGCGGGGAGAATACGACGATTCTATGGACGCGAGAGTACGGTGATTTATCCGCCGATTGACCTACATCGGGCGCAGAGGCTCAATGCGCCAGGAGAGCATTATCTTTGCGCAGGAAGACTGGTTGGGTATAAGCGGACAGAGTTGATCATTACGGCTTGTGCCCGGCTGGGACGCAGGCTTCGGATCGCAGGGACAGGCCCGGAAGAGGCTCGCTTGAAGAAAATGGCAGCGGCTGCAGGGGTCGCATTTCTAGAGGAGATGAAAACGGATGCTCTGTGGAAGGAGTATGGGGAGTGCAAGGCGCTATTATTTGCCGCAGATGAAGATTTCGGCATGGTGCCGTTGGAGGTACAGTCTTGCGGGCGGCCTGTGATTGCGTACGGTGCAGGCGGATCTCTCGAGACGGTGAGGGAGGGCGGAGATTCGCCAACAGGAGTTTATTTTCGTGAGCAGAGAGTGGAGTCAGTGATGGAGGGAATCCTGCAGTTTGAGTCTGCGGACGCTGCTGGAGGCTTTGACTCGATGGAGATTCAGCGATGGGCAGCAACGTTTGCAACGCCAGTATTTCTGCGGCGGATGCGAGAGTTTGTACTCGAGAAAGTGCCGGAAGCTGTAGCGGAGATGAGTCCCGAAGCGACCATGGATGTGGTTTAGGTTGGCCGCTGACAAGTGGATTTCCCGCGGCTCAGTTTTCGGGGAAGAGTTGGTGGGACTGTTGTTGTGAGGTTCCGCGTGGAAGGAATTCGGGATTTATTGAAGAGATCTTTGGGGCAGAGCCTAAGCTCGTTGCGCGATGAGGACAAGCTCGCGGCGGCGTGGCCGGTGGCCTGTGGCAAGGCGATGGCCGAAAAGGGGACTGTCGTGGGCTATGTGGACGGCATAGTACGAGTGCAGGTAGAGGATGTGGCGTGGTTGCGGCAGTTGATGAGTATGCGCGGACAGCTCGCCGCAGAGATGGCGCGGATCGCTGGAATAAGGGTGAGCGAGATACACTTTGAGAGGAAGAGGTAGTGCACGCGATGAAGGAAGACGTTTGCGTAATGATCGAGGATGTGAGGCGGGTCGCGGAGTTGGCGAATCTGGAGCTGGCCGCAGAGGAGGAGCCGCGGATGCAGAGGGATTTGAATGCCATTCTTGGGCATATCGCTCAGTTGAACGAGCTGAATACGGCCGGAGTTCCGGCGATGGCGCAGGTGGGTGAGATGTTAGGTGGCGTTGCGGATACGGTGGGTACCTCGTTGCGGGTGGATGCGGTGCGTCCCTCGTTGGATCGTGCTGCGGTGATGGGAGCGGCGCCGGAGAGCGATGGACGGTTCTTCAAGGTTCCTAAGGTGATTGAGCGCTAAATCAGCGTCAGAAATGGATCTTGTAACGGGAACGACAGTTTAAGGTAGATCGATGAGCGTAAGGGCAATGGAATTAGAGAGTTTGACGATTGATAAGGCTCGGGCGGTGGTGGTCTCTGGCGAGACAACCGCTACGGCTTTAGCGGAGCTGCACTATGCGCAGATTGCCTCCCAAGATACAGAGATCAATAGTTTCCTGGCGTTGAGCCGCGAGCGGGCGATGGCTCAGGCGGCGAAAGTCGATGGAATGGCTGCGAAGGCGGAGGCGCTGCCCGCGCTCGCTGGTGTGCCGGTGGGCATCAAGGATGTGCTGGCAATGCAAGGGGTTCCGGCTACGGCTGGGTCGTTGATTTTGAAGGGTTATAAGCCTCCCTACGATGCGACGGCTGTTGCGAGGCTTGAGGCTGCAGGCGCGATCCTGTTGGGCAAGTTGAACTGCGATGAGTTTGCGATGGGCTCGTCGAATGAGAATTCGGCGTACGGTCCTGTGTTGAATCCGAGGGCGTTGGATCGAGTTCCAGGTGGCTCAAGCGGAGGATCGGCGGCGGCAGTGGCAGCGGATTTTGCGGTGGCTACGTTAGGAACCGATACAGGAGGCTCGATTCGACAACCGGCGGCCTTTTGTGGGGTGGTTGGTGTGCTGCCGACGTATGGGCGAGTCAGCCGGTACGGGTTGATTGCATTTGCCTCTTCGCTGGACCGGATAGGGCCGTTGACGAAGAATGTGAAAGATGCCGCGACGGTTCTGCAGGTGATTGCAGGAAAAGATGTTATGGATGCGACTTCATCGGACCGGCCGGTGGAGGACTACTCCGCTGGGTTAGCAAGACCGGTGGAGGGGCTAAGGATCGGTGTGCCGCAGGAGTATTTTAGCGAAGGTCTAGACCTGGAGATTCGCAGTGCAATTGATGGTGTACTTGCTGGTTTAAAGATGGCGGGATGCGTGGTAAAGCCGGTCAGTTTACCGCACACGAAGTATGCGATTCCAACCTACTACGTGATTGCGACCGCGGAGGCCTCGTCGAACCTGTCGCGGTTCGATGGAGTGAGATTCGGGTTGAGGTCTGAGGAGGCGAAGACACTGTCGGCGATGTTTCGGAAGACGCGCGACGAAGGCTTCGGTCCTGAGGTGAAGCGGCGGATTCTGCTGGGGACGTATGTGCTGAGCGCAGGGTACTACGATGCCTACTATCGCAAGGCGCAGCAGGTGAGGACGTTGCTGACGCGGGATTTTCTGGCAGCGTTCGCGGAGGTGGATGTGCTGGTGGCGCCGGTGACGCCGACCCCGGCGTTCAAGCTGGGCGAGAAGACGGACGATCCGGTGAAGATGTACCTGGAAGACATCTACTCGGTAGCGGCAAGCCTGGCGGGGATCTGTGGAGTGTCAGTCCCGTGCGGGACGACGAAAGACGGACTGCCGATGGGAGTGCAGGTGATGGGGAAGCATTTCGATGAGGCGACTATGCTGCGCGTGGCCCAAGCGATAGAGACGGGGCAGAGCAAAGAGTAGTTCCACCTCAAGTTGCGGATCGAGATACTTTTCCATCTGTGGTGAAGGTTCCACGGATGCCTCTTCTTTACTTCCTTTTCGTTTCCCGAATGCATTCGAGTATGCTTGGTGGTAGCGATTTCACCAAGATAATTCGCTTGTTCGGATTAAGGTAAAGACGGTTTTACGAGGATTACAGTAAATGCAGTTTAGTAGCTCAAGTAGATCTTTCAAGCTTGGATGTATGGTTCTATCGACCTTGCTCGGTGCGAGCGGTTCGCTTGCACAGCAGTTCTCGCAATACGGTCAGGCTCTTGGGAACCTTTCTGGACAGCAGCAGGCGTCCTGTGCGCCGACCGATCCCAACTGTCAGACACCTGCGGATCAGGGCAACTATCAAGGGCGTGTTGTACCCCAGACTAACCAACAACCTGGACTCAACCAAGGGATTGTAATTCCCGGTCAATCCGCAGATCAGAACGGCACAAGCAACCTAAATGGGAACCTGACGCAATCTCAGCGGAATTTAAACGACCAGAATCGTCTTCTTCCACTAGATTCGCCTACGGAGTTCCAGCAGATGGTCGCAAATTCGACCGGTAAGATGCTTCCGATCTTCGGTGCGGCGCTGTTTCGAAATCCTCCCTCTACGTTTGCTCCGTTGAATATGGTTCCTGTCACTCCGGATTACGTTATTGGCCCGGGAGATGAGCTGCTCATTCAGGCATGGGGCCAGGTAACGCTTAACAGTCGTTATACAGTCGATCGAAGCGGCAGCATTTACATTCCTCAAGTTGGCTCCCTGCAGGTTGCCGGACTGAACTTCGGACGGATACAGGATTATTTGAAATCCCAGATGGGACGGGTGTTTCGCAACTTTGACCTGAATGTGAATATGGGGCAGTTGCGTTCGATCCAGGTGTTTGTCGTGGGGCAGGCGCGGCAGCCGGGAAGCTATACCATCAGTTCTCTGAGCACTTTGACGAATGCTTTGTTCGCGACGGGCGGACCAACTCCGCAGGGCAGCATGCGGCACATCCAGTTGAAGCGCTCAGGTAAAGTTCTTGTCGACTTCGATCTGTATGACTTACTCGAGCGTGGCGACAAGTCGAGCGATATGCAGTTGCTGCCTGGAGATGTAATCTATATTCCTCCAATTGGGCCGCAGGTTGCTGTGGCTGGAAGTGTCAATGCTCCTGCAATTTACGAACTGAAATCCGGGAGCAGTACGACTGTCGGTGATGTGCTTGTGCTTGCCGCGGGACTAACCAATGTGGCTTCGGGTGAGAAGGTTCGGCTCGAGCGTGTCGATGAGCGACGTACGCGAAGCATGATCGAAGTGCCGCTTGATACCCAGGGTAAATCTACTATCCTGCACGATGGTGATCTTCTCGAATTGATGGCAGTAGTCAGCCAATACAAGGATGCGATTACGCTTCGCGGTAATGTAGCCAATCCGGGGCGGTTCACCTGGAAGCCGGGTATGCGGGTTCGCGATCTGATACCGGACAAAGATGCGCTCATCACGCGTGATTACTGGCTGAAACGGAGTCAGCTGGGTCAGCCTATATTGACTTATATTCCGACCTGCCTTCCGCAGACGCCCTATGGCATTCCTGATCTTCGGTACGGGATTCCAGCTGGTGATGAGGGCGAACATCCAAATTGGAGATATTCCTCTACAAGAAATCCGAATTTGATAGGTTTGCCGTTTGGACGTCCGGAAGGAAGCGGCGGCGGATTGACGAGCGAAACGGAAGAGGGCACTCCCTCTACGGACGGGGGATTGGATTGCACAAAGATACCGGAGTCAGCTACATCTTTGAGTGGAAGGAATGATGTCTATTCATCGATCTCGCCGGCAAGCATAAATGCTGCAAACTCAGGAAACTATTCTTCGTACCCGAGCGGCGCGCAACAGAATTCGAGTAACGCCAGCGCGAATCGGGTAAGCACGGCGAGCGCCAGCGTGGGTTCAACGGTTTTAAGTTCATCTGCTGGCCAGTTCAAGCCGCGCAATGATGTGAAGCTGAGCGAGCCAGACATCGACTGGAGCTATGCCGTGATCGAGCGCCAGAGCAAAGAAGATTTAACCACGTCTTTGCTTCCCTTCAATCTAGGCAAGATTGTGCTGGAAGATGACGCATCGCAGAATCTCGAACTTTTGCCGGGCGATGTCGTCACGATCTTTTCCAAGGCAGACATTCGCGTTCCGCAGACGCAACAGACACGGTTCGTGCGATTGGAAGGGGAGTTCGCTTCTTCAGGTGTCTATAGCGTAAAACCTGGCGAAACTTTGCGGCAATTGGTGAAGCGGGCTGGTGGAATTACCTCGGAGGCATATCTCTATGGTTCGGAGTTTACCCGCGAGTCAACACGCCGTGTGCAGCAGCAGCGTCTGAATGAGTATGTCGATCAAATCGCTCTGCAGGTAAGTACGACTGCAATCAATAGTGCCAATAGCGCAGTCAGTTCGCAGGATAGCGCTGCATTAGCCGCGGCGCAGCAGCAGAACCAAAACGTGGTCAACAGCCTCCGCCAAGTCCGCGCAACGGGGCGCATTGTGCTGGAGTTGCAGCCCGATAGTCAGGATGCCGCACAACTTCCCGACCTGCCACTCGAAGATGGCGATAGATTTATCGTGCCTCGTGTGCCTTCGACAATCAGCGTAGATGGAGCGGTCTACAACCAGAACTCCTTTGTCTACGATCCCAATAGACATCTGGGAGGCTATATCCGCCTGGCAGGTGGAGCAAATCGAGACGCCGACAAGGGCCGTGCCTATGTGATTCGCGCGAGCGGAGCCGTTATCAGCAAACAATATAGCTCTTCTCTGCGCGGCAATGGTTTTGATTCACTGCAACTCTATCCCGGTGATACTGCCGTGATTCCGTTGAACCTAAATAAGGGCAAGTCACTGCGCCTTATCGTAGACCTGGCGCAGATCGTCGGCCAGTTCGGAATCGCCATAGCTGCCGCTAACGTGGTGTTCTAGGAAGGGGGGCCATGCTGCAAGATACCGTGTTGAACCATCCCGAAATTCTCACCTGGTCTGAATCGGAGTTATTCGTGTCGATAGATCGCGTGCATCGGCATGGAATGAGCTTGACTGAGTTGCTTTGGGGGCTAAGAGGTTGATTGTGATGCCAGAACAGATCATTCCCGATCGGAAGGAAGCTTCGCCAGAAACAGCCCTTCGGACTGGCAGAGATTCCACCATGCCGGAAGATGAGATTGACTTGCTGGAGTTGGGCCGAGTAGTGATGGCCAACAGACGGGTTTTATTGAAATTTGCTTTGGCGCCAGCAGTTGTTACGGCGATCACAGTGTTGTTGATGAAGCCGACTTATACGGCACAAGCGAGCTTTTTACCGCCGAATTCGATGTCAACTGGATCTTCGGCGCTTCTGGGGCAACTCGGCGCGTTAGGTGCGGCGGGCGGAGCGTTGAGCAGTCTTAAAGACCCGACGCTGCTTTATGTCGGTATGCTGAACAGTCACACGGTTGCTGATGACATGATCCGGCAATTCGATCTTGCGAAGGTATATGAGACAAAAAAGCTGAGTCAGACAGAGAAAGCTTTGGAGAGGCACAGCGCATTTATCTCTGGCAAGGACACGATTATAACTGTCAGTGTCGAAGACCACGATCCGAAACGTGCTGCGGACATGGCGAATGCTTATCTAGCCGCTTTGCATGGATTAGATGATCGGATTGCGTTGACAGAGGCTGGTCAAAGGCGACTGTTCTTTGAACAGCAACTTGAAAAGCAGAAAAACCGTTTGGCGGATGCTGAAGTAGAGCTGATGCGCAGCCAAAATCAGACAGGATTGATTCAGCCGGCTGGTCAAGCTCGACTTCAGCTTGAGACGATTGCACAGACTCAGGCAGAAATCGCGAGTCGTGAGATTGAATTGGCCGCGATGAACCAGGCAGCAACAGAGCAAAATCCTGACGTAGTAAGAATCCGTTCAGAGATCGTGGGGTTGAAGTCTCAGTTGAAAAAGCTGGAAAACTCGAGTGGACAAAGTCGCCCCGGAGATGTGCAGGTACCCACGTCCGAAGTTCCCGAATTGACACTTATTTACGTGCGCAAGGAAAGAGAGATGAAGTATCAACAGGCCTTGTATGAATTGTTACTACGCCAATATGAGGCTGCGAAACTAGAGGAATCCCGTTCCGCTCCGTTGATGCAGGTAGTGGATTTTGCTGTTGTTCCGGATACGAAGTCGGGCCCGAGACGTGTTTTATACACACTTCTGGCTGCTGTTCTGGGCGGATTGCTCGGATTGTTCTGGGTCATAGGTCGCTATGTCGTGCGAGCGTCGCGAGTGAATCCACTGAACGGACCGGCGTGAAAGTTCATCTGTAGACTGGACTCCAGCGTTTCCTACAATGAACGATCCCAGGGGTTTACAACTCGAACTTGAGCCCGTCGGTCATGTCGACCAGACCGGTGCCAGCCCAGTGTCCGAAGGAGGTCAGGTCGAGCTTTGGAGATTTGATCGCTCTCCAAATGTCGATCATGTTGAGGAGCCTGATGTCGTCGAGGACGAGAATACAAGTCGACGCAGGTTTCGCCCGTGTGAGGTTGGCAAGGAAGTGGTGCTCGAAGATTCCATCCTTGGGCGCATCGCAGAAGATCAGTTCCGACTCGTTGAAGAGAGGCAAGTATCTATCGAAGGTGTTTGAGTTGGAGAGATCTTCGAGAACCTGGGTTATTCTTCCGGAGGCGAAATCTTCTTCGGTCAGGTGGGAGCGGAAGTTGCGCCATGAGAAGAGGTCGAAGGTTGTGAGCTTGCAGGATTCAGGCATGCCGCACAACATACATGCCGAACTCATTCCGGTGAATGTGCCTACCTCGATGATGTTCCGCCGGGCCAGGTTGCGAGCAAGTACCTGAAGGAGCCGATAGTGATTACCCGGATAAACGTCGAAGTAGACCGCGTCGGGCAGCTGCTTGTTTCTTTCAGCCAGATCCCGCAGGTTGGTTTGTCGAGCGTTCTGAATTGCCTGCAGGCTGAGATCGATGAGCAGCTCATTGGGCGACACATCATCATCGGCGGAGCAGATGATGCTGAGTTCCGAATGTCGCATCGCGCGTAACGTCGGATTTCGAGTGAGATATCTTTTTACCGCACGTGCGATGAGCGAATCGAATCGAGTCAAAGAAAAGCCGTCCTTTATAAGTTAGATCACGGGATACGGAAAGACACATTCATTCCACGGAAAGAAATCTCGGTCGTCAGTCTCGAATGAATACGGACTGGTTTCTCAAAATGGAAATGAACGAAAGATAACGCATCAGCAGTTCGTAACGTGCAGCGCCAAGCAGTCTCAGGGTAATCAGCAAGAGCCGGTTCACTAGTTGTACCCGGCGGTCGTCTGGCTTAAACTCCCGCCAAGTCGATTTGGCAATCTCCCGCTTGCCAACCAGAAGCCCGTGCCTGGTAGCGAAGTCGTAGAAGCGACTTTTGGAATCGAAAGGATCTTGGCGATCGAAGGCCATCTCATGTGCGGCAAAGATCCTGCGCTGTAAGCGCGTCACCATCGAGCCATTGCTGTAGACGTCGAACCCATAAGGAATGGTGTCCTTGTCGGGGACGCGATTGCTAATGATTTCCTTCTTATAGTGAGAGAATAGCGCGGTCAGATCAGGGCGATCTGCCAAGGTAAATCGATCAGTGTTCTTCGAGAGCATCGATGGATCATCCACTTCGACGCCGCTGAAATGAAAGAAGCACAGTGGAGTAATGCTATTGACTGCATAATTTCCTATGTTCTGGATAAGTCTTCGTTCATGGAGGTTCCAGTAAGCCATGTTGCAGCCGAGATCCCTACAAATCCCAATTCCTTCAAACATGCCGGGTACAAGATTGATCCACTTTTGATCAACGAAGAGGCCGCTACGGCCCTCGCTAAATCCCTGGCGAAGACAGCGAGCCTCCCACCAATCCAACATTTGGGCCGCCTCTGAGCTCCGTGCTACGGCGATAAAGCCAAGGTTGTAGGTTCCGTTATAGAGATGGTCGCGCTCGCTGGGAGAGAAGGCATCTTCCGGCAAAGGAGCTGTGAGATGCGGGGTCAGGACGACATTCGCCGACTTGAGCATTTCAAAGACCGGGACAAGTGGGCTGTACACATATATGTCGGGATCAAGATAAACCAGAGCTTCCAGTCCGTAGTGAGCCAGTAGGTGCTTCATAAAGGTAGGTTTGACATTCGTGTTGAGTTCGAGGAGATCGTATTTCATTGCCAAACACTTGATATCAGGTAGCGACAACTCGTCCATGAGAACAGCAGTGAATGGCTCGTCGTCAAATATCTCCTTCTCATGAAGGTCGGCTACGAGGAGTACGAAGAAAACCTGTTCGGGATGGTGGCGAAGGTATGACTGGGCCAAAGTCCGCGCAAAGGGCAAGTAGTTGGGGGAGACTATCGTGCAAGCACCGGTCATAAAGTTCAACTCGATATTGATGTTTCCAGCCGCCAAATAAAATTAGCGGCTATGTTGATAGTAATTGAGCAGGATTCGCATTGCGGCACTCAGACGGGTTGGATGGGAATCCACTGAGCTGTGGACTCGTCCCAGCGACGGATGAGCCGGGCAGGTGCGCCGGCAGCTATGGTGTTGGAGGGGATGGGGCCGGTTACGACAGAGTTGGCTCCGATGATGGCGCCGTCGCCGATGTAGGCTCCGGCGAGTACGGCGACACCGTCGCCGATCCACACGTTGCGACCGATGGTGACGGTTCGATCGTTCGTAAGGTAACGCTCTACAGGGCGCTGGCTAGGGTAACTTTGATCGGAACCGGAGTAGAGACCGTGGGCATGGTCGGAGATGACGACGCGGCTGCCGCAGAGGAAGCCCTCGGCGATGGTGACTTGGTGGGTGCAGGCTATATGGACGTAGTCAGAGAGATTGCAGTTGGGGCCGATGTCGAGTGTAGGGTGGTGGGCTCGGCCAGCGAAGTAAGTAATGGCATCAAGCCAGAGACCGTTGCCGGCCGAGAAGTTCTCTCCCAGACGAATGTGGTTGAGGCCGGTAAGTTTGGGGTGCTTGCCGAGGCGGAGGCCACAGGTGCCGAGCCGATGGGCTAGAAGTTGGTCGCGTGTTCGTCGGAGAGCTGCTCCGAATACCTTCTGGAGGGTAAGAAAGAGCCCATTCTCCTTCGCGAAGGCGCGGAGCGAGGTGGTACGGAATGATGCTGCGGATCTGGATGTCATCGCTGCCCTTCAGTGTAATGGTACCGCCTGCTGGCGGAGGAGAGAGCGTACTTCAGTGGTCGAAGCCGCGATGCAACTGGCGAAGCATCTGCATCAACTCTGTCCGGTGTGTTCATAGGTTGTGTTCCACAGGGAATATCGGCGGCGCGTCATGAGAGATCCACAAACTATGAAGTTTGACTAGCGCAGTTTAGTTGGATTGTCAACCCTGTACATCTTCCTTGAGTGCCTCACACTGGAAGATCTAGACTTTGCAGGGGCATGGTCTCCGTTTATACACTCTGCACTGTTTCGGCACGATCCATAGGGAGTAAGGCTGTGGTTCACATTTTCATCGAACTCCGCCGATGATTTTAGCCGTGTCCATTTCTCTCCGAGATGAATCGCTCCTGTCTGCATCGTTGTACTCATGCAGGATATGGGCTGCCTCGCGTCTATAAGCCGTCTCGGTGCTGGAGGCAGCCCCGCATTGGGAAAGTTGAAGATGTTTTGCCTCGCGCGTGAGTCGGTAAAAAGCCATCAAACACGACCAGTAAAGTCCTCGCCAGCCGTCCTTCCAGCCTTGATTGAGAAAGTATCCACGAAGAAACGACAAGGGCGGGAAAAATAGCAAACGCCAGATTGCAGCGGTCTTACCATCGCGGTATAGCTGGTCAGCTTCCGTCGAAGTATACCGGTTCATTTTGTCGATTAACGGAGTAGCGGTCGACGCATGAAAGTGGTAGATCGCACGATTGTCGAGAAACTTTATGATATGAACTCGAGCATCCAGCTCCGGTTTTGGGAACGAATGTATCCGGTTGGAAAACCGTAGCGTATTCTTCTTAAAAAAACGCACCTGAGGGTCCTGATCGGGCGAGTGCTGGCCATAGAGCATTGGCTTTCCCAGAATATAGTTGAGCCGCGGTAAACGACAGACATCGGCGCAGTCGTCTTCAGCGATCCGCCGCAATTCCACGCTGAGAGGGCGGGAGACCATTTCATCTGCATCTAAGATAAGAATCCATTCACCGCTAGCGTATCCGACGGCTGTCGCTCTTGCAGGCTCGACAAAGCCTACCCTAGGGTGCTCGAACAGTATCGCTCCCAGAGCCTGTGCCCTTTCCGTCGTGCGATCGTCGCTCATCATATCCACGACGACCACTTCATCGACCCAAGGCTTTACCGATAGAATTGCGTTCGATATATTGTCTTCCTCGTTCAACGTCACAAGCACTGCCGATATTCTGGGCAATTTTCCCCTCCTTACGTGGAGCGATTTCTAAGTATTTCGCTGCCTTCCGTCTCGGACATGGTAAGTGAAAGCAATAAGACGCGTGCCTCATCAACCCAATGAGTTCATCGACGCACAAGACAAATTCTGAGTATAAACCAAATGGTTTTGTGACTAGGACGCCTTCATAAAGGCTGCCTGATAAGACGCCCCAGGATTCGCGTTTGCCGTGGAAAGCCAAACCAGAGAATTGCTGCGTAGACGACAAGTCCGAGGGACACGTAGGCAACTAAGGACGCCATCTCGCGGATTGGCCAGATCTGCTGAAGCAATACCATCATGCCGCCGATCGCCATCGCGACGGGCCAACTTGGCCAGTAAGTGGGCAATACGGAAAGAGACACTTCGCGCCAGATTGCCCAGTACAGACCAATATTCGTGATCTGCACAGCCATCGCCGCTATTCCAAAACCGATTACGCCGAACTTCATCATGAGCGGTATTCCAAATGCCCAAGTCGCGACCATCCAGACAATTGTTAGTATCAGCGTGACATGCGATTTTCCAACCGCGTTCAGCAAGCCAAGCATAGGAGCCGATCCGACAGCGAACATACTTGCGGTTGCCAAACAATAGAATAAGGGCAGGGCAACTAGCCATTTACTGGCGAAGATCAGCACCGTGATCGGGTGTGCTAACGCGACCGTGGTGACGGCAATAGGCGCGGCGACGGCGTTGGCCATCCATATTGCATGGGTTGCGTATCGCCGAAGTTCCTTGGGGTCGGACTGTAAGCGGGCGAAGAAGGGCAGATAGAGACGCTGGAGAGGCATCAACATCATAGTGGGGTAGCCGGCCAAAGTTGCTGCCCATGTAACGTAGCCCATTTGGGCCGCGCCGAGATGGAGGCCCACAAAGATCGGCGTAATGCTATCTTTTACCATGGAGATGAATTGACCTCCCTGGAGCGCCAAACCATAGCGAATATGCCTTTTGAGAGCGGTCGAATCCCAGAGCCATCCCACAGCCCATGGCTCCATCGCGTTGGACAGAAGTGCCCCACACCCGGCACGCAGAACTAGCGCAATAGCGAAACTCAGCACTCCGACTCCGCGCCAAGCTAAAACGATAGCTGTGAGATTGAATGTCAGGGCCTGGGACACTTCCACAATCGCGAGTTTGCCAAAGGCCAACTCCCGCTCCATTAGGATTTGAGAAATAACCATCAGAGAGGTGAGCATCAGCGCCACTCCGATCAGGCGAAAGAAGGCGCTACCATTGTGCTCCATGTGATATCGGGAGGACAGCCAAGGCGCCACTGCACAGACTCCAAGGAAAATAAGCCCAACCACGGCCTGTTGCGCGGTGAAGACTGCCCGGAAATCCGACAGGGAGGGATGTTCTTCAGTGCGAATCAAGTTCGCAGCAAAACCAGTTCCCCCGAAGATGTTTAGAAAGACAACGAAGAAAAGAACTACGCCGTAAAAACCAAACTCTGTTGGAGTCAGCATCCGGGCCATGATCACGCCGCCGGCGATATTGCTGCCGTATACCAAGCTTTGGCGAATAAACAAGGCGGCCGCTCCCTGGGCAGCCTTACGAGCAAGCCGACCGCTTTCCAGGCGTCTCGACTTGAGACCTTTCGCCTCGACAGCGGAGGAGATGTCTAGTTCTTCGTTTTCTACTTCGTTGTGCAAACAACTGCCCCGCTTTGTTGACAGACCTATGGGTGAATGGAAATATCCACCACTCCCAAGTCTATATGGCGTTGACTATTTCGGTTTAGATTCACAAGGTGCTTAGGTAGAGCTATCCTTGAGTGAAGATGGAAATGCTCAAATCGACTCAACTTCCACGAACATTCTATTGAGCTTCCCTAGGCTAGACCTTCGTGTCCGGTTTTATTCGAAGCGTGTGAAATCATTTTTGCTCTGGTTAGCGGTGAATCTGTTTGAAGGACGGCATCCAATTTCAAAATCTGCAGGACTCAATAAATCGAAGGGACCGAAGAGCGAATTTCTGGGAATTCAAGCATTACGCTGCTTCGCTGCTTTAATGGTTGTTGTTACGCACGCCACCGATATCTGGGCAGATCATATTGGCATCCTTCCGCGCCCCACGACATGGGGTAATGGAATAGCAGGCGTGGATATCTTTTTCGTCATTAGTGGCTTTGTGATGATGACTTCCTCCAGCGGACTGCGAGATAAAGAAAGCGCTCCCCGCGCGTTTTTGTGGCGCCGCCTCTCGAGGATAGTGCCGCTCTATTGGTTGCTAACCAGCGTAAAACTTCTGACGATCGAGATTAAGCCTAGCTTGGCCGTGCATGTACCGCCGACACTGTGGAATATCTGCGCATCGTATCTCTTCCTGCCATCTTATGCAGCTTCAGGTGAAATCAGGCCGATCCTACCGGTAGGATGGACTCTCAACTTTGAGATGCTCTTCTATGTGTTATTCGCGGCAGCATTAGCGTTTCGCGTAAGGGTGATATATATCTTGATCCCTGTATTGGGCTTGCTTTCATGTGCGGCGTTCTATCGGACGCCGGGCGCTCCCGCGATTACAGCTTTCGCGGACCCTATCGTGCTGGACTTTCTTGCTGGTGTTCTGATTGCACTCTTCCTCAAGAAAATACAATTGATATCGGCGAAAGCCATGGTCATGGCTGGCTGCATTGCGCTATTCGGGATTCTTGTATATCTTCCGCATACCTCTATCTCTTTGACGCGTACCGTAATATACGGCGGGGGCGCGGCAGTGATCGTGGCAACAACCATAGTCTGTGAGCCTTATCTGACCAAAATCCTACCGGGATGGGTTCTCCTACTCGGAGATGCTTCCTATTCGATCTATCTAATACAGAGCTTTACTCTGCCAATTGCCGCTGCGTTGTTAATTCGAGGACGCGTGTTTGATAGAGGGATGTCCAGTGGCCTCGTCGAATGTTTTTGTATTATTTTCGGAAGCGTGGTCACGGTTATAGCAGCGGTACCCATGTATAGGTTGATTGAGTATCCGATGACGAAGACGCTAAAGAGAGTGAAAGTGTAGCGATCTAATGCGCTGGCTGAGACGGCTGCCTCTGTGGCAGGTCGATTCGCCGAATTGATAAGGGCAAGAGACGAATTGTTTTCGACCGCTTTATTGCTTTCGCCGGCATCTTAAAGTTCACGAAACCAAGCGCGATACCGGAACATATCCAAGGGTAGTAGAAGTTCAACTGAACACCAAATATATGAACGAGTGGTTGAACAGCAGTAAGGATCAGGATGATTGGGGCCGACTTTCTACGATAGGCGAGCCAGAAAGGGGAACAAAGTATCACTAGAAGGTAGAGAAACAATGGAATGCCGAGTTCCGCGACGTACCCTACGATTCCCAGTCCCGGCGCCTCCCAGTTGCCGGTGTACGGCAGGCCTTGCAGATAATGAGGATCGTTGAAGAGAATAGGGTAGTTTCCTAGCCCGATTCCGGTCGCAGGATGGGCAGCGATCATGCGCGGGACGAGAATAGCGCCTGCCAAACGACCTCCGAACCCTCCATAGGCACTATCGTCGAGATTTGTTCCGACCTCCTGAACAAGTTGATAGGCTTCGACGTATCCCATGACGTTGCGGCTGAAATCGGTCAACGTGAGAATAGTCAACGCAAAAGCAGAAGCTCCCACAAGGAGGGATACCCTCAATCGAAAGCTGCCTGCAATAAAGATGTTCAGAAGGACAAGAAAAAGACAGGCGAGGATTGCCGACTTCGATTGGGCCATGAAAAAGACCGGAATAATAGCCATTCCTGCAACGAATATCTGATTTTTCGTTAGGCCTTTTGCGCGATAGAGAACAAGCCCGGCAACCATAACGCTAATAAGGAACAGACCGTAGGGGCCCCCTTCGTTAAATAGACCTCGTGCCCGCATGTTAGGGAAATAAATACCCCACATGAGGCCTGTAGACAGCAGCAATGGGCAGGAAAGGAGGGAAAAGCAGGCGGTCGCGAAGCCGGTCCAAAAATAGAATCGGATGGCATAGAGCCGGGTTGGATGATCGTCACGCAAAATTGTGGCTATATACAACATGTGAAACACGCCCAGAAAGAGCTCCGTGGCGCGAGCGAGCGATAGAACGAATGGTAGCTTGAGGAGGCTAGGGTTTTGTTCCGAGGGATAAAACCGGAAGCGCAGCGAAGCCAGAGCAAGAACGAGTACGGCGATGAAGAAGATGGCGTAGCAAATTCCAATAGATCGCCACAGATCGTTGGACCGGACGCGAAAATAGCGAAAGGCCAGAGCTAACGCCAACCACAGTAGATGAAAAAAGAAAAAAACTTCCAGTAACTGTACATCTCCGATTTTGGCAATTGGGGCTGCAGCAAGCAGACAGACAGCCGCAAAGAAGATTTTGTGTCTTGCGTGTGTGGCTTCAAAGGCCGCCATTAATGCGCCCTATGTGGCAAATCTATATTCTGTGGCTGTTGCCGGGGAGCAATGATTCGGAGGGACGGGCGCTTGTTTCCAGGTTCTTGTCGTTGCCCAGATTTATCGGCATGTCGCAATGCCGGACCGGGGCCGAAAGTAGCCGGCGATTCTGGCTGAGAGATCTTAACTCGACCACGAAATCGGCGTTCTTGAGCAAGGAGGGTGGGCGGCGTGATGGAATCGGCGGAAGACATACGAACGGGGGAGGAGTCAAGCGACAGCAGATAACTCATGATAACTGTTTCTGAACGTACCGTATACTGCATGACATGGTAGGTGGAGGCTAAGTCGCTTGGGAGTTGCAAAGCTATAAGGAAGGTTTTTGAATAGTGCAACGTGCGCTCATTTTGAAATTGGGTGCCATTGGCGATGTCGTCATGGCGCTACCTGCTGTGAGGTTGTTATATGAAGCAGGTATGCAGATTGATTGGGTATGCGGGAGGGCGGTGCGTCCCCTGCTCGAGTGCTACTCCTGGCTGCATCTGATGCCGTGCGATGACCGGGCCATTCTAGTTGGGACGTTGGCAGAACGAGTCAGCAGTATTTCCGCATTATGGCGGCTGATTGGATGGAGGCGGTACGATCTCTGTGCAACTCTCTACTATGAGCCGCGTTACAAGTTGTTGACGCAGCCTGTCAGGGCAGGAAAAAAACTGATGCTTTCGCGCGGTTCTCGTGAGAATCTGCTGATCTCAGGACGAAACCACGCTGACGAATATGCACGCCTGTTGCTGCAAAGAGAAGACACGTGCAATGCGCAGAGCCTTTCTCCTGTGCGTCCGGACAGATTGCCTGAATTGTCCCTCCTATTTGAGACTGCACGCACACGGATAGCATTGGTGCCTGCGGGAGCCAGCAACATGGTACACCAGCAGACATTGCGTAGATGGCCGGTTGAGAATTACGTTGCGCTTGCGAAGATACTGCTGGCCAAGGGTTGCGAGGTCATCCTGCTAGGAGGCCCGGACGATATATGGGTCCGACCATACTTTGAGCAAATGGCGGTGACGGATTGTCTGGGGAGCTTGAGTCTGCCCGAGGTTATTTCTGCGTGTGATCGATGCGACGTTGTGGTTTCTCATGACACGGGCCCCCTACATCTTGCGGGGCTGAGTTTTGCTGCCATCGTCGGTCTATTTGGACCGACAGATCCGGGGAATTTCCTGCCGCGCAGGGAGTATGTAACGGGTATCTGGGGTGGGGTTAATTTTGCCTGCAGGCCGTGTTACGACGGCCGAACCTTTGCTCCGTGCAAACATAATGGCTGCATGGAGCAAATAACGCCGAAATTGGTGCTGCGCGAGGTGGACAGCTTGTTAGAAAGGAAGGCGAACGGGTTGCCGTCGCCGCCGCGAATTGTATTGCCGGAGATTCGGTGAGCGCCATTTGCCGCGGAAGCCTATCTAGCGATGAAGATGCAGGTCAGGTTCCCAAGTGAGTTGAAGCCAACCGCTTTCATTGTGTTGTGAACCTGCCATGTATGAGGGAATAAGGAAGCGTTCGTATTGGGTGAAGAGTTGGACCGTCCATTGTTTATTTATAGCAAAGGATCCATTGACGAAGCCGTCAGTGATGGTTGCTCCGCCCGGCAGGAATTTGGTACCGCCTTTGTTCTGGCGATAGCCTGCCTCAACGCGAGTACGGCCTGATAACCAATATCCTGTGCGGCCTTCGATCGCGCGTGCATCCCTTCCGATCGCGTTGCCGAGCAGGAAATTTTTATTTGTGTTGGAGTCGAGGTATTGATTGTTGATGAAAAAATGGAACCCGCCAAAATCTGTTACCAGGCCGGTCGAACTCACTGCCTCGACGCGGAGATCCATATGTGGAAGCCAGGGCAGGCGCGCGAAATAGATGCCGGGGTTCCAGACCGCACGGCGGGGTGCATCGATGGGACTCGGATCGTCGTCTGAGTATGCATCGGCATAGAGCGTGACTATCTTACGCAGACCCGGAAGATGGTAGCGGAAGTCGAAGTTGCTTTTACGGTCTCCGGGATCCGTGCGATCTCCGAAGTTGCCGCTGCCACCATTAATGTCGCCAGTCGAGTTGAAACTAAAGACGTTCTTCAGAAAGCTGTGTATCGTAATGGGGTGGCCAACCCCCCAGAACACAGACCAGCGAGTAAAGCTGATCTCAAGATTGTCGCCAAAGTTGAAGTCTGCCTTTTGACCGTTAAACCAAGGCCGCGCTGGATATTTGTGTCCTGACAGCTTACCCAGAACCACATCGAATCGGTACGTGCCTAGAGACGGGAAGAATGGTAACGGATGAGGGCGCGACGATACAAAACGCAGGTTGTAGGTTGGCTCTGCGTTACTGGAGAAGGCGAGAGGACCCAGGGTTGTGGGTCCCCAATATAGTTCCTGTTTACCAAATGAGAGAGAATTCCCTTCGAAAGCTATGCCTGCATATAGCTCGATAGGTTTCTGGCTATCAAACGCAGGTGTAGCTATGGGGGGCTGAACAGTAGGCCCATCAAGGATGGTTATGAGATGCGAGACAGAGTCAGAATACGCAGCCGTGCCGGGGCTGTGCTGCACCTCTTGCCTGTCGTAGAAGAAGAAGCGGCCGTCGGTTGCCCGTAAAGAAAACCCAGCGATTGCGCTGCTGCCTCGTCCAAGCGGGCGGCCGAAGTCATTCCACCACGTCTGGCCAAAGTGGAAGCTGTCGGCCAGGGCTGGTCCTGCAATCGTTCCGTACCGCGCGTACGCTGACTCGAAGCTCAGAGATTCGCGGAACTGGGGCTCCGCTTCGAGCTCGTCATGCAGATCCGTCATTAAAAGGTGAGCTTGTGCAAGCAGGCTTGGGCTGTACGCATCCTTCACGGTCGATAGCGCTTCTGCCACGCGAAGTTGCCGCAGACATTCCTGACGGGTCCAGGGACGGATGGAACTGCTTTGACCTGGAATGAAACCCATGGCACCCAGTCTCTCCAGCGCCGGGTAGATCCAGCTGTCCATCGGCACGTTGGCTGAGCCGATGGTGTCCGGGTCGACATCCTCGCCCAATGGCTGTGCTGGACGATGAACGATGGGATCCGGAGGAAGGTGCAGATTCGGTTCTTGCGAAGGATGAGTCCTTGCGATTCCGAAGTCGTCCGGCGATCGTCTGGAATCGAAGGGGCTGAGGCTGAAGTTGTGATGCGCGCGGTAGACGTAGTGGCCGATCAGCCATCCGGTCGCACTACCAATCAGCACATCGGAGGGGAAGTGTTGATCGGCGAGGACGCGACTGACACTGACGCCAGCGGCCAATCCGTAGACTGCGGTTCGCGTGAGCCAGCCAGGATATTCGTCGCCGATGACGGAGGCGATGGCCCACGCTGCCGTGGCGTGATCGGAGGGGAAAGAGGAATTGAGCGGACTGGAGCTGAAAAAGTTGCCCTGGGCGTTATTCACGGACGGTTTGTCACGAAGCGAGACAAACTGGATAGCCTTGCTGACGACAAGGCTGTCGATGAGTGCCTCACCTGTTAGAAGGCCAGTCTCGTGAGCCTGTGGAGCGTCACGACTCAGGCTCCACAGGTACATGCTCGCAGGCGCAAGACCCAACGCTCCAACACCCACGTTCGAGAGGGTGTTGAAGTGCTTCTGATCCTTGGCGTTGATGTTGATGAGCGACGTTATCGTGTGGTGGTCACTGCCAATCAATGTGCCCGTCGCCGCGGCGAGCGGAAGGAGCCATACGGCATCCAGGGGCTTCACATGAAGTGGGCTCGTCCAGATCGCTTTCTGGTCGAGGAGGATTCGTTTTGGAGTTCCTGCTAAGGTGATTGCTTCTGGCTTATCGGCGGATGCTGTGGCCGGCTGCGGATTGTTATGAGGCTCGGGAGCATCCGGTAACGAGGCGGAGCTCTCCGTTGCGGCCGTAGCCGTGGGGGACTGGAGGAGCGTATCTTGCGCAGAACAAAACTGGTTTGCCGAAAATAAAATCGACGCTGCGAGGGATAGTGAAGCACTAAGCTTGGGGAGAATCAGAGGCATCGGCAGGCTCGGGTCACAGCGAACTGTAACCCCTTGCTGGAGGCTACCATAGGCGACGTTCTTTTCGATACGCTGCGAGACGTGGTTTTATGCCAAACAATCGATGCGACGCAGATTACAGGTGGTAGAAGTGATTGGCCGTCAGGACCAGAAGCAGAGTGATAGCGGCGATCGCAACTTCGCCGACCGCACCCACGATGAAGGGTCGCGCACCTTGTTTGAAAAGATCTTTGAGGTTGGTGCGAAGGCCTACTCCGGCGAAGGTGAGCAGGAAGGCCCAGCGGCTCAGGTTTGCTAGTGCTGTCAGTTGGGGTTTGTTGAAGCCGAGCGCGGCGATAGTTGGGTTGGACGAAGAGCCTAGAGTCGCGAGCAGCGAGATGGCGAGGAAACCAAGGACGAACTTGGGGAATTTGTTCCAGAGGAAGGCGGCTTTGTTGTCGAGCTGTTTTGTGGCCGCGCGACTTGCCAGCCCTTTGCGCACCCACTGGATGGCATAGGCGAGAACGACGAAGCCGATGAGGGCGTTGCGGCAGGTCTTGGCGAGGACGGCGTATTTTCCGGCGGCGTCGGAGTAGAGGGCGCCGGCGGCGGTGGCTTCGGCGGTGTTGTCAACGGCGAGGCCAGCCCAGAGACCGTAGGCGTGATCGGACATGTGAAGCGCGTGGCCGATGAGTGGAAAGGTAAAGAGGGAGAGTGCGCCGAGCGCAAGGATTGCGGCGATAGCAGTAGAGGAGTCTTCTTCGTCGGCGTCGATTGCGCCTTGCGTGGCGATGATGGCGGAGACTCCGCAGACGCTTGAGCCTACGGCGAGCAGCGTGGTCAGCTGTGGGCCGAGGTTGAAGGTGCGTCCAAGCCACGTCATGAAGGTCAGCGAAAAGGCGAACGCGATAAAGACGAGGCCAAGGGAGATGCCGCCCAGCTTGAGAACATCACCAAGGATGAAACGTGCACCGAGGAGAATGATGCCGACCTTGAGCCAGAACTCGTACGTGGCGACACCGGCGCGGAAGATGCGCGGAACGCCAATGGTGTTGGCGATGACGATGCCGAAGAGAATCGCCCAGAGAACGTACTCGATGTTGGGGAAGGTGATGTGGCGGGCTTTGGTCCAGGTGTTCAGGAAGTGCTCGACGAACTTGCCGGCGTAGCCGACGACGAAGAGAAGCGCGATGCCCGGCAGCAGGCCAAGGAGGGTGGAGGGCTCGGCGGGGTTGCGTTCGGGGGCGTGGGGAGGGTATTCGGTGCGGAGGTCGGGCAGCGTGTTGGAGGTGGTCATAGGTCTCCTTCGTTGGTCTCCATCGTTCGTCGCTTACGTGGTCCGTTTGAGGCTCTGCTGCTTACCAGGCGATGTTTTTGAGCAAGCCGAAGCGGATGATGAGCCCGAGGGCAGCGGCGAGAAGGATGGCCCAGGTGTCAGTGGAGATGCGCGACGAAGAGCGTGGAGAGATAGAGGAAGGAAGGCGAGTGGGCTGGGTGGACATAAGGAAGTCTCCTTTGGAAGAGAGAGCGCGGCTCACACGGATCAACGTGTGGTTGCAGATGCTATGGAGTTTTTAAAGAGAAGAGGTAACGCGCAGGAGGGACTAGCTACAACAACAACGTGTAGGCATGAGGTGCAAGGTCGCGAGTTGGCGTGAGACCGTCATGTAGTTTTTAGTGTACACGTGTTGGATGCTTAGGGTAGGGACGGGATGCTTTTTTGCCGGTCGATGGACAGGTCGTGGGGCCAGGGCCGTGGGCGGATCGCACCTGTTTTACTGGCAGCGCGACAACACGGACCTGGGCGAAAGTTGTGCGCAACCGGTCCGATGAATGGGGGTTCAGTGAGATGTAAGTAGGAGGTTGTTATGAAGCTCGCAAATGTGAAGTCCATGCTAATGAAGAGCGTAACGGTTGGTCTCTTGGCGGGTGCGGTGATGATGGCTGCTCCGGCAAAGGCAAATGCTGCAGTTGTCGTGGGCGTTGGGTTCGGCGCTCCCTACTATGGCCGGGTTGGATACTACGAGCGGCTGCGCATCGAAGAGGCGCGGCGTGCGGAGTGGGTCCGGGCGCATGAGCGCGACCGCTATGTCTATGGCTACCGCCGGTACTAAGTCGGTCGCTAGCTGCTAACAATGTTCGCAGGCCGGTTGCGGAGAGGTTTCCGCGCCGGCCTTGCTGTTTGCCGCGAGTTGTTCGGCAGTGAGGGGCCGGTAGTAGCGAGTTCCAGGGAAGGCGCAACCCTGGCAGAGAACTTTGCCATCGCGCTGAACTTCGCGGTCGTAGTTGATGCCTTCGCCGCATTGGTTGCAGGTGATGCGTGCGGATTTGTAGCCGGGCATCTCGCGCGGATGGATGGTGACCGTGACCCACTCTTCGCTGAAAAGGTCGGCATCAGGCATCTCTCGATAGGCGAGCATCTGCTGCTGGTTTTTGTTCTCAATGTGCGGATAGAGATCGCGGGCGCGCTGTTTTGAAGATTCGAGCGCGGCGATGCGCAGGGCTTTGTAGACGGGGGTGTCGCCTTGCGGGGCGAGCGGCGATACCAGGTCGACGAAGGTTGCGGCCATCTTTCCCCAGTCGCGAAACTTGATGGCGCGTTTGCCGAGCCGGCATCCGGTGACGACGGCGATGGCGTCGGTGGCGCAGCGGTCGATCTCGATAAAGGTGACCAGGCGTTTGCGATCGGCGCCTTTAGGGTCGTCGACGCCGAGGCGCTGGCAGCCGAGCATAGCCATGCGGACACCGAGGATCTGACCGGCACAGAGGTGGCCATGGGCGACTTCGGCTTCACGGAGAAGAGCGTCAAAGGTCTGCATGGCTTGATGATACTGCCAGGGGCGAAGACCTGTTTTTCTTGGATTTGCACGATGTTGTCCGGGCGAGGTACTATTCAGGCCCGAGGTGACCGATGACTGATTTTGCGACAACAATCGGCATGGTTCTGAAGCAAAAGAGCAGTAGCGTAGTTGCATCGACACAGCCCGACGCGTCGGTGTACCAGGCGATTGTGACCATGGCGGAGAGACGGGTGGGCGCCCTGGTGGTGATGGAGTCTGGTGTGTTGATCGGGATCATCTCGGAACGGGATTATGCGCGCAAGGTGATCTTGCAGGGGCGGTCGTCGAAGGCGACGCAGGTCGCTGAGATCATGAGCAGTCCGGTCATTACCGTGACGCGGCAGAGTACAGTGGGCGAATGCATGCGCATCATTACGAAAAACCACATTCGGCATCTTCCGGTAGTAGAAGGTGGTGTCGTGGTTGGCGTGGTGTCCATCGGCGACCTGGTGAACTCGGTCATCTCGGAGCAGGAGATGACGATCCGGCATCTTGAGGCCTATATCTCCGGAACAATGGTGGGCTAGAATGGCTCGATCCGTGGCACTCGACCCGGAAACTGATCGCGACTCTGACTCACGCAAGCTACAGAACGTGCGTAATGTTTTTGGGACCAATTGGTGGTGATCTTCGACCGCCTTGCGAAGGCGTGTAAGCGTCGACAGCGTCATGCAGCCGGTTGAAGATCCATGATGGCCCGATGCATTCCGTAAGATGGTGGCGATCGAAGTCCGCTTTTGTGCTCCCCGACAGGCGAGCAAAGCCAAAGGCAACACCTGCATTTGCGAGATTCTTTTTCACTTCCTGAACGACGTGCGCGGCGCTGAAGTCCACATTCGTAATCGCCTCTGCATCGACGATGAGCCAGCGCACCGTGGTTGGCGACGGGCCAACCAGGGTAAGAATCTCGTCAGCGAACCGGCTGGCATTGGCATAAAAGAGAGCCGCGCCGAAGCGATACAAGACCAACCCGGGCTCTGTCACCGCTCCCAGCACAGGAGGGATCAACTTCCATGTTCCATCGCTCTCCAAAACCATGACGCCGCTGCGCGGATGGTAGCTGTGGTGCACAATGCGGAGTAGCGACATGATCATCGCCAGCACGATGCCCTGCTCAACACCGACGGTGACTACAAAGACTGCGGTGATCACCGCCAGAGCAAATTCAGCAGGGCTTTCCTTGCGGATCGTTCTCAGGCCCCGCAGGTCGATCATGTGAATGGCAACGAGAAACACCATCGCGCCAAGGACGCACTCGGGGAGGTATTGCAGAGGTCTGGTAAGGAACAGCAGGACGATTGCGACGGTCGCGGCCGTGGTGACCTGCGCGATCTGGCTCTTACTGCCGACGCTTTCAACCATCGCGGTCTGGGTGGGACTTCCATTAACGACAAAAGCTCCGCTGAACGCGGCGGCGGCGTTGGCTGCAGAGAGGCCGACGATGTCTTGATCTGCGTCAAGCCGCTGGTTGTGCCGCGTGGCGTAGATACGGGCGGTCGCGGCGCTCTGGGCAAGGATCATGACGGTGCATGAACCGGCGACCGAAGCCAATGGGATGAGGTCGCTCCAATGCACGGCGGGCATTACAGGATGCGGAAGACCGCCGAGAACAGGACCGATGATCGCGATGCCGTGTCCGGCGAAGTTCCATGCTGCGCTGGCTGCTGTTGCACCGACGACGGCCAACAAGGGTCCCGGTATTTTTGGGGCGAATCGCCGAAGAACGAAGACAGTGGCGAGTACGGCAACCGTGACGAAAAGCGTAGGCAGATTGATCTGGCGCAGGCCGCGGCAAACTTCGTAGAGTTGTACGAGCGTCTTGTGGGAGTCGGTTGCAATGCCCGTCATCTGACCGAGCACAGAGATGCCAACTTGAAAACCTACTCCAGTAAGAAAACCAGCGAGTACGGTTTGGGAGAGGAAATCGGCGATAAAGCCGAGCTTCAACAACCGTGCAAATAACAAAAATCCAGCAGTAAGCAGTGCGGCCATGCCTGCCAGTGCCACATAGCGTGCGCTGGAGGCTGGCGCCATGCCGCTGATTCCGCTGCGAAGAATCGCGGCAGTGGCTGAATCGGCTGCGACGACAAGATAGCGCGATGAGCCGAAGGTGGCAAAGGCGACGAGCGGCATCAGCAACGCATAGAGGCCGGTGACGATGGGCATTCCAGCGATGCGGGTATAACCCAGGGCCTGCGGGATGTCCATTGCTGCAAAGACAACGCCGGCGAGCGCATCGTGTACAGCGCCAGCTCGCTTCACAGGTTTTATTCCCTGGAACAGACTCAGCAAATCAAAACTCCTGCACAACGAGCGATGCAACACAACGCTTTTGCATAATGCGAATAGAGGTTGATGCTAAATCAAATTTCCGGGAATTTTTCGAGGAATGCGCGCGAGGGCTAGTTCTCCTCCGGCCCTTCGCCCTCCTCAAGGATGGAGGCGGTACCGACGACGTCGTAGGTAGTAGCATCGCCGCCGGTTGGCTTCAGGGTGACGCGCATGGGCAGGCGCTGCCACTGGGCAGGCTGGCAGACGGGGATGAAGTGGTTGGCCTGGGGCCATGGACCGATCTGCTTCTGAACCACAGCTCGGCGCGCTCCAATCTGAGAGACAATGGCGAAGAGCCCGCCTTTGGCTGTTGTGGAGATGCCACAGTAGGCCGCATAATCGCGGAACCAGACCACATCGGAGACGGCGGCGTCGAAGTCAGGCAGATGCAACGCGGTAATGCGGCCGGTGATGCGGTCGACAGAGAGCCAGGGACCGGGCTGCCAGATCCAGTGCGGAACGGAGTCGGCGGGCAGCGAGTCATTCAGCCGAAGGGCACGCCGGACGGTAAAGGTACGATCGGTGATGTCGTGAATCTCCCCCATCGTCCACTCTTTCTGGTGGTCGTCGACGAAGAGAGGGCGCACTTTAAGAGTCGAAGTTTCATCCACTTTGGTGTCGGGAGTCGCATCAGGCTGCGTATACGGGACTTTGCGATATGGGCCCAGGGTCACAGTGTGAACCTTTGGTGCGGCGGCAAGAAGCGGCCGGGGTGGTGAAAGCACACATAACGCCAGTAGAAAGAACGTTGGGACGAGACGAAATACAGGGGCGGTGGAGCAGAGGGCGCGCGGAGTCAAACTCAAGAGATAGGGCTCACGGGGAAAGAATTCAGTTGTTGCCATGCTACTCGACGAGTCGCTGTTTCTGCACCTTTAGTTCCCGGCTTGCCGTGTAACACGTTTGGGGGTGGAAGAAATGGGAGGGCGGCGAGAAGAAATTTCAACTGGTAAGGAAAGATGTACATAGGTATTGAGAAAGGTACGAAAACTGTGAAATAGATTGTGAATCCGGGCTAATCCGCAGGCCTTCCCAGAGTAGTATCGTGGAAAGACTGCGTGCTGCCGCAAGCGGTAGTGCGTGCAAGAAGACCGCGGCGGGATCATTTCTTGAAGCAGTACGAAAGGATAGGAACAAAATATGTGGAAACCGAATCAGACTGGAAGCAACACTCCCTCAACCCCTGAACCGGTGCGTCCTGCGGCGCCTGCGACGAACTTCGAGGCTAGCCCCACGCGGCCTGCGACGGTCGGCACTGGCACTGCGGCGGCTGCTGTGCCAACAGGAGAGCAAGCGACCATCGGCAAATCCCTGATCGTTAAGGGAGAGTTGACCGGCTCCGAATCACTGTACATCGACGGCAAGGTAGAGGGCGCGATCAATCTGCCGGGCAATCGTGTGACAGTTGGCCGCAATGGCCAGGTGGCAGCAAACATCGTGGCGCGCGAGATCGTCGTCCTGGGCAAGGTTCGCGGCAACTGCCAGGCGAGTGATCGCGTAGACATTCGCAGCGAAGGCTCACTGACCGGCGATGTCATCGCGGCGCGAATCTCCATTGAAGACGGAGCGTTCTTCAAGGGCGGTATCGACATCCGCAAGCCGGGTGGCACGGATCTTAAAGGTGGTACGGCTACACCTACAGCCGAGCCGGTTGCTGTCGACGCGTAGTACGAAAGATCGCAGCTAAAAAAAGACGGCCCTGGTTAATGCCGGGGCCGTTTTGCGTCTTCCTAAAAAGAAGGTGAAGAAAGATTGCGGGCCATCGTAAAGACAGCGGCCACAGCCAATAATGCGTAGAGGACGATGGGCGAGATCTGCGGCCAATGGAGGGGTTTGCGTTGCAGAAAACGGAAGTAGCAAAGACTACCGTAGGCGGCAGCAAACGGAGACAGTAGAGCGATCAGTGCATTGCGATGCATCGCTTCGGAAAAATCTCCGCGCAACATGGCGCCCAGTGCACGTGTGCCTCCGCAGCCGGGGCACAGCAGATGAAGATACTGATAGACAGGGCACTGTGGATAGAAGCTGTGCTGCGCAGGCGGCAGGCGCAGCAGAATCATAGCGGCAAGTGCGAAGATCGCCGGAACAGTGGCCGCTCGTAAGGTATCTGCGACGCGGCTGCTGACAGCGGAGATCATCGTCCTGCGTTCCGGTAGCGGAGTGCGGTCTTTATTTCGTTGATGCGGTTCAAGTGATATTGGAAGTAGAGGCAACCGAAGAAGAAAGTCATCACACCGCTCAACTGGAGGCCGATCGGCTCAGGACCGTTGAAGTGCTGCTCAAGCGACGACCGCATGGCAAAGCGGTAGACGATGAGAACAACAAGAACAGCCAGCGAGATGAGAGTAGATAGAAGAGTGTTTCGTGGAAGAGTACCGTGCATCATCACTGCGGTTCTTCCAATCGTGCTGCCAAGATTGAGTACCCAAAGAACGATCAGGGCAATGAAATACAGCAACGCCTTACTCTCTGGCTCAACGCGCTTCACCCAAAGCACCTGAACGAAATCCCAGATCAAAGCGAACAGGCCACAGGTCAGGATGGTGAAGAGGAGAACGAGGCCCCAGTGCAGATTAGGCGCCTCAGGGTAAGGAATGCCTGAAGGCGCTGGATAGTTTGCCGGTATGGCGGGCGCACCATAGACCGGTGCGGCGACGGCGGTGCCCAGAACCTGGGCAACCGGAAGCCAATCGGGCATCTCTTCACTTTTGGCTAGATCGGTCGGAAGGACGTTGCCGGATGCGACGTAACGCTGCAGGTCTTCATGGGTGTACGGGCCGTACATCTGTCCATTGCGGGAGACTTGATAGGTCATGCGGAGCTCCGGTTGATGCCGAGGGTTGGTGTTCTCTGTTCTCTACAAACCCGATGAAACCACGGACCACGGTTCTGCACAAATAGATTCGTAAGGAACGTCCCGTGGCAAGCTTGGAGAGGTCTATATTTCTACCAGAAAATAACTTCCAATCGTCTTCCTCGCGATCAGTTTTTAGAAGTCGTCGTTACCTGTTGGACGAAAACGGTATCCGATCCACGGCTCAGTCACAATGTATACCGGCTCGTCCGAGGTCTCAATCTTTTTACGCAGCTGGCCGATGTTCACGCGCAGATACTCCGGTTGATCGGTGTTGGTTCCCCATACAGCATGCAAAAGAGTGCGATGCGTCAGAACCTGCCCCGGGTGCTGCGCTAAACAGACAAGCAAATCGAATTGTTTCGGCGTCAGGTGGATATCCTGTCCCCGAATCGCCACGCGGTGCTGCGGTATGTCGATCAGGAAGTCGCCTGCCTTGATAATTTGAGGTGGCTCATCACTGGCTGCGACGCTGCGGCGCAATTGCGCGCGGACGCGGGCTTGCAGCTCCTGAATGCTGAAGGGCTTGGTGACATAATCGTCGGCGCCTGCATCGAGAGCCTCGACCTTCATCAGGTCCTGGTTGCGAACCGACAGAACAATAATAGGAACCTTCGAGACCGCTCGAATCTCGTGGCAAAGCTCCACCCCGTTCATCTGCGGCATCGCAAGATCAGTAATGACGAGATCCGGCTTCCATTCGTGCAGTGCCTCCAGCCCTTCAATGCCGTTGGCGGCGACCCGCAACAGGTAGCCCTGCGTGGAGAGTGCTGTGCGTAGGACGCGAGTTATCTGTGATTCATCATCGACGAGGAGAATCCTGGCGGGCTGATCCTGTCCGGTCTGCTTCATTCGTGCTCCGTGTGCTGCGTAACAATGTGTACGTCGACGTTGGGCGACTCCTTCAGGAAGTGTTGGATCGCCCAGTAATACAGGTATTTGCGAAACCCATGCACCGCGCTACGGCCGAAGACGATGTGGGTGATGCGTTTTTCGCGAACAAAGACGGCAGCGCTAGCGGCGATGCTCTTACCTTTGATCGTGAAGACCTCGGCGTTCAGGTTGCGCGCGAACGAGATATTGGCCGCGAGCGCACTCTTCTCTTCCTGGGTAAGATCCTCTCCAGTATCGACATGCAGAACGAAGAGCTCCCCTCCGACTCCCTCTGCCACTCGCGCGCCGCGGGCGATCAGCATCTGCGAAGCGCTGTTCGAGCTGATGCAGACCGCAACGCGCTCCCGTACCGCCCAGTGAGCCTCAATCTGCTTCAGGTCCATATAGGCAGTCAGCGTGCGGTCAACTGCCTTGGTTACGTGCTGCAAGGCAAGCTCGCGGAGCGCGATCAGGTTGCCTCGGCGAAAAAAGTTTGCGAGTGCTTTTTCTGCACGATCGACGCCATAGATATCTCCGCGTCGCATCCGGGTCTGGAGCGCCTCCGGCGTCAGATCTGCCATCACGATCTCATCCGCGCGTTGCACGAGCCAGTCCGGCACAGTCTCGCGAATTTGAATGCCCGTAACGCTTTGTACGGTGGGCGCGACGCTCTCGATGTGCTGTACATTCATCGTCGCCAGGACGTCGATATTGGCTGCCAGTACCTCGAGCACATCCTCATAACGCTTACGGTGCCTGCTGCCTTCGATGTTGGTGTGGGCCAACTCGTCGATCAGGACGATCTGTGGCTTTCGAGCGAGAATGCCGTCAAGATCCATCTCCTCGAAGGGGACGCCCTTATATTCAATCTTTCTCCGGGGAATTTTTTCAAGTTGTTCCGCCAGCTCTGCCGTGCGGGGTCGGCCATGCGTCTCCACGACGCCGATCACAATATCTTCTCCGCGCTGATGCCGGCGAATCGCCTCGCTCAGCATGTTGTACGTCTTGCCCACGCCAGGCGCATAGCCGAGGAAGAGTTTGAAGGTGCCGCGTGTCTTATCTGGCGGAGCAACCTTCTCCAGCCACTCTTCCGGGCTCTTCGTCGAGGGATTCGAGTTGTCGCGATGGCCCATAGAGATAAGATAGCTTCGTGCAGCGAAAAGTCATCCGCAGTTTCGTACGTTACAGTGTGTCGACGGTTACCGCCGCTGTCATTGTAGCTGTCTACTTCCGTTGGCTGCATGTCAACGAGACAACAGTAGCAATGACATTCCTGGTTGGCATCCTTCTGGTGGCCGCAAACTGGGGGCTGCGTCACTCAATTTACCTGTCTATCTTATCTGCCGCTGCGTTCAACTTCTTCTTTCTCCCGCCGGTCCTTACCTTCACCATCGGCGACAGCCGCAACTGGATCGCGCTGGCCGCTTTTCTCGTGACCGGCATCGTCGCCAGCCAGCTTGCGGAGCGCGCGCGCCGCGAAGCGAAGATCTCGCGCCGCCGTCAGCGCGAAGCCGAGCGGCTATACGAGTTCAGCCAGCAGATGCTCGTCACTGGCAACGTCATCGATCTGCTCAATGTCCTGCCGCAGATGATCGCGGCAACCTTCAACCTCGCCGGCGCCGCAGTTTATCTGCGAGAAAAGGATCGCGTCTACCGCTCCAGCCCGGAATATATGGATGTCACAGCGGCAGAGCTTCGCGATGCGGCATTCACACGCGACCATCGACGAGACGAGGAGCGCGGCGTCACGCTCATTCCCATTCTTCTGGGCACGCGCCCTATCGGGGCTGTCGGAATCACTGGCGAAGGAACCTCTCCGGAGGCGCTCGATGCCGTGTGCGGCCTCGCTGCAATCGCCATCGAGCGTGCCGGTGCAGTGGAGACCCTGACTCGCGTGCAAGCCTCCCGCGAGAGCGAACGTCTGCGCAATGCACTCCTCGACTCCGTGGCGCACGAGCTGCGAACTCCGCTCACCTCGATCACCGCTGCAGTCACCAGTCTGAGAACCGACCCCTTACTCGACAAAGAACAGAGCGGAGAGCTCATGGAGGTGATCGAAGAGGAGGCCGCACGGCTGGACCGTCTCGTCGGACAGGCCATGGAGATGGCCGAGCTGGACGCAAACGACATCAAACTCGATCTGCGGATGCACTCCATGCGCGAGGCCGTAGACCTCGCTCTCGAAGCAGTGCAGGGACCGCTCAAGACGCATCCTGTGGAGTTGCGCCTGCCCGATACGTTGCCTCTGGTTCAGATAGATATTGAGCGCATCGCCAAGGTCCTGCAGCATCTGCTGGAGAACGCCGCGAAGTATTCGACGGAGGGAAGCCCCATCTTCGTCAGCGCCGAGGTATCCAAAGGACAGCTCGTCACCAGCATCGCCGACCGTGGTGCAGGCGTCGATGACTTCGAGCGCATGATGATCTTCGACAAGTTCTACCGCGGCCAGGGACAGCGTTATCGCGTGCAGGGCACTGGCATGGGACTCGCCATAGCGAAGGCCATCGTCGAAGCGCACGGCGGCTCCATCGACGTCACCAGTCAGCCGTCGCAGGGTTCGGTCTTTTCCTTTTATCTGCCGCTACAGATGTCAGGACGATAGCCCTAGAGCTTCGGCAGGTCGGTTACGTTCCATCCGCCGCCCAGCGCCTTAATCAGCAGCACGCTCGCGTCCATCTGTCGTCGCATAATGTCGATATCGTTTCGCTCGTTATTCAACGCCGTCGTCTGCGCCGTCACAACCTGCAGATACGTATCAAGCCCGCCCACATACCTGTTGTTGAAGATCTGCTCCGCCGACTGTGCCGCCAGCGTCGCCTGGTGCTGATTCTCCGCCTCCTGCTCAAGCACACGCAGCGCAACCAGATTGTCCTCGACCTGTTGGAACGCAGTCAATGTCGTCTGCCGGTAGTTTGCAACGGTCTCGTCGTAGCTGGCATTGGCCTGCTCAGAGACCGACGGCCCTGCGACCTGCATCGAAGATCGTCTGCGACAGCGTCGGTCCAATCGACCACAGCAGGCTCGCAGGATTGAACAGGTTCGCAAACGATGTCGCTTCAATCCCCACGTTCCGTTCAGCGAGATCGTGGGATAGAACGCAGCGCGCGCTATTCCAATGCGATCATTTGCCTCCGCAACCCGTCGCTCTGCTGCGGCGATGTCAGGACGTCTCTCCAGAAGCTCAGAGGGAAGGCCCGGCGGAATGACTGGCGGCCGCGCATCCAGCGGTGTGTTGGCCAGCGCAAACGACGCCGGCGGCTTGCCAAGAAGAACGGCAATCGCGTGTTCGAACTGTGCGCGTTGCAGCGTAATATCGTGCGCCTGCACGCGTGCCGCCTCAAGCTGAGTCTTCGCCTGGTCAACGTCGGACTTTGGAGCAACTCCGCCTTCGAAGCGATTGTTCGTGATGCGATAGGCCTCTTCGTAGTACGCCACTGTATCGTTCAGCAGCTTCTGCTGGGCGTCCGCGCTCCTGGCTTCAAAATAGTCAACGGCAAGTTCGGCCTGCAGGCTCAGCAGAACGATCTGCCTATCGCCTGCACTCGCCTGGGCCTCTTCGCGCGCGGCGCTTACTGTCCGGCGAACGCGGCCCCAGACATCGATCTCATAGTTCAGATCGACAGGAAGCTCGATGTTACCTTCACCGTTCCCGCTCGTGGTGGACGCATTGACGTAGGGCCGGTTGCTCGACTCGCGCAGTCCGCCGGCAAAAGGCGAAGCTCCAACGGTCGGAAAAAGAGAGGCATGGTTGAAACGAATTAATGCGCGCGCCTCACGGAATCGTGCATCCGCAGCCTTCAGATCCTCGTTGTTGGCAGCCACCTGTGGCTCCAGATCGTTTAGCTGTGCATCGCCAAAGATCTTCCACCACTCTCCACGCTGAACCGCATCGGCAGGCTGAGCCACCTGCCAGTTGGAGCTCTCCTTGTACCCATCGGGATTTGCTTCCTTGTATGCCGGCGCCAACGGTGTCGACGGCTTCACATACTTCGGCCCGACCATGCAGCCGCTTAATGCGAGCGAAAGGCCGCTGACCAGAAATGCGTTGCGTAACGTCACTTCGCCTCCGCAGTCCCAGGTGTGTTTTGCTTGGTGCGGTTTGCGATTTGCACCTCCTGCCCGCTGGCCAGGGAGTCGGAGGGATCGAGGATCACAGCGTCGTTCGCGGTCAAACCCGATGCAATCTCTACCGTTGCACCGGCGTCTCTGCCGATCTTCACCGGAACCAGCTGCACGCGGCCATCACGAACGACGCCGACCCGCAAACCCTCCGAGCGAAACAGCAGCGTGTTCGATGGAATCATCAGGCTGGCAGCATGCTCCGGTACCTTGAAGTGAACGAAGACATACGCACCCGGAAGCAGCTCACCCTTTGGATTGTCGATATCGACTTCGACGTTCAGTGTTCGCGTCGACTGGTCGATGGCGTTGGAGTTGCGAGCAATCGTCCCTTCAAAAAATTTGTCCGGGTACTCGTCGAGCGTCAGGTTGCTTTGTCTCCATCCTTGATGCCGGCCGAGTAAGCTTCGGGCACTGAGACGTAGACGCGGAGCTTGCCGATAGCCGCAAGGTGAAACAGCTCCTGTGGCGTCGTATTCTGGCCGGCCGAGATCAGCCTCCCGATGTCGGTGTTGCGCGCCGTGACAATACCATCGAACGGTGCGTACACATTCTCAAACGACTGCAGTTGTTCAAGCCTGCGCACGTTTGCCATCGAAGCATCTACGGCTGCCTTCTTGGCCGACGGCGTCGCTCATCGCAACATCGGTCTCCTGCTTCGAGACGGAGTTCGTCTTCAACAGGTTCTGGTACCGGGCCGAGGTTGTATTGGCCAGGTCGAGGTTTGCCTGCGCGCTCTTCAGGTCGGCCTGTGCCACCTGCAACTGCTGATCGACTTCGGGCGTCTCGATCTGCGCCATCAACTGCCCCTTGCGAACGTGCGCGCCGATATCGAAGTACCAGCTCTTCAAATAGCCGCTGGTGCGCGAATAGATGGGCGCATCGGTAAATGCCTGGGTGTTGCCCGGTAGAGCAATCTCCGAAGAAAGCGTTGACGGCGCTGGATAGACGACATTTACCGAAGGAGTCGCCGAATCCGTCGTCTCCTTCGCCAGGGCGCGTTCGCTGCTGTGACGCGCCGATATCCCAAAGATGACGACACCGGCCACGATGATCGCGACAACGGCCATACCAATCCACGTGCCACGCGTCAGCCTGGGCTCTTCTTCCAGCACATCCGGCTCGGCAGAAAACTCGCCGCGAACATGGGCCTCAGTTCGTGTTCCTCTCCGTCGCTCTCGTCATCTTTGTTCCTTCACTGCTCATAGACTTCCCCTATGCGGTCGACTCCATCGAAATCTGCGCCGCTTTCGTCGCCCATGCAACAGGCTGAAGACCGCAGGAACGAATATTAGTGTCGCGATGGTCGCCAGCAACAGGCCGCCAATCACGGCGCGTCCCAGCGGAGCGTTCTGCTCTCCGCCCTCGCCAGCTCCCAGCGCCATCGGAACCATACCGATGATCATCGCCAGCGCCGTCATGCACACTGGCCGGAATCGTGTGCCGCCGGCCTCAATCGCCGCCTTGACGGCGTCTCCGTGATGCATCAGGCGTTCCTTCGCAAACGAGATCACCAGAATGCTATTCGCTGTCGCGACGCCCATACACATAATCGCACCCATCAGTGCCGGTACGCTCAGAGTGGTTCGCGTCGTGAAGAGAAAGAGCACGATACCCGCAAGGGCCGCAGGTAACGCCGTGATGATGATGAAGGGATCCAGCCAAGACTGAAAATTCACCACGATCAGCAGGTAGACCAGAACGATGGCGAAGCCCAGGCCGGCAAGCAGCCCGAGGTAGGAGTCCTTCATCGTTTCGATCTGGCCCCTGACGCGAACAAACGTTCCGCGTGGCAAAGATTTTTCATTCGCAGCAACAATCTTGTCGATCTGTTTGCTAACCGACCCCAGATCGCGATCCTGCACCGAACCGTAGATATCCAGCACGCGACGGATGTTGTAGTGGTTGATGACCTCCATCTCGGTACTTCGGTGGATGTCGGCCACGTCGGCCAGAATCTCCGGCTGCCTGCGCGGTCGGAGAAGACAGCGGTACATTCTGCAGGTCGCTCAGTGACTGAATGTCATACTGCGGCGCCTGGGCCACGATGTTGTAAGTAACGCCGTTCTTATAGTTGAGGTAGATCATCGGGGTCAACTGCGAGCTTCCGCTCAGCAGGTTCTGCAGGCTGCTGCCTACATCACGCAAAGAGTAGCCGCCCTGCGCCGCTTTCGTACGGTCTACATCGATATTGAACACAGGGTAGTCATCCGGTTGCTGAATGCGCAAATCGACCAGACCTGGCACATGACGCATCTGTTCGAGCACCGTATTCGCAACCTTGCGAGCGCCGTCAAGATCATCCGTCTCAAACTGCACATCGATCGGCGCCGGCAGGCCGAAGTTGAGGATCTGGGTCACAATGTCAGACGGTAAAAAGTAAAAGATCACCCCGGGAAAGTCGCGCGGCAAGCTCTGCCGAAGTGCATCAATGTACTCGGCAGTGGGGTGGTGGTCTTTCTTAAGCGAAACGAGAATATCTGCGTCGCCAGAACCAATCAGGCCTGAAGTAGCGTGCTGAGTATTGATCGTGCTGTAAGGCAGGCCGATGTTGTCCAGGATATTGTCTACTTCGCTCGGGGGAACTGTCCTTCGAATATTCTGGTCGACCAGATCGCAGAGCTTCGCTGTCTCTTCAATGCGGGTGCCGCTCTTCGCGCGAAGATGCAGAATAAACGAGCCAGTATCACTGCTTGGAAAGAAGTTCTGTCCAAGAAAAGGAGCTAGCAGAAATGCCGCCAGGCAAAGAAACATGAAGCCAGGAACGAAGATCGTTCGCATCGCCACCAACCGAGCCAGCAATCTCTCGTAACTGCTGCGCACCTTTTCAAAACCTCGTTCAAACTCACGCTGAAACCGCGCGAAGATATTCTTCGAAGGTGTTGCCAGGTGGTCATGCGCCTTCAGCAGATACATCGCCATGGTCGGAACCAGCGTTCGCGAAAGCACGTATGAGGCAAGCATCGCAAAAACCACCGACTCCGCCAGCGGCACAAAGAGATAACGCGAGACGCCCGTTAGAAAGAACATCGGCAGAAACACGATGCAGATGCAGAGCGTCGACACCAGCGCCGGCACCGCAATCTGCGCTGCGCCCTCAAGGATCGCATTGTGCAGATCGTGGCCCTCTTCCAGGTAGCGTTCGATATTTTCAATCGTCACCGTCGCATCGTCTACCAGGATGCCGACAGCCAAAGCCAGGCCCCCGAGCGTCATGATGTTGATCGTCTGCCCGATCAACCCCAGCACGATGATCGACGTAAGAATCGACAGGGGAATCGAGATAGCAATGATGATCGTGCTGCGCCAGCTCCCCAGAAACAACAGAATCATCAGGCCGGTCAGCATCGCTGCGATCACAGCTTCACGAATGACTCCCGTGATCGACGCGCGAACAAAGATCGATTGATCTCCGATCGGTTTTATCTGAAGCTCCGGCGGCACAATCAATTTGATTCTGGGCAGCAGTCGCAGGACCCCGCTGACGACTGAAAGAGTTGAGGCCTTTCCTGATTTCAAAATAGTGACCAGAACTCCGCGCTGCCCATCCTGACGCACGATGTTTGTCTGCGGAATATTGCCATCGCTCACCGTCGCCACGTCGTGGAGGTAGACCGTCGTTCCATTCACCTGTCGCAGCGGCAGATTGCTGATGCCCGGCAGCGTAAACGGCGATGAGTTGAGGTGAATGTCGTACTCCGACTCGCCGATCTTCGCCGTGCCTCCCGGCAGCACAATATTTTGCGCAGCCATCGCATTCAAAACATCGATCGGCGAAAGCCCCTTCGACTGCAGCAGCTTCGGGTCGAGGTTTAACATGATGGAGCGTTGTTTACCGCCGTACACATTCGGCAGCACCGCGCCTGGAAGCGTGGTCAACTGCGGCCGAATGAAGTTCGAACCAAGATCGTTCAGCTGTTGTTCAGAGAGCCCCCGTCCCGAAAGTCCAAGCTGAAGAATCGGCACGGTAGACGCGCTGAAGTCGATGATCTGTGGCGACAAAATACCCGGTGGCAGGCTCTTCAACTCATACTGGGCCGCTGCGTTTATCTGCGCATTCGCCGTGTCGAGGCTCGCTCCCGGCTGCAGATAAATCTTGATGATCGCTTCACCGGCAATCGTCATCGACTCAGTGTGTTCGATGTTATCCACCAGCGTCGTCAGCGACTTTTCGTAAGGAGTCGTGATACGTCCTTCGAGTTCTTCCGGATTCAGCCCCGTATACTGCCACGCAACCGAGATCACCGGTATGTCAATATTCGGAAAGATATCCGTCGGCGTGCCAACGATCACGACTGGCGCTGCAATCAGAATGAGAATCGCCAGCACGATAAACGTGTACGGTCGGCTCAAGGCAACTTTTACGATCCACATTCGATGAAGCCTCTTCCGTCAGGGGGATGCCCTCTATAGAGTAAGACATCTCTCCTGCCATAATGGTTTCACCGGTATTTCCGAGACCATCCATCGGAAAAACCGATATGCTGAAACAGGAGACCTGGGCCGTGGAACTAAGACATCTACGCTACTTCTGCGCAGTCGCCGACTACGGCACCTTCAGTGAAGCAGGCCGCCAGCTCCACGTCTCACAGTCCTCCATCAGCGAGCAGATCGCCGACCTCGAGCGCGAACTTGGCGGCGCGCTCATCAACCGTACCTCTGGCCGCACGCGCCTCACCCCGCACGGCCAGCTCTTTCTCGCCGAAGCACGCAAGACGCTTCTCGCCGCCGACCGTGCTGTCGAAGTTACCAATCGCTCCCTGCTCGGCCAGGTCGGTTCGCTCAGCATCGGCTTCTTCCTCTGGGGTGCGGGCGGCTTCTTCTCCCGTATCATCCGCGGTTATCGCAAGCTCCACCCCAACATCAAACTCTCGCTCTACGAGATGCGAACGCCAGAGCAGATGGAGGCGCTGCTCAGTGGCAAGGTCGACGTCGCCTTCGCCAGACCGCTTGAGCCGCCCTTCGATCGCAGCATGCGCTCCGAGCCTCTCTATCGAGACCCGGTCGTCGTTGCGCTGCCCCGCAATCATCCCCTGGCTGGAAAACCCATCTCCATCAACGCGCTCGTCGCAGAGCGGTTCGTCCTGTGCGATCGGCAGATGACGCCGGGACTCTTCGACAGCATCGTCGCGCTATGCTCTGCTGCGGGATTCTCACCCAACATCGTCAACACCTCCGCAACGTGGCCCGGCGTGCTCACACTGGTCGAGTCCGGCGAAGGAATCGCTCTGGTCCCCTCTGGTGTTCGCTATCTTCGGCCACCAGACGTCATCATCTCTCCTCTGGTTCCGCAGCGTCTCTACATGGGACTCTCAGTGGCGTGGAATCCGGAAAATGACGGGCCAATCCTGCAGAATTTTCTGCGTCTGGTCCGCGAGAACAAAGACCGCATCCAGAGCACTCATGGCAACTAAGCCTAGAACCCCTGTGTCCAGAAGCGATTCCTGCGTCGTTAACCTTTTTCAACAAATCTGATGTCTAATGCTCTGCATGAACAGGCCATGCTTTCTCGTCATCGACAGGGAGTTCCCAGGCAGTATCTCCACGCGCAAACTCGTGATCGAAACCGCCAAGTTCAATGTCCTCACAGCCTACAGTGGCAAAGAGGCATTGGAGGTCTTCGCGAGATTTCCTGCGGTCAGTGGCGTCGTGCTGGATGGAGGGCTCGACGATATCTCCAGTTCAGAGATCGCCAGGCAGATCAAACGGCTCCAGCCGCTGACTCCCGTCATCGTGATCACGACCCCGGGCTTCAGGGGCTGTCCCGAAGCAGATTATCAACTGGAATCGTTCGACCCTGCCAAGCTGCTTGAGATTCTTCGCAGCCTCAAACCCGAGGCATCGGCAGAGATCGAGAAGCGCAACGAAGATTTTAAGTCGAGAGAAGAAGTAACTTTCGTCGTGCTGGTTTTTATGCGCAAAGTAGATTCTTATCCCAAAAAGCAAAACCCTCCGCGATCAACCGCGGAGGGTTTGTTTTTTGTTCTGCTTACTTGTCGGCTTCGATGTCGATTGTGAACTGCACGTCATCGCCTAGCGCCGAGCTGCCGAACTTTGAGCCGAAGTTGAAGTCGGTGCGCTTCAGCGTTCCAGTGGCGGAGAAACCAGTTACCATCTTGCCGCCCTGGCCTTTTACCGGGGCAGTCGGTCCGTCAACAGTGAGTGTCACACTCTTGGTCACGCCTGCGAGCGTCAGGTCGCCGACAACCTGCAGCTTGCCGCCCGAGCTGGTCACTGACGTCGACTTGAAGGTCAGCGTCGGAAACTTCTCAACGTTGAAGAAGTCGGGCGACTTGAGGTGCTTGTCGCGGGCATCATTGTTGGTCGAGACAGTGGCCGCGTCGATGGTGGCCTCTACGCTCGATTTGCTGGGATCTTTGTCGTCCCACACCACGGAACCGGTGACGCCGCTGAGGGAGCCGCGGACAGTGCTGACCAGCGCATGCTTAATGGCAAAGTTGGCCTGCGAGTGATTATGGTCGATCGTCCAGGTTGCGCTTTGGGCGAGCGCGCTGGCTCCACTGAGGAGTAGGGCAGAGAGAGCGGCGGTAAAGATGCGACGATTCATTGAAGTGGTCTCCTGATTGAAGCTTTCGTGTGAGATGTCGTGGTTGTGATGACCGGCCCATAAAATATGTGCCGGTCACCGTTGCATTTACTCTAAACTTTTCCTTAAGCGAGATCGAACAAAACGATCTCGCTGTTGGCCGCGCCTTGCGCAACGACGTCGAGCGTCTCCTCCTCATCGACAGCCACAGCGTCTCCGGTATCGAGCGGCTTTCCGTTCACCGTTACACTCCCGTCGATCACATGCAGCCACGCATGACGTTTGCGGCCCAGCGGATAGGTAAGTTGTTTGCCCGGGGTCAGCTCTGCAACCGAGACAGTTGCGTCCTGGTTGATCGTCGCAGCGCCTGGTATCTTCTCCTGCGAAGCCAGCAGCTTGAAGCGGTCCAGTTTTTCCCCTGCCTCAAACTTCAACTGCTCATAGCTTGGCGTCGTACCCCGGCTCTTTGGCTCGATCCATATCTGTAGAAAGTGTACTGGTTCAGTCTCCGATCCGTTGAACTCGCTGTGCACCACTCCGCTTCCCGCCGACATCTTCTGAATCTCGTTCGGTCCCAGCACCTCGACGTGTCCCATACTGTCTTTGTGGGCCAGTTTGCCCTTCAACACATAGCTCAGAATCTCCATATCCCGGTGAGCATGTGCGCCGAAGCCGCGACCCTCGGCCACGCGATCTTCATTGATGACCCGCAGCGAACGATAGCCCATGTGGTCAGGATCGTGATAGTTGGCAAAGGAAAACGTATGGTGCGAATCCAGCCAGCCATGGTCGGCGTGGCCTCTTTCGTTACTCTTGCGAACAGTCAACATAATGCTTCCTCTCTCTTCACTTCTCGCCGAGCGTTCAGGCCAAAGTGTCTCTTGCTCTTCCTTCTGTGTGGGAATTGCCGCCTTCGCCGCATGTCCCATCTTCTTCAGTCCTTCGTAAAGCGTCTTGCGTTCTTCGTCACAAAGTCCTGCAACGACTGCCTCAAGGTCCTTCTCGTGTCGCGTATAGATCTCTTTAATAAATGCCTTGCCGCAATTCGTAAGTTCAACCAGTCGGATCCGCCGGTCCGAGTCGCAGCTTCTGCGCTGCACCAGCCCGCGCTTCTCCAGCCGGTCGATCGCGGAAGTCATCGAGGCACTCGCCAGCAATACCTTCTGCCCAATCGCTGAGATCGTCAGCGGCCCTTTATGCAGCAGAACCTCCAGCACCATAAAGTCGCTCAACCCGAGCCCTTGTGAGGTAATCGAACCCTCAATGTAAGCTCCAATCGAGCCATACGCCCGGGCCAGAACCAGCCAGAGTCGAGGAGCCGTGACCGAGTCTGTCATCCTCTGCCTCCAAACTTCTACGGTATAAGATATCTCGACATCGAAATAAGATTCAAAAACACCATAAACGCACTATCAACAGTGGTTTAACTGCCTATCGGGTTGCAGGATGAGCCGCCCCAAAAAATAAAGGTGGAAAAAGGTGGCATGTTTTTGGGTCTCGAAAAATGGCGTTCAACACACCACCTTTTACCACCCAATCACCACAACGTCACCACAATTTACCATCCAAAAAACACCACAAAAGCGCAAAACCCCTGCAAAATCGGCACTTTTACCGCAGATTTTTTATTCCTCGGCCTTCAGCGGCTTCCTCGCAAAGTAATAAAGCGAAAACGCCAGCAGAGCGAACATGACATCGCTGACCCAATCGTTATACAGAGGGTTATGTATGCTGAAGCGCCAGAACTGCCAATGCCCGCCTCGCTGTTCAGAAACTCCCTCCAGCAAACGGATGCAAACCCCTAATAATCCAACGATTCCACCCGCTGCAATCAGCCCCGAAGCATAAAGGCTGCCCGGACTGACCTCAGATTCAGTCGTAATGTCGCTCGCAGTTCGGTTCGACGGATGTCGATCGACCATCCACCGCACGACTCCACCGATACAGATAGCCAGCGTCGTCGCAATGCTGAGATAAGCTCCCACTGCAAACGTAAGCGAACGAACGCCAAGCAGCTCCACCACGATAACCAGCGCAACACCAAGCAAAACCAGCGTCCACGGCAGCTTTCTGCTGAGAATTCCGTTGATCACTGTTGCCATCAAACGTCCCTGCGGAGCGGCCGCATGTTCACTGCCGATGCCCTGAAGCCACTGGATCTCGATCTCCTGGGTCGCAGGATTGTAGAGGTATTTGCCGTCAGCGAGTGTGGGCGATCCGATGGAGTTAAGCAGCACATACTGCTTGGCATTGGAGAGATCTTCCTTCGTGGGATTGTCGACGTTGTGCGATGTCAGGGTGATGTGGTCGCGTTTGAACTGGCCTTGATCCTGAACGCCATCGGGCAGTTGATCGAGCGAAAAAGTGATTGGCTTCTGCAGGCGTTGAAACTGTTCCAGGCCGGTGTTCATTGCATTCAGCGTAGCTCCAACGGAGAAGATGGAGACGATGACGCCAACCATGATGGCGAGTTGCTGCTTCCATGGAGTCGCCCCGATGATGTAGCCGGTCTTGAGATCCTGCGAGGTATCACCAGCGTTGGAGGCGGCGATGCAGACGACACCGCCGATGGTGATGGCGAGAGCTCCAAAAGCTGGTGCTGTCCAGCCTTTGACCAGGAAGATCGCTGCGGTTGCCATTAACGTAGCGATCGTCATTCCCGAGACAGGGGAGGCTGAACTGCCGACGATGCCGACGATCCTTGCGCTTACGGTGACGAAGAGGAAGCCGAAGATGACGACCAGAAGCGCAGCGGCGAAGTTGGCCAGTGCGCCGACCTGAGCGCCGGGGACGGGCTTGAACTCGAGAAAGAGAAACATCAGTACGATGAGCAGCAGCGAACCGCCGAAGACGACGGAGGGCGGAAGATCGTGCTCGATGCGTGATGGGTGTGCCTTGGCTGCTCCGTTTTTGTTTCCCATATTCCGAAGGCCCTGCGTCAGTGCGCCGAGGATGGTGGGCGCTGTTCTTAGCAGGGTAATAAGCCCAGCTGCGGCTACAGCGCCAGCGCCCATGGGCCGCACGTAGGTGCTCCAGAGATCGGAGGGAGACATCTGTGTGATGAGGACAGTGCCTGGGTAGAGCGGCGTGCTGAGATGCGAGCCGAAGAAGTAAATGGCGGGCATCAACACCAGCCACGAGAAGACTCCGCCAGCGAGCATGATGGCGGAGACGCGCAGCCCGATGATGTAGCCGACCCCGAGATATTCGGAGGTGCAGTCGGCCCGGATGGCGGAGCCTTTGAGGAGATGCTGCGAGCCGAGGTTGGGTTGATAGTCAGGTTGGCTGGGCCATAGCGCGAAGAGGTTGTCGTTTTGAAAGAGTGTGTAGAGTGCGCCCAGGCCCAGGCCAAGGAAGACTCGCGAGGCGAAGGAGCCGCCACGTTCTCCGGCGATGAGGACGTCGGCGCAGGCGGTACCTTCGGGATAAATAAGGTTGTCGTGCTCTTCGACGATTAGTTGCCGTCGCAGTGGGATCATGAACAGCACGCCGAGCCAGCCGCCGAAGAGGGCCAGGGCGAAGATTCTTGATGACTCCAGGTCAAATCCAAGAAAGATGAGGGCAGGGAGGGTAAAGATGACGCCCGAGGCGATGGATTGGCCTGCATTGCCAGTGCTCTGGACGATGTTGTTTTCGAGGATGCTGGATTTGCCGAAGGCCCGGAGGATGGAGATGGAGAGAACCGAGATGGGGATCGATGCGGCGACGGTTAGACCGGCGCGTAGACCAACGTAGACAGTGACGGCTCCAAAGACGACACCGAAGAAGGCGCCGAGGATGAGGGCGCGGGCAGTGAGTTCTGGCCGGGTTTCAGTGGCGGGAACGAAGGGCTTGAAGGTTGGTTTTGTGGGGGTTGAGGTTGCCATAACGATGTGTCTCCCGCTTGCTCGAGCCTCTGTTTTCGGCTTCGATGGGAGTGTATCAGTGAGGGTGTAGCTAAATCATGGCGATACAAAATAAGTGGGACAGAAAAGCAAAAAGGCCGGGGGGCGATTTGCCAGCGGCCTTTGCTTTTGATCTGGATATCTGTGCTAGTTGATTGTGCCGTTGAGACCTGCGGGGAAGAAGACTCCTTTGTTGCCGCCGGTTGCAGAGGCAGGTGATTGTCCTGTGACGATGGAGAGAATCTGCTGCGGGGTTCTGGCGAAGCCGATGCTGTTGTTGTCCGCATCGACGATCGTTGTGGATGGGAAGGTAGCTGTGGTTCCCTGAAGCGCAACCATGACAGTGTTGTCGATACCCTGGTCGTCGGCTCCTTTGATACCGCCGTCGGTAATCTGCGTCGTAGGCGCCGAAGCCGGATTAGCAAGAAGCGAACGGAACGCAGAGATCTTCTGGGTAATCGTGGTGAGCGTATTCGTGCCACCGTCGAGTGCATTGATCGCGGTGCGCACCAAGCCAGCGTGATAAGCCTCGACTGCGTGAATGCCAACAGCGGCACTCAGGTTCGTCGACGAGGTGATGGAGCCTGCGGCGCCGTGGTAAGCGGTGACGCCCACATCCTCAAAGATATAGGCGCCGATGAGGAAGTTCGCATCGCTCATGAAAGGGTCAAACGATGCGCCGACACCAGCTCCGGCAGCAAGCATATTGAAAGAGTTGAACAAATCGATCTGGGGTTGGGCCACGGCTGACGCGCCGAGCGCGGTACGAAGGAAGGAGACATGTTTGCCTTCTTCGATAGCCGTCTCAGTAGCGTAGGCTTTGATGGTTGCGATGGTGAAAGGAACCTGCGCGAAGTTGGCCTTGGTGACGACGGTGCCCTGGGTTCCCGTGCCGCTGATGCCAATCGGGGTCGACAGTTTGTCGATTGTGACTCCGTTGACGGCCAGGTTGTAGAAGTTAGCCTCAAGATACTCGAGGTTGAGAGCGAAGTTGAGAATGTCCGTGTCGGTAAGAGCTGCGGCTTCAGCTTTTTTTGTGACGTTCCCAAGAACGAGGCCGGCAAGAGCAGTGGAGCCGAGCGAGAGCATCTTGCGACGGCTCTTTACGATGATGTCATCTAACACTTGTGTCTCTAAAGTTGCCATGATGTCCCGTCCTTAGGTCGTTGTGGATTTGATGGTGCCGTTGAGTCCAGCGGGGAAGAAGCCGCCCTTCGCTACTCCGACACCCGAGGCGCCGCCGTAGACGATGTGGAGGACCTGATCGGTGGTGCGGGCGAAGGCGATGGCGTTGGTAGCGTCAGCTGCAACGATTGAGCTGGTGCTCAGGGTCGTTTCTCCCGCTATCATGTTGCCGCTCGCCGCGCTGATCTTGCCCCGAAGGGCAGAGACGGCGTTGGCATTGGTGAGAGCCGCAGTCTGCGCTGCTGAGGCATTGGAGCTTGCGGCGCCGGCAGCGATGATCGTACGAATAGCGGCTGCGTGATATGCCTCGACTGCCTGGATACCTGCAGCAGGGGACAGATACGAAGCTTTATTGGTGATTAATGGGGCAGCACCCGAGTAAGCGGTGACACCAACATCTTCAAAGACGAACGCTCCGACGAGGAAGGAGTACTCGTCTGTGAACGGGTTGAACGTCCCGGTGATACCGGCGGCGGTAGCAAGACCAGCGAAGAAGCTGAGATCGATAGGGGGACGTGGCTGCACGGTAGCGCCTGCGGCCGTGAGAGCAGAACGCAGAAAGCGAACGTGATTGAGCTCATCCTGTGCGGTTTCGTTGGCATATTGCTGAATATAGGAATCGGCGAAGGTGACCTTGGCAAAGTTGGCAGGCAGAGTTGTCGTTCCTGCGCCAGAGCCTGCATCTGTAGAAGAGAGGCCGCTGCCGGTGGTGGCATAAAGATAGAACTCCGCCTCCAGATATTCGAGGTTGAGAGCGAAGGTGAGAATGTCGGCGTCGGTGACAGTTGGCGTGACAGGGGGTGTGGTTACGGGTGGAGTGCTGCTTCCCCCGCAACCAGCGATCAACGTAGCTACTGCTGCGGTGCCGGCTCCAGCCATAAACGTTCGGCGGGATAGGGCCTTGTCTACAAGATCATTCAGTTTTTTTTCCACGATATACCTCTCCTCAGTGCAGCTTGTTGACCGCACCTTCATCTCAAGCACGTGTCGGAGAGTGGATTGGATTTAGGAGGAAAGGGTGGAATCGTTACTTGGATTGATTGAGTCGAAAAAATTGTCATGCTATCAACAAAGGTCAATCTCTCTTGAAGAAGTGATCCTATGCCGATGGTGTTGGAAACCTGCTTATCGCATGTGATGGTGCGCGTTGATGCAATTTTGATTGCGAAGCATCACACCGATTCGTCACCTGGTTCCATGTCTCGTTGAATTTTGTGCGAGCCCGTGAGCCGGTATCGCAGCAGAGCGGCGATGGCGCAGGCTATGAGAAAGAGCATGGGGCCGGTGTAGAGGAAGCGGTCGGTGATCCACCTGTTGTCGAGCAGGCCGGGTGTCTGGGCGTGCAGCGGACCAAAGAAGCGTTCGATACGTCCTAGGTGAGCGGTGTTCGTCGAAGACGCTCGAGTTTTTAGATTGCCACGTCGCAAATCGAATAAGGAAGGCAACCGTGACCGGCAGCCACGCCCAGAGGATAGGAGGCACGAGCATCCGGTTCGGGGGCGAGCTTTGGACGGAAGCGGAGGGGAAGAGCTCGCGCAGGGCGTTGCCGAGTTTGCCGAAGGGAACCAGTCCGAAGAGGAATCCGGCAACGGCAAAGATGGGCAGGAAGTAGCTGACGACGAAGGCGAAAGGGGTCAGATGAGTCCAGTGCATCTTGTTCGCGAGCTGCCAAACAGGAGTGGTAAAGACCCACGAGTAGCGAAGGCCGCAATGGCGACAAGGAAGTAGAGAAACAGGCACTTCGCGCACCAAGTGACGACTCGCAGCATGATTCAGGTGTAGCACGAGACGCATCAGCGATGGTGCAGAATTATTGACGGTCCAGTGGCCTGGAAGGCATATACTACGGGCATGGCGCGGTCCGAGGGACCTGGAGCGCCGGCGAGTGAGGTGAGTCTTCAGCGAATGCTTGAATGACAATGCGCTCGGGTTTGCTGCCGGGGGTCCGCCCGGTGCACCGCCTGGTGGGGTGGTGGAGGGACACGCGATGTCTCGCTTGTTGCGAGGGCCGGGACGGGTGGTTCGGGCTACGCTGGATGATCTAGTCACGACATTTTTTCCGTCGGATTGCAGGGCTTGTGGTGGGCCGCTGCTGCGAGCTGATCTCTCTCCTGTTTGCGATCGCTGTATTGATAGCGTGCGAAAGCAGTCAATGACGCTGTGTGGACGCTGCGGCGAGGCGCTTGACATGGAAGGCGTTCGGTTTGCTGGGCAGTTTCCGGTGGAGGGGCTGTTGTGCTCGCCGTGCCGGATGGCGCCGCCGGAGTTTGAGCGGGCCGTGGCGTATGCGGTCTATGAAGATGAGTTGCGTGAGATGGTGCATCTGCTGAAGTATGAGCGAATGCGAACAGTGGCGAAGCCGTTGGGCAGGACGCTGGCTCATGCGATCGAGATGCTGGAGGGTGAAGCGGGCAGGGATCTGCTGGTGGTTGCGGTACCGCTGTTTCCGTCGAAGGAGCGCGAGCGTGGGTATAACCAGGCGGTGCTGATGGCCGATGCTGCTCTGGCGGAGCTGAAGAAGACTCGGCCGGAGTGGAAGCTACAGGCGACGCATAGCATCATTCGCCGGGTAAAGGATACGCGGAGCCAGTTTGAACTGACTCCGAAGGGGCGGCGACGGAATCTGCAGGGTGCGTTCGCTGTTGCGGACGGTTCGATGCTGGTTGGGCGCGAGGTTCTGCTGGTGGACGACATTTATACGACGGGTGCGACGGCGCGGGCTTGTTCGCGAGTTCTGCGGCAGGCGGGCGCGAGCAAGGTTTGGGTTGCGACGGCGTCGCGGGCGCAGCCGGAGATGGTTGCGTCGTGGGATGCCTCGTCGAATACAGCAGTTTGGGATGCGGGATAGTGACGGGTTGAAGCGAGGCTAGGCGCGAGTAGTGCTAACAGTATCTGGAACCGGAGGGTTTTCGAGATGCAATCGGGGAAGATGCGGAAGCAAGGGCTAAGTGGAAAGCGTCACGCAGGACATGCGGTGGGGCACAGCCAGGGACGGTCGTTGCAGAGGTCGATGTTCGGGTCGGGGTGTTTCGGCAACCGGCGATGCAGACTCCGGTGCTGGTGCTGAATGCATCGTATGAGCCGATCAATATCTGCGGTGCGCGGCGCGCGCTGGTGCTGGTGCTGAAGGGTGTGGCGCGGACTGAGGAGGAGCAGGGAGCGGTGTTGCATGCTGCACGGATGCGGATTGCGATGCCAAGCGTAATCCGGCTGCTGGAGTATCGCAGAATTCCGCACCAGACGCGGGCACTGAGCCGAAAGAATATTTTGCTGCGAGATAGAAACTCCTGCCAGTACTGCAGTGTGGTGCTGACCGCAGGTGAGCTGACGCTCGACCATGTCATTCCGCGTTCGCGTGGCGGGTTGTCGACCTGGGAGAATCTGGTTGCGTGTTGCCACAACTGCAATCGGCGGAAGGGCAACCAGTTGCTGCATGAGCTGACAGATATGAAGTTGCAACGGGAGCCGCGGCCGTTCTCATTGCATACGTCGCGGCATATTATGCGGATGATCGGCAGTGCGGACGCTGCCTGGCGGAAGTATCTCTACTTTGAGGCAGAGCCAGCGGCTTAATCTAAGTGGAAAATTGGGAGCAGTCGTGCGACAGTGTGCGAAACTGTCGCGTATGACTTCTTTTCGTCTCTCACTTCAATTAAAAATTTCTGCGATCAGCTTTTCTTGTCTGTGCAGTCTTGCGCTGCTTTCTATGGTTCCGAGAACTGCCTCTGCGCAAACAACAACTTCCAGCGTCCCCAGCATTGATCAGGCGTTGGAGTCGCAGACTGCATCGGGCGCGGCGTTGTCTCCGGATGGGAAGTGGGTGGTGTACGAGGTTTCGCGGACGAACTGGAAGGACAATGCGTTTGAGCGCGACCTATGGATTGCGGATCGGGAGGGTCATGCGCATATTCTGACGGCGCAGATGAAGTCGAGTTCGGGGGCGCAATGGTCGCCCGATGGGCGATGGATTGCGTTTGGTTCGAACAGGCCTGGACAGGTTGTGGAGACAAAGGCGGATTCGCGGCAGATTTATGTGATCGACCCGATGGGCGGCGAGGCGCGGCAGGTGACGAAGCTTGAGGATGGGGTGGATGGGTTTGAGTGGGGGCCTGACTCGAAGACGATTGCGTTTACGACAACGGATCCGCAGTCGAAGGCGGAGAAGGACCGGGTGGAGAGGTATGGGGAGTACTCGGTGATCGATGGAGATGAGCGGATGACTCATCTTTGGACGGTGGATGTGACGGCTGCTCCAGCGGCGGCTTCGGCTGGCAGTTCGGGTAACAAGGAGAAAGGTGCTGCGACTCCGCCTTTTGGCGTGCCGGAGGCGAAGCGGCTAACGGAAGGTGACTCGTTCAGCGTGCAGGGATTTTCGTGGTCGCCGGATGGATCGAAGATTGCGTTTGGGGCATCGAAGGATGGCGAGTTGAAGAATGGCGGGACGGCGACGGTGTATGTGGTCTCGGTTGCGGATAAGAAGGTGACGAAGCTGGTGACTACGCCGGGGCCGAATAGCGACCCGCACTTTTCGCCGGATGGGACACAGGTGGCTTTTGTGACGGCAGATGGAGCGCAGTATTTTTTCTATGCGAACCAGAAGATTGCTGTTGTGCCGGTGACGGGCGGCACACCGAAGGTGGTGAGCGGCAGCTTCGATGAGGATGCGCGGCTGCTGGATTGGAGCGATAAGGGGATTTATTTTGCTGCGTTGAAGAAGACGGCGGCGCATCTTTACCGGTTGAATGTGGCTACGGGTGCGATGGAACAGGTGACGCATCCGGATGATGTGGTGGCGAGTGGGTTTTCTTTTTCGAAGGACTTTGCGGAGGTGGCCTACCGGGCGGCTTTGCCGAATGCGGGTGGAGAGATTTATATCGCTTCGACTTCAAGTGGTGCGCCGGTTCGTGTGACGCATCTGGATGATGCGATGAAGGGGTATACGCTGGCTCGGCGTGAGGTGGTGAGTTGGAAGTCGGGCGATGGTACGACGGTTGAAGGCATTCTGGAGAAGCCGGCGAACTTTGACCCGAAGAAAAAATATCCGTTGTTGGTGGTGATCCATGGCGGACCGACAGGCGTCGACCAACCCATCGCTAATCCTGACCGGTACTATCCCGTGGAGCTGTTTGTGCAGAAGGGTGCGCTGGTACTGCGGCCGAACTATCGCGGATCGGCTGGGTATGGAGCAGCGTTTCGCGCACTGAATGTGAGAAATCTGGGCGTGGGTGATTATGCGGACGTGATCTCGGGCGTTGACTATCTAATAGCGCAGGGTTTTGTTGATAAAGACCGTGTTGGTTCGATGGGATGGAGCGAGGGAGGGTATATCTCCGCCTTCATTACAACTTCGAGCGACCGCTTTAAAGCGGTATCGGTTGGCGCGGGGATCTCGGACTGGATGACGTATTACGTGAACACGGACATTACTCCGTTCACGCGGCAGTATCTGAAGGCTACGCCGTGGGATGATCCTGAGATTTATAAGAAGACGTCGCCGATTGCGTACGTTGCGAAGGCAAAGACTCCGACGCTGATTCAGCAGGGTGATCGCGATAGGCGGGTGCCGGTGCCGGATAGCTATGAGTTGCGGCAGGCGCTGGAGGATAAGGGTGTTCCGGTGAAGATGGTGCTGTATCACGGGTTTGGACACCCGATCGACAAGCCGAAGCAACAGCGTGCGGTGATGGAGGAGAATCTCGACTGGTTTGCACACTACATCTGGGGCGATCCGTTTAAGGATGGAGTGGGGCCGGGCGCCGCGCCGATCTCTACGAAGTGACGGATTTTGGATTGTTCCTAGAGTGACTGCGGGTCTCTGTGTTTTGTGATAGGTTCGGTCGGAGGAGAAAAGGAATGTCTTACGTAGAGAGTTACCAGTGCGACGTTTGTGGAGACAAAAAAGGAGTGGATGGGGACTGGTGGTTGGCGTGGGTCGACTGCTTCCAGGGTGAGAAGCCGGAAGAAGATCAGCCGCTCATCAAGTTGACGCGGTGGAAGGCGTTCCATGCGCGGTCGGCGGGTGTGAAGCATCTGTGTGGGGCCCGATGCGCGGGTACCCTGATGGACCGGTGGATGACCCAGCAGCACGCGGATCCAGACTCGCATTGCGAGACTAGCTAGCGAAGTTGTATGCGTGTCATTGTGGCTTAGCCGGCGGCGGTTTGGTGGTGTCTTTGTTCGGATCGTCCGGCGTTTTGTTGTTGGTAATGTCCTGCCCGTTGTAGATGATGCGTGATGTCGCGTGGAACTGTTTGTAGTCGCTGTACTTGACTACGTTGCGCATGTGAACGTCCTGCGAAAGTGCGCCATCCTGGGCAGCAAAGTGAAGGTTTCCTTCGGCTTTGGTGTAGGTGGGGAACCAGTATTTGCCGTCCACCTGCTCGTAGTAGGTGGTGAAGGGAGGCGATAGGTCTTCATGACCTTTGCGCTTGTCCTGAGGGACGGTGATGCCGTTGACGAGGACGATCTGGAGGTCCTGCTGGTCGACCCAGACCTTGCCCTGGAAGTATCGCTTGCCTTTTTCTAGGACCTTGGGTCCTGCGCTGAAGACATAGGTATCTAGCTCATCGACGTGCTGTCGACCGAGGTAGGTGATGTCGTACTTGGGCAGGTCTTCGGTGGTGAGGATGAAGGGCAGGCGGTGCTCGATCTCGTCGAAGTCCGCGGGGGTCATCAAGACGCGCTCCAAGGTGTTCTGAGGGGCGAAGACGACATGCTCTTCGCGTTTTCCGTCGTTGTTGAAGGTGATGTCAGTGACCTGCTGATACTCGCCGTCGACGCGGGTGGTGTCTTCGGCCAGAGTATCGACCTTGACGGTCTGGCGGAAGGTATAGTTTTCGCGGGCCTGGGCGAAGACTGACTCGCGGGCTGCAAATTTTTCAATGATTTGCTGCGGCGTCATGTTGGTGGGGGGAGTTGGATCGAGGGCGCCGAAGCCGCCTGGCTCCTGGGCTGCGGCTGGATTTGCAGTAGCGGCGCAGGCTACGAGGAGGAGTGCGAGGAGGCTTGTGAAAACGGAGCGGATTGGAGAGAGGCGCTTCATGGATGAGAACTCCAGGTGGGGCTGGCCGGGCTTGCTGTGTTGCCGGGCACGTACTAAGAGGATAGACGCGATTTGGGAGGTTTGGTGTCGTGTGCTCCCAGCCGGGTTTTGCTAATAAAAAATCGAAGGCTGGAGTGGAGGGGGGTGCGAGAGTGTAAGTGTTTGAGGATAGGCGATTTTGGTTGTGGTTTTTGGAGTGCAAAACGTGGTGAATTGATGGTAAATCGTGGTGAAATGCATGGTTTTTGTGTGGTGATTTTTCTGGTCGAAAAAGATGCCAGCTTTTTGAAATATATTTTCAGGGGGTGAAGCTGAAGCTTCCTTCTGGCCTTCCCTGGGGTAAGGATTGCAAGCTGCGGGGGTAGACTGTCGCGATGATGAATCGATTGCTTTCGACAGGTGTGCTGGCGGTGAGTTTGGCGGGGGCCTGGGTTGGCGTCTGGGCCCAGGGGGTGGCGGATGCTTCGGGTAAGCGGCCGATGACGTTTGCTGACCTGCAGCGGATGAAGCGGGTGAGCGATCCGCAGATCTCGCCGTCGGGCAAGTGGGTGATGTTCTCGGTGATGGATGTTGATCTTGAGAAGAACTCGAAGGTGAACCATCTTTGGGTGGTGCCGCTTGGGGACTCGCAGACGGATGGTGCAGGTGCTAAGGAGCGGCAGGTGACTTTCTGGAAGGAGGGTGAGTCGGGGGGGAGATTTTCGCCGGATGGGCGGCATGTGTTGTTTACGGCGACCGATAGCAAGAATGGGTTGTCGCAGATCTTTCTGTCTAACTGGAATGACACAGCGGGGACGCTGGGGACGCCGCAGCGGTTGACGAATGTAAGTACAGAGGCGGATGGGGCGGTGTGGTCGCCTGACTCGCAGCGGATTCTGTTTACGTCGCGGGTGTATCCGGAGTGCAGCGAGGGGTCTTCGTGGGTGGAGGAGGATAACTGCGACAGGCGGAAGGACGCTGATGCCGCGGCGAATCCGGTGAAGGCGCAGATCTGGGACCATCTGCTGTACCGTCACTGGGACCACTATGTGGGGCCGAAGCGGAGCCATGTGCTGGTGGTGTTGGCGGGGGATGGAAATGCGGTCAGGGATCTGACGCCGCGACAGGATATTGGAGACGCCGAGGCTCCGACGTTTTCGCTCGGTGGTCCGATGGGATATGCGTGGGCGCCGGACTCGAATGAGATTGCTTATGTAACCAATGTTGATCTTGTTCCGGCGGCGAGTACGAATAACGATGTGTTTACGTTGCGGCTGGATGATCCGGGGGCGAAGCCTTTGAGGATTTCGACCAGCATGGGGAGCGATGATGGGCCGGCTTACTCGCCGGATGGGAGATATCTGGCGTTTCGGTCGCAGGCACGGGCGGGATATGAGTCGGATCGATTTTGGTTGATGTTGTTGGATCGAACGGACAAGACGACGAGCGAGTTGCTGCCGAAGTTTGACCGATGGGTGGATGAGTTTGTTTGGAGCCCTGATTCGAAGGCGGTCTATCTTGCGAGCGGCGATGCGGGCCGTACCGTGGTGTTGCGCTTTCAGTTTCTTGGCGAACCTGAATCTCCCTTTCGAACGGTGACTGCGGATGGGGAGTTCTCCGATATTGAGATCAGCGCGGACGGAAGTACTCTGGTTGCGACCCGGATGAGTGTCGATCGACCGGCCGAGATCAATGCATTGACGCCGGGTTTAACGGAAGCGGAGTTGTCCCCTGGGCTTTCGCCTGAGGAGTCCATACAGCGTGACGATGCTGCGAAGTTTTCTGTGCTGCAGGCGCTGGACCTGGGGGGACGGAGCCCGAGGCGGCAGATTACGCATCTGAACGATGCATTGCTGAGCACGCTGGATCTTCCAGCGCAAAAGACGTTTCGATTTGCCGGAGCGAATGGAACTCCTGTGGAGGGTTTCATGATTACGCCGCCGAACTTTGATGAGACGAAGAAATATCCGGTGAAGTTTTTGATTCACGGCGGGCCGCAGGGTGCGTGGGGGGATGCGTGGAGCTATCGATGGAATCCGGAGTTGATGGCGGCGAGTGGGTATGTGGTGGTGATGGTGAATCCGCGCGGGTCGACGGGGTATGGGCAGGCGTTTGTCGATGGCGTGAATGGGGATTGGGGCGGGAAGGCTTACGTCGATCTGATGAAGGGGATGGACTATGCGGAGAAGCAGTATCCGTATATCGATAAGACGCGGGAGTGTGCGCTGGGTGCGAGCTATGGCGGGTTTATGGCGGACTGGATACTGACGCATACGAACCGGTTTGCCTGCATCGTGACGCATGATGGGATGTTCAATCCGCAGAGTGCGTATGGGACGACGGAGGAGCTGTGGTTTAACGAGTGGGAGTTTCGTGAGCCGGCGGTGACGGCTGTTACGAAGGGTCATCCTGCGAGGCAGGGGCCAGGAACAGAGCCAGCGTTGCCGTGGAACTACTTCGATAAACCGGTGGCGCAGGATCCGTTCCGCAAGTGGTCGCCGATGCTGTCGATTAAGAGTGCGAAGACGCCGACGCTGGTGATTCATTCGCAGAGAGACTATCGGCTGGATGTGTCGGAGGGGATGCAACTGTTTACGGCGTTGCAGCGGCTGAATGTGCCGAGCAAGATGCTTTATTTTCCCGATGAAGGGCACTGGATATTGAAGCCGCAGAACTCGAAGCTTTGGTACGAGACGGTGGGGGACTGGTGTGACCGCTGGACGAAGACGAACCTGTATGCGGAGAGCGGAGCGGAGGGTACGGTGGCGCCTGCGGCGGTGGCGCGAGCGGGGGCGGCGGATACGCGGACCGGCCAGTCGCGGCCTGAGGAGATGACGGAGACGCAACAACTGGCTCCGGCGACGGTGGTGGAGAAGACTCCGGAGATGCCTGTGTCGCATGCTGCGCCGATTGTGCGTCAACCGGCGGCGACGCCACTGCAGGCTGGAGACAGTCGCGCTGCCTTTGTGATTTCGATCAGTGCGCCGACCGATGAGGTGACGGTTGGGTCGGATGCGACGATCGTCATTACGCTGAAGAATGCGGCGGATCATCAGATCTTGTTTTCTCATCGACCGGGGACGAATAATCCGGAGTTTTCGTACGCGATTCAAGTGCGGAATGCAGCGGGACGGGTGGTGGAGGAGACGGCGTATGGCCGCGAGGCGAGGGTTCATCCGCAGTCGGAGGGCCGCACGGTGGAGTATGTGCAGCCGGGACAGAGTGCGGTGCAGACGGCACATCTTGCGCGGCTGGTGAATCTTGCGCGGCCGGGACAGTACACGGTGGTGGTGTCGCGTAGGGACCAGGAGAGCCAGACGGTGGTGGAGTCCAATGAGATTACGTTGAATGTGGTGCCTTAACGGAGACGGTGAAAAGCAGGTCCTCGCACTTTGCGAAGGATGACAATTTAATAAAAGATGGAACTGCTGGATAGTGGAAGGAAGATTACGTGGCGTTTGCAAGGCCGAAGAAGCGGGAGCCGGTGGGTGAGGCTGGGTTGTTTGAGTATGCGGTGGGTGCGCTGGCGCGAAGGATGCGGACCGAGCGCGATCTGCGGCGGTTGATGAAGCTGCGTGCAGAGGAGGGTGAGGCCGGTGCACAGGCGATGGATGCCGTGGTGGTGCGGTTGAAGGAGTTGAACTATTTAAGTGATACGCGGTTTGCCGAGGACTACACGCGGGTGCGGAAAGAGCATGAGAAGTTTGGCAGGCGGCGCGTGCAGCAGGACCTGATGCAGAAGGGCGTGGGGAAGGAGTTGGTGGCTTCGACGCTCGAGACCGCGTATGAGGATGTCGACGAGGTTGTGCTGGCGAGGCAGTATATTGCGCGGAAGAGAATGAAGCAGCCGAGTGGGGCGAATGCGCAGAAGGAGACGGTGCGGGCGATGAATCGCCTGCTGCGGGCGGGGTTTTCTTCGAGGGCTATTTATAAGGTGCTGCGGGAGTGGAAGCTGCCGGAGGAGGTGGCGGATGGGTTGGAGGGTGAGAGTGAGGAGCGGGCGGGGGATTCGGATAGCTATGCGGGGCAGAATGATCGTGAGGAAGAGTGAGTGTGTCCTGCCGGACGGGCCTCCTGCGCCGCAGGGCGGTCACTTCGTGACTTGTGTACCTTGTCTTGCTGGTTCGATTGCTTTGGGCCTCGCGATGCTTGGCTTAGTAGTCGCCGCGGAAGCTGTGGATGAGGCGGCGGTCGCGTTTAGTGGGGCGCTTGGATGGTGTGGTGTAGGCGACGGGGCCTAAGAGCTTGCGTTCTTCTGCGGCTTTGCGGCGAGCCTCTTTGCTCGCTTCGGTCTCGCGGTAGAGGGTTTGTGCGATGGCGGCGGAGCCGCGCTGCTGGCTGAGGGCGAGGACTTCGATTTCAAATTCGCCGCCTTCGTTGCGGATGTGGAGCATGTCGCCGATGCGAACCTCGCGGGATGGCTTGGCTGCGAGATTGTTGGAGGTGATGCGGTTCATGTCGCAGGCTTTGCCGGCCTGCTCGCGGGTTTTGAAGAAGCGAGCGGCCCAGAGCCATTTGTCGATGCGGGTTCCGGTCATGGGTTCTATTTTCTACTACGAACGCTAGATGGCTCGGAGCATGCGGCCGGGGAGGGAGAAGAGCGCGGCGATGAGCTCGAATGTGCTGCCGACGACGAGGCCGACCAGGCGAAAGGGAAGAAGGATGAGCCAGATGAGTGGATAGAGAATGAGCGCGGCGAGGGCAAGAGGCCAGCAAAAAAAGGCGAGGAGACAGAAGAGCAGGAAGTTGAGCATCAGATTCCTTTCGTGAGTAGATTAACGGCTAGGGCGGGCGAAAAGTTCCGTGGTGGATGATAAGGGTATGGCGGATTCAGGGTTGCAGCGGGTGGTGGCGGTGGACTGGTCGGGCGATAAAGGGCCGGGGCAGAGGAAGAAGATTTGGGCTGGGGTTTGGACGGCTGGTTCTTTTTCTTCAGGTTCTTCTTCGTCTTCTTCTGCTTTATCTGAGAAGGCCGGCTCGGTGATTTTGGAGTCGGGGCGGACGCGGGTGGAATTGATGGAGTGGCTGGTGGCGTTGGCGAGGGAGACTCCGCGGATGGTGGTGGGGTTTGATTTTTCGTTTAGCTATCCGGAGTGGTTTCTGCAGGAGTTGGGGATTGGGTCGGCTCCGGAGTTTTGGCGAGTGGTGGCGGAGGGGCAGGGGGAGAGGTGGTTGCACGAGGATTGTGAGGATGGGCGGTTCTGGGGACGGGCGGGGTCGCGGCGGCATGGGAAGAAGCCGGAGGAGTTTTGCGGAGAGCACGCGCACAGGATGCTGCGGAGGGCGGAGACGGCGTTGAAGGTGCGGGCGGAGATGACCGATCCGCTGCAGATCGCGCGGATTGCGGGGATTGCGCCGAAGAGTGTGTTTCAGATTGGCGGGGCTGGGGCGGTGGGGACGGCTTCGCTGCGGGGGATGCCTGGGTTGCTGGTGTTGCGGGCGGCGGGGTTTCGGATTTGGCCGTTCGATGCGCCGTCGTTGAAGCGGCCGATGGTGGTGGAGATTTATACGCGGCTGATGACGGGGGCGGTGAATAAGAGTTCGGAGGTGGCGCGGACGGCTTATCTGGCGAAGAAGCGGAGGGAGAATTTTTTGTATGCGGGGTTGTCGCGTGGGGTGATGGCGAAGGCTCGGGGGAGTGAGGATGCGTTTGATGCGCTGGTGACGGCGATGGTGATGGTGGAGCATCGGGGGGAGTTTGCGCGGTTGCGACGGACGGAGGATGAGGTGTTTCGGATGGAGGGGCAGACGTGGGTGCCGGGGTTGGTGGCGGGATGAGTTGGGGAAACTCTGTTCGGTGGGCGACGTCTAAGTTGAGATGAAGATGATTAAGACGATCACGCTGGAAGAACATTTTTTGACTCAGACGTATGTGCGGGCCACGGCGGAGTACTCCACGAAGATGGGGATGCAGTTTCCTGAGATGCAGGCGAAGTTGTTGGACCTGGGCGCGGGGCGGATTGCGGCGATGGATGAGGCTGGCATCGATCTGCAGGTGCTGTCGCTGGTTGCGTTTGGGTTTGAAGGGTTGAGTGCGGCGGATGGGAGCGCGGTGGCGCGGGATGTGAATGATGAGCTGGCGGCTGCGGTGGCTGCGCATCCGGATCGGCTGGCTGGGTTTGCTACTTTGGCGTTGAAGGATGTTGGCGCGGCGACGAGGGAGTTGGAGCGCTGCGTCTAATAAGCTGGGGTTTTGCGGTGTGATGGTGAATGGGACGGTGGAGGGGCGATTCTTTGACGATGCTCGCTTTCTGTCGTTCTTCGAGGCGGCGGCTGCGCTTGGTGTGCCGGTTTATCTGCATCCTGCGCCTCCTCCGGCGCCGGTGCGAGAGGCTTACTTTTCGGGGTTGCCGGGAGAGATGGGACGGATGCTTTCGATTGCCGGGTGGGGATGGCATGCGGAGACGGCGCTGCATACGCTGCGGCTGATTGTGTCGGGGCTGTTCGATAAGGTGCCGGGGTTGCAGTTGATTATTGGGCACATGGGCGAGGGATTGCCGTTTGCGATGGTGCGGTCGAGCGGGATGCTTTCGGGGCCGGCGAAGTTGAAGCAGACGGTGGCGGAGTACTTCAAGACGAATATTCATCTGACGACGAGTGGGTACTTCACGCTGCCGCCGCTGCAGTGTGCTCTGGATGTGGTGGGGATTGAGAGGATGATGTTTTCGGTGGACTATCCGTTTAGTGCGAATACGAAGGGGCGGGAGTTTCTGGAGGAGGTTGCGGGGATGATGTCGGTGGAGGATTTGGAGAAGCTCGTGGGTGGGAATGCGGAGAAGGTGTTGGGATTGTGGTGAATGCGGATAGCTTACGGGCCTTGGGAGTTGAGGTAGAGGATGTTGGCTGAGTCAAAATAGCGGGCAGATGCGTTTCCGCTGATTCTATGGGAGCATGGAGGGATGGGCTGGAGGGTGGCAGAGGCAAGGATCGTGGTGGCGGCGCTCTAATCGGACTATCTATGCTGCGGGTCTGGTTTGAGTGAGCATTCGAGGATCATGGTCATCTTCTTGTTACGATTTCGATAACGGATCACTTATTGGGCATGCTTCGCGGACCGCTGTGATTGATTCGCTCGCCAGCTTTTTACGTAATCAATTGCCGATGAGACGAGCATTGTCGGGCCGCTTACGAGGCTAACGTGTGAAGCCTCACCCGAGGTATCGAAGGTGACCATTAGAATCACTCGTTTCCTTCGACGCCTGCGCCGCTTTTGCTAATGGTAGGATATGTCGGTGGCACGCGTTATCAGTTGACCGATTTAGGAGACCGCCTGCATAGTGTCTTCGTGGCGCAAGCATGCGCATGGACAACAGGAAGAAAGCTACGGCGATTCTCATAAGCGCTGCTCTCCATGGTCGTTATATGTCGCTGATAAACTCTAGTCTTATGATCTATCGTTCGGGAAGCCAGATTCGGGAAGATTTTTTGCGGTTTTTTGAGGGCAAGGTGTCCCCTGCTACCGGACAAGGGCACCGGCGGGTGCACTCTTCTTCGCTGGTGCCGGCGAACGATCCTACGCTGCTGTTTACCAATGCGGGGATGAATCAGTTTAAGGATGTGTTTCTCGGGAACGAGAAGCGGGACTATACGCGGGCGGTGAGTTCGCAGAAGTGTGTGCGGGCGGGCGGCAAGCATAACGATCTCGAGAACGTCGGGTTTACGCGGCGGCACCATACGTTCTTTGAGATGCTGGGGAATTTTTCGTTTGGGGACTACTTCAAGAAAGATGCGATTGCTTATGCGTGGGAGCTGCTGACTTCGAATGGGGATCATTGCTTTGGGATCGATAAGAGCAAGTTGTATGTGACGATTTTTGAGGGGGATGCGAAGGTTCCGCGGGATGATGAGGCGGAGCAGTTCTGGATTGAGACGGGCGTGCCGAAGGAGAGGATCTTCGGGATGTCGGCGAAGGATAACTTCTGGCAGATGGGGGATACGGGGCCTTGTGGGCCTTGCTCGGAGATCTTCTATGACCTGGGGATTGAGGCTGCGGAGGAGTCTGGGGTGGATAAGCCGTTTCCGCTGGATGAGCAGCGGTATGTCGAGATTTGGAATTTGGTGTTCATGCAGTTTGATCGGAGCAGCGATGGAACGCTGACGCCGCTGCCGAAGCCTTCGATCGATACGGGGATGGGGTTGGAGCGGGTTTCGGCGGTGCTGCAGGGAGTGCTGTCGAACTTTGAGACGGATCTGTTTACTCCGCTGATTAAGCGGGCGGAGGAGTTGACCGGGCATAAGGTGGAGCCGGAGCCCGATGTGGATGAGCGGTCGCGGGCAAGTCTGCGGATTATTGCGGACCATGCGAGGGCGGCTACGTTTTTGATCTCGGATGGGGTGAATCCTGCGAATGATGGGCGTGGGTATGTGCTGCGGAAGATCCTGCGGCGCGGGATTCGGCATGGATGGCTGCTTGGGCAGGAGAAGCCGTTTATGCATGAGATGGTCTTTGCGGTTCGGGATGAGATGCAGGTGGCTTATCCGGAGTTGAAGGAGACTGCGGAGCGGGTGAGTAAGGTGGTACTGGCAGAGGAGTTGCAGTTTGCACGAACACTAGGCCAAAAGTTTCCAGACGTGAAAAGCGCTATCTTTGCGGCTAAGGCGAAAGCGCTCGAAGAAGAATTCGAAAATCGGAACAATTTTTTCGACCGAAAACGATTCAACCCCGCAATTAATTATTTGGCCGCACAAGATGATATGAGCAGCCCGACTCATTTTGATGCATTGATAAGTATGACAATTTGAAGCCGATAGAAGCGACTGCTCTCTTGAATGCAGCAAAACATGCTAAGCCTCGTTTTGAAGGCAAGTTGGCGTTTCATTTTTATGAGACGTTTGGAATGCCGCTGGATTTTATGGTGGATGCAGCGCGTGATGCCAGAATCGAATTCGATCACGAGGGCTTTGATAAGGCGAAAGAAGAGGAGCAGGCGCGGGCGCGGGCTTCGTGGAAGGGTGGGTCGCAGAAGTCGGCGGCGCCGGTTTATCGGGAGTTGCCGAAGACGGAGTTTGAAGGGTATACCGCGCTGCGGGTGGATGGGGCTCGGGTGTTGGCGCTGGTGAAGGATGGGATTGGTGTGCCTGAGTTGAAAGGCTGGCGAGATTGGGTGAGGTTGTGCTGGATGCTACGAGTTTTTATGCGGACTCGGGTGGGCAGGTTGGGGATGTGGGGTGGTTGTACTCGGGCGATCACAACTCGGTTGTGGCTGAGGTGAGTGGCGCGACTAAGCCGGTGCAGGGAGTGTTTGCGCATCGGTGAGGGCGAACCAGACGATTGCTGTCGGCGATACGGTGGATACGGTGGTGGATGCGACGACGCGGTCGGCGACGATACGGAACCATACGGGGACGCATCTGTTGCATGCGGCGCTGAGGGAGGTGTTGGGCAAGCATGTGAAGCAGGCGGGGTCGCTGAATGATGCGACGCGGCTGCGGTTCGATTTTTCGCACTTTGCGGGTGTGGCGGAGGAGGAGCTGCAGGAGGTTGAGGACATTGTGAACCGGCAGGTGATGGGCAATACGAAGGTCGAGACGATGGTGGATGTGCCGATCGATGTTGCGGTGAATGAGCTGGGGGCGATGGCGCTGTTTGGTGAGAAGTATGGCGAGCGGGTGCGGGTGGTGAAGATTGGGGATTTTTCGACGGAGCTTTGCGGTGGGATTCATACCGGGGCTACGGGTGAGATTGGGTTGATCAAGATTGTGGGTGAGGGGTCGGTGTCTTCGGGCGTGAGGCGCGTGGAGGCGGTGAGTGGGACCGGCGCGTTGCATGAGTTCCGGCGGGACTTTGATGTGGCGAAGGTGGTGGGTTCGTTTGTTGGCTCGTTTGTTGGTTCGGGGGGTGGGTCTTCTTCGGGGAGCTTGACGCCGGCGGATGCGCTGCGGGGGCGGATTGCTGCTCAGGAAGAGGAGATGAAGAAGCTAAGGCGAGAGCTGGATGCGGTGAGGATGAAGTCGGCTTCGGCTTCGCTGGCGGATGCTGGTGCTTCGGCTGTTTCGGTGCAGGGGATTAAGGTGCTGGCGCAGCGGGTGGATGGGCTGGAGAAGGCGCAGATGAGGGAGCTGGTGGATTCGCTGCGTGGGAAGCTGGGGTCGGGGGTGGTGGTGTTGGGAGCGGCGGTGGATGGGAAGGTTTCGCTGATTGTTGGCGTGACGAAGGACCTGACTGCGCGAGTGCAGGCTGGGAGGGTGGTTGGTTTGCTTGCGGCTAAGGTTGGAGGGAAGGGCGGTGGACGGCCTGACCTGGCGGAGGCTGGTGGGAGTGATGTGGGGTCGCTCGATGCGGCGCTGGGGGCGGTGAGTGACGTGGTGGGTGGGCTGCTGTAGGGGGCTTACGGCTTGCTTCAAGGACGGGGCTAAGGAAGGCGGTTCGCGCCTTCGCGCGAATGCCCACCTTAGCCGCAAAAGCGCGGCGAAGATGGGGCACCCGGAGTATCGGTGCCCGGAGGGTCGGCGATTGGGGCAAAGGTGGCGCTAGTTTGATGGGCAGGCGGCTACTTTGCTTCGTCGGCTTCGAGGAGCGCTCGGGTTTCTTCGAGGGTGAGGGTGTTGCCGTCGATTTGGAACTCGTATTCGCCGGCGTTTTCCGGAACGGGGATGACGTTGCCGACACTGTGGCCTTGCTCGCGTAGGGCTTTGACGATCAGATCGATGTCTACCATGGGGCAAAGTCTACAAGAGGCGGCGCCTATCGTCATCCGTTTCAGCGAGGAGCATTTTGGGTGCGCTAAAATCTGTTGAACCGCGTTGGGGTTGTGCGCCCTGGAGTGACATGGGCAGGCTGCATCTGCGGACTGGAGGCGACATTGGACGTGCATGCTCCGCATCAGCCGGTACATAGCTGGAAGGATTTTCTGCTGCACCTGGTGATTATCACTGTGGGATTGCTGATCGCGGTGGGAATTGAAGGATGTGTGGAGCTGCACCGGGAGCACAAGCTGGTGAAAGAGGCTCGCGAGACGATGCGGGAGGAGATTCGGCACAACTCCGATGAGCTGAAGAAAACGGTGTCGAAGCTGGATCAGCAGACAGCTGCGATAAAGAAGAATATTGAGGCCCTGACGCGGATCCAGGAGAATCCGAAGGACAAGGCGGCGCAGGATGCTCAGATCAATGCAGATTTCAACATCGTCGGGTTACGTGACACGGCGTGGAAGACAGCGCAGACGACGGGGGCGTTGTCGTTTATGCCGTATGCAGAGGCGCAGCGCTACTCCGACGTGTATGGCACGCAGAAGGATTTTCTCGATCAGCAGGACAAGATTCTTGAGGATGAGGCGCAGTTTCTCGGGGTCCTGGCCAAGACAAACTTTGGCCACGGAGATATCACGGCGGAGCAAGCGAGTCTGGCGCTGGAACGGTTCGGCATCTGGCAGGCGCATGTGACGTACGTGGATCTGATGGCGAAGGTGGCGGCGGAGAGTGACGCGGCGTTTCTTGCAGGTAAAGATGGGCCGCACGAGGCGCATGTGGAGATGGGTCGCTCAAACTGATGCGGCACATAGGGTTAGAGAGTTGGCGATAGTTCCCGGGAGGGAGTATCGGGGGAAGTACCGAGTAAGCTTTTCGCGAGCGTTGGGGTGTGGGGTCTCTTAAACTTAGGCAGTCTGTCGGTTTTTGAAAAAGACATGGGCCTGAGAACAACAATTCGTAATCGCTGGTGGTTTTGGGGTTGCGCAGCAGCAGTGGGCTGCGCGATCGGGCTGGGCTGTGCGGTGCAGGGGCTGGCAAAGACAACGCAACATAAGGTGGAGTTGACGCCGTGGGAGCAGGCGGAGCGGGGGTTGGAGACGCTGGACGCGATTCCGGTGGGGGCGCGGACGCGGGCCGACTATGCGAAGGCGATGGATGGGTTTCGTGCGGTCTACCATGGGGCTCCGGCGGATGTGCATGCCCCGGACAGCGTGAATGCAGTGGCGGATCTGCTGGCTGAGCAGGGCCGGGCGATGCATGACGCGAAGTCGCTGAAGGATGCGGTGGGGCAGTATGAGTTTTTGCGGGTGCAATATCCGACGAGCTCGCTGCGGATAGGGGCGCTGCTGGCGCAGGCGCAGATCTATGAGAACGATCTGCACGATGTGGCTGCGGCTCGGGAGCGGTATGTGCTGCTGATGAAGCAGTATCCGCGGAGTGCGCAGGCTGAGGAGGCGAAGGCAGGTGTTGCTTCTTTGAAGGCAGGCAGCAGAGAGCAAAGGCCAGACGCCAGGGCTAACGCTGCGGAGAGTGCGGGGGCGAGCTCGTTTGCGCCGATGCCGACGACAGTGGGCGATGCTACTGCTGCGCGAGGAGGGAAGACCGCTCCGGTTGAGACAAATAGTGATGCTGCTGCTGCGGAGAGGCGTGGTGCTTCGGTGCCGGTCGATGCGGAGTTGGATGCTTCGACTGCGGCGGTGCAGGGTGGTGAGGTGCAGGGCGCTGCGCCGGTGGCGCTGCATGTAGCGAAGACTTCAGCGAAGCGGCATGGGCAGATGGCGCAGGTGACGGGGATTCGGCACTGGTCGACGCCGGATTACACGCGGGTGGCGATCGACCTGGGCGATGATGTGACGTATGAGGCGGCGCGGGTGCCAAATCCGGATCGCATTTATTTTGATCTGCATGGGACGCGGCTGGCGCAGGAGCTGGTGGGCAAGAGTTTTGCAGTGACGGATGATGGTTTTTTGAAGAAGATTCGGGCTGCGCAGTTCTCGAACGACATGACGCGCGTGGTGCTGGATGTGAACGATGTGACGGAGTACTCGGCGTTTCTGTTGCCGAATCCGTATCGGCTGATTATTGATATTCATGGCGGGAGCAAGGCAGAGCCGGGTGCGGCGGCGGTTGTTGCGCCGACGCAGCGGGCTGCGGCTGCTGCGCCTACGGTGCCGAATACGACTGCGGTGAAGTCGGGGAGTTCGTTTGATGTGGCGGCGTTGAGTGCGCAGCCGGGGAGGGTGGAGGCGACGAGTGAGCCGACGTCGCAGCCGATCTCGGCGGTGGTGTCGGATGCAGGCGTGAATGGAGGCGTGAATGGAGGTGTAGATGCGGGCTCGACGGGTTCGGCTGCTAATGCGCCTGCGCGGAGTGTGACGAAGAAGACGAAGAAGGGTAAGGCGGTGAAGGACCCCGATGCGGTTCCGGCGCGGGCGGCGGTGCCGACGGCGGATGGCGAGACGTCGATGGTGAGGGCGCTGGGGCTGAAGATTGGACGGATCGTGATCGATGCCGGGCATGGTGGACATGACTCGGGAACGATTGGGGTGGATGGGATTGAAGAGAAGGATGTCGTGCTGGATGTAGCGCTGCGGGTGGGCCAGCTGCTGCATGACCGATTGGGGTCGGAGATTATTTATACGCGGTCGGACGATACGTTTATTCCGCTGGAGACGCGGACCGCGATTGCGAACAAGGCGCAGGCGGATCTGTTTCTTTCGATCCATGCGAACTCGTCGCCGGATGCGAGTGCGCGTGGAGTGGAGACGTATTATCTGAACTTTACGTCGTCGCCGGATGCGCTGGAGACGGCTGCGCGAGAGAACGCCGTGTCGGATCAGTCGATCCATCAGTTGAGCGACCTGGTGAAGAAGATCACGTTGAAGGACAAGATCGATGAGTCGCGGGAGTTTGCGAGCGATGTGGAGGCGAGCCTCTACGGCGGGTTGCAGAAGGGAAATGCCGGGTTGAAGGACCGCGGTGTGAAGAAGGCTCCGTTTGTCGTGTTGATTGGGGCGAATATGCCGTCGATCCTGGCGGAGATCTCGTTTGTGACCAATGAGAAGGATGCCAAGCAGCTGCAGGAGCCGGAGTATCGCGAGCGTGTGGCGGAGAGTCTGTATAAAGGCGTGGCGAAGTATGCGGGTGGGTTGAGCGGAGTGCGGCCTCCGGCAGAGCGGGCCAGCACGAAGTAGTTTCGACCACGCTGGCGCAGGCTAGGCTTACGTTATCGCACTGGTGTAGTCTGACCATCGTATGGGAGTTTCTTCCGGGATTCGAGTGATGTCGCGTGTGCTGTTGGGCTTGATGCTGGTGGCTTCGAGTTCTTCTTTGTATGCGCAGGAGGCGAAGACGGTGTTGGCGATTCCGCCTGCGCCGCTACTGCCCGAAGCGATGCGAACGGGGCCGAACCATGATGCAGGCAACGGCGCGCCTTCGTGGAGCGGGGCCGATGGGCCGGTTTTGATTGAGGATGGGATAAAACGATACGAGCGCGGAGATGCCGCGGCGAGCCCTGTTGCGCATGGGACGGTGCCGAGCGGGACAGTTACGGTGTATCAGTTTGATGATGCTACGGGTGCGTACTCGGCGTACACCTATCTGCGCAAGAGCCACGGGGGCCGTGTGTCGCTGAGCGGTGTTTCGGTGATGGTGTCCGATCTGAAGATTTATCCGGAGTCGGCTGAGGCGCTGTTGAAGGCAGTGCAGGTAGGACTGCCAAAGGTTGGAGGAACGAAGGGACTGGCTCCACTGCTTCCGACGTATCTGCCGGCGAAGGGGCTGGAGCGCGATACGGTGCAGTATGCCCTGGGACCAGCAGGGTACCAGGCGATGGGTGCAGCGGTGCCGCCGGGGATTGTCGGATTCGATAAAGCTGCTGAAGTGGTGACAGCAAAGTACCAGGGGAAGGGCACGCTGACGTTGCTGCTGTATCCGACGCCGCAGATTGCAGGCGATCACGGGCGGCAGATTGAGACGGAGATGAATCGTCAGGGTTCTGGGGCCGGGACGGTGAAGCTGCGACGCGAAGGGCCTCTGGTGTTGATGACGACGGGTGCGTGGAAGGCGTCGGAGGCGAAGGAGCTGGTGGAAGGGATCCACCTGCGAAATGAGCTTACCTGGAATCGACCGATGCCTCTGGAGTTTCACTCGGAGGTTGGCAAGACAGTGAGCCTGTTGACCAGCATCCTGGTGTTTTGCGGACTTGGTGCATTGGCGGCGATTGTATTGGCACTGTTTTTTGGTGGAGCGCGGGCCGCAGTGCGGGTGATGCAGGGCAAGCCGGCGGCGACGGAGCCGGAGTTTCTGCGGATTGACCTGAGCGGTCGTCCGGCAAGGATTCAGTCGGACGGATCGGGTGCCAAGCAGCAGGGGTAGCCTGAATTCTGCACTGGTGGCGGTGCAGAGGGGGGTCTAAGCGGCTGATACGATAGCCCTTTGATATATGGTCGGACCGCTTAAAGCGAAGATATAGCGAATATCAGAGGCAATGTTTACGCTTCAGTAACCCCCTTAACTACCTATCCACCAAAGACTTACAAGAGTCGAGTTTTGGCCTTGACACGGTATTTCGCCAAACTTAGTATTTCGCCAGAAAGTTCTGATGGCTTTGCCTCCGTTGGAACTATTCTCCCTAAAGAAGAGGCCACCCTGTTGCCGGGTGGCCTCTTCGCTTTTCCGGTACAACTTTTGGGTTATGGGGAGCGCAAAGATCTTCCCGAAACGGATGACGCCCATAAAAAAATTCTCTTCGAATTTGTGAAGCAGGGTGCGTTGTTGCCGATGCTGGGGAGTACGAGGTTTAACGAAGGAGGCGCGCAATGTTTCACAATCTGCAGATGGCACTCCAGGTGATGACTGCTATTTTGCTACTGGCAATATTGGCAGGTCCCGGAGTTCTGGACGACGATGCGGATCGCGATAGAGATGATCGCGACTGGCCTCACCCGTGGTGATGCCGTGACCTGCGTCGGCCACGTGTGCTAGTTTGGCCACAGTGGCTTGCGGAGGTAGGACCAAATGATTTGGAAGCGGATCGGTGTTCGAGCGATTGAAATTGGAGGGTTTGTCGTTACTGTGGCGCTGTTGTCCGCGTCAGCGATGGCGCAGGATACGCGTCAGGTGACCGAGCCGAAGATCCCAGCCTCGTGTGTACAGCTTCCGGCGCAGCTTCGTGCAGTGAGCGACAAGCTAGCCGAGTCGGACGAGAGGAAACTCGATACGGCGCGCATCCAGGGTGCGCTCGACAAGTGCGAGCCCGGGATGGCGGTGGAGTTGAAGCCGTCGAGCGGCAACAATGCGTTTCTCTCGGGGCCACTGGAGATGCGCACCGGGGTGACTCTGCTGGTTGACGAAGGGGTGACGTTGTTCGGGTCGCGGGATGCGGCGGTCTACGAGATAAAGACAGAAGGTGCGACGACTGGATTGTGCGGCACGATTGCTGCTGGTGCAGCACCAGCGGTGTTTCCTGCGCCACAACGTCCGGCGCCAGTTCGCGGGGGGTGCCGGCCATTCCTCAGCATCGTGGACGCAACGGGCGTCGGCATTATGGGCGATGGGGTGATCGATGGGCGCGGCTACGCGAAGATTCTGGGCAAGGACTATAGCTGGTGGGAGATGTCGCGCAAGGCCGAGCCGAAGAATGAACGCTACTTTACGCCGCGGATGATCGTTGCCAGCCACGCCGACGGCCTGGTGCTGTACCGGATTACACTGCACAACTCGACGAACTTCCATGTCAGCGTGAATCAGACCGATGGCTTTACGGCGTGGGGGGTGCATCTGCTGACCCCTACGACAAAGGGAATGGATGCGCGGAATACCGACGGGATCGATCCTGGCTCGTCGACTAATGTGACGGTGGCGCATAGCTGGATCGATAACGGCGACGACAATATCGCGATCAAGACCGGCGTGACGCACATGAGCGTGATCGACAACCATTTTTACAGTGGCCATGGCATGTCGATCGGCAGTGAAACGTATACGGGACAGAGTTTTCTGCTGGTGGATGGATTGACGGAAGATCACACGACCAGCGGCATCCGCATCAAAAGCAATGTGACGCGCGGTGGCCCGGTACACGACCTGACGTACCAGAACATCTGCATGCGTGGCGTGAAGAACCCGATCGCGATCAGCCCGTACTACACGAACCAGACGACCGAGGGCTTTGAAGATCCGAAGTACACCGGCGACCGGATTCCGGACTATAAGGCGATCACGATTCGTAATGTGATCGACACGACGCCGGGCGATGTGTTGATTGCGGGATTGAACGATGACCATCGTACGGAGGTAACGCTCGATGGAGTGCGCATCGATGGAATTACGCCGACGCAGGTGCATGGGCACTTTGCGACCGTCACGCTCGGTCCGCTGGGTACGAATCTGAACTTCAGTGCTGCGACTGATATCAAGGTGATTCTGGCAAAGGGCGCGCAGAGCGGCACGGCGGCGGGAGAACCTGCGTTCAGTTGTGACGGGAAGTTTGTGCCGATGCAGTAAATAGGGTTCGCGGTTGGAATTTGGCGGATGGCCGCCAAGCCGTTAGAATAGAGCGATAGGCCGATGTAGCTCAGTTGGTAGAGCAACTGATTCGTAATCAGTAGGTCAGCGGTTCAACTCCGCTCATCGGCTCCATTCCTTTTCTTATCCACTTCATATGGTTCCGGTTCCGCCTGCGTGTCTGGCCGAGTCGATTGATACGATCCACGCTGTAAAGCGGAGTGAATTGATGCGGTTGATGAACATGGTGTCTGCGGTTGAGGTGCATGCCGCGGGAGAGCCTGGGCGCGTGATTACGGGTGGTGTCTTTGATGTGCCCGGCAGGACCATGTTTGAGAAGAAGGTCTATCTTGAGACCCACGCCGACGGCTTGAGGAGGCGGATGTTGCGAGAGCCGAGAGGTTACCCGGCGCTTTGCTGCAATATCATCCTGCCCGCGGCTAATCCAGCAGCGGATATTGGCTTTGTCATTATGGAGTCGGGGCCTCCTTTGCAGCCAGGTTCGCATCGCAGAAATGCCGTTACGGTATCTTCGGGTGAGTTTCGCCGGGATGCTCCGGCGACGTGGACCGGTGTGCTTGATCGTTCTCCTTGCGGCACTGGCACCAGTGCGAAGATGGCGGCGTTGCATGCGAAGGGACAGCTTGGGTTGAACCAGGACTTCGTGCATGAGAGCGTGATCGGAACGCAGTTCACCGGCAGGCTCGTTGCTGAGGGACGCGTTGGGCCGTACTCTGCGGTGACCCCGACCATCAGCGGGCGCGGCTGGATCACGGGGTTCTCTACCTATGTGCTTGATCCTGACGATCCATTTCCCGAAGGCTTTACTGTTGGCGATATATGGGCATGACGCGAACCATGTTTGGTACGCGTTATCCACTGGTATTTGACGGGGTTAGCAGGAAATGGTCTTGATTGGGACGCTCTGCGAAGGCATACTCCAGAAAGAGTCTGCTGTATCGAATCTCCCAGACGGTGCAATACGAGATACACAGTGACCCGATATAGCCGTCAAGATGTAATCCGGATTCTGCACTTGCATGCGCGCCAACTGCTGGCGTGGGAGCGAGCAGGACTGATCACCTCCAGCGAACACTACTCCTTTGAGGCCCTAAGCCAGTTGCGCAAGCTGCGCGACCTGCAGGCCAACGCGCGGATCTCTGCGAAAAGCATACGGGCTTCTGTCGATGCGATGCAGCGTGTAGCCGGAATGCGCAATCCGTTGTCGGAGGCGAGTTTTGTGCGTCGAGGATCGCGGTTGAGCTTCAGGCATGGCGGCGCGCTGATGGACCCACTGACCCAGCAGCTTGCCTTCGACTTCGACACATCTCCCGCGCGTCAGCTTCGCGTCGTAGGCGACGGAGGAGATGCGCTGGCACGACAGGCTGCCCAGGTGCAGGAGATGTTTTTGCGCGCAGTGCAACTGGAAGAAAACCCTGCAACGATTCCGCAGGCGACAGAGATCTATCAGGCGATCCTCGTGATACAGCCTGAGCACGCTCCCGCGCTGATCAATCTGGGAACCATCCACTACAACCTGCGCCGATACGAGTTGGCTGAGCAGCACTACAGGAGAGCGACGGTAGCAGACTCCGAGTATGCGCTTGCGTTCTTCGACCTTGGCAACGTGCTCGACGAGATGCAGCGCCTGACCGAGGCGACAACGGCTTACCAGAAGGCTGTTGCGTTGGTTCCGCAGTATGCCGATGCGCACTACAACCTCGCACTGGCGTACGAGCGGCAGGGGCAGCGCCGCCGGGCGTTGCGGCACTGGCTTGCGTATGTGCGGCTCGATCCTGTCGGCCCGTGGGCGAAGCATGCGAAGGAACAGGCGCGCAAGATTCTCAACACGGAGAAGCTGTCGATTGTCAGCCGGCGTGGACGGTTGGTAAAGGCTGCTGGATAGAGATCTCCGTCTCTAATTCCAACACTGTAAACAAACGAAATTGTCCGGTGGGCACGGCACTGAACGCCTGTTCAGCCGTGCCTTCAAAGTGCTAGACTCACCTTTTCGTGACTATTGTTCGAGGTGAGTGGATGTCGCAGTACGCAGGTCCCGTGGCGTTGACGCAGTTGGGTGATGACGAACAGATGTTCCGTGATACAGTGCGGCGTTTCGCTGTCGAGCAGATTGGTCCGCTGGTGCGCGGCATGGACGAGTCGCAGCAGATGGACCCGGGCCTCATCAAAAAGCTCTTCGAACTTGGCCTGATGGGAGTTGAGATTCCGGAGGAGTACGGTGGCGGGGGTGGCAGTTTTTTCAATGCGATCCTCGCGGTCGAAGAGATATCGGCTGTCGACCCCTCTGTTGGTGTGATGGTCGATGTGCAGAATACGCTTTGCGTCAACGCGCTGGTTCGCTGGGCGACTGAGGCGCAGAAGAAAAAATATCTCACACGGCTTGCTACCGACACCATCGGATCGTATGCGCTCAGCGAAGCATCCTCTGGCTCTGATGCGTTTGCGCTGCAGACGCGCGCAACAAAACGTGGTGATGACTATGTGCTGAATGGACAGAAGCTCTGGATCACTAACGCGAAGGAGGCTGGCCTCTTCATCGTCTTCGCGACACTCGATCCGGCAGCAGGCTATAAAGGAATTACGGCGTTCGTCGTCGAAAAGGGAGCACCTGGTTTTACTCTTGGCAAGAAGGAAGACAAGCTCGGCATCCGGGCCTCAAGCACCTGCGAGCTCATCTTCAACGATTGCGTCGTTCCTTCCGCTCAAGTGCTTGGCGAGCCAGGTAAGGGATACAAAATTGCCATCGAGACATTGAATGAGGGCCGCATTGGCATTGGTTCGCAGATGCTTGGGCTTGCCGCCGGGGCGTGGGGACACGCGGTGAAGTGGGCAAAGGAACGAAAGCAGTTTGGCAAGACTCTTGTCGAATTCCAGGCGATGCAGTTTCAACTTGCTGAGATGGCGACCGATATCGAAGCAGCTCGCCTGCTGGTGTACAACGCAGCTCGACTGAAGGATGCGAAGCTGGACTTCCTGAAAGAGGCGGCCATGTGCAAGTACTTCGCCTCGCATGTAGCCGAGCGAGTCGCGAGCCTGGCCGTTGAGGTCTACGGCGGATCGGGCTTTGTGAAGGACTATCCGGTTGAGAAGCTCTATCGCGATGCGAAGATCGGAAAGATCTATGAGGGAACCTCCTTCATGCAGCTCGCGACGATCGCGAAGCTGACGCTGGGCAAGTTTTAGCCAGCAGGATTTGCCACTAGTTTTCTCTGGAATACGCCTATCCCGAATAGGCTCAAGAGGCCCTACACTATAGTAGGCAAACTCTGGTATGACCATTTCTGCACAACCCGAAACTCACGCCCAACTGCCTTTTCTGGGGTTGGCCTGTGCTGTCGGGGTGTCCACCCTGTACTACAACCAGCCGTTGCTGCTGGAGATGGGTCGCACCTACGGTGTGACGGCGGGGCGCACTGGCTTTGTGGCCGTCGCGACTCAGATCGGCTACGCAATAGGGTTGCTTGCCTTTGTTCCTCTTGGCGATGTGTTGGAGCGCCGCAGTTTGATGATGCGGATGTATGGTGCCGTGTCGATCGCGTTATTGCTTGTTGCCCTCGCGCCGAACCTGAATTTGCTGATCGCAGGCAGTGTACTGATCGGCATGTTTGCGGCGGTAACCCATGTTGCGCTGCCCATCGCGCCAGACCTTGTCTCGCACGAGCAGCGCGGCAGAGCTATTGGCACGGTGATGACGGGGCTTCTGCTGGGCATCCTGTTAGCCCGAACATTTGCCGGGTGGGTTAGCGGTATCCATGGCTGGCGTTGGGTCTTTGTCATTGGAGCGGTGATGAATGCGGCATTCGTCCCGTTGATTAAAAGAGTGATGCCGGAACTTCCGCCTAAACAGAAGCTGCGTTACAGCGATGCGATGAAGTCACTGTGGACACTCTTTCGCACGCAGCCGCTGCTGCGCGAGTCTTCTATCATTGGCGCGTTGGTCTTCGCTTCGTTCAGTTGCTTCTGGACGACGCTGGCTTTTCTGCTGAACAGCCACTATGGGTTGGGTGCTGGCGTGGCTGGTACTTTTGGAGTTGTTGGAGCGGCAGGGGCGCTGGTTGCGCCGCTGGCCGGACGCCTGGCCGACAAACATGGCTCGCGATGGGTCATCTCGGTGGGCATCGCAGCGCTCGCCACGTCGTATCTCCTGCTTTGGGCTGAAGAAGCGGCCCATCGATCGACTGTCTTCCATCTCGCGGCGTTGGTCATTGGCGTGGTGGTGCTCGACATGGGTGCACAGATGACGCAGGTGGCCAATCAGACACGAATCTTTGGCCTGGTGCCTTCGGCGCGCAGCCGGCTCAACACGGTCTACATGACGGTGTACTTCAGCGGGGCGGCTGCAGGGTCAGCGCTGGCGACCGTAGCATGGGTGCATTGGCGTTGGAATGGTGTGTGCCTTCTTGCGCTAGGGTTTATCGGGCTGGCTGCGGTGTGGCACGCCATGGGACATCGTGACGCTGCGGACCATTGCAAAGTAACGGCCGAAGATGTCCTGATGGAAGCCTAACCAAACATCGGGAACCATAGGGTGGTGAGCGAGGCAGGGCTCGAACCTGCAACCGTCAGCTTAGAAGGCTGATGCTCTATCCAATTGAGCTACTCGCCCATAAGGGCACCTGTATTCATTGTAGCGGGAGCGTGCGGCTGGCGGGAGTAACAGAGCTGGAACCGTGTCTTTGGGATCAGGAAAAGGCAAGGTCTTTGCTGCGAAGCAGAGCTACAACTGCATCCAGTGCGGCGGCCCAGTGCTCCTCGGCAGTTCGCGCATCATGACCGACGGCTTTGATGTAGAGGCTCACCGCGAACCCCTCCTGCGGACCGGTAAGGTCGACCATCGCGGGACGGATGATGCAGTCGAGCATCGCATAGGGATGCTCAAGCGGGGCTACGTGGCGGACGAGGCGATGCAGCATCTGCTCCTGCAGGTGAAAGGATACGAAGAACGATCGCTCGCGCCAGAGAATATCGATGTAGCTGCCGAAGCCGAATGGAGCTTCGTCTGCGCCAATGTCCAGATTCATGCGCAGCGCGTCGAGTTCTTCCGGGTCGAGCGGCCATGCGTCGCACTTCGCTGTAAACACTGGTGAGCGCGCAGCATTCAGCGCACGAAGAGCATGCATCAGTGGAGGATAGTGCTCTGCCTCTGGCAGATGGTCCAGGTCGTAAGGGTTCTCGCGCAGGTCGATAAATCTTCGATTGCCGGTGCTGTCCGATGGATCGGACCACGGCACGACGAGGATGGGGTCGTCTGCGGAACACTCGGCGGACCATTCAGAGAGCATTACCTGCTATTTTAGCGTCACCGGAGGGTAAGCTGATGACAAGCAGAAACTTAGGCGTGATTCAGAAGAAAGCGCAGCAACGTATGTTCGGCCCAGTAGCCGTCGTAGCCGCTGGCCTTATCCGGTGGGGCGAGAAAGGCGCAGTGGCCGCCGTGTTCTGCTTCGATCAGCGTGATGTTTCGGTTCGCCATAATCTTGTCGCGACTCTCGGCGGTGATCCGGACGAATGGGTCGTCCAGGGCGTGCAGAATCAAGGTCGGCACAGCGATGCGGTCGAGCACACGAGCAGCGGCAGCACGGTGGTAGTAATCGTCGGCACTGGCAAAGCCCGCGTAGAGTGCATTGATGCGATCATCGAACTCGCGCAGGGAGCGGATCCCATCTGCGCGGCTTGCATCATAAGCCTGCGGAAAGAGCATAGCCTTGCGGCGGAAGCGGCGTAAAAGATTGCGCAGAAACTTCCACTCGTAGAGCCGGTTCTGCGGCAGATGCAACGCGTCGGCCGATGGACCCAGATCAAGCGCGGGCGAGACACCGATTACAGAGTGCAGCACTGCAGGCGCCGCTGTGCCGAGTTCGCCGGCGAGCTTGAGGACAAGATTGCCGCCCATCGAGTAGCCGATCAACGACATCGATCGTAGCCCGTACTGCGCCACGAAGAAGTTCATCACGGCAAGCACATCGTTAGAGAGGCCAGAGTGATACAGCGTAGGGGAGAGCGCTTCGGTGCCGCCACAGTTGCGCATATTCATGCGGACAATGTTGCAGCCCGCACGCCACAGCTTGCTCGAGTTGCCGACAACATACTGCGAGTCCGATGACCCTTCGAGCCCATGCACAATGATGGCTGTGGGTCGCGTCGCACGAACCTCTTCCGGCTGCCAATGACTGTGGCATAGGACCTGGCTGGAGATCTGGTTCACGGTCGCAGGCGAGACCTCGACCAGTTGCGCCTCTGGTGCCGGTAGATCGTTGATTCGTGGCAGATAGTTGCCCGCGATGGTCTGCAGATGTCCATTGCGCAAAAATCGCCGTGGATGAAAATCGGCGGCGTGGCTAACGACAGATTCGATCTCCACTGACGGCATCAGTGCTTACCCGCATCAGAGCGCGCTCGCGCAAGAAAAGTAGTCGCGTTCAGTGCGCCGGTTGGCTCGTCCTCGTGTTTGAAGTACACGTAGACGTCGCGCTCTTCGGCGAGAGCAGTAAAGCGTTTGGCGAATGCATCAAGCTCCAATGACGAGTAGCCGCCGTTTCGTCGCAGCCGGTAGCAGGTGTAGTCCTCAGCAGTATGAACCTCGGGCGAAAGTAGATCGTCACTCTCGGCGATGCAAAGCGCAGCATGATGTTCGCGCAGGATCGCGTAGATCTCATCGTTAAACCACGACTCGTGGCGAAACTCGAACGCTATTCGCGGAGCATCTTTGGTTCGCAAAGCCGGAGCAGCAAGGAAACTGCCGAGCCGTTCGGCATCAGCCTTGAAGTTGGGTGGAAGCTGGAAGAGCAGCAGGCCAAGTTTGCTAGCCTGTCGCACCGACTCCAGCGCTGCGACGAACTGGGCCACATCGTCCTCGCACTCACGTAGTCGCTTGAAGTGCGTAATGCGTTGCGGCGCCTTGAAGCTGAATCGGAAGTTCGCAGCGGTTACGGCCAGCCAGCCGTCCAGCATCTTGGCTGTCGGCAGGCTGCGGAAGGTGTAGTTGACCTCAACTGAAGTAAGTTGCGTTGCGTAGAACTCGAGAAACCGTTTCGCCGGCGTGCCAGCGGGATAGAACTCCGGCTTCCACGTCGGATACGCCCACCCGGACGTTCCGGCAAAGAGACGCTCGGACGGTACGGAAGGCGGGACTTGGGGGACGCGGGGCAAGGTTTGGCCGCAATGTGTAGAGGGTGAGAGAACTTTGGGGCGGCTAGTGGGTTTCGAACCCACGACATCCGCTGCCACAGAGCGGCGTTCTGCCACTGAACTATAGCCGCCGTATACTCAAATTATAGCACTGGCGCGCTGCGAGGTGGTTTTTCCAGCGAGGCAAAGGGGGTCGAATGGCGTTTACCGCGAAACCCGAGATACTGGCACCCCGCGTCAAACGTGGCAGCAAGGCGTTCGACGACGAGAACCTCGACCTTCTGTCGCACGTGCTCGACGACTTTATCAGGATTCCCGGAACCTCGATCCGCTTCGGTCTGGACGGCATTGTCGGCTTCATCCCGGGCATCGGCGACCTGATCGGTGGCATCGCCTCGTGCATTATCATCATCGCGGCCTGGGTACGCGGCGTCCCGTATGTTACGGTCGCGCGCATGGTCGCAAATGTCGCGATCGAAGTTGTGGTCGGCTCGGTGCCGGTGCTTGGCGACATGTTCGACATCGCATGGCGGGCTAACCGTCGCAACTATGCGCTTCTGGTTGGCAGCGTGGATGAGCCTCGTAAGCACACTGTACAAAGCTGGCTCTTTCTTGCCGGCCTCTGCGTCGTTCTGGCTGCGCTGGTTCTATTGCCGATGCTTCTGCTGGCCTGGGTCTTCGATGGGCTCTTCCACGCGATGTTCGGAGCGGGCTCTCACGGTTTGTTTGGCCTTCTATAACGGTATAGTGGGCTCGATGCGATAAACTAAAACAGTCGGGGCGTAGCGCAGTCTGGTAGCGCATCTGCTTTGGGAGCAGAGGGTCGGGGGTTCGAATCCCTCCGCCCCGACCATTATCCTGCGAAGCTGGAAAGCACTCGTTCCAAGCCGCAAATCAATCTTTCATTTTCTTCTTCTGAATGAACTGCGATTCGCAGATGCCCTGTTGCGAGCCCTTCAAAGTTTACGCAGGAACGCAGCACGAGCTGCTCTTCGACAATCATCCTCTCCCAAAGTAGGTTGACATCGATATCTGCGGGGAATCGCAATAGAAGGAAGTTTGCGCTCGACGGATACGTCGCGATCTTCAGTAGTGCAAGCTCCCGCTCCAGCCATAAACGCCGACAAGCATTGGTGAGACGCGACTCTTCTGCATAAACCTCATCGTGCAAAGCAGCACAGACAGCATCCGAGGCGAAGCTCGTAATTGGCCACGGCGCGATAAAACGATTCATCGCATGCACTCTCGACGAATTGCCGACCGCGTAGGCAACTCTCAATCCCGGGATAGCAAAGAACTTCGTAACAGACCGAAAGACAATGACATTGGCTCGCTCTACCGTCTGTTGTATTGACGAATCGAGTGGACAGTAGTCGATGAATGCCTCGTCCAGTAAAACTGTGATGTTGTATTGTCCTGCTGCTTCGATCAGCTTCTGCATGCACTCTGCATCGCAGAGTGCACCGGAAGGGTTTTGTGGATTTGCCAGCAAGATTGCGCCGCATGATAGGTCCAGCGAAGCTCGTAGAATCGTCTCTGGCTCGTAACGAAAATCTTCTTCCGGCGAAAGACGATAGCGAGCTACATCAATGTTGGCGTTTTCAAGCGCAGACTTGTACTCGCTGAAAGAAGGAACTGGTAAAAGACATCGCTCAATCTTCAGCGATCGCAAAGCCGCGTTCAGGAGCGGTACAAAACCATTTGCTACTGCGATGTCGTCTGGCAGAACATCCGTGCAATCCGCGATAGCTTGTTTTAGCTCAACGAGTCCGAGATCGGGATACTTCGTAAGATTTGCGGGGTCTTCAAGTGCTCGCAGAATTGCCGCCTGCACTGACCGCGGAGGTCCAGCAGGGTTGATATTGGCGCTGAAATCGACGAGTCGCTCTGTCGAAAGTCCATATCGTGCCGCGATTTGTCGAAGCTGCCCGCCATGTACCGGAGGTGGATCGTGAGGAGCCATGCTCATCTCTTCCTTCGCCGCAGCATCAGTGCGGCGATCGCCCCCAGCGCAGAGACCGCCGCAACGATTTGAATCGCCTGGATTGCCTTTTGTGCTGAGGGTTGAGAAAAGTTTTCTCCAAGAAGAGGCGACGCTACAGGTTTGCCATCATAATGGTTCTCCCCTCCAAGACGCACCTGCAGTGCACCGGCAATAGCAGCCTCTGGCTGTCCAGCGTTGGGGCTCTTATGCTTCATACCATCACGAAACCATGTATCCAAAGCAGCCGAGGGGTTCGCCTCTTTGATGGCAATGGCACTCGTCGTGATTCCGAGAGCCGTCAGACGTGCGGGAAGAAAATTGGCAACGTCATCCAGCCGCGCCGCTACTTTTCCGAAATAAAAATATCTTTCGTCCGCGTGACCAATCATCGAGTCCAGTGTATTGATTGTTTTATATGCCATCGCGAGAGGTACGCCACCAATCGCAATGTAGAAGAGCGGAGCAATCACTCCATCGGAACAACTCTCTGCGACGGTCTCAATTACGGCACGGCTGATCTCTTGTGCGTCCAGATGCTGTGTATCCCGGCCAACGATTCTCGCCAACCGCCTTCGCGCTAGAGCAATATCGTCAGCTTCGAGTGCGACGACTACGGCGGAAGCTTCGTCGTGCAAGCTGCGCGACGCGAGACAAGTCCACGTGAGCAACGTCTCCGTGACGAAGCCCAAGGTGCTGCTTCGTCTCTTCGTCCAGGTGACTGTCTTCGCTGTCCCGAGGTAGACAGCTGCAACTAAACCCAGAGTCAATGCGCCACCAGCAACCAGTTCAACTACCGGCGTTTGATTGGGCCTTCGCAATATGCGTTCGCCCTCTTCCACTCCTTTTCCGATCAATCGCACAGGATGAGGGAACCACTCGGGGTCGCCCGCAATCCAATCGAACAGGTAGGCGACCGCAAGGGCCTTTTGTCTGCTCATCGCACCACGCTTTTCTGTCGTGAATAATCTGGATTATCTGTCCCCAACATAGTGCGCCAATACGGTAAGCCAATCCACCCGAAGATCGTCTCCATGTCGAGCGCTTCTTCAACCTGACGGGCGAGTCGGCTCATCGACTCTTCGCGGAGTTCCTTCCACAGATAAAGCTCGTCTGGCGCCGTGAGCTTATGAAAAATACGTGCAGCGCGAATGAACTGGTGGCGGAAGCCATCGTCATCGAAGAGCCCATGAAGGTAGGTGCCAAAGACGCGCGAGTCCATGCCGATGCATCCGTCGTACTTGACCTGCGACGATCCAGAATCAGTTGAGAGAATGGCGAAATGCGCACCCTTCGTTAAATAGGTCGTTCGTCCAATATGAATCTCATAGCCAGAAAATTTATTGTTAGTAATCGGCTGACCAAATAAAGTCGTAGCCGCTATCTCTCCCGTCGCGTTGCGAGTTGTTTTGTCCTCCTGCATGATTGTCTGGATAGGCAGAAGCCCGAGTCCAGAGATCGTACCTTTGTGCTCCATCTCGAGAGGATCAACAATTGATTCTCCAAGCATCTGCATACCACCGCAGATGCCGACTACGAGACCCGTTTTGGCATACTGTTTCACCGCAACATCTATGCCTTGTCTTCGCATCCACAGTAAGTCATCGGCTGTTTGTTTGCTTCCAGGCAGAATAATGACGTCCGCCTTCTCGATAACCTCAGTAGTCCGGCAAAACAACAGCGAGACGGTTGGCTCTGCACGCAACGAATCAAAATCCGTGAAGTTTGAAAAAGATGGCAATGCGATGACAGCCACGCGCAGAGCGCGATTCGAAGCGTTGCTGGAAACAGCATCCGCTTCCCACTGTGCCTGAGTTGTCATCGGTAAACCCAGGCTGTCCTCTTCCTCCAGCATCAACGAGTGCAGGTAGGGAATAACCCCGATGCATGGCTTCTGCACACGGTCTTCGATCATTCGTACTCCGGGCTCCAGAAGACCTGCATCGCCACGAAATTTATTGATTGCAAAACCGCGAATATGTTCGCGCTCTTCTGGCTCCAGTAGCTCAAGCGTTCCCAGCAGCGATGCAAACACACCACCACGATCGATATCGCCAACCAATAAGCACTGTGCATCCGCCATATCTGCCATTCGCATATTCGCAATATCGTGTTGTTTCAGGTTGATCTCTGCGGGAGATCCAGCGCCCTCAAGAACAATCACCTCATATTGAGCAGCAAGCGTCTCGTAACTTTCACAGACCATTGGTAGTAGCTCTTCCACACGCCTTAGATGGTAGTCCGCCGCGGTCACGCGTCCCCATATCTTGCCGCGCACAACTACCTGCGAAGAGTTATCTCCTGACGGCTTGATCAGTATCGGATTCATATGAACCGATGGAGCGACTCCCGCTGCCTCTGCTTGCAATGCCTGCGCACGGCCAATCTCTAATCCTTCAACCGTGGCCGCAGAATTTAGCGACATATTCTGCGACTTGAACGGTGCAACCCGATAGCCGTGTTGTGCAAAGATGCGGCACAGGGCTGCCGTCAGCAGTGATTTGCCGACATGGGAGCTCGTGCCCAGAACCATAATTGCCCGTGCTCTCATGGTGTTGGCCGCTCCTCATCCCAGTTGCTGTCGTACTGGTCTAACGAGAGCACATTCTTTAGTGGTGTTCTTTTCTCCCATCCCGCGCGCTCAAGATCAGGTTCAGTGGCAAACGCGTCAACGTATCCCAGGCATAGATAGGCTACGGGTGTAATGTGCACCGGAATCTTCAGTGCCTCGCGCAGCAGCTTTGGCTCCAGAATGCTCACCCAACCCACGCCAATCCCCTCTGCGCGCGCGGCGAGCCATAAATTTTGTATCGCGCAGACAGCAGAGTACAGTGCTGTCTCCGGCATCGTCCGTCTGCCAAGTTGATGCCCTTGGCTGCTTTGCGAATCGCATACGACACAAAGGTTCTGTGGAGCTTCGAGAATACCCTCAAGCTTCATATTGGCGTAGCTCTGTCGCCGTTCGCCTTCATAGCTGGCGAGAGCCTGCTGGTTCGCATCGAGGAAGATGTTGTGTATCGACTGCCGCACGCCGATATCCCGAATGACAATAAAGCGCCACGGCTGCATCAGGCCGACTGATGGAGCATGATGCGCGGCATCCAGGAGCGTATGGAGCAGCTCGTCAGGCAATGGCTCCGGCAGAAAGCCGCGACGCACATCTCTGCGTTCGCGAATCGCTTTGTAAATCGCCTGCCGAGCGGTCTCATCGAAGCCTGCAGCCTTCGTCATTTCCAGGCCCTGGACCACTTCGGTCCACCCGTCTCGGTGCTTCGTAAGCCTGCATCGATACCCGCGTTCACTTCAATCAATCGAGCGAAGAGCCAGATCAGGTCGGAGAGACGATTCAGGTAAGCGAGTATTTCAGGTTTGAACTCAACACCGCTCGCTGCCAACCGAACCGTGTTTCGTTCTGCGCGACGACATACGGTGCGAGCAACCTCGTATGCAGCGGACTCTGTATGCGCACCTGGCAGTGACCAGTCAGACAGAATGCCTTCTTTCGTCTCAATCTGGTGGACCAGCTTCGTCAGCGCTTCAACATCTTCGGTCGTAATAGACGGTGGCGTCTTCTTGCTCTCTGGTGGAGTTGCCAAGGCTGACCCTACCCGGAACAGCGTGCGCTGAATGCCTTCGGTCCAGTCGTGGATCTCCTTGTTCGTGCAAATACTGCGAGCGAAGCCCAGCACCGTGTTCAACTCGTCGACTGTTCCGTATGCTTCAACTCGAAGGTCTGCCTTTGAAACACGAACTCCCCCAGCCAGCCCGGTCTGTCCGCCATCTCCACGTTTCGTTGCAATGCTCATAGTTTTTCTCCTTGTATTTCTTCGGCTTCATCAAAAGGCTCTAGCGATTCCTCGATGTGGATGCGAATAACTTTGCGAAGCGCCTCTCGCTCATAATGGAAGACCAGACTGTCATCGAGAAAATCAACGACCCCCGGCGGGCGATCGGAAAACAGCTGTTCCTCATGGAAAAACCATGGTTTGGTCGCACCAAGCTCCTCGAGGGTGTGTGTCCTGATTACGACGGCAGGGATTCGATGAACTCCGGCCTGCAACAGAAGATAGGCGCGGTGGTATCCATCACGCAAAAACCATCGTCCGCGAAGCTCGGCAACCTCAAAAAAAGGGCTGCCGCCGTAAAGAAAAAGAGGCAGTCGGTCATCGCCTACGTCTCTGCCTCGCGTTCGTAACTGTAAATCAGGATTGTCCGAATGCAGCCTGATATCTAAGCTCTCTCCTGGGCCGCCATTGCGGGCGATATGATGCTCCGTATTTCGTCGCAAACCCAAGGTAAGTGAAATGAGTTGAGGCCAGTCATCCGGTAATGGAATGGGCGACGAACGGTGCGCGGGGTTGAAGATGAGCCTGCGTTGGAAGGCCAGCAAGCGATGAAGATCGACTACGCCCAGCGTCCAATCAAGCCCTTCATATTCTTCTTGCAAATCGATACGCTGTGCCGCAACGTTCAAAAGATTCTTGATACGTTCTGTCTGCTCAGGAAGCAAAGCAGAGCAGTTTGTGTAGCACTTTTGTGTGTCCAATTGTCGTTGCGCACGCGAAACCTGCTGCGAAAACTCTTCTTGCCTGTCACCTATTGCGAAACCTCTATAAGAATATTCATCCAGTCCCCACGCGATCAGCTCATGTACGTTCACCTTTGCCGGATTCACTATTCCCCCTCGGCTGTCTGCGCGCAAGACGCCGCGCTGTTATGTCGAACGATAGAGCAGTACGATCCCGTTTGTGTCCGAGCATCTTCTTCGGAACATCCATGCAACGCGCACAGTATCGTACGAATTACTCCTGCATGAGTGACAACAGCAATGGTTCGTTCTTCAGCCAGCGCTGTCATCGACAGAAAATCAACTTCAGCCAATACTCGTTGTTCGAAATAGCTAAACCTCTCACCACCCGGAGCCGGCAAACGAGGATATTCCGCGATCCAGCGGCGAGCATACGCTGCATCTCGATGCTCGATCTCGTTCCAGGTAAGACCCTCCCATTCGCCAAAATTGATCTCACGCAGACCAGAACGCACATGCCAGTCAACTGCAAACGCTTCAGCAATGGCCTTTCCTGTTGCATGAGCTCTTCGCAGGTCACTGGCATAAACCGTCCCAATATCTTCGGTGCGAAGTTTGCTGATCAAGTCTGCAAGTTGATTATGGCCGCGTGTATTCAATTCAGGATCAGAATGACCGCAAAAAGTGCCGGCCATATCCGTCTCCGCATGGCGAATGAAAAGTATCTCGCTCATGCAGCCCACACTCCGCAAAAATAGATTGCGATCTCTGTTAGTTGGTTCGTCGCACCGAAGCAATCACCAGTCACCCCGCCAATCTTTCTGACATAAAACCATCCGCTCAAGGTAACAGCAAGCGCCGCAATCATCAGCGGAGCCACGGACGACCATCGGAGTGCAAAGACAACGATCGCAAAGCTGAGGACGGAGCCAAATATAAGTGAAGATAAAGATGTTAGTTTAGCGATTCGGGCGCCTTGGCCTGTCTCTTCGCGCGCTGGGGGAAGGAAGTAGCTCAGTGGGAGCGAGCTCCAACGGCACAATACATGTGCCGAGATAACATATGCGGAAAAATGTTCCATCGGCAACGACGCCAGCAGTAGATAGCGAGCCAGCAAAGATAACACAAGAGCTGTTGCGCCATAACTACCGATACGACTGTCTTTCAAGATGAGCAGAATTCGATCTTTAGTCCCGCCACCGCCAAACCCATCCGCAGTATCAGCAAGACCATCTTCATGAAGACAGCCAGTGACCAACACGAGATAAGTTAGCACGGTAAAGGCTGTTAGCTGGCGGCTCAGATGGTGCATAAGAAATTTCTGCACCAATGCAGCGCCGGACCCGATCACAAGTCCAACAAGTGGGAAGAATTTGACGGCGCGCGAGAGCGAATCGGCTTCAAACGAGATGGAGGGCATCGGAATGCGCGTCAGGAATTGAAACGCAACTACAATCTCCGTCGCCAACCTGCGAATCCGTTGTGTGGCGCTCATTCCTTTGCCTCGCTGACACCAGCCGAGGCAAAGGTTGCCATCTGGTTGTAAAGCGCCATTGCGGACTCAATGATCGGCATCGCTAGTACTGCGCCGGTTCCTTCTCCGAGCCGCATACCCAGTGAGAGGATCGGCTTCAATCCAATGTATTCGAGCAATACACGATGCCCGGGCTCCTCGGATTGATGCCCAGCAAAGAGATAATCTCGCACACGCGGCTCAATCGCGAATGCTATCGCTGCTGCCGCCGTCGAGATAAATCCATCGGCGACCACTGCTATCCCGTTCCGTGCTGCGCCCAGTACCAGGCCAGTCATGGCGGCGATCTCCAGTCCACCAACACAACGCAGCACATCAAGCGGATCGGGCGCCGAATTGGTTCCAAGAGTTGGGAAATGCTTCTGGAGGACGGCTTCAATAATCTGTCGTTTATGCACCTGGGCGCTCGCATCTAACCCAGTTCCTTTGCCGGTAATACGTGCCACTGGTTCATTGGTAAGCGCAGCCGTGATCGCGCTAGCCGCTGTGGTGTTGCCGATTCCCATCTCTCCAGCAGCCAACAGGTTTTTGCCTTTGGCCTTCGCCTCCGCAGCCAGCGCAAATCCAACCCCGAGAGCTTGTGCCAGCTCTTCCTCGCTCATTGCCGCTTCACGCAGCATGTTGCGAGTCCCTCTACGCACCTTGAAGTGCTGCAATCCGACCACTTCACCGAAGTCAGCATCAACACCGACATCTATGACGTGCATCTCGACCTGATGTACATTCGCCAATATGTTGATTGCCGCACCCTGAGCAAGAAAGTTCAGCACCATCTGACGAGTTACCTCACTCGGGTAGGCGCTCACCCCTTCTGCTGTAATTCCGTGGTCGGCAGCGAAAACATACACCGCCTTCTGTAGAGGCTTCGCAAAATCATCCTGTCGAATGGATACCATTTGTGCAGCGATATCTTCGAGCATCCCTAGGCTGCCAAGAGGTTTGGTCAGCACATCCAGATGCGCGCGCGCGCGCGCAAGCCATCGTGAGCTCGGGGATCCAATCGGGGCGGTCATTTCAGATACGATCGATCGGCTCACAGTATTCATCCTGCCCTCTTCGTATGACGTTGCGTGCGTTCGAGCAACAAGGGATGGCGACGTGGTGGGCAGTTGAAGGCCTTCTCCAAAATGGATGGCTTCATAATCTCTTCCGGTGTCCCGCTCATCAGCGGTGTGTCAGGGCTCAGTAACAGAACGGATGAAAAGTTGCCTTCTACCAGTTGAAGATCGTGAATTGAAGCGAAGATGGTTATTCCTTCTTCATGAAGGAAGTGAAGAAGGTCGATTAGCTCGACCTGGCGCCCAATGTCGAGATTTTGTGTAGGCTCATCCAGCAGCAACAGCTTCGGTTGCTGTGCGAGTCCAAGCGCAATCTTCACGCGCTGACGTTCTCCTCCACTCAATTCGTTAAAGATGCGCTGTTGCAAGCCGGTTACGTCAGCGAGATCCAGAGCGCGGTCGACCGCCCTGCGATCCTCGCTCATCGGACCGCGCAGAAAGCCAAGATACGGTGTACGTCCCTGCTCCACCACCTCCCGCACAGTGAATTGAAAAGGAACGTCAAGCTGCTGGGGAACAAGCGCAACCGTACGAGCCACAGTCTTCAGCGCAAGCGTGTGTAGCGGAACATCATTCAACAGTATCCTGCCGGGCCTGCTTCTCAACGTGCCAGCGGCAAGCCTCAGAATTGTCGTCTTGCCTGCGCCATTTGGACCAATCAGAGCCGTGCAGCTTCCTTGCTGCAGATCGAAGCTCGCAGACTGAATCACATCGCGCTCTTCATATCCAAAACTGACATCGCGAAAACTCAGGAGGGGCTTCATAGCACGTAGCTCCTTTTAGTTTTGCGCAGCAGATATAGAAAGAATGGTCCACCGAGAAAAGCCATCAAAATCCCAACGGGAATCTCCGTTGGTGCAAAGACAGACCGAGCCAGCGTGTCTGCTACGACGAGAAATATTGCACCTGACAACGCAGTGACGGGTAGTAGGCGAACATGGTCCGGACCGAGCAGTAGACGTGCAACATGCGGTACGATCAAGCCCGCAAAGCTAATGAGACCGCCAAGCGATACGGCAACAGCCGTCAGCAATGATCCTACGAGGATAATACCGACACGAGTGTATTCAACACGGATTCCAAGCTGGTGCGCATATTCGTCGCCTAATGCCAATGTATTGAGTCGCCGCATCATGGGCATCGCGGTCATCGCCGCAAGCAGAAGCAGCGCACCGGTCACAGAGAGTTGGGTCCACCGTGGAATTCCTATCACGCCATGCAGCCACGAAAGTAAAATCAAATGATTCGAGCCACTGCTGCTGTCGATAATCTCAAAAAAATAACTGGAATATCCGAGCATAGTGCTCACTGCAAATCCCGCGAGCAGCAGGGTAATCACATTCGTCCGTCCGTTCGTACGCGCCAGCGAATAGACAATCGCCATCGTAATAACAGAACCTGCAAAGGCAAGGAGCGCAGTGGCGCTGAAGCCAAAAAAAGAAAACTGAGAGAAGAAGAAGATACCGAGGCAGGCCCCCAGAACCGCACCGCCTGACGAGCCAATGACATAAGGATCGGCCAGCGGATTGCGAAAAAGCCCCTGGAACATAAGACCCGAGATCGCCAAAGCTGCACCAACCACTGCCGACGCCAACACTCGTGGGAGGCGAATTTGCAGCAAAATAATCCGTTGGGTTTCAGTCAAAGGATGGTTGCCGAAAATCGCAGACAAAATCGTCCCAGGAGAGACGCGAACGGCACCCGTCGCAAGCGAGAACAAAACGGCGACGACTAACATCAGGACAAGCAGTACAACCAGCGTGACGAAGCTGACCCGGCCCTTCGACGACGACTTGGCGAGAGAGTGCGACTCCGATGCCTCCCCCTGAAGCGGTTCAGGAGCAGGCATCGGAGGTTGCGCTACGCTGCGAGCGTCGTCGGAGTTTATTTCAATCCCCAGGACTCGCCTCCAAAGTTAATTTTTATCCCCGATCGAAATGTAAACGGCAGGGAAGGGAAGCCAAATGACTGTGCATAATGTTCGCTCAGCAAATTTTGAATATTCGCATATGCTGTCAGTCGCGAAGTGACCTCATAGCCTCCGCTGATATCGAGCCGTTGGTACGCCCCGTCAAGATTTCGATTTGGCAACAACAACGTTGTACCGAAGTTGGCGTCAGAGAGAAAGTCGCTATCGTCCCGTCTCCCGACCAGTGTGCCTGTGAGCGAACTGTAGAACTTAGAGTGGGTATAGTTCAGGCCAAAGTATCCCGAGTGCGGAGCGACGCGAAATGGCCGTGCACCCACCAGAGGCGAAAAAGCACCGATTGGAACATTGGGAAAATCCGGATTAATGCTTCCTCCTCCTTCCTGGTCGCTCGAGAAAGAGCGTTGGACCACAGCATCGGTGTACGTATAGCCGCCGCGTGCAAAGAGATGGCTATTGATCTTGTACTCCATTTCAAACTCTAAACCCTGTGTCCGGAATGCTTCTGAGTTGATATAAGCTCCGAACTGGACTGCTGGAAGATCGGCAACAGGTACTCCGAGTTCAGCCAATCCACTTTGCGGAACAAATTCAATTCCGTTTGTGAACTCATTATGGAAATACGTCAGACCAAGTCGCGCGCGGCCATTCCATAACTCCTGATCGATGCCGCCATCATAAGTGCGTGAGTTCTCCGCGCCAATCTGTCCGACATGAAATTGAGCAATGAGCTGGCTGCCGCCTGGCACCCCTGAAAGCAGATCGAACAAGGAACTTCCCTGCTGGAATATGTTTGGCTCCTTGATGCCTTTGCCAAAGCTCGCATGGAGTTTGGTTCCGCTCAGCCAACCCTTTGCGGAGGGACGGGCAAGATAATAGGCGATTGATGCGCGTGGTGTTCCCGCTACTCCGAAGAGTCCATTATCTTCAATGCCACTGCCGACGTTGTAGTAGAGACGATTACGGATATCTCCAGAGATTTGGAGTGTGTAGCTATAGTTGCCGCGACTGATGACGCTGGCAGGCGAGCCTGAAGACTGAGTCGAGCCGCGTTCGGCCTCATATTTGAAGCCACCGAGTGCGATGATATGAGAATTAATCCGATAGTCTGTCTGTCCGTAAACAAAGTCGCGATCGGTAATGGCGGCAAATTGACTTGGATAGTCAGTACCAGCAAATTGAAAGATTGCCTGCCCTGTAACGCTATACCCGTTCGCTCCATTGATGGTGACGGGTGCTCCGAGAAAGTTCCCAAAGCCGTCAGGAATTCCAGTCGGAGCAAAATCGTTAAACTGCGAACGCAAACGCAGACCACCGTAGCGAATCTCGTTGTGCCATTTCGTTGTTGCCTGGTTATTCCATGTGCCGCTGTAGTAGGTGTTCTGTGCATCCTGCGCGGTATTGTCGGGAATGCCATACAGTAAAATTGCATTGGGTTGTCCGCCTGCAACCGAGAGATGACGCACCGTGAAGCGAAGATCATTCGCAGGGTTCGGAGCCCATCCAAAGTTGCCAGTGTACGTGGCATTGTGGAAGGAGTCGTTAGGCAAATTGTTGCGGCTATCCAAACGTCCGAAGGCGCCGTAGTAGTCGAATTGCTGCGCGACACCGCTGGCCGAAGCCTCATTATGATACGTGCTGAAGTTGCCGCCATCGCCCGCATAGGTAAACAGCGGAAGATTCGTTGTGCCTCGCGCGGTTGTTAAGCTAACGACGCCAGCCAGCGCATCCGAGCCATAGAGTGCGCTGTTCGGCTCTCGCAAAACCTCGATCTGTTGAACGCCTACGGTAGAGAAGTTCGCAAACTCTACGGCGCCGCCAATATCGTTCACCGGTACACCATCAATCAGCACTTTGTTCGCGTCAGTGTTGCCCCCGCGAATGGAAAGTCCGGAGGTTCCACCAAGCTGTCCGGTCTGCGTCAGCTGTAGTCCTGGAATCTGGCGTAGCGGATCTTGTACTTCTGTGTACTGCCGATAGTCGTCTGCAGTCAACACCGTTACAGAGGCGCCGATCTGCGCAATGGGAGTAGGAGTTGCCGAGGCCGTCACGGAGACCTGTTGTGTTAAGGTCTGCGTGGCCAGCGTGATGTTGAGCTCTGCTTTAGTCGATCTCGTAAGGTAAACCGAATCGCTTGTCGTGCTCTGAAAAGTAGGCGCAACGGCGCGCACCTGGTACCGTGCGGACTCAGGAATTTGAAAAATATAGTTACCAGTTCCATCGGTGGTTGTTGTCTTTACAACCAGATTTCCATTGAGCAGGTCGATCGTTGCGTTTGCTATAACGGCTCCAAGTGGATCTCTTATCACTCCATGCAGAGAGCCTTGTTCTGCGGCAAGCGCATAAGTGGCCGATGAAAAAAGTGAGACGGCGAGCAGGCAGAGAGCCCAAATAGCTGTCGATGGTCTACGAATAAAGCGGTGCATTAATCTTCCCCCTCGGGTAGTGGAACAGGGCCGGTCTCCTGGCTTGCGCTTCATTGAGCCGTGGCTGCCTTCCCGGAATTCTCCAGTGGCTTTGTGCGTCCATGCCGTGGCTCTCTGCGCTTACAGTTACGGGGTAGTGGCGGATTCGCACCGCGCTTCCCGACACCCTGCTGTTGGTGAATGGTTGCGAGCTGAACAATTCGGCTCAAGGATGAAATTCTTTTGCGAGATCCTCCAATGCATCGATCGCCACGGGGCTGGCGAAGTTGATTCGATCGTCTACGTAATAAACGCGTCGTTCCTTCACCGCCATCATGCTGTTCCAGCCTGGGCGGTCCTGCAATACCTGCAGCGTTGTCTTGCCGTCGCGCACCAGTAACAGCGCATCGGGGGCTCGCTCCAGTACAACCTCCATGCTGATCTGCGGCCACTCCTCGGACAAGTCATCGGTCACCGAACGTCCGCCGGCTGCTTCAATCACCTCAGTGATGAAAGCCTTCTTGCCGATCGTCGTAATCGGGTCATACCAGATCGGCATGAAAACTCTCGGCGCGGGCAGGCCTTTGGTCCGCGCTTTCACAGCGTCCACCCGCTGCTGCAAACTGCGAACCAGAGCATCCGCCTGCGGTGTTCTGTTCAGAGCCTGCCCAATGGTGGAGACCGAATGCAGGATTCCGGCGATGCCATCGACACTATGATGGCTGACCAGAAAAACTGGAATGCCGACACGCTCCAGTTGATCCGTAATCTCCAGTGGTCCTTTCGGTTGATAGCCGATTACGATATCCGGGTGCAACGAGAGGATCGTCTCGATAGACGGTTTAATCAAATCGCCCACGCTTGGCTTCTTCAACGCTGCTGCGGGATACTTTGTGTAATCGCTGATGCCGACCACATCATCGCCAGCACCAAGCGCGAAGACGGTATCGGTCACGCTTGGCATCAGGCAGATCACACGATGCGGATGGTCCGGCACCGTCACCTTGCGTCCCATCTCATCGGTCACAACGCGGCTCGCAAAGCAGGGCATGACAAAAAATGCGATTGAAGAAAGAAGAACGAGGGCTCGCTTCATGCTGTCACCGCCTGCAAAGCTCTTGCCTGTCGAATGGATGAAACAAAACGTTCCGCAATGGCAGGATTTGCCCGAAAGTGCAGATGGATGTAACTCCCAAGCACGTTACCGCTTCGAAATCCTTCCATCTCTTCTTTGCCGGACATGGAGTACTGCACGCGATAACTCGTTTCCACTTCACCACGCGACGCGATCCGCGAATAGTGGAAGCTATGCCCACGCACGACCGTCCCTTTACATCCCAGCAGACAATCCTCGGTGAGCTCAACCGTAACGTATCCAAACTGAACCAGCTTGCCGGTCATCTGCATCGCAAGTGGCAGTACACCGGCCATCGCATAAGTCCCGTTATCCACGCTGAGGCTCTCAGAGAGATAAAGCACCCCGCCGCACTCCGCATACACCGGCCTGCCCGAAGCAGCAAACGCACAGACCTCCTCGAGCATCTGCCGATTGTCGCTTAGTTGCTTCGCGTGTAATTCGGGATAGCCCCCACCGAGATAAAGCGCGTCGAGATCGCTTGGCAGAGAAGCATCGTTCAACGGACTGAATGGAACAATCTCTGCGCCTAGCTCGCGCAGCATGTCGAGATTGTCTTCGTAGTAAAACGAAAACGCACGATCAGAAGGCACGCCGATTCGCACGGTGCCACCGGGGCGTAAATTGATATCCCGCGCATCCCCACCCTTGGCGATCTCCATCCCACACTGAAGTTCGAGCAATCTATCAAGATCGAGGTATCTTTCCGCAAGCGAAGCGAGCGTGTCAGGCTGGTCATCAGCAGACTGCTCCGCAGCTCCCTGCAACCCGAGATGTCGCTCGGGAATTGCAATCGCCGGCTCCGGCGGAAGCCATCCCAGAATCTTTGTTTTGCACGAAGACTCAATCGCATCCCGCAGCATCTCGAAGTGGTGCTCGCTCGCCACCCGATTCAGAATGACGCCGGCAAGCCGCAGCTCAGCATCGAACATCTCAAATCCCAGTACCACCGCGGCCACACTCCTTGCGCTCTTGGCCGCATCGACGACAAGCACAACCGGCAGCTGCAGCAGCTTGGCGATCTCTGCGCTGCTACCAATCTCCGAGCAACCGCTCTTGCCATCGAACAGTCCCATCATGCCTTCAGCAACGGCCACGTCCGCATCGCGCGCAGCATTTCGCAGGATGCCCCGATTCGCCTCCGCACTCAGCATCCATGTATCGAGATTGCGCGCCGTCCGACCGCATATCCGTGTGTGATGGCCTGTATCCAGGAAATCCGGACCACATTTAAATGGCTGCACCGCAAGCCCGCGCCGCCGCAAACCAGCCATGACCGCCAACGCAACTGTCGTCTTCCCCACTCCGCTTGCTGTGCCTGAAATCAGCATCCCCTTCACAGCGTCACCTCGAGATGCCCCTTCAACGCAAGCGGCAAACCAGCAACCATCAGCACGACATCGTCCGCAATCGCAGCGACTCTCTGATTGATCTCGCCCAGCAGATCGCGATACCTGCGACCCAGCGGATACGCCGGAACCACGCCACAGCCAACCTCATTCGACACGAGCACAACATTGCATTGAACTCTCTGCAAAGCGGTGCACAGCGTCTCGACCCCGCGTTCGATAGCGTCGTTGTTCTCACCCTCTGCCTCCAGCAGATTCGACGCAAAGATCGTCAGGCAATCGACAACGATCACTTCAGTTTTGAGCTCGTACTCTGCCAGCACCTTCGCCAACTCCAGCGGTTCTTCAACCGTCAACCATTCCTTGGGCCGTTCCTCGCGATGCCGTGTAATCTTCGCGTGCATCTCATCGTCTGTGATCTTCGCCGTCGCCAAAAACACTACATGGCGCGACTGCTCAGCAAGCTGCTGTGCATAGCGACTCTTACCGCTGCGCACACCACCAAGCACGAGTGTCACCGAACCCTGGCGCGTCTCCTGCATCGTCGGCTCCTTGCCCATGCGCACAAAAAGCACATGGAACTGAGCGGGAATAAATTTAGGCAGCGCTCGTGCAGACTATGAAAGTCAGCGAGAATGCTCTCCAGCTCTCCCAGCGAAGCTGAACGTAAGCCTGATAGGCCTCCAGCGGGTCTCCTGACTTGCGCTTCACCGAGTCTTGACTCACCTTCCCAGGACACATCCCAGTGGCTTTAGAAAATCGTCAAAACTCTCAACGCTTACAGTTACGGGGTAGCGACGGATTCACACCGTCTTCCCAACACTAGATTAGGAAAAGACTATCTCGCCCAAACGCGGGGGTCAAATTTTTACAAATGACAAGAAAGGGCAGCTAATTCTGCCCGGCGAACTGTCGCGCAGCAGCCCGCGCATCCCGAATCAAGTCAGGCAGTCCCACCCCACGATACCCGTTGCCCAGCAGCCACAATCCATCAAGCGCCTTCACTCGCTCCCACAACTCAGCCATGCGTTCAAGATGCCCAACCCCATACTGCGGAAGGCTGCGCGGCCAGCGCCGAACCACGGTCATCTGCGGCTCCGGCAAGCGGTCCCAATATCCTCGCCAGCTCCAGCCGCGCCACCGCCGCTGTCTCATCGTTGCCGCAGCGCATCAGCCGTTCAGCCGCTCTCCCACCGAAGAACGCCCGCACTAACCGTCCTCCCGGTGGCACTCGGTCGTCGAACTTCTGGTCGACAAACGTACAAGCCAGCAACAGGCTCTCCGAGCCCGGCGGCACCAGAAATCCAAATCCCTGTGGTACCGAAAACTTCGTGGCATCAGAAAATCCAAACCCCACCACCACCGACGAACTCGCCTCCATCTCCATCAACTGCGCTGCTCGCTCATCCACAGGCCGCAGCAGCGAGCAAGCAACATCGACCGGCGCTGCCATCATCACCGCGTCGAACCGTTCCACGTCTCTCGCCGTCCCCACCAGCCATCCCTCTTCGCCATACGAGACGAACCTCACCTCCGCAGCAAGTCGAATCCAGCTCTCCGGAATCGTCGCAATCATGCGATCCACCAGCGTCCCCATTCCACTCCGCAGCGTAGTAAAAATTGCGCCGGAATTTGCAGCGGCAACTCGCGATTGCAATGCAGCAATCAAACTGCCATGCTCCCGCTCCATCGCCACAAACGGAGCCATCACCGCCCGCACGCTCAGCTTCGCTACATCGCCGCCAAACACACCACTCAACAGGGGAGCGCCAATCTTCTTCAGCACCTCATCGCCAAAGTGCCTTCGCACAAACGCCGCAACACTCTCATCCGCCTCGGGAGCGATAGCACGCAGCTCCTCCGCTCGACCCACTTCTTCGCGGTAGGCCCGCTTCGCCTCCCTGCTGAACATCCCCGACGCATCCAGCGCATCGAGATTACTCGGCACCATCATTCGCATGCCGTCCGGCATCGCCTGCAATCTTTTATCGATCAAAACATAAGTCTTCCGCCCCGCATCGTTCGAAGGCATCACCTCATCACCCAGGCCAAGCTCCTCTGCCAACTCGCGCGCCCACGGTTTTTCGCTAACCCAGGCATCCGGCCCGCACTCAATAACAAATTCGCCTTCATGCACCGTTTCGACAATGCCACCCAATCGTGTCGAAGCTTCGAACAACACAACCTCTACCCCAGCACCATCGCGAGCCATGCGCGCCAACTCATATGCTGCCGTCAAACCCGCCACCCCACCGCCAATAACCGCAACCCGCTTCATCTTTTCTCCAGAAAAATCGCCGCAAAAAAAATGCGAAGACCAGAGCCTTCGCATCCTGGCTCTTTCGACAGCCTATACTCCTGCGGGCACAGTCACCTCATCGACCGTAGCCTTGTACTCACCCGAAACCACCTCCATCAACGCCTTCACCAGCACCGGAGAGTCATTCAAGCTCTCAGCCCGCCACAGCTTCAACCCCAACTCATTCGCAGTCTGACGAAACGCAATATCGATGTCGTAAAGAATCTCCACATGGTCGCAGAGAAAACCGACAGGCTGCATCACCACGCCAACATGCCCCTCAGTTTTCAGTGCCTTCAGCATCTCCTCCACCGTCGGTCCAATCCACGGTCCACCGCTGATCCCCTGGCTCTGAAAGGCAAAGTACCAATCCCTCTCGCCAAACCCAACTGCAGCCATGCGCTCCGCCACCAACTCAGCCGTGCGCTTCGCCTCAACCGGGTAAGGATCAGGTGAATCCTGCTCCGGTGTACCCGGTCTCGCGCCCGCGACCGAAGCCTCGCCCGTCATAATCGTTCGGCAAGGCACGCTATGCGCGGTAAACAATACCGGCACCCGCCGCCCGGTCTCTGCACGAGCCTGCGTCCACACCGGCTTCAGCTTTTCCGCAAACGCCTGCGCCAGTAGAGGACTCTCTGCCCATCCCGCGACAAACTCTACTTCGATCCCGGCCGCAGCGGCCAACACGGCTCTCCGGTAAAGCCCGACGCTGGTCCGCGAGTTCTGCGGAGCAAGGCACACCGCCTTGATGTGCGTCACGCCATCGCGCCGCATCTGCGAGATGACGTCCGCAATATAAGGATGCCAGTTCCGCATCCCTACATATACTTTTTCGCCGCCCAGAGCCTGCTCCAGCAGATAACCCTGTGTCATCGTCCACTTCGTCAGCGGCGGAGCCTCCACACCCGGAGCCTCCCGCAGACCAATCTGTGCATACCGGTGCTGCAGCTCTTCGACCACCGCCTGCGGTAGCGGTCGTCCCCCTGTCACCTTGCTCAGATACTCTGCCATCTCCCCCAGCGCATCCGGCGTCCCATGCGCGAGCAGCAGTACCGCACTTTTACCCGTCGCTAAACTCATCGCGCACTCAGCTCTTTCACCCACTCCACCACGCGAATCACATTCTTCACCGGCGTACCCGGCACAATCCCATGGCCCAGGTTGAAGATGTGCCCCGGTCGGCCCGCCGCCGCGTCGAGCACCTCCCGCACGCGCTCCTTCAGCACATCCTCAGGCGCAAACAGCGCAATCGGATCGAGGTTGCCCTGTACCGCGCACCCTGCACCCACTGCCTTCCAGCCCACCTCCAACGGAACGCGCCAGTCCAGCCCGATGACATCAGCCCCAGTCCCACTCATCGCAGGCAGCAGGGAAGCGGTCTCCACACCGAAGTAAATCACCGGCACACCCATCGCTTTAATACGTTGCACCAATTCGGTCGTCCACTCCAGGCAGTACTGCGTGTAGTCGCCAACGCTCAGCTTGCCCACCCAGCTATCGAATACCTGGATCACATCCGCACCAGCCTCTACTTGCTGCCGCGCATAAGTAACCAAAACGGTTACAATCTTTTCCATCAACAGCGACCACGCCGCACCATTGGAATACATCAGCTTCTTGGTCTCGATGTAGTTTCTATCTCCGCCGCTCTGCTTACCGCCTTCGATCATGTATCCGGCAAGAGTCCACGGTGCACCGCAGAACCCAATGATTCCGAGCGTATCCCCGTCGCCCCGCGGGCTCGCAAAGTGGGTCGCCACCTTCTCAATCGCCTGCGCGACGTAGCTCAACTCCTCAGTACGATCGGTTCGCAGCGCCTTCACCTGCTCCAGCGACCGCACCGGCGTATGTACCACCGGCCCTTCGCCCGCGACAAACTCAAAGTCCAGCCCCATCGGCGTAAACGGCAGTAACAGATCGGCAAAGATGATCGCCGCATCGACACCCAGCCGCTCCGCAGCCGTAATCGTTACCTCTGCTGCAATCTCCGGCGTCCGGCATATCTCCAGCAGCGAGTGGTGCTTCCGCACGGCCATGTACTCCGGCATATACCGCCCCGCCTGCCGCAAAAACCACACCGGCGTCCGGTCTACAGGCAACCGCAGGCAAGCCCGCACAAACCGGCTTCCCCCGGCTACTTCGTCGACAGCCTGCTGCGCCGTCGTATCTGCTGCGAATGCATCACTCAAAAGATGTTTCCTCTATCCCTTTCGAGCGTAGCACCAGCACGCGCACCTGCGCACGCCCCGTACGAGGCTCTATTACGGGAGACGATAAGTCTCTACTCAGAAGCTGGCGCCAGCCAGCTCAAAAAGAAGCGTCCGTTCAGGCCTCAAGCCGGAACGTAAACTCTTCAATGACAGGGTTTGTCAGCACTTCCCGCGCAATCCGCTCTACCTCGGCCTTTGCGGCGTTCTGTTCCAACCCATCTTCCAGGGTCAGCAGGAAGTACTTCCCCTGCCGCACATCGGCAACGCCGCGATATTCCATCCGCCGCAATGCATCTGCAACTGTCTGCCCCTGGGCATCCAGCACCGTTCGTTTCAGCGTGACATAGACATGAGCCTTCATCCTGTCTGATTATAGACAAGGTGCGGCTTTTGTTCCCGTGTAGCGACACGGCCGCCCGCAGAACGCATTCAAAGACCGCAACAACATCGCACCTGCAACCGCGATTTTCACCAAATAGAGAAGAGACTCTAGACTTTTATGACGAACTACCTTGAACTACCGATCGGGGAGAAGTCCCCCGAGGTCATCAACGCTGTCATCGAGATCCCCTACGAAGGCAGCAACAAGTACGAGTACGACAAAGACCTCCACGTCTTCCGCCTCGACCGCAACCTCTACTCTCCCGTCCACTATCCCGGCGACTACGGCTTCATCCCCAGCACGCTCGCCGACGACGGCGACCCGATCGACTGCCTCGTCCTGGTCGACGCGCCCAGCTTCTCCGGCTGCGTCATGGAAGTCCGCCCCATCGGTGTGCTTGAGATGCTCGATCAGGGCCTCGGCGACGAGAAGGTCTTATGCGTCGGCAAAAACAACCCTCGCTACAAGGACGTCTGGAATTTCTCCGAGATCTACCCCCACATGCTCCGCGAGATCACTCACTTCTTCTCCATCTACAAGGACCTCGAAGGCAAGCGAGTTGAAGTCAAAGGCTGGCGCGACGCCTCCTTCGCCCGCAACAAGGTAGCCGCGGCCCAGCAGAACTTCATCGACAACAAGATCAACCCAAAGCCGAAGCCCGTTCCCCACAAAACCGAGCAGACTGCCGATCAGAAGAGAAGGTCAGCCGACTAGGCGGCCTTCCTTCCAAGGGCCTTCCTTCCACGCACCACCAGGTAAATCACCGGCCCCACGGCCGCGACAATCGCCGCAAACCCAAGCGCCGGCAGACCCGCCACGCGTTCGCCCCTTGCTGCCCACAGCGCAAACCCGATCAGCAGCGTCGGCCCCACACCCGTCGCCACCGCGCCCCACAACCCGCCCGGTACTTTGAACGGTCTCACCAACTCCGGCTCCTTCACTCGCAACACCACCAGCGCAACAAACTCCAGCACCAGCGCTGCCCCATACAACACCAGGTCAATCGAGATCAGCCTCTCAAACGACAACCGCAGCGCCAGCGCCCACCCCACCGAGCACAGCAACACGCTCACCCACGGAACTCCCGCCGCCGTCTTCCGCGTCAACCCCTTCGGCAGCAAACCCTCCTCAGCCAGTGCATACGGCACTCGCGTATAGCTCATCATCAGCGCGTTGAACATCCCAAACCCGCTGATCGTTCCTCCCAGCACAACACACAGAGCCAGCCACGGTCCTGCCACCTCTCTGGCTGCATCTACCCACGCTCCGGTAGAAAACCGATCCGCCGGAATCCCCACCATCGCCACCGCCGCCAGCGGCAACACATACGTCAACGCCACCAGGCCCGCCGCCGCCACCATCGCGCGCGGATAGTTCCTCTGCGGCTCCACAACTTCCTGCGCCACCGTCGAAGCGTTATCCCAACCCATGTAATTCCACAGCGTCACCGAAACCGCTCCAGCAAAGTCTGCTCCCTCTCGGGGCACTCCACGAAGCGCACCAAACCCAGTATGTCCCGCCAAACCCTTCCACAACCCCACCGCCGTCAGCACCACAAACGGCGACAGCAACAGACAAAACAGCCCCACCGATCCCTCCCCCACCGCTCGCGCCCCGCGCAGATTCCACGCCGCACACAGCACCACCACCGCCAGCGCCCACATCGTGCCACGTCCACCCGCCGTCCATGCTGGTTCAATCCTTCCTAGGTAAAGCACAAAGATCACCGGATAGATCGCCATATCGAAGATGCTTGCTGCCAGGCTCAGCCACGCCTCCTGAAACCCCCAGAACCCACCCAGCGCCCGCCGCACCCAGCAGTAGTATCCGCCCTCCTCCGGAATCGCCGAAGCCAGCTCTCCCACCATCAAACTCGTCGGCAGGCTCCACACCAGAGGCACCAGCGCCAGCAGCAGCAGCGCCCGCCCATACCCTGCTTTGCCGATAATGTCTTCCAACCCATACGGCCCACCCGACACCATAAAGTACGTCGCCGCAATCAACGGCACCAGCCGCATCTTCTTCGATCGCCCCCGCAACCCGCTAATCCCTCTCGCCACCCCACCCCCCTAGTGTTTACAAACCAGCAGACACAAATCTAACCGACCTTGCCGTCATCCCCCAGCCTCAAGCTATAATTCAGTCAGCCGGAGCAAAAAAGAATCAACGGAAACAGGTTTTTTTGCTCAAGTAACACAAAGACGGAGAGTTGGCCGAGTGGCTGAAGGCGGCGGTTTGCTAAACCGTTATAGGGCGAAAGCTCTATCGGGGGTTCGAATCCCCCATTCTCCGCCATTACCTCTTCGACAAATTGTGCCGAACTTGCCTGGCTGCGAAGTCAGCCGGAACGCGCATCACCTGGCCGCCGTTGTCGTCTGCCCAGCCACCGCTTCCGGCGTAGAGCTGGAGTAGAGCATGGCATTGAGAAGGAACCGATAGGTGACCTCACTCAGCGCCCGGTACATCGGCTGGAACCCAAACGCAATCACGCGTCCCTTCCCCATCGGAACCTCTGCAATTGCCGAAGTCCCATTCAGATACCTCCCTCCCAGAATCCATCCGCTCAGCATCGGCTTGTCGCTCGTGTAGTGCGCCACCGGCTTTGCGTCGCCCGAGACTTTAAACGCCGGTCCCGTCTGAAAGAAAATCGGCACCATCGGCGTAGACCCAAACGCGATCGGGTTTGACGTATCGACGGCGACCTCAAGAATCGAGCCTGGGCAATAAAACTCCTTCGACGGCACGCCATCAAGAACGTTGCTGAAGGTTGGATTATCCTTGCGGGCGTACACATCGGAGGCTTTGTTCTGCGTAATGATCGTTCCGCCTGCTTCCACAAAGGCCTTCAACGCAGCAGCGCCCTCCGGACCAAGTCCACCCTGATATTCAGGAGGCACGGACGGCGTGACCAGACGATCAGGTCCGCCACGCCCCCCGAGTCTGCCCGTCAGAATCGCCTGCGCCGGATTATCCGGCAGAATGATCGCATCGAACTGCGCATTCAAGTTGCCCTTGCGAATGTCGGCATCCACCACAGTCTTGTAGGGAACACCATTCGTGTCGAGGACGAATCGCGTCCAGCCCTCATCGAGCGAGGCGGTCCAGCTCTTGTAGAGGCCGACTCGCGGAGCCTTCACCGCCAGCACGCTGCCGGTAATAGCTTCTTTCGCGGGCGCAAAGTCCACAGAAAACCTCTTCGCTGCCGCCTCAAGCTTCGCAGCCACTCCTGCCTGTGCCGGAATGTAGATCGTACCCGCCGTGTAACCAGAGCCAGTCAGGCGATACGCCTTCACGCCCTGGTCCAGCAGTGAAAAGAGCGCATACAGACTGCTGTTGCTCGTATCCTTCAGAATGTAGCCCGACGTCGCCGCGCCAGCCTCTACGCGGCCCACGACCGGTGCAACCACATCGATCTTCTTCCCCTGCGCAGTAAACTTCGCATCAACCGCCACAGCATTCACGCCAAAAAAAAGCGGCAGCGTCGTCGCCGTAACGTCATACGGACGCTGTGGCGGCCCACCGGGATACTCGAGAATATTCGGATAGTCCTGCCTCTCCAGCACCGTCTTGGCGAAGTTCCGATAGGGCTGGTTGAGCAGAATGATATAGCTACCAGCCGGATAATTTTTGCCGCCAGCCTCGAACGGAGCCGTAGCCTGCTGCACCTCCACACCGTTCTCCCGCATCGTCTTCACCAGCCGGAACGTCATCACTGGGTCGATCTGCTCAGAAGAAATGACATACGCATACGGCCCCGCCGCAGGATGCACCGCGTTGTTACTTATCTGGTAGAAGTCCGAGAGAAACTGTTTACGGTCGGTCGCTGCACTCTTCGTCATCGATTCGAGCGCATCCATCTGGTAGTCCACGATGTCGCCCATATGCCATGTGCCGCCCTTCCACGGGTTGGGATAGTTCCACGCCGCCACCTTCGCGTCATAACCAATCCCGGTGCCCAGCTTTTCAAAGGGAACATCGATCGGTGTCGCCAGGTTGGCACTCGCGGACTCGGTCAGAATGCGCAAGCCATTATGCAGCGAAATGTAATCGCGCAGCGGCGACCAGAAGTCATAAACGCCATGCACCAACACACCCGTCTTACCCTTGGCCGCAATCTCGTGCGCGGTCCTCATGCCCAGCGCGTTCATCGAAGAGACCAGCAGCGGATCGACGTTAGGGTCAATCGGATCCACCCACGGCGGCAGGTAGAGACGCGGCGCATCGGCGCCCTGCTGGTGCAGGTCATACAGAATCTGTGGATGCCATTCGTTAATGACCTTGGCCGTATGCTGCGTCTCGAGCTGCGTCAGCCCCACCCAGTCGCGGTTATCGTCGTGTCCCACATACTTCGCATAAAGCACCGGCGGATTGGAACCCTCATACGGCGTGCCCAGCGTCTTCTTGTACCAGTCCACGACAAGCTGCTCGCCATCCGGATTCTGCGATGGAACCATCAGCAGAATCACGTTCTTCAGTGTTGTCAGCACATCCGGATCGTTCGAGCTCGCCATCCGATAGACAAACGCCGCTGCAGTCTGCGAGCTGGCAATCTCGGTCGAGTGAATGTTGAAGGTGATGATCATCACCGTCTTGCCCCTGGCAATCAAGGACTTCGCCTCTTCGGGAGAGGTCGTGCGCGGGTCAGACAGCTTGGTGACAATCTCTTTGTACTCCGCAAGGTGCGCGAGGTTTTCAGGCGCAGAGACTGTGAGCATGACGAAGGGACGACCCTCCATCGTCTTGCCCAGCTCCTGGTACTGAACGCGAGGCGACTCCGAGGCAAGCTTCCGGTAGTACGCCGTCAGCTCCTTCCAGTCTGCCAGCTTGCGATCCGTTCCAGGCTTGAATCCAAACTGTTCTTCTGGCGTCGTCACACGCTTCGTCTGTGCAACGGCAATTTGGACGGTGACGGTGAGTGCAAGGCATACGATCGCGCCGATTTTTTTCAAAAGACTGCTCCCGTGTTCGAGTAGCGACAAATTGCGAATGATCCTTATGGAGACGTTGTAGACGGAGGTTTTGACGCAGGCCATTTTTCTTCGATCTCCCGGACAAACTCATCGGATGGCTGGGTTATATTGCTTCTACACTTTCTATCAGCTTATCTGCCCGCCGGTATGCGGGGCGTCAAGGGAAAATCGATGACCACAGCGTGCCGTCTTGCAGTTGCCGGATTGACGTTTGCTCTCCTATCTCTTCCTTCCATCGCTCAGGAAAAACCAGTCGGAAACGACATTCCCCCAGCCTTCACACCACCCAAACAGACTGTCTACCAGGCGCCGAAGCCGGACTTCGATTACATCAAGCGTGTAGAGATGGTTCCGATGCGCGACGGCGTGAAGCTGTACACCGTCATCGTGATTCCAAAGGGCGCAAAGAATGTGCCGATCGTGCTGACACGCACCTGCTACAACGCCGCCGCTCGCGCCTCTGCAGGGCGTACCACTGCCGGAAGCTCTCCTGCTCCTGCGGTACGCGGCCCGCGTGGTGCAGCACCCAAGGTAGAGTCGCCGCACATGATCGACGAGTTGGGCCTGTCCGACGAGATCTTCGTCAAAGCCGGATACATTCGCATCTACCAGGATGTGCGCGGCAAGTATGGCTCCGAAGGCGTGTATCTCATGACGCCTCCGCCAGTGAACAGTGCGTTCAACCCGACAGGCGCAGATGACACCACCGATGCCTACGACACAATCGACTGGCTGACGAAGAACATCCCCGAGACCAACGGCAGAGTCGGCATGATCGGCTCATCCTACGAGGGCTACACCGTGGTGGCAGCCCTGCTCAACCCGCATCCAGCGCTGAAAGTAGCCGCACCCGAGAGCCCTATGGTCGATGGCTGGATGGGCGACGACTGGTTTCACTACGGAGCCTTCCGTCAACGCATGCTGGACTACTTCGTTGCCCAGACCGCCGCCCGCGGCGCCGGCCCGCAGGTCGAGCATGATGGACGCGACGACTACACGAACTTTCTCGAGAAGGGCTCCGCCGGCGACTTCGCTCGCTCCCTCGGCGAAGACCAGTTGCCCTACTGGAAGACCGTCGAAGCGCATCCCGCCTACGACGCCTTCTGGCAGTCCCAGTCGCTCGATCATCTGATCAAGTCCAAAGAACTCACCGTTCCCACCATGTGGCTCCAGGGTCTCTGGGATCAGGAAGACATGTGGGGTGCGAACCACGCCTACAAAGTCGTCGAGCCAAAAGACAAGAACAACGACATGAACTACCTCGTGATCGGCCCATGGTTTCACAGCCAGGTCAATCGCGAAGGACACGTCATGGGCCCCTTCACCTGGGATGGTGACACAACCGCAGACTTCCGCAACGAAGTTCTGTTCCCGTTTTTCAATCAATATCTGGTCGAAGGCGCGCCCAGGGCGAATACACCGCCCGTCCTGATCTACAACACTGGCGAGAACCACTGGGACCGCTTCAAGTCTTGGCCGTTGAGCTGCGACTCAGGCTGCGCAAGCAAGTCCAGGCCACTCTACCTGGAAGCCAACAGCGGTCTATCTTTTCAGGCGCCCGCCGCCGGCTCGGACAAATTCGACGAATACATCTCAGATCCCAGGAAACCCGTCCCATATCGCGCGCGTCCCGTCGCCACTGACGACGGCGGCTGGCAAACATGGCTCGTACAGGATCAGCGTTTCGCCGATGGCCGGCCCGACGTGCTCACTTATATGACGGAGCCGCTCACCACACCCGTCCGCGTAAGTGGCGTACCGCAGGTAAACCTCTACGCCTCGACAAGCGGCACCGACAGCGACTGGGTCGTCAAGCTCATCGACGTCTATCCCGACGACCCGACTCCACCCACCACCATGAGCGGCTATCAACTCTCCATCTCCCTCGATATCTTCCGCGGACGCTATCGCACCAGCTTCGAGCACCCCGAAGCGCTGAAGTCCAACGAGCCGCTGCTATACAAGTTCGACCTGCCGAACGTGAACCACATCTTCGAGCCTGGTCATCGCATCATGGTGCAGGTGCAGTCCACTCTGTTTCCGCTCTACGACCGCAACCCCCAAACCTTCGTGCCCAACATCTTCGACGCAAAACCCGCCGACTATCAGAAGGCAACGCAACGCGTCTGGCGCACACCCGGCACAGCAAGCTTTATCAACCTGCCTGTCGTACAGTAAGTACAAGTCGAAATGTCCACGCCCGATCTCACTCCAGAAATGACCGCTCTTTTATCTGAGATGCGCCACTTAGCCGCCGGCGCATCGTCTCTCGAATCTCTTCAGCAAGGCATCGTCGAGTCCATCGCCCAACGGTTCGTTTACTACAACTGGACCGGCTTCTACATGCTCGACCCCACCGATCGCACCATGCTGATCCTCGGCCCCTTCGTCGGCGACCCCACCCCCCACGTGCGCATCCCTGTAACGCAAGGCATCTGCGGGGCCGCAGTCGCATCCGGGCAAACCGTCACCGTCGACGACGTCAACGCCGACCCCCGTTATCTCTCCTGCTCCATCAAAACCCGGTCCGAGATCGTCGTGCCCATCCACGCACACGGTAGCGTCGTAGGCGAAATCGACATCGACAGCCACAACCTCGCCGCATTCACCTCCGCAGACCGCGCATTCCTCGAAGAAGCAGCCCGTATCGTCGGCAGCTACATCGAAAACGCCTGATAAACCTCTCCCCAACCTCCGAAACTTGTAACTTCGGAGCCATCACCACGTCTCATTCAGTGCTGCCGGACGGCACAATCCATCGGACGCCAGAAGCCGTATCGTAATTCGTAGGCTCGCAGCCTATCGGAGCGCTTGAGTTATGTTGCTGCTTTTCCTCGCCTATCTCGGTGGTATTCTCACCATCCTCAGCCCGTGCATCCTCCCGGTGCTCCCCTTCGTCTTCGCTCGTCCGACCAGCCCTTTCGCAAAAGCGGCCTTCCCCTTCTCGCAGGCATGGCCGTCACCTTCGCTCTGGTTGCCAGCCTCGCAACCGTCGGCGGAGGCTGGGCCGTCCGTGCCAACCAGTTTGGCACGCGTCGCTGCGCTCATCCTCTTCGGCCTCTTCGGTCTCACCCTCATCTTTTCATCGCTCGCCGAACGTCTCTCCCGCCCACTCGTTCGACTCGGCAACACGCTCTCGCAAAGATCCGGCACAACTCCCAGCGCACTCAACTCGTTTCTCCTCGGCATCGGAACCGGCCTGCTCTGGGCTCCCTGCGCCGGCCCTATCCTCGGCCTCATCCTCACCGGCGCAGCCCTCGGGGGCGCCAGCGCCCACACCGCATTTCTTCTCCTTGCCTACGCGGCCGGCGCGGCCACCTCGCTCGCCATCGCACTGTTCGCTGGCGGCCGTGTCTTCGCCGCGATGAAGCGTTCTCTCGGCGCGGAAGAGTGGATTCGTCGCATCCTCGGTGTTGCTATCCTGGTCGGCGTCGTCGCAGCGGCGTTTGGTTTGGATCGCGGCGTACTCACTCGCCTCTCGCTCGCCGGCACATCGGGCCTCGAGCAAAAACTCGTCGACCACTTTCATCCACCGAGTCAGCAAAAGAGAGTCGTGCTCAACCAGACCCTCGACATCACCGACGGCATCCCCACAACTCTGCCTGATCTCTCCGCCGCCACCGCATGGATCAACTCGCCGCAACTCACTCCCGCCTCGCTTCAGGGCAAAGTCGTCCTCATCGACTTCTGGACATACTCCTGCATCAACTGTCTCCGCACCTTGCCCTACATCAAGGCATGGAACGACAAATACAAAGACAGCGGTCTTGTCATCATCGGCGTCCACACGCCAGAGTTCCCCTTCGAGAAGGATGAAGACAACGTCCGCAAAGCAGTCCACGATCTCGGCATCTCCTACCCCGTCGCGATGGACAACAACTACGGCATCTGGAAGAGCTTCAACAACGAGTACTGGCCCGCAGATTACTTTATCGACTCCACCGGACGAGTCCGCTTTCATCACTTCGGCGAAGGCGGCTACGAGGAGGCCGAGCAATGGATCCGCACCCTCCTCGAAGAAGCCAGCCACCAGCCCCTCCCCGGAGACGCTACCCAGGTTGCCGCCACCGGCACCGAGCAGTCCTCCAACGCGAACGAAGTTAAGTCGCCTGAAACTTACATCGGGTACGAACGCGCACAGAGCTTCGCCTCCCCCGGCGGCCTCAAACACGACGAGCCTCAGGTCTATCGCGCTCCTGCACAACTCGCTCTCAACCAATGGGCGCTGGCCGGTCAATGGGGAGACGAAGGGCAGGTCGCAACCCTGCTCTCACCCACCGGCAGCATTCTCTTTCGCTTTCACGCGCGCGATCTTCACCTCGTGCTTGGTCCCACTGCTGATGGGCAGCCCATCCGTTTTCGCGTCACGCTTGACGGCAAAGCCCCAGGCGCAAATCATGGCATGGACACCGATGCAGAGGGTTACGGCACCGTGACCGGCAACCGGCTCTATCAACTGATCCGTCAGCAGGACGGAATTGGGATTAAAGATCGAACCTTTCGTATCGATTTTCTCGTAGCTGGCGTACAAGCCTATTCCTTCACCTTCGGCTAACCACGCAACCCGGATCAGAGTCACTTAATGCAGGCCCGCACAGGAAAGGAAACAACATGAACACCAACTCTCAAAAGCAGTCGGAGATCACAGAAGCTCCGGCCAGCACCTCGACAACCCCATCCCTCAGCCGCCGCCTCTTCGTCATCGGTGCGGCAGGTGTCTTCGGTGCGGTAGCTTTTCGTTCCTTCCACAGTCCCATGCCAGTCGGGGCAGAGGCAGCAAAAGACGCCACCCCGGGCATGGTCACCATCGTCAAGTTTTCCGCCAACGGAAAGATGGTCGGCAAAGTCAGTGTTCCTCGCGTCATTAAAACCGACGCTGAATGGAAGCAGCAGCTCTCCCCCATCTCGTACCAGATCACTCGTCAAGCAGGCACCGAGCGCCCCTACACCGGTTCCACCTGGAACCTTGAAGAGCAGGGTATCTTTCGTTGCATCTGCTGCGACAACGCAGTCTTCAGCTCCGAAACCAAGTTCGATTCCGATACCGGCTGGCCCAGCTTCTGGCAGCCAATCGCACGCGAAAATGTCGTCGAGATAACCGACGCAAGCTTCGGAATGACACGCACCGCAATCTCCTGCCGCGAATGCAATGCACACCTCGGCCACGTCTTCGACGACGGTCCCAAGCCAACAGGGCTGCGCTATTGCATGAACTCAGAGGCCATGCACTTTGTGAAGCTAGCTTAGAGCCTGCTCGAAGTAAAAGTGATAGTGGTTACGGCACCCCGGATTAAACTGCGCTTTGCAGGCCGGGCAAACGTTTCCACTATCCAGATACTTCCTGACGCTCAACTCCACGCCACAGGCTCCGCACAACACCGCCGGTTCATCCCAATCGCGTCTCGGCCACACCTCGATAGCATGGTCAGCCAGCGCATCGTGGCAGTCCTTGCACGCGTAGTACACGCCGCAACACTTCATCTTGATCGCAATTACGTCCAACCCACTTCTGTAGTGTGCGCAACGCGTCTCGCCATCAACGTCAACTCCGAGCACGACAGGACGAGAATGGGACATGGATATAGAGTAAAAGATCGTCGCCCCATCGCGCTTTACACGCCCTCTCCAGGCAATCTACTCTGGGCAGGCTGGTTCAAATCGATCCGGCGAAACAAACCCTGGTGGATGAGGAAAAATGACAAGCAGTAGATTGTTCTCGACCAGGATGGAGCGCGCATGATTCCCCTGCTATCGAAGGTTCGCGTCCTTGAGATAAGCAACGTTGTTCTCGGGCCATTTGCCGGCCAGATCCTCGCAGACCTCGGTGCCGAAGTCATTAAGGTTGAGCCGCGCGAAGGCGATCTTGCGCGCCACGCGCATCCTCAGGCTGCCGGGGCCGGCGCACTCTACATCAACAACAATCGCAACAAGAAAGACATCGTTCTCGATCTCAAGAACCCTGAGGGCAAGGCAGTGCTCCACCGAATGATCGAACGCACCGACGTCCTCCTGCACAATATGAGGACCGAAGCAGCCGAACGCCTGGGTATCGGCTTCGAAGCGGCATCTGCCGTGAACTCTCGCCTCATCTACTGTTCGGCAAATGGCTTCGGCCCGGCAGGACGTTATCGCAACCGCCCCGCCTTCGACGACATCATTCAGGCGGCCAGCGGACTGGCGTATCTCTCAGGGCAGGGAAGTGACGAGCCCCGCTTCGTATCAACCCTCCTCGCCGATAAGGTCGGCGCTCTGCATGCCGTCTACGGAATCCTCGCTGCGTTAGTCGCACGTGCCGGCGGCCGCCACGAGGCCATTCATGTCGAGGTGCCCATGTTCGAGACCATGACCTCGTTCCTCCTCAACGAGCATCTCTCCGCCGCCACCTTCGACGAAAACGGGCAGGTCGGCTATCCGCGCATCCTCTCCTCCAATCGACGCCCTCATCGCACCCGCGACGGATGGATCGCTGTCCTCCCCTATACGGGTGATCAGTGGCGGCGATTCCTCCTCGAGGTAGGCCAGGCTGCCATCTGCGACGAGCCCTGGTTCAGCGAGCCAGCCGAGAGGCAGAAGAGAATCGACTATCTATATAGAGTCATCTCCACCTCTCTTACGTCCAGAGACACCTCGGAGTGGATCGAAACCCTCTCCCGCCTCGACATCCCCTGCTCCGAGGTCAACCGTATGGAGGATCTCCTCGACAACCCGCACCTCACCGATATCGGCTTCTTCAATGTGGATGAGGGCTATCCCCCCGAGATCAAACGCATCCTGCCGCAGCCCGTCCTCTTCGGAGGCGTCCGGTCGCTTCCCAACACTCCGCCGCCAACCCTCGGTCAACACACCCGGGAAGTCCTGCAGTCCTTAGATTTCAGCCCTCAAGAGATCGACCGTCTCACAGCAAGCGGAGCGGTTGGCACCACTCCACAAGCGCGAACCCCAAGCGCCGCGCCGATTAATTCCCAAAATGGGAATACCTAAAAAATAATCCAGAATCTGTGGCATGTTTTTCAAGCCCAGAAACGGACCATCAACGCACCACAATTCACCAGCATTCCACCACGAATTCACCATCAAAAAACCACTGCGAACCAGCTGTTTTTTGCAAAACCCCCTGCAAAAAACACACAAACCGACCCCGTAAAAATTACGGCGCGCGACGGCAAGTGACGAAAAACCATTGGCCACCAAAATGCCTTCTGCACCGCGATCACTCCAGGTGAATGCTATGAGGCGAACGCCAGTTACAACTGAAAAACGGTTATCGAGAAACCAAAGTGGCTGATTGATCCAAAAATTCCGCCTCGCTGAACCCTCCTAGTCATAACTCCTACAACTTATAGGGGTACGAATGCACATGACGTGCCATACCCCGAATTTATCCGCCAAGCCATGATGTTTTTGGCGAAGAAAATTTTCCCGAAACGGTAAATGCCTTCGCCCAAAAGTACATGGAGTTTTTCCGAGCCCACTCCTGATTTTTTCGGTGTTGGCAAAAAACGCTCGTTTGTAAACGCAAACCCAAAGCCCGTACAGAAAAACCTCTGTACATGACAAAAGGCTTTCAAAGAAGACGAATTCCAGTTTGCTGCAGTAGTCGAAAGGTTTAGAGATGCCTGTAATCATGAACGTGTCGCGGACTCTCGCGTCGCTCTTTTTCTGCCAGTCAGTGGTCGCTGCGAAAGATCAGCTTCCGCAACTTCGTTTTCGTTCAGCACTATCTGCTGAAGCAATTGGATTGCCACAAACATCTGGCAACGGCGACGAAAGATTAGGCATTTCTAAGAACGCACAGCCACGTGAAAAAACGGCTCTCCGGCGAAATCCTCTTGCCTCTCTCTGTGCGGCATTCTTTCTCGTAATTTCCTTCGCCGTTGCGGGCGCGCAAACGACCACAACTGCTCTTTCAGTCACCCCGGCAAGCGCCGCTAACGGGTCCGTATTTGCAATGACGGCGACAGTACAGTCTGGCGCAACACTGATGACCGGCGGTACGGTCACCTTTCGTGACACCTACAACACGCAGGTTCTTGGCACGGTCCAGGTACAGTCGGCAAACGGGACTAAAGGCAATGCAGTGTTGCAGCGAGAGCTTGGTGGAATTGGCACGCACTCCATCGTCGCTACCTATAATGCGCCAACGGGGTTCACGACAAGCTCTTCGACCCCTCAAAGCATAACCTTGACAGGCCTTTATCCCACGGTTGCCAGCCTTGTCCAGACCGGCGGAGGCACGGGTAACTATTCGTTGACTACAACGGTCGTTGGAGTCGGCAGCACCAGTCTATCGCCCACTGGAAATGTATCTCTTCTAGATACGAGCAACAGCAGCCTGTTACTGGGCATTGCGGGACTTGGCGCGGGAACATTCGGACAACAGACCGTAGTAGCCACAGGTTCGCCGATCGCAGTTGGTAATAATCCTCAGGACTTAGTCGTCGGAGACTTCAACGGAAACGGCCTTCTTGACCTTGCTGTATTGAACTCTAGCAGTAAGACGATCACCATTTTGAACGGTAACGGTTCGGGTGGCTTTACGGCACAAACCCCAACCTATCCGATCGGAAATACAGCAGTTGCCATCGTCTCTGCGGATTTTAATGGAGACGGCAAGCTGGATCTGGCCGTCTTGAACTCAGGTGACAAGACGGTAAGTGTTCTGCTTGGAAATGGCGATGGCACCTTCAATGCACAAACTACCTATTCCATTCCCTTGCTCACAACATCGACGGCAATAGCGGTAGGAGACTTCAATGGAGATGGTATTCCTGATCTCGCCGTTTCGGGTACTGCTACAACCGGTGGTGTGGTGGATATTCTGCTCGGAAATGGCTCTGGTGGTTTTGGTGCTCCGACTGGAATTGCAGTTGGTAATGGTCCGTCTTCCGTAGTTGCAGGAGACTTCAACGGAGACGGAAGCCTCGACTTCGCTGTCGCTAACCTGACAGACAACACGATCAGCGTCATGAAAGGCAGCGGCAACGGCACCACATTTACGGCCTTCGCGGGATCCCCGTTCTCCACTGGTACGGGAACGAGTCCCGCAGCTATGGCGATTGCGGACTTCAATAAAGATGGCCATCTTGATCTGGCGGTAGCCGAAAGCGGTAAGAACAGAGTAGATATCTTCAGCGGAAAAGGCGATGGTACCTTCACCGCCCTGTCATCCACTGCTACCGGGACTGATCCCGTGTCTATTGTCGTAGGGGACTTCAATGCAGATGGCAACCCCGACTTTGCCGTAACAAACCAATCTGCCAACTCGACTTCAGTCATGCTGGGTAACAGCACTGGCACTGCATTTACAGCGGGTACCAGTTCTCCATTCACTACTGGCTCTGGAACAACTACTCCCGTTGCGATAGCAACAGCAGACTTCAACGGGGACGGCACTTCTGACCTTGCAGTCGCCAACAGCAACAAGAATAACGTTGGCATTCTATTGAGTCAGTTGACTGACACTGCGAGTGTATTGATCACTGGCATCACAGTGCCTGGTAACGGTACTACTACCAACCATACGATTGAAGCGAGCTACCCGGGCGACACAAACTTTGCAGCCAGTACCGACACGTTGTCGCTGCGATCATCGAAGACAACAACTGCGACGCTGTTGAGCGCGAGCACCACCACGCCTGCCTTCGGACAGCAGGTGGTGTTGACGGCAACAGTGCAGCCTTCGGTAGAAGGATCTTTGGTAGCTGGAAGCACTGTCACCTTTAAAGATGGCACCACAACGCTCGGGTTAGCAGTCGCCCTCTCGAGCGGTGTAGCGACTCTAAACGTCACGAGTCTCACATCCGGCGCCCACAACATCACCGCAGTTTACGCGGGAGATACGAACTTTCTGACGAGTACCTCATCTATATTGGTGATTACTGTTGGCCCGGCGACACCCGTCATTACCTGGGCCAATCCTAGTCCTATTAACTATGGGAGCCTGCTGTCGAACACCCAACTCAATGCGACTTCAAGTGCACCCGGGTCTTTTACCTACAACCCTGCGTTGTACACATCGTTTGCTGTCGGCACGTACACTCTAACGGCAACTTTCACTCCAACCAACCCCGCCAACTTCACCACAGCTACGGCCAGCGTAACTCTGGTTGTAAATCCAGCAACCCCTCAGATCAACTGGGCGACTCCAGCTCCGATTGCTGCTGGTACCGCATTGAGTGGACTTCAACTCGATGCCACCGTAGCGGTCTACAACCTTGTCTCCCTCACCCCCTCCTACAACGTCAGCGGTATCTATCCTGACGGCACAAGCTTCGGCACTGGAGGATTTGACGGTGGGGGTAATGCCTACTCGGAAAATTTGTTGGGGACTTCTGTTACATGGAATAACATCACCTATCCGCTGGGCCCCGCCAGTGCACCCGATGCAGTCAGCAATACGACCATCAGTCTTCCGCCCGGGCACTACGCCAGCCTCAATATGCTCGGTGCGCTGGTCAATAACGCGACCGCCGCGAATACCTTTGTTGTTACCTACACAGACGGAACCACCGCATCTGTGACCCAAAGTCTGAGTGACTGGGTGTTCCCGTTGAACTATGCCGGTGAGACCAACATCACCTGCGTCCCATACCGCGATACTTCAAGTGGCGGCCAGGATGCCCACTTGACATGCGTATATGGCTATCAGATTCCACTCGATAGCAACAAAATAGTGCTGAGCGTCCAGCTGCCGCCAACACGCAATGTGGTGATGCTCGCCATGGCTCTAGTGAGTCCGCCGGTGCCAGGCACGTTGGTTTACAACCCAACTTCGGGCACTGTACTTCCTACCGGCGACAACACTCTTTCCGCTACCTTTACGCCCACGGATCAAACAGATTTCACCGGTGCTACTGGCAGCGTAGTGCAACTCGTCAATCCGGCGAATCTCCCAACGCTGGTTTGGCCGACTCCCGCACCTATCACTTATGGAACGGCGCTCAGTTCGACACAACTAGATGCGGTTGCGCAGACAACACCAGGAACGACCTCCGTTTCGATCTCGCCGTACTACCGCGTCAATGCCTTTCAGACAGACGGATCTGTCTTCTCGACTGGTGGCTTCGACAATAATGGAAATGCTTATTCAGCTAATCTTGTAGGTTCTTCCATCGTTTGGAATGGAGAGACCTATTCATTAGGACCTGCGAATCTACCGGATGCTGTCACGAGTACAACGATTCCACTGCCTCAAGGGAATTTTGTCGCACTATCACTGATAGGTGCAGCGACCACGACCGGACAAACGAATCAACCTTTCATCATTACCTATACCGACGGCACCACTGCAACCACAAATTTCAGCCTTAGCCCTTGGACGACATCGTTAGGTTTTCCAGGTGAGTCCCTGGTCGAGCTCAACGCTTACTTCAACATGGGCAACGGCAGCCGAGGAACAACGACCAAAGTCGCTCTGTACGGGTATCAGATAGCTCTCGATAGCACGAGGGTTGTGCAGAGCATTACGCTTCCAAACAATCGCAACGTCGTGATCGTGGCAATGTCGCTTAGTACTTCGACGACTCCGAGTGCGGTCCCGGGTACTTACGTCTACACCCCACCGGCCGGGACAGTTCCTGCCGTTGGCACAATTCCACTCAGCGTTACCTTTACCGCGACCAACCCGATCTTCGGAACAGCAACACAGACCGTCAATCTCGTTGTAAAAAAAGCACCGCTCACAGTCACAGCCAACAATGAGAATGTCACCTTTGGCGCGACGGTCCCTCCTTATACTGACACCATCACCGGTTTTGTTAATGGCGACGCACCCAGCGTGGTCACTGGCGCAGCTTCGCTGACGACTACGCCCGCCTCACCTACTGCTCCGGGCACTTACACAATTACCGCGGCGCAAGGTACCTTAGCAGCCACCAACTACAGCTTCACCTTCGCTCCCGGTACCCTGACGATCATCAAGGCGACGCCGACCGTTACCTGGGCAAATCCGGCAGGCATCACGTTCGGGACCGCACTCTCTGGCACTCAGCTGAATGCAACGGCTTCGGTTCCCGGGACATTTACCTATACCCCAGCGGCAGGCAGCATCCCAGCCGCGGGCAACGACACACTCTCGGTCACTTTCACCCCGACGAATACCAGCTTCAACGCCGTCACGCAGACGGTACAGATAGTCGTCGGTCAAGCCACTCCTGCGATCACCTGGGCCACACCTAGCGCCATCACTTACGGCACAGCCCTCTCCGCGCTCCAATTAAATGCTACGTCTCCTGTAGTCGGAACTTTTGTCTACACTCCTGCCGCAGGTACCGTCCCAACAGCAGGTACGACGACTCTCTCTGTCACTTTTACCGCGAACGACTCTACGGACTATGCTCCCGTCACCAAGACCGTCAATCTGACTGTCAACCAAGCCGTACCTGTAGTTACCTGGACTCCACCTACTGCTATCACGTACGGAACTGCCCTCTCGGCAACTCAACTCAACGCGACGGCCTCTGTCGCCGGCACGCTGGTCTACACCCCAGCAGCAGGCAGCATTCCAACTGCCGGTACTGACACGCTCTCGGTCACGTTCACTCCGGCCGATACTACCGATTACACGACGATCACCAAAACGGTGCAGATTACCGTCAATAAAGCTACGCCCGTGATCACCTGGGCGACGCCTACCGCGATCACCTTTGGGACAGCTCTCTCCGCTACCCAGTTGAACGCGACTGCTTCTGTTCCCGGCACCCTGGTCTACACTCCGGCAGCAGGCAGCATTCCAACTGCAGGCACTGATACTCTCTCCGTCACCTTCACTCCGACTGACACCACCGACTACACGACCGTTACACAAACCGTGCAGCTCACGGTCAACAAAGCCACGTCTACCGTTACCTGGAACAACCCGGCGAACATCGTCTTCGGCACAGCGCTCTCCGCAACTCAGTTGAATGCGACAGCCTCTGTCCCCGGTGCTTTCGTCTACACTCCTGCCGCCGGAAACGTGCCAACCGTTGGCACCGACACTCTTTCGGTCACCTTCACTCCGACCGATGCGACTGACTTCACCACCGTCACAAAAACAGTCCAGATTACTGTGACGCAAGCTACACCAGTGATTACGTGGTCGAATCCTGCAAACATCACCTACGGGACAGCACTCTCGGTTACTCAGCTGAATGCGACAGCCTCCGTCGCTGGCGTACTGGTCTACACTCCAGCCGTTGGCAACATTCCAACCGCGGGCACCGACACTCTCTCGGTCACATTCACTCCGACCGATACAACGGACTACACCACCGTTACGAAGACAGTGCAGATTACAGTCACTCAAGTTGCGCCGGTGATCACGTGGTCTAACCCGGCAAGCATCGTCTTCGGGACCGCTCTGTCGGCGACCCAACTGAACGCAACCGCTTCTGTTCCCGGCACGCTGGTCTACACTCCAGCAGCCGGCAGCATCCCAGCCGCAGGTACGGATACGCTCTCGGTTACCTTCACCCCGACTGACACGACCAGCTACTCGACGGTGACCAAGACGGTCTCGATCATGGTCACCCAGGCAGCTCCGGTGATCACGTGGTCTAACCCGGCAAGCATCGTCTTCGGCACCGCTCTGTCGGCGACCCAACTCAACGCAACCGCTTCTGTTCCCGGCACGCTGGTCTACACGCCAGCAGCCGGCAGCATCCCAGCCGCAGGTACGGATACGCTCTCGGTCACCTTCACCCCGACTGACACGACCAGCTACTCGACGGTGACCAAGACGGTCTCGATCACGGTCACCCAGGCAGCTCCGGTGATCACGTGGTCTAACCCGGCAAGCATCGTCTTCGGCACCGCTCTGTCGGCGACCCAACTCAACGCAACCGCTTCTGTTCCCGGCACGCTGGTCTACACCCCGGCAGCCGGCAGCATCCCAGCCGCAGGTACGGATACACTCTCGGTGACCTTCACCCCGACTGACACGACCAACTACTCGACGGTGACCAAGACGGTACAGATCACGGTCACCCAGGCAGCTCCGGTGATCACGTGGTCTAACCCGGCAAGCATCGTCTTCGGCACCGCTCTCTCGGCGACCCAACTCAACGCAACCGCTTCTGTTCCCGGCACGCTGGTCTACACGCCAGTAGCTGGCAGCATCCCAGCCGCAGGTACGGATACGCTCTCGGTGACCTTCACCCCAACCGACACCACCAGCTACTCGACGGTGACCAAGACGGTCTCGATCACGGTCACCCAGGCAGCTCCGGTGATCACGTGGTCTAACCCGGCAAGCATCGTCTTCGGGACCGCTCTGTCGGCGACGCAGTTGAACGCGACCGCTTCTGTTCCCGGCACGCTGGTCTACACCCCGGCCTCTGGCAGCATCCCAGCCGCAGGTACGGATACGCTCTCGGTGACCTTCACCCCAACCGACACGACCAGCTACTCGACGGTGACCAAGACGGTCTCGATCACGGTCACCCAGGCAGCTCCGGTGATCACGTGGTCTAACCCGGCAAGCATCGTCTTCGGGACCGCTCTGTCGGCGACCCAACTCAACGCAACGGCTTCTGTTCCCGGCACGCTGGTCTACACTCCAGCAGCCGGCAGCATCCCAGCCGCAGGTACGGATACGCTCTCGGTGACCTTCACCCCGACTGACACGACCAGCTACTCGACGGTGACCAAGACGGTCTCGATCACGGTCACCCAGGCAGCTCCGGTGATCACGTGGTCTAACCCGGCAAGCATCGTCTTCGGCACGGCTCTGTCGGCGACCCAACTCAACGCAACCGCTTCTGTTCCCGGCACGCTGGTCTACACGCCAGCAGCCGGCAGCATCCCAGCCGCAGGTACGGATACGCTCTCGGTCACCTTCACCCCGACTGACACGACCAGCTACTCGACGGTGACCAAGACGGTCTCGATCACGGTCACCCAGGCAGCTCCGGTGATCACGTGGTCTAACCCGGCAAGCATCGTCTTCGGCACCGCTCTGTCGGCGACCCAACTCAACGCAACCGCTTCGGTTCCCGGCACGCTGGTCTACACCCCGGCAGCCGGCAGCATCCCAGCCGCAGGTACGGATACGCTCTCGGTGACCTTCACCCCGACCGACACGACCAGCTACTCGACGGTGACCAAGACGGTACAGATCACGGTCACCCAGGCAGCTCCGGTGATCACGTGGTCTAACCCGGCAAGCATCGTCTTCGGCACCGCTCTCTCGGCGACCCAGCTCAACGCAACCGCTTCTGTTCCCGGCACGCTGGTCTACACGCCAGCAGCTGGCAGCATCCCAGCCGCAGGTACGGATACGCTCTCGGTGACCTTCACCCCAACCGATACCACCAGCTACTCGACGGTGACCAAGACGGTCTCGATCACGGTCACCCAGGCAGCTCCGGTGATCACGTGGTCTAACCCGGCAAGCATCGTCTTCGGCACCGCTCTGTCGGCGACGCAGTTGAACGCGACGGCTTCTGTTGCCGGCACGCTGGTCTACACGCCAGCAGCTGGCAGCATCCCAGCCGCAGGTACGGATACGCTCTCGGTGACCTTCACCCCGACCGATACCACCAGCTACTCGACGGTGACCAAGACGGTCTCGATCACGGTCACCCAGGCAGCTCCGGTGATCACGTGGTCTAACCCGGCAAGCATCGTCTTCGGGACCGCTCTGTCGGCGACGCAGCTCAACGCAACGGCTTCGGTTCCCGGCACGCTGGTCTACACGCCAGCAGCTGGCAGCATCCCTGCCGCAGGTACGGATACGCTCTCGGTGACCTTCACCCCAACCGACACCACCAGCTACTCGACGGTGACCAAGACGGTCTCGATCACGGTCACCCAGGCAGCTCCGGTGATCACGTGGTCTAACCCGGCAAGCATCGTCTTCGGCACCGCTCTGTCGGCGACCCAACTCAACGCAACGGCTTCTGTTCCCGGCACGCTGGTCTACACCCCGGCAGCCGGCAGCATCCCAGCCGCAGGTACGGACACGCTCTCGGTGACCTTCACCCCAACCGACACGACCAGCTACTCGACGGTGACCAAGACGGTCTCGATCACGGTCACCCAGGCAGCTCCGGTGATCACGTGGTCTAACCCGGCAAGCATCGTCTTCGGCACCGCTCTGTCGGCGACGCAGTTGAACGCGACTGCTTCGGTTCCCGGCACGCTGGTCTACACGCCAGCAGCTGGCAGCATCCCAGCCGCAGGTACGGATACGCTCTCGGTGACCTTCACCCCAACCGACACCACCAGCTACTCGACGGTGACCAAGACGGTCTCGATCACGGTCACCCAGGCAGCTCCGGTGATCACGTGGTCTAACCCGGCAAGCATCGTCTTCGGCACCGCTCTGTCGGCGACCCAACTCAACGCAACCGCTTCTGTTCCCGGCACGCTGGTCTACACCCCGGCAGCCGGCAGCATCCCAGCCGCAGGTACGGATACGCTCTCGGTGACCTTCACCCCGACCGACACGACCAGCTACTCGACGGTCACCAAGACGGTTCAGATCACGGTCACCCAGGCAGCTCCGGTGATCACGTGGTCTAACCCGGCAAGCATCGTCTTCGGCACCGCTCTCTCGGCGACCCAACTGAACGCAACCGCTTCTGTTGCCGGCACGCTGGTCTACACGCCAGCAGCTGGCAGCATCCCAGCCGCCGGTACGGATACGCTCTCGGTGACCTTCACCCCAACCGACACCACCAGCTACTCGACGGTGACCAAGACGGTCTCGATCACGGTCACCCAGGCAGCTCCGGTGATCACGTGGTCTAACCCGGCAAGCATCGTCTTCGGCACGGCTCTGTCGGCGACGCAGTTGAACGCGACCGCTTCGGTTCCCGGCACGCTGGTCTACACCCCGGCCGCTGGCAGCATCCCTGCCGCCGGTACGGACACGCTCTCGGTGACCTTCACCCCAACCGACACCACCAGCTACTCGACGGTGACCAAGACGGTCTCGATCACGGTCACCCAGGCAGCTCCGGTGATCACGTGGTCTAACCCGGCAAGCATCGTCTTCGGGACCGCTCTGTCGGCGACCCAACTCAACGCAACCGCTTCTGTTCCCGGCACGCTGGTCTACACTCCAGCAGCCGGCAGCATCCCAGCCGCAGGTACGGATACGCTCTCGGTGACCTTCACCCCGACCGACACGACCAGCTACTCGACCGTGACCAAGACGGTCTCGATCACGGTCACCCAGGCAGCTCCGGTGATCACGTGGTCTAACCCGGCAAGCATCGTCTTCGGCACCGCTCTGTCGGCGACGCAACTCAACGCAACCGCTTCTGTTCCCGGCACGCTGGTCTACACGCCAGCAGCCGGCAGCATCCCAGCCGCAGGTACGGATACGCTCTCGGTCACCTTCACCCCGACTGACACGACCAGCTACTCGACGGTGACCAAGACGGTCTCGATCACGGTCACCCAGGCAGCTCCGGTGATCACGTGGTCTAACCCGGCAAGCATCGTCTTCGGCACCGCTCTGTCGGCGACGCAACTCAACGCAACCGCTTCTGTTGCCGGCACGCTGGTCTACACCCCGGCAGCCGGCAGCATCCCAGCCGCAGGTACGGACACGCTCTCGGTGACCTTCACCCCAACCGACACGACCAGCTACTCGACGGTGACCAAGACGGTCTCGATCACGGTCACGCAGGCAGCTCCGGTGATCACGTGGTCTAACCCGGCAAGCATCGTCTTCGGGACAGCTCTCTCGGCGACCCAGTTGAACGCGACCGCTTCTGTTCCCGGCACGCTGGTCTACACGCCAGCAGCTGGCAGCATCCCAGCCGCAGGTACGGATACGCTCTCGGTGACCTTCACCCCAACCGATACCACCAGCTACTCGACGGTGACCAAGACGGTCTCGATCACGGTCACGCAGGCAGCTCCGGTGATCACGTGGTCTAACCCGGCAAGCATCGTCTTCGGGACCGCTCTGTCGGCGACCCAACTCAACGCAACCGCTTCTGTTCCCGGCACGCTGGTCTACACGCCCGCTTCGGGCAGCATCCCTGCCGCTGGTACCGATACGCTCTCGGTGACCTTCACCCCAACCGACACCACCAGCTACTCGACGGTGACCAAGACGGTCTCGATCACGGTCACGCAGGCAGCTCCGGTGATCACGTGGTCTAACCCGGCAAGCATCGTCTTCGGGACGGCTCTCTCGGCGACCCAGTTGAACGCGACCGCTTCTGTTCCTGGCGTACTGGTCTACACGCCAGCAGCTGGCAGCATCCCAGCCGCAGGTACGGATACGCTCTCGGTGACCTTCACCCCAACCGATACCACCAGCTACTCGACGGTGACCAAGACGGTCTCGATCACGGTCACGCAGGCAGCTCCGGTGATCACGTGGTCTAACCCGGCAAGCATCGTCTTCGGCACCGCTCTGTCGGCGACGCAGTTGAACGCGACTGCTTCGGTTCCCGGCACGCTGGTCTACACGCCAGCAGCTGGCAGCATCCCTGCCGCAGGTACGGATACGCTCTCGGTGACCTTCACCCCAACCGATACCACCAGCTACTCGACGGTGACCAAGACGGTCTCGATCACGGTCACGCAGGCAGCTCCGGTGATCACGTGGACTAACCCGGCAAGCATCGTCTTCGGGACCGCTCTGTCGGCGACGCAACTCAACGCGACGGCTTCGGTTCCCGGCACGCTGGTCTACACGCCAGCAGCTGGCAGCATCCCAGCCGCAGGTACGGATACGCTCTCGGTGACCTTCACCCCAACCGATACCACCAGCTACTCGACGGTGACCAAGACGGTCTCGATCACGGTCACGCAGGCAGCTCCGGTGATCACGTGGTCTAACCCGGCAAGCATCGTCTTCGGCACCGCTCTGTCGGCGACCCAACTCAACGCAACGGCTTCTGTTCCCGGCACGCTGGTCTACACGCCAGCAGCCGGCAGCATCCCTGCCGCAGGTACGGATACGCTCTCGGTGACCTTCACCCCAACCGACACCACCAGCTACTCGACGGTGACCAAGACGGTACAGATCACGGTCACGCAGGCAGCTCCGGTGATCACGTGGTCTAACCCGGCAAGCATCGTCTTCGGGACCGCTCTGTCGGCGACGCAGTTGAACGCGACCGCTTCTGTTCCCGGCACGCTGGTCTACACCCCGGCCTCTGGCAGCATCCCAGCCGCTGGTACGGATACGCTCTCGGTGACCTTCACCCCAACCGACACCACCAGCTACTCGACGGTGACCAAGACGGTCTCGATCACGGTCACCCAGGCAGCTCCGGTGATCACGTGGTCTAACCCGGCAAGCATCGTCTTCGGCACCGCTCTGTCGGCGACGCAGTTGAACGCGACGGCTTCTGTTCCCGGCACGCTGGTCTACACGCCAGCAGCTGGCAGCATCCCAGCCGCTGGTACGGATACGCTCTCGGTGACCTTCACCCCAACCGACACCACCAGCTACTCGACGGTGACCAAGACGGTCTCGATCACGGTCACGCAGGCAGCTCCGGTGATCACGTGGTCTAACCCGGCAAGCATCGTCTTCGGGACCGCTCTGTCGGCGACCCAACTCAACGCAACCGCTTCTGTTCCCGGCACGCTGGTCTACACGCCCGCTTCGGGCAGCATCCCTGCCGCTGGTACCGATACGCTCTCGGTGACCTTCACCCCAACCGACACCACCAGCTACTCGACGGTGACCAAGACGGTCTCGATCACGGTCACGCAGGCAGCTCCGGTGATCACGTGGTCTAACCCGGCAAGCATCGTCTTCGGGACATCTCTCTCGGCGACCCAGTTGAACGCGACCGCTTCTGTTCCTGGCGTACTGGTCTACACGCCAGCAGCTGGCAGCATCCCAGCCGCAGGTACGGATACACTCTCGGTGACCTTCACCCCAACCGATACCACCAGCTACTCGACGGTGACCAAGACGGTCTCGATCACGGTCACGCAGGCAGCTCCGGTGATCACGTGGTCTAACCCGGCAAGCATCGTCTTCGGCACCGCTCTGTCGGCGACCCAACTCAACGCAACCGCTTCTGTTCCCGGCACGCTGGTCTACACGCCAGCAGCCGGCAGCATCCCAGCCGCAGGTACGGATACGCTCTCGGTGACCTTCACCCCGACTGACACGACCAGCTACTCGACGGTGACCAAGACGGTCTCGATCACGGTCACCCAGGCAGCTCCGGTGATCACGTGGTCTAACCCGGCAAGCATCGTCTTCGGTACCGCTCTGTCGGCGACGCAGTTGAACGCAACGGCTTCTGTTCCCGGCACGCTGGTCTACACGCCCGCTTCGGGCAGCATCCCAGCCGCTGGTACCGATACGCTCTCGGTGACCTTCACCCCAACCGATACCACCAACTACACGACAGCAACCAAGACGGTACAGATCACCGTCAATCAGGCGACGCCAACCATCACATGGGCTACGCCTGCTGCTATCACGTATGGCACTGTTCTCTCATCGGCTCAACTCGATGCGTCGGCCTCCGTCGCCGGTACGCTGGTTTACACTCCTGCGGCTGGCAGCCTCCCGACCGCCGGTACTGACACGCTCTCGGTGACCTTCACCCCAACCGATACCTCCAACTACACCACAGCAACCAAGACCGTTCAGCTCACGGTCAACCAGGCGACTCCGGTGATCACATGGGCTAACCCGGCGAGCATCGTCTACGGAACGTCTCTGTCGGCAGCTCAACTCAACGCGACCGCCTCTGTCCCTGGAGCATTGGTCTACACCCCCGCCGCTGGCAACATTCCACTCGCTGGCACTGACACGCTCTCGGTCACCTTCACCCCAACCGATACTACCGACTACATCACCGTCACCAAGACCGTACAGTTGGTCGTTAGCCAGGCCACTCCCGTCATTACCTGGTCTAACCCGGCAAGCATCGTCTACGGAACCGCCCTCAGCAGCACGCAGCTCGACGCTACAGCTTCGGTACCTGGTTCATTCGTCTACGCACCGCCCGCAGGAACCGAGCTTATGGTCGGTCTGCAACAGCTGTCTGCAACCTTCACCCCAACGGATCTCGCGAACTACACCACTGCGACCAAGACGGTATCGCTTAATGTCACGCAAGCGGTGCTCACCATCGAAGCGAACAACTTCACTCGCCTCTATGGCACAGCGAACCCCACCTTCACCGGCAATGTAACGGGCACGGAGAACGGCGATACCTTCACCGAAACATTCGCCACTTCAGCAAGTACTGCCTCGAACGTTGGCCAGTACAACATTGTTCCTGCAGTCACAGGAACGGACCTTGGCGATTACTCCCAGGTGGTGCAGAACGGAACGCTGTCCATCACCAAAGCGCCTGCCACCACAACCACAACCCTCAGCTCGACGACCATCGCTTATGGATTGAATGTCACGGTCACTGCGACCGTTGCTTCGACAACGAGCGGCACGCCAACCGGAACCGTCAACTTCTTTGACAACGGCTCGCCGCTTGGAACAGGAACTCTTTCGAACGGAGTTACAACCTTCACCTCTGCCGCGCTTCCAGTAGGAACGAATGTCATCACTGCCATCTACAGCGGCGACATCAACTTCCTGCCAAGCACCGCTGCAGGAGCCTCTGGTACGAGTACCGTCCTCATCACGCCACTGGACTTCAGCATCGTGCTGACCAGCCAGGCGACTGTCGAAGGCGTCTATGGCACCTCACGGCAGTTCACCTTCCACATCACTCCCATTGGAGGAACCTACCCGGGCGTCGTGCAGCTGGCAGCAAGCCCAACCGGCCCAATATTGGCGACGTATACCTTCTCTCCTTCAACCATCGACAAGGCCGCTGGTCCGATGGACATCACTCTAACCGTCGCGACACAGAAGCTCGCCTCGTCAGAGACACCGAAAGGCTGGTCAACCAAAGTATCGCCCATCGCCCTTGGTCTCTTCCTGCTGCCGCTACTGGGCCTCCGCTACTCTCGTCGTTCGGCTGGTAAGTTGACTCGCCTCATCTCGTACTCGGCCTTACTCCTGTTGTCTCTGGGAGCTATTGGCACCATGACCGGTTGCGGTAGCGGGTACTCCGACCACACCTACCCGATCACCGTCACCGCAACAAGCAACGGCATCCAGCACTCCGTAAACGTCGACTACCACATTGATCAGTCGCCACAGTAAGAACAGCAATTTTGAAGAGAGATGAGCATAATGAACTGCCTTACTTTTAGAAAAAACGCAGACGCTTCAGGAGATATCCTGGCGACATTGAGGACTCTCCTGCTGATCTGCCTCGTCAGCTTCACAGGCAGCCGCCTTCATGCCCAGGCGATGCCCACGGCATCCGCCGCCGGCGACTTGCAGATTGGCGGTATGTTCAACCTCGCCTCCCCTGATTACCGACCGGAAAAATTCAAGGGGTATGGCTTTTACACAACCTTCGACTTCAGATACCACGTCGGTATCGAAGGCGAGTTTCATCAAATCAACGACCCGAATTCGACAGATGGCATCTTCGAGCGTACCTACGAAATTGGCCCTCGATATGTCTTGCGCCATGGCCGCTACAATCCCTACGCCAAGGCGATGTTTGGTCGTGGAGTCTTCAAATATCCACTCATGGTCGATGCTGTTACCCACGACCTGACTCCTACGGCAACTCTCGCCTATAACTTAGGAGCCATCGGTGCCGGCGTGGACTATCGTGTTGTCCCTGGAATGAACGTGCGGGTCGAATACGAATACCAGCAGTGGTTTGGTTTCCCTCCCCACGGTCTAACCCCGATGATCTTGAGTATCGGCGCGGCATACCGCTTCCATTGAGTTCGTTGCACAGTTCAACCAGTTCACAATTCATGCGAAAGCATTTTGGCACTTTGAGTTGCGAAGTTTAATCCTCGCTCAACAAAATCCGCAGGTCTCTTACGTTATTGCCTGTCGGGCCGGTAACGATCGCATCTCCCAGCGCGGCAAAGACACTGCTGCTGTCAAAATTTTCCAGGGTTGCAACGACATCGATACCCAGGGCCTTCGCTCTTGCCAGGGTCGACTCATCGCATACAGCACCAGCTGCCGCGCTGTTTCCATCAGCACCATCCGATCCGCCACTAAGCACGGTTACGCTCATCCGCATTGTCACAATCAGTTGCGCACACTCCAGGGCAAATTGTTGGTTCCTCCCTCCCACGCCATGCGTGGCCGGTATCGCTACAGACACCTCGCCTGCAGAGAGAAGACAGACGCGCCTATGCGGCTGTCGAAGTTGCTTCAGACGATCGAGCAGATAGGCCGCCGCATCCCGATAGTCCCAGTCATCGCAGCTATTGTCGATAGTGACGTGAAAACCTCTCTGCCTGGCAGCCTCCTCCGCAGCCTCAAGCAGGTCATCGCTCGAGAGCAGCGGTATCCAGTACGCCTTTTGGAACGCAGGATGATCTGCCTTGGGAGTTTCCTCCACTGCATCGCCCAAGAAGAAATCTAAAACGCTCTTCGGCAGATTTAGAGAAGCTCTCTTGTCCTCGATAATCCGACGGCACTCCGTCAAGGTCGAAGGGTCCGGCAACGAAGGCCCCGAACCAACGACATCGAGAGAATTCTCTGGAACGTCGGAGATCAACAAAGTGCATTGCGTTACACCTGTTGCAGCAGCCCCGAGCCGTCCACCCTTTACCCGGGAAAAGTGTTTACGCAACGTGTTCATCTGCGTAATCGGAAGGCCAGAATGTAGAAGTGACCGGTGAAAATGAGCAACATCTTCAGCTGGAATCGCCTCGTCCAGAGCCTTCTCCACCATTGCTGAGGCTCCTCCACTGATAAGAAAAAATACCAGGCAGGCGTCATCACAGGTAGCGAGGAGATTCAGGATCGCCTCCGCGGCAATCTCGGACATGGAAGACGGAAGTGGATGGCTCCCTTGAAAAAACGCGATTCGAGAATCCGGTTTCGATGACGGCATCGTACCGACGGCGATACCTCCCAAAGCCTGATCTCTCCTAAGCATCGGCTCAATGCGCAACGAGAGGGCGTCGGTCATAGGAGCAGCTGCTTTGCCGATGGCAATAAGGACAATGCGGCGGAAACTCTGCAACAGAAAGGGTCTATCTCCGATGTGAAGTGTCTCCCCCTCGCATCGAAGACGGGACTGCATCGCATCCTCAATGTTGAGATGCTGCAGCGTGTGAGCAAATAATTCTCGAGCGATTCCAGATAGATTCATGATCGATAGGAAGAGTGCAGTGAAGCGCAGCACCGCTATCCCACTGATTAGAACATTGCAAGGAGCTTCATCACGACATATTACTGCGCCTGTTGCTCTGCGAAGTTTCCGATAAATGGAATCTTGTAGCGCTCTCCTCTGCTGGCCTTAATGATCACAAAGATCCAAAGGGCCAGGAATGCGAGGCTCACTGGCAGCATCAAGATCCATCCGATGATCGGAATGACCGCCAGAATCGTGTGCACCACGGCTGCCGCCACTCCGAGAAAGATCGACTGCCAGGAGTGGAAGCGAATAAAGGAGCTCCGGTTGTACGGCTCCATCACCAAAAAGATGATCGCCGGAATAATGGTGATGTATGCGACCGCGCCGGCAGCAGTATCGGAAAGGCCGCCTTGCTGAGCGGGTATCGCCGCCGCAGTAGCACCTGTTGTCGTATTGGCCCCGCAGTGTGGACAAAAGGCAGAGCTGCTTCCGGTCTCGGCGTTGCAGGATGGGCAAATCATGGCATGCACTCCTCGACGAACATAATTTTAGGGCGGCTTCACACCTGTTCTTCTGTCTTGAAGTCGCGGGACTGGGGGTTCTGGAAGGAAATAATTCTCTACTGATCTTCCCCGATATCGATCCGTTACTCGTCCGGCTCCGTTTCAGCAGGGGGCCCCATCAGCCGGTGGCTGATAGCGTAGCACCTTTCCCCAATCCCCGTAATACAAAAAACAGGCGGCATAGCGCTGCAACATCAACAATCGTCAGCCTTCGCATGGGGCAGGTACACTGTTCGCACCGCTGTATCGACCCGTAAATCTTCGCTGGCAGACAGAGCGTTTTATTCCCTGAACGGAGAGAAGTACCCCATGAAGATCGGCCGTTGCTTGAAAAGTTTCGCTCTCGTCCTGCTATTTATGTCTTCCTCATCGTTGCTTCATGCAGCCGATAGCACGGAGATTGCAAAGTGGCAGCGAGAAGCAAGCAACGTAACCATCACGCGCGACGACTGGGGAATCGCCCACATCCACGGCAAAACTGACGCCGACACCGTCTTCGGCATGGAGTATGCGCAGGCAGAAGACGACTTCAATCGTGTCGAGACGAACTATATCAATGCGATGGGTCGCCTTGCGGAAGCCGAGGGTGAATCCGTAATCTATCAGGACCTTCGAAGGAAGCTCTTCGTCGACCCTGTTGAGCTCAAAAAGCAATATGGTGAAAGTCCCGCATGGCTCAAGGCATTGATGGACTCCTTCGCGGATGGTCTTAATTACTATCTCTACAAACACCCCGTAGTGAAGCCTCGAGTCATCAGTCACTTCGAACCGTGGATGGCGCTCTCATTCACCGAAGGCAGCATCGGTGGTGACATCGAGCGCGTCAGGCTGGATGCGCTTGAAGCGTTCTACAGCAAGGACCCAGTGATTCAGGCCTGTAACAACTGCACCGCTCCTCCCATCGAGACCGCTTATGTTCATGACAGCGACCCTCCCGAGCCGACAGGTTCGAACGGCATGGCCATCGCACCATCGAACACTCTCAATCATCACGCCCTGCTTCTCATCAATCCTCACACCTCTTTCTTCTTCCGCTCAGAGCTGCAAATGATCAGCGATGAGGGGTTGTACGCTTACGGCGCCGTCACCTGGGGCCAGTTTTTTATCTATCAGGGTTTCAACGAACACACCGGCTGGATGCACACCTCAAGCGGCGTTGATGCAGTCGATCAATATCTCGAAACAGTCGAGAAGAAGGGCGACAAGTTCTTCTACAAATATGGAGCTGAGGAGCGGCCGTTCCTCTCGAAGCAGATCACGATTCCCTACAAGTCGGACCACGGAATGGCTGAACGGAAGTTCACCGCCTACTTCAGCCATCACGGTCCCATTATCCGTGAGCAAAACGGCAAGTGGGTCAGCATCAGTTTGATGAATAAGCCAGTCGCCGCCCTCACGCAGTCATACATCCGCACCAAGACGAAAAACTACAAAGCATTTCGGCAGACACTCGAACTCAAAGGCAACTCCTCAAACAACACCATCTTCGTCGACACCGACGGCGATATCGCCTACTTCCACGGCAACTTTATTCCCCGCCGAGACACACACTTCGACTTCACCAAACCCGTTGACGGCAGCAACCCGGCAACCGACTGGAACGGGCTACTCTCCGTTGACGAGCTTCCGCAACTCCTCAACCCCAACAGCGGCTGGCTCTACAACAGCAACAACGCGCCTTGGTCCGGAGCCGGAGAAAGCAGCTTACGCAAACAGGACTACCCCGTCTATGTTGAGACCGGCACTGAATCTGCTCGTGGTCTTCACGCTGTCAGAGTCTTGCAAAACAAGAAAGACTTCACGCTCGACACATTGATTGCTGCAGCCTACGACAGCTATCTTCCATGGTTTGATCAACCTCTCCTCTCTCTCATCAAGGCATGGGACGATGCTCCTGCCGCCAACCCGCTGAAAGCGAAGTTAGCTGATCCGATCGCACAGCTGCGAGCATGGGATCATCGTTGGGGTGTAGCCTCTATCCCCACCTCTCTCGCTGTCTTTTGGGGCGAAGACATCCGCGGTTACGCAGCCGGCGACGCTAGGAAGGCGGGCATCCTGGTGGAGGAGTACATCGGCACAAAGACATCTCCGGAGCAGCTCCTGCAATCTCTCTCTGCAGCCTCCGACAGGCTCACGGCCGACTTCGGAACCTGGAAGACGCCGTGGGGCGATATCAATCGCTACCAGCGCATCAACGGCGACATCGTTCAACCATTTAACGACGCGGACCCGAGTATTCCCGTCGGCTTTACCTCCTCGTTGTGGGGATCGCTTGCCTCCTTCGGAGCGCGTCCTTACCCGGGAACAAAGAAGTGGTATGGCACCACTGGGAATAGCTTCGTCGCTGTGGTTGAGTTCGGTGAAAAGATTCGCGCGAAGGCCGTAACCGCTGGCGGTGAGAGTGGCAATCCCTCATCCTCCCACTTCGGCGATGAGGCGAAACGTTACGCAACGGGCAATCTCCGCGACGTCTACTTCTATCCGTCCGATCTCAAAGGGCACATACAGCGCGAATACCACCCCGGAAGCTAACGCAGGCTTTTTGCCCATCACGGACGTCGCTCCCACCTCTCACAGGGGAACGAGCGTGTCTGCGATCCGCCGACTGAAAAAGAAACACGCCAAAGATGCAGATGAGCGGCTCGAGTGGATGGCGAAACCGCGCCCCCGATGTAATGAAGTAGTACGGGATCGGCAGTAAAAGAAAGGCCGAGGCAAAGAGCCACGCTGCGGGGATTCGGCGATAGACAGACAACGCCAACCCCATAAGACCAGCAAGAGAGAGCAAACAGAAGTTCATCTCGCGAACGATCTCTGTGAGCCATCCGTTCCAGCCTCGTTCTATTGGGTGGGGAACTCCAACCCAGTAGAAGTAGACGCGCTTCAGGGCATAGCCGGCAAAGCGTTGTGGATGCGACTGTATTAGGGCGTGAGCCAGCTCGTTCTGTTGCCTGACGTACTCAACCTCACCGAGCGTACGGTAGCGAATGTACTCAGGATCGGACGCAACAAAGGAGACGGTAATACCCCAGGGAAACCCGTCGTTCTCAGGCAGCATCGATTGATAAAGTTCTGCCCCGAGATTGCCGCGTGAAGGAATGAAAGCATGAAAGACAAGCCAGTTCCGATACACCCAGGGTGCAGTAAGCGCAAGAAAAAGAACAGCTGCGAGGGTAGCGTGTGAGATTCCATGAAAGCCGCTCTTGCTCTTGACGAGCATCCACAACCCGCAGAGAGGTAAAAAAAGAACAAGTGTGGGATTGGACAGGAAGATCATCGCCCACAGAACGCCGAATGCGCTCCACAGGCCAATTGTTTTCTTCGATCTGCCGCCGACTCCGCCGATGCGAAGAGCAACCACAAGCACCCAGGCAAAGAGACAGGTTGTGAGGGAAGTCTCCCAGACCCAGTGAACAGCATACTGGCCGGCTGCAGGGTACAGAGCCCATAGCCAGCCCGACCAAAGCGCAACGCTCCGATTTGGATTGACCGCTCCATAGCAGCGCAAGGCGATCTCATAGACAGCGGGAGCGACCGCTGCAGAGAAAAAGCTATTAAGAACGAGAATCCACCAGGCGGAGGCCGCACTGTACACACCAAAGACTCGAAAGACTCCCGCGAGCAGCAGCGGGTAAAGCGGAGGCGACCACGCTGTGGGGCCAGTATGACCGGTGAAAGGGTCGGCGTAACCGTAGCCTGTAACAACAGCGCGAGCGATCCGGCCGACCTCCCAGCCAAACTGAAAGTGATCCTGAAATACTCGGAAATGATAGCTGTGACCAAGCGTGATGTAGAGGACCCGTACACCGAAGCCCACCCAGAATACGCGCCAGGGGAGACTCGCTCCCGGATTGCCACTCTTCATCCATGCAAATAGCCGGGTAATCATTGTTCGTTCGATTCTAGTCGGAAGGCGCGAATGTCTTATCCACTCTTTCCACGGTCATACTTTCTGTCTTCTCAATAGGCGCCGCTGTAAAATGAGACAGAATACACAGAATTGGCAATTCTCCCCTCGTCAAAAAGATCGATCCCTCCGAGTCGTGTACAATCCACGAGACCAATAACCATCATGATAAAGCTTGCGAAAATACCAAACCTCACAGAGCTTACCTATCGCAGCATCAAACAGAACCTGCTCGATGGAACCTTAGGCGAACTGTCTCGGCTCACCGAAGAATCTCTCGCAACGCAGCTTGGCATTAGTAAATCGCCTGTGCGCGAGGCGCTAAATCGGTTAGAGGCCGAAGGTCTCATCTGCATCGAACCGCGACGCGGCGCATACGTTCGGCAATTCTCCGCCAAGGAAATTCGCGACCTGTACGATCTCCGCGAGATCCTTGAGACCCACGCTATCGACACGGCCAACATTACATCGAAGTTGCTCAACGATCTATCTGCCAGCATTCATCGCACAAAGAAATATCTTAAGGAAGGCAACAAGCTCGAGCACATTGAAGAGGACATGCGGTTTCATGCCATGATCACCGCGGCCACCGGAAACGAGGAGCTGTGCAGGGTCCTTGAAAATATTCAACAAAAGGCTCTTCTCTGTCGGTCCAAGTCCTACGAGCTCTCTGCTACAACCGCACCCGTCGCGCACATGAAGATCTACCAGGCTCTGAAAAAAGATGCCAGGCGCGAAGCCCGGCTTGCCATGCGCGAACACATTGTCTTCGTTCGCGATCGCCTGCTTGCCTCTCTCAAAGCCGCAAGTTAGCAAATGGTGATGCCGTCAAGGCTGTAAGCGATAATACCCTGTGCATCCAACCAGCTTTTCTCCGTCCGAAGAGTACAAAAAACGCCGGCAAGCGCGCGAGATGCAGGTTCAGCACTTCGAAAAGCTGCACCTTCGCTTCGGAAATCTACGTCTTCTCATCGCCATTGCAACACTGGTAGCCGCCTGGTTCTCTCTCCATCGCGATGCCTTCTCACCGTGGTGGCTCCTCCTTGCCCTTCCATCGTTTCTCATAATCGCCGTTCTTCACGCCAGGGTGCTGCGCAAGCGTTCCTGTACTGAACGCGCCGTCAGCTTCTATCGCAACGGCCTCGCCCGTATCGAAGATCGCTGGGCTGATTCGGACAAACCCGGCACCGGCCAGCCCGGCGCACGAATCGACATCCACTCCAGCCTCTACGCCACCGACCTCGATCTCTTCGGTCAAGCCAGTCTCTTCGAACTTCTCTCCCTCGCTCGCACCCGCATGGGCGAAGACACCCTCGCCGCATGGCTCCTGTCCCCATCGCCTGTTGATGAAATCATCGAACGCCACGCAGCTGTCGCCGAACTTCGCAATCACCTCGATCTTCGCGAGGATATGGCAGTCCTCGGCGAAGAACTCAAAGTCGGCATTCATCCTGAGCCACTCATCAAATGGGCTGAGGCACCAAATCAACTCACTCACTCATGGCTTCGTTGGCTCTCTCTCGTACTCGCCGTTGCGGCCATCGCAGCGGCCGTTGTATGGGCAGAATTTGGCACAAAGATCCCTTTCTTTGCCATCGTTATCGTCGAAACCATCATCACTGGGTCTTTACACAAACGCACTGCGGCAATCTTTCACGCAACAGAGCACGCTCTGGAAGATCTGCATCTCCTATCGTCGATCCTCGCCCGGCTTGAACCCGAGCAGTTCGAATCCCCACGCTTGCAGGCTCTCAAGGCGCAATTATCGTCCCACCATCTCCCCGGTTCACAAGCCATCGCTCACCTTCGCACCATCGTGGAGTACATCCGCTCGCTTGAAAATCCGCTCATGCGCGGTCTCAACATACCCCTCATGTACGCAGTCCAGATCGCCTACGCAGCCGAGGCCTGGCGCAACGCTCACGGACGTGTGGTCCGCTCCTGGCTTGCAGCGACCGGAGAGATCGAGGCGCTTCTCTCCCTCTCGGGGTACAGCTACGAGCACCCCGCCGACCCCTTCCCCGAGTTCGTCGAAGGCTCACCTTGCTTCAACGCCGAACAGCTTGGTCATCCCCTCATCCCCTCTACAAAGTGCGTTCGCAACGATATCAGCGTCTGCGGAGAAACTCGAATCTTTCTCATCAGCGGCTCCAACATGTCCGGCAAAAGCACACTCATGCGCGCCGTTGGCATCAACACGGTCCTGGCTATGGCTGGCGCGCCCGTCCGTGCTCGTCGTCTGCAACTCACACCACTACAAGTCGGCGCCAGCATACTCATCAACGACTCCCTTCAAGAAGGCAGCTCTCGCTTTTACGCAGAGATCACGCGCCTGCGCCACATCTGCGGCCTCGCAGAAGAGCATCCTCCCGTTCTCTTCCTCCTCGATGAACTTCTCCAGGGCACAAACTCCAAAGATCGCCTCACTGGAGCCGAAGGCGTTGTGCGTGCCCTGCTGGCAAGCGGCGCCATTGGTCTCATCAGCACACACGACCTGGCCCTTACCCATATTGCGGAGCAAGGCGACAATCGTCTCCACAACGTCCACTTTCAGGACCGGATCGAAGACGGAAAAATGAAGTTCGACTTCAAGCTGCAAGACGGTGTAGTCACCAAAAGCAACGGGATCGAACTGATGCGGCTTATCGGGCTCAAGGTTTAGTGTTCGTTCGAAAAACTCTTTCCCCGCACCTGCACCGTCCTGAGACAATCAGGACATGAAGGACGTATCCAAGCGTGCGCACGAACCCTGGAAGGACTTTCGGGCTCGACAGCGTAATCCGGACATCAAACGCGATGCCGTGTTGCGAACCGCCGCCCACATGTTCCTCGAGCAGGGCTACCGCCGCACCTCGATGAGCGAACTCGCAAAGCGCCTGCAGATCACCAAGCCCGCCCTCTATTACTACTTTCGCAACAAAGAAGAGATTCTGGTCGAGTGCTATCGCGCCGGCATCACCCTCATCGAAACCCTCCTCGACAAAGCCCTCGTCAGCCGTGGTACTGGCCTCGACAAAGTTAAGGCCTACATCGAAGCCTATGCAAAGTCGGTCGTGCTCTACGACTTCGGCCGCTGCGTCTCCATGCTCGACGAGAATGAGCTCTCCTCCGAAACCCGCAAACAGGTGCGCGCTCTCAAGCGCCGCATCGACGCCTCCATACGCGAGTACATCGAAGAGGGAATCGTCGACAAATCCATCGCGCCCTGCGATGCCAAACTCGCCTCCTTCGCCATGTCTGGCGCGATCAACTGGATCGGCACCTGGTACAAGCCAACTGGCCCGCTCAGCGGCTTGGAGATCGCCAGTCACTTCTCCTATCTGCTCACCGAAGGGCTTCGTGCCAAGCCATCAACGGCTCAGCGAAGCAGAAAAACACCACTCAAATCAGCGAAAGCACGGCGTTGACTTTCTTACCCTCCGTTCAGTATTCTTTTATTTGGAGCATGCTTCTCACTTTTCTTCCTGCCGTGTGGCATGCTTGCTCTAATCCGGCGCGTCCCCTCTCGGTCTATTGAAAAGCGCGGGTACAACAATGCCAGCCAGCAACTCCGGATAACATGAGAGAGTCAAACCACAGGAAGCGGAGAATGAGAGTGAAGCCATGCGCATACTGACCTTTGTCCGCCAGGTTCTCGATGCGGAAGAGAGCGTACACGTCGTCAACCACGCCGTCGCACTCGAAAACAGCAAGCTCGTCATGGATACAATGGATGAGTACGGTGTCGAGGAAGCACTACGCCTTCGCGAGAGCGGCATCGAAGCTGAGATCGTCGCCGTCGGCGTTGGTCCGGCCCGCGTACAGGACGCGCTGCGTACCGCCCTGGCCATGGGCGTCGATCGCGCCATCCATGTTGAGACCGACGTTCGTCTCGACGCCATCGCGCTCAGCAAAGTCCTCGCGCAGATCGCGCAACAGGAAGACGCAACCCTCATCCTCTCCGGCGGTCAGCAGGCCGACTGGGACAGCCACGCCCTCGGCGCAGCCACCGCAGAACGCCTCAACTGGCCTCAGGCCACCTGGGCCAGCGCTCTCGAACTCAAAGGCACCACGCTCACCGGCAAACACGACGTCGACGAAGGCAGCGAAACCTTCACCCTCGAACTCCCCGCCGTCATCACCACCCAGCAGGGCCTCAATGAGCCGCGCTACCCCACGCTCCCCAACATCATGAAGTCGAAGAAAAAAGAGATGCGCAACGAATCGCTCGATCAGTTCAACGTCACTCCCAGGCTGAACTTTGTCTCCGCAGAGATTCAGGTAAAAGATCGCCTCAACAAAATACTCGATGGCAAGGATGTTCCCGCAGCAGCGTCACAACTCGTCAATCTGCTTCGCAACGAAGCAAAGGTGATCGCATGATTCTCATCATCGTCGAGCACGCCAACGGAAAAGTAAGCAAGAGCACCTGGGAGATGGTCACCGCCGCCCGCGAACTCGGCCGCGAAGCCCCCATCGCCGCGCTGGTTCTTGGCAGTGCCATAGCCCCCGTCGCCGCAGAGATCGCCCGCGCCGTCGATCAGGTCCTGGTCGCCGATCTTCCTGCACTCGCACAATACGATTCCGAACTCTGGTCCGCCGCCGTCGCCCAGATCGCCACCGAAGGCGAAGCCTCCGTCGTTCTCATCGGTGGCAGCCGCAGCGGCCGCGAGTACAGCCCTCGCGTCGCCATCAAACTCGACGCTCCTCTCCTCGAAGACGTCATCAGCCTCAAAGCCAGCGGCGACAAGCTCGGCGCCGGCGGCCAGAAGATCGAAGCGCAAAACTACACCTGCCTCGCACGCGTCACCGAAACCATTGAAGCCACCGCCCCCATCGCCGTCGTCACCATCAAACCCGGCGTCTTCGATCCCGCAACTCCACGCGCTGAAGCCGCCGAGCAGTTCGACGTCGATCTCAACCTACCCACCCCCCGGCTCAAAGTCACCGGCAAAACCGCAGAGCGCAGCTCGCGCGTCTCGCTCACCGAAGCCGAGATCGTCGTCTCCGGCGGTCGCGGAGTCGGCAGCGCCGAAGGCTTCACGCAATACGTCGAAGCCCTCGCCGACCAACTCGGCGCAGCAGTCGGCGCAACTCGCGCCATCGTCGACTCCGGCTGGCGTCCCTACTCCGAGCAGGTCGGCCAAACCGGCAAAACCGTCCAGCCCAAGCTCTACATCGCCGTCGGCATCTCCGGCGCGGTCCAGCATCTCTCAGGCATGAACAAGAGCAAAGTCATCGTCGCCATCAACCGCGACGCCGAAGCCCCCATCTTCAAGATCGCCGACTACGGCATCGTCGGCGACGTCCCCCAACTCATCCCAGCCATCCTCACAGAACTAAAAAAATAATCATGCCTAAAACTCGCTCCCACCTCAAAATTTAAGCCGTCATTCTGAGCGCAGCGAAGAACCCCCGCATTTGCCTTTGCACTTGCACTTGCACTTGCACTTGCACTTGCTTTTGTCTTTGCCTTTGCACTTGTTCTTGCTTCTAGGTACCCCAAGGCTTTAGCCTTGGGTCTCTCAAGCGGGGAAACGAAAAGGGGCTTCAGCCCCTTGGGTATGCCTTCCTCGCCACGTCACAGATCGCACAGAAGACCGGCCCATGCTTCCACTTCCTCAAAAGATCGCCTTCCTCCTCTTCGCGCTCATCACCCTGGCGCTTGGCTTTGAGGGCTTCTATCGCCTCTATCTCCGCATTCGCCGCGGCGCCGCCGACCCCGAGCCTCGCTTCAACCATCTCCCCCGCCGCCTCGCCTACGCCCTCACCACGACACTCCTTCAAAGCCGCACCTTCAAAAAACGCCCCACCATCGGCCTCTTTCACTCTTTCATCTTCTACGGCTTCGTCTTCTACGGCCTCGTCAATCTTGTCGACGCCATCGAAGGCTACCTGCCCATCGCCATCCCCTCTACCAATCCCATCGGCGCAGCCTACAACCTCCTCGCCGACATCTTCAGCTTTCTCGTCCTCCTCGGCGTCATCGCACTGGTCATCCGCCGCTTCGCTCTCCCCAGCCGCACCGACTTCCTCTTCAACCCACGCACCCTCCTCCACAAAGACGTTCAGCAGAAAAAAATCACCCGCGACTCTCTCATCGTCTCTGCCTTCATCCTCTTTCATGTCAGCAGCCGCGCCATCGGAGCCGGAGCCCGCATCGCAGCCGTTGGTCCCGATGCCCTCCAACCCTTCGCCACTCTGCTCTCTCATCTCTTCACCCCCGCCACCGCCGAAGCCTTTCGCATCTTCGGCTACTGGGGCGCGCTCGGCAGCGTACTGGCCTTCCTCGCCTACTTTCCCTACACCAAACACATTCACATCTTCATGGCTCCGGCCAAGTACTTCGTCGAACGCGAACCCACCTCCGGAGTCCTCCCACTAGCAACCCTCAATCTCGAAGCCGAAGAAAATACCGAAGCCACTGGCAACGCCGCAACCAAAACCATCGGTGCTGCAAAGCTCGAAGACCTCGCCTGGCCCCGTCTCCTCGACGCCTACGCCTGCATCCAGTGCAACCGCTGCCAGGACGTCTGCCCCGCCACCGCCACCGGCAAATCCTTAAGCCCCGCCGCGCTCGAGATCAACAAGCGCATGGAGCTCAACGATCTCGCCACGCAGCAAAATCCCTTCGCCTTCTCCCCCGCGCCCTTCGAACAAGGAACACCCAGCCCCAACCCGCTCCTCAAATTCGCGCTCACCCCCGAAGCCGCCTGGGCCTGCACCACCTGCGGCGCCTGCATGGAGGTCTGCCCCACGCAAAACGAGCAGATGCTCGACATCATCGACATCCGCCGCAACCAGGTCATGATCGAAGGCGAGTTCCCCTCGCAGCTTCAATCCGCCTTCCGCGGCATGGAGCGCGCGCAAAACCCCTGGGGCATCAATCACGAGCAGCGTCTCGCCTGGGCCGACGGCCTCGCCGTCAAAACCACCGACGAAAATCCCACCCCCGACGTCCTCTACTGGGTAGGTTGTGCCGCGAGCTACGATCCACAGGCGCAAAAAACCGCCCGTGCCTTCGTCGAACTCCTCAACCACGCTGAAGTAGACTTCGCCGTCCTCGGAAAAAAAGAGTGCTGCACCGGCGACAGCGCTCGCCGCGCCGGCAACGAGTACCTCTACCGTCAGCTCGCCGACAAGAACGTCTCCACCCTCAACACCGTCCAGCCCAAACTCATCGTCGCCAGCTGCCCCCACTGCCTCAACTCCATCGGCCACGAGTACAAACAAATCGGCGGCGACTACAAGGTCCTCCACCACACCGAGTACCTCGAAACCCTCGTCGCGAACAAAAAACTCCAGGCCGCGCCAAGCGAAGCCACCATCACCTACCACGACCCCTGCTACCTCGGCCGTCACAACGGAGTCTACGACGCACCCCGCAATCTTCTGAACATCCTCAGCAACACAACCCCCGAACTTCCCCGCAACCGCGAAAACTCCTTCTGCTGCGGAGCCGGCGGCGCACAGTTCTGGAAAGAAGAAGAACCTGGCGACGAGCGCATCTCCGACAACCGCTTCCGCGAAGCCCAGCAAACATTAGCCAACGCAACCGGAGAAAAAGTCCTCGCCGTAGGCTGCCCGTTCTGCAAGAGCATGCTCGGCAGCACTCCAACCAAAGCCGACTCCGAAAACATCGCCATCAAAGATGTAGCCGAACTCCTCCTCGAAGGTGTGCGACGCGCCAAAGGCATCACCACCCCAATCATCGACATCCAACCAACCGTACCAGCCGAAACAAAACCCACAGTCACAGCATCCGCTGCGCCACCCGAGACCCAAAATTCCGTCATCCTGAGCAAAGCCCCTGAGCGAGCCGCAGGCGAGTCGCACGGGGCGCAGGCGAAGGACCCCGAGACCGCCATCCCAGCCCCAGCCGTTCAGAACCTCTCGTCCACAACCACCACCCCTCTGCCATCCACTCCGGAGCGCAAAAAGTGGCAACCAAAATCCGCCAATCCCTCCACCGAAAGAAAAAAACTCTCACCGAATCTTCAGCCCAGCAGATCACTCAATCCGAAGCACCAAAGGCCGCCGAAACGCAGCCACAATCACCCGCAACCCCGGAACGAAAAAAGTGGCAACCAAAAACCACAGCCACAACTCAGCCAACCGCACCCGAAACCCCCACGGCTATCTCCGATCAAACACCTCCAGCTCCTCCGAAGTTGCCTCACCATCCGAGCCCCAAGCTCCTGCCCGTAAAAAGTGGCAACCCAAAAAACCAGACTAAATTCCTCAGAACCACAAACCGCTTACACAATAACCGGTCCTCATGGACAATTTTCCAACTTTTCCCAGGTTAGAACGAAATCTATTAACGAACTCGTGCGATTATATTCGTCAAGACAATGAGACCTGATGATTTGCGGCAACTGTTCAGTCAGACCCTTCTCGGCGAGTACGAGGACGAGACACCATGGGATGCGGTTTCTAAGCTTCGCAGCAACGGAAGTCGAGAGACATTCGAGATCGCTGCCGGATGGCTCCAAGAGAGTGAACCCTTGAAGAGAGCGAGGGCCGCCGCGGTTCTAGCTCAGCTAAGAATGCCCACCGAAGTGCAAACGACGGAACCGAAATGGCTCTTTCGTGAAGAAGCGTTTCCTCTCATAGCTGACATGCTCAAACGCGAGGATGACCCAATGGTCCTGAATAGCGGCATCGCGGCCCTTGGACACCTCTATAACCCGACCGCAATTCCGATTATCGCGGCATACAAGCACCACCCAGATGACAACGTGAGGTTTTCTATCGCCTGTGCTTTGGGGCATTTCCCGAATGATCCCGAGGCAGTCACGACGCTCCTCATCCTGACTCGTGATGACGACTCCGATGTTCGGGACTGGGCTGTCTTTGGACTAGGCGTTCAAGGCGACGTAGACTCCCCAGAGATTCGAGAGGCGCTCTTAGAGCGACTGACCGATACAGATGAAGACGTGCGAGAAGAGGCTACCGTAGGGCTCGGAAAACGTCGAGATCTTAGGTTGCTTCCAGTGCTGCAGAGTCTTCTCGACACACCTGAACTTAAGCTTCGAGTGGCAGAAGCGGCGTCGGCGATGTTGGGCCTTGCCGAAGACCCAGAGGAGTGGGGAGCCGCAGAATACAAGCGAGCTTTGGAAGAGAGATTTGGGTTTGGTGAGCGCCTGAAACCCTAGGTCGTAGCTGAAGGACTCGAATCCAAAGAAGCACAAAACCTTTACACGAACCAGACCTACCTCGCAATCCACCCCGCCAACCTCCTCAACAGCCCCTTAGCTTGCGGCAAAAACGGAAACTCATTCGGCGAAGCCGCAAAACCATGGTTCATCCCCAGCGCGAACTCGTGCGTCACCTCCACCCCATCAGCCTCCATCCGCCGAGCATAAGCCTGCCCCTCATCCCGCAACACGTCATACTCCGCCGTTACCACAAACGCTCGCGGCAAACCCGCAAGAGACGCCGCCCTCAACGGAGCAGCCCGAAAATCCTCCGCCTCACTCCTGTCCTTCAGGTAGTGATCCCAAAACCAGATCATCCCCTTCCGCGTCAGCCCATACCCCTCCGCCATCTCCCCATACGAAACCGTCGGCGGATCGTAGTATCCCGCCACCGGATACAACAAAATCTGCCCCGCCAGCCGCCCAGCCTCGCCACGATCCCGCAACGTCAAAGCCGTAACCGTAGCCAGCGTAGCCCCAGCGCTATCCCCGGCAACAAACACCCGCCGCGAATCCCCGTCAAGCTCCCCCGCGTGCTCCAGCACCCACTCCGTCGCGGCCAGGCAATCCTCCACCCCAGCCGGAAATTTGAACTCCGGAGCCAGCCGGTAGTCCACCGAGACCACGATCGCCCCCGCCTCCGCAGCCAGTGCTCTGCAGTACGGATCATGCGTCCCGAGCGTACAAACCACCCACCCGCCACCATGAAAGAACACCACCACCGGCAAAATCCCGTTCGCACCAGCCGGCCGGTAAATCCTCACAGCCATCGAACGCCCTTCAGCCGGAATCGTTCGCTCCTCCACCTGCACCCCGGCATACTCCGGCATCGGCACAAACCGCGACATCATCGCCGCCCGTTCGTCTCGGGCCTCCGGCGGCGTCATCGTCTCAATCCGCGGCCCACCCAGCGCCTTCCCTGCGTCAAGAATCATCTGTAGCTTCGCATCAACTGGCATACAGCCATACTATCGCCCCCCCGCACCGGGCAAAGAGCGGTGATAATCCATATCTATGCACATCTCCGGATCCGCGATCCTCTTTATCTTCATCGTCCTCACAACCGCGATCATTCTGCTCGTTCTGCATCTCACCAAACTCGGTCGCATCATTCACCAGAAGATCCCCGACCGGCCGCATCGCCGTCTCCTCTTCGCCTCCATCAGTTTCTTCACCACCTTTCTCACTGTGCGCCTTCTCGTGGCCTCCATTACGCATCACATCGGCCCCTTCGGCTACGTCGAAATGGGTGGCCGCCACATCCACCATCTCGTCTGGGGTATCCTTCTCCTGCTCATCACCGGCTACGCAGAGATCGCCGAGGCAGGCACCGGCGACACCCCAATGTCCCTGCTAATGGGGAGACTGCTAGCAATGGCCTATGGAATTGGAGCGGCGCTCACACTCGATGAATTTGCCATCTGGCTCAATCTGGACCCCAACGCATACTGGTCAAGTCAGGGCCGCGAGAGCATCGACGCCGTCCTGCTCTTCGGATCGTTGCTCGCCATAGGAACCTGGGGAGCCCCCTTATTTCGCAAGCTCGACCATCACAGCTAACCAACAGAACGAGGAAATACCGAATGGCAAGCCGCCGCGTCACCGTCATGTGCAGCTACGTCGCCGACCTCGCCTTCCGGCTCGACCGCCTCCCCACCCAAGACCTCAAGACGCAGTGACTCGCTGGGGCAAACCCAGGAAAATAAAGCTTTTACAGGGGTAAAGCGGAACGCAATACCCCCTGAGTCGTTTTTAGTTTTGGAAGGTGACCAGCTCAAGCCGTACAGGGTCGACGCCCATCTTCACCATCTGCAGCGCCTTCGCCGCCCCCAATGACAGGTCGATCACCCTCTCCGGGAACAGAACTCCCCGGTCAGTGATCGTCACCACCACCGACCGCTTGTTACGCAGATCGGTCACCTTCACCTTGCTGCCGAAGGGCAGGGTTCGGTGCGCGGCGGTCAGCTCGTTTTCGTCGAAGCGTCGGCCACTAGCCGTCCGGTGACCCTGCAAAACAGAGCCATACCAGCTGGCCATGCCGCTTTTGATCCGGGTCAGCACCGTCCTCGGTGCAGATACCGTCGTTACTATCTCAGCCGGAGTGACATCGTTCATCACCATATTGGGATCCGTTGCGCGTGCGGATGCCGGAGTAGCGGTGTTCGTCGCAAAGGCTGAAAGAGCGACCAGCGCCGCTAAAGTTACAGCGGTTCTGGACCTTCCCATCAGTGTCACAGTACGTTCTTTCCCGGTTCTCGTATCCATCCCTTAAGTATAAGAAATTCAAGGCATATAGAGTACTTTTTCAAGCATAAAAATAGGCCTCGGTTCATCACAGTCGGGGGCCATTGTCAACCGTTTTTGGGTTGCCTGGAGGCCCCAGAAAAAGTGCTAAAAAAGGGGCCTTGCCGCCAACCTCTCGTGACAAAGGAGTTAACCCCCATCCGCGGTATGCAAGTTAATTCACCGGGTACCTGTTTTTTGCTTTTTTTATTTCTTTTCGTGCCTTCGACAAGCTCATGTAACGATGAGCTTGGAAAACGGAAGTTTCGAATCTCCCTGAAAAGTGGCCTTTCCGGCCGCCAACCGTCTTACCTGAGCCGATCGGCAGGCAAGCCCGCGAACCTTTCTCCGACCCCGATTTGTGATCTGGATGGAGCACCACCCATGTCCCCGTTGAGTCCGGCGTACTTCGCCTTTGCCGCCATAGCGATCATGCTCTTCTGGGCATGCTTTCGCTGGAAGAACGCGCGACTCAGCATCTTATTGATAGCAAACATCTTTTTCCTTGCCCGTTTAGCCTGGTTCTACCCCGTCGTTCTGCTCGCCGCAGCCAGTATCGACTTCTTCGTCGGCCTCGGTCTTCAGCGCATCCCTCGCGAACGCTCTGGTCCTCGCCTCGCCCTGGTCTCTGTCAGTGTCGTATTAAACGTCGGCCTCCTGGCCGCCACCAAGTGCATCCCCGTCGTCATGGGAGAGCTCTACCGCTGGATCTTCCCTCTCAGCCTCTCTTTTTACTGTTTCCAATCAATGACTTACACGATTGACCTGTATCGAGCCACCCGGCCCGGAACCCGCAGCTACCTCACCCACCTCGCCTCCGCCTCGCTCTTTACCGTCATCGTCGCCGGCCCCATCAACCGGCTCTCCGACCTCATCAAGCAGCTCCAGCAGCCCTTCTCCCTCACTTCGACCCAGGGCGGTCGAGCCTTCCTCCTCATCTCCTCCGGCCTCGTCAAAAAACTCCTCATCGCCGACTTTCTCTCCAACAACGTCGCTAACCGCATCTTCGACACCCCCACCCTCTACAGCGGAGCCGAGGTTCTCCTCGGCGTCTACGCCTACGCCCTCCAGATCTACTTCGACTTCTCCGGCTACACCGACATCGCCATGGGCCTCTGTCTCCTCTTCGGCCTCACCGTCCCCGACAACTTCAACCGCCCCTATCAATCCCTCAACATCGCCGACTTCTGGAAGCGCTGGCACATCACCTTCTCCAACTGGCTCCGCGACTACGTCTACTCCTCCCTCCCCAACGCCTACCGCTGGAAGGGCGCTCCCTACCTCTACCCCATCATCGTCTTCCTCTTGGGCGGTCTCTGGCACGGCATCGGCTGGCCCTTCGTCCTCTGGGGACTCCTCCACGGCGTCGGCCTCTCCACCCTCCGCGTCTACCAGACCCCCCGCGGCAAACGCACCCCAACCCAGTGGGGCCGCTACGTCAGCATCTTCGTCACCTTTCAGTTCGTCTGCCTCACCTGGGTCTTCTTCCGCTCGCCCGACGTCCCCACCGCCCTCACCATCCTCGGCCGTCTCGGCTCCATGACCTTCTCCCTCGACAACATCACCCTCCCCATGATCGGCGTCATGCTCGCCGGGGTCGCCCTTCACGCCATCCCCCCCCGCTGGTTCGATCACACCGTCGAAGTCTTCGGCCGCGCCCCCTTCGTCCTCCAGGGAGCGAGCCTCGCCTCCGTCGTTCTCCTCATTGAGCTACTCGCCGGCCGCGGTTCCACCTCCTTCGTCTACAGCAACTTCTAGCAACCACCATGCCCACCTTCCCCAGACAGACGATGCTCGCCACGGCCACCTTCGCCGCGATCCTGCTCGCCGTCCACTATGGCGTCAGCGCCACCAAAGGGTTTGATCCCTCGGCCCTCAGATCCATCGCCGACTTTCCCTCCGGAAAAGCTTCGCTAATCCCGCTCGTCAAAGTCCCACCGCCTCCAATCCCCGCCGTCTTCGCCGTCCCCAAACCCAAACTTCGCGGAGCCATCGCCGTAGCCTCCAACTTAACCCTCGAATCCCAGTTCCTCATCGACAACGACGGCGCGCTCGACCACTTCTACTCCGCCCTCCGCGATCTCCACACCGGCCAATCCCGCCGCACCGTCCGCATCATCCACTACGGCGACTCCCCCACCACCGCCGATCTCATCACCGGCGACGCCCGCGATCTCCTGCAGGAGCGCTTCGGCAACGCCGGCCCCGGCTTCATCCTCATCGCCAAGCCCTGGGCCTGGTACAGCCATCATGGCGTCGACGTCTCCGCCACCGGCTGGACGATCAACACCGCCGTCGGCTCCATGCGCGAAGCCGACTACGGCCTAGGCGGAGCCATCTTCACCGGCCCTGTTGGCGCAACCAGTACCATCCATCTCCTCGCACACGATTCCACCTCCATCGAAGTCCAATACCTCGAGGAGCCAGGCGGCGGCGCCATCGACATCACCGCCGACGGCGCACCCATGGGCACAGTCAACACCTCCGGCGACACGAAAAAAAATAACGAGGCCTCCATTCCCCTCACGCCCGGCACCCGGCAGGTCCAGCTCCGCGTCACCGGCAGCCCCGTCCACGTCTTCGGTGTCGTCTTCTCCCGCGACGACCGCGGCCTCACCTACGACAGCATCGGTCTCAACGGCGCCTCCACCACCGTCATGTCTCGCGCCTTCAACCCCGTCACCTTCTCCGCCGCACTCGAGCACCGCAACCCCGACCTCGTCGTCATCAACTACGGCACCAACGAGTCCAGCTTCCCCTCCTACGTCGAAAAGCAATACGAGCCCGAGCTCATCCGCGCCATCGGCCGCGTCCGCAGCGCCCTCCCCAACGCCTCCATCCTCATCATGAGCCCCATGGATCGCGGCGAACGCACCGGCGCCGACTCCATCGCCACCATGCGCGCCATCCCCGAGATCGTCGCCATCCAGCAGAGAGTCGCCCAGCAAACCGACTGCGGCTTCTTCAACACCTATCAGGCCATGGGCGGCAGCGGCACCATGGCGCGCTGGTATCAGCGTCATCCACCCATGGTCGGTGCCGATCTCATTCACCCCTCACCCCAGGGCGCGCGCATCGTCGCTCAACTGCTCACCGACCAACTCCTGATAGGCTACGAACGATACATGGAAAATCACCCGGGTTCCCAGTCGAAGCTCCCCGCGCCGGTTATCTCCGAGACCTCCACCAAGGCAAAGCCCACGGAGGTGCAATAAATGTCCCTCTCCCGCCTCGTACCCGCCTTGCTGCTCCTCGCAATCTCAAGCGGCGGTGCCGTGCCCCAGACTTCAACTCCAAAGACAGTCAAGCGAGCACCGGTAGCGAAGCCCTACAAGACCGCAAAACGCCACACATCGAAGCGATCGTCCAAATCCTCGACATCGAAGTCCGCATCAACCCGGTCCGTCGCAACACCGCACGCCACGACCGTGAGCCCTAAAGCCGCCCATACCTCCACAGTCTCCCTCCGTACCCCGCCAACAAAACCAGCCAGTCGCGAGGTCGTCACCGACCGCATCCTGCACGCCCTCGCCAACGCGAGAGTCGGTATCGAAAATCCTCCTGCCCTCAGTTATTTCTTCGACCAACTCCACCAGTTGGAGGTCGATCCCAAGGGCCAGCTCGTTCGCGTCATCCAGTTTGGCGACTCCCACACCGCCGCCGACATCTTCACCGGAGCCCTCCGCACCCTCTTCCAGGGAAAGTTCGGCGATGGCGGTGCCGGATTCCAATACGCCGGCTACCCCTTCGCCGGATATCACATTCACGGCACCAAACGCGCCCAGTCCACCGGCTGGACCACGCTCGGCACCCATCTCGGCGACATCGGCGATGGCATGGTCGGCATGGGCGGCGTCAGCCTCAGTACCGAAGCAGCAGGGAACTGGATCTCCCTCGACGCCGACGCCACCTCGCTTCAGGTTCAGTACCTCATCCAGCCCAACGGCGGCTCCATCGAGATTCGCGACAACGACACCCTCCTCGCCACCGTCTCCACCGCCAAATCTGATCCCACCGCGCCAGATGCTGCCGGTCAGTTCGGTGTCCCCGTCGAACCCGGCTCTCATCACTTCGAAGTCCTCACCATCGATCAGGCTCCCGTCCGCCTCCTCGGCATCGCCACCGAAAACGCATCCGGCGTCACCTACGAAGCCGCCGGCATCAACGGCGCCGAAGCCTCTCTCTTCCTCCGCTGGAACGAAACCCTGCAACAGCCTCTGCTCGCCGCGGTCAATCCCGCCCTCATCGTCCTCGCTTATGGCACCAACGAAGCCGGAGACAGCAACTGGACCGAAGAGAGCTACGCCGCCATGTTCCAGCGCATCATCGAGCGCTGCCGCCGTCTCGCGCCCTCCGCCTCCATCCTCGTCGTCGGCCCGCCCGACCGCGCCCTCCGTGCCGGCCGCCGCGCCTGGAAGCCCTTCATCGGCGTCGATCGCATCGTCGCCGCCCAGCGCGGCGTCTGTCGCAGGATGAACTGCGCCTACTGGGACCAGCGCACCCGCATGGGAGGCTTCGGCTCCATGCGCGACTGGGTCTCTATCAGCTGGGCTCAGCCCGACCACACTCACTTCACCGGCGAAGGCTACAACGAACTCGCCGGAGCTCTCTTCTCCGATATCGTTCAGCGTTACGACACCTACCAGACACCCTTCACCCGCACCGAGGGCGAAACGAAATAAATCTCTCTTCGTCAAAAGCAACGCAGACGGTTACAAATTGCGCAGGCAGGTAAATCCATGAGCAAACAGGCAGGCATTCTAAAAGTCATCCACGCAGTCGCCGACATCCCCAGCGACCCCGCACCCGACGAGAGTCTCTTTGACTCCGGCACTCTCGACTCCTTCACCCTCCCCGACCTCGTCACCGGCCTCGAGCAGGAGTTCAACGTCAAAATCCCCGACGCCGACCTGGTCCCCGAGCGCTTCGACACGGTCACCAAGATCGAAGCCTATCTGAACAGCCGCAACAACTAGCAGTTGCAGTTGCTCTTTTGTTGTCATCCCGAAGGGATCTGCTGTTGCTGTTGCTTTGCCATCCTTCGCCGCAGGCGGAGGACCTGCTTTTGCCGTTGCTTGTTTTTTACCCATCATCCTTCGCCGCGCGTCCAACAAACACCAGGAGCACCCATGCCCTACCTGCGAGCCTTCGGCCACCACCTCCCCGAGCGCGTCATCACCAACGCCGACCTCGAAGCACGCACCGGCCGCGAAGCCGCCTCTATCGAAAAAACCTCCGGCATCCTGGAGCGCCGCTACGCCGCAGCAGACGAAACCGTAGCCGACTTGGGCCAAGCCGCCGCCACCATCTGCCTCCAAAACGCGAGCCTAACCCCACAGGACATCGGCCTGATCCTCGTCTCCAGCGGCTCCTCCGAGCGCGCCTTTCCCGGCCCCGCCTCCGTCCTCGCCCAGAAACTCGGCCTCACCACCACCCCCGCCATCGACATCCCCATCGCCAGCGCCGGCTCTCTCATCGCTCTTGCCTTCGCCAACGACCTAGCCCCGCGCTATGGCAACGTCCTCGTCGTCGCCTCCGAGATCATGTCTCGCCGCATCTCCGACTCCGACCCCGACACCGCCATCCTCTTCGGCGACGGAGCCGGAGCCTGCATCGTCAGCCCGGAAAAGGGATTCCTCCGCATCGCCGACATCTCCCTCTTCACCGACGGCAACTACGCCGACGCCCTCAAGCTCGAACACAACGGCGCCATCGAGATGAAGGGCCTCGATGTCATCATCCAGGCATCGCGCAAGATCCCTCGCGCCATCGAAGACCTGCTCACCAGAAACAATCTCAAGCCCGCCGACGTCGCAGTCTTTCTCATGCACCAGGCCAACATGAATCTCATCCGTAAAGTCGCCACCACCCTCCAGATCCCCGCCGAGCGCTTCTTCAGCAACATCGCCCGCTACGGCAACACCTCCTCCGCCTCTCTGCTCATCGCCGCATCCGAGTGGCACAAAGCCAACCCCACCCCGCCCACCACCCCAATCATCTTCGCCACCTTCGGCGCCGGCTTCAACTGGGGAGCCATCCTCGCCCTTCCCGCATAGCTACCGCTCCGCGAGATACAATCGTGTGCCATGAAGACCCTCAGCCAACTACGTGTAGCTCTACTCGTTGCCGGAGCAGCAGCAGCCGGCTTGCTCGCTACCTCCCTGTATGCCGCAACGCCGGAGGAGCAGGCCGTCCTCGCGCCCGTGCAGGCCATGTTCGACGGCATGGCGAACCGGGATGCAGCGGCAATCAAAGCACCTTGGCTTCCCGGCGGCACCCTGGTGCTGATGCGCGACGGAACCCCCACCCAGATGACCTATGACGCCTTCGCCGACCGCGTCGCCAGACCAGGAAAGACAAAGATCGAGGAGCGAATCCACGATCCGCTCGTGCGCATCGACAACGACCTCGCCGTCGTGTGGGCTCCGTTCGAGTTTCTGGTCGACGGCAAAGTCGACCACTGCGGCACAGACCTCTTCAACATGGTCCGCAAGGATGGTAAGTGGTTGATCGCAAGTGTCGCCGACACCGGACGCAAGGACTGCGCAGGAAAGTAACTACCGCGGGCACCCCATCCATCGCACACCATCGTGATGGATGGGACAACCTGCAGTGCAACAGACCTAAAGCACCACCGGCCGGCCCTTCTCATTCAGCCCAATCCGAGCCATCGGCGTCTCGTGATCATGGGTAAACAGAACCAGCCACTTCTCCGGAATAGCCCGCTGATAAAACCGCTTCCGCTGTGCAATGCACTCCACCGGATCAAGGTCATACCCCATCACCCAGGTCGGGTCCAGGTGCGCACTCGTCGGAATCAGATCAGAGATGTAGCACGCATGCTCCACCGCGCCACCCGCAGCCCTCGATTCAATGTGGACCCCCATCAACTGCGCTGTGTGCCCAGGAAAAACTTCGACGCTGATCCCCGGACAAATCTCCGGCCGCGCTCTGATTCCATCCGTATCCAGCAGCGTCATCTGCCCCGACGCGATCAGCGGATCGTAGTTCGGCGCGAGATAGCTGACGCGGTCGCGATCCAGCTGCAGATGGCCATGCTCCACCTCGCCCCGATGAGCGAAGTACCGCGCATTTGGAAACGTCGGCCTCACCGAACCATCGGCGTGCAGCGTCGTGTTCCAGCCGCAATGATCGAAGTGCAGATGCGTGTTGATCACAACATCCACCTCCTCCGGCCGTATCCCCGCCGCCGCCAGCGACTGCGGCAGAAGCTCCTGGTTGCACTGAATCTCCCGCATCTTCGCCGACTGCTTGTTGCCGACGCCCGTCTCGATCACCACCGTCTGCTTGCCGGTCCGCACCACCACCGTATTCAGTCCCAGCAGAATGCGGTTCTGATCGTCCGCCGCCGCGCGCTTCTCCCACAACGGCTTCGGCACCACGCCAAACATGGCGCCGCCGTCCAGCTTGTAGGTTCCATCCGTACAAATCGTCAGTTCAAAGTCCCCAAGTTGTGTTCGCGCACGAACCAGCTCCGAAGCAGTCGCGCTGCCGCCATCACTCATAGCTATCCTCACTCACATCCTACTGTGAGCGAAGACGCCGATCCAACATCGTCTAGGCGTGCGGAGATTGTGCTGCAACGATCAGCTCTGCGCTGACCGCACTGTGTTCCTGGCCAGCACCAGCAACCATCTCTGCCGTGGCTGCTGCCGTCACAAGAGCACCTGTCGTCGGCGCACGCTTGCTCTGGAAGCACTGCCGGCAAAGCACCGGCCGGCCCTGCGTCGGCTTGAACGGCACCGTCGTCTCAATCCCGCACGCCGAACACTCTGTGCGTGTCTCTGTCCGCGAAAGACCAGCAGCAGCCGGCCCCGCACCAGCCTTCACGCCGACGTTCGACCGCTTGGACTTGCAGGGTTTACAGCGCTTCGGGTCGTTCTTGAATTGTTTGTCGAAGAAAAAGAGTTGTTCCCCGGCGGTGAAGATAAACTCACCACCACAGTCTGCGCAGGTTAAGAGCCGATCCAGAAATTCCATACCGCTTCTCCCGTGTTACGGAAAAGGAAGAGCACCCGGGGAGCCTGATCGTAGCGGCACTGCCGAGCGGTCAACCTTTGCTGATGAACTTTTACTGCTTGGATTTTTTGAACGGGGCCCAGAATACTACTGCGTGCCATGATTCGTTTAGCCAGTCAGTGTGAACCGATTCACAGGCTCTCTCTGCTGGGGCCAGATGATGGCGGGAGTCCATCTCTCTGGCGGATTCAGGCGGCCGTCTCTTCAAACTCTCCAAGAGGGGAGGAGACGGCCTGCCATGGTTATGGAGCGAAAACTAATCCTGCTCCTTACGGACCTTCTTGCGATTGCGCTTGCGAGCCAGCGCTTCCTTCACGCGCTTCTTTTCACCTGGCTTCAGATAAAAAGAGTGACGCTTGACTTCCTTGATAATGTCTTCCGTCTGCACCTTACGCTTAAAGCGTCGCAGTGCGTTCTCAAGGGGTTCGCCTTCTTGTACTCGAACCTCTGCCAAGAAAAATACACCTCCAAACATTCCCAATCGGGATTCATTTCAGAATACCCCAGTTTGACGCGAAAAATTACACAAAATCGCGGGTAATTTGATCGCCTGAAACGACCAGATTCGCTATCCGCAAAGGCAGCCAGTGTTTCAGCGTAAAATCTGCTACATGATCCGTTCCTATCAGGGAATAACCCCCGTCATTCCAACCAGCTGCTACGTCGATTCCTCCGCCCAGATCATCGGCGACGTCATCCTCGGCGACCAGGCCAGCGTATGGATGAACGCCGTCGTCCGCGGCGATGTGAACTCCATCCGCATCGGTGCGAAGAGCAATGTGCAGGACTGTGCAGTTTTACACGGCATGCGCTACGTCTATCCGGTCATCATCGGCGAGATGGTCACCATCGGCCACAACGCCACCGTGCACGGCTGTGTCCTCGAAGATGCGGTTCTCGTCGGCATCGGCGCCACCATCCTCAACAACGCTCGCATCGGCGAGGGCTCCATCATCGCCGCCGGCGCAGTCATTCCAGAGCAGACCGTCATTCCGCCAAACTCGCTCGTCGCCGGCGTTCCCGGCAAGGTGCGACGCACTCTGGGCGATGCAGACCGCGCCCTGATCCTCAAGTACGCCCAGAACTATCTCGACTACACGGCGATCTACCTGCAAGACACCTCCGGCTTCTAACTATCGCGCCGTCTTCGCTACACTAAAGGTAATGGGCACTTTGAAAGCAGTACGCGGCACAAGGGATCTGCTCCCTCCAGAGACCGCGCTTTGGAACCACGTTGAAGCCACGGCCCGCGCCGTCTTTGCGCGCTACGCATTCGGCGAGATCCGCACGCCGATCTTCGAAGACACAGCGCTCTTCGCCCGCGGCGTCGGCGAAGAGACCGACATCGTCTCCAAAGAGATGTACACCTGGGACGATCGCACCCGCGCCGACAGCGACAGCGCGCAGTCCCTCACCCTCCGCCCGGAGAACACCGCCGGCGTAGTCCGCGCCTACATCGAACACAAACTCGCCGACACCGGCATGCTGCAGAAGCTCTTCTACATCGGCCCGCAGTTCCGCCGCGAACGCCCCCAGCGCGGACGCTACCGCCAGTTCTGGCAGATCGGCGCCGAGGTCCTTGGCCCCGCGTGGTCCGGCGCAGACAGCGCACTACGCGACGCCGAAGTACTCGAGATGCTCTCCACCTTCCTCAACGAGTTAGGCGTCAAGGGCTGGAAGCTCGAGGTCAACTCGGTCGGCTCATCCACCGATCGCCCGCGATACATCACGGCGTTGCGCCAAGCGCTGGCTCCGGTGAAGGATCGCATGACAGCCGACAACCAGCGCCGCGCCGAGACCAATCCGCTGCGCGTGCTCGACAGCAAGGCCCCCGAAGATCAGGAGATCATCAACAACCTGCCGAAGATCGCAGACTTTCTTGACGAAGCCAGCAAGGAGCACTTTGCGCAGGTACTCGCGGCACTCGATGCGTGCGGCGTTGCCTACACGGTCAATCCCCGCCTGGTTCGCGGCCTCGACTACTACACCCGCACGACCTTCGAGTTCACCGTACCGGATGGCAGCGGTCTGGGCACGCAGAACGCCCTCCTCGGCGGCGGCCGATACGACGGCCTCTCCGAGATGCTCGGCGGTCCAAAGGCGCCGGGAATCGGATTCGCCATCGGCGAAGACCGGCTGATCCTGACGCTGCAGGCACAGGCCGAAGCCGCAACCGAGCGAAAGCTCGATGCCTTCATCGCCCCAATGGGAGTAGCGCAAAACGCCGCTGCACTTCTCCTTGCGAAGGAGCTGCGAGCCGCCGGACTGGCAATTGAAGTGGGAGATGGAAGCTTCCGCCTGAAAAAATCCTTCGAAGCCGCCGACAAACTAGCACGACGCATGGTGATCTTGGGTGAAGATGAAACTTCGTCAGGAGTTCTAACGGTCAAAGACTTCAGCGCTGGCGAACAGAAAAAAGTCCCCCACGCCGAGCTAATAACCTTCCTACGAGGTTGATTCGCTGTTTTGAAAGGGCGGGACTTCAGTCCCGCCGACCCGGTACTTGGGCTCTCCGCACTTTGTCCCTCCTCCGCCAACTCCGTACAATAGGAAGATTGTGACTCTAGACTTTTTAGGAAACCTGCAACGCACTCATCAGTGCGGCGAGCTTCGTGTCGAACAGGACGGCCAGCCTGTCGTCGTGATGGGTTGGGTCAACCGTCGCCGCGACCACGGCAACCTGATCTTCCTCGACGTGCGCGACCGCACAGGAATTTCACAGGTTGTGCTCGACAAAGAGGTCTCGAACGAGGCACACGCGAAGGCTGAAGCGGCGCGGTCCGAGTACGTTGTCGCGGTCAAGGGCAAAGTGCGTCGGCGTGGCGCAGGTCTCGAAAACCCCAATATGCCGACAGGCGCTATCGAAGTGGTCGCGAGCGAGCTGCTACTCCTCAACGAGGCGAAGACTCCGCCCTTCTCTCCCGCAGACGATGCGGTTGGAAACGAGGAAGTCCGGCTGAAGTATCGCTACATCGACCTGCGCCGTCCGCAGATGCAGTCGAACTTCGCCCTGCGCAGCCGCGTCGCCATGGCGATTCGCAACTACCTCGTCGATCAGGGCTTCCTCGAGATTGAAACTCCCTTCATGACCCGCTCCACCCCAGAGGGCGCCCGCGACTACCTGGTCCCAAGCCGCGTACACGCGGGCAGCTTCTATGCGCTGCCGCAGTCGCCGCAGATCTTCAAACAGATCCTCATGATCTCCGGCTTCGACAAGTACTTCCAGATCGCACGTTGCTTCCGCGACGAAGACCTGCGCGCAGACCGCCAGCCCGAGTTCACCCAGGTCGACCTGGAGATGACCTTCCCCCAGCAGGACATGGTCTTCCGTGTCGTCGAAGGCTTCCTCACCGCAGCCTTCGCCACCGCAGGCATCAACCTCTCTGCGCCCTTCATCCAGATGACCTACGATGAGGCCATCCGGCGCTACGGCATCGACAAGCCCGACATGCGCCTGCCCGCCCTCACCGATCTCACCGGCGAACTCACCCCCGAACTGCGTGAGCAGTTGAAGATCGAACAGAATCTCCCCATCCTCGGCTTCGTCATCCCCAAAGCCGGAGTCATGAGCGGTACACAGCGTCGCGCCCTCACCGAAGAGATTCGCGCCAGCTTCGGCGACTGCGGTCTCGACTTCCTCGACGTAGCCCGCCTCAAGACCAACGCCGCCTTCGCCACGCTAGGCAATGCCATCGAGTCCAAACTCGCCGCCGAGCCCACGCTCGAAGCCGGAGTGACCCCGGAAGACCTCATCATCGTCATCACGCCCAAACTCGGCACACCCGAGAGGTGGAACTACGATCCGCAGTGGATCTACAAGCGCGTCGGTGCCCTCCGTCTGGAGCTGGCAAAGAAGTACGCCGACAAGCACAAGCTCTTCGAGCAAACCGGCACCGCAGCCGACTTCAGATTCCTCTGGGTCACCGACTTCCCCATGTACGAGTGGGACGAGGAGACCAAAACCTGGAACGCCGCGCACCACCCCTTCACCTCGCCGCACGAGGAAGACATCAAAGCCGGCCGTCTCACCAGCGACAAGGGTGCCGTTCGCGCCCTCGCCTACGACATCGTCCTCAACGGCACCGAACTCGGCTCCGGCTCCATCCGTATTCATCGCAAAGATGTTCAGGCCGAAATCTTCCGCTCACTCGGCATGTCGGACGCCGAAGCCAAAGAACGTTTCGGCTTCTTCCTCGACGCGCTCGAGTACGGCACCCCGCCCCACGGCGGCATCGCCCTCGGCCTCGACCGCATCGTCATGATCCTCGCCGGCGCAACCAGCCTCCGCGAGGTCATCGCCTTCCCCAAGACCGCCAAAGCAATCGACCTGATGGTTGACGCTCCCACCCCGGTAAGCGATCAACAGATGCGCGAGCTGCACCTGAAGACGGTCACCCGCACCTAGTCAATCAGGCCACCTATTCCCAAAATGGAAATGGGTGGCTTAATCCAAAAAAAATATCTCTAAAATGTGGCAAAAAATTGGCGCCGAATAAGCGCCATCGTTTCACCACGTTTTTGCCGCATTCCACCACGTTCCAACCATCAAAGCGCCACCACCAAACACCCTCTTTTTCCAAAACACCCCTTAAAAACACCCGTAAAATCACCAAAAAATGCCGCTCGTCCACCCAGGATATTTTTTCTAAAAAAATCAGTTCATCCAGCGCTTGTCGTTGGGATTTTTTTTCAGCTCATCCGGGTCGACGTAACGTCCGTCCTTGTCGAAGTGAACCTCCCGGTTCTGCTTGCGCATGTAAACCTCGAACTTGCGAGCCGCGCGACGCCGTTTCCAGCGATAGTAGTTGTTGCGCAGGCCAAAGTAGCGCTCGCTGAACCCAAACGCAAAGCCACGACGAGGCGCAAATTTAACATAGAGATAACCAGAAAGAGCGCCGGAGAGCTGAAGCAGCGCATTGAAGCTGTCGGATTGCTTGAGCAGCAGCGCAACCGCGATCAGAATGTAGATCGCGACCATGTACTTTGCCTTGATACGAACGAGAAACCAGAGAAGAAACTCCTGGTCGCCGAAGATCATCGCAATGGCGATCATAAGCCCAAAGACGCCAGACCAGCATCCTGCAGCAGCGACGTCTGGCCGCAAGCCAAAGATGTGAGTGAACGAGATCACCGAGGCAAGCGCAGCGCCTCCGATGACAGAGGAGAAGTAAAGCTCGCCAAGCCAGCGGCCGCCGAAAGATGGTTCGAGAAGCGAGCCAATAAACCAGAGGGTGAGCATACCGAAGAGAACGCCCAGAAGGCTGTCATCAACGAACGAGTAGGTGAAGAGCTGCCATATCTCGCCGTGGCTGACAGCGCGGGGTTCAAGCAGCAGGTGGCTTCGCAGAAGATCTGCGACGCGAGGTGCAAGCCAGTGGAGAAGAATGATCGCGAAGAAGGTGACGACGTTCGCGAGGATGAGCTTGCGCGTAGTGCCCTCAAAGGCGGGGAGGCTGAGCGAGATGGGGCCGGAGCGAGGCATGACTGTTCTTATTTCATCATAGGCGCGGCTGCGCAGATATGGCCTGCACAGCTTGGACGTTTTAACGCGGTAAAGGCGTGTGACTGGGGATGCTCACACGCCTTTGCGGTACTTCGCGTTTAGTTTGCAGAAGGTGCCGCTGCCGGAGTGGTTCCTGGTACACGCCTTGGGCGCGCCGGCGGTACGGGGTAGACGGCGGCGCTACGGTGGCCGGCGGCATCGACTGAGCGGACGCCGAAGATGACGTTGTCTTTGGAGATCGGTATCGCGATGGTGGTGTCGGTACCGGCAGAGATGACATTGGTCCAGTCGGGCTCATACGTGTCGCGGTAGACGACCTCGAAGTGAGCATCTGTCGGGAAACCTGCAGGTTTTTCCCAGTGAAGCGTAGTCCGGATATCGTAAGGCGGATTGAGGACGACGACCTTCTGAGGCTGGCCCGGCGCCGCAGCGAGAGTGGCCAGAGTAGCGGAGTTGAGGCGGGCAACGTTGGCGATGTAGTTGAAGTCGTCGAACTTGATGTCGTCGACGTACTCAATGCCGTTTTCGACACGCGGGGTCTGGTGTTGGTGGTTGAAGTTTTCGAGCCACTCGGTGAAGCGGACTGCGGCGAAGCCCTCGTTGGAGAAGCTGGTGTGGTCGCCACCGCGGCCAAAGCGGTCTCGCCGGAAGATCATGACGGGATGGAAGGCGGGAATCATCTTCATGGCCATGTTGCGAGGTTGACCGGGGGGCGTGCTGTCGGAGAGGCGCTGCGATCCGGTATGGAAGTACGTGTGGTCGACATCAACGATGGCGCGCGCGAGTTCACGGGCGGGAGAGTCGTTTTCAGCGCCGATGGTCTGAATATCGCGAAGTTGATCGAGGGTGACAGGGCCGGGGACGCCCTCGGAGAAGACGCGGACGGCGGATTTATCCGCGCCGGCTGTGCCGGGGGTTGTATCGCCACCGACGATATCGTTGTTGAGGGCGGCTTCGAGATCCCAGCCCTGGGACTTTACAAACTGTGCGAAGTGATGGCTGCCATTAAGCCCTTGTTCTTCGCCGGCGACGGCGAGAAAGATGATGGTGCTGGGAAATTTGAGCTTAGAGAGAACGCGGGCGGATTCTAGCGAGACAGAGGTGCCGCTGGCGTCGTCGTTGGCTCCCGGTGCGGGGTCATGGGTGTTGAAGTTGTCGGAGTTGCGGGAGTCGTAGTGGCCCGTGACGAGGACCATGCGGTTGGCCTGGGCGGGATCGGTGCCGCGGAGAATGGCGTAGACGTTGGTGAGTTTGGTGGGCTTCGTGATGCGGGAGCCAGTGGCGGTGCTGCCAGGTTCGACAAACTCATCGCGTTTCACTTCGAGACATCCACCGCAGGCTTCGGAGTAGCGCTTGAATTCGGATTCGATCCAATCGGCGGCGGCGTTGATGCCGGTGCCGGGGGCAAGATCAGTGTCCATGCTCGAGAGGGTGCTGCGATTGTTGAAGGTGACGAGTTTGGTGATGATGGCTTTGATGTTGTCGGGCGAAACCTGTTTGAGTGCGGCGGCGATGGCGGGATCGACAGGTGCAGGTATCACGGGCTGGCCTGCGGGAGCTGTTGGGCCTGGCTGTTGTGCGTAAAGAGGGGCTGCGGCTAAGAGACTGGCGACAACAATAAGGGGACTGAAATGAGCAATAAAGCGTGGTCCGACGGTCACGATAATTCTCCTTGTGTGGAAACCAAAATATCATTGCGTTCGTATGCTTGACGAACGGGCGGTAAGGCCGCTAAATAAATACGGGGGGTATCCGCGAGTGTTGTTCGGATAATCCTATGGGCGTAAACCTATAGGTGGTGGACGAACCCGACCGATGGAGGATGGATCATGGCTGTTATATGTCCGGAATGCGATAACCCGATTGTCGTCGATGTCGATGAGGTCGAGGAAGGCGAGACGGTGCAGTGCGATGAGTGTGGAATGGATCTGGAGATCGTGTCGGTAGACCCGCTGGAGGTGGCGGCGGTCGACGTTGCTGGTTATGACGACGAGGATCCCATGCATACGGAAGATGAGGAAGATGAGTAACTACAGGCCCTCGCTGGAGTTGGCCGTATACTGAAACTATGAAGCGTCCCCCTGTCTCGCTCCGTTTTGCCTGCACTGTGATACTTACCTTCTGCTGCATGATGACTTTCTCGGCAGTTGTGCAAGGCGCAGCTGTGTTTGCTCAACAGAGGGCGCCGGAGCAGAGAGTTGTTCAGGGTAAGGTGGTTGACGCTGGGAATGCCCCGATCAAAGGTGCGGTAGTTTACCTGAAGGACAGCCGAAGCCTTGCTGTGAAGAGCTATTTCTCCGACGCTGCAGGGGAATATAGGTTTGGGCAGCTTTCGCAAAACTCAGACTACTCGGTATGGGCAGAGAGCGGCGGCAAGAAGAGCGCAGTGAAGACGATTAGTTCGTTCGACAACAAAAACCAGTTCTATATCAACCTGAAGATTGAAAAGTAGTTTTGGGTCATTTGCAATAGAGATGGCGCTGGATCGGATGGATCCGGCGCCATTTCCATTTGCATGAAGTGATTAGTCTGCGATGCCGGGGTTGGGCGGATCGATTCCGAGGGCTGTTGCAAGAGCGATGAGGTGGTCCTGCTCCTGCATGAGGATCTCGCGGATGGATTCGCCGATGGCGAACTCGTTGAGTTCATCGCACTGCTTGATGCGGCGGCGATAGTTGGCGATGGTCACCCTTTCATTTTCAAGATCGAAACGGAGCATGTCCTCGTTCTTTGAGGAGGTCTTGACGATTTTGGGTGTGACCGTGGGCATACCACCGAGGTAGTCGATGTGATTGGCGAGGGCGATGGCATGGGCCAGCTCTTCGGCAGCGTGGACGGCAAGCTCGTCGGCAATGTTCATGTACTGCGCGCCCTTGAGGACCTGGGAGTAGTTCACGTAGGCGATGATGGCCTGATATTCGCGGGAGAGATCTTCGTTGAGAAGCTCAATGAGTCGCTGACGGGTGAGGGAAGTGCCTGCTGCGCTTGCTTTTTTGGTAGCCATGTCTTCTCCAGTGCTTTCTTCGATGGATGATCTCACAGATGAGATGCTGAAATTCTAACTGGAGTTTGTGACGGAATGGGTTGCGCCGTCTAATTCTGGAGCTCTGGGTAGTCGGTGTACCCTTCGGCCCCGGGGGCGTAGAAGGTGGCGGCATTGGGACGGTTGAGGGGCGCGTTTCTGGCGAAGCGGGCAGGTAGATCGGGATTAGCAATGAAGAGTTTGCCGAAGGCGACTGCGTCCGCCTTGCCTTCATCGAGGAGCTGCTGGCCGACGGCCTGGTCGATGGCTTCATTGGCGACGAAGACTCCGCCGAAGGCTTTCTTGAGATTCGGGCCGATACTGTCGGAGCCTACATGTTCGCGGGCGGCGATGAAGGCAAGCTTGCGCTTACCCAGTTCGCGGGCGACGTACGTGAAGGTCGCTTCATTGTTCGAGTCGGAGATGCCATGGGCGTCGCCACGGGGAGCGAGGTGCATGCCAACGCGCCCAGGACCGAAGACGGAGATAGCCGCGTCGGTGCACTCGAGCATGAGGCGAGCACGGTTTTCGATGGGACCACCGTACTCGTCGGTGCGCTGGTTTGAGCCGTCCTGGAGAAACTGGTCGAGGAGGTAGCCGTTGGCTCCATGGAGTTCGACGCCGTCGAACCCTGCTGCCTGAGCGTTCTGGGCACCGCGACGGAAGGCTTCGACGATGCCTTTGATCTCATGGACCTCAAGGGCACGCGGGGTGACGAAGGGACGTTGGGGACGCAAGAGACTGACGGTGCCGGATGCGGCGATGGCGCTGGGAGCGACGGGGAGTTGGCCGTTGAGGAACTCGGGGTCGGAGATGCGGCCAACATGCCAGATCTGCGAAAAGATGTGGCCGCCGGCTTTGTGGATCGAGGCGGTGACGGGCTTCCAGGCTTCGACTTGTTGTTGCGACCAGAGGCCCGGTACGTTGGCGTAGCCGACTCCCATGGGGTCGACGGGTGTGCCTTCGGAGATGATGAGACCAGCGGTGGCGCGCTGGGTGTAGTAGTCGACCATGATGGCAGTTGGGATGTGGTTGGGAGTGCCGCGGAGACGGGTAAGCGGTGCCATGAAGATGCGGTTGGGAAGGTGAAGATCGCCTAACTGGATGGGGTCGAACAAAGACGGCATGCTTGCTCCTCGGCGTGATCGCCTGTGGAATTGGATGTCAGCAGAAGAGAAAGGGTGCGTGAAGGGCCAGCGCCGGAGCTGATCGCCGCACGATGAATGCAGTGTGACGATCAGGCTAACGTATTGCGATCAATCCTGAGGCTACTTTGTCATGGCCTTCAGGTAGAGGTAGGCGAACTCAACGCCGGCGTAGTAGGAGTCAACGCCAAGGCGTTCGTCTCTGCCATGGGCGCGTTCGTCGCCCTCTTCGATGGCCATTCCACTGAAACCATAACTGGGCATGCCGGCCGCCATGGTGTAGATGCTGTCGGAAGCGCCGGTCTCCATCTCGGGGAGAATGGTGAGGCCGGGCCACATCGTCTGCACAGTTTCACGCAGGGGTTTGAAGACCCCTTCTTTGAGTGGCGGCGGCGGTGCGGCGGCTCGATCGGAGCCTTTGCCGAGGACCTCTCCGCTGTCTGTGGTGTATTCGACTTTGAGGGTGGGGTCGTTGAAGATGCGGATGAGATCCTGGCGGACCTGCTCCTGGGAGTGGCCGGGGAGGATGCGGCAGTTGACGTTGGCCTCTGCGTGGCCGGGGAGAGCGTTGGGGGCGTGACCGGCTGACATCATCGTGGCGATGCAGGTGGTGCGCATGGTCGCGTTGTAGACAGGGTTGGCGGAGAGACGCTGTATGGCTGTGGGATCAGGTGGCGTCTTGAGGATGGCGCGGATGTCGTCTGCTTCCTGGCCCTGGACGAGTGTGGCGCGCGTGGTGAGTTCGGCCCGCGTGACTTCGTTGAGCTCGAAGGGGAAGGGGGATTTTTCGAGACGCGAGAGGGCGTCGGCTACGTGATAGATGGCGTTGTCGGGTGTGGGCAAAGAGCTATGGCCGCCGGGGTTGGTCGCGGTGACATGGTAGTCGGCGTAGAGTTTTTCGGTGGCTTCGACGCCGAGCAGGATGGGCTTGCCGTTCTTTGTGGTGAGGCCACCGGCGTCGGGATTGAGAACGAAGTCGGCACTGACGAGGTCAGGATGGTTTTTGAGGAGCCAGTCGACGCCGTTGGATTTGCCGCCTTCTTCGTCGGCGGTGAGGGCCAGGATGAGATCGCGGTCGGGCACATAGTTGTCGCGTTTCATGCGAATGAAAGCCATAACCATAGCGGCGTTGGAGTTCTTCATGTCCTGGGTGCCTCGACCGTAAAAGAAGCCGTCCTTTTCGGTGAAAACGAAGGGGTCAGTGGTCCAGTCTTCGCGTTTTGCCTCGACGACGTCGGTGTGGCAGATGATGAGCACAGGTTTCAACGTGCTTCCGGGACGACCGTGGAGGCGCGCGACAAGATTGCCTTTGCGTGGGTTCGGTCCAAGGACGACCGCATCGGTGGGAGAGAAGCCCGCGTCGAGGAGACGCTTGCGCATGGCTTCGGCGACCGCGGTTGTGCTGCCAACAGAGTCGGTTGAGTTGATCTCAATAAGTTGCTTGAAGACATCGTGCGCGAGCTGGCGCGTGGCCGGATCCATTGAGGGTGTTTGCGCCGGAAGGCGGCCTGCCAATAGTGTTGCTGAGAGAAGACCGATTGCCTTGATTAACTTCATACGCGCTCCTGAAATACCTGGATTGTCAGGTGGGTGACAACGGATGCTGACCTATCGTTGCACAGGTGAGGTAAACGAGCGCCTTACCTGACGCTCGTTTGTCCCTTACCTCAGATAGGGAAGGCTTTCAGCCATTCGCGGAAGGGGGGGCCGAGATCGTCGCGCTTGAGGGCGAATTCGACTGTGGCTTTGAGGAAGCCGAGTTTGTCGCCGGCGTCGTGACGCTTGCCTTCGTAGCTGAAGCCGTAGACCTTTTCGTAGGCGAGCAAGGCCTTGATAGCGTCGGTAAGCTGGAGTTCGCCGCCGGCGCCGGGGGTGATGCGCTCGAGCATGTCGAAGATTCGTGGAGTGAGGATGTAACGACCGATGATGGCGTGGTTGGAGGGCGCTTCTTCGAACTTTGGTTTTTCGACCATGTTGGTGACGTCGAAGAGGCGTGGGTTGCCGGAGACGGGAGTGCATTCGAGAACGCCATAGGAGGAGATCGCCGGGCCTTCGATGACCTCGGAGCCAAGGACGCTGCACTGGGTTTCATTGAAGGCTTCGACCATCTGCTTCATGCACGGAACAGTGGAGTCGACGATGTCGTCGGGGAGGAGCACGGCGAACGGCTGATCGCCCACCAGCTCTTTGGCCATAAGGACGGCGTGGCCAAGGCCGAGGGGTTCGGGCTGGCGCGTATAGGTGACGCGAGCGAGCCGATTGACGGAGTGAACGATTTCGAGCAGAGCTTTTTTGTTTTTGGCTTCAAGAGAAGCTTCGAGTTCGGGGCTGGAATCGAAATGGTCTTCCATGGTGGATTTGCCACGGCCCGTAATGATAATGATCTCAGTACAGCCAGCAGCGACGGCTTCTTCGACGCCGTACTGGATAAGAGGCTTGTCGACAAGACAGAGCATCTCTTTGGGCATGGCTTTGGTGGCGGGAAGGAAGCGAGTACCCATGCCAGCGGCGGGGAATACGGCTTTGCGAATTTTCTGGGGAGTCATGTCGGGAGGTCTCTTATGTAAATCTAGGTCAATCGTAGCAAAGAGGATCGTTCCTGTTAGATGCGACGGGCCGATCGGATCAGGCCGGTTTTATTGCTTTGAGCACCATGCTCTTCCAGACGTAGGGGATGCGGCCGGAGCCAGCGAATTCGATGTTCGTGAATCCGATTTCTCTGAGTGCCGTCTCGAGGGTCTTGCGCGACCAGAATTTGATGTGACCGTGATCCCATAGCACGGTGAAGTGGCGATCCATCTTGCCCGTGACGGCAAGCAGGAGGTTTTTAAGATAGCCGTGATAGGGGGTGGTCAGGACGATGGTGCCGCCGGGCTTGAGGAGGTCGAAGCAGTTCCTGAGGAAGCCGCGCGGATCGTAGATGTGCTCGATGACTTCGGTGGAGATGACAACGTCGACAGGGCCAACGGTGGTCAGGAAGTCGGCGTAGAGAGTCTGGCCGTCGGCGAGGAAGAAGTTGATGTTTGGGTAGGTTTTGCTAGCGATTTCAATACCGGTCGGGGAGAGGTCGGAGCCGTGGAGCTGCCAGTTTCTGTCCTGGAAGAGAGCGATGAATGATCCGTTACCGCAACCGGCGTCCATAACGACAGAGCCGGCGGGAATGTTTTGCAGAAGACGGGAGACAGACGGGTAAAGATGTTGATGGCTGCCCTCGGAGGTTGCAGCACGATACTGATAGGAAATACCACCCATGCTGCCCATCATACCTTTCGATTTGTAATTTTTGATTTTGTGGATCATGCCTTACGGTTGAGTTAGAGGACCGGAGAATCATCGTGAAGCATGGTTTTGCGAATGATTTTGATGGGGGCGAATCCCTGGCGCATGAAGTTATTGTGAAAGTCTTCGAGGTTGAAGGCTGCGCCTTGTTTTTTCATCATGTCGGCACGCAGCTTCATGATCTCGAGTTTGCCGAGGGTGTAGTAGAGATAGGTGGCGTCGGCGGTGCCGCGTTTGGTCTCGACGACCGCGATGGAGTGAGACTGGTAGCCATCGGTAACGAAGAAGTCGACGGCCTGATCGAAGGTGAACTGACCGGTGTGGAGTTTGATGGAGTTGACGAAGCGGGCATCGCGGAGGAGCGCGTCCTGAAGTTGACCAAGACGGATGAGTTTCGCTTCGCGTTCGGTTTTTGCACCGGTACCGGGTTGTCCGTAGCCTTGTTCGAGCATCATCTGTTCGCAGTAGTGGGCCCAGCCTTCGATGTTGGTGTTAGCGCCGAGAACTTTGCGGATGTTGGATGGAAACTGAGGCATCCACAGGAACTGAACATAGTGACCCGGGTAGGCCTCGTGGACGCTGGTGCTGATGACGGTGCCGACGTTAAAGGCTGCCATGTGCTCCGCGATGTGTTCTGCTGTCCAGTCCTTTTCTGGCAGAGTGACATTGAAGTAGGCCTTGGTGGAGTGCGTCTCGAATGGGCCGGGAGGGTCCATAGAGGCCTGCGTCGTGGCCCGCATGAAGGGCGGGGTCTCTTCGAGGGTGGGTTCGACCTTGGATGGAATGGTGATGATGTGGTGGGTGTCGATGAAGCTGATGAGACTGGAGAAGGTGTTCTGAAATGCGCCGAGAAGTTTGTCCGGAGCTGGGTGGATGGTGGCTAGTTCAGCGAGTACTTGTTGCGGAGTTTTGGAGGGGTCGACCTCCTTGGCGATTCGGGCGAACTCTGCCTGGTTTTTGTGGAGGTCGTCGAAGGCGATGCCGAGGAGACGGTCGAGAGGGATGTCGACCATCTCGTCGTAGCGAAGTTTTTTAGCGAAGGTATCTGCGCCAAGTTTATAGTCGCCGTTGGATCGCGGAAGAAGGTCGGACTTCATCCATTCGCCGTAAGACTTGAGGGCGTCGATGACGGCGGAGTTGGATTTGGCGAAGGCGGTTTTGGCTTCGGCGTCGGTTGCATCGGCGAAGGCAGATGGAACGTCTGTCTGGAAGAAGCTGACGAGGCCGTCGATCTGCTCGAGCGCGATTTCGGTGTATATCTTTGGAGGGTTTTTGAGATTCTTGCGGGCTTCAAGGAGAACTTGCGGGATCAGCTTTTCACGTTCGATAGCGGCGTGCAGGCGGAGGTTGGTGGAGGCATAGGGGCGCTCCATGATGACGAAGATGGAGTTGGTGATGCCGGAGGAGTAGTTGTCGGGGTTTTTCTCCCATGGGCGGATGACTTCGAGGGTGAGCAACTGACTGCGGATATTGTTGAGGAGGATCTCTCGATCACCAGCGACGGAGGCGTCGAGCGCGGAGGGGTCGATGGCTTCGATCTTCTTTTCGTAGAGGTGGAGCGCGGCGATCTCCTTCTGAATGTTCGCGGCAGAGTAGTCTTCGAGCTGGTTGTCGTACTGATGCAATCCGTCGGCTGTGCCGGTGGTGGGAGCAAAGTGAAAGTAGACGTCCGAGAAGAATTTGTCGGCAACGAAGTTGAAGGTCTGAACGCCGCCGTCAGCAGAGACATGCTGGGCGTTGGCTTCGGGGATTAGCATAGACGTTCCGAGGAGGGCGATGGCTGCGAGATTGTAGAGGCGCATGTGATCTGTAGGCAGTGTAAGACCTGGGGATCAAGAGTGGAAGACTCTATGACGAATTATGAGTTTTCAGCGAAGGTGTATTCGAGGTCGTAACAGTGTTTGCCGTCAGCCATATTGATAGTCATTGTGCCGAAGATGCCCACGAGTTGGCCTGTGCCGGAGTCAGGAACGATGGAGATGCTGAGCTGTGGGGTGCCGCGAGTCATCGTGCCCGTGTGCTGGAGGACAAAAGTGCCGGATCTTTCCCCGAGGGCTCCTGTGACGATTTCGATGGCGACGTAACCTGCTGAACCCTTGACCGCAGTGCCAGCGGCGAGCATTGTGCCTTGGCTGGCGGCTTCGAGGTCGCCGTGGAAGTGTTTGTCGAGGAGCATCCGGCCGATCGCGACGCCTCCGGCTTTTTCTTCGGGCGCTTGCGGGTCCATCTTTACCTCGAAGGTTCCATTGGCGTGGAGAGGCATGACGGCCTTCTTTCTGAAGAAAGGTGGATTGGAGAGGATACGGTTGTCGTCACCCTTCGGGATGGGCTTCGGGGCGAGGGGTGATGGGGGTTTCTTTTTGAGCTATGGGGACGATGCCGTAACGGCTCATAACGGCGACGATGCCCGCAAGATTGGGATGATGGCCGCTGCGATAAAAGGCAGAGATCTCGTGGTAGTACTCGGGACCGAGGATGCCGGGGGTTTGAAGACAGAGAATGCGCGCGGTGGTGTGGGTCTGGTTGGCGTACGAGTGAGGCGTATCGCGTGGGATAAATAAGGTGGTGCCGGGACGAACCTCTGTGGCTTTACCGCGGAGGGTCCATGTCATGGTGCCATCGACACCGAAGATGGTCTCGTCGTATTTGCGGTGAATGTGAGGAAGAGGCAGGCGAAGCAGGGGAGGGATCGTAAGTTCGAAGAGATCGAAGGCGTCGCCAGTTTCGTGTCGGGTCTTGAGAAAGGTAACGCCCATTTCACCGACGCGGATCGTTTGGTGCATTCGCAGACCTCCGAATAGGAGTAATGATACTGGAGAAGGGTATGGCCCGGAAGCCTATTTTGTGGTTCCTAAGGCGTCGAGTAGGGCGCGGGTTTCGCTGAGGACGTCTTCGGCTTTGGAGGAGGGTAGAGGCCAGCGGAGAGTTCCCTGAGGAGTGAATTGAGCTCCACGTTTGGCGTTGCGGCTGACCAGCTTCATCAGGATGGCGGGGTCGATGGCGGCTTGTGCGAGAGTGGCGGCGTCTGCGTTGACGGCGGCAAATTTGACGTGGAGCATTTCGACGAAGGACTTGAGGGGAGCCTTCTTGTTGCCGTTGGGGTTGGGGAGTTCGACCTGGGTGCGCTTGCGGTCAAGCTGGGAGATGCCGAGTTGTTCGGAGTGGAGGCGGATTTCGCCAGCGGCCAGGAGGTTTAAGACGGTCTCGGGTGGGGTGCCGTAGCGGTCTTGCAGTTCGGCGCGGACATCGGAGAGGTCGGATTGAGTCTGGGCGCCGGCGATGCGCTTGTACATGCGGAGACGCTGGTTCTCTTCGGGGATGTAGTCGCTGTCGATGCGGACGGAGATGCCGAGGTTGATCGTGGTGGCGTGAGTGGATTTGGCGTCATCTTCTTCGCCCTTCATCTTGCGGACGGCCTCTTCGAGCATGGTGGTGTACATCTCGAAGCCGATGGCTTCAATGTGGCCGGATTGTTCACCGCCGAGCATGTTGCCGGCGCCGCGAAGTTCGAGATCGAGGGCTGCGATCTTGAAGCCTGCACCGAGGTCGGAGAATTCTTTTAATGCAGCGAGGCGGCGGCGGGCGATTTCGGTTAGTTCAGTCTCGGGTGGGATAAGCAAGTAGGAGTAGGCGCGGCGATTGCTGCGGCCTACGCGGCCGCGGAGTTGGTAGAGCTCGGAGAGGCCGTGACGGTCGGCGCGGTTGATGATGATCGTGTTGGCGAGCGGGATGTCGAGGCCGTTTTCGATGATGCTGGTGGCGACGAGGACGTCGTACTCGTGGTTCATGAAAGCGAGCATGACGCGTTCGAGTTCGGCTTCGGGGAGCTGGCCGTGGCCGATGACGATTCTTGCTTGTGGGACTAGTTCGCGGATCTTGCTGGCGAGATCGTAGATGGTCTCTACGCGGTTGTGAACGAAATAGACCTGGCCGCCGCGCTCGAGCTCCATCTCGACCGCGGTGCGGATGAGTTTTTCGTCGAACTTGGCGACGATGGTCTGGATGGCCATGCGGTCTTTGGGTGGAGTTTCGATGACAGACATGTCGCGCAGGCCGATGAGCGACATGTGGAGCGTGCGCGGGATAGGCGTGGCCGACATGGAGAGCACATCGATGGCGGCGCGCATCTGCTTGAGGCGCTCTTTGTGGCGGACGCCGAAGCGCTGCTCTTCGTCGACGACGAGGAGGCCGAGGTCTTGAAACTTTAAATCTTTGGAGAGGATGCGGTGGGTGCCGATGAGAATGTCGATCTTGCCTTCGGCGGCTTTTTCGAGGATGAGTTTTTGTTCTTTCGCAGTGCGGAAGCGGGAGATCATCTCGATGTTGACGGGGAAGTTGGCGAAGCGGCGCTTGAATGATTCGTAGTGCTGGAAGCTGAGAACTGTTGTTGGTGTTAAGACCGCGACTTGTTTGGAGTCTTGCACGGCTTTGAAGGCGGCACGCATGGCTACTTCGGTTTTGCCGTAGCCGACATCGCCGCAGAGGAGGCGGTCCATGGGCTGGGTGGATTCCATGTCGCGCTTGATGTCGGCGATGGCGGTGAGCTGGTCGTCGGTCTCGTTGAAGTCGAAGGCGTCTTCGAACTCGTGCTGCATGTTGGTGTCGGGAGAGAACGGTGTACCGACGGCGGCTTTGCGCTGGGCGTAGAGCTTGAGCAGCTCGCCGGTCATGTCGGCCATCGCTTTTTTTACGCGGGCCTTGGTCTTTTGCCAGCTCTGCGTTCCGAGTTTGTTGAGCTCGGGCGGTGGGCCGGTCTCGGACGAGCGATATTTCTGGATGAGATCGAGGCGCGTGAGCGGGACGTAGAGTTTTGCTTCGTCGGCGAACTCGAGGATCATGAGTTCGAGTGGAATGCCTGACTCTTCTTCGATGACGCGAAGGCCGCAGTAACGAGCGATGCCGTGTTCGACGTGAACGACATAGTCGCCGACGGCGAGGTCGCGGAAGTCGGAGATGAAGGCGGAGGCTTTGGATTTGCCGCGACGGACAGGGCGAGCGGTGACGTCGGCATCGTCGATGAGGTCCTGCGCGCCGAAGAGAAAGAGCTGGCGAGCGGTGGTTTTGTCGAGGTCGAGAACCTGAACGCCAGCGGCGATGGTGGTTTTGACGATGACGGGGGTACGAAGGTCGCCGGCGAGATAGCTGGATTCGCTGTAGACGTTGGCGCTGCCCGGGGCTTCGCTGCGCGAGCCGAGGCGGTAGGGGATCTGGTACTCCTGCAGGAGGCCGGCGAGACGTTCGACTTCGCCCTGGTTGGGTGCAGTGAGGAGGATGCGAGCCTCTTGCCGGATGAGCGCGTTGAGGGCGTCGATGAGCGCAGGGATGGAGCCGTGGAAGCGCTGGGTGGGGCGAGTGGCAAATTCTACTTCGCTGAGGTCGCTGCGATCGGCGTCGAGGACATCGACTGCGCCGAGTTGGTCTAAATCGGCGCCGCAAAATGCGCGGAGGCGGTCTTGGAGATCCCAGGGAGAGAGGTAGATGTCTTCGGGGCGGACGAGGTTGCCGATGCCGGAGCGATCGTGACGCTGCTCGATCTTGTTCCACCAGCGTTCGCCCTGATTTTTGACCATGGCGGGCTCTTCGAGGAAGACGCGAGGGGCGGCGGAGCTGCTGGCGCTCATGAGATCGAGTAGGGTGAGGTTGGCACCGGCGACGGGGGCGAAGAACTCCCAGCCGGGGAAGATGGTTGCTTCGCCGGTGCGCGTGCTGACGTGGGTGAGTAGCTCAGCGGGTTCTTCGCCGCCTTCGAGAGCTGCGCCTGCGGTTCCGGCTCGGGTGAGACGCGCGTTGATGGCGGTGAGGAGCTTGCTGGTGACGGGAGTTTCGGTGAGGGGGAGCAGGAGTGCGTCGTCGAGCGGCGAGCTGCTGCGCTGAGTTTCGGGGTCGAATTTGCGAATAGATTCGATCTCGTCGCCGAAGAAGTCGATGCGGACTGGGCTGTCCATCTCGGGCGAGTAGACATCGATGATGCCGCCGCGGAGGGTGACCTGGCCGGGCATTTCGACGACATCGACCCTGGTGTAGCCGACGGAGAGAAGGTGCTCGACGAGCATGTCGGGCATGTACTCTTCGCCGAGTTTGAGATGGAGGGTGAGGGCGCGGTAGAAGTCGCGCGGGAAGAGGCGCATGCAGGCGGCTTCGACGGGGGCGATGACGAGGCTGGCCTGGCCGGTGGCGATCTTCCAGAGAGTGGCGGCGCGGGTCTCCTGAATCTCAGGGTGGGGGGAAAGATTTTCGAAGGGAAGGACGTCGTGGGCAGGAAGACGGAGGACGGATTCGGCGGAGAGGACGCCGGTTAGCTGGCAGGCGCTGAGGATGGCGGCGTGGAGGGCTTCGGCGGCTTTGTTGTCGGCGACGACGATGAGGCAGGGAGCGTTGGCTGCGCGGACAAAGTACGGAAGATAGAGAGCGCGGGCGGTAAAGGTGAGGCCAGAGACACGTCTGCGCCCCGTGCCTCCGCTTAAGTGGCGGCGTACACGCTCAAATGCGTCAGAGTGCTCCAGGTCCGCCAGGAGCTCGCGGACGAAGGGAAGAATCATGCTGCATTGAGTTTAGCAAGCTGTCTGGTGAGTAATATTTCGGAGCGTAATTGACTTGCTGCGTCTTTGCGAGAGATAGTAGCGTCTCACCAGATATCAACAAAATCAAATGAGGTGTGGAGTGCGAAAGCTTATCCTTGGCGCGATCTTTGTAGGAACGACGGTTGGATGTACAGGCGTGCAGGCGCAGACGGCGTTGACGTATCAGAAGCCGCCGGCGGCGATTGAACAGTTGCTGGAGGCGCCACCAACGCCGGTGGTACGGCTTTCGCCGGACCGCAAGATGATGCTGGTGGAACAGCCGGCGACGTTCCCGACGATCGCCGATGTGGCGCAGCCGCGGTACCGGCTGGCGGGGATCCGGTTTAATCCTTCGTCGAATGGACCGAGCGTGGAGCGGTACGACGTTGCGTTGCAGCTGCAGGCCGTTGACGCGGCCGCGCCGAAGACGATCACGGGGCTGCCGGCAAAGTTGAAGGCAGTGGACGCGATGTGGTCGCCGGATTCGAAGCATGTGGCGTTTGTGGCGCACGCGACTGCTCCGGCCATGGGGTTGGAGCTTTGGGTGATTGATGTGGCGGGTTCGCATGCACACCGGGTGGGGACGGTGAAGCTGAATGCGGTGCTGGGTTCGCCGTGCGAGTGGATGCCGGACAGTGCGTCGATGCTGTGCAAGACAGTATCGGCGAACCGCGGAGCTGCGCCGAAGGTAAGCGACATTCCGACGGGGCCGGATGTCGAGGAGAGCCTGGGCAAGGTGAGCCCTGCGCCGACCTATGAAGACATGCTGAAGACGACGACCGATGAGAATATCTTCGAGTATTACGCTTCGTCGGAGCTGGCGGTGGTTTCGCTGAGCGGTGCGGTGAAGCCTCTTGCAGCGAAGGGTTTGATCGAGCGTGCGGCGCCTTCACCCGATGGCCAGTATGCGCTGGTGGCGACGGTGCATCGGCCGTTTAGCTATACGTTTCCGTATGAGCGGTTTCCTTTGAAGACGGAGGTTGTGCCGGTGAAGGGCGCGGGCGCGATGAAGGTGCTGTCGGACCGCGGCGCAGTGGATAATCTGCCGATCTCTCGCGATGCGGTGGAGCCGGGGCCGAGGGATTATCAGTGGCGCGGAGATGTTCCGGCAACCGTGGTCTGGGTTGAGGCTGCCGATGGCGGCGATCCGGCGAAGCATGCCGCGATCGTCGATAACGTGATGGCGCTGCCAGCTCCGTTCAACGGGTCGGCGAAGACGATTCTTGAGCTGCCGATGCGTCTGGCGCGGGGCTTTGGGCAAGGTGCGGCGCGTGGGATTGAATGGGGCAACGACCATCTGGCGATTGTGTCGGTGGCGCGGTTCTCGGATCGCAAGTCGATGATGCTGGCGTTCGACCCGTCGACGGGAACGACCAAGACGCTGTATTCGGGCTCTTCGCAGGACCGGTATCACAATCCTGGGCGGCCAATCACGGCGATGAACGCGACGGGGCAGATGGTGTTGAAGCTGACGGCGGACGGGACGGGTGTTTACTTCAACTCGCCGGGCGCGTCGCCGAAAGGGGACCAGCCGTTTGTGGGAGTGATGCCGGTGGGCGGCGGAGAAGAGAAGATTCTCTATCGCTCGAGCGATCCTTACTACGATGAGCCGGTGGGGTTGCTGTCGGATTCGACGGTGATGATTCGCCGCGAGAGTCAGACGATGTCACCGAACTACTTCTCGGCACCGCTGACTGGTGGAGAGCCGATGCAGTTGACGCACTTCCCCGGACGCTACGACAATATCAAGATGCCGACACGCCAGTTCCTCAAGTTCAAGCGTGCGGATGGGGTGGACCTAACTGCGACGCTGTGGCTGCCGGCAGGATATGACAAGAGCCAGGGGCCGCTGCCGACGCTGATGGAGGCGTATCCGGCAGAGTTCAAGACGCGGGATTCGGCCAGCCAGGTGAGCGGTTCGCCGAATCGGTATCCGGTGTTTGGCGGCGGGTCGCATCTTTACCTGGTTCAGGCCGGGTATGCGATTCTCGACAACGCGACCATCCCGATCATTGGTGAGGAGAAGCAGGAGCCGAACGATACTTATGTGGAGCAACTTGTAGCCGGAGCGAAGGCTGCGGTGGACTATGGTGCTTCGCTTGGTGTTGTCGATCCGAAGCGGGTTGCCGTGATGGGGCACAGCTATGGTGCGTTCATGACGGCGAATCTACTGGCCCATACGGATATCTTCCGCGCGGGCATTGCGGAGAGCGGCGCGTACAACCGTTCGCTGACTCCTTACGGATTTCAGAATGAGGAGCGGACCTACTGGCAGGATCCGAAGCTGTACTTCGATATGTCGCCGTTCAGCTATGCGGACAAGATCAAGACTCCGATCCTGCTGATTCACGGCGAGGCAGACGACAATACGGGTACCTATCCGATCCAGAGTGAACGCTTTTATGCGGCGCTCAAGGGCCAGGGAGCGACGGTCCGGCTGGTGTTTCTGCCGCTGGAGCCGCATGCGTATGGGGCGCTCGAGACCAAGCAGCATGTGCTGTGGGAGATCGATCGCTGGATGGACAAGTATGTGAAGCCGGAACAGCCAGTGGTTACTGGTGGAACAAACTAGTCGATCTGTAGTGTGTAACGGGCAACGCTTATGCGTTGCCCGTTTTTTTGTGAGTGGCTTCGAGATAAGAGCAAGCATCGACAAGAGCGGTATTTCGACGGCCGGTTCTCTTTATAATCCTGCCTATGACGCGGAAACTTACGCCGGAACAAGAATTGCAGGAGCTGCGCGATCAATTGCGGCATCACGAGTACTTGTATTATGTCGAAGACTCGCCCGAGTTGACGGATGCACAGTACGACGCGTTGATGAATCAACTGAAGAAGCTAGAGGAAAAGCATCCGGAGCTGGTGATGGCGGATTCGCCTTCGCAGCGGGTTGGAGGAAAGCCGAAGGATGGGTTTGTTGAAGATGCCGCATTCGCGGCCGATGCTGTCTCTGGATAACGCTTACAACGAAGAGGAGTTGCGGGCGTGGGACCAGCGGGTGCGCGATGCGTTGCCGAGTACAGAGACGGTTCACTATGTTTGCGAGTTAAAGCTGGATGGGTTGTCGCTGGCGCTGCACTATGGCGCAGGTGCGGATGGAGCGGCAGTTCTGGAGCGAGGGTTGACGCGTGGGGATGGTTCTATCGGCGAGGATGTGACGAGCAACGCGCGGACGATCCGGTCGGTGCCACTGAATATTTCGGCGGCGAAGCTGAAGGTGGCGGGATTGCCGCAGAGCTTTGAGGTTCGGGGTGAAGTGGTTCTGCCGCAGACCGCGTTTGTGAAGATGAAGGAAGAGCGAGAGGCGCAAGGACTGGCGCCCGCAGCGAATCCGCGGAATGCGGCTGCGGGGACGATACGAACACTGGAGCCGAATATTGTGGCGCAGCGGCGGCTAGATTTTTACGCTTACTTTCTTTTGCGGGATGGGGAGTTTTTGCTGCCGCTACAGTCGGCGACGCTGGATTCTCTGCGGACTTCGGGATTTCGCGTGAACAAATATGCGAAGACGGTGAAGAGCCTCGAAGAGGTGATCGAGTTTATCGCGAATGCGGAGCCGCTGCGCGACTCGCTAGGGTATGAGATTGATGGTGTCGTCATCAAGGTGGATGCGACGGTGCAGCAGAAGCGTCTGGGATTTACGGGAAAGGCTCCGCGGTGGGCAATTGCTTACAAGTTCGCAGCGCGTGCCGGGCTTACAAAGCTGGAGGATGTTTTATTTCAGGTTGGCAGGACAGGAAAGGTGACCCCGGTGGCTGCGCTAGCTCCAGTGTTGATCGGCGGCACTACAGTTACGCGAGCCACGCTGCACAATGCAGATGAGATTGCGCGGCTCGGTGTTCGCATTGGGGATTTTGTGTCGGTGGAGCGCGGCGGCGATGTGATTCCAAAGATCGTCGAGGTGGTGGAGGATAAGACGCATCCTCGGGGAACGAAGAAGATTGTGTTTCTGGAGAAGTGTCCAGAGTGTGGGAGCGAACTGGTGCGGGCGGAAGGCGAAGTTGACTGGCGTTGCGTGAATGCAAGTTGTCCGGCGCGTGTGCGTGAAGAGTTGTTGCACTTTGCGGCGCGCAGCGTGATGAACATTGAAGGATTGGGCGACGCAATGGTGGCGCAGTTACTTGCCACGGGATATGTGAAGGGAATTGCGGATCTTTATCGACTGAAAAAAGAAGACCTGCTGAAGCTGGAACGAGTAGGGGAGAAGTCCGCGCAGGCATTACTGGATGAGATTGAAGGGTCGAAGGTGGCTTCACTGGCACGAGTGTTGCTTGGATTAGGGCTGCGGTTTGTGGGCGAGCGAACGGCACAGTTGCTGGCGACACATTTCGGTTCAATGGATGCGTTAATTGCGGCTTCGGCGCAGGAACTGGAGGCGGTGAATGAGGTGGGGCCACGGGTATCGCAGGCGATTCTGGAGTTCTTTGGTGAGAAACGGAATCGCGAGTTGATAGAGCGGTTGCGTGCTGCAGGATTGACGTTTACGGCAGAGAAACGGGTAACGACATCGACGTTGGAAGGGCTTACGTTTGTGTTGACGGGGACGCTGCCGACTCTTACGCGTGAAGATGCAAAGGCGAAGATTGAATCGGCTGGTGGACGGGTTTCGGGGAGCGTGAGTAAGAAGACGAACTACGTTGTTGCGGGGGAAGAGGCGGGATCGAAGCTGGATAAAGCTGCTTCGCTGGGAGTAACGGTGCTGGATGAGGCTGGGTTGCTGAAGTTGCTGGAGAGTGGGCCAGCCCCGGGTTGATCAGGGCTGGAGGAGCTGGTTCAGGTTGGACGGCTGTTCTGGCGGTCGCTGTGGAAGCCGCAGGCCTTCATGGCGGCGACGGGTTCTGGGTTTTGCATGAATGTCTCCCAGACGAAGGCAGTGCGGAGATTCTCTGCCATTAAGAGGCCGATGCCGAGATCGATGCCGATGACGTCTGTGTCGTACCAGTGTAGGTCGGGGTGGAAGGCGTCGCAGAAGCCGTATCGTCCCCAGGCATCCTTACCGAAGTTGTCGCGAAGGGCGCGGAGGACGCGTATGCAGTCGCGGGGAAGGAATGGAAGCGAGCCGGCAGCGGCGCAGGGGACGACGGAACCGTCGACGGGGCCCATGAGGGGGGGGCCACCCCAGGCGGTGTAGCCGTGCTCCCAGTCGGAGGCGCTGACTCCCCAGTAGTCGTCGGTGTAGCCGCGTTTGAGGCCGAGACAGAAGGCTTTGTGGGCGCGAGTGGCGGTGATGGAGTTGGTGAAGTAGTTGGCGTAGGCGTCACGTTGACGGGCGAAGTCGAACCAGGCGTGAGAGAACTGGTGGACGAAGAGAGGATCTCTGCCGCTGATGTAGGTGTAAGGAGCGAAGGTCATGGGCGGGCGGGTGAAGGCGCTCCATGATTCAGCGGGGATGGGATGAGTGGGCGAGCCGATGGCGAGGAGATAGAGCATCATCAGCTCGGAGTAGTGATCCCAGCGAGTGGAGATGAAGCCGGTCCCGGGACGCCAGCCCATGGAGAAGGTTTGACCGCCGTTGAGCATCCATGGCCAATCGACGCGATCGTAGAGCTGCGTGGCGAGGTCGGTAATCTGGGGATCGTTGAAGTATGAACGTGCGGTGAGGGCGCCACATAAGAGGATCGCCGTGTCGATAGATGATATTTCGCTGTTGATGAGGGGTTTGCCGGTTTTGACGTCGTTGAAGTGGTAGAAGAAGCCGTGTTCGTTCGGCATCTTGTTGAGGTGGAACTGCAGCGCTGCGACTACTTGTTCTTTAAGCGGTCGGTGGGGAAGTAGCCCCGTCTGTCTGAGATGCATACGGCGGTGAGGCCGAAGCCGGTGGCGGCGATGCTGGAGACGAAGTGGGGGTCCAGCTGACCGGTGGTGTTTTTACTGGCGGCACGATCGAGCACCTGGCCGGAGGATGGGTCTACCTGCTCGGAGAAGAAGAGGCAGGCGCTGTGCTCCAGGTCGTCGAGGAAGGCGATGTCTTCGTCGCTTAGTAGGCGAGTGTAGGCGGGTTGTGGAGTTGCAGTCTGCTGCTGCTCGGCCGGCGCGAGAGGCGATGTTACGAGGCTGGAGAGGAGAGCCCCGCCCAGCAACTTCGTCGCACTGCGTCGTGTAATGTGAGGCGGAGTCGAAGAACTGACACTCATTTAGCTATATCGTATGTCTGGCGCTTACGGATTTTTCAGACTTGTTGAATGTGGAAAGATTCAATGAGCGGCTATGTGGTTGGATAGTTTGATCAGGACGAGTCCCTGCGGAGGAACTTCGACGGTGAGCTCTCCGTTTTTGAGTTGGACGTCTTGCGGAGGAGCAGGTTTGCCTGCAGCGCGGAGCTGGAGGATCTGATCGCGGGTTGGGAGAGCGGGACGGCCCATTGCATCATATGTTTTGATGACGTTCCCGTGATCTGAGTCTAGACGGGAGATTTGCACTTTGGCGTTCGACGCTACGCCAGTTAGCTTTACAGTAAATGTCTTTGCCGGGCCCAAATTTGAGGGGGGTGGGGTGTAGGTTGCGCCTGTGCCGAAGGGAGGGGCGTAGTTCCAAAGTGCGATGGCGATAGAGCCGTCGCGGCTTCGTGTTGCCAAGGCTGAGTCTGAGTCAACCTTGAGGCGGCGATCGCCGAGCTGATGCAGCATCGCGAAGGCATTGAAGGCGGGTTTGGGGATTCCGTCTTCGGCGATGAGGCCGAAGCCTCCGTAGAACGGAGTTCGGATGACGCCTTGTTCTTCGAAGACATCGGAGAAGGTCCAGTAGCTCATTCCTATGGTGAGGCCATCGCACTGGCTAATAGTGCTGGCGAGCCATGGCCCCATGTAGACGGTATCGGTGACGTCGGGCTCGTTGGCGTAGCTGGCGTTGTATTCGCTGAAGATGAGTGGAAGCTTTGGAAGTGGAGACGCGATGATCTCGTTGCGAACCTTTTCGACGGAGCGGCAGACCATCTTGTCACGGGGAATTTGTTCGTCGGTCCCGAAGACGTCTTTGGCGCTGTCGTTGGCGTAGACGTGAGAGGTGACGAAGTCTACGGGGATGTTGTTCTGCTTGCAGTGGGCGAGGAAGGCTGCGACCCAGGCGGCCTGGGCGGTGGATGGGCCGCCGACGAGGAGGCGTGGATTTACTTTTTTGATGGCTAGTGCGGTGTGGTCGTAGAGTTCGAAGTAGGTTGGCTGCCGGGGGTCGCCACCCCAGAAGTCGAGGTTGGGTTCGTTCCAGACTTCGAAGTCCCACTTCGATACTTCATCGATGCCGTAGCGGTCGATGAGGTGCTGGGTGAAGGCGGTGATCATGGCATCCCAGAGCGCGTAGTCTTTTGGCGGTGAGACGTTCTGCTTGTACCAAAAGGCGTGCAGTGCAGCGGGGTCGGCGGCCATCTTTCTCGGCATGAAGCTGAGTTCGACGAAGGGACGGACGTGATTGGCGAGGAGGCCATCGTAGATCTGATCGATGTAAGAGAAGTTGTAGGGAGATTGGCCGGATTGTGCGGTTTGAACGGACTGGCCGGGGTTTTGCGTGGTGGCGTTGGGGTCGTAGAGGCCAACTTCGTCCATGAAGATGCCGTGGAAGCGCACGGTGTCAAAGTCGGTGACTGCCTTTACGGTGTTGAGGTCGTCGCGGTAGCTTTGGCGCAGGGAGAGGATGGCGCGGCCGGAGCCGAAGATCTGCTCCCAGAAGTGGGGGAAAGGAGTGCCAGCTTCGCGCGTGTTGATGGTGATGACGGAGCTGGAGGGCGGGGGGCCAGTCTGGGCGGGGAGTCCAGAGACTGTCGCGGCCAATAGCAGGCTGACTGCTTTTGAGAGGCTAGATCGCATCGTTCGGTCCTTTCTGATTGCGCGCGGATTGTGTGATGCTCCGAGGGAGCGCTTCTGGTTCAACAGATTGGATTCAAGTGTACGCAAAGCCCCTGAGCCAAACGTATACCCTACCGGGGGTAAAGTGTGCAAAGTCTTCATTGCAGATGGTTTAGGCTTGGACTTCGACCTTGTGTCAGGTCTAAAGTCTTTGTAATCAGTGCCATTGGCTGTAAAGTCCTCAAATCATTGGAGTTAAAGCAAAGAAGCCCGGCTTTTTGTGCCGGGCTTCTCGTTTTCTTTCCTACTACTTTCTATTATAGCTGTTGGAGAGGAACTTTTTGCCATGGGTATGTGTTTGCGTAGCAAGGGGTTAGGTGGTTTCGGGGCTTGACATGCGTTTTTTGGGCGAAAGATGGCAAAACAAAAATTGAGCCCGAAGACAGGGCCTAGGAAGCAGATTCGGGGCTGAAAAGAGCAAAAGGTTCAGGCGAATTTGCCCTATTCGGGTCTCCTTCGACAGGCTCAGAGCAGGCTCTTCGAATGCGTTGGCGCAAACTGCAGCGCCAAACTCCGCTCAGGATGACGGAGTTTCAGATGGCTCCACAGCGTGCCAATCCTCTGCAGGTATGTGCGAAAAAGATGGACTGGTTTGTGATAGCATCCGTGTTCCTCGAAGTGCGGGCTCTGAGAGAGTCTCAAATTCGAGGGTCAACGACGGCTGTCTCGTGATTGAGATTGCTGCGAGCCCCAAGCCCGTGGAGGAGTTTGCCGGAGCCTTTCATTCACACTATTCACGCCCGTTAACCGACTAGAGATTTGTCAGTTCCGATAAGAAGGAGAGGTCTGATATGAGGGTCTATTTGGGAAGTGATATTCGTAACGTGGCCGTGGTGGGACATGCGCACAGCGGAAAAACTACATTGATTGCGGCGATGCTGCATGCTGCGAAGATGACGGCGACTCGAGGGCGGGTGGAGGACGGGTCTGCGGTGACGGCCTATGACGAAGAAGAGATTGCGCGGCGGACGACGATGTCGAATGCAGCGGCGTTCGCGGAGTGGAATGGCGTCAAGATCAATCTGATCGATACGCCTGGATTCCATATGTTCGTGCACGAGTCGCGCGCTGCGATGTTGCCGGTAGAGGTTGCGGTGGTGGTGGTGAATGCGCAGACGGGCGCGGAGACGGTGACCGACAGAGTGTGGAAGTACGCGGCGGAGGTGAACCTGCCGCGGATCGTGGTGATGAACCAGGTGGACCATCCGAAGGCGGATAGCCGGTTGGGACGGCAACGGATGATCGAAGTGCTGCAGGAGAAGTGGGGGCGGCAGGTTGTGCCGGTGCAGCTGCCGATTGTCGATCAGCTTGGTTTTCATGGGGTTGTTGATTTGGTGACGATGAAGGCCTATCTGTATAAGCCGGATGGTGATGGGCGAGGCGAGATTGGCGCGATTCCTGAGGCTGTGAAGGCGGATGCGAAGGCAGCACATGAGGCTCTGGTGGAGCTTGTGGCCGAGGGAAAAGATGAGTTGATGGAAGAGTTTTTCAGCGAGGGGACCATTCCTGAAGAACATTTGATCGGCGCGCTGCATGAGGCGATTCGAGAGGATCGGATCTTCCCGGTGCTCTATATGAGTGGGTTGAGAGATGTTGGCACCGATCATCTGCTGGATTTTCTGAAGGTGTATGCGCCTGCTCCGACGGAGCGAGAGCCGGTGGCTGCGCATGGGTTTCTGCATACGATGCATGGGGCGGCGAATGGCGGCGTCACGATGGATGTTCAGGATGAGATTGTGATGCGCAAGGTGAATGACGAGGAGCCGCTGGCGTTGTATGTGTATAAGACGATGACCGATCCTTTTGCGGGGAGGATCTCGTTCTTCAAAGTAGTGAGCGGCATGATGAAGACGGACCGACCGGTTGTGAACTTTACGCGCCAGGAGCCGGAACGGTTGGCGCATCTCTCGATCATGCAGGGGCGCAAGGCGGTCGAGGTGCAGGAGCTGCACGCGGGAGATCTTGGTGCGGTGGCCAAGCTGCGAGTGACGCTGACGGGAGACACGCTCGGGGATAAGTCGCATGAGATTTTTCTTGAGCCGGTGCCGATGCCCGAGCCTGCGATGACGTATGCGATTGAACCGAAGTCGCGCGCGGATGAGGATAGGCTGGCGCCCGCATTGCACAAGGTGATGGAGGAAGATTCGATGGTCCGGTTCTACCGCGATCCGCAGACGAATGAGTTTCTGGTGGCGGGTGCGGGGCAACAGCATATTGAAGCGGTTGTCGCGAAGTTGAAGCGACGCTATCACACCGACGTCACCCTGAAAGCGCCGAAGATACCGTATCTGGAGACGGTTCGCGGACGGGCGGAGTCGCAGGGGCGGTACAAGAAACAGACGGGCGGGCATGGGCAGTTTGGCGACTGCAAGATTCGTATGGAGGCGCTGCCGCGGGGAAGAGGCGTGGTATTTGAGAACGATATCTTCGGCGGATCGATTCCGCGGCAGTATGTACCGGCGGTGGAGAAGGGGATTCGCGAGTCGGCGGCGCGAGGATTTCTGGCGGGATATCCGGTGGTCGACATCAAGGTGACGGTGTATGACGGGAGCTATCACGAGGTGGATTCGAGCGAGATGTCGTTCAAGATGGCGGCGCGGCTTGCCTTCCGCAAGTGCATGGAGCAGGCGAAGCCTGTACTGCTCGAGCCGGTGATGAAGGTTGAGATTGAGACTCCGGATGACTTTGCGGGGGCGTTGCTGGGTGATCTGAACTCGCGACGCGGGCGGGTGCAGGGGATGGAGAGTGGAGGAGCTGGAACGATGGTTCGGGCGGAGGTTCCGATGGCCGAGATGCTGAGCTATGGAGCAACGCTCACCTCCATTACGCAGGGGCGAGGGAGTTTTCGGATGGAGATGGATCACTATGATGTGGTGCCGGCGCTGCTGGCGGACAAGATTCTGGCGAATGCGAAGCTGCCGAACCACGAGGATCTTGAAGAATAGCTCTGAAAAGCTGTTGGGGAGAACTTGCGACTTTCAAAAGGGTTAGGAGAGGTTCTGGGTGTCCGGAAATGGACATGTGATTTCGTTTGCGGACGGTTTGGGCGGGGGAATGACTGCTAAGTACTTGAAGGTGGGTTGCTGAGATTGGTCTTGCGCTTGCATTTAGATCTGCCGCAATGGATATCTCAAGACCAGATATTAAGAAGAAAAAGATGCGCCGGCAATGGATACTAGCCGGCTGTGGAGTTGTCGTGCTGGCGTTGGTGGCGTTTTTTGTGACGCGACTGAAGCCTGCCGCTCCTGAGGTTGACCGGGCGACGGTTTGGACGGACGTGGTGAAGCGGGGGCCATTGTTGCGACAGGTGCGTGGACCGGGGACTCTGGTGGCACGCGAGGACAAGATACGGATTATTCCGGCGGAGACCGATGCGACCATCTCCCGCATTCGAGTTCTGCCGGGTACGCAGGTGAAGGCCGATACGGTCATCATGGACCTGGTTGATCCGACGGTTGATCAGCAGATGATGGATGCGACGCTGGCTCTAAAGGGCGCGAAGGCTGACCTGGAAAATACTCGCGCTACGGTGAACAGCAACCTGATGGTGTTGCGTGCTGAATCGGCGACGTTGGACGACGACACTCGGCAGGCGGTTCTGCAGGCCAAGACGGACAAGAGTCTATACGACCTGGGCGTGGTGAGCGGGTTGACCTCGAGTGCTTCGGGGGGTAAGGCCGAAGAGATGGGTAAACGGCAGGAGATCGAAGGACAGAAGCTGGAGATGAACCAGAGGGCCATCGGAACGCAGATTGGCGTGCAGGAGGCGAAGGTGCAGCAGGCCGAAGCGGTGCTGGCGCTGAAGCAGAGACAGAAGGATGCGTTGACCGTGCGGGCGGGAATTAACGGAGTGCTGGAAGCGCCGGATGTGCCGTTGCAGGTGGGTCAGCATGTGGCTCCCGGTACGATGCTGGCTAAGGTGGTGCAGCCGGATCAGTTAAAGGCCGCACTGAAGATTGCCGAGACGCAGGCGCGTGACATTCAGATTGGACAGCCAGCTGAGATTGATACCCACAATGGCGTGATCGACGGCAAGGTAATGCGAATTGATCTTTCGGTAGTGAACGGAACGGTGACGGTTGACGTAGAGCTAGCAGGAGCGCTGCCGCTGGGCGCGAGACCCGACCTGAGTGTCGATGGAACGATCGATCTGGACCGGATGTCGGATGTGCTCTTCGTTGGGCGGCCGGCGTTTGGGAATGAAAACAGCACGATCAGCCTGTTCAAGCTTGGAGCGGATGGAAAGACGGCGGTGCGAGTTCCGGTGAAGGTGGGGCGCGCGTCGGTGAACAGCATTCAGGTACTCGAAGGCTTGCAGCAGGGCGACACGGTCATCCTGTCTGATATGAGCCGTTGGGACAATACGGATCGAATTCGCTTGAATTAGACGGACCTATAGAAAGGGAGAGTAAACGATGACGACAGCCGAGACGATTATTCAGATCGAAGACCTGACAAAGATTTTCTACACGGACGAGATTGAGACGCATGCCTTGTCGGGTGTGCATTTGAATATCAACCGGGGCGAGTATTTGGCGATGTCGGGGCCTTCGGGCTGCGGGAAGTCGACACTGCTGTCGATCATTGGTCTGCTCGACACTCCGACGGGCGGACGTTACACGCTGAATGGCAAAGAAGTGGCGAACCTGAACTTTGCCGATCGCTCGCGGATTCGCAACCAGGAGATTGGATTTATCTTTCAGAGTTTTAACCTGATTGGTGATCTGACGGTTGCCGAGAATGTGGAGCTGCCGCTGACGTACCGCGCGGGCATGCCTTCGGCGGAGCGGAAGAAGAGAGTGCAGGAGTCGCTGGAGCGAGTGAACATGGCGCACCGGATGCGGCACTACCCGGCGCAGCTCTCGGGCGGTCAGCAACAGAGGGTGGCGGTGGCGCGAGCACTGGCTGGTTCTCCCTCGATTCTGCTGGCGGACGAACCGACGGGAAACCTGGACTCGAAGAACGGCGAAGCCGTGATGAAGCTGCTGCAGGAGTTGCACCAGGAGGGCGCGACAATTTGCATGGTGACGCACGATCCGCGGTTTGCAGCGCATGCTGAGCGGCAGGTCCATCTCTTCGACGGAAAGGTCGTGGCGGAGGGTGAACTGAACAAGCTGCTGGCAGAGGTAGAGGCGTAACGGCCCTGCATAAAGGCTTCGGTGCTGCTGCGATTACCAGCAGAGGATAACGGCGAGGATTAGCGTGGCACGAGGGGTTCGGTAATGGTCTACCAGTGGATGCAGGATGTGCGATTTGCGGTGCGGCAGATGCGGCATGCGCCGGGGTTTGCGGTGATCGTCGTGCTGACACTGTCGCTGGGGATTGGCGCGGCGACGGCGGTGTTCAGTGTGATCGACGCGGTGCTGCTGCGTCCGCTGCCGTTTGCGCATCAGCAGCGACTCGTGTTTCCGGAGACGACAGCCCGTGCCCGGTACAGCCAGCCATGGTCTTATCTCGGTTATATGGATGCGCGATCCCAGTTGAAGACATTCGAAGCCTGGGCAGGCTATTCGCGAGGAATGATTAACCTCGAAGGGCCTTCAGGGCCCGTGTCGCTGTCAGCGGTGAAGGGCACGGACAGCTTCTTCGATGTGTTTGGTGTGAAGCCGATCCTGGGGCGGACGTACCTGCCGGGAGAGGATCAGCCGGGAAGAGACAACATCGCGGTATTGAGTTACGAGGTGTGGCAGACGCAGTTTGGTGGACAGGCCGATGCTATAGGCAAGGCCGTGCGACTGGATGGCACGCCGTACACGGTGATTGGCGTGATGCCGTCGGGCTTCCGTTTTCCCCTCTCTGCACGGAACGCGATCTACACTCCGTTGCACGCCGATCCGGCATGGAAGGCCAGCCGCGGAACGCACTGGATGCAGACGGTAGGGCTGCTGAAGGCGGGTGTAAGCCGCGAGCAGGCGAAGGCCGACTTCCAGCGGGTTCTGCAGGACCTGGGCCGGGCGTATCCCGCAACCGATGAAGGCAGAACGGTGACGATGCTTCCGTTGCAGGAGCGGATAGCCGCAAAGTCGGATGGCCCGTTGAAGATATTGATGCTTGCTGTGCTCGCGCTGCTGGCGATTGCATGTGTGAACGTCGCGGGCCTGCTGCTGGCGCGTGGAGTGAAGCGTGAGCGCGAGATGGCTTTGCGGGCGGCGGTGGGTGCGGGCAGAGCGCGGCTTGTGCGTCAGTTGTTGACAGAGAGTTTGGTGCTGTCGGTTGCGGGAACGGCTGGCGGGATACTGGTGAGCTGGGTGCTGCTGAAGGCGATGCGAACGTTCCTGGTGGAAGCGATCGCACGAGGAGTGGATGTTCATCTGAACGCGACCGTACTGCTGGTGGCCGCGGGATTGTCAGTGCTGACCAGCGTATTTGCCTCCCTGGCGCCTGCAGCGCGGCTCTCCGGAACCGATCCTAATGGTGCTTTGCGAGTGGGCGGTGGAGCAGGCTCCGGACTCGGCCAGCACCGTTTGCGATCGTTATTTGTGATGACGCAGGTCGCTCTATCGCTAGCGCTGCTGGTGGTGTCGGGTCTGCTGCTAAGAGATCTGCAACGGTTGTTGAAGACAAATCTTGGCTTCGATGCAAAGGCGATTCTGGCTACCGAGATTGATCTCTCACCGGGAAGGTACGACGGGCGCGATCCGCTGGTGTCGTTCTATCAGCCTTTGCTGGATCGGGTCTTACAGCTTCCGGGCGTACAGGCGGCAGGGCTGATCAACATGTTGCCGGTGCAGAGCTGGGGCAGTAATTCTGACGTGCACATTACGGGACAACCGCCATATCCGCCGGATCAGCAGATGCTGGCGGAGTTTCGGGTTGTCTCGGCGGGATACTTTGATGCGATGGGCATCAGGCTGGTGAGTGGGCGGATGCTGTCGCCTGGCCTGGACACTCCGGATCACCGAGCGGCGTCGATGGTGGTGAACGAGGCATTTCGCAGAAAGTTCTTTCGCAACGGCGGCGATCCGGTTGGCGCGCACCTGGACGATGACGAAAAAGCGGAGTTGAAGACCGGCATCGTCGGCATGGTGACCGATGTACGACAGGACATTCAGGAGCCAGCGTTGCCGGAGATGGACCTGTTGATGAACCAGATCGAGCCGAAAACCCGGCTGAGCAGACTGGTAAGCATGACGCTGGTCGTGCGCTCGAGTAAAGATCCGCTGGCGCTGTCGGAGTCGCTGCGAGCCGCGATCCATGATATCGATCCAACGGTGCCGTTTCATACGCCCGAGACGATGGAGCAGGTAGTAAGCGAGACGCTGGTCTTTGAACGGATGGAGAGTTGGCTGTTCGGCATCTTCGCGGGATTTGCCTTGCTGCTGGCCGTGGTCGGGCTGTATGGGCTGGCGCAGCACGAGGTGGAGCTGCGAACGCGGGAGATCGGCATACGGATGGCGCTGGGGTCGACGCGCGGCATGGTGATGCGCGGGATTATGCAGCGTGTGGCAGCACTGATGATTGGCGGAGCGGCCGCAGGCTGGGTGATGACCCTGGCACTGAAAAAGATGCTGGCTGCGGTCGTGGTGATGCATGCGACGCAGGACTTCGCTCTACTGGCGGGGCTGACTGCTGGGCTGATCCTGATTGGAGTGATGGCGAGTTTGGCGCCGGCACGCCGGGCGGCAACGATCGATCCGATGCAGGCGCTGCGGGCGGAGTGAGGAGAGAGTGTGAAGCGATGGACGGAGGATGCGGTGTTGGCTTTGCAGTGTCTTATGCAGACGCCTGGTTGCGCGGAGGCCTTTGCGCTGGTCGGTCGTAGCAGAGGCGACGAAGGATTTGCAGGTGGAGCGGACCATGATTGAGCTGAAGCAACTGGAGCGGAGTTACAAGACGGGACACACGGAGACGTGGGTGTTGCGCCGGATTAATCTGAATATTCGCGAGGGGGAGTTTGTCACTGTGATGGGCCCATCCGGTGCGGGCAAATCTTCTCTGTTGAATATTCTGGCGATGCTGGACGATCAGTGGAGAGGTGAGTTCTATTTCGCAGACCAGGCAGTACATGGAATGAACCGTAAGCAGAGAGCTGAGTTAGCGCGACGACGGATTGGCATGGTCTTCCAGAGCTATCACCTGCTCGATGATTTGACGGTGGCCGAGAACATTGACTTGCCGCTTTCGTATAAGGACATTCCTAAATCGGAGCGACAGGCTCTTGTGGCAGATACGCTGGATCGCTTCAACATCGTAGGCAAGAAAGATCTGTTTCCCAGTCAGCTCTCTGGCGGTCAACAGCAGTTGGTTGGAATTGCGAGGGCAGTAATTCACAAACCTGATCTTTTGTTGGCCGATGAACCGACAGGAAATCTGCACTCAGAACAGGCAAAGGAGATTATGCAATTGTTTCGGACATTGAATGAACAAGGAACGACTGTAGTGCAGGTAACGCACTCGGAGGCGAATGCGGAGTACGGAACGCGGATCATTGAGTTGCGCGATGGCTGGCTGTATCGGGATACTGCGGGGCTTCCGGTTGAAGCGGGGGTGGGGGCGTGAAGAGAGGTCTTTCCTTGCTTCGTTGGGCCAGCGTGGCGGCAGTGCTGCAAAACGCTCTGGTAGCACAGACACCGCAGACGGGTGCTATCCAATCTCCGGTTGCTGCGCCTCAGCCGGCACTGCGGCTGGATATACCCCACTCCAATAATCCAATCGACACCTACCGCGCTACGCTGGTCCCGCAGCCAAACCTGGCAAACTCGCCGCGAATCGATGCGCTGGTGAAAGATGGTGTTCTTGAACTGAGTTTGAAGGATGCGATCTCGTTGGCGTTGGAGAACAATCTGGATATAGCGATTGCACGCTACAACCTGCCGATCGCAGCGGCCGACGTGTTGCGAACGCGCGCTGGCGGCTCCTTCCGAGGCGTTAATACTGGCGTTGTTCAAAATACTCCCGGTGGCGGTGTTGGTGGTTTTGGTTCCGCGGCAGCAGGCGCGGGTGCAGGAGGAACATCGGGCGGTGCAGGCGGAGCCGGTTCAGGAGCGAATGGCCTGGTTTCGTCCACGCTGGGCACTGGAACGAACGTGGCTTCGTATGATCCAGCGATCACTGGCACCGCCAGCATCGAACACTATGCACAGCCGCTATCAAACACTGTCGTGTACGGAGTGCCAATACTGCTGCAGAATACGACGATCGGAAATATTGGCTACACGCAGGCTTTTCCGACGGGCACTTCGATCTCGGCGATTCTCGACAACAGCCGCGGGACGTTGAACAGTCCGGAGAGCTTTCTGAATCCGACCTTGAATTCCTACTACCACATCGCACTGCAGCAGCAGTTGCTGGCTGGCTTCGGATTCGGTCCCAACCTGCGGTTTCTCCACATAGCCAAGAATAATCAGCGAATATCGGACGAAGCGTTCAAGCTTCAAGTTGTGACTACAGTGACGCAGATCGCCAATATGTATTGGGACATGGTTGCTGCGTTCGAGGATGAAGGAGTGAAGAGCCGGTCACTGGACTTTGCGCGTCAGACACTTGAGAACGGACGAAAACAGCTTGCGTTGCAGGCTATTCCGGCGATGGATGTGATGAAGGATGAGGCGGAGGAGGCCAACCGCGAGCAGGACTTGACGATTGCAAAGACGGCACTACAGTTTCAGGAGCTGTTGATCAAGAACGCGCTTACGAAAAATCTGGACGACCCAATTCTGGAAGCGATGCCGGTACGGCCGACCGACCAGAGCACGATGCCGGTCGCGACAGCGCAGGGGCCGACGGAGGATATGATTGCGAAGGCATTGAAGGGTCGATTAGAGCTCGGTGAGTCCGATATCGATCTTGAGAATCGCCGTCTGAGCCGAGATGCAGCGAGAAATGCTTTGCTTCCGACGGTTGCCTTGACGGCGTTCTATGGTGGATCGGGTCTGGCAGGTTTGCAGAATCCGGCATCGGGTCAGATATCAACGTCTCCAGAGGACTTTGGCGGTGCACTCCGAACTGCTTTCAACAATAGCGCTCCAGACTACTATGTTGGAGTGTCGGTCAACGTTCCGATTCGAAATCGGGTTGCGAAGTCTGACCAATACCGCGCAGAGCTGGAGACGAGGCAGGCTGAGCTGAGACTGCAACAATTGAAAAAGCAGATCCGCATTGAAGTTCGGAACGCTCAATATGCCCTGGAACAGAGTGAGGCACGTGTCGTTTCCGCCCGAAAAGGGCGCGATCTGGCACAGAAGACTTTTGATATTACAGCCAAGGAACAAGAGCTTGGAGCGGGCTCCAACTTGCAGACGTTGACGGCGCGGCGTGATCTTGCGGAGGCGGAATCTACGCTGGTGGCGGCGATGACGGCCTATCAGAAGGCGAAGATCGAAGTGGACCGTTCTGTGGGGTCAACGCTGGAAGCCAATGATATTTCGATAGAATCAGCGAAGACGGGCATAGCCCCAAATGCGCCGTAGATGAGAGCAGGTTCCATGTTGGTGGAGAGAACAGAGAGAGACGAGCAGGCGAAGGAAGAGATCGATTCGCCGTGCAAGCTTCTGATTGCGGATGATCAGCCGCATATTCTGGAGGCGCTGCGTCTGCTGTTGAAGCCTGAGGGCTATCAGTTGGAGATGGTGCGAATGCCTGCGCTGGTGCTGGAGGCGTTGGCGCACGAGAGCTTTGATGGCGTGTTGATCGATCTGAACTACACGCGGGATACAACGTCGGGCCAGGAGGGGCTGGATCTGGTCACGCGAGTGAAAGAGGTGGACGCCCAACTGCCCGTGGTTGTGATGACGGCGTGGGGCAACATCGATCTTGCGGTTGAGGCGATGCGGCGCGGTGCGGGAGACTTCATCCAGAAGCCATGGGAAAACGCGCGGTTGCTGAGTATTTTGCGAACCCAGATGGAGCTGCACCGCAGCCAGAAGAGAACGCAGTGGCTGGAGGCGGAGAATCGCATTCTGCGAGCGTCGGGTGCGCCGGACTTTATCGCCTCTGCTCCGTCGATGCGGCCGGTGCTGGAGACGATGGCGCGGGTGGGGCCGTCAGACGCGAATGTGTTGATCACCGGCGAGCATGGAACGGGGAAGGAGGTTGTGGCGCAGACACTCCATCGTTTGTCTTCGCGGGCAGAGCGAACGCTGGTAGCTGTGAATACAGGTGCGCTGCCGGAAGGAACCTTCGAGAGTGAGCTGTTCGGACATGTGAAAGGGGCTTTTACGGATGCGCATGCGGACCGCATTGGGCGCTTTGAACTGGCGAATGGTGGGACGCTGTTTCTGGATGAGATTGCGAACATACCGGTGCGTCAGCAGATGAAGCTACTGCGTGTGCTCGAGACCGGTGAACTGGAACGGGTAGGTTCTTCGAAGACCCAGAAGGTCAATGTACGAATGCTTTCCGCGACCAATGCGGACCTGCGAGCGGAGTGCGCGGCTGGACGCTTCCGCGAAGATCTGTTGTTTCGTCTGAACACGGTTGAGATCAACCTGCCGCCGTTACGCGAGCGGCGTGAGGACATTCCGGCGCTGGCGGCCCATTTTCTGGCTCGATACGCGGCACGGTATCGAAGGACGATTCAGGGTCTGGAGCCGGCGGCGCTTCAAATGATGCTGCACTATGGGTGGCCGGGCAATGTGCGGGAGCTGGATCACACGATCGAGCGTGCCGTTTTGATGGCGCGGGGAGAGCGGATCGAAGCCGCGAATCTGGGGTTGAATGCGCAACGGGGCGGCGCCGGGCAGAGCATGGACGAGATGAGCCTGGAGGCGGTGGAGGCGATTCTGATTCGTAAGGCGTTGGCGCGCGCGAGTGGTAATGTGAGTCATGCTGCGGATGCGCTGGGATTGAGCCGGGGAGCGCTGTATCGCCGCATCGAAAAATATGGCCTTTGAAGAGCCAGAGATAGAGAGTACGACATCGGAAGACAACCCACGCCGTACTCGCGTACCGCTGGGTCGGTCGGGACGGCGGTTGAGCTTCGAGAGGCGGCTGCGGTTGTGGCTGTATCTGCTGGGCCTGCCGATGGTAGTGCTTTGCTGGTTGCTGCTGCGACGGTATTCGGTGGAACCTCTGGAGCAGTTTTTTGTTCTGCTGGCGTTGGCATTGGCCTGGATGTTTGCTGCTTCCATTCTGATGGAACAGATTACTCGACCGCTGCAGACGCTGGCCAATGTCGTGGCTGCGTTGCGTGAGGATGACTTTTCTTTTCGCGCGCGCGGAGGGCGGAGAAACGACGCGGTGGGCGACCTGGCGCTGGAGGTGAATCGTCTGGCGGGCACGCTGCAGGGACAGCGGGCGGGTGCGCTGGAGGCTATGGAGTTGGTGGAGCGTGTGATGCGGTCGATGCAATCGCCGGTGCTGGCGTTCGATCCTGAAGGGAGATTGAGGTTGTTGAACTCTGCGAGCGAGAGTGCGTTCGGGCTGCGGGAGAGGACAGCACTGGGCAGCTCTGCGATGCAGTTGGAGTTGGGGGATCTGCTGGATGCTGGAGACGATGATGTGATCTCGCTTGGGAGGGGAAAGCAGCCGGTGCGATGGGTTGTGAAGCGCACCAGCTTTCGACTCCGCGGCGTTCCGCATACGCTGCTCGTGCTCTCTGATGTGAGCGCCGCGTTGCGGGAAGAGGAGCGCACTGCGTGGGAGAGATTGATTCGTGTGCTGGGGCACGAGATCAACAATTCGCTGACGCCGATCAAGTCGATTGCGGGCAGTTTGCGTGGACGACTCGCCGCGTTGACGGATGCATCGGGCGAGAAGGCCGATTTTGAGCGCGGACTTGAAGTGATTGAAAATCGTTCGGAGTCGCTGAACCGATTTCTACAGGCCTACCGGCAGTTGATGGGACTGCCTTCGCCGAAGCTGGGTGCAGTTTCGCTGGGTGGCCTGGTGGAGCGGGTTGCACAGCTGGAGAGGCGCGTCGTTGTTACGGTAACGGGGACGTCGGACGTGATATTGCAGATCGATGCGGACCATATTGAACAGGCGCTGATCAACCTGGTGCGCAATGCGGCGGATGCTGCGCTCGGTCCTGATGCGATCAATGGGCGAGCCGCGCACGTTGAGATCTGCTGGCACACGGTTGGTGCGGAGGTGGTCATTGCGGTTCTGGACAATGGGCCCGGATTGAGCAATGCGAGCAACCTGTTTGTGCCGTTTTATACGACCAAGCCGGGAGGCACTGGAATCGGGCTGGTGCTGGCTCAACAGATCGCACAGGCGCATCGAGGGTCTGTGCATCTTGCCAATCGGACAGATGGTTATATTGGGTGCGAAGCTGATTTGAGACTGCCCCTTGGAGGGTAGGGTTTATTCGGGTGCTATTTCAGATGGCAGCTATAAGCCGAACCGCTAGTTGATTGGGGGGAGTATGGAACTGCGTCCAGTGAGAAAGACGACTCCCATGATCAGGCTGTAGACCGCTGTTAAAGCTGAAACGAACCTAAGCATATGTGGACGGTGCCGGGAGATACCGAAGACGCCTGCGAACGAAGCAGTCATCAACAGATTCATCGTTAACAGGCCTGTGAGGAACATTCCCAGCCCAAGCATTCCAAGTGCCGCTCCACCGAGATTGGCTGCGAGGAGGAAGATGAGGAGTTGGCTGGGCGTCTCTGCGCCGAGGCCGTGGACGATGCCAATGAGGAAGACGGAGCGCGTATCGAAGGACTGGGATGCTGACTGTTGACTGGCTGCCATTGGGTGCATCCTCCGCTTCACGGCAAAGCGGACTCGATCATAGGCTTGATGGAGGAGTGCGTACCGGCTCTTTGGCAGGGAGGCGGGTCGCAGAATCAGGGTGCCCAGGACGTAGATGCCGAGAAGCAGCAGGGTGACGCCTACCAGCCGTTCGGCCCAACGATCGATGCCGACGGGAAGGTTGATACCGAAGAGAATTACGACGGAACCGAGCAGCGCCACCGTGAGGGCGTGGCCCAGAGCGTAGATCATCCCCAGCCGGACGGCGGTTCGTTTCGAGCGCTGAACACTGACCACGTCTGTTATCGCGGCGATGTGGTCGTAGTCGAAGCCGTGACGAAAACCAAGCAGGGAGGCGGTAAAGAGCGCGAGATGGAGGGCGTGGTGCATGGGATTTTCTGGGTCAGGTCTCCCTACTTCATGATAGCGGCACGCCATCAAGGGATGGTCTGCCTGGTATCGCAAATATTTCTTTTCCATGCTGCCGTTTTCGCTGGAACACGCAAGTAAGATTGTTGCAGCTTCCTCGAGAACCTATGAGACTGACTTGTTCGCTATCTGCCCTTGTCCCTGTGACGATTCTGTCGTTTGCTCTCTGTTGCGCCTCGGCACAGACGAATTTGAATGATTCGTTTGCCAGAGACAGTAAGCAGCCCATCGATCAGACCTATACCGATCACATTCGCAAGTACACGACCGATCCGCAGTTTTCTTCGCATCTGGTCGATTACCTGCCCGCTTCGACGACGGTACCTACGCCAGCCAAGGTGTTGGGCGACGTTGCGGGAGCTCCCGACATGCTGCCGTACGCGGAGGACGTCTATAAGTACTTCCGCCTGCTTGAATCGGCTTCTCCGCGGGTGAAGGTCTTCTCCATCGGGCATTCGGAGGAAAATCGCGAGATGATCGCGGTCGCGATTGCAGACGCCGCACTGCTGCAGGGCGCAAAGGAGAATGGCGAACGGCTTGCGAAGCTGGCTGATCCGCGCACTATCGGACTCGACGACAGCAAGGCTCAGCCGTTGATCGATCAGTCGTACCCGGTGTACTACATCACGGGCACGATCCATTCGAGTGAGACGGGGGCACCGACGGCGTTGATGGAGTTGGCGTATCGCCTGGCTGTCGACGACTCTCCGTACATCAAATACATCCGCTCGCACATGATTGTGCTGATTACGCCGGTTGTCGAGGTCGATGGACGGGATCGGATGGTGGATACCTACCGGTGGCACAAGGCGCACCCGGGGCAGGAATGGCCGCGATTAGCCTATTGGGGACACTACGTCGCACATGACAACAACCGGGACGCGATGGGCATGACGCTGGCCCTGACCAACAATGTGTTGAACACTTACCTTGGCTGGCATGCGCAGGTGCTGCACGATCTTCACGAGTCCGTGCCTTTTCTTTACGACAACACGGTTGGCGATGGCCCGTACAACGCGTGGATCGATCCTACGCTTGCCGATGAGTGGGCAGAGTTGGGGTGGAATAACGTCGCGCAGATGCAATCGTTTGGGATGCCGGGCGTCTTTACGCATGGCGACTTCGATACGTGGAGTCCGGGCTATCTGATGTTTCTAGCAGGTCTGCACAACGGCATCAGCCGGCTGTACGAGACCTTTGGCAATGGCGGCGCCGATACGGAGAAGCGCATTCTGCAGCCAGAGGAGTACTCGCGCACGTGGTATCGGCAGAACCCTCCGCTGCCGACTGTGATGTGGTCGCAGCGCGATAACAATAACTATGAGGAGAGCGCATTACTTTCAACGCTCGCGTATTTCTCGCACAATACACATCATTTTCTTGAGAACTACTACATCAAGAGCAAGCGCTCGGTAGAGAAACCGACGCTCGATGGGCCCGCAGCCTATGTGCTTCCTGCTAACGATGCTGAGTTGAACCGCCAGTTGCAACTTCTGAATGTCTTGAAGCTGCAGCATGTCGAGGTGCAGCAGCTCTCGGCGGTGGCGACTAGTTCGATTCCAGCTGCAAAGCGCGGCGACAAACCGACGTCGGAGACTTTTCCGGCGGGGAGCTATGTGATACGGCTCGATCAGCCCTTCTCGCGCATTGCGGATGCACTGCTGGATAAGCAGTACTGGGCACCGGACGATCCACAGAAGCATCCCTACGACGATACCGGGTGGTCGTTCAGTCAGCTCTTCAATGTCAAAGCTGTTCGCGTAACCGATGCTTCTATTTTGAAGGCGCCGATGGCGCCGGCGGCTGACTTTGATCGGGCGGCTGGAAAGGTCAGCGGCTCCGGGGTTATCTATGCGATACCCAATACGGGACAGACCTCGCTGCTGCCGCTCTTGTATGCGTTGAAGCAGGGACACGTTGAGACGACGGAGAAGGCGTTCGACGCCGATGGTAAGCACTATGCCGCGGGCTCTCTGCTGATCACTCAAAACGAGGAGCAACCGCTTACTGCGACGCTCGAGAAACTTTCGCTCGACGCGACTCGCCTGAGTGCTGCACCATCGGTGGCCACGCATGTTGCGACGGCTCCTCGCATCGCCTTTATGCACACGTGGCTTGGTACGCAGACCGAAGGATGGTGGCGGGAGGCCTTTGACAAGGCAGGCATTCCGTTCTCTTACATCAGTACGCAGACGGCCGCATCTGAGGGCGATCTTCGGGGCAAGTATGACGTGATCATCTTTGCGCCTGTCGGACGTGCTTCATCGCAGGAGATTATCGAGGGGCAACCGAAGTGGGGTAATGCGCTTCCATGGCAGAAGAGCGAACTCACTCCGAATCTGGGATTGCTTGATTCGACGCCCGACATGCGTGTTGGGTTAGGATACGACGGGCTCGAACATCTGAAGTCGTTTGTTGAAAAGGGCGGGCTCCTGATTACCTGCGAAGACACAGCCCAGTTTGCGATCGATACAGGACTCGCGCCTGGTGTTAGCGTCGCTGCGCATGACGATGCGCGTGTTGTTGGCAGTGTGCTGAACAGTATTTTTGTCGCACCATCGAGCCCGATTGCCAATGGCTATGGTCCATCGTTGCCTGTTATGAGTGCAAACGGAATGGCGTTCAACGTTAGCAATACGCTGGCGCGGCAAGGTGGCCGCATGCTGATGGATCCTTACGCGCACCGTCCGACTGGTCGCGGTGGTCCGGATGACAGCGATGTCGTACAGGGCCGTAAACCTGTTGAGCCTGAGGTGATTCCGAAGCAAGAGCCGTGGCAGCCCAAGCAGTTGAACGAGGACCAGATGCGCAACAATCCCCAGGTTATTCCAGTGCAATACCGTCCTGAGGTTATTCTGCGGTTTAGCGACCAAAAAACGCATGCTGCTCTCTGGACTTTTGGACAAGGCGGCCCCGATTGCGGAGCGGGCCATTGTGGTGAATGCTCATCTGGGGTCGGGCAACGTGCTGCTGTTCGCAAACAATCCGGTCTATCGTGGCGAGACCATTGGAAGTTACGACCTCGTCTTCAATGCAATTCTCAACTATGACCATCTGCGTCAGCCGATCGTTACACCTGCGTCAGAGCAAAGAGGTAAGACGGCGCCGGCCGGCAGATAGCCGTGATTGAATAGTGGTCTGAGGTTGATGCTTCAGAAGGGGCAACATGCTTAACAAGAAACCGACGGCAGCGGGAGAGGCTGGCCTGTCTGCTGTCGTTGAGGTTGGAGCGGTTAATCATCACCGTGCCGCAGTAACAGCAGGATTCAGTGGCTGGTTACTGGATGCGTTCGATTTCTTTCTCGTGACCTTCTGCCTCACTTCGATGGCGAAGGAGTTTCATAAAACCGACGCCCAGATCGCTCTGGTCATTACGATGACGCTAGTGTTTCGACCTGTGGGCGGACTTGTCTTTGGACTTATGGCAGACCGTTATGGCCGACGGCTGCCGCTCATGATCAACATTGGATTCTTCGCGGTGGCGGAGATATTTACAGGCCTTGCGCCGAACTACACTGTTCTACTTATTGTGCGAGCGCTCTTCGGCGTTGTGATGGGCGGCAATTGGGGGGTCGGCACATCGCTGGCAATGGAGGGAGCACCAGTTGCTAAACGCGGGATGCTCTCCGGGTTGCTGCAGGAAGGTTACGCTGCGGGGAATGTTCTTGCTGCTCTTTGCTTCCTCTTTCTCTTTGGGCGTGTTGGCTGGCGCCCCCTGTTTTTTCTGGGGAGCCTGCCTGCGATCCTTCTGGTGCTGTTTATCCGGTTTCGCGTCAAAGAATCCACCGTGTGGCAAAAAGCCAGGACTGGCAGTAGCTGGGGGGAGCACGGTCGCGAGATCCTTTCGCATTGGAGGCTCTTTCTTTACCTGACTGCCTTCATGACGATGATGATGTTCGCTTCGCATGGTACTCAGGACATGTATCCGACTTTTCTGCAACGGCAGTGGCATTTCACTCCGCAGCGTCGTGCCGTGATTACCGCGATTGCGGGTATGGGAGCTATCTTTGGTGGCGTCATCTTTGGCCACTTCTCGGACAAATGGGGGCGACGTAAGACGATTATCGTGGCTTTCCTCTGCGCGACTCTGGTCATTCCGCTTTGGGCCTATGCTCCTAACCAGATGCTGCTGGTTATAGGCGCTTTTCTGATGCAGTTCATGGTGCAGGGTGCCTGGGGTGTCATTCCGGCGCACCTGGCAGAGCTCTCGCCCGACTCTGTACGTGGATTGCTTCCTGGATTCGCTTATCAGATGGCAGGCGTCATCGCCAGTTCAGTCGTCTATATTGAGGCTGTCTATGCGCAGAAGACCAGTTACGCGAGTGCGATGGCGCTGACTGCAGTCAGTGTCTTCCTTCCTGCGTGCATTATGGCCGCCGTCGGACGTGAGCGTCGCGGGCATACCTTTGGTAGTTGAGCAACGATGAACCTGACGATCTGGGTTGGCACGTCGTCTAAGGTTGTTCAGCACGAAGGCTTTTTGGGCATAACGGCTGGGGTTAGAAACTAGTCTAGCCGATATCTCGGGGCGGCGGTTGTGCGGGCCTTCATTGAGGGTGCTTTGACGGGTATCCGGCACAATATCCAGTTCCACATGCGTGCGGAAAGTTGCTGGACCAAATGCGGTTGGTGCGGCGTGTATACGACTTTTTTATAAGGTTTCTACGTTTTCTTTATGTGTCGACTGCTTGAATAGTGGAGGTTGATTGTGCTGTGACTCATTTTAGAGTTACGAGCGATTTGGCAGGAGGCGAGACCATGTGGGACATCGGGTGTATCGGAGCCAGTGTGCTTTTTTTTGTAATTGCAATTGGATACACGGTGGGCTGTGACCGGTTAGGGACGAAGGAGATACAGAGATGATCGAAACGTTTGCGCTCGGTCTTGTAACGGTAGCCTTACTGGTTTATCTGGTGTACGCGCTGCTGCGTCCCGAAAAGTTTTAAGAGGAAGTATTCATCATGACGGCGAACGGCTGGTTTCAAGTTTCCTTCTTTTTTGCGATAGTACTGCTCTGTGCAAAGCCCTTAGGCATTTATATGGCACGCGTGTTTGAGCGGGAATCTACTTGGGCGGACCGCATCTTTCGCCCGATGGAACGGCTTATTTATCGCCTGTCGGGGATTGACGAAACGCGCGAGATGGCGTGGACCGAGTATGCGGTGGTGATGCTGCTCTTCAGCCTGGTTACGATGCTCGCAACCTACGCGATTGAGCGGCTCCAACACGTGCTGCCACTCAATCCGCAACATCTCGCTGCGGTGGCTCCGGATCTTGCGTTGAATACTGCGGCGTCGTTTACGACGAATACGAACTGGCAGTCGTACACGCCTGAGACGACGATGAGTTATCTGACACAGATGCTCACCCTGGCTTACCATAACTTTTTTTCAGCAGCAGTTGGGATAGCGCTGGCTGTGGCGCTGATCCGGGGTATCTCGCGGAGGGAGTCGAAGACGCTTGGCAACTTCTGGGTCGATACGACGCGGGCCTCTTTGTGGGTGTTGTTGCCAGGCTGTCTCGTCTATGCGATGTTGCTGGTCTCGCAGGGCGTAGTGCAGAACTTTCGCCCCTACGATCAAGCGAAGCTAGTGCAGCCGCAGAGTGTAACTACGACAGGAACAGATGGAAAGTCGACCACGCAGATCGTTACGACGCAGAATATTGCGCAGGGCCCCACAGCATCGCAGGAAGCTATCAAGATGTTCGGCACAAATGGCGGTGGATTCTTCAATGCGAATAGTGCGCATCCGTTCGAGAACCCGACACCGCTTTCCAATCTGATGCAGATGTTCTCGATTTTTTTGATCCCGGCTGGGTTGACGGTGACGTTGGGGCGGATGACGCGGGCGCCAAAGCATGGTTGGGCTGTATTCGCTGCGATGGCGGTGCTCTTCTTTGTTGGCGTGTCGGTGGCCTACTATGCAGAGGCGCAGCCGAATCCACTCCTACACTCAGTCAATCAGCACGCTACCGCGACGCAAGCTGGCGGCAATATGGAGGGCAAAGAGGTAAGGTTTGGTATTGCCAACTCGGCACTGTTCGCGACGGTGACGACGGATGCCAGTTGCGGCGCGGTCAACGCGATGCACGATTCGTTTATGCCATTGGGCGGCCTGGTTCCGCTGGTTAACATTATGCTGGGCGAGGTGATCTTCGGTGGAGTGGGCGCGGGGCTCTACGGGATGTTGATCTTTGTCGTGCTGGCTGTCTTCATCGCCGGTCTAATGGTCGGGCGCACGCCCGAGTACCTCGGCAAGAAGATCGAGTCGTTCGACGTAAAGATGGCGATGCTCTACGTACTCATCTTCCCTCTTTCAATTCTCGGATTTTCTGCTGTGTCGCTCATGATGCCGAATCTTGGCCTTGCCTCGTTAGGCAACACGGGACCGCATGGCTTCACGGAGATTCTTTACGCGTACACGTCGGCCACTGGCAACAACGGTTCTGCGTTCATGGGCTTAAATGCAAATACTCATTGGTATAATCTGTCGCTCGCAACCGCGATGCTGGTTGGGCGTTTTTTGATGATCGTGCCCATGCTCGCTGTAGCGGGCAACCTCGCGAAGAAGAAGCTGGTGCCGCCGTCCCCCGGGACTTTCCCTGTGCATACACCTTTATTTACGGTGCTGCTGGTGGGGGTGATTCTCATCGTTGGGGCGCTTACGTTCTTTCCTGCGCTCTCGCTCGGCCCTATTCTTGAGCACCTACTGATGCACGCCGGTAAAACCTTCTAGTTCGCAAGAGGAAAAGCAGACAAGCAAATGGCAAACACCCGCAAACGCTCACTTTGGGATACGAAAATTGTACGTCGTGCATTAATCGATGCGCTGGCCAAGTTAAGCCCACGCACGATGATGAAGAATCCGGTCATGTTCGTGGTAGAGATCGGCAGTGTCATCACAAGTATCTACCTGCTGCGCGATATTATGACGCACCATGGAGCGCTTCGTTTCGATCTCCAGATCACGCTGTGGTTGTGGTTCACGGTGCTGTTCGCTAACTTCGCCGAAGCGATGGCGGAGGGTCGCGGCAAGGCACAGGCCGATGCGCTGAGGCGTGCGAAGTCTGAGACGACCGCCGTTCGATTCCTGATGAACGGAAGAACGGAAGAGGTTGCCAGCTCCGATCTGCGGGCGGGGGATGTTGTTTTCGTCATAGCTGGAAGTATGATTCCGGGCGATGGTGAGGTGATCGAAGGCGTCGCTTCGGTCGATGAGTCAGCAATTACGGGCGAGTCTGCGCCGGTGATTCGCGAGGCGGGCGGTGACCGGTCCGCGGTGACTGGCGGAACGCGCGTATTGTCGGATCAGATTAAGGTTCGGATTACATCGAATCCGGGAGAGACGTTTCTGGACCGGATGATTGCGCTGGTTGAAGGAGCGGAGCGGCAGAAGACGCCGAATGAGATTGCGCTGAATATTCTGCTGGCTGGGTTGACGATTATTTTTCTGTTGGCTGTCGTTACGTTGCAGCCGATTGCAATTTTCTCGAATGCGCCGCAGACAGTATTTGTGTTGATCTCCTTGCTGGTTTGCCTGATTCCAACGACGATTGGCGGATTGCTTTCGGCGATCGGTATTGCCGGGATGGATCGCCTGGTGCAGCATAATGTGCTGGCGATGTCGGGACGCGCTGTGGAAGCTGCCGGTGACGTGAATACGTTGCTGCTCGACAAGACAGGAACGATTACGTTGGGGAATCGTCAGGCCTCGGAGTTTATTCCTGCTCCTGGTGTGAGTAAAGATCAGCTGGCTGACGCGGCACAGCTCTCGTCGCTGCCGGACGAGACGCCGGAGGGGCGAAGCATTGTGGTGCTGGCGAAGGAGATGTATGGTCTTCGCGGGCGCGAGTTGAGCGAGCTGCAGGCGGAGTTTGTTCCGTTTAGCGCGGTGACGCGGATGTCGGGTGTGAACCTTGAGGGGCGCGTGATTCGTAAGGGTTCGACGGATGCGATTGCTGCGTTTTTGAAGGAGAATGGCGGAAGTTTGCCGGACGAGGTACGTGCGGCGGTTGAGACGGTTGCGCGGAGTGGCGGCACTCCACTGGTTGTGGCCGAGAACAGGCAGGCGTTGGGTGTGATCCATCTGAAGGACATCGTGAAGGGGGGGATGCGCGAGAGGTTTGCGCAGCTTCGGTCGATGGGGATTCGGACGATCATGATTACGGGTGACAATCCGTTGACTGCGGCTGCGATTGCGCGTGAGGCCGGCGTTGATGACTTTTTGGCGGAGGCTAAACCGAAGGACAAGATGGACCTTATCCGTCGTGAACAGGCCGAGGGCAAGCTGGTCGCGATGACCGGCGACGGAACCAATGACGCTCCGGCGCTGGCGCAGGCCGATGTGGGCGTTGCAATGAACACCGGGACGCAGGCCGCGAAAGAGGCTGGAAACATGGTCGATCTCGATTCGAATCCGACGAAGCTGATCGAGATTGTCGAGATCGGGAAGCAGCTGTTGATGACGCGTGGTGCGCTGACTACATTCTCGATTGCGAATGACGTTGCGAAGTACTTTGCAATTATTCCGGCGATGTTTGCTGCGACGTTTCCTGTACTGAATACGTTGAACATCATGCATCTGCGGACGCCGCAGTCTGCGATTCTTTCTGCGGTGATCTTCAACGCGCTGATTATTGTCGGGTTGATTCCGCTGGCGCTTCGCGGGGTCGGCTACAAGGCGATGTCGGCCGAGGCGCTGCTGCGGCGAAACCTGATTCTGTATGGATTTGGCGGTATTGTTGCTCCGTTTCTCGGCATCAAGCTTATCGACATCATCATTACTGCCATTCATCTGGCCTGAGGATCTTTATGCGTCGCAATATCATCATCGCTGTGCTCTACACCGTTGTTACTACTGTTATCTTCGGGTTGATCTATCCTCTCGTCGTGACCGGGCTGTCGCAGGTGCTCTTTCATGACAAGGCGAACGGGCAGTTGCTCTACAAGAACGGTGAGCTGGTTGGCTCACGGATTATCGGGCAGCCGTTTTCCGCTCCGCAGTACTTTCATTCGCGTCCTTCCTTCGCGGGGAATGGATACGATGCGGCTAACTCCGGCGGTTCGAACTACGCTCCGACGAATAAGAAGCTGATCGATAGGGTGGCCGGGGATGTTGCGGCGTTCGAGGTCGATCATCCGGGGGTTGATGTTCCGATTGATCTGGTGACGGCATCGGCGTCGGGACTGGATCCGGATATTACTCCGGCAGCTGCTGAGTTTCAGGTTGGCCGGGTAGCGCGTGAGCGACATCTGCCGGAGGATGTCGTGCGCAAGCTGGTGGCGCAGCATACGCTGGGACGACAGCTTGGGTTTCTTGGGGAGCCGCGAGTGAATGTTTTGCTGTTGAATATGGATCTGGATATGGCGGGCAGTGTCCCTGCGGTTCAGTAGTAAAGCAAAAGCAAACAGCAGGTCCTCCGCCTTCGGCGAAGAATGACAAGGCGAAAAAGATGGAAGGAGCACAGAGTTGATCGTCAGGGTTAGTGGGTCTTGGCTAAGGCATCGGCTTCGCGGTTCATCTCTTCTGGTGTTGCGAGTTGCGAGTTGGGAGAGGATGAGGATGCGGTAGCGGAAGGTGGCGGGTTGGTTTTTTTCGAGGGTGAAGTTGAAGGCGGGTAGTTTGGGGTCGAAGATGCTTCGGCCAAGCGGGTTGGCGGCGAAGAGGCCGTAGCCGCGAGCGTGCCAGTAGGTGGGGTAGCCGGGGTTTTCCGGGTGATCGAGGATGGCGATGGTTTCAGCGTGGCTGCCGGTGGTGCCGGTGAGGAAGCACCAGCGGCCACGAGTGCCCCAGACGGGGTCTTCGGTGATTCCTTCGCTGGTGTGATAGACGCCGGTAACGCCTGCGGGGTCAGCGGCTGCGACCTGAGTGGCCTTGCCGTTCGCGTCGAGGAAGGTGCCGCCCTTTTCGGTGGGTGATTCGAGGAAGTGGGCGACGCGGATGCCGAGGAGGCCTTCCTTGTCGTCGTGGAAGACGACTTTGGTGAGAGCCTTGAGGGTGATGGTCATGTCGATGGCGCGGACGGACTGACCGTTGCGTTTGGTGTTGGAGAAGATGTAGCGGGTGGTTTGGTTGAGGATGTCTTCGCCGCTGGCGGTGGTCCAGGTAGATTCGACGGTGAGCTCGCCGGAGGTTACGCCGCTTTTTGTGGAGACGATGCGATCGTGGCGAATGGAGCCATATTTGGAGCGATCTTCGGGTTTGATGGCGTCGGAGTTATTCCAGAAGTCGAAGCTGTTGGCGTTGCCGTAGTTGAACCAGAGGCCTGCGTGATGGGGATGATCGACGCGTTCGCCGGGGACGGTTTTGAAGGGATAGCCGCGAGTGACGGTGGTGCCGTCGGGTGCGACGAGTGGGTAGAGGATGGGTTTGCGTTGGTTGGTGTCCCAGAGGTAGGAGGTGAAGGGTTGGCCGTCGACGGTGATGTCGACGCGATGCGCGGCTTCGTTCGCGATGACCTGCACTCCTGTAACAGCGTGTGCCTGTGCGGTGAATGCGAGGCCAAGGAGTGTGATGAGATAGCGCGCGAATAGCTTATTCATAGGCTTTGCCTCCGACCATCACCTGTCCGGTTTTGTCATTGAAGGTGACTTTTTGCCCGGTCTGGATGGCGGCAATGTTCATGCAGAGTGCGACGGAGTGGCTATAGCCGGCTTCGATGCTGGCGTTGGGAGTCTTGCGGGAGCGAACGCACTCCATCCAGTTGCGCATGTTGGCGGAGGTTTGCGGATCGACGCCGGTGCTGGCGTCGGTGTTGATCTTGTCTGCGTTTTCCATGAGCGAAAATTTTTGTAACAGATTCGGTTGCATATTCATCTCGGCAGCGAACTTTGCGGTGAGTCCGCCGGTGGGGGTGACGGTCTGCTTGTCCATGTCGATCATGCCGGCGTTGGAGTAGTAGAGCTCCTTGACTCCGCCGGCGGAGTTGGTGAAGCGAGAGGAGTACTGGACCTGGAAGCCCTTGGTGAGATCGTCGAGCGGGCCGTAGTCGAAGACGGCGGTCATGGTGTCCCAGTTTTTGCGACCATCTTTCCAGAGATAGATGCCGCCGTTGGCGACGACGCTGCGCGGGTGCGGAAGGCCGGTGAACCAGTGGACGGTGTCGATCTGGTGGACGAGCCACTGGTCGGGGATGCCGGAGGAGTAGGGCCAGAAGAGGCGGAACTCGAGGTATTTGCGCGCGTCAAAGGGCTCGTAGGGAAGATCGAGGAGGTAACGCTTCCAGTCGGTGTCCTGCTCTTTGAGCAGAGGAACGACTGAGGGGCGGCGCCACCGTCCGGGCTGGTTGACGTTCCAGGTCATCTCGACCATGACGATGTCGCCGAATTTGCCGGACTTGATGTATTCGGCTGCCTGTTGATAGCTGGGAGTGCTGCGGCGTTGGGTGCCAACCTGGACGATCTTGCCGGTTTTGCGAACGGCGTTACGGAAGAGGCGAGCGTCTTTCATGGTGTGGGCGGTGGGTTTTTCGACGTAGGCGTCGCGACCGGCGTTGACGGCTTCGGCACCATGCTGGGCGTGCTGGAAGTCGGCTGTGGCGATGAGGACCGCGTCGACATCTTTGCGGGCGTAGAGCTCGTCGTTGTTGCGGACGGGGACGACGACGTTGCCGGTGATCTTCTGGATGTACGCTGCGCCTTCTTCGCGGCGACGATTCCAGAGGTCGGAGACGGCGACGAACTCGAAGTTCATGTCCTTCTGGTTTTCGTGGAAGGCGGGGATGAGGGATTGCTGCATACGATCGCCACAGCCGATTACGCCGACTTTGACGCGGTCGTTGGCGCCGATGATGCTGGCATAGCTGGTGGCGGTCCAGGCGGTGGACGCGAGAGCGGCAGTACTGAGTTTGAGGAAGTCGCGGCGGGTGTTTTCTGACGAGGACATGCAGTTGCCTCCGGGTTGACGAGCTTGCTCGGAAAAGGTTCTACCAATTTTTACTCGCTTTTTGGGATGTACGCCAGAGATGTTTCCGGGGGGCCTATCGCAGAACATGGTGAGGCTGATCATGCTCCCAAAACGGCAGCCTGCGAGGACGGGGCGATTTCTGTGATCGTTATCTTTGAGCTATCCCTTGATCCATGCGCCGTCGATCGAACGCCATGTATTGGGGTTTGTGATGGTGTCTTTGAGGATTGAGGGGAGACGCTCCGGACGGACAGCGTCGTAGCATTCGAGCTTGGCGAAGCGAGTGATGGAGGCAGGGATGCCGACGGCGGTGACTCCGGGGCTTGCGGTGGAGGGGTAGGGGCCACCGTGGTTCATGGCTGGACTGACTGCGACGCCGGTGGGCATCTTGTCATTCAACAGGCGGCCGACCTTTTCGCGGAGGAGGGCGGCGATGGCGGTGTAGGATGCGTCGTCTGCGCCAGACTTTGCGGAGTAGATGGTGCCGGTGAGGTTGCCTTCGAGGAGGCGGAGGATTGATTTGAGTTCTTCCTGCGTGTTGACGACGACGGCGAGGGTGGCATTGCCGAAGATCTCGCGCTGGAGGTCGTGGGGGGAAGCGAGGAGTTGTGCCGCGGTGGCGCGGAGTAGAGTGTTGGCGTAGCGATACCCTTCGCCGGGTGCGTTATCGCCGCCGGTGACGAGTTTTGCACCGGCGCGAGTGAGAGCGGCAACTCCTTCGCTGAGCTGCTTGCGACCTGCCGAGGAGAGAAGAGGCTGTGCGGGCCGCTCGCTGAAAGATTTTGCAATCTGTGCGAGGAACGGTTCGGTCTGGGGAGTTTCGAAGACAAGAAGAAGGTTGGGGCTGGTGCAGAACTGGCCTGATCCGGCGAGGCAGCTGTCGACCAGCTCCTGGGCTAGTTGCTCGGGGCGTTCGGCGAGCGCGCCGGAGAGGAAGATGACTGGGTTAATGCTGGACATCTCAAGGTAGATGGGTGTGCCTACGTCATCGGCGGCTCGTTTGAGGTGAAGGCCGGCGTTGCGGCTGCCGGTAAAGCCGACTGCACCGACGCGAGGATCGCTAACCAGCTTGAGACCGTTTTCGTTGCTGATGTTGTAGATCAGCTGGACGGTGGCTGGGGGAAGGCCGGTCGTTTCGACTGCTTTAAACGCTTGTTCGGCGAGAAGGCGGGTGGTGTTGGGGTGGAGCGGGTGGGCCTTTGCGATGACAGGATTGCCGGCTGCGATGGCGGCAGCAAAATCTCCCCCACTGACACCATTGAAGGCGAAGGGGAAGTTATTGGGGCCGAAGACGACGACGGGGCCGATGGGAGCGAAGCAGGAGCGGATATTTTTTTCGAGGTCGAGGGTGGCGTTACGCCAGGACTCATCGCGTACGGCTGCTGCGGCCTGGCGAAGCTGGTTGGTAGTGCGAGGGAGTTCGACGTCTTTGAGACGAGGTGATACGGGTAGAGCAGTCTCTTCTGCCGCGGCAGTGACGATTGCGGCTGCGGCGGCTTCGATGTTGTTGGCGTAGGTCTCAAGAAAGGCTGCGATCTTTGCGGGATCAATGGTGCGTAGTTCGGCGGCAGCTTTGGTTGCGGCGGTGAGGGCAAGATCGACGTCGGACCATCGGCTGGTGGGGAAGGATAGCGGGAGGGCTTTACCCAGTGCAGGGTTTTCTGCGTGGAAGGTTCCTTCGGTGTTGGCTGCGTGCCATTTGCCGTCGATCAATACCTGAGCTGCGACCTGAACTGCATCCATTGCTTATCCCTTTCGAACGGTTTGCTGCTGTTTTGAGGCAGAGGTGTCGCGACTCGACTGTGTTGCTCAGGATGCCGATGCCTTCGATGGGGATTTAGGATGTCGTCGCCACTCCGGACCATCCGCCTTACGACGAAGGTTACACTGAGGGTCGTGTTTCTGTCATATTATCTGGACATCGAATGAAGGGGTGAGTATCAATGCGCCGCATAAAACCGTTGCGATATGTGATTCTGATAGCTCTGCTAATTCAGAGCTTTTCGGTTGTCGATGCAGTTGCGAGAGATTCAGCTGGTGAGAGCGGTATCGTCCGTTCGCATGCGGGAACGGCCGGCGATATCGTGGCCGAGAGCAGCACTCCCCTGAAGGTGGATCGCCTGAATGTAGGCATTGATGCGATTGTCCCGACGAATGCGACGATCGAACGAGTGGCCACGGGATTTACCTGGGTTGAGGGCCCAGTCTGGATTGCAGAGGGATATCTGATGTTCGCGGAGATTACGAGTAACAGTATTCGCAAGCTGACGCCGGACGGCGTGGTGAGCATCTTCATGCAGCCGAGTGGGTACAAGGGACTTGCTCCGTATGGTGGGAAAGAGCCGGGATCAAATGGCATGACGCTTGACGCAAAGGCTCGATTGACAGTGGCGGGGCATGCGCAGCGCAATGTGTGGCGTTTGGAATCATTGGATGCGGATGGCCAAGTGACGGTGCTGGCGGACTCGTATGAAGGCAAGTTACTGAATAGCCCGAATGACCTTGTGTATAAGTCGGATGGATCGCTTTACTTTACTGATCCTCCGTACGGTTTACCGACGCAGAGCGATGGCGACCCAATCAAACAGCTAGATGTGAATGGGGTGTATCGGGTTCCGAAGGCTTTTTCTCAAAAGCCTGGAGCCGCTCCTGCGCGAGATCAGTTGCAGCTGGTTGTTAAAAATCTGCCGAGGCCGAATGGCATTGCGTTTTCCCCGGACGAAAAATACCTCTATGTCGATAACTCTGAGCCGAAGAAGATCTGGATGCGGTATCGAGTGAAGAGGGATGGCACATTAACGGATGCGAAGGTTTTTTATGACGCGACTTCGGATACAAGACATGGATCACCCGATGGAATGAAGGTCGATCGTGAGGGCAACGTGTACAGCGCAGGGCCCGGTGGAATATGGGTTTTTTCGTCGAAGGGTGAAGCACTGGGGACAATTCTTTTGCCGGAGAATACCTCCAATGTGGCCTGGGGTGGGGTAGATCGCAAGACGCTTTACATTACTGCGAGTAGCAGCGTTTATCGCGTCGTGCTGAAGGTGCCGGGCGTTTAGCTTTAGTGAGTACAGCAAGGTGCTGATTCGTACTACTTTGCGAAGGTGACAACCGTTGCGTTCTTCTGCGCTTTGATTACCAACTCGGCTGCCAGCAGGCACTGTGTCTGATCTTGTGCAATGTGCGTTCGATTCACGATGTCGGCTACGAATTGGGGGCCGAAGGGAAGTGAGAGATTGTTGCAATCGATGTAGCGGGCCTCCTTCTGGTCAACGATGAAGAGGTGGTTGCCCTGTTTGCTGACGGCGACGTTCGTGTATTTGCGTAGCTCGATATATCCGTCGGTGCCGAGGACGAAGAGGCGACCGTCGCCCCATGTGCCAAGGCCGCTTGGTGTGAACCAGTCAAGCCGTACGTAGCCCGCGCCGCGATTGCCGCGCAGAACCATGTCGCCGAAGTCCTGAAACTGAGGGCGCTGCGGATGGTTTACGTTGGCGATCTGTGACTCGACGACCTCGGCTTCAGTAGAGCCGGTGTAGTAGAGAAACTGATCCACCTGGTGCGAGCCGATGTCGCAGAGGATGCCGCCGAACTGCACAGGATTCCAAAACCAGTCGGGTCGACCCGAGCCGCCGCCAGCATCACCTTGACCCTGAATGATCTGATGTGGCGCGATATTGATTGTCTGAATGACTTTGCCGATTGCTCCAGCATGAATCAGGTCCCCGGCTTTGACCGCGGCCTTCACTTCCAGACGCTCGCTGTACATAATGCCGTAGATCTTCTTCGTTGCGGTGATTGTATTGCGAATTTTTGCCAGATCCTCGAGCGTGGTGACGCCGGGTTTGTCGCTTAGAAAGTCTTTGCCGTGATTCATGGCGCGGATGCCGATGCCGGCACGCTCGTTGGCGATCTGCGAACTTAGTACAAGTTGGGTGGACGGATCGTTGATGATCTCGTCCTGCGTGACCACTATCCTGACGTCGGGGTAGCGTTTCTTGAAGGCGGCCAGTTTGTCTTGCTCGCCACCCCAGGCAGAGACCAGAACGCCGCCACCGCGTTGCACTGCGTCGATCATGCCGTAGATGTGGTCGTGACTCATGCCACAGACGGAAAACTTGATGGAGTACTCAGGTTTAGTGCGGCTCTTCTGATCGGGTTCTGCGATCTCATGAACAATGTGGTCCTGGCCAGAGTTCCGGGCGAGGGCGGCATCAGGGAGCATGGCTAACATTCCTGCAGAGCTCATTGTCTTGAGAAACGACCGCCGGTTAGAACCATCACTTTGCATCGCTTCCGCTCCTGTTTGTTGTTTCTGCTCTTACATTTCTGGGGTCAGTATGGCAATAAGGTTGATGATCCCAAGCTTATTTTCTAACGGCATCGAGCGGCCAGATCAGCCTAAGTTTTGTTGAGGGAGAACCCTGATCATTAATAAATCCAATGTTGCAACCAATGGTAGGTATGCAGTAAAGACTGTAAGCTGTGCAAAATCATGGTTGTGCCGGGGTGGCGCGTGAGAATCAGTTTTTATTCAGAAGAACCATAGAGTGGCAACGCGTGATGGGTTTGCGCCAAATATCACCCTGGCGCAGGGAAAACGCATAAACCTTGATGCCTGTATGAGATTGGGACAAGCTTGCCGTGTTGAATGGTCAGTGATTTTGACCGAAGTGAACGGTGATTTCTTCTTGATTCACATTTCAGGTACTCGGGTAGATCGATAAAAATTCTTGACAATTGTTCATGGAACGAACTATCGTTCGGCCCGATACAAAAATCTATAGTTAGCCGCTTAATTTATGAGGCCGAAAATGCAGATTAATCTACGATCCATTACTTGGAAGGGTTGTCGTTGGCTGTTGGCCATCCTGTTTGCGACGGCACTACTGCTCGGAGGCAACTCTGCGCGTGCGCAGCAGATCACAGGTGCGATATCGGGAACAGTCGTGGATACTCAGGGCGCAGTAGTACCTGGTGCGACGGTACAGGCTATCAATACTGAAACGGGATTTACGCGGACTGTTACCAGCGACAGCACTGGTGGGTTCCTGATTCAATATCTGCCGGTTGGTAACTACACCGTAGATGTTTCGGCGCAGGGTTTCAAGAAGTTTGTTCAACAGAATGTGGTCATCGCGGTGGATGTAACGCAGACGCTGAATATCTCGCTCGGCGTTGGGGCGGCGACTGAAACAGTTACGGTAACGAGCGCTCCTCCGCTCATTAACACGACGACCGAGACGCTGGGGCGAACTGTGACCCGGGAAGAGATCAACGCGCTGCCGCTAGTCAACCGGAATGCTTATCAGATCATCTCGATGACTCCCGGCGTGCAGACGAACAGCTCCAGCATGCAGACCAATTCGTCGGGCAGCCCGAATTTTGTGATTGGGGTGCCGTCAACACAGGTGATTGTCAACGGTGGGATTGACGGCGGCGTGCCGATGGTCAGCTTCTTCCTCGATGGCGGCATCAACATGACCGGGCTTCGCAACTACGGAAATGCTTTGCCCACTCCAGATGCTCTCGAAGAGTTCCGTGTAGAAACGAGCAATTTTTCGGCGCAATACGGAAAGATGTCCGGCGCAGTGGTCACGGCGGTGACTAAGTCGGGAACCAATAGCTTTCACGGCTCGGCTTTTGAATTTGTTCGGAATACGGCGCTAAACGCATATAACTGGAATACCACGGCGGCCACCCCATATCATCGCAATCAGTTTGGCGCAGTGATTGGCGGACCCATCAAGCGCGACAAGGCATTTTTCCTGTTCAGCTATGCTGGTCTTCGTCAGACAGTGGGACAGGTACTGAGCGGCATTGTTGTGCCGACGGCACTGGAGCGCATCGGCGACTTTACGCAATCGGCGATAAAGCCGAATGTCCCCGGCACTTCCACTCCCTGGAGTGGCACCAATACCTCCGTCAATTGCGCGACCGTGACGGTGGGTTGCATTCCTTTAGTGAAGCTTGATCCGACCGCGGCAAATATCGTCAAGGATTACGTTCCGCTGCCGACCTCTGCCAACAATACGTATGTCGGAAATTACACTGCTCCAACCAACCAGGATGAGTACCTGGGCAAGTACGATCAGGCGTTGGGGACGAGGGATCATATTGAAGCGACCTACTTCACGCTCAAGTCTGTGAGCGGCGCATTTGGGGGTGCCAGCGCTACCGGCTACCTTCCGTACTCGATCAATCAATCGAGTGCGCGGCAACAGAACTTCAATCTCAGCGACGTTCATACCTTCGACTCAGCGAAGGCGAATCAGGCGTGGTTGACGATTACTCGCGTGGCAGGCGGACGCACCAATCTGCCTCAGGTCTCGTTGGGTGACCTTGGCTCAAGCTTCACGATCCAGGGGCCAAAGGCATTGCCTCAGCTTCTGGTCTCGGGATACTTCAATGCCGGGGGCGCTCTGGCTGGGCCGGTCAGCACGACGAACTTTTACGGACTGCGTGATGTGTTCAGCATCATCGCGGGCAGACATACGTTGAACTTCGGTGGAGAGGCTTCTCTGGAAAAGGACGCCATCGTCGGGAACCTGTATAACTTTGGAGTTTTTACCTTCAATACCTCTGCACCGACAACGACGAAGAATGCGCTGGCTGATTTCGTCTCTGGGCAGGTGACTCAGATGGAGCAGGACACTCCTTACCATGGGTTGTTGAACTACTTCTACTTCGCTGGATTTGTGCAGGACGCATGGAAAGTGGCTCCCCGCTTTACGCTGAACCTTGGGCTGCGTTATGACGTGCAGGAGGCGCCAGTAGAGTCGCAGAACCTTACTGCTGCCTTCGTTCCTGGTCAGCAATCGACGATAGTGCCGAGCGCTCCGAAGGGTGTTCTGTTCCCGGGGGATACGGGAATTCCGCGTGGCATCGCTGGCAACCAGTTGGGCCACGTCTCACCGCGCGTTGGCCTGGTCTTCGATCCATTTGGTGACGGAAAGACAGCGGTGCGTGCCGGGGGCGGCATCTTCTACGGCAGCACTTCTGCGAACGAATGGAACCAGCCGGCGAATGCACAACCTTTTGCCGTTCGTCAGACGTTTACCTCGATTACCTCGTTGACCAATGTCTACGGGAATGCAGGTTCGTTCCCCGATGGAGATCCATTCCCCTACACGTACAACCCGGCGAACCCACGGTTCCTTCCGGCTGCGGCTGTGGAGGCGATCGATCCGCATTATAAGTGGCCACTCTCGTATCAGTTCAACGCGGCGATCGAGCAGCAGCTTCCTGGCGGTATCAGTCTGCAGACTGCGTACGTCGGTAACTTCGTGCGGCATGTGCCGTTCGGAATCGATGGAAATAACCCGGTTTGGGCGCCGGGGGCCAGTACAACGCAGGCGAGCATCAATGCCCGCCGTCCATACTATGGTGCGACGAACGCGAATGGAGCTACGCTCGGCCAGGTGATCCTGATCACATCCGGTCAAACTGCGAACTATAACGGGCTGCAGGTTTCAGCCCATAAGCAGATGTCGCACAACCTGCTGCTGAACGGGTTCTATGTCTGGAGCAAGTCGATGTGGAGCGCGAACTCAAGCGCGATTGGTATTGGCTCAGCGCAGAACTTCAGCGCGCTCTCGGAGGAACGGGGTCCCTCGGACAACGACAAGAGAAACGTAGCCACAATCTCGGGTATCTGGAATATGGACTACTACCATGGCACAAATGGATTCGAGAAGACGTTGGCCAATGGCTGGAAGATCTCGATGATCGCCTCGCTGCAGAGTGGTGCGCCGGTCAATATCACAACGGGATCAGATAAGAACGCTGATAGCTATAGCAACGACCGTCCTAACCTTGTCCCTGGCGTCAATCCGTTCCTCAGTCCGCACAGGTCGCGCACGGTCTCAACCACCGCGTGGTTCAACACAGCAGCGTTTACCTCGAATGGCCCTGGCTTGCCGGGTGGTATTGGACCGGGAGGAGCAGACGGAGACACGCCGCGCGACTTCCTTCGTGCGCCGGGATACCGAGACGTCGATCTTGGCCTGGAACGCGCCTTCCGTATCAGAGAAGGCATGGGTTTTGCCTTTCGGGCTGACATGACGAACGCCTTCAACATGGTCAGCTTAAACGCGCCGACGGCGAGCCTGTCGTCGTCAATCGACGGGCATATTACCTCTGCGGCTCCTGCCCGGATTCTTCAATTGGGAGGACGGTTTACGTTCTAACACTGTGCGGGGAAGAGCTATGGGAGCGGCCTCATTAGAGGCCGCTCCCATAGCGATTTAATTGGTCGAAGAAGAGGTCGTCTCTTTCTTTCCGGCGTCCAGGTGATCCCAGTTGATGATTGTGTTGAAGCCCAGAGAATAAGTTCCCTGAGTCTGCCAGCGCCAGAAAGGCCGCAAAGCAAACATCATAACATGGCCTTTGCCGATCGGCTGATCGAGCGCGAGGGCACGATTGGTGAGCGCCTGACCGCCCGCAAGTTCTCCGGAGAGCAGAATCTCATCTGCTTTGGCAGGGAACTCCAGTACGACTCTGGGCGCTGCTGTGGCCTCCTCGGCTCCGCCGAACTGGCGTATGGCCTGACGAGTGGCATCGGCATCGCTGCTTTGTGATGGCAATCCTTTAGGCTCTGCGGTGGTGTTGTCTGAATCGTAGGGAGATAGTGCGATGGGTGTGGCATTGGGTGTGATGTCCACTCCAACTCCGGGGACTTGGGCTCCCCTTCGTATGCCGCCACGGGTGTTCAACACGGGGTCCTGGCTGAAGTAGACCGGCATCTGGTCGCCTGTGTATCCGTAGACAATCGGGCTCTTCTTGTCGGCGATGATGCCACGCATCAATGCACCCTTGGCATACAAGGCTGCAGGATGCTCTACAGTGACCTGTGTCGTGATGCCGTAGTCGGGCAGAATCGTCGTCGTGGAGCCTTCTGTAATCAGGGTGCCTCCGGCTTCGACGAACTTCACCAGTTCCGCTAGTCCATCGATCCCCATGCCGCCGCGAATGTCGTCGCTCGAGTCTTCGACTCCCAGATTCGGTGTCAGCTTCGACTTCTTGTAGGGAATCGCATCAGGTCCTGTCTTTGGAATCCCGTTTACTTGAGAGACGGAGCTGCCTCCGACGGTGGGGAAGATAATTACGTCGTACTTGGCGCGCAGATCTCCCTCGCGGAGCTTCTGATCAGCAAAGTAGGTGTAGGGAATTCCATAGTGGTCGAGTGCGGCGCGCACCCAGCCCTCATCCTGCGTTCTCTGCCATGAGTGAACGTATCCGATACGCGGAACGGTCAGGGGATGCGTCTTCACCGTCGTCGCTGCGGTGGCGTAGGCGGTAAGGCCGAGCTGTTGAATCGATGCTCGAACACTGGCGTCTCCACCATTGCGAATGACGAAGGCGCCTGCGCGCAGATGATGGCCATCGACGTCGAAGTCGTCCTCCGCAGCTTCCATCTTTATATCCGCATTCTTGAATCGGAACGTTGCGAGTACATTGTCAGTCGTGTTTTCGACGACGAGAATATCGCCGGTGCCTTGAATCACGCCGGGCACTGTGACATCTTTATTGATGACCGTTGTGGGTTGCTCGAGGAGCGCCTTGTCGGTCACTTTTTTGACGGTGACGTTGCGCATCAACGGCATAGTCCAGCCTGTATCGTCGTAAGGCAGAGGATTGGTCACAGGAAAGTTCTGTAGGCCGAAGTACAGGTCTACCAGTGTGCGGTATGGCTGATCCGCGCGAATGATGTAGTCGCCTGCCGAGACCTTCAGATTGCCGAGGGTCTCATCCTTGCCGGCGATCCCGATCTCAACGCCTTGATGACGCAGATCGTTCACCATCTCTGCGGTGTTTACGCGATGCAGCTGTTGAGCAGGAATCGTCCAGCCGTAGACCGGGCCATCCTTTCCTTTCTCTACCGAGCGCTTGTTCTTCAACCAATAGTTCTCCAGATAAAGATCTTTATCCTTGGCAACTTTATTGAGTGCGAGAAGAATCGCGGACTCCTGAATGTTTGTGTTATTTCTCGGGCCCCACTTTATCGTCGGCAGGGGAGGGTTTGGGCGATACCACTCACGGCTTGTCGCCGTTGCTGGCAGTTGAAGTTTTTCGGTTACATCCGGACCGTAGGATTGCACCTCATAGAATCGTCCGAAGGAGTTGTGTGTTTCGGCGATCCAGAAAAGGTAGTTCGGCACCCAGCCGTCGTAGTACCCGTAGGTCCACACGCCGGGAATGCCGCGCTTGGTCATCTCCATCACTTCGGTTTCAGCTAGCATCCACCACTCGTCGACAGCAATCGGATCAAGGGAGGGGTTATAGGGGCCGGTTCCTGTCGAGACATAGAGGTAGGATTGCGCTTCATGCAGGTCGTGCAGAACCGTTGGGTGCCACTCCAGCACGCCGGCTGTAATGTTCTGCGTCAAGTGGAGGAGTTGGCCCATGCCATCGCGGTTGTTGTCATGCGCGACATACTTTCCCCAGTACATCAATGGCGGACGCGGCTTCTTGGTTACCTTGCCGTAGTAGTAGGTGTCCACTTGTTTGTCACGGCCGTCGGTTTCTACCACGGGCGTGATGAACACGATTGCGTTGTTGCGGATCTCCTGAATGAAGGGGGTGTCTTCGACGATCAGCCGGTACGCGAGTTCCACCAGCATCTCGGGGCCGCCAGTCTCTGGAGAGTGGATGCCGCTTGTGATCCAGTAGATCGGCTTGCTGGTGTGGATGATCTTCTGCGCCTGCTCTTCGGTCGTCTTACGCGGATCGGTGAGTGCCGCCAGATCCGCCTTGTACTTTTCAAGGTTCTTGATCGACTCTTCACTACCGATTGCGAGCACGACCATGTCGCGCCCTTCCTCCGACTTGATGCCAAGCTTCCAGAACTTTGCGCGAGGCGAATCTTTTGCCAACTCCTCGTAATAGCGGTTGATGTCGGCGGTGTAATACAGCTCTCCGGGCTGTCCGGGCATGGAGCCCAGGAACTTGAGCGGAGTTGGAACTTTGGAGGATGCGGGGAGATGATCTACGAGTTCCGTCGTAAATCGCGGATCGGACAGATACTCCTTGATCTTCTTTGTATAGTCTTCGTCGTTCGCCTGCTTCGGAGCCTGAGCTAATACGAGGGATGTTGATGCCAGAAAAAAACAGCAGGCGAGCAGGCGAGATATCGATGTACGGGGCCGCGGAGAGGTTCCGCGAGCCCTGGAGCAAAAGGGGGATGTTGTCATGCAACCAACGTACAACAATCCGTCGACGCCACGCGATGACTTTGAAGATTACTTCGACGCGGCCTCTGCTTCAGGCGGCGCGAGGTTTGCCTGGGTGGTCTGGAGGAGACGATATCCAGCTCGGGTACGGATGTGGTATTTCTGCAGATTCTTACCCACGAGCTTTACCGAAATTGCACGCCAGCCGTGGTTGGAATTTGGCTGAGGGTAATAACTGATGGCGTAGAGGTGTGCCAGATCGTCGCGAATTGAGGTAAACGCCTGCTTTTCATCCTGCCAGTCCTTGGAGAAATAGGCTTTGCCACCGGTGGCTTTGCTCATGCGCTCGAAGACAGCAGTTGAAACGGGCTCTGCCTCCGCTGCCTGTGTACTGATCATGTAGATGATGGTTCCTGTCGATTGGGCGAGCTCTGCCACATCTTCGGGAGGCACCAGGCTGGCGTTGTCGGGACCGTTCGAGAAGACGACGATTGCTTTGCGGCCTGTGAGTTGTGCGGCGTCCTTTACGGTGAGCAGAAGGCCGTTGTAGAGTGCTGCGTCATCTCCGGCTACCGTGGTGCGCACACCGCGCAGAACCTGGGAGCGGTCGGGCGTAAGTGTCGTGACCCTGGAGAGGTCGCGGCTGTAAGAATAGAGAGCCAATTTGCTGACGCCTTCAAGTGAGCGGATGAAATCGGCGATAGCATCCTGCGCGAAGACGAATCCTCGATACATATAGTTGCTGGTGTCGAACAGGATGAAGACGTTGGCCCCTGCGAACCGGTTGGCTCCATCAATGACGGAGCCTTGTTCCGTCGGCATCTTGTCGGCAACTGTCGTCAGTGATTTGCCATCGGATGAACCGATTTCCATCAATCGGTGGGTGGGGCCATTGCCTTCTTCGAAGGTCGCGGTCTTTTCCTGGATCTTGTCCTCGGTGATAGAAAAGTCTTCAGGACCGAGGCCGCTAATGTAGTTTCCCTTGTTGTCCGTTACGGCGACGTTGAGCTGTACCAGAACGACACTGACGCGAATACGCGACGTGTCATCCTGGGCTGCAGCCCCAGTTCCACCGCCGGAGAAAGGGGCGGCAAGTAAGCAGAGGACCAAAAAATATCTCTTCATCGTGATTCTCCTATGGAGTGTTTTCCTGTCGGACTGGTTGCTCTTGACGAAGTGCCGTGGTGGTTGCTGCAGGTAACGAGACGATCTTTCCCTGCCTCAGATCTTCCCCTGTCTCTTGCATCGCGCGTACCATTGCCGGCCAGTCTTCGAGATCGGTGGCAAAGATCTTCGCGGTCATGCGACGAGTCAGTTCAGGAACAAGGCGATTCAGCATCACCGGTGAGTAACCCAGCTCATCTGCCAGGCGCGCCCAATACAGATTGCTGGACTCCCATGATTCGCCGAACAGGCGGCTGGAATACCCGCCGAAGAAGGGAAATGGTTTTACGTTGAGCAGTTCGCGACCGTATGTTCGAGCAAGAGTTGGATGAGGAACACCGAAGTCTTTCGAGATGCGGACCAGGCTGATGTCCGTCGGATGTTGATGCGACAGAGTCTCTAGTTGTTGGCCGGCCGGCCCCGAAGAAGCGGCGTCGCCGGGATATCTGCTGCGAAATTCTGCGGCCAGATAAAGGTTATCTGCCGGCAGGATTCGAGAAAGCATGGCAGTCAGGGCTTCATCGCTTTGCAGCGCCTCCTCGGCCCGCTCAAGGCGTTGCGGCGCCATACGGTCGGAGAGGATGCTGATCACCTTGGCTCGTAGCTGCGGATCTTTTACCGATGCGGCCATGAGTTCTTCGCCGGATTGCTGGTAAAGAGCGACGGCGTGCAGCTCTGTCGGACTCACGCTCCACCAGCGCGGAAGGGTTGCGCTGACCAGGAGATCCGGAACCAGTTCTTTCCAGATGAGCGCCTGAACATTTTCCGGAGCAATAAAGTCCTGTTCGGTGCTTGCCAACGCATACGACAGGTCAGTCAGCGATCCCATGAGGTACGCGCCTCCGCCGGCCGGCGTACCAACCCCTAATAGCGTGGGAGTCTGCCAGAACTGTTCGGTGCCGACCACCGATATCTCGGTGAAATCATGCGAGCGAACGAAGAGTGGATTGTTGTGGAGAATCTGAGCGCCCGGTGGTTCGTAGTAGGCATAGTTCAAGCCGACCAGAGTGTCCCTGAGAAATGGTGCGAGCTGACCACGAGCGGCTTGCAGTTGTGCTGGAGAACCCGGCGCTTTAATCACCTTGGTTAAGTCAGTCTGTACTTGCAACTCGGCATGATGGGCGGTGTACACTCTTGGCGCCCAGTCGATCTTTTCGCTTGCGGTAAAGATTGGCCGGGGCATCTCGAACTCACGGAGCTCTCCTGCAAGAGGGACCAGTCCATCGCCTGCAGGTTTTCCTTGCGCCATCGCATCCAAGCCATCGCTGAGAGCAAAGAGTGTATCGAGAGCGACCAGATGCTGATCTTCGAGGACTGCCCGGATTCTGCGCGCTAACTCCTGGTGGACGCGTTGCCCTTCAGGGCTTTCCTGACGAGGGCCTGCGAGTAAATCGACGATCTCGCCGGGGGAACTATTCGTTGAACTGCCCGTTGCGACAAGGAGAGCTACAAGGGAACCTCGAGCAGCGTCGAAGAGCTGTGTCGGGGAAGAGATTTTGGCAAAAGAATCGATCATCTTCTGCCAGGAAGTATTCAGTTCTGCGTTGGGAATCTCTCCCTGGCGGGCGAGGATCTGCCAGAGTCCTATGTTGGCCTGAAAGGCGCCGAGAGTATTGGCGCGCAGCGACTCGTTTGAGATTTTGTCGATCGAATTCGCCACGGTGACGAAGCGAGTTGCGGATTGATCGCTTAGATCCGGGAACTCAGAGAAGACGAGATACCAGTTATTGAACTGCGAAAATTTGCTGGCCAGCAGGTTTACTGTTTCAGGTGACAGGCGTTTCTCTGGCGAGCGGCCACTATCCAACTCGCACATGGTGAGATAAATCTGCAGAGGCCCGCTGTCGGTTACGACGCGAGAGAACGCAACCATCGCGTCGAGTAGCTGCTCAGGGTGATCCAGATTGTGTACGCGTTTGTTCCACTCATGAACTATCTTTGAGTCGGTCTTCTGGCGAAGGATCTGATTCCAGACATCAAGATTCCCCGGAACATGCGGTTCGCCGTTTGCTTCCCATTCGACACGCGTAAACAGAACGAGGAGGTCGGGGGCTTGTCGAAATACGCCTCTTGTCGCGCTTTGTTCAATGTCAGTTCCGCGGAAATCTTCGTAAAAGCGTTTCAGGCGCGTGCCTTCCGTGAGATGTTCGCGCTGTGCCGGATTGACACGCGACAGGACATCGAAGTAAGCAGCGAGCCAGCCGTTATCTTTCTCGAGTAATCGCACAACGAATTCGCCCTGCGATTCTGGGCTCACACCTACCAGGTCTCTCCAGCTGACTTCGGTCCATTTTCCTCCAGGGACAATCACTCGTCCGGATCGAATGCTGATCTGACTTCCATAAAAGTCGAGCGTGGCGGCGTGGGGAAGCAGTCTTCTGAGGCCTGGTGAATGCAGCAAAGCTAATCTGGTTTCAGCATCGCTCTTGGTGAGCGCCCAATAAAGGCGGGCCACAGATGGAGTGTCGATCAGTTGATCCAACAGATTGACGTAGCCCTTTTTCTGTCCCACGCTCAGCGTGGTCCAATCGCTCTCTCGAAACAGCACGAGGACCCGCGACGGAGCGTATGGATAGTTGAATGGCGTGCCTTTTTGCAACGCTTCTTCCAGTTCGGTGAGAGGGAAGCCTGAGTCGATGGTGAGAAAAGCTCTCTCCGGATTCGCAGTCTCCAGGAAGAAGTTTTTTGTGCCGCATCCTTCGCGCAGCCGGTAGCCGAGGATTTGAACCAGGGTGCCTGCATCGTCACAGTTGGTTACATGGATCGTGTTATTCGATCCTGCCAGGATCTGCAGCTCTCTTGCCTGTTGGACATATCGATTCAGTAGACGCAGGAACTCTGTTTGTTCTCCTCGCTCATAGCCCTGCATGAAGATGTTACGTGCCAGCAACGGCAAGACATCATCGGAGGAGACCTTTTGACTGATGGCTGCCATGCGCATAAAAGATCGCAATGGTCCGGGAATAACGATGGTCTCTGCCTGTGGAGACGTTGGTGTTCCGGCATCTCCCAAAGAGGCTGCCAGAGCTGTGTTGCCGGAGGGACAGACACACAGACATGTAAAGGTTGTTACAAAAATGGCGAACGTGCGAAGAGGGTACTTCGTCATCGGATACCTCTCGAGAACCTTCAAGTCTTGCGACAACTTATAACGAGATTTGGATCGTCAACGTCTTTTCGAGAGCGGAATCAGGGACTGTAAATCCAACACGGCCTAAACTCAGGCCACGCTTATTCTTGTGTCTTTTACCGGTCCCGACTTCGTAGGACGATCTCAGAGCTTCAAATCAATAAGACCTAATCGGATTTATATAACTGATCGAAAGTACTCTACTCCCGTCCTACGGAGATTTACTAGAGAGGAAGTTATTTTTATATCTCAAAAAGAACAAAGGTTTTTCTGGCATCAAAAGCGGGCTGTTTGCCGGGGCTTCGAAGTGACGAAGAGGGTGAGACGCCTGTCTTTGCACTGTAAATTGGGCAGAAATGAGGAAGCACCTCGCGTTTTAGGAGGTATTTCGTGCCGTTCCAGGCCTAGAGCAATCGCGGGTTGCGAAAGTCGTATCAAATCAATCGATCAAAGTGACAAAAAATCCTGACGGGATAGACCCGTCAGGATATTCAACTATGAAGTTACATCCCAGTCTTTACCTTCAAGGCAACTACCAGGTGTTAGAAGTTGAAGTGTCCGGCAAACTGGAAGTCTCGCGGGTTGGTGCCCGAAAGCAGGCCACTAATTGTCCCGAAGGTCGAGGCGCCGAAGGTTGCGGCTGGAGCTGCAAAGGTGACTTTGTTCCAGGTATTCAGGCAATCTACCTCGAACACTAACGCCATCTCCCGCGGTAAGGCGAAGCTGCGGCGTATGGAGCTGTCGAGGTTTTGCGTACCTGGATTGTTGAGGTTTAGCGGCCTGGTACGCGGAGCATTTCCAAGCAGATACTGCTGCGTACTCAGAGTAGAGACGTTAGCTGGAATCGCAAATGCAGTCGAATCGATGTATTTTGTACTTCCGAGATTCGAGAACGTTGTTCCATTCGGCCCGCTGCCGTAACTTCCATTGATGCGGGCACTCTTACCCAGAAATGCGGGGCTGACATCCGGCATGCATTGACCCTGCCCCGGATAGTTCGTTGCACTGCATCCATTCCAGATGACAGCTACAGGGACACCGGAGGAGTAGGTGTAGACTCCCGATATTTGCCATCCGCTGGCTAGAGCACGGACCAGCATCGAGTCGTTGCCTATGTGTCCTCTGCCAAATGGCAGTTGATATACGCCGAAGGCATGCAGACTCTGAGGACCGGAGACCGTCGTCCAGGATCGTTCGATACGGTCCTGTTTCCAACTCTGTCCGCCGCCCGAGACTGCTGCCGCAGGGATATCGAAGCCGCTACGGAAGGTTCCATCGTCGCCGATGTTTTTTGAATAGGTGTAGTTGAGATTGAAGGTAAGTCCTTTGCTGATACGTTGCAGTACGGTGATCTGGAATGAGTTGTAACTGAAGTTTCCTACGTTTGAACCCCAGGTGTCGGTAACGCCACTGTATTGCGGGAAGGCGGTGAGGCCCTGAGCGATGGTCAACGTGGATGTGGTGGGAGCCGCTGCGGCCGCAGTCTGGAAGAAGGTGGGAATGTTGATGTTGGCCATCGCCGCCTTCGCCGTGGCTACGTTTGCAGGAGTTGCAGGAGCTATGAGGATAGGAACCTTGGCGCCGGTAGCATTGACGCCAACAACGCTGCCAAGTCCGGCAAGGTAGATCGGATTCAGTTGATTTGACCAATAGCCGCGTGCCGTCCCGGTGCCGCTGTTGGTGGAGTTGATCAGGAAGTGGCTCTGGTCGCCGACGTAGTTGACAGAGATTGTCATGTCCTTGGTGATGGCGCGTTGAATGCCGACGTTGTAGAAGTTGAATTCGGGTGCGCGGCTTGAGACGTAGGGATCGGCAAAGGCGACGGTGCTTGCGGTGACAACCTTGCCGGCTGCGTTGAGATAGTTGCCGCTGTTGAGGATCTGCGCTGCAACGCTGGGCGCAGGCGGCGTGGGGTACGTATAACCTGCTCCAAAAAGAGACGTATTAGCCTGCCCAATCGAGGTGAAATACGAGCCGTTGTTCAGGTAGAACGACGGGCTTGCTGCCTGGCCGCTCGTGGTCTCGGACGGGCCGGTTGCCGTTACGTTGAAGCCTGTCTGACCGGTACCCTGGTAGGCTCCGCCACGTCCGCCGACACCGCCGGCCTGGGAGAAGACCATGCCAAATCCGATGCGAAAGACCGTTTTCTCGTCAGGAGAGAAGACAAGACCCACTCTTGGTCCCCAGTTCTTCCAGTAGGTCTTGACGGGGGTGGTGCAGCCGCAGCTGACTCCTGCGCCGCCGTAGTTTCCAGCAAACTGCAGCATGCCTGGGGTTCCGGTAGCGGCGTTAACGATGTTCGGATTCAGGAAGGTCCAGCGGTCTTTCACCTCGCGATAGGGTGGGAAGTAGTCCCAGCGCAGGCCAAGATCGAGTGTGACTTTGGAGCTGACCTTGTAGCTGTCTTCGACGTAGGGCGAGATTGGACGGTAACGGCCACCCACTTCGCTGACGGGTTGCAGGCCAATGGAGGGAGCGGTCGATCCTGTATTACCCACTGCACCGAGGAGGTAGCTGGCGTAGGAGTATCCGGAGCCGCTATTAAGCTGGCTGGAGTTGGCCGAGTATTGGGCTGTCGAGAAAGAGTTGTAGGCGAGGGCGAGAACGCCCGTATAGGTGGCAGGGTTCGCGTTGTTGATCTGCTGCCACTGAATCTGGAGACCGAAGGTGAATGCGTGCTTACCCTTCAGCCACTGCAGGTTATCGACGATGGTGAAGTTGTTTGGCGTAGTGAGCTGGGTCGCGGCTGCATTGCTGTTCTGCGTCCATCCGGTGAGAGAGGTTGCAACGCCGCCCGTTTGTGCGAACTGCGAGCCAGGGAACTCCTCGCTGGCCTGGCCAGCCGGCAGATTGGTGATCCCCAGGGCGGTGGGGGAGTACTGGGCTACGCCCTGGGTGGCATCGTGGATGTTCTGAAAGAACCGGACGAAGCCGTATTTAAGCTGATTGACGATTCGGGGCGAGACCGTATACGTGTCCTCGATGTCAAAGATCTTGGGGTAGATGTTCGCCAGGTCGCCGCCGACGTAAGGCGGCGGCAGATAGCCATACGCCGTGGCTCCGGAACCGCCGGCACTGTAGTTGTTGACATAGTTCTCGGTACCCAGTGCGCCTACGGTTGAGATTTTCTGCTTCGCGCTCAGATCGTAGTCCACGCGGTAGTTGATGACATGGTTGTCGAAGCCACTTGGTTGACCGCCAAGATAGTTGTTCACGATTCCAGAGCTTGTTGGCGCAGGCAGGAACGACTGCATGGCCTTCGCGATTGGCGAAAGATAGCTGGCCGGAATCACGTTATTGGTCGGCAAGCCGTTTTTCATTCCCTGGAACGGCAGCCGAGTACAGGTTGTGCCGGTGCAGCTATTGGAGGTTGGATCGTATATGACTGCGGCACTGCCCAACTCTGTAAAGTCGCCAGTCTGCATCAATGTTGTAGGGATTGTATAGAGGCTATAAACGGCGCCCTTGCGTTCGTGGAATTTGTCATACGCAGCGAAGAAAAACAGCTTCTCGTGGGTGAAGGGGACTTTGCCGCCGAAGGAGGCTGAGAGTTCATTCTGGTGTTCTACGGGTTTTGGCGCAGGTACTGTCACCCCTTCGGCGTTCTTGGTCGTTGCGCCCTTGGCAGTAAAGCTCCAGGCGTCGAAGATCGTGTTGCGTACAAAGTCGGACACCTGCCCGTGATACTTCAAGCCGCCTGACTTCATCGTGAAGTTCATGGAACCGGCGCCGGAGTACTCTGCCGGGGGCGTGCTGGTGACAACCTGAAATTGATCGACGGAATCAAGCTCAACGGCGAGTGAAACCAGACGATTGTCGCCCTGCTGGCTGATGGTTTCGGCTGGCATACCGTCAAGATAAAGCTGTCCGAGATAGTTGCCTGTACCTCCGATGATGGGAAGCCGCGCAGCCACTGGCGCGCCCTGTGCTCCCGGCGCCATAGCCCCAAAAGCAGTGGCGTCACGCTGCGCATTATTCATTTGGATCGGCAGATTGGAGTAGGTGTCGTTCTCCATCACCAGGCCCAGCGTCGCAGTGGACGTGTCGAGTACGGGTGGAGCAGCGGTGACCTCCACGGTCTCGTTGGTTTCGCCAACCGTCAATATAGGATTCAAGGTCAGTACAGAGAGGGCATTCACCGCTAGATTCTGCTGCCTCAATGTCCTGAAACCCTTGGCCTCGATGGTCAAGGTGTAGGTTCCGGGCGGAAGAGGGGCTATGGTGAACAAGCCCGCACCCGACGACGTGCGCACGGTCGCAATGTTCGTGGCTACGTTTGTAGCCGTTACTTTCGCATTAGGGACCACGGCGCCGGTGCCGTCCGTCACTGTACCTGAGACGGTGCCCTCTCCGGCCGTCTGTGCCTTGAGTGTGGCCGGAGTTGCAATAGTCAACGCGAGAGCCAACAGGCAAAGCGCTCTACACGTCATGTTTGCCAGAGTGGAGCTGAAGATATTTTTGCCTAAATCCATATAGCGACCTCGATAGAAATAAATTCAATCAATAAATTGTGTGGCCTTAGCCGGAGCAAACATCATTTGCTGTTTTTCATGAAGAGATGCATTTTGGCCGTACCAATTCAGCAAATATGGGAACGGCGTGAATTATCCGTATCGTCTAAGACTCTTGTCAATAGGAAAATAATGCCAGATGGGGAATATCGAGGATGAGCGAACGCAATGTTTACCCCTGTTGAAAGAGTTTCTGTGGGGTATTTTGGGCGCACTGAACTAAGAGCAGGGTTTTGCCCTGAACATGCGCGAGCTACCGCAGGCGTTTTCGCGCCTGGCAGCTTCAATTCCCTGATAAATCGCGGGTCGACAGCAGGGGAGGTGGTTCGAGAGTGTATTTCCTACAAGAGGAGAATCAGAGTGCCGCTAGCGCAGCGGCCTCGTCGGGGTAGATGGAGGCATACTTCGTGATTCCGACCATTGTGAAGACCTTGATGAAGTGAGGGGTGAGGCCGGAGATGGCGACAACCTGGCCGGACTTATTGGCTTCCATCAACACCTGAATGACCAGGGCGATGCCGGAGGAGTTGAGGTATTCAACACCCTTGAAGTCGAGCAGGATGTGCTTATGGGCCTCCTTGTCGAGCGCCTGATACGTTCCCACGATGGCGTCCTTGGAGGCGGAGGAGATGTCGCCGGTGAAGCGGACGCAGGTGACCTGCTGGCCACTTGTACCCGTCAATTGCTGCTGTGTGACCTTATTCGCCGTTTGCACCTTATTCATTCTCCTTATTCATTCGGATGACCAATCGCACGAAGCTCTGCTCGTCGGTTCCGGTTCCTGATACCCACTCTGCCTCATCCACAAGAGCTTGTATGAGAAACATGCCCATTCCGCGTGCATCTTCTTCGCCGCTCATCTTGCGGTCGATGTCTGGTGTGGGTGCAGGTGTGTCCATACCAGTACCATTGTCCATCACTTTGACTTCGAGTTCATCAGCCTTCATTGAAAGTACTACGCTGACCGGGATGGAGGCATTCATCTGGTTGCCATGCTCCATTGCATTGATGCAGGCTTCGGCGACTGCAGTCTTCAAATCTTCGATGCGATCTTCACTGAAGCCCATGAGCTTTGCCATGCCGGCGGCAGTGCTCATAGCGACCTTTTCGAAGCCGAGACGCGATGGGAGTCGCACTTCGACTTTGCTGCCGCTGGTCACGTTCATAGGGGTACCGTCTCCTTGGACTTGCCTGTAAGGCGGCAAAGTGCGATTGCACTCATATCATCCTGCTGATGGGCACCCTCTGAGAAGGTATCAAGAGTGGTCCACAAGCTCGTCAGAGTATCTTCAGCATGTTGCTCGCCTTCTGAAATTTTGAGTGCATCCATGTTCCGGAAGGCCTCCATCAGCCGTTCCTGGCCAAACTCGTCTTCGCCATGGAAGACCTCCGTCAGTCCATCGGTGTAAAGCAGGACGCGGGCACCGGGCTCAATGGGCACGCGCTCGATCGCGTACCGCGAGCCTGGAAGCATGCCGAGAGGCGTTCCGCTCGCTTCAATCAGCCGAACCTCGGCGTTACCGGCGGTCACGAGAAAGGCGGGGTTATGCCCGGCGTTGACGATCTCCATCTCTGCCGCCGCCGGGTCGAGTCGAACAAATATGGCCGTTACATAGCGGCGGCGCGCCTCCGAGCCCTCATCCCAATGCTGCTGCGACAATCGACCGGCTAGCTCGCGCAGGGTAAGCGACTGGCGGGCGAGAGCGCGGAAGGCGGAGCGGAAGGCAGTACAAACCAGAGCAGAGGCCAGCCCCTTGCCCGCAACATCGGCAACGACCATCAGGTGAGAACCATCGGGCTCTGTGACTACATCGAGGTAATCTCCACCGACCTGGTAGCAGGCTCGCGACCTTGATGCGACGGAGTAGCCGGGGATCGATGGCATAGCCTGGGGCAGGAGGCTTTGCTGAATGGCGCGGGCGGCATCGAGATCCTGGGCCAGACGGGCGTACTCCAGATGTCGCTTGTGGTTGATCGCATTCTCAAGAGCGACCGAAGTTTGCAGGGCAAGGCCTTCCAAAAAGTCGCGTTCATATAAGCTGAGCGGCCGCCCTCCTGGAGGAGCGACAACGAGCTCGGAGAGGATCTTGCCGTCCCGGGAAAAGAGTCCGAACCGGGGACAGCTGTCGCATGGTTCCGCTACAGCCTCAGCTGGAACCTCGCCATAGAAGACACCTTGCAGAGTAAACAGGGCGCCATCCAACTCCAGCTCACGAACGGCAATACGAGCTGATTGCTCCAGCACGTCTGTCAGTTCAATGGTCGAATGAACTGCCCGGGAGGCCTCAAGCAACGCCTGAAGGCGCACGACCTGTTCGGTGAGCGGAAGGCTGCTCTGGTCTAGTGCGTCGGATTGTTCGGTCGACGGCATTTAGGAGTGACTCCGAGTCTACCGTTACCTGCTATTAAAGGCACGCTTCAAAATCGTTTCCGCATCCTCTTTCCAAAGATTGAGCCTATTTAGCGATGAAGACGGTAACGGTTGCCGCCTATTTGGGCTAAAAAGCCCCTCGAAGCGGGGATTCCAGGATGTCCTGAAACATACCAGTACTTCCATTTTTTATGCAACATTCTGCGTGTTCCCCATGTGTACTCAAAGATAACCTTGGAATTTTGGGGTTTTTCTTTGGCCAGCGACGTGCTTTGAACATCGGCACAACGGCGCTCAGTGACTGATTGTTCTATTTACTCCCATTCAGAGCTCTGTCGGGTTCCAGCTGCAAAACACATATATATATTCGCGCCATCGCGACAATCTTTGGAGGAACACAGAAATGAAATATCTTCTTCGCGTCTTATTTATCCTGGCTCTGTTCTGCGCGTTCGGTAGCCACGCAAGGGCAGAATCGGTCAACTTCCATGTACAGGTCCTTGATCCAGCCAACAGTTGCGATCCGTTGACCTCTTTGTGCGTCATTGCGGACCCAGGACAACCCCTCTCGGTCACTTTCCTGGCAGCGGCTTGTACCCCCTTCGGCCTTCCTGACGACCCCTCCACGGATGGATGCTTAGTGTTAGGCAACAATACTCTTACCACAACCTTTACCAGCCTCAACCTTTCGTTCGCTGTGCCAGGCGACGTGAGCGCAACTTGTTCGACGGATCTCGTCAATTTTGCCAACGCCTCGTGCACTTCGTCGGGAGGTGTTGAAAACTTCTCGTTCACTGGTGGACCCGGTCTTGCACCCTTGCATGAGTTGGTCATCTTTGAGAGCGGTGTTAGTCCCGATGGTCTTACTGGAACGGCCGTCGTCAACCAAACTCCAGAGCCGGACTCGCTTCTTCTGCTCTCGACTGGTGTGTTGATGTTGGGCGGTGCCTACTTTACGAAGCGACGGCTCTTCGCATTCGACAAGAAGTAGCATTCAGCCTGCGATTCGCCTAGAAGGCCAGCAAACAAGACGGTGAAGCTCACATCTTCGGGTGTGAGCTTCTCTTTGTCCGGACGGTTGTGCCCTTGACATGACGGTGGCTGCCCCAAAAGAGCGGTCTGGTCGTGTACTCTCTAATCTCCGTATATTTCCCGCCGCGAGATTGCCTATGCTTCGCGTTCGCCTGCTCTTCCTTCTTCTGTTGTTGCCGTTGGCGGCTCATGCCGCTCCTGCGGTCGATGAGCTGCAAAATGACAACACTGTATCGACAGACAGCCTCGTCCACATCAAGCTTGGCGAATCGTCCGTGGCGCTTGCCGGGCCGTGGAAGTTCCATATTGGCGATGATTCTGCCTGGGCGAAGCCGGACTTTGATGATTCTCACTGGGAAGATATGGATCTTACCCGCGGCAGCAGGGGAGTCGCCCCGGGCTGGACTGCTCGCGGACATGCTGGATACTCTGGCTATGCGTGGTACAGGATTCAGGTTGAGGTAGCAGGGCGCCAATCGCTCGCTCGCGCTGAAGATGCCGGACAGCTTCGACGATGCGTACCAGGTCTTTGTTAATGGCCAGCGCGTGGGCGAATTCGGAAAATTTACTCCGCAGATGTTACTGCATACAGCGGCCTTCCAACTGCATTTCGTCTGCCCAAGGCGTTCGCAATGGCAAGGTGTCGATTGCGGTACGGACTGGATGGATAGCGCCACGCCTTTCAATAGCCCGGATGCCGGTGGTCTGCGGGAGCCTCCTGAACTAGGCTACGCCTCCGACATCGCGTCACAGGTTCGTCTGGACTGGGACGACCAAGGCCACCTGGTTGGCAGTGGTTTTCTGGAGATGCTGATTCTTCTGATGGCGCTGCTGATAGCGCTGGCTCTTTTCTGGCTTGATCGGCATGAGAAGTCTTATCTCTGGCTGGCCCTGGTCTGCGAGGCAATTCTGCTAGGCAATGCTGTCGTTCTTCTCGACAACTTCACTACGTGGATAGGGCTGACGACGAGCGTCATCCTGATCGATGTTATTGCCAAGCCGCTTGAGATTGGTCTGTGGGTGCTCTTCTGGGGCTACTGGTTCCGGCTGGAACGTATTCGCCTGCTGCATCGCGCGGTGTGGTCGCTGGTTGTCGTTCTTGCGATAGGAACGGCGATGCTCCGGCCGCCTCTTTATGGCGAGCATGTGCCGGTGCATGCGGGGGTCTATCTGAACCCTTTCCTGTTGATCGTCAAGCTGGGCTTGGGTGTTCTGCTATTCCTCGTTGCCTATCGAGGCTTCAAGAGGAATAGGGGGGAAGGAGTGATGGCTGCGGTCGCCGTCCTTCTTACCTTCATCGCGAACTATAACCGTGAGTTGAGGCTCGTTTTAGGCAAGGTGACGTTCAATATTCTTGGCTTCGCCATCAACCTTGGCTCCATCTCCACCATGTTGTCTTTGCTCATCATTACGGTGCTGCTGCTGCGCCGATTCATCATCGCTCAGCGCTTGAAGGAGCAGTGGAAGCTGGAGATCGCGCAGGCGAGACATATTCAGCAGGTTCTTATTCCGAACGAACTGCCTCAGCTGAACGACCTGCACGTTGAAAGCGTGTATCGTCCTGCTCGTGAGGTTGGTGGCGACTTTTTTCAGATTGTGCCAAACGGGAAGGACGGCACATCTCTCATCGCATTTGGCGATGTAACGGGCAAAGGGCTGCAGGCTGGGATGCTCGTTGCTCTCATCATCGGTGCCATTCGTTCTTCGGCAGAACATGACAATAGCCCGCAACGCATGCTGGAAGTGTTGAACGAACAACTCTGCGAGCGGGAGTCCGCCACGGCGACCTGCATGATCCTGCGGTTCTCGCCGGGAGGAGGTGTCGAACTGGCAAATGCCGGCCAGCTGCCTCCCTATCGCAACGGCGTTGAAATGCAGATCGAAGGAGCGCTTCCGCTGGGCATTCTCTCGGGCATGGACTTTCCTGTTACGTCGTTTATGCTTGACCCCGGCGACTCGTTGCTGATCATGTCTGACGGCATCGCCGAGGCGCAGAATACGCAAGGAGAGCTCTTCGGTTTTGCGCGTATTGAACAGATGCTCCGCAACCCGACCACCACGGCACAGATCGCCACCGCCGCTCAGGAGTTCGGTCAGACCGACGATATCCTCGTACTTCGCGTCGAGCGCAATGCAGCGCCTGCACCGCTGCACACGCTACCGCAAGAGGTTCTGGCGTGACCCTTCAAGAGGGAAAGTTTGTAATGGGCTAGAATGTTGAACGATGGCATTCAAATTTCAGGGTGTTGATTTCATTGCATTCGATTCTCTTCTCTCAGAGAATGAACTTCTTGTCCGCAACAGCACACGTGCTTTTATTGAAGACAAGCTGATCCCGATCATTGAGCAGTGCAACCGTGACGGCCGCTTTCCACGAGAACTGGTACGGCCGATGGGCGATCAGGGCTACTTTGGGGCTACGTTAGATGGCTACGGCTGTGCTGGGGTCAGTAACGTCGAATACGGCCTACTGACGCAGGAGCTCGAGCGCGGTGACTCCGGCATACGCAGCTTCGTCAGTGTGCAATCCGCTCTGGTGATGTATCCCATCTATACGTTCGGCTCAGAGGAGCAGAAATCCCTCTGGTTGCCGAAGATGGCGACGGGAGAAAAGCTTGGCTGCTTCGGCCTGACTGAACCTGACTTCGGTTCAAACCCGGGTGGCATGCGGACGCGCGCCCGCAAAGACGGTGACGACTATATTCTGAACGGCGAAAAGATGTGGATCACATCAGGCAGCATCGCAGACGTCGCTGTGATCTGGGCCAAAGTAGAAGAGCCAGGTGTTTCTCCGGAGAATTGGCGCGTCCGAGGTTTCCTGGTTGAAACGGACCGGCCGGGATTCTCCGCTCATGACGTGCACGGTAAGTGGTCGCTGCGGGCATCGGTCACGTCGGGGCTCTCGCTGCAGGAGGTGCGTATTCCAGCAGCGAACCTGCTGCCGAAGTCCGATGGGTTGAAGTCTCCGCTGATGTGCCTCAGCCAGGCCCGTTACGGCATTAGCTGGGGAGCTATTGGAGCGGCTATGTCCTGCTATGACATGGCACTGCAGTACGCCAAGGAGCGCAAACAGTTTCGCGATCAGCCCATTGCCGGCCATCAATTGGTCCAGGAAAAACTGGCGTGGATGATCACCGAGATCACGAAGGCGCAGCTGCTGGCGCTCCAGGTTGGCCGGCTCAAGGACCAGGGGAAGGTTGCATTTCAGCACATCTCCATGGCAAAGAAGAACAATGTTTGGATGGCGCTTGAGTGCGCACGCATGGCCCGCGACATTCTCGGCGCCGCCGGCATCTCCGACGAGTATCCCATCATGCGTCACATGATGAATCTTGAGTCAGTCAAGACCTACGAAGGTACCCATGACATTCACACGCTCATCATCGGGCAGAGCATTACGGGAATCGCCGCGTTTTGATTGAGAAGCGTCATCACATCTTTCGTAAGAACAGCTCTATAGCGCTGTAGCTCCGCACCATGTCAGTCAGCCCTTACGCTTTGCCAACCAGCCCTCGGCTAGCGTTAGAATGAATATGGTATCGTGATTTCGTTCGCGAAAAGCCAAAGTTTCACCCGGGGGAGTACAACTCATGGCGACAGAAAACGTCGCGCTGGCAGCCGGTGCCGAAGGTGGCACGTCGGTTAAGCCGGACACGCAGCAGCAGTCTTCGCAGGGAAATATCGTCAACGATTTCAGCATTCAGATCGCGACCGTCAATGGTTCGGGATCACAATCAGCCAACCTGGTTCTGCTCAAATCGATATTCCGAATGGGCATTCCGGTCAGCGGCAAAAATCTCTTTCCTTCCAACATTGCCGGCCTACCGACGTGGTACACCATCCGCGCCAGCAAAGATGGATATGTTGCTCGCAAAAAAGAGATCGATCTCCTGATCGCGATGAATGCCGAAACCTCGAAAGAGGACATTCTTTCGCTGCCTCCCGGTGCTGCAGCAATCTATGAGGAGACCGCTAACCTGCAGCAGTATCGTGACGATGTTGCCTGCTATCCGGTGCCGTTCGACAAGCTGACTGCCGCGGTTTGCTCTGAGGCGAAGCTGCGCAAGCTGGTCAAGAACATGATCTACGTCGGTGTGGCCGCACAGCTTCTGAAGATGAACATGGTGGACGTCGAAGCCGCGCTGCGCAAGCAATTCGCAAAAAAGGTTAAGGCAGCGGACCTGAACTGGGCGGCAGTGCAGGCGGGTTACGATTACTCCTCTGCGACCTTCGCCAAGCGCCCTCCTCTTGTTCTCGAAGCGATGGATGCAACCAAGGGCAAAATTATTATCGATGGAAACGCCGCGGCAGCCTTAGGCTGCATCTTCGCCGGTTGCACGGTGGTGATGTGGTATCCCATTACGCCGTCCTCTTCTGTGGTCGAGAGTTTTATTGACTACGCCAAGCGCTACCGAGTCGAAGAAGATGGTAAAGCTACCTTTGCAGTCGTTCAGGCAGAAGATGAGCTGGCAGCTATAGGAGCTGTGTTTGGAGCAGGCTGGGCAGGTGCGCGCGCAATGACAGCGACCTCCGGTCCGGGAATCTCATTGATGGCCGAATTCGCTGGCCTCGGCTACTACGCCGAATTGCCCGGCGTCATCTTCGACATCCAACGAACAGGCCCTTCGACCGGTATGCCAACCCGTAATCAACAGGGCGATCTGCTCTCCGTTGCATTCCTTTCGCACGGAGACACCAAGCATGTCATGCTGATTCCCGGCAGCGTCAAAGAATGCTTCGAGATGGCGCAGGCCGCATTCGACCTGACCGAGCAACTGCAGACACCGGTCTTTGTAATGTCCGATCTCGATCTGGGCATGAACAACTGGATGTCTGATCCATTCTCTTATCCCGACAAGCCGCTGAATCGCGGCAAGGTATTGAGCGCCGAGGATCTGACCAGGCTGGGCGGATTCGCCCGCTACAAGGATGTGGATGGCGATGGTGTGGGATATCGCACTCTGCCGGGCACGGACCATCCCCAGGCAGCCTACTTCACGCGTGGCTCGGGCCACAACGAGAAGGCGCAATACACCGAGCGCCCGGACGACTACTTCAACAACATGGAGCGGCTGTCGAAGAAGTTTGAGACCGCTCGCTCCCTCGTTCCGCGGCCGGAAGTCGTACAGACAGGCAAAGCGAAGATCGGCTTGATCGCCTTTGGCACATCCGACTTTGCGACGCGTGAGAGCCGCGATCAGCTGAACAAGGAATACAAGCTTGACACCGATTACCTGCGGCTACGCGCGTATCCATTTTCGCGCGAGGTGCATGAGTTCGTCGCTTCGCATGAGCGGGTGTATGTCATCGAACAAAATCGTGACGCACAGATGTTGAGCCTGTTGAAACTCGATCTTCCAGCTGAAGAGGTTGTGAAATTACGCAGCATCCGCCACTTCAACGGATTGCCGATCGACGCGCGCTCCGTCACCGATGAACTCGTAACGCAAGAAGGAATCTAAATGGGAACAACGCCTGTTACACCTACTTCTGTGGAAGCGCCTAAGCCAGCGGTTAAGACGAATCGGCTTGGTCTTCAGGTCCTCGACTACCGGGGCGGCAAAACAACCCTCTGTGCTGGCTGTGGCCACAATGTAATCTCAGAGCGCATCATCGATGCTTTCTACGAGATGGGCGTTCAGCCAGAGCGTTTGATGAAACTGTCCGGCATTGGCTGCTCTTCCAAGAGCCCCGCTTATTTCATGAGCCGTTCCCACTCGTTCAACAGCGTTCATGGCCGCATGCCTTCGGTCGCTACAGGCGCACTGCTGGGAAATCACACCATGAAGGCGCTGGGGGTCAGCGGTGATGGCGACACGGCTTCCATCGGCGTAGGACAGTTCGTCCACATGATGCGTCGCAATCTGCCTCTCATCTATGTCATTGAGGATAACGGCGTGTACGGGCTCACTAAGGGTCAGTTCTCCGCGACCGCCGACCTCGGCTCCAAATTGAAGACGGGCGTGATCAACGATCTGCCGCCAATCGATACCTGCGCACTTGCCATTCAACTGGGCGCGACCTTCGTTGGACGGTCCTTCTCCGGCGACAAGAAGCAGTTGCTCGCTATGCTCAAAGCGGCTATTGCGCATAACGGTACTGTGGTGCTCGATGTCATCTCGCCGTGCGTCACCTTCAACGATCACGAAGGCTCGACAAGAAGCTATAAATATATGCAGGAGCACGAGGAGGCCATCTCCGAGGTTGGTTTCGTGCCCCACTTCCAGGAGATCGACGTCGAATACGATCCCGGCACGACGATCAATGTGGAGATGCACGACGGAAGCCACCTGCGCCTCCGCAAACTGCATGAGGGCTACGATCCAACCGACCGTGCGACTGCGATTTCAGCGCTCATGTCTGCGCACGCAAAGGAAGAAGTTCTCACCGGCGTCTTCTACGTCGACACGCAAAAACCCAGTTTCACCGAGCTGTTGAACCTTGTAGATGAGCCGTTAGGCACATTGCCGGAGAGCCGCGTGAGGCCAGGTCGCGCAGTGTTAGACGAAGTGATGCAACGGTTGATGTAGTTTGCTTTAAGCTCACTCGCCGGTGTGCTCGGCTTCTGCATCCGGTTCGGGAAAATCGGTGTCGCTGTCCTTGAGCATCTCGTCTTGATCACGGTGGCCCAGTTGCCCAGCCATGGAACCGTGTTGTGGACGGCGTTCGTTATTCGGGTAGGGAGCATCGTCTTCCACAGCTCCCTTGTTTATTGCTTCGTCCGGGCGAGTGGTTGCGGAATCGGTCATCGGTTCTCCTTATTTCTTGCTGTTTGATAGCAGTGCCGAATCGTCAGGTTGGCTGGACGTCTCCAGAAAAGCAAAACAACTCTCACTGAGACGCCGCATGCCTTTGATGTACGGCCCGCGAAACGCTGCGAATTTCGCGTGCCAACCGCCTTTGCGGTAGCGTACTCTTGTTGCCAGACAAAATGATGTCAGAAGTCGGTTTTGACGCTGTCTTGATTTAGAGCCAATAACTTCGAATGTCTATGAATTCACTTTTTACCGACACCTACGGGCCCATCGCTATTCTTATGATCGCCGCCGTTGGTTTTGCTGTCGCCCCACTGATGATGGCGTGGCTTTGGGCGAAAAAGTTTTCTCCCCGCAAGCCGGGGCCTGTCAAGAACTCAACGTATGAATGCGGACTCGAATCGAAGGAGGATGTTTTTCTTCGGTTCAGGCCGGAGTATTACCTATACGCGATCGTATTTTTGATCTTCGATGTAGAAGCGATTTTTCTGTTGCCCTTCGCGGTGGCCTTTACCGGTTTAACCGTCGGTGCATCGATCGCAATGTTGATCTTCTTATTGTTATTGGTTGAGGGGCTGGTCTGGACGTGGCGAAAGGGTGTCTTAGTCTGGGTGTGACCATTTCTTAGTTCGAGCAAGTACTTTGTACTGCGTTCAACTGAAGTCGCAAGTGAAACGGTAAAAATGGATCCTGAGCTAAAAAACGAGTTAAGCCGGCAAGGAATCTTCACCACGACCCTTGAAGAACTTTATAACTGGGGCAGGCGGAGTTCTGTGTGGCCACTTACCTTTGGTCTTGCATGCTGCGCAATCGAAATGATCGCCACCAGCATGGCACGGTATGATCTGGCGCGGTTTGGCGCAGAGGTCTTTCGACCTTCGCCACGGCAAGCGGATCTGATGATCGTCGCCGGGACTGTCACCAAAAAGATGGCTCCGCAGGTAGTGCGGCTCTACAACCAGATGCCGGAGCCGAAGTATGTTATTGCGATGGGAGCGTGCGCGATCTCCGGCGGCCCCTTCAAGCAGGGATACAACGTCTTGAAGGGAATTGATCGCTATATCCCCGTGGACGTTCATATTCCCGGTTGTCCGCCGCGTCCGGAGGCACTGATAGACGCCTTTATCAGCTTGCAGAAAAAGATCGATGCGCAGTTCTTGACGGGCGCGGATAGACCACGGCATCTGAATGCCGACGCGCCCAGCGAATTCACAGTCCCCGAGTATGGCGCACACGATCTGGTTCCACCAAAGAACGTCAAGCTGTGGAACATCATCACGAACACGACTGCAAACGGGCCACGCATAACGGGTGAGAATGAATCTGGAAAAGATTAAATCCGATATTGAAGCAGCCGTTCCAGGTAGTGCTCTGCAGATCGTGCTCAACGGCAGCCCCTCCGCTCAGCATTCGTTTTTGCTTAACCGAGAACATGCCTTGGGGGTTGCCAGGTTTCTGAGAGATGATCTGGAACTTCGTCTCGACTACTGTTCGAATGTTACCGGCGTGGATTGGCTGGACAGGGAGACTTCAGAAAAAATAAAAACGAAACAGCTGGTGGATGGCGTTGAACAGGAGGTCGAGGAGGTGCGAAAGACGCGGACTCCAGGCTATGTCGAAGTCGTCTACCACCTGTATTCCATGGAGAAGAAGCATGGTCCGCTCGTCATCCGGATGCGCACGGAAGATCGTAGTGACCGGGTTGCTTTACCATCGCTCACTCCGATCTGGCGAAGCGCGGAGTTTCAGGAGCGCGAGGTGTTCGATCTCTATGGGATCGTCTTCGAAGGCCATCCTGACCTGCGCCGCATTCTGATGTGGGATGAATTCGAAGACCATCCCATGCGCAAAGATTACGTAGAACCCAATGACTACGAATATGAACCGACGCCGCACGACGCGGTTCTTGCAAAGTCGATGCAAGCCCGCGCCATAGAGGAGCAATAATGATTCGAGGTTCTCGGCGGACTCAGGAATGGAAATGATTGCAACCGAAGTTCAGGGATCGGCCCCAAAACACGCAGGCGGCAAGGGTGATGACGTATTGCTCGAACTTTCCCTGGGGCCGCATCATCCATCGACGCATGGAGTATTCCGCATGGATGTCGTGCTGGATGGCGAGCGTGTTGTAAAACTCAAACCTGTCTTCGGCTACCTGCATCGCAACCATGAAAAGATCGCTGAGTCGGCGTCCTACCTTGCTTCAATGCCATACACCGACCGGCTGGATTACATCGGATCGCTTACCAATAACTGGGCCTACGCACTTGCTGTCGAGAAGCTGGCCGGCATCCCAGTGCCCGAACGCGCTGAGTATATCCGTGTCATCACTGCGGAGCTGACCCGCTTGCAGAACCATGCTTCCACGATCGGCTTCCTGACGCAGGAGATGGGTGCGAGTGGTTCGCCGTTGATGTACTCCTTTCGCGAGCGCGAAAAAATCCTCGATCTGTTCGAATCGTTAACCGGCTCGCGCATGATGTGCAATTACATGCGCTTCGGTGGCTGCCGTGTTGACCTGCCCGTTGGCTGGCTGGAGCAGGCCAGAAACGTAGTCGCTGAGTTTCCCCGTTTTCTCGACGAATTTGAAAGCCTCCTCGCAGACAATGAAATACTTCTGGCTCGTACGCAAGGGGTTGGCGTGTTGTCCAGGGAGCTTGCAATTCAAGGTGGCGTGACCGGGCCGATTCTGCGTGCTTCCGGTGTCAACTATGACATCCGCAAAGTGGATAAATACGGTATCTATGATCGGTTCGACTTCAAGGTGCCAATCGGCGAACACGGGGATGTTTACGACCGCTACATGGTCCGCATGCTTGAGATGCGCGAGTCGCTGAAGATACTGAACCAGGCGTTGCGCGATATTCCACCGGGCCCGATCATGGACACCAAGACAAAGATTCGCGGTTTTCGACCTAAGACTGGGGAAGCTTACGGAAGAATTGAATCGCCAAAGGGAGAGCTAGGCTTCTTTCTGATCAGTGACGGATCACCCAATCCCTATCGTTATCGGGTGCGTCCGCCGAGTCTGATTAACCTTACTGTGCTCGAGGATATGTGCCTCGGGTCTAACGTGTCGGATACGATCGTTATTTTTGGAACTATTGATATTGTGCTTGGCGAAGTGGATCGGTAGACTTCCGATATATCAGACAAGCAGGGATTTAGGTTGTCGAAAGATCGCATCGAACCTTAAAGTAAAGGGTGTGTGCATCATGCTGGGTGAGGGCATCGCGAAAGGTCTTGTGGAGACGGCCAGGAACTTTTTTGGCAGTTACATCAGCAAAGACCGCCTGACGACCGTGCAATATCCGGAGGAACGGTTACCTCAAATCGAGGCGACGCGAGACTTCCCCTTTCTTGTCTACGACGGCGACGACTGGAAGTCAGGGATGCGCTGTGTTGGTTGTCAGATATGCGAAAAAGAATGTCCACCCAAATGTATCTACATCGAGAAGAGCACGGACAAGAAACCCGACGCTGTTGGCAAACCGCAGTTTTATCCGGCAGTCTTCAACATTGATATCTCTGTCTGTATGAGCTGTCAGATTTGCGTTGAAGTCTGTCCGTTTGAAGCAATCAAGATGGACACTGAATTTGAGTTGAGCACCGATGATCGTTTCGGCGGACTCCTCTGGGATAAAGCACGGTTGTCCAAATCAAACGAGCACTACCGCAAAGTTCACCCCACCGATGCGGCGGCTTCGGATGCGATTTTAGCCGAGGAAAAAGCCAAAGTCGAAGCCAAAGCAAAGGCGGCTACCGAGGCGAAGGTGAATCCCGCACCCGCCGGTGCGCCCCCGGCAGATTCCGGAGTTTCGTCGACACAATGATCTCCTCCTTCTCCAACACGGTGAAGAATCATGGGTGAAACCGCGGACCAGTTCTTCGTGATACTGCAACACCGGCTGATAGGCTATGCGCCAGCGGGCCTCCAATCCATTCTCTCCGCGCTGCTTTCAGTTGTCGCTATCCTTCTTGTGTTTGCATTGTTGTTTGCAATTACTACCGTGCTCGAACGCAAAGGGCTGGGACGAATTCAGAATCGTTACGGGCCAAATCGTGTTGGACCATTCGGCTTCCTGCAACCGATCGCGGACGGAATTAAGTCGTTGACCAAGGAAGACATTGTGCCGCAAGGTGCAGATAAGGTCGTGCATTTTCTGGCGCCGGTCGTGCTCGTGCTGGCGGCTTTCTCGCTCTATGCAGTTCTGCCAATCGGCCGGAATATGGTGTTGGCCAATCTGGACGCGGGAGTACTTTTCTTTTTCGCCGTCAGCTCTGTAATGGAGCTGACGATATTTATGGCGGGATGGTCGAGCCGCAACAAATATTCCTTGTTGGGGGCGATGCGTGCCATCGCGCAAATGATCAGCTACGAGGTCCCGTTGATTCTTGCGTCGGTGACCGCGATCATGGCGGCGGGTTCGTTGTCCACGGCTACAATCGTCGAAAAGCAAGCTGGTTACACCGGAATCCTGCCTCACTGGTTTGTCTTCACGCCCTGGGGCTTCGCAGGCTTCGTTCTTTTCATGATTGCGGCAACAGCCGAATCCAATCGCTCGCCCTTCGATTTGCCCGAAGGCGAATCGGAGATCATTGCGGGTTATTACACAGAATATTCCGGATTCAAATTTGCCCTGTTCTTCCTGGGCGAATATCTCGGAATGTTCGCCATCAGCGGCTTGGGCATTACGTTGTTCCTGGGTGGATGGGCGGCCCCACTTTCCTTTTTAGCCTGGATCCCCTCCTACCTCTGGTTTTTCGCGAAGCTCCTTGTCATGATCGTCATGTTCATATGGGTTCGCGGAACGTTGCCCCGGCTACGCATGGATCAACTGATGAACTTTGCCTGGAGATTTATGTTGCCTATGGCTCTGATCAATCTTGTCACTGCAGGGGTCTGGCATTTTTTACAGCAAGGCATCTTGCGATGGCTTGTGTGCAGCCTTCTGGTAGTTGTTCCCTATGTTTTGCTGGGTCGTGGATTAGCGCATGGATGGAAGCTCGAGAAGCGCGTCTATCGGTTTGCGGAATAAGTAGTTACCAGTACGAAAGGATTATCTTGCTGTTCACGATCTTCGCAATACTGACGGTAGCAGGAGCGGCAGCGGCCATGAGCCTCCGCAACCTCGTACATTCCGTATTGGCGCTTACCCTGGCTTTTGCCGGTCTGGCAGCGGTATACCTGCAACTCGGTGCGCAGTTTATTGGACTCGCACAGGTCCTGGTCTACATCGGAGCAGTAGCGATTCTCATCGTCTTCGCCATACTCCTAACGCGAGAGACAGCAACAACCCAGCAATCTATCGTCAGCGGCTCCTGGAAGGGAAGCGCAGTGGTTATCCTCGCTGTCTTTGCGGTTCTGGCGTGGGCCATCTGTCACAGCGACGTCTCTCGATCTGGTGTGTCGCCGCAACCCGAAGCTTCCATGCAACAGATTGGCAACGCATTGATGCTGCGATTTGCTCTCCCGCTGGAGGTTATCGGCCTGTTGCTCACCGTCGCGCTGATCGGGGCGGTCACTATCGCCGTACGCGAAGAGAAGGAGCGCCAGTGACTCCACTGTTGAGTTGTCTTCTCCTCTCTGGACTCCTCTTTTCCATCGGTCTCGCCGGTGCGTTGATGCGCCGCAACTCCATCCTCGTGCTCATCGGGATCGAGCTTATGCTCAACGCTGCAAACCTGAACTTCATTGCATTCTGGCGCTACGGTCCGAACCCTGAAGCTTTGACCGGAGTGATGTTCGTTATCTTTTCGATCGGCGTTGCAGCGGCAGAAGCTGCGATCGGCCTGGCACTGATCATCTCCCTCTATCGGCATACCAAAACTACGAATATTGACGAGGTAAATTCCATGAGAGGGTAAGCCGCACTGTGTTCCATTCTGCAAACGAACGGAAGTCTAAGATCTCCATCTACCTGTAACTCTTTGTTGAGACAACATGACCTGGATTGTCCGAAACCTTTGGCTGATTCCCGCGCTCCCGGCTCTCGCAGCAGGGCTGAGCGCTCTTGCCAAACGGAGAAATCGCAAGTTTGCAGCGTCGCTTGCGATTGGTTCCATGGTGCTGTCGTTTCTGCTCGCTCTCTGCGCATTTGTCCACACACTCTCGTTCGGCAGCCACGGAGATACCGTAAGAGAGGTCTTCAACTTCCCTTGGCTTCAATATGGAGGCGATTGGCTGCAGCTCGGCTGGATGCTCGATCCCCTAACAGCAGTGATGTTAGTCATGGTCACGTTCGTCGGCCTGCTCATCTTCATCTACAGCACGGGCTACATGGCCCACGACGAAAACTTCGCACGCTTCTTCTGTTTTTTGTCGTTCTTTGCGGCAGCGATGTTGGGCGTGGTGATCGCGAACAGCCTCCTGCTGCTCTTCATGTGCTGGGAGCTCGTCGGTCTGACCTCATATCTGCTCATCGGGTTCTGGTATCAGAAGCCCGCTGCAGCCGCCGCAGCAAAGAAAGCTTTCATCACCACACGCATTGGCGATTTAGCTTTTCTCATCGGAATAGTTTGGCTCTACTCGCAGGCTGGAACGCTTCTCTTCTATGACCATGGTGCCGGCTGCCTGGAACACTCCGCGCTTGTTGGACTCGTCGCACGGACTACGTCGATCGGCATGGCTGCTTCTACGGGTATCGCGCTGTTGATCTTCGCAGGTGCAGTTGGCAAGTCTGGTCAGGTTCCACTACACGTTTGGCTGCCGGATGCTATGGAAGGCCCAACTCCAGTCAGCGCATTGATTCATGCTGCAACCATGGTCGCGGCTGGTGTATTTCTTGTTGCGCGCGTCTACCCGTTGATGTCTGCGCATGGCAACATTCTTCTCACGCCTTCAACCACCGCGCTGCAGGTAGTCACATGGATTGGAGCCATTACTGCCGTCTTTGCGGCCCTGATCGCCGTAGCGCAGGATGACATCAAACGTATCCTCGCCTATTCCACCGTCTCGCAACTGGGCTACATGATGATTGGTCTCGGAGTCGGCGGAGTGACAGTTGGAATGTTTCACCTGATCACACACGCCTTCTTCAAGGCGCTGCTCTTTATGGGCGCGGGATCAGTCATTCACGGTTGCCATGAAGAGCAGGACATCCGCCATATGGGCGGCCTGAAGAAGTTCATGCCAATCACCTTTGCCACGTATGCCGTGGGCATGTTAGCGCTGTGCGGATTTCCGCTATTTTTCTCCGGCTTCTGGAGCAAGGATGCCATTCTGCATGCCGCAAAGGCCTGGAGCATCTCAAGTGTGCCGTTCTACCTCGGTAGCTTTGGAGCACTATTGACGGCCTTCTACATGACCCGGCAGGTGTATTACGTGTTCTTCGGCGAATCCCGGTTAGCAGAGAACCACAACACCTCTCACGCGCATCACGCCGAACACCACGTCTCAAACTCTCCACACGAGAGCCCCGCAGTCATGACGATGCCACTCGTGATCCTCGCCGTATGTGCGATTCTTCTGGGTGTAATCGGCACACCTGCATGGCCATGGTTTGATGCATTTCTGAACGGCGAGTCAGCGAGCCTATCCTTAGAAGGATTCTCCGAGAACGGTATCCTTCCCGTGATGTTTATTTCTTCGATCATTGTCTTCATCGGCCTGGGGCTGGGCTGGTGGTTTTACGGACGCAAACCCATCGCCAGCGCCGAAGCGCCCGATGCTTTGGAACGACTGCAGCCGCAACTCTTCAATCTCTTGCGCCATAAGTTTTACGTCGATGAGCTTTATCAAGCTACCTTTATCCGTTGGAATATGTGGCTGTCGCACGTCAGTGACTGGTGCGATCGATGGATTTGGAATGGTGTAGTGTGGGCCGTATCTCATCTTGTACTTGCTCTCTCCTGGCTCGCTCGCTCGACCGACACCTATGTCGTGAATTCAGGCTTCGATGAAGGGTGCCACACGGTCACGGCTGGAGGCAGGCTGCTGGCGCGACTGCAAAATGGCCGAACGCAGAACTATCTGCGGCTGGTCGGTCTCGCTTTCGCGGCGCTGGTCGTGTTTCTGATTTGGAGTGAGAGATGAACGCACTTTCACCCATCTCCTGTCTGACCATCGTGCCATTACTGGGTGCGATAGTCGTTCTGGTTTTTGGCGCGAAGAGCAAAAAGCTGGCGCGCGGACTGGCGTTAGCGTTTTCTTTTCTTGCACTAGCGGTCACTCTGGTTTTATGGCATCAGTTCAACCCGGCCTCCGGGGGGCTTCAGTTTGAAGAAGTACACGCATGGATCCCAGCGTTAGGTGTGCAGTACCACGTAGGCATCGATGGCCTGGGACTTCTGATGCTGCTACTTTCTGCGATTGTCGTTCCGATGGCAATCGCCGCGTCGTCACAGATTCAGGACAGAGTTCCACTCTACTTCTCGCTCGTCCTGATGCTGGAAGCAGGGCTGTTCGGAACCTTCACTGCTCTCAATTTCTTTCATTGGTTCCTCTTCTGGGAGCTCAGCCTTATTCCGGCATTCTTTCTGATTCGGCTTTGGGGCGGCTCCCAGCGTGCCACGGCCGCAACTCAGTTCTTCCTCTACACGATGGTTGGAAGCGTCGCATTGCTGCTGTCGTTCCTCGCCATCTTCCTGTGTACCGGAAAATTCGACTTCATGGATCTCTCTGAAATGGCGAGGAACGGACAACTCCTCCAAGCATTCACGGCCGTTTCGGACTGGCACAGGTTTACTGCGGAAAAGATTGCACTGCTCCTTTGTCTTGGAGCGTTCCTCGGCTTTGCCGTGAAGGTGCCGCTCGTTCCGTTCCACACCTGGCTACCTGCCACCTATGCAGAGGCGCCGACAGGCGCCACGATGCTGCTCACCGGCACAATGTCAAAGATGGGCGTGTATGGTTTCCTTCGAATACTGCTTCCGATCTTCTACATACAGCTGCGATCCGTGCGAACACCACTGTTATGGCTTGCAGTGGCCACCGTCGTCTTCTCCGCCTACGCTGCTCTGGCGCAGAAGGACCTGAAGCGCATCTTCGCCTACTCCTCCATCAATCACCTGGGTTATTGCATGCTCGGAGTCTTTTCCGTTCTGCAGTTCCCCGGCGATAACGCAGCCCTCGCAACCGAAAAAGTAGCGGCGCTCAACGGCGTCTTCCTGCAGATGTTCAATCATGGCCTCACCGCTGCGACTCTGTTCTGGTTTGTGGCTCTGCTGGAAAAACGCAGTGGCGGCCTTCGCGGCCTCAACGATTTTGGTGGTCTGCGCAAAGTTGTTCCGGTGTTCTGTGGTCTCATGGGTATCGCGTTGTTCTCATCCCAGGGACTACCGGGCCTCAACGGCTTCGTCGGTGAATTCCTTATCTTCAAAGGAACGTTTCCGCTGGCAATATGGCCGGCGTCAGTATCTGTTCTTGGCCTTCTCCTGACAGCGATCTTCATCCTGACAATTCTTCAACGCGTATTCTCCGGACCGCTTCAGGAGAAATGGTCGCAGATGCCTGATCTCACCATAGGCGAGCAGCTCGCTCTGCTGCCCGCAATCGCACTGATGTTCCTACTGGGGCTGTATCCCCAACTTATCCTCGGAGCCGTCAACAGCACAGCTATACAAATGGTGCAGCAACTGAAATTTTAAACAACGGCAAGATAACTATGCTGGCATGGACCATCTACATTTCGTTTCTCGGCGTACTGGCGCTGATGCTTCTGCCGAAGGGCTCCGTGCGCACGGCCCGCATCATCGCTCTTCTGACGGCCGTGGGCGGATTCGCCGTAACCTTAGTGGGATTTGCGCAGCAGCGTTCGGGCGAACTGGTGACGGTCGTGCGTACCCCCTGGGTTCCATCTCTCGGCGTCGAGTATCACCTCGCATCCGATGGGATCAGTCTGACTCTCCTGTTACTCACCGGCATCGTTGCCATCTCAGGAGTTTTGTTTTCCTGGAACATCGAGCATCGGGTCAACGAGTTTTTCGCCTTCTATCTGGCATTGATTGGTGGCGTATACGGCGTATTCCTCAGCTTCGACTTATTACTGCTCTTCATCTTTTACGAGATAGCCATCATCCCCAAATATTTCCTGATTGCGATCTGGGGCTCCACGCGACGCGAATATGCCGCCATGAAACTTGCGCTCTACTCGTTTGTAGGCAGCGCGATGGTGCTGATCGGATTGATCGCGGCATACGTTGTTGCAGGCGCCAAAACGATGGATCTGGTGCAGCTCGCCCAGTTTCCATTCCCGGTCCATTTTCAGATGTGGGCGTTTCCGCTTGTATTTATTGGCTTCGGAATCCTCGCCGGTCTTTGGCCATTTCACACCTGGGCCCCTACCGGCCACGTCGCTGCGCCTACGGCGGCCTCGATGCTTCTTGCCGGCGTAGTGATGAAGTTGGGCGCGTATGGCTGTCTGCGCGTTGCAATGATGTTATTTCCACGCGGACTCGATCCATGGGGCTTTCATGTTCTCGGCTTTGGCTCATGGCGCGATGTATTTGCCCTGTTTGCGCTGATCGGTATCGTGTATGGCGCAATGGTGGCGTTGGTGCAAAGAGACTTCAAATTTGTTATCGGCTATTCGAGCGTCAGCCATATGGGCTTCGTTCTGCTTGGGCTGATGACCCTGCAGCAAATAGGGCTGGACGGCGCGGTTTTGCAGATGTTCTCACACGGCATCCTCGCAGGCCTGCTGTTTGCGATCGTCGGACGCATGGTCTATGACCGCACCCATACCCGCGACCTGTCAGAGTTGGAGAGAATGCACTTGAGCAAGGTCATTCCGTTTGCAGCGGTGACATTTGTTATTGGTGGCATGGCTTCCATTGGTCTACCGGGCTTCAGTGGCTTTGTCGCAGAGTTGCAGGTCCTTATCGGGACGTGGCGCTCATTCCCAGCGTCTGCAGTCTTCGCCGGGCTAGGTATCGTGATTGGCATCGCCTATACGTGGCGCGCTATGCAGAAAGCATTTCTTGGTACGTCCGATCAAAACGCTCACACTACGTCCGCTCCACTTTCAGCGATCTCCATTCCTGAACGCCTCGGCGCTACGATCTTGATAGGGACCAGCATCCTTATCGGTCTCTATCCCCAATTGCTTCTACGCGTGATCATTCCAGCTCTACACTCGCCTCTGTTTGATGGCCTGTGGAAAGGAGGCGAGCAATGATCGCCTTCAGCTATATGGAGCTGTTGCATTTGGTGATGCCGGAAGTAATCGTCGTTCTTGCCGCGCTTTGTGTGCTGGCAGTGGATCTCACGTTCCTGCGCACATCGGAGATGCCTCTCCGAGGCTCGATCGCGGCGGCGTTATCGTTTATCGGTTGCGCAGCGGCTGTTGTCTGGATACTACATTCGCCGCAGTCTGCAAACGTCCTTGACGGCATCCTCGTATTGAATCCGTTGACGCAGCGAGTGCAGGTCGCGCTGCTTATTCTGACGATGCTCACGATCCTGATCTTTATCGGATCGACCTTCACACAACACATTAGCGAATACCTTGCTCTCATCCTTCTCGCGACCGTCAGTATGACGTTTCTGGTTAGCACCCAAAATCTTCTGCTGATCTTCCTGTCGCTTGAGTTGCTCAGCCTTTCGCTCTACATCCTCACTGCATTCAACAAACGCAGCGCCAGATCGGCGGAAGCTGCACTGAAATATTTTCTCTTTGGTGGAATCTCGGCTGCGTTTCTGCTGTTTGGGTTCAGCCTTTTATACGGCGTGTCGAACTCGACAAATCTCACGCACATCGTCTACAGCATCCATGGTTCATCCATGGATCCACTCCTCGTCATTGCTATTGTGATGACAGTGGTTGGACTTGGGTTCAAAGTGGCCGCGGTACCGTTTCATTTCTGGGCACCGGATGTCTATCAGGGCGCACCCGCTCCCAGCGCGGCGTTCATCGCATCCGGCTCCAAGCTCGCCGGCTTCTTCATCTTTTACCAGGTCATGGTGATTGGTTTAGCTGGTGTCGCAGGAAGCAGCGCCTGGCACGGCTATACCCCAGGTTGGGTGCCAGTCGTTGCCATCGTCGCAACGCTCTCTATGATGCTGGGAAACCTTGTAGCCATCATGCAGACCAGCGTGCGTCGCTTGCTCGCGTACTCGGCGGTTGCGCATGGCGGCTACATGTTGCTTGCCATCCTGTCGCACACCGATCAAAGCCTTAGCGCACTTCTTTATTACGCCATCACCTATGCCCTGACGGTTATCGGAGCATTCGGTGTTGTAGCTCTGGTCGAGGAGAAGACAGGTGGCGACACACTCTCTGACTTTGCAGCGCTCAGCCGAAGAGCACCAGTTCCAGCCTTTTGCATGTTGATCTTTTTGTTGTCGCTGGCAGGCATTCCACCTCTAGCAGGATTCTTTGGCAAGTTTTATCTATTCTCTGCCGTTCTCACTTCCACACCGGGATCGCTTGGCCTTCTCTGGCTGGTAGTTCTAGCCATCGCGATGAGCGCAGTATCGCTCTACTATTACCTGAAAGTTCTGAAATACATCTATGTGGCAGATCCACCACTCGGCGCAACATCGATTCACGTCCCTCTTTTGCGCCAAGTCATCCTGTGCCTGATTGCACTCACTGTAGTGCTACTCGGTTGCGCCCCAAATTTATTGCTTACCTGGCTGTAAACAACGGTGACACTGGCAGGGAGTTGGCCAAAGTGTCTTTATATAGAAATGGGTTGACTCTTATAAGTTGCTGATTATAATAGGCTTTATGGTTTTTGGCGAGAATCATTTTTTGCGCGGCTTTTTTACATCAAATAGCAACCGTGTTGCGCTACACTTGCGTCGTATTTGATATTCTTCTTCTCCCGACCTGTATAGGTTGCATTCGTCGCGGAGTGTATTAACTACCTGATTAACACGGAGCTAAATCAATATGACCGACCGAGTGACTCCACCGCATCCTGGCACAGTTTTGAAACGTGATCTCCGCATTAGAGAGATCCCCAGGAGACGCTTCGCAGACTCACTAGGTATTGATCGTGACCTGTTAGAAAAGGTGATTGCTGGAAAAGCAGATGTGGATGTGACACTTTCAAAAGCAATCAATGATCATCTCAATGGGACCACGCCGACCCATCTCTACCAACTGCAGCAGGACCACAACAGGTGGAAGAAGATAACGTCGTAAGAAAACAATCAGCTCACCTTGCCTTAGCGGGATTGATGCAGCATTTGCGGGTGGGCTCTTTGCATTACGCACCGCGTGGTCGATTCGCAGGTATAGTGATCGACAACCCATCATGAAGCGCCACGTCCTCATCTTTGGTCTTGTAGGCGGCATCCTCATCGCCACCCTCCAATACACCGAATACCGTTTCGTCGTCATCGAACACTCTGTCGAGCTCTACAGCGCGCTTGTAGCAATTCTCTTTGCGTCCTTCGGCATATGGCTCGGCCTCCGCATCACGGGCAATCGCGAAACTATCCGCGAAACCGTCGTGGTGAGGGAAGTGCTTGTTCCCGCGGAACCCCCAGCCGCCTTCGCTGCCGATACTCTTCGCCAGCAGGCTCTCGGTATCACGGCACGCGAGCTGGAAATCCTTACCCTGGTCGCTCGTGGCCACAGCAATCGCGAGATCGCCACGCAACTTTTCGTCTCCGAAAACACCGTCAAGACGCACTGTGCCCGCACCTTCGACAAGCTTGGAGCCGCCCGCCGAACCCAGGCCGTCCAGCGCGGCAAAGAACTGGGTCTCCTGCCCTGACTGCGTCGCCCGATCATGCCCGCGTCACCCAAAAGCACGATTTCCGCTTACTTTCTACAAAAATCATCCGAAAGGATGACGACATCCGGCTCTATTACACTGCATGGTGACTTCATTCTCGCTGGAATCAGGAGCCTCTTAGTATGAAGAAAGTCGTCCTCACCTTTGGTCTCATCGCCGGTCTCATCATCTCCGTTCTGATGGGCGGCTCGCTGCTTATCGCAGACAAGATCGGCTCCGGCCACAGCATGGTTCTTGGCTATACCATGATGGTGGCGTCGTTCCTGCTAGTGTACTTCGGTATCCGCAGCTACCGCGACAACAACCTTGCGGGCCAAATCTCCTTCGGCCGCGCCTTTGCCTGCGGCATTCTGATCACCCTCATCACCTGCGTCTTCTACGTCGCCATGTGGGAGATCATCTACTTCAACTTCATTCCGCACTTCATGGACGGCTACTTCGCCGCGCAAATCCACAAAGTCCAGTCCGCCGGGCTGGACCCCGCCACCACCGCCGCACGAGTCGCAGCTATCCAACAATCTCAGCAGAATTACCAGAATCCACTGATCAACTCGGCCTACACCTTCATGGAGCCCCTACCCGTCGGCCTTATCATTACTCTCATCTCCGCTGCTGTCCTCCGCCGCAAAGCCTCCGTCGAGCCTGTGGCTGCTCCCGCAGTTATGCACCCATAAAGCAAAGGTCAGGGCATAAGCCCTGACCTTTCGGCCTTCCACTCTAAAGAAGCAGCATGTAGAATCCTCCGCGACCAACTCCCGCTTCAAAAAGGAATCTCCGTGAACTACTCCCACATCGCTCTCGCCGCTCTTGGAGCCACCGTTGCTTACTTTGCCTACGGCTTCGCCATGTTCGCCGCTCTTCCATCCATGAAGAAAGAGTTCATGAAGTACCCCAACGTTTACCGTTCCAATGACGACATGATGAAGGTCATGCCCTACGGCATGATTGCCATCCTGATCAGTATCGTGGTCATCGCCGTTCTCTATGCAAAGATGTACTCTGCGGGCGGTAGTATCGTCTCCGGCATAGGGCTCGGCGCACTCATCGGAATCTTCTCTGTCTGCACCTTCGTCATTCACAACTACGTCAACCTGAACATCGGCCTCGCGCTCACGTTCTACCAGGGCGCCGCGTACTTTATTCAGTGGGTCATCGTCGGTGCAGCCATCGGCCTCATCTACAAGCCTTAGACAATGGCCGCAAGCCCCCTTACGGATTGGTTTAGCGAACCTGAAGGTGGCTTTTCAGGGGTGTGTTATCTGAGGATGGTCCAACGAGGACTTCATATTCTCCTGGCGCGAGCTTCCAGCTGTTGCTTGCTTCATCGAAGGTCTGCAGTACTCGCGGATCAAGCGCAACGGTGACAGTCTGCGATTCTCCGGGAGCCAGTGTGATTCGCTTCCATGCAGCCAGGCGTTTGAAAGACTCGTCTGAGCCTTGCGGAAGCCTTGCATATACTTCTGCAATTTCAGTACCTTCACGCTTTCCGACATTCTTGACGGTGAATCGCACTGTCTTTGCATCCGAATCAACGGTCATACCAGAGTAGCCATACGAGGTGTAAGACAGTCCAAATCCGAATGGGAATAGCGGTTGTTTGTGCTGCGCTTCATACCACTTGTAACCAACTTCAGCCGCTTCGTCATAGGTGATGGAATACTTCGATTCCATATGGGCACGATCGTCTACTGCTCCCGAACCAGCACCCTTGTCTTCAAGGGGGAGAGGTGGGATGACAGGATGGGGCAGATCGGAGTCGCTCTTCGGAAAAGTCATCGCCAGCTTGCCTGTTGGGTTGACCTTGCCCACGAGTACATTGGCCAGAGCCTTATGCCCGCTGCTGCCTGCGTACCAGGCTTCAACAACGCCAGCGACCTTATCGAGCCACGGCATGGTTACAGCCGTACCTGATTCGAGAACGACGATGGTATGCGGATTGGCTGCGGCTATTTGTTGAATGAGCTCATTCTGATTGTCGCCGAGAGCCAGGGAGGGAAGGTCCATTCCTTCGGACAGCCATTGATAGGCGAAGACGATGGCCACATCGGCCGACTTCGCCAACGCCGCTGCCGAGGCGAGATCCTTACCAGAGTTGTACTCGACCTTTGCGTTCGGTAGTGCTGCGCTCAGCGCCTTCAGCGGAGAAGTTGGAAACCAGATGTGATCCTGCCAGTGGGTCGCGCCCTGGCCGGGAGGCATAATGGCGTTTCCACCGGGAGGGTCCACCTGGGCCGAGCCGCCGCCCGAGAGCATACCAACATCAGCATGGCCGCCGATAATGGCGATGCTACGCACGTTCGCCGAGTCGAGCGGAAGGATGGCCCTCTCGTTCTTCAAGAGCACGATGCTCTTTTCTTCGAGTTCCTGGGCTATATCGAACCCCGCCTGGACATCTACGACGCTCTTCTCCATAGGATGGTCCACGATGCCAGAAAGAAACTCGGCGTAGAGCACACGGCGTGCATGGTCATCGATCTGGGTTATTGGAACCTTGCCGGCTTCGACGGCCTGTTTGAGTGCTGGACCGAAGAAGTCGGCCATTGGCTGCTCCTGATCGAGCCCTGCGGCAGAGGCCTTTTCCGTGCTGTGCGCACCTCCCCAGTCGGAGATGACGAAGCCTTTGAAGGCCCACTCTCCTTTGAGTACGTCACGCAGCAAGTAAGGATTCTCACATCCGTAATCGCCGTTAATACGGTTGTAGGAGCACATGACCGCCCCGGGATGCGCGATGTCGATGCCGATATGAAAGGCGAGCAGATCGCTCTCCTGCATCGCTCGCTTGGAGATGATGACGTTGACGATGTTGCGGCCTGTCTCCTGGTCGTTCATCGCGTAGTGCTTAATATCGCCGATGACGTGTTCGGCCTGCTCACATTTCATGAGATTGCCGACCATCGTTCCGGCAAGCAGGGGATCTTCGCCCGCGTATTCGAACGTTCGTCCATTTCGCGGTTCGCGGGTCAGGTTCACGCCACCGCCAAGAGTCATATTCATGCCTTGCGCGCGCACCTCTCGACCAATGAGTGCGCCGTATTTGCAGGCCGCTTGAGGGTCCCAACTCGACGTCGCCCCAAGGGAGGAGGGCAACGCGGTGGAATAGCGTCCGTTGGCTCCGCTGTCTCGCACGCCATAGCCCGCATCCGAGATGAATAGCGGCGGAATACCAAGGCGTTCGACGCCTTCGGTGTAACCTGCGCCGCCATTTGACAGATGCGTAAGGGGCATCTGCCACTGAGAGGCATGCGCCATGCCATTGCCATGCAACAGCGAGAGTTTCTCATCCAGCGTCATTTGCTTCAAAACCATCTCGGCTCGTGTCTCGGGCGGAAGACTCGCATCCATCCACGGGCGCGCAGGCTGAGCGATTGAAAACGGAGTAGCGGTCAGAAAACCCAACGTTCCCGCGCAAAAAGCTGTTAGCCGAGCCAGGCTGCTACATAGGTTCATTTTTTGCATCCTTCCTCTTTGCAAGGCCGCGAATTGTTGTGCTGATCTTGACAATACATGCCTGATGCTGCATGGTCAATGCATGGTTTTGCACGATGTTAGTAAATTAGGTAAGAATTCGTCTCTTCCAGCGGACCGAGGAAGACGGATTTTGGATCGCCTCAGCAGAGATGGTAAGGTAAACGCCACCGCTTTGGCCGAAGAGTTTTCGACATCCGAAGACACTATCCGTCGTGACCTGCGAGAGCTTGCTGCGCGTGGTCTCTGCCAGCGCGTCTACGGCGGTGCGCTGGTGCTCTCGCCGGCTTCGACGCCGATCTCGGTGCGCATGGGCGAATCGAACAGCCGTAAAGAGGCATTGGGAAGAACGCTGGCGACGCTGCTTAAACCAAAGCAGTTCGTTTACATCGACGCCGGCTCTACGAATCTGGCCTTTGCACGTGCGTTGCCCCACGATCTCCCCCTCACCGTTGCCACGCATGATCCCGCGATTGCCGCCTGTGTCATGGGAAAGCCCGCGATCAGGCTGCTGTTGATCGGCGGCAGCGTCAATCAGGCGATTGGAGCTGCCCTTGGGGGCCAGGCTATGCGCGAGGTTGCGGGGATGCGACCTGATCTGCTCGTACTTGGCGTGTGCTCTATTCATGTGAACGAAGGTCTCGGAGCGTTTGATGCTGACGATGCAGAGATGAAGAAAACGTTGATTCAGACGGCAGGTTCTGTGGCTGTGGGCGTTCTGAATGAAAAGCTTGAGTCCGTTGCCGCACATAAAGTGACGGATATTGATTTGATTGCGGATGTGGTGGTGGAAGCCGACGCACCAGCTCCCGCGATGATGGCCCTCGTAGAGAAAAAATTGCGCATTCATAAGGCTGCCGCTGCAACGCACTGAAATAGCGATCACGCTCCCAATCGGGGGATTCGCCCCGCCCTACCGGCAAGGAAGATCGTCATGAATGGTATCAGCAAAAAGCGTGTCTTCGTTACAGGCGCAACGCAGGGAATCGGACGAGCGATCGCGGAACGCTTCCTTGAAGAAGGGGCTTCTGTGCTGCTGACGGATGTGGTGGCGGATTCGATGATCAACCAAATGGTCGACTCTCTGGAAGATCTGTTTCCGGGACTCGCCTTTGGGAGGCGCGTCGATATTACCGATGAGAAGCAGGTCATCGCAGGCTTCGAGCACATGAAGGATGCTGTGGGTGGATGCGACATTCTCATCAACAATGCGGGGATCAATCGTCAGAACCCTTCGCATGTGTTTACCACTTCCGACTTCGATCAGGTGCTTGCGGTCAACCTCCGTGGCGCGTTTCTTTGCAGCCGAGAAGCGCTGAAGCTGTTTGTCGAGCAGGGCGCCGGAGTTATTCTGAACAACTCTTCCAATCACGAGATGGTCCCCAAGCCGGAGTTCCTGGCTTACGCGGTGAGCAAGGGCGGTCTTGGAAATCTCACGCGCACTTTAGCGCTTGAATATTCGGACCGCGGCATTCGCGTGAACGCGGTTGCGCCCGGCGCGACGCTTACACCGATTAATGCTTCGTGGAAGGATGATCCCGAGATTCGAAAGAAGGTGGAAAGCCACATCCCTCTTGGCCGTTCGGCATCGCCAGAAGAGATCGCTGGCGTCTTCGCGTTTCTGGCCAGCGATGACGCAGCCTACATCACTGGGCAGACTCTGTATGTCGACGGGGGACTGACGCTTCACACTGACTTCAAGAACAACTGGTCGTCGTAGAAACAGGCGAAGCCAGACCCTCGTTTGGTCGCATCGAAAAGGCACCTCATGCGTTGCTGGGCTTTTCGCGCGGGTATGGCCGTCATCTTCCAATACGCCCGCACGCTGTTGCTCTCATCTCTTCTTGGCGGGGTTGGAGATGGCCGGAGTCAAACGCCTGTTCCAGCTTGGCGTGCTTCAGAACGAAACCGCCTAACACATCGCGCAAGCGAGAGTGAAACTCGACTTGGACCGGTATGATCTGGGTCCGAACATAAAGTTGCGAAATAGTTTCGCGAGGGCTTGACGACAGGGAGCATCATAGAAGCATGTTCAGGCTAAACAGTACCGATACCGCAGTTCTCGCTCGAATCACAGGGGAACAGTATGGATCGTAGAGGTTTCCTTGCAGGCGCAGGCGTCCTGTCTGCATCGATGGCTATGGAAAAGATTGCCCGTGGAGTTCTCCCGCCATCTCTGCCAAAGCCGGACTACAGTCTTCGCATCGAGCCCTGCACCTTGGAGATTGGAAACAACGTCAAAATTAAGACAGTTGGATATAACGGGCAGGTTCCTGGTCCTCTGATGCGGATGAAGGAGGGTGTGCCTGTGACTATCGACGTCATGAACGCTTCCGCCCACGACGATATTGTGCACTGGCACGGGCTGGCTACGGACACACTCAATGATGGTGCAGTTGAAGAGGGTGGGACGCTGATCAAAGCTGGAACGAGTTTTCGTTACCGGTTCACACCGCGTCCAGCCGGCACGCGTTGGTATCACACGCATGTCATGGCTATGGGAGATCTGTCGGTCGCAAGTTACACAGGACAGTTCGGATTTTTGCTGGTCGAAGGCAAGCGTAATCCTGCACGCTACGACCAGGAGTTCAACCTCGCAATTCATCACTGGGAGCCGTCCTATGTGCCGATGGTGATGACCATCCGTGAGCAATCTGAAAATGCACCGCAGACTTCGGGCTCCGATGTTGGTTATAAGTACGCAACAATCAACAGTCGTATGCTTGGAAGCGGTGAGCCAGTACGAGTCAAAGAAGGGCAGCATGTTCTTTTTCGATTACTGAATGCGAGTGCAACAGAAAATACTGTTTTGGCTTTGCCTGGCCATAGTTTTCGCGTCATTGCTTTAGATGGAAATCCAGTTCCCAACCCAACGGCCGTCGACGCGCTTTCGCTTGCAGTTGGAGAACGGATAGATGCCATCGTCGAAATGAACAACCCGGGAGTTTGGGTTTTGGGGTCGACGTCCGAACAGAGCCGCCAGATGGGGCTAGGGATTGTGATCGAGTATGCCGGTAGTGCAGGGGCACCAGTCTGGAAAGATCCTGCCCCGCAAACCTGGGACTACTCGAAGTTCGCTTTGACGTCTGAAGCTGCCGAACCCGAAGAGACTTTCACTCTCACCTTTCGAGATGCTGGCGCGTTGAATGGATCGAAGTTCGACACCTGGACGATCAATGGACAATCATGGCCTGAGATTAAACCGCTACAGGTAAAACGCGGCAAACGGTACCGCCTGCTTTTCAGAAATGCAAGCGGAGATCAGCATCCAATGCATCTGCACCGCCACTCGTTTGAAGTGACTAAAATCGGCAATCGTTCTATGAGCGGATTGATGAAAGACGTCGTGAACGTGATGCCTTTGGATACCGTAGCCGTTGATTTCATCGCCGACAACCCGGGCGACACTCTGATGCACTGTCATCAGCAGTTACACATGGACTACGGATTCATGCAACTGATCAAGTACACGAACTAGTGACGGAAGTGATGAAAAATCGGCCACGCAGATCGGCAAAATTTCGTCTCAACGAGTCGGGAGGGCGCGGCCCCGTCTTCTTCGCAGTATTAGCTGTATTGGTCAGCACCTTTTTACCCCTTCGGTTCATATTCGCGCAAACAGCCCGCGAAAAATCGCAGGGATGGACCTCATACAACGGACAGCCTGAAGGCGATCACTACTCCCCCCTAAATCAGATCGACCGAAGTAACGTGTCGAAGCTGAAAGTTGCATGGACGTTCAACACCGGTGAAGACGGGGGACTTCAGACGAATCCTCTTATCGTAGGCAGAGTCCTCTTTGCATTTACTCCGTCGCAGAAGGTGATTGCACTCGATGGAGGCACCGGGAAAACTCTCTGGACGTTTGATCCAGGCATCCCGGGCCGCCAGCCAACGCGTGGGTTCAGTTATTGGACCGATGGCAGACAGAGCATTCTCTTCGCGGGTGCGCTGACCAATCTTTACGCACTCGATCCAGCTACAGGCAGGCTTATTCCGTCATTTGCCGATAAGGGAGTACTCGACCTGCGGAAGGGATTAGCGACAGATGATTACACAAAAGAGTTCGCGGCATTGACGACCCCGGGCGTTCTCTACAAAGACATGATCATCGTCGGCTTCAGAGCGCCAGAGACAGAACCCGCTCTCCACGGCGACATTCGAGCGTTCGATGTTCATAGTGGAGCCTTGCGCTGGACCTTTCATACGATTCCGTATCCAGGAGAAGCAGGTTACGAGACATGGCCGAAAGATGCCTGGAAGGTTACTGGTTCTGCCAACAATTGGGCAGGTATGGCACTCGATCAAAAACGAGGGATAGTGTACGTACCTACGGGGTCTGCCGTTACTGATTTCTACGGCTATGATCGCATTGGAAACGATCTCTTCGCCAACACGCTGCTTGCGTTGGATGCCAACACAGGGAAACGCATCTGGCACTTTCAGGGCGTTCATCATGACATTTGGGATCGCGACTTTCCCTCGCCACCCGCGCTGGTCACCCTGCATCGGGACGGTAAGCAAATCGATGCAATCGCTCAGCCGACGAAGCAGGGATTTCTTTATGTCTTTGATCGTGTGACCGGGAAGCCGCTTTTTCCGGTGGAAGAGCTCGCTTTTCCGTCATCGACTGTGCCTGGTGAAGTCTCATCTGCAACTCAGCCAGTTTCATCTGTTCCAACGCCTTATGCGAGACAACGGCTCACCGAAGACATCCTGACGACTCGCACGCCCGAGGCACATTCCTGGGCGTTGAAAGAGTTCAAGACGTTTCGCAGCGAAGGCCAGTTTGTGCCGTTCAGCGTAGACAAGCAGACGGTTGTCTTTCCCGGCTTTGACGGAGGTGGCGAATGGGGCGGTCCAGCCATCGACCCGAGAATCGGAGTGATTTATATCAACTCCAACGATGTTGCCTGGACGGGAGGCCTTACTGAGAATAAAGCGGGCGGCGCGGGCGTCACCGTCTATCAAAGTCAATGTGCCGTCTGCCACGGAGGGGATCGGCGAGGCTCACCACCGACGTTTCCTTCGTTGGTTGATGTCAAACCACCTCTGAACGATACAGCTATTACCGAAGTGATTCATAACGGCAAGGGGCGTATGCCATCGTTCCCTGGCGTTACAGGGGATCGCCTGCAGGCCCTGCTTGCGTATTTAAAAACAGGTGACGACGCTGCAAACTCTAATGGCTCAACGAGCGTTTCAACTACAGCGATTCCGAAGGCAGGTAACTACTCCGAAGTGCTTGGCGCTGGGCTGTACAAAGAGAAGTGCGCGCTTTGCCATGGCGATGATTTGCTCGGGGCACCATCGAATTATCCTGCGTTGGTTGGCGTGCGAGCGCGGCTTGGCGACAAACAGATCCTTGAGAACATCCACGACGGCAAAGGGAGAATGCCAGCCATCAAAGGCTTAACGGACAACGACACAAGTGCGATCCTCCGGTTTCTGGGTGATCTCCCAGTCGTCGTCGCGGGGGTAGCCGACTCGTCTTCAAAACGTGAGGCGGAGTCCACTGGAACTCCTCAGGTAGTAGCCAGGTATCGCTTCACCGGATACAAGAAGTTTCTCGACCCTGATGGGTATCCAGCTGTCGTACCTCCGTGGGGAACACTGAACGCCATCGATCTTAATACCGGCAAGTATTTGTGGAAGATTCCTTTGGGCGAATATCCGGAGCTTGTAGCCATTGGAATCAAAGACACTGGTTCGGAGAACTATGGAGGTCCGATTGTCACGGCAGGTGGTTTAGTTATCATCGCAGGCACAATCTACGACAGAAAGATTCGTGCCTTCGATAGCAACACCGGAGCGCTCCTCTGGGAGAGCGTGCTTCCCTATGCGGGAAACGCTACACCTGCGACCTACATGATCGACGGGAAGCAATATGTCGTAATCGCAACCAGTGGGGCACGAGATCAAAAGGGACCCCAGGGAGCCAGTTACGTTGCCTTTGCTCTACCGTGAAAGAGCTCGACCGAAGATGAGAGAAATAACCGAAGAAAATTGGCATAGGATTAGTTGGCTCAGAATTTACGGCAGTAAGAAGACCCTGCGGTCGAAGTTGTTCACAATGCGACCACGAGTTATCTCCATATTGAAGCAACAGGAGAAACAAGTTCCATGAACTTTTCTACACGGCTTCGGCTGAGCTTTATGATGTTCCTCGAATATTTCATATGGGGAGCTTGGTACGTCACGCTGGGAACGTGGTTAGCGACGTCACTGCACTTCTCAGGCCAACAGATCGGGCTGGCTGCCGGAACGACTGCTGTCGGTGCGATCATCGCGCCGTTTTTCGTTGGACTCGTCGCGGATCGATTGTTCAAGACGCAGATCGTGCTGGCGTTCCTGCACCTGGCCGGTGCGGTTTTGCTCTTGCTCGCATCGATGCAAATTGGCTTCCTACCCTTCTACTCCATCATTCTTTTTTACTGCCTTACTTTTATGCCGACCTTAGCCCTGACAAACTCGCTCGCATTCCGGCAGATGAAAAGTCCACAAGAAGAGTTTGGATCTGTGCGCGTTTTAGGAAGCGGAGGATGGATTATTGCCGGCCTTCTTGTTGGAACGTTGGGCTTAGAAACGACGCGATCACCTATGCAAATTGCGGCAATCGCGTCTTTGGTAATGGGTCTCTACTGCTTCACGCTTCCCGATACGCCGCCGCTTGCGCAGGCAAAAAAATTTTCTCTCGAACACATCTTTCCGCGTGAGTCGTTAAACCTGCTTCGTGAGCGATCAATGTTGATCTTTGCGGCAGCTTCGTTTTTTATCTGTATTCCACTCCAGTTTTACTATGCATTCACCAATCTCTATCTGAATCAGGTAGGTCTTAGCAATGCCGCTGGCAAGATGACTGGTGGGCAAATCTCTGAGCTGTTCTGCATGGTCCTCATCCCCTGGTTCTTCCGTCGGCTGGGAGTCAAATACATGCTGGCTGCAGGAATGCTCGCGTGGGTCATCCGTTACCTCTGCTTTGCCTATGGAAACGTCGACGCGCGAGTTTGGATGCTTTGGGCAGGAATTCTTTTGCATGGCATCTGCTACGACTTCTTCTTCGTAACTGGACAGATTTACATCGACCGCAAGGCGCCGGCGGCGCTTCGTGCCTCCGCACAGGGATTGATTACCTTCATTACGTACGGACTTGGAATGCTGGTGGGGTCGTGGCTTTCGGGTGCAATTGTCAGTCACTACGCGCTCCCTGGTGTTCAAGGCAGCATTACTTACAACTGGAATGCGATCTGGCTATTTTCTGCCGGTGCGTCAGTTTTAGTGTTGATAGTGTTTCTTCTCACGTTCAACGATGCGAAGGTTCGCATTCAAAGTTCAATCGACGTCCCTGACGAGGGAAGTCTGCATGTGCTGTAAATGCGTACGGACAAACAAAATCTGAAGGAGTATCCAAAATGCCAGAACTCAACAGAAGGAAGTTCCTTAAAACCTCCGGTTATGCAGGTTTAGCTGGAATTGTAGCCGCGGCAGTTCGCCCCGTCGCGATGTGGGCCAACCCAATGGGTCTCCTGGTTGGCATCCAGCTTTATACAATTCGCGGCGTCATAGAGTCGGATACGTCAGGAGCACTCAAGCAGCTTTACGACATCGGATACCGAGAGGTTGAGACGGCGGGCTTTGGGAAGTACTCGGCGAAGGAGTTTGGCAAGATGATCAAAGACGCGGGGTTATCCTGCCCAAGTGCGCACCTTCAGTTGGGCGGCGTTGATCTCGATCCAGTCTTTGCCGACGCGCACGCACTCGGAGCCACCTACGCAACGAGTTCGACGCTGGTTCCAATGGGAGGCCCCCGGCCTGCAGTTGGAACTGCACCAACTCCCGCCGCTGCACCCAAACCGCGGCCACCGTTGGGTCTCGATGGATTCAAAAAGTTAGCGGCTCAAATGAATGACATCGGCACGAAGGCCAAGGCTGCAGGACTGCAGTACGCCTATCACAATCATAACTACGAGTTCGAGAAGATGCCTGATGGCAGCTGCGGCTATGACCTTCTTTTAGCAGAGACAGATCCTGCGAATGTTAAATTTGAGATCGACTGTGGATGGATGACAGTCGCCGGGGCTAGCCCTGTCGAGTATATGAAGAACTATCCTGGCAGGTTCCGTATGCTTCATATCAAAGATTTCAAAGCGATGCCCGCCGAACCGGGCGCACGTCCGGAGGGCTCTGAATTAGGAGCTGGTTTTATCGACTACAAGGCAATATTTAAGCAGGGAAAGGTATTAGGAATCGAACATGTTTTTGCAGAACAGGAGGGCCCATACATTAAGCCTGAGATGGAATCTGCAAAGATTGACTATACCTACCTGCACTCGTTTAGTTAGATAAAAGTGAAAATGCGCTGAAGTGGCGAGCTCCCACATGTTCCTTTAGGACTCAGGATGAGGTACTTCGATGAAGTTAGGTCTTTTTACTCCGGTCTTCGGGAAGCTTTCACTCGACGAAATGCTGAAGGAGCTCACCGGCTTCCCGCAAATTACCGCACTGGAATTGGGAACCGGAGGCTGGCCTGGATCTTCCCATGTTGATCTTGAGTCGCTGTTGTCGAATCCTGGCGAGGCGATTCTCTTCCGTCAGAAGTTATCGGATCACGGTCTCAGCATCAGCGCGTTATCTTGTCATGGCAATCCCCTCCATCCTCAGATCCAAATCGCACAACGCGACGACGCAATCTTCCGTAAGACGGTGAGGCTTGCGGAGCTGTTGGAGATTCCGGTGGTTGTGACGTTCTCTGGATGCCCCGGAGGCGCGCCCGAAGATAGGACTCCCAATTGGATTGTTGCCGCCTGGCCACCAGAATATGGTGCGGCGCTCAACTGGCAGTGGGAGGAACGGCTCTATCCATACTGGACAGAAGCGGCCGCATTTGCGACCGCTTGTGGGGTTAAAGTTGCCTTAGAAGCTCACCCTGGCTTCTCGGTTTACAATCCCGAAACGCTTCTGCGGTTGCGTGCAGTTGCAGGATCTTCCTTGGGCATCAACCTCGATCCGAGCCATCTGTGGTGGCAGGGAATCGATATTCCTACCGCAATCTCCGCGCTTGGCGACGCAATCTTTCACGTGCATGCAAAAGATGTGTTTCTTAACCGAAGAGCTATTGATCGCAATGGAGTACTCGACACAAAAGGGTACGACTCTATGCGCGAGAGAGCATGGACGTTTCGTAGCGTTGGTTGGGGGCACGATGTCTTGGCATGGAAGTCGATCGTTTCTTCTCTCCGGCTTGCTGGCTACGACTATGTAATGAGTATTGAACATGAAGATGCATTGGTCTCCATCAATGAGGGACTAAGATCCGCAGTCGATTTGTTACAAGCGGTCGTTTTGCGAGAGCCGCCGACAGAAGCGTGGTGGGTATAGTCCCTCTTCCAGCGTGGCCGCCGTCAAACTTTAAAGGCTTGAGTAACTTCGCGTGGAAATAGCTCTTCGACCGACACTGCGCGTTGAGTAACTCCCTGTTCGCCACAGTATTGTAAAAATGCTTCTAGTGTCGGACGATTCGCTTCGATTCCATAGGGCCAGAAGTTGTCACCTAAAACTTCTTGTGCACGGCCATATGACTGACGGAGCCAGGGGAGGGCGATCGGAGAATTCACAATACTGGAGACGCGTTTCAGACTATTTGCTTTTGCCTCGTCGAAGGCGCGATAGAGGTTCATTGCTATCCAGGGATGACGCTGCAGTGTCTCATTCTTCACAACGACGACATGCATGACAGGAAACACCCCGGTCTCCTGATAGTACTTTTCCTCGACCGGTTGATAGTCGGGCCAAAGCCGCGCGATTCGCGAGTCGTGGGCCATAAAGGCGGCGGGTTCTCGCGCTGAAATGATGCCGTCCAACTCGCCAGCCAAAAGCAGTTCGTTGAGCGATCTGTCTTTGACCTGCTCAATCATCACTCCTTCTGGAAGTGATAGCGACACCTTTTCGGTGCGTCCGGCTTGATTTACCCCCGCCTGTACCCAATGGATATCTTTGAGAGAAATGCCACACTGATGCTGTAGAAATGCGCGAGCATAAATTCCTGCCGTCTGCGTCCACTCCGGAACTCCAATTCGCCGGCCGACAAGATCTTCGGGCTTGCGAATACCTCTGTCTGTAGCTACATAAATGGCCGACTGGCGGAAGACGCGAGAGGGAAATACAGGGATGGCATGAAAAGGAGCTGTACGAGTCCCAATCAAAGATACATATTTTGCCATGGAAAACTCAGCGATGTCCCATTCCGCAAAAGAGAACATTCGAAAAAAGATCTCTTCAATGGGAAGTTCCATCGGTACGAGATCAATGCCTTCCACGCGAACGCGGCCGTTCACCAGATCTGCGACATGATCGTAGTTGCTGATGGCTAGTGAAAGCTTAATGCCCGGCATCTTCTCTCCTGTAAATTCCGGTGCTTTAGGTTGTAGGTAAAAAGGATTCTTCCATGAGCCCTGCTCGGATTAAGACAGGGTCCAGTATGGCCTTGCTCGCCTCGTCGAGAGAAGCAAGAGGAAGACGCAACTCCGGACGGTCCAGAAGGCCGAGCCGTGACATCATGTACTTGAGTGGTATCGGATTGGTGTCGAGGAAGATCGACTGATTCAGTTCAAAGAGTTCTACGTGAATCTTGAGAGCGCGCTCGAAATCGCGTTCCTGTACCGCCGCATAGAGAGCGGCCACCCGCGCTGGTGCCAGGTTGCCGACGGCATTCATCAGGCCGCTGCCTCCAAGGACGAGCATTGGAAAGCTAAGGGCTTCGACTCCGCAGAAGATACGAAACTCCGGACCGAGTCCTACCAGCAACTCGGTAAGCAATTCAAGATTCTGATCGGCGTGCTTGAGTCCCACCAAGTGGGGGATCTGTTCTGAAATCTTCATCACGCTCTGTGCCTTGATGGAAACTGCGGCTCGTCCAGGGATGTGATAAATCATGAAAGGAAGCGTGCTATGTTTACCCAGAGCGATAAAGTAGTCGACCAGTCCTTTTTGCGAAGGTTTGATGTAGTACGGTGTAACCACGAGAGCTGCATCGGCGCCGGCACGCTCGGCTTCTAATGTTAACTGTGACGTTTCGACGAAAGATTGTGATCCGGTCGCGGCTACGACCTGAATTCTCCCTGCGATGACCGATACCGCAACTTTAAGGAGTTCTATACGCTCGTTCACAGAGAGACTGCTGGGCTCACCCGTCGTGCCTGCCACCACGATACCGTGAGAGCCTTGCTGAACCTGGCGCTCTGCCAACTCCGCAAACTTGTTGTAGTCAACCTTCCCGTCTCGGAAAGGCGTCACCAGCGGTGGAAAGGAACCACGAAGAAATGTTTTGTTCAAAGGCATCATGAAAGCGGTTCACTCCTTGGCTGGAACTGAAGTAGCGCGGTATCAGCGAGCAAATTAGTGCATGGAAAGTGATTGTTCCCGAGCCTGGCTTTCCAGTCGGGCTCGGGTGAAACGTCAGGCTTTGCGATTGGTGGTGAAGCCTTCTGACGCGCCGAGCGCTTCAATGGGCTGGTCGAGACTTTCCTGCCAGAGTAGAGAGCCCATCCAGATGTTGAGCGGACTATCCTGAACGGTAAGTTCGTAGACATCTTCCTCAAGCGAGGCGTGGTTATGAACGGCCCATCCTGGGGCTGAGAGCATCAGGTCGCCTGCCTTCCATGGATACTTGATTCCTTCCACAACGCTATAGCCGCTACCGGCGAAATAATAATTAATAGCGGCTCCCGTGTGGCGGTGCGGTCTGTCGACGATGTTCTTCGGACGAATACACATCGTGGCGAAGAAGTTGCTCGTAGTGCCGTTGGTACGACCCGTAGCCGGATTGTAGAGCAGATAGAGTCGACGTCCACGGTAGGTCTGGCCAAGAGATGCCAACTTATCCAGCTCGGTCTTCACTCGCGGCCAGGGGAAATATAGTGGCGCATATTTGGCCACATCCGGATTGATCAGCTTTTCGTACGGCATCAAGAACGAGCCGTCGTCGGATATTGGAAAAGTGCCGAAAGGGCTCTCGGCAGAAGAATGTTCGTCATAAGTCTTCTTTTTTCCGCCTACTTTGGGCTCCTCTTCGATGACGTGGACTCTCATCTTTTCCAGTAGTGGTGAGTTGCTGTATGTCAGTCGCACCTGCAGATCGTTTGTGTTGTTACGGTGCTCGTAGATCACCCAGGAAGGAGTGTTGAACACGTCGTATTGGCCGAACTGAATTGCCTTACCGTCAACCGTCGATTCGCCTGCTCCACGGATGCAGAAATTTACCTGCGAGGAATTGTGCCGAATAGGCGCGGTGCGTTCGCCCGGTTTTAAGACGGAAAGGGAGACGTCGATCCCTGGAGCCAAACCCTCGCCCACTCCAGTAAGCGGGTTAGCGATTCTCGAAACCCGTCTTCCATTGGCAGGAGCGGGAAGGCTAGACAAACGCTCCACTTCTTCGTCGATCGCCTCTTTCGGAATCGTTACGGCTGGAATCAAATCTAATTTCGGCTCTACCAAGCCCGTACGGTCCGCAAAATAGTACCCATTATGTCCCATCATCATCATCCTCCTGAACTTTTCATTCCTGCGACAGAGGCCCGTCGAATTCGAGTACCTGGTGGTTCAAGTTGCAAGCAGGTCGTATTGGTTTGCAAAAGCTCGATGCCAGGACCACGAAACATGAGACTCAACTCACTCGAAGCACTATATCATGAGGTAATAACTTTAGACCAATACAAACGGTAATGATTGGCTCAGAGCAGGAATCACGAGATTAATTTCTTAATTCCATCAAGGCGATATGAGCTTTCCCTGTAGATTTATAGCTAATAAATCAATATTTTACATGTAGCAACCGCACTGAGATGCCAGAGAAAACGCGTTTCCCTGCCAACGGATAATTGACATCGTTTGGTGATGAAAGGTATAAGTTCAAGCCATGAGTAGTTATCACTGTAATTGCACTTGTTTAACTTCAAATTTGATTGCGCACCCTCGCCAAGCGTCACCCTTGCAGAAGTATTGAGACCGAAAGTCGTCGTCGTCGGAATTTTATCGAGTTGGGGCTTGCTTTAGGGATGTGAAGCGAGCAAGTGCCACCGTTACTCGGGAGTTTGATTATGTCGTCGATTGCAACCATTAATCCGTTCAACGGGGAGACCCTCCGGATATTTGAGCCACTTACCCCTGAGCAACTGGACGATAAGCTCGCTCTGTCGGCAACTGCATTCTCTCGATATCGTCATACGACCTTTTCCGAACGCGCTCGCCGCATGTCGATTTTTTCGGACATTCTCGAGCGGGACAAAGCGATACTTGCTCGACTCATTACAGTGGAGATGGGAAAACCCATCACCTCGTCAGTTCACGAAATTGAGAAATGCGCTTATGTGTGCCGATATTATGCGGAGCATGCTGAGCGGTATTTAGCCGATGAGATTGTTGAGACGAATGCAACTAAGAGTTTTATTCGCTATCTACCTCTCGGGCCTGTGCTTGCTATCATGCCGTGGAACTATCCTTTCTGGCAGGTGATTCGATTCCTTGCGCCTGCGTTGATGGGGGGAAATACCGGATTACTCAAGCATGCATCGAACGTACCTCAATGCGCTCTTGCGATCGAACGTATCTGTCTTGAAGCTGGATTTGAAGAAGGTGTATTTCAGAGTCTGCTCATTGGAACCGAACAAGTCGAGACCATCTTAAGCGATCCGCGCATTGTTGCGGCTACCCTTACCGGGAGCGAAGGTGCCGGGATCAAAGTTGCAGTTGGAGCCGCAAAGCATGTCAAGAAAGTGGTTCTTGAACTGGGCGGAAGTGATCCATTTATTGTTATGCCTACAGCTGACCTCGACACAGCAGTTACGGCGGGAGTGCGTGCTCGCGTTTTGAATAACGGTCAGTCCTGCATCGCCGCGAAGCGTTTTATTGTTTCGGATCAGATCGCGGAAGAGTTCGAAACCAGGTTTGTGACTGCCATGCGGGCTTTGAAAATCGGTGATCCGTTCGATCCAGCGGTCGACATCGGTCCTCTAGCGACTGCGAACAGCGTTCGCACCCTCCATGCTGATGTAATCAAAACGATCCAGGATGGAGGCCGTGTTCTTACCGGAGGCGCATCGGTAACTGGGCCAGGTTTCTTCTACTCTCCAACTGTACTGACGGACATCCCTGTTAGTTCTCCAGCCTACTGCGAAGAGTTTTTTGGCCCCGTCGCTTCGCTCTTCCGAGCAGAGAATATTGATCACGCTATCCAGATCGCAAACGACACGCGATTTGGACTCGGAGCGAGTGCCTGGACCAAGGATATGGCGGAGCAGAATAGGTTCGTCAACGAATTGGAGGCTGGGATGGTCTTCATCAACAGCATGGTTGCATCCGATCCGCGGCTTCCATTTGGGGGCGTCAAGATGTCAGGGTATGGCCGCGAACTCGCACTTCACGGGATTCGTGAGTTTGTGAATGCGAAGACGGTCTGGATTCAGTAAAGTCACTCGTACAACGAACTGGCGTTATCAAATGGCGATTGCCAACCTCATGGAGATTGCAAGGATCAATGAAAGGATCTGAGAAAATGGCGACCGCAGATCACACTCGAAGGATAGGCGAAATAATCGACCAGCGACCGCTAAGTCGCTTTCAGGCCATGACCGTATTGCTTTGTGGGCTTGTGCTTGTTCTGGATGGCTTCGATACGCAAAGCATCGGTTTTCTTGCACCCTCGATGGCAGTGTCGCTCCATCTTCCAATCCATACCTTTGGGCCGGTGTTCTCTGCTGCCCTCATAGGCTTAATGTTGTCGTCTATGATCGCAGGTCCACTTGCAGATCGGGTTGGCCGCAAGTGGCCAATCGTCCTTGCAACCATTACATTCGCAACCTTTGCTATCGCTACGGCTCGTGCGACAACGTTCAATCAGCTTGTGGTTTTTCGCTTCCTTACCGGTTTAGGCTTGGGGGGCGCGATACCGAATGTCGTAGCGCTCACAACCGAATATGCTCCTAAGAGGATGCAGCAGGTTCTTGTCACGACGCTATTTTGCAGTATGCCGTTTGGCGCTCTATTCGGCGGCCTCGTGAGTTACTTGATGCTGCCGCATTGGGGTTGGAGATCGGTCTTTTACGTAGGCGGGGTATTGCCTCTGGTTGTCGCTCTCATTCTCGTAAAAGTTCTTCCGGAGTCAATTCGGTTCCTGAGCATGAAAGGCACAGATCGGAGCGCTATCGACGAGATTCTTTCTCATATTGCACCTGATATCAAGCGAGGAGATCTCGACCTTTCTTCTTCGAGGGAGGAACCACAGCTCAAGGGGGCTCCCGTGGTTCACCTGTTCACTGAAGGACGCGCCCTGGGAACGCTTCTGCTGTGGGTTCCTTTTTTCATGAACCTTCTGATCTTGTATTTCATAATAAGTTGGTTGCCATCACTATTGCGCCAGACTCACATGCCTGCATTAGCAGGAATCTTCGGGGTGTCGATCTTCAGTCTTGGAGGCATCGTAGGATCTCTTCTGCAGGGTCGCGTGATGAATGCCTTAGGAAGCTCTACGGTATTGCTCTCTGAATTTACGCTATGTCTGCTGCTGATCGGATCGTTAGCTTTTATCGGGCCATTCCCCTTAATGATGAGTGTCACATTCCTTCTAGGCTGTTTAGTGCAAGGAGCGCAAGCTGGACTTAACGCGTTGTCCGCAACGTTTTATCCCACCTCCATCAGGTCAACAGGAGTTGGCTGGGCCTTGGGAATCGGTCGAGTGGGTTCGATAGTAGGTCCGATCCTAGGTGGCATCATGATCTCTCGCGAATGGTCTTCACAACAGATATTCTTCGCCGGAGCAATTCCTGCTCTTCTTGCCGCAGGTGCTATTGGTCTGAATCTTCTTCTTAGAGGCGGACCCACTCCCTACCCGTCAAAAATCGTCGCCGATCAGAGGGTGCGTGACCGACCCAACTGGGTCTAAGATTAGCCCGTTCTTGAATTCTTACTTGCTGTGTAACTTCAATTTTTGGGAGCGTAATTAGCGTGGACAAAAGGTTTGACGTCGAAGATGACTTATTCAACTTAGGTCGTGTACCACGGCGACAATTTTTATCCAGCCTTGCAGCGATTGCTGCTGGCTCTTTCGTTCCCAAAAGTCTTTCTGCTCAGCAAACGCCAACGGTACCGGGCACGCATTCAGGTTGGATTGACGTCCATCACCATTTTTCACCGACGGCGTACGCGGAGATTACTGCTCAAAAGAAGGTCGCGCCAGCGGCCTTGGCTGGATGGTCCCCGCAAAAGACAATCGACGACATGGATCAAGCAGGTGTCGCTACTGCTATGAACTCAATCGTTGCACCAGGTGTGTGGTTTGGCGATCCCGATCAGGCACGACGCCTGGCGCGAGACAGCAACGAGTACGCAGCAAAGATGGTTGCCGACTATCCCGGTCGCTTTGGCAGCTTTGCTACGTTGACGCTACCTGATATTGACGGCAGCCTGCGCGAGATAGAGTACGCCCTTGACGTTCTCAAGGCAGATGGCATCATGCTCTTTACCAGCTACGATGACAAATGGTTAGGCGATCCATTTTTCGCGCCTGTCTTTGAAGAGCTAAACCGGAGACAGGCAGTGGTGTTTACACACCCCACCACCAACGCGTGTTGCGCAAACCTGTTGCCTGGCATATCTTCCGCAGAGATTGAATATGGAACGGATACGACTCGCGCAATTGTGCGAATGGTGTATAGCGGAGCGGCTAAACTTTACCCGAATATTCGCATGATCTTTTCCCATGGTGGCGGCACGATGCCGTATCTGATTGGTCGCTTTGTCAACCGGGTTCCTCGTTCGGGTCATGGAGGGACAGAGCGGCAGGAGCACGACTTTCAGGCAGAGGTAGCAAAGTTTTATTACGATACGGCCCAAACATTTAACCCCGTACCGATGACTGCCCTGAAGCACGTTGTGCCCACGTCACAAATTCTGTTTGGAACCGACTACCCATATCGCCCCTCAATCGAAAACACCGCCGGGCTAACCGCATCGAAAGCATTTGATTCTCAGGAGCTTGAAGGAATCAAAAATGGGAATGCACTTTTGCTGTTGCCGCGGTTGCGGAAATTAGGCACGCTTCATGGGCTGTAGGAAGCAAGCGAGACTGAACCTCAAGTGACAAGAGCAGATCTTGATTAGATGCATGGTTAGCATGTCTGTTCCACAGGATAGAGATATTGTGACGAGATTCTCAGCCATGCCGTTAGTAATCATTGCTGCGTTTGTGGCCGCCGCAGCTCAGGTGCCAGCGCGTGCTCAGGACTGCCGCAAGACGATTCTGTACAACGGCAAGATCGCCACGATGGACCAACGCAATACGATCGCTTCCTCGATCACCATCGAAGGTGACCGCATTACAGCAATAGGGATTGCACCAGGGATTCCGAAGCACAGTGGATGTGCTCATTTGGTGGATTTAAAGGGTCGTAGAGTAATCCCGGGACTTATCGACGGCCACAACCATATCGTGGTGGCTTCCTCGCACCCCGGTCATGACGCTCGAATCGAGATCGCGGCCTCCATCGCAGAGGTGCAGCAGCTTATCCATAAGAAGGCCGCCACTCTACCTCCGGAGAGCTGGATTACGGCGATTGGCGGATGGAGCCCGGAACAATTTGCCGAAAAGCGCATGCCGACGATGGCGGAATTAGATTCTGCTGCACCGGACTTCCCCATCTATATTCAGACTGGCTTTGACGGACCAGCTGTGACCAACAGCAAAGGCAGAGCCTTCTTCGAAAAAAAAGGAGTTAAAGTTGGCGCCGACGGAGGTATCAACGCGAGCGCGCCCACAGTCGCTGCCTATAACGCACTGGCGTCAGTCTGGACGGTTGCAGATCAGAAGCGTGGTGCAATCGACGTGATGGCCTATGCCGCGAGCGTGGGTCTTACGATGTCCGATGATAAAGGCGGACCGTGGCCTGCAGATACCGCAGGGGCTCAGGGATTGGCCGAGATCGGAAACAAAACAAACTTCGTAAATCCTTTCACCGGCTACGATCAATTTCTTGCGATCGCACGAGAGAACAAGATGTTGATGAGGTTGCGAATATTTTTCTACATGCAGGATTTGAATCCGGACCTTCCCTTTTTGAAGGCAAGGATCAACAATCAGTTTCATGATTTCGGAGACGATTGGATAAAGGTATCCGGAGTAGGCGAGCGGATCTATAGTGGACCATTTCCTTTTACGCCGAAGACATCGCCACAGATCTACGAAGCGGCTGCTCAGCTGGTTGCAGAAAATGGCTGGTCCTACGATGAGCACGCCATGGGAATCGCGGATGAAAAAGAGTTCACTGACGTATGGGAAAAAATCAATAAAACCGTACAACTTGAATCTCTTCGCTGGTGCTTGGCCCACGTTCCCGGTATTGATGCGGAGACGCTGCATCGGCTACAGGTAATCGGTGTCGGTGTCAGCGCTGCTGGTGCCCGATATACCGCGAGTACGCCTCCACGCAACTCCCCCAAAGACATACCACCGTTCCGCATGCTGGTAGAAAGCGGTATTCATGTGGGTTACGGCAGCGACGGCGGCACCCTCGCACCGCTGAACCCCTGGCCACACATGTCCTACATGGTTACCGGAAGAAATAATGCAGGCCAACTCGTGGCACCCGGGCAAACTCTGACACGAACCCAGGCGTTACGCATGTACACGGCCAGCCAGCCTTGGTTTACGAAAGACGACGATAAGCTGGGATCTCTTGAAGCAGGAAAACTCGCCGACCTGGTCGTGTTGAGTGATGACTTCCTCGATCCGGATCGCGTTCCTGATGACGCCATTAAGCGCATTACCTCTGTGCTCACGATCATTGGCGGCAAGATCGTTTACGACAGTGGCGTTATACCCACAAACGCAGGCGGACGTTAGGAATGTCTCGGCGGAAAGCAGTGGAGGAATCGATTAGACATCGACTCTTGCAGACGAGGCAGAATTCGAAGTAAGACTTATTCGCTTTATTCCTTAGATCGATTAGAGAAACTCGAAATCGTAAATCAAGTAGCGAACAAATCATACGAACAGGGGAGCTATGTCTCTAACCACAAGCTTCAAGCAAAACACATATCTAGGCTATCTCGCGCTTCTTCGGATTGCCGTTGGCTATCATTTCTTGACTGCTGCCATACCAAAGGTGACGGGCAGTTTTGTGAAAGGCCACGTTCTCGCTGACGAATTGGTAAAGACCGTGGTAAAAGACCCGTTTGGCTGGCATCGAGCTTTTATTCTCGGCTTCGTCGTCCCCCACGCACATTTTTTCAGCAATCTGGTTGCGTTTGGCGAGCTGGCAATTGGGATCTCTCTCATTCTCGGATGTCTCGTACGAATCTCTGCGTCTTTTGGAGCATTTCACAATCTCAATATTCTTCTTTCTATCGCCGTCGCAAATGGCGGCCCGCAACTTGGTATCAATCGGATCTTTATTTTTCTCCAGATAATATTCGTTCTTTCCTCAGCTGGACGTTCGTTAGGCCTGGATGGAATATTGCACCGTCGGTTCCCTGGCAACAAGCTCTTCTGAAAAAATTACACCAGCTGCAAATCCTTGGCATATCTCTTCCTCGGCTTTAAGCTAAGCCGATGGGCAGCTAGCGGCAACGATCTTCGAGCTTATCTTTATCGCGATATTTCACATGGCAGTTACTGCATGCTGTTGTAAGTACATCGGTCGCATCAGAGATCTTGTCCTGGTTCTTTGACTGAGCAGCTTGATAGGATTTCATGCCTGCCTCACGAAGCCCTTGTACCAATTTCTCCCAATCCGGATTCGTGGGAACTGGCCTGCCATTGGAACAGGAACGCCCAGGAACAGACAGCAGGTCGGCTGTTTCAACTATGGCCAGGGAGCTGTTTTCGACAGCTTCCCACTTGCCGTATGCCCCTTCTAAAGGATTCGTCACGCCATAAGGATCCTTGGCAGGGGGCACGTCCGCCGGATTCTTTCCCTGTGCCGCATAGATTACATTGGCGTCGAGAAACAGCGTCCCGCGCATTAACTGCGCAAGGTTTGCCGGGTTCTTGCTCGTTGCAGCTGATGCTGTTTTGTTTGTCGCTGCTGGCTTTGTGGTTGATTGAGCAGTTTCCTGCGTGGCTTTAGCTCGAATAGCAACAGCGGACAAGAGAAAGACAGGAAAAACGATGAAGGAAAATATTCGTAGTCGCATAAGGTATCTCCATATAGGTGGACTTTAGTGCTACAGGTTCATTGACTTTCAGCTGTGATCCCTCAAGGGAATCCGACGATAGGAGAAGGGGTGACTTGGGCTATTGTTCTACTCCTCCGATGAAGGGCGATCGTTTAAATTCTTAGAATGAAAATTTAGCTGCAAGCTGCACGAGGCGCGGGGCTGCGGCGCTGACGATCTTGCCGAAGTTCTGGGTGTCTTCGACCTGACCGTCGACCGAGGCGGGACCGTAGAACTGAGTGTGGTTGAAGGTGTTGAAGGCTTCGAGGCGGAACTCGAGGGACTTTGGCGTCGGCGAAGCGGAGACCTTTCTGGAGGGTCATGTCGAAGTTGTTGATGCCGGGGCCGTAGAAGATGCGGCGCTTGGCGTTGCCGAGTTGGCCGAGGTTCTCTTCGGGGAAGAGAGCGGTGTTGAAGGCGGGGCGGCCGTTGCGGCCGTTGGTGTTGATCTTGAGCGGGCCGGGGAGGTACTGCGGGGTGTCGAGGAGATAGTTGTTGGCGCCGTTGCCGAGAGTGCCGAGGAGGGAGTTGTCGGAGTTGTCGAAGAGCGTGACGGGGAAGCCGGTGGCGAAGCGGGTGGTGCCGGAGAGGCTCCACTCTTCGGTGAGGCGATTGCTCTTGCGGAAGAGAGTGGCGATGGGGAGGGCCCAGGTGTAGCTGGCGACGAAGTCGTGCTTGAGATCCCAGGCGGAGATGGTGCGGCTCTGGCGGGGATCGATGGGGTTGAGTTGCTCGCCGAGGCTGGAGCCCTGATCGATCGACTTGGCGTAGGTGTAGCTGAGCAGGATCTGCGAGCCGTGGTGCTGGTAGCGGAGGGTGGTTTCGAGGGCGTTGTAGTTGGAGTTGGCGATGGATTTGTCGGCGGTGTTTTCGCCGTAGTTGGGGCCCTGGCCGACGCGAGTTCCCTGCACGGTTTGTCCGGCGGCTGTTGGTGTAGGTGGAGTCTTCGCCGAAGGGGCCGCAGCCGGGGAGGCTGAGGCAGAGCGCGGGATTGCCGGGGTTGGCGGAGACGAGGGCGAGGATGTGGTGTCCCTGATTGCCGACGTAGCTGACGGTCAGCAGCGTGTGGCTGGTGAGCTGGCGCTGGAGGGAGAACATGTAGTTGCTGATGTAGGGGACGCGGTTGCGGTAGTAGAAGAAGGGGTCTGCGGCGATGGGAGTGAAGTTGGCCCAGTTGACGGAGGTGTCGGGATTGGACGCGGAGACGTTGTGCGACGGGAAGGGGAAGGGGAAGCGCTGGCCGTTGTTGACGCCGGTGGCGGCGGTGATGAAGGGCGTTGCGAGCAGTGGCGGGCCGGGGCTGAGGTAGTTGAAGCCGAAGGGCGGAACGGCGTACATGATGCCTGCGGAGAGGCCGGGGAAGGCGGTGTAGAAGAGGCCGTAGCTGGCGCGGATGCTGCTCTGGCCGCTGGCTCCGAAGATCTTGCTCCAGAAGCCCTGATCGAACTTTGGCGAGTAGGCGAAGCCGATGCGCGGGGCGAAGTTTTTGTAGCTGGTGGGGGCGATGGTGCTGGGGATGCCGGGATCGCCGGCGACGACGAAGCCCTGGAGGCGCGCCGGGGTAGAGGGTGGACTGTGCGCCGGCGATGTAGGTCTGGAGCTGGTTGTATTTTTCCCACCAGGGCGCGATGACGTCCCAGCGCAGGCCGGCGTTGATGGTGAGGTCGCTGCGGGCGCGCCAGCTGTCCTGGACGTAGAGGCCGAGGTAGCGGTTGCGCAGGTAGAAGGGCTGGCCGGAGGATTGGGTGAAGTTGCTGGGGGTGCCGATCAGGAAGTCGGCGTAGGGGTCGCCGGTCTCGGTGCCGTTGATGTTGAAGGTGCCGTTGAAGGTGGCGTTGGGATGCTCGTTGACCTGGTCGATGTGGAACTGGCCGCCGAATTTGAGGGTGTGCGAGCCGATGGAGCGGGAGAGGCCGTCGCTGAGGTAGAAGGTGTTGTTGATCTGGGTTACGTTGGTGATGGGAACGCCCATGACGAAGGTGGGGAAGGTGATGTTCTCGACGCCTTCGAACTGCGGGGCCTGGACGAAGATGCCGCCGTTGGCGGGGCCGGCGAAGCCCTGCGAGGCGAGGCTGACGCCGAGGCCGCCTTTTGGCTGGCCGATGATGTTGGCGTTGCGGAGATAGCCGAGGTGAAGCTCGTTGACGGTGTTTGCGCCGATGACCTTGGTGTCGCCGAAGGAGAGGAGTTGGGCGCGGCCGATGAAGAGCGCGTCGAAGCCGGGGATGCTGGCGCCGGCGACGGAGCCGGGGTAGGGATTGTCGAGGGTGTAGTCGTCGATGAAGTAGTAGGCGGAGAGCTGGCCGAGGCGGCTGTTGCCGTCGATGCGGACGGAGCCCTTATCGTCGCGGACGGTCTGCGAGAAGGCGGACGGTGGAGAATTGATTCTGCGCCGACGTTGGGAGAGGGGATGTATTGGAGGAGATTTTTTGCCGGGGCGGACCATGCGGCTTGCGGGATGTTGCCGTCGGGAAAGACGCTGGTGTAGGGTTCGCCGGAGGTGACGGTGCGGCCGAGTTTTTGCGTGAGCAGTGAGGCGAGGTAGGGGCCGCTGACTGAGCCGGTGAGGTCGTCGAAGTTGCCGTTGCGCTGGGCGACGGTGGGGACGGAGATGTTGCCGGTGGAGACGCCCTGGGTGGTGCGGGTTCCCTGATAGTCGGTGAAGAAGAAGATCTTGTCGCGCTTGATGGGGCCGCCGATTGCGCCGCCGAACTGGTTCTGGTTGAAGGCGGCGCGGGTCTGATCGAAGTAGCCCCTGGCGTCGAGGTTGGTGTTGCGGAAGAACTCGAAGGCGTTGCCGTGGAAGTGGCCGGTGCCGGATTTGCTGACGACGGTGATGATGCCGCCGTTGTAGTTGCCGTACTCGGGATCGAAGTTGGTGGTGAGGACGCGGAACTCTTCGATGGAGTCGAGGTTGGGAATGATGGAGGTGCCGCCGTTCATGTGCTCCTGCACGTCGATTCCGTTGACCATGAAGCCGTTGGAGGATTCGCGCTGGCCGTTGATGGAGAGGTTGCCGGGGTTGGCGTCGCCGGAGGGGTCGATGCCGCCGGTGACGCCGGCCATGATGACGGAGCTGGGCAGGAGGGTGGAGACGGGAGCGACGCCGGGCTGGATGGCGAGCAGATCGGTGTAGCTGCGGCCGTTGAGGGGGAGAGCGGTCATCTGGCCGGCGGAGACGACTTCGCCGAGGTGAGTTGCGGCGGTTTCGACCTGGACGCCGGCGTCGGCTGGTGACGGTTACGGTGTCGGATCGTGTGCCGATTTCGAGGGCGACGTCGACGCGGAGGGCGGAGTCGGTGTCGACCGTCAGGTCCGCTCTTTCGCTGCGGGCTGAATCCGGTTGCGGTGATGGTGAGATCGTAGTGGCCGACGGGAAGGTTGGGGAAGGTGTAGAGGCCCTGCTTGTCGGAGACTGGCTTGATAGGTAGTCTGCTGGGCGGTGTTGACCAGCTTGAGTGTTGCTCCGGCGACGACCGCGCCGCTCTTGTCCGTGACTGCGCCGGAGATGCTGCCGCCGATCGCTGCATGCACGGACGATGTTGAGAGGAAAAGAAATGCGAACGGCGAGAAGTACTGAGAGCCGTCCTGACGGCAGCAGCAGAGAGGGAACTTTCGAACAGAGCACATACGACCTCAAGAAATGGCGGCGAACGAGGCAAAAGGCTCAGGAAGAATGAGCGATCGCCCCCGTTTCCACGCGGGGTAGAATCACAAACTAATCCTGGGTAGGTCTCCTGATTTACAGGCGAAGCGCATCTTGAGCTGCTCCTGACTCTTCGCCTTCCCCGATAACATCTCGAGTGGCGTAGTGAAGAGTCTTTTCCTGATTACAGTGGCGGGACCATGCCGGACTTACACCGGCTTCCCTTTTATGCCCTCGCGGGCACCCAGAATCTTTATCCGAAGAGTAGCACATCCCTGAAACGTGTTGTGTCGTCTTGCTGGAAAGAGTTTGAGACAACGTCTTTAACTGCTGAGATGAAGCAACGAGCATAAGACCGAATCTAGCAGCGAAGATATTAAGCTATGTAAAGTAGTGTGATTTGTTGCGAACATAGCATTACGAGTGAGTTGAAGGCGATAGGCGTTGAGCGGTTCTTCCGATTTTCCCACTGCCTTTACATAACTTTACAAACCTGAGCCGCAGCCCGGAAACACTGAACCGTGGAAACACGTAGCATCTGTTGCGCAGAGTGAGCTGGATGTAACATGGTTGAACGCTCTGCAGATGTCAATTTTTGTGGCTCGAGATCGACGCCATTTCAATATCGTTGTGGATGTGAGTTCAATGGCAAGTAGTGAAGCAGGAAACGCGAATAGTTTTGATGGGGATCCCGAGGCGCGGTCCCGACAGATTCTAATCATCGATGATGACAAAAAATTCGTACGCCTTCTTCAAGACTACTTGCGGTCCTTCGGATTTGAATTACACGCTGCCCATGACGGGCTAGAGGGGGTTCGTAAGCTCTCTGAAGGGCACTTTGATGCCCTGATTCTTGATCTTATGCTTCCCGGCATCGACGGTATTGAAGTGTTGCGAAGACTGGGCCCAGAGCGTCAAGTTCCTGTGCTAATGCTGACTGCGAGAGGCGAAGAGCCGGACCGTATCGTTGGCCTCGAAATGGGTGCAGATGATTATGTCTCCAAGACCGTCTCGCCGCGCGAGATTCTGGCGCGCGTGCGTGCACTGACGCGTCGTTACCAGAGAGAACAACTTCTGGAGAACGAGCTGCCAATCCATGTGGGGCAGCTGGAGATTCACTGTGGCTCCAGGCAGGCGACCTTGCGGGGAGAAGTACTCTCCCTGACAAGCTTCGAATTTGACCTTGTGCTGGCGCTCGCACGTTCCGCCGGACGCGTTAGAACTCGCGATCAGCTGCTCATGGAGACTTCTTCACGGCTCCCGAATATCTTCGATCGCTCCGTTGACGTTCATATCTCTTCGCTGCGTCGTAAGTTGGGCGACGATTCCCGGAACCCGGAGTTCATCGTAACTGTTCGCAACACGGGATATATGATGCGGGGGCACAAATGAAGCTGTTGCCCATGGGTAAGTCTCTGGCAACGCGCGCCCTCGTACTCGGTCTTATTAATGTCGCGGCCGTTTTGGCTCTTGGTCTCGTGATGATGGAGACGGCCTATCATCGGGGGCTTGTAGATTTTCTGCAGGCGCCTGTCCAGGAGCGAATTCTCTCCACATCCCGATCGATCTCTCTCGACTTACTTGAGAACGATTCTGAATCCTGGAATGGCATTTTGAATCGCGAAGCGCAGGGAACGCCGTTTCAGTTTGCGCTACTTGACAATGAGGGTAAGCAAATCGCAGGCGAGCCGATGGAGTTTCCTGCAAGCGTCCATCAGTTTTCGAGCAACGTCACTTCAAAGCTGTCGTATGTTCCAAAGTTCGAAAGCAATGAGCGTCCTGAGCGCAAATATCTGGCCGGAAATTTTTTCCTGCAACGGGATCCGGATTCAAAGGTGTATTGGGCTGGTGTTCATGTCCTGATGCGTTATATGGCGAACGACATGTATGGGCATGGAACCCTGGTCTGGCGTTTCTCGTCCTTGTGGACTAACTCGTATTTCTTCAACTTTTGGCCGTACCTCGTATTGATTGGCGGAGCCCTTATACTCACGATCCTCTGCTGGCTCCCCGCCGTAAGAGCGTTGTTGCGCCGGGTCTCCCGCTTGACCACCGCAACGCGCGAGATTGCGAAAGGGCACTTTGACGTTTCATTGCCCATGGTGACAGAAGATGAGATCGGACAGCTGACCCAGTCGGTCGCGCTGATGTCCCGCCAGATCGCCGGTCTCATGCACCAGCAGGAGCGTTTCGTCAGTGATGCGGCGCATGAACTTTGCTCGCCGGTCTCGCGGCTACAGATTGCGTTAGAGCTATCGCGGACCGCCTCCGAGGAGCGTCGCTCCGAAAAGATTCAAGAGGTAAGCAGTGGTGCCCGGCTCCGTGATACCTATTTCAACGATCTTGCTGAAGAGGTAGAGCAGATGTCTGAGCTTATTCAAGACTTGCTCTTCTACTCGCGAGCGCGCAATCAAAAGCTCCCTCCGGAAGCGCAGGATGTCGAGATCGCATCCACGATCTGGAAGCTCATTGATCGAGAAGCACTTTCCGACAAAGAGATGATCGTTAATGTGCCGTCCTCTCTTCACGTTCATGTCTCCGAGTCTCATTTGAGACGAGCGTTGGCCAATCTGTTGCGGAATGCTCATCAGCATGCAGGTGAGGCGGGAATCGTCGAGATCTCTGCTCATCAAGATCATGGTGGCGTCCATGTATTTGTTCGAGATCAGGGCCCCGGTATTCCTGAAGGAGAGCTCCGCCAGGTGTTTGCGCCCTTTTACAGAGTGGAATATGCCCGGTCTCGACACACTGGTGGCACTGGTCTGGGCCTGGCGATTGTTCAGAGTTCCATTGAGGCTTGTGGTGGAACCGTGAGTTGCCGAAACCGTACTCCTACAGGCCTCGAAGTCGAGATGATTCTGCCGGCGTTATAACTTCTGCTCATTGAGTGGTGCGCGGCATACGCTTACAAAACCAAATATTTCTTAACATGTGGCAACTGCATAAGCTGCTAGATTTCTATTCACGCCGGGCGCAGAGACAGGCTGGCGGCTAATTTAGAGATCTGGAGAGTGACATGAAGAAGCTTCTATCAACCTGCTTGGTTGGATCCATCATTTGGCTCGCAAGCCCGAGTTCTGCCTGGGCCCATCACGGGTATGCCGCATACGATGAAACAACGACAGTCTCGCTGAAGGGAACTGTAACTGATTACGAACTGGCCAATCCTCACTCTACGATGTCTTTCGACGTGAAAGACGAACACGGCAAAATCGAGAACTGGGTCGCTGAGGCCGGGCATATCCGTCTTATGCAGGATGAGGGTTGGACAAGGGCCACTCTAAAACAGGGCGACAACGTAACATTTTTCTTTCATCCCGCCAAGAATGGCTCCCATGCGGTGGATTTGGTAAAAGTTCTGCTTCCTGATGGGCGCTCTTTGTGGGCACACAGCAGCCATGACCAGGTTCCTACCGATAAATAAAAGTACCTGCCGATAAAGAAAATAGGCTCTCGCTCTACCATTCGATCGAATTGAAGATCGAGAGCCTGTGTTCTGATTATTTTCCGAGAAGTGGATTATTTGAGGGGATTGAAAGATGGGATCATTTCTTGCTTTTTGCCATTGGCTTGACCACACCTCGATGGGCACTGCGATTCGCGAGTCTCTGTGGCTGTTTCCGATCATCGAGACGCTGCACATCTTCGGCATCATCTCTCTGGTAGGAGGCACGTCGATTCTGGATCTGCGACTGATGGGGCTCACCTTTCGGGATGAGCCGGTAACCAAGCTGGCGAAGCGGTTTTTGCCCTGGGCCTGGTTTGGCTTCATCGTGCAGGTCGTCACCGGGGTATTGATGTTCTCCTCAGAGTCAGTCAAGATGTACGGCAACTGGGCCTTCCAGATCAAGATGGTGCTGATTCTGGTGGCTGGTCTCAACGCAGCCGTCTTCCATTTTCTGGCCTATCAAAGCGTGGGCAAGTGGGACAACGACCCAGTCGCCCCCTTCTCGGCACGCGTCGCAGGGACTGCCTCCATCCTGCTTTGGTTCGGAATCGTCGCCATGGGACGGTGGATCGCCTACGTCGTCTAGACGATCGTGTCTCCGATCCAGACGTATCTTTACCTGCGACATCACCGCTACTTCGTCTCGACCCCCACTTCAATTCATCTGTTCACTTGGAAAACTGCGCGTTTGTGTAATCTTCCAAAGTATCGATACCGTGATCGCGCAGGCCAGAACGACAAGAGCGGTATAAATGAAAAGTAATCGAAGGGGAAGGTGAGCCGATATCAGAACTCCCCCGAGTACAGGCCCAAGAATTGAGCCGATCCTCCCTATTCCAAGAGCCCAGCCCGCGCCCGTTGCGCGGATGTCCGTTGGATAAATTGTTCCGGCGATTGAATTGAGTCCGATCTGGCCACCCACCAAAAAGAATCCAACTAAAAACGCCAGCAGTAGCAAGGAAGAGCCGCGCAGCCTTGGAATCAGAATGATTAAGGGTGAGGCGAGACAAAAAGCTATCGCGATGAAAAGCATGCTCTTCTTGTCGCTGAGCCAGCATATTAGCAAACCACCGATCCCTCCTCCTCCCTGCAGCAGCGCGCCTGAAATTATGGCGTATGTAAGAGGGACCGCAGCTCCGGCAAGGATTGTCGGCAGCCAGCTTGTCAAAAAGTAGTGCCCCAATAGACTCGAAGCGAACGCAATCCAAAGAAGGATCGTCATCCACGCTCGTCCATCCGTGAACAGATGTTTCATCGGAATGCCTTGATGTCTCTCCTCGGCAACAACAAAGGTCGCGCCATCGTCAAGCTTCGAATCAGGGGCGAGCTTTTGAAGAATGGATAACACTTGAGCGGGTTGATCTCGTCGAAGTGCAAGGAATCGCACCGATTCCGGCAACGCGAACGCAACAAACGCAGCGAGAACGATTGGAGCGATACCGCCTAACTTGAACACGGCGGGCCATCCAAACGCCGGAATAAGTTTTGCCGCAATAAAGCCACCGAGGGTCCCGCCCAACGTATAGCCAAGAAATAAGAGGCTAATGATGCGAGCCTTAAGGTGCGCTGGAGCATACTCAACAGTCAGAGCAATCGCAGCGGGAATAGAAGCACCTATGCCCACGCCAGCTAAAAATCGTAAGACCAGTAACCCCGTTAATGAGGTAGCGTAAGCCGCTGCGAACGTAAAGACGCCAAAAAGTGCAGAACCTCCGACGATGATTTTCTTACGTCCGAAACGATCGCCCAGGTGGCCGAGAGCGGTTCCCCCTAGCATGTAGCCGAACAATCCAAATCCAAAGACGGGTCCGAAGTAGGCATTGGTCAGATGCCACGCTTTGATAATTGCCGGAGCCGCATACGAAGTCACCTGCATGTCGTAGCCTTCAATAAACATAACCATGCAGGTGTTAAGAAGTATCGCTACGTGAAACCAACCCAGCCGACTGTTCTCAATCAGCGCACCCACATCGATAGTCGTTCGTATTCTCATCTGTTCCTTCGCCCCTCTGGGCGCAAAACTAACTGAAAACTGAAAGGTCGGTTAGACGTGAAAGAGTTGCTCGTTCTACGGAAGACGAAAGAACGGATTGAAAGACTTGAGTTGAAGACAAAAAACCCGATAGCCCTCCCCAAAGCAAAAAATCCCTTCGTCAAAACATTCACCATTCTTCTCGAATAAAAGAAGAAGGCCCAATATTAGACCAATTGCCAAAACACTCACAACAGCATTATGAGACTTTGGCGCGAATAGCGAGAAGAAACTACTGTCGATGGGGTTCATTTCTCAGCAAATTTTGTTTCGGTCAGATTTCTTCGAGGAAAGATCGCCGGAGTACAAATCACTTTATATGTGTAATAAGTGGGCGGACAGCGAATGAGGGGAAGACTGTGAACCATGATAGACATGAACGATGTTCCCTTCATATAAGGGCTTCTGCCGCAAAGGGTCACCAAACCTGGCGGAAGGGTCGTTGACTCGTCTCATTTTGTTGTTGACAAACGATATGGTCATTGGTCTAAGATTAGCCCGCTCTCAAAATGATAGTCAGAACCAAGACTGCAATGGCGAGTTTGGTTGCTTATCCCTAGATTGTGGGGGTTGTTCGGCTTGAGGGCAAGTTTTGAGGTGCAGAGTCGATTTCTGAGTCGTAATGAGCTCTGACGAGTGGCGTACAGCATTGACCGTGAAGAGGAGAAAAACGATGAACCTGCTCTTGAGCAGCAAGAAAAAATTCGGAACGATCTGGATCATGGCGATTTTGCTTCTCACTGCCTCTCCGGTGTTCGCACAGGTCATACCGACTGGAACGATTTCTGGAGTCGTAAAAGACTCCGGTGGCCTGTTGATCTCTAACGCGAGTGTCACGGTCGTCAATACCGAGTCGAATTTTCAGCGGGTCGCGAAAACGAGTGACGTGGGGGCCTTCCGCTTCCCAGCACTTCCAACCGGCCGTTACAACGTGAAGGTGGAGACGGCTGGCTTCAAAACCGAGACTCAGAAAGATCTGACGCTCGATGTTGCGCAAGAAGCAGTAGTGAACTTCACCATGGAAATTGGCGGAGTAGAGCAGCAGGTAGTTGTCACAGCAGAATCAGCCCGGGTCGATACGACGACCAGTTCGCTGGGCCACATTGTGGACAGTAACCAGATCTCCGATCTTCCACTCAATGGGAGGAACTTCGTCGACCTGACATTGTTGCAAACGGGGGTCACGCAGTTTCAGGGCAATCAGCCCGGCGTTAATGGCCTTTTCGGCGAGTTCTACAGCAGTAACGGCGCTCCACTCCGATCGAATATGTATACGCTCGACGGAGCGATCATGGGAAACATTCAGGCCGCCAGTGCCTCATCAATCGCAGGTCTCTCGCTTGGGCTGGATGGCATTAGCGAGTACAAGGTCATGACAAATTCCTTCAGCGCGGAATACGGACTCGTCATGGGTAGCCAGACAACGATCGTTACGAAGAGCGGAACAAATCAGTTTCACGGCGACGTCTTCGAATATCTACGAAACAGCGCTCTGAACGCCCGTAACTACTTCGATGTTCTGTACTCCTTGCCGACAACGGTGCCCGGCGGAGGCCGTCGTACCGCCCCATTCCAGCGAAACCAGTTTGGCGGAGCACTGGGTGGCCCAATAGTAAAGGACAAAACATTTTTCTTTGCTACTTATGAGGGGTTCAGAGAAGTGTCGGGCAATCCTCCTAATGTGGGTGTAACTCCTACGCTTCCTGCAGCGTGCCATACTCCGGTTGTGGGCGGCGTCCAGACTGTAACCAACTCTTGCGACTCGGCGCTAAAGCCTGGCCAAACGGAGAATGTGACTCCATCGATACAGGCGATCGTAGCCCTTTGGCCGCTCCCCAACGTACAGCCTGGCAATCAGTTTACTTATCTCAGTATTGCTAGAACTCATGAAGATTATGCGCAAGGACGAATCGATCATAAAATCTCGAGCAACGATACAATCTTCGGCCGCTACACCTTTGACAACACAAACGAAACCTACCCCAAGTTGTATCCAATATTTGATTTTGGTCTTGTCGAAAAGCAGCAATATGTAACACTCGCTGAAAACCATATCTTCTCCCCGTCATTGCTCAATTCAGCCCGTTTTTCTTACAGCCGTTCCAACATTCTCGACCAGACGCCATCGGCTTCCAACCCTTCGAACGCTGGGTTAACCGGCCCTCTCTACTCGTGCATTACAGGTCAAACGATCTGCCCTTTCAACGTCAGTGGTATCGCGAACTTCAGCGGTTCATCAGCTGCGGCGATAGCCAACACGCAAGACATCTTCAGTTTTGGCGATGACGTCTTCTGGACCAAAGGTAAGCACGGAATCAAGTTGGGGACGCTGATCAACCACTACGACCAGTATGCCAATCTCGGCGTGGGACAAAAAGGTAGTGTGGCTTTCGCCTCACTCCAATCCTTTCTGTTGGGTCAGTATAGGAATTACACAACTTATAGTCCGTCCTATAACAGCCTCAAAGACATGTTGTTTGCGACGATAGGATTTTACGCACAGGACGACTACCGTATTTTGAATCGCCTGACATTGAATCTAGGTTTGCGCTACGAATTCGGTACGCAGCCCACCGAGAAGAATGGTCGTCAGTCTTATTTCCTGGACCCGCCCTATAGCGACACCGTATCGCTCGGCCCGATCGTCGGAAATCCGACACATCGTAATGTGAGTCCGCGAATCGGATTTGCCTGGGATGTCATGGGCGATGGCAAGACTTCGGTGAAAGGTGGCGCTGCACTGCTTTACGATCTAGCCAACATTGGCGGTGTATTTGGACTTGCAGGGTTGGGAACACCGCCGTATGCCACCAGTTATGTGGTCACTCCTACCTCGGGCGGCCCGGCAACTCTCGAACTTCCGTTTCCGATACCAGCGAGCACGGGCACTCTTCAAGGAACGGCACCCACGAGCATAAATCGAAACTACAGCTCACCGCATATATTTGACTACAATTTGGCGATCGAGCGGCAACTTCCAGGCGACATGATCTTGAACGTAGCCTATGCCGGATCGCGTGGGTTGAACCTGTGGCAGCCTGTCAGCGAAGCAAATCCCTTTTGCCCCACGCAGAACACATTCGTACCGCAAGGATGCACGGGGATTACGGTTGTCGTTCCCGGCGCGAATCCGGTTTGGGCAAATGCGAAGGCTCCAAGGCTCAACCCGTTCTTTTCAAACTTCTCTCTCTTTGGTACAGCCGGCGTATCTTGGTACAACGCACTGCAGATCAATTTGACAAAACACTTGAGTCACGGACTGCAGTATCAGGTTGCCTATACCTATAGCAAGTTGCTGGACGATACCGAAGGAATTTCAAACTCTGATACGAGTGGCAGCACGACGAACCAGGTTGAGAACCCATTCAATCCAAAGTTGGAGTGGGGCCCTGCAAACTTTGACGTAAGGCACAATCTGAAGGTGAATCTGCTGTATCACCTCCCGAATGCGGGTGAGAAGAACTTCTTTACCAAGTTGGGCAATGGATGGTGGACGGGAAGCATCATCAGCTTCCAGACCGGCATGCCGTTTTCGCCTACTCTCTCGACCGACCGGCAACAGACCGGCCTTACCGGAACCAACGGTGGGTTGGAGCGGCCCAGCTATGTCACCAGCGCAAATATTGGCGCTGTCACAGCGGCTGCAGTCGCTGCCGGCCTCACGACTTGTCCTGCTAATGCGTCCGGCTGTATCCCTTACAACCCCGTTGTCTACAACCGCAAGACAGTGATCACGCATTCGGTACAACAATGGTTCAACCCAAACATGTTTACCCTGCAGCCGGTGGGGACCATCGGAGATGTAAGCAGAAATACCCTGACTGAACCGGGTCTGGTGAATTGGGACTTTTCACTAAACAAAGACACCGCGCTGCCGTTCCTCGGCGATTCGGGGCGGCTCCAGTTCCGTGCGGAAGCCTTCAACATCCTGAACCACGTCAATTTTGGTCCTGCTCAAAATGGCGGAGTTTTCAGCGGCTCCGTGAAAGATACCGTGGAACAGCCTACCTTCAGCGGCATCATCTCCACATCAACGCCTGGACGACAAATTCAGTTCTCGTTGAAGGTCTTGTTCTAAGGAATTTTTCCGGAGAAAAAGATGGTAACTTTCGGCTACACAGAGTTTCTCAGTTAGAAGGAGCTTTCGATGGGTCTTAGGACAAGAGAATCGCAAAAAAAGATTTCACTGCTGGGAGTGTTACTGGTGACAGCCGTTCTGTCGCCAGTAACATTTCAGGCTCAGACGGTGTCGGAGCATACATGGGAGTCGCCAAAAGCTGCACCGGGCACTGGAAAGCTTTTTCAATGCATTTACGAGCAAAAATGGCCGTGCACGCCCGCAGCAGACAATGCTCCCACCGCCGATCAGATATTGGCGAAATATGAGCAGGCACTCGGCGGGGCAGCTGCACTCGCCAAGGTAAACACTCGAGTGATAACGCAGCGGCGCTTTCAGGATGTTGGCACGCCGGAGGATCATTATCTTTTGCGTTACACCAAGAAGCCAGCATCGGAAGATGGACGCATTCTGTCAATCATGAGCCACACGGCGCTTGATGGAACTTTTCTTCGTTGGTCCAACGGGTGCGATGCGAAGGGTGGATACAGTTGGTCCGGCCGAAAGGATTCAAGCGGTACTCCACATGACGGAAAAAACTCTACCGACGGCCTCTGCGAACAGGAGCTCTATTTCTACGGATATTTCCCGCTCGATTTGACGCATCTGAAAAATGCTTTTCAGCGGCTCGAATACAAAGGCATCCACAAGATCTTCCAGCCTACAGCCAGCGCAGTAGGAGAGATGGCAGGAGGCATAGGGCCTGACATTGTCCCGGCCGGTGAAGCTCGCGATACGTATCTTCTTCTCGGCGTCCCCGCCAAAGCGGACGATGACTATGAATGGTTGTTTTTTGATACAAAGACCGGCTTGCTTCTTCGTTTCGCGAGTGCCGGAAATAATCCGAATTGGCCTAATAGTCCGCTCACCGGAAGTTCTGATCCTGTGACAGTTGCACCAGCAGGTAACTCAGCAAGAATCGTCGACCTTCTCCAGTACAGAAAAGTCGGCGATGGCACGATTGCCCCGTTCCAATTTATCAATCAGGGGCCCGAGACCCGGGTACGTGGAGTAACTATCAACTTGATTGAAAACGCTCCGATCGATGACAGCGTTCTCTTGAGACCCAAAAATTCTCTAAGATCCGATAAGGGGTTCGAGGCAAAAGAAACCAAGTAGAATGACTGCCCAGGCGATCAACGACTGATATGTTTGGCTCGCGCAAGGAGACGAATTCTCCTTGCGTAAAAGAACAAAGGGGTTTATCCAGTGTTTAAGTTGAAAGCTATTCTGTTAGGTACACTCGCAGTGCTGACAATCAGCTCTGCGGTGACGATTGCGCAGACAGCTGCGAAAACGGCTACTGTACAGGACGATAAGAAACCCTTTGACCCTCATGATCTCTCCGGGGTCTGGCGGCTTCCAATGACGCCCAAATCGAATCTCCTGTTCAGAAGCCAGATGCCCGAACCGCCGTTGACGCAATGGGGCAAGGATCACATATTTCCCGGCGGAATTACTCATGGTAGCCACATCACCGTGAGCGGAGGGTTCCCTGGACAAAACTGCGATCCCATTGCAGCCCCTGCGCAGTTTTCGTACCTTCGGTTCTATCCAATCGAAAACATCCAGCTTCCAGGCCGAATCCATCAGGTGTTCGAGCTTCATCGCGAATGGCGTGACATCTGGATCGACAAAGAACATCCAAAAGATCTATCCCCCACTTATATGGGAGACTCGGTCGGCAAGTGGGACGGAAACACTCTCGTCGTCGACACCATTGGTTACAACGGGAAGGATTTTGTAACAGAGGATGTAGATCATCCTATGAGTACCGAATTTCATCTTGTCGAACGCTACACGCGTACCAGCTACAACACATTGGTTATCGAAATGACTTTCTCTGACCCAAAAGTTTGGGGAGACAAGGTATGGACTGGATTTACGAGGACGTTGAAACTGCAGGACGATCAATTGGAAGAATGGATCTGTGTTCCGGAGGTCGACTCGGAGTTCAATCAAAAGATAATGAAACCCACTTACGGCTCCAATGGGCTCAATCTCCCCAAAACGGCGCCAAAGCAATGATCGTGAGAAGCCTGTCATCAGGGCCGCTATCTTCTTAGCGAAAATCTAGAGGGAAACGTGAAAAAAGTAGTTTTAATTTGTGTAGTTGTTGTGTCGATCATTTGTTTGACCAAACCATCTCCGGCTTGGGCCCACCATGGGTATGCTGCTTACGATGAGACCAAAACCCTATCGTTGAAGGGAACGGTCACCGACTATGAGTTAGCGAACCCTCACTCCACGATGTCCTTCGATGTGAAGGATGAAAGCGGTAAAGTCGAGAATTGGGTAGCCGAGGCGGGGCATATTCGCCTCATGCAGGATGAGGGCTGGACCAGAACCACGATGAAGCCTGGTGATGTAGTAACTTTTTTCTTTCATCCGGCCAAGAATGGTTCGCATGCGGTGGACCTTGTGAAGGTACAGCTCGCTGACGGTCACTCATTGTGGGCGCACAGTAGTCACGACCAGGCTCCTACCGACAAATAAGTAGCAGTGATATGAGCGGTACCGAATCAGAGAGGGATTGATGAATTTGAAGTTGTATGTGGAGGGTAAAGCAATCGACACTTTGGCTCCTATGCGGTCCGAAATCCCCGCGTTTCCGAGGCGGAAGTTTATCTTCAGTGCTGCCGCCCTTGCGGCGGGAGCACTTATACCTTTTCGTGAGTCCATCGCCCAAGGTGCGAGCAAGTCTCGTTCCGTCGACTTCCACCATCATTTTGGGCCGCCGAAATGGTGTTCCTTCCTCGCCTCCAAAAATGTACTTCACCCCTCTTGGGCAGGCTGGACGCCGGCCAGGTCTCTGGAAGAGTTGGATCGCGCCGGCATCGCCACGGCTATGGTTTCGATCACCTATCCAGGTATTTGGCTTGGAGACAATGTCATTCCGATCGATGCTACCCGCAGCCTGGCACGTGACTGCAACGAGTTCGGAGCAAAGATGGTGGCGGATCACCCAGGTCGCTTTGGGCTATTCGCAGTCTTACCGCTGCCCGATGTCGAGGGTAGTCTTCGCGAGATCGAGTATGCCTTCGACACGCTCAAAGCAGACGGAGTCGGCCTACTGACCAGTTACGGGGATAAGTGGCTTGGGGATGCCGCTTTCGCGCCAGTGCTCCAGGAACTAAACCGCCGCAAAGCTATGGTATTTACCCATGCAAATGTTCCAAGTTGCTGCACTCGCGGCGGGTCTGGAGCGCAGCGATATTTGGTTCCCGGCGTGAATAACAATGTGATCGAATACGGGACCGACACTACCCGCGCGATCATGAGCCTGGTAGTGATCAACGCGAATGATCTCTATCCCAATATTCGTTTTTCGTTCTCTCATGCTGGCGGAACGATGCCGTTTTTGATCGAACGCATCCTGGGACGGAAGGAGATGGCAAGCCTTACCGATCCTTCTCGACCCAATGCCCGCCTTCATCAACTCAGGCAGTTCTACTACGACACAGCGAACGCCAACAATTCGGTGGCGCTGACCGCGCTGACAAAAGTGGTTGGGGTGTCCCAGATTTTGTTCGGCTCGGATTTTCCTTACGAAGGCCCGGTTGTAGAACAGCTCGACGATCTAAAAGCATGTGGCGTCTTCACTGCGGAGCAACTCCAGGCTGTCTGTACTGATAATGCTCGAAAACTAATCCCAGGCGTGAAAGTCTGACGTTGAAGATCGAGAGCCTGTGTTCTGTTTATCTTCCGAGAAGTGGATTATTTGAGGGGATTGAAAGATGGGATCATTTCTTGCTTTTTGCCATTGGCTTGACCACACCTCGATGGGCACTGCGATTCGCGAGTCCCTGTGGCTGTTTCCGATCATCGAGACGCTGCACATCTTCGGCATCATCTCTCTGGTAGGAGGCACGTCGATTCTGGATCTGCGTCTGATGGGGCTCACCTTTCGGGATGAGCCGGTAACCAAGCTGGCGAAGCGGTTTTTGCCCTGGGCCTGGTTTGGCTTCATCGTGCAGGTCGTTACCGGGGTATTGATGTTCTCCTCAGAGTCGGTCAAGATGTACGGCAACTGGGCCTTCCAGATCAAGATGGTGCTGATTCTGGTGGCTGGTCTCAACGCAGCCGTCTTCCATTTTCTGGCCTATCAAAGCGTGGGCAAGTGGGACAACGACCCAGTCGCCCCCTTCTCGGCACGCGTCGCAGGGACTGCCTCCATCCTGCTTTGGTTCGGAATCGTCGCCATGGGACGGTGGATCGCCTACGTCGTCTAGACGATGAGAGTTTCAGGGAGCAGATCATTTAGGTAAAGGAATAAACTTAGACCCTTACAGAAATAGCAATTACTCCTGAGGCCCTCGTTGGACCAGGAATGCAAGAGAACTAGGATTGGTAGGATGATCTGCAGGGTAAGGGTTTTCCCTAGGTTTGAGTGAAGTGATTTGGTATAATGTAATACCGCGAGCTCTAAGCCACCGACCGGGTAAGTGGTGTCTTACGTCTACTTGAGGTCAGAGATATGACAGATATTCTTTTGGGTGGTCCGTTCAAAATTGTAGGGGTCAAACGGCGGCGGCTTCACGAACCCGTGGCGGATCAGATACGTCAGGCCATCTTTAGCGGCCTGATCGTCACTGGCCACAAGTTGCCCCCCGAGCGCGAGATGGCCGAGCATTTTCAAACCAGCCGCGTCGCGCTTCGGGAAGCCCTGCGTTCCCTCGAGAAGGAAGGCCTGATCACGATCAAGCGAGGCGCCGGAGGCGGAGCCTTTGTCGCTGATTTCGATAATGCCCTGATTGCTCTGTCCGAATCACTCCAGACAGTCGTCCGGCTGGGCTCAGCAAAAAGCGCCAACCTGACGGAGATGCGTTCCATTTTGGAGCCGGAGATCACCAGGCTGGCGACCTTGCGTGCGACGCCAGAAGATATCAGCGCTATCGAGGCAGTCGTTATCGCTCAGGAGCTGGAATTGGAGACTGGAGAGCTCAGCCGTAAGCTGGACATGGACTTCCATCGCTGCATCGCGGAGGCCGCTCACAATCCTGTCATGACCATCGTTGTAAACGCGGTCAACCAATCCATCCGCGATTCGATCCTTCGTTCCAAGCGCACCGAGGAGATGCGGAAGCGCGTTGTGACCTATCACCGTAATATCTTTGAGGCCGTGTCAAGCGGTAATGCGGACCTTGCGAAGCGAGTGATGAACTCGCACGTCGTCGATGTTCAATGCCATCTCGAGGCATCTGACCATGAATGATCGGATTCCGAGGCTTTCTGCAAATGAGATGCCGGCGGCGCTCGCTTCCTTTCTCGGCCCCAGGATTAAACGGTTAGGCTACCTTGGTGAATTCTTTCAATGTACCGCCCATCAGCCGGAGGCGTTGCTCTCGTTCCTGGAGTTCACCGAACATCTGAAGCACGCGTTGCCGGACAATTTGACTGAAATAACTGCCCTTTCTATCGCTGTTCTGATGGATAACGACTACGAACGTGTCCAGCACGAAAGGCTCTCTCTTAAGCTCGGTTTTAGCGGGGAATGGCTCCGCGAGGTGCTGAGTCTTGTGGCGGACGGTCACGGGATTTTGTCGGAGCAGGAGCACCTGGTCCAGCAGTTGGTCATCTCCGTAGTTGCACGCGGCGGACGGAGTACCACCCCTGAGTTCGAAGCAGTAACCCGCGCCATAGGCCCCGCCAGCGCCATCGCGGTTCTCATGCTTATCGGCCGGTATATGTCTCACGCGCTTATCGTCAACACCCTGGATCTTGCGCCTCCTGTTGCCGTGTCACAGGAGAATAGCTTGTGACCACTGTAGCCTCCCCGCTCTGGATCTCGGAATCCGAAGTCGTTTCCATGATGGACATTGGTGGAGCGATCGGTGCTCTTGAACGCGGGCTCATCGCTGAGGCCGAGGGAAACGCGCACAACATGATCAAGACGCACGTCGAGTGGGATGGTTCCACCCTGCATGCCATCGGCGCTGTATTTCCCGGAATGGGGATCTGCGGAACCAAGACCTGGGCTCACACGAAGGACGGAGCCACGCCACTCCTTATCCTCTTCGATAGCAACAATGGCAGCCTCAAGGCTGTTATCGAAGCCTTTGCCTTGGGCCAGATGCGCACAGCCGCTGCCTCCGGGGTAGCCACCCGCTGGCTTGCAGCTGCGAAGGCCGACCAATTTGCGATCATCGGAACCGGCAAACAGGCAATCACGCAGGTCGCTGCTGTCCTTGCGGTGCGGCCCATTCGCCACATTCGCGTCTTCAGCCGGGACGAGGGCCGGCGCAATCAATTTGTCACTCGCCTCAGGAACGAGTTCCAGCTTGAAGTCGTCGCCTGCACGAGTGTCAGAGACGCCGTGAAGGACGCGGCAATTATCACGGTGGCGACACGAGCTACGGATCCTATCGTGACCGCTGATATGGTCAGGCCCGGAGCGCACATCAACTCGGTGGGTGCAATTGAGCCAAGCCGTGCCGAAATCTCGCAGGACGTCCTCGCTCGTTCGACTCAGATCGTGACCGATAGCGTTCCCCAGGCACAAAAACTGTCTCGAGAGATGATTGAGTTTTTTGGCAGCGACTCGCCAAAATGGAACACAGTCCAACCGCTCGCCAAAATCGTGGCTGACAAGTTTTCACGTACCTCTTCGGATGATTTGACGCTCTTCAAAGCCCTGGGAGTAGGAATCTCTGACCTTTCGCTTGGTATGGAGCTCTACAGCAAGGCCGCAGAAATAGGACTCGGCCATCGATTTGCCTCACCGCAACGCGTCACTCCCAGACTGGGTGGCCAAGTAAAGTAGAAGTCTATAAATTATCACTATTTGCCTATATTTAAATATATTGACTTATTTATTACCATAATGTGATAATTATGCAGTAAAAAGTACTGCAATTTGCGTTAGAGGTAGCTATGTCACTCACTGCATTACAGGCTTCTGCCTACCTGCACCACATTCACTTACTTTCTCCGAACCCGAGCCAACTCGCCGGCTGGTACGGCAATGCTATGGGCATGCAGGTCGAGCCTCTATCCGATGATCTCTGGTTGACTCACGGTCCCGCCCGCCAGGTCTTGTTTTCAAAAGGGGAGTCAAAAAAACTTGCCCATGCCGGCTTCGCAGTGCGTGATGCTGACTCCCTTCAGGGATTCCGCGAGCGCGCAGAGCAGATGGGTCTCTCTCCGAGTTCCATCGAAACACCTCTCTTCCTGCCCGGAGCCTTCCGCGTCACGGATCCTGATGGCAACGCGATTCTTTTTGGCTTGGCCAAACCCCGGGCAGTCGGAACCACAAAGGCGATTCGTGGCCCAATTCAGCACCTTACTTTAGCTACGCGTGATGTGCAGGCCATCGAAGACTTCTATGCCGGCAAACTAGGCTTCGGCGTATCCGACCGCGTCGTCAACGAGCACGGCAAGGTGATGACCTGTTTTATGCGCGGCAATCACGAACATCACAACCTCGCGTGTTTCTACCAGGATCGCCAGGGCATCGATCATCACTCCTACGAGGCTGGGGAGTGGGATACGATCCGCGACTGGTCCGATCATCTTGCCAGCCACGATATTCAACTCTTTTGGGGGCCCGGAAGACACGGTCCCGGCAACAACCTGTTCATCTTCATCGTCGACCCCGACGGCAACTGGGTTGAGATCTCCGCGGAGCTTGAGGTTGTTCATGATCGCCCCGTCAAAATCTGGCCACATGAAGAGCGCACCTTGAATCTTTGGGGTCGCGGCGTTCTTCGGGCAAAGGAATAAAGGACAAACTACATGGCATACATCACGTTTAAAGCAGAAAATCGCACCAGCTACGGAGTCGTTCGAAGCGATGGTGTCTTCGACCTGGGCCGCCGAGTCGGGCAAGTGCTGCCAGACCTCAAGTCTTTTCTCGCAGCACAAGGGCTCGGCATTCTGGGCAGCCTTCCCGAGGCAACAGTCACTGACTACGCTACCGGCGAATTTACCTACGCCCCTGTCATTCCCAACCCCGCGAAGATTCTCTGCGTAGGCCTTAATTATGACGAGCATCGACGCGAGACGGGCAGGCCAGAGTCGGAATATCCTGCGATCTTCACGCGCTTCTCCGACACGCTCATCGGTCACGACTCGCCGGTCATGTTGCCGGTAAACTCCTCGTCGCTCGATTACGAGGGAGAGCTTGCCGTCATCATCGGAAAGAGCGGCTTCCGTGTCAGCGAAGACGACGCTATGAGCTTGGTTGCCGGTTACTCAGTCTTCAACGATACGACCTTACGCGATTGGCAACGTCATACACACCAGTTCACGCCCGGCAAGAACTTCCCCAACACCGGCGCCTTTGGCCCGGCACTCATCACGCCGCAGGAAGCTGGCGAACTCGCAGACAAGCGTATCGAGACTCGGTTGAACGGTGCCAGCATGCAATCGGCAAAACTCGGCGACATGATCTTCTCCATCCCCCGCGTTATCGCCTATCTGAGCGGCTTTACGCGGCTCTCGCCCGGCGACGTCATCGCAACCGGAACCCCCGGTGGAGTCGGCTTCAAACGCGATCCACAGGTCTTTATGCGCCACGGCGATCGGGTTGATGTTACGGTGGAGGGGATCGGAACTCTGATCAACACCATCGAAAAAGAGATTCCATCCTCAGAAAATGTCAGGAATTGATCGCTACATCAACGTACTCGATCTCTTCACAACAGAGAAGAGCATGTGGACCGTTCAGGAAGTTGCCTCAGCCCTCAATGTGCCAACAAGCACGACCTATCGAACGATGCGGGAACTCGCGCGCGTAAGAATGTTGGAGCCGGCGATGGAAGGATACTACCGGCTCGGTGCAGCTTTCGTGGAGTTCGATCGCCGCACACGTCTTACGGATCCTCTTGTGCAGTTCGGCGTACCGATGTTGACCGATATTGTGCATCACGCCAACGTGTCATGCGTTGCCGTTCTCGCCCGTCTTTATGGAAATACGGTGATGTGCGTTGCCGACACAAGAAGTCCGGGAAGTATCGTGCACACAAGTTATGAGCGTGGCCGCCCACGGCCTCTAACCCGTGGTGCAACATCCAAAGTCATTCTGTCCCAACTCCCAACGCGTCGTCTGAATAAGTTGCTCACCACTGCAGACTCGTCGGATCAACCCATCTCTTCCTCAGGCACTGATTTCCTGAGCGAACTCGCCTCGATCCGCAGGAACGGTTACTGCGTGGCTCGCAGCGAAGTCGACGAAGGTCGAGTCGGCTTAGCCGTTCCCATCTCCATCCCCGAACAAGCTCTCATTGCAAGCGTGAGTCTGGTACTCGACAGTGCATCTTCGAATGAGTCAATCGAGAACCGTCTCATTCTTCTGCTGGTCTCCTCGGCCGCTCTACTCAAAGAACAACTGGCCCGGCATTTCAGCACCTTTGCGCCTGCACCAAAAATCGAGTGACACTCCATACGTAGCTTGTGGTGCTGCATCTCGGCAGAGCAGCAGCTCCCTCTTGCAAATCAAAATTAACGATTGCAAGCTATTGATTCTAAGTGGTGGCCAGAGACGAGATCGTTCTTTACACGGGTGTTAGCGCCCTGTAAGTTACAGAAAATTCAATGACAAGAAATCAGAAAACTCCACCTCTCCCGGCTCGGCCGTACAAAATTGGTACAAATGCTGTTAGGCTCCCCGGAAAAGACGGATTCGGCTCTGACCGATGATCGTCACGACGTTACGTCTAGCGGTATTTTTCACCTACTTACATCTGGGATGTGTTTCCCGTCGGCGTTTATGCATATATACCAACTGCTGCCACGCAGATACCTTGCCTTCAACCCGGCTCTTGAACGTACTTTGCACGGTCCGGATGTTCATCAGGGACTCGGCTTCGCACCCGGCGTTAAGGTTAGCTACGACTTCACTCGTGAGATAAGCGGTGGCCTCGAATATTACGCGGACTAGGGCCGACTTGGAGCCTTCAATACGGTCCATAATCAGCAGCAACAGATCTTCGCCGTAACCGACCTCAACGTATCCCCGAAGTGGGAGATCAACATCAGTGTTGGGGTTGGACCGACTGCAGCGACAGATCACCTAATCGTCAAGGGAATCCTCGGTAGACGTTTCGATTGGGGTAGAAGATCAGCGATCGAATAGGCGTTGCGTATCGAGCTTCGATCAAGGTTTTAGGAGAGAAGGTGATTGTCGCCGCAATTGTTTCGTTGATCACGCACTTCGTCGCCGGCGAATCGTCTCAGGCACCAGTCCACGAATCTTGAAGCAATCAATTTCCTGTAATCATCCGTTCACATTCCAGCGCCACCACCCCTGTAGGCTAGAGGGTGCCCTCATGAATGTATTGGTCATCGAAGATGACAAGCGGATTGCGAACCTTGTCGAGCGTGCGCTGACCGAGCACGGTCACAAAGTAACTCTCACCCATGATGGTCAAGAGGGTGCCGACCGGCTGCTCGCAGGAAAGTTCGATGCCGCACTTTTGGACATCCTGCTTCCCGGCATCGACGGATTTCAGGTCCTGCACCAAGTCCGCGCAAAGCACTGCAAGACTCCCGTATTAGTTCTCACCGCAGTCGACGCTGTCCCAAAGATTCTGCACGCGTTTGATCTCGGTGCCGACGACTACCTGGTAAAGCCCTTCATTCTCGAGATCCTGCTGGCACGCGTCAGCGCGATCGCACGAAGAATCGCCAAGCCCGAGCCAGTTATCGTCAGTGTTGGCGGCGTAACGCTCAACCCAAGCCGCCGTCTCGCGACACGTCATGGGAAAGATATCCCGCTCACGCGAAAGCAATTTGAACTGTTGAATCTTTTAATGGAGCGCCGTGGCCTCATCACCTCCCGCGAGCAACTCGTCGAAGCCGGTTGGGGGCGCAACTCCGATGTAAAAGAAAACACCCTCGATGTCTACATCCACGGTCTGAGAACAAAGCTGGAGATCCCCTCCGATAAAGATCAGCCCCTCATTCGAACCGTCCATGGCGCCGGCTATATGTTTGAGGCGACCTGACCGAATGAACACTCTCTCTGTCCGTGCAAAGTTGATCTTCCTCTACTTTCTCGTCACCCTGACTGGTCTTCTCCTGTTCGGGCTCATGAGCTTCGGCGTGCTTCAGTTCACGCTGCTGCAAGCGAAAAAGACTCACCTGCAAGGCCGGGAAGACCGCCTCATCAGCCTCCTCAAAGAAAACAAGGCCAGCAGCGCTCCGGTCAGCCTCGAAGAAGAACTCAAGAACTACGCACTCGTCACTCACGAAGGCAATCTCTTCGATATTCAAACGCTGGATGGCAGCCCTATCTTTCCCCTAAAAAGTACGGAACGCAACTGGACCTTGCCAAAGGCGGAGAGCTGTGTCCAGCCTGTCTTCCGCTCGGTCATACTCGACCCGCATCCAGCCATGATGATGTGCCATGTCATCCTGCTTGACGGACGGCAAGTAAGGCTGCACATCGGCGGATCTCTCGACGAAGAGCTCGACATTCTCAAAAGATACCGCAATGTGCTCCTTTTGCTGATGCCGGGCCTGCTCATCTTGTCTTCGCTCTGCGGCTACTTCCTCAGCAGTCACGCTCTCAGACCAGTCGATCGGATGACCCGTGCGGCGTTGGGTATTGGCATCGGCAATCTCTCGGAGAGGCTTCCAGTCCCCCCGGCAAAAGACGAGATACAACAGCTCGCTATCGCATGGAATCAGTTGCTCGCCAGGCTTGAAGCCGCAGTCTCGCGTCTTAGCCGGTTCTCAGCTGACGCATCCCACGATCTCCGAACCTCGATTACTGTCATCCTGGCGACTGCGCAACTATCGCTCCATCGGCGCCGCTCCGAAGAGGAGTATCGCGATGACCTCGACAGGATCGTCACCGAGTGCCGCACGGCGTCAACCTTGCTCGACGCACTCCTTGCTCTCGCACAGAGCGATAACTTTATTCACGAGGTCGCCTTCAAGGAGATCGACCTTTGCGAGCTTCTGGTCAGCGGCTGCAGGCGCGTTGAAGACCTCGCCGAGTCAAGTGACATCATGCTTGATTGGTATCTTCCTGCCGAACCCGCCTTCATCCAGGGAGACGAGCTTCTACTCCAGCGCCTGCTCGGCATCTTGCTCGACAACGCAATTCGCTACACGCCGGCACATGGCGAGATACGTGCAGAGGTCGTTCTCGCGAACAACGGTACCGTCGTAACCGTACGCGACACCGGCGTCGGCATGTCTGAGGATGTCCGTCAAAACGTCTTCGAACGCTTCTATCAGGCCGATCTCAGAGAGAGAAAATCACAGGCAGGAAGTGGCCTTGGCCTCTCCATCGGCAGATGGATTGCAGACGCTCACGGAGCCGACCTCACCGTCGAGAGCACCCCTGGCAGCGGGTCCGCATTTCAGATCCGCTTTCCCGCCAAATCGGAGACACAGTCCGCAACGATGGTTCAAACCATGCGCTGAGACACTGAAACGAGACAACTTAAACTTTGCTGAAATGCGCCTTAAAGTAAACCTTAAAATCAACAAAAAACTGAAAACTCGGCGCCTTCAAGCTTGATATTCATGCTCCGGTAACAGATCAGAAGCCGCCAGTTCACAATTCGACCCTAAGCTCGTTTTCACTATGAGACATCAATGCTTTGCGGGGGCGCTCCTTTTTGTTCTCGCGTCTTCGCCTCTGAACGCTCAGAAGCAAAAGTCTGGAGCCGCGTCAGAGCCATCCAAAAAGACTCTGTCGTCCACCGCCTACTTTACAGACCCAGCGATCCTCAACGTCGCCCGGGTTCTCGCCCCACCTCCATCGATGGATTCGGTCACAACGCAGGCAGAACTCGCCGTCATCCACGGACTCGAACAAACTCGTACTCCACAGCAGGTCGCAGCCGCTCGCGCAGATGACCTTGAGCAGGACATCTTCATCTTTCGAGATCTGGTCGGTCAGGACTTTACCGCATCGCAGCTTCCGCTCACTGCGGCTCTCTCTCGTCATATTCATAGCGACGAAAGCATCGTTACTAAACCGCTCAAGAACATCTACGCCCGTGCAAGACCTTTTCAATATGACAGCACTATCAAACCAGTGTGCACTCTCACCGACGAGCCCAACTCCTATCCCAGTGGTCACACTGTCTCCGGCTATCTCATGGCCCTTACGCTCGTGCAGATGCTTCCGGAGAAGCAGGCGCAGATCATGAAACGCGCTGAGGACTATGCCCACAACCGAATCGTCTGCGGCGTTCACTACCCCAGTGATATTGAGGCCGGCCGCGAAGTCGCCTACCTAATGTTTGGCTACATGTTGGCAAACCCTCGCTTCCAGGAAGAACTTTCCGCTGCGCGCGAAGAGACACGCTCCCGTCTCGGCCTTCATACAGTCGCCTCCACCCAATAACAAACATCATGACGGACAGCTTGAAATAGCAGAACCACACTACGACATCCCAAACTAAACCTGACTCGCACTGGAGGAACACTTGAAACTCATTCACCTCATCTCTTGGAAACGGCTGGCCGCCAAGGGCTCCTGGATCTTTCTTCTGTCGTTGCTCGCGACTGGCCTGTACGCGCAACAATCTGCAACTGTCACCGGCACCGTCCTTGATCCAAAAGGAAATGTAGTCGCCGGCGCAACCGTGGCCGTAACCAACGAGGGAACCGAGCAGGTCCACAAGACAACAGCCGATGGCCAGGGTCACTTCTCCGTCAGCGGTCTGCAAAGTGGCAAGTACACTGTGGAGGCAACGGCTACAGGTTTTGCCGCAACCGTGCGCACCGGCCTGCAGCTTTCAGGGGGCCAGTCGCTGGATCTATCTCTTCCACTCGCTGTCGGCAACGTCTCCCAGCAGGTCGACGTCGAAGCCAACGCCACCAACTCAGTCGCCGCACAGCACGCGCCGCTCGATGCCCTACTCAGCGCCACCTCGGCACGCACTGAGATCTCCTCGACCTATATTCAGAACTACGCCTCGCCTATCGCCGACTTCGGCGAACTCACACAGATTGTCCCCGGCACCTTCACGCAAAGCCAAAATGGCGTAGGCCTTGGGCAGAGCACCACAACCTTCCGCGGCTTTCCGGACGGCGACTTCGACATCGACTTCGACGGCGTACCTTTCTTTGATACCAACACTCCCAGCCACCATTCATGGGCCTTTTTCCCCTCGCAGTGGCTCGGCGGCATCGACTTCGATCGCAGCCCCGGCTCAGCCTCCACCATCGGGCCAACGCCATTCGGCGGCTCCATCCATCTGCTCTCAAAAGATCTTTTCACCAAGGAAAACATTCGCGGAGGCTTCTCCTACGGCTCCTTCAACACCTTCCTCTTCGACGGCGAGTACAACTCCGGCAACTTCGGTGGCAGCAACAAAAAGTCCAATCTCTTCGTCGACGTCCACCACACCTCATCGGACGGCTACCAGACCTTCAACTATCAAACTCGCAACGCTGGATCTCTGAAATATCAGTATCAACTCTCTGCGAAGACCGTTCTCACCGGCTTCAGCGGCGTTGTCTGGGTCGATGCAAACACGCCGAATCTGGCATCTACTCGCCAACAGCTCATCACCAACGGCGACAACTATCTTCTGCAGAATACAGATCCTACGCAGGCCAACTACTACCCGTACAACCACTATCACGTGCCTACCGACTTCGAATACGTCGGCGTAGACTCCGACCTCGGCCGCGGCTGGAGAGTCAACGTAAAACCGTACACCTACAACTATGACAATTCGGAGTTCTACGGCAAGCAACCCAAACAGGCTAGCGGCATCAATCCAGCCAACTGTGCGCAGACTGCTGCCGGCAACAAAGACATCAGCCCCTGTGCCGTCGACAAGTACAACAGTTACCGCAAATATGGTGAAACCTCCGCTGTCAGCCAGACCTCACGGTTCGGCGTCTTCCGCACCGGCTTCTGGTACGAGTGGGCCAACACTAACCGTCACCAGTTCCCCTCCAATCCCTTCACCAAAATTGATGACGTTCTCCCTAACTTCAGCGAGACTTACCAGACCAACGCCTTCCAGCCCTACGCAGAGTACCAGTACCATGTCACCCGCAAGCTCGACGTCACCGCTGGCCTCAAGTTCGCCTACTACACCATGGGCTTCAAACAATTCGCCGACAACGGCGGCAAGATCGGCAGCATTGGCGGCAAGCCCTTCATCTTCAATCACGCCAACTATAACTCCTGGCTCCCGTCGGTCGATGGCAACTATCGCCTCCTGCCGAACTGGTCTGTGTATGGTCAGTACGCCACGGGTAGCGTCATCCCACCCACCAGCGTCTTCGACGTATCGGGTGGACAAGTCGCCGTCCCACCCAAGCCGCAGACCAATACCACCTACCAAACTGGCACAGTTCTGAAGGTGAAGCGTGTCACCTTTGACGCTGACTACTATCACATCCACTTTCAGAACGGTTACTCCTCTACAACAGACAACAACCCAGCCGATGCGGAGTTTGGGGATACCATCTACTTCGTCTCGCCCAACTCCGTCACACAGGGCGTTGAATTTGAAGGCAACCTCTACATCGGTCGGGGATTGAGTGTCTATCTCAACGCTACCCGCGGCAGTGCAACCTACAACGGGAGCCTCACGGTGAACAGTCCAGCTGGCTCTTCATCGAACCCGCTTGTCGTTCCTGCGCCCTCAGGCTTGTGGGTCGCTGGAACGCCGTCCGACACGGAGGCGGAGGGCGTCACCTATCAGAATCATCAGTGGAACCTTGGTATCTTCAACAAACGTGTCGGATCCCAGTGGGAAGACAATGGGGCATATCACAATCAGCAGCGCATCAATCCCTTCTCGGGCACCGACGCCTTCATCAACTACAGCATTCGTAATGAGTCGCGCTTCGACCAGACCAAGTTTCGGTTGAGCTTCAACAATCTATTCAACTCTCATAATCAGACCAGCGACACCTTAGGCGGTGCTCTCATCAATCAGACCATCACCTCCGGCGGGTTCAAGTACACCGATCCCTTCAACGCAACCACCACCACCTCCACAACGTTTCCTTCTGGAGCTCCTACAGGCTTCGCAAATGGAGTCAACCTGGCCGACAACCCAACCCTGCTGCCCGGTCGCAGCATCATCCTCTCCGTGATCTTCGGCTTCTCTCCGAAGCACTAAGAGTCGTTCCATCACGTACCGTGTCGGCGACACTCTCGCCGACACGGCACTCTCTTCTTTCAATAGCACGTGTGCCCCTTTTCAATTGTTCACGACGAACAGAGGCAACTCGAAGGAATATTATGCGATCTCGATCTCTAGCTCTGCTTGCGATCTCCACTTTCGTTCCTGTTCTCGCAGGCCGGGCAGGCGCAACAACCACAAAATAATCTCGCCAACAATACGGTGCTCATCATCCGTCACTCGGAGAAGCCCGAGACCGGCAACGGCCTGACCGCACAAGGCGAGGAGCGCGCTCGCCTCTACGCAAAATACTTTCAGCCCTTTCAGGATCAGTCATCACCGATCGAGGTCGATAGCCTCTATGCAGGAGCCGACTCAAAGAGCAGCATCCGGCCCAGGCTCACCCTCGAACCGCTCAGCAAAGCCAGCAATCTTCCCATCAACTCCTCCATCAGCAGCAAAGACTCCGTAGCGCTCGTCGCCGAACTCAAATCTCACCCCCACGGCCACTATCCTCTTGTCGCATGGCGCCACAGCGAACTGCCTGCACTGATCACCGCCTTCGGAGCGTCGCCAGAGAAACTTCTGCCCAACGGCCAGTGGCCCGATGATGTCTTCGACTGGGTCGTAGTCCTGACAATAGGACCAGATGGTCAACTCGTCTCACAGAAGTTAATCCATCAGCGATTGACTGTAAAAGTTGCTCCCTAAGATGCATCGCGTCATGCGTTTGCCATCTTCAATACTGACCAACCCGTGATGAGTTCTCCGAGCCGGTCCAGAGCATCGGGAAATCTCTCCTCTATGGCTGCGAAGCCAAGACGGAAATGCGAAGGCTCGTCGAAGCAATCCCCAGGTGCCAGCAGAATGCCCTGCTCTGCGGCAGCCTGGCAAAAGGTGCGGCTGTTCTCTCCACTAAGCAGCCATGGAAATGCAGTCATTCCGCCACGAGGAGGAATCCAGCCAATCGTCTCGCGGTGCTCGGACATGAAGGCGTTCAGCTGGCGAAGATTTTCAGTAGCGATTCTCTGCGTTCTCCCCAGCACGGTGTCGCGGTGGCGCATCGCGATCTCTGCCAGCATCTCTCCGGCAGTATTGTTTGAGATTGAAAAATAGGCGCGTGCATTCCAGTAACGCTCGCGGCGTTTGGGGTCATGCTCAATCATCCATCCGGTCCGGACTCCGGATAAGGGAAGAGCCTTCGAGAAATCATGAATGACTGTGGCGTGGGGCAAACGCGAGCCCGACTTCGCTGGCTGTCCATGGTAGATAGGATGGTAGACCTCGTCGCTGATGAGTTGAATTCCACGCGATGAGGTGTGCTCGTGCAAGATGTCCAGTTCCGCATCGCTCATCACGGCGCCGGTAGGATTGTGAGGATTGTTGATCAGGACCAGCTTGGTATTCCTATAAAGAAGTCTCCTCACATCAGACATGCCGACGCGCTAGAATTTGATTGGTCCGATCTTATAAAGCCTAAGGATTGTTCCTATATCCTCGGCAACCCTCCATTCGGAGGTGCTAAATACCAGTCTGTTGAACAAAGAGCGCAAGTTCGGGGTATCGCCAAACTCGGCGGGAGCGGTGGAACTCTCGATTTCGTCACCGCATGGTTCCTGAAGGCGGGAGCTTTCTTGGAGCACTCTCATGCCAAAATTGGTTTCGTCGCTACGAACTCCATTACCCAAGGGGAGCAAGTTGCCCAGCTATGGCCCTCGCTTTTTGATTTGTATAAACTCGAAATCGCTTTTGCACATCGCACTTTTGCATGGGGAAGCGACGCTCGGGGGACGGCCCACGTCCATGTAGTAATCATCGGACTTAGCCGCCGCGACATGGAACCGGCGACAAAGCGTTTATTTAGCTATCCCGATATAAAAGGCGATCCTATCGAGAGCCAACATGCTGCATTGGCCCCTTATCTTTTCGATGCAGGAACGGTGAACGACAGACATCTAGTGGTTCGAGAAGCTCCACATCCGATCAATGGGGCGGAAAAGATGATTATCGGGTCCAAGCCCATTGACGGCGGCTACTTGATATTTGATGACGACGAGAGAGCTGCTTTCATCGCGCAGGAGCCTGAAGCAAATCAGTTTATCCGTCCCTACATAGGGGGCGTTGAATATCTGTACGGACGTGGAAGATGGATTCTTGCATTGCAGACGGCAACACCCGCGCAGCTTCGTGCGATGCCAGCCGTATCCGAACGCCTTAAGGAAGTCCGTGAATATCGCCGAGGCGAGAGACCACCAAGGAAGAAACAAGATGAAGAAGGCGAGATCAAAACCCCTGGAATATCAGCCCGCGCTCTTGCTGATACCCCTGCTGAGTTTCACGTAACAGTGATTCCCGAATCACCCTTTCTTGCCATCCCGGAAGTCACGTCTGAAACAAGAGACTATTTACCGATTGGTTGGTTGAAGCCACCAGTTATTCCGAGCAATAAACTCCGCTTTGTCAAAAACGCCATTGCCTTCACAAAGTCTATACGGCCGTCCGCGTGAGTTCCGTCGTTGGCCACGGTTCCGATCGCGATCCGAGAAATATCTTCTTGGATCGCAGCGGCAGAAGCCAGTGTGATCAGGAGTTGATTTCGAAATGGCCACCATTCGGAGGCAGGTGCGACCGACAGGGCTGGAGATTCCGACATGTCGCCAGATCCCAGAGAAGAGCAATCAATGTTAAGAATTCGATGCTTGAGGTTTAGGGCTTCACATACAGCAGCGGAAGCGCGAATTTCTCCTTGTGCAGCTCGTTGTCCATAGTCCACCGTGATGCAAAGGTTTGGTCTTAATTCCCAGGCAAGAGCGATCGAGTCCATGCCGCCTGATAGTAGAAGAGCTAGTTTATTCACGTCGGCATGCCCATGATGTTTTGTAGATTGCTGTTACAAAGTCGGACACAATATCGCAGCCGGAACCCAAAATCATCTTCAAGGGTTCATCTGCAGTAGACTGTGCCAAGGCAATGACAGGTATATCTCTCGCGCGAGCATAACCAATTTCAAAGATTGTTCCTGCGTCCAGACCGTCTACCAACGCAAAAACCGATCGACTGCGACGGAGCGCATCAAGATCTTTGGGAGCTACTTCATGGGCACCGCCGATTCCGACATCGTGACAGGGTGAGAAGACCTTAAGGCCCATACCATGGAGGGCGAGACGCGATTCTTCAACAAGCCAGGTTTGCCCGATATTGAAGAATGGTCCGGCGAGGTATACATGATATTCGTTCTCTGCCAGCGGTCGTTCCGTCAGCTCTAGTGGCGGAAACTCGAAAGTTTCGGAAATAGTGATTCGATCGGGCTCGATTGGCAATATATGGTCCGTTACATAAATGGCCGCCGCACGCGAAGCCTGTTGTGCTGCTTCGACAGCCGGCAGATCTTCTCGCGCCCAGCGGGCCGCGAATGTAGCCGCAAAAACGTCACCGGAGCCGATTGGCATAACGGCTTTCGTTTCGTACGCGGCGATCCGTTCAGTTCTCCCATTCTCGCGGATCAAAACACCCCAAGGCCCGCATTTAATGACGACAATCTCGGCTCCATACTGATGTTCGATTTGTTGCGCAGCTTCAGACAGGTCTTCTTTGCTGGCTAATTTTCTGGCTTCGGTGGAATTTAGAACATAGGCTAACCTGGAGCCACTGTTTGCAGGGGACACAAAAGGGAGAGGGTGGTTGGGATTTTGGGGATCGTATACGAGACGTTCGGCCTTCACAATCGGGGTTGCTTCAAGCATTCCGAAGACAAGTGCTTCCCTTGCTTCAACCGTGAATTGAACGTGGTCCGTCTCTTTAATAGGAGGCCAGATTAGCGGAGTGGAAAGCGCATGATCGTACTGAAATCGCGGTGTGACAGTGGCCTGCACTGAGGTCGTTTTAAAATGAAAAATGTGCCCTAAGCTCGCCAACAATCCTGCGTGGCTGGAATCGACCGCCGTGAAAAACTCTGTCTCAATTCCAAGACCAGCGATCGTAGCCGCGGCTCTGCCACCGCTTCCCCACGTTTCATCATTGAAGGGAAACCGACAAAGCTCGCGATAGAATCCTCCAACAACAGCCATTGGGAGTGTCATTTGGGCCGTACGTTGACTCTGCATGCCCCTCCCTGAACATCGACCACTTGAGCCACATACTCGAAACCCTTTTCGATGCAGTCTGCGATCCGCTGGAAGATCGTCGATGTAATCGTTCCAGCGACATCCCCCTGATAAATGGCCTCAACAATGACCGCTCCATTGACTTTCTGAGATCGAATCTCAAGGATGTCGTTTGTTTTTAGGAGTTTGAGTATTTTTGGATTCGGCGAATTGAGCGCGAGTTGTTGGTTTAAGGTTTCACAAGCATCGTTGTTTTGGGGGACCCAGTCTCCCCCGCCGTTTCCTGATCCCGATCCTGATCCGGACATTTTCCCTCCAACGGGCTCTCGCTCGATGTTTCGATTGCTTTGATATGACCAACAAGTGCCACGCATTGATTTTATTGCGCTTACGGGAAACATCGCCATCAATCTCATTCAATATTCAAATTATTTGAATATTGAATATACTTCAGGTACTATCGGATCATGCTCAGACCGCAAGATGTGGTCGTTTTGCTCAAACTTTCCCTCCTGGGAGATGAGAGGCCTCCCTATTTAAAGATTGCAAATGACGTGCACATGTACCCGTCGGAAGTTTACACGTCCATAAAGCGAGCCCGAGCGTCTCAGCTTTTGCAAGGACCTGAGATGAAAGATAGGGTTAATCGATCGGCATTGCTGGAGTTTCTGCTCCATGGCATTCGGTACGCGTTTCCCGCCGAGACCGGTTCGCTCACCCGTGGAATACCCACCAGCTACGGGGCTTCTCCACTCAATGAACACATCGATAGCGGTAGCGAGCCCTTGCCGGTCTGGCCTTATCCGGAAGGTCACACTCGTGGATACAGTTTTGCGCCGCTTCATAAGAATGTGCCACAGGCTGCTCTTGATGATATACGCCTCTACAAACTGCTCACGCTAGTCGACGCAATGCGCGATGGACGTGTGCGCGAGCGCAAAATAGCTGCACAGGAACTAAGAAGCAGGATCGAATACTCAACCTATGCCAAACCCTAACCTGGCCATTCTCGAAACATCCGCGCAGAAACTCGCACCACTATTAGGAGAAATCGTCTTCGTGGGAGGATGCGCGACTGGACTTCTCATCAACGATCCGGGCGCCGCTGCTGTCAGGAAAACCTACGATGTGGACATCATTGCAGAGATTGCCTCATATGCGGAATACGGAATTTTCTCTGAGCGACTGAGGCTCCTGGATTTTACTGAGGACAGCAGCGAAGGGGCCCCCTTATGCCGATGGAAATTTAAGGATTTGATATTGGACGTTATGCCCCTAGATCCAGCCATCCTGGGTTTTTCAAACCGTTGGTATGAAGGCGCACTACGAACATCTCGACAGGCCATCCTTTCAAAGGACATCACAATTCGCGTCATCACTGCCCCATATTTTTTAGGGACAAAATTGGAGGCATTTCGTGGCCGTGGGAAAGAAGACTTCTTCGCCAGCCACGATCTGGAAGATTTTGTCGCCGTAATCGATGGCCGAAGAGGAATAGCAGAAGAGCTTCTTGAGTCCGAACAACCCCTTCGGGACTACGTTGCCTCTGCCGTGACGTCATTGCTTTCAGAATCCAGGTTTCTAGATGCACTTCCTGGATATCTACTTCCCGATGCAGCCAATCAGGCTCGCATTTCATTGCTCATGAAGAAACTATCGGCAATCGCTTCGATGAACGAAACTGAAGCGACTCGTTGATTTAACAAAGATGCCGGCGTCGATCTTTCAGCCTTCGACCTGCTTTTCCTTGTTCTTGGTTCGCGCATCCCAATAGCTCTGGACGGCTTTAGCCTGCAGGCAAACCTACTGCGCCAGCCATTTCGCGTAAGCTCGCACATCGATCATTGGCACCGTCGCGCTGCTCTGCAGAAGCGCTATCAGTTCAAAGAGGAAAGCCGTTGCCGGCTTTGTTAATGGGCTTATGGCATGGCAGCCAGTAGCATCGCAGGTGAACATTCCATGTGCAGCAACGCAGCCGATATCAAGACGTTGTTCCGGTTCTCCTTTGGCAAGCGCATTCAGAAGTTTGTTTCCGAGTCCTGGTTTCCAGCCACTCTCAAAGGTCAACAAACCGCCGAAGATGTATGGGAGCGGTTTCGGAGGGTATGTTCCTCCTGCATGGGGTATCGGCAAGCTTGTACGGTGAAGGCGCCTCACGCTGGCGATCTTAGCCTGAGCATACCTAACCAGACCGGCATTGGCAGTCTGCTTGGCCTCGAAGGCTGCGTAAACACCCTCGGCCGGTACGATCGTCTGACCTTGATAGTTGAATATGAAAGGCGTGTACTGGCGATCAAAGATGAGGACGTCAATCTGCTCACTGAAGGAGCCCTTACTGTCCACCACGAAGGCTTTTGCAGCCTGGTAGCGCTGCGGCAAGTAGGTCTTGAGCAATTCCAGCCAAACCTCCTCACTCGCGTCACCTTTGGCAACAGGATGCCCGAATGTCTTCCGGGCGATTTCCAGGCGCTTCTCGATGTCGTCGTGTAGGCCAGCCAGAACCGTGGGGAGGGACCATTTGACGACGGGTTTTCTTGGCTGCTTGTTCTTCACTCGGCCGCCTCTTTGAAGGGCGGTGTCGGGGGATGGCGTTCCACGACGTCCTTCGCAAGATCATAGGTAATGGGACTGGACGGATAGGCCGCCAGAACGAGGCCGGGGAGCAGTCGTTGCGCAAGGTCCGAGTAGGTGTATCCATAGGAACGCCCGTGCGTCGCGCCAGTCGCGACCACCAGCGCGTGGATTTGCTGATGCGTAAATCCCAGCTCCTCTAACACAGGCTTTAGAAAAGCCAACCGCTGTACCTCGTTTGGCCGCGAGAAAGTAAAGGTCACCGCCGCACGGCGCCTTACCGCAGGATCGAGCGCGTCCAACCGATTCGTGCACATGACGACGATGGCGGGAATGTTTCCGGTAGCAAGATCGTCCACGCCGCGAATCAGAGCGTTCACGCCGGCGCGGTCCTCGTGATGCATTTGCCCGAGTTCGCGGGACTGGGCGAGCGCGTCCGCCTCGTCAATCAGGAGAATGATGCCGGAATTATGTTTGCCGCCACGCCCGGTAGCTTTCTTTGCCGCCTGCTTCACCTCTGAGAAGGCGGCGGAAATCAGGCTCGTCATCTCGCCTACGGCACCTGTCCCGCGTGCGTTGAGACTGAGCGCATAAAGGGTCACGCTCATGTCGGCGTCGCGCGCTATGGCGTCGCCAAAGGTCTCCGCCAGGATCGTTTTCCCGGTCCCGACATCGCCGGCAAAAATAAAGAGGGGAGGGCGGTCACGAAAAAGCTCGATGATCTTACTGCCGTGGCGATGATGCTTGTCGCTCCACGCGGTGAGGCTCTGAGGGGCCAGAAGGAGCCGGCCTTCTTTCAACAGACGGTCTTTCATCTCGTCGAGACCGACAAGAGATGCGAAGCGCCGCGCCGCGGCGGGATCTGGATATTCCCGTACTTCTTCGAAAATGCCGACGTTGCTGTCTGTCATGCGAGTGGCTGAAATGTGAGCCGGTTCAATCCGCAGCCGCCGGAATAATAGTTGCGATCAGACGTCCAGTAACCCAGACCGTCCGTAGGCGCCTGTCCAACCGGCCTCTGAACGGGCAGGTCTGCCTCGAAACGCGCCTGCTGCTCCGTTGAGAGCTTGTAGAAACTGGAACTCGGGGTCAAAACATTGAAGAAGGTTGCGCCCGTCACATCGACGTACGGCACGATCTTACCGGGCCTGTCGTCGGTGACCAGATGACCGTTCGCGTCCACCCTGTACCGCCAGCAGACGATGCGCTTACCGTCTTTCTTGTAGCCGAACTCATACTCCTGCACGTAGCCGGCGTTCAGGTACTGCGCCAGTTCTTCTGCGTATTCGCGAATCCGCGTTTCGGTGGGATTCCCGTAATACTGCGCGCAGAGGTGCATGTCGGCGGCGACCTTCGAGGCAAGTCTGCGCGCGTTGATGATAGTGAACGATTCCGTCCGAGTAACACTAAAACTGCCCATGGCTCTTACCCCCTAAAAGATGGCCCGAGAACGTCCTGCCAGCACTCAATCGCGCGTCCGCGCGTGGTTGCGAACCGGGCCTCGGAGATGGCTTCCAGCGCGTCCTGCGCCGCCGCCACGATTTTTTGCCGGTGACCGTCGTCGTAGACCGACGCGATATTGTTCGTTTCGTTGACCGGGTCGAAGATCTCAATCGCCTTGCCTGTCGGCGCCGGCAGCTTCGATGCCGGATAGTAGTCGGCAAAAGCGATCCGCGTCTTGAGCCGCGACTTGACAATGTAGGTGAACACTTTTTCGAGGGCCACGGTGTAGTCGCTCATGCTGAGGCCGCCGTCTGCCAGATGCGCTACGATCAGCTCGGTCATAAACGACTTCAGCCTGAAGTCGGCGTCGTTGATCTTCTGCAGGCGCACCCACCACTTCACCAACCGGATTACCTGCGCGAAGTGCAGTTTTTGCTGATCCTTTCTCTTTCGGATGAATGCGAGATGCAGCGGAATGCTCGTAAGAACCGGTTCGCCGCCGTCATTCGCGAACAGGTAGCCGCGGTCGTCCGGGTCGCCTTTGTACTCGACCGGCACGACATCGACGCTGAGGCCGCTGACTGCGAACTTGATGCAGACGGAGTGATGGTTCGGCTTGATCTGATCCGGCTTCATCTGCGGATAGGCTTCGCGCAGCCGCGCGGCCAGCCACTCCAGCAGGTCCGGCTCCTTCTTGGGCACCTTGTCGGCCTTGACGTAGAAGGCCACGTCGATGTCGTTGAGCGTTTTGAGCGCCGTGCCCTTGGCCAGGCTTCCCGACAGCAACGTCTTGATCAAGCCGTAGTCGGGATGATCTGCCGCATACTTATCGAGCTTCTCCCGCAGACGTCGCACCTGCTCGCGGAAATCCGCTGCGTCGTCGCGCTTGAGGTTGACCGACTCATCGGCAAAGTACGCGATGTCGGCGTGCGTGATCTGGGCCGCAGCTAGCGGGCCTTCCAGCGTCGGCTGTGCGAGTGAGCTCATCGATTGCCTCCCCCCGGACGCCCGGCCTTCAGCATCTGCGATAGCGATTCCTCGCCAACCCGCTCGCGCAAGGTGTCGAGCCGCATGTCGCTGCGCACGCCCGGTGCAAAATCGGGTCCGTAGGTCTGTCGGAGGGTACGAACGAGTGTGTCACCACGCTTCTGCCGGATTTCCCCGTCGTCGTCGCGGGTTCTGTCGTCAAGACCGATCTGGTGATGCTTGCTTCCATTGGCCATCTGTACCTCCTAAAAACGAGGTCGGGGTGAGGACTTCGCACTTTAGATATAACACAAAAGGTTCCCACTGCAAACTATTTTTCTATGTCATCAATACAAACATGTCATTATTGTTGACATTGCTGCTCTGTATAGCTAGAGTGACTCTCGGATCGGTCGATGAACAATCTGGACGCCTTTTACAAAAAGATCGGTGAAAACATCAAAGCCAAACGCAAAGAGCGGGGGCTTTCCCAAGAAGGTCTGGCCAAAGCCGTCGGGCTCAAGAGGCCGTCTATGAGCAACATAGAGAAGGGGCGGCAAAACATTCTTCTGCACACATTCTGCGACATCGTCGAGACCCTCGACACCAACGCCAACATTTTGCTGCCGGAACGGCAGCGAGCCGAGCCAACACAAATGCCTGACTTGACCTCGTATTCCAAAGAGGTGAGGGAGTTCGTTGAAGCCGGACTCAGGCCAGCGGAAAAGGAGGAAGATCATGCCCATTCGAAGACGGAAAATTGACTCGTTGACCGACGAATTACTGGTTGAGCACGGTATCGCGGAAGCGCCGGTTCCCGTGGAACGCATCGCCAAGGCGAAAGGTGCAAGGATCTTCTACCAGTCGCTTGAGAACGATGTCTCCGGTTTCATCTATAGGGATAATGCCCAGACTGTCATCGGCGTGAATACTCATCACGCTCCTGTCCGGCAAAATTTTACGGCGGCGCATGAATTGGGGCACATGCTGCTTCATGATCAGGAGAAGCTTCACGTTGATCACAGTTTTTACGTGCGACTCCGAGATGATGTATCGAGCCAGGGCACAGACGATTATGAACGCGAGGCGAATCTTTTTGCCGCTTCGCTTTTAATGCCGCGCCGCTTCTTAGAGCAGGATCTCCAAGCGGAACAATGGGTCAACCTGCTTGACGACGACTTACTCTCCGACCTTGCGAGAAAATACGGCGTCAGCACACAGGCGCTCGTGAATCGTCTGAAGAATCTCGGCTACATTCCCGACTAGCACCGACAGTTACAGCGGGAGAGTGGATGCGAGTCACTTATTCTGGATACCCGGCATTGATCCATCTCTGAGATCAGACCATTTAATGACGGACGTGAATTCGGCAAATGTCTGATTGTCCACGAACAATACTTCCTCTTCGGGGTCACTAATATGAGGCGCCGGAAGATCATCTGGGAGGCTGCCGACTCCCATTTGCCCTCCGGCAGAGAGAATAATACAAGGATACTTTACGCCTCGCGCCCGACTTGCTCTAATTTGCTCCTTGTAAAAGTCCCAGTCTCTGTTTGCTCCCGAAAGAGGGGCCAGCGTGTGTGCAAGTTGTGGATGCCAGGTACTAACAATTTCAGGAATATCGGCGAACAGCTTGTCGATTAATGTGAAATCTTCAAGGGCCGAAACAGCCGCTTTGGCTGGTTCCACCTCCTGATTCATCGGGAACTGTTCTCCAAACGTAGAAGCTATCAGTTTGAGCAGTTTTTTGCGATCGTGTGATTGAACTCTACCGGCATGAAATTCGCTAACCGTCTGAAGAAGCCAACTGCGCGCAATGCTAACGGCTTTTTGCTTTATCGTATCGATCTCTTCTTTGTCACCGGAAAACTGAGCATCAAATAAGTTATATGTCTCTAAGCCAGTCTGAAACGCCTGCTGGAGCAATGGCCAAGAAGGGCCAATGAAATGGTCAAGAAACCAATTCGCAAATTTCGTTATGCGCTCCATGACTTCTGCCGCGCTCGGGTATTGTCCAATCGGTATTACAGGAGGAGCTTCTTCAATTTCCTTCGCCGCCAGATATCTGAGGCCAATCTCAGTTGCGATCTGCTGAAGGTCTGCCTCCGCCCAAAATAGGCCCGCCCGAAGCTTGCGTTTTTGGTCTTCGTCTGCATCGGCAAAGGTCGCGGCGATTGCCGCGAATCTTCCCAACCGCATCCCGAGCGCAAAAATTCCCGAGAACGTCCATTGGCCCCCTTGGATCACAGGAGGTATCGAGACCTCGTCCAAGAGCATGACACCGAGATGCGGATGCCGCCAGTCAATTCCAGGCTTGCAAAAGCCGGGGATAAAACTACGCATTCTCTCCACGTTCAAAACAACATCTCGCGCATAGTCTCCGATCACTCCCCACGACTCCATTTTGACCGGTCGAAGGTGGCGATCCGCTGTAACACCATGGGATCGCCAGCGCCGTGGATCACGAAAACTGTACCAATCGGAGAACCCTTCCCATGCTGGACTTCCGAACTGGCTGAGATATTTCTTAGCCGCGCCGTCATCGGCGGCTGTCCATCCCCACGATTGCGTTATTTCTCCAAGTCTGGACCCCGAAAGCAGAAATCTCGATACGGCTGATGCGTCTTCGGTCACCAAGCCCTCTGCTTGCGCATCGGGCAGGAAAGAATATGGGTTCACCGCACCGGCAACAATCGAATAGGGGCTCCCTGTAAGACCTGGATAGAAATGATCTTCGACAATCATCGCAAAACCCGATGCGCCGGCGCGTTCGGCTTCGCGCGCCATGAGGTTCATCGCTGTCTCGCAAACTTCATAGATTTGCACAGAGGTCAGCTCGGAGTCGGGATACGGGCAAAGATGAGCGATTTGAAGCCCGGTCGCCGGTAACGTCTTTTGGCCAATCGCTTCCCATGCTTTAGGCAGGTGTATCGACAGCTTTTTGCCGGCAGCAGAATCTGCAACGCGCAGGCAAAGTATTCGCTTTCTTCCCCACGTTATCAATCCCGTTATCGCATGGTCGAGCAGCGGGGAGAACTCACGCGACACGACAACCATAAGGATGTCATTCGCGCTTGCAAACGGGATGTGATTGAGAATTTCATGTTCGTACGCAAGTAGCTCCGTAGCCGTTTCCCGCGCGGTGGCCCGGTCCTTCTTGACTTCAATCGCAACAAACCGAGAGCCTTCCGGCACGGAATACAGCAGGTCTACGAATAGTGATTCACGTTTTGTGCGAGATATGCTCTTGGCGCTAGTACTTACCAGCTCCAAACTATTCAACTCCGCAAGGACGGCACGCGCCGCCTGGAGCGTCCTGAGCCTCGTCAGGTAGTCAATCGGGAAGCTCGGCCACCAGTCCGCCGCTTCAGAGCTTTGCAAGGCGTCCTCAAGCAAATCCTGTCCGTCGATTAATTCCACGAACCGCTCGCTTGCGATCGCCCCCTGAAGCCAGTCCTGGATTTCCTTTTCGGACGAACCATCGTCCTGCGAAACAGCTCGACCTTTACCCATTCCGTCTCTCCTCTGCGTCATACCTGTGAGGTGAGAAACTCATCATTTGGCACTAATGAGGAGCCCACCGCGGCAGTTCACATGAAATGTAGTGCAGTCCACATGGTAACGATCCGTTGCCTTTGTGCATCACTGAAGTGGGATCTCGTTATTCAGCTCACTAGATGCGGGCAACCTTCGTTACCACTTCTCTGGAAAACGGCTGCCCATTGGAAGATGTGCAGCAGGCCGCCGGCCACAGCGAGCCCGGCACCACCAAGCTCTATGACCGCCGCGGCTATAATCCGGAGAAGTCCGCGAGCTTCTTTGCGACATATTGATTCCTAAGGGAAACTTCGCTTATGAATGACCGGCCAGCGTCTGAACTTCCGGAAGTCACACGTTCAACGCTCAATACGACAGGCCAAATCGTTCGCGATTATTTGGCCGCGTTACGGTTCATCGTCGGGGACGCTTCACGTACCCCCGATTTCAATACAACGCACCTGCTTTCGTATCTTTCCCAAGACCTCATCGAATCGGCGGCCAGCATCGTGTTTCTGGCTCGTACGGGATCGCTCAGCGTCCCCAAGCGTGAGCTGCGCTTCATGATCGAGGCATCTATCAAACTCTGCTACGTGCAGCAAAGGAACGACCGATCCCCCATTGCGGATAAGTTGCAACAGTTTGACAAACAACTTAAGTCGCCGACCATTTCCATCAAGAATGATCTGAAGTTGTGGATGCTGCCGGCTTCCGTCAAAGATGATTTTGATGAAGAACTGGGCCGCTTATACGGAAAGATATCTTCTTACGTTCACCTGACTCCTTCACAGGTCGCGCAACGCATCGCTGCCGTCGATGCGGGCAGAACGCTCGGCTACGAGAGCCCGGCCGAGGTGGAAGACCTTAACGCGCTAATTGCGCGGGGATTCGCCGCCTCCCTGGTCCTCCTCTTTCATAGTGTCGGAGAGTATGTGGCTGGGGATTTTCTGGTGGATGACGACGGCAAAACTGTGATCTCGTATTTTCTCGGATCGAGGTTTATCGCGGCAATGGATGGACATTTCGATTACAAATCTGAACGACAGGTACAGCTTAAAGCGATCCAGGAAACAAGGGCTGCGACCTTGCGTTTCTGACAAATGCGGAAACGGTATACGGGAGCCATATGAAAGCAGCGAAGGCAAAACGCATCAGGGATACGGTCTATGTCGTTGGGGCTGGATTCTCGAAGGGACTCGGTTATCCGCTGACCAATGAGGTTCTCACAGGAGTATGGGATCGCTTACCAGCTGGAGCGAGAAAAAAGCTGACGAAGATCATTGAATTTCATCATCCCACTTTTGATCCTGCCAAACCGTCTAGCTTCCCTGACATCGAGCAATTGTTAACCGAGATTGAGGTTAATATCCGCTTCTTCACATCGAGCCGCCCAGCAGAAGGACGCTTCACGGAAACAAGCCTTCGAGAGTCGCGCAAGATCCTTCTTTCAACAATCGAATCATGGTTCCATGAACTGTATGAAGATGCCACAAGACCTGCTTGGTTATCTGTGATCGTAAACAGGATGCGTCGTGAAAACGCCGCGATCGTTTCGTTCAATTGGGACCTCGTCCTTGACCACAAGCTCTTTGAAGACGGGCTCGACAAAACCAAATACGGCTTATCAAAAACTCTCGGCGACGGTCCAATTCTCCTTAAACCTCACGGTTCGCTGAACTGGTACAAGGGAAAGCAGCTGCAGCCAGTTGCCGACGCTAAAAAGATCGAGATTTTTCATAGTAAAGACGAGGCGAAATGCGTTCACGCATTTCTTCATCCTCGCAATATCAGTTCTAAAACTGGCAAGCGGTACAACCCCTTAATCATCCCGCCGACGTTTTTCAAGAACTTCAGACCTACGATCTTTACGCGCCTCTGGCAGAACTGTACCGACATTTTAAGCACGCCGAACCGAATCGTGTTTCTGGGGTATTCGTTACCTCCTTCGGATCTGCACGCCCATTTCATACTCCGGTGTGGCTTTCACAATCAGTTGAATGGGCGAATTAAAGACGCGGGTACTAGGCATATAGCCACCGGTGCCGCTGAAGTCATCATCGTCAATCCGTCGCGAGAAGCCGACGAACACATAAGGGCAGTCGCGGGGCCGCACGCAAGATGCACATGGATCAAGAAGCGCATCGAAGATTGGGTTTAGGCCAGCAGCCGAGCCCGCTCTCTAACCCGGTAATGTATTTTATCGAGTTAGAAAGTCAAGATACGAACAGTAATCAACGTCATCGCAGCCCGGTTCTGAGATTTTGACGCTCTGTTTCATGAAACCTCAATCTATCCCGGTGTTAGACTTCCGTGTGTTCCGGCTATCGTGAAAGGGAGTGTTCCGATGCTCGATGCAATTACCGCAATCAGGCAGAACGTACAGCGTGCGCCCAACAACACTGGCTCAGAACGCAAGATCGTGGGGATCTTATCACTTTGTTTCGCTTGCTTCGCGTTGCATTCGACAGGGGCGCACGCGAGTCCGGCCGGCGGCGGACCGAGCACGGTGGTGACCGGTCTAAGCTATCCTTTCTCGATTGCAGTCGACGCTAACGGCAACCTCTACATTGGGGATCTGGGCTGCATCAACTTCGTCGGGGCGCAGGGTGACTGCAACGTCTATAAAGAGACGCTTTCGAATGGCTCGTACACCCAAAGCGTAATCGCCAGTTTCAGCGCTTCGAACGCTCCGCAAGGCATCGCTGTTGATAGCAGCGGCAACGTGTTCATCACTGTGTTGGGAAACGGCGTTGTGCAGGAGACTCCATCAGGAGGAGGTAAATATACCCAAACGACCATTGGTTGCGGGTTTGATGTACCAGGGGGCGTTGCTGTAGACGGCCAGGGCACTCTCTACGTTACAAATCGAACTGGAAGCCGCATCAATAGCGAGAAACCGGCGGACACCTGTAGCACGATGGGCCTTGTGGCTAGTGGCTTATCCGCTCCTACCGGGCTAGCGGTTGACAGTTCTTCTTCCGTCTATGTGATTCAATCGGGAGCGCCTGGGACAGTCTTGAAGGAAACCCTCTCAGGCAATGGATACAACGCGACTACCGTAGCTGGCGGCGGCAATTTCAACGGTCTTGCCGTTGATACCAAGAAAAACTTATTTCTTACCGCCGGGGACGGAAGTGTGTATGAATACAGCCCCCCGAATATCAACGGCGTCAACTATAGCTACGTCGCTTTGGCTATCGGCTTTGCTGTTCCATCGGGTGTTGCGGCGGACGCGAATGGAAACATCTATGTAGTGAACACGGGATTCAACCAGGTAGTGAAGATCCCAGTGGCACCAATCAATGCCCGGCATCGCCGCAAGCCGATTGTGATCCCTAAACCCGCAACGACTAAACACTAACTAATGTGCCCCTTGATGGCTCGATGTCGCGAGATTTAGAGGAAGCGCGGGATTCTCGGGAAGCGTCGCCTTGCTATGAGCGGCGACGCAGGCCCGACGCAGAACCCATCAGCGACTGTGCGTCCATAGATCGGTACAAATTGGTACAACTGTGGTGTCCGTGGCCGCAACCGGCCCTCCAAAGCGATGCTTGTACCAATTTTGTACCGCCGAGCCGGGAGAGGTGGAGTTTTAGGATTTCTTGGCATTTTGTTTTCTGTAACTTACAGAACCACAACACCCGTGGAAAGAACGATCCCGTCTCTGGCCACCACATTTTCAATAACTTACAAGCCCATCGAACAACGATTACGTTCCGAAACGTTCCAACCGCGCGGCGGAGTCGGTCAACTCCCACGCCTCGGATTACCGGAACGTCTTCGGCAGCATCGAGACGCGCAGATTTAGCAGACGGACATCTTCTGCGATGCCTGAAGAGATTGGCTCGAAAGGACAAGCCCAACCGCCTTACAAGTAGGAGGTCCGGGGGGTCGAATCCCCCATTCTCCGCCAGTATTTTTAGAATCAATTACTTACGACACTGGCTACCGTATTGGCTACACAATCGTAAGTTGATAAACGGTATGAGCCGCTCCTGACGGGTATTGACCTTTGAGGAGTAAAAGATGCCCGTATCTGTCGTCCGCCTAAAGATCAGAGTGAGGCTTTCCAATGGAAGCCGAGCCTACGTCGATCCTGTCTATTCGTCCAACGGGAAGTTGAAGCCGCTTTACGCCGTCGTGGACGGTAAGGTCGAGCATCATTCGGAGGGCATCTATAACCTCCGGTACGTCAAAGCGGGCAAGCGCGTGTGGGATGCCGTGGGTGCTGATCCACAGCTGGCACTGACGGCCAAGCTACGAATCTAGCACAAGCTTCAGGCGGTGTCCCTGGGACTCACTGAACCGGATCCGGTCAGGACGTCAGGCAAAATCAGCCTCGCCGACGCCGTCAAGGAATATCTCAGTGATATTGGTAAGGCAAAGTCAAAGCGAACCCTCTACGCGTACACCCGCACTCTCAAGGTATTTGTATCGACCTGCTCCAAGAAGTACATCGAACAGATTAGCCGACGAGACGTCCTCAATTACCTCGACCATCTGAAGACGTCCGGCAATGTGCCACGCACCGTAGCGAACTATTCGAACTTCCTGAAGATCTTCTTCAACCACAACAAAATCACTTGGCCCCTCGAGAAGACCGACCGGGTGAAGTTCACCGAGAAGGCCGTCTCCGCCTATGAGCCTCACGAGATCAACGCCCTCCTGGCCGCAGCAGACCAGGCAGAGTCGGAGCTCATCCAATTTTTTCTCTTCACTGGGGCCCGTGATCAGGAGGTCGAGTATGCCACGTGGAGCGACGTGAACTTTACCGCAAAGACCTTCAGCGTGACTGAGAAGCTTGACCTCGGTTTCAGTCCTAAAGACAAAGAGGAGGGGGGGGATTCCCATCCCTGATTCGTTGGTGGACACGCTCCGGGCCCGCCGCAAAAAGTATCCTGACAGTCGCCTGATCTTTCCCGGCAAGAGCGGGAAACCGAACGGCCACTTTCTGCGCACCCTCAAGGGCCTTGCTCTACGAGCGGGCATGAACTGCGGGCATTGTTACAACAAGAAGGGCAAATGCTGCGCAACGAATCCTGTATGCAAGCGCTTCGAGCTGCATCGATTCCGAAAAACATTCGCAACCATGCACCATGAGGCCGGAGTTTCGGCACGTACCATCCAGCTCTGGCTCAGGCACTCTGACTTGGAAACGACGTTGAAGTACCTCGCCGCAAGCGACCATAAGAGCGAGAAGACTCGGGAGCAGATCAACAACACTTTCGCATTCGTAAGAGTAGCTACATGAGTTCAAGCACACGGAACACCGAAGACAAATTTGGTGGCGAACATATTCAAGGTCGACATGATCGGGTGGGTATTAGCCTTCATGACACGACACGAAGTGCCACTCAAAAATACAATCGTCGACCAACTCAAGCGGCGGACTAGCTACGTTCGCGCCACGGAGGTCATAGCTACCCGGATGCAAGGTACCGGCTGCGCGGCCTGCATCCATGCGAACAGTGACCTTCGAATGAGGACGAATCCAGCCAAAATCAAAGGTGTGGCCTGCGTAACCCAAGCAAAGGGCAAACACCACGAGGGCGATAATCAAATTGCGAAGCTCTCGGAGGAATTTCACGACGGAACCACCTTAGCCGTTGACGGCATAGTTGACCAACTCACCTGGAACGCTTTGCCTGATGGCGGTTCTATGCCTACTCTTCAAGCTTGGAATCTGGAGTTGGTCTCAACTTCGTGATCGATTAATCGGATGGCCGTCGACCTTGCGTGAGGCACGATGTCCGGAAGTCATTTGAATGTGTCTGTTTCCAGACGATGCTGACCTGGACGACGGAGGTGGTCTGCGCTCTCTTGGATTACTTGGTGCAATGGGCGATTTTTATCTTGGCACGATTGGGAGTGAACAAAAAAAGTTCTTTTCTACGTGGCATTAACGAGACTGTTACGAAGTCTTCGCTCGGGCGAATTTCATCGCTGGGCTATTGTCGCGGTAGGGACGATCATTACTGATCGACCCCGCACAGGTCAGTACGTGCGCGTCTACGCATACGGCTCTTACCATTGGATCAATGGCGGCAAACTCGCCTGCGGAACACCATTCATTCCCTAAGATAAGGGTGGCGGCCTGTTGCGAGAGACAATGTTTTTACATTTCGTAACTTTGCCTTAACGACAACGTGCGAAGGTGTTTGGACTCGGACATTTTTGATCAGAGCTATGGTCCATAGGCAGACACGGAAGGACGTGCAATCTGCAGGACGAATAAAATTTCAGGAGACCAGAGTGAAAAGTTGGGGATTTGTGATGCGGGGCGCGCTGGTTGCGGCGCTCAGCTTAGGCCTTGGTGTACATGGTTACGGACAGTCGGCTGTTGACGGTGCAATTGGCGGTACGGTTGAGGATGCAAGCGGTTCGGCAATTAGCAACGCGATCGTAGTAGTCCACTCGAATGCGACAAACGCTGAGCAGCATGTGAAAGTCGACAACTCGGGTGTCTTCCGGGTGATCCATCTGCAGCCTGCGACCTACACGGTTACAATTACCGCGCCGGGATTCCGGGCTTATCGATCTGGCGAAGTAATCGTCGAGGTTGGATTGCTGACGGACCTCTCTCCTAAGCTTCCCGTGGGTAATGTGAGCGAGACGGTAGAGGTGACCAGCGAAGCACCTGAGCTCAATACGACATCGCCGGACTTTTCCGGGGTAATCAATCAAAAGACGCTGCAGGACCTGCCGGTGAACAACTACCGGTGGTCTGCCTACGCACTCCTGACACCGGGTGTGGTCAACGACTCGAACGGCTTCGGTCTGTTGAGCTTCCGCGGCCAGAGCACGCTGCTCAACAACGTCACCTTCGACGGCGTCGATGACAACCAAGCGTACTTCTCCGAAGAGCGCGGCCGCACCCGTGCCGGCTACTCGACCGCCAAGGCCTCCGTCCAGGAGTTTCAGGTCAACACGTCGAACTACTCGGTAGAGTATGGCCGTTCGGCAGGTGGCGTCGTCAACTCCATCACGAAGAGCGGTGGAAATAAGTTTCATGGCGAAGCTTACTTCTTTGACCGCGACGCCGAGTGGGGAGCCGCGAACGCCTTCACCACGCACACCATTCAACAGGCTCCGGGCGGCCCTTTCACCACGGTCAACTTCAAGCCGACCGATGTCCGTAAGCAGTATGGCGGCGCCATCGGTGGTCCCATCATCCAGGATAAGCTCTTCTTCTTCATCGCGGCCGACAAGTTCCAGCATAACTTTCCGGCGCCGCGGTCCCCAGCAACCCGACCAACTTCTTCGCCACTCCAGATGCCAACCTGCCGGCAGGCAAGGTCTGCGGTACCACTGCGGCCGCAACCGCGCCCAGCGCAATCGACGCCTCTGCCTGCACCCTGCAGACCAACCTTGGCCTGGCCAGCTACAGTACTGCCGCTGCCCAGTATGTCAGCGGTATCAATGGGTTGAACTCGATTCTGGGAACTGTGCCGCGCAACGGCAGCCAGACCATCTTCTTCCCCAAGCTGGACTGGCAGATCAACAGCAAGAACCATGCGTCATTCGAGCTCAACCGTCTTCGCTGGATCTCGCCGGCTGGCATTCAGACCGGAAGCACGGTTAACGACGGCATCGCCAGCTTCGGAAACGACTACGTCCGCGACACCTTCGCCATCGCCAAGCTCGACACGGCCATCACCTCGACCATCAGCAACGAGGTTCGATACCAGTATGGACGCGACTTCGAGTTCGAGTTCGGCCAGACGCCAACCAGCTACGAGGCGACCAACCTCTCGACCACCCTCGGTGGCTACACCAACCCCTTCGGCAACATCCCGCCCAACGTCTCCATCACCAACGCGTTTGCCTTCGGCACACCCACCTTCCTCGAGCGTGCGGCACTGCCGGATGAGCGTCGCTGGCAGGTTGCCGATACTGCAAACTGGGTTCGCGGCAACCACACCCTCAAGTTCGGCGGAGATTACATCCACACCAACGATCTGATCTCGAACCTTGCCTCGCAGTTCGGCGGATACAGCTACTCCACGCTGACCAATTACCTGACGGACTTCTATCTCTCGCAGAAACCTGCCACCGTACAGCAGGCTCACAACTACAGCTCGTACCAGCAGGCGTTCGGACCTCCGGGTCTTGACTTCACCACCGGCGACTTCGGCTTCTTCGTCGAAGACCAGTGGAAGGCGAACCGCCGCCTGACCCTCACCGCAGGTCTCCGGTACGAGTACGAGAAGCTGCCCTCGGCACCCACGAACCTGCTCTTCCAGGCCGCTCCCGGGACTGGCTTTGAGCCGAGCAACTCAACCAACATCGGACCGCGCGTAGGCTTTGCCTTTGATGCCTTCGGTACAGGCAAGACGGTTCTGCGTGGCGGCTATGGCATCTTCTTTGCCCGCGTCATCAACTCAACCATCTTCAACTCGCTGATCGACACCGGCTCGCCCAACGGTCAGCAGGTCTTCAGCTACACCTCGACGGCCCCGGGACGGCCGGTGTTTCCAGACGTGGTGCCGACCGCAGGCTCTGCCGGCACTCCGCCCTCGGCGCAGTTCTTCGATCCCAACTTCAAACTCCCGCAGATCCAACAGGCCGACCTCACAGTCGAACAGGACCTCGGCTGGAACTCGGTCTTCAGCCTGAGCTGGCTGGGAACCCTGGGTCGCCGGCTGCCTGACTTCGTCGATCAAAACCTGCCTGCGCCGACGACGATCACCTACAACGTGATCGACACCTCGGGCAAGGGACCTTTGGCCGCAGGATCGACCTACACCTCGAAGTTCTTTGCCAAGAGCACCCAGTCGGCGACCGTCTGCCCCAGCCAGCGCCCTAACTGCCAGTTTGGCGCACTCACCGATATCTTCAGCGGTGTCAACTCGAACTATCAGGCGCTAGTGGTGCAGTTCTCGCACCGGCTCGCCAACCACGTTCAGCTCAGCGCAAACTACACCTGGTCGCATGCGCTCGACTTCGGAGAAAACAGCACGGTTGGCACCTCAGCTAATGCCTTGCTGGATCCGAACAACCTGCGGGCCGACTACGGCAACTCAAACCAGAATGTGCCGAACCGGTTTGTCGCAAACGCAGTCGTGACGGCACCCTGGCAGTATAGAGGGCTGCTGGCGTATCTCTTGAACGACTATGAGGTCGCCCCCAGCTTCCAGGCGCAGACGGGCCTTCCCTACTCGCTCGGCACCAGCGGAACGCTCTCCACCGCCTTCCTGCCAACCGGAAACCTTAACGCGATCGGCGGCGGCGTCAACGGGTCTAACGGCGCGTTCCGCCTGCCCGGTTTCGACCGCAACTTCATCCAACAGCCTGGCACGAAGGTCTTCGATCTGCGGCTCTCCAAACGCTTCTCCGTGGCCGAAAAGGTCAAACTGGAGCTGCTCGGCGAGAGCTTCAATCTCTTCAACAGCCAGAACACAACGCAGGTCAACTCCACCGGCTATCTCATCGGCAGCACCACCAATGCAGCTAAAGTCGTCAACGGAAATACGCTGACCTTCAATACGAACGCGTCGAACTCAGCTCTGCCGCTCTTCGGCTCGGTAACCTCTACTAACTCTGCAGGCTTCTCCTACACTCCCCGGCAGATTCAGTTTTCGGTCCGAGCACAGTTCTAACCATGGCGCTGTTTCAAAAGAGCGGCGGCTTCGGCTGCCGCTCTTTTTGTAGTTAACACAGACACCTCCAGGCCGCCGAACTTCTGCTTCCAGCCGTAGAACGTCGCCGTGCTAATCCCATGCTCACGGCACAGGTCCGCCGTCTTCACCCCTGCCTCGTGCTGCTTCAATATCACGATGATCTGCTCTTCCGTATACCGGCTCTCCTTAATCCTCAGCTCCCCCGGTTCAATTTACGAGAGAACTCCAGGTTCAAGTGCATTGTCACTATGATCAATATCATCGACAGAAAACCATCCGATGATCGCCGCAGCGTAAATAAAGGCTGCAGTGTTAAATCGATAGATGAGCGCATGAAGGGTCAAATGAGTGATGCATCTCAGCCGCGAGCGTTCAAGAACTATCTTGACCTGTCGAACTCGGCGGAGCGAGAGCGGTTGGCAGACTGCACGATAACGAGCAAACGCGTCTTGAAATCGCTGTACGAAACGTTGAACTCGACCTCGCGGCCTGAGTCCATGCGGAGTTTTAGATTGCCGTCGCCGTCGATCTTCTCGACCGTTCCCAGCTCACGATTGGCTAGCTTCTGATCGTGATACGGCGCGGTCATCTGCACTCGGTCGCCCTCGGCGAAGCTGCGCTCCGTGTCGCGGCACGGGCGGCACAAGTGCATTGCATGATGCCGCCAAAGCCGGCGATTTCTGATAGGCTGGTTTACCGACGCGCAAATACAGGAGCCCCCAATGCAGGGCTTCCGCATTCACACGCCTCTGAGGCGCTGCTGGTTCTTATGTGGCTTGCGGCAGAACCAGGCGCCAACGTAATCCTGCCCCAGCCGGGCTTCACCACATTTTCGGCTCTACCCGAATCGCTTCGACTCGAAACCCGCTATTACTCGGTTCGGAAGGAGAACGGGTTTGCCATCGATGTGGAAGAGATCAAGAGACTCACGGATCGAAATACGGACGTAGCTCTCGCCAAATTCAAGCGAAAGTCGATTGTTCATGATGTGGTCCATCATCCATAGCGCTACTTCCGCGATTCGCGCAGCAAACTCCCCAAGCTCGATACCGTAGAACTGATCTACATCGACTTTGCTGAGGTGGGCCACGTCCAGTTTGAGCTGAGAGTCTTTCCGTAGGGCTTTGAGCAGATCAATTTCAAGTGAGCGCAGCTCACGATATGAAACGATCAAGAAGTTTCCGCAGCCGCAGGCCGGATCGAAAAAGCGCAGTGATGCCAGTTTGTCTTGGAATCCTTCTAACGCTTTGCGACGCCCGGTATCCCGGCGGGCAGCAAGATGATTAAATTCGCCATGAAGCTCGTCAAGGAACAGAGGCCCGATGACCTTCATGATGTTCTTTTCCGTCGTGTAGTGAGCACCTTGCGCCCGCCGTTCGGCTGGCTTCATTACGGATTGGAATAGGGAACCAAATATCGCTGGCGATATAGCGTCCCAGCTAAAATCGAGCGCATCGATGAGGAGAGTGCGCATCTTGGCGTTGAAAGCAGGAAAGTCTAAACGCTCAGCAAACAGATCGCCGTTTATATACGGAAACTGGGCCAGGTCTTCATCAAGACTGCGTTGCCGCTTTCCGATGGGGGTATTCAATATCTCGAAAAGCTGACTCAGCCATAATCCAGTGTCGCTGCCGTCGGGATTTGTACGCTGCGTTATAAGGCTGAAGAATATGTCTCGCGGTTCGAAGATACCCGTATCGTCGGCAAAAAGGCAGAACACTAAGCGAACGAGGAACCGCTCTAAATTGTGGCCATCATAACCAGATGCCTTAAGAGCATCATGCAGCTTTCCCATCAATTCCGAGGCTTCTATGTTGACAGGATCTTGGTCATGGAAGGTACGCTTCTGGACGCCTAATATGAAACCAAATGCCTCGACATGTTTGGGAAGATCGCGAAGTTTAAAAGGAATGGTTGTGTTGTCTTCGAGATCATAAAGCTCGAACGTTTGAAAATCGCTTACGAGGACGTATCGTGGAAGCTCGTGCTCCTTCAGACCTGGGAAGTAGTCGAGGGCTTGTTGTTTAGCCCGAACCAAATCGCGTCCGGCGCTTTTTTGCTCAATGAGAAGAACGCCTTTCCAAAAAAGATCGATGAAGCCTCTTTGATCCCCAAGGCGCTTGACTGGCTCCTCAAAACTCGCGACACGTCGGCGCGTAATTCCAAAGATTTCAAAAAATTCATTGTAAAAAGTCTGACTCTCTCCACGCTCATAGTGAGCGTCTTTCCATTCCTCAGCGAAATGTGCGGCGCGGGCTCTGATTTCGTTCCAGCTAAAGCGCATTCTTTACACCAACTCAATGCGAAGGTCGCGGCCAATGGCACGCGCGGCCCTGGTAAGGGTCTGGAGAGTCACAGAGGCGTTGCCGGGGGCGAGAAGCCTATCCAAAGCGGCACGGCTGGTGCGCATACGCTTCGCCATCTCAACCTTGGTGATCTTTTCCTTCTCCATCGCCTGCTGAACCTGCCAGGCGACTGCATCCTTGAGGGCGATGGCGCGCGTCTCTTCAAGGACCCCCTCTTCCTTGAGGAAATCATCGAGCGACGATCCAATGTGCTTATTGCGCTTCGTCATTGTGTAACCTCCTTCATTCTCCGTCTCGCCAATTCAAGCTCTTCTGCCGGGGTCTTCTGCGTTTTCTTGATGAAGCCGTGCAGCACGACCAAAGTCTTATCGTGAAAGCACAGTATCAACCGTGCGATCTTCTGGCTTGGCAGGCTGGAGCGCACCTCCCACAACCCGTCTTTCAAACTGCGTACCAGCGGCATTCCGATAGGCCAACCGAACTGCACACGCATGAGGTCTAGCCCGATTGCTCGCCTATCCTCCTTGTCGAGACTGCGGAGCCACTCCAGTACCGGCTCGCGTCCCGTGGCAGATCGGTAAAACCGCACCGGCACTTCCGGGGCTTGTTCCTTCTTCATCCGTCCTTCTTCCTGGATGTACCAAAAATGATACATCTATTTGGAGTCAATTGCAATCTGAAACTTGGGGGAATGGTCCCACTACCCCCTGCCCGTCTTCTGCCCTTTTCTCTCGACCGCCGCCGCTGCGTTTTGTGCCGTCAGAGCAGCATATCGCGGTCCGTTCTCTTTTGCCTTGCTGCTCACTTCCATAAGCTTCGCAGTAGTCTCCGGTATGTCAAAGCCCCAGTCCAGGGCCGTCATGCACCAGGTGAAGTCTGCGCGGCTGGTATCGGGGCCGGTGTTGCCATGATTTGGAGGGGCACTCTGGAGGCAGCGGTCGTAGTCCGGCCATTTTCTGGCACGGATGGCGGCTTCGCTCCTTTGGGACACACGGGCGGGGGGTGACGGAAGGATGATTACGCAACAGCCATTGGCGATACGAGAGGGATATGAGTCTCTGCTCAAACAGGACTGGGAGCTTGCTGGCGGTGCTAATATCATTGCCCAGCTTCTCACCTTGATTTGTATCCCTTGTTTCGGAGACCACCGCATCCTGCAAATTCTTCTTCAAAGCCGGATCTAGTTCGTTCCAGCGCGAGCGTATCGCGCTGATAACAATTTCACGGTCGCCGGTACCCAGCACGCTTCTCCCCGGATTTCGTCCGGGCCATGCTCAAAGAATTTTCCAGACCCGGCGACCTCGTCTATGACCCGTTCATGGGTGGGGGCACTACCCTCGTCGAGGCGGCGGCTCTCGGTCGGCATTGCATTGGGACGGACATCAGCAGCCTTGCAGCCTTCATCTCACAAGTAAAAACGGCAACGTACACCAACCCTCAGCTTGCGAACGTCGAAGCGTGGATCAACATGGTCGTTCCAATGCTGACCGTTGTTACAGATGTTCCCGCGTCGGCAGAATGGATACGAAAAGACTATCAACGCAATATCAATGACAAGGAGACCTGGCGCATTCGCAAACTGCTGGAGATTGGATTAGAAGCAGTGGACCTACTCGACACCAGTAGCGAACGAAAGCTCGCCCGCTGCATACTCCTCAAAACGGGGCAATGGGCTCTAGATTGTCGCGCGGAGATACCTTCGATATCATCATTTCAGCAGCAGATTCAACTGAACGGTAGTGAGGTTATCGAAGCCGCCCAAGAGTTCTCCGAGACTATGCGACAGCATATGCCTAAGCCCAAGGTCCTCTGTCTTCATCGGTCCGCAATCGGTGTCGAAGATGAAAAGAGATTTCGGTCAGTCGGTATTCCAAAACTAATTTTGACTTCGCCTCCATATCCTGGACTGCACGTGCTGTATCACCGTTGGCAAGTTCGTGGCCGACGAGAAACAGCCGCGCCCTTTTGGATCGCAGGCACGCTCGACGGAGATGGAGCCTCTTTCTACACTTTCGGAGACCGAAAGCAATCTGGCCTCGAAAAATACTTCGAGAATGTCCGTCTCGCGTTTCGATCCATCCAAGCGCTCGTTGATGACACAACGATGGTCGTGCAGATGGTTGCGTTCTCTGAGCCAGAGTGGCAACTGCCACGTTATTTAGACGCCATGTCCGAAGCTGGCTTCAAAGAGGAAAGGATGTCGATCTGCTCTAGTGACTCTGAAGGACGTATGTGGCGTTCCGTGCCGGGCCGTAAATGGTATGCGAGTCAGATGGGAGCAACCGGAGGCAGTCGAGAGGTCGTTCTCTTTCACAAGAAGCGATAGCCGACCTCGACCCTGGAGTTCACGCAATCGCGACGACAATGAAAAAGTTCAAACGCAATTGAGACATGCATAGCAAGATGGACAGGAAAGATCGTTCACCCCTCTGAACTTGTCGCCTTCCCGCGATCAGGCACTTCTTGAACTCCACTAGGGTCCGGTCCAGCTATGCCTTCAACCGTATTCTCATTGTTTTGGGGCGGCGCTGCCTCCGTATCAGACTGGTCGTGCCGAGCGAGGTCGTGCTCAAACGCTTCTCTTGCCATCGCGTTCGCATAACGTGAGAGAAGTGCGCCTGCCCTGGGCTGTCGCAAACGGCCCACACGGGCGATGTTGTATTGGAGGCTCTCTGTGTTCTCATCGATGACGCAGCTTGCTAATTTGCCCAACCAAAGGTTTCCCGCAATCTTATCCGCATCGGGTTTCTTTAGGCCCTGTTTCACCAGCTCGGACGAACGCCTAATCACCTTTTTTGCCCAGTCTTTAAGTCTTGGCGCACGCGCGGTCCACGCATCATTAAGCTTTGTGGGAGTTTCTTGCTGAACAGAGACTTCACAACGTCCACTCACCTGAAGAGAAGAAAGGTCTAAGACCTCCAAGGCAAGGTTTGTTTCTCCGACGGGGATTGCGTCTCCATGATGATGGTGTCTGACTCCTACATCGGGTGGACCGGCCCGAAGATGGATACGGAGTGGCGGTTTACCGTCGATGCGTGGACCATGGAGAAGATGCGACTAAGCGGGCGCGCCACCCTGCGGGAGGACATTTTTCAGCATTCCGACAGGTGGGTGATCAAAGCGTCGATTAGGGACGGTGTCGCGCGCGGGAAGGCCAAAGACATAAGCGGCCATGACAAGAGGGCGGGAAAGGTCACTATCACGTGGCAGCCGTCTCGGCCGCAGCTTTATGGGAAGGTGATCCGCTAATGCGTTTGGGTAGCCGAACGACTCGTTGCCGCCGGGGATGAGCATTTCCGCTATCTGCGAGTTGCCTCACGGTTGACGGGCTTGCCGTCAATCATGCCGGTGTCGTCCACGAGCATAGGTGATGCTGGTGACGCGGTCGATGTCGTCATAGGCATAGGTCACATGGTCGGCACTGTCGTAGGCCAGCGTCAGCACCGTGTTGCTATTCGCATCGACGGAAGGCAGTGATGATTCTAAGGCACGGCCGTTATTAGTAACAAGGCGGGAGTTGTCGTCGGCAGCAGAGGGGAATTTGGAAGAAGTAAAGACCTTGGCGGCGTTGTTCATACGTCCGATTCAGAATTAAGCTCGTGTCCCCGGAATTCGGGAGAATCCGTCTCGTTGGGATTCCGAAGGTTCCGCCCCTGCACTTTTTTCTGAATCTCTGCTCGCAGTGTTTTTGTTAAGAAAAATCCAAGGACGTTATGGAATATTTTTAGCCTCCATTTTTTTATACCGTTCTTGATGGCAAGTGAAAGCCAGAAATAGGAAATTACTTTGTCGCGGGGCACACCATTTGCCAAAAGATACCACATTCCAAGCTCCCATTGAGCTTGCGCATACCCTTGTTGGGCGGCCATTTCAACCCAGCGAAAAGCTTCAGCATTGTCATGTGGTGCTCCACGAGCATTGGAAAAGCATAACCCTAAAGCAAACTGCGCAGACGCGATGCCTTGATTGGCCGCTGTACGATACCATTTTACGGCTTCGGTGTAGTTAACTGGCACGGTAAGCCCCTTCGCGTAAACCCCTCCTAAATATATACAGGCTTGGGAATGGCCTTGTTCTGCGGCTTGACGATATAGCTCTAGTGCTTTTGCATGGTCTTGGGATATTCCACATCCCTGCAAATACAGCGTCCCAAGATTGAACTGTGCCATCCGAGAACCTTGCTTTGCGGCCTTCTCATACCATTTTGCGGCAATGGAATAGTCTCGCGTAACACCGTATCCCTTTGCGTACATTGCTCCGAGATAATTCTGGGCAGGCGGGTAACCCTGATCAGAAGCCTTCTCAATCCATGAAAAAGCTTCGGCATGATCCTGCATTACATCGAGACCGTTAGCGTATTTAACACCTAACTCGTATTGAGCCACTTTATCGCCACGTTCAGCTTCGTGTCTAATCGATGCAACAGTTCGTTCTAAGTCCATCTTCATCACAAAAGTTATAAATCCCACTTATGAGATTGGTTATAATGTTATCGGCGATCGATGTAGTCGTTTTAGCGATTCTTAATATGTGCTGGGTGCTGGATTGTAAGGGCCATTAGGGAGCGTATTTGGGGGTACACCACCAGGTGAAACGATAATCCAAGGGAAGCTTTGAGGTAAAGGATAGCCAGTGAATCGCGTAGTTGTCGTGGGTAAAGTATCCGTAGGAGGGTTTTGCGGTGGTTGAGGAGCTGTGGGTTCTGTTGGAGAACCAGCACCCGTCGGATCTGTTGTATCAGTCGGGGCATGAGCTGGTAATTGCGGAGCAGATGGCTGAAGGGGCTCTTCAACAGTAGGGGCACCTGGGTTGGGCAACCCTTCTTGGGGTTCAGCGGTACACAGCCCCAATGCAATGCAAACTGCTAGCCAACCATTTTTAGTATTAGGATTCTCACAAATAAGCCCTAGTGTATCTGTTCTATTTGTTGATTTATTATGAACATAAGCGTAGAGGTTTACTCCGCCTTTTTCTCTAATCGGATCTCTTTTTATCCACCTTCCTGTACTACTATCTTGCGCCCTGAAGGTAGCGAGATTGAGTCCGCTGTTCGCATGTGCGAATAATCTTGCATATTGGTAATCCGTACCATTCGTCACTGAACTACGCGCTAACGCTCCATATGGCAGGAAATCATAGGACGCTACGAGATTTCCTGTATTCGCATCAATGACGTCCCTAACGGACTTTAGCTGATCGGGCATATAAACGAGCTTCTGGCTGGTGGAGATGTTGTATTCTCCTTCAGGTAAATCCCTACGCATCACTGTCTGGCTGGAGTTGCGCGTCTGGCAGATGGAGGAGCCGCACCACAGATAGTAAGTAGTGGTCGTAGTGCCTGAAACAGTTTCTGCATCGCTGATGCGATGGCCTTTACCGTCATAGGTAAAGACGGATTTATTGCTCGTCCCGACGTAATCAATCTCGATGAGCCTGTTCTCGGCGTCGTATTTGTAGGTCTTGACGCCGTCGCCGGAGGTGAGGTTGCCGTTGGCGTCATAGGCATAGGTCTTGGTGCCCCAGGTCTTGATCTGGTTGAAGCCGTTGTAGGTCGGGCTGGTGGATGAACTGGGCACATTGAATGTCGTGGCATTGTCCAGATTGTCATAGGCGAAAGTGCTGTTGCCCGGAGTGGTGGCGCTGCCCGTGAGCAGGCGGTCTATCAGGTCGTAGGTGTAGGAGTGTGATTGCGTCGCCCATGGGTGACCCGTGGCAGCGGTGTCGGTGATGGACTGGATGTCATACGGGTTCTGGGTGCTGCCGTTGAGGTAGCTGAGGGTATAGCTCCTCGTGACGCCGGAGTTGGTGATGCCGATCAGGCGCCTGTCGTTGGTGTTGGTGTCGTAGCTCCATCCCGTCGATACCGTCGTGCTGCCGTTCGTGACCGACTGGCTCGTCAGCTGGTCCGTCTCGCCGAGATAGCCGAGCGTGAAGCTGCCCAGCGGCGTGACGTGGGAGTTGAGGCGGTTGATCGTGTCATAGCCGAAGGTCTCATTGCCGCCGGGGATGGTGCGGCCACTGAGCCTGCCGTCGGCGTCATAGGTGAGCGCTATCGTGCCGTTGGTGTAGGGGCTGGTGACGGTGGAGAGCTTCAGCGCGCCGTTCGTCCCCACGGCGGTATAGCCGTAGCTCGTCGTGCCGGTGCCGTCGGTCATGCCGGTCAGCCGCGGGAAGTAGGTGTCCCACGCGAAGGTGACGTTCGGGGTCGTGTTTACCGACGAGGTGTAGGTTATGCCGGTGATCTCGTCGGCATGGTTGTAGGCGAAGGTCTTCACCTGCCCTAACGCGTCCGTGATCGAGTGCAGCCGCGACGTCGTGTTCTCATAGGCATAGGTTTCCGTGGTCGCTGATGCCGTGCCGTACTGGTAGGTCTTGCTCGTGGGCCGCGACTGGATGTCTATCGCCCAGTGCGTGTCGTTGCCGTTGGCGTCGATGATGTCCGACAGCGTGCCGTTCTCGTAGTATTTGTACTGGGTGGTGCGCGTCGAGCTGCCGGACGTGGGCTCGGTGACGGAGGTAAGCCGCCGGTCGGCGTCATAGGCGTAGGTCGTCACCCGGCCAAGGCGGTCCGTGTGCTTGCGCAGCTCGAGGCTGTTCGTCCCAACATAAGGTCCCGATTGGAACGTGTAATCGTAAAGGTCCGTCGTCCCATCGGGATAGGTGATCTTCGTCACCCGGTCGATGTTGTCATAGGCATAGGTAAGCACGTAGCCCTGTGAGTCCGTGCGCGTCAGCACGCGGTCGGCACTGTCGTAGGTCAGCGTCAGCACCGTGACGCTGTTCGCATCGACGATGGTCGAAAGCCGGTTCGACGTGTCGTAGTTATAGGTCGTGACATTGAGCAGCGGGTCCTTGACCGTCTTGATCTGGCCGAGCGTGGTGTAAGTGTAATTCCACGTCTTGCCTGCGGCATCGGTGTAGGACGCGGGCAAGTGCTGGCTGTTATAGGTGCCGTAGCTCGCGATGGTCGTGTAGGTCGGGCCCGCAGCCGTCGCCTGCTGGACCGCCGAAACGTCGATGTCATTGGCATAGTAAAGGTATTTCGTCGTGCGGCCCACGCCGTCCGTATGACTCACGATGTCGCCGGGAGGCTGGTAGACATTGCGATTGTCGAGCTGCGTCGTGCCGTCGTCAAGCACGCGGCCGCGGGTCGACACCGGGTTATAAGTGCCGTTCGAGATGGGGGTCGACTGCGACGAATAGTTGTACCAGACGCGGTTCTCCAGCGGCTCCTTCGTGCTCTCCGCCGAGTCAAAGGCGATTGGCTGGTTGCCGTCATGCAGCCAATGCCACAGGCTCGCTTTCGTGAAATCCTGCGATGTCGGCACACCGGAACCGTTCAGCGTCACATTGCCCGCGAAAGCATGTTTGTCCCAATAAAATACATTGCGCCAGGAGAGCAGGCTGTTCTGCGTGTTCATGCCGGTCGGCACCTTCGCTGCCGGATCGGAATCGGGCGTGACCGCCGCGCTCTGGTAAAAATAAAGATATTCCGAATTGCCCATCGGGTCGGTTGAGACCAGCGAGCGCTGGTTGACTTCCACCGGATCGCTGGCGTTGACGCCGTCATTGAACGTCGAGGTGCCGTAGGGCGTCGTCATGGAGCTCACGAAAGTGGGCTCCGTCGCCGAGTAGGTGAAGCTTGACGTGATGCCCGCCGGATCGGTGATGGAAGCAAGGCGCTGGCTCGTGTCATAGGTGAACTGAACCGAGCGAGAGAACGGATCCGTGATCTGGGTGATGAGCAGCGGATAGCTCGTCAGGCCATAAGTGAAGGTCGTCGAGCGCCCCATCGCGTCCACGATGGAGGTGATGCGGTAGGTGCCATCGTAATTGATGGTCGTCGTATTGCCTTTGGCGTCAATAATCTTGGTCAGGTAGATGAGGCGCGGATAAGTCGTCGCGGTGCCGAACAGGTCGTAGACTTCCTGACTGCCGTCGGCGAAGACATGCACGTATTTCGTCGCTGCGCCGCTTTCCGGATAGCGCTGCATCGCGGAAAAGTCGGCATTCTCCTGCGTGTACTGGCCGTAGCTGCCCCCGTTATAGTAGCCGCCGGGATAGGCCCAGCCGCCGCCACCCGCGGCAAAGCGGGTCGGGTAGCCGCCTGACACCTGCGTCGGATCGTCATACATATATGCCATGAAGCCGTGGCTCCATTTGGGACTGATGTTCGAGAACGACATCGTGGCGGGCTGGAGCGATTCGCGCTGGTTGTAATAAATGCCCATCTGCGACCTGGGGCCGACCTGCGGCACATAACCCACTGGTGTATCGACGATGTGCAGGTTCACCATCATTGCCTGTGAACTGGCCACGGCCATCGGTGTTGTCTGCGGCGGGCCGCTGGTCGAGCTGACAGCGGGAACGCCTCCGGCCTGGGCCTGATTCTGCGTCGTCTGCGGAAGGTCGCCCTGACACGTGGGGCACGTGTTGTTTGGCCTGTTTTCGCTGCCCAGGCACGTGCTGGCGCTGCCCATGCCATAAACCGCTTTGGCTTCCGGCGATGAGGCCGCAATGACATGCCAGCCATTGTTCGGGGTGGCAGCCACGGTGGATTCGGGCACCAGGTAATAACCGCTGCCTTCCGCGTCGATTGCCTTCGCGCTCAGCAGCATGACGGAGCCGCCATTGCTGAAGGTCGGGTCCTCGATAATATACCTGTCGCCCTGCTTGCCGGTGATGGCCGCGTAGTGATGAATGTTCCAGTTGATGATCGACGGCACCGGCACCGCCTGGCCAGGGTCGCGCTTGATCAGCTTGTATTTAAGGCCCGCCTTGCCCGCAAGCTTCGCCAGTTCCGGCAGCGAGAAGCCGTGCGGGCCGGAACGCGCATCATTGGCTACCTTGAGCTGCTTGTGGCTCGCTTTCAGCACCGTCAGCACATTGGCCAGTGCCTTCGGTCCACACAAATAGGCAAATCCCATATCATGCTTGAAGGTCCACAGACCTTCCCTCGCCCCCTGCAACAGCTCCGTGGCGGGTCCGCCGATGGGGCGGTTGCCGATGTCGCTGAACAGTGCACGCAGCTCCTTATCGTGCCCCACGCGCGCGTGCATGTTCGCAAGCTGGCCCACGGCCCGGTCAACGATCAGGTGCGCCTGCGGGTTCGTCGCATTGCGCCCTGCCTGCCATGCTTTTTCCATGTAGGTGAAAGTGCGGCTGTAATAACCCGCATGGGCATAGCCAAGGCCGATATTGGTGTACAGCGTCGCATTCCAGTTTGAATTCGGGTGCGCATCAATGAAGGCGAGCAGCGGTTTTACATAGTCATCAAAATCGCTGTCGCCCGATGCCTTGAGCGGTGCATCATGAAAAGCCTTGAGCGCCGCATCGAGGTCCGCGTTTTCAGCATCCGTCACCGGTCCCGTCGCCACCAGCGCCTCTTCAAACCCCGGAAAATACCGGATCGGCGGCGGGGCGGGCATCGCCACCTGCTGTGGCGCGGGGTGCTTCTTCGCCGTCGTGGACGCCGTCGTGGATTTCGTCACACTAATGGAAGGAGCGCTCACCTGATGGCTCGCAAGCTGCGATTGCGCCGGTAGAGCGAGTGCAGAACACGCGAGCCCGGCAATCAGCAGGAAAGCTAGTCGTCTTGACTTGGCGGAAGTGGACGAGGAGGTGGAAACGGAACGCACGCCGCGCAGCTGAACCGACATAAGAACCCCACTGTGATGGCCGCCATTTTTATTCTTGTTGTGGGATCGATCTACATCCGTCGGTAGTCAAAGTCACCGGTTTTTATGCGAAAGGTAAGTACACGTAGAGCGATGCGCTGTGTTTATCGCGGCGGATCAAACGTGTAGTAATGGGACAAGAAACTGCATTAACGGAGACTGGAAATAGTCAAAGTTGCGCTAGGCCATCGGTCATGAGGACAAGGCCCCGGATCGCCCCCTGGGTTTCGCCCGCATCGCGCACGATATTGGTGCCGAGGAAAATGAACGTGGGACGTCCCTTGCAGTGCATGCAGCGTAGGCGCCGCAGTATTTCCGTGAAGGTCTTATCGCCGTGCCAGCGTATCAGCCCCGCAACCTCGATGTACGTGGTGCGTTCCTCGCAGCGGCAGCAATGCATGTGCAGGCGATAGTCTCGCCAGACCGAAAGCCTGTGGTGACGGGAAAACTTCGCGGGGGGCATGATATGTGGCTCGTGGGTGGATCGCCATCATCTTGATTACCGTTACAGAAATCAAGCGGCAGTTTTCCCGTTGTCTTAAGAGTCGGAACGATAGACATTTTCTAAGTTGTCGTTGGCTGGCGCCAACGGCGACTCCGCAAGCTCTACGGCGCCCTTTTGAAAGCGCGAGCTTGCTCCGTCGTGGTTAATCCCTGGGGTTGAGGCCGTGAAGAAATTTCACGGCCTTCTGCGCATGCGATGCGGCGCTGAAGATAGCGCGCTTATCGTTCTTCAGCACGGTTAGCCAGTTTGCGATATACGATGCGTGGTCGTCACGCACCTCGGGGGTGATCCCAAGATCGGCGCAAAGGAATGCGCTGGCCAGTTCCGCAACGAGTTCCTCGCGGGCGTAGCCTTCATCGCCCCAGCTCTTGCGGCCAAAGCTGCGGTCAAGGCGTGACGGGTGCTTTGTCCAGTGCGTGGATTCATGCGCAAGTGTCGCGTAGAAGCTCTCCGCGTCGCGAAATGCCTCAATCACCGGCATCTGGATGTAATCGCCTTCGTTGCTGTAAAAGGCCCGGTCGCCACGGTAGCGGATATCGGCTTTTGTGGCAGCGAAGAATGCTTCGACGTGGGCGATACGTTCGACCGGCGTGGTGTTCTGCACCTCGGGCTTTCCGTAGTAGTGTTCCGGCAAGCCCTCAATCTGCTCGACGTTGAATACCGTGTAACCCTTCATGTAATGAATCTCGCGCTCGTTCTCCTCACCCTTCGCATCCTCTTCGGTGCGCGTGATGGAATTCGCGTAGACGACTAATGAGCCTTTCTCACCCTTGCGGACATTCGCCTTCAACTCGATAGCCTGCTTAAACGTCATCCAGATGGGAGCGGCAAAGCCCCTGTCCATAGCCTCAGCCCAGAGCATCAGTATGTTGATCCCCGAGTAGGCAACGCCGTTATGACGTAGCGGCCTCACAATCCGCCCCGCCGTGCTTCCGGCATTCCAGGGTTTCATCCAGGTGCGGACGCCTTGCTCGAGGTCCGCGATGATCTTGGTGGTGACGCGGGTGTAAACATCGCTCTTTTCGCTGCTCATGATCCTGTTCTCCTTTTGGGTCCGGTTCATTCCGAACCGCCGAGAACAAGGGGGCAGGGCGCAACAGGCGCGCCGTCACCGCAGCAAAGCGGAGGGGAAACGGCCAACACGGGAGGAGCGTCAGCTCCGAATGGAGCGGGCAGCGCCGTTGACGGCACGCCGCGCCCGGCCAAACGTCGAGGCATCAGGTTCGGGCCGGACCATTGAATGAGAACGGGAGGGCGGGGGAGATGCGCTTTGTCCCGCGCGGCAAGAGTCCATCTCGCGGCCAAAGAAAAGCCGGACACAGGGGGTATCCGGCTCTCTTCAGTGCCCGGACGCCCCTTCGTTAGTGACGTCTGGAAACGGGTACGTTGCGTGAGAACGTGCCGCCGCAGATTCTAGCGCGGCTTGTGATGGAGTCAATATTGGAGCGTGAGCGTCAGGCCTTGCGCTGGGACCTCGGCGATGCCGCGGCATGAAGCTGCACGCCGGGTCCGCCGTCATGGAGAAAACGGATGCCGGATTTTTCGAGGGCGGCCTGCACCTGCGACAGGGTGGTCGTGCGCGAGCCGATTTCGCCGTCGAAGGATTCCATGCGGCGGACGGTGCCGATGGCGACGCGCGAACGCCTCGCCAGCTCCAGTTGCTCCCAGCCGATGAGGACGCGCGCGGCGCGCAATTGCCTGCCGGTGATCACGATTTGACGCTAGCAGCCGCGCGCGGGTAACCGCAATTAAATGAACATTATAGTCAAGTAGTTGATTATAATAACCAAGTCGTGCGACGATAGTCCCAGATGGTGCGCCGGATTTTGCGGAGGGTTTTCCCGAAATCCCGCGCTGTTTTCCCGCGCACGCGAAGACGCTTAAAGCGCTTAAGGCATGCACGTCGTAGAGGACTGAAACATCAAAATAATTGCGCAAAAATCGGCCCTGCGATCTTGCGGCGCCGGCGGTTGCGATCAATGATCGATCAGCACGCATCATGGGCCCTCCCCTGAGCCAGGGAAATCGCCATCGCGTGCAGTGCACCGGAGGTGCGTAATGAAGAGGACAGGTGCGGGCAGGCTGCTGATCTTCCTCCTGCTGTTGTCGTGTATGCCTGCTTCGGCGATCCATGCACAGCAGAACGCCACGGTTCCGGGGCCGCCGCAGCAGATGCGGCTCTGCATATCGCAATGCGAGTCGCTTACCTGGGCCGGCGATCACTATGACGGTGTACCAGACGGCGATACGAAGGTGAGGGATCAATACACCTTGGCACGATGGGACAGTGTTTTCGTTCTGGAGTGCAATGGCGCGAGCCTGACGGGCGTGATTGCCCCATCGGGAGGTCATACCGACAAGGGCATAATGTCCGTCGATTTTACAGTGGTTGATTTTACGGCCACGTGGAAGCCGGGTTCATCCAGTGCTTCCGCCGCTGCGTATCTTCGCAGGATCGCGCCGGTCGAAGATTCCCACCGCTCGAAAACGCATCCGAATCTCCTGCTGCCCCCCGGGGCGGCGGAGGTGTATGCGTCCTGGCCTGATGACGTTCGCGCCATTCTGATGCCCGGGGGGCATCCCCTCACGCACGAGGATGCTGGGCGGCCCTGCGACGATGCGAAGGAGGATGATCGGGACTATACCGGCATCTACAACGCGGGCTTAGCGCTCGAAATCGGAAAATTTGCGCTCAGGAACGGCGAATTACAGCGCGGGCGTTGCTGGATCAACCACAGCGCAATCCTCAACCAGAATCCGCGCGCCGTGGTGACCCTGGGAGTCCTGTACCTGATGGGATGGGCCCTCCCCAAAGACGGGGATAAGGCCTGCCGCTTCTTCAGCGCCGAATACCGGAGCGGCGACCCGTGGGCGGCCTATTTCCTCGACCGGTGTTACCGGGAAGGCCTCGGGGGGCGGGTGAACCTCACATTCGCCGGTCAAATCGAGACCTCGGCTTTGTTAAGCGACGATGCGCAAACCATGCTCGCGCTGATTGATTCGGACGATCTCGAGAAGCAGCGGCAGAAAGAGCTGGACGCTCTGCAGTCGGATTCGGCGATCTTCTATAAGACATGCTCTCCGTTGTCGCAGTCGGAAAAGAGGTATGGTAAACGACCCGACTGCACCGATTCCGTCAATCAGGCTCTGCTGAATGAAAAGGTGAAAAAGATCAACGACCGGTACAACGCGATTCACTAACTGGCAGCTCAGTCTGGTTTCGGGTGCACCCTTCGGACGGCTTAGCGAAACCCGGCGACTCCGCAAGGCCCTTCGGCGCTCTGTTGAAAGCGCGGGCTTGCTCCGTCTATTCACGAGTCCATGCCTCTGAATGCTGGAACAGCGCAACTATCTCGGCGATGGTCGGCTTCTGCTTCGATTGAAACCGGAACGTCTGATATCCCGCCGTCTTCGTCAGCGCATCGCGCGCACGGTCGGCGCGGGCGGTGTGAGTCGCATCGTCAAGCTCGATGAGTGCCACGATCTCCAGGGTTTTGCCGTCGCACACCACGAAATCCGCAATCTTGCGGTCGAAGCGGGCACGCACGGACCAGCGCCGCCGCTGGGACATGGTGCGCTCATGGGTTAGAAACGCTGCGAACGACACCTGCGGGAATACGCGGTACGCAGGCAATGCGCGCTCCAGGCGGCGAAAGAACTCCGCTTCGTTTGGCGTCATGAGTTGCTTACCGCGAATGCGCAGACGCCACGGTTTGAGCCAGGCCAGAATCGGCAACGCGATAAGTATTGCTGCCGTGATGACTAGCACTGCGTAAAGAAGATTCGGATCGGCTGGAAGGTTTTGCATCAGGTCTGTATGTACCCAATAACGGCGACTCCGCAAGGCCCTACGGCGCTCTTTTGAAAGCGCGGGCTTGCTCCGTCCTACGCGAGGATGAAGCCCTTAGCCATGCGATCAATGCAAATCTCTGATGCGCATGAATGCACCTGATCAAGACACTTTTCGCAGATCGCCACAGTGCTTCGGCGAGTAATATGTCGATTCACTGCAAATCTAGCATTTGAAGAAAAAGCATTTCGGTAATGAAGAACGGATGTGATGCATAAGTCGTGCCGAGATAAAGAACCTTCATCATTTTTATCGTACTTGCTTCTTGCGCTGTTGCATTTATCTCACAGCTTTATGCTTCCATTGACTTGTTACAGTGAGGCGCAACGTGTATGGTGATCGTCCCGCATGTCAATGTGACAGCGGATAACAACTGATGATGGAGTTAAGCTTATGGCAAATAGCGATGCCGACCGAGCAGAATGGGATCGTCGCGAGGCGGCTGCCCGTGCTCAAAGAGAACAAGAGGCCCGCGCGGCCGAAGCCATCAGACAAAGGGAATACGAAGCCGACCGTGCGGTCCGGCAGCGTAACGGCACCTAAACATCGCCTCCAGTGGGTGCGATACGTACGGTTCGCGCCAAGAAACATATCTCCTTACCGTTGGCCGAGAGCAGCAGCCGCTCCGGTGTCAACGGTCAAGGGGGTGCAAGTATTAAGTTACAAATACCAGCAGTAAGCAGAACACACCTAGTACAACGCCTCTCGCCTTTCCATTTAATGCATGATAAAGGACATTATCAGGCATTATTACTGCGCCCAGATCTGAGTCCACTTCTTCCTGGTCTGTACGCTTAGACCTTCCGAACGACTTTCACTGAAAGTGCCTACAGGCGCGCCCATAGGTATGAAGAACCCAACACAGGACAAGTCGCCACTTGCAGGACTGGAATATAAGGTCCTGTTCGCCCTCTATAGTGTTGACGGAAAGCGTGCAGCTGAAGTGCGGGCGTTCTGCAATGGTGAAACATATATTTCTGAGGAAGAGTGGGTTGAAGGAACGACCTTCAAAAATCGGCATGCCGGTAGGATGGTGGGACCATTCGCTTCACCGGAAGAGGCAGAGCAGTTCATCGTAAAGACGGCTTGGTTCTGTGGACGTGAGAAGTGATTGGTTGGCGCTCCACCCGTGCATAATTATTGATTTCTGCGCAATGGTCTCTTAATCACCAGACTCTCGCGCGCGGCATCGACCACTGGCGGGTGACGTTGGTTATTGCATTGACTCCTAACACGATAAAATACATTATCGGGTTAGGAACCATGTTAGAGCAGGGCGGTGTCGAACGAGCTGGTCAGTATCAAGTACTGCACGTACTCTGACATCGGATCAGTATGCCGGGCTCGCCGATGTTCCCCCGGAAATCGAATGGCTCGCCAACATCACCAATGAAAAAACCCGGCGCTTCTATAAAAGCGACGTTGCGGAGTTCGTGGCGTTCACGGGTCTGGAGAATTCCGCCGCGCTGCGCACCGTCGCCCGGTCGCATGTCATCGCCTGGCGCAAGGACATGCAGACTCGTTCCCTCGGCGCGGCCACTATCCGCCGCAAGCTCTCGGCGCTGTCATCGCTCTTTGACTATCTATGTGAGCGCAATGCCGTGCTCGGCAATCCGGTAGACGGCGTCAAGCGGCCCGCCACGAATAACAATGAAGGAAGCACTCCTGCCTTAGGTGACGCACAGGCGCGCCGCCTGCTGGAGGCCCCTGCCCCGGACACGCTGAAGGGTGTAAGGGATCGTGCCATTCTCGCCACCCTGCTCTATCACGGTATCCGCCGCGAGGAGCTGTGCCTGCTGCGCCTGCGGGATATACAAAGCCGCCAGGGCGTCATGCACTTCCGCATCAAGGGCAAGCGCGACAAGATCCGGTTTGTTCCCGTTCACCCGATGGTGCTGCGGCTTATCGGTGAATACCTCGAAGCGGGGAAGCACGGCGGGGCGGTGAGCCATGAAAGCCTGGACTCTCCCCTCTTCCGGCCGGTATCGAACAACCGGACCGGCACGCTCGACAGGCATCTTGATCCGGGGTCCATTTACCAGAACATCGTCATGAAGTATGCGAAGGCGACCGGCATCAGCGGCGAGGCCATCGGCGTCTGTGTGCATTCGATGCGGGCGACAGCGGCCACTAATGCGCTTTCAAACGAGGCGGACATCGCCAAGGTGCAGGAGTGGCTCGGTCATGCTAATGTCTCCACTACCCGCCTCTACGACCGGCGCAAGACGCGGCCGGAGGACAGCCCGACGTTTCATGTGAAGTATTGAGATGGAGTAATCACGCCATGGCTCCAACCAAAACTGCGCTGCCAGCCGAAAAGTATCACGTCGCCCTCTCGTTTGCAGGAGAAGATCGAGCTTATGTCGAGAGAGTTGCTACGCAGTTGGTATCCGAGGGGGTTACTGTTTTCTACGACAAGTTCGAGGAAGCCACTCTATGGGGAAAGAACCTGTATACGCACCTCAGCGACGTTTACGAAAATAAAGCGCTCTTTACAGTCATGTTCATATCGGACCATTACAAGAACAAGGTTTGGACGAACCATGAACGGGAAAGCGCACAGGCGCGCGCCTTTGAGAACAACAGAGAATACATCCTTCCGGCATTTTTTGATGAATCGGTGAAAATACCGGGCGTGCTCAAAACTACCGGGAGAATTTCGCTCGCCAAGAGGACGCCGGAAGAGTTGGCTTCATTGATCGTAAAGAAGCTTGAGGAATCGGGAGTGGAGCTGTCTGCGAGAACCACATATTCAGAGGAGGCTAAGGCAGACGTAGATTTTCCGCGACCCAAAGGAAGCAAAGTCTCCAAGCTCCTGGATGCTCTTCAGTCTTATACCTGGCCGAAACAGGCCCCAGCAGTGGAAGAGATTCTCGAACTCGATTGGAAGACGGTAACCAAGGACCAGATCTTTGTGCTCGGCCGCAATATCTATCAGTGCGCCGATGGCTCAGAACGCAGGGCGATAGCGGTCCTGGACAACCTGCGCTCGGAGCTGGCACAACTTCCTGTCGATCCGGCCGTGCATCTTCTGAATGGGATGTTTTTTGAAGTCTACTTCAACAAAGCGGGAGAATTCAGAGGGCGCAAGCTAAAGGCAAGGTATCTCGATAGGTTGTTGAAGTTGCAAACGGTGAAGAGGTTTGCCCCGTCCATCGACTTCATCCGCAAGGCGCTTCAGCCATATAAGAGTCACCTCCCGATTCTGCCGTCGGTTGCTCCCGAAACAGCCGAATTTGTGATGACGGTCAAAAGATCTGACCCTCCGCTGGTAAGGAGCCTGAAGCTCAGAGGCCACGAATTGCTCACGAAGTCCGATGAAGAGGATGATTTTCCCTCGGACGCCTGGAAACTATCGTTCGTAAAATTCACGACCGAACGATTAAAAGCGCGGCTTGCCGAGAAGTGGAATATCCCGCCTGAGCAATTGAAGATCACCTGCGACCAAAAAATTAGTTCGGATACGGAATATCGTTTACCCAAGGGCGGTAGCATCACTTGGCCAGAAGAAGGTATACCGTGATTTCATCAGGGGCGGTGGAACCCGTGATAAAAATCGCGATACTCGGTTGGGGCTCTCTGCTTTGGGAGGAATCTCAAAGGGATTTTGACGAGCAGCATGAGGGCTGGGAATTTGATGGTCCGTCTCTAAAGATCGAATTCTCCCGCATATCGAGTTCGCGCGGGAATGCCCTCACTCTTGTGATTGACCCTATTCACGGACACGAATGCAGAGTCGCCTACACTTTGAGCAGGAGGCTAAATCCAGAGGCGGCCATTGGCGACCTCCGTGCTAGGGAGAAGACAAATGAGGGGAACATTGGCCGTTTCTTTGCCGATGGGTCCCGCTGCCATGGTCGGGATTCAGCTGCAATGGATGGGATTGGTATTTGGGCAAGAGACAAGTCTATTGATGTCGTTTTGTGGACGGATCTTCCTGGAAGCTTCGACAGTGTGCCCCAAAGCGATTTCCTAAATACCGCAGTGGAGCATGTGCAGCACCTGCCGCGAGAAGGAAAAGTGAAGGCGGCCGAGTATATCTGGCGTGCGCCCTCCCTTGTCGCCACTCCGCTGCGGAGGGCGCTAGAAGTTGCGCCCTGGTTCCCGAAGTCACGAAGCAATTAAGCCTCATTGAGTTTTGAGAAGCTCCCTGAAGTTATCGAGCGTCGTTGTCTGCACTTCATCTGAGGGCAAGCCCCAGAGGTCCGCAAGGACACGAACGGTCGCTTTCACGGTCGCCGGGGTTGCAGGGGATCGTCCATCCTGCACAAAAGGCCCGTCCGTCTCAGTGAGCACGCGTTCGCGAGGCATTCGTAGGACAAGATTTCGTCCGTTCTCGGAAAGCAGCATGGCGCTGTTAACGGAAAAGAAGAATCCACAACCGACTGCGCGCTCAAGCTCTTTCTTGGTGCCGCTGAACCAGTGAAGAATGACCTGAGATTTGATCCCATCCAAGATCGAGATAACGTCACGCGTAGCACGCCTGGAGTGCACGGTGAGTATCTTATCGCCGTGCTCGCTCACCCACCCCGCTATCGTGGATAAAACGTGCCTTTGTGCCGATCGTATGTCTTCATCTGAAGTTGTGTAGTCCAGCCCAACTTCTCCGACATAGCGTGTCTGGGAAAGGTGGCCCTGAAAGTCCTTCAGCTCATGCTTGTGAGAATGGACCAGCTCCGGATGAAGCCCGATTGCCGGGCGGACATACTTTGAATCGGCAACGAGTGATGCCGTGTGTGCGAAGACAGAAGGAGCATTCGTCACCGCGATGGTGTAAATGTGCTCGCTCTCTGCCTGCTCTATCACTTGCTGCGGCAGCTCGTAGAGATCGATGTGGCAATGTGCGTCCACAAAAGCATGAGTTCGTTCAGGCGGATGAATCACGATTTCTGCCTCAAAAAGCGATTCACTTCATCCATCCCCCGTGTAAATACGCCCGTCAGCCCATCGAGTTCGTTTTCATCGATGGGGCCGGCGCTTAGGATTTCACTCGTGATTTCGAGGGGCGACATCTCCTTCATTCTGGATATCGCCATCAAGAATGCGCGCTTGTCGTAACCGGCAGCCTCATTGGCCTGAATGTCAGGCGAAAGAACGTTTTTCACCCGCGGTTCGTCATCCAGGTCTACAGAATGTAACGACGCCCTTCTGATGATGCATGGGACGCAATATCCGCAGTGTTGGCCGACCGGACGTTTGTGAAAACGTCCTGCCTGGGGGCGCGAACACGACATCGTTGAATGTACGCCAGATTTCAAAACATTCTGATCTTTGCAATCCCGCAGCATCTCGCCCTTCGTCATGAATCGATAGGGGGTGTGCAGCTTGACCTCGATGCCGAGAGCGGCGAGGAGTTGGCGGTAAAGGTCAATGGTGTGCGGATGCGTGGTACGAGTGCTATGTGTTCCTGTCCTCCCGAAGGTCAGTGGAATGTTGAGCGAGATCAGGCCGTTTTCAGGAACGTACAGGGGAGTCCCCGCAGGCAAGGCACTGGCGACGCACGTCCCGAGCGCCAGGAACAGGATCGAACGAGCCCTCATCGTGGACTCGACGATCTGCTCGGCGGAGGTCCGAGGCGGGAGAAGGAAGAACCACAGCGGAAGCGTCTGTGCTTCATATGTGGGTTTGAGCGTTTCAAAGGCTGCAACCTGCTCGCGCTGCGTGTTGGCGTAGTGACCGACTAAGGCAAGCCGGTGATTAGCGGCGAGCAGATCGATCGCACCGACGAACGAATCCAGCCCCCCTGAGAAGAGGCACACCCCGTCAGGCATAGGGTCAGGTGGCTTACCGACCGTCGGCGTCGCCGAGGGTACCTTGCCACGAAACTCAACCCTCCATTCATCACCCGTCAGGAAGCAAAGAAGTTCTGTAAGCCGCGGAGCTGCGCTGGTCCATAACGCAACGTCAGTAACCGGGGCATGAATCGAGATCTCTCTCGACCAAGCATCGTCGCCGTTATAGCCGCGCCAGACCCTAAGATCCGCCGCATAGGCCGTCATCGCAACATGAAGTAAATCGACGGCAGTCTGAGAAGGACGCAGACCGGCTTTATAGACACCCGAGAGTAGATGATTGGCGATACTGTGGTTGTCACCAGGCTTGTCAATCGTCACGACAAAACGCGGTTCCTTTGGATCGAGCGGCGGGTAGTAAATATCTTCACCGATCTGCGCGATGACATTCCAAGGCATCAGGCGGTGCCTCCGAGAAGCTTGTAGGCGGCTTCGTAAATTTCCTGGACGAACTTCTGGCCCTGTGCCCCTTTCCAATCAAGCTGTATAGTCTCTTTGCCGTCCAGTTTCAACTTCACCAATCCCTTCACGTAAGCCTTTACGTCGCGCTCGAGGCGCACGGCATCGGATTCGCTGACGGCGTTTTGCTCGATCCTTTGGCTCAGGTCAAAAAGCCACCGCTGATACACATATCCGGCTACCGAAAGCTCGATTGTGTCCGTCACGTCTGCGGGAGTCATAGCGTTCAGTGCGTCGAGACCTGATTCCTGAACCCCGTATTGTTCAAAGATTTCGCGAAGGGTCTCGCTTGCGGCCCGTCGTGCTATCGCGTCGTCGTTGTTCGTACCCGCCGGCGCGATGGCATTAATGACGGCTGCAAGGACCGCATCCACCTTTTTCCCTACAGTGTCTTGCAGGCCGAGTGCCCGTGCGGCCTCGGTAAATCCTCGGGCGGCTATATCTGATAAGAAATTTCCGATGCGGGCGGTGGTGGAGCGTCCCGACGCGGCGGCGGACGCAGCTTTTTTTGCTCCGCCCTTAGCAGACACGTACCTGCGGCCTGCCGTCCGCAAGCGTCTTGTGCCGCCACTGCCACTCCCGCCGCCCTTTATGGCACTGGTCATCGCACGGCGAGCGAGCGTCCATGAACCGCCGGCGTCGGTTGGAGAGGTTGTCGGTTCTGATTGGTTCGTACCGGGTGCTGCTGGTGTCGGGCTCGCCGGTGCATTCTCTGGCGAGGGAGTGTCGCCATCGGGTGCACCCGGCGGCGCCTCGCCGGGAGATGCAGGTGATGCCGCAGGAGTACCCTGCGCCCATGCCGGCAGTAAGGACGTTTTGTTTTTCGGACCGGAATTACTGGCTGATGTCCCCATGTTTCAAGCCGCCGAATTCAGCGACGCCAAAACGGTTTCAGAGGCGTTCGCAAGGAAAGTGTTTTGGGTACTTTTTGACCACATCGTGAGGATTTCCTTGAATGCCCGCTCTGCATCCGGATTTCCCTTGCATGCATTCTGGATGTTCACCGGAGCCCATAAAGGCAATGCTTTTTCAGGCAAGGCCTTGACGGCGACGACGAGCGGTTGCAGGAGGGAAGGGCGTTCTTGCGCGGCATCGATCATTGGTTTCAGGGATGCGCTGTCCGCCCCGAGATCTTCCTCTCTCTTGGCACGCTCCGACAGAGCCTCAAAGACGGCGTTTGCATCTGCTTCGCCAAACTCTTTCAATTGTTTCAGGCCGGCCAGGCGGACCGCCTTGCTGGGACTCTTCAGCTTGTCAAGAACTGCACGCGCTGCGACAGTAAGCCTCTGCCCTGCGGTGCCGAGTAGTCCGAGGTTGTCACGCGAGAAGAAGAAGTAAGCCCGCAAATCTTCGGCCGCCAGTGTTGGCTCCATTGAAAGCCACTCACGAATCCAGGGATCGGCTGTCCAAAGGGCGAATTCTGCGCTTAATTCACTCTCGTCTTCCGTCGAAGCTTTCTTGACCGCGGATTTCTTATTTGTGCCCGCGGCTGGTTCGGACGCAGCCGCCTTAGTTTCATCAGCCTTGTTCTCAAGCCGGGCAGCTTTCTCCATCTTCCCCAGTTCCTTCGGCGTGCCGTCCTGAGCGAACTGGATCTCCGCGAGGCGCCGGAACGATTCCATCCGGAAATATTCAAGCAGCATCAGCTTCGCGAGCACACGCTGTTTGAGTTTGATTCCCCTGGAATCGGCCATACCCAAGCGCAAGAGAAGCATGTTGAGGAATCTCTTACATTGCCGGGGATTACCGTTCATGATCGTTCCGAGTAGCGGCGCAACACGCTCGACCATGCCAAGATCGTCTTCCAGCGATTGTGGCAACGGCTTTAGCAGATCGCGGGCCACCGAGATATTAAAGGACGCGGTGGTGAGCGCTTCTATACTCACTTCGCCGACCTTCTTGCGAACGAGGCCCTTTTGTTCTGCGCTGAGATCTTTGCATGCCGTCACAAAGAGCAAGCCCATATAGCTCTCAACTTCCGCACGTCCCAAGGCCGGAATCCTGACGGGGAATTGGATGAGTTTTTCCAGGTAGTCCCGTCCCACCTCGCGCCGGTCACCGGGAAGCTCCGGGAATCGGCGGCGCACGGCGTACCGGACAAGCTCCTCATCGGCACCGATGATGAACGCTGTACGTGGGACGAAGAGGAAAAGTTTGATCGCTTCCAGCGTCGGGATGATCGTGTCGGGAGAACAGCGGTCCAAGTCGTCGATCGTGATAACCAGCCGGGTGATACTGGATTCCTTCAGCAGCTCCTCGAAGTCCTTGCGGAAATTCTGGATCTGGCGGCGTGTTTCAGGTTCATCCTTCGAGGAGTCTCCGTCGTCATCCTTTACATATTCCTTGAGTTTCTCCGGGTCGATCTCCTCGACCTTCTTCACCGCGTCCTTTGCCACCCCTGCAAGATCGGCGCCCCCGCTGAGTAGCAATATCGGCCCCGCCGGGCCGGTGAAGTGTGCTGCGACCACCTTACCGACCCCGAGCGTGGCCTTCATCCAATCGACGCGGCGGAAGAGGCTCTTCAGCAGTTTTTTCGCCTTGCCGGTGGCTTTGTTCTTGAAAGTTTCGTGCTCTTGAAGCTCCTCAAGGATGGTACCCATGAGGGCCGTTTTGGCGCCTTCATACCCCTCGAAAAGCCAGCCGTTGAATGAAAGAACAACGGTGCCCGCCTTCTTTTCCTCTTCGGACAAGAGCTGCTTCCTGACTATTTCAATCAGGGTAGACTTTCCACCGCCCCAGTCGCCGAAGACACCGATGGTCGCCGGCAGTAGTTCTTCGTTCTTGACGATGGAAACGACAGCGCCAGCGAGATACTGGAACCCAAGGAGATCCTCTGCGGATTCGTTGTCCGACCACATAGCCATGGGCCTCTCCGAAGCTGAACGGCATAGATCAGTGCCACTTAGCCTTTATGTTACGACTTAATCTTAGTTAATGATCGCTCCCTTATAGCGCCTTTCCCCTCGGTCTGTCACGGATCAAAGCTACGGAGCGCGGTGCGATGTCTATACGCTAATCGCCATCGTGCGGCAGCCGATTTCTGCGGCATGATTCAGATCCGATTCCAGGCCAGTCTCAGCGCGGAACGCAGAGCCACCTCCATCTTTTTGTGATCCGCTGTCCGATAGAACCATAGCGAGATGTGCTCGCCAGCCATGGCTGCCGTACATACGAGATTGTTCACGCGGCAATTCGTCTCCTGCCCGCCCTTAAAGCAGTTTTTAGGTGAAATATTTCCGTAACCCGAGTTGAACCGGGCGGAGAAGTCAAAGCACTCGCCCACATAGCGCATCTCGTCGTCGATCGCGAGGACGTACACTCCACTGAACCGAAAACCGGCGGGGATACTGAATTTGCAGAATGGGCCGACGCCGTATCTGTTGAGAGGCAGATTCCGAGCATTTCGGTAGCGGCTCTGGGGCATGAATTGCCTCACAGAGCCGTGTGCTTCTCTCAGCGGCTCGATATCGCAAATCCGTTCAAATTCATAATCGCCAAGTTTCATCGAGATGATGAACCTTTCTGATTGTTATTTTTCCCAACCGCAACTGCCGTTTTGGCCGGCCGCGAGAACGGTGTTCCAGAAAGGCGTGATCCGCCGCTGACGTTTTCTTGGACAATTACAACCGCCCAGATGTGAGCGCGCGTTAAAGCGTTATATAGCCGGCGTCGCTGTGATTCAACATCTCCTCCGACAACAAACGGCCAAAGGATGACGACACCGTCAAATTCGCGGTTCTTTGCTTGGCTGATCGTCATCGCTCGAATAATGCCTGGATGTTCGGATGGTAAGAATGCTCGCCTCGACTGGAGAATGCGGTCTGCCGCTTCCGAAATCTCAGCGACCGAGAAATCAGTATGACCTTTCATCCGGTGTTTTCTTTCCGCCCATTCGCGAAGATCGTTTAGAGCACCGTTGCTGCCGGAAGCTAGCTCCCGAATCTGCTGAAGCATTATTCTTTCCGCTGTGCCAGCGAACTTTGAGAGTAGCTGCGACTTCGCCTCGACGGTATTCGACTCCCAGGTAATGCGGAAGGGACCGACCGGTTTCGTGATGCCGGTCGGCTGAATGGATTTTGAGGTCAGGCGTTCCACGACATCCCGAACGAAGCTACTCTTCTCCGGTGTGGTGGGAGTGAGAATCACAACGTCCTTGCACTGTTTCCAGTAGAGTGTTCGCGCTACGCCACCTGCAGCAGCGTTAGCGTTGCGACCGGCTAGGAGGGTGTTCCCCAGAGCGGTTCCGCAGTCCTGTGCCGTGCGAAGCTGAGCGGCCGCCTGCAGGAGCACCGTCTGTTTTGTTCTGCGGTTCCCGCTTAGAACAGTTTGCTTGCCGACACTCGCGTGCAGCCATGCAACTGCAGCATTCGGTCCGTCTGGCTGGAGATCTTGGAACTCATCAGCTGCCGCGATGACATGGCAACATGATTCGATTGCCTGGATGATACATAGCCGGTCTCCCTTGCAGTCCTGAAATTCATCAACCACAACAACTGGATATCGGGTGCAAAACCAGCCAAATACACTACGCCGTCGCAGCAAGTCAGCGGCAACCCTGCATACCATGTCAAAATCAACAGTTCCGGTGAAATCTAATTGTGGCTCGATATCCCTTGCGAGCGTCCTCCACCGCCACACAATGGATCTTGCCAAACTATCCACGGTCGATGCGAGAAAGCGGCCGCGCAAGACCGCCAGCTTCGCGAGTCGGCTATGCATGCGCCGACGTGACCCATGCATGTACGTCACTCCGAGGATCGCCTGATCGTCCGCGAGTGGGTGGGAAGCAATGAACGTCTTCAGGGCTTCGACCAGCTGGTAGGTCTTTCCGCATCCGGCCGGCCCTTCAAAGTATTCAAGGCTCAAGAACAATCCTCCAGACGGCGGTCGTAGCGGTCGTGAGGGCCTGATCGGCGAGTAGAAGTTGTGAGGAAGGCTTTTCACTAGTCAGATCTACGAGTGCTGCCAACAAGGTCCGCACCCTTGATTTGGCCGAGGAAGATGTTAACAACGCTGCGGTGATGGCTTCATAGGCGAGGATATCGGCCTTGGCACCTTTTTCATTTGGACGAGTTTTTATCCAGGTCACGATCTCAGCGATCGTTGCCGGCGCTGCCGGCATGTCCGCCTGAATGAGCGGCACCAGATTTTCCTCATCTCCAAGTACCCAGCCAATTACATCCTCAATTTCCCAGCCGACCGGCCAATGGACCACATGCTCGGGAGAACGTGCGACCTTGAGGAGGCTCTTCAGGTAACCATCACCGGCGCCATCGCCATCGACGAGCGCTACAACACCCGAACGGATGTCACCGATCCTTTCAATCGTTTCGACCACGCACGCATCGTGAGTGGGAACTATGCCAAAAACTGTCCCGAACGGAACCGGTTCCGCGCATGAACCGAGTTCCTGGTCAGTAATGGCGATCAGCGAGAGGAGTTTGAACCATTCGGCGTCCATCCTGCCCTCTGGAACCAATACGAAGCGATGCATCAGCGCTTCGATGAAGGGCTGCCTGGACTCCTGAAACAGCTTTCGCACACCGTTCCTCGATGAACTCGGAAGCGTGCTCTTCAGAAGCGGCGCCACGGGCGACTGGACGGTGTTGGCCGAATTGACGACGCGTATGTCCTGTGCCGAGCATACGGCGGCGACACGCGGGGAATGTGTCGTGCATACGAGCTGGTTCGACGCATTCCTAAGTCTGTGAAGAACCTGCGCATGGACACCCGGCGGCATGTGTAGCTCTGGCTCCTCCACCGCGATGATCACGTTCTGTTTAGCTTTCCGCCGGCGCTCAGCAATTTGCAGCACCAAGAGCGCCGTCTGGAGCGAGAGCAGTCCCGAGCCGTGCCTGCCGGCAGGGAGAGACACCGATGCACCATAGCGGTAGTGGGGGATGAGCGCATAGAGCAGCGATTCGGAATCTGTGCCGGTCAGGCGCAGTTCCAGGCTTGGATCACCGGATAAGAGATGCTTTAGCTCGGCATTGATGCCTTCGCGGAGTCCTTTCAATGAGCCCTGCAAGTCTACGCGATGCTCATCCAGTCGCAGCCGGTCACGTTCGGCCAGGATTTCAGTTGCTTCAAGAGAGCCGCTGCTGTCGAGAATCCTTCTGAAGAGTTCCGAATTGAACGATACGAGCTTGTCCCAGGTCCGGTGCGCCGGCACGAGGAAGAAGCCGATTTCGGCCAGCAGGCGCGGCGGAACAGTCTGCACAACCTCTTCGTCGAACGGATCGACTATCGCGTCATCATCGTGAAAATACCGGATGGTTTCCACGTTCAAGTCGCCCCTGTCGAACCTCGCACAGAGTCCCACCTGCACTGTCAGTTCGTCGTCTACCGACTGTGGTTCTGCGAGCAGTTTCCCCGTCGATTGCTGGTGCCATTTTGGAATGCCCCTGCGTTCAGAGAACCACTGGCTATGTTCGCTTGCAAGATTGGAACTAAAACCTGTGATCGTAGCGATTAGCCGAATACGGTCACTGGCGGCCGGATTGCTGCCATAGAAATCGTGTTCGGTGAGGGTACGCACCAGCCGGTCGCGGCCGAAAATGAGGGCGAGGGATTCGAGAATCGTGCTTTTGCCGGCGCCGTTCGATCCGACCAGCACCGTCTGTCGTTCGCTGAATTCGACCAGCGCGTCTTTTATTCCTCGAAAGTTATCGATACGAAGCTGTCGAATCCACATGTACCCTCCCCGCGTCTGCACTGGCAGTATGCGCTGCTATGAGCTCAGGCTGCTTCGGGCAAACTCCTCAGAAACACGTACTGAGCGTTGATGGGCTTCCCAAGTGAAGTCTTCACTGCGAGCGGCCCTGAGTTTTGCTTCGGGTTGAAGGACGTGGTCACATCAAATGCCCATTCGTATGGATTGGAGATACCGAACACCGCCTTTACATTTGGAGGGAAGGTAATCTTCACTTTCACGCTGACGAGGCCGGTGGTTTCGTCGAAGAGATATTCGCCGTCATAGCGAACTCCTTCGGTGTCTGTCCCGTAGACACGTCCATTGTCGAAGATAAGCACGCCCATCCCGGCGCCTTGCTGGCCCTGGAAGGTGATTCCAAACATACCGTCACGCATACCCGTTCCTTTCTGTTTTAGTCGGCTAAGTTCAACCTGTCTTAGATTCGGCGGCAGCAACCGTAACAAGCGTAGATACCCTTCCACCGATCCCGGGATCGCACGCTCATCCGCTATCCAAAGAGTGACCGCTCTCGAAGTGACTCCAACCAACCTGGCAAAATCCGCCTGGCTCAGTTCGAGTTCTCCGAGGATTGACTTCAGATCGTTGCTATTCATTGAACAATGTTCTCCTTAACATAGAACATTGTCAACATCTATTTAGGAACACCGTGGTAGTCGGAGTGACCTTGGCGGCTCTGCTTGCGGCTGACATCTTGATTGCAAGCACCAGTGCAGCCGGATACCATCTGCCACCGAGCCCGGTTGGAATAGCATGAATACTGAGAGCGAGAAGTGGGAAACAGCCAGCCATCAATCCGTACAGCGCGTGCAGCTCAACTGCCGCTGATGATCCCGCCACGGGTCGCCAGCATCGGCGTGGCGGAACCCAAAGGCGTCGTATACACGAAACGCTGGGTCGTCGAGCTGCTCTTGGACCTTGCGGGCTATACCGCCGGTGCGAATCTCGTTGATGTCGTAGCCGTCGAGCCCTCGGCCGGCGAAGGCGCGTTCCTGGTGCCAATGATCGAACGGCTCGTGGATTCCTGCCAGCGTCTCGGCCGGCCCATTTTAGACTGCCGTCATTCGCTTATCGCCTATGAGCTCGACGAAGGAAGCGCCGACCGGGCGCGGAAGCTGGCCGTCGAGGTGCTCTCAAAGCAGGGTGTCAATGCGTCCGCGGCCGAAGGTCTTGCCAATTCCTGGGTGCGCACCGGGGACTATCTCTTCGACTCGATGGCCGTCGAGGCGGATTTCGTGATCGGCAACCCTCCCTATGTCCGCCTGGAAGAGATTCCCGAAGAGACCGCCCTCCTATACCGCGATGCCTACCCTACGATGTACGGCCGGGCGGATCTGTATGTGGCGTTTTTCGAAGCAGCGTTGCGCCAGCTGAAGCCTGGCGGTGCCTGCGCCTTCATCTGCGCTGACCGCTGGATGCGCAATCAGTATGGTGCCGAGCTGCGGGAGCTGATCACCTCAGCCTTCGCGGTGGATGTCGTCATCGAGATGCACAATGCCGACGCTTTCCACGATGAAGTGGACGCCTACCCCGCCATCACCGTGATCCGGCGCCAGAAGCAAGGCCGCACGATTGTGGCAAGTGCAGGCCCGGAAGTTGAATCCATCCCCTCGGGGATGCTGGCCGCTACATTGCTGAAAAACACAAACGGCACGAGGGCGGCGATGCCGGCCGGACTGCATGCCGCCCGCGTCGATAGCTGGTTCAAGGGCGGCGATCCCTGGCCCTGCCAGTCACCCGAGCAGCTGGCGCTGTTGCGCCGGCTGGAGGACAAATTTGCGCCGCTCGAAGCCAATGCAAAAGTCGGCATAGGCGTTGCGACCGGCAATGACAAGGTCTTCGTCACGAAAGATGCGCATCTCGCCGAGCCGTCACGCATGCTGAAGCTGGCGATGGCTAAGGACATCGGCAGCGGCACGATGCAGTGGTCAGGGCACTATCTGGTGGACCCATGGAACTGCGACGGCCTTATCGGTCTGGAGAAGTACCCGCGCTTGCGTGCTTACTTCGAAGAGCACGCCCCTGCACTTCGAAAGCGCCATACGGCCATCAAGAGCGCGCATGCCTGGTACAAAACCATCGATCGCGTGACCCATGCGCTCACGGAAAAGCCCAAGCTCTATATTGCCGACATCAAGAACATACTCGATCCGGTGCTGGATACAGGCGAAACCTATCCTCACCATAATCTCTATTTCATTCAGTCGGATATCTGGGATCTCGAGGTATTGGGCGGCCTACTGATCTCGGCGATAGGCCAGTTCTTCGTCGCATCCTATGGCGTCCGCATGCGCGGCGGCTATTTCCGGTTTCAGGCACAGTATCTGCGTCGTATCCGCGTGCCTGATCCCAAAACCCTCTCCAAGGCTCACGCAAACTCACTGGTAAAAGCATTCCGTAACCGTGACCGGCACCTTGCCACACAGACAGCCCTTACAATTTACGGGATCGAAGAAAGCGAGATGGAGAGTGCCATTGGACATTGATAAGCGCCTGCAGGAAGCGGTGCAGAGCTATTGGGACGCGCGGGCCAAGAACAAGGAAAAGCAGGTCGAAGGCGGCAAGATCGACGCCGGCACGCGCGGTGAAGTCACCGGCGGCACGCAGATGGGCGCAATGGAGGTCCTGGTTGCCGACATACTCGCCGAGGCTGGCCTTGAGAAGCTCGATGTCAAAACGCGCACGGCGCTGGAGCTGCCCGGCTATTATCGTTCCGAGAAGAAATGGGATCTGATTGTCGTTTCCAATGGCCAGCTGGTGACTGCGATGGAATTCAAGTCGCAGGTTGGCCCTTCCTTTGGCAACAACTTCAATAACCGGTCGGAAGAGGCGATCGGCAGCGCGACGGATATCTGGGTCGCCTACCGTGAAGGCAGGTTCGGCAAGACCCCTGCCCCGTTCCTTGGTTATTTCTTCCTGCTGGAAGACTGCGACAAGGTGAAGACGCCGGTGCGTAACAAGGAACCGTATTTCAAGGTAGACCCGGTATTTGATAAGGCGTCCTACAGCAAGCGCTATGAGCTGCTTTCCCGGCGCCTGGTGCTCGAGCGTGTCTACAGCGCGGCCTGCCTTGTCATGGCGACGAACTCCCCGAAAACGCAGATTACGCAGCCGGCGGAGGATCTGAGTTTTCAGCGCTTCGTTGCGGCGCTCCGCGGGCATGTCGTGACGTTCCTGGGAAGCCAGAAGAGATAGGGATCGTTGTTTGGCCCCTCCCCTACGTGTCCAGCATGTCCCATTCATCGCCGAGCACCCAGCGCAGCGCTGAGAGCTTGCCGTTGATCATGCCCCACTCAAAATCATCCCAAGGGCCGAGATTTTCCAATCCGTATTTCTTTTCGACCTTGGCAGCGCTCTTCAGCGCACCTTCCCAGATGTCGCGCTGAATGGGCCGGCTGGCATGATCCTTGATGGGAAACGTCTCTTTCTCGACGAGCTTTATCTTTCCATCTTCAATCATTTCTCTGCGGACCTGGTGACGGTTGTACCAGACCTTATCAATTAACTCGCCGATGATATTCACGATCTCCGTCAACCGACGCGGCTCATCCACCCATTCCTGTTCGATCATCAGATCGGCGAACTGCTGCGGTCTAACGCGGCGCAATGCCTCCCCAAGTGTGATGAAGTAGAGCGATCTGATCCGAGAAAAGCAATTGGCCATGTCGGGATGCGGCAGTTTTGTACTCGCGGCCGGATGGCTGAAATCCTTGGTATTGTGGGTCACAAAGGCAAAGCGGCTCCCGGCCGGTGCTTTCGCCGCGACCAAATCCGCATAAATTTCAATCAGGATTGCGTCATCAATCCCGTTGCGCTGCCGGTGGAAAGGCGCCCGCTTGTCTATCGCGCGCTGCGCGGCTCGTAACTTTACGGAATCGCTGGTCTCGATGATGACGCCCTGGGCGAACAGCTTTTCGATGCGCCCGACCGTTTCCGCGGCCGCATCTCCCAATGTAGGCAATAGGTGATCAACATCCCTGAGCTGTCGCAGCACCGCGCGCTTTTGGCGTTGCTCGCCGTATTTCTCCACCACCTCCTTGGCCCTCTTCAACGTGCTGGACAGGCTGCGTCCGCTGTCTTCGATGATTCGAGCTCGATTGCGCGCAAATTCGTCGAGGACGATTCGCGGGACGATCAGCGTTAACTCGCCCTGCCGTACAAGTTCTTCAAGTGCAGACAGAATTGCCTGCTGCTGATAGTCCTTGGCAAGGTCGAGCCATACGCAGGTGTCGATAAGGATATGGAAGGTGGAGTTTACTTTGCGCTCAGTCATCTGGTTTTCTCTCGTGGGTAGGCGCTGCAAATACCAAACCCACTCTCGTACAAGGATAAGGTGCCGCAGTCTGCTACAAACGTAAGTTTGAGGCCTTAGCGTCGATGTTTTGGGGTGTCTCCTCCTGCCCCTGCCCTTGCGGTCGAAGCTCCGCACTCATTTTGCCGAGCAGGCTGTCCTCTCCAGTGCCCGTGTCGTCGGCATGAACCGTTTCGTTGTGTGAAGCCCGGAAGGGGCATACCTACCCTTTCCGGAATGGCTGGCGAATGCCCGAAGCGGAGAGCCTGTCAGGGAGGACGCCCACGGCGTCACCGCTCGAGCGGCGCATCGCGTCCTTTACTGGCTCGTGAGCGAAGGGCTTTTGTTCTCAAATACCTCCTCTTTTGCGCCCGGAATATGAAGTGAAAAATTCGCTTCAACGAAGCACAAACTAGCCCTCACCTTCGATGTCCTTAATGTCTAGTGAGAGTGCATAGACTGTGTTTAGTCATCAGGATGCGCAGTCAATGGAATAAATGGAGCTTGCGGAGTCTGCAGAGAATCGCTAGCCTGCGTCCCCATGAACATTACGCTTCTCGCTAAAAAAGGAGGAGTCGGCAAGAGCACGCTCTCCATCCTGCTGTATGAGGCCTTCCGACAGGCAGGCAAATCGGTCACTCTCAAGGATTGGGACGCTCAGGGGACCAGCAGCAAGGCACTGGAGTTGATCTTGGGGCCTGAGGTTGCCGCCAAGCAACCTCCAAATCCCGACATCATCATTTACGACACACCTCCAAGCCTTGAACATACGGCTACAGCCACGGCAGTACTCAATGCGAACATCGTGTTGGTCGTGACATCCCCCTCCCCTGCTGATATCTGGGAAGCGGACGACGCCGTCCGTTTCGTGCAAGGGAAAAACAGCAGTGCTGCGGTCCGAGTGATTTTCAACAAAGTCAGGAAATCCACGGTGCTCGGCCGCCTCATCGATGAGAGCGCAAAGCAGGTTAGCATCCCTGCGATGGCCGTCACGCTCAGTGCTCGCGAATGCTATCAACATGCCGTCGCGCAAGGTTGGAAAGCGTTGGATAGTGCGGCTCGGCAGGAAATCCTTCAATTGATCGTCGCGTTGCTATCGAACAAATAGAGACTATGTACTCTCAACAGACAACACAGTGTCAGCAGACTCATGAGTAACAAAAAAAACGTCAAGGACTTGCTTGCTGCCATCCAACGGCAACCTACGGCTCCCACACAGGAAAAAGCCGAGGTAGCTACAGCTCCGGTTGTGACGCAGAAAACTGCGGAACCCATCAAAAGGCATTCTTCCGAGCGGCCAGCGGCCGTCCAAAAGAGCGGGCAGAGTAAAAGGGGCAAGCCAGCGCAATTCTGGATGCACGACGCTGATCGAAAGCTTCTCCGTGAATTGGCCGCGTGGCTGGCAGGGCAGGGGGTGAGAACAACTGATAGCCTCGTTGTCCGCGCCGCGCTTCGCCTTGCGAAACCTGGTAGTGCCCTCTTGGAAGCCTATTGGCAATCAGCAAAATTCGACGGGCGTATCAAACGCGATTGAGACTACATATACAACGTTGACTCCGCAGTCTCATGAGACTGCGCATTCTCCCGATAAAAGTTCTCTCGTTCACCATCCAGAGCCTGTGTCCCAGCGATTCGCCCCCGCCTTATTATTGCCGAGCTACTTTTCTCTCCACGGTCTCAATCAGTGCGGTTTTGTGGTGATGATGCAACGTCGAGGCTGGGATAGTCGAGGAAGGGGCGGCCTAAGAGCCCCTTCCTCGGGAAGCTTGAGGCCTCGATGGCCTCAAGCTTCCACTACATCCACAGGAGAAGGGCAGGGCTGGTTTGTGAGCTGTGTGTCAGAAAAGAGCACGTGCGCCTAGTGTTAATAAATTTGTTAGAACGTGTTAAGCGGTGGACAACAAGCCCATAACCACTGAAATTGTTGAGTAAATCAGAGGGTCTCCGTCAACGAAACCCCGAAATTCCGTCAGCGTAAACTCATGATTCCGTCAACAAAACCACGATCATTCAATGGGCGTCAATGAAACCCCGTTGGCTCTCTTTCTGTCAGTGAAACCACGAATAAATGGCTTGCGTCAACGAAACCACGTTGCTAATGTCTGCGTCAACGAAACCACGTTAACTGACAATTTCAAGCATGGTAGCGCATGAGTAATGCAGCAATCGACACTCAGGCAGACAGGGCAGGGACGAGCGTATCGCTGCTGCCGCAAAGGCACCCTAATCATGATTTATTCATCTGCGATGTCTTCGATGCAATACCGAAAGACGACATGGCGAGTATGGAGCATCCGATATTTTCGCTCTCGACCAAGCCGGACACGCGCATACTGCGATACGAGCATCGAAATGTTGCGGTTGAAATTGCCCCGAGCGTGCGCGGGCTGGCGACGATATACGACAAGGACATCTTGATCTACTGCATATCGCAGCTCATGGCGAAGAAGAACGCTGGCGAGCCATTAGCGCAGACCCTGCATCTGAACGCACACGACCTTCTGGTCTGGACGAATCGTAAAACCAGCGGAGATGAATACCGGCGTCTAAAGGATGCCTTCGAGCGCCTCAGTGGAACGAGGATCACGACTAATATCAAAGCCGGAGGCGAGGAAATTACCGAAGGCTTCGGCCTCATCGAGAGCTGGCGTGTTATCCGTGAGACCAAATCCGGCCGCATGAGTGAACTCCGTGTGCGCCTGTCGGATTGGGTCTACAAGATCATCCAGGGCTCAGAAGTGCTGACCCTGAGCCGGGATTATTTTCGCTTACGCAAGCCGACCGATCGGCGTATCTACGAATTGGCACGCAAGCACTGCGGCGAACAGGATGAATGGAAAATCTCGCTGGAGCTGTTGCAAAAGAAGTCGGGTGCGAGCAGCCATTACCGTGAATTCAAATCCATGATCCGGGAACTCGTTGCGAATGATCACCTGCCTGATTACCGAGTCGAGCTGGAAGATGAGATGGTGATCTTCCGCAATCGCATGGCATGTCAGCCAAAGTCGGAAGTCCGCTATCCCGTCCTTGATCCGGAGACCTATCTTTACGCTAAACAGGTAGCTCCCAATTACGATGTGTATTTCCTGGAACAGGAATGGAGGGACTGGTGGGTGGAAAGTGGGATGCCGGAGCTAGGCTTTCCGGGCAAAGCCTTTATCGGATTTTGTAAGGCGCGCTATCTGCGCAATCCAAATCCGTGACGAGAAGAGAATGAGTCTCCGCAGTCTCATGAGACTAATGGAGATCCGCATGACCGGAGCAGGGGGTCACACCCGTTGGAATAAGAATCCTGTCAGCCCGCGCCTCGATTCGAGGCGAATCCCTTCGTGCCAATTGGAATGAATTGGAATGAAAACGCGGGCTGAAGGATCTGCAAGTTGTTGAAAGTGTGGTGGCCAGAGACGGGATCGAACCGCCGACGCCGGCCTTTTCAGGGCCGCGCTCTACCACTGAGCTATCTGGCCTTGGCATAACGCTTATTGTCGGAGATCGCCAAGAACCACCGCGCGCTATCATCTACATCTGTCGCCCCGGCCTTTTTAGGGGAGCCTGTCGCTGACGGGAACCAGCAACGCAAACGCATCCTAAGTATAGCAATCCCACGCCATACCGCCAACTCGCTCCCACGCGCTATCCTTTCTCATCGCTTATACCGCAAGGACGCCCATGCACTCTCGCATCCGAAGCTACGCCCCGGCAGCTCTCTTGTTTTGTTTCGTCGCCACCGCGCTCGCGCAGCCTTCAGCTCGCCCAGCAGCCAGCTCCGCTGCCGAAGACTTCCGCACAGCGGCAACACTGCATGAGCAGCGCGCCATCCGAGCCTTCAACGCCGCCAGGCAGAGCCCACTTGAACTCAGCGCCTTTCTCACGCGCATGCCCAAAGGGCGCAGACCTCCACATGCACCTCTCCGGCGCCGTCTACGCCGAAACCTTCATCAAAGATGCCGCCGCCGATATCCTCTGCGTCGATCCCAAGACCATGAGTCTCTTCAAACCCAAGGCCACCACGAGAAGCATTCCGCCGCAGCCAGTCTGTGGCGAGGGCAACGTCCGCGCCGAAGACGCCTTCAAGGATCAAAAACTCTACGATGCCCTCGTCGACTCCTTCTCCATGCGCAGCTTCGTCCCCAGCGCTGGCATCAGCGGCCACGATCAGTTCTTCGCCACCTTCGACCGCTTCAACGGCATCGATAAATCGCACACCGGCGAGTGGCTCGACGAAGTTGCCACCCGCGCCGCCGCTCAAAATGAGCAGTACCTCGAGATCATGGAGACGCCCATCTTCGCGGATGCAGCCAAAATCAGCTACCGACATCGGCTGGCCCACCACACCGGCCGATCCAGCACAGAACCGCACTGGCAACGCCACCGGAACCACTCGCGAAGATCTCAGCCATCTCCGCGAATCCTCCTCTCCGCCGGTCTGCGCGACGACATCGCCATCGATCGCAAGGAGCTCGACGACGCCCTCGACGCTCGCAACAACATCGAAAGCTGCGGCGCAGCCGAGCGCCCGCATAGCCTGCTCCGTAAAGATCCGTTTCCTCTACCAGGTCCTTCGCGGGTTTCCTCCACAGCAGGTCTTCGCCCAGACCCTGCTTGCCTTCGAAGTCGCCTCGCAGGATCCACGCGTCGTCGGCATCAACTTCGTCATGCCAGAAGACGGCTACATGGCCATGTCCGAGTATCACCGGCAGATGCTCATGCTCGACTATCTCCATAGCGTCTACCCGAATGTTCACATCAGCCTTCACGCCGGCGAACTCGCTCCTGGCCTCGTCCCGCCCGATGGCCTCCGCTTCCACATTCGCGAGGCCGTCGATCTCGGCCACGCCGAACGCATCGGCCACGGCGTCGACATCATGTACGAGAACGAGCCACAGTCTCTATTAAAGAGATGGCCGCTCGTCACATCATGGTCGAGATCAACCTCACCTCCAATGACGTCATCCTCGGCGTCAACGCACCCTGGCATCCACTCCCGCTCTATCGCGCCGCCGGTGTCCCCATCGCCCTCTCCACCGACGACGAAGGCGTCTCCCGCATCGACCTCACCAACGAGTACACCCGCGCGGCCCTGGACTTCAATCTCTCCTACCTCGACCTCAAGAGCTCGGCCCGCACCAGCCTCGAGCACAGCTTTCTTCCCGGCGCCAGCCTCTGGCTAAAGCCGGACGTCTTCGCCCAAACCGTTCCTGCCTGCGCGGGCCAGCCGTTAGGCGCTGACAATCCTCGCCCAAATGTCTCAGTTTCCTGCAGTCCAGTGAAAAAGCCGCCGAGCAATGGCAGCTCGAACATCGTTATGATCAGTTCGAATCCAATTTGCCGTGAAGGATGCGGGGCAACGAAACTCCTGCTCCAATCCTCTCAGGCCGCGCTAGACTCATCCCAAGAGCCCAGCCATGAAAAACTCCGTCTTCACCGTCCTCCAGCTCATTCTCTTTCTCCTCGTCTTCTTCGTCGGCTCCATCTTCCCTCCGTTCCACATCGAGCACGTCCTCATCGCCACCCCCGGCACCACGCGCATCTTTATTGCGGATGGTCTTCTGCTCACACTCGCTCCTCTATATCCTCATCGTCGTATTGAAGTTCTGAGAAAGCGTCTGCGCACCGCGACTCCGTGGACCACCCTTGCCTTTCTCTTCGCTGTCGCCTTCGGCCTGATGATGAAGTTCGGCTTCCTAACCCGTTCCGCGTTCTAGAGCATCCATGCCAGACGAATTCTTCAAGCTCCTCATCGAATCCCAGCGCACTCTGGACGAAGGCTTCGCCCACCTGCCACCCAACCCTGCACCGCCGCTCGACGAAGCAGCCTCGAACATCCTCCAGCAGGTAGCCACTCGCCTTCACGACAACTACCCCTACGGGCACCCTCTTTACGCCGGTCAAATGTTGAAGCCGCCTCACCCCATCGCTCGCGCAGCCTATGCGCTGGCCATGTCGGTCAACCCCAACAACCACGCCCTCGACGGCGGTCGCGCCAGCTCTGCCATGGAGATCGAAGCCGTACCGCGCTCGCAAAGATGTTCGGGCTCCCTCAACATCTCGGCCACCTCACGCAGCGGAGGAACCTTCGCCAATCTCGAAGCCCTCTGGGTCGCCGGTCAACTCGGCCACACCGAGGACGGCACGCCCATGGCAATCGCCGCATCCGACCAGGCCCACTACACCCACAGCCGTATCAGCGGCGTCCTCGGTCTTCCATTCATCTCCATTCCTGCCGATGAACATGGCCGCATGGACCTCGAAGTTCTTGAATCTCTCCTCCAGACCGAAAAAATTGCAACTGTAGTGGTTACATTAGGCACAACTGCCATCGGCTCGGTCGACCCGCTCGATCAGGTCGTCGCACTCAGAAAAAAATACAAATTCCGCATCCACGTCGACGCCGCGTACGGTGGCTACTTCACCCTCGCCGCGAACCTCTCACCCGAAACTCGCGCCGCCTTCGACGCAATCCCTCACGCAGACTCCATCGTCATCGACCCGCACAAACACGGCCTCCAGCCCTACGGCTGCGGCTGCATCCTCTTCCGCGACCCCTCCATCGGCCGCCTCTACAAACACGACTCGCCCTACACCTACTTCTCGTCGAAGGATCTCCACCTCGGTGAAATCTCCCTCGAGTGCTCCCGCGCCGGTGCATCCGCCGTCGCTCTCTGGGCCACGCAACAGCTACTCCCATACACCCCAGGCGGCGTCTTCGCGCAAGGCCTCGAAGCCGGTCACACCGCTGCTCTCAAACTGCACCAGCGTCTCAGCGCCTCTGCGCACTTCCTTACGCCAACCTTTCTTCCTCAGTTAGACATCGTCTTCTGGGCTGTCCGCGCCGCCACTCCGCAGGCCTCCTCCACTCTCGCCCAGCGAATCTTCGACGAAGCCGCCAGACACGACCTCCACCTCGCTCTCGCCAAACTTCCTGTATCCTTTTTTCCACAAAATTCCTGGCAAAATCCTTCTCAGATTGACTCTCAGGCCACGGTCACCTGCCTTCGATCCGTCCTCATGAAACCGGAACATCTCCTTTGGTTAGACCAGTTGAGTCAACGCCTTGATGCCGCTGCGGTTGCTGTAGTCGGGTCAATCCCCCAATAGAACCAACCTTGGTAACCGTAGGTTCTATCTAAATCGCCAAAGCGGTTTGCTAAAATCAGCCAGATTCGATTGTTCCGGCCTCTCTCATTGCGGGGTGTCACGCGGCGTATCTTGTCAGCCGATAGAGAGTTCAAACATCGAGTCCATATCACGCTTCTCACGCAGCACTGGCTCGGATGAGAAAAGGACTAATTACCGCATGACCCACCCCTCCCTTCTCACCCCATCAGCACCTGATCTTGCCAACCGCACCATCGCCTACTTCTCCATGGAGATCGCCCTCTCCCCGGCTCTGCCCACCTACTCCGGTGGCCTTGGCATGCTGGCAGGCGACACTCTCCGCTCGGCGGCCGATACCGCCGCCCCCATGGTCGCCATCTCGCTCGTTCATCGCCGTGGCTACTTCCGGCAAAAGCTCTCCGATCTTGGCCAGCAGACTGAAGCCGATGTTCCCTGGTCACCGGAGACAACGCTTCCTGGCGCCAACCAGCTCCTCGCCCTCACGATGCAGGGCCGTCAGATTCTGGTCCGCGCCTGGCGTTTCGATGTCGTCGGTATCACCGGCCACATCATCCCGGTCTTTCTGCTCGACACCGACGTCGAAGGCAACGACCCCTGGGACCGCCGTCTCACCGACCACCTCTACGGCGGCGATACCTACTACCGCCTCTGCCAAGAGACCGTCCTCGGCCTCGGCGGCGTCGCCCTGCTCGACGCCCTTGCCTGTAAACCCAAGGTCTACCACATGAACGAGGGCCACGCCGCTCTCCTCGCTCTCGGCCTTCTTGAAGACCATCTCGCCGGCAAACCTTTGAAGGATGCGACCGAAGCCGACATCGACTTCGTCCGCCAGCAGTGCGTCTTCACCACCCACACCCCGGTCCCCGCAGGCCACGACCAGTTCGGCGTCGACCAGATGTATCAGGTCCTCGGCCACGACCGCGGTGCCGCTATCGATCAGTTCGGCTGTCTCCACAACGGACTCATGAACATGACCTACATCGCCCTGCGCTTCTCACGCTTCGTCAACGGCGTCGCCATGCAGCACGGCAAGGTCTCCCAGCAGATGTTCCCGGACTACAAGGTCGACTCCATCACCAACGGCGTCCACGCCGCTACCTGGCTCTCTCCGCAGTTCCAGGATCTGCTCGACGGCGAGATCCCGCACTGGCGAACCGACAACCAGTACCTCCGTTCCGTCTACGGCATCGACTCCGCGCGCATCGCCGCCGCCCACAACAAGGGCAAGCTTCGTCTCTTCGGCACCATCGCCAAACGTACCGGCCACCACTTCAACCCCAACGTCCTCACCCTAGGCTTCGCTCGCCGCGTCGCGACGTACAAACGCGCCAGCCTTCTCCTGCACGACCCCGCCCGTCTGGTCGCCATCGCCGAAAAGATCGGGGGCCTGCAGATTCTCTACGCCGGCAAAGCCCATCCGGCCGACAGCGCCGGCAAGGGTCTCATTCGCGACGTCTACTCCACCGCCGCCGCGCTCAACTCCTCGGCCCTCAAGATCTACTACATCGAAAACTACGACTGGGAGCTCGGCGCACTCCTCACGCAAGGCGTCGATGTCTGGGTCAACACGCCTCGCCGGCCCTACGAAGCCTCCGGAACCTCCGGCATGAAGGCCGCGCTCAACGGCGTCCCCTCACTCTCGATCCTCGACGGCTGGTGGATCGAAGGCTGTGCCGAAAACACCACCGGCTGGGCCATCGAAGACGGTGAGACCGAAGCCGCCGAAGCCGACAGCCTCTACAAAAAGCTCGAGCAGTCCATCGCCCCCATGTACGCGAACCCCCATGCATGGTCGCGCATGCAGCAGCACTGTATCGCCATCAACGGCAGCTTCTTCAACACCCATCGGATGCTCGGCCAGTACTTCGAAAACTCGTACTTCCCCCCAACTCTGGTCGGCAAGACCCCCGGCAGCCCCCTCGAGCGCCGTCGCTCCAGCGACATCCTCGTCCCCGAAGCCGCCCTCGTCTAACACCAGCTCACTTAATCTCCAGCCACGGTCTGCGGAACCCCACGCCCAGCCTTCCGTCGTGCGCCCGCGCGCTCAAACCGGCCCCTGAGCCGATCAAAGAACAGATAAACCACCGGCGTAGTAAACAGCGTCAGCGCCTGCGACACCAGCAATCCACCCACAATCGTAATCCCCAGCGGCCGCCGCATCTCGCTCCCGGCCCCGTGGCCCAGCGCCAGTGGCAACCCGCCCAGCATCGCCGCCATCGTCGTCATCATGATCGGTCGAAACCGCAGCACGCAAGCCTCGTAGATCGCCTCCTGCGGCGTCTTTCCATACTGCCGTTCCGCCACCAGGGCAAAGTCGATCATCATAATCGCGTTCTTCTTCACGATGCCGATCAGCAAAATAATCCCGATCATCGCGATCACGCTCAGATCCACCTTGAACAGCAGCAGCGCCACAATCGCGCCCACACCCGCCGAAGGCAGCGTCGACAGAATCGTCAGCGGATGAATAAAGCTCTCATACAAGATCCCCAGCACGATATACACCGCAATCAGCGCCAGCAGAATCAGCCACGGCTCACTCGAAAGCGAATCTTTGAACGCCTGCGCCGATCCCGCGAATCCTCCCAGGATCGATGACGGCATCCCAATCGTCACCCGGGCCTGTTGTATCGCCCGCGTCGCCTCGCTCAGCGAAGCTCCCGGCGCCAGGTTGAACGACAGCGTCGTCGCCGGAGCCTGTGCCTGATGATTGACCGCCAGTGGAATCCGCTGCGATTCAAAGTGCGTCACCGTCGATAGTGGAATCATCGCCCCGGTCGTGCTCTTCACATAAATATTCTTCAGCGCATCCGGATCCAGTTGGAACTCAGGCGCGACCTCCATCACCACGTGATACTGGTTCAACGGCATATAGGTCGTCGAAACCTGCGCCTGCGAAAATGCATCGGACAACGTCGCATCGATCGTCAGCGGCGAAACTCCCAGCCTGCTCGCCGTTGCACGATCAATCACCAGTTGTCCCCGCAGCCCCTGTTGTTGTTGGTCCGTCGCAACATCTTTGATCTGCGGCAGCTCGTCCATCGCGTCCTTCAGCTTCGGCCCCCACTCGTTCAACAGCTTCAGGTCATCCGCCGTCAGGGTGTATTGATACTCCGTCGCCGTACTCCTCCCGCCAATGCGCAGATCCTGAAACGCCTGCAGATACAGCGTCGCGCCCGGTATATTGCTCACCTGTGGCCGCAGCCGGTCTACGATCACCTGGGCGGTGTCGCCTTGCTTCAGTCGCTCCGCATCCGGTTTCAGCGACATGAACATGAAGCCCGAGTTGGAGTTCCCTCTCCCACCCGCAAACGCCGTCACGTCCTGCACCCCGCGATCCTTGCCCACAATCGCTGCCAGCTCCAGCACCTTCTCCTTCATCGCAGGAAACGAGACGTCCTGCTGCCCCTGCACCTGCCCGCCAATGCGCCCCGCGTCCTGCTCTGGGAAGAAACCCTTCGGCACCAGGATGTACAGATAAACATTCAGCACAAACGTCAACACCGTAATCGTCAACACCAGCTTCTGGTGCTGCAGTACCCATTGCAGGCCACGTTCGTACTCCGAAGCCATCCGTTTCAGCGCCCGCTCTCCCACGCGATAGAACCATCCATGGGGTCGCGTGTCATGCGGCTCCATAAACTTCGCGCTCAACATCGGTGTCGTCGTCAACGAAACCATGAGTGACACCAGAATCGCCACCGATAGCGTCACCGCAAACTCGCGAAACAGCCTGCCCACGATACCGCCCATCAGCAGAATCGGTAGGAACACCGCAATCAGCGACGTGCTCATCGACAGCACCGTAAACCCAATCTCCTTCGACCCAACCATCGCCGCCCGAAGCGGCGTCATCCCCTTCTCCAGATGCCGGCTGATGTTCTCAATCACCACAATCGCGTCGTCCACCACAAATCCCGTCGAGATCGTCAAAGCCATCAGCGAAAGATTGTCGAGCGTATACCCCAGCAGATACATCACCGCAAACGTTCCCAGCAGGCTCAAGGGCACCGAAACAGTCGGAATCAGCGTCGATCGCACCTCTCGCAAAAACAGGAAGACCACCAGGATCACCAGCATGATCGAGATCACCAGCGTCCGCGTCACATCCTTTACTGAAGCACGAATCGTCGTCGTTCGATCCAGCGCAACATGCACTTGAATCGCCGGTGGTATCGACGCCTCCAGCATCGGCAGCATCTTCTTCACGTTATCCACCGTCTGGATCACGTTCGCCGTCGAGGTCTTGAACACAATCACAAGAATCGCGCGCTTGCCATTGAACACGCCGACACGATAACTATCCTCGACGTCATCGACAACCTGCGCCACATCTCGAATCCGTACCGTTCCATGCGCCGCACCCGCACCAACAGCTGCAGGCGCAACCGTCGCAGGCATCGCGGAGCCAGTGCTCGCGGTTCCCGTCGAACCCGCACTTACATTTGCAGACGTTGTGTTCGCCACTGCACTCGCCACCGACGCAGGCAGGCCCGAACTCGCAGGCGCCGAACTCACCGGCCCGCGATCCGTCGCAACAATCAGCGGAGCGTAAGCCGCCGCGCCAAACAACTGGTCCGTCGCATTAACGCTCCATCGCCGCTCTCCGTCCTGCAGATACCCCTTCGGCTGGTTCACGTTCACGGTGCCAATCGCCGCCCGCAACGCCTCCAGTCCAACCCCGTAGTGTGCCAGCTGCAGCGGGTTGGCCTCAATCCGCACCGCTGGCTTGGCGCTGCCTCCGCAGAACGTCTGCCCTACTCCATCGATCTGCGCGATCTTCTGTGCCAGGATGCTGTCGCACGCATCGTACAACTGCGGCACACTCATCGTGTCCGAGGTCAATGCAATAATCATGATCGGCGAATCGGCAGGGTTCACCTTGTAATAGCTTGGATTGCTCGGCAGGTTCGCGGGCAACTGGCTCCGCGCCGCATTGATCGCTGCCTGCACATCGCGCGCCGCGCCATTAACATCCCGGCTCAGGTCAAACTGCAGCACGATCCCCGCAGATCCCGTCGACGAGTACGACGTCATCTCATTGATGCCCGCAATCTTCGAAAACTGCCGCTCCAGCGGCGTCGCCACGGACGAAGCCATCGTCTCCGGATCAGCTCCGGGCAAACTTGCGCCCACCGAGATCACCGGGAACTCCACCTGCGGCAGGCTGGCCACTGGCAGCAGCGTATACGCCACCGCACCTGCCAGAATCACCGCGATCGACATCAGAAATGTCGCCACCGGCCGCCGAATAAATGGTGCTGAAAAATGCATAATCTCGAATACGTGCTCGTGTCTTCAGCTTTGCTTCTAATCCCTTACCTTTGCTTCTAGTTCTTGCTTCACGCCTTGCTTCTAGGTAACCCAAGGCTTCAGCATTGGGCCTCTCTCGACTCTTCACAAAAAGGGGCTTTAGCCCCTGGGGTATGCAAACTAGTCCGCCGACATCGCATGCATCTCCAACTCTTCCGAACCCTTTGTCTTCCGTGCAAGCCGGTCAAAGAACAAATAAACCACCGGCGTTGTAAACAACGTCAACACCTGCGACAGAAGCAGCCCGCCAACGATCGTTATACCCAGTGGTCTTCGCAACTCGCTCCCCGTGCCTGTTCCCAGCGCGAGAGGCAGGCCGCCCAGCAGCGCCGCCATCGTCGTCATCATGATCGGCCGAAACCGCAGCAGGCAAGCCTGGTAGATCGCGTCCTTAGGCGACAAGCCCTGTTCCCGTTCGGCCTCCAGGGCAAAGTCGATCATCATAATCGCGTTCTTCTTCACAATGCCGATCAGCAGAATAATTCCGATCAACGCGATCACGCTCAAATCCACATGGAACAGCAGCAGCGCGAGAATCGCGCCGACTCCCGCCGAAGGCAGTGTCGACAGGATCGTGATCGGATGAATATAGCTCTCGTACAACACGCCCAGCACGATGTAGACGACGATCAACGCCGCGAGAATTAGCAGCGGCTCATTCTTCAGCGACGACTCAAACGATCTCGCCGAACCCTGAAACTCCGCATTGATACTCGGCGGCATCTTCAGCTCGTCCTTCGCCTGGTTCACGGCATTCACCGCGTCACCAATCGACTTGCCCGGCGCCAGGTTGAACGAGATCGTCACAGCAGGGAACTGTCCCTGGTGGCTGATCACCAGCGGAGTCTGTCGCTCTTCAAAGTGCGTAAATGTCGACAGCGGCACCTGCGACCCGTTCGAACTCTTCACGTAAATGTTGTCGAGCGAAGTCGGATTCCGCTGAAACTTCGGAGCAACCTCCAGCACCACGTGATACTGGTTCTGTTGCGTAAAGATCGTCGACACCTGTCGTTGTGCGAACGCATCATCCAGGGTGTCGTCGATATTCTGCGGTGTAATCCCCAGCCGCGACGCGGTATCGCGGTCGATCACGAGATTCGCCTCAAGCCCGCCCAACTGCTGGTCGCTCGCCACATCGCTGAGAATCGGAATCGTCTTCAGCTTCGCCACCATCTTGTTCGACCACATGGCCAGCTCTTCGACATTCGCATCTTCGAGCGAGTACTGATACTGCGTCCGGCTCACCCGGTCCTCCACCGTCAGGTCCTGCAGCGGCTGCAAATAGCACTGGATGCCATCAACCTTCGCCACCTGCGGCTCCAGCCGTTGAATTACCTCCAGCGCAGTGGACTTTCGCAGCTCACGGTCTTTCAGATTGATCTGGATGCGCCCGCTGTTCAACGTAGAGTTCGTCCCATCGATTCCGATAAAGGACGACACGCTCTCGACATCTTTGTCCTGCAGAATAATCTGCGCCAACTCCTGTTGCCGCGCGCTCATTGCCCCAAAGCTGATCGTCTCGGGAGCCTCGGTAATTCCCAGCAGCACGCCTGTGTCCTGCACCGGGAAAAACCCCTTCGGCACAATCAGGAACAGGTACACCGTCAGCAAAAACGTTCCCAGCGTCACCAGCAGCGTCAGCGTTTGGTGCCGCAGCACCCACCGCACACCTACCGCATACTTCTTAATCACATATTCGAAGAACTCTTCACTCTTCCGGTAGAACGTCGTCTGTTCGTTCTCCGGCGTATGCTTCAGCAGCTTCGCCGACATCATCGGCGTCAGCGTTAGCGACACAAACGCCGAGACCAGAATTGTAACCGCCAGGGTTACAGCAAACTCGCGGAACAGCCGTCCCACGATATCGCCCATGAACAGCAGTGGAATCAACACTGCAATCAAGCTCACCGTCAACGAAACGATGGTGAACCCGATCTGCTCTGAACCCTTCAACGCAGCATCGAGCGGCGAATCACCCTGCTCCAGATAGCGCGCGATGTTCTCGATCATCACAATCGCGTCGTCCACCACAAACCCCGTCGAGATCGTCAACGCCATCAGCGACAGGTTGTTCAGGCTGTATCCCAGCAGGTACATTACGCCGAACGTCCCCACAATCGACAGCGGCACCGCGACCGAAGGAATCACCGTCGCAGCAAACGATCGCAGAAACAGGAAGATCACCAGCACGACCAGCCCAATCGTCAGCACGAGTGAAAACTTCACGTCCTTTACCGACGCGCGAATCGTGTTCGTCCGGTCCGTCAGCACCTGCAGGTTCACCGTCGCCGGCAGCGTCGACCGCAACTGCGGCAGTATCTTCTGCACCTCATCCACCACGCCGATGATGTTCGCTCCCGGCTGTCGCTGGATGTTCACAACCACCGCAGGATGCAGTGTCGCTGGCGTCGCCGCTTGCCCTTTTTGTGCCGGACGCGCAGCCATCCCCATCCAGGCTGCCTGAAACAGATTCTCCGCGCTATCCACCGCGTTCGCGACATCCGACAGCCGCACCGGAGACCCGTTCCGGTACGCGATGATCACATTGTTATATCCCTCGCTTGAAGGAATCTGATCGTTTGCGCCGATCGTGTATGTCTGCGTCGCGCCATTCAGGTTGCCCTTTGCCTGATCCACATTCGCCGTGCCGACAGCGGTGCGAATGTCCTCAAGGCTCAACCCATAGTTCGCTAGCGCCGTCGGATTCGCTTGAATCCGCACTGCCGGCTTCTGCCCTCCGTTGATCGACACCAGCCCAACGCCCGAGAGCTGCGAGATCTTTTGCGCGATCACCGTATCCGCCAGATCTTCCACCTGCGACAGCGGCAGCGTATCGCTCGTCAGCGCCAGCGTCATAATCGGCGCATCCGCCGGATTCACCTTGCTGTACACCGGCGGATTCGGCAGGTCCTTCGGCAGATAGCTGAACCCTGCATTGATCGCAGCCTGCACATCCTGCTGCGCCACATCGATCGACTCCTCCAGCGAGAACTGCAGCGTAATCACGCTGCCGCCGCCCGAGCTCGTCGACGTCATCTGACTCAATCCCGGAATCTGCCCAAACTGCCGCTCCAGCGGAGCCGTCACCGAAGACGCCATCACCTCCGGGCTGGCTCCCGGATAGAACGTCTGCACCTGGATCGTCGGATAATCCACCTGCGGCAGCGCCGACACCGGCAGTTGTTCATACGCGACAAAGCCGGCAAGCAGAATGGCCACCATCAGGAGCGAGGTGGCCACCGGCCGAAGAATAAAGGGTCGCGACGGGCTCATAAAAGATGAGCTCGCTGAAGCTGGACTCATCGAAGAAGAACTCACGAAGGCTGTCCTGTCGCACCACCAGCTTCAGGCAGTGCCAGCATCGCTCCATCGGAGCCGGTCTTCGGCGTCGCGCGCGGAAACACCTTGCTTCCATTCTTCAACTTCTCTTGCCCGTCCACCACAATCTGGTCGCCCGGCTTCACGCCGCCGTTCACAATAATCTGCGCGCCTTCCGTCAGCGCAACATTCACCGTCTGCGCCTCAACGTAGTAGTTCGATTGGTTCTCCGGAAGATCAGGGATCGGTTGATCCGTCGGTTTCTTCTTCTCCACCAGGTTCGCTGGCGGCTGCCCTTCCTTCAACAGATAAACAAAGTTTCCCTGCGATCCGGTCTGCAGCGCAGCCGCTGGAATCACCACAGCATTCTGCTTCTCTTGCAAAACTAATCGAACATTGACGAACTGGTTCGGAAACAGCGCGCCATCCCGGTTGTCGAAGACAGCCTTCGCCTTCACGGTTCCCGTCGTCGTATCGATCTGGTTGTCGATGGTCAGCAAACTTCCGCTCGCCAGATGCGTCTGTGCCGCGCGATCGAACGCCTCAACCGCCAATCTCGCGCCACCACGTGTCCGCTTCAACACCTCGGGCAACTGATCCTCAGGCAGCGTAAAAATCACTGCGATCGGTTGTAGCTGAGTCACTACCAGCAACCCGTTCGTATCCGCTGCATGCACGATGTTGCCCGGATCGACCTGCCTCAACCCGACCACGCCATTAATCGGCGACACAATCTTCGTGTATCCCAGGTTCACCTTCGCCGCCTGAATCGCCGCCTGGTCCGCCGCGATCGAGCCCTCAGCCTGCCCCGCCGTCGAAGCCTGCGCCTGCTGGCTCTCCTTCGACACCACACCCGCCTGCAGCAGCGCCTGGTACCGCTCCGCCTCCGCGCGTGCATTCACCGCGTTCGCCTGGTCCTTCACCAACTGCCCCTGCGCCTGCTCCAGTGCCGCCTGGTAAGGCTTCGGGTCGATCTCGGCCAGCACCTGCCCCTGCTTTACCGCCTGGCCCTCGCTCACCGGGACCTGCATCAACTGTCCATCCACTCGGCTCTTAATGGTCACGGTGTTGTATGCCGTCACGGTGCCCAGCGCCGTCAGAAAAATCGGCATCGTCTTCTGCTGCACCGCCGACACCCGCACCTCCGCGGGCCGGTCAGCCTGCGCTGCCATAATCAGTTGCAGCGAGTCCTCATCCTGCGAGTTGCGGCGAATCTTCCATACCGCTGCCCCAACCAGCCCCACAATCACCAGCAGCACAATCCACTTCCGCGCAGAGCCCTTCGGCTCTTCCGGCGAAGGCTCGCGAGTGGATAAATCCGTCTTCGGCACAAATGCCGACTCAGCCAAGGTTGGTTCCTGTTCTTTCATCTGCGCTGACAACATGGGTGCGCTCTCTGTTCTCTCGAAATTCAATTCATTGCTAGCGGATTGGTGTCTTCTGGGGCCAGAAATACTTTATTGTGCCCAATTATTGAGAATACTTGATAATGACGTTGGCTGCTTAGTATCTACGCCATAGCAACCACCCTCGTTCCGCGATATCCTCAACCGATTGTTGATTTAGACGTAAGGAAAGACACTTTTGTCCCATCCGTCCTCCGAACTCGAAAATGCACCCCTTCCAGTGCTCTGCGTAGACCTGGATGGGACCCTCGTCAAGTCCGACACCCTCCACGACTCCGCCCTCGCCGTCGCTCGCCATCGCCCCATCGCCCTGCTCAACATTCCCCGTTGGCTCGCCCAGGGCAAAGCCGCCCTCAAACGTCACCTGGCCAGCACCGTCCAGCTCGATGTCACCCACCTCCCCTACAATCGCGAACTCCTCCAGTATCTTCAGCAACAGCGAGCTGCGGGCCGCTCCATCTACCTCGCCACAGCTGCTGACGCCGACACCGCCAACCGCGTCGCCGCCCATCTCGGTCTCTTCACCGGCGTCCTGGCCTCCGACGGTCAGCTCAACCTCGCCGGCAAAAACAAGCTCGCCGCTTTCCAGGCCCGCTTCGGCAACGACTTCTCCTATATTGGCAACGCTTTACCCGATCTCCCGCTCCTCCAGCACAGCCAGGAGCCTATGGTCGCCAACCCCACTCCCAGCCTCCGTGCCGCCCTGCGCAAAGCCCGCATCCTCCCCATTCGCACCTTCGACGAGCGTGTCTCCCCCCTCCGGTCCTGGCTCAAAGCCATCCGGCTTCACCAGTGGGCCAAAAACACCCTCATCTTCCTCCCTCTGTTGCTCGCCCACGCCTGGTCTCCCGGCCTTGTTGCCGGAGCCGTCGTCGCCTTCTTCAGCTTCGGCCTCTGCGCCTCGGCCACCTACATCGTCAACGACCTCCTCGACCTCGAAGCCGACCGCCAGCACCCTCGCAAACGCCGCCGCCCCTTCGCCTCAGGCGACCTGTCGGCTCTCTCCGGCTGTGTTGTCGTCTTACTCTTCCTCGCCGTCTCCTTCCTTCTTGCGCTGCTCGTCCCGCGCGTCATCATCGAGCTATCGCCCCAGCTCTTGCTCCACTTCCCGCATCGTTTCCTCGCCTGGCTGGGCATCTATCTCGTCACAACCCTTGCGTACTCTCTCCGTCTCAAGCGTGCCGTTCTGGTTGATGTCATCGTGCTCTCCGGCCTCTATACCATCCGCATCATCGCCGGCTCTGCTGCTACGGGAATCGCCGTCTCCACCTGGCTCGCCGGCTTCAGCATATTCTTCTTCCTCTCCCTCGCCTTCGTCAAACGCTTCGCCGAGCTCGAAAACCTGCGCGAGCGCGGAGGCGTCACTGCCGGTGGCCGCGGCTATCACATCACCGACATCGAGCAGCTTCGCAGCTTCGGCTCAGCCAGCGGCTACGTCTCAGTCGCGGTTCTCACCCTCTACATCTCGAATCTCGACGCCGCCCAGCTCTACCGCCACACCAACCGCCTCTGGCTTCTGGTCCCTGTTCTTCTTCTTTGGATCAGCCGTCTCTGGCTCCATGCCTCTCGCGGCCAGCTCAACGAAGACCCCGTGGTCTACGCCATCACCGACCGCCGCAGTCTCCTGCTCGGCGTCCTGGTCCTCGCCATCATTCTCTCCGCACTCTAGGGCGTATCCACATATAGTTTTTTCCACTCTCTTGATTCTGCAAAGATCTCGTCATCCTGAGCGGAGTTTGGCGCGGCAGTTTGCGCCAAAAGCAAGTGATGAATCGATAAAAGAACTGTCATCCTGAGCGAAACCTCTCGCAGTTTTATCGCGAGAGGTGCAGTCGAAGGACCTGCAGTCTGCCGGCAGCGCCATCACTTTTACTTCCTCTCTGGCGTCGTCACTCTTGGTAGACACACAGCGCCTCGTCAGATTTGTCGCAGGCTGTTCGCAGCTTCCTCATACTTCAACACAACGGGAGCGGCCGTTGTCTCGAACACCACCGCAGTCTTCTTCGGTGGCCATATCGCGCGATGCAGCCGCGCCAAAATCCCTCGGTCACGCCAGTCCCCGCGCATCAACTCTCTCACCAGCCGCGGCTCATCCCACGGAACATCGACATAAGAGGTCTTCAGGAAGGGACACTCCGGATTCGCAAAAAGCGCCTCCGGAAAAAACGCGACTGTCTCCTCGTAGATCGGTCGTCCGTCCTGCGGCGAAGAAGTGTGACAGAACGAATCGCAAAATATCCCCACCAGGTCCCCGTGCATCTCCGTTTGCAGATGGCCAAGCTGAGTGCATCGCGGATTCAGTTCGATCAGATAAGCATGTCCCGTCGCGTCTTCGATCATGAAGTCCAACCCATGAAAGCCCGAAAGCTGCAGCCGTTCTGCAATCCTTTCCGCAGCCATACGGATCTCGGCATTTTCGATGAATCGCGCGACGAGGGCTGTTCCGGTCGAGCTCTGCGCATACAGCACCTCCACCGTCACCATTGCAAGCACCTTGCCATCGCGGCACGTCAGCATCGTATTCGCCGGTCTACCCTGGATGTACTGTTGTATCGTGAACACCGGCCTTCGATGGTTCTGCCACTTCCAGTAGGCCAGCGCATCATGAATCAGTAGCCAGCGTCCCAGCGCCGTCATCACATTCGCGGGCTGCCGCATCTCCGTCAGTGCCTGCTCCGCCTGCGCCAGGGAATGGGCGAACTTCACCCCTTTGCCGCCGCAGGTCCAATCGAGCTTCAGCACTCCCGATGCATTCGCAGTCGAAAACCATCCACGCAGATCTGTCGCGTCGTGAATCTCTTTCGTCTCCGGTGCTCGTATCTGCAGCTCACGCGCAATCTGCATCAGCTTCGCCCGGCACGCAACCGTCTGGTAACCCTCCGCCGCACCCAGCGAGCGCTCAATCAGCGGCCGAAGCTCTGGCTTGGTTCGGTGCAGCTCATGCAACTGCCACACCACGCCGTCGTCACACGGAACGACAAACTCGGGTCTGGCCGCAGCGATCGCCTCGTACAACGACTCAAGCGAATCCAATCCGCGATAGGGGTAGATCTTGCTGATTCCACTCACAAAGTGGAACGGATGGTCCGGCGGGCACACGACTTGGATCTTGCATCCGTGACGCAGAAAGGCGAGCGCCAGTTTGGCCGTCAACGGCCACCGGATTGAGGAGACCAGTAACACGCTCTGACCAATAAAATCGTCCACAAAACGATCCTATGCCTCGGAAATACGAGGCATGATCCCTCTAAAGTACTAGAGGATCTGCTTAAGTCATCCACAATACTATGTCCAGGCAGTTTTTCCTGAAATTCTGGCGATGCAGCGTCTCCCCCGCCAGCTCCCGACCCATAGCGGCTGCCACGTTGGCCGCAATTCCAACTGCACGACAACGATAAACTTATTGCATTCGAGTGAGGTGTTATGACACTCCAGCAGGTTGATGTTGCGATCATCGGGGCCGGTCCTTACGGTCTCTCTATCGCGGCCCATCTACGCGCCAGCAAGACATCCTTTCGCATCTTCGGCACACCCATGTCGAGCTGGCGTCACCACATGGCCGCCGGCACATCGCTCAAATCCTTCGGCTTCGCCTCCAGCCTCTACGTCCCCGGCGACACCTTCACGCTCGAACACTTCTGCAAGGAGCGCGGCCTCCCCTACTCCGACGTCGTCGATCCCGTCTCCATCGAAACCTTCATTGAGTACGGCATGGAGTTTCAAAGACGTTTAGTCCCCAATCTCGAGCAGACCGATATCGTCGGCCTCTCGCGCTCGCCTCATGGCTTCACTCTCACCACGCAAACCGGCGAAGTCCTCACCGCGCGTCGCGTCGTCATCGCCGTCGGCATCACATACTTCGGCTATATCCCCGACTCTCTCGCTGCCCTCCCACCCGAGTTCGTCTCTCACAGCTCGCAGCACACTCAGGTCAGCGGCTTCCGTGGCCGCACCGTCGCCGTCATCGGTGCCGGAGCCTCCGCAGCCGATCTCTCCGGCCTCCTCCAGGAAGCAGGCGCAAAGGTCCACATGATCGCGCGCGCCGACAGTATCCACTTTCACGATCCACCCGCTCCCGAGCCGCGTCCCCTTTTTCAGCGCATCCTCTTTCCACGTTCCGGCCTCGGTCAGGGCTGGCCCGCCAAGCTCTCCACCGATCTCCCGCTCGTCATCCACGCCATGCCGGCCAAATTCCGCCTCTACGCTGTCCATAACGTCAACGGCCCTGCCCCCGGCTGGTTCGCGAAAGAAAAAGTCGTCGGCCACGTCACCACACACCTCAATACCGATCTCAAAGCAGCCAACAAAAACGAAAACAGCGTCCACCTGCTCCTCAGCGAGCACGGCGGCGCTACCAAAGATCTCCACGTCGACCACATCATCGCCGCAACTGGCTACAGGGTCAGCCTCGATCGCCTCGGCTTCCTCGAACCCGGCCTGCGCCAGCAGATGCAAACCATCGAAGAAGCCCCCATCCTCAACACCAACTTCGAGTCCTCCGTTTCCGGTCTGTACTTCGTCGGTCTTGCCGCAGCTCCCAGCTTTGGCCCGCTCTGCCGCTTCGCCTACGGAGCCAAATTCACCGCACCACGCATCGCCCGCCACCTCATCGCAACGAAAAAGGAAGTGTCCTCCTAAGCGAAGTCTTTGCGCTCTTGCAAACGATGCAGCCGAAGGACTGCATCTGCCTTTTGCGTCTACCTGCTTGGCCCAGATAAACCGTCACTTCAACTGAACCCGCCGACAGTCTCATCGTGTGCAGCTAGTGGAGAAAACCGCTTTCTCTACCAGAGCACTCCATGAACTGGTGCCTCAGCCTTCGGCAGCACAGTCTCACCCAGCAGCTGCCGCAAATTGATCTCAATCGTCGTGGTAATCGCAGTCAGGGGCACGTCGTAGATCGTGTTCTCGAACGGATATTCCAGATCCCGCCCAATCTTGTCCAGTGCCAGAAAAATAAATCCCACCAGCGTCGAACCCAGCGGCGTATACCATCCCATCGTCATCACCAGCGCCAGCGGCAGCATCACGCAGTACATCTGCACAAACAGCTGCGGAAAATAATCGTACTGCTTCGGCATCGGCGTGAACTTGATCCGCTCTGTCCCACCCTGCGCATCCACCAGATCGTCAAGATTGCCATCGAGCGCCCTCCAGTGCGCAATATCCACCCATCCCCGCACCTGGCAATGCCGCAGCAGGGCGCCCATCTGCTGCTGTATCGCCAGCGGAACATTTTTTTGGTCCCCGCAGCTCACTCAACTCCCGTTCATTGAGCAGGGGTCGAAGCAACTCCCACGGCTCCAGCTCGCGCAAATGCTGCCGCAGCGCATACGCATACGCAATCTGGTGATACACCAGCCGCTGCTGCATCACCTTCAGCTCTTCAGCCTCCGCATCATTCAACGGCATCATCACCGTCGTCACCTGCCGCGCCCAGCTGCGCGAGTTGTTCACAATCCCGCCCCACAACGTCCGCGCCTCCCACCATCGCGCATACGACGACTGGTTCCGGAACGCCACAATAATTCCAATCGCTCCACCGAACAGCGCCAGCGGAATATGCGGCATCGCAACCCAGTTCCAGTGCAGCACTTTGTACGCCACCACCACCGCCAGGTCATATAGCACCAGCACCAGCAGTGGTGTGCCCACGTACGCCAGCATCTTGAACAACTGCCGTCCGCGGGGAACGATCATGCGCTCTCACCCTCAAGCCGCACCGGACGAAACACCCGTCCGCCATCCTCCGAGATCCTCACCTCGCCCTTGCCGATGTCATACACCCAACCCGAAGATCGTCAGCTCCTCCGCGCGCCATCGCGCCCGCCACCGAAGGATGCGTCCGCAGATGCTGCAACTGCAGCAACACATTCTCCTCCGTCAGCCGCCGCATCAGTGTGCTCGGCATCTCATTCGGCTCCGCCAGCGAATCCGCAACGCTCAACGCGGCATGCGCATTCTTCAACCAGCTCCTCACCGTCGGCATCTTCTCCAGGCTCTCCGGATTGAGCAGTCCCTTCATCGCACCGCAATCCGAGTGTCCACACACCACCACATGCTGCACCTTCAGCGCCATCACCGCATACTCAATCACCGCGCTGACGCCGCCCATCATCTCGCCATACGCCGGCACCAGGTTCCCAACATTGCGTGTAACAAACAGGTTGCCCGGGCCCGACTGTGTAATCAGTTCAGGATCGATCCGCGAATCCGCGCACGTTATAAACAGTGCATGCGGCGTCTGCGGTTCGCTCGCAGCTTTGATATAGGTCTCCTCGTTCTTCGGATAAACGTCTGCCCGAAAGCGCCGGATTCCAGCCCTCAACTCTTGTAATACGGTGTCCACACACTCTCCTCATCGATCCTTGCCGTTCCGAGTGTACCGAACGCACAATAACTTATTCTCTCCACTTGATATTGCATCCCACCGCGAACCGCTGATTCGGGTCCGGCCTCTTCCCTGCGATCACAGCATCCATCGCCGCCCGCAGATCTTTCCCCGTCACTGGAATATCGTTCCCTGCATCACCTCGCCGCGGCCTGCTGTCATCCAACTGCCCGCGATACACCAGCGTCATCTGCCCATCGAAGAGAAAAATATCCGGGGTACAAGCCGCCTCATACGCCCGCGCCACCTCCTGTGTCTCGTCGTAGAGATAAGGAAACCGAAATCCCAGCCGTTCCGCCTGTTTCTTCATCTCATCAGGCCCGTCTTGGGGATACGCCACCACATCGTTCGAAGAGATCGCCACCATCCCGATCCTGCCCTCATAGTCCCGCCCCATCCGCGCCAGTTCCTTCTCCACATGCACCACATACGGGCAGTGGACACAAATAAACATAACCAGCAATCCATGGCATCCAGTCGAGGCGCAGTTCACTCCATCCACTCGTGCCTCATCCGAGACCAGAGCGAACACATCATCCCGCCCCACAGCCCTCCCACTCACCACATCCATCAACTCAAACGCCGGAGCCACACTCCCCAGCGCCACCATCGTTGACTGCGTCTTGGACATCGCAACCCTCCATTACCTCTCCGATCATAGCCAAAGGAACCCACCTCATCATCCCCAACCCGACAATCCCGCCCTATTCTCAAAATAAGCATGCACCCCACTCGCACCCTGCCAGGCGGCCGAACCACAAGCCACGCGCTACCAAAAGGCCCCAACAACCTCCCCCTCTGCCGTTGGTGCGACCTCGAAATTATCGCCAAACGCCGTCGCACCTTCTGCAGCGACTACTGTGTCCACCAATGGCGCCTCCGCACCGATCCCGGCTACCTGCGCGACCAGGTATTCTCCCGCGACCGAGGTATCTGCGCCGTCTGCCACATCGACTCCATCGCCGCCTACAACGCACTCAAGCGGGCCCGAGGCCCAGCCCGCGTCGCCGGCCTCCATCTCTACGGCATGAAGTCCATCACCACCCGCCGCAGCCTCTGGGACGCCGACCACATCCGCCCCGTAGCCGAAGGCGGCGGCCAATGCGACCTCGACAACCTCCGCACCCTCTGCCTCCTCTGCCACCGCGAAGCCACCGCGCAACTCCGCACGCGCCTCCGCCTCACCCGAGCCTCGTAGGCTTTTGCTGCCATCCTTCCGCAACGCGGAAGGATCTGCTCTCCCTCTGAAGCTCACCCAAAGCTCTGATACTTCATCCAGAACTCAGACCAGCGTGTCGTGCGTTACTGAGCGCTACATGCAGGTTCCGGCCTCCCGTTAAAAGTTGAAACTGGTACGACCACCTATTGACCCAGCCTCGCGGCACGGTGTATCAAGGCAGAACGATGCGAATCCTGCCTCTCATCCTCGCCCCTCTCCTTGCCGCAACCTTCCTCCCCGCGCAAACACCCGCCGCCCGTCCTGCCGCGCCAGTCCATCCCGACCCCAACAGCCCCGCCAACATCGGCCGCACCCAGCTCACCAGCTACCTCGATGACATCGCCGCCAAAGAGACCGCCACTCGCCGCACCACCGTCGCCGCCATCACCACTCGAGCCCAGGCTGAAGCCCGTCAGCGTGAGGTCCGCAAAAAGATTCTCACCCTCCTCGGCGGCCTCCCCGAAAAAACTCCACTCAACGCCAAAGTCCTCGGCACTACGCAGGCCGAAGGCTTCCGCATCGAAAAAATCCTCTACCAATCCCAACCCAACTTCCCCGTCACCGCACTCCTCTATCTCCCGGATAAAAAACCCGACGCAAAACCCGGCACGCTGCAACCCAAACTTCCCGCCATCGTCATCGCTCCCGGCCACGGCTTCACCGGCAAAGCCACCGACTACACCTTCGCCAGCACCTTCGCACGCAACGGCTTCGCTGTCCTCTCTTACGACCCCATCGGTCAGGGCGAGCGCCTCCAATATCCTGACCCTACCGACCCCAGCAAGACCCTCCTCAAAGCTTCCACCGGCGAACACGGCGAAGCCGGCCTCCAACCCACCCTCATCCGCGACGCCCTCGCCCGCACCTTCGCCTGGGACGGCATTCGCGCCGTCGACTACCTCACCACGCGCCCCGAGATCGACCCGAACCGCATCGGAGCCTTCGGCTGCTCCGGCGGCGGCACCATGACGGCGCTGCTCGGCGCGCTCGACACCCGCGTCCACGCCATCGGCGTCGCCTGCTACCTCACCAGCTTCGACACGCTCCTGCCAGACCTCGGCCCGCAAGACTCCGAGCAATCCACCCCCAATTTTATCGCCGCTGGCCTCGACTTCCCCGACTGGGTTGAACTCGCAGCTCCGCGCCCCTACGCGATCATTTCAACGGCACAGGACATGTTTCCCTACGCGGGAGCTCTCGCCACCGCCACTGAAGCCCGCCGCTTCTATGCCCTCTTCGACTCCGCATCCGCAGGCACAAACTCCTCCGGCTCAAATAAAAATCAGTCATCCTTCGCCGCAGGTGGAGGACCTGCTTTTGTCCCTTCCATCCCCACCGGTCCCACCCTTAACCCCGACACCCCCAACACCATCCCCGCTACCGCTGCGCTGCAGTGGATCACCGGTATCGGCCGCCACGGCAACCTTGGCCCTATCACCTCGCAGATCGTCTCCTTCTTTTTAACCCATCTCGCAAACTCCAATGCACAACCCATTCTTCCGCCACCACCCGCACCCGGAACCAGCCTCTTTGCCCTACCCGCGAGCCTTCCGAAAGACGCTCTGCAAGTCACTCCCACCGGGCAAGTCTCTACCAGCTACCCCAGTAGCGAAACCGTCCACACCCTCACGCTCAAACGCGCGGCCACTCTACCCAAACCGAAGCTCCTCACCTCCGCGCAGCTTCAGGAAACCATCCGCGAAGTCACTCACGCCACGATAAGACCTGGCGATCCTGCACCTATCAACACGCAATCTCCGCCGCTCACGTCGCCGCCGGAAGGAGACGCGAGCGTCCGGCATCGCTTCACGCTTGCGACCGCGCCGGGCATCAACATTCAAGTCGAGTTCTATCGTCCCGCCGACGGAAAACATCCGATGCTTCTTGTCCTGAAGGACAGTCTCGATCCCGTACTTGAACCATCGCGCAGCGAAGAGATCAAAAAACTCAGTGCCCTCGCCGATGCCGGCACTGCAGTTTTAGTCATCGTTCCACGCCCATCTCCTCCCGGTATCGAAGAGACGAAAGCCTCTATTCTCGGGCCTTTTTATCTCACTGAACTTCGCGCAGAACTCGTCGGCAAGACTCTCCTTGGTCTCCGCGTTGACGACATTATTGCTGCGTTGAACTTTATGCAGGGCAGCGCCACGGGCGACCCGGGCCAGATTACCGCCGTGGCCAGCGGACATCTGGGTCTTGTGCTGCTTCATACTGCAGTTCTTGATTCGCGGCTGAAACACATCCGCATCGACCACACGTTAGAGAGCTACAAGAGCCTGCTCGAAGCCCCTATGCCGATGGATGCTCCTGAGGACATTCTTCCTGGCGTTCTTCTGCGCTACGACATCCCTGACCTGATCCACGTCCTTGGTTCCCGCGTCACCTTCACCGATCCGCTTCCCGGGACGGCGAATCTCTCGGCGGCGGCGAGTTCACCTGAAAAGTAGAGTGTTTTTTGCGGTAATTTTTTCTGTGGTGGTTTCTTCCGTTTTTGCTGGGGGTTTTGGCAGAAACGGTGTGCAGAACGTGGTGTTTTGATGGTGAATTTGTGGTGGATTGCTGGTGAAAGCCGGTAAGTTGACGGTCACTTTTCGGCGTCGAAAAATCTGCCACTTTTCCCGGATTTATTTTTGAGCACCCTTATTTTGGAATGTGGCTGGCGTTCGGAGACTCATCGGACGTTGATCGCGTCTGCGGAAGGTCTCAGCAAAAAGACGCCAGGGTGGTGATCCCGAAGTTCATTGCTTATTGCAACGATAGCCGTGGCTCACAAGCTGTTGAAAAGCAGGTCCTTCGACTGCACCTCTCGCGATAAAACTGCGAGAGGTTTCGCTCAGGATGACAAAGTTTATATAACGAACTTCAGACTCGGAACGCTAGGGCATCAGTACTAACTCGCAGACGCCGCTGTGGCAGTTCAGCATTCCATTCCGTACGAGGTTTGCGTCGGAGTTTGCCGGCCAGAGTTCGGTGAGCTTTGCGTCCTTCACTCTGGCTTCTCCACCTTCAATCTCCTTCGTCCCTGTCTTTTCGGCTTTGGACACCCTTTCGTCGTTGAGCAACATGCGATACTCGGCTACTCCGTTCAAGCCATTCGCCTCTCCCAGGGGGAAGGTTCGAATCTCCTGCAACCTGGCGTGAGCGTCCTTTACCGTCGATTTAGCGCCTGCCTTTTTTAGAGCATCGATCTGCGCCTGTAGTTTTTTCTCGTCATCTCCGGGCGTTTTTTTCCTGCCCATCATGTCGACCGGCGAGAAGGTCGCAGCTGCGAGCTCATACAACGTTAGCGCCTCGTCCTTTTTGCCTCTGGCCTCGGCTACTTCTCCAAGGTGTTTCGCCATCGTCGCCGATTGCGTGTTTCGCCATGCGGCCCGAAGATAACTGTCAGCCTCGTCCAGTTTTCCTTCGCGATAGAGAATCCAACCCATCGTGTCCCAGGTTGCTTCGATCATGCGGCTTTTCATCAGCAGATTTTGGGGATTTTCATCGAGAGTCCAGGTCTGGCTCTCCTTGATCATCTTGTCGAGCGCTGTTTTTGTCGTCGACTCGTCGAGGGGCAGCTCCAGGTTGGCATCCGCCAACTCGTACGCGCTGTTGTTCATCATGTTTGGATCTTCGGTCGTCTTCATCAGCGTCAACAGCGTGTCGTGTCCCTTCTCCTTCAGTCCTGCACCTATCTGTGCATGTCCCAGCGCCAACTGCAGCCTTTCATCCCTCTTCTTCTCCTCTGGAAGCCGCGCCATACCAGCCTCTGCCGCAACCACAGCGCCAGCAGCATCGCCGTCTTCCATTAACATAGCTACGAGAGCAGTAGTTGGAGCTGGATTGCTCTCATCCACTCGCGCCCAGCTTCGCAGAGTTTCCTTTGCCTCCGCCCTTTTGCCCAAAACGTTCTGCGCTCTCGCTATTGAGTCATACACCACATACCGATCCGGATTCTTCGTCAGCTCCATCTGGTAATCCTGGATAGCAATCGTTATCTCGCCCCGCTGATAATCGTAATATCCGTATGTGGTCCACAAAAAACGTTGGTTTTCGTTCAAATTCTTCGCGTGGTCCAGCATGACCTTGGCTTCGTCAAGATTATGTTGTTGTATCGCGCGATACGCTGACGAGATCAGATTCGCTGCTTCGGTACTGCCGGTAGTCGCCGGAGCCTCCTTCTTTTCAGCTGTTGCCGTACTCTCATTCGTCACCAGTTGAATCCACTGCTCATGCGCAAGATCGGCATCCTCAGACCACTTCTTGTAGCTCTTCCAATCCGTCACGGGAACTTTTTCTTTCAGCACTTCAACACGGCGCTCCGCATAGATTGTGCCTTTGTCGAAGCGATAGGTCTCATCGAGCGTGGCGTAGGCAGACTTCGCGTGCACTGCCTCCGGCAGCTCCACTCCCCATCCCTCCGGCAGCTTCATCGCCGCTGTCGATGTCTCCACCCGGGGAACGCCAAGCGCGATAGCCTGCACCGGAGCTTCTTTCTCGTCGACCTGCGGAAGATCGATCGGCGAAAACTGCGCGATGATCTTCCGGTTGTCCCAGTCGCCACTCTTCTCACGCTTATAGTCGTAGCTCATCGTCATCGGAGTGAAGGTATCTTCCAGACGACTGACCTCCGCGTGACTCGTCGTTCCCACGTATCCGATAGTCCGCGAGATCTGCTGAACCATCTGGTCATACTGTGCCGGCGATACCTGCCGGAACGCTGCCCGCACGGCGATCTCTTCATCTCCACGTAAGGTCCATTCAAGACGCGAGTTTGAAGTCCCTTCTTTGTCCAGTGTTCCCACCGAGTCGAACTTCTGGAATGACGGGAAGGGAAGCGCGGCAGGAGTGGTCTCGATCTTTGCGACGCCCGCATCGGGAACCACCAGAGCTTTCTGGTCACGGATCATATAGACCAGGGCTCGATACGGCGCCACCTCCGCCGTGGTGTCCAGCCATACCTGTTGTCCTCCTACCGAAATCGTCGTAATCAAATGATTGAACGATCCCGGCGAAGGAACGGCTTCATTGAATCGCACTCCGGCCCCAATCAACACGGCATTCGGATGAAGTCCCAGAGCAGTAAGCATCGCGGCCAGCAGCGTGTGTTTGTCCTTGCAATCGCCGTACTGGTTCTCCAGCACCTCGTCGGCAGGGTGTGGTTGATACCGTCCTACACCAAAGGCCACGCCGATATAACGGATCTGTGTTGCCACATAGCCATACACGGCGCGAACCTTCTCTTCTTCCGTCGTCTTGCCGGCAGTCAGCTCTGCAACCTTCGCCTTGACTGCTGCGTCAGGCACAATGCGGTCGCTCTCGAGGCCCTGGTACCACGCACCGACTGCCTCCCAACTTTTGAATGTTGACCATGCCACGGACGGAAACTTTCCTTCTTTGGCATCGAGCTCCTGCTCTGCCGTCCACACCTCTTTTTTCTTCAGCTCCTTCTCAGCATCCGCCTCTTTGCCTACGGTCGGTTTCATCTGGGATGAGACCCAGCGAAAGACCCGTTCGCTGCCTTCCACCGTCTCCTTCGGCTTGTTCTTCTGGCTCCAAACGTTGATGTAGATATCCTTCGGGACGTGCAGCTCGATCGTCTGCGACAGCACTACGCCATCTTCACTAAAGTTCTCCGCTCCCCAGAACTGGCCCTGCGCTTCGGCCTTGGTCCGTATCGATTTGGCTTGCCATTCGAGGATGTCGCCCGGCTGCAGACCACGCACCGGAACCTGCATCTGCTTCAGGTCGCTGTAGAACGGAGCCTGCTGGGTGACCGGAGCAGGCATCTCCATCGCATTGCTCACCGGGGTTTCGGTTACGGTGCCGTTGGGATGACGCACGCGTACGTAGGTGAACTCCACGCGCTCTGAGTTGCCGGAGTAGGCCACGCCCACGATGCCCAACTGCTTTGCAGCGGCCTCGGTCTGCACCCTGGCGACGACTGTCGTCAGCTTCGATCCGGTGCCGTCGGCGGCCATTTTGAAGAGGCCGTCTAACCGCTCGACGACGATGGGCTCGGCGGAGTAGTCGGTCGTCGAATCTGAGGGATTTTGGGTAGCAGGGGGCGCTGCTGCCGGCGTGACTGGAACGACGATCGTCGTACTTTGGGCCAGGGCAGAGACAAAGAAAATGGACAGGAAACAGCTCAGCAGGGATCTTCGCATAATCTCCTAGGGGTATAGCAGATTCCGGGGCAACTCACTATCCCCCATAGTCGCCACCCGAACTTTGGACTGGCTCGTCCACGCCGTTTTGCCCAAATTGATAGGGAAAAATAGAAAGCGGCTTGCATTTGCGGCCCATTCTGCTAAGTTTTCGTTATCAGGCAACGCCCTATTTACTCGGCCCGGGTCACGCAGAGCAGCACATACCCTCCAGGAAAGGCAGCGCCCCATGCCGATCGATGCTCCCGAGGACATTCTTCCCGGCGTTCTTCTGCACTACGACATCCCTGACCTCATCGGTGCCCTTGGTTCCCGCGTCACTGTCACCGACCCACTGCCCGGCACAGCCAACCTCTCGGCGACGACGAGTTCCCCTGAAAAGTAGTGTTTTTTGCAGTAATTTTTCTGATGGCGGTTTCTTCCGTTTTTGCTGGGGGTTTTAGCAAAAACGGTGTGCAGAACGTGGTCTTTTGAATGGTGAATTCGTGGTGGATTGCTGGTGAAAGCTGGTAAGTTGACGGTCATTTTCAGGCTCGAAAAAAACGCCATTTTTTCTGGATTTATTTTTGAGGGATTCCCCTTTTGGGAATTTGGTTCACGTTTCGCTACCACTAAAATGCCGACCTTAGCGACAATGAGACCGTCGCGAAGATGGGGCATCCAGATTTAGCCGTGTGCCACCCGCCCCTCGAGTTTGCTCCTTTCCACCCATTTGTCGTACTCACGTAGAAATATCTTGACATGTGGAATGAGTGATGATTGACTTTGGGGCAGTTTTGCTTTCATGCAGGGAGGTCGAATGAAGAGCAACACTTCCTTACTCCTGTTAATCGGCTCAGCCTTGGTTTTGACATTACCGGGTACGCAACGAACCGCTTTCGCGCAGACCTCCGACCGGCTTATCATTACTAGTCCGCCAAAGATATCTGACCCAGTTCAATTGGCAGCCATTGTTGTGAACGGCAGAGGGATCGAACCTAAGGTTCCTTTCTCTGCTCCTGACGACTGGTTTGATCATATGCGGGTCGTCTTTAAGAACCAAAGCCAAAAGACAGTAACATCGATTCATATCACTTTGGCCTTTCCAGAGACGGGAGACGGCAAAACCGCTCCGATGGCAGCGGCGCAGATACATTTCGGGGAACTCCCTGATTATGACAAGAAGCGCTTGGGCCTCGCCAGTTCCGATTCGAATCCAAAGGTGGCGATCGCTCCAGGGCAGACTTTAGAAGTGAATCTGACGTCTTACAAAGCGGGTCTTGAGAATGCGGTGCATGAGCTTGGCCGTCGACAGACTGTTTCGGAACTCCGCATAGAGATCATGGTTGTTTATTTCGATGACGGCATGAAGTGGGAACCAGGGCCAGGTTACATGAGACCATCTCCAGGCGAGAAGCACAGTTATGCGCCTATAGACGGTCGCGAAATTCACGATCTTCCTCATCCAAATTGATCAATTTTTGAAGACCGCTGAGAAAGGTAGAGTATGACTTCGGTTAGGGTAGCATTTGTGTTGTTTTTATTTGCCTTTTCTTCTGCGTCATCTTTTGGACAAGCTTGTGGCGGCTGAGGATATACCGGACGCAATGCCAGGCCTTCACGACCGATACTGCCTTTTGCAATTCAAATTGCAGCGGTAGCACGAACGAGGCTGAATCAGTAGATGGCAGCAACTCGCATCAAAATGTCCTTTACAGACGACACTCAGCTGCCCTTTGCACACAAATGTAGATCAGGGTGTTAGGCTGGATCCTGTGAATATGCCCCTTTTCCTGATCAAGCTTGTATCGACACCGGAACAAAACGGCTGCAACGGCGATGACAACAATTGTCCCGGGGGGCTGATATGCGGAATAAATAATACATGGGAATGTACCGATGCGTGTGACGATCCGAGTTGTCCTGGTACTCCCCATGCGACTGTGGCATCGACGACCCGAGTTGGGATGCGATCCGAGCTCTGCTGACTATTGCTCCTGCGATCCGACCAACGAACTTTGTGAACAATACTGTGCAGACCCCGAATGCGACCTAATTGTGGTGGTGACCCTAGTTCACCAGACTGCGGCGGCGGAGGCGACGATCCTGGAGGCTGCAATGATGACGACGGCGATGGTAATTGTATCGAACAGCCAGGCGGCTTGAGCATGATAGTGTGACCGGGCGGCATAGGTATGGTAGCTTCAACCGGAATACACTATGTGGATCCTACCGTTTACCTTCCGCATTCGACGTCATGATAGTTCCGGGCGATAGGAGTTTTATGAAGTTAGGTTCATGGGACATCACTCTCCGAAGAAGATATCTTCTGCTGATCCCGCTATTGGTTATGGGAGCTATTGCAGGTCACGCTTATTGGGCTGGCCGAAAAATATGTACCGGTGTTTCCGAACTGGAAAGAGATAAGTTGAGTGGTTATCTAGCCAAACGGCTGGGCGTTTCCAGCAATTCGGCGTTGGATGTAAGTATGGCAGTCCGATCTCAGGTAGTTGCATACGGAAGCTATTTGTTAACCTAGGTAACCGCCCTCCGCAATTGATGTATTTGTCTGAGGATCATCGTTACCTCTCCAACCAAATCGAAGAAGTGGACAAATCTCCTATCGTACAAACCTAACTCCTCAGACTATCGATATCGCCGATCTTCTGAAAACTAATTCGCCTTCGTTCGGAGACCCATCTGCCCCTGTTTCGATTGTTGAGTTTTCGGATTTCCAATGTCCATTCTGTGAGCGCATGGCTACGACACTACGCGATCAGGTCTTCCCAAAAAAGGAAAAGAAGTGCGTATTATTTTTCAGCAATTCCCATTGGAAATGCATCACAATGCGCGACCCGAAGCGGAACTTCGCAATGCGTAGCTATGTAAAGTAATACCGATTGCTGGCTTTACATGACTTCTTATTTTCCCACCAGACAGATAAGTGGCGAGATGATGCCATGGCTTTTGTGAAACGCGCAGAAACCTAATATGCAGGCCCTGAACCGCTTCTCGCTCAGAAGGCTTCAGCTACGAGCGTTGATGGAGACCTGCAACTCGAACAAAATACGGCGTGATTGGACTCCACGCTGTTCATCAATGGCATTCGAATCTCAGGTGCAAGAGATGCAGAGTCTGTGGAACGAGTTATCGAAACCACTATCGGCACTAAAGTGAACTGAGGACATATGGAAAATTTCCTTTACTGTTGCTTACTCATAGCGGGAGCTACCGTTTTTTCACAAGAACCGCAAAATGCTATATCAGGTCGCTCTAAATTTCAGGAAATGTTGAATAAAGCAAAGCAAAATGATGTGCAGGCTCAGATATATGTTGGCAAGGCGTATACAGATGGAATGCTTGGTGTTATTCGCATGGACGTCGCTGTGGGCTGGCTCAGAAGAGCTGCAGCACAAAATTCATTAGAGGCAGCCCACTGTTGGCAACTTTAGAACTGTACGGAAATGGTGTGACCAAAAATTCTTCTACGCATAGAAGTGTTAACTCGAATGCCTCGCAAAATGATCCAACCGCCTTGACCAGTCTTGGTTTTGTTATCAAAATGGCGAAGCAGTGACACCAGATCAAAATAGAGCATTCTCGCTCTGAAACGTTCCTCTGATGCCGGAAACGCCAGGGAATTTGCTCTCCAATTTCTATAGAACCGGAACTGTAGTTTCAACTGATTTGGTCATGTCCCAGTCACTAGTTTCCATGGCGGCAGAACAAGGCGATGATTGGGCGCAGGTACGAGTGGGCGATGAATACGCGAACGGCAAGGGAGTAGCTAAAGACCCAGAGATGGCCGCAAAATACTACTTGAAGGCAACTGACCAAGGAAACCGTGATGCAGAATGGAGGTTCGGTTGGTACTACGCTCATGGGTAATGCTTGCGCAAGATACCAGACTGGCTGCAAAGTATTAATCGAGCCGCAATAAAAAATGTGCCCCTGCAGAATATTCGATGGGTGAAATCATAAAACAGGCGAAGGAGTGCCGCAAGATAAAGTTAGAGTTTACTTTTGGACGAGTCATCTGCCCTGCAGGGCTATCAGCCAGCTACAGTGGCGATTCCCCACTTACAGTCCGAGATGAAAAGCGATGAATTTGAACGCGGGGAAGCCTATATTAGGCACTCGAAACGTTTTTCCACGTCACTACCCGACATCAAACTGACTATCTAATCCAACGAGCAAAACTCGCATGATGACGCGATAAGGCTTCGTGCGCCGAAGATGGGGCACCCAGGTTTTAACTTTTGTGCGCTCCCCCTTTCCCACATTTCCACCCCTGTCCACACCAATCTGCACCACTCCTGCGCCTTGCGCTTCGCCTTCTCCGCGCCTACCTTCAAACGATGCCCTATTACTGAGCAGTAAACCCCCATGGAACCCCAAGAATTTCGCGGCTTTCAGAGAAAATCCACAGCGAAATGCCCCATTTTTCGGCATTCCATGCCATTTACCTCCCGTTAATACGGGTATTCGCACAGGCAACACAACATGTAGTGCTTTATACTTGACACACCCCACAGAGGGCGTTACTTTCACGACTGCACCACCCCAGACATTCGGTTAGGTTTCACTGTTATCGCTCTTCTGCCGCCGACGCTCCCCCGCCCGGTTTAACCCCTCAGCTTTCAAAGCGGAGAAGCCGTCTTAAAACCGGGCCTCGACTCACCGAACGACGTGAGCCAAAAGTTATAGATTTTCATCAAATTAGAAGGAGTTTCACCCATGGCGACCATCTCCAATCAGACTCAGGGCCAGGCCCAGAGCACCGACTTTCAGACCGCCCCCCCCTTCACTTCCCGAGCACCCGGCCTCACCTTCGACCGCTACTTTACCCGCCCCGGTGTCTCCCCCTACGACGAGATCACCTGGGAGCTTCGCGACGCCATCATTCAGGACTTCAAGGGCAAGATTATCTTCGAGCAGAAGAACGTCGAGGTTCCGGCCGACTGGTCCATGACCGCGACCAACATCGTGGCCTCCAAGTACCTCCACGGCCTCAACGGCACCACCGAGCGTGAGTCCGGAGTCCGTGCGCTCATCACCCGCGTCGCCGAGTCCATCCGCGACTGGGGCATCGCCGGTGGCTACTTCGCCACCCCGGCCGTCGCCGAGACCTTCTACGCCGAGCTTGCCCACCTTCTTTTGAACCAGAAGGTCGCGTTCAACTCGCCCGTCTGGTTCAACGTCGGCTGCGACCGTCTTGAGCCCAACTCCGACGCGCAGAACTGGCACTGGAACGCGCACTCCTGCGCGGTCGAGTTCTCCGTCACCGGCTACCGCAAGCCCCAGTGCTCGGCCTGCTTCATCAACTCGGTAAACGACTCGCTCGACTCCATCCTCACTCTCGCCAAGACCGAGGGCATGCTCTTCAAGTGGGGCTCCGGCGCAGGCAGCAATCTCTCGAGCATCCGCGGCTCCATGGAGACCCTCTCGGGCGGCGGCACCGCATCCGGCCCCTTGAGCTTCATGCGCGGCTTCGACGCCTTCGCCGGCGTCATCAAGTCCGGCGGCAAGACCCGTCGTGCCGCCAAGATGGTCATCCTCAACGTCGACCATCCCGACATCGAAGACTTCATTCAGTGCAAGGTGAAGGAAGAGCAGAAGGCTTGGCACCTTATGCAGGCTGGCTACGATGGCAGCGGTCCGGACTCTGAGGCCTACAGCTCCATCTTCTTCCAGAACGCGAACAACTCCGTCCGGGTCACCGACGAGTTTATGCGCGCAGTCGAGACCGACGGCACCTTCACCACGCGCACCGTCAAAGACAAGAAGGCCGTGAAAGAGTACAAGGCCAGCGAACTGATGCACACCATCGCCGAAGCCACCTGGCAGTGCGGCGACCCCGGCATGCAGTTCGACTCCACCATTAACCGTTGGCACACCAGTAAAAACACGGCGCGCATCAACGCGTCCAATCCCTGCTCGGAGTACATGTTCCTCGATGACTCCGCCTGCAACCTTGCGTCCTTCAATCTCCTGAAGTTCCTCACTCCGGGAGGCCAGTTCGACATCCCCGCCTACCGCCACGCCATCGGTGTGGTCACCACCGCGATGGAGATCATCGTCGACGCCGCCGGCTACCCCACTGAGATGATCGCGAAGAACTCGCACGACTATCGCCCACTCGGTCTCGGCTACGCGAACCTTGGCGCACTGCTCATGGCCTTCGGTCTGCCGTACGACTCCGACGCTGGCCGCGACTTCGCCGCCACGCTCACCAGCATCCTCTGCGGCGACGCCTACTGGCAGTCCTCGCGCATCGCCGAAACCTGCCCCGCACTCGGCGCAGCCACACCGCTGACGCAGCAGGCGCACATCGCCGGCGGCGCCTGCCCCGGCTTCTACGTCAACCGCGAGCCCTTCCTCGACGTCATCCGCATGCATCGCGCCGAGGTCAACAACATCGGCAAGTTGAAGAACAGCAGCGAGCCCTTCTTCGTCCCGCAGCTCGACCAGCTCATCGACGCCAGCCGCAACGCCTGGGACGGCGCACTCGCCTACGGCGAAAAGCACGGCTACCGCAACTCGCAGGTCACCGTTCTTGCGCCCACCGGCACCATCGGCTTCATGATGGACTGCGACACCACCGGCATCGAGCCCGATCTCGCCCTCGTCAAGTACAAGAAGCTCGTCGGCGGCGGCATGATCAAGATCGTCAACAACACCGTGCCCTCGGCGCTCATCAAGCTCGGCTACTCCGAGTCTGAGGTCAACGCCATCGTCAGCTACATCGACGCGACCGGCACCATCGAAGGCGCACCGGCCATCAAGCCCGAGCACCTCGCCGTCTTCGATTGCTCCTTCAAGCCCTCCAGGGGCACGCGCAGCATCTCCTACATGGGCCACATCAAGATGATGGGCGCAACGCAGCCGTTTCTTTCCGGGGCAATCTCAAAGACCGTCAACCTCCCACAAGATTGCTCCGTCGACGACATCGCCGAAGCCTACATGGAGAGCTGGCGCCAGGGCCTCAAGGCTGTCGCCATCTATCGCGACAACTCCAAGGGCACCCAGCCTCTCAACGTCACCGCGCAGACCGACGCCGACAAAAAAGGAACCCGCAGCACCGCATCCAGCGATAAAAATGCGATCAGCGAAGGCGTAGTCGAAACTCCCGCAGTCATCGCCGTCAAGCAGCAGCTCGTCGAAGCCATGGAGACCGCCACCGCAGCCCACGGCCGCATCCACGCCCTCGAGACCCAGCTCAAGGCCATCGCCGAAGCCGCCTCGCAGAACTCTGACTCCGTCGACGCCCAGTCTCCACCCCGCGCCGTCCGTCACCGTCTCCCTGCAGAGCGCGCCAGCGTGACCCACAAGTTCGGCCTCGCCGGTCACGAGGGCTACATCACCGTCGGCCTCTACCCCAACGGCCAGCCTGGCGAAATCTTCATCCGCATGGCCAAAGAAGGCTCCACCGTCTCCGGATTGATGGACTCCTTCGCAACCGCGGTCTCACTTGCCCTCCAGCACGGCGTCCCACTCCGCGTCCTCTGCGAGAAATTTGCCCACACCCGCTTCGAGCCCTCCGGCTGGACCGGCAACGAGCAGATCGGCTACGCCAAGTCGATCATGGACTACATCTTCCGCTGGATCCAGATCCGCTTCCTCTCCGGCCACCAGCTCGACCTCTTCGCCAATCTCAGCCCCAACCAGTCCCAGATCTCGGTCCCCGTCGAAGGCGCCGTCACCAGCCCGGGCAATACAGTAGTGCCCAGCCTCAGCGCCTCCTCTCAATCAAACAATAGAACTGTCATCCTGAGCGAAGTCGAAGGACCTGCATTCGACAGCCACGAGCACACCCACTACACCACGCCACCCCAGCAGGGAATCGCCCCTGACCTAAGCGCCCGCAGCGGCCTCGACGACAACGCGTCCGCGTTTCAGGTCGAAGACCGCGGCGTCTACCACGTCGCCGACGCCATGAAGTCCATGTACGACATGGGCGACTCCCCCTCCTGCGCCACCTGCGGAGCCATCATGACCCGCAGCGGCTCCTGCTACCGATGCATGAGCTGCGGAAGCACAAGCGGCTGCAGCTGAAGAATGCTGAATAAATGAAGCACACCACCACCACCACCACCTCGATGCTGAACGGCTAAAACCGTTTCAGCATCGAGGCAATCTCCGTTTCAGCGAAGAGCTGACAATCCGAATAAAGTTTTGTCAATACTTCTGGAAGCGCTTCTAAAAGCGGACTCATCGTAGCTTCGAATTGGGAGAATTCGCTGCGGAAAATCAGAATTCTTTCTCGGTTTGCTGCTAGCGTAAGTTTGCGTTCAGCCTTATCAGCCCAGACCGTTTCCCAATATGTGCAGGTAGCACAGCCATCGGAACAGGAATCTCCGTCGTGAGAGAGGAATGACGCCCATCCAGAACCAGCAAGGGTAAGTGTTCTGAGAGAATCATCTCTTCGTTTCTCATTGTTACATCGCCTGCATGCCACAAGAACGTTTCCAGGAATATGTAAGCCGACACGGTAGCGATTCATTCCATCCAGGTGTTCGATCACTGGAATAGTTTCTAAAAGACTACGAAGACAATAAGGACAGCGATTACCAAAACGTAGCCTAACTAATTCTCCATATTCTTCACCGTCAACCCTTAAGCACCAATCTCGGCAGATTTTCCGGCTTAGTTCGTGAAGAAACATGCTAATTAGTTTGTTAGCTACGTCCGATTTGGCACGCCGAGTTGCACGTCGCAGTTGAGAAGTTGGATCCTTCATTTGCTGAGACCTAATAGCCAATTAACTTGAACGTCGAGAACGTCAGCGATGGCTTTGAGCTCGTAATCAAAGACGCATCGGCGATTTGTCTCGATCTTGGCGATTGCGGCTCGATCTAGTTGTATCCCGACACGAGCGAGCTGTCCTGAAAGCGCGTCTTGCGTTAAGGGAGGATCGAACGAGGCTCGTCTTTCAGCGACTTTGCGACCTATCAGATTTTTCTTTTTCGTTCTTCGAGACTGTGGCACAGACTGAGCGTACTTGCATGATTGTGTCAAAATGTTCTAATCTAGAACATTCCAAAGGGTGGTTATGCATGTTCAAAGAACGCGAATTCGTCTGGGATGGTGAGGAACGGAATAGAACTCTCGCAGTTTCACGGCCGTGCAGATGCGGCTCATGTGTAACGCGGGGGTTTGGCTACCTGTCGGGATCGGACGCAAATGGCAACGGATTCACGATTTGGATTGAGCATGAAGAAGTGTTCCGTCGACTAGAGTTGGCTTTTGGAAGAGAAGCCGTGTAATAGTTTCTTCAAACTTACTGAGCGAGGATTTCGTAGGAAGAAATCGAGCCATCGTCTAGAAACAAACAAGTGGGTACGATTGATCAGAACACCGTTCTGAAAATATGCGTCGGATTCAAAGCACTAATACGAAACCCGAGATGTCAGTCCGTCAAATTGTCCGCAAACTCGGATACCCGGGATATCGGCTGTATAGACCAGACATTCCAGGCCGGCCAGATATCTCATACATCGGGCGGAAGCTTGCTATACAAGTCCATGGGTGCTTCTGGCATGGTCATACATGCAATGAGGGCGTTCGAAAACCCAAGTCGAATCAGTCATATTGGAATCCGAAAATTGTGGGTAATGTCGAGCGAGATCAGCGAAACGCTTTAGCTTTACGTCGAATTGGATGGAAACAACTCGTCTTATGGGAATGTGAATTGATGGAGCCGAACCTCGTTGAGAAACGAATCGCCAAATTTCTGTCTGACATCAGGCTACAAACTTCGACCCATACGCACCATATACCAAGGTCGTCGGCTGGCCCATGTCTAAGTGTGCCCATCTGCGCGCGGTCTCATCACGCTAAGGTGGACCTTTGAGCGAAGCTCGAACCGTCTTCGCTCTAGTTGCGAGCGAGCGGCTAAGCCCCTTCAACAATCCGAAAGTCCCTCTCCACACTCGAACCAAGCGCAGCCAGCGCCTTCTTATACTCCGCACTCTCATACGCAGCCAAAGCGATCTCGTAGTTATCAAACTCCACCACGACCGTCTTCAGCTTCAACCCAACCTCGTGAGCTGTAACCGCGCTCCCCGGTGCAACCAGCGGGCGCGCCCCAAATTTTCCCAGCGCCTCCATAGCCAGTGGGACATAGTTCTTCATCGCCACCTCATCACCAACCGTCCGGTACGCCACCACCCAATAACCCTTCTTCATGTCGTCTCCTCACTTGAATACGTAGCCGCCTCAATTCTAAAGGGACTTGACAAAACTACGCCCAGATTGGGGATCAAGGTCCCATTTCAGCTTTCGTATCGAACCATTTTGACGCGAAGCACCGTCGCAGTCCGGGCCTAAGCCTCTTCCTGCGAAGACTTTGCACACTTTTTGACGGGGAGTGGGGGTTAGGGTCGCTTACTTGCACGAGCGCGGGCGAATAAGATCGCCACAAAAAATATAAGGAGAACCAAAATGGCTCCCATCACGAAGCCATGCCAGAAAGAGTTGGTGAGCATAGCAGCCATTATGCGCGCAGAGACGAACTTTAAACCCGATCTGCCTCTTCAACCGTATCGATCCTCGTAAGGAATCCGTCCACCTTCGTCATCTCCAGCAGTTGAATCACACGCGGAGTCACTCCGGCCAGGACCAGCCGAACTCCTCTGGCCTGGCACCGGACATAGTGACTGACCAGCAGTCCAAGCCCCGCCGAGTCGATGTAGGGGACCCCTGTCAGGTCCATAATATGCAGGCCATTTGAAACTTCCCCCGCCTGCAGCTCGAAGAGGTTGTGCAGGGCCTCCGGCGAGAGGGTGCTGTACATATCCCGCACCGTAAACGGCCCTGACAATCGAAAGATCACTGTGCCTGGCGCCTTGCCAGGGCCTCGTTCCATCGCGAACTTCGTACTCTTCCACACCTGAGCTACCGTCATGGGATCACTCCTCTTTGCCGTCCAAGCCTATACCCAATTGCAAGAGGCAGTGGCCCCTCACTGATCAATAAGGCCTGCATACTTGAACTTCGAAATTGCATAAAAGCAAAGTGTTTTCACATTATGAGCAAAATACTGCACACATTGTCATCCAGTCTGCAATTCCCCTGATCTAAGTAACGGCGTCCTATAGTGCACGTCTCTGGCTGAGTCTCCAGGACTATGGCCATGCAATTGCTCTACTTATGGGAGGGGCGGCCTGTTTGCACCTCAAAACTGAGTACCTGGAGAACTCCTATGTATAGAAAGTTAGCTGCTTTCGCTGTTATCTGCTTTGGAACTCTTGCGGTCGCACAGGCGGACATCCTTATGCCGGGTGGCTCGCTCCCTCCCGACTCGCTAAACCCTGGTGGTACGGTCATAGCTCAGGTCGCTGGAACGGTGGCCACCTCTGCAATCGTCGACAAGTATTCGGTTACCGTGTATGCAGATGCTGCGAACGTCTTCTGCAGTGGCTGCTACGATTTCGTCTTCAACTTTGACAACGTCGGAACGAACGGCAACACTTCCTTCACGATGTTCAACTTTGGAGGATTCCTCCTGGATGCCGGCATCAACGCTGGAGCCAGCGGCATCTCGAGTCCCTCGTCAGTTGAAAGCAGTGCAGATGGGTCCACAATCACCTTCCTCTTCTCGCCCGAGCTGGGGGCTGGACAAAATACATCGCTGGTGATCGAAACGAATACAGACGGCTTCGTCAATAGCGGCTTCACAATTGCCAGCGGCGACAACACAGGCTCTCAGGGAAGCTTTGCTCCTGCCATCCCAGAGCCCGCGACCCTCGCGCTCTTCGGCACAGGGTTGTTTGGTCTGGTTGGAGCCGCACGCCGCAAACTGAAGGTCTAATCAGCGCCACGCAATCTGAACCGAAACGGAACAACCGGGAGCCATTTTGGGCTTCCGGTTCTTTTTTGGTTCAATTCGCCGTGCAAACGACACGCCGCTTCTGCGTGTCTAGCTCGCCGCAGCCCGGAACATCTGCAGCAAGGCATTCGTAGCCTCGCTCGCGTCACGAATCTTGAAGTCCGCCTCGAGCCGAAGCGCCTTCGCCTTTGGAGAAAGGCCAGTCAGCGTCTTCATCATCGTCTCGGACGAGAGCTGCGGATTTCCCGGTCCTACCAGGATGTACTCCACATCATCCACCCCAAGCAAAATCTTCGCATCGCGAAACGAGCACGTCGACTTTACATCGAATCCATGTTGCATCAGCACCGTTCGCACGAACACGCAAAGATCCGCCGACTCATCCACTACCAGCACCCGCGGCCCTCCTGTCTCCTGCTCTCCGCCCCTCGTCCGCTGCTTTAAAAAAGATACGATCGCATCTTCCTCTGTCGCATAACTCTGTAGCAGCGTCGAAAGCTTGGTCATGTTCAGCAGCTTCTCCACGAAGGGCGGCGGTGCGGCTAACCGCACACCGCCTCCACGCTTCTCCATGCGATCGGCATATCGCACCAGCAGTCCCATTGCGATGCTGTCCAGCCGGCTCACCTCGCTTAGGTTCAGCACAAATCGCGTAAACTCCCGCGCGCCCAACTCGAACGCAGCCTCCAGCGCCTTCACCTCTTCGCCCAGAATCACCCGGCCTTTGCACTGAATAATGTAGACATTGCCCACAAATCGCGAATTCAAACTTAGCAACATAACATCCTCGTCGAGTCGTTCTGACAAATGCGGTACCTCAATAATCGCATCGGAAACCCTCCAGCGCCCGTTGGCTTGCAACTAAACTAACCCCATGGCACCGCCATCGGTAGCGGAGAGTCGCAGCTGAGCTGCAGCAGTTTTGCTACTGGGCCAGTCTGGTGATTTGAAAATCTGGTTGTCGTCGAAGATTAGTGCTTGGTCTCTTTCCCGACTGCTCTGCCAGCCACGGAGTTCCCCACCCAGACCATCTTCTTCCGCGCAGCTTTCTTCGACTCTCCATGCGCGCGGGTCGATTTGTCATCCGCAATCCTCGACGCCGCCTGCGCCTCTTCGGAGTGCCTCTCACCCTCATCCTCGTCGCCATCGTTATACCTGGCCGCCGCTTCAAGGTGTTTACTAGCCGCGTCGAGATGATATTTTGCTGCTTCCAGATGCGCCTGCCGTGCCATGGGGGAGATACCTCTTCTGCTTTAAACGCTCTCACCCGCATGCCGGATTGACCATCCCCCGTTCAGACCACGCGGTGGCCGTTTCAGCTATTTTCCCCTTGTCCAGAGGCGATCAAGATGGTTTCTTCAGGAAAATCCACCCCCAAGAGCACCTTCCGAAGGGTCTTCAGCCCGCCCGGGGCACTCCCCAAGCCTCCATCCAGCCAGAAGATATAACGAAAACCTATAATCTTATTGATTGAAATTAGCTCACATCCTGCTACGCTAGACATAACGGCGAAATATCGCCTATATGAAAGTAGGAAGCATCATGGCAAATGGAACAGTGAAATGGTTTAACGACGCAAAAGGCTTTGGCTTTATCACCCCGGAAGACGGTGGAGAGGATCTCTTCGCACACTACTCTGCAATCAACTCCAGTGGCTTTAAGTCCCTCCAGGAAGGCCAGCGCGTAACGTTTGACATCACCACTGGCCCCAAGGGCAAGCAGGCCGCAAACATCCAGCCCGCTTAACTCGCCCTTCCATCGCCGGGCTATGCAGGATCGTAACGGCATAGTTTAGCGGAAACCGGATCCATCAAGATCAGCCACAAACTATGGGCTGCAAGTGAGCATGTAAGCGCTCATTCGCAGCCCATCGCATCGTTCAGCGCCTACAACTATTGGGTAGTTATGTACCTCTCTGGTAACCTGCTAAGTTACCAGTTACTGCTCTCCCCGCAGGAGGCCCCAATGACGCTCCTTCAAAAGCTCTCCCTCGCAGCCACAATCGGATCAGCAACTTTCGCAGTTGCTGCAAGCGTCCCCAAAACCATGCTTCCCGACAATGTCATCCTTTGTGAACCCAGCGCTGGATGTCTGAACCAGAGCTTCTATGGGCGCAGCTACAAAGTCATCAACACCGCTCGCTTTACCGTCATGGTTGCCATCTCAAAGGAGGGCGCCTACACCCGCGCGGACGTTAGCGTCTATAACAAGACCGACACGCCGCTCAACCTGACTCCGGACGACTTCCGAGTAGAGGTTGTGACACCCAAACCCAAGATTCTTAACTACATTCCTCCCTCCAAGCTGATGCTCCCGGTTCCTGCGCTCCCTCTCGAGGCAGCAGCCCCAACTCAACTCCCCCATACCGGCAACTCCTTCCTTTCTCAATCCACCGCTGAAGCCAGTTCAGCCCCTGCGCCTTTAGAAGTTGAAGCGAAAACTTCGCAGGATGACCTGGATAAAGCCGCCGCAGAACACCATCTATCGGCTCGTTCGATTCCCCCAAACCAGGCTACCTCTGGCCGCGTCTACTTCGAACGGGATAAGCATGCCAACCTCGTCAATGTTGTCCTGCCCATCGCCGGCCTCGTCTTCGAATTTCCGTACGCGATGAAGAAATAACCCCAACTTAGGCAACCATATGCTGCTGTAATTTCGCAGTCTCCACCCAACTTGTCTTACAAAAATGACGTCCTAACGGGTTAGCACCACAAGGAGATTGCACGATGAAGAAATTCCTCCCTACTGTTGCCTGCGCCCTTTTCCTTACTGCAGGCATTGCCCAGGCCCAGGTCGTGGTTCGCATCGCCCCACCTGAGCGTCCCCATGAAGTCATCCCGCCCGTACCCCATGAGCATCCCAACTGGGCTTGGCACGCTGGCTACCACCGCTGGGACGGCAACCGCTACGTCTGGGTTCCCGGAACCTACGTGGAACCACCCCATCCCCACGCACGCTGGGTCGACGGCCACTGGGACCACCATGGCGGCGGCTATGTGTGGGTTGAAGGACACTGGCGCTAAGCCTCGTAATACGTTGATACCGTGGTGCCCGTTGGTGTGGGCCGCCACGGTATCATCATCCAATGACCGCTGAATCCCGCGCAAAAAACATCAAAATTCTTATCTTCGACGTAGACGGCGTCCTTACCGACGGCCAGATCTTCGTCATCCCAAACGAACAAGGCCATGGCATCGAGGCCAAGGGCTTCGCTGCTCACGACGGGCTCGGCATCTCGCTAGGCCGTCTCGGCGGTCTGCGCATCGGCATCATCACCAAACGCAATTCTCAGACAGTGGCCATCCGTGCCAATGACCTGAAGCTTGAGTTCATCTACCAGGGCCAGTCCCACAAGATGGACGCCATCCGCGACATCCTTGCCAAAACCGGCGCGACCATCGATCAACTCGCCTATGTCGGCGACGACATCATCGACCTCCCCGTCATGCGGCAGTGCGGCCTTGCCATCGCAACCGCCAACGCACGGAAAGAAGTCAAATCCATGGCCCACTACGTCACACCGAACCTCGGCGGCTTCGGTGCTGGCCGCGACGCCATCGACTTCATCCTCACCGCCCAGGGGACTCTCGAAAAAGTCATCGAACAATACCTCGACGAATCCAATGCATCGGCGGCCTCGTCGGACGTGGGCCAAGGCAACATGTAGATATCAAAGCGGCGAACAAAGAACGAATAAAACCGCGCTACAATCAGCGAATGCCGCTCGAAATTCCGGAATCGCTCGCGTGGGCCCATCCCGTCACGGCCGAGTGGTTCCTCACAAAATTCGGCAGCCCCACCGAGCCGCAAACCCACGGCTGGCCCAGCATTCTGGCTGGCAACACAACACTCATCTCAGCCCCTACCGGCAGCGGCAAAACCCTCGCCGCATTTCTAGTCTGCATCGATCAGCTCCTGCGTGCCTCGCTCTACGGCCAGCTCGCGCCGTGCACGCAGGTCGTCTACATCAGTCCGCTCAAAGCTCTTTCGAACGATGTACAAAAAAATCTCGACGGCCCGCTAGCCGAGATCCAGCAGCTAGCTATGCAACGCGGCTATCTCTGCCCTGAGATACGCACCGGAGTGCGCACTGGCGATACCCTGCCTAAAGAGCGTGCCGCTATGCTCCGCAACCCGCCCCACATCCTCGTCACCACACCCGAATCGCTGTACATTCTCCTGACCGCCGGCAAGAGCAGGGAACACCTGCGCCGCGTCCGCACCGTCATTGTCGACGAGATTCACGCCGTTGCCGACGACAAACGCGGCGCGCACCTTGCTCTCTCCCTCGAACGTCTCGATGCCCTCGTCTGCGGCGAAAACAAGCTCAGTCCCGGCCAATTCCTAACCGGCCTAGCAATACCACCGCAAAGGATCGGCCTCTCAGCCACGCAAAACCCTATCGAACTCGTCGCCGACTTCCTCACTGGCATCCATCCCGATCGCAAACCTGCCACCATCATCCAGGTCGGTCAACGTCGCGAACTCGACATTGCAATCGAAGTTCCCAGCGACGAACTCACGTCCGTCACCAATAATGGTATGTGGGAAGAGATCTTCGACAAACTCGCCGCCCACGCGCAAAATCACCGCTCCACGCTGGTGTTCGTCAACACCCGCCGCCTCGTTGAAAAGATTGCCTTTGAACTCGCCAACCGCATCGGTCCGGAAAACGTAGCTGCGCATCACGGCTCGCTCTCTCGAGTCCTCCGGCTCGATGCCGAACAGCGCCTGAAAAACGGTGAGATCAAAATCCTCATCGCCACAGCATCGCTCGAACTCGGCATCGACATCGGCCATGTCGACCTCGTTTGCCAGATCAGCACTACCCGAGCCGTAGCAGTGGCCATGCAGCGCGTGGGCCGCGCCGGTCATTGGCGCGGAGCCATCCCCAAAGGCCGTTTCTTTGCCACCACACGCGACGATCTTATGGAGCAAGCTACTCTCATCCGCAAGATGCGCGCCGGCGAACTCGATCAGTTACAAATTCCCCCGCAACCTGCCGACATCCTCATGCAACAGATCGTTGCAGCCTGCGGAGCAGAACCCTGGGAAGAAGGCGCGCTCTACAACATCCTCCGCCGCGCTTATCCTTACCGTGACCTCACGCGCAAACAGTTTGACGATCTTCTGACTCTTCTCGCCGAAGGTATCGAATCGACCCGCGGCCGCTACGGCGCTTACCTTCTCCGCGACGGCGTCCAGCATCAGCTCCACCCACGCCGTGGCGCTCGCAGCATCGCCATCTCCAACGGCGGTGCCATCCCCGAGACAAATCTCTATAACGTCATCCTCCAGCCTGAAGGCGTTCAAATCGCCACGCTCGACGAGCACTTTGCAGTTGACTCCAGCCCAGGCGACGTCATCCTGCTAGGCACCAGTAGCTGGCGTATTCAGCGCATCGAAGCTACGGGTCGCGTTCTCGTGGAGGATGCGCATGGCGCTCCTCCCACGCTGCCGTTCTGGTTTGGCGAAGCGCCGCAGCGCACCTCCGTTCTCTCCGACGGCGTTGGTGAACTTCGCGAACAAATCTCCGCACGCACGCAAAACGTCATCCCTGGTTACATCTCCGTTGCGCAACCAGAGGTCGCTGCTACTATTGCGTGGCTCATCGAAGAGTGCGGTTTATGTGAGAGTGGCGCAAAGCAGCTCATCGCTTACATCGTCACTGGCCGCGCCGTTCTGGGGGCAGTGCCTTCAAAGACCACTATCATTGCAGAACGTTTTTTCGATGACGGCGGCGGTATGCAGCTCATCCTTCACGTTCCCTTTGGTGGGCGCGTCAACAAAGCATTTGGCCTGGCGCTGCGCAAACGTTTCTGCCGCGGCTTCAACTTTGAGCTGCAAGCCGCTGCGACTGACAATGGTATCAACATCTCGCTCGCCGAGCAGCATAGCTTTCCACTGAGTGACGTCTTCCAGTTCCTCACCGAGCACACGGCAAAAGAACTTCTCGAACAAGCTTCCATTGCATCGCCGATCTTCAAAAATCGCTGGCGCTGGGCTGCCGGGCGCAGTCTGCAACTCCTGCGCATGTCGAAGGGCAAACGCATCGCGCCGCAGATTCAGCGCACCCGCTCCGAAGATCTCATGGCCTCTGTCTTTCCGCAGGCAGCTGCGTGCTTCGAGACTATCGTTGGTGACATCCAGATCCCTGACCATCCCCTCGTCAACGAAGTCATGCAGGACACGCTTCAGGAAGCGATGGATCTCGATGGTCTCATCGAACTCCTACGAGGCATAAAAGACGGCACCATTCGCTGCCTCGCCGTCGACACCCCAACGCCTTCCGTTTTCGCCCACGAGCTTCTGAATGCCAACCCCTACGCCTTCCTCGACGAGGCCGGTCTTGAAGAACGCCGTGCCCGAGCTACGTCGCTTGGACGCAACCTGCCTGAAGAGCCGGGTAAGATCGACCCCGTTGCAATCGCCGCCATTCGCAAAGAGATATGGCCCGACCTCCGCGACGAAAACGAGCTTCACGATCTTCTTCACTCGCTCACAGTCCTTCCGCTCCACTTTATCGACAGGGAAGAGGCTCGCCACTGGCCTATTTTCTATGAACGCCTCATCGCAAAGGGGTGTGCCCAAACCCTCGATCTCAACGGAGTTCTCTGCTGGATAGCCACTGAACGCGTGCCGCACATTGCCGCGCTCTATTCTTCAGCGAACCATCACAAAAAAAATACCGATACAGTTACAAAAGAAGAAACTATACAGAAATTAGTGCAAGGCTGGTTACAAATACTAGGCCCCACTACCACTAATAGTCTTGCTCGTGCATTAAATCTCGATTCGACCTCTATCTACCAGTCTTTCCTTGCTATGGAGATGCAAGGCCTGCTCATGCGAGGTGTCTTCGAATACCCCGTTCCTGAAGCGACAGAGCCCTCAACCGCTGAAGGTAAGGATTACGAGATCGAGTGGTGCGAACGCCGCATTCTGCAGCGCATTCATCGCCGCACCGTGGCCACGCTCCGTAAACAAATAGAAGCCGTTACTCCGGCTGTCTACATGCGTTGGCTCCTGCAATGGCAACACATCGCGCCGCAAACACAGCTCTCCGGCGAAGAAGGTGTCTTCGAAGCTCTTCGCCAACTCGAAGGGTTCGAGGCTCCCGCCGTCGAGTGGGAGCGCACCCTTCTTCCCGCCCGCGTCGCTAACTACGACTCACGCTGGCTCGACGGGCTATGCTTATCAGGTGCAGTGGGCTGGGGGCGCATCTCCCCTCACCCGGCCTGGTCAAATGGAGAGGGAGCCGCGCCGCGCCGCGTCATCCCCACGAATGCTGCTCCCATTACCTTCTACATCCGGGAGACCGCCGACTGGCTCCCGCACGCGCTCGCCCTGCAGTCGGTCGAAGAGCAAAAACTCGCCACTGCCCTCAGCCCCAACGCACTCCTGCTTCGCAGCCTCCTCCAACAACGCGGAGCGTGCTTTGCCAACGACATCCAGCGCATCGCCAATCTCACCCGCCAACAAACTCAACACGCCCTATGGGAGCTAGCCACGGCTGGCCTCGCCTCTGCCGACGGCTTCGACCAGCTCCGCGCTTGTATGGACCCGCGCCGCAAATCCACCACCACTGAAAATCCAGGCAAACGTCTGGCACGCAACTCAGCAGGCCGCTGGTCGCTTCTCACCGAAGAGCTTCACGCCGCTCCGACAGTGTTCGAACAGGCGCGCCGCACCGATGCCGCTCTCGAATCCTTCGCTCGTCAGCTTCTTGCCCGTTACGGCGTCCTCTTCCGCGATCTTCTCACCCGCGAATCCAACGCTCCCAAATGGCGCGATCTCCTGAATATCCTGCGGCGTCTCGAAGCCCGCGGGGAGGTTCGCGGAGGCCGCTTTGTCTCAGGCTTCGCCGGCGAGCAGTACGCCCTCCTCGAAGCCATGGACTCGCTTCGCGCCACCCGTGCCCGCGACTGCGCCACAATTATCTCTGTCGCAGCTGCTGATCCGATGAACCTCATCAGCATCGTCGTCCCCGGCGACCGTATACCCTCTGTCCCCGGCAAACAAGTGCTTTATCGCAATGGTGCGAGTTTCTCAGAATCTAACGCTATGCCACAGGAAAAAATACAGGCCATCTTGCCACCAGGACTTCTGCCTGCGCCGAACCCATCAGCGCTCCGCCTGTTCTGATCGCAAGGATGTCATCGAAACAAAAATAGATTATGACGAAGTCAGACAAGATTGATGCCAATTTACCGAAAGACCATGAGCCCGAGACCTTCGACGAAGAAGTTCGTTCTGAAGACTTCTATTACGAAGGTCCCTACCTCGTCTTCACCGCTGCTTACCACCTCAAGCGCGGCTACTGCTGCCACTCAAACTGTCGTCACTGCCCCTACAGGTAATCAATTTGGCTGAACTGGCGGCAAAGGTGCAATCTTGCCAGCTGAAGCATCGTCAACGGAGGCCCGACCGCTCCGCAACGCGCGGGCGTTCTTCACTAGCAGGACTACGCGTGGATCTTTGCGATAACGTGCCATCTCGGCGTCCTCCCCCATTCCTTCCATGACATCGAATCCGGCCTCGCTCGCCATCGTCAGGAAGTGCAATACATTGGCATCATCGCTCATCTCGGCGTACAGCTTCGCCATCTCGAAACAATAGCGTGCGTGGTCTTCCTGCGAAATCATATGAACCGTCAACCCGCCCGCTTCATCATGATGAGTCATGTCAGGGTCAAGCCGTAATGCGATTTTGAATTGGTCCCGTGCGCTCTTGTAATTCTTATCGTCGAAGTAAGCCGTGGCAAGGTTTGCGTGATAAATGGCCGATACCTTATTCAGTTTGATGGCACGGTTGTAATCGGAGATGGCAGTTCCGATCCGCCCGTCAATGTACTCTACGGCGCCCAGATTGTTCCACGCTACTGCATCTTTTTTCATGAGATGAACGGCGCGCTCGAAATAAGTTCTCGCTGCTGTCGTATGACGGAGGTCCAATTGAACCACGCCGAGTTTGTTCATCAGCACGACCTCATTGCCTCCACGTTGCAACGCGTATATGTAGTAATCCATCGCGTCTTCAGGGAAGCGTCGTGCGCGCAACACATCACCCACCGTCTCCAATTGTTCCTCAGTTGCGGTTGCCGGATCGGGAAGATGCATCTTAACGCTCTGCCATTGCGGGTCGTGGTGTCTTAACTCGCGCATAGCAGCATCAGGCGTCGGCGCACTCTGCGGTACGCCGAAGGACAGTTCAGCACTTGATTGGATCGGAACACTCAACAGACCGAAGAGGAGGAAAGAACAGGTAGAATGAAGATGAGGACTCATTGGCGACCTCACGAGATGATGCCATATCATCCTCTCGTGATCCGTGTCTGTCAAGGGTTAGACACACTAAGGGGTTGGCGATACCGTGGCAGGAGCCGTAACCGACGCGGGGGCAATTATTGGCGTTGAACTTGGCTGAATTCTCATCGCCATCCGAGGGAAGCTGAAGCTACCACCTGCGTCGTCGATCACGTTGACCTGACATACGTAAGTCCCTGGCTTCAATTGAGTTAGCGGTACGTCGAACTGGAATGCCACTGCACTACGCTCCGGGATATTGATCGCTTTGGCCTCAACCAGGGGCGTTTCATACACCTTCACTCCACCGTTCAGGAACTCAATACTGGTGAGCACTTTCACGGGACCGCCACCCTCGCGCCGCGTCAACCCGGGAGAGCTTGCAGGCTCCGGTGCTCCCTTCTGCTTTGCCGGGTCATACACCTCGTACAGAAAATAAAGATGTTGGTCCTGCCTAAATACATGAGGCACATTCGGAATCCACTCCACTCCATCCCGCACCAAAGGATTCGTCGTCTTCTTCGCCGTGTTTGGCACTCGCTGGCTGGACAGGACGATCGAACTCAGCTTCAAGGGAGCCTTTTTCAAATCCGGCACTTGTAAATCTGTCTCAAAACTACCCATCGCTCCGGTTTGGTTCTCTCGTACTACGAACTTCAGGTGGTACTTGCCTGGGGCCAACGTAAATCCTGTTGAGTATTGAATGTTTTTCTGCTGTACCTGCTGGGCTGCATCCAGAGTGAGCTTTATGTTGTCGCGAACATTGCCAACAATGATGCCCTGTGCGTTCTTTACCTGTCCTATCACGTCGATGTTGGCCTTATCTCTGTCACCATTCTTTACGCTATGAATCTGTGATCCAGGCACGATCAGCGATACTGGCACGAAGAACTTATTGTCCTCAAGCCGGAAGTACAACGCCTGCAAATACACTGCAACATCGGTCGCAGGCAGATCGCTACGTAGTTGTTCTGTCAACGCCTGTTCACGGTCTTCCGTTTTTTGGTGTTGGAAGTCTGCTGGTGCATAGTATCCGGGCCGGTAGTCGATCTTCACGTCGTTCCGGTTGATCTTCACTGTCAGATGCCGGTAGCTCCCGTCTCGCGCAGCATCGGTCGAGTGGAAGCCAAGGATGTAATACGCCTCTGTGTCGTGCTGCACCTGTTGAAACGCGGGAGCAAAGTTGTTCGAGTCGAAGAAGGCTTTGCCGCCGGTATCGGTGGAGATCGTAGACAACGTCTCCTGCGAGCCAAAGTTCGCATCCAGCTGGGCCTGCGCCGCCCCACCGCTGTATGCCGAAGTTCCGCGGAGGCTGCCTGTGGAGGCATTGCCTACCGGAGGCAACGCCTCCAATCCTCGTGAATCAACGCTGTAGATGGCCATATTGGCCTTTACCGCTTCATTGGTAGCGGCGCGCATGCTCGCCTGGTTTTCGATGCCTTGACGCGTTAAGCCACCGCTGAAGTACAACATGCTCTTTCGCTGATCCACTCGTTCTAGGGTCTTTGCGATCGTCCGGATCGCATACAGCTCACGGTCCGTATTCAAGGCGTTGTATTCGCTGTCATCGGACGTAAAACTGGAGGCGTCGTCGGCGGTGCCGGCCGAGCTGCCGCCTTCATTGCCATTGGCAAATCCTGTTCCCTCAGTTCCGTCGTACTTGCCCAGACCCTTTAGCAGCGCTTCCTTATTCGAGGTGAAGTCCTGGTCCATACTCAACCCAGTTGCCATGCTGACTAAGGCAACCAGGTCTGCCGGCTGCATCTTCTTGTTGACGTAGTCCTGCGCTGCTTCAACCGCGCGGTCAATGTCTTCCGGTTGCATACTGCTCAGGTCGAAGAACATCACAATCAAACGATGGTCTTTCAATTCAGCCGGGTTGGCTGCAAAATCATTATTCAACAAATCCGCAACTGTAGCTTTCCCAGTTACAGTTGAATTTTCCCGCAGGACGGCCGCCTCATCCACATTCTGATAGTCGAAGCTCGCAATCTTCTGCGGTTTCCCATTCTCCAGGATCGTGAAATCGCTTTCCTTTAGTCCCTTCACGACTTCGCCAGTCTTCTTGTCACGCACCACCACATTGGTCAGCACGATATCGCTCTGCACCTTGAGCGTAAAAGTCCCAGACGGTCCTTGTTGTTGCGCCATCATGGGCATACCCGCCATCATCGCGGCCAACACTGCCGCTACCGTCCGTTGCATACACGCAGCGATGCGGTTGCCCTCCCTGCTATCGGTTCTGTCGGACCAACGCTTCATCGCTAAAACTTCCCCTCGTTCAAACTTGCTGGCAACCACGAACCACAACCATTTCAAAATCGATACCGTGCGAGTACTGTTAGTGTCCGCATCGGCGACGCTCCCGTCACCTGTCCAAACGTCGGGGAGTTCAGCGTTGTATTAATTCCTGAGAACTGAACAATGTTCAAGGCATTAGCTGCCGTCACACGTGCCTCAAATGATCGCGTATCGCCCAGTTGTACCGTTCGCGACAGCGAAGCATCGACCACCTTTGTTCCTGGGCCTTCAATCGAATTACGCGACGCCGTTCCAAACTGTCCGACGGCAGGAGCGGTGAACGCCGCTGGATTGAACCAGATGCCAATCCGTTTTTCTCCACTGATCGGCACGCTGAAGTTGCGATTCGGGCGCAGCGAACTGCTTGAGCCTGACGAGGTCTCCTGTACGGTCAACAGATAATTCGGGGTGAAGTAGTTTCCGGTTGCAAACGTAAAGTCTCCCGAGACCGAAAATCCGTCGAGCGCCTTTGACCAGAATCCGCCCCTGGATAACAAAGCGCGATTTGGCCCAAACGGCAGTTCAAACACCCAGTTTCCCGTCAATTTGTGGCGAATGTCGAAGGAGCTGTTTCCCTCTTCGGCGTTCAAGTCGAGATCGTTCTGCGCCACACTCTGCGCCGATCCACCGATTGAAGAGGCGTTATCGATCGAGTGTCCGTACTGATACGTTCCCCCCAGCGATATGCCCTTCTGCATCCGCTTTCGCACATTCACTCGCAGCACTTCTAAGCGCGAGTAGCCCAGAGAATCCTCATAGGCGAATGGTTGCGCACTAGAGTTCAACACGCCAGTGGCCGTCCTGTTTGGCGCTCGCACCAGATCCAGATCGCCGCCCTTTGCTCCGTCATAGCCTATGTTTGCGACGATCCCCAGCGGTAGAGTCTTCTGAATATCAAGATCCCATATCTGTACGTGGCCTAACCGGTAGTTCAGGTTCGCGCTGAAGTTACTTTGCACCACCGCATTCGAGCAGTTGAACGCACCAGCCAGCGTAAATTGCGTCAGCGTCCCGCACCCCTGCTGTCCCGCAATGTTGGTCTGGGTTACGGCAAACGGTTGTTGATTGGCCAATTGCCTCGCAATCGTCGCATATTGGCCTGTGTTGTAGTTGATTCCATAGCCGCCGCGGATCACGGTGTCTTTGAAAAATTTGGGCTTCGGACGGTAGGCGAATCCTAGCCGCGGCGAATACATATTGCGATCAGGATTCACGAGCGATCGCGGATACGTGCCGCTAAAGGCTCCTCTTTGTCCTGGTTCAACGGCCTGCACCTCGGTAAAGTCGGCATTGTGATCCAGGTTTACCAGTTGATTATTCTTCTCGACATACGGCGAAAAATACTCGTAGCGCAACCCAAAGTTCAACGTCAGATTTGCCAGTGCCCGCCAGTCATCCTGCGCATACCAGTCAATGACGTTGGCGCGTAGATGGACCTTGCTCAAACCTGCCTGCACTGCAGCCTGCTGCGGGATCCCCAGAAGAAAGTCTGCAAACCCCGACCCGCTCGCTGGCAATACCGGGCACGTCACCGTTGCCGACGAAGTGCAATTGGCCGCGGGATTCTGTGTTGCATATCCTGTAAAACTGAACGCGCCGAGTGGAGTGCTCGGAGCTGCACCCAGCAGATTGTTCTGCGCTCCACCGATCGAATCCGCGTGGACTCGCCGAATGTCCACGCCGTAGCGCATGTTGTGTTTCTTGTGGCTGTAGCTCACAAAATCGCTAAACGAGATCGTCTGATTGACCGTGTCGCTCGGCGACGTATTCGTCAAACCGGTAGGCGCGTTCGTGCCGCCAAATGACAGCGACGGCACGCCATAGTAAAACGGATTCGACTGAATCGTCGCATTGCCGACCAGCACGCCCGCATCGCTTCCAGGGTTTGTCAGCCCATTCGTAAAGTAGTTTTGCTGTGTTGCGTGCGAGCGGTTCCAGTTGATCGAAGCATTGTTGGTCAGCCGCCCGTAACCCACGGTGTACCCAGCCGTTACGCCATATCCATCGGAAGCCATTGTTCCACCCAGTGGAAGAAAGATGCTCCGGAGATCCTTGGCAGTGTGAGAGTAGCTTCCGTTGAAGTTGATATTCTGCCGCAGCGTCTTCGGCGCATTCGCGGCCTGCCGTCTTCCCGCCGCCTCGTCCGAAGTTGTTACTCTGTCCGAAGTTTCTTACATAGCGAAGAGCCGCACTCGTCGCATTCGATCCCCCATTGGTCACGGTTTGGTAGTTATTCAGCAGGCCGGCGTTCGGAACGTTCGGCGCAGGATAGTAGTTCAGCAACGCGAGAGCCTGCGGCGAGATCTGAGTCTGCGCATTGTTCAGGTTGTTGCCGGGAATCGGCAACCCAGTCTTCGGGTCATACAGCGTCTGCGCCAGATCGGAAAAATCCCCGCTGCGTTCTGCAAGGGTAGGTACCGTTCCATTGAATACTTGAGGGGTAATATTTCTCTGTCCCGTCAGGTTGAAGAAGATGAACTGCTTCGTGCTCGGTTTCACCAGTCCGGGAATGAAAGGCGACCCAGTAAAGCTCACCCCAAAGCGGTTGGACATGGACGAAGGTTTCACCACCTGCGCTCCGGGTTCTCCCAAAGCCGCGGCGATAGAGAATGGCGCCGCATTCAACGCTCCATTGCCGCCCTGATAAAAGATCGCTCCATGCGGTTGTGTGGGATTGAATCCTCGAAAGCTACCCCCACCACCGCCACGACCACCCCCACCACCACCACGACCTCCACCACCACCTCCGCCGCCGGGCCCTCCAAAACCGCCCCCACCTATTAGATTGCCAAGCGTCCCCGCGACGCTATTTGCTATGTCGCCCACGGCGCCACCCTGTCGCTGAGCGTTCGCAACCGCATCCTGTATCCGCTGCCTGATGTCATCCTCGCTATAGCCCGCCAGCCCATTGGTCTGTCCCAACGCGCCATTCACGGTTACAGAATCTGCCCCTGCCCCCTCGCCGCCTAAACTTGCTAACGAAGGTAGTTGGGCTCCGGCGTTGTCGGCACCAGTGTTCGTGCTTGCATCCGTGCTCTCTGCGCCATCGCCAGTCACACTCAGAGACTGAATGCCTCGGGTAATTCCTGCATTGGCTGCTGCTGCAGTCTGCCGGGCTTCCTGTTCCTGCACTCGCGATGCCAGTTGCAATGCGAACTCCGCTACCTGGGCCGGTTTGCCGCCGTTCTCTCCCGCTGCATTAATCAGGACCTCCTTCGTCTCTGTCGCAAACGCAGCGAGCTCTGCTTTCACCACATACCGACCGTTGCGCGGAATCGTCATCGCAAACGTGCCATTGCCATCGGTCGTTGTCGCGTATTTTTTCCCCGTCAATGTATTGGTAGCGGTTACACCGACTCCTGGCAGGGGTATCGCTCCGGCCTTCACTGTCCCGGTAATCGTTCCGCCACTTGCTTCAACAACAGGCGTAGCCGCAGCCTGGGCTGTTGCCGGCGTCATCGGTAGTTCCGCCGGTACAGTTTGGCCCAGAAGAGTCCCGGACATTACCAGGCTCATCGCCATCCATCGAATCGATCCCTGCACTTTTGTCTTGCCTCACTCAACCAAAGTTGATCTGCGTTACTGGGGAGCCCCAGCAGGGGTAGCAGGGGTAGCAGGGGTAGCAGGGGTTGCTGGAGCGGTTGCGCCCCTTGGAGCAGCGGCACCAGATGGCGTTGGTGCGTCCGTTGGAGCAGCGCCTGTGCCTCCGTTGGTTCCGCGTCGCCGTCTCTGCCCCGCCGCCGCATCCATCACACCCAACTCAGTCGGGACAAACACGCCATTCTTCACAGCACCACGTCCGGCGATGGAATCTCCTACCTTTACATCTGCGAAGGTAATGCTCTCGCCTCCGCCGTTTCCGTTGCCCGCACCATTTCCTGCTCCCTGGCCACTTCCGGAACCCGCTCCGTCGCTGCGCCTTCCTGTTCCTCCGGCGTCGACAACACCAGCACCGCTCGCAATCGCTGCCATACCACGGCCGCCACGCTTGAACGACGTCTGCTCATCGACGCTGATCACCTGGCTCACATTATCTGGCCGCATCACAGTTACCTTCAGCGCATCCATATCGATCGCTGTTATTTTCCCTGTGATGTACGTCTTGCCCATGTTCTCTCGCGCTTTTTTTACTTGCTCTGCGTCGATGACAGCGACAAATACTGCATGCACCGTCTTCGTCGCGGGATCGAGCACTCCCATTGCGCCTACGCCATCGCCGACCTTGATATCGGCCATCTTCACTGGCTGCCGGTCTTTGTTCAACCGCGTATTTGCGGACACAAGCACCTGATATGTCTCACCAGCATCGGTCTTCACCGTCAGGTTCTCTGCGGTTGCAGCGGTCACAGTTCCGCGCACCATCTGTCCACCGGCAAATGCCGCTCCACCTTGCTGCGGACCATCTTGTCCATTCTGGGCCAGAAGCATTGCTGGCAACGCAACTGCAGCTACCATCAAAATCAGTTGCGCCGCGTAGGTTCGAATCAATCGTCGTATCATCCTGCACCGCCATCAAACACGTTCATCGGGAGACCCGTGCTGATACAGACGTGCCCCTCGGACGAAAGACTCTCCCTGTCCATAAACTTCTACCTGTTCGTCACTCTTTCGCTGATTGCGCGGAACCTTTGCCACTGCACTACACTACCGCCATGCAGGATGTCATTCACGTTCCCCACTCTCACGGCCCACACATTGAAGGACACTTCGAGTCTACCGAGGCAGTTCGTGACATCGTCATCGGTCTCTCGGACGGACTTACCGTCCCCTTCGCTCTCGCAGCCGGACTCTCTGGAGCCGTCGCCTCCTCACACATCGTCGTTCTCGCCGGTCTTGCTGAGATTGCGGCGGGTTCTATCGCGATGGGTCTCGGAGGTTATCTGGCCGCTAAAGGTGACGCCGAGCATTACGCGTCGGAAAAGATCAGGGAGGAGCGCGAGATTATCGAACGTACGTATGACGAAGAGGAAGAGATCTACGAGATCTTCGAACAGTACTCGGTCGACCGCAGCAGCGCCGCACCGGTGCTCAATGCACTCAAGCAAAACCCCGCGGCGTGGGTGGACTTTATGATGCGCTTCGAACTTGGCCTGGAAGAGCCTGCCCGCAATCGCGCCCACCGCTCCGCACTGACCATCGCTGCTTCGTACATCGCTGGTGGGCTGATTCCTCTGCTGCCCTACATGCTCGTTGCGGACAACTTCACCGCACTCAAGCTCTCGGTCATCATTACCTTGTTAGCGCTTGCGATCTTTGGAGCCTTGAAGGGAAAGCTGGTAGGCACGGGCTGGCTACGAAGCGCTATTCAGACGATCACGATTGGGGGAGCCGCTGCGGCGGCAGCCTATACCCTGGCCCGTCTCCTGAACTCACACGCTAACTAACCGGGGTAGGGTGCCCGCCCCCCGCTTAGTTGCGCAAAGTCTTCGAACAATTGGGTTTAAGTCTGGAATTCGGTTCGCGAACAGTGGTTGGGCGCCGGACAAACCTGGGTTTTTGGCGAAGTGTTTGTCAAGATACGACCCGTCATTTCAAGAGGAAGACGGAGAATGCGACGACGATACCAACGACGCCAAGTCCCAGACCAAGAAGAAAATAGGCGCGGGTGCGCGTAAAGAGTGTGATGGAGCAGAGCACAACTGCAATCTGCAGGAGTGCCTCGCCAAGGTCGTAGCGGGCTGCCTCGGCCTCTGCACGGCCAACTTCTTTCTCAAAGTCGCGGGCTTTTTCCTGCTCTTCGGCCAGATCGGTCTTCCATTTTTCTATATGTGCTTGATATTCCTTGGTTTTCGCGGCCACGGCAGCGGGGTCATTGCTCGGCTGCAGGGCCAGCAGATCAACATCGACGGACAGGTTATCCATGCGGATTTTCTTGGCCTGGTACTCATTCCATTGGTCGCCGGCACGGGACTGCATTAAGACGGCTTCGGTGTGGCTGCGATGGCCGAGTACTGTCACCATTGCGACCAAAACTGCAAGAATAGAGATTCCCAACGAAATCTTTCGAAGAGATTCCCCTCCGCCTTCGCCGGATTCCTTCATCTGATTGGCAAATTCTTGGACTTCGTCGGCTTCCATAAGTGTGTTGTTCCATTCTGTCGGATTTTAGATAAGTTTTCTACAGAAATCGCTAGTTATCAACAGGCTTACGGTTGCGCAGGAGCCTCCGGCTTGATATCTTCAGAGAGTAGAAGATGGATGTACGCGCTTGCAGAGAAACGAAAAGCGCGGTATTCTAAGTGAGTTGCAAAGAAGCACTGCTTCTCACCTTGGCCTTGGCAGTATAAAGGGCAGCTTGTAAAGGGATGACGGAGCGCAGTCCAAGCGTTTGATGCGGTTGAGAGCCCAAGGGCCTACCGGCAATCCAAACCCAAGCCACTGCAGTTGATGAAGATTTACCAGGAGCTAAGTGCTCCGCGCCCGTTTTTCGAGCGTTACGATGTTTTGATAATTTTGCGCTGTGCGAATAATCGTCGGATTGTCGGTTGGATTGAGCCAAAAAAGAAGCTCAAAGTTGAGTGAAGAAAAAGCTCAATAAAATCGAGAAATGATTTGACATCCGAAGCGAAGATTGATAATCTCAGAAAGTTCGCTAAAACGTCACTAGCTGCTGAAGTGATCCTCGACAGGCTGGAGACAAAGGCCGAATATTGAACGAGAGATTTGAGTAAGCAGCAAATACAGACGATAACAGCGCATCAAGTTCGAGGACACAAATCTGGCTTATGCCGATTTCGTCCTTGATCCAAAGCTGCCCGCTTAGGTGGATGCAGTTAGGATCTTTGACAACATAGTTGAACGTGCCAGTCGTGAGATGATACGAAATTTGGTTTAGTCATTCTCACTAGTTATACACCTCCGCTCTTTCGAGCAGCGGGGGCGCTCGATCCATCCCGACCCCTGTCGTTGGATGGCGAGCAAACCAAGATTAAACGAGAGTTTGATCCTGGCTCAGAATCAACGCTGGCGGCGTGCCTAACACATGCAAGTCGCACGAGAAAGGGTAGCAATCCCTGAGTAAAGTGGCGCACGGGTGAGTAACACGTGAATTATCTACCTCCGAGTGGGGAATAACTGAGAGAAATCTTAGCTAATACCGCATAACACTTACGAGTCAAAGCAGCAATGCGCTTGGAGAGGAGTTCGCGGCCGATTAGTTAGTTGGCGGGGTAATGGCCCACCAAGACGATGATCGGTATCCGGCCTGAGAGGGCGCACGGACACACTGGAACTGAAACACGGTCCAGACTCCTACGGGAGGCAGCAGTGGGGAATTTTGCGCAATGGGGGAAACCCTGACGCAGCAACGCCGCGTGGAGGATGAAATATCTTGGTATGTAAACTCCTTTCGATGGGGAAGATTATGACGGTACCCATAGAAGAAGCCCCGGCTAACTTCGTGCCAGCAGCCGCGGTAATACGAGGGGGGCAAGCGTTGTTCGGATTTATTGGGCGTAAAGGGTGCGTAGGCGGTTTGGCAAGTCTTATGTGAAATCTTCGGGCTCAACCCGAAGCCTGCATAAGAAACTGCCGGGCTTGAGTATGGGAGAGGTGAGTGGAATTTCCGGTGTAGCGGTGAAATGCGTAGATATCGGAAGGAACACCTGTGGCGAAAGCGGCTCACTGGACCATAACTGACGCTGATGCACGAAAGCTAGGGGAGCAAACAGGATTAGATACCCTGGTAGTCCTAGCCCTAAACGATGATTGCTTGATGTGGCAGGTACCCAATCCTGCCGTGTCGAAGCTAACGCGATAAGCAATCCGCCTGGGGAGTACGGTCGCAAGGCTGAAACTCAAAGGAATTGACGGGGGCCCGCACAAGCGGTGGAGCATGTGGTTTAATTCGACGCAACGCGAAGAACCTTACCTGGGCTCGAAATGTAGTGGAATCCGGCAGAAACGTCGGCGTCTAGCAATAGACCGCTATATAGGTGCTGCATGGCTGTCGTCAGCTCGTGTCGTGAGATGTTGGGTTAAGTCCCGCAACGAGCGCAACCCTTATCTTCAGTTGCTACCATTTAGTTGAGCACTCTGACGAAACCGCCTCGGATAACGGGGAGGAAGGTGGGGATGACGTCAAGTCCTCATGGCCTTTATGTCCAGGGCTACACACGTGCTACAATGGCCGGTACAAACCGCTGCAAACCCGCGAGGGGGAGCTAATCGGAAAAAGCCGGCCTCAGTTCGGATTGGAGTCTGCAACTCGACTCCATGAAGCTGGAATCGCTAGTAATCGTGGATCAGCATGCCACGGTGAATACGTTCCCGGGCCTTGTACACACCGCCCGTCACATCACGAAAGTGGGTTGCACTAGAAGTCGGTGCGCTAACCGCAAGGGAGCAGCCGCCCAAGGTGTAATTCATGATTGGGGTGAAGTCGTAACAAGGTAGCCGTAGGAGAACCTGCGGCTGGATCACCTCCTTTCTAAGAGAGAACGTCTCGGCACACTTCAAGCGTCCTGCGATTGCAGGCAGTCTTCGGATTGAGCTTGATAGTGATGTTGCCAAGTACCATCTGCATGCGCTTCGGTGACTGCAGATGAGCCTGAACTAAACCTTCTCTTTTTCGCTTATCTGTCAACATCGATGGTCAATGGCGGCTAGCCGCCTTGCACGTTCAACTGTGTCCTCGAAACCTTTCGAGATAAACCAGCT
>CAVXPJ010000011.1:0-344623 GCA_963763605.1 uncultured Acidobacteriaceae bacterium | reverse complement strand
CGCGCCGTAGCCAAGCAACAAGCCGAACAAGGCGAAGCCATCGTCACCGCCAACCCACAAGCCGAAGACGTCCACCACTACGTCGAGCTCGAACTCACCAAACAAATCGGCGACCTAGCCCTCAAGCTCCACACCGGCCGCAGCCGCAACGAGCAGATCGCCACCGACATGCGCCTCTTCGTCCGCGAAGCCATCGACAACACACTCGCGGGCCTCACCGCATGGCACAAATCCCTCATCGACCTAGCCGGATCCGCAGGCGAAGCCACCATGCCCTCCTACACCCACCTCCAGCGCGCCGAGCCCGTCCTCGTAGCCCATTGGCTCCTAGCGTACGTCAGCATGATCGAGCGCGACGCCTCCCGCCTCACCGACGCCCGCAAGCGCATGAACCTCTGCCCCCTCGGCTCCGGCGCAGTAGCAGGCGCAACCCTCGCACTCGACCGCACCATCGCCGCCCGCGCCCTCAACTTCGACGCCCCAACACCCAACTGCATGGACGCAACCAGCGACCGCGACTTCGCCCTTGAATTCACCCAAGCCATCGCCACGCTAGGCATCCATATCTCGCGCTTCGCCGAAGAGCTCACCCTCTACGCCACCGCAGAATTCGGCTTCGTCGACCTCCCCGAAGCCTTCTCCACCGGCAGCTCCGCAATGCCGCAGAAGAAAAACCCCGACCTCACCGAGCTCATCCGAGGAAAATCCGGCCGTCTGCTGGGAGCCGCGACAACTCTCGCCACGCTCATCAAAGGCCTCCCTCTCGCCTACAACAAAGACCTGCAGGAAGGTCAGGAACCCGTCTTCGACTCCGCCGACACCATCACCGGAATCCTATCCGTCCTCCCCGCCTTCACCGCATCCCTCAAGTTCCGCTACGACCGCATGAAGACCGCCGCCGAGACTGGTTACCTCAACGCCATGGCCGCCGCCACCTACCTCTCCAACAAAGGCGTTGCCTTCCGCAAGGCCCACGAGCACATCGGCAACGCCGTTCGCCTCGGCCTCGAAACGAACCGCGAGCTGCAACATCTAACACTCGATGAGCTACGCACCATCTGCCCGGAGTTCGGAGAAGACTTCTACGACGCCATCACGCTCGAAGCAACACTCGACTGCCACGATGTCGTCGGTGGCACCGCCCGCACCCGGGTCGCTGCTGCCTTGGCTGATGCCCGTCAACGCATTCTCGCATTGAGCCCAAACGAATCTGCGAAACTCAAATAGGAATCGCCTAGGAATCGCCAATGACCACCGCCATCCAATCCGCCGTTAGCGAGTCGACAGCATCGACGCGCCTCCGCGACGGCGGTGCCGTGGTGCGCAAGGCAAAACTTCCCGACGCGGTCAACATCTTCGACCTCGTCAACTCCCTCTCCGGCGACGGCACCCTCCTTCGCCGCAGCTACGCCGAGATCTGCGAGAACGTCCGCGACTTCGCCGTAGCCGAATCCCCCGTCGTTGGAGAGACGGGCGGCGTCTTCCTCGGCTGCGGCGCGCTGCATCTCTACGGCCCGCACCTCGCCGAAGTCCGCTCCATCGTCGTCAAGCCCGAGGCCAAAGGTCAGGGCGCAGGCGGCCGTCTCCTCCGCGCACTGCTCGAAGAGGCCGAAGAGCAAAAGGTCACCGCCGTCTGCCTCTTCACCCGCATCCCCGACTTCTTCTTTCACTTCGGCTTCCGCGTCGTCGACCGCACCACCCTGCCCGACAAGATCTATAAGGACTGCCAGACCTGCCCGCGTCTCTACGCCTGTGACGAAGTCGCCATGGTCCGCGGCCCGCTGCCAAAGATCGCCGTCCTCGGCCCCAGCCGCATCGCCCAACCTGAACTGGTCAAGCTGCAAACCGGAACGATTACGCCACGAAGCTGAGCCACCCCACACCTCCCCTGTTTCGTGTCAAAATCTTCATTCGAGAAACTTTAACCTTTGGACTTTGCATAACACTCGCTGTTTATTCAGCGCGAGCTCGCAGCCGCCCAGGGTCTTCGCCACGCCGTTTTGTCAACTATCCGGCTCAGCGAGATAGTTTCTCACCATGCATGGTAGAAGCCCTCTCGCTCCGTCATTTGAATCCTGGTCTTGAAGAGGCTGCTCAGGTTTTCCGGAGTCAGCAGCTGCGATTTTGGTCCGTCTGCGACGATGCGGCCATCTTTCATCAGCAGAATCCGATCGATCTCCGGAAGAATATCGGCGATGTGATGCGTGATGAGCAAAATGCCGGTGCCTCGCCGGGCAAGCTTCTGCAGCAGAGCACGGAGATCGGCCTGCGCGGCCAGGTCGAGCGCGTTGGACGGCTCGTCCAGCAGCAGCATCTGCGTCTCTCCGTCGGTCGCGCCCGAAGAGCCGATGAGAGCACGGCCAATCATAATGCGCCGCTGCTGCCCGGCGGACATCTGTCCCACGGGTTTGTCCGCCAGCTCTACCGCATCGACCTGGCGCAGCACTTCATCCGCCAGGGCACCCATCTCCGGCGTCACAGTGAGGTTGGGCCAGAGTGTACTGCTCGAAAAAAATCCCGTAAGAACAGCGTCGCGGCCTGTCGTTTGAAGTGTAGGCTTGCCGGGAAGTTCGGACGACACGACGCCCAGGCGCTTCTTCAGTTCGGTGAGATCCCAGCGCTCCCTGCCAAAGATGCTGACCCTCATCTCAGGCCGCGCAGCGTCCAGAGAGACGATGGGATAGCACTCGCACGTGATGGTCTTGATCAGCGTGGATTTCCCGCATCCGTTAGGCCCCAGGATGGCGATGTGCTCGCCAGTATTGACGGTCAGGTTGATGTCGTGAAGAACGACATTGTCGCCGCGAGCAACGTTGACGTGAGCGAGTTCAAGGAAGGCGGGCATCTCCTTTGTAGGATATCTGCAGACGCCGAGCGCAAGCTCGTCGTCTGCCTCACTCGGAGTGTTCGGCTACATTCCCTTTTGGCTACATCCCCTTCAGGATGGACCAACGATGCCGCCCACCACTCCGCCCTCAGCGGTCTGCACGGCGCGCTCCTTCGGGAGATACTCCTGAATCTGATGGGCAAGGCGCGAGATGGGCAGCGTCTGCAGCCAGACACGGCCAGGGCCGGTGAGCGCTGCAAGAAAGACGCCGTCGCCGCCGAAGATCATGTTCTTGATACCGGGAACGCGCTGGATCTGAAAGCCAACCGTCGACTGGAAGGCGCCGACGTGACCAGGGTGAACACGAAGAAGTTCGCCCGGTGCCAGATCCTTGATGACGAGTTCGCCGGAGAGCTCGAGCCACGCAATTCCCTGTCCGCTGACCTTTTGCAGCAGGAAGCCGTCACCGCCAAAGATGCCAGCGCCGAGAGATTGCTGGAAGCCCACACCAAGCTCAATCGCTGCGGTGGCGCAGAGGAAGCCATGACGATGAACGAGGTACTCGCGGCCTGGCCCAACTTCCACCGGAACGATGTGGCCCGGAACGCGAGCCGCGAAGGCAACCTCGCCCGCAGCACCGATCGCACGGTACTCCGTCATAAAAAGAGAGCCGCCGCCGGCAACGCGTTTGAGCGCGCCGAAAAATCCGCCACCCCCGGCATGCTGGGTGTGGGTGGTCATCTGTACAGAGGCCGACATCCACGAAAGTTCGCCAGCCTCGGAGATCACAGCGTCGTTGGGGCCAAGAGCGAACTCGAGGACGGGCATGGTGGTGCCGAGAATACGGTTCTGCATGATTGGTTCTCCTGGCGAGAGATTCGCGCGTCGACGAGAGAAAGTATATCGCGGCAGTTGTCTGAGGATTATTTACCGGGCGGCGTCGCAGTTGCCGGAAAGACAGGCGAGATAAGCTCAACGCGCCACACCGGGCCACCTTCGTAGAACTGACCTTCTTCTTTAACAAACGCAGGGGCCTCGCCACCGAGAATCCATACATGAACGTCGGAGGGTTGCTTGCCGACGATAGGCGCAACGAGACCGTGACGTCCGCCCAGCTCAATCTTGATGCGAAAGTTTGTAGCCTTATGTCGAACGCCGCCGATGGTAAACGGGTCTTGTCCCTCGGATGAGATTTCAAGATGAACCAGGCGCGGCTTCGCGGTCGGCGCGATCATCGCAAGCCGTGTCAGAGGCGCAACAGGATCCAGATTGAGAAGAAGTGTAAGCGGAAGACCGTTACAGATGTCGGGCGGCAGATCGAGGTGATCCTGCACTGTCTTACCATCTTTGTCTTGTGATGTGATCTGTCCGCTTTCGCCGTCGATCATCATGTCGAGAGGCTTAGGAAATGAAGGCCCGCGCTGGATGTGATGATCGCTGATCAGTTGGAAGACCTTTCGCTGGGAGTACACCGTCGTCTCATCATCGATCGACCCATCGCGAAAGTGAAATGTCTGGCGGGCGGTCACACGATCGCCATGCGCAAGCTGAATGAAATCACCAACAGCAAGCGTGTTGCCCTCCAACGTCTTTAGAACGAGAAAGCCATGAAACGTTCCCTGTGTGCGGCGAACGGCGACGGGATCAGCGGTCAACTGTGCCGCCACGAGAAGAAGCGCCGGGAGAACTAACGACTTCCGGGTGAAGCTATTTAGAAAAGAAATCAAAAAGGTGCTCCTTCGCGTCGAGTCTAAGGGGTTCGACGGGCAGAGTGGCTCAGAGGATGTCAGGCTCACTGACAATTGATTGCCTGGGCGCAAAAGACCCACGCAAAGGAGCACTTCGAGGATTCTGAGCGCTGCTTCGATAGTGCTTTCATGTCACGGGAAACTTTGGATGTCCCGCTATATCAATGCGGCATCTTGCCGCGAGTTAGCGAAGACCGACGTAGACGTCGATCTGCGCGTTCTCCGGATCGGTGGCGCGCTGATCGTAGATCTCGAAGTCAGTTTGAAACGCGCGTTGCCCGCCCAGCTCTCTCTCGGACATCGACCAGATCCGCTGCCACACCTCTTGCACTACCTTTACGACCGGGCCTCGCTCCGAGGTGAACACCGCATAGCGGCCAGGAGAGACATGTTTGACGGTGAGATTGGTCGGCAACGCTTCGGCAGAGAGAACAGGAAGCCCAAGCATGTAGGTGTAGTGGCCCGTATGGTCGGTCTCGTATTCGGTATAGACGGCGATGAGATCGACGCCCATCTTGTTAGGGATTTTAGTGGCAAGCCCAGGCTGCAGAAAAGACTCCCAGATGCCGCCGATCTTGCCGCTTCCCGACATCTCGGCGGCGTTGTTGGTTCGCGTGGCCAGCCCCGCGAGGTGAAAGCCGGGGTAATGCTCGATCTTCATTTGCGCCTGTCTCCTGACAGATGGAATTGTAAGCGACCAGGGTTGCCGCAGTGCAAATGAAAATTTAAGGGCGGCAGCCTGGCAGCGCTGCCGCCCGAGATACCTAGGCTACGTCGCGCCAGTCGAGGATCACTTTACCGGAGTTGCCCGACCGCATCGCGGCAAAGCCCTCTTCATAGTCGCGCCAGTTCATCCGGTGCGTAATCACGCCCGAGATGTCGAGGCCGCTTTCCAGCATGACGGTCATCTTGTACCAGGTCTCGTACATCTCGCGTCCGTAGATGCCGCGAATGGTGAGCTGATTGAAGACCACCTGGTTCCAGTTGATGGAGATATCCTCAGCCGGAATGCCGAGCATGGCGATCTTCGCACCATGGCTCATGTTGGCGAGCATGTCGCGAAACGCACCGGGATTGCCGGACATCTCCAGTCCAACGTCGAAGCCCTCCTGCATACGTAGCTGCTTTTGAATCTGCACGAGCGGTGTGGCGCGAGGATCGACCGCAAGAGTGACGCCCACTTTTTCGGCCAGCTTGCGGCGGTACTCATTTGGGTCGGAGATAACGACGTGACGAGCTCCAGCATGGCGTGCGACCGCAGCAGCCATAATGCCGATGGGGCCAGCGCCGGTGACCAGCACATCCTCACCCAGCACCGGGAATGCCAGCGCGGTGTGGACGGCATTACCCAGCGGATCGAAGATTGCGGCAATCTCATGCGGCACGCCCGGACTGTGAATCCAGATGTTCGACATCGGCAAGACGACGAATTCGGCGAACGCACCATTGCGATTCACACCGACGCCGAGTGTATGCGCGCAAAGGTGGCGCCGCCCGGCAAGGCAGTTACGGCAGCGGCCGCAGACCACGTGGCCCTCGCCGCTGACAAGCTGTCCAATCGGAATATCCGTGACGTTCGACCCTGTGGCCACAACCTCGCCGACAAACTCGTGGCCGATCGTAAGACCCTTTTTGATGGTGGATCTGGCCCAGGCATCCCACTCGTAGATGTGGAGATCAGTACCGCAGATACCGGTGGCGAGAACGCGAATCTTGACGTCGTTGATACCCATCTCAGGCTCGGGTACGTCCTCGAGCCACAGGCCGCGTTCTTCGCGGCTCTTCACTAATGCCTTCACTTGAAGTGCCTTTCCTGCAATAAACTGCGCAGTGAATCGTCTTTTCAGGGGTGTACCCTGTGTTTCATTCTAGCCGTTCCCGGGCGGCGATGCCGCGTTTGCCTGCGGGAAACATCGTTCGCAAACATAAAAACAGTCAACTCTAACAGTGCCCCGCAGTCGGATCCATGAAGGTGGCGTAAACCGTTGTACGAGGCCCGAACAAATGGAGTCGCATGGCCGAAGTGGGGCTGCTCGCAAACTCGATGCTTCCTACAGGCAAGTTATAAGATGAAAAGAGAGGTTTCACCGGCATCGCAGCACGCGCCGCCGGCGTGTACTCTGACTTCGTCAAAAAAAATGAGACCGAATGCTCTTTCCCACTGATGACCTTCGCATAACCTGGACAAAAGTCGTTCTTCCTCCAGTCTTCCTCGAAGAGGAGCTGCCCCTTACGGAGCCGGCCTCCGCAACCGTCTTCAAGGCTCGCGGCGAGATCGTCAACATCCTCAACGGCAAAGACAGCCGCCTCCTCGTCGTCGTCGGCCCATGCTCCATTCACGACACCGACGCCGCTCGCGAGTACGCCGAGCTTCTCAAATCCGCCATCGCCGAATTTTCACAGGAGCTCTGCCTCGTCATGCGCGTCTACTTCGAAAAGCCGCGCACCACGCTCGGTTGGAAGGGCCTCATCAACGACCCCTACCTCGACGAGTCCTTCCAGATCAACGACGGCCTCCGCAAAGCGCGCCACCTCCTGCTCGACCTCGCCGAGATGGGCGTCCCCGCCGGCACCGAGTTCCTCGACATGATCTCCCCGCAGTACGTCTCTTCGCTTGTCAGCTGGGGAGCCATCGGCGCGCGCACCACCGAGAGCCAGGTTCACCGCGAACTCGTCTCCGGGCTCTCCTGCCCCGTCGGCTTTAAAAACGGAACCTCCGGCAATGTGCAGATCGCCATCGACGCCATCCTCTCCGCAGGTCAGTCGCACAACTTTCTCGGCCACACCAAACATGGCCAGACCGCCATCTTCGTCACCAAGGGCAACCGTGACTGCCACATCATCCTGCGCGGCGGCCGCCAAACCGTCAACTATGATGCAGCCTCGGTGCAGTCAACCTGTGAGCAGATGGAAAAAGCCAAAATCCGCCCCCAGGTCATGATCGACTGCAGCCACGCCAACAGCAACAAGGACCACACCCAGCAGCTGGCCGTCTGCCGCAACGTCGCAGGTCAGGTCGCCGCAGGTGACAGACGCATCATCGGTGTCATGCTCGAAAGCAACCTCGTCGCCGGAGCCCAGAAGATGCTTCCCGGAAAAGACCTCGTCTACGGCCAGTCCATCACCGACGGCTGCATCGACTGGGCCGAAACCAATGTCGCCCTGCAGGAGCTCGCCGCCGCCGTCCGCTCCGCACGCAGCTAGACCGCGAATCAACCCTCAGCTATTTACTTTGAGCCGGTGAGACTGCGTGCAGAACTTCGCCTGCCGTTTCTTCGCGTCAGTGTCCAGTAGAACGCTGTGATCGCGACGAGAAAAAGCAGGAAACTCGGGACGGAGTATCGCAGATCCTCCACGTAGAAGGTGCTGATCGCAATTGCAGCGAGAGAGATTAGTCCTACGAGCTGCGAATAAGGCGAAAACGCCAGATGAATCGGCAGCAGAGCGACGCGCGCCTGCCCCAGCAAGCGCCGAAAGCCCAGGTGCGCAAGCAGAATAACGACCCACACAAAGAACATGCCGGCGACCGCAACGCCGTAGAGCAGCAAAAACGCTCTGCCCGGAGCAAAGATAGCAAGCAGGATCGCGGCCACCATGCCTCCGGTAGACGCGAGCAGAGCGAGGTAAGGAACGCCATTCTTCCCCAGGCGGCCAAGCCCCTGCGGCACGTAGCCATCGTGCGACAACGAGAAGAGAGTGCGTGTCGTGAGGTAGAGATTCGTATTCGCGCTTGAGAGCGCCGCCGTGATGACCACCAGGTTCATCAGGCTACCAGCGAAGGGAATGCCAACCGCGGCAAAGGCCAGGACAAACGGACTACCGGTGATACCGCTGCCCATCCTGTCCCACGGCGTCATCGACAGCATCACAATCATCGACAGCACATAGAAGAGAATCAGTCGAAGAGACACGGTGCGCATGGCGCGAGGTATCGTTTTTTCAGGTTGCGCCGCCTCGCCCGCAGTAACGCCAATAATCTCAACACCCATGTAGCTCGTCAGCGTAAGCGTCATCGCCAGCCAGATGCCTCTGCCCCCGTGAGGGAAAAAACCTCCGTGGGCGGTGAGATTGGAAAACCCGACAGCGCGCAGTGGACCAAGGCCAAAGATAAGCCCCAGGCCCACCAGAATGAACGCCACGATGGCGACGACCTTGATGATGGCAAACCAGTATTCGAACTCGGCAAAGTTGCCGACCTGCATGGCATTGATGACGATAAGCACCACCGAGACTCCGACAACCCACGCCCACTGCGGAACCGTGGGGAACCACATGGCACAGTAGATGGCGACCGCGGTCACCTCAGCGCCGATAGCAATAATCTGGACGAAGGCGTAGGTCGCGCGAACCGAAAAACCCGACCACTCATTCAGGTAGGTCTGCGCATAAACGCCGAAGGAGCCCGCCACGGGATGAACGACCGCCATCTCCGCGATCGAGTAAGCAACAATAACCGCTATAACGGCGCTGAAAATATACGACAGGATGACACCTGGGCCAGCCAGCCGAATCGTCAGTGAGCTGCCAAGGAACAGCCCCACTCCAATCGCCCCGCCGATCGTCATCATCGTAAGCTGACGTTGCGTGACGCTGCGCTTGAGTTCGGGAGAGCTCACGTCCGTCTTCGCCACGGAGGAAGAAGCCATCGCAGTCTCGCCGGAAGTATCCTGCTTACCGACCCCGAACCATGCCACGAAGCACCTTCCCGAACGCGTGAATCTCCTCGACCGTGTTGTAGTGGAGAATCGATGCCCGGTTGACGCCGGTGTCGAGGCTGCGGCCCAGATGTTTCATCAGCCGCGGCGCGTACATGTGTCCATCACGAATGCCGATCCCGCTGTCCGACATCGCTTCGGTAACAGACGCGGGCAATACGTTGGGAAGGGTAAAGCAAAAAGTAGGAACGCGTTCGGCCACGCGGTTCGTGTCGCCGATTCCGTAAAGAATAGCTCCCGCCCCACGCAACACCTCGAGCATCTCGCGAGACAGCGTCGCTTCGTAGTCGCGTATGGCGCTCATCGCACGAACAATAGAGCCGCGCCGCGATGCAGGCGCAGCCTCTCCCTCAGATTGAGCCACGCTATTGCCGAGCGTTTCAAGATACGCGACAGCAGCTCCCATCCCCGCGACATTCTCGTAGATAAACGTGCCCGCCTCGATCTTGCCCGGCGGAGCATCAGGAATGAAATCCTCGCGAAAGGTCGGAAGCTCATACAGCAGCTTCAAACGTCCCCACATAAAACCCATGTGCGGAGCGAAGACCTTGTAGCCGGAGCACACAAGATAGTCGCAGTCGAACGCCTGCACGTCGATCAAAGCGTGAGGAGAGTAATGAACGCAGTCAACAGCAACCTCTGCACCCGCGGCATGTGTCAGCCTCGCGACAGCCGCCACATCGACAATAGAGCCCAGCGCATGCGAGGTAACAGTGCACGCCACAAGCCGCGTCTTTGACGTCAGCAGTGACGCAAGATCTTCCACATGAAGGTTGTTATCCTCACGCATCTTCCACCAGACGATCTTCGCGCCCTCGCGCTCCAGCTGCAGCCATGTGGCGATATTGGCTTCGTGGTCAAGCTCGGTAACAATAATCTCGTTGCGAACTCCCAGCGTGCGGCCAATCGCAAGACTTAGCAGCCGGAGGAACGAAGTCGCGTTCATGCCGAAGGCAACCTCGTTCGGGTCACGCGCGTTGATCATTTCGGCCACGCTCTCGCGCGCACGGGCGATCGTCGCGTCGACTTCCACGCTCTTCGCATAGCGTCCGCCGCGTTGCACGTTGCAATGCAACAAATGGCCGTTGATCGCATCGAAGACAACCTGCGGAATCTGCGCGCCTGCAGCGTTATCGAAGAAGATAAAATCCGGCTTCTGATTCAGCGCTGGAAAGAGCGAACGGATTCGATCCCATGGGAAGGCGACGGCTTGCGGTGCGAGTACCTGTTGATTGACCACTGGGCTCCTGGCGCTTCATCATCCCGCGACCTAAACGTCCAGATGCCAGCCGTTACTCAGGCCCTGGTCTCGCGATCGAAGCATGTCATTAGTATACAAAGCGATACGCATCCCCAAATCAGACGGGCATCGCAGGGTCCAGCAGCTTCTGCGCCGTCTCCGCTCCAAACACCGGCAGCGACAAATCCGCCAGCAGACCGATCTGCTTCAGCACCGACGCCTGATCCCAGTAGATGCGCTCGTGCGCCAGTTTGCCGTCGCGAAAGCCAACAACCACGACCAGCGGAATGTCCACATGGCGATTGGTCGGTGGAACCCCCGGAAGCATCCAGGGCATATCTTCCGTATGGGTAAACGAGAAGATAAGCTCGTCAACCAGTTGATCCTGGCCGAGCGTTCTCGAGATAAGTTGCATGGAAGTATCCGCCGGCATGACCGAGATAAAGTCTTCGCGATAAAACCTGCGCAGCGCTTCCCTTCCGTAACCACCAGTCATCACCGGAACGTGGTTGACATAGGCATCCTCTACCATCGTGGCAATGGTCGAATCGACATCACGAGTCGAAAATTCATAGGCGATGTGCTCGTCCCATCGAGCGATCATCTCTGCTTGCGTCATAGCTTGCGTTCCTCCAAAACGATGTTAGCCGATCACACGCAGAAGTGTTTCGAGATCACTCGGCGCGCTGTTCCCTCTGCTAGCATTAACTCTGGCCCTTATGACAACAAGTTCGAACCTCTCCGAAGCTCCTGTACGCGTCCGCATCGCACCCAGCCCCACCGGCGACCCACACGTAGGCACAGCCTACATCGGCCTCATCAACTACATCTACGCCCAGCAGCGTGGCGGCAAATTCGTCCTCCGCATCGAAGACACCGACCGCGCCCGCTTCGTCGCCACCTCCGAGCAGGAGATCTTCAACTCCCTCCACTGGCTCGGCCTCAACTGGGACGAAGGCCCCGACGTCGGCGGCCCCTACGGCCCGTATCGCCAGTCCGAGCGCACAGAGATCTATCGCGAACACTGCGATATCCTGCTCGCCAACGGCACCGCCTACCGCTGCTTCTGCACCGCCGAAGAGCTCGAAGCCGCACGCAAGCAGCAGATAGCCGCAAAGCTGCCGCCGCGCTACACCGGTACCTGCCGGCATCTCATGCCCGCGACCGTTGAAGCCAACCTCGCCGCCCAAAGACCCTTCGTAGTTCGCATGATCGTTCCTCCGCACGCCGGAGACCCCACCACCGCGACCACCTTCCGCGACGAGCTGCGCGGCGACATCACCTTCGAGCACAACAACGTCGACGATCAGGTCCTGATGAAGTCCGACGGCTTCCCCACCTACCATCTCGCCAACGTCGTTGACGATCACCTCATGCACATCACCGACGTCATCCGCGCCGAAGAGTGGATCTCCTCGACGCCGAAGCACGTCCTCCTCTACCGTGCCTTCGGCTGGCAGCTGCCTCGCTTCTGGCACATGCCGCTGCTGCGCAACCTCGACAAATCCAAGATCTCCAAACGCAAAAATCCCGTCTCCCTCATCTACTATCGCCAGGCGGGCTTTCTCCCCGAAGCCATGATCAACTTCCTCGGCCTCATGGGCGGCGGCATGCCCGCGCCAACCGCAGAGTCTGCAAAGGCCAGCGAAGCCGACATCTTCACGCTCCCCGACATGCTCGCTCGCTTCGACGTCAAAAACATCCGCCTTGGCGGCCCGGTATTCGACCTCACCAAGCTCAAATGGCTCAACGGCGAGTACATCCGCGCCCTCGCGCCCGAGAAGTTCTACGCTTCTCTCCGCGAAACCATCCTCAGCGACGCCTATCTCAGCCAGATCGCCCCGCTCGTCCAGACCCGCATCGAAACCCTCGGCGAGTTCGGCAACCTGACCCACTTCTTCTTCGCCGATGACATCCTCCCCACCGCCGAGATCTTCGTCCCCAAAAAGCGCACGCTCGAGGAGACCGTCGCCTTCGCCACCGAACAACTCGCTGTCCTCGAAGCCACCGACTGGACCCACGAAGCTCTCGAACCCGCACTGAAAAAACTAGGCGAAGAGAAGCAGTGGTCCGTCAAAGAAAACTTCATGCTCCTCCGAGCCATCGTCACCGGCAGCACCATGTCTCCCCCGCTGCTCGAGAGCATGATCGTCTTCGGCAAATCTCGCTCCCTCGACCGCGTCCGACGTTTCCTCGACACGCAGAAGAAGCTGGCTAACAGCAAAAAATAGTTACCAAAGATTCTTCAAAAACTGGCACGTTTTAATTAGCGAAATAAGCACCATCAACACACCACGCTTCACCACGCAACCACCACGATCTCACCATCGAAAAACCACGCGCTGCACTGCCCATCTCTCAAAACACCCCTAAAAAACACCCACAAAACAGCAGAACCCCGGATCGCTCCGGGGTTTTATTTTTTCTGCAAAAAAATCTCATCCAGCTCTAAACATCTGCCTGATCCCCCGCAGAGCCTGCCGCGTCCTCTCCTCATTCTCAATCAACGAAAACCGCACATGCCCATCCCCATGCTCGCCAAAACCCACGCCAGGACTAACCGCAACTTTGGCCTCGAGCAGCAGCTTCTTCGAAAACTCCACCGACCTCAATCCTCGAAACTGCTCTGGAATCCTGGCCCACGCAAACATCGTCGCCTTCGGCATCTCCACTGGCCAACCCAGCTTATTCAGCCCCGGCACCAGCACATCGCGCCGCTCCCTGTAGATATCGCGAATCTCCGCAACGCACTCCTGCGGCCCTTCTAACGCAGCGATCGACGCCACCTGAATCGGCGTAAACGTTCCATAGTCAAAGTAGCTCTTGATACGCGCCAAAGCCGCAACCAGCCTGGGGTTTCCCACCATAAAGCCCACTCGCCAACCCGGCATGTTGTAGCTCTTGGAAAGCGTAAAAAACTCCACCGCAACATCCTTCGCACCCGCAACCTCCAGCACACTGGGCGCGCGATAGCCGTCAAAAACAATATCCGCATACGCCAGATCATGAACAATAAAGATCCCCAGCTCTCTGCACAAAGCAACAATTCGTTCAAAGAACGAAAGCTCCACGCACTGCGTCGTAGGGTTTGCAGGAAAGTTCAAAATCAGCAGCTTCGGCCTTGGGTTCATCCGAGGCAGATCATGTTCCAGCCGCTCCAGGAGCGCCTCTGCAGTACCATCCTGCACAGGAATACTCTGCACCTTCGAACCTGCGATCACCGGCCCGAAGATATGAATCGGATAGCTCGGGTTCGGCACCGCAACAGTGTCTTCATCATCCAGAACCGCCAGACAAAGGTGCGCGATCCCTTCCTTTGAGCCGATCGTGACAATCGCCTCCGTCTCCGGATCGAGGTCAATGTCGTACCGCGTGTTGTACCAGTTGCAGATCGCCTTGCGTAGTCGCGGCACACCGCGCGACAGCGAATAGCGGTGCGTCGCCGTGCGCTGCGCCGCCTCAATCAGCTTGTCCACAATGTGTTTCGGCGTAGCCCCATCCGGATTCCCCATCCCGAAGTCGACGATGTCCTCGCCACGCCTGCGCGCCGCAGCCTTCAACTCGCTTGTGATGTTGAACACGTACGCTGGCAGCCGTGTCAGCCTTCGAAATTCTTCCATGCCTGTCCGCCCACCCTGTTCGTGCTGGTTTTCTCCATGATGCCATCACTCCTCCCCGCCGAGAGGAAGAGGTATCGAAGCTACCAACAGCCGTTGTCTCTGATCTTCGAAGCTGCGCGACGCTACTTCGCGGTAAAGATCACCTGCACTGGCAGACTCTTCGGCGGATAACAGGCAGCGCGATCACAAGCCTGATAGCGCAATGTTCCATCCACTGTGTGCGTCCCGGCCTTGGCCACGACAGGCAGCTTCACGGTGAAGTCGCCGGAGTAAACATCCAGCTTCTCCGTTGGATCAAAGGTCGGAACGTACACCGTGCCCGCCGGATACTCCACCTCTTCTGCCTTAACTCCGGCAGCAGGTTGAAACGAAACCTGTGTGGGAATCAGCAACTCAGACTTCGGCGTATGCGAGTTCACATGAAAGCCATCCACCACGCGAAAGCGCAGCTCCAGCACGCTTCGCTTCCCTGCCGCCACGTCCTGCTGCTCTGCCGCATAGACGACGAACGCCTTTGCTTTTGGCACGGGCGCATCGAGGTTTCCGATCTGCTGCGCCGGCAACGCAACCGTTCCCGTCAAACCGGCGAGCGCTGCCAGCATAACAACTCGCAGCCGCATCACTGCCCACCTGCAGCAGGCGCGGCTCCCGAAGCGATCGTCTTTTTGATGTGCGCCTCAATCTCGTCTTTGCCGCCAAGTCCAGCCGTCTCTTCCACGATGACGCCGTTGCGATCGACATAGAACGACATTGGCAGATAATCCATTCCCCCGGGCGCATAGGCCTTCTGGACTTTGCCATCGGTCAGCAGAATGGGGTAGGTAACGCCGGTTTTTTTCGCGACCTTTTCGATGGTCTCTTTCCCAGCGTCCACATCGTCAGTAAGCCCCAGGATCACAAACCCCTGCGCGGCATACTGCTTGTTGAACTCCTCGAACCAGGGCATCTCCACCTTACATGGTCCGCACCAGGTCGCCCAGAAGTTCACCAGCACCGGATGCCCCTTGTAATCGCTCAGCGATACTTTTTTCCCATTCAGGTCCACCAGCGTAAACGCCGGCGCCACCTTGCCGAGCATGTGCGGCGTCTCCACATCCGCATCCGACGTGGCCGTCTGCGCGCTATCCCCCGGCTTCGCAGGCGTCAGAACAACGCGGTTCTCTTGAGCCTTTTGCATTGCCAGCCGGCGTTCCCGCAGGTTATGCCACCCCGCCCACAGCAGCAGTGCGATCCCGACGACCATGACCCCAAAGACTAACCCGTTCCGCTTCACGCTCAATATCCTTTCGGCACGCCTCGCGCGCCACATCCTATCCTTCAGTTTAGACGCAAAGCCGTTCGCGAACGATGCAATTGGGGTAATTTGCCCAACCAGTATTGACTCCTGACAAACCTGTGACAATTCTGACCAATGCCTTCGCGCTCCTCTGCTAGCATCGATAGGGTTCGGCCACTATGTCCAGCAAAGCTCCCAGCCCGTCCGATTCTCTGCGCCCATCGGCGTTCGTCCGCGTCGAGGCAGCCGCCCTCAGCGAGCTTGCCCTCCGTCTCGACGGCGCGATGCTCACGCCTTTTACCCAGGCCGTCGACCTTTTGCTTCGATCCGCTGAGGGTCGTGGCCGCATCGTCGTTACCGGCATCGGCAAAAGCGGCATCATTGCCCGCAAGATTGCCGCCACGCTGCGCTCTACCGGCACACAAGCTCACTTCCTGCACGCTGCAGAAGCCATTCACGGTGATCTGGGCATGCTCACCCTCGGCGACGTTGTTCTGGCGCTCTCGTACAGCGGCGAGACTGAAGAGTTGCTGCGACTGCTCCCGACGCTCAAACGCCTCGACGCAAAACTCATCGCCATCAGCGGCTGCGGCACCTCCGCCCTCGCCCAGGCGAGCGACATCTTCCTCGACAGCAGCGTCTCAGCCGAAGCCTGCCCGCTCAACCTCGCACCCACAGCCTCCACCACCGTCATGCTTGCTCTCGGCGACGCGCTCGCTCTCGAAGTAAGCCACCGGCGCGGATGGAAGGCCGAGGACTTCGCCGATCTCCACCCCGGCGGACGCATCGGCAAACGCCTCGCACGCGTCCGCGAGTTGATGCACACCGGCGACGCGCTGCCGCAGGTCGCAAGCTCCACGCCCATGACACAGGTCATCTATGAGATGTCGCGCAAGAAGCTCGGCATGACCACGGTCCTCGAAGACGGCCACCTCGCCGGCATGATCTCCGATGGCGATCTTCGCCGTCTGCTGGAGCGCGATGGCTCCCATGCGCTCGAGCACTCCGCAGGCGAGATCATGAACCCCAAACCCCTCACCATCGACGGCGGCGCGCTCGCGTCCTCGGCCCTGGCTCTGATGGAGGAGAAGAAGATCACCTCGCTCATCGTCATCGCCGCTGGTGGTCGCGTTGAAGGAGTCGTACACCTCCACGATCTCTGGACCCTGCAACTGAACTAACATCCGTTCGCCCCTGCCCTGTGCTTCAAAACAGCTTCCCAGTTAGAATGTGAGTTCAATCCCCGAAAAGCCCGCGCATCTTACGCAGCGGGCAGGAAAGTGCTTTTTTGCCCATGCATCGCTGGTCACAACTCTTCATTCCCACCCTTCGCGAAGCCCCCTCCGACGCCGAAGTCGCCAGTCACAAGCTCCTCCTGCGCGCCGGCTACATTCGCCAGCTCGGCGCCGGCATCTATAGCTATCTCTTCCTCGGCAACCGCTCGCTGAACAAGATCATGGCCATCGTCCGCGAAGAGATGGACAAGATCGGCCAGGAGTTCTTCCTTCCGGCCATCAACCCCAAAGATATCTGGGTAGAGAGCGGCCGCTGGTCCGGCATGGGCGACAACATGTTCCGCCTCAAGGATCGCAAGGGCGCAGAGCTCTGCCTCGCCATGACCCACGAGGAGATCGTCACCGACATCGCCCGCAAGGAGCTACGCAGCTACAAGCAGCTCCCCCAGATCTGGTACCAGATCCAGACCAAGTTCCGCGACGAACCCCGCCCCCGATCTGGCCTCCTGCGCGTCCGCCAGTTCCTCATGAAGGACGCGTACTCTTTTGACATCGACGAGGCCGGCCTCGACATCTCCTACAACAAGCACGACCAGACCTATCGCCGCATCTTTACCCGTTGCGGCCTTCAGTTCATCGTCGTCGAGGCAGACTCCGGAGCCATGGGCGGCTCCGGTTCGCAGGAGTTCATGGTCTACACCGAAGCTGGCGAAGACCTCATCGTCAGTTGCGCCGAGAGCGGCTACGCAGCCAACATGGAGAAGGCCACCTCGCAGCTATCTCCCGTCACCGAGATGGAGCCCACAGGCGACGGCACGCCCGAGCTCGTCCACACCCCCGGCAAAGCAGCCATCGCCGATGTCGCCGAGTTCTTCAAGATCTCTCCCGCCTCCGACATCAAGACCGTCGCCTACATGGGAAGCAAGAAGGACGGCACCGGCAAAACCGTCGAGATCCCGGTAATCGCCTTCCTGCGTGGAGACCACTTCGTCAACGAGACCAAGCTGATGGCCACCGCCTACGTCACCGAGCTACGCACCATGGTCGCCGAAGAGCTTGCTCTCTACTTCGAAGGCCCCGCCGGCTATCTTGGACCCATCGGCCTTAAAGTTCTTCCTGCCGACAAGGGCGATCCTCGCGCCGCATTCGTCGTCATCGACAAAGGCCTCGAAGACCGGAAAAACATGGTTGGCGGCGCCAACAAGCTGGACTTCCACTATCGCAATATCGTTCCTGGCCGCGACTTCTCGTGGACGCGCGTCGCCGACATCCGCAACGTCAACGAAGGCGACCTCGACGCAACCAGCGGCAAGCCCCTCAAGATCGGCAAAGCGGTCGAGATCGGCCACATCTTCAAGCTCGGCACCAAGTACTCCAAATCGATGGGCGCCTCTGTCCTCAATCGCGATGGCAAAGAAGTCATGCCGATCATGGGGTGCTACGGCATCGGCATGGAGCGCATTCTCACCGCGGCCGTTGAAACCTCCGCCGCGGCAAACGATGGCGCAAGCTACGCGCTCAATCCATCGATCGCACCGTTTGAGGCCGTCGTCACCATCACCAATATCGGCGACGCCGCCCTGCTCGCTGCGGGAGAAAAGGTCGCCGCCAGCCTCGAAGCTGCAGGGATCGATGTCATTCTGGACGACCGCGACGAAAGGGCCGGCGTAAAATTCAAGGACGCTGATCTCGTCGGCATCCCCTATCGAATCAACATCGGGCGTGGAGTAGCTGATGGCAAAGTTGAACTCGTCGACCGTCTCGGGTTAACGAATCAGGAACACTCCATCGATCAGGTCGCCTCACATCTTGCCAGCGTGATCGCCCAAGCTAAACTAAACCCCACTGAGCGAATCGCGTCCTGATGTCCGTAGCGGCTTTTAACTCGTCTAACGTCATAGCGAACACGCGCGCGCTAGTCCTGGGGCTGTAGTTTCTGCATCTATGCCAGTCAAACTCAAATACGGCAACAATGCGCGCACCAAAGACCGGGTCTCAGGTCTGTTACGGTCCCGCCTCTTCCGTATAACGCTCATCGCGGTTCTCGGCATCCTGGTCGTTGGCTCCATCGTCTTCGGCTACTTCTATTACCACTATCAGAAGGTGGTCGATGATCGGCTCGCTTCCGGCCCCATCTTCGCCAGCGTCTCGCAGATCTACGCTGCACCGCGCGAGATCCGGGACGGCCAGAAGTTCACCGCCGCCTCCATCGCCGCGGATCTTCGCCGTGCGGGTTATAACAGCAACTCCCAGTTCGGCACCTACCAGCTCAACGGCGACAATATCTTCATCAAGCCCGGCCCGGAGAGTTATCACAATACCGACGGCGCAACCATCAACACCACTGGCGGCACCGTTCAAAGCATCACGGCCGAAAATGGAGCCGCACTGAGCGCCTATGAGCTTGAACCGCAGCTCATCACCGCCCTCTCCGAAGACAAGAACCGCACCAAGCGGCGTCTGGTCACCTACGATCAGATCCCTCCCCAACTGGTACAAGCTGTCGTCGCCATCGAGGACCGCGACTTCTTCCAGCACGGTGGTATCAACTACCTCCGCATCATCAAATGCGCTTCGGCTGATCTCATCACTCACCGCAAAACCTGTGGAGGCTCAACTCTTACTCAACAACTGGCGAAGAACCTCTTTCTCTCCCCTGAAAAGCGCATCAAGCGAAAGCTGATTGAGATCCTCATCACCTTCCAGCTCGAAGCGCGCTTCAACAAGCAACAGATCTTCGAGATGTACGCCAACGAGATGAACCTCGGTCACCGCGGCAGCTACGAGATCAACGGGTTTGGCGAAGCGTCCCAGGTATTTTTTGGCAAGAACCTGGGCCAGCTCGATCTGGCACAGTGTGCCACTCTGGCCGGCCTGCTTCAGAATCCAAGCTATCGCAATCCCTACCGCCATCCTGAACGCGCCATGGAGCGTCGCAATATCGTCCTCGACTCCATGGTAGAAACCAACGCCATCACCGAGGCGCAGGCCCAGCGCGCAAAGGCCGAGCCCCTCCGCCTCGCTCCGCCAAACATCGACGCCAGCGAAGCTCCTTACTTCGTCGACCTCGTCCACGACCAGCTCGTCCAACGCATCGGCGATCAGGACCTTTCGCATCAAAACCTGCGCATCTATACCTCACTCGATCCTGACCTCCAGCAAGCCGCCTCCGAAGCCGTCGAAATCGGGATGAAGAACGTGGACGACATCGTCCGCAAGATGCACAAGACGCCCAAAGGCGAACAGCCCGGCCCCATCACCTACCCGCAGGTCTCGCTCATCGCCATCAACCCGCATACCGGGCAGGTTCTGGCGCTCGTCGGCGGTCGCAACTACGGCGTCTCGCAGCTGAACCACGCCGTCGCCAAACGCCCCACCGGCTCCATCTTCAAACCGTTCGTCTACGCCGCGGCCTACAACAGCAGCCTCAACGGCATGTCCCTCGACGATGGTGGCGTCTTCACCGCCCTCACCAAGCTCGATGACGAACCCACGACCTTCACCTACGACAACGGCCGCCAGACCTACACTCCCAACAACTTCAAGAGCGACTTCCGCGGCGAGGTCTCGGCTGCCTACGCTCTGGCTCATTCGCTCAACAATGCGACGATCCAGCTCGGCCAGATGGTTGGCTTCGACAACGTCGCCGCGCTGGGTCGAGCAGCCGGCGTCGCCTCCGCTCGCGGTACCCCATCTGTCTCGATCGGCGCCTACGATGCCACACCACTCGACATGGCCGGCGCCTACACCGTCTTCGCAAATAACGGCGTCCACCTTAATCCGTGGATGCTCGCCTCAGTCCGCAATGCGAACGGCGACATCGTCTCCGATTTTTCTTCCGAAGGCAAGCAGGTCCTCGATCCTCGCGTCGCTTACCTCACCCAGTCTCTGCTTGAAGGCGCCATGAACTACGGCACCCCATCAGGAGCGGTGCGCGGACACGGCTTCACCGCACCCGCTGCCGGTAAAACCGGAACCAGCCACGACGCATGGTTCGCCGGCTACACCTCGAACCTCATCTGCATCGTCTGGGTTGGCAACGACGACTACACCGACATCAAGATCGAAGGCGCTCACGCAGCCGCACCTATCTGGACCGAGTTCATGAAGCGCGCGATCCTGCTTCCCCAGTACTCCGACGTGAAACCCTTCACCGCACCCGATGGCGTCACCACGGCCCACATCGACAAGACCTCCAGCCTCCTCGTCGACTCCACCTGCCCCGACAACAGCTTCTACGTCGCCTTCCTCGACGGCACCGCACCCGTCAATACCTGCAGTCAGATGGGCGAGAACCCGCAGAACTTTATCCAAAAGATCTTCGGCATTGGCGGCAATAAATCCGCAACCCCCGACGCTACCCGGCCACCCACAACATCGCCGCCCACAACCGGCGCACCGATCGTCCGTCAGGCGCCCAACACCCCGCCCGACGGCAATGCACCGGACACCACTCAGCAGGCTGCCCCGGCCAAGAAGAAAAACTTCTTGCAGAAGATCTTCGGCGGAAGCAAAGATAAAGACAAACAGCCGCAGCCAGCCCCGCCGCCGCAATAAGTCCGCATCAAGTAACCGAGCGAAACGGCTGACACTCCGGACACCAATACGTCGAACGTGCCTGCACTCCCTGCTTCCGCATCATGATCGTCGCACCGCACCTTCTGCACTCCTGCCCCTGGCGGCGATACACCCACAGCCTCTCCTCGCGATCCATCGCGCGCGTCGTCCTCCTGTTCCTCGAGTACGTAACAATCCCTCCACCCGCGCCGTCGACCACATTGGCCTTCATATATCGCTGCGCAACATCCACGATTGCTTCCATCTCCCGCCGCGTAATCGTCCGCATCGCGCGAAATGGATTCACGCCGGCAGCAAACGCTACCTCGCTCTTATAGACGTTCCCCAGGCCGGCCAGTACACGCTGATTCAGCAGCACCACCGCCACTTCAGCATCAGGATTCTCCTGTCCAAATGAGGCCAGCCGCTCCACTCCACCCTCGACCGTAAAACTCTCAGACAAAATATCCGGACCAAGCTTCGGCACCTGATCGCTTCTCTCCAACGACCGCGCTGTATGAAACTCGGCCACGGGAATATTGAATCCCACCGCCTCCCAACCCTCAGTTCGAATCACCACACGCATCTTGCTGCGTCCCATCTGCCATCGCTCCCCTGTGCGATACAGATGCCAGCTCCCGCTCATCAACATATGGGTCACCAAAATCAAATCGCCCGAAAAAAAGATCAGACACCACTTCCCCCGTGACTTCACCTTCTCCACCACCCGCCCCAACAGCGGTGTATCGTCATTCACCCGAGCCAGCTTCGCCAACCCCGTCTCAAAACCTGTAACCACCTTGCCACCAATGGCCTTTTGCAAAGCCCGCGCCGCACGATAGATTGTGTCCCCCTCAGGCATTCGCTCTCATCCCACTTCCATGACCCGGCAACGGCGGCAGATTTCTCCGCACATTAAATCCCATCGCCCCGGCAGCAAATCCCGCATCCAGCAGGAACCGCGCCATTACACTCTCCGCAACCGCAGCTCCATTCACCGTCGAGATCAACATTCCCGCTCGCCCCGCATCAGCCTCTCCACGCTCGCCCTGCACACGCCCCACCAAAAACTCCGCAAGACTACGAGCCACGTGCGATCGCTGCGGCTCCTCCTCCGGCAGAAACACCTGCACATTCGGATTCCCGCGCCGCAGATAAGCCACCAACGCGCCATCGCAAAGTATCACTCTCGCCCCAACACTCCGAGTCAACGAAGAACCTGCATCCGGGGCCGCTGGCCACCGCATCAGCGCTCCATAAGGGTTCGCAGGATCAGTTGCTGCCAGTTGCAGCATCTCCACCTTGTCTGGGTCCTGTTGCACTCTCAGCGAGCGCAGCAGGTCCACCGCCGCGGGCATCGCAAACTGCGTCGCTCCCAGATCCGCCGCAAAATATCCTCGTCGAATCTTTCCGCTCTCCTCCAGCGTCTTCATCACGTCATAGATCGCGGAAAAACCACCCGGCAGATTCTCTGCATGCGCTGTCTCGCGAAACACCACGCCATATCGCGTCAACAACTGTCGAGCCATCGCATAACTCCACTCCGTCGCTGACCTCTCTGCGGCAAACGCCACTCCATTCAACGCCCACCGCCCCTGTGCTGTCGGCGGCGTCGTACGACGCGATCGAAACACAGCCTGTTGATTCACCCGCCGCGCCGGCTTCCGCGAGCTACTCGCAGCAGGCCGTTCACAATAGGACCGCAGCGCCGCAATGCCATCGTTGGTCAGCAATCCCTTCCACACCAGACTCCAAAGCGCCTCCAACGTCTCACCCGGATACCCGCCGCCGACACCATCATGCAGATCCTGAAAGAACGAGGCCCCGTGTCGCTTCAGATACTCGACAATCTCAGTCTCCCTGTTCGCCACCAGCGAAGACGGAGCTACCGTCTTTCCATCCTCGTCCCGCAAGACTTTCTCTGCAGGTTGCGCCGGAGAAATCGGCCACAGCGCAGACACCTTCTCCGCAAGATAGAACCCTATCCTGCCATCCCGTTCTCCAATCGGATCCAAGCCAACCCAAATAACCTCACCAGCAGCAATGAGCGTGTCGAGATCAGCTGGCTTATATCCCAGCAGACGAGCCGGTAGAATCTCCGTCTCCAGAATCGAAGCAGGCAGCGGCGCTCCCTGCAAATTTTCGATCACATCCAACAGCGCATCAAGACCTCGTCTCGGCTGCACCACGCCCTGCCATCGCGTAAACAACCTCGCCAGTGTCCTCTGCTCAACCGGCTCAACTTCTTTCCGCAGCCGCGCCAGCGATCTCCTCCGAATCGCTCGCAGTACCTCGTTATCACACCACTCCCGATGAACTCCGCCTGGCCGGAATCCGCCCTCCACCACCTTGCCGCTCTGCACCAACGCCTGTAGCACTGTCTCAACACTGCCTGACGACAGGCCGAACCGCGCCGCAACCTCATTCGTCGTGAAGGGCCCATGTGTCCGCGCAAATCGTCGTAACAAATCTGTCAGAGCATTCGGCGTCTCCTGCAGAAACGCAGACGGCAACCCCGGAGGTAACGGCACACCAAGCGCATCGCGATAGCGCGCTGCGTCCTCAACCGCAACCAGCCGCCTCTCTCCCGCAACCTGTACCTCCAGCACTCGTCGCGCACGCATCAGCTTCGCCGCCGTCTCCGCCACCTCATCGGTTACACATCGCAGCCGCAACTCAACTCGCGTCAGGTCTCCAAGCCGCAACAACAGGTCATGCACCCCATCCATATTTCGTGCGCGATACGTATCGGCAACACACTGCAGTTGCTCCTCCGTCTCTTCAATAGCGCTCACGTCCAACAACTCCCGAAGATCGGCATCCCCCATCAGCTCTCGCAGCTGGTCCTGGTCAATCGAAAGCGCCTGCGCACGCCTCTCCGCCAACGGAGCATCGCCATCGTAGATATAGTTCGCCACATAGCTGAACAGTAACGCCGAAGCAAACGGAGAAGGCGTCCGCGAGTCCGTCGTATGCACTCTCAGCGAACGGTTCTCGACACTCCGCAGTATCTCCATCAGCGCCGGCATATCGAACACATCGCGCAAGCACTCTCTGTAGGCCTCCAGCAAAATCGGAAACGAAGCATACTGGCTCGCCACGCTCAGTAAGTCATACGCTCGTTTTCGCTGCTGCCACAGCGGAGTTCGTCCATCCGCTCTTCTCCTCGGCAGCAACAACGCCCGTGCCGCACTCTCGCGAAACTTCGCCGCAAACAGCGCCGTCGATCCCAGCTGCTGCAATACCAGCTCCGCCGCTTCCTCCGCACCCAGCAAAATCGGATCAACCGCAGGCGCTTCGTCGGTCTCTGGAAAACGCAGCACAAACCCATCCTCCGACCACATCGTCTCCACTTCGAGCCCATTGTTTGCACGCAGCTTCGCCGTCACCGCCATCGCCCACGGAGCATGAACTCTGCTGCCAAACGGTGTCAAAACGCACACGCGCCAATCCCCCAGCTCATCCCTCACCCGCTCGATCACAATATTCCGATCGTCCGGAACAACTACCGTCGCCAACTCCTGATCCGCCAGATATCGCAGCGCATTCTCGGCCGCTGCCGGCTCCAGATCATGCTCCGTCGTCAACTGCGTCATCGCCACGCTGCGTGGAGCATCTCGCAACTCTCGCACGAGCGCCCCGATCCTTCGCCCAAACTCCAGTGGACGTCCCGCCTGGTCCCCATGCCAGAACGGCATCTTTCCCGCCTCACCCGGTGCAGGCGTCACCAGCACACGGTCATGCGTAATCTCATCAATCCGCCACGTCGACGCGCCAAGAATGAAGGTGTCTCCCGTCCTGCTCTCGAAGACCATCTCCTCATCGAGTTCACCGACGCGCACCGGTTTACTTCTTTCGCCCGCAAGGAACACTCCGTACGTCCCTCGATCAGGAATCGTCCCACCATTCAAAATTGCGATTCGTTTCACGCCAGCGCGCGGTGTAATCCAATCTCTCGTCCTGTCCCACGTAATCCTCGGCCGCAGATCCGCAAACTCATCCGACGGATACCGTCCAGCCAACATATCCAGAACACCATCGAACACACTCTGGCTCAATCCCGCAAACGGCGCCGCTCCTTGCACCAGTCCAAACAAAGCAGCGTAGCTGATACCCGGGCCTGCTTCCTCCTCCGTCGTGTGCTTGGTTCTCCGCTCTGCATCAGCAGCACCAAGCGGAGGATGCGCAATCACCGCCACCATCTGCTGCGCCAGCACATCCAGCGGATTGCGAAGGAAGCGCGTCGACTCCACATGGCCTTCATGCATCGCCCGGGTCACGGCAGCACATGCAATTAAATCCGCCCGATACTTCGGAAAGATAATTCCATTGGACGGCGCTCCTACCTGGTGCCCCGCCCGGCCAATTCGCTGCATCCCACTGGCCACCGAAGGCGGAGCCTCAATCTGGATCACCAGATCGATCGCACCCATATCGATCCCCAGCTCCAACGACGAAGTCGCCACCAGCGCCTTGATCTTTCCTTCCTTCAACAACTCTTCAATCTCTGTCCGCTGCGTCGCCGCCAGCGATCCATGATGCGCCCGCGCAATCTGTTCCCCGGCAAGCTCATTCAACGCACCTGCCAACCGCTCTGCGATACGCCGCGCATTCACAAAGATCAGCGTCGACGTCCGTCCCTTGAATAATCTCCAGCAGCCGTGGATGAATCGACTGCCAGATCGAAGTCCTCTTCGGCCCCTGTGACGCCGGTCCACTTGGCTGCTCCTGTATCTCACCAAGCCGCGCCATATCTTCCACCGGAACTTCAACCTTCAGCTCCAGCACCTTCCTCGCTCCTGCGTTCACCACCGTCACCGGCCTGTACTGCGGAGCATTCGCTCCAACATCAGGCTTCACACCATCATCACTTGCAGCATCCATCAGGACGCTGGCGATCTCATCCTCACGCTCGGCCGCTTGCGGCAGCTCCGAAACTGAAGTAGACAACGTTCCCTCCAGCGAAGATTCAGCTCCTCCTAAAAACCGCGCCACTTCTTCGAGCGGTCTCTGCGTAGCTGATAACCCAATCCGTTGCAGCCGCCTTCCTGTCAAAGCTTCCAGCCGCTCCAGCGACAAAGCCATATGCGCGCCGCGCTTACTTGGAACCAGAGCATGAATCTCATCCACAATCACCGTCTCGACCGACCGCAGCGCCTCACCAGCCTCCGAAGTCAGCAGCAGATACAAACTCTCCGGCGTCGTGATCAAAATATCCCCGGGATGCCGCTTGAACCGCGCTCGTTCTTTCGGCGAAGTATCTCCCGTGCGCACACTGATCTCCGGCATCCGCACATCCACGCCATCGCGCTTCGCCATATTGGCGATGCCGACCAGAGGAGATCTTAGATTGCGCTCCACATCCGCAGCCAGCGCCTTCAACGGCGACAGATACACCACCCGGCAACCCCGCCCGGCATCCTGCGTCGTCCGCATCATCAATTTATCGAGACACCACAAAAACGCCGTCAGCGTCTTACCCGTTCCAGTAGGGGCCAGGATCAGCGTCGACTCACCACGCGCAATCGCCGGCCACCCCTCCACCTGCGGAGCAGTCGGCGTCTCAAACACAGCCCGAAACCACTTCGCCGTAATCGGATGAAACAGCGCCAGCGCCGCATCCGCCTTGGCGGCAGCAGTGTGTGGTGCAGTCGCCGCATCACACTTCGCGGCAACTACGTTTTTCTTCGAGATGGAAGGAGCGCGTGACATCGTCGTCCAGGTGATAGCAACAACACAACTGCATCCACACTATAGGATGCATTCCAACGCTTCAGGGTCCGAAATCACATGCGACTTGCTATCGTCCCCCCGCACCCGATAGCCTCATTGACATGTCTTCGAAACACCCGTCGCTCACTCCCGCTCAGGCCGCCGACCTCCAGCAGCGCGCTATCGCCACCGCCCACCACGCCTATGCACCTTACAGCCACTTCCGCGTCGGCGCCGCCGTTCTGCTCACCGACGGTACGATCATCACCGGCTGCAATGTAGAGAATGCCTCCTACCGCCTCACCGTCTGCGCGGAGCAAGCCGCTATCGCAGCTGCGGTCAGTCTTCACGGCCCCCAAATTTGCATTCGCGCCATCGCCGTCGCCAACCTCAACGAAACCGCCAGCCAACCCTGCGGCGCCTGTCGCCAAACTATCCACGAGTTCAGCACTCCCGACACGATTGTTTTTTTTCCCGGCGAAAAAGGTGCCACCGCCGAAGCCACCATCGCCGAGCTGCTTCCCGCCGCGTTCCTCCTCACCAACTCATAGCGACACAATTCATCGAAGACATGACTCACACCATCCATCCCATCGACGTCATCCTCCATAAACGCGACGGCCTCGCCCTCACCGACGCGGAGATCCGCGCCTTCATTCGCGCCATCGTCGAACGCACTCCGAGCAGGCAGTTCGTCACCGACGCCCAGATCGCCGCCTTCCTGATGGCCATCTTTCTCCGCGGCCTCGATCCTCGCGAACTCGCAACCCTCACCGAAGCTATGCGCGTCTCCGGCGAGGTCGCCGACACCAAAGCCCTCAACACCTTCGCCATCGACAAGCACTCCACCGGCGGAGTCGGCGACAAAACATCTCTTCTCATCGCTCCCATCCTCGCAGCCGCCGGCCTTGCCCATCCTACTCCCACAGGAGTTCCAGGAATTGTAGTCCCCATGATCAGCGGACGAAGCCTCGGTCATACAGGCGGAACGTTAGACAAACTCGAAACCATCCCCGGCTTCAACACTCAGCTTTCCTTCCCGGAGATGCGCGACGTCCTGCGTAAATGCGCTGCCTCGCTCATCGGCCAGACGCCAGCCATCGTCCCCGCCGACCGCATCCTCTACGCCCTCCGCGACCACACGGGCACCGTCGAATCACCCTTCCTCATCGCCGCTAGCATCATGAGCAAAAAACTCGCCGAAGACCTCAACGCCCTCGTCCTCGACGTCAAGGTTGGCAGCGGCGCCTTCATGCCCACCTACGAAAAATCGAAGTTCCTCGCCGAACTCATGGTCCAGACTGGCGAAGCTTCCGGCACCCGCACCGCCGCGCTCCTCACCACAATGGACGAACCCCTCGGCCGCTTCTCCGGCAACTGGGTTGAAGTTTGGGAGTGCGTCGACATCATGCGCGGCACGCGCCACCCCATGTCCCGCGATCTCATCGAGCTCTCCAACATCCTCTCCGGCTGGATGCTTCATCTCGCAGGACAAGCCGCCACTCCCGAAGAAGGAGCAAAGTTATCCGACGAGATCCTTCGCACTGGCGCCGCCTACAAGGCGTGGCTAAAGATCGTCGAAGCGCAAAATGGCGACATCACCGTCTTCGAAGATCCCGCCTCGACGCATAAAGCTACTGCCACACGCAGTATCAAAGCCACGCAAACCGGCTATCTCGCCGCCATGGACTGCAAACAAGTAGGCTGGGCCGTTCAGCGCCTCGGAGCGGGCCGCGCCAAACCCGGCGACCACGTCTCCGCACAAGCAGGAATAGAGATGCACGCCAAGCTAGGCGACAAGATCAAGGAAGGTCAACCGCTCGTCACACTCTTTGCAGAAGACGAAGCACTTCTGAACGAACCCGAACAGATGCTCCGCGAAACATTGCAAATTACACCAGCACTACCCAAACTCCAGCCTCTCATCCGCGAGATCGTCACGGCAAAACAGCTCAGCGAAACGAGATAATTAACTGATCAAGCGGAAACGCATCGCGCACCTTATTCGACGGCGACATCGGAATCACCGTCACCGGAGTTCCCTTCTCTTCTGCCTCATCGAATGCCTTCGTTCCAGGCGTCTTGCCGATAACCTGGAAATCTTTGATCTCATACGGCAATCCACTCGACGCGAGCGACGACGGCCTGTCCATCACTTGAAAATGCAGATGCGGCGCAACGGAGTTCCCTGTGTTTCCTACCAGTCCGATTACCTGTCCCAACTTCACGTGATCGCCTTTGTGAACTTTGATGCTCCCCGGTTGCATATGGGCATACATCGCGTAGCGTTCTCCGCCCAGATCGAGAATCACGCTGTCTCCATCTGCCTCGTCCAACGTAATATTGGTTGGAAACTTCCCCGGCGTCTGTTCCGGCAATCCATCGACGACCGACATGACGACACCATCTGAGACCGCAAGCACAGGCCTGCCAAAGATTGTGTAGCTCTCAAGCTTCTCCCGCGGCCCGTTGTAGATGCGGCCCTGCGCATCCATCTGTTCCCAATCCACCGCATAGCGTTGCGCCACCCACACCCGTCCATTGATCGGCATCGCTGCTCGCGTGTGTCTGGTTGCATCGCAACATGAGTCCGCCGAAATATAACCTGCTCCATCGAGAGGAGGCGCAATCGTCACCACCGCAGCATGATTCACCGTAACCTCGCCGCCACTCTCTGCAATCTCCTGCTGTCCCGGAGGAGCCGCATTCGCATGAATCGTAACCCGATGCACCAGTTGCGCTGGCGCAGTCGCTCCGGCCTCAAGCGTCACATGCAGAAACAACAAAGCTTGCGCGCTCCCTGCCAACTTGCTTACAGACTCACGCTGGCCTGCCGGCTGCAGACGCGTTGCAATCGCAGCTGCATCGAGACTCTCGAGCACCTTGCCATCGCCCACCACATCAACCTTCTCCACGCTCACGTCCGCGCTCGAAAAGTTCGTCATCCATAGCTCATAAACCAGGTGAACCCGTCCATCCGAACCCATGAACGGCACTGGCGCAGTTTCAACCTTCAGCAGCACCGGCGTCATCGCCTCATGCCCCTGAGCACGCGCAACTATCCCACAAGACACAACCACCGGCAAGAACAGCAAGATACGCACGATAAAACGACGGCTAAGATTCTGCATCGCATACCTCTCACTTGATATTCGGGGCACTCTCAGCTCGTCAAAGAGCCAGCCTAGCCAAACTAACACTGCGCGCAGAATTCGGCAGAACAAAATCTCTAGGCCCGATACCGCTCAACAATTACACTCATTCCAACAACTTCGCCAGCCACCCTCCCCGCAGGAGCAACCCTTTGTCACGATTCACCGGTCTACTCGGCCTTATCACCTTCATCGGTCTTGCCTACGCGTTCTCCACCAATCGGCGCGCCATTCGCTGGCGCACCGTGGCCTGGGGCCTCGGCCTCCAATTTTTCTTCGCCGTTCTTGTCCTCAAATCTTCGATCGGCCAGCGTGTCTTCACCGCTGCCGGCAACGGCATCAACAAGCTTCTCGCCAACTCTGTCGCCGGCTCCTCCATGGTCTTTGGCTATCTCGGCAGCGACGCCTCCACCCTCTCTGTCTTCGCTTTCAAAGTTCTTCCCACCATCATCTTCATCTCCGCCTTCTTCGCCGTCCTCTACTACATCGGCTTCATGCAACTCGTCATCCGCGCCTTCGCGTGGATCATGCAAAAGACCATGGGTATCTCCGGAGCCGAGTCCACCAACGTCGCCGCCAGCATCTTCATGGGCCAGACCGAAGCTCCACTCACCATCCGCCCCTTTCTCGCAGGCGCAACCTACTCCGAGCTCATGACCATCATGACCTCCGGCATGGCCCACGTCTCCGGCGGAATCATGGCCGCCTACATCGCCTACGGCATCCACGCGTCCGATCTCCTCGCAGCCGTCATCATGACCGCACCCGGCACCATCCTCATCTCCAAGATGCTCGTCCCCGAAACCGACGTGCCCGCCACCGCCGGCATCGTCAAGATGCCGCCCACCGAAGAACACGGCAGCGAAAACCTCATCGGAGCCATAGCCCGCGGCACCATCGACGGCGGCGCGCTCGCCTTCAACGTCGCCATCATGCTCATCAGCTTCCTCGCTCTGGTCTCACTCACCAACGGTATCTTCGGCGGAATCCACAACTATCTCGCCCCACACAACATCCCCTTCCCCACCAGCCTCAACGCAGTCCTCGGATTCTTCTTCGCCCCCGTAGCCTGGCTCATCGGCATCCCGTGGCACGAAGCTCCGCTCGTCGGCAACCTGCTCGGCACCCGCACCGTGCTCAATGAGCTCGTCGCCTACACCAACCTCGGCCAGCAACAACATCTTCTCTCCCCGCGCTCCTTCACCATTACCACCTTCGCCCTCTGCGGCTTCGCCAACCTCAGCTCCATCGGTATTCAGATCGGCGGCATAGGCGCCCTCGTCCCCAACCGCCGCAACGATCTCGCCCGCCTCGGCCTACGCGCCATGCTCGCCGGAACCATGGCCAACCTCATGTCCGCCAGCATCGTCTCCATGCTCATCAAATGAACAGCGGCCTCTTGCTCACCAGCGCACCAGCATAAGAATCTGTAACCAAATCCCCCAAATCGCGTCAGAGATGTGTCCCATACCGCATCATCGAAGACGATTTGGAGAATTCATGCCGTTGAACCTCACCGCCGCTCGCCTGTCTATCCTTGGCCTCGCTCTCCTCATGCCATCCTTCACCGCCTTCTCTCAGCAGCCTGGCGGCCTCCAGCCCGGAGCCAAAGCTCCCGCCTTCGACCTCCGCGATCAGTCAGGAAAACAACAGACCCTTGACTCCCTCGCTGGCCCCAACGGCCTGCTTCTGCTCTTCTTCCGCTCCGCCGACTGGTGCCCTTTCTGCAAAGGCCAGCTCGTCGATCTCGAAGGCGCGCAAAAGGCCTTCGCCGCCAAAGGCATCGGCGTCGCCGCCGTCAGCTACGACTCGCCCGCCATCCTCGCCGACTTCACCAAACGCCGCTCCATCACCTATCCTCTTCTCTCCGACACCAACTCCGCGCTCATCGACAAGTTCGGCATCCGCAACCCCACTGCCGACGGCATGGAAGCCGGCATCCCCTTCCCCGGCTACTACCTCATCGGTCGCGATGGCATCATCCAGAAGCGCTTCTTCGAGACCGCTTACGTCAACCGCCTCACCGCCAACACCCTCTACCAGTACCTCTACAATGAATCCCCGCTCCCCACGCCCGTCAACCAGCTCACCTCCACCCCACACGTCACCCTTACCACCACCCAGTCCGACACCGAGGTCACTCCCGGACAGGTCGTCCGTCTCATCGTCAACATCACCCCCGGAGCCGACACCCACATCTACGCGCCCGGCGCCGAAAAGCTGCAATATCACGTCACCTCGCTCACCATCAGCCCATCCGATCTCTACTCCGCCACCGCAACCAGCTATCCCAAGTCCGAGCTGCTCAACTTTCCTGAACTAAAAGAGACAGTGCCCGTCTACACCGGCCCAACCACCTTCACCACCACGGTCGCCGCCGTCGTCAATCGAACGACGATCCCGCTATTCGCCAAGAGTCCGCAACTCGCCGTCAAAGGCGAGCTCGAGTACCAGGCCTGCACCTCAACCGTCTGCTTCCCACCCGTCAAAGCCCCCGTCGAGTGGGCGATCAACCTCCGTCAACTTGATCGTCAGCGCGCCCCGCAGGACATACAACACAAATAAGCCGCCTCAGTAGAAGATGCCGGCGCGAGTTACACAACTCGCCGCCGGCAATCTTACAGCACAAGAGACACGGCTCTGTCGTTAAGAGTTCCCCTCAGGCAACCAGCTTCAGATAGTTCGGCTCATCCGCAATCGTCTTATACCGATACTCCCGAACGATCTTCGGCCCCTTCAAGAAGAAGATCGCCTGCATCTGCTTGCCATCTTCTTTGATCGCCCCGATTCCATGTTTGAAGATCGCACCCTTCAACCACCCCGCCCACACCGAAGGCTGAAGTAGCGTCAACGCCGGATGAATCCGCGAGATCGCAAACGCCGGCATCTGATAGACCACTGCCTCCGGGTCGCTCACCCGTTCCACATCGCCAATCCCGTAGTAGTCAAAGAACGGCTTCGCCCGCTCCGGTGTCCCCAGATGCACAAACACCGGCCGCACCCCGCGCTTAGCCAACTCGCCCTTCAAATCCGCGATATCGCTAATAGCCTGCCGGCAAAACGAACACCCAAAGTGCCGCAAAAACACCAGGAGCACCGGCGAAGCCTCTGCCAACTCCAGCAGGCTCACACCCGACTCCGTAAGGATCGAAGCCAGTACCCCCGCTATTTCATCAGAAGAATTCGTACCTGCGCTTACCATCGGATTCATATTGTAGAAATCGAGCACAAGTATACATTTCTCCGACTATCTTCTCTGGCGCGCGAGATCACAAAGTAATAGCCAGAATCTGAGATGTTCTATACGCTTTCAACATCAGCTGTCCCAGTAGCGGAGCCCGTAAACATTGCCTGGAGGTCCATCGGACCATGCAACGATATACGCAGTCGGCCGCCCTGTCACTCAGCTTCCCTCTTCTTCTAGCCTGTCTCTGCGTCGCAGGTTGCGGCTCCGGATCTTCCAATCTTTCTCGGGTCGGCACACAACTGCGAGGCACAGTGTACGGAGGCCAGCAGCCAGTCTCTGGCTCCTCGATCCAACTCTTATGCTGCCGGCACCTCCGGCTACGGCACAGGTTCCGTGGCCCTCCTCAGCACACCAGTCACTACCGATGCCACCGGGTCTTTTACAATCACCGGCCCGGACATCTGCCCATCCGCCTCCAGCCAGCTCTATCTCGTCGCTACCGGCGGCAACCCTGGCCTCGACACTCCAACCAACAACGCCAGTCTCGTGCTGATGGCGGCCGTCGGGGCCTGCACTCTGCAAAACGGACAGTACACCCTCGATCCCAGCCTCTTCATCAACATCGACGAGGTCACCACCGTCGCTTCCGTCTACGCTCTCGCAGGCTTCATGGACCCAATCTCCAGTCGGATCGGCGCCAGCGCCACTAACTCCGGCGGCATCGCGAACGCCTTCCTGGCTGTCTCCAATCTCGTTAACATCAAAACCGGGCAAGCCCTTACGACCACCTCTGCCGGCAACGGCGCCGTTCCTCAAGCCGAGATCAACTCTCTCGCGGACATCCTGGCCGACTGCGTGAACTCCACCGGCACCGGCTCAAGCTGCACCGCTCTCTTCTCGGCAGCTACGCCCTCCGGAGGCTCCGCGCCCACCAACACCATCCAGGCCATCTTCAATATCGCAACCCACCCGGCACAGCAGGTCGACACACTCTACGCGCTCTCCTCAGCCACTCCACCCTTCCAGCCCACGCTCGGCGCCGCGCCCAAAGACTGGACCCTAGCCCTGCACTACACCGGCGGCGAACTGACCAATCCGCTTAACACCTCCATCGACAGCCTTGGGAATGTTTGGATCGCCAACAACCCTGGCAGCGTCATCAAACTAAGCAGCAACGGAGTCAACTTGTCAGGGCCCACCGGATTTACTGGCGGCGGAATCAGCGGTCCGCGCAGTGTGGCGATCGACCAATCCGATAATGCCTGGGTCGCCAACTTCTTCGGAAAGAGCGTCACGAAGCTAAGCAGCTCCGGAGCAACCCTCTCCGGTGCAAATGGTTTCACCAACGGCATAAACGGTGCAAACGGACCGACCAACGTCGCAATCGACGGTTACGGTGCCGCCTGGATCACCAATAGCGCCGTAAACAACGGCTCTGGGCCAACGTTCACCATCACCAAGCTTGCCGGAGACGGGACCCTGATCGCCGACTCGATCTCCCCCTGCCTCTCGGCCACCAACTGTGAGCTGAGTAGCGGAGTCCGAATCGCCGGCGACGCTTCAGGGAATATCTGGATCGCCAACAGCAACCCAGGACCTGGAGCCGTCATTAAACTCAATAACGCCGGGACCGTACTGTCCGGTCAGAGTGGTTTTACTAGCGGAATCATCAGTCCCGTTTTTATCGCCTTCGATCACGCCGGAGACGCCTGGGTGGTCAATACGAGCTCGGATGGAACCAACAACTACGTCACCAAGCTCGACAGCAACGGAACCCTTCTCAACAGCGTCAACGCGCCCGGTATCTTTGAGCCCGTCGGCATCGCCATCGACGGATCGGGCAACGCCTGGATCAACAGTTTCGGCCAGTCTATCGTCGAGCTGAGCAACAACCTGACCGTACTCTCCGGCACAAACGGATACATCGACGCAGCTCCGCTCCTGACTTATCCAGGCTGCACTATCCCCCCATCGGTTAGCTGCACCATACCGCGCGACACCGAAGCCATCGCCATCGATGGCTCCGGCAATGTATGGGTCTCCAATACCGACAGCAGCGTCTCCGAGTTCGTCGGCGCCGCGACCCCTGTCGTCACGCCTCTCTCGCTCGCGGTAAAAAATAACACCCTCGGCACACGTCCCTGACACAGCCCTGGCGCCACGCCCCAGGATCGCTCGATCAGCCGTATCAAAGAGTTCTAGACCGAAACCGAGCGCCACACCAAGCCATTCCAGTAGAATCATCTTGGATAAGCAAGGCAAAACCTATGGAACCTGTACGCATCGAACAATTCTTCCTCGGCTGTCTCGCTCATGCCTCCTACATCGTCGTCTCCCAAGGCATCGCCGCCGTCATTGACCCCCAGCGCGACGTTGACATCTACCTCGACTACGCCCGCGAAAAAAATCTCCGCATCGAACACATCATCGAGACGCACCTCCACGCCGACTTCGTCTCCGGCCATCACGAGCTAGCCGAGCGCACCGGCGCCCGTATCTATCTCGGCGCCGACGCCCACGCCACCTTCCCCCACACTGCCATCAAAGATGGCGACACCCTCCAGTTCGGCAACGCCCGCTTCAACTTCCTCCACACCCCCGGCCACACCATCGAAGGCATCTGCGCCGTCCTCACCGACCTCGCTTCGCCCTCCGCTCCTCGCGCCGTCTTCACCGGCGACACCCTCTTCGTCGGCGACGTCGGCCGCCCCGACCTCTCCGGCGACCACACCCCGCAGCAACTCGCCGCGCTCCTCTATCACAGCCTCCACGACAAACTCCTCACCCTCCCCGACGACACCGAGATCTTCCCTGCCCACGGAGCCGGCTCCCTCTGCGGCCGCAGCATGAGCTCCGAACGCTCCTCCACCATCGGCAAGCAGCGCCGCACCAACTACGCTCTCCTCGCGCGCAGCGAAGAAGAGTTCATCCACCTCCTCACCGACTCGCTTCCTCCACGCCCCGAGTACTTCGGCCGCGACGTCGAGCTCAATCGCCAGGGCGCATCCTCCCTCGATCAACTCCCCGCGCCCAAGCCTCTTATCGCACCCGAGGTTCTCCGCCTGCAATCCGAAGGCGCCATCGTCCCCGGCGACACCATCATTTTAGACACACGCCCAGCAATGGAGTTCGCAGTAGCCCACGTCCCCGGCTCGCTGCACATCGCACTCTCCGGCCAATACGCCTCGTGGGCCGCGCGCATCCTCGGCCTCGACAAGCGCATCATCCTCGTCGGCGAAGACGCCGATCAGCTCCGCGAATCGCAGCTCCGTCTCGCTCGCGTCGGCATCGAGCACGTCGACGCCTACCTCGACGGCGGCATCACCGGCTGGCTCAAAGGCGGCTACGAACTCGACTACATCCCGCAGATCTCCTCACACGAACTAGCCGAGCTTGAAGAAAAGGAACACGACCACATCGCCATCCTCGACGTCCGCGAACCCGGCGAAGTCGAAATCGGCGCATTCGAGCACTCGATCCGCATTCCACTGGGCCAGCTCGCCGGCCGCACCAGCGAAATCGACCCCGGCAAACTCATCGTCGTTCACTGCAAAGGAGGCTACCGCAGCTCCATCGCATCGAGCATCCTGCGCCGCGCCGGTCTGCGCGAAATCGCCGACCTCACCGGCGGCTTCGACGCCTGGAAAGCAGCCAATCTCCAAAACGCACACCCCGCCGTATAACCGCAGCATCGACAGGAGTGCAGAAGCAATGCATCGACTGCTCCGGACGCTCCTCTTCCTCGCCGCTATACCTGCCGCAGGCATCCTCTACCAATGGACCGGCTCGCGAAGGGATAGAAGGCGACTCCTCCGGCCAGAGAACTTGATTGACGTACACGACGGATGCCAGATGTTCCTCTCGCAGATGGGAGCCGGCAAACCGACGGTGATCTTTGAGTCCGGCATCGCTGCCACCAGCCAAAACTGGACACACCTTCAGCAAGTCGTCAGCCACTTCGCCCGCACCGTCACCTACGATCGCAGCGGCCTCGGCTGGAGCAGCCCATCCACCTCAGAACGTACTCCATCCAACATCGTCCGCGAACTCCGCACCCTCCTGCAGAGAGCCGGCGTGGCTCCGCCCTATCTGCTCGTCGGGCACTCCTTCGGCGGTCTTATCGTCCGCCGCTTCGCAGCCGAGCATCCCGATGAAGTTGTCGGCGTCGTACTGGTCGACCCCATGCGTCCAGACGAGTGGGCGAACCAGAGTGAAGCCCAGCGCAACGAACTCGCCCGCGGCAACCAACTCACAAGCATCGGGATTCCGTGTGCCCGTTTCGGCCTCACACGACTCGTGATGACTTCACTGCTCTGCGGCTCTGGCAAGGTTGCGCGCATTCTAGGGCGCGTCTCCGGCTCCTCCGGTCAACAGGTTATAGATCGATTGACCTGCGAAGTTGGCAAGATGCCCCGCGAGACCTGGCCCGTCGTCGCCGCACACTGGTCGAACCCGGAGTTCTATCGCGGAATGGCGTCCTATGTGCGCGCCGTTCCGGCATCCGTCCACGAGATGCACACAGCGAAACCAATCGAAGGCATCCCTGTAATTCTCTTAACTCCAGCAACCGCCGAGCCGCTCTCACCCGACGCTCTACGCCGCATCGGGCCCTTCACTCAACAAGTGATAGCCGAAAAAAGCAGCCACTGGATTCATCTCGACGAACCCGGCCTGGTGCTCGACGCGATCCGACGTTTGGGCACACGCGGCTAACGGAAAAATCACTGCAACAAACAGGTTGAAGAACATAGACGTTGTAAATCCATAGACAGTCATCCTTCTCATCAGGAGAGAGCAATACACCATAGGCTTCCAAGACGTGCGTACTTGCGAACAAGTCCAGCCCAGAACTGTATTCTTTAGACAAAGATCGCTATTGGACCCGTCCTCAAGCAGCAGTCAAAGCAACAAGGAAGGGTACAATCGCATTCGGGAATCCAGCCCAACTATGAGATCGAGGACCATTGATGACCGATATGTTCAGTAACGCCCAGGCCGCCGTCGACTACATCCGCGCCGCGGGAGCCACTCGACCCGCAATCGGCATCACCCTCGGCTCCGGCCTCGGCAGCTTCGCCAACACCGTAGAGAACGCCATTCGCATCCCTTACGCAGAGATCCCGCACTTCCCTCGCACCACCGTCGAAGGCCACTCCGGAAACCTCGTCCTCGGCACCATCAATGGAGTAAGCGCAGCCGTCATGCAGGGCCGTGTCCACGCCTACGAGGGCTACTCCGCCATCGAGGTCAGCTTTCCCACTCGCGTCCTCGGCCTCCTCGGCTGCAAAAATCTAATCGTCACCAACGCTGCCGGTGGCATCAACACCGGTTTCAGGCAGGGGTCTCTGGTTGCAATCTCCGACCACATCAACCTCAGCGGAATGAACGCCCTCTACGGTGCCAACGAACCTCGCTTTGCCATGGCTCACGGCGCCGGTCTGCGCTTCTTCGACATGTCCGCCGCTTACTCGCCGCTGCTGCGCAACCTGGCCTTCAAAGAAGCCGCGCGCCAGAGCATTCCTCTCGCCGAAGGTGTCTATCTTGGCGTCCTTGGCCCCTCCTACGAAACCCCCGCTGAGATTCGCGCCTTCCGCACCCTTGGCGCCGATCTCGTCGGCATGTCTACGGTCCACGAAGTCCTCGTCGCCCGCCACATGGGCCTCGAAGTCCTCGGCATCTCCATCGTCACCAATATGGCCGCCGGCGTCATCGCCTCCGGACATCAGACCGCTGAGCCCATCTTCCACGAGGACGTCATGGCGGTAGGCCGTCGCGCCGAAAAACAATTCAGCGGATTACTCACCGCACTAATCCCACGAATCGCCGCGACGCATCAATAGCCGCTCCCGTCTAACTCACGACCTCATCCAGAGTCCGCACCGCCGCCCGAGCCTCTACCGCCGCCATCTTCCTGTGCAGCGAATCGCTTGAGAACGCGATCGGCCTCTCTGCAAATCGCACATTCACCCGCACCCCGCGCAAGCCAAGAAACTTGAAGATGTGCGTCAGCATATTTCTGTCTCCCCAATAACAAACATCATCCGCGACGCTCGCATCCGGCCCGTTGTCTTTCACAAAGCTGTATCGCAGATAAGCGGCAGTCACCGGCGACCCACCCTCCAGAACCTGCGCCAGCAGCCCGCTATGAAACTTCAGCAACTGACTCCCATTCGTGGTCGTCCCTTCAGGAAAAAACACCACCGGCAATCCAGCATCCACCGCCCCCTGCATTCCCTTACGCGCCCGCATCGCCGACCCGCCATGTCCGCGCTCCACATACACCGTCCCAGACATCGTCGTCATCCACCCCACCACAGGCCACCCGCGAATCTCCTCCTTCGACACAAACACACAAGGATGCAGTGTCGCGAACACCACAATATCGAGATAGCTCAGGTGGTTCGAGATCACCGCACCACGATCAGGAAACTTACCCTCAACACCAATCTCAATCCCCATCCCCCGCATCGCCCGCGCGCAGAATCGGTGCAGCCAATCCGCCCGCTGCTCCCGGGTCGCCGGCCGCCTGACAGCCAGCTCTGTCCCCGCCACCACAAACATTCCCACCAGCCGGACGGTACGCCACGCAGCCCGAAAAAAGTTCACCGGATCGAGTCCTCATCTCTCAACGCTGACACAGCATTCACAAGCGCAGTCTATCCTGTAAGCAGTGCAATCGAACCAGGCAAATCGCAGCGATCCCCTCCAGAGCCACGCCCCAATCCATCACAACTGGATCTATCGCCGTGTCGCGCTTCCCATCCTCGCACTTCTTCGCATGGGTGCATCACCGGAAAAGCTGGCCTGGAGCATCGCCGCCGGCCTGCTGATCGGCATCAATCCAATCATCGGCAGCACCACGCTCCTCTGCCTTGCCCTGGCCTTCGTCTTCCGTCTTAACGTCGCTGCCTCACAGATAGGCAACCACATCGTCTATCCACTCGAACTCATCCTCGTCATTCCCTTCATTCACATGGCCAGCCGCATCTTCCACACCGCGCCCATGCCTCTCTCGGCAAACCAACTCCTCCACGCCGCCCACGAGCACCCCGTCGCCCTCTTCCGCCAACTCTGGCTATGGGAGTGGCACGCCTTTCTACTCTGGATCATCCTCGCGATCGTCGCCATACCGCTCATCGCAATAGCGCTCGCACCTATCCTCCGCAAACTGCTGGCGCGAGTCGAGCACCATCAATACCCCATCCTCGCCAAGGCGTCCTCAACTCACGCCAGGCAGTGATCTACTGTCCCCGATACTCCGGAAGCGGATCTCCACTCTTCACCCACGCCGTGTAGATCATGTCCCGCAGCTCCGTCGCACCCGCAGCCAGCCGCTCATCGGTAAAGGCCTTGCCATCCGGAGTGCCAGCCCCCGCAAATGCCCCTGCCTTCTCCAGCTGATACGTCTTCTCCATCAGCGAGTTCGTATGCCGCAGATAGGCCATGTAGTCGACAAACACATCTCCCAGCACCACCGGCTTCTCTGCAATCAGCCCAGTCACATCCGCTGCCTTCACATTCGCCGACACATTCTGCGACTCGAACAGCGAATGAATCGTGTGCTCCGTCGTATATCCATTCGGATTCGGTCCGGTCCACCCGTTGTACTGAATCGTCGTATGCAGCGGCTGCGACCCATCCGCAACATAATGCCCCAGCCAGCCCGCCAGAAAAACAATCTCGCACTCCACGGGCTTGGTCTCTTTGTGGTCTTCCTTCAACTTGCGATAGTCCCTCATCGCACTCTTCAACCGCTCAAACACCTCAACCGTCTGGTAAGGCTGCAGCCCAACCTTCTCCGGCGAAAGCGGCAGATCAGGATGCGACTTCTGCGCAAACGCTAACGCCCGCACAAAGTCGTATCTCCGGCGCGGCAACTCGCCCACCAAATCCGCATACTCCAGATCGATAAAGTGCTCCGGCGACTGCGCCGCATTCAACTCCGGCTCTGCCGGCGACTTCCACCGATCCGGCTCCGGCCCGTAATACTCCAGCGCATCCAGCGCCTCATGCGAACGCAAAAACTCTGGTACATCCTTCGGCAGCGCCGCACCCGCCAGCCGGTTGATCATCATGTGCCCTTCTCGGCCCCATGCAAAACTCTGTTGAACCAGCATCACCGGCAACAAACTCGCTGCCGCCACAATACGCACCATCCCAGCTAGACTCTTCATGCAAAAAGTATAACCACGCCATACGCATCACACTGTTACAACCGCACCCTCCACCGCCACACTCCCAAACACCCTGCGGTACCGCGCAACTTCGCTCTCCGGCCCCGTCGCCTTCCGCGCGTTATCCGACAGCTTCACCGCAGGCCGTCCCTCCACCGTCATCAGCTTGCACACCAGGCTTATCGGATCGAACCCCGTCTCCCCCCGCGGATGGCACCCGCGAAAATCATTGGTCAGCAGAGTCCCCCATCCGGCACTGAACCGTATCCGACCATGAAAGTACTCATGCAGCTGCAGAATCTTCTCCACATCCAACCCATCGGACGCAATCAATCGTTTTCTCCGGGCATCTCTGCCTCTGCGCAGCAGCCACGCAACATACTCGTCGCCTGCCACAAACGGGTCTTTGCTATCGCAACGCTGCCCTGTCCAATCCGCCACCCACTCCGGAGCCCCTTCCAGAAACTGCGTCGTCCCAAACGTATCGGGCAGCATAATCAGCAGCTCTCCCCCATAACTCTTCTGCCAAAGCTCCAACACCTTGTATTGCGACTCGTGCAGCGCCTCATCTCCATCGGCCAACGCTGCCAACGCCATCGGCAGCTCATGCGCATTCGTACCCATCGCCTCCAGATCATGCTTGTAGGCGAGAAATGTATTCGATGTGCCCGACAAGCTCGCTCCCAGCGCAGCCCGCATCACCTGAATCACATACTCCTGCCACAAAAAACTATGCCGCCGCCGCGTCCCAAACTCCGAGATCCTCACCTCCGGCACCTTGCGCAGCAGTTCGATCTTCTCCCACAGCTTCGTCTTCGCCCGCGCGTACAGTACATCAAGCTCCAGTTCGTTCAACGTGCTCAACGCAACCCGCGTCTTCATCTCGCTCACCAGCGCGAGCCCGTACACCTCCCACATCGTCACCTCGGTCCACAGCCCCTCGAACCGCACCACCAGCTGTCCATCGTGTTCGGTCACCACGTAGTCCGACAGCCTGAAGTCTCTCTCCAGCCAATCCAGAAACGCCGGCTCAAAGATGCTCCGCGTCCCATAGAACGTATTGCCCGCCAGCCAGATAATCTCCGACCGTCGAAACTTCAACCCCCGCACATGCTCCATCTGCTCCATCAGCATCGCCATCGGAATCTGTTCCGCCAGCCGCACCGACATCGTCCGATTTGTAACCTCCGAAGTTACATGAACCGCGGGAAAGTTCTTCCAGATGAACTGCAGCATCAGCAGCTTATAAAAGTCCGTATCCAGCAGCGACCGCACAATCGGGTCCAGCTTCCAGTTATGGTTATGCGCCCGCTCAGCAAAGTTCACATTCACGTCGAGATCCTCACGCTAAAGCCTACCAACAGGGGTCTTTGTCATCCGATTTGAGGGCCAAATCAACCCCTCAAAAAATAAATTGACAAGCACACTTGACATTAATCACCATATTTAGTAAAGTTTACTTGTCACAAAGAAAGGGAAACCATACTCAAGCGACCATAGCTAGACATTAGATCCCTGAAACAAAGGAGACTCACCATGACAAGAAAATACTGGCTCAGCCTCACTCCCAGCCTGCTTGTGGCCGCTGGAATCCTCGTCTCAACCTACGTCGCAGGGCAAACTGCAAGATCCGGTTGGCTGGTCCTGACCGCACCGCTCCTTCTGTCGCTCACGATCCTCGGTGCCGACGTTTTGTACGCTCGACTCAGAGGAAGACCATCCCGTCCCTCTCCGGCTGCGCTGTTATTGGCGCCCTCATTCCTTCTAGCAAGCCTGATCGTCACCCATCGCGACCCGGCTTCGGTCAAGTCGATTATCCCGCTTATCGGTGTAACCGGCTGGGTCTCCCTACATCGACCGAACAAGCAACGCAAGACATGCAGAACGGTCTGACACAACAAGACAGGAGAAAAAACATGTTCGCCACACTCATGGGACTCAGCACCATCTCACCGGCTCACCTCCACCAGATGCTGCAAAAGCAGCAGGTCACGGTCATTGACGTCAACGCTCGTCAAAGCTGGGTCGGTGCGCGTGTTCCCGGCGCACGCCACCTTGATCCCGTCAGCTTCAACGACAACGACCTGCCGTCCGGCAAAGAGTCTCCTTTGGTCTTTTATTGCTCCGGTCCGATGTGCAGAAAGGCACCAAACGCAGCTCGTCGGGCCAACCAGATGGGCTTCAAAAACGTGAAGGTCATGTCGGCAGGTATCAGCGGCTGGCTTAACGCGAAGTTGCCCGTAGAGAGCGGAGAGTGAGTCAGGCACGAGAATAACGTTGACTCCCCAAGCACAGAACGAAAGACGATACTCAGCAAAAAGGAAACGCACATGGACTGCAACAATCGAGCCTCGAAGCAATACAACAGACGCTACCTCATTGCAATGCCCGTGTATCTCATCGTGCTATTTCTGGCTGTCACCATCCTTCGCCACGATCATCCCAGCCGCCCACTCGCGCTTGTGATCGCAATCCTTCCTTCAATTCCGCTCGTTGCCATGATCGCAATCGCCGGCCTCTACCTCAAAGAAGAGACCGACGAGTTCCAGCGCTCCATCTTTCAGCAGAGTCTGCTCTGGAGCATCGGCCTCGTCCTCGCCATCACCTCCGTCTGGGGGCTACTCGAGATGATCGCCGATGTGCCACACCTTCCGGTCTTCTATGTCTTCCCAGCCTTCTGCGTCTTCTTCGGCATCTGCTCGCCCATACTCAAACGCCGGTATCGCTAGCGTCACTGTTCCTCTCAAGACCAAAGGATCATCATGCTCAATAAAAATCTCAGTCCATTCCAGCGACGCTACATGCAGCTCTTCAGCTCGAGCATCATCCTCACTGCATTCCTCACCCTGATGACCCGCACCTGTTTCAAGGACTACCATCCCACCGGCCCCTTCGCCTGGTTTCTTGCCATCGTGCCGGCGCTGCCCTTCGTCGGAACCGCCATCATCGCATCACGCTACATCGCCAACGAGAAGGACGAGTTCATCCGCGCCCAGGTCCTGCTCGCTCTCCTTCAGGGATCGCTCATCACCCTCGTCTTCACCGTCGTCTACAGCTACCTGCAGAACTTCCTCGCCATCATCGGCCCGCCCGCCATGTTTTACGTCGACATCTTTCTCATCACCTCCATGCTTGCTCTCCGCTTCCATCTCAGGAGCAGCCAATGAAGAATCGGCTCCGTGTCCTTCGCGCCGAACGCAACTGGTCCCAGGCCGACCTCGCCCAGCGTCTCGAAGTCTCGCGCCAGTCCGTGAACGCAATCGAGACCGGCAAGTTCGATCCCAGTCTTCCGCTCGCCTTCAAACTCGCTCGCCTCTTCAACAGCCCCATCGAAGCCATCTTCACCGACGAAGAATAAGCAATCTGCACCATGACAACTGTCACGCCGCTTCAATGACGCCAACCACTGGCGCCGCCACATCCCCCCGGCACACTGAAAGCAGTTCAGGAGTCAGCCATGTCAGCATCGCGAACCACCGCCCACATCATCACTCTGCTCCTCATCCTCGCCGGCATCCTGCTGCTGCAAAAACCCTTATTCGGCCGGACGATCCCTGCAACCCCAAATCCGCATCTCACCTCGTTTCAACCGTCACAAAAATGTACCCACACATTGATCCAGTCGCACGGTAATTTTTAGTAAGGCCGAACGGAACTTAATCGCAGATCTCCCGTAAATCAAGTAAATTTACGAGACAGGAGAGTGGGAATGGCTTACGACGTAGTCATTGCAGGCGCAGGCCCCGTAGGCCTCTTCCTCGCCTGCGAGCTTGGACTGGCAGGAACTTCAGTGCTCGTCCTCGAGCGAATGGACGATCCGCACCATGCTGCAGTACGATCTCCCCGGCGATCATCCGCTCATCGGTCGCAGCGCCCCCGACTTTGAATTTGAAGACGGTTCGCGCCTGGGCCCACTCCTGCACGATGGAACCGGCCTCGTGCTCGACTTCACAGCCAAAGAAGAGATAAGCGCCATGAGCCAGCGATGGAGCGGCGGCTTGAAGTACGTCGCGGCCAAATCGAAAGACAGCAAAGGCCTCGCAGCCTTGCTCATCCGACCCGATGGCTTCGTCGCATGGGCCACCGACTCCGATCCCGACCTGCCATCTCTTGAACAGGCGATCCGCCACTGGTTCGGCAACCCCGCCTGAAGAACAGGGCCATTATCTGCAACCACCCTCGAAAGAAGTCGTTCCGTTATTAAATTCACATAAAACCCGCGTCAATTCAGCCTGAAACGTTGATATCCTAGTACTGCCATGCCTACAAAAAAAGAGCTCCTCAAATCGCCCATCAAGCACCTCGACATCCAGCAGCACAACGTCGTTCCCCTGGTCGACGCCATGCACAACATGGCCTACTCCGCGCGTGATCACCGCCCGCGCCGCCAACATCTACGACATGATGCTCCGCGACACCGACTGCGGCGTCATCCTCTGCCTCGCCGGCTCGCTCATCTCCGCCGGCCTGCAAAAGATCTTCGTCGATCTCGTCCGCAACAACATGGTCGACGCCATCGTCTCCACCGGCGCTAACATCGTCGACCAGGACTTCTTCGAAGCTCTCGGCTTCAACCACTACATCGCCGGCGACGAGTACAAGTATGGCGGTGGCGACGCCGATCTCCGCGAGCTGATGATCGACCGCATCTACGACACCTTCATCGACGAAGAAGAGCTCCGCATCTGCGACGAGATCACCCACCAGATCACCAACTCCCTCACGCCTCGCCCCTACAGCTCCCGCGAGTTCATCCGCGAGATGGGCGCCTACCTCGTCAAAAACGGCAAGACCCCCCAGGCGGGCGGCCGCGACTCCATCGTCCTCGCCGCCTACGAAAAAAATGTCCCCATCTTCTGCCCCGCCTTCTCCGACTGCTCCGCCGGCTTCGGCCTCGTCGCCCACCAGCACGAGCGCCAGGGCAAACCCTGCGTCTCCATCGACTCCGCCAAGGACTTCTACGAGATCACCCAGCTCAAAATCGCCAACCCCACCACCGGCCTCCTCATGATCGGCGGCGGCGTACCCAAGAACTTCGCCCAGGACATCGTCGTAGCCGCCGACGTTCTCGGCGTCGAAGCCTCCATGCACAAGTACGCCATCCAGATCACCGTAGCCGACGCCCGCGACGGCGCCCTCTCCGGTTCCACCCTCAAGGAAGCCTCCAGCTGGGGCAAAGTCGACCTCACCTACGAGCAGATGGTCTACTCCGAAGCCACCCTGGCCCTGCCCCTCATCACCGGCTACGCCTTCCATAAGAACGCGCACGCCGCCCGAAGCGGAAAAGAGTGGGCCACCATCCTCGATCAGGTAGCCGTCCCCGCCTAACCCGTTTTCCCAGCAATTTCAAGAAAAGGGCCGTCATTCTTCAGAAAAGGATGCCGGCCTCATTAACTCCCGCCTTATTGTCTCCGCTGGCACTCCCCTTACGTGTTATTGCCGTTACAACAAATTTTCTGGCATCCTCAGCGTGTTGCCACAATTTTGGCAAACCTAACAAAGTACGGATGATCTACTCGTTCAACCAAACAGGAGATCAAATTTTTCGAAAACAAATCGGGGCGTATAGCCTCTTTTCGTGTGATCAATAGTCTTTTTGAAGACTCACAGAACCACCATAAGTCAAGCTGAATTATCAATATTTCTTCCATCGGTCACCACAATAAAGTTACTAATTTGAGTCACTAGAAGTTACTATAGGTTACCGACAAACAAATGCACATCTTTCCCCTACTTGGTTATCTCTCGCTGCTTACGACCTCTGCCGTTCTGCTGGTTGCTTTTCTAAGAGCCCAGCGCAGCATCCGCGAACTCGCGGAGCAACTCACTCAGGCTCGCGAACAGCACCACCAGCACACCCTGCAACTCAATCACCGCTCCGAGCTTGACACCCTCAAAGACGAGTTCATCTCCACCGTCTCCCACGAACTCCGCACCCCCCTTACCAGCATCCGCGGAGCCCTCGGTCTTCTCTCCTCCGGCATCATCGGCGACGTTGACGCCAAAGCGCTCAACCTTCTCCGCATCGCCGTCACCAACACCGACCGCCTCATCCGCCTCATCAACGACATCCTTGATCTCGAACGCATGGAGTCCGGCCGCGCCCCGCTGCAGATTCGCCGCTGCTCCCTTCGCGAACTCGCTCAGCAGGCCATCGACACCATGACCCCCATGGCCGACGCGAACACCGTGCACCTCGCGCTCGAACCCTCCACCATCGCCCACGTCGCTTATCCCGAGGCGCTCTTCTTCGACGGCGACGCCGACCGCATCCTGCAGGTCATCACCAATCTCCTCTCGAACGCCATCAAGTTCTCCCCTGTCGCCTCGACCATCCGCATCCACACTGAAGCCACCTCCGACTCCATCCTCCTTCAAAGTCGTCGACGAAGGCCGCGGCATTCCGGCCGACAAGCTCGACAGTATCTTCGACCGCTTCCAGCAGATCGAGCCCTCCGACGCCCGCCAGAAAGGTGGAACCGGCCTCGGCCTCGCCATCTGCCGCAGCATCGTCCAGCAGCACAGCGGCTCCATCTGGGCACAGCGCAACCTCGGTCTTGGTTCCACTCTTTACGTCATGCTTCCCCGCACCACCCGCGCCTCAGACGCAGTTGTCCCAGCCGTCGTCGCGCCTCGCGGCGAAGGCGCCATCCTGGTCTGCGACGACGACCCGAGCATCCGCACCGTGGTCGGCGAGCACCTCCACCGCCAGGGCTACACCGTCATCGAAGCCAGCTCCGGCGAACAAGCCCTCATCCTCGCAGCCGAGCACCACGTCGAAGCCATTCTGCTCGACCTCTACATGCCCGGCCTCAGCGGTTGGGAGACCCTGCAGCGTCTGCGCAACAATCCCATCACGTCGACCATTCCCGTCGTCGTCCTCAGCGTTCTCTCCTCCACTCTTCGGCCCCAGCTCACCGGCGACGCTCAGGGTTGGGTCCAGAAGCCCTTCAACGAAAATCTCCTCTTCGCCGAACTCGGCCGCGTCCTCCATCACGGAGACGGTCCCGCCTACGTTCTCCTCGTCGAAGACGATGACGACCTGGCCAGCGTTCTCTCCGCCAGCTTTCAGAACGCCGCCGTTCACATCGACCACGCCTCATCCCGTCAGCAAGCCATCCGGCAGTGCATCACCCGCCCGCCCGATCTTGCTCATCCTCGACCTCACCCTCCCCGACGGTGACGGCTTCTCGCTCGTCGAGTGGCTTCGTCAGCAGCCCACCCTGCGCACTCTGCCTCTGGTTGTCTACTCCGGCCGCGAAATCTCTGAGACCGAGATGGCCAAGCTACGCCTCGGCCCCACCGAGTTCCTCACCAAGGCCAAGGTTCAGCCCCAGGAGGTCGAAGAGCTCGTCCTCTCCATGGTCCACCGCATTCGCACCAAGTTCGCCGACCTCACTACCACCGGCACAACCGTCTAATTCTCTCGAGCGCCATTCATACTGGCTTCGCCAGGCTCTCCCGCTCTCTCGTCAAGCGGCCTGCAATCGCGTGCCCGAGGTTGATCGACCTAACCTCAACTACCTGATACATCGCCGTAGCCAGGGCAGTCGTAATCACCAGGTAGGGCACAAGAATCGCCATTAACGGAAGCCGTCCATACGTCATGTACACCAGTAGGAACAGCACAGTCCCATGCAGCAGGTACAAGCTGTACGAAATCCTTCCGAAAAATCGCGGCACGCGGCCCAGCAGCAACGCAGACACACGTCGGTCGCCCAACGAATAAAAAATTAGCCCCATCCCCGACACCGCCGTAAGGATGTCAGTTCCCGTATCACCCATTTGCAGCGCTGCAGAGACACTGCTCGCATAAAAGAAGAAAAAGACGCTCCCCAGAAAAAACATCCACGACTTTGTCACCGACGTCTTCTCCAACCAGGCAACCATCTCACCTCTGGATCGCGCCGCGGTAATCCCGAGGATGAAGATTCCCAGGTAACTCACAGTCTGCACAACCATCTGCGGAATATGGGTAAAATGTTCCACTAATCCTGCTATCACGCTCAACAGTATTGCCCCAATTACTCCTTCCGCCCTGCTCCTCCTAAGTACAACCGCACACACAAACGGAAATATAAGGGAGATACGCATCTCCTGCACCAGAGACCAAAACGCCGTGTTGTACGCGCCCACGTCGTAGTCCCCGATAAACAGCACGTGATCCAAAACCAATCTCCAGCTCGGCGCCTTGTGCCAGGTAAAGTGAAACCAGTATCCGTATGCAGTCAGGCCGTGAAATATCCAACACCCGGCCACTGCAAAAGCCAGAGCCACCAGATATGGCAGATAAATTCTGCAGATCCGCTTCACGAGATAAGCGGCATAGCCGGTTTTCTTCCCACGAATCTGCGGCAACGCGAGCACAAACCCACTCAGCAGAAAAAATACGATGACAGCTCCGTGTCCGGCGATCAGAAACTTCAAAGGTGGATACGAAAACGGCTTCTCCAGCCATCTCGCATGCGGAGCCTCAAGCCACAGAAGATGGAAGTGATAAAACATCACAGCCACCGCCGCGATCCCACGAAGAGAATCCAATTCCCCTAGGTGTTGCCCTTGTCTTGGCCTCTCAAGTTGCATCAAGACTCCACAGTATTTGCTTGAGGAAGACAAGCTGCCTGCTCAAGACTTCATCATGCAAGTTAGGGTACCCGCACCCAAAGTGCAACAAGAATAGCTCCCCCAATCATGAGAGAATGGTTTGCTCATGCGACGCATTTTAATCATTGACGACGAAGATGATATTCGTGAGGTCGCCGCGCTCTCTCTGGAGGCCACAGCGGGCTGGGAGATCCTCACCGCAAGCTCTGGCGCCGAAGGCATCACCATCGCGACCGCCCAGCAGCCCGACGCCATCCTCATGGACGTCATGATGCCCGGCGTCGACGGCCCAACCACCTTCAGTGTCATGCAGCAGACTCCTGCCATCGCAAATATTCCCGTCCTCCTCCTGACCGCCAAGGTCCAGGGAGTCGACCAGCGCCGCTTCGCCGGACTCGGCCTCGCCGGCATCCTCTTCAAACCCTTCGATCCCCTCACCCTCGCCGAACAGATCTCCGAGGTTCTCGGCTGGAAGGACTAATCGTCGTGTCACCCACACGCCAATGAAGAAGCCTCCCGATCAGATTGACACCCTGCTCTCCCAGCTCTGGAAGAAAAGCCTCCCCACCCTCCACGAACGTCTCGACCTCCTCGACCGCACCGCCTCAGCCGCCGCCTCCGGCCAACTCCCCGAAGCCTCCCGCGCCGAAGCCCTCAGCATCGCCCACAAACTCTCCGGCTCTCTCGGCATGTTTGGCTACCAGCAAGGCACCGAGGTCGCCTCCAAAATGGAGCACATCCTCAAATCCCCCACGCCCGAAACACTAGCCACCCTCCCCACCCTCGCCGAAGACCTCCGCAAATCCCTCGACCGCGCCCTCTAACAAATCCGCTTCACAGCTCGCCACTATTGTGGATACGACCTAACAAAAAATCCCCACCTCAAGTCATCCTTCCGCGTAGCGGGAGGACGACCCGCTTTTGCTTCTAAAGTATTTAGGCAACAAAAAAAATTACCTCGCCCGCCGCACCGCCCACCCCGCCAGATCGATCGCCGCCGCAAAACCGTCGAACTCCACCGGCAGTTTATTCCGCCGGTCCACATACTCGTTGTAGACCCACGGATCGACCACGGCAAACACCGTCCCGTTCCCATACTTCGCGACCGCCATCAACACATCGCCCTGGTCGGTCACCACCGCCTTCGCCGGTCCCGACACCCGAATCGTACAGATCTCCTTCAGATAAGCCTTATGCGACTGCTCAAACACTCCCGTCCCCGCCGGAATCATCACCGTCCCCATCTCCCACGCATCGTTGACGACCTTATTCCGAATCACCGCATTGAAGTGAATCCCAAACCGCTCACTCAGCGTATTGAAGTGGTCAAACTCCGAGTTCGTCACATCGTTCTCCATCAGCACCAGCACCCCACCCGCCTTCACCCACGCCTCAATCGCATCGCCGCTCGCCTTATCCATGTAGTTCGGCGTCGGATTCTTCGCCGGAATATCCGGCGAAGCCAACACATAAATCTGCGCCTTGCTCAAATCCGCAACAGTAGGGGCAGTCGTCTCCGTAGCCAGCTTCACGCCATACCGCTCAAACGCCCGCCCATAAAACGCAAACCCGCTATTCGCATCATCGTCCCACTTGTAATGAAACAGCTCCGTCTGTCCCATCGCATTCTTCCGTCTCTGCGAGTTGAACCACGCATCCACCAGCACCGTCTTTCCCTGCCCCAGCGCCTCCGTCGAAGCCTGTTCCATCTCCGACCCCGCCATCAAAAACGCCCCAATCCCCTTCGCATCGTTCGCCCCGGTCTTCTCGCCAACGTAGTACTCATAGCTACCCGAGCGATAAGGCGTCCCACCCAACCCGCCCACCTTCACCGTCCCATTCAACACCATCAACCCATCCGCGCCCGTCGTCACAAACTGCCTCTGAATCCCCTCCCACCCACGCTTCGCATTCGCCTCATAGCTCTGCGGCAGATACCCCATCCGCACACCCTTCGCCAGCGAATAAACAAACATGCAGCTAGCCGAAGCCTCCGGATAGTTCCCCGGTCTGCCGCCTCTTTATCCATCACCTGCCACCACAGACCAGTCTTCGCATCCTGATACTTCACCACCGCCGCATCCGTCCGTTCAGCGCAGCAATCAAAGCCGCCCGCTGCGGATGGTCCTTCGGCATCCAATCCAGCACATCCACCAGCGCCATCGCATACCAACCCATCGCCCGCGCCCAAACCTCCGGCGACAAACCCGTCGTCTTATCCGCCCACGGCATCTGCTTCGACTCATCCCACCCATGCTTCATCAATCCCGTCTTCGGATCGCGCATATGCTCGTCCATCAGCAGCAACTGCTTCGCAATATCATCGAAATCTCCCGGCTCCTGAAACGTCACCGCATACGCCGCACGAAACGGCTCCGCCATGTAAGCCCCATCCAGCCACATCTGGTTCGGATAGATCTGCTTATGCCAGTAAGCCCCACTCGCCGTCCGCGGCTGCAATGCAAGCTGGTCATGCAGAAACTTCGCCGCCTTCGCATACTTCGCCTGCTGCGTCACTCGATACACCAGCAGCACCGCACGCCCCATCTCGATATCGTCCAGCGTATGCCCATCCGCCTTATAACCGGTAATTGTTCCATCATCAGTTACATATTTATCCACCGCAGTCTTGATGTAGTCAAAATCCTCCCCATCCGCAGTCGCATGCCACTCCGCCGCCATCCCATCCAGCAGCACACCCTCCTCATACCCCCACGCTCCCGGATGCACCGTCGTCAGCACAGCCCCCGTCGGCCACATCTTGATCACCGTAGCCGCCATCGCCCGCGAAGGAGAGTCTTCCGCAATCACTCCCTGCGCCGCGCCCACTCGCGCAGCCAACCCCAACACCGCCAGCACCGCCAACCGGCTCATCAGCCGGGCCTCAACTTTAAAAGTGATCATGCCCCAGCATAAACTCCACCCGCATCGCTATCGTCTTAAAGAACGGGCTGAAGTTTCAGCGAATGAATGACACCCTCAATTACACGCCAGCGCAATCCACATCCCACTCGCCGTCCCATTCGCCCCCGACACACTCAAGTCCACAAAATTCCCCGCCGTCACCGCAACGTTCCCCGTCACCGTACACGCGCCCCCCGGCGCCACCGAGCAGACCAGCGCCGTATCCGCCATACTCCCCGGCATACCCTGCCGCAGCGTCACACTCACCGTATTGCCCTGGTGCGAAAACACGCTCAACTGCGTCGCCACGCATCCCGCCGGCACCCACGTCAACACAGACTCCGCCTCCGTCGCCGCGTTATTCGAGCTATTCACCGACTGAAACGGCACGCTGAACGAGACCGCATGATAGGTCGACGCAAACGGTATCCCGCTCGTCCCAGCTCCGCCGCCGCCACCACCGGTCCCCGGCGCTCCCTGCGGAATCGTAAAGTTCAACACCGCCGCACCCGCCGTCCCGCTGTTGGTCACGCTCGCCCCGGCCCCTGCCGGCGCAGTCGTCACCGAACCCACACTCACCGTAGCCGCCGCCCCCGAAGGCCCCGTCGCCCCCACCACCCCATTCACCGCCAGCACCGCCCACTGCGCCGGCGACACATCCGGCTCCGATCCCAGCGACGTCGTCGCCCCCAGGTACGTCGCCCCATTGAACACAACCACATCGTTCGCGTGATACGCCGTCGCCGCCACCCACGCCCCGCGATACGTCACGCCCACCGCACCCGGCGCACCCGGCGCACCCACAGGCCCCTGAGCACCCGGAGCACCCGAACTCCCAGCCTGCGCCAGCACCGCCCACAACGCCGGGCTCACATCCGGCTCATGTCCCACATTCGCCGTCAGCGCGACATAACTCGATCCACCAAACCCAACCACACTCCCAACTCCATACGAAGTACCCACAAGCCACTCCCCAAGAAAACTCGCCGGAGGCCCCTGTGGCCCCGTCGCCCCCTGCGCACCCGTCGCTCCCACAACACCCGGCGCTCCCGCAGCTCCCGTAGCCCCAGTCGGCCCCGCCGGCCCCTGCGCCGCCAGCACCGCCCACTGCGCCGGGCTCACATTCGGCGTATTCCCCACATTCCCGCTAATCAAAGAAACATACGTCGACCCATTGAACGACACCGCATCATGCAGCGCATAGTTCGTCGTCGAAACATAGTTCCCCGTAAAGTTCGCGACCGCCGGACCCTGTGGCCCAGTCGCACCCACCGGCCCCTGCGCGCCAGCAGCTCCCGGCAAACCCGGAGCCCCCGCCAATCCCTGTGGCCCCTGTGCCCCAACCGGCCCCGTCGCTCCCGGCGACCCAGTCGCAAACAGCGCCCACTGCACCGGACTCGCATCCGGAGTATTCCCCAGGTTGCTCGCCACCAGCGAAACATACGCGGAGCCATTAAACAACACCCCATCCGCCAGCCCATAGTTCACCGCCGACGAGTACGTCCCTCGAAACGTCATCCCCACCGGCCCGGGATTGCCCTGCGGCCCCACCGGCCCCTGCAAACCCTGCGCACCCGCAGGTCCGGTCAAGCCCTGTGCCCCCGCCTGCCCTCCAATCCCCTGCAAACCCTGCGGCCCCGGCTCACCCGGCGGCCCTACCGGCCCCGTCAACCCCGGCGGTCCCGCAACTCCCTGCGGCCCCTGCGCACCCGTCAGCTCCCTGTCGGCCCCTGCGGCGACAGCACTCCCCACTGCCCCGGACTGTCACTCGGTGTACTCCCAATATTGCCGCCCAGCAGCGACGTGTAGCTCGTCCCCTGAAACAGCACAACATCCCCCAGCGCATAGTTCGTCGTCGAAGAATAGCTCCCCTGATACACCAATCCAGGCGTCCCCGGCAGACCCGTAGGACCAACCGGCCCAGCCACCCCCGTCGCTCCCGCCGGCCCGGTCAAACCCGGTGGCCCCGTCGCACCCGTCAACCCCTGCGGCCCCTGAATCCCCACTGCGCCCAAAGACAACACGCCCCATTGCCCCACGCTCGACGACGGAGGATTCCCTACATTCCCCGCAACCAGCGAGATATAGCTCGACCCCTGGAACGAAACAATATCGTTCAGCCCATAGCTGGCCCCGGAGTTATACGTCCCCTGGTAAGCCACCCCGACTCCGCTCCCCGAGCCACCCACCCCACCCTGCGCCAGCACGGCCCACTCCGTCGTCACTCCCGGAGTATTCGCCTCATTCCCCGCAATCAGCGAGACATAGCTCGATCCCGCAAACGACACCACATCATGCAGCGCATAACTCACCCCCGCAGCATAGGCTCCCTGATAGTTCAACCCCGCCACTCCGGCTGGCCCTTCTAAACCCTGCGGTCCCGCAGCACCGGCTGCCCCAGCAGGCCCAACAGCACCTGTCAACCCAGCAGGTCCCGTTGCACCAGCAGGTCCCGTTGCACCGGCCCTGCACAGAGATCCAGTTGCCCCCACAGGCCCCGCAGGTCCCACTGGCCCCTGCGGTCCCGCCGGCCCAGTCTGCCCACTCCCACCCGAACCCGTCGAAGCCAGCGCCACATCCAACACCGCCGCATGTCCGGTCAGGTCATTCTCCTTACTATCGAACTGCACCACCGCACTCCCCGCCGTCAGCGCCACTCCATTATTCGTCGCCGGAGCCCCCACCCACCCCTGCACCAGCGCCGTCACATCCACCGCCACATAAGCCCCAGCCTGCCCCACCGAAACCACCTGCGCCGCCGCACCCAGCGAAGGCAGCGTCGCAAACGTCACACTGTACTCCCCCCACACCCCACCCACCGGCTGCACCGTCACTAGCCCAGCCGTATCCGCACGATTGCAATACAGCCTCAGCGTCGCCCGCGAGACCTGCGCCGCAGTCGTACCCGCCGGCAGCGTCGACAGATCGAACTGCAGTAGCGCCGTATACCCGCCGCCCACATTTAAATTCGAGATCGCGCCGCTGTTCACCGTTGGCCGTGCACTGTTCACATGCGCATCGGCAACCAGCGTCGCCTCCACCGCAAACGCCGTCGAAGCCGCAGCCCACAACCCCGCAAGCCCCACCCCAACCAGAAATCTCCGACGAACCAGGCCCATCCAATCCCTCAAAGGACAGCCCGCACCACGCCAACGCTGCGCAGCAACAGACCAGCCCATTCCTTCAACGATCAAAACTCTACGGTGCACGTCTCCGGCAGTATTGAACTAACCCTGCGTTGTTCCAATTTGGAACCGAAAACTGGGAGCACTCCCGTTTTAGGCTAACCAAAGCCAAAACACAAGCATCATTCCCAACTCCCCTCATTCCCTCCCACAACCGCATCCCATATAGTGGCCCATAGAACGCTAACCACCGACACCACTCCACGAGGAACACCGCAGCATGACCAGCAGCCCAATCTCAACCCCCAATCAGCCCGGCCAACCGCCGCTCCTCGCAAACCTGGTCAATCTCCCCCGCCTCCTCACCGCGTATTACACCCTCCATCCCGACCCGGCCATCCCCACCCAGCGCGTAGCCTTCGGAACCTCCGGCCATCGCGGCAGCGCCCTCAACGCCGCCTTCAACGAAGACCACATCGCCGCCATCACCCAGGCCATCTGCGACTATCGCCGCGACGAATCCATCACCGGCCCGCTCTTCCTCGCGCAAGACACCCACGCTCTCTCCGAGCCAGCCTTCGCCACCGCGCTCGAGGTCCTCGCCGCCAACAACATCGAAGTCATGGTCGACGGCGCCAATGGAAGCAAAGCCCCCGCCTACACCCCCACCCCCGCGCTCTCCCACGCCATCCTCACCTACAACCGCGGCCGCAAGATCAACCTCGCCGACGGCATCGTCATCACCCCCTCCCACAACCCACCCGAAGACGGCGGCTTCAAGTACAACCCACCCAACGGCGGCCCCGCCGACACCAACGCCACCAAATGGATCGAGAGCCGCGCCAACGAGATCATCGCCGCCAATCTCACCGCCGTAAAAAAAATCCCCTACGCCAAAGCCCTCGCCGCCTCCACCACCCACCGCCACGACTACATCACCGCCTACGTCAACGATCTCGGCAGCGTCATCGACTTCGAACCCCTCGCAAATACCACACTAAAACTAGCCGTCGATCCGCTCGGCGGAGCCGGCGTCCACTACTGGCCTCGCATCGCCGAAAAGTACCTGCCATCGTTACAAATCCTCAACCCCAACGTCGACGCCACCTTCCGCTTCATGACCTGCGACTGGGACGGCCGCATCCGCATGGACTGCTCCAGCCCCGACGCCATGGCCAGCATGATCGCCAACAAAGAAAAGTACGATGTAGCCTTCGCCGCCGACACCGACCACGACCGTCACGGCATCGTCACCCGCACCACCGGCCTCCTCAACCCCAACCACTACCTCGCCGTCTGCATCCAGTACCTCTTCACCCATCGCCCGCAGTGGAACCCGAGCGTCGGCATCGGCAAAACCCTCGTCTCCTCCAGCATCATCGACCGCGTAGCCAAGGGCCTCAGCCGCCCAATGCTCGAAGTCCCCGTAGGTTTCAAATGGTTCGTCGAAGGCCTCATCGACGGCACCTTGGGCTTCGTAGGAGAAGAGTCCGCCGGCGCCACCTTCCTCCGTCGCAACGGCCAGGTCTGGACCACCGACAAAGACGGCCTCATCCCCGGCCTGCTAGCCGCCGAGATGACCGCCGTCACCGGCAAAGATCCCGGCCAACTCTACACCGAGCTGACAGAAAAATACGGGAACCCCGTCTACGAGCGCATCGACGCCGCAGCCACCAAAGACCAAAAAGCAAAGCTAGCCAAACTCTCCCCCGCGCAGGTCACCGCAAAAGAGCTAGCGGGCGAACCCATCACCGCCATCCTCACCGAAGCCCCCGGCAACCACGCCGCAATCGGCGGCCTCAAGGTAACAACCGAAAACGGCTGGTTCGCCGCCCGCCCCTCCGGCACCGAAGACGTCTACAAGATCTACGCCGAATCCTTCCAAGGCAAAGACCACCTGAAACAAATCCAGACCGAAGCCCAGGCCCTAATTGACGCAGCCCTCAAAGCCTGACTTCGAACCCTTCCCCATTCACCTCTCACTGCACTAAACTATTCCCTTGCCTGGAGGTTTCATAGAAGATGGTTGTCCGTACTTTTGCGTTTTGTCTTGCCCTCACAACACTCTCTGCTGTCGCTCAAAACAACTTCACCATTACATCGCACGGCAAAACTTCGGGCAAAGCGTCTTACTCCGTCGAAAAGACAAAAAGTGGCTACACAATCAAGGGCAAGGTGAACTATCACCTCTCCCTCGCCGCCGGCACCCTCGACATCGTCGACCCCAACGCTCCCCCATCCGGGTCCGCCTCCTCGATCCCTGGCGACCGGCAGTTCATTCAGGAGTATCGTCTTGACGCGAACGGCACTTACGCCGGCGGCTTCATCATCGACATGACGACGCAGCTCAACACGTCCTACACCCCCAGCAAATCATTCGATCATCTTGACGTCGCCGCCACCTCAGTCGTAGTCCGCAGCTTTAGAGCCGATCGAGAGATCCCCGCATTTCGTCTTTGTCTCGCAAACCTTCCCGTCTGCGATCATCAAAACTCACTCCACCCGCCGCTTCCCCTTCAGCAAGACATCCACCGCCTCCGCCCGATCATCCCAGTAATCCAGCTTCACCCGTCCATCCGGCAGCTGCGTCACCGTCGTAGGAGCGGCGCTCTCCGTGCAGTACCACCCACTCGGCAGCACCACCGCATTCCTTGGCCGCCCCAAACTACGATCGAACACCAGTTCATCCCCATCCAGCCTATAGCTCACCGGAGCCGTATACGTCTCCGCAATCCGCAGCCGCAGCGTCTCGCCCGCCTTCACCGGCGCAGGAAACGGAATCACCACCACCCTGTCCTTCGGGTCCACCGTCTCACCCGTATTAATCTTCGAAGCGATCATCTCCGCCCCACTCATCTCCTGCGTCTTCAGCTTCTCACCCGTATCCAGCACATAAGCCGAAGGATTACTAGCCACACTTCCCGTCCGCACCACATTCGCATATCCACTAATCCCCGCACGCCTCTCCGTGTAATCGTGATACAGGCTGAACGCATGCGTCTCCGGCTGCTGCAAAAAATAAACAATATCGCGGTCCTGGTACGCACGCTCCGACAACCGCTCCCGCTCCACCTCGCCTTCAAACGGCGACTCCCAGCTCTTCTCCTTCGTCAAAGCCTTCGGCAACGCGCCCGGCTGCGCGTCCTTCACCGCCTTCAACACCAGCGGAGCCTCGCCACTGCCCGCATGAAGAAAACTAATCGCAATCCTTCCATCCTCCTCCGTCCGTATCTGCGACGGCACCGTCAACCCCACCACCTCATACCCCGCCGGCAACACCACCTTGTTCCGCTTGATCCCCAGCGGCCGATTGAACACAATCGTCTTCCCCTCGCTGTAATAGCTCTTCGCATCCTTGTACGTCTTCACAATCACCACGCGGCCCTGCCCGTTCTCCGGCACCGCACGCGCCAGCGTCACCCTGATGTAATCGGTCCCCTCATCCGCCTTCGCCATCAGCGGATCCTTCTTCGCGTCCGCACCGTGAACCACCGCAAACTCAAGCGGCTTTCCTGTCATCGCATCGAACACACTCTCATCACTCGCGACACTGCCCTTGCGAATCGGGTTATAGAAAAACTTCGCCCCCGCCGTAGTCGCCGTCACCTCGTAGTAAATCTTGAAGCTCGCCGTCTCCGGAGCCAGCAACTCATACCGCGTATATTCGTCCGTCTCCGTTTGCTCGCCCGTCGCCGACGGCAACACCACCCCATCCTTCACCTGCGCGTATCCAACTACCCCAATCGAAAGCGCAAAACCAAGCGCAACTCCAGCACAAAATACCTTCTTCATTAGCATGACCACGAGCATACGACATCGCACCCACCTCTACCCAGCGATTCCCTTCACTTTCAGCAATTTCTGCCCACTTTCGGGAAAAATCTCCGCAGCAAACTCCCCTTTTTTCTGACCACTCCACGCAACTCCCCAGCATCTTAAAACACCAGCAGTAGAAGGAGAGTCCATGCACGTACAGATCAACAGTGACAGCACGATCTCAATCGAAAACAAACTCTCCGATTCCATCGGAGCCTACATCCTCGACGTCCTTCGCAGATTCGATCCCTATCTCACTCGCGTCGAGGTTCACCTCACCGGCCAGACCAACCGAGTCACCAACCGGGGAGAAAAACGCTGTGTCCTCGAAGCCCGTCCCAAACACCACCGCTCCCTCATCGTCTCCGAAGAATCCCCCAACATCGAAACCGCATTCTCCGGAGCAGCAGCCAAACTGCACAAGCTTCTAGAGACCACCTACGGCCGCCTCGGCGACAAGCGCCGCCGCAAAAACCAGATGACCTCGAAGGCCAACCAACGAGAGATCACACCCAACCGGCAGCTCTTCGCAAGCTAAGGAGACCCGCCTGTGGAAAAACGCCAACACCAAATCTTGTCAAGCCCTCCCCCAGGTCAACTTGTTTCGATTCAGGCACATGCAATTGGCAGAAACCCCGCTCGAATCCGCTATAATTAAAACAGAGCAAAAGAAAAAGAGCCCCGAAGTCTTCGGGGCTCTTGCTTAACGCATGTTCCTTGAAATCAAGACTTTCGAGCGCACACCTCTCGAAAATGGGACTTTCCTGCCGTCTCTCTACCGAAGTCCAGGTGGTGTCCAAATTTGCTTTCGGTTTTGGTGGTCGGGCTAGCTGTATTCGTTGTAAGCTATCGGGCCACCCAAGCGAAATCCGGGAGAGTTGAGTATTGTCCCATCAGGACTTGCGAACACTCCCCCAAGTCCAAAATGGTAAATACAGCAAACTCGCGTATAACGCGGACGCTTGAAAATATCCTCATATTCAATGCATCCGTAGGCGCAAAGAACTTTCTTCCCGTTACACAAATCGTCCCATTCCACGCTACTGAGTGGCCCGGATTCAAGGTTGACCGAAATATCGTACTTAGACCCAGCGAGACGCACAACGTTTGCAGGGAACATTCCCTCTTCCGAGAGGAAGGTTGGAGCCTCCTCAAGCAATGGCTTGATGGGATTGTTTCGAGCAATCGCTGGCACCATTCGGCAGCGAAATCGTTCCCTCACTATTTTAGCAGGGGAGTTACCACCCACTTCAATTCGATATACAACGCCGGGGGTATAGTTCGGAGTGTTCAGTGGTTGGATCGGATTGCCAATGGCGTTCGATGTTATCCACGCCCTATCGGCATCCATTTGTGCCTGAGCACTCAAGGCAGCAGCTTGAGCTGCCGTACGGGTTTCGATAGATTGCCAAGCTATTACAAACAACGTGATAATTACCGCCCAAGCGCCGACACCCTCCGGGAACGTGACGTACTTGGCCCATATTGGAGGCTCACAGGGCTTGTCTGTATTGTCGTTGGCCTTGCCATCATCGCTTTTAGCGACCGTAGCCGCCTTAGTTTGTTTTGCGCTTTCTTCGCAATGCTGCTTGGCGGATTCTGCATATTGGGACACACCAATGATTCCAGCGAGCATCACGACGATAGCGAGCAGAGGCCAATATCTCAACATAGTTGTATAAATGTACCACAAAAACCATTGACTTATACTGTGTATTTGTAATACAGTAATTGCAGTGAGGGATTCATGGCAAACGTACCTTTGACGGTAAGACCGTCTGGAAGGGGATAGTTGAGGTCTTCCACCTCAAGGGCCATCCTGATACCGATAAGGTCTATGCGTGGGCACACGATACAGATGACCCAGACAATCCAAGACGGCATGTAACCGTCTTACATGTTCCACCTGCTGTCTCGCCTGAGACCGCCGTGCGGGTGGCAATCCTAGAGGAGTTTCGCAATGCCCAGACAGCCTAAACCCCGTCCAGTGGGACGCCCCAAGATGCCAAAGGGAGCTGCCAAAGCCAAGGCCATTCAGGTACGCCTAGACGCTGAGAATATCAAGCGCGTGGAGTCCGCAGCCAAGTCCACCAAACAGACCGTATCCGATTGGATCAGGAGCGCGATCAATGCCAGCCTCCCGGCCTGAAGTTCAAATTAGGACACTACCGGGGTGGGGGAGGGGTACCTTATCGCGACAGCCTGACCCCGCCGGTCACAGTAATCGGCGACCCCAGCGTCAGCAACGGAGTCCGCCCCGCCTCCACCGGCTGGTTTAGCAGATTCTGCACCTGCAGATAGATCCGCCAGCGCTCCCGGAACGAGTGCTCGCCATGCACATCCACCTGCCCATACCCCGCCAGCCGAAACTGGTTCGCCGAATCATCAAACTGGTGCCCGCTCGTCCGCAGAGCAACACTTAACACTCCCCACCGCGGCTGCGCAAAACGAATCTGCACCGTCGCCAAATTTCGCGGCACCTGCGGAGTCCACTTCCCCACCAGCGTAGGATCGGCCTGGAACTTCGTCACCGTAGAAAACGCCAGCTGATACCCGCCGATCACGCTGACCCATGGCGCCAGCGGCATCTCCCACTCCGCCGTCAGCCCCTTGCTCGTCAGCTGCCCCAGGTTCTCCCGCATCAGCAGCGTCGAGGTAGGCGTTGAGCTCAGCGTCACCGCCGCCACCGGCCGGTTCACCTGTGTCCAGAAGTAGCTCCCCCGCAGCGACCCCAGCCTCCCCACCGTCCCCAGCGCGCCAAACTCAAACCCCGTCGCCCGCTCCGATCGCAAACCAGGATTCGCCAGCGTAATCTGCTGCCCCACCTGCCCCTGCCGATAAAGTTCATTCATCGTCGGCCCACGAAACGCGCGGAACCCCGACCCGGTCAGGGACAACGCGGAACTTATCTTCTTCACCACTCCAAGCCGCGGGTCAAAGACATTCTCGCTGATGCTCGGCAGCGGCTGTGGCGTTCCTCCGCTCTGCCGCGCATCGAAGCTCCCAAAGTGATCGAACCGCGAAGAGAACGCAATCGACCACGTCGCCGGCTGCCACAACACCTCGCCGTAGATGCCCTCACCCCGCTGCCGCGCGCTCAAACTCACCTCGGAGATCTGCTCCAGGTCGGTCCCGCGATTATCCAGCACATCCCCACCCGCCACCACGGTCCACTGCCGATAGCTCCGAGCCCACTGCACCGCCCCACCCACCTGCTGCGATGGATCAACATGAAATGCAGTCAGTCTTTCTGAAGTTCGCGTCGAATTGATCACAGAAAAACTCTGCCGATAGCTCTGATCGGTCCCATAGAACCGAACCAGAAATCTTCCCGCATCGCCGGCAGACCAATCGCTCCCCGCGACATACCGCCAGATCCGCGCTCCATTCGTCTGCAGGGGCGTCCCATTGCTTCGCGCCTCATTCAACACATTGCCCCGCACAAACGCATCACCATCAACGCCCAGGGCCCGACGCAACTCTACTCTTCCACTCTGCGAATGCACATTGGAAGGCACATCCACCGGCCCGCGAAGCTCCGGAGCCGTCAAGATATACCCATCTGTCCGAAACAGGCTGCTCGCCGCCAACCCACTCCATCCCTTCCCCCCTGCAGTCAGCAACCCATCCGCAATCGAGGTATCCTCACTCCCCCCTGCCACATTCAATCCATAATCAAAACTCTTCGGAACCACCGGAACAACATCGATCACGCCGCCAATCGCACTCGAACCATAAAGATCCGAGGCTCCTCCGCGCATCAGTTCCACATCGCGCACGGCCAACGCAGGAATCTCACTCCAGTGAATCCACCCGCCATACGCATCGTTCAACGGCACCTGGTCACTCAGCACCAGCGTGCGGCTGGCAGCAGTCGAACCCAACCCCCGCAGCGTAGTCCCCTCCGTCGTCGGATTCGCCACCCAAGAACTCGTTCGCCGAAACAGCTGAAACCCCGCGACCTGTCTCAGCCGATCATCCAGCGTAAACCCCGGAGCCTCACGCAACTCCTCCCCCGTCATCGTCCGAACGCTGCTTGCGCTTGCTTCCAGTGCCAACGGAGCCCGCGCAGCCGTCACTTCAATCTCCTCCACCCCTCCAGCCACCTGCATCACCACGAGCACTGAATTTTCATCTCCCAAAGCCTGCATTGCGCTGCGGAACCCATACTTTGTAATCTCCAGTATCGCTAGCGAATCAGCCCTCACGGTCACGCATCCGTTGGAATCGCTCACAGCAACCGGTGATGGATTTCCCTGTACCTCCACACTCGCACCAGCGACCGGCAACCCACGCTCGTCGTGAATACAAACCTGCACCGGACGCTCAACGGCACACGCTCGCGAAGCACTAAACGTCAGCCCAACTGCCAGAACCGCCCCATGTAACCAAGTTCGCATTTCCTCACAATTCTATCCGTCAGGCCAATGACTCGGCTGCACCCAACTCACTGACATCTGTCCACTTCCTCGTGATACTCTTCCGGCACAAGCCTCAATCCTATGGCAACCAACCGTCGCACCTTCTGCTCACAAGCCGCCACGCTTCTCTTCACTCCACACCTTGCTCTGTCTCAAACCAAACCCACTTCTCGTCCCGACGTTGCCGCCATCGACCACGACCGCATCCTCCAGGCGGCCACACATTTCCTTACACAATCACCAACTCCGCTCACGACACTTCCCTGTCCGCGCAGCCCAGGTACGCCTCACGACTTTTACTCTGAAGCCGAAGATTATTGGCCCGATCCATCCAGCCCCATCGGATCTTTTATTGCTCACACTGGCTCGCCAAACCCAGACGCCTTCACAGCTCACCGAGACGCTTTACTAAACTTCAGCATCTGTGTTCCGGCATTGACGGCGGCCTTTGTCTTGACAAACGAGCCACGCTACGCTCAGCAAGCTGTCACTCATCTACGAGCATGGTTCATCAATCCTGAGACCCGCATGGCCCCGAATCTTCTCTACGGGCAGACCATCCGCCCTATGAAGACTGGCCGTTTCGAAGGTGTTGTCGAAGCGGTGCACCTGGCAGAGGTTGTTCAATGCTTCTTCTTCTTGAATAACTCAGAGGCCCTTACCGAGCAGGATCGCGCCGCTCTCAAGAAGTGGCTCGCCGAATACTTTGACTGGCTCAACAACTCGCGTCTTGCTGGTCTTGCTCGCGATAACAAGAGTCATCATGGGACGTCATGGCTTCTGCAGGCAGCTGCTATCGCCTACCTGACACAGGTTGCTGATGATGCTCCACTTACTGCGCTCCGTCATCAGTACAAATCCAGCTCCATTCGCGCCCAGATTTTGGCTGATGGTACGTTTCCTCACGAGCTGACTACGCCGAATCCTTATCGCAACACGCTCTTCAATCTTGATATATTCGCGGGCGTCTGCGTTCTTCTTTCCAGTCGTTTTGAGAGTGTGTGGGACTTTGAACTACAGGATGGACCTGGCATGCGCACAGTTCTTGCGCGACTCTTTCCTTATATTCTCAATCGTGGTGCGTGGCCGTATCGAGCTGATGCGGAGCACTTTAATAATCTTCCCATCCGGCCGCCGAGTTTGCTCTTCGCGGCACGCGCTTATAACCGGCCCGAGTATGCTGAGCTATGGAAGAACTTGAATCCTGACCCTGCGATTCCGGACCTCCAGCGCACCTTCCCGATTCGTCAACCGCTTTTGTGGGTTACTCGGCCGAAGAGCTTTAGGTTTTAATTCTGTACAACGAAAGTGGCTTTTTGCAGGGGTTTTTCAGAATTATGAGTGCAACGTGGTGGTAAATCGTGGTGAAGTTGTGGTGGAATGCGTGGTAATTGTGTTGAGTTAGCTGGCACTTTTCTGACGCTGAAAATATGCCACTTTTTTGAATTTTATTTTTCAGGTTTTCTTTCGTTCTATTTTTTCTTCCTGGAGTAGTAGAACTCTTTCACGATTCCGAGATATTTCTTCGCGTTCTCGGTCACGATCTCCGGCTTCCCTTCGGCCATCGCTTTGGCGTTGACCAGGTCTGAGCCGACTCCGAGGGCAAATGCACCCGCCTCGAGAAACTCCTTCGCGGTCGCCAAGGAGACGCCACCTGTCGGAATCATGTCGACCTGCGGGAGAGGCCCCTTGAGTGCGGTCAGATACTTCGCTCCTCCCATTGCGCTGGCTGGGAATATTTTGACAACGTCGGCTCCGGCCTGCCACGCCGTCACTATTTCGGTCGGAGTCAGGGCACCCGGCAGCACAGCGATGGAGTAGCGGTGACACATCTCAATCGTGCCGAGGTTTAGCGCGGGGCTGACGACAAACTGCGCTCCCTCGAGGATGCACATTCGCGCCGTCTCCGCATCGAGCACGGTTCCTGCGCCGATCAGGATGTCGGGGCGCTGCTCGGCGAGCTTCCGCATCACCTGAATTGCGCCGGGGACTGTCATGGTGACTTCGAGAACTGTGACTCCACCATCGGCGATGGCTCCCGCAAGTGCCATGGCTTTCTCGACCGACTCCGCTCGCAATACCGGAACCAGACCGATCTCTCGCAACGCCTTCAATACCGCAATCTTCTCCATCAAACGCTCCCCGTCTTTATGTTTCTTGTTATCGCTGCACGCGGGCTCCTCCGCCCTTCATAATTCGCTCGACCTCGTCGAAGGTTGCCATTGTTGTGTCACCCGGCGTCGTCATGGCCAGCGCACCGTGAGCGCAGCCACAGTTGACGGCCCAGTCTGCGCCTTTGTCGTTCAGGAAACCGTAGATCAGTCCCGAAGCAAACGAATCTCCGCCACCGACGCGGTCGAATATCTCGAGATCAGGCATCGGCCTTGCCTCGTGAAACTCGCCTTTGTAGTAGCAGACCGCGCCCCAGTCGTTCACCGTGGCCGTCTTCGCGTGACGGAGTGTCGTAGCTACTACTTTGAAGTTGGGAAATGTTGCAACGGCCTTCTCGATCATTCTGCGAAAGCTGCCCGAATCCAGTTCGGCGAGATGGTCTCCTATGCCTTCAATCTCAAACCCCAGCGCTGCGGTAAAGTCCTCTTCGTTACCGATCATGACATCAACGTACGATGCCAGCTCTCGGTTTACTTCAGTAGCGCGCGCCTTGCCACCTATCGACTTCCACAGCGAGTCGCGATAGTTCAGGTCGTAGCTGATGATTGTGCCGTGCTTGCGTGCGGCGACCATCGCTTCCTTCGCGACCTCAGGAGTTGTCTCGCTCAACGCGCAGAAGATGCCGCCGGTGTGAAACCAACGCGAACCCACTTTGCCGAAGATCTGATCCCAGTCGATTTGACCTGGCTTCAGCTGGCTTACTGCCGTATGTCCGCGATCGGAACAACCCAAAGCCGCGCGAACGCCGAACCCACGCTCTGTAAAGTTCAATCCATTGCGCGTCGTTCGGCCTACACCGTCATATTTGGTCCACACAAGATGTGACTGATCGACGCCGCCCTGCAACATAAGATCTTCGAGCAGCCGCCCGACGGGATTGTCCGCCAACGCAGTCACGATGGCAGTCTTCAGGCCGAAGCATCGTCGTAGACCGCGAGCGACGTTGTACTCTCCGCCGCCCTCCCACACGTTGAACTGGCGCGTCGTCGCCACTCGTACATCGCCTGGATCGAGTCGCAACATCACCTCGCCCAGACTAACGAGGTCCCACTTCGATTGATCTTTCGATCGGATCACAAGATCCTTCGCGTCACTCGCAGCTTTCGTCACTTGCAACCCTTCCCTTCGAGGCTTTGGTTTTAGAAGATCTCTCTTATTTTTTTTATCTCAACTCAGCAATCGCAACGGGATCCATATCGTCATACGCTTGGTTTTCCCCGCCCATACCCCAGCAGAAGCCATAGTTCTTTGTACCGACACCAGCGTGGATCGACCAACCAGGCGACACGACCACTTCTTTATCCGCAACCACCAAATGACTTGTCGCATCCGGAGGCCCCATCAGGTGCATCACGCGATGCGCTGGATCGACATCAAAGTAGAAGTAGACCTCGCTGCGGCGCATGTGCGTGTGTGCCGGCATCGTATTCCAGTTACTGCCGGTTGCGAGCAGGGTAAATCCCATGACCAACTGGCAGCTTTTAATTCCATCGCGATAGATGGCTTTGTAGATGGTGCGCTTATTACAGGTTTCGAGGCTGCCCAGTTCGAGCCCCTTCAGGTCGGCGAACTTCGCCGGCGCCGTGGGGTACTCCGCATGAGCCGGATAACTGAGGAGGTAGAAGTAAGCGGGGTTGGCTCCGTTTTTGCTCGAAAAGGTGACGGAGCGACTGCCTCGCCCTACATACAGACAGTCGAGTTTGTCCATGTCGAAGCTCTTGCCGTCGACGAGCACCGAACCGGCACCGCCGACATTGAAGACTCCAAGCTCGCGTCGTTCAAGAAAATACTCTGCTCGTAACTCTGGCTCAGTCTCCAGTTGCAGTTTTTCGCTGACCGGCACTGCCGATCCGATGACGGTACGGTCAACATCAACATAGGCAAACTCGATCTCTCCAGGCTCAAACATTCCCTCAAGAAGAAACGTCTCGCGCAACTCTTCGGTGTTCATCAACCCGTACCGTACTGCGTCCGCCATCTGGTAAAGCCGCATTAGGACTCTCCTTCGAAAACCTGCTTTTCAGTATAGCCATCGAAACTTTCTCTTTTGCTGGTACATCTGGCCGAAGCTGGTTTTCTTTGCAGAACGTGAGGGAATGTGGTTCACTTTCGCAATGAGCACAGATCAGACTCGCCGCAACTTCTTACGGACGGCGCCGCTTGCCGCCGCGATTGGTCTTCCGCTTACGGAGAAGATTCTTTTCGCTTCGAGCGCTGATTCGAATGGCGCGCAGGCCACGACGCCGGAGCCGTTTCAGATGTTCACGTCTGGCAAGCTTACCGATGCGATGAAGACGCTCCAGGCGACGCCCGGCAATGACAACCTCTTCTCCTCGAAAGCGGTGCCTCTTACGATCGTGATGACTACCGAAGAGAAGAAGAGCGCCAAGGAGTTCGAGTACCACGAGGGACGTGATCACATCTTTCAGATTCTTGAGGGAACGACCGTCTACGAGCTGGGAGGGACGCCGAAAGATGCACGCACTACCAAGCCGGGAGAGTGGCTGGCACCGGCGTCGGAAGGCGCTACTTCGTTGACGTTGCACAAGGGTGACATGCTGGTGATTTCTCGGGGGACTCCGCATAGACGCAGCACTGAGACGAGTGTCACCTTCATACTGATCTCGGCTGAGGGTTCTGTTAAGGGCTAGTTGGTCTCGTCCTCAAGGTAGGCACGGCTGCGAAGGGGCTGGAGTTGCTTGACTTCGGCTGACGACGTACATTGAGCTAACGATGCCCACTATGCCAGCGAACGTCCTCGACAGCTTCCGTATTGATAACAAAGTAGCCATGGTTACTGGCTCTGCCAGTGGTCTTGGTGCAGCGATTGCCATGGCGCTCGCGCAGGCCGGCGCCATAGTCGCATGCCACGGCAACCGTCGAGCCGCTACTGAAACTGCGGCGTCGATTGGCGGGGACGCTGCAGCCTTTCGTGCTGACCTGTCGTCTACCACGGGAGCCGATGACCTCTTCTCCCAGGTCAAAGAGAAGTTCGGACGCGTGGACATTCTGATTAATAACGCCGGTACGATTCTGCGCGCGGCTGCGGAAGAGGTGACGCTCGCAGACTGGCAACAGGTTCTGCAAGTCAACCTGACGAGCGTCTTTCAACTCTCGCAGCTTGTAGCGCGCGATATGATTCCGCGTGGGGGAATCGGCATGAACTGCGGCAAGATCGTCAACATCGCGTCGCTGCTGAGCTTTCAGGGTGGTATTCGCGTGCCAGCTTACGCTGCAAGTAAAGGTGGAGTTGCTCAACTCACCAAGGCTCTTGCGAACGAGTGGGCGCCGAAGGGGATACAGGTTAATGCTATCGCTCCTGGCTACTTTGCAACGACCAACACTGAGGCGCTGCAGGCGGACGAGACACGCAACCGGCAGATACTCGAGCGCATTCCGGCTGCGCGCTGGGGCCAGCCGCAGGATCTTGCGGGAGCTGCGCTGTTTCTCAGTTCGCCGGCGAGCGACTACGTCACCGGCACCGTGCTGACTGTCGATGGCGGATGGATGGGCAGGTAGCTGCTTTGCGATAGATTGCATCAAAAAAGACAGGAGAACACCATGCCGCAAAGTCCACACGATCGCGCTGCCGAATATCACAACAAGGCGATACATGCTCATCAGGCTGCTGCAACAGCTCACGGCAAAGGCGATCATCTCACCGCGCACGAGCTTTCCAGGCAGGCGCATGAGTATTCTACGAAGGCTTTTGAGCACTCGAAGGAAGCGTTCGCAGACTTCAAGGCTGGCAAGCAGTAGGATTTTCGAGGCTCCTCGCAGACTGGTTCGCTCTACACTGGATTCATGCTGCGAGTTCCCTTTAGCGATCTCTACGACGCTCTGCACCGTGCCATGCTGCATCTTGGTCTTAGAGACCGACGCGCTGCTGACTGTGCAAGACTCTTTGCCGAGACGACACGCGACGGCGTCTACACCCACGGCCTCAATAGGTTTCCTCGCTTCGTCGAATCGATCGCGAACGGCAGCGTCGATGTTAGTGCCGAGCCGGTTAAAGACCGGTGGCCTAGGGGCGATTGAGCGTTGGGACGGCCGTCACGGAGTCGGCAACCTCAATGCGAAAGATTCCATGCAGCGAGCGATAGAGCTTGCAAAACAACATGGTATCGGCGGCGTAGCGCTTGCCAACACAAATCATTGGATGCGCGGTGGTAGTTATGGCTGGCAGGCTGCCGAGCAGGGTCTGTTCGCGATTTGCTGGACCAATACGCTGGCGAATCTGCCCGCGTGGGGAGCCACCACACCTACGCTGGGCAACAATCCGCTGGTGATCGCCATCCCTCGCTATAACGGTCATGTGGTGTTGGACATGGCGATGTCGCAGTTTTCTTACGGAACACTTACTGCCTACAGCAAACGCGGTCAGCCGCTGCCTGTCGATGGAGGGTTCGATGCAGCGGGCAATCTGACGAAAGATGCCGCAGGTATCGAAGCATCGCAGCGCGCGCTGCCCGTCGGTTATTGGAAGGGCTCCGGATTATCACTTGTGCTCGACATGCTGGCTGCGATGCTCTCCGGCGGTCGTGCAACCCATCAAATTCCGCTCGACCCTCTCCGCGAGACGGGAATGTCGCAGATATTTCTTGCTATTGATCCAGGCTCTGTCGCCGGAACTCAAGAACTAAACCAAATTGCCGAAGGAGTTTTGCAGTCGTTGCGCGAAGCGACGCCGGCAGACCCAGCTAAACCTGTTCGCTACCCTGGGGAACAGACTCTACTGCTGCGTGAAGAGAATATGCGCCTGGGCGTCCCCGTCGATCACGAGATATGGCAACAACTTAATACGATCGCCCTTCCTCGCTACAACTGAGCGCCTCCGCTGTAGTGACCAACAAGTACAGGCAGCAGGACTAACCCTGCTGCCTGCGCTCGTTTGCCAATAGTTCGGTTAGAAGTGGAAACCAAGCTCAGCCGTCAGAGCACGCGGTGTAACGTAGTGCGTGCCGCTGAAGGTGGAGAGGAAGTTATACAGCGCGTATTTGTTGGTGATGTTTACGGCTGTCAGACGCAGGCTCCACTTATATTTTTCCGTGTTGAACAGATTCTCCTCACCGACCGACGCATCGAAGAGGCTGCGCTCCGCAATACGTGGAGGGTTCTTGTCATCATTCTCCGTACCCGGTGCCGGTATCGAAACCAGCTTTGAAGTTAGCTGCGAAGCCAGGCACTGGTCTCCGGGGATAGCGGCGAAGGGAGTAGCCTTGATGCCATTGCATGCAAGACCTGCTTGAAATTGCTGATCGGCAGTCAGGCCGCTCAGATTAATTCCCGGCTGTCCGTTGATCGTGATCGACGCGCCTCCATTGGCCGGGTTGCACGAGCTATTTGGATCAGTGACGTTGTAGCAGGGCACGGAGCCTGCGGTGAGACCGCTGTCAAACCGCCAGTTGAAGCCAATCCACGGGCCCAGCTTTCCCGGCACCTGGTACTGCACGTGCGTGGTCTGGTTATACTTTTCGTCGTGATCGATGCGGAAAGGAAATCCGCTTCCTCCCACGGTAGCGCCTGCACCAGCAACCTGCGGCGGAAAGAAGCGTGCAGCAACCGAAGACATAACGACAAACGCCGAAATGTTGTGGAAGTTGGGGACGTCGGCACGCAGCGCGAAGCCAGGGATCTTCGAGTTGTGCCAATCGATTGGAAACGTAATCGGCGTATTGCCGAGCACGCTGAAATCGAATGCATTGTGAGTGTACTTCCAGATGTAGTCTCCGCTGATAACGAGGTTTTTGCCGAAGGCTTGTTGCAACCCGGCGTGAAACTCGTTCTTGAATCCAGGCTGAAGATTTCCCGATGCATCCGAGCAGGCGAGGAGCGGATTGAGCACCTCATTCAAGCACCCCTGGCTCGACAGCACGAGATTTTCGTTGAACGGCGACTCCAATGTTCGTGCATACGAGAGGCGAAGCACAGTATTGGTCGGCTTGATGCTGTAAGAGACGCCGAGGCGAGGTTCCGCCTGACGCGCAATCGCCAAACCGTTATATAGATCGCCACGTATCCCCAGATTGAAGAGCCAGTTCCCTGCTTTAATCTGGTCTTGAGCGTACAGAGCCAGCTCCTTGATATCAGTGTGGCCTGTAAAGTTGAACTGGCCGCCACCACGGGTTAAATCGAATGGCAGAAGCACCGGCTTGAAGGTGCCTCCAACCGACGGAGCGTTCGAAATGAACCCTGCTGCTGCGCACTGAGATGGATCGGTGAACCCAGGCTGCGAGACATTGTTGGCATTTACGCAAGGCGAATTGAAGACCGAGCTTACGATTCCCAGTGTGTCGCTCTCGCGCAGGAATGTCTGCGAGTACATCGCACCGACTTTGATGTTGTTGTTCCCCTTCACGTACGAGATATCGGTATGGACTCCGGCATTCGTAAGCGAACGGTTCTGCGCGATGGTCTGGTTTTGAAGATTCGGGGGGCCCACATCAGCAAGAGGATCGCCGCTTGGATAGTAGTTGTACTGATCTCTCCGAAGGTATGGACCAAAGTTGAAGACGGAGCTGTTTCCGATGGTGTGAGTGTAGCTGGGAGCGATATCGAACGTGCCGATCTTCGAGCGCTGATCAGTGTTGCCGACATTGCCGAAGATTGGATTCGCGCCGGCACCGCCACTAATAACATTTTGGACGTTCAGGTTGTCGTAAGCGTTCGGCGTCTGGAACCACGAACGGCTGTAGTTCAGATTGAGATGAACTGAGTCTGACGGAGTCAGTTGGCGATCAATGCGATCGAAGAAGTTAAGCTCATTTCCCTTATCGTGAAAGACGACGAACTCGGGAGGGTCGAGGAAGCGTCCTGTATTCAGGCCGTCAACCTCAATAAAATTTCCCCATGTCTTGCCGCCATAGCTAAGATCAACTGCTCCCGTCGCAGATCCGAAGGTGCCATACGAGGTCGTGATGCTTCCGGTAGGCTTTGTCGCTCCCAGACCAGATCGTGTCGTCACCTGGATGACGAGGCTGGTCTTGCCACCAAACTCCGCCGGTGGCGCACCTGAGATGACCTCGATTGACTGGACTGAGTTTGCCGGCAGCTGATTGGAGAACACTTTGCTCTGCTGGTCTGTGATGGGCTGGCCATCGATCGAGAAAGAGTTCGAAGCGTGATCGCCGAGCCCGTGGAAGAGACCGTTCGAGTCTGCAGCGACTCCCGGCGAAGACAGGGTCACCAGGGAGCTGAGCGAAGAAGACTGACTCTCGAGCGGAAGCTTGCCGAACGAACCGCGATCAAGATCCGTGTGGAAGGTCGAGTCGTTTTCCACCAGATCGCCACCGGCATCCACTTCGACGACGATTGAAGATGCGCCGATTCCCAGGGCGTTCTTCAACGTAATGGGTACAGTTGATCGCACCTCAACATCCTGGCTATACGCCGCAAATCCTGTCATCGATACCGCAAGATGGTATGGATTGAACGGCAGGTTCGTAAATTGATAGTGGCCTTCCTGATCCGATGTGGCGCTCCTGCTAAGCCCGCTGACTGGATTCGTTATGGTGACGGTCGCACCGGGCAGGATGGCTCCTGTGGTATCCGTAACGATGCCGTTGACCGTGCCGCTTCCCGATTGGGCCAGAAGACCAGAGATGCCGAACGAAAAGATAATCGCAAATGCTGCGAAGATGACGCGCCGTATCGACGTGTGCATACACAACCCCCTTGAGTTTTAACCTGATTTTTTAACGTGGTTCTAGGCGAGAACGACGTCAACAGGTGGGGGTCGGGTGAAGAGTGCGAATGTGGAAAGGGTCTGAGTCAGTCTCGGCGTAACCACCGCCTCGACGACCGATACAATCGGCGCTACATGCAACAGCACAGCCGGTTCGGCGACTTGCACGCTCACGTGCGCGATGGCGCAGAGCGGGCAGTCCGCATGAGAGATGTCGCCCTGCGGATGGACGTGAACTGCTTGAATCGTACCGCAGGCAACGACCAGAGAGATGCACAGTAGTGCGAGGACAAGCCTCCACGAGCTGCGTACCTTCGATCTTGAGCCTGACCAATTCATGCTGAATCTAATATATCGCAGGTGCCGATGTTTCTTTGACGGACCTGAGTGACCGTTTAGTTTCGCTCAAGTCCGGTCAAACAAAACCAAACAACGCCAACTGCTTACACTAGTTGCACTTTGATCTTTTTTGCCCCGCGATCGACCATGGTGATGCGGAAACTCCGAATCTGCCCTGTGCGGACCGGCTCTGCCTTCGCTTCACTGGCGGAAGAACCGCTCTTCCACCGCGCCGCCAGCATGGTGCTGAACGAGGAGAGGTCCACGGCACCGGTCTGCGGCTGCTCCTTCGCGGCGGATTCCAAAACCAGACGCGCCGCTGCGTGAATTCCTTCACCCAGCTCTACGGTCCCGTGATCTCCTGAGATTTCGATCAGTCGTCCCGTGACGACCTCGCCGACTTTGCGTTCTGCAATGTACTCGTCGAGCCCGGTCGGAACCAGCTGCTTCATGCTTAGCCTGAGCTGCCGTTTTTCCTTGTCAACGTCGAGCACCTTCGCCTGCACCACCTGGCCGACGCGAAGTACGTCCTGTGGCCGCTCAATCCGCTTCTCTGCGCTGATCTCGCTGACGTGAATCATCCCTTCGATGCCTTCGGCAAGTTGCACAAACGCGCCGAACTTCGTGAAGCTGGTCACGGGCCCCTCCACCTGCGAACCCACCATGAACTTCTCCGGCGCTTCTGCCCATGGGTCGCCGAGGGTTTGCTTCAGACCGAGAGACATCCGGCGCTCAGCAGCGTTGACGCCGAGAATCATCACCTCAACCACATCGCCCGCCTTCACCATATCGCCGGGCTTCCTTACCTTCTTTGCCCACGACATCTCGGAGAGGTGAACCATCCCCTCAATACCCGGCTCCAGTTCGACGAACGCTCCAAAATCGGTGACGCGCGTGACCTTGCCCCGTACGCGTTCTCCAGCTGCATACTTAGCTGCGACTGCGTCCCACGGATGCGGTTGCAGCTGCTTCATGCCAAGCGAAATACGTTTGCCCGAAGGCTCGACCTTCAGCACCCTCGCGTCAATCTGCTGGCCCACGGTCAATACGTCGGCAGGCTTCTCGACGCGGCTCCATGCGATGTCGCTGATGTGCAGCAGGCCATCCACCCCGCCGATATCGACGAACGCTCCATAGTCCATCAGGCTGCGGACGGTACCGGAGACTATGTCGCCTTCACTTATCTCGGAGTAACGTCGCTCCTTCGTGGAGCGGTCTTCCTCCTCTGAGACGGCGCGACGATCTACCACTACATCCTCTTCGGTCGCATCGAGCTTGATGATGCGGCAACGAATCTCCTGTCCTACCAGCTTCTCCATCTCTGCCGCGTCGCGGGCGCCGCTGCGCGAACCCGGCATAAATGCGCGTACTCCTACGTCGACTGAGAGTCCGCCTTTGACGACCGCCGTTACGGTGCCGATGATAACGGCCTTATCCTCAAATGCCTTCTCCAGCGCGGTCCAATCCTTGGGTTGCTCCACTCTCAGCCGCGAGAGTTCGTAATAACCTTCTTCGTTGCGGCCCTTCACGGAGACCTGGAGTTTGTCGCCAGGCTGGATCGTCTCCTTTGCGCTCTCAAAGAGGCCCACTGGCAGAACACCTTCAGTCTTATAGCCAATATCGACGAAGACGAATTCAGCCGAGACCGTAACCACGGTGCCTGATATCTGCCGTCCGCCCTCGCCAGACCGTCGCTGATGGCTCTTTTCAAACTGCGAAAGGATCGCATCGAACGATTCGGTGGGCTCATCGGTGGGCTCAGTGGAGGAAGCAGTTTCAGGAGCTTCGGCGATCGATTCGAATGTGGGCTGGTTCTCGGGGATGGTTGGATTTGACATGAAAGCTGAAAGCCTCGTTCTACCTATTTTTGCCTAGAATATCACCGTCCAGGGCCGCCCTTCTCTTTCAGCTTTTCCCTGCACGACAGTGACCTGTCATAGACAGAGATCGATTTGCACCCTTGCACTCCCTCATTTTGCCTTAGGCTGTTCTCATGCTTTCTTCCCCTGTCAGTATGCGGCGGCAAGTCTTCGCACTCGCCTCGGCGATCCTCTTTGCAGCATTTGCCCCGTGCCGCAGCGCAGTCGCTCAGGACTCGATACAGCTCACTCCTGCTTTGCTGACGAATGGAGCGCCTTGCCTCATCACAGTTGCGCTGCATAGTGAGGCATCCTCGGTCACGGGCAAATGGCAGGGACATCCAGTCGCATTCTTCTCCAACGCCGACCATAGAACATGGTTCGCTCTCGCGGGTATCGATGTCGAGGTCACTCCGGGCACATACCCTCTGGCGATCGACGCCACATTCCAGGATGGCACGCACCGCACGCTGCATCAGGATGTCAGCGTGAGTGAAGCATCCTACGAAAAGGTGCCACTGAGCGTGCCGGATAAATTTGTTGAACCCAACGCCGCAGCTTTGAAGACAATCGCGGCCGACAAGCTCGTCAAAGACAAGGCCTTTGCGGATTCGGCTTCGAAGCCTGAGTGGACGGGCAACTTCCTTCCGCCGCTACATCTTGCGCCCCAGTCTGACTCTTTTGGAAATCAGCGCATCTTCAATGGAAAGCTTGCCAGCGTCCATCGCGGTCTCGACTACCGGGCAAAGCCAAGTACACCAGTAGCGGCGATTAACTCTGGCCGCGTCGTCCTGGCGCAACCGCTTTACTACGAGGGAGGCTGCGTCGTCGTCGATCACGGACTAGGCCTGATGAGTGTCTATATGCATCTGTCGAAGATCGAAGTGGCTGTTGGCCAAAAGGTTCGTCGAGGACAGATCGTCGCTCTCAGTGGCGCGACCGGTCGAGCGACCGGACCGCACCTTCATCTCGGAGTTCGTTGGGAGGGCAGTTATCTTGACCCTGCCAAACTATTTAAAATCTCCGTGCCACAGATTCACTAGACGGGCATTTGGATTGCTCATCCAACGCCAAACATCTTGCCAGCAAGATCTGTCTAATTCAATGGCTTAGCTGGCAGCTTGTCTTCTTCAAGCTCGGTGCCGAAGAGTTTCCGCAGCGGTCGTTGTATCGCCTTCAGCAACGCCCGTGCGGCGAGGATGGCACCCGACAGCAGAATCAGCGCGACGAACGCTGCGATCATCGGATGGTGAGTGGCAAACCACGTGAGGCCGACCGCAGCGGCATCTTCTGTCGTACTCAGCGCGATGTTCGAGATTGGCTCAGGGCTCGGTGTCACCGCCGCTCGCAAGGCAGTCTTCGAACTGTGAGCGGCCAGCGCAATCACTGCGCCGATCGCCGTCGCCAACACCTGCATCTGCGGCGTCATCTGCGAACTGGCATGGTAGGCGACCAGCGCCGCGATGGGTATGCGAATCACCGTGTGCAGAGCGTTCCACACCATGTCGAAGGCGGGTATTTTGTCTGCCACGAACTCCATCGCAAACATGATGCCGCATACCACCAGAACCCAGGTGTGACCGAGCGAGTCCAACCCCGGAGGCAGTGCAACCCACTGGGTACGGGCAAGAATGCCCAGCGTCAGTACCGTGGCGTAGATATTCAACCCTGCCGCAAAGCTGGCAGCGACGACAAGCGCGGTGATATTGGCTGGATTGAAGCTCATGTGGCTGGAATTCTACGCCCTAAAAAAGCTTTTTCTCGTTATTAAATCGGAAATTGAGCCCTAAAAGCGGACTGCCCGCTTGATCTGGGCATACTGCAGCAAGATGAAGCTATCCGTCATCCCTGCGATGTAGTCCGCCACGACGCGCGCCAACCCCTCATTTTCAACCTCTTCGAAGTGGCTGACAGGCAGTTCTTCCGGATCGTTGATCCAATGGTTGAAGAGCGCGGTGACAACCTCTTCTGCCTTGTCATGTTCTATTTCGAGCGGCCCGCAGGTGTAGAGCGTGTCGTAGAGATAGCGTTTCTCCTGCAGCCGCTCTGCCTCAACCTGCGGCGAGAAGAGCGCTAAACGTGCTGGATGGCGGCGAACATCGGCAAGGCTCTCCGCTCCGATTGCCAGCGTGTTGCGGTTCGTCGTCTCAATCAAATCGTCGGTGAGAGTGTTCTGCATCAGCTGCAGCGCTTCGTTGAACAGAAACTTCTCATCGACACCGGCATGTTGATTCTCAACCTTGCGATAGCAGCGCCCGAGAATGTCGACATGCTCGCGAATATGGCCGATCTCGAGCAGACCCGACTCCACACCGTCATCAAGGTCCGCGGTTAGATAGCCGATCTCGTCGGCCAGATCGATCAACTGCGCTTCGAGCGGCGGCCGCTGGTCGAGAAAGTACTCGGCGAGCTCCGGATGTTGCTCGACAGTGTAGTCGCGCGAATGTTTGATGATGCCCTCGCGAACGCCAAGCGTTAAATTGAGTCCGCGATGCGCGGCGTAGCGCTGCTCAAAGTGAGCGACGATGCGCAATGCGTGGAGATTATGGTCGAATCGCCGTCCATGGCGAACGAGACATCGATCTAATGCACGCTCCCCCGCATGCCCAAAGGGCGGATGCCCGATGTCGTGAACCAGCGCCAATGTCTCGGCAAGGTCTTCATTCAGGCCAAGCGTGGCCGCGGCGGCACGGGCGATCTGTGCAACCTCAATCGTGTGGGTCAGGCGGCTGCGAAAGTGGTCGGAGACGCGGCTGGTAAACACCTGCGTCTTGCCGGCGAGCCGGCGAAAGGCTCGAGCCTGCACGATTCGTTCCCGGTCACGCTGAAAGGCCGTGCGCGACAAACGAGAGGGCGCAGGATAGACGCGAGTCGCGAGAGGATCATCAGGATCTCCCGTGACTGCACATCGATGGAGATCGATTGCCATAGTCAGATTTAAGTGTAACGGCTGTAAGCGCCTTGCGAGTTTTTACCTGGCGGACGCGCTCCCCACTTTAGCCAGCTTCACCCGGGCGTTCTCCAGCTTGTGCTGCACCTTGGCAACATCCGCCGGGTCGGCATCCGCAGGCAGAGAGCTCGCGTACTCGGTCATCGACCGCTCCCACTGTGCCACAGCCATCTTCAGATTGCCTGTCTTCTCGTAGACCTCTCCAAGATGGTCGTGAACGGTAGGATCCGAGTTGCTCCGCTCATTCGCCTTGCGCAGGTTCTCTTCTGCCAGCGCATACTGCCCGGACTTGAAGTACACCCATCCGAGCGAGTCGAGAAAGGCATAGTTCTGCGGATCGAGCTCAACCGCCTTGCGAATTAACGCAAGCGCCTCCGGCAGCCGCACTCCGCGGTCGGCAAGCATGTAGCCGAGATAGTTCAACACCGTAGGATTCTGCGGATCAATCGCAAGCGCCTTACGAAACTCTGCCTCCGCTTCGTCGTACTGCTTCTGGCGGTCATAGAGCGTGCCGCGCAAAAAGTAGACGTAGAGCTTATCGTCCGATTTGACCGCGAGAGCTTCGGCGGCGTTCAGCTCAGACGACGCGTCCTGCCAGCGCTTCAGACGTGTATAGATCTGTGCGAGGGCAAGATGCGAATCACGCTCCTCCGCCATTCCCTTCGTAGCTGCCAGTTGAGCCTTGGCGAGTGCGAGCCCCTCATCGACCTTGCCCGTATCAGCAAGCTGTCCGGCATACATCAACTGGATTCCATGATCGTCCTGCATCGTCTTCGCGACCTCTGCGGCAACCGCAGTAGCTTCTTTCCACTGGTGCGCATCGCGATAGGCGTCAATCTGCCCCTGATAGCCGCTCTTCACGTAGTCGCCGCCAAGTGTCACCAATTCCTTATAGGCGGCAACGGCCTCAGCGGTCTTATCCACCTCGCGGTAGATAATGCCCAGGCGATCGAGGAAGATCGAGCGATTCGTCTTCTCCCCATCGGAGTATTTTCCGTCAGTATGCGCGGTGTCGGACAACAACTTCGTGAGCACGCCAATCGCCTCGTCGTAGCGTCCAAGCGAATCGTAGATCAGCGCTTCATTGTAGGTGAGTTCCAGCGACTCCGGCGCCAGCGGCTTGGCCTTCTCCAGCGTCTTCAGCGCGAGATCGTAGTTTCCCTGTCGCCGTTCGATCTCAGAGATGTGAACCTGTGACTGCGCATCCTGAGGCTCTGCCGCCACAATACCGGTCAGCACCTTCAATGCTTCGTCCAACTGCCCGTCAGCAAGCAATGCGTTGGCGAGGCCGCGCTCCGTATCCAGATTGTCCGGCTCAAGGTCGAGTGCGCGATGATATGCGGCGACTGCGTCTTTGTTCTTCTTCAGCTGCTCATAGCTGGCGCCAAGAGCGAACTCGATGCGAGGCGAACGATCGTCGACTGGGATCGCGTTCAGCACGTCCGCAGCACGCTTCGGATCACCCTGTTCGCTATACAGCCGCGCCATATTGAGCGCGACCTCCTCGGAGTTCGCGTCGATGCCCTGCGCCAGCTTGAACTGCGCCTCTGCCTTTGCTGAATCGTGATTTAGACCGTAGAGCTGCCCCAGCAGAAGATGCGTCTCCACATCGTCAGGCTTCAACTCCGCGAGTTTTTCATATTCCCCAATGGCCAACTGCAGCATCTGGCCAGACTGCGTGCTCTGCATATCACCCAGCGAGCGCAGGTAAACCTTACCCAGCAGAGAATGTGCCTCGACGTCGGCGGGATCCTTTTTTACCTGATCCTGTGCGGCCGTTACTGCTTCGCGTATGCGCCCAATCTTGAAGTAGAGATCCGCCAGACCATCCTGCAACAGGCGGGAGTTTGGGTCGGCGTCCAGCGCCAGTTTGTACTGCTCTACCGCCTGGGTCGCGTAGTCCGAGCGGCCAGCGTTGACCGCCATATCTTCATAGAGACGTGCCAGCCCGTAGTGATAGTACGAGGAGGCCCGGTCCGGAGTCGCGGCCGGAGCAGCAAGATCTTTCGTCGCAGCTGGAGCCTGCGCCATCATCGTATGCGCCGCAAAAAGGAGAGCAGCCGAAAGAAAACTGAAGGGGCGAAGAGAGGAGGCACGTGAGAGCAAAGTCATGAGTTGTAATTTCCTGTGCCGACGGAATGAAAGCCAAAGCAATACCACAGCCAGACAATGGTTAGACGATGACATCGGCAGATTGGATGCAGACAGCACAGCCCGGCCGTTTGCACAGCTTGCAGGTGATTATAGCCGCCGCTACCGCAAAACGCAGTCCTTCATCCGTGCCGGAAGTGCCTGACCCCGGTAAACACCATCGCCACGCCAAGCCTGTCTGCAGCCTCGATCACCTCGGCGTCGCGCACGGAGCCCCCTGGCTGAATCACCGCCGTAGCGCCGGCCTCGGCGACAGTCTCAAGGCCATCGGGGAATGGGAAAAAGGCGTCCGACGCGGCCACTGTGCCCTTCAACGGAAGAACGGCCTTCATCGCGCCAAACCTGGCGGCATCGACCCGGCTCATCTGTCCCGCGCCCACCCCAACTGTCTGGCCGTGCCCCTCGCTGAAGCGGGCATAGACTATCGCGTTTGATTTGACGTGTTTACATACCCTCCAGGCAAAAAGCAGAGCACGCGTCTCCTCCGCCGTTGGCTTGCGTCTGGTGACGATCTGAAGTTCGGCTTCGGTGATGCGCAGACGGTCTGCATCCTGTAACAGCACACCTCCAGAGACCTGCTTCAGAATTCGCGGCGTCTCTGCCGGGGATATCTCGATCAGCCGCAGATTCTTCTTTGCCGAGAAGCGCTCAACCGCCTCCGGGGTAAACGACGGCGCGACGATGGCCTCGACGAAGAGCTTCGCAATCTCTTCGGCTGCCGCAGCATCTACCGCGCGATTGATGCCGATGACCCCGCCGAATGCCGAGACCGGATCGGCCTCAAGGGCGCGCCGGTAGGCTTCGACGACCGTGGCTCCAGTTGAAGCTCCGCATGGATTGGTGTGCTTGATGATGACAACGGCTGGCTCATCGAATTCGCTCACCAGCTCCCAACAGGCGTCCAGATCGACGATGTTGTTATAACTCAGCTCTTTACCCTGTAACTGCTTGGCATTCGCGACACCTTTATCGCTGCCATCGGTGTACAGAGCAGCCTTTTGGTGGGGGTTCTCCCCATAACGAAGCGTCTTCAGCAGAGGATCGATCACGCGAACTGTTTCAGGCAACAACTCCTGCGAGAAGATCGCTCTGCCACCCGGAGATTCGATACTTTCAAGCGCCGTCGCAATCCCTGCATCGTAGGCCGCAGTAACTGAGAACGCAGCCTTCGCCAGACGCCATCGCGTCGCCCGGCCCAGACTGCCCGAGTTCGCCGCCATCTCCTCGGCGAGCAAAGAATAGTCCGCAACTGAGGTCACAATGGCAACATCGGAGAAGTTTTTTGCGGCTGAACGCACCATCGACGGCCCGCCGATGTCGATATTTTCGATCACATCCGCAAATGCCACGCCGGGTCGCTGCGGACGTCTTCTCAAACGCATACAGATTCACGACCACCATGTCGATTGGCTCAATCGCGTGCTCCGCAACCGAAGCCATGTGTTCTGCATTGTCACGAATGTGCAGGATGCCGCCGTGAACCTTCGGGTGAAGCGTCTTCACACGGCCATCGAGCATCTCGGGGAATCCCGTCAGGTCGCTGATATCGCGCACCGGCAGCCCGGCCTCTCGCAATGCGCGCGCCGTCCCTCCGGTCGAAACCAGATCCACGCCAAAGGAAGCCAGTACGCGAGCAAAGTCGACTAACCCTGTTTTATCGGTGACAGAGAGCAACGCACGGCGAATGGGACGAAGATCGGCAGAAGGGGCAGAGGAATCGACGCTATGTTCAATCATCACTCCTTATTCTAAGCGAGCAGAGCTCGCCTGCGCTCTTGCCCGTCATACTACTGCCGACCCCGTGAGCGAACGAACCTCGGTCACATTCTGCGCCGCACACCAACGCTTCAGTCCGTTGGCGATGTTCTCAACGGCACGCGGATCGGCATAGCTTGCCGTCCCCACCTGTACCGCCGTCGCGCCCGCCATCATAAACTCCGCTGCATCTTCACCTCGCAGGATTCCGCCCATCCCAACAATCGGAATCTTCACGGCCTTCGAAGCCTCGTAGACCATGCGTACCGCGATCGGCTTGATCGCCGGCCCAGAGAGTCCTCCGGTGACGTTGGCGATGCGCGGACGACGCGTCTCCACATCGATCGCGAGCGAGACAAAGGTGTTCACCAGCGAGACCGCATCCGCCCCGCCATCTTCAGCAACGCGCGCCATCAGCCCAATATCCGTTACGTTCGGCGAAAGCTTCACCATCAACGGCCGTCGCGACGTCGCCTTTGCATCGAGCCACCAGCTCCCAGAGCTGCGGCGGATCAGTTCCGAAGACCATACCGCCATGGCTTGTATTCGGACAGCTTGCATTCAGCTCATACATCGCAATGCCCGGCGCATCATTCAGCGCCTGAATCACCTCGAGGCAATCTCCAATGGTGTAGCCAAACACATTTGCAATGACGACCGTGCCCGTCATCTGCCTGCAACTTCGGCAGCTTCTCATCGATAAACGCCCGCACCCCCATGTTCTGCAGGCCGATTGCGTTGATCATCCCCGCCGCGGTCTCAATAATGCGCGGAGTCGGATTACCCACCATCGGCTCGCGCGACAACCCCTTCGTCACAAATCCGCCGATCCGATCGAGCGAAACAATATCCTCGAACTCCACCCCATAGCCGAAGGTTCCGCTGGCCGCAATCACTGGCGAGCGAAACTCCGACGCCCGCGACGGTCACCCGCATGTCCGGTCCTTTACTCGCCGAATCTTTGCTGGCGCACCTCACTGTCCCGCTTTCCTCTCGCACGCATCGTCTCGGGCTTGATCGCCTGCGTCAACACATGCCCAACGCAAGCCGAAGGCTGGTTCACCCGCAGCAGCGACGCAAAGGTCGCCGCAATATCCACCGGAGCGACGCGATCATGATATGTCCCCGGCATAAACGGCGAACCGAAGAACGCAAGCGGAACATGCCGATCATACGAGTACGGCGAAAAGTGATTCGTGCCCTTCGCGCTCCGTCCAACTCGTACATCCCCGGCGAAATCATCACATACCATCCACCATTGGGCGAGTAGCTATGCAGAATCAGCCTTCCCTCCTCCGTTTCGGGAAGTTCTCCCGCTGCCATCTGCACCCGCGTATAGTATGCAGCAATCGTCGGCCGTGGCGGCAGCCGCGTCTGGCTCACGCCCTCCGGCGCGGGCGGCAGCGTCGACTCCAGCGCCTCCGGCAGCATCTCCGCCACTGCACCCTCCGCGTCCGCCTCGCTCACCTTCTCCGCAACAAATGGCCTGGGATCGAGTGTCATGTAAGGCATTTCGCTCTCTCATGATGTACTTCGTCTGCTTGCCCGGCGAGAACCGCGCGTTCAGCCGCGCGTTCAAGCGCGCAGTCATCTTTCTGCAGGTCGAACGTCGCCGCCGGCATTCCCAGCGCTGCCGCAACCGCAGGCACCGGCGCGATGCCATGGTCGCCCGTCAAAGCGACCCAGACATTCGCCATTCCACCATCGACGTTCTTGTCCAGCCAGCTGAAGAAGTCGATTCAAGTCGACGTCGACAGCACCGATCATCGCCCGCTGCTCCGGGCGAATCCGGACCCACGGCGTGGCCCAGAATGTCGGTCGAGGAGATGCTGATCGTCAGCACATCCGTCACATCGTGACGTCCCAGCTTCTCCCCTGCGATCAACGCCTTCGCAAAATCCAGCAGATAAGAGACCGACGCCGGAGATCTTGCCGACGTCTTCATAAAAATGTCCCGGCTTCGCTCCGGCCTCACGCAGAGCCTGATCTGCGCGGTCGCTTGCGTTGAACGCCTGCAGCCCACTCGCGGCAACTGCGTCTCCCAGTACGTTGATGTCACAAATCTACCGCTGGCATGATCCATCCAGAACGCCCCCTTCGATGCGTGGCCCGAGGTCAGGATCGCCGCGCGGTCCTTCAGCGAAACTCCAAACAGCTTCGATCTTCCCTGCGTCGCCAGCACGACCTCGTCGCCCAGCGTCGAAGCCAGCTCATTGCGCGGCGAAGCCCCCACCTCCGTCGAACCCGCGCTCGCCCACAATCGCGTAGCGCTCATCCTCCACCGAGCTCACGGCATGGCTCGTGGAACGCTTCAGGTCCCACCACTCATTCAGCGAGATGCCGTGCCCATTCGTATAAGCGCCCGTGCCGATCGTCGAGTGCCCCGGCGCGGTCATCGTGTTCGCATAGTCGTAGTAGCAGTCGGTGAAGTAGGCGCCGCGCTTCAGAAAGAGGTTGAATCCATTCGCCGTCTTGAAGTCGTCCCGATAGCGTTCCAGATAGTCCCCGCGAAACTGGTCGATCACCAGAACGACAACCAGCTTGGGCTTTGCATTGTAGGCATCCGCTCGCGCGGACAACGCCCCCGACAGAGAAAACAAAAGACACAGCAGCCCAAACTTTCGCATGTCTATAAGGGTAATCGTATTTCGCCGGCATGACGCGCTAAGGTCCCTTTTTCGGCCATAGACGCTAAAATGCAAAGTAATGATCGATTTAGCGTTTGTACGAGCCAACCTGGCTCTCGTCGAAGAAAAACTGCGCGCCCGGGGCATAGATACTGCCGTCGCACTCGGCAACTTCTCCGCTGTGGACCGCGAACGCCGCGAGGCCATCACGCAGGTTGAGACCCTGAAGGCCCAGCGCAACAAGCTGACCGAAGAGATCGCAAAGCTACGCAAGTCCGGAGCCGACGCCACCGCCCAGACCGAGCAGACGCGCATGCTGAAGGCCGAGGTCGAGTCGCTCGAAACAGTCGCAATGACATCGGATGAACGTCTGCGCGAGATGATGCAGACGCTGCCCAATCTACCCGCAGGACAGCGTTCCCATCGGCAAAGATGAGCATGGCAACCGCGAAGAAAAAAAGTGGGGCACACCGCCAACCTTCGACTTCGCTGCCAAGCCGCACTGGGAGTTGGGCGAAGCTCTCGGCATCCTCGACTTCAACCGCGCCGCAAAGATCTCCGGCGCCCGCTTCGTCGTCCACTTCGGCCAGGGAGCGCGCCTCGAACGCGCGCTCGCCAACTTTATGCTCGATCTTCACACTCGCGAGCACGGCTACACCGAAGTTCTGCCCCCTTCGCTCGTCAACTCGAAGTCTCTCTTCGGCACCGGCCAGCTCCCCACCAAGTTTGCCGAAGATCTTTTTCACTGCGACGACAAAGGTCCTTATCAGACCGGCGTCTATCAGGACAACGACCATTGGCTCATCCCCACCGCCGAGGTCCCCGTCACCAATCTCTTCCGCGACGAGATTCTCGAAGAAGCTCAGCTGCCGATCTCCTTCTGCGCCTACACGCCATGCTTTCGCGGCGAGGCCGGCTCCTACGGCAAAGACGTCCGTGGCATCATCCGCCAGCACCAGTTCCAGAAGGTCGAGTTGGTGAAGTTCGCGAGGCCCGAGGATTCAAACGCAGAGCACGAAGCCCTTACCCGCCACGCCGAAACGGTACTCGAAAAACTCGGCCTTCCCTATCGCCGCATGCTCCTCTGCACCGGCGACATGGGCTTCGCCTCCTCCAAAACCTACGACCTCGAAGTCTGGCTCCCCGGACAGAATCTCTACCGCGAGATCTCCTCCTGTTCCAACTTCGAATCCTTCCAGGCCCGCCGCGCCAACATCAAGTACCGTGTTTTCCAGAAGTTTTTCGAGAGCGCTTTAGCTGGCCCGTCTGGTAGAAAGACTGCTTTCCTTCACACGATCAACGGCAGCGGCCTTGCCGTGGGCCGCACGTATCTTGCAATTCTCGAAAACTACCAACAGGCCGATGGCACCATCAAAGTTCCAGATGTTCTGGTTCCCTACATGAATGGCGATACCATCATCGGCAAGCAATCGGGCAGGAGTTAAGGCATGTTCAAACTGATTCGCAGCTATATCTTCTGGGCCTACGAGCGCGGCAGCATCCACTACGACGTACTCGTAACGGCGATCCTCATCTTCATGTTCGTCTCGCCGCACTTCATCGACTTCAACGACAAACCCGTCGAAACGGTCGCTCTCCACGCCAGCGAAGTGCTCGTCAAAGAGGCCGGAACCTCCGCCGGAAGCAGCCGCTTCCTCTACCAGATTCGCGCCGATGATATGGGTTCTGCAACGACGGACGACGAACGTCGCGCCGCCATCCTGCGTGTTATTGAACCGATCTCCGGCGAAGTTTCGCTGGAGCGCTATGAGCCCGTCTACGACGCGCAGCAAAAAGTGATCGCTTACAACGCCTGGGTGGTTCGCTAACCTCACGGCCGTACAACAGCATCCTACCAATGGGAGCACTTTTACTTATGATCTTTACCCGCCGCACGGCTGCATCACTTTTGTTCTCGGCTTTTCTGGCGACGATGCCAGTCTCGTTGTACGCGCAGCCCAGGCCTGGCCATCTCGACGAGGTTCTGCGGCAGATGGATGCCGCGAGCCTCAAATTTCAATCGGCAGAGGCCAACTTTCGCTGGGATCTCTACGAGCGCGTCGTCAAGGAGACCACCACCCAGACCGGCACCATCTACTTCAAGAAGCAGGGATCGTCCATCAACATGGGCACGCGCATCACCTCGCCCTCGCTCCGTCTCATCGAGTTTCGCAACGGCGTCGTTCGTGTCTTCGACCCCACCTCCAATCACCTGACCATCATCAACACGGCAAAGAATAAGTCTCAGGTAGAAGCGTTCCTCACCGTAGGCAACGGCGGCAGCGGCAAAGACCTTGCAGCCGCATGGACGATCGCCGACCTCGGCGACGAAGTATTGGACGGAGTCAAGACCGCGAAGCTCGACCTGGTTCCCAAGGATCCCGCCGTCCGCGCTAACTGCACCCACATGACCATCTGGGTCGACCCGGTTCGCGGCATCCAGTTGAAGCAAAGCCTCTACATGCCCTCAGGCGACTACCGGACCGCGGTCTACACCGATATCAAATACGACCAGAAGGTCGACGAGAAGCCGTACCAGATTAAAACCGACAGCAAAACCACGGTTGACCAGCACTAATTTTTTTTACCGCGCTGGTTCGGGGTCGTAGCGGAAGAGGTAGCTGGCCCAGACGATCAGTGGAGGAAAGAACTCCAGCGTGTACCGCGGCTCCGAGTTATCGAGTGTCAGCAGCAGCGCGCAACGTAAGACGACAAAGCCGATCATCGCTGCCACGAGAGCGTTGTGCGGCGCCCATCCGTTTCGCCGCCAGCTCCACAGGCCGACGGCTCCCAGGACAAAATAGCCGAGGTTGAGCGTAGCGGATGCGAGGGCCAGAAGGGTGAGATGCACATGTTCGTTCACCCTCCTCCACCATTCCAGCGGAACCTCCAGCATCTCCACGCGGGGGCGGAAGATCATGTTCAACAGCCGTGCGACCGGCAGGGCGAGGTAGTAACGAATGGGATCTTTGTGAATGCGCTCCGTCGCCAAGGCATCGAAGCGAGCGTCGAGCGCCTGCGTGGCGTTGTAGTTGCGGTTGTAGTCGTTCAGAATTGCTACGGTCCGGTTGTACTGGTCGTCGGAGTCGAAGGCGCGAGGGGGCAGATCGTCGATCCAGATGGGAGCGCTGTCGTAGTTCCAGTACACCTCTTCGGTTGAGGCAAAGTCGATGGCCCAGGTGCGGTACCAGCGTTGAAAGCCCAGCGGCACCCCTTCGCCGGGGTCGGTTGCAGAGCGCGGTGCGAGCGGTTGGACGACGTGAAAGGTGCGCCAGTTTCTCATCGCCCACGGCGCCAGTGGAAGCACCACGCAGATGGCAGCGAGCGCTACCGGCAGCACGGTCTTCCATCGGAAGCTGTGCGGCTCCTGCGTTCTCCAAACCATCCATAGCATCGCCGGAACGACCGTAGCTGCCAGCAAAACCTGCTCCGGCCGCAGCAGAACAGAGTAGGCCATGGCAACCGCAGCCACCCACAGCCACCGGTTGAAGCCAAGCCCTGACTCCCGCCATCGTTCAAGGCTATAAAACGTCAGCGCGATGCACGCCAGCGTGAGAACCTCGGTGAGCGGAGCGGCGGTGTACGCCGACATAAATGGACACAGCGCCGAGAGCCAGAGCGCCGCCATCGCAGCCCGTCGTCCGAACAGCCGTCTGGCGAGCGCCGCGATCAACAGACAGGTCAGCAGATCAATCATGCACTGGACGTACATCACGGCCGTGTAGTGCTCCACGCCGAAGAGCCGAAAACAGGCCATCAGGAACAGTGGGTAACCGGGCAGACGAATCAAGGTAGGAACGGGGCTTCCCGGGGCCTGAGTAAAGCTATAAACACCGTGCTGCATCCAGTTGCGGGCGATATTGCCGTAGAGCAGTGTGTCGCCGTCGATGCGGGCCGCATGGCCGACAAACCACAGGCGCAGTGCCAGGCCGGCAGCGAGTGCCAGCGCGACCAGCAGAGCGGTCTTCTGTTGTCGTCCTATCATGTATTTGCATCATACTGCGAGGAGAAAAAGCTCTCGCAGCTGCGTTGACTCTCATCTGCTGGCTGCATACGATGAGATATACCGCATGCGTTTTGCCGTCCGTACTCCCTGATGAACAAACAAGTCTTCTACGACCCACAACGCAAGCGCTGGAAGAGGCTGCGTCGAATCTTCGACATCCTCGCCCTGCTCGGACTTGTGCTGGGCAGCGTCTTTGTCGTGGGTCTCGTACGCATGAAACCGCTGCCGGAGCTGTTCCTGCAGGCGCAGAAGCGAAACTACCGGACGCTCGCAAATCAGCCGCTGATCAACTTTAAGCTGCGCCGCTCGGCACATCGCAGAACAGACATCAAGCCCGGCGATGTCACATTAAACTCAGGCGAAGGTCTGCGCGCGGCGTACTACGTAGAGGACGATCCGGCGAGCTACTCGTCCTTGAAGCAGCACATCAGCCAGGTCGACCTGTTGTTTCCCGAGTGGCTGCATGTCATCACGCCGGACGGCATCGTAAAGGCCTACGCTCCCGACAACACACCGTATCCGTTGATCGACCATGGCACGGTTCACCAGGTGGATCGCGAGGCAAAGGTCGCCCGCACCGTCGCCGCGAATCATGTCAACCTTGACATCTTCCCGCTGGTAAACAACTACGACCCGCGCAAGGGCCAGTGGATACCGGAGATCAGCAACTTTCTCTCCAACGAAGCGCTGCGAACCAGGTTCGTCCAGCAGGTCCACATCTTTCTAGCGGCAAACCCCAGCTATCGCGGCCTGACGATCGACTTCGAGGAGATTCCGACTGAAGCGCAACCGGGTTTCAAGACCTTGGTTACGGCGTTGTACGCAGATCTGCATCCGCGGAATCTGAAGCTCTACGTGAATACTCCCGTGGAAGACCCGGACTGGGATTTGAAGTTCATCGCAGACAACTCCGATGGTCTGCTGCTGATGAACTACGACCAGCACCAGGACGGGAGCGAACCCGGACCCATCGCGTCGCAGGACTGGTTCGTCAATAACCTGAAGACCGTCCTGAAGACTGTTCCGAAGGAGAAGATCATCTGCTCGCTGGGCAGCTACGGCTACGACTGGACACTGCCGCTGCCGCCAGCCAAACCTGCGGGCAAGGAAAAGAAGAACGAAAAGCCTGCGCCGCTGCAGGTCTTGTCTGCGCACGACCTGTCGACACAAGACGCGTGGCAGGCCGCGGCGGACTCCAACTCGCAGATCGATCTGGACGACGATTCGCTGAACGTGCACTTCGCCTACGACGATGTCGATGCGCATGTTCGCCACCAGGTGTGGTTTCTCGATGCGGTCACCATCCTGAACCAGATGCGCGCGGCGCGCTCGTTGGGCATCCAGACCTATGCGTTGTGGCGACTGGGCGAGGAAGACAACTCGATGTGGAAGATCTGGGACCATCCACAGCGTGTTGACCCGGTAAAAGAGCTGGCGCAGGTTGAACCCGGCTACGGCGTGGATACCGAAGGCGAGGGGGACATTCTGCGGGTCATCCGCGGGCCGCAGGATGGCAAACGCGTCGTCACCATGGACGATGACGGCGCCGCTCCAGAGGAATATCGCATGGTCACGCAGGAGTCGATGGCCTCCTACCCGCTCTCCTACACGGTGGAGCAGTATGGCTATCACCCGAAGAAGGTCGCGCTGAGCTTTGACGATGGCCCCGATCCCGAGTGGACGCCGAAGATTCTCGACGTTCTGAAGGAGTACAACGTCAAAGGCACGTTCTTCATGATCGGCGAGGTGGCCGAAGACTACATCGGGGTCATGCAAAGGGTCTATCGCGAAGGCCACGAGATCGGCAACCACACCTGGACGCATCCGGATATCAGCGAAATCTCAACCCGGCAGGTAGACCTGGAGTTGAACCTGACGGAGCGTCTCTTCGCGTCTGAGCTTGGAGTGCAGCCGCTCTACTTCCGGCCACCGTACTCCATCGACCAGGAACCGGACACCAACGATCAGGCCGCTCCAGTCGAGCGGATTCAGGGCCTCGGATACGTCATCATCGGCAACAAGATCGATACGAACGACTGGGATGAGCATCCGCGCAAGACCCCCCAGGAGATCGTCGACAGCGTCTTTCAACAGATAAAGGATATGGAGACGAAGCCGTGGAATCGCGGCTCCATCATCCTTCTGCATGACGGCGGCGGCGATCGCACAGTCACCGTGCAGACGCTGCCAGTGCTGATCAAAGCGCTGCGAGATCGTGGATACGAGATCGTTCCGGTGTCGGAGCTGGTGGGCAAGACTCGCGCCGAAGTGATGCCACCACTGACGCCGGCCCAGCGCTGGCAGGCACGCGCAGATTCGATCACGTTTTTCTTCTATAGCTTCTTCCATTACTTTGTGGTGGGTGTGTTCTTTGTCGGCGACGTACTGATGAGCGGACGGCTGATCATCATCGGCGTCTTCGCGATCATCGACAGGTTCCGCAAGAGAAAGAACTACGCAACGCCTGAGTATCAGCCCAGGGTTGCAGTGTTGATTCCTGCATACAACGAGGAAAAGGTGATCGTCCGGACGATCCGCTCCGTGATGATGTCGAACTACAAGAACATTCGCATCATCGTCATCGATGACGGATCGTCGGACAAGACCTACGATGTGGCGCGCGAGGCGTACCCCGCCGATATCGCCTCTAGCCGACTGACGGTGCTGACCAAGCCGAACGGAGGCAAGGCGGATGCGCTGAACTACGCACTGGAGCGTATCGACGAAGAGCTGTACGTCGGCATCGATGCCGACGGCGTGATCGCACACGATGCGATTACGAATCTCGTGCCGCACTTTGCCAATCCGAAGATCGGTGCGGTCGCGGGCAATGCCAAGGTGGGCAACCGGGTAAACCTGTGGACTCGCTGGCAGGCGCTTGAGTACATCACGAGCCAGAACTTCGAGCGGCGCGCGTTGGATCTCTTTGATGTTGTCACGGTAGTGCCGGGAGCCATCGGCGCATGGCGCACGGCGCCGGTGAAGACGGGCGGAGGGTATCACTCGAACACGGTGGCCGAAGATGCCGACCTAACGATGAACCTGCTCGAGCAGGGCTACAGCGTGATCTATGAAGATCAGGCGCTCGCATTTACTGAGGCGCCAGTCAACGCGGACGGCCTGATCCGGCAGCGCTTCCGGTGGTCCTTCGGCATCCTGCAGGCGATCTTCAAACATAAGGGCGCCATCACAAGAAACCGTGCGATGGGGCTGTTTGCGCTGCCAAATATCCTGGTCTTCCAGATTCTGCTGCCGCTGGTTTCGCCGCTGATCGACGTAATGTTCGTCGCGGGAGTGATTCACTACTTCATCGACAAGCATTTTCATCCCGAGACGGCATCGGCAGACAGCTTATATAAACTGCTGGCTTTCTTTGCCACGTTCCTGATCATCGACTTCGCTGCCTCGGCGCTGGCGTTTGCGCTGGAGCGAAAGCATCCGGCGAGCAGGGGCGATGGCTGGCTGCTCTTCCATATCTGGATCCAGCGATTTACGTACCGGCAGCTCTTCTCGGTCGTGCTGTTCAAGACGGTGAAGCGGGCTATCGACGGCAAACCCTTTAGCTGGGACAAGCTGGAACGCACAGCGACGATGTCAAAGGCTACGGACAAGTTGACACAGGGTGACTAAGTCTTTGCTGGCGCTTCGTTCGCTGGCGCTCAATCGAATACGTGGTGCGATGCATCCAATACGTAGCGCGTGCACGGTTTATCTGTTGCAACACCTTCAAAAGGCGACGAGAGTACATCACTCGCGCTAGAATCGACACGTTATGGCGACCGCAAATCTTACCCCCACCGTTCCGGCTTCGACGCCGCAGACTCCATTTGTCAACGAACCGTTTGTCGACTTTACCCAGCCGGAGAATAAGCGGCTGATGCAGGCGGCGCTCGCCGATGTCCGGAGCAAACTGGGCCGCGAGTACGACATGATCATCGGCGGCAAGCGGATGAAGACCAAGAGCAAGATCACTTCCACCAATCCGGCGCGTCCGGCAGAGGTCATCGGCATCCACCAGCATGCAGGTGCCGAGATCGTTGAGCCGGCGATGGAGGCAGCGCAGTCTGCCTTCGCAACGTGGAGCCGAACTCCAGTGGAAGAGCGGGCAGCGTTGTTGTTCCGGGTCTCCGCGCTGATTCGCGAGCGCAGCTACGAGTATCGTGCATGGCTGACATTCGAAGTGGGCAAAAACTGGGGCGAGGCCGACGCCGATGTCGCCGAGACCATCGACTTCCTCGAGTTCTACGCTCGCGAGGCGCTGCGCCTGCATAACGCGAAGACGCCGATCCAGTTTCCCGGCGAGCGCAATCAGATCCGCTATATTCCGCTGGGCGTGGGTGCTGTGATTCCACCCTGGAACTTTCCGCTCGCTATCGTCGTTGGAATGACGGCGGCTTCGATCGTGTGCGGCAATACCGTAATTCTGAAGCCTTCGGTAGATTCGCCGACGATTGCGGCGAAGTTTATGGAGTTGCTGGAAGAAGCAGGAATGCCGGACGGTGTCGTGAACTTCTGCCCGGGCGACGGACCGGACTTCGGCAGCGCAGTCGTTGCGCACCCGCAGACTCGATTCATCGCGTTTACCGGCTCGAAGGCTGTCGGGTTGGATATTCATGAGCGGGCCGCGAAGACGCAGCCAGGACAGATCTTTATCAAACGTACGATCCTCGAGATGGGCGGCAAAGATTCGATCATCGTCGAGGCTGATGCTGACCTCGATGCTGCGCTCGACGGCGTGGTCGCCAGCGCATTTGGCTACAACGGCCAGAAGTGCTCGGCTTGTTCCCGAGCAATCGTCGCGGCGGATGTTTACGATGTGTTCTGCGACCGGCTGCAGGAGCGCGTCGCGAAGATCAAGACCGGCGATCCGGCCGAGAACGTCTACACCGGGCCAGTCGTCAGCGAAAAATCGTACCGCAAGGTGCTGGAGTACATCGACGTTGGCAAAAAGGAAGGCACTGTACTGAACGGGGGCAACGCGATCGAGACGCCGGAGGGCGGCTACTACATCGAGCCGACCGTGATCGCGGACGTAGCGCCCGGAGCGCGTATTTCGCTCGAGGAGATCTTTGGACCGGTGCTGGCGGTGATCAAGTCGCACAGCTTCGACGATGCCCTTGCGATTGCGAACAACACCGAGTACGGCTTGACGGGAGCGATCTACACGAGCTCTCGCGAAAAGCTGGACCGGGCAGGCGAAGAGTTCAACGTCGGCAATCTCTACTTCAACCGCAAGTGCACGGGCGCAATGGTTGGAGCTCATCCCTTCGGCGGCTTCAACATGAGCGGAACCGACTCCAAGGCTGGCGGCGCAGACTATCTGCTGCTGTTCACGCAGGCCAAGAGCGTGGCCGAGAAGATCGGACCGAAGGTCGGGTAAAAGTCTTCAAAACCGGTCAAAGCAAAAAGAGAGGCACCTTCGCGGATGCCTCTCTTTTTTGCTTTAGCAAGCGCAAGTGTTACTCAGGCTGTCTTCATCTGGATCAGATGCCCCGCCTTCGCTGCGGCCTCGGCCAGCGCGCGATGGTGAATGGTGAAGAGCGCGAGTTCCAGCCGGTCAGAGACCCCGGTCTTGTCGTAGATGCTGCGAAGATAGTTTTTGATGACCTGCTCTTTGGTGCCAAGCTGGGTTGCGATGTCCTTGTTCTTGCAGCCCTGAACGATCAGCGCCACAATCTGCATCTCCTTCGGCGTAAGCCTGTCGCGAGCGCGCGCGCCCACGGTATCGGCAGCCTGCATGGTGGTGATGTTGGAGTGCTGAACAAAATGTTGTCCCTGGGCTACACGCCGGATGCAATCCACCAGGACATTGCCTGGGACGCTTCGGCTAAGGATGCCATCAACAACTCCCGATATCTCCTCACCAACCTGCTCCGTATTCTCCGCGACTAGGACGAGGCGGCTTCCAGCCGACCGGGCGCTGGCAAGAAGATCATTGACGTCGAGATGAAGGCTGGTGGACACCACAAGCACCGAGCCGCGAAGGGCGTCGATGGCGCCAAACAGCTTCTCCGCATCCTCGCACTGGGCTACGATGCGCATATCCTCCTCGAGCGCCAGTACGCGTGCCGCGCCAGCGCGAAAGATCGCCTGATTATCAGCAAGAATAAGTCGGTTCATTGGTATCTTCATCTCCTGCCGGCACATAGCGGCCCGCAATCCCTTTATCGGTGAATTGCGGCGGAGAACCTGCAATGTCTACAATTCGGACAAATCCGTCTCTCGAAACCATCCCGGCCAATGCAACCTGCTGATAGAACACGATATGTTTCTGAACCCTTGGGACGTCTTCCACAATCGAATCATACGTGGGGAGCATGGGAAAGTCGCGACCAAGTATAAAGGGATATGCCTAAGCCTATTTTGCTAGCTATCGACGACGACACCAGCGTACTGGAGGCTGTGGTTCAGGACCTGCGCCGTCACTACGGCCAGGACTACCGCATCGTCCGTGCCGCCTCTGGCGCAGCAGCGCTCGATATCTGCCGCCAGCTCAGTGAGCGCAAGGATATAGTCGCCCTCTTCCTCTCCGACCAGCGTATGCCCGGGATGACCGGGGTCGACTTTCTCCAGCAGGCGCTGACGATCTATCCCGACGCCAAACGCGTGCTTCTGACCGCCTACGCCGACACCGAAGCCGCCATTCGCGCCATCAACTCCGCCAAGATCCACTACTACCTCAACAAGCCCTGGGATCCCCCGGAAGAGAAGCTCTACCCCGTCTTGGACGACCTGCTGGGGAGCTGGAAGCTCGGCTACAAGGCTCCCTTTGAAGGAATCCGCGTCGTCGGCCTGCGATGGTCGTCGCAGGACCACGCCGTCCGCGACTTCCTCTCGCGAAACCGCATCCCCTACCAGTGGCTGAACCCTGAAACACATCCCGAGGCCCTCGATCTCCTGAAAGAAAAGGGCATCGACGATACCAAGCTGCCGGTCATCCTGTTTGGAGACGGCACCGCGCTGGTGCAGCCGACTTCGACCGAGATGGCCAACAAGGTTGGTCTGCGGACCCAGGCGCAACAGGAGTTCTACGACGTCGTTGTAGTGGGTGCAGGGCCGGCGGGCCTTGCGGCAGGCGTCTATGGCGCGTCCGAGGGCCTGCGAACCCTGGTGATTGAGGCAGCTGCGCCCGGCGGACAGGCCGGCTCCAGCTCAAAAATTGAAAACTACCTCGGCTTCCCCGAAGGGCTCAGCGGCGAAGAGCTGGCCAAGCGCGCCTACCTGCAGGCGAACCGTCTGGGAGCGGAGTTCCTGACTCAGCGCGTCTCTTCGCTGCGCACGGAAAATCAATATCGCATCCTGAAGATGGAGGATGGCCACGAGGTCACCTGCCACGTCGCCCTCATCGCAACGGGCGTGGACTACTGCAAACTGGACGTGCCCGGTGCCGATAAGTTCAGCGGCGCGGGGGTGTACTACGGCGCCGCGTTGACCGAGGCGATGTCGTGCAAAGAAGAGGCGGTCTACATCGTTGGCGGCGCAAACTCGGCCGGCCAGGCTGCGATGCACTTCTCCCGCTATGCCAATCATGTCCACATGCTGGTCCGCGGTAAATCGTTGACGAGCAGCATGTCGAAGTACCTGATCGATCAGATTGAAGCGACGCCGAACATCACAGTTGAGACGTGTACCGAAGTGACAGGTATGGCAGGCGACACCCATCTCGAATGCCTGACGCTGAAGACGCCACGCGGAGAAGAGAATCGGCAGGCCAGTTCCCTCTTCATCTTTATCGGCGCCGAGCCCAAGACGAGCTGGCTGCCAGCGGACCTGTGTCGTGACAGTAAAGGCTTTATTCTCGCTGGTCCGGACCTGAAAGCGAAGTCGCCAAAGTCGTGGACGCTCGAGCGTGATCCTTATCTTCTGGAGACGAGTGTCCCCGGCATCTTCGTCGCCGGCGACGTTCGATTCAACTCCGTAAAACGATGCGCCTCCGCAGTTGGCGAAGGCTCCATCGCGATCCAGTTCGTGCATCAATATCTTGCAACCCTTTGAAAGGCCGTTAAGCCCATAACCCGATGAGCGAACCAATCCAGATCGTCCGAAACAATGTCGTCGAAACAATGAGTGAGGAGCTTATCTCCCAGCTGCGCAAGGTCCCCATTCTCTCCTCCCTCAGGGACGACGAGCTCCACTGCCTCAACGGCGTGCGCGAGCTTCACTTCAAGGTAGGGGACATCCTCTCCCGTCAGGGCGAGGTCGCTCATTTTTTCTGGATTCTACTCAAAGGAGAACTTCGCATCCATCAGGCCCAGACCGATGGAAGCGACATCACCTTCGGCATGATCGAAGATGGAAATGCCTTCGGCGAACTGCCTCTGCTCACCAACGTTCCGAACGGGGGAAGCATCGAAGCCACAGCTCCAAGCCATCTGCTCCAGCTCGACGAGGAGCAGTTCTGGGGCCTGATGACCCGCTGCCCCGAGGTTCGCAAAGCCATCCTCAGCAACATGGCATACCGCTTCCAGAAGCTGCAGAGCGTGACCCTGCAACAGGAGAAGATGGCATCGCTCGGTACGCTCGCCGCCGGCCTGATGCATGAGCTGAACAATCCCGGCTCTGCTGCACGCCGTGCGGCTTCGCAGTTGCGAGAGAACCTGATGCGAATGCATGAACTCTCCCTCAGGTTCAAAGAGCGCGACCTCACGATGGGACAGAAGCACTGCATGTGGGATCTGCAGAAACAGGCGCTCGCGATAAAACAACCCATCAGGATGAACTCGCTCGACCAGAGCGATGCTGAAGAAGCCCTGGCCGAGTGGATGGAGTCGGCCAGTATCGAAAACGCATGGAAGATGGCGCCCACGCTGGTGGCGATCGGCATAGATGCCAGGGAGCTGGAGCGAGTTCGCAAAGACTTCGATGGGCCGATCCTCACCGATGCGCTGAGTTGGCTGGAGGCGCTGGCTTCAAGCATGCAGCTGGTCGGCACGATTGAAGAGAGCATCGGCCGCGTCACTGACCTGGTCCACGCAGTCAAGATGTATGCGTACGAGGGCAAGGGACAGAAGCAGAAGATCGATATTAACGACAGCATCCATGCGACGTTGGTCATTCTTGGGCACAAGCTCCGCGAAAAAGAGATCGTGCTCGAAAAGAGCTTCGCTCCCGACCTTCCCCCGCTACAGACCGATTGCTCTGGCCTGAATCAGATATGGACCAACCTGCTCGACAACTCGATCGACGCAGTTCCGCAGCATGGCCAGATCAGCGTTAAGACCTGGGCGGAGAAGCGCAATGGCAAACCAGGCGAAGCTCCACACGTAGACCTCTGCATCAGTGTCAGCGATAACGGCAGCGGCATTCCTCTGGAAAGTCAGCCGCAGATCTTCGATCCCTTCTACACGACCAAGCCCGTTGGCGTCGGCACAGGCATCGGACTTGGCATCGTTCAGCGCATCGTCCAGCAATATGGTGGAGTCATCCGCTTCAGCTCACAACCCGGTGATACCGAATTTGTTGTGCGGCTTCCGAGCGACCACGAATCGACGATTGCGCCTGCGTAAACTCATCCGCAACGACAACATTTTTCTCTAAAGAGCGTTTACCTATTCGAACGCACAGTGATTTCGCGTGCGAATGAAATAGTGAGGACGCTATGAAACTCTCTCGTGTTGGACTGCCTCTTCTTGCTGCGGCCTGTATCCTGACAACCGGCTGCGCTCCGCATCCCTACTACGGACCCCCGCCGCCGCCTCCACCGCCCGGATACAGCGTTTCACCGCTGATCTCGCGGGCCGATCAGGCTGGCTTTCGCGCAGGCTCTGACGATGGCGCGCGCGATGCCTACAACGGCTACGGCCATCACCCAAACCGCGACCGCAAGTTCCACGAAACCGTCGGCTACGACCCGGCGCTAGGCCCCTTCGGCCCGTATCGCGATGCCTTCCGCAGCGCATACGTCCGGGGCTACGACAGAGCCTTCTATCGTCGATAGCGCCCGATGCGAGTGGTCTCCCGGCATCGTATGATGGATGCCAGGAGACCCTCGTGACGCTCACACCATTTCATATCGCCTTTCCGGTCGACGATCTCGACGCTGCTCGCACTTTTTACGGCACGACTCTGGGCTGTGCCGAGGGTCGCAGCTCCAAGCAGTGGATCGACTTCGATCTCTTCGGTCACCAGATCGTCGCGCACCTCAAGCCCTCTTCCGGCAACGGCAACGCACATCACAATCCCGTCGATGGCCACGATGTGCCGGTTCCGCACTTTGGCGTTGTGCTCCCGATGGAGAAGTGGGAGGCGCTGGCAGAGCGCGTGCGCGGCGCAGGCGTCAACTTCGTCATCGAACCCTATGTCCGCTTCAAGGGCGAGGTCGGCGAACAGGCGACGATGTTCTTTCTCGATCCTGCAGGCAATGCGCTTGAGTTCAAGGCGTTCGCCGATATCACTCAACTCTTCGCAAAGTAACGATTGAAGGCAACGCTGCACGTGCATGCATGATCGAAAGGTCATGTCGCCGTGTTAAAGCCCGCGGCAGAATTCATGACTCCCCGACTCATCATTAACGCGGACGACTTCGGCCTCACTCCAGGCATCAACCGGGCCATCGCGGAGCTACACCAGGCGAAAGTACTCACCTCCGCCACCCTGATGGCCACCGGCCCTGCCTTCGATGACGCCGTCGCCACGGCCCACGCCAACCCGGGCCTCGGTGTAGGCTGCCACATCGTTCTCACCGATGGCGCCCCCGCCTCTAACCCCGAAAGCATCCCAACGCTCCTCGGCCCGGATCGCAAGACCTTTCGCCCTTCACTCGTCGACTTCCTTCAGGCTCTTCTACGTGGCAGGATCAGCGAAGAGGAGATCAGACGCGAAGCCCTTGCCCAGATACAAAAACTCCAGAACGCCGGAATCAAAGTCACGCATCTCGACACCCACAAACACACGCATCTCTTTCCTGCCGTCGCTCGTCCCTTGCTGCAACTCGCCGAGCAGTGCTCCATTCACGCCATTCGCCAGCCATTTGAGCAGCCCTGGAGCCTCGCGCTCGGCCACGGCAACCGCGTCCGTCGTCTTCAGGTCAAACTGCTCAGCCGCCTCAAGACCAGCTTCGACCATCAACCCCAAATCCGCAGCGCACACGTCCTCACCACGGACGGAACCATAGGCATCTCCGCTACCGGCAATCTCTACGGCGAAACCCTGCGCGAGATATTGCATGCCATGCCCCCCAAAGGAACCTTCGAACTCGTCTGTCATCCCGGCTACAACGACAGCGACCTCGACCGCATCACGACCCGCCTTCGCATCCATCGCGACGTCGAACGCACGGCCCTCCTCGCTGAAATACCTGCAATCGCTTTGCATCCAAACGCACCCCGACTCATCAACTATCAAGAACTAGGTAGGCGCATAAACCTATGAAGATCGGCATCACCTGTTATCCCACCTACGGCGGTAGTGGCGTCGTGGCCACTGAACTTGGCATCGAGCTCGCGGCTCGCGGCCACGAGATTCACTTCATCACCTACTCGCAACCCTTCCGTCTCACCGGCCGCGAGGCCAATATTCACTTCCACGAGGTTGCGGTCTCGAACTATCCGCTCTTCGAACATCCACCGTACGATCTTGCCCTGGCTACCCGCATGGCCGAGGTCGCCGAGTTTTATTCGCTCGACCTCCTGCATGTTCACTATGCGATTCCGCACTCCGTCAGCGCGCTGCTCGCACGCCAGATGCTCGCCACGCGCGGCCTCCATCTCCCCTTCATCACCACGCTGCACGGCACCGACATCACGCTCGTCGGCCTCGACCGCTCCTACCTTCCCATCACAAAGTTTGGCATCGAACAGTCCGACGGCGTCACCGCCATCTCAACGCACCTCCGCGATCGCACGCATGAAGCGTTCCACATCGACTCTGAGATTGAAGTGATTCGCAACTTCGTCAACTGCGACGTCTACGTTCGCGATCCCGAACTGTTCGCTTCCATGCGCCCCCGCTTCGCCGAACCGAACGAGCGACTCCTGGTGCACCTCTCCAACTTCCGCCCCGTCAAACGTGTTCAGGATGTCATCGAGGTCTTCGCTCGCGTGGCCAGGGCAATGCCCGCACGGCTGATGCTCATCGGCGACGGCCCCGACCGCAGCATCGCCGAACATCTTGCCCGCGAACACAACGTGCAGGACCGCATTCACTTTATCGGCAAGCAGGACAACGTCAACGAACTACTACCGCTCGCCGATCTCATGCTGATGCCCAGCGAGATGGAGTCCTTTGGCCTGGCCGCGCTCGAAGCGATGGCCTGCAGCGTCCCCGCCATCGCCACCCGCGTCGGTGGCGTTCCCGAACTCATCGACGATGGCCACAACGGCCTGCTCTTCAATGTAGGCGACGTCGAATCCATGTCGGCCTCCGCCATCTCTCTGCTCAACAATCCGTCTCGCCTTGAAGCGATGGCCAAAGCCGGACGCAAGACGGCCCAGGATCACTTCTGTTCCTCTCGCGTCATCCCGCTCTACGAGAATTACTACGACCGCGTCATCCAGAGGAGCAAATCTCACTAAGCGCTTCGCGTCTTTACTACGACTGACTACGACCGCGTCATCGCGCGCACCGCATCCTGCACTAGGTGACTGATCGCCTCGCCCGCGGCCCCACCAATCGGCCCCCACGCCTCTGCTTCCGCATCCAGAATCGGCATCAGCAGCGTCACCTTCGTGCCGCGCCCCGGACGGCTGTTGATCTCCACCGTCGCGAGATCGCCATACAAAACCTCCATCCGCTCGCGAACGTTGCGCACCCCAATTCCCGTCCCCGGTCTTACCAGCCCGCTCACCGGCGAGGCATTATCCAACTCCGGAGCCATCCCCACGCCATCGTCCTCCACCTCCACCATCAGCCGCCCTTCTTCCGTAATTCGGCTGCGCAGCGTCACTGTGCCACCGCTGATCCGTGGCTCCAGTCCATGCTTGATGCTGTTTTCAATCAGCGGCTGCAGCAGCATTCCCGGCACCACAATGTGCAGCGTGTCGTCCGCAATCTCCTTCACCACCTTCAGCTTGTTGCCAAACCGCACCACTTCGATGTCCAGGTAATCATCGGTAAATTGCAGCTCTTCGCTCAAAGGGAGAAACGCCTCCCGGTCCTTCAGCAACACGCGTAGGATATTTGCCAGCTTCACAATCATCTCGCGTGCCAGCTCCGGCTGCGACCGCACCAGCGACGTAATCGAGTTCAGCGTGTTGAACAAAAAGTGAGGATTGATCTGCCGCTGCAGCGCATCCAGGCGAGCCTCCAGCAATAACCTCCCCTGTTCCTCCAGCTTCCGCTCCACGCGAATCGCATTCCATATCTTCAACGGAATCCCCAACACGATCGGGGCCGTAGCGCAGATCAACAGCTCCACCCACCACTCGCCAGAGTTCAGCTCAAAGAAATGTTTCGGGAAAAAACGCGCCAGCATGCTTGTCCCGAACTGCATCGACGCAACCAATATCAACAGCAGAATCTGACGATCGAGCTTCGGCCGCCGCAGGTTGCGTGTCACCCACCGGTAGATGCTCAGGTCGATCATCGGGGAGAACGACCACACATCCTCGGGATCGGTGAAGCGTCCAAACGTCCCGGCGATCGCAGCAACCAGCAGATTGACAGGCAGCGCCCAATACTCATGATGCAGCAGCGCAGGAATCGCCAGCGCCGCTCCTCCTGCCATCGCAGCCAGCGGCCCTACCAGAATTCCAAGCAGAATCGTCGTCTCGAAAGAGAGATCGGCCGCTAAAAAGTTTGGCACAATCGTTCGCACGTAGACGCCCAGCGTCAATGGAGCGCAGATGATGGCAACCAGCCACGCCGTCTGCCGCGGGGTCCGCCTCGGCATCAGCAGCAGGTTCTTAAACCGCGTCGACCGCGTCAACGAAGTAGACACGGCCGCCGCCACGCCCAGCTCCACCAGCAACGTGATCAGAATCAGCTTGGGATCGGTCTGCGTCACACCACTACTTTACGCCGTGGCATGACCCACCCAGCCACAAATCCGGCATTGTTCTGTGTCCGAAGTTCTATGCCGAAGTTCTGTGTCGAATCCGATGCAGCGCAATCTAATGGGTATGAGCACCGAAACGTATAATGGAAACATGCCGTTTGCGAGCGTAAAAAAAGTAGCCGATGCCGACTTCCCCACCCGTTGGGGGCAGTTCCGCATCCTCGGCTTCGAAGGCGTGATCGAAAACCCAGCCGCCTGTAACGACAACGTTCCCCCGCCAGCGGTGCGCACCGAATCAGCCGTGGCCCTGGTCATGGGCGACATCCACGCCGCGCCGCCTGTCGTACGCATCCACTCCCAGTGCCTCACCGGCGACGTCTTTCATTCTCTGCGCTGCGATTGCCGCCAGCAGTTTGAGCTCGCGATGCTTGCCATCACTGACGCCGGCGCCGGCATTCTCCTCTACGAGCAGCAGGAGGGCCGCGGCATCGGCCTCATGGCCAAACTCCGCGCCTACGAACTGCAGGACAAGGGCCTCGACACGATCGAGGCAAATCTCGAGCTAGGCTACGAGGCCGACTGCCGCCACTTCGAACTCCCTGCCGAGATCCTCAAGTTGATGGGTATAAAAGAGGTTCGCCTGATCACCAACAACCCCGAGAAGGTCGAGGCGCTCGAACAGGCTGGCATCAAGGTCGTCGAGCGCATCTCCGCCGAGGTTCCTGCCGAACCCACCAACGAGCGCTACCTCCAGACCAAACGCGAAAAGATGGGCCATCTCGTCAGCTAGGCAAGCAAACCCCGCATCGTTCGACGACATCAAACCAGGATCAAGAAAAAATATGTGTCCGTGAAATCCGCGTCTCTGAGAGGTCTTGTATGGCACTTCCGCGCCGCACCCTCCTGATCGTCCTCGGCAGCATCGCCACTCTTGTCCTCCTCGTCATCTTCTCCATTCCCCAGGTCCTCAACGCTGACACCTTCCGCACCCGCATCGAATCGGCTCTTACCACTTCGCTCGGCCGCAAAGTATCTCTCGGCAAGCTCGACCTCTCCGTCTTCTCCGGCAGCCTGGTCGCTGAAAACGCCACAGTGGCCGACGATCCCGCCTTCAGCAATCAGCCTTTTCTCCAGGCCTCGCGAGTCAAAATCGGCATCGAGATGCTTCCCATCCTCTTCAGCCGCGAGATCCACATCACCGGCTTCGATCTCGAATCGCCCAAGATCACACTCCTCCACGCAGCCAACGGCACCTGGAACTACTCAACCATCGGCAGCGCGCAACAGAACGCCTCCTCGAATAAAGACTCCAGCTCCCTCATCCCTAATCTCACCGTAGGTCACGTCACCATCAACAACGGGCAGTTGACCGTCGGCACCGAACCTGCCTCCGGCACGCCAGCCACGCCACGCCGCACCTACGACCATCTGACTCTCGAGGCCAAAGACTTTTCCTTCCAGAGATCCTTCCCCTTCTCGGCCTCCGCCAATCTTCCCGGCAACGGCACCGTCTCACTCAAAGGCACCGCCGGACCCATCAACTCGCAGGACGCATCGCTCACTCCCTTCTCCGCGAATCTCAACGTGAAACACCTCGACCCGCTCGTCGCAGGCTTCCTCGACGCCACCTCCGGCGTCACCGGCACCATCGACGCCATCGACGTGCAGGCAACCTGGAACGGCCAACAGCTTCACGTCGCCAACCTCCTCGTCGACACACCGAAGCTCACCCTCGTCCGCGACAACAAGCCCACCACGGTCGCTGCGCCTCCTCCTGCGCCCAACAGCAACAACATGCTCAGCACCCTCACCGCCGACCATCTTCAGGTGAAAAACGGCACTATCAGCATCTCTTCCCCCGGACAGGCCGCACCCTCGGTCTACCAGCAGGTCAACGCAGAGTTCACCAACCTCTCTCCCACCACCGCCGCTCCATTCAAGCTAAGCGCACAACTTCCCGGCGGAGGCTCGCTCACCGCCGACGGCACCGGTGGCCCTCTCAATCAAGCCAGCCCCACCGCAACTCCGCTCAACGCACACGTCGCCATCTCTCATCTCGATCTCGCCACCAGCGGCGTCGTTCCCGTCGAAGACGGAATCGCCGGCATCGCCAACGTTGATCTCAAGGCACTCTCCGACGGAAAGAATCTCAACGCCAACGTCTCGGCCAACATTCAGGGTCTCCGCGTCGCCAAAAACGGCTCACCCTCCACCAAACCCGTCGTCGTTCAGCTCACCGTCGCGCAGAACCTTCAGGCTCTGAACGGCCAGCTTCAGCAAGCCGTCGTCACCATCGGCAAGGCCGTCATCAACGCCTCCGGCACCTACCAGACCAGCGGCCCAACCACCGCAATCAACCTCAAGGTCAACACCCAGGCTGCATCGATCGACGAACTCGAAGCGTTCCTGCCCTCCGTCGGCGTTCATCTTCCGTCCGGCTCGCGGCTCCAGGGCGGAACCCTCACCACCGACCTCAACGTCACCGGTTCAGCCGCAGCGCCTATCATCAGCGGACCCATCCGCATCAACAACACTAACCTCGCCGGCTTCGACCTCGGCGCAAAACTCGGACCCCTCAGCTCGCTTGCCGGAATCAAATCTGGCTCTGGCACCGCCATCCAGTCCCTTAGCGCCAACGTCACCGTCAACGGAGGCAACGTCCGCACAGACAACGTCTCAGTCGTCGTCCCCGCAGTCGGTTCAGCAACTGGAGCTGGAACCATCAGCGCAGCCGGAGCGCTCAACTACAACATCGTCCTCAAACTTACCGGCGTACTCGGCGCAGTCAGCGGCAAAGGTGGAGCAGCCGCGGGTGCCGGAGGCATCGCCGGCCAGTTGATGGGCCTGATTCCAGGTGGAGCCGCAGGAGGCGCAGCCGGCAGCGTCATTGGCAACTTCGCCGGCGCAGCCCTTCGCAACGGCGTACCCGTTGCCATCGGCGGAACAACCTCGAACCCCACCTTCACCCCGAACATGGGTGGCATGATGAACAGCGCAGCAGGAAGCACAACAAAAGGCGCCGCCAAGCCTTCGAACGGCAAATCAACCGACCCACTCTCAAACGCACTCGGCGGATTTCTCAAACCACGCTAACGATCGCGATCCGAGCTTCAGCTCTTGAAGACCGCACTACCCGGATGATGATTCATCCAGTCGAACCAGTAGTCCTTGTGCGCCTCAATCTGCTTCAGACACTGGCCTGCCAGGCTTCCCTCGACATCACCTGCCATAGCCGAACCAACAACAGCAGCACCACTACAGCGCAGATACCCGATAACCATGGGCCAATATGACGAACAGTCAGGGCAAGATTCAGCTCCCCGGCGCCCTGTGGGCGGAAGGGGCGAATCACAAACATGGGAATCGCAAGACAGGCCAACGAGATCACGGTACAAACGAGTGCCAGAGCCAGATATCTTCCTGTTCCTATTTTTTCCGCTTGAAGCGCCTGCACCTCTGTCATGTTCGTCCTCGCAGCAATTCAACGCTACGGCACGAGGACGGTCAACCCACCAGACGATGGAGATTCAAATCAACCCATGGAAGGACATCGCTCAAATCTTTCGTACTCCCATCACGACCTTCGCCGTTGTCACCAACTGCCCCACGTGCCGCTGCGTATGGTCCGCGCAGTGCACCAGCAGTCCGCCTACGGTTGTCGGCAACCTCTTTCGTCCCACGCTGCGCGGCTGTTCATAGCTACCCGGCGAGATTACCAGCACGCGCCTTCGCGCATCGGCCAATCCATCCCGCAACTCCTGTAGCGCCGCAGCAGCCGATGCCCCGCCATCGAGCTCACTCCGCATCGCCGACAGCTGCTCTTCACTCAACTGCCGCCCCTCCGCATACGTCAACAGCCGATCCAGGCTCCGTGCGATGTGCCGCAGATGAAACCCAACCGAAGGTAACGCAAACGGTCGCGCCTCCAACTCAGCATCCGTCAGTTCGGCACACCAGTGCTCAACGTCCTCCTTCGCCAACTCAAGAGCATGCAGCACTGCTCGCCGCACCGCATCCACCTCGGTCAACGTCCCCCGCAACCACGGCTCAACCATCACACACCCTCCCGCCGTTCCACTCGCAATACTTCATCAAACTCAAATTCAAGCAGGACATCCGTTACGCATTGTGCCTCGCTATGGATCGCGGTACTCGCGGCGCTTCAATTCGCGCACAGCCTGCTCGTGGCCTTGCATAGCGGCCTGACGGATCCAGTGGCGAGACTGCGCGTAGTCGTGTTCAACACCCTGACCGATCGCGTAGAGGTGGCCAAGCTGAAACTGTGCTTCGGCGTTGCCATACTCAGCGGCCTTGCGATACCACGCAGCAGCCTGCACATGGCTCAGCGACACACCCTTCCCCATGTAGTACAGATCAGCCAGCTTCTGCTGGGCCTCAGCAAAGTTCTGCGTAGCCGCCAGGCGATACCAGTAAGCAGCCTCACTATCGTTTTGCTCGACCCCCTCCCCCTTGCGATACATCAGGCCGACGTTGTACTGCGCCCAGGCGAGGTTGCTGTGGGCAGCGCGTTGACACCAAGCGAAAGCCTCAACAAAGTCGCCCGCTGCGTAGTAGCGAAAGCTGAGGTTAGCCTGCGCATAAGCGTGGCCCTGCTCTGCGGCTTTGCGCTCCCAGTAGGCGGCCTCGGTGTCATCCTGCGACAAACCCTGCCCCGCGTCATGCATCGTGCTCAGAAGATACTGCGACTCGGCGTGCCCTTGCTCTGCAGCCAGCCGAAAGCCAGCAGCAGCTTCGGTAAAGTTGCCAGCGTTGAAGTCAGTCACAGCCTGCCGATAGTGTGGGTTCGAGGCTGCGTTCGCGGCATCACGGCGCCCCCGGGCGATGATGCTCGAGCGCGTCGTAGAGTGGAGCGACAACGTGTTGCCCGTAGGGATGTGCTGCAGACCTGCCGATTTAGTCTTATTCTCCATCATTACTTTCCATGCGCACTGATCTGCCGATCGATAAGCTCGAAGCGGTGCCGAGCATCGGCGATCTGCTCGCGGAGCGTAGAGGCGAGTTCGGTAAGGAGGTCGCGATGTTCACGCGCAGCAGCTTCGGCATCCAGGTACAGATGGGCGATATCGCCCGCCAGCAGTGTGCGCTGTTCCGTGTCGAGCGCAGCAATGTCGCGCTCGGCATGCTGGATCTGGCGCGTGATACGAAGAAGCTCAGCCGCCGCGCCTTCGCCTGCAATGGAGGCGTTGATCTCGTGGTGATCGTCAAGCAACCGCTGCAGCGTCTCGGTATCGCCGCGGCTATAAGCCTGGTTCGCGCGAGCCATCAGCAGCGTGAAGTGCTGCAGCTCGGCGTCGTCGCGTGCGAAGTCAGGGTGGATGCGCTTGGCGACGTCGCGGAACAAGGTCTTGAGGCTGGGCGGCGGGTCAAACTCTTCGGCTTCGTGGGCCTCACCGAATGCAGCATCGTGGGTCTCCTGTGCTTGCCGGCGAGTCTCTTCGGCGCGGCGGCGAGCGGAGTCCGAATCATAGAGGTCGACCTCGCGTTCAGCGATGCGCGCTTCGAGATCGTCAAGCTCGGCATAGAGAATCCCGACCTGGCGGAGATAACGGCCTTCGAATGTCTTCAGTTGCGCGCGAATCTGCGCAAGCTCGGACTCACGCTCGGCAAGCGCAGTGCGAACCGTAGCAAGTTGCTCGCGCTTGTCGACGAGCGCGGCGGCGTCCGGGCTTTGCTGAAAGATAATTTCGACTGACATGCGGCTTCCGTAGGAAGTCTTATTTTACGCGGAACGCAGTTTTGGCCCTTCGCAAAACTACGCTCAAAGCCCCTTCCCTCTACGAAACTCCCGCACCACATCCCCCACATCTTTGTGCTCAGAGTCCACCGCATAGTTCATCCCGCGAACCTCATCCGCGCTCACCTTCCCAGCCAGCCGGTCCATCGCCACCGCAATCCCCGGATGCCGCCGCAGCGAGTCCTCGCGCACCAGCGGCACCGCCTCATACGGCGGAAAGTAGTGCCTGTCATCCTCCAGCACCACAAACCCCAGCGCCCGTATCGGCCCATCGGTCGAGTTCCCCGCCACCATATCAACCTGCTCGTTCGACAGTGCCCGGTACAACAACCCCAGGTCCATCGTTCGAGGATCACCAGCGAACTTCAACCCATACGTCGCCTCCAGCCCATGCAGACCATCGGGTCTTGACTGAAACTCATACCCCACTCCCAGCCGCCAACCCTCCGGCGCAGGCGTCGTCTTCACCGCATCCGACAGCGTCTTCAATCCCAACCGCCGCGCATCCTCCCCCCGCACCACCATCGCAAACGTATCCTCAAACCCCAACCCCGGCCCTACCCTCACCTGAAACCGCGAAGCGTACAACTCACTCACTCGCCGAAACACCGTCGCCTCATCCCGCTGCCCCACCGGCGGCAGTGGCTGCTTTAAAATCGCCGTCAACGCCGTCCCCGTGTACTCCACATACCCATCGATGCGCCCACTCACCAGCGCCTGCTGACACAGATAACTCCCCGCCAGATAAAACCGCCGGGCAACAGGTTCACCGGTGACCGCCTCAATCTCCTGCGCCAGCAGCTCCCCCAGCACCACCTGCTCCGTAAAATTCTTAGCCCCAATCGTTATCCGCGAAGACCTCGGCGGCGCACACGCAACAAGAGCCAGGCATAGACCCACGACGGCCCCGGTGACCAACCTTCGCACCCCTCGCAATTCATCCTTCATTCCCTCACCGCTTGGCTGACCGGCCTCAACAACTCGGTCTGTCTGGTTCTCGAACCTCCGCCCACATAGCGGCGCACATCAGCATCGGTCTCCATCGCGCAGAACGCATCAAGGTCCGCCGCCTCATGCGGGCGAAACAGCAGCCGCTCCGACTCGAGAAAAATCACACCCGCCTCACAGCCAGCCGCTTCTCCAGCAATCCCAACCCAGCATCCGCCACCAGCGCCAGCAGCGCTGCCGGAATTGCCCCGGCCAGCACCAGCCCGTTATCCACACTCGCCACCCCACGAAAGATCAGCTCACCCAAACCACCCGCACCAATCGCCGCCGCAATCGTAGCAACCCCCACGCAGGTCACCGTCGCCGTCCGCAGCCCCGCCAGAATCACACTAGCCGCAAGCGGAAGTTCCACCTTAAATAATCGATGCATACTACTCATTCCAAGTGCATTAGAAACATCAATCAAGGCCGGATCAACACTCTCAATCCCTGCATATGTATTCCGCAGAATCGGCAGCAGCGCATACCCGGTCAACGCCAGGATCGCCAGCCGCGCCGCACTCTCCCCCAGCCATGGAACGGGCAGCAGCAACCCAAACAGCGCAAGGCTAGGCACCGTCTGCACCACATTGGCAAACCCGATCACAGGCCTCGCGAGCCCCCGCCTCCGCGTCAGTAGAACCCCCAGCGGCAACCCAACTCCTACAGCCAGCAACATCGCCGACAGCGTGAGCCAGATATGCTCAAACGTCAGCCTCCCGATCTCCCAGCCATGCGATTGAAGAAAACTCATCATGCTGACACCAAACGGTGTACAGCATTAACATAATCTCTTACATGAATATTTTCTGACTTCATAACCTCGCTCGAAGGCATGTCCGCCACAACCATTCCCTCGTGTAAAAACACCACACGCCTTGCCAGATAGAGCGCCTCATCCAGATCGTGTGTGACCAGCAAAACCGTCTTGCCGACCCTCTTCAGCAGCCCCTTCAACATGGTCTGCATCTCCGCCCGGGTCAGCGGGTCCAGCGCTCCAAACGGTTCATCCATCAGCAGCACCATCGGGTCCAGCGCCAGCGCTCGCGCCAGCCCAACCCGCTGCCGCTGTCCACCCGAAAGCTGCCAGGGATACCGCGCCCGGAACTCGTCGAACCCGAGCCCGACAAGCGCCATCATCTCGCGCACACACTCCGTCATCTCCTGCTTCGAACGGCCCGCCAGCTCCAGCGCCATCCCGGCATTCCGCTCCGCCGTCATGTGTGGAAACAAGCCCGTCTCCTGGATCACATACCCAATGCTCCGGCGCAGCGCCACCGTGTCGTACTCGCGCACGGCTCTTCCGGCCACCAGCACCGTACCCGAGGTCGGCGTCACCAGCCCATTCACCGTGCGCAGCAGCGTCGTCTTGCCAGACCCACTCCGCCCCAGCAGCGCAGTTGTCGTACCCGTCTCAAGCTGTAAGGAGATATCGCGCAGCAACACACGCCCGACCTGACCGCCGGCACCTTGCGGCAACGTATAGCTCACCTTCGCGAACTCAACGCCAACCGTGGGCATGTCTCTTACCCTAACTTGTCTTGCAGAGTAGAGCTACTCCGCGGCCTCGGCCACAGCATCCGCAGTAGCCGGTTCGCCTGTAGTTCCAGGCTGACCTTTCACGCGAACCACCGTGATCTTCTCAAAGCCTTCCTTGAAGGTTGGCGGCTTAAGACGTTCTGCCATCTTCTGCATCACATCATCGGTCACCTGGCGGTCGCGCTTCGAGTTCCGCTCCATACACACGGCCAGCGGCACGTCGAAGAACACAGCCTGCACCTCGTAGCCAAAGCTCTTCGCCATCTTGATCCACTGCTTGCGCTCATGCGGCGACAGGTTCGTCGCGTCCACATAGTTCCACGGCATCTTCGCAATCAGCCGCGCACGCAGCAAGCTCCGCAACGTCGAGAACACCAACCCCTGGTATCTCTGCTCCGTAATGTCGTCAAACAGCAGCGTCCGCAGCAGATCGCTCGACAGCGGGGTAACCCCACGCCGCTTGTACCAGGTTGTCTTGCCCGAGCCAGGCAAACCGATCGTGAGCACCACGTAGCCCTTGGGCGACTTCAACGCCGACTGCTCAGCAGGAGGTGTCGCCAGCGACTCCGGCTGCGTCTCCACGACGATCCTCTGCTCCGGCTTCTCGGCAACTGGCTCCGAAGGCTCCGCAGCGCTGACAGCGGCTGGCGATGCCTCAGCATCACGCGCCGGCGCGGCCTCCGGGTACGATGGTCTCAGTGGAGCTGGCTGGTTGGCGGGCAGCTCTTGCCCACTTTTCCCCGTGGACTCCGAATCATTCGGTCCACGTCTAGGGCGTCGTCTCATCTTTTCGCTTATCCATTCGCGCAACTCGCGCATATCACGCTTGTAACACAGCGTCGAAGCCGCCCGCAAATCCCCCGCACCTCACCCGATACCTCGCGGAAGCATCCTCGCTCCGGTATTTGCGCCGCCCTTACCCCGGTGATAGCATCCGAGATGGTGGGCGCAAGCCACTTTGCTGCGCTCGCAAGCCTCTCAACTCGTCAACACGCCGCACGATCAAGACAGGAGCAACCGAAAATCATGGCAGCAGTAAAGATAGGCATCAACGGCTTCGGCCGCATCGGACGCAACGTCTTCCGCACCGCCCTCGGCAACCCGGACATCGAATTCGTCGCCGTCAACGACCTCACCACCCCCGCAACCCTGGCACATCTCCTCAAATACGACTCGATCCTCGGCAACCTGTCGCACACGATCACCCACGGAGCCGACTTCATCGCAGTCGACGGCAAACAGATCAAGGTTTTCGCCGAGCGCGACCCCGCCAAGCTCGACTGGGCCTCCGTCGGCGCACAGATAGTCGTCGAATCGACCGGGTTCTTTACTGACGCCGAAAAGGCCAAGGCCCACCTCGGCTCGACCGTCAAGAAGGTCATCATCTCTGCCCCGGCCAGCAACGAAGACATCACCGTCGTACTCGGCGTCAACGACAACAAGTACGACGCGGCAAAACACAACATCATCTCCAACGCGAGCTGCACCACCAACTGCCTCGCTCCCGTCGTCAAGGTTCTCAACGACACCTTCGGCATCACATCGGGCATCATGACCACCATCCACAGCTACACCAACGATCAGGTCATCCTCGATACGCCTCATAAGGATCTCCGCCGCGCCCGCGCCGCCGCGCTCAGCATGATTCCGAGCAGCACCGGCGCCGCCAAGGCCCTCAAGCTCGTCATCCCGGAGATGGATGGCAAACTCGATGGCTTCGCAATCCGCGTCCCCACCCCCAACGTCTCGGTCGTCGATCTCACCTTTGTCTCGGAGAAGCCCATCACAGTGGCCAGCATTAACGAGGCCATCAAGAAAGCTGCTGAAGGCCCGCTGAAGGGCATCCTCGGCTACACCGACGAAGAGCTCGTCAGCTCAGACTTCAAGGGAAACCCGCTCTCCAGCATCTTCGACTCGAAGTTGACCAAGGTCGTCGGCACAAACACCGGCAAGGTCATTAGCTGGTACGACAACGAGTGGGGCTACTCCAACCGCGTCAAAGACCTCATTCACTTCCTGGTGAAAAAGGGCCTCTAGTCCGCGCAACCGATGTTTGCAACCTCACAGCGCAGCGAAGATTTTCCTCTGTCTTCGCTGCGCTGTTTTCTTTCTCTAGCCCCAAATCGTCTCAGCATAGTTGAACGGTCTGCGAAGTTTGCTCTTCCAGAAGTAAGCCAGAATAATCACGCTGGCCACCGCCGCGTAAGCGCACCACAATGAAGTGAACGCGTACCGTTTCACCGCCATTACTGTCAGTAGGATCGCCAGGTTGGCCACGCCAAAGATCACCATGGGTCGCTCTTTCGAGAAAAGCAGGGAGCCGCACGTTGCAATCACGTACAAGACCGCAAGGACTGTATTGTTTGTTCCGTCGTTGATGTAAACGATGCTGTTTCCCACCACAGAGATATGCAGCGGATACGCGATCAGGGCCCAGAGCATGTAAAGCGTCGTCCCAGTACCGACGGCGAGAAACGGCATCATCCGCCTCCGGCTCTTCATGTCCGGCTCAAACAGCAGAATACTCAGCGGCATTAAAAATGGAAGCAGCCCTTGCGCATACAGTACAAACGCAGCGCCCATATTGTGCGTCACCGCAGGCGACAGTCTCCCGTCCAGCCCCAGCCACACAAACCCCTCGATAAACTGATGCACCGCAAAGAACGTAGGCAGTGCCGCAAACAGCAGCTCTCGCCTGTGTTTCACCTTTGTCAGCGTAACGACCCCAATCGCACCTAACACTCCGCTTCCAACAAAGTTTGCCGTCGCCGAAAAACACACGTTCGCAGTCCTCCGCTCTATCCAGATTTTGCTAATTCTACGGATAATACGCGACTCTGCCACCAAACACGCATTGCCAGCCAAAGCTCAGACCTGATCCAATCGTCATATCTATTCCACGCCGGAGGCATCCACCAACATGACCCACCGCAAGAACATCGCCGGCACATCACCCTTCGAGCCCGTCATCGGTTTCTCCCGCGCCGTCCGCATCGGCAATCACGTCCACGTCTCCGGCACCGGCCCCGTCGGCGCAGACGAGGCCGACATCGCCGCCCAGACCGACCAGTGCCTCACCCTCATCGCCGCCGCCCTCAAAAACGCCGGCAGCTCCATCGAGCACGTCTACCGCACCCGCATCTACCTCACTCACACCGAAGACTGGGAGGCCGCCGGCCGCATCCACGGCAAGTTCTTCGGTATCATCCGCCCCGCCGCCACCATGGTCGTCGTCGCTGCGCTGCTCAACCCCAAATGGCGCATAGAAATTGAGGCGGACGCTTGCATCCCCGACGAGAAACCAGTCTAGAATCATTCCCAATGACAATCTCCGCCGTCGAATCGGCACACCTCGCGCACGCATAGCCCAGCGCTACGTGGCGTACTAATGTTCACAACCTTTTCCATCAGATGATGTCTACTAACTCCCAGAAGGAATTCAAATGCTCAAGCTGTCTATTCGCGACCTGGATCTGACCGACAAGCGCGTCCTCATCCGCGTCGACTTCAACGTCCCACTCAAAGACGGCATCATCACCGACGACACCCGCATCCGCGAGACGCTCCCCACCATCGAGTACGCTCTCCGCCACAAAGCCAAGGTCATCCTCTGCTCTCATCTCGGCCGTCCCAAAGGCAAGCCCGTCGAGTCCATGAGCCTGCGCCCACTTGTCGCCCATCTTCGCGGCCTCCTCGACCACATCCTCGGCGACGACGAGAACGTTGCCTTCTCGCCCAACTGCATCGGCGCCGTCGCCAGCGAGATGGCCGCCAACCTCGAGTCCGGCCAGCCCCTGCTGCTTGAAAACCTCCGCTTCCATCCCGAAGAGGAGGCCAACGATCCCGTCTTCGCAAAAAAACTCGCCTCACTCTGCGACATCTACGTCAACGACGCCTTCGGCAGCGCCCACCGCGCCCACGCCTCCACCGAGGGCATCACCCACTTCGTCAAAGTCTGCGCCGCAGGCCTGCTCCTCGAGAAGGAGCTCGTCTACCTCGGCAAAGCTCTCACCGAACCCGACAAGCCCTTCGTCGCCATCATCGGCGGCGCCAAGGTCTCCGACAAGATCCAGGTCATCGACAACCTGCTCGACAAAGCCGACGCCATCATCATCGGCGGCGGCATGGCCTACACCTTCCTCAACGCGCTGGGCCAGAGCACCGGAAAATCACTCGTCGAAGCCGACAAGATCGACGTTGCCAAAGCCGCGCTCGCAAAGGCTGCCTCAAAAGGTGTCCGCTTTCTCCTCCCCGTCGATCACGTCCTCGCCGACAAGTTCGCCCCCGACGCGAAGACTCAAACCTTCTCCGCCAAAGGCGCCTTCCCCGACGACCTGATGGCTCTCGACATCGGCCCCAAATCCATCGCACTCTTCGAAGACGAGATCGCCGAAGCCCGCACCGTCATCTGGAACGGCCCCATGGGTGTCTTCGAGATGCCCGCCTTCGCCAAGGGCACCAACGCCATCGCCCACGCGGTCGCGCGCAACCACGACGCAACGACCATAGTCGGCGGCGGAGACTCAGTCGCAGCCATCCAGCAATCCGGTGTAGCCGACAAGATCACCCACATCTCCACCGGCGGCGGAGCCAGCCTCGAATTCCTCGAAGGCAAAACACTCCCCGGCGTCGCTGCCCTCACCGACAACCAGAAACTTCGCTAAATTCAGCAGGAGCCATGCACAGCGAAACCTCTCAATTGGCAGCTTACTTCTTCTTCTATCTCATCGGTGGGTGCTTCGCTTATCTCCTATTGCGATTTAGCCCCAATCTGTCACACGAAGCATCTAAAGTTCCGGCGATGTTCTTAGCGATGGCGTCAGCAAACTTCATCGCAACGGCTTTGTTGAACTTGATTCTCTTTGCATCTGTTTCGTTCAACTTTGGCCGGCTACAGTTCGTTGGCCCCTTCGCGTATACAGCATCGACGCATCGTCAACCGGCTTTACTGCTTCACTTCCTCACCATACCTGTCGCTTTCTGGTTCGGTTTACGCTGGCTCCAAAGCCGTTACGGCGAACTTCCCTCGAAACGATGAAGATGGAATACTAAACCCCCTTCCCAGAACAAAAGTTTGTCATTCTGACCCTGAGCGAGCATAGCGAGTCGAGGGGGAAGAACCCCGCATTTGCACTTCCCACCCCAACACCAGCCACTCAACAACGGGTGCCCCATCCTTCGTGCACTTTGCGAAGGGTGGGAGACTAAACCGCCCGCACCATCACTTCCTCAATAGCCACCACCATCACCCTCTGTCATTCCGCCCCACATCCCTACCCAGAACAAAAGAGCTGTCATTCTGAGCGCAGCGAAGAACCCCTGCATTTTGCTTGAGTCACCCAAGCACTTCGTTATAGCAACAAGCACGCTGACCACCCAGCAATTCCCTTCCAATCGCGCCATCAAAATGGAATACTAAAGCCAATGCGCAAACTCCTCATCGCCGCCAACTGGAAGATGTACAAGACTCCCACCGAGTCCACCGCCTTCCTCACCAGCTTCTTCCCTCTCGTCAAGCAGAACACCGCCGCAGAGATCGTCCTCTGCCCCGCCATGACCTCGCTCCCCGCGCTCGTCGATGCCGCTCGCGAAAAGTCCGTCTTCATCGGCGCACAGAACATGCACTGGAAGAACGAAGGCGCCTACACCGGCGAGACCTCACCCGTTATGCTCAACGCAATCGGCGCAACCCACGTCCTCATCGGCCACTCCGAGCGCCGCCAGTACTTCAACGAGACCGACACCACTGTCAACCTCAAGCTCAAGGCCGCACTCGCCCACTCCCTTATCCCCATCGTCTGCGTCGGCGAAAAACTCGAAGAGCGCGAAGCCAACCTCACCCGCAGCGTCCTCGAACTCCAGGTCTCCATCGCGCTCGAAGGCATCGACCCCGCCACCGCCGCTCCCATCGTCTTCGCGTACGAGCCCGTCTGGGCCATCGGCACCGGCCGCACCGCCACCCCGGAGATCGCCGAAGACGCGCACAAGATCATCCGCGCCCAGATCGCAAGGTCGCTCTCACCCGCGCTGGCCGCCTCTATCCGCATCCTCTATGGTGGCTCGGTCAAGCCAGAGAATGCTCAATTGCTTTGCTGCCTGGAAGACATCGATGGCGCGCTCGTCGGAGGCGCCAGCCTTGATCCGCAATCCTTCGCCGACATCGTCCTCAACGCTACAAGCAAGTAGCCGTCACAAAACTCCGCGTTAACGATAAGAGCCCGCGCATCTGCACGCGGGCTCTTATCGTTCCAGAGTGCGACTACCGATAGTAGTACCGATAGTGCGCATGACCATGGCTGTAATAAACATGACGATAGCGATGATGATAGTGGTGCGTTGGTCCAACTTTAACTACGACCTGTGCCTCGGCGGGTGCAGTTGCTGCCCCGGCCATGATAAAAAGCGAGCTCAGACCTAGAATTCCACGAATCAAAAGTTTTTTCATTGTCGGTTCTCCTCGTTCCAATCGACCAACTTCATTCTTGGTTCCTGATACGTCTGATTCGTACGCCACCGCGCCCCGTTGTACCCGAATAAATTCTTTTCCGGTACAACTCAAACCGTCAATCATTTTTCTTTCAAAGCCAAGCAACCCCAGTCACTGCGCAGGCAGGCAACACTTCCTTACCTCGCGTAATACCCTGCCCGCGCACGCACCGTCAGCCCCGGCTTCGTCGTCTGAATCACAACCTTCCTGTAGCTTCCATCGCGCGTCGGATTCGTCGACTGATACGCAACCTGGTACAGCGAGCGCAGATCCCCCGCAATCTCCGCAAACGCCTTATTCAAATTCGTTGCATGGTAGTCAAACGTCTTCCCGCCAGTCTGTCCGGTCAGATGGTCAAGCGCTCGCATCCCGTAACGGTCCCGCGCATCCATCTTCCCGTGCTTCATATCGGTGTACCGAATCGCATACACCATCACATCGGAGTTCTGGGCGGCCTCGATCGCGTCCAGCAAATCGTGCTCGCTCGAATTCTCCTCCCCGTCGCTGAAGACAACCAGCACCTTTCGCGTCTTGTGAATATTGGCCAGCTTCTCCGTAATTCCGAAATAGACCGCATCATAGAGCGCGGTCCCCAGCTCCCGCTCTTCCTTAGGCCCGATCTCGGGAAAGTCCGTGCCGCCCTTATCGAAGCTTCGGATCCCGTCCATGATGGCGCTCGTCGACGAGGTCGAGTCGCTCACCAGCCGAAGATGATTCCCAAAGCAAACAGCAAACGCCTGATCGCTCGGCTCCAAAACCTGCCGCAGGAACGCTTCGATGTCCTTCTCGTGCTCTTTGACGAACTTCTCCTGGCTTCCGCTCTCGTCAATAATCAGCCCGATGCTCAGGGGAAGCTCATTATCGTGCGCAAAAAAACGGATCTTCTGAGGAACCCCATCTTCAACAACCGTAAAATCGTTCTGGCTTAGCCCGGAGACAACGCGGCCATCCCCATCATGGACGCTGACTGCGGTATCGATCAGGTGCGTCTCCACCTGGATTGTGGTAACAGCCTGTCCAGAGACAGCCGGGCAAACTCCAAACAGAGATGTCGCAGCAAAGAAAATCGAGAAGCAGTTTGCAGAACGCACAGGGCTCCTAAACAGGCGATAAAGAATGGCCAACGCGGAAGTATCTCAGAAGCCAGTACGACAAGTCCAAGCCCACGGTTCCTCATAGTCCTGGAAACGCATGCCCCAAAACGAACTTTCCACAGAAACATTTTAAAAAAGTGGCAAATTTTCAGTACGGAAAGAGCGCCTTCCAAGCACCACAACTCCACCAGCAATTCACCACGTTTTCACCACAAGCAACCACGCAAAAAGACACCCGTTTTCTCAAAACCCCCTGAAAAAACGCCCCCCCCCACCAGCAAAAGAGAAAAACTACCGGACCACCCCGGCCTGGTCCATGGGCCAGTACACAAACGCTGCCTTCCCGTAGACCAGGTCACGGTCCACCGGCCCAAAGTCCCTGCTGTCACTCGAGATCGACCGATGGTCTCCCATCACAAAATATTCGTGCTGTGGCACCGTCATCTCCGGCTGCGATCTGTCATCTTCAAACTGCTTTGGGACATATGCCTCTTTCATCAAGATCCCATTCACATAAACGTCGCCATGATCGATCCGCAGATCATCTCCCGGCAACGCGATGACCCGCTTGATATAGCTCTTCTGGTGATCACGCGGGTACAAAAAAACAACCACATCCCCGCGATGAATCTCCCCCACCCGGTAGGCGAGTTTATTGATAAACAGGCGGTCCTGATCTTCGAGCACCGGTAGCATGCTGGTCCCCTCCACCCGCACCGGCTGGTACAGAAAAATGATGATGAACGCCGACACCACCACCGAAACCACGAGATCGCGCATCCAGGAGTGCATCACCCCCCCGCTCTGCCTCGACGGCTCTCCCACCGGCTTATTCGCCTCGTCCTGCCCCATCTGTCCGTCAGTCTCCACGCTAATCTCCGAAATCCCCTTCATTTAGACGCACCCAGCACCCGGACGCAACCGCCCAAACCAGCGTTTCGACGATCAAACTACTGGAAGCAGCAAATAACCGATTCTTGAAGCTGCCACATCGTATATCACAGACGGTTCCCTCAATTCCACCTCACGGAGCCTTATACCCACCGCGACTTACAACCCTCTCGTCGGCCGCACCTGAAAATCTCCGCATCTTCCGTAGCTAGATACAACCCGCCCTTTGTACCTTTCTTCGAGCGTTTCGAGGCCTTAAGGAATAGAATGAAACGAGCAGTACCGCAGGAACTTTTATGGCAACCCTTACCATGCTTGAGCAGGCCCCTACATCGAAATCCGCCAACCGAGGCACAGAGCAATTTAACGATCTCACGACGGAGACCGCCAACGCCGCATCAGAGGGACTCGATACCAAGTCCGCTCTCGAAATCGCGCGGATTATTAACCACGAAGACGCGAAGGTGGCGGCTGCTATCAAAAAAGCGCTCCCAGAGATCGCCATCGTGATCGACACTGTCGCTCGCTCGCTCCGCGACGGTGGCCGCCTCATCTACGTTGGCGCCGGCTCCAGCGGCCGCATCGCCTCTCTCGACGCGTCGGAGTGCCCACCCACCTACTCCACCGCTCCCGCACAGGTCCAGTACATTATGGCCGGCGGCCCCAAAGCCCTCGCCTCCGCCTCTGACGTCAACGAGGACTCTCCGGAGATTGGCCAGCGTGACATCGCTCGCCGCCGTCCCACTCGCAAAGACATTGTTATCGGCGTCTCCGCCAGCGGCCGCACCCCCTATGTTGTCGGAGCCGTTGAATACGCCCGCGCCCGCGGCGCCAAGACAGCCGCAATCACCTGCAATCTCAATACTCCGCTAGCCGATGTAGCCGACACCACCGTCATCACCGAGGTCGGCCCCGAGGTTCTCTCCGGTTCCACCCGCATGAAGTCCGCCACAGCTCAAAAGATGGTGCTCAACATGATCACCACTGGCGCCATGACACGTCTAGGCTACGTCTACGACAACCTCATGGTCAACGTGCACATGAAGAATGCGAAGCTGGTTGAACGTGGCATCCGCGTCCTGATGAAGGTCTGCAATATCGACCGCGAGACCGCGATCCGTACGATCAAATCCGCAGGCAAATCGATCCCTATCGCCGTCGTCATGCTAAAGGCCAACGTCGACAAGATGGAAGCCGTTCGCCGTCTCACGAAATCCGACGGCAACGTTCGCCTCGCCATCGACGACTCAAGGCTCGAACTCTAGCCTGCTGCCTAGTACGCAGGAAAGAGTTGAACTAAGCCGACTTTCTCTTCGCCGGAGTCTTTGCAGACGCCTTCACCAATCCAATTCCCTTCTTTGAATCGGCCTTCACGCTCGCAGCGGGTTTCTTTGGAACGCTCTTGCCGACACCGCTGTCCGCTCCCCCCAGACTCTTTCGCAACGCGTCCATAAGATTGACCACCTTACCCTTTGGCTCGGCAGTCTCCTCCCTTGGCACTGGCATCTTATTTACTTTCGCGTCGATCAGCTCTTTCACTGCGACCTCATACCCGTCTTCAAACTTCGACAGATCGAGCTTGGTCGATTTCTTCGCAATCAGTGTCTCGGCAAGCTCCAGAGACTCTTCATTAATCTCCACTCCCTTGAGATCCCGAAAGTAATCCTTCTCGTCTCGCAGTTCGTTGGAGTAGCGAAGCGTATACGCCATCATCCCGCCATGAGCCTCATCACCCGCAGGACGAATTGCGATGATATTTTCCCTGCCAGCAAACGAGACCTTGCCAATCGCGACCTTCCCGCTCTTCTGCAGCGCCTTGCGAATCACAGCAAAGGCCTCTGCCTGCCCTTCGTTCTCCGGTACAACGAAATACGGCTTCTCGATATATTCGGGCCGAAGTTCGTCGATTGTCACAAACTGGCTGACGTCAATTGTGTGCTTCGACGGCACCTTCAGGTTCTCAAGCTCGCTCGGCTCGACAAGGATGTATTCGCCTTTGCGATACTCATAACCCTTCACGATCTCATCTTTCCCCACCGCCGCGCCAGCGGCTTCGCTGTCGGAATCCACCGAACTCTGCAGGACCTTCTGGTGGCGTATCCGCTCGCCTGTGCTACGGCTGATTTGATGAAAGCTGATCTGGCTCTTAGACTCCGTAGCAACAAAGAGCTGGACTCCAAACGACACCAGGGACACCTGTATTCTCCCTGACCAATACGGACGCGCCATAATCTACCTCGCTTGACAATTTGCTAGGTTAGATTAATCCACAATCCATCAAAAGTCTTGACCTATACGGGGTATAACCAAGTATGCAAGCCACGCGACGCTTTCATCTTCGCCTAAAATTCGCTCACCAAATACAGGTTTTTCTCCAGTGGATCCCATACAACATTGATCAGAAACGTGTAGTGAATCTTCACCACTTCATGTCGCCGTAACGCATCGACTTGTAGCCCGCCGCTATCGCAGATCGCTTTCAGCATGAGAATCTCCGCGCAACATTCTTCACCCGCTGTGTTTATTCTTCCAGACAGCGGCGGACGAAGCCGTAACAAGGAGCACCACCCATGAACCGTCTTTTACTCTCCACCTCTCTCGCTCTGGCCCTCTCCAGCGGTCTCGTCTTTGCCCAACAGCAGGACACCGCACCTCCGCTCACAGCCCAGCGACACGCCTACACTCACAATCCCCAGCGTGAAGCTGCGAAGCTCAGCAAACGGCTCAATCTTACATCCGATCAAACGGCCAAGCTGGAACCCATCCTCTCCGATCGCGACCAGAAGATTGCCGCATTAAAGAGCGACACAACGATCGAGCCAATGATCGCGCAGAAGCAGATGCGCGCCATTCACCAGCAGACTCGTCAGCAGCTCGCAACCATTCTCACCTCTGACCAGCTCCAGCAGATGAAGGCCCGTCACAACCACGGCGCACCAGCTCAGACCTCTCCCCAGGAGCAACCCCAGGCCAATCCGCAACCCTCGCTCTAACCAACAACGGCAGCTGAAGTCTCGAGCCCGAGAGCCTCAACCCTTCTAGTTGCCGATCTTTTCATCGAGCGTAAGCGACTCGATCTTGTTATCCAGCTCCACCGCCGCAGCCTGCCGTTGCTGTTGTAGTCCGGCAACATCATGCCGCAAAGCTGCCAGCGAATCCTCCTGTGTATTCAACTCAGCGGTATAACGTTTCGCCAGCGCACGCTCCTCGACGCTACCCTTCAACGCTCCCAGGTTGTCGCGTACTCGTTTCTGGTCGTCAACAAGCTGATTGATCGCATCCTGCTTGGCAGCGATCTGTGTATCGAGCGCAGCGACGGCACGTTTGGCGGCAAACACCGGCTCAAGCTGCTGCATCACCGCCGGGCTGGCCTTAGCATTCTGCAGAAAAACAGTCAGCTGCTGATCGGTCGAGTCCACCAGGCGGAAGTGCTGTTCAAAGCTATGGCGCTCTCCGATATGCAATCTCACCGTCTCCTTCTGCGCAGTCGCAACTCGAAAACGATACGCCGCCGCAGTCGTCTCGTCAGGCTTCGGGTCAGAGTCCAGCTCCCACCCCACCCTCCGCGGCTGTTCGACGATCACCATCCTCGCATCTGGCGCAGCATTGTGCACAAGGTACTCCACCTCGGCAACCTCTGCCGTCGTAGCTCGCAGCACGCCTTTGCTCGCCGAGATCACCGTAACGCGCTGGCTGCTATTGCGGTGATCGACTGAAACCCGAATCGCCTGATCCGCAGCATACGAAAGCAGCCGCCGCTCGCCCGGATGGATCGTCTCCATCAGTCCTTCTCCGCCGAACGCTCCATTCTCAACAATCGAAAATGATCCACGATCGAGCGTCAGGTCTGACGAGTTGGTGATCCACAACGCACGCAACGCAGTTGGCTCTGCAGGCGACCACAGCGTGACACGCTCCGACTGAATCTTCGTCTGAAGAATTGGAACCAGCGCCGACCCATTGCGCGGAATCGTCACGGGATCGGTCAGGTTGTAAGCAAAAAAATCATCGAAGGCCGCAGTCGTCGTCTTCGGCGCAATGGACTTCGACGCAATCGTCTCATAGGGCATCATCGGCGCAGCAACAGCAACGGTTTGATTGGCACTACCAGCTCTTGCGGCCATGACGCTCCCTGGCGACGCAGGACCAACACCCCCCATCACTCCACCAGCAGCTCCACTACCCGCCCCCATTCCAGTGCCCACCCCATTCCCCATACTCATACCGGACATTCCAGCAACTCCGGTCCCATGCTCAGCGGTTTCGTTCAACGAATCGAGCCCGGAAGCATGCGTCTGTGGTACCAGCTGAGCGTCCTGCGCAATCGGAATCTCCGGACGGCGCGCGTAGATCGGCTGTGCCAGCGGCTGCAAAAAACTCTGCGGCGATCCCGCAATCAGCGAGAGCCTAACATTCTTCCAGTCCTCACCCGTCGTATTGTCGACAACCGAAAAACCCTGCAGCGTGGCATCTTCAATCTTCTTCGGCGGCACCGCACCCTGGAACTCAAGCCCATCGGTAAACAGAATGCGATAGGTCGACTTCCACACCGGCACCTCAGAGAGAAACGAAACTCTGAGATCTCGCGTGCCGCTTCCCAGGTCGGTCAACGTAAGGTGACGAACTCCCTCGCTGCGATTGCGATCCAGCAGCTCAAGATACGTGTTCAGATCGCCACGCAGCGTCGTATCCAGCAGACGCACCGTCGTTGCAGCAGTCAGCTCCAACGTGCGCGTGCCGGCCTCGGATATAACCGTCAGAAACAGCCGCTCGGTCGCAGCTTTAGACGAATCGCTTGCGCCAGCAACCGTGCGGCTCTCAAGCGAAAGGATGCGCCCCGAAAAAGCAGCGCCCGAACCCGTAACCTCCACCCTCGCGCCCCTCAGCGAGTTGTAGAGATCCTGCTGCGTCGGCTCTTCGCCCAGAGACAGTGGCAGCGCCCGCAGCTGTTGATCGAGCGGTGTCGTCGAGTTATAGCTCGCCCCTGTAATCCTTCCTCCGTTCAAATCAACCGCAGTCAAAGACTGAAGCACATCGTTCAACTGTGCCGAGGTCAGATCGATCGTAACCGCCTCGTCGCCGGTCACGCGCCCTGCATGTTCGAAGAAGCCAACGCCGTTCTTGTACAGCGAAACATGGGTGACCGGAAGTTGTGTCGCCGCGGCCTCCTTCGCGGAGCTGGCTGCGGACGGCCCATTCGACCTCCGTGCAGCTGCAGGAGTTGCGGTTTGGTTGAACGCGACAGTTGTGACCAGAAAGGGGAAGAGAGCAAACGGCAGAGAAGAGCGCAAGGAAGACTCCTGAGTACTGCTTAGATCCTGAGTGCTGCTTTGATATAGACCGCAACAGGAGCTAAATTGTTCCCGAAATATTTTTTTACTCCACCAACCACCCCTCTCAAGCCAGCAGGAATTGTCTACCGGTACCCAACCAGCTACTCATTTCCACGTAAAATCTCCGTAAACTGGCTCAATGGACAAGTTCGTAGTACGAGGCGGCAACCCCCTTCTCGGCACCATCAAAGTCTCCGGAGCCAAAAACTCCGCCCTGCCCTGCATGGCTGCCGCCATCCTCACCGAAGACGAGGTCATCCTCGAAAACATCCCCCAGGTTCGCGACATCGAGACCGAACGCAAGCTCCTGGTCAGCATGGGTGCTGAAGTCGAACTCGGCTACGGTCGCGCCCAGCATCGCACTCGCATCAAGTGCGGCATCCTCTCCGACCCCGTCGCCAAATACGAGATCGTCAAAACGATGCGCGCCAGCTCACTCGTTCTTGGCCCACTCATCGCCCGCACCGGCATCGCCCGCGTCGCCATGCCCGGAGGCTGCGCCATCGGCGGCCGTCCCATCGATCTCCACATCAACGGCCTCGAAGCCATGGGCGCCACCATCACTCAGGATCACGGCTACCTCGAAGCCCGCAGCCCAAACAACGGCAATGGCCCGCTCAAAGGCGCGCACATCGTCTTCGACAAGATCACCGTCACCGGCACCGAAGATCTCCTCATGGCCGCCGCCCTCGCCGAAGGCGAATCCCTCTTTGAAAACTGCGCCCGCGAGCCCGAGGTCACCGATCTCGCCGCACTACTCATCGCCATGGGAGCCAAGATTGAAGGCGCCGGCACCGGCACCATCCGTATTCAGGGAGTCGCAAAGCTCCACGGCGCGCGCCACCGCATCAACCCCGACCGCATCGAAGCAGGAACCTTCCTCATCGCCGGAGCCATCACCGGCGGCGACCTCAACGTCGACGGCTGCGAACCAGAGCATCTCGGCGCACTCATCTCCAAGCTCGAACAATGCGGCGTCCGCATCGACGTCGGCACCGACAAAGTCCGCGTCCGCTCCGGCGGCGAACTCAAAGCCGCAGACATCACCACCGAGGAATACCCCGGCTTCCCCACCGACATGCAGGCCCAGTACATGGCCCTCGCCACCCAGGCCGAAGGCACCAGCACCGTGACAGAAAACATCTTCGAAAACCGCTTCATGCATGTGCAGGAGCTCATCCGCATGGGCGCAAACATCACCATCTCCGGCCGCACCGCAACGGTTCGCGGCAAAAGCCAGCTCCAGTCCGCCGCAGTCATGTGCTCAGACCTACGCGCCTCCGCATCTCTGGTCCTGGCTGCTCTCGTCGCCGATGGCGAAACCATCCTCGACCGCGTCTACCATCTCGATCGCGGCTACGAACACTTCGAAGAGAAACTCCGTGGTGTAGGCGCACAGATTCGCCGCATGGGCGATGTCTTCAGCAAAAATCGCCGCTCGACCGACGCAGTCGCGTCATAGTTGACGCATCTCGATAGAGTTTTTTACTGCTGGGTAGGATCAACTTTACTTGGATTCACTCGCCTCATCCACCTGCCCCAAATCCTTGCGATACACCCACGCATCGAGCCCCTGGCCATAAAAGCCGGCCTTCATTCCGAGCCTTCGGTATCCACGTCCTTCATAGAATCGAATCGCTCCCCCATTCCCAACAAACACATGCAGCTCTATCCGTGTCGCGTCGGCAAGCGCAGCGCGACGCTCCGTCTCTTGCATCAGCCTGCCCGCAATCCCGCTCCGCCTGCTTTCGAAAGCCACATCCAATGTCACCACATAGGCACGTCTTCCAGTCGTCATCTTTTCTATATGCGTAATCACGAAGCCAGCGAGTTCTCCTGAATCATCCGCGATCAACGAGATTGCTCCGCGCTTCTCGGCAAACCCCCGCATCGACTCTCGATCAAAGCGAAACTCCTCAGAGAAACAAAGCTCATCCAGGCGGGAGATCGCGTTCAGATCGTCTGTGCGATACCTCCGAATTTGTACCTCAGCACACCCCATCGCGATCCTTCCCCAGATGCTTTAAAGAAAGATGCGCTCTGCCGAGACATTCGGCAGAGCGCATCCAAGTTCAACCCTTAAAAGGTAACCTTTGCGGCAAACTGAAGCTGACGAGACGACCCTGCATCTCCAATAGCGCCACGCGTCGACGAGATCTGGCCGAAGGTCGTGCTGGTTGGCGATGCGGTCAGCACAGGGTTGCCGAAGTTGGCCTGGTTGAGCACATCGAACGCATCCGCGCGAAGAACAAAGTTCACATTCTCCGCAATACGGGTCGTCTTCTGAAGAGAGAAGTCCGTATCGGAAAATCCTGGACCCGTCAGACTATTGCGCTGTATCGTGCCATAACCAAGCGTCGGTGTCAGGAAGTCGCAGCCTGCGGTCGCGGTCGCGCACGATGTTCCAACGATGTAGGGAATGTTGAAGTTAGCCAACGCAGTGTGAACGCCGACTGATGGGCGCGCAAGCAGAGTAGGCCGAATGTTACCCGCAGCTCCGCTATAGGTCGAATTCGTCACTACATTCAGGGGATTACCGCCCTGAATCTGCGTGACCTCTGCAAGCAGCCAACCATCTTTCAAACGGTTGCCATGGAAGGGGAGCGTCCATATGCCGCTAAAGACGAAGTGATGACGAACATCGAAGTCAGACTGACCATAACTCCCGGCTGGATTGGTATTGTCCTGGACACCATTGCCTGACTGAGAGTTATCGTCCAGCGACTTTGAGTAGGTGTAGGTTGTATTGAACTCCAGACCGCCACGAAGCGACTTGCGTGCCGTCACATACAACGCGTTGTAGTTCGACGTACCTGCGAAATCGTTATACGTAATGTTGCCCAGAGGCGCACCTGGACGGATCGTGCTGGCCAGGGAAACCGTAGGAAATGGCCGAGTACCCGTCGTTGCAGTCGGAGAAGAATAAACGAACTGGTTGATATTGCGATTCAGGCGTAGATGGCGACCTTGCGACCCGAGGTATCCGACTGTCAGCGCCGTTCCGTTGCCAAGATCCTGTTGCACGTTCAAGTTGTACGACTCGATGTAGCCGTTCTTGAAGTTTGGATTGACCGAACTCGGAGCAAGACCAGACAAAGAGGCGTTCGCAAAAACAGTGCTAATCGGCAACTGCGTCGTTGGTCCTGTCGCCGTAACGGTTAGAGGATTTGACAACGGTGGGTTCGTTGTCAAGCCAGTTACAACACTGATAATCGGTTCGTCAACCAGGTATCCGAAAGCACCCCGGACTGTCGTCTTGCCCTTACCGAGCACATCATAGATAAAACCAACACGCGGTTCATAATTGTTGTTTTGCTTATAAGGCTGGTTCACCTGTTGAAAGATGCTGGTCGTAGGATTGAAGGTGATAAACCGATGCCCTCCTTCTGCAGGTGTCCCATTCCACTCATAACGAAGTCCATATTCCGCAGTGAAGGAGGGCGTTACCTTATAGCTGTCCTGCACAAACGCACCAACCGCGCTGATAAAGATTCGGCTGTTCACCGGGTTCACTGAGTTGGCGGTAAATTGGTTTACCAGGCCGTTGATAAAGTTCGCTGTCGTGCTGAAATTAATCGTGCCCGCAGTGTTTTGATAGTTACTACCGATAAAGCGCCGAAACTCTCCTCCAACCTTGATCGAATGCTTCCCTTTCAGGTAGTTCAACGTATCGGAGAGAACACCTGTAGTCACAAAACGGCCTTGAGGGAATCCTGAGGGGCCGCCGAAGTTAAGCCCGAGATCGCTGACAGTAATCTGCGGCAATCCAATCGGAGCAGTTACGCCATTCGATAGACCATAGTCGCTGGAGACTGCGCCAAAGGTATCCACAAAGCTGATCGCGATACGATTGAAGCCGAGCCGCGCCTCGTTCACAACGTTCGGGGAGAAGATATGGACGTCGTTGAGCGTGCCGATCTGACGATGCGCTGTGCGATGGTCGCCAAATCCAGCTACTGTATTTCCCTGCAAATTCGGCTCCGTACGCGCATCCTGCTGCCACGCGTAATAGAAGTGCAGAGTATTCTTTGTGCTCAGGTTAGCAAGCAGGTCACCGCTGTATTGGTCGATCTTGACCGGTCCAGGGGAAGATCCTGTAGCCACAGCCGTGGTCACCCCTGTGGCGGAAGTCGTCTCAACGCCAACTGGAATTAGGTCGATGAGTTTCGCATAGGCTGGTCCTGCAGGGCTATTTGCAAATTGAGCCCGCTGTGCGAGCGTCGGAACGTTGCTCGTCAGCAAAAGAGCCTGCGTCTGTCGCAGACCTTCGTAGCTAAGAAAGAGAAAGGCACGATCCTTAAGAAGGAACGGAACCGGCCCCCCGATGGCGCCGCCAAAGTTGTTACGAATAAACTGGTTTTGACGGTTCGAAGGCAATGAGCCTTTTCGGTTGAAGTAGTTGCGTGCGTCAAAGAAGTTGTTGCGCAGATAATCAAATGCTTCGCCGTGGTAAGAACTCGTGCCGGAGCGAGTCGCAACGTTGACCACAGAGCCGGAACTGCGACCATACTCTGCACTGAAGCTCGAAGTGATGATCTTGAACTCCGACGTCGTATTGATCGACGGCTGGAAAGTAATTTGATTTTGCGTCATGTCATTCAGATTAATGCCGTTAACCTGAAAGTTATTTGCATCCTCACGGGCCCCGCCGTTGATGAAGGAATTCGCTCCCAAACCACGGCTGGTAGCTGTCAAGAATCCGTTCGCCGGAGGAACCACAGCACCGGGTGTCAGGTTCGTCAGATCGAGAAAGTGACGACCATTCAACGGAATATTCTGCACAGTCTCTTTATCGATAACCTGGCCCACAGTAATCGTCTGCGAGTCGATGAGAGGAGCCGCGCCTCCCTCTACTTGAACCGTTTCGCCCGCCGATGCCACATTCAGCTTCACATTGGCAGTCACAGACTGGTCCACCTGCAGGGTGATGCTCTTGATCACGTAGGTGCCAAATCCCGCAGCCGTAGTCCGAATCTCGTAGTCGCCCGGCTGCAGAGATGGCATCGTATAGGTGCCTGCACTGTCGCTTACCGTCTCACGAATCGTATTGGTGGCAAGCGAACGCACCTTAACACTCGCGCCCGGGACGGCCGCGCCCGTTGGGTCGGTGACGACACCAGATAAAGTTGCCGTAGATTGCGCGAAGCACGCGCTGACACTCACCAACAGCAACACGACAAAACCTAACAATCCACTCGTGAACTTCCGTGAAGCATTCATTCAAGCCTCCTGGGAAAAACACGCGCTCCCGCCGGATCGCTCCGAAAGGATACGGCTGAAAATAGGGCTCATACTCGTAGGCAAATGTGCAAAGCACACACGATGGCCCTAAGTAATGCCGGTGGTTTGGTCTTCTGTGCTCTCAATACTTTGCGAACGGGGCGCGACCAATTCCACGAAATTTAAAAGTAGGTGATATCTAAAAGTTCATTCTTTTGCATTACTGTCAACATCTTCCTGTCATTACAAGCAGATGTTTTCCTCATTAAGAACAGTTCAAAGGGATTTGGATCCCAAATAACGACGCTGCGGGCATCCAGTTCCCTACTCGTTCCTTATTAATCCAGCGCTGCAATCTCTCATTGCCATTGGTCACATCGAAACCTCGACATCACCCAATATTTTCAACCACGCGCGATCAAAAAAGGTCCAATTGTCACAGAACTCTCAGCGAGAAAGATACGACAGGAAACGGGGTCTCGGAAACTGCGCTCTCGATGGCCGCTCGAAGTTAGGAAGATATCCTTGTAGACGACGCTGGTAGTAAAACGTAACGAAAGTTGATGCAGATATTTATTTGGATAAACGCAGAACGTTGCCAAAAGGTGACTTTCAGCTTACTTCTCCGTTTAGCCGATCGATGCAAGCACAGCTCTGCCAAAAGAAAGAGGCGAGGCCTTGGCCTGACCTCCAGCTTACGTCCTCCCTCTCCACAAACTGAGGGGATATTGAAACCGAGCGCACAATCGAACGATCACTACCGCTTAACGAGTGGCGACAAAGTGATCGCGAAGCTGGATAACTGCGATGACAACGAGCGCTACCAAGGCCGGTCCGAATAAGAGATACATGGTTCCTCCTCCCACAAAATTGAGTACTCTGCTGGAAATCTGTCCGCTCAATCTATCGCTCGAATTTATGGAATATACCCACCAGATTCTTTTGCGATGTGTTGATGTACTTACCCCTGTAGCAAACGGGCAGCCAATCCTCAAAAAGCCCAAAAACCTGAATATTTCCTACTTTTTATTAGGGAAGAAAGCACGATGACGCAGAAAAACCAGCGCCTAGCGCCAAAAAAATGCCCATAGGGCAAATGTTTTCCATTTTGGATGTGCCATCTCTAATGTGAGAAGCCCCTTATCCAGCAAGGCCCATCTCACGCGTAGCCAAGGCGGCTCTCGCACAACAATCACCAATCTTAGACAGCAACAGTAAAGGTATCTTCGCTCCGCGTCACAGCCCGATACATGGTGTCTCGCTCAAACGGCACCCGTCCCGCCTCGGTGATCAACCGAACCAGATCTGCCCGTCGCATTCCTTGTGGCGTCGTTGCACCGGCATCGTGGTAGATCTTCTCCTCGATCACCGTGCCGTCGATATCGTCCGCACCGAACCGCAGCGAGATCTGCGCCATCTTCGGCGACACCATCTGCCAGTAGCTCTTGATGTGCGGAAAGTTATCCAGCATCAACCGGCCAACAGCAATCTGCCGCAGATCGAGCATCCCCGTTGTCTTTGGAATATGTGCCAGCGCGGTATTCTCCGGATGAAACGCCAGCGGAATAAAGGTCTGGAATCCGCCCGTCTCATCCTGCACCTCGCGCAACTTCACCAGATGATCGACGCGGTCCTCTTCGTTCTCCACATGCCCATACAGCATCGTGGCATTGGACCGCAGCCCAATCTTATGCGCCTCACGCGCCGTATCCAGCCATTCACTGCCGTCGATCTTGTGGTCGCAGATGATGTGCCGTACGCGGTCTGCAAAGATCTCCGCCCCGCCCCCCGGCATCGAATCCACTCCTGCCGCTTTCATCCGCTCCAGCGTCTCAGCAATCGTCATCTTGCCGCGCTTGGCCAGAAACGCCACCTCCACCATGGTGAACGCCTTGATGTGCACCTTCGGAAACCGGACCTTCAACCCGCGCACAAGGTCCATGAAGTACTCAAACGGCAGATCGGGATGCAGACCTCCAACGATATGAAACTCAGTGACCGCCTCCGTCAACCCCGTGGCCGCAGTCTCCCACGCCTCTTCGAGCGCCATCGTATACGTTCCCGCGTCGCCTTTTTTTCTTCCGAACGCGCACAATCGGCACGAGGCCACACACACATTCGTCGGATTGATATGCCGGTTCACGTTGAAGTATGCCGTATCTCCGTGCAGCCGCTCGCGAACAAGATTCGCCAGCCAGCCCACAGCCAGAATGTCACCACTCCGGTACAGCGTCACGCCGTCCTCAAAGCTCAGGCGCTCCCCTTGCGCCACCTTCGCCGCAATCGGCATCAGGTTCGCATCGCCCGTCTGGAAAGGGTGCCGTACAGTCGTATCGAAGGACTCAAAGCTCATAGTACGATTCTATTCCTCATCGGCCGCCGTCGCCTCTTTAGTGCTTCGTCACTTCGCTCGAATCGACCATCCGGGGCTGCACTACGACGCCATCAAATAACGTGACTCCGACAAGATGATCTCCCACCGGTCGCAACAGTCTCAGGTGCCAACCGCTGTTCCAATAGTGCACCGCATAGTCGGGCACATGCACCGCAAACGCGATGACGTTCTTGTTATTCGCAGTGATCAGCATCTGCTGCGAAGATTCGTCGTAAAACAGGCTGTTCACATCCCTGATCGTAAGATTTTTCACGCCCTGCCAGGTCGTCCCCCGATCCTGAGAGACAAAGACGCCTTCCCGCCCCGCGGCCCAAAGTCCCCCGCCATCATCCACAGCCACTGCGGAGAGTTGCTCCAGCGTCGGAGGCAGTGTCACCTGTTCCCATCTCACACCGCTGTCCGACGAAAGCATCGCCGACCTCAGCGTCGCAGCCAGAACCCACGACTTCGCCGTAGCAATAAAACTCCATTCCTGCCTCTCCGGGCCAACCACCCGATTCCAGCTCTCGCCCGCCGTCCCACTCCGCAACACCCCGTCCGAAGTCGCAGCGTAGACCGTGTCACCCGCTCTTGCGAATGCGTTGACATTCGCATCGAACGTGTACCCACGAGGCACCGCCGCCGCCTTCTTCGCAGGCGTTACGTGTGACTTGCCACCAGACATCGCCGTAGCTGCCGGCTTCTTCTCCGCCGCAGACTGCGAACTCGGATTCTCGCCAAGGGAGACGTTGTTCACCCGGCTCCACAACTCCCCTTGCAACCGGTAGATGCCATGCCCTGTGCCTGCCAGTATCGTTCCATCAGAAGCCTGCCCCAGGCTAAAGACATCCTGTCCATTCAACCCCGCACTCTTCTGCGACCAGCTCAACCCGCCACTGTCGCTGACAAAAACCCCACCCCAATCCTTGTCATTCACGACGCCCACATAGATCGTCGCCGGCTGCGTAGCATCCCCGATATACGACGTAATCTGCCGCGCAGAAAATCCTTTGTTCGATGGAAGAAACGAATATCCTCCATCGTTACTCGCCAGCACGCCTCCCCGCTCGGTCGCCAGCAGAATGCGGTTTGTATTCGTCGGATCGACATACACGTCGTTGACGATCACCTCAGGTCCCGTCGTCCGCAGCCACGTCGCACCAGAGTCCCCCGTGCGAAACAGACCCTCCGTCGTTCCGGCAAAGACAATATTCAAATTTCGCGGGTCTTGCATCAATACCCTGGTGCGTCGCGCCGTCGAGGGAATTCCCTGCACCTTCAAAAACTTCTCGCCACCATTCTGGCTCTTGTATATTCCCGAACACGCGCTCAAATACACCACGCTCGACTCTTTCGGATCCACGATGATCGAAAACACATCGGAGTCGTCGATGATGCCTTCTTTGATATTGGCCCAGTGCTCTCCACCGTCCGTCGTCTTCCAAGGCAGATGCCAGGTTCCCGCATAAACAGTCTGCGGATTCGCCGGATCGATCGCAATAGACTCGACCTCGTGAATCTCCTGGCTTCCCTCAGGGCTCATGATCTGCCAATGATCTCCACCGTCGGCCGACCTGTAAACACCCTTGAGCGTTCCAGCCACCAGCACCTTTGGATCAGACGGCGCAGCTGTCAACGCTCGGATCGATTGCCCGCGCATGTCCGCGTCATCTTTCCAGCTCACGCCACCGTCGTTGCTTATATAAAGGCCACCATCCGTGCTCCCCAGCACCCAGGCCCCCACCAGAATGCGTTTTGGATTCGCAGCATCCACCACAATCGAATCCAGAGCCAGATTATCCCGCTCACCGACCAGCGCAAGCCGCTTCCACGTTCCTCCGCCGTCCCGCGATTCATAGATCCAGCCCGTCACCGTACCCAGGTACAAATGCGAGGAATCGTGAGGATCGGCCGCAAAGGAACGCGCATGTCCACCGTCCGGTCCAAACGGCAACCAGTTCACTGCATTCAACTGAAGGCACGACAAGGCAAAGAAAAGGGCGACGCCCGCAATTTGAAATCTGTGCAGTCTTTTCAATGATTCATCCAGTCTGAATCTTAAGTCTAATCGTTTTTTAGCGATCAATTTAAGGCACTATCAAGACAAAGGCTGACTGGGTATCAACCCAGTCAGCCTTTGTCCTTTGTTGCGGCTAGTCGTTACTTCTTGTGCTTCTTGGCAGGAGGCGTCTTCGCCGCTTGAACCGCGCTCTCATCCACAGGGGTGAGACCCGAGGTGCTCAGCGTTGCGCCGGCAGGAACCAACGTCGTCGTCACAGTCTTACCGTTATCCGAACCGGTGTAGACCGAGACGCGGCTTGCGTCGATGCCCTTCTCCGTTACCAGGTAGTCCTTCGCATTCACTGCACGCTCGGCCGCATACGCCGTGCCGACCGCCTTCTTCTTCCCGGTCGCAGTCGTCTCGTCCGTGGTCGCATCGCCAACTACAGCGAGCTTGGCATCCGAGGCGCTCTGCAGCTTCAGGGCAACATCGTCAAGGCAAGCCTTGCCTTCGTTGTCGACCCGTACCGGCCGCTTCTTGTCACGCTCGAAGCTCACCGAGCACAGAGCGCTGGTGGTCGGCGCCGGTGGCGGTGGAGGCGCATTGACAGTCACGGTCGTGGTGGCCGATGCAGTCTGGCCCTTATCGTCAACCACGTTGCAAGTCACCGTAATGGTTCCAGGTGCCGCACCCGCGGTGCTCAAGGTCCCGGTCGAGTTGCTACCGGACACTGAACCAGCCGATGCGCTGTAGCTGTAAGTCAGAGGACGATTCTGAGGACTCATACCGCTTGCGGTAATCGTCGAGGAATCTCCAGGAGCAACCGTCGAAGGATTCGCCGAGCAGCTGATGGTCGGCGGCTCAAATGCCTTCACCGTGTAGGTAGCGGAGCAATCAGCGGCCTGGCCAGGCTTCAAACCTTCCGTGACATGACCCTTCACCGTGTAGGTGCCTGGACCAGCAGCCTTCGTGTCGATATTTGCCGTGGTAGAGGTGCCGGAGATCGTACCGCCGTCAGCCGTCCAGGAATACGTAGCCGTCTTCTTCGGATTCAGATTCGCAGCCGTACCGGTAACCGTAATAGGATCGCCAGGGAAAACAGTCGTCGGCGAGACCGAGCAGGCATAAGTAACCGGCGGAGGAGGAACGATGTGGCCAAAGTGAGCCACGATACCGGAGCTCAACTCAGCTCCACTCAAATTGGAGCGGCCGCCGAGAACGCCACTGGTTGGGATCGCTACCGGGGGACCGTAGTTCGTGTGGATCCAGCGATAGTCTGCCTGGAAGAGCCGCAGCGAGAACCGGTTGTCAAAGAAGGGCAGGGCGTAATCCATGCCGCCGCCAGCCGTCAGGGTTGGTCCCCAGCGATAAGGCTCATGAGTAAGTTCCGTTATTCGAGTTCGGACCATCAAGGCGACCAGCGCCGACAAGCCCGTGCGCAAACAAGGTGAAGTTTTCCATCGGCGCCCGGAAGATCAGGACCGGCAGAGATGCGTATAGAGACCGTCGTTCTTCCCATTCGGATGCGCCGCGCCTACCACTTCGCCGCCCACGTATTTGTTCAGGTAGTAAGCTACGCTACCGATCGCGCCTGCATTAATAGACGAATAAGAGATCCCTGCAGGCTTTACCTGTCCGTGGGCACCGAAGTACGAGTATCCGAGAAACACGTCGACTCGCGAAGGGTTAACCCCACTAAGGGCAGGGGCACCGGTAGTTTGAGCATTCAGGCTTCCAACTCCAACACCAACTGCGCAGGCAGCCAGCACTAACCGGCTTAATTTGCTAAACGGGCGATAAACCATTCGAGTTCCTCCACTCAAATTCTTACGTTGTACGAATCTTCTAATTCCAAACAGGGATCTTTCGTTGTTCGATTCCATCCAGCTTACCGCAGTTGCTACTGCAGCGGATAAAAAATTACTAGTCCAAGACTATATTTTCAATACGTTACCAGCCCAACCGGCAAAAATCTCCCCCAGTCCTTCCGGGGGAACCCATCCAGTAATCAACTCGACTTCCAGCAACACTTAGGACAGATTCAACGTTCTGCGAACCGTGCCCCGTTCCTGTTGAATTTTTTCCTGCAAAAGCGTAATTGCATACAACAACTGTTCCGGACGCGGCGGGCACCCAGGAACATACACGTCGACAGGAATTACCTGGTTGACGCCCTGCAGCAGCGCGTAATTATTAAAGACTCCTCCCGAAGTAGCGCAGGCTCCCATCGAAATCACCCACTTCGGCTCGGGCATCTGCTCATACAGCCGCCGAATCACCGGCGCCATCTTCTGGGAGACCCGTCCCGCGATGATCATCAGGTCGCTCTGCCGGGGCGAAGGCCGAAAGACCTCCGCTCCAAACCGTGCAATGTCGTACCGCGACCCACCCATCGACATCATCTCGATCGCGCAGCATGCCAACCCAAACGTCATCGGCCAGATTGAATTCTTCCGGACCCAATTGATCGCTGCATCCATCGAAGCCAAAACCACACCCTCAGGCGGTTCATCCCCCCAACTCACCTCGTGCAGCTTCTCCTGATTCTTGCCAAAGCTGTCCAGGCTGCCGAAGATATAGCGATCATTCTTCTGCGGAACAGCTGTCGGACGCCCGTTACTCGTAGTCTCGTTCTCTGGTGTGCTCATCTCTCTAATATAAAACCTGCAAACCCTCTACAACTGGTAAAACAACCAATCTTCGTTTACTTCGTGGTCAACAACCCAAGCTCCTTCCGTCAGATGCGGGGCATATCTCATCCAGTTGCCCTGAAAGCAACCAATGACACGCCTCCCTCATCCCGCCGCTCCTAGCGGGCGTTCTCCTCGATCGCCAGCACCAGGGCCCGCCGCAGCACCCGCTCCTCGTCCTTATCCAGCTTCCCGCCATTTCGCGTCAGGTAAAAGACGTCGATCGCCGTCTCTCCCTCGGTATCGACCAGCGCCACCTCGATATTGCACCCATGCGCCGCCAGCGTCAGACTCAGCGCGCGCAGCAACCCCGTCGTATCCTGCGTCACCACCTCCAGCAGCGTGCTGTGCGACGAGGCCTCGTCATCAAACTCCACCCGCGTCTCTACCTCCACCAGCGGAGCCTTTCGCCGCCCCCGCCGCCGGCCGCTCAGCAGCTGCTCCACAGCAACCGCACCCGTCATCACGTCATGCACGCTCTTCACAAACGCTGGCCGCTCGGACGCATTCATCTCCAGCGTTCGAAAGTTGTCAGTAAACCGGAACGTATCCACCACCAACCACTGCCGGTTCGAAAACGCATCCGCCGTTACGATGTTCATTCCCCACGCTGCAAGCGCTCCTGCCACCGTAGCAAACAGCTGCGGCCTGTCCCGCGTCACCAACGTCAGCTCGCTCACCATCGGCCCATAACGAAACTCCAGTTGCACCGAGTCCTCCGCAAACCGCGAAGCCATCTTGAACTGCGCCCGCACCTGCTCCGGTGTTCGGGTCAGCACATACCGCTCCGGAAACCCTTCGAGGAACGCCTCCACCTCTGCCTTCTGCTCCGGCAGCAACGCCACCACGCGATGCACCAGCTCACTGGCCTGATGCGCGCTCAATCGCTCATCATCCACGCTGCGATCCAGGTAGTTCGCCGTCGCAATATAGAGCTGCCAAAGATTCTCCGCCTTCCACGGCGTCAACGCGTCAGGATGTACAGCGTTGATATCCGCATACGTAAACAGCGTCAGCATCCGTAGAGCCTCCGGTGTATGCACCTTTCCCGCAAAGGCCCGAACAATCTCGGCATCAAAGATGTCCCGCCGCAACGCCGACGACATCTCCAGATGATTCGCAATCAACCCCACCACCAGTCCGCTCTCATAAGCGTCCAGCTCCAACCGCTCCATCACACTCCTGGCCATCTGTGCGCTCTCCCGCGCATGATCTCCCGTACTTCGCCCCTTCCCCGTGTCATGCAGCAGCGCTGCAATATACAGCAACTCCGGATGCGGCAACTCCCGCAGCACGCCACCCAGACGAGTCGCCCACTCCCCCTTCGCTCCTGAAGGGGAAGCCCCCTTCTGTGCGCTCTCCAACCCATGCAGCGTATCGATCAGCACAAACGTGTGCTCATCCACCGTGTACCGGTGATACGCATCGCGAATCACCAGCGCGTCGATCCCATGAAACTCCGGAATCAGCAGCTCCAGCACACCCAGCGCATGCATCGACCGCAACGCATCTCCCGCATAAAATCCCTTCAGGATGCCGCGCAGATGATGCCACAGCGCAGGCCCCTCCTCCAGGTGCGTCGACAGCACCGGCAGCGCCTGCGACAACCTCTGTTCCGCATCGCCGCCCAGCCTGCATCCCGTCTCTGCCATCGCCGCAAACACCTGCAGCACTACATCCGGATCCTGCGCCGGCTCGTGGCCAAACTCCTGCGCCGAATCCAGCCTCACACGCCCCTTCTCCACGCGAAACCCATGCTGCAACGGCTCCGTCTTGCGCTCCCGTTTTATCCCCAGCAACTTGGCAGGCGTCTTTCCAGACGGCACTTCATCCATCATCTGCTTCACGCGCCGCTCCACACTACGCGCATGGCGAAAATAAACCCGCATCCAGTACGCCGCATCCGTCTTCTTCGGTTTGCGTCCAGTCAGTCCAACCATCTCATCAGCAGCAGCGTCCTGCGCCTGCCAGTCCAGCGTATTGTCATCCCGCTCATGCCGATAGTGCAGGAAACACCGCGTCAGCCACAGAAACTCCACCGCCTTGCGAAACTCCTTGTCATCCTCAATCCAGACACCGGTCGGCGCACCGCCGCCTTTCTTCGCAGCCTGGGCAGCAATCTCTCGCAGCTTGCTCATCCATCCACACACATGCGCGTCCCGCAGACCACCCGGACAGTCCTTAATGTTCGGCTCAAGATGGAATAACGTACCCCCATACTTCGCATGGCGCGCCCGCGTCAGCTCCAGTAACCGAACCATCACCGTCTTATGTTCACGGTGCAACAGCTGCGGCACGCACCCGGTCGCGAGCCTCTCATACAGCACGCCATCACCCGCCACCATGCGGTGGTCCATCAACGAAAGCACCCACTCAGCATTCTCCACATCGAAGCGTTCACACTCTGCGAGCTTCCGCGTCACCGGAGACACGCGAACTCCGCAGTCCCACATCTCCTGATTGACGCGTCGAATCGCATCCTTGACGTCCTTCTCCGCCAGCCGCCCGTCCAACAGAAAAAGCAGGTCAACATCCGAATATGGAAACAGCTCCTGCCGCCCATAACCACCCACAGCCACCAGCGTCACACCGGCACGCAGCCGAGGATCACGCTCCATCGCCTGCGCCCATAACCCACTCACCAGTTCATCGATAGCTGCAGCGCGCGCAGCAATCGCAACCGCCCCCGAAGCTCCTCCAGCCTCAAACTCACCACGGGTCTCCAGCATCTGCCGCTGGTACCGTCCACGCATCCCGCTGTCGGTCGCTTCGTTTGTCGGCATAGCCCTTTCGCTCGTTAGAAGGTGCAAAATACTCGCGTGGAAAGGACACGGGCGTTCAACCGCTACAGTGCAATCTCCCCGCGCTCGTCATTACGAATCCGAATTGCCTCATCGATCTTCGAGATAAAGATCTTCCCGTCGCCAATCGCTCCGGTTCGCGCTGCACTCATGATCGCTGCAACTGCCTTATCGAGCATCGCATCCGCCACCACCACCTCCAGCTTCACCTTCGGCAGAAGATCGACCGAGTACTCACGTCCCCGATAAAACTCCGTATGGCCCTTCTGCCGCCCATGGCCTCGCGCCTCGGTGATCGTCATCCCCTCCACACCAATCTCCACCAGTGCATCTTTCACTGCGTCCAGCTTCGACGGCTGAATCACCGCTTCAATCTTCTGCATATCAACAATCCTTCCTGAAAATCACCAAGACCCGAACCGAAAACGAAGAACTGAAAACTGACAACGGAGAACGAGCACCTAATGCGCCCAATCGTACCCTTCTTCCCCATGCTGCGAAAGATCGAGCCCCTCGCGTTCCTCCTCAGCGCTTACCCTAAGGCCAATCAACTTATCCAGGACAAACAGAATCACCAGCGTCCCCACAATCGAAAGACTCCACGCAATCGCCACGCCAACCAGCTGGTTCAGCAACTGATGACCATTTCCCTCCAACGCCCCCGTAGGCTTCCCGGCGCCAAAGATCGGATTCACCACGCTCGTAGCAAACACCCCAGTCAGGATCGCTCCCATCGTCCCACCCGCGCCATGCACACCAAACGCATCCAGCGAATCGTCATACCCAAACCACTGCTTCACCTTCACCACCATGAAGTAGCAAAACACTCCAGCGATCAACCCAATCCAAAGCGCCGACATCGGCGTCACAAATCCCGCCGCAGGCGTAATCGCCACCAACCCCGCCACCGCGCCCGAGATCGCACCAAGCGCCGACGGCTTCCCCTGCCGAATCCACTCCGCCACGCTCCAGCCAATCGCCGCAGCAGCCGCGCCAAAGTGCGTCGCCACAAACGCCGACGTAGCCAGCGTCCCCGCGCTCAACGCCGACCCGGCATTAAACCCAAACCAGCCAACCCACAACAAACAAGCCCCGATAAAACTCAGTACCACCGAGTGCGGCGGCATCGGCACCTTCGGATACCCCAGCCGCTTCCCCAGATAAAGCGCCGTCACCAGCGCCGAAACTCCCGACGTCACGTGCACCACAGTGCCGCCCGCGAAGTCGAGCGTAGGAAATCGCCCACCCAGCGCGGCATTCAAAAATCCACCCTTCCCCCAAACCATATGCGCCATCGGGCTATACACACATATCGCCCACAGCACCATAAACCCCAGCATCGCTGAAAACTTCATCCGCTCCGCAAACGCACCCGTAATCAGCGCCGGCGTAATAATCGCAAACATCAGCTGATACACCATAAACGTCTGCAGCGGAATCGTCGCCGCATACTTCGGGTCCGGCGCCAGTCCCACGCCCTTCAAAAACACATTGTGCAGCCCGCCAAGAAACGCACTCCCCTCGCCAAACGCCAGCGAGTACGTCACCAGCGCCCACAGCACCGTAATCACCGCCATCATCGCGAAGGTCTGCATCATCGTGCCCAGAATATTTTTCTTCCGCACCAGTCCGCCGTAGAACAGCGCAAGCCCCGGCCCGCTCATCATCAACACCAGCGCAGCAGAGACCAGCATCCACCCGTTATCTCCCGCCGTCTGCGCCGCCGCAATCGCAGCGGCGTTGTCCGCATTCTGCTTCTCGAGCGCCGCAATCCTATCCGCCTGGCTCGCCCCGACAGCCGACGCTGTCTGCGCCATCACCTGCACCCCGCCAGTTAGCGGTACGACCACCATCAGCACAAACAGAAGAGACAGAAACACCTTCGCCACTGAAAGACGCATGGTCCAATCACCCGTTTCAAAGTTAGTCGTTCAAAAAGAAGATAAGGAACAGAAAGAGAGACGCACGCAACCCGCCTTGATTCGCGGCCAAACTCACATCTTTACAAATTCCGTAAGCAAAGCATCGATGCATCGCTCCCGTTTCGCTTACTCTACACAAGGGAGCGCGCAACACAAAGCAAGAAATTCATCTCCCGCCATTGCAACTCAAAAGAAAGGCACTTTCTCCATGTCCAAGGCCACTCTCTACAACTGGAACGATGTCGAACACGAGCAGCTCAACCCGCTCCTCTCCCGCAAGTTTGTCACCGGCGAAAAATCCATGTTTGCCCGCGTTGTCCTCGCCAAAGGCTGCGTCGTTCCTCGCCACTCACACCACAACGAGCAGATCACCTTCATCACCGAAGGCGCACTCCGCTTCGACTTCGACGATGGCACCTCCCTCACCGTCAACGAGGGCGAGGTTCTCGTCATCCCCGGCGATCTCCACCACTCCGCCACCGCACTCGCCGACACCATCGACTTCGACATCTTCGCCCCACCCCGCCAGGACTGGATTAACAAAGACGACGCCTATCTTCGCAAGTAGCCGCACACATCAGTGTCGGGAGTTACCGAGACCCCTTTGAAAGGAACGAGACAGATACCGTGTGTAATTCCACACGGTATCTGTGTAGAGACACGGATATCCTAACGTTTTTGTCTGTCCTATCCTGCTTTTATTGGAATCAGCGAAGGTAAATCGTTCCTAGCGATTCCCAAAATCTATCTGTGCGTCTGGAGAGAACGATGCTTAACGGACTGTCGCCGCGAATCCTTGCCGAAGCAGAAGGACCTGCATTCTGGTTCCTTAACAACTTGTGTGTCGTCAAAGCGACGACGGAGTCGACCGGCGGAGCCTTTTCGATGGTGCACCAGATCGCGCCGCCAGGCGCTGCCACTCCTTACCATCTCCATCATGTCGAAGACGAAGCCTTCTATGTCCTCGACGGGGAGTACACGTTTATCTGCGATCGCGTGAAAACCACCGTCGGACCAGGAGGATATATCTTTCTGCCGCGTGGAATTCCTCACGGAATACGTGTCAGCAGCTCGGTCCCGGCAACCATGCTAATCCTGGCAATGCCCGGAACCGGGTTCGTCGGAATGATGGAGGAGATGGCCCAGCCTGCACTGCAGAGAGTTTTGCCGGAACCTACGCAGCCGGACATAGAGAAACTCACTCGCCTTTGTGCAAAGTATCAAATCGATATTCTCGGACCACTCCCCGAATAAAATCGGCGAAATAGAACTTCTTCGCCTTTCAGTGCGGAGGAGTCGACTTCGAGTGATTCAACCGCCACAGATTTAAATCCCTCGTCATCCGTTAGGGAGCCATATACCCACGCTCCCGCATCCACTTCGCCAGCAGATTCGGCCAGTCACTCAAATCCGGATTCGCCACCGCCAGCCCAGAGCCATGCGCTCCATGCTGAAAGATGTGCATCTCCGCGGGCACACCAGCCTTCACCAGCGCCGAATAAAACATCACGCTATTCATCACCGGCACGGTCTTATCATCGGTCGTCGTAAACAAGAAATGCAGGCGGCGTCTCCTTCGTCACCTGGGTCTCAGCCGACAACAACTCCACCAGCTTCGGATCAGGCGTATCCCCCAGCAAATCTTTCAAAGACAGCCGATGTACGTACGGCTCCTCCAGCGTAATCACCGGATACGACAGAATCAAAAAATCCGGCCGGCTGCCCTGCTGCTCAATCGGATCGCTCGCATCCGCCTTGCCCCCATCAAACTTCGTCCCCGCAGTCGCCGCCAGGTGCCCGCCCGCCGAAGATCCCCACATCCCCACATGGTCCGTCGCGACACCCCACTCCGCCGCATGCGCCCGCACCATACGAATCGCCCTCTGCGCATCCCCCAGCTCTACCGGATGGTGATACTTCGGCCCAAGCCGATACTGCAGCACAAACGCCGCCACACCGCGCTCATTCAGCCACCGCGCAAAAGCATACCCTTCCTTCTCCATCGCCAGATGCGTGTAACTTCCACCCGGAGCCACCACTACCCCGGTCTTCGTCGCATTCGCAGCCACCGGCAAAAACACCGTCAGCGAAGGCTTATCGGCATCCTCATCCCCCATCGCACCCGGAGCGCCGGCAGGCCATAACAACATCGTCTTCCCCGCCCCACCCTGCGAAACCGCAGAAGCGGTCGAAGGAGGCGGCACTACAGGAGCAGGAACCACCTGCCCAAACCCAACCCCACCGAATCACCACCGAAATCCAGCACTCCGCTAAAAAAAATCCTCACTACTCCTCCAATCCACACACTATTTCCCAATCGAATCCATACGCCAACCATCCTACAACCACCAATCGGCCGCAACACCTTCGACATTCACCCCGCCAATCCCGTACCCTTGCACCAGCACCCAAGGCCACGCCGGAGAATCAATGAAGCATCTCGTCCAGAAGCAGCTCGCTCAATCCATCGCCACCATGCAAGCCGTCCTCGCCGACGAATCCATCTCCGATACCCTAGTCACCATCGCCCAGCTCGACAGCCACCGCCATGCAATCCGGCCACAAACTCCTCGTCGCCGGCAACGGTGGCTCCGCCGCCGACGCCCAGCACCTCGTAGCCGAGTTCGTCGTCCGCCTCACCGACACCCGCCCCGCCCTCCGCGCCATCGCCCTCACCACCGACTCGTCCATCCTCACCGCCTGCGGCAACGACTTCGGCTTCGACCAGATCTTCGCCCGCCAGCTCGAAGCCCTCGGCCAACCCGGCGACCTCTTTCTCGGCATCTCCACCTCCGGCAACTCCCCCAACATCCTCAACGCTCTTCAGCAGGCAAAAAAAAACGGCGTCACCACGATCGGTTTCTCCGGCTCCGGCGGCGGCAAGATGCGCGACCTATGCGATCACAACATCGTCATCCCCTCCACCGTGACGATGAACATCCAGGAGTCCCACCTCGCCCTCGAACACATCTACTGCATGCTCGTCGAGTGCTTCTACTTCAACAGGGCCACTTAAACACCACCCCTCACAAAACTTGTCATCCTTCGCCGAGCGGAGGACCTGCTGTTGTCCCTAACATTTGTCATCCTTCCGCGGCAGCGGGAGGGACCGCTTTTCCTCCTTACCTCTCCACAAACTGCGTCATCCTGAGCGAAGCGCAGCAGAGTCGAAGGCCCCTGAGACCGTTGATCCATCTAAAGCGCAGATCCATTTCCAACCACAGAAGCTCGTCGTCATGCCCTGTCTCGGTATAGACTTCGACAAATGTTCACACTGGCTAGCTTAAGTGGCTCAGAGAAAAAAATACGGGCTCGTTATTAATTAGAAAGGTCGCGTCGTTGGCAAGCTGGTTCGAGAAGGCTCGTTTCAAACTTCACGGAGCAAAGAATTGGCCGTGGGCCGACGCTACCGTCTTCGACGGTACGGTCGGAGAGCCAGGGCGCCACGGAAATCGCAGGTTAGAACTCAGTTACAGCTTTTGGATTGAAAGCCACATATACTCCGGCATAGCGATTTGGTCTGGATCGAGTCCTTTACCTGAGTGTGGCAAGAATGATGTGATTCAGATTCAGTACAACCCGTCTGATCCGAATGAATCCTATTTTCCCGAACAAGAAAGCCCTGCAACCGCGTTTTTCCTCACACTCACAGGCCTTGCAATCGTCCTGATGGTGGCTGTCTGGATTGGAATAAATCTTTTCTATCTATCCTGATTCAGTCCACCCGTTGCCCGATTCTCAAAAGAAACAATTCAAAAGCACCAAACGTCTCTTACACTCAGATTCATCCAAAAATTCCAAGAGGTTCCCTCCATGGCCTTACCCTCGCATCGTCGTGCATCGTTCGTCGTGCTAACGATGGCATCCGCTCTCCTCGTCACCACCGCTGCAATCGCGCAGGACAAACCCGAAGAAAAACCCTCCGTCACCCACGCCTCAGCCATCACACCAGACTCCATCACCGAAGGCTCCGTCACCGTCGGCGGCCAGGCCATCGCCTACAAAGCCGTCGCCGGCACCATCACCGTCGGAGGCACCGACCCGCAGGACGCCACCCTCGGCTTCGACGGCAGACCGCTCCCCGACTCCGGCATCAAACTCCCCGAGAAGGCAGAAGACGCGCCGCCCACAGCGCGCATGTTCTACGTCGCCTACTTCAAAAAAGATGCCACCGCCGCACAGCGTCCCCTCGTCTTCGCCTACAACGGCGGCCCCGGCTCACCCACCATGTGGCTGCACATGGGGACCTTCGGCCCCAAACGCATCGTCACCCCTGACACCCAGCATCAGGAGGGCGCACCCTACACCATCGTCAACAACGACTACTCCCTGCTCGACGTAGCCGACATCGTCTTCATCGACGCCCCCGGCACCGGCCTCAGCCGCACCTTCGGCAAAAATAAAGGCGAAGCCTTCTATGGCGTCGACGCCGACGGCCACGCCTTCGAGCGCTTCATCCGCCGCTTCCTCTCCAAGTACGACCGCTGGAACTCCCCCAAGTATCTCTTCGGCGAAAGCTACGGCACTCCACGCTCCGCCGTCCTCGCCGCAGATCTTCGCAGCGTCGACCTCAACGGCATCATCCTCCTCTCGCAGATCCTCAGCTTCGACAACAGTGTCGACGGCCCAAACGATAACCCCGGCGTCGATCAGGCATACGCTCTCGCCCTGCCAACCTACGCCGCCACCGCCTGGTACCACCACAAGCTACCCACTCAACCTCCAGCCCTCAAGCCCTTCCTGGACGAAGTACAAAAATACGCTCTCGGCGACTACATGACCGCTCTGCTTCAAGGCACTGACCTACCCGACGCGCAGCGCCAGGCCGTCGCCGAAAAGCTCCACAGCTACACCGGCCTTCCCGTCGACTATCTTCTCCGCGCCGACCTCCGCGTCATCGGCAGCGACTTCTCCAAAGAGCTCAAACTCGACGAAGGCATCACCACCGGCCGTCTCGACTCGCGCTACCAGGGGCCGGACATCGACCCCCTGAGCGAGGGCTCCAGCTACGATCCGCAGAGCGACGCTATCACCTCTGCCTGGAACACCGCCATCAATCAATACCTGCACAGCGATCTCAAGTACGCCCAGCAGGACACCTACCTCATGTCCGCCCGCCAGGGTGGCGAGTTCTCCTGGAACATGACCCACCGTCCTCCCGGCGGCCGAGGCGGTGGCGGCAACGCCGCCGCAGGCACCGTAGAGACCGGCGCCAACGTCATGCCCGACCTCGCCTATCGGATGAAGTTGAATCCCAGGATGAAGGTCTTCCTCGCCGGCGGCTACTACGATCTCGCAACCCCGTACTTCGAGGGCGTCTACGAGATGCATCACCTGCCCATGCCGCGCTCGCTGCAGTCCAACATCAGCTACCACTACTACGAGGCCGGCCACATGATCTACGTCAAGGACGACATCCTCAAGCAGTTCCACTCCGACGTATCCGCCTTCATCAAATCCACCGAAACCGGAAAATAAAAACTCCGCTACACACAGAAAGGCCGGGCCCAAGGGTCCGGCCTTTCTGTTGCATCCAGCTCTGCAAAAAACTACAAGCTAAACTTGCAAGTTTAGCTGTCTTTATTCTAAGATAGAACCTGCCATGCCGCGAGAGACCTTCGACATCGCCGTAACCGACTTCAGCCACTCCATCGGACTCTTAGTCCGGCGAGCACGCGCAGCCGCTGCGTCCAACGAACTCTCCTGGACCGAGACTGCCGTCCTCAAGCGCATCGCCAGCGAAGGCCCCTCAACCACAGCCGACCTCGCCCGCGCCCAGGGCATGAGACCGCAATCGATGCGCACCATCATCGCAGCACTCGAAGAGATGAACATGGTCCAACGCAACCCGCACGCGACCGACGGCCGCCAGGTGAATCATCGCCCTGACGCGCCAAAGGCGCAGCCGCGCAAAAGAGGGCAGGCGACGCAAAACGGACATGGCTCGCGCAAACCATCTCCCAGCTTGACGAGCACGAGCGAGAGACGCTCTTCGCAGCGGGCAAGATCATCAAGCGCCTGACCGAAGGCGACCCGCAGTGAGCAGCGCGCTCAGGCTCGATGTCGCACGCCTGGCGAGCCCTGCGTCACCGCAACTTCCAGCTCTTCTTCTTTGGCCAGAGCATCTCCGTCATCGGCAATTGGATGACGCGGCTGGCAACCACCTGGCTGGTCTATCGCCTCACCCATTCGGCGCTGCTGCTTGGCATCGTCAGCTTCGCCGGGCAGATCATCTCCTTTTTACTGGGGCCATTTGCGGGCGTCTGGGTCGAGCGCCTCGACCGCCGCAAACTTCTGATCTGGACGCAGGCCGCTGCCGCTGTCCAGTCACTCGCCCTGGCCGCGCTCACCCTTGCGCACATCATCACCCTGTGGGAGATCATCGCACTCACCGCCTTGCAGGGCTCGATCAACGCCTTCGACATGCCCGCGCGTCAATCGTTCCTCGTCCAGATGGTCGACGACCGCAACGACCTCAGCAACGCCATCGCCATCAACTCTTCCATGGCAAATGGTGCGCGGCTGATTGGCCCGGCGATCGCTGGTTTGGTCATCGCAGCTCTCGGCGAAGGCTGGTGCTTCCTTATCGATGGCCTCAGCTACTTCGCCGTCATCGCATCCTTGCTTCTCATGCACATCAGGCCCTTGAACATCCCTCGCGCCGCAACCAGCATGCTCGAACAGATGCGCGAGGGCTGGGACTACGTCTGCACTTTTCGGCCCATCCGCACCATCCTTCTGCTCTTCTCACTCATCAGTCTTATGGGCTACTCCTACGCCGTACTCTTGCCGATCTTCGCGGCTCAGGTGCTGCACGGCGGCTCAGCTACCCTCGGTTCGCTTATGGCGGCCTCAGGAGTCGGCGCGTTGGTCTCGGCGCTCTCTCTCGCCATCCGCAAGTCGGTCGTTGGGCTTACGCGCATGCTTCAGATCGCCTCCGCAATGCTCGGAACCGCGCTGATTCTCTTCGGCCTGTCCAACACCCTGTGGTTATCGCTCGTGCTGATGGTCTTCGTCGGCTTCGGACTGATGCAGTGCGCAGCGGCCAGCAACACCATCATCCAGTCGCTCGTCCCGGAAGATAAGCGCGCCCGCGCCATGAGCTATTACACGATGGCCTTCTTCGGCTCCGCACCCTTCGGCAGCCTGCTGGCTGGCGCACTCGCTCACCGTATCGGAGCACCCCACACCGTCATCCTTACCGGCGCATGCTGCATCGCTGGTTCGCTATGGTTCACCATCGAACTGCCGAAGATCAAAGCAATCATGCGGCCAATCTACCGGGAGATGGGTCTACTTCCTTCACACGACATGGAACTCATCTCCGACGCGCAGGAGACGACCATATGACCTCGAACAAACTCAACCCCACAATCGAAAGGAAGACCACGATGAACTGGTATCACACCATCGCTTGTTTCTTCGCAGGAATGTTTCTCGCCAATGTCGTGCCTCACTTCGTCTATGGCGTCTCTGGCGACCCCTTCCCCACACCATTCGCCAACCCTCCTGGAAAAGGGCTGTCATCGCCGACGGTCAATGTCATCTGGGCGCTCTTCAATCTCGTCATCGGTTACGTTCTCTTTCGTGTCGGAAAAATTTGGAACGGAGATACCTCAGCACTCATCACCTTCTTCGCGGGTATCGTTGCGATCAGCATTATGTTGAGCGTGAACTTCTCAAAGAAACACGCAAGATAACACCCTGAGCTAAAACCTGCGCAACGTCAGGCCATCCAATCGAAAGGAACCACTATGCCTCTCACGCAACTCGACGCCACCGCCGCCCTCATCATCATTGACCTGCAGAAAGGCATCGTCGGCATGCCCACCGCACACCCAACCGGCGAGATCGTCAGCCGCTCCGCCCAGCTCGCAAGCGCATTCCGCGAGAAAAATCTGCCCGTCGTTCTCGTCAACGTAATCGCAGGCCCTCCCGGCCGCACCGACATCGTGAGACCAAAGTTCTCCTTCCCACCGGATTGGACAGAGCTGGTTCCTGAGTTGGACCAGCAACCCGGCGATTACGTCGTGAGCAAACAGCGACTGGGCGCCTTCATCGGTACATCCCTGGACGACTACCTGCGTCAACGCGGTGTAACCCAGGTCTTCCTCACCGGCATCGCAACCGGCAGCGGCGTCGAATCGACCGCACGCAGCGCCTTCGACCACGGCTACCACGTCGTCATCGTCGTTGACGCAATCACTGACCGCAGCGCCGAAGTACACCGTCACGCCGTTGAAACAATCTTCCCTCGCCTCGCCGAGACAGAGACAACCGATAACGTACTAACACTCTTACGCCACAAATAAGCCCACTCGGCACCGGCATATCTCAGCGCTCCGCCAACAGAGCCTCCACATCTGTCTCAAAATCCGCCCGCCTCACAGCCCCGACATAACTCTTCGCCACCCGTCCCTGCTTATCCACCAGAATCGTCGTAGGCACCCCCTCCAGGCCAAACTCAACGTGCGACATTCTCTCTGGCAGCACCACGGGATAGGGCACACGAAACTCATCCACAAACTTCTTCACCTTCTCGCGTCCACCTTCATCGATCGACACACCAACAATCGCCAAACCCTTCGGCCCCAGCTCCTGCGACAACCGGATCAACCCCGGCGTCTCCTCCCAGCAAGGCGCACACCACGTCGCCCAGTAGTTCACCAGAATCACCTGTCCGCGATGGTCCGCCAGCCGCCACGTTCCTCCATCCAGTTGCGTCATCACCAGCTCCGGCATCACCCTGCGCTCGCTAACCGGTCGAATCCCACCCGACTGCCGAGTCCCGAAGTGCCACGCCCATGCCACCACGCCGAACGCAATTACCCCGGCCACATACCTGACCCATCGCCGCTCCATCCCCGGCATCGCTTCGCTCCCTTCCTCAGCCTACCCCTTTTCTTCGCACGCCACCCTCTGTACAGTGTGGAGAGTCGAAGCACTCAAAATGCGAGGCCCCGCGATTCGCACTCCACACTCTTCCATTCTCCTCAAAACGATCGCATCTCTCGCCCTTCTCCTCACGGCGACGCCGGCTGTCCCTTACTCCGTCCAGACCCACGAAGAGCTGATCGATCTCGCCTGGAAGAAGTCCATCCGTCCAATTCTCCTCAAGCAATACCCCACTCTCACGGACATTCAGTTACAAGAGGCCCACGCCTACGCCTACGGTGGCTGTGCCATCCAGGACTTCGGCTACTATCCCTTCGGCAACGTCTTCTTCTCAAATCTCACCCACTATGTCCGCGCTGGCGACTTTGTCCTCAGCCTGCTCCACAACGCTAAAACCGCCGACGAACTTGCCTTCGCCATCGGCGCGCTCTCGCACTACATTGGCGACAACATCGGCCACAGCTCCGTCGTCAACCGCGCCGTCCCCATCGAGTTTCCCAAGCTCGAAAAAAAATATGGCCCCGTAGTCAATTACGCTCAAAACCCCCACGCACACGTCCAGACCGAGTTCGCCTTCGACATCAATCAGCTTGGCAAGCGGCGTTTCGCACCCTCCGCCTATCTCAACTTCGTCGGTCTCGAAGTCTCGAATGATCTGATCCACAAAGCATTCTTTGAAACCTACGGTCTCAACCTCCGCGACATTATTGGCAAAAGGGAGACAGCCGTCAGCGTCTACCGCCACTCCGTTCGCGCCTTCATCCCCAACATCGCGCGTGCGGAAACCATCCTGCACAAAAACAGCTTTCCCGCCGATCTTCCCAGCCCCGATCTCTCCAGCCTCATCGACGACCTCCTCCAGGCCTCAGCCGACAACAACTGGGAGGCGTATCGCAAGTCGCCCGGCTTCGGAAGCCATCTCTATGCAGGTTTCATCTTCATTCTGCCCAAGATCGGTCCGCTCAAACTGCTCGCCATCAAAGGCCCCAATCAACTGACCGAAGACCTCTACGTGAAGAGCCTCAATCGATCCATCAATGCACTACGAAAAGTTTTGACCGACTACGATCACATCGGCATCTATCTCAACAATCGCGATCTCGATACCGGACAGTTCGTCAAACCCGGCGAATACCCGCCCACTGACAATACCTACGCGCAACTCCTCGGCGTCATCACCAAAAACCCAGCCAACGTAGTCCCAACCCAGCTCAAACACGATCTCATCGACTACTACGCTGACCCGCAGGCTCCCATTGTCACAAAAAAGAATCCCGCAAAGTGGGCGCAGGTCCAGGCCAATCTCAAAACACTCTCCACGATGAAGACCATCGGCGAACTCGACCCAATCCCCGTCGATAAGCTCAGCGACAACCCCAGCGAAGACTAACCGTTCGTCGCATCACGCACCGGGTTGTCGTGTAAAAATTAGAACTGCGTCACACATCCGTACACTCAAAGACTGTCTCACTCCCCCGCGTTGCATCCAACCGGTTAGATTGACAGGAGAAGCGATGAAAATCGTCCACAGAAATCCAACTCCCTCGGCGCGTGCAGCAAAGGCCATGCTCCCCTTTGCTCTCGCCACCCTCTGCCTCGTCGCAGGCTGCAATGGTGGAAAATCCGCTCCCACCCCCGCCAACTTCACCCTGGCCATCAATAACCACTACCTCGACCACCCCGACTGTCTCTTCTCCGATACGCGCTTCCCCTTCGAGACCGGTGATCCCGAAAAGACAAAACAGATGAACTCCCTCGTCAAAGCCGGCCTCCTCGCCATGTCCGAAGAGGCCAGCATCCACGTCAGCCGTTACACCGTCGCGCCCGCCGGCACTCGCTTTGCCCCGCGCTTCTGCTACGGCCACCGCGAAGTCACCAGCATCGACAGCTTCACTCCACTTGCCATCGTCGACGGCTTCAAAGAGACCACCGTCACCTACAGCTACACCACGAAGGAGGTCCCCGTCTGGGCTCTCGGCCACGACATCCAGGCCGCCTTCCCCGAGATGTCCCGCGCCACCACCAGCCAGCTCACCGCAAAAGCCACCCTAGCCCAGAACCCCGTCGGCTGGCAGATCCCCGACTAGAGATGAATTTAGCCACCAAATCCGAACTCCTCCACGCCACGCTACGCGAACTAGGCAGCGTCCTCGTCGCCTACTCCGGAGGCACCGACTCCGCCTACCTCGCCTACGCCGCCCATAAGCCCTAGGAGAAAAGATGCAGGCCGTCATCGCCGACTCTGCCTCCCTCCCCCGCGCCGAACTCGACGCCGCCCTCGCCTTCACCGCCAAGCACTCGATCCCCCTCCAAATCCTTCAAACCAACGAACTCGAAGTCCCCGACTACCAGCGCAACGACGCACACCGTTGCTTCCACTGCAAAGACGAGCTCTTCACCCAGATGGAGCAACTCCGTGCAACCGGCAACTTCGCGCACATCGCCTACGGTCGAAATCTCGACGACGACGGCGACTTCCGCCCCGGCCAGCAAGCCGCAACCCAACACCACGCCGTAGCCCCGCTAGTCACCGCGCAACTCACCAAGCAGGAGATCCGTCAGCTCGCCCGCGAAGCCAATCTCTCCCTCGCCGACAAACCCGCCAGCGCCTGTCTCGCCTCACGCATCGAGTACGGCCGCCCCGTCACCCGCGAAAATCTCGCGCAGGTCGAGCAAGCCGAAGCCGCTCTCCACGCCCTCGGCTTCCCCCAGGTCCGCGTCCGCCACCACGGTGACCTCGCCCGTATCGAAATCGCCCGCGAAGATCTCCCCCGCGCGCTCTCGCTCCCCACGCTCGAAAAAATCACCGTCGCCATCAAACCCCTAGGCTTCCTCTACGTCACCATCGACATCGAAGGCTATCGCTCCGGCAGCATGAACGACACCCTACTCCCCGCATCCTCCATCACCTCTAATTTGTCATCCTGAGCGAAGTGGTTTTTGCGCTCTTTACAAACCACGCAGTCGAAGAGCCTGTCCTCAAGCCTCTCGAATGAACCTGCATCTGCATTTGCACCCGCACACACCATCCATCGTCATGAAACAATAACTCCATGCGCATCGCCTACCTCGACTGCTTCGCTGGCATCAGCGGAGACATGTTTCTCGGAGCCCTCGTCGACGCAGGAGTCGATCCCAAAACTCTCCACGAAGCAACCGCCGCCTTAAATCTCAACGCCTCCCTCAAGATCGAAAAGATCGACCGCAGCGGCATCTCCGCAACCAAAGTCCACGTCTTCGAAGCCGACCACCCCGCCGAAGAACCACATCACGACCACCCGCACAAACATCCCCACACTCACGATCACAAGCACGAGCACTCCCACGGCCGCTCCCTCAACGTCATCCGCAATTTGATTAACGCCGCCCCGCTGGCCGACGCCGTAAAACAAACCGCCATCCAAACCTTCGAACTTCTCGGCGCCAGCGAAGCCAAAATCCACAACGTCCCCATAGAAAAAATCCACTTCCACGAAGTAGGAGCAGTCGATGCCGTCGTCGACATCGTCTGCGCGAGCGCAGGAGTCCACGCCCTCGCCATCGACCAGTGGTTCTGCTCTCCCCTCAACGTCGGCGGCGGCATGGTCGACTGCGCCCACGGCCGCTTCCCCGTCCCAGCCCCCGCCACCGCCGATCTCCTCCGCGGCCTCCCCACCTACTCCGCCCACATCGAAAAAGAATTAGTCACTCCCACCGGCGCAGCAATCATCTGCACGCTCTCACCCACCTTCGGCCCGCAACCCGCCATGCGCGTCCAGCACATCGGCTACGGCGCAGGCACCCGCAACCCCAAAGACTTCCCCAACGTCCTCCGCCTCTCCCTCGGCGACACCGCAGACGCAACCCACTCCTCCGTCGCCGTCCTCGAGACCGCCATCGACGACCTCTCCCCACAGATCCTCGCCTACGTCACCGAACGCGCCTTCGCCTTAGGCGCTTTAGACGTCATGTCCACCGCCGTCCAGATGAAAAAAGGCCGCCTCGGCACCCTCCTCACCATCCTCGCCGACGACGCACACGTCCCCGCGCTCGAAGACCTCCTCCTCCGCGAAACCAGCACCCTCGGCATCCGCATCCACCACGAGCGCCGCACCACACTCGACCGCACCCACACCACCGTCACCACGCCCTACGGCGACATCCGCATCAAGATCGGCTCCCGCAATCAGGAGATCTACAACACCGCACCCGAGTTCGAAGACTGCCGCACCGCCGCCCAAAGACACAACGTCCCCGTCAAGCAAGTCATCCAAACCGCCCTATCGACCTACCTTCAAACGCACCCCAAGAGCTCGAAGTAACACCATGAACAAACCCACCCTCCTCGAACTCCTCGCCGCAGTACAATCCGGCGCCCTCACTCCCGCCGCCGCCTCCGAGCGTCTCGCCAATCTCCCCTACGAAGACCTCGGCCACGCCCGTATCGATCACCACCGCACCCTCCGCACCGGCCTCCCCGAGGTCATCTACGCGCAAGGCAAGTCCCCGCAGCAAACCGCCGAGATCTTCACCCGCATGGCCGCCTCCGGCATCGACGTCCTAGCAACCCGCGCCGACGCCCCCACCGCCGAAGCCGTCCTCGCCACCCTGCCCACAGCCACCTACCACCCACAAGCCCGCACCATCACCCTCAGGCAAACTGCCCCCGAAGAGCCAAAGGGCCACATCGCCATCCTCACCGCCGGCACCAGCGACCAGCCCATCGCCGAAGAGGCCGCCATCACCGCCGAGCTCTTCAACACCCGCGTCACTCGTCTCTACGACGTAGGCGTAGCCGGCCTCCATCGCCTCCTCGCCGTCCGCGATCAGCTCGCCAACGCCAACGCCGTCATCGTCTGTGCCGGCATGGAAGGCGCCCTCCCCTCCGTCGTCGGCGGGCTCGTCGGCGTCCCCGTCATCGCCGTCCCCACCTCGGTCGGCTACGGGGCCAGCTTCGACGGCGCCGCTGCCCTTTTGGGAATGCTCAACTCCTGTTCTCCCAACGTTACCGTAGTAAATATAGACAACGGCTTCGGTGCGGCCTACACTGCCATCTTGATAGCACGTGCCTCCAGCCGTTGTATCTAAACGGAACGGACAGGGGAATTTTCCTCAGTTTGGCTGCAAACAAGTGGAAAGGGGTAACACCAGATGCTTCCCAACGATCACAAGCCGTGGGCAAAGACACTAGCACGCGTCGTCATCTGTTCCACCATCGTCGCCCTGATCGTTCTCGCCTTCCTTCTCAAGTCCTACAACAATCTCCGTATTCCCGAGGTCGTCGGCCTCATCCTTCTCTTCCTCACCATCGTCCCGCCCAACCTGGCCATCCTCTATCCGTGGCTGCTTCCATCCCGGCACATCCCCCTGAGCCGCGCCGACCACAAATCCACAGTCCGATAAACCTGCCAGCCGAAGACTACTCCGCTCTCAGAGCCTCGACCGGATCGACCGCAGCCGCCCGTCGTGCCGGCAGATAACTCGCAAGCACGGCCGACACAGTCAGCACCAGCAGCACCGTGAGATAGGTAAACGGGTCCAGCGGGCTGACTCCAAACAGCAGTGACTTCATCAACTGCATCAGGCCAGTCGCCGCCCCCACGCCAATCGTCACGCCAACTGCCGTCATCACCAGTGCAGACCGCACAAACATCCACTTCAGCTCGCTGCGTTGCACACCCAGCGCCAGGCGAATTCCGATCTCACGCGTACGCTGCGACACGGTATAGGCAATCACCCCATAGATACCGATGATTCCGAGAACCAGCGCCATGCTGCCCGCGATCGCCAGCATCACCAGCGTGAAAGACGTCCGTGCCAGCGACTGGCTGTAGATCTCCTGCATCGTCCGCACCGACGCCAACGGAAGATTCGAGTTCACCGACCACACCGCCTGTTGAATCTCGTTCAGAAAACTCTCACTCCCCGCTCGATCGCTGCGAATCGCAAACGTCACCATGCGTGAAGCATCGATTGTGTTCATAACATAAGGACTAACGATCATCGCTGGCCAGTAAACAATGGCCGGCGCCTTTTCATCCACCCCATTGTGGCGAACATCCTGCACCACCCCAACCACCTCTTTCCACGGCATGTTCGAAAACTGACGCACTCGTTTGCCGATCGCCGCCGAAGGCGTCCCCCACGACTCACGCGCAAAGTTCTCCGAAACAATCACCTCATCTCTCAGGCTGTAGATCTCATCCCACGTAAAGTCACGGCCCGCGATCAACCTCGTACCGGCGCTACGAAAGTACCCAGGCGACACAAAGTTGAACAGCCGCAGCGGCGGATCCTCCCTCTCATAGTTCGTCCCTTCAATGCGAATCTCATCCCAGTTCGGCTCGATCCCTTCCATCGGCACCGCTTCGGCAAAGCCCACCGACGCCACCCCCGGAATCGCTGCCAGCTTATCCACAATGCTGTTTTGAATCTGCGTGACTGTTCGCGGATCACCAACCAGCGAATCCGGAATCGAGATCCGCAGCGTCTGCAGATGTTCCGCATACGTAAATCCCGGCTCGACACTACGCAGTGCCTGGAACGTCCGAATCATCAGCAACGCGCTCACCAGCAGCACAACCGCCATCGCCACCTGCGCCACGACCAGCAGATTGCGAGACCGATGCCGCTCCCGCCCCGCGCTTGCGCTTCGAGTCGAACCCGAAAATGCGGCACGAGTTCTTGAACCCGCATACTTCAAAGCCGGGATAGCCCCGAACAACAGCCCCGAAAGCAAAGAAAGCACCAGCGTAAAGACAAGCGAGCGAGCATCCAGCGAAACCTCCGCCAACCGAGGCAGATTCGACGGCCCAATCGCCGTCAGAAGCCTCAGGCCCGCATACGCAACCCCCACTCCCAGCACGCCGCCCATCAGTCCAAGCGACACACTCTCAAACAACAACTCCCGCGCAATGCGCATCCGCCCCGCGCCCAAAGCCGCCCGAATCGATAGCTCCTGTTGACGGCTCTCCGCGCGAACCAGAAGAAGATTGGCAACATTGCTGCACGCAATCAACATCACCAGCCCGATCGTAGCCATCACCACCCAAAGTATGCTCTTCACATTCCCGATAACCTTCTCTTTTAGCGGCTGCAGTGCAGGCACAATCCTCCACGTCTCATAGAAATGTGGATTCGTCCCCGGTCCATTCGACCACGAGTCCATCCAGATCGGTATCATCCGTGCGATATCAGCGTCGGCTTGTGCGAGCGAGACTCCAGGCTTCAACCGGCCAACGCCCTGATAGCCAAACCCCGCCAGCTTCTGATTGTTGCGATCAAACGCAAGTGGCACAAGAACGTCGAACTCCTGATTCACCAGTCGAAAGTCCTTCGGCATCACCCCAATAATCTCCCGCGGTTGCGAATCGAGGTTGATGCTGCGTCCAATCACCGACCGATCGGCGCCGAACCGTCGCTGCCAGTAGCCATAGCTGATCATCACGGACTTTGCGCCATGCGGATTCTGGTCTCCCTGCGACAGCCACCTGCCAACCATCGGCGGAACGCTCAGTGTCTGCAGCACACCATCGCTGACCAGCACCGTGTGTACCTCCTCTGGCTTAGCCAGCCCCGTCACATTCGCCGTATGCAGCCCCCATATGCCCAGCGACTGAAAGGTTCGATTCTGTTCGCTGAACGTGAAGTACATCGAAGACGAAAGCTCCAGGCCGCCAGCGAAGTTCGTCAACCCCGCCGCCCCCGGCGCATGCAGCCACAAGCTCACCAGCTGATCCGGCTCCGCATAAGGCAGTGGCCGCAGTATCACCCGGTTCAACACACTGAAGACCGCCGTGTTGGCTCCAATTCCAATCGCCAGTGTCAGCAGCACAGTCGCCGCAAAACCAGGCGACCTTCGCAGCCGCCGCATCACCAGCTTCAAATCAGCCGCAATCGACTCCAGCCTCGGCCACTGCCACACCTCACGCCCACGCTGCTCCAGCAAAGTCGCGTTGCCAAACTCGCGCCTCGCCCTCTGCCTGGCCTCCGCCACCGGCAAGCCCTCCGCGATCAACTCTTCCGTTCTCTCCTCAAGATGTTCCTGGATCGAAGACGACAAATCGTCGTAACGGCGACCGCGAAAAAAGAGTTGAGAAAAAAATCGCATCGTAGCCTCCTACGGCTTAACAACCGCCAGCACACGTGTAATACCGGTAAACATCTTCTCGAAACTCGAAACCTCTCTCTCCAGATGCTGAAGCCCCGCATCGGTCAGGCGGTAGATTCGCGTCGGTCGTCCCTTCGCCGAAGTTCCAATCTCCGATTCGAGCCACCCTCCCTTCAGCATTCGTTGAAGAGCCGGGTAAAGTGAGCCTTCTTCCACCTGAAGGAGATTGTCCGAAACCAGCTTGATATGTTTCACCAGCGCGTAGCCATGCATAGGCCGTAACCGCAGCGACTGAAGAATCATAATCTCCAATGCGCCGGGAAAGAGGTCGCGATGTTCAGGGTTCTTTGCCATGCAAGAAATAGTACATCAAATACCTATTTTAAAAATAGTATTTTTATACAAAATGAAAACCCCTATGTCACTAGAGCGTCTTCCCTATAGGTGTAGTTCAAGGGCCAAAGGCCCGCTCTATCCTAGCCTGGGCCGAAGGCCCAGGTATAAGGCCAATAGGAAAGGAACCACACCTGCAAGAAAAATGCTCTAAACAGATGATCCTAAGATACTTACTCCTCAATTAATTTTTCCCTAGGCACTTTAGCCCAGAAATCGCATGTCAAGCCCTAAAGCAGCCCAACCCATTGCTAATCAGATACATAGCCTTGGCACGTTAGTTACCTTCCAACCGTTATAATGAAGACAGGAACAAAAAAACAGGAAAGCCCCGGACACCCTCCGGGGCTTTCTCTTTTAGAAAGAAGACTTTACAGCCAAAGTACAGATTCGAAATACCTTACAGAACAGTCCAGACTCAAAGTACCTACTATGAAGACTTTACGCAAAAAACGGCCAGGGAGGGGTATAGCAGTTAATCCGTCTTATCCGCGAAGATCCACGGTCGCCCGCAACACAATGCTACTGATTCACCCCGCTAGCCAGGAAACCACCGTCCACAACCAGGATCTCGCCGGTGACAAACGCCGAAGCATCGCTCGCCAGAAAGATCGCCGAACCGACCAGCTCCTCGGTCTTCCCGAACCGCCCCATCGGAGTCCGCATCAGCAGCTCCTTGCCACGGTCGCTCTCGTCCAGCAACTTCTGGTTCAACGCCGTACGAAAGACACCGGGAGCGATCGCGTTCACCGTCACCCCCTGCGAACTCCACTCCACCGCCAGCGACTTGGTCAACGCTCCCACCGCAGCCTTGCTCGCCGCATAGGCCGTCACTTCCTTCAAACTCACAAACGTATTCAGAGAAGCAATGTTGATGATCCGTCCGTAGCCGCGCTCCAGCATGTGCTTGCCGAAGATCTGGCACGCCCGCAGCGTACCGGTCACGTTCGTATCCATAATGCCGTCCCACGTCTCCTCGGAAACCGTCAGCGTCGGCTCCCGCTTGATCTTGCCCGCACAGTTGATCAGGATATCGACCTTGCCAAACTCCTTCACCGTCCCATCCAGCAACGCCTGCAGCGTCGCGCGGTCTGCCACATCGGAGGTCAACCGCAACGACCTGCGACCCGTGGCCTCAATCGCCTTCGCCGCCTCCTCCACCTGCTCCAGCCGCCGCGAACTCGCCACCACGTCCGCGCCCGCCTCGGCCAGGCCAATCGCCATCGCCAAACCAATCCCCGACGTACCACCCACCACCACAGCCGACTTACCGCTCAGATCAAACAACGGATGCCCCATTTGAAAAAGTCCTCTCTCTTACTTCGAAATCTTCTGCTGCACAGGCAGAACCTGCGCCAGAATCTGCTCCACAATCTCCTCCGGCGCACGATCATTCACGACCCGAAAAGCATCCATCGGCGTCTCCAGCGTCGCCAACTGGCTGTCCAGCAGCTGCGGATTCATGTACTCATGCTTTCGCGTCGCCAGCCGCTTCGCAATCAACTCCTTCGACCCATCCAGGAATATAAACATGATATGCGCCGGAGCCACCCCAGCCTCCAGAACCTCGTGATACTTCTCCTTCAGTGCCGAACACGCCAGAACGCCGTTCGTCCTCTCCTCGTCCCATCTCCGCAAAAGACCGTTCAGAGTCAAAAGCCAAGGAGCGCGATCCTCATCCGTCAACGGATGCCCCGCCGCCATCTTTTCTTTGTACGCAGGAGAAAAATAATCGTCGGCATCGGCAAATGTCCATCCAGTCCGTTCAGCAAAAAGCTTGCCGATCGTGGTCTTGCCCGAACCGCTGACGCCCATCAACACCACGATCATCCCCGCTCCAAACCTTACAAGACTAGTGAGCGCGCCGATCGCCTCTCAGCGCGCTCCTATCACGCTAACGCTGAATCCGCGCCGATCCTCCACTTGCAAAAGCCTTCACCTGGTCGACAGTCGCCATCGTCGTATCGCCCGGGAACGTCGTCATCAACGCGCCATGCGCCCAACCCAGCTTGATCGCCTCCTGAGGCGTCTCACCGTTCAGCAACCCATAGATGAACCCCGACGCAAAACCATCTCCGCCGCCAACGCGGTCGTGCACATTCAACTCGGTTGTAGGGGCATGAACGGCCGTCCCATTTACCCACGCGACCGCGCTCCAGCTGTGATGATTTGTGGAATGAACCTCGCGCAACGTCGTAGCAACAACCTTAACGTTCGGATGCCTCGCCACCACCTGCTCAATCATGGAAAGGAACACACCCGTGTCCAGCTTCGAACTCGAATGAACATCAGGCCCCTTGAAGCCAAGCCCCTTCTGCAGGTCTTCTTCGTTGCCCACCAACACATCGACGTGGTCCGCAATCGCTCCAAGCACCTTATGCGCGCGCTCCATCCCGCCAACTGTCTTCCAAAGCTTCTCGCGATAGTTCAGGTCGAACGAACAGATGACCCCTTGCCGCTTGGCCTCCTTCAACGCCTCAATCAACAGCTCCGATGTCGTCTCCGACAACGAGGAAAAGATACCGCCGCTGTGAAACCACCGCACGCCCTGGCCAAAGATCTCCTTCCAGTCGAAATCGCCTGGCTTCAGCAGCGCCGCAGCTTCGTTGCTGCGGTTGTAGAACACCACCGGCGCACGTACCCCCAGCCCCTGATCGCTATACACCGTCGCCATGTTCGGCCCACGCGTTCCGTCGTGCACAAAATGCTTGTAGAAAGGCTTGACCCCCATCCCCCGTACCCGTTCCGCAATCAGGTCACCGATGGGATAGTTCACCATGGCCGTCGCGATGCCGGTTCGCATCCCGAAGCCATCCGCCAGATTCGCAGCAACGTTGAACTCGCCGCCACTCACATGGATTGCAAGCGTATGCGCCTTGCGAAACGGAATAATACCCGGGTCGAGACGATTGACCATCGCACCTAGTGAAAGCAGATCGAGTGATCCCTGTTCAGGGATTTTGAAGCCAAGATTCACGATAATTACCCTCCTTGATTCTCTACTGCAACGAAATTGCACGATCCACTAGAGCTTCTATGCTCCAAGAAATACCGGTTTGATGTGCCGCTCAAACAAATTCACAGTCACATTCCGCGCTACAACCTCTTCATTCGCCTCCAACGCATCGAGGTACCGATCACCCATCTTTGCCGCGACCTTGAAACCCACATGCAGTAGCTGGCGAAAGCTAGGGTTATAAGCTTTATTGTTCTGCTCATGCCGCAATGCCGAGGTGTACTGCTCGCTTGTCCAGCTTTTAACCTCTTCTGGCTTCGGCAGTTGCGACGCGTCGATATCAATAACAGTCGCATACGGCGCGCACAGCTCCTCCGCATGCGCATAGGCCTCAGCGTAGACCTCCTTTGCGATCTCCAACCCAGTTCCACCAGCCTCCGCCAGCCCAATCAACTCCTCCAGCCAAGTCGTACCCGCCGTCTTCAGATGCACGCCAGCGTCGAACTTCTTCACCGCATCGTGAATCGCCTTGTAGATCGAAAACTTATCCGAACCCGAATGCACACTCAACTTCAAATTCTCAGGCAGACCATATGTCCCTACTGCGAAAGCAATCGCAGCGAGATCTTCGTTGAACTCCTTGGTGAACTGCGCAACATCGCCCACATAATCGACACCCTTATTGAAACGGCCGGTAAACTTTGGCGCAATTGTTTGAATAGGGATCTTCTCGTCCGCAATCGCCGCCAGAATAATCAACAGTTCCACCGGCGTCTGCGGCGCATCCGTCTCATCCATCGAAACTTCAGCCACAAAACGGCTAGCGCCTTTGTTCTCGGCCAGGTAGCGATAGATGCGGCCGGCATCTTGCACCGCCGCCAGAAATTTATTCGCCACATCCGTTACAAAAGCCACATCCGTCTTGAAAGGCACATCTATATGGGGAATCGTCACTGTGCCAACCAGCTCCGAATGTCGCTTCACAAACGAAGCCACTGCTTCAGCATTTGCTGGCTTTCCGATCAAATCTGCTACGTCAAGCGTAAAGAAATCACACGGATCTAAAAATCTTGCCACTGTCTTCAAATTGATGTGGTCCGCATCAAGAAAATATGGTTTTATCCATCGCAGTTCTTTCACTGCGCGGTCAGCCGCAAGTCGTGTATCGCTAGGCTCGGAACCGATAATCATGTGCTCACGATTGGATTTATTCCAGACCGGTACCACTTCAACTCCGGCATCGGCGGCAAGGATACAAGCCTGGAGCTGTGCTTTGGCCTGATGAGCAAACCGATCACCCACACCCACCGAAAACCTTGGAAGCTTCAATCCTACAGTCATTGCTACACCCTCTTTTGTCTTAATCTAATTGGTCTAACCAATTATCAACCGTCCCAGAATACCGGGAGTTGGGGGGAGTCGCAAATCATATTAATTTCGCGGTGGTTTTTAATTTTGTAGTGGCTAATTTTTGAAGCGGCCTTGGTAAGCCCAGAGTCCCAGGCCGGGGTTAGAGATGTAGAAGATTTCTTCTCCGTTTACCGTGTTCCAGCCGTCCTGGAGAGTCTCGGGGTTGTATTTGGCGGTCATCTCGGTCAGGTTGCCGTACTGATAGTGAACGCTCTCGATCTCGTTGCGGGTGAGATGGCCGGGGCAGTAGCGGATGGTGAAGCGGTCTTCGCTCGAACCGTGGATGAGATGGGCGGCGGCGCTTAGGTTTCCAGCCAGCTGCGGATCTTCTTTGACTGCTTCGAGTGTTTGTGGCGTTCCGCAGTAGCCGTATTTGCGGATCAGGCGGTCGATCGCGGCGTCTTCGCCGAATTCATGGACACCAGGGGCGAGAACGATGAGTTCGGCGTTGTCGGCTAGCGCCATCCGGGTGCGGTAGACACTCTTGTTTCCCAGCCATGTGCTTTTGAATTCGTGGGGATCGAGGAAGACTACGGCTTTCTTGATCTCGCGATCCATCATCTTGAAGTTCACCTTGAGGCTAAGGGCTGCTGCCAGTTCGAAGCACTCCACGTCATCTCCAATGTAGAGGCCGCGAATGACGAGTTTGCCCTCGTCACTTTTGCCGACGACGGTCAGGACGTAGACGATTGGGAGCTGTTTTGCGAAGTGGTCGCTCGCGTAGTTCAGAACGCGGCGAACTGGCGTGTCTGGGCGGCCCATCATGCGTTCCATGCCATAGACAGCGCCTAGAAAATGGCTCCTGTGGATGCCGATGGAGCCGCCTGTGCCGACGAAGATGTTCTTGTTGTAGTTGGCCATACCAACGACTTCGTGAGGAACGACCTGGCCGATGGAGAGAATCAGATCGTGGCCGCCGTCGCGGAGGAGTTTGTTGACCTGTGCAGGCCAGGTGTAGTCGAGCTTGCCTTCGCTTACGTCATACATGAAGCTTCCGGGAACTTCTCCCAGTGTCACTACGTCATTTCGCCAGTCGTGGACGCGAAACAGCGAGCGTGGCGTGGCGCCGAACATGGTGGCTATCTCCTTATCGGTCATGGCTTTATGGGTTCCGAGGGCGGGCAGCACGTCGACGAGTTTGTCGCCGTAGTACTGCCAGGCCTGTTCGGTCAGGAGGCCGCTTTGGGAGTGCATGCGGGTGAAATCGGGGGGGACGGCGAGGACTTTGTGTCGTGGGCCGAGCTGGTCCAGCGCTCGGAACAGGTTCGACCGCACTTCGGCGGCAGAGATCTCAGTTATTGGGCTTCCAGCAGCGAAGAAAAGGCTCATGTTGTTCTGATCTTACTCCGGGGAGGAGAATCCGGCAGGGTTCTGGAACGGGGTTCATTTTTTGCATTTTGTATAAAAATTTGGCGCGCACGGCTGGAGGTTTTTTTGCGGTTTTGCTGGAGTTTTTTGAGGAGTTAGCGAAGATGCGGGTGGTTGCTGATGGTAATTTGCTGGTGAAATCGTGGTGATTGTGTGGTGAATCGTGGTGAAAAAACGCCTCTAAAATGGCCGATAGAAATCTGCCACTTTTTCTAATTTTATTTTGGACAGACCAATTTGCGAGGAGGAGACGCCACGTCCTTGCCATTCCAAAAACAGGAGCGGCTCGACCCTCAACCTGGTCCGGGATAGTCCCGGGTGCCAGGGTGAGGGTCGAGCCGCGTGAGACCTTCGACCCTTCCAGTAGTTATGGACGGTCGAAACGATCGAGATTCATCACCTTGTTCCAGACGGCGATGAAGTCATGGACGAACTTCTCCTGCGCGTCCGCACTTCCGTAGACTTCGGCGACGGCCCGAAGCTGGGAGTTGGAACCGAAGAGCAGATCGATGCGTGTGCCAGTCCACTTGAGTTCGCCTGTTTTGCGATCGCGTCCTTCAAATACGTCCTGAGCGCTTGAGACCGCCTTCCACTCCGTCCCCATATCGAGCAGGTTGAGGAAGAAGTCGTTGGTCAGCGTCTCGGGCCGCTTGGTGAAGACGCCATGCTTTGCCTGTCCGACGTTGGCGTTGAGGACACGCAGGCCGCCGACCAGCACGGTCAGCTCAGGCGCGGTCAACGTCAACAGTTGGGCCTTGTCGATCAGCAACGTCTCGGAGGCTACGCTGTACTTGCCTTTTAGGTAGTTGCGGAAGCCGTCGGCGACTGGTTCGAGTACGGCGAAGGAGTCCACATCGGTCTGCTCCTGCGAGGCATCCGTGCGGCCCGGCGTGAAGGGAACGCTCACGCTGTGGCCAGCATTTTTGGCCGCCTGCTCAACACCTGCGCAACCGGCCAGGACGATGAGGTCGGCGAGGGAAACCTTCTTGCCGCCTGACTGCTTGCCGTTGAATTCGCCCTGGATCGCTTCGAGCGACTTGAGCACCTTGGCAAGCTGCTCTGGCTGGTTGACCTGCCAGCTCTTCTGCGGCGTCGAGGCGGATGCGTGCGCCATTGGCGCCGCCACGCTTGTCGGAGCCACGGAAGGTGGACGCCGACGCCCAGGCGGTAGAGACCAGCTGCGAGACGGACAGGCCCGAGGACAGGACCTTGCCCTTGAGGGAGGCGATGTCCTGATCGTCGATCAGCTTGTGATCGACCGCGGGGATGGGGTCTTGCCAGATGAGCTCTTCGGCTGGGACGTCCGGGCCGAGGTAGCGTGGGCGTGGGCCCATATCGCGATGGGTCAGCTTGAACCAGGCACGCGCGAACGCGTCGGCGAACTGATCAGGATGCTCATGGAAGCGCCGCGAGATCTTTTCGTAGGCGGGATCGAAGCGCAGAGAGAGATCCGTGGTGAGCATCGCGGGCGTGCGACGCTTTGACGGGTCGTACGGATCGGGCACGGTGCCGGCGCCGGCATCACCCTTTGGCTTCCACTGATTCGCTCCGGCTGGGCTCTTGGTCAGCTCCCACTCGTAGCGGAAGAGGTGGTCGAAGAACTCGTTGCTCCACTGCGTCGGCTTGGTCGTCCAGATGACTTCGAGGCCGCTGGTGATGGTGTCGGCTCCATTGCCGGTGCCGTAGCTGTTCTTCCAGCCGAAGCCCTGCTGCTCGATGCTGGCGGCTTCGGGCTCTGGCCCGACGTGGGACGCGGCTGCAGCTCCGTGCGTCTTGCCGAAGGTATGGCCGCCTGCGATCAACGCAACGGTCTCCTCATCGTTCATCGCCATGCGGGCGAAGGTCTCGCGGATGTCGTGGGCTGCGGCGATGGGGTCCGGGTTGCCGTCGGGTCCTTCGGGGTTGACGTAGATGAGACCCATCTGCACTGCGGCGAGCGGATTCTCAAGATTGCGCTCGTTGGTGCCACCGCCGGTGCGATCCTTCTCGGTGCCATGCAGCTCTTCGTCGGCTACGATGACGGCCTCGTGAGCGGGCTTGCCTTTGCCGTAGCGATGGTCGCCGCCGAGCCACGTGGTCTCGGTGCCCCAGTAGACGTCCTGATCCGGCTCCCAGACATCTTCGCGGCCGCCGGCAAAGCCGAAGGTCTTAAAGCCCATCGATTCGAGCGCGATGTTGCCGGTAAGAATGATGAGATCGGCCCATGAGATCTTGTTGCCGTACTTCTGCTTGATGGGCCAGATGAGCCGGCGCGCCTTGTCGAGGCTGACGTTGTCGGGCCAGCTGTTGAGAGGAGCGAAACGCTGCTGGCCTGCACCAGCACCTCCGCGGCCATCGCCGATGCGGTAGGTTCCGGCGCTGTGCCACGCCATACGAATGAAGAAGGGGCCATAGTGACCGAAGTCCGCCGGCCACCAGTCCTGCGAGGTCGTCATGACCGCGAGAAGATCCTTCTTCACGGCTGCGAGGTCGAGGCTCTTGAAGGCTTCGGCGTAGTTGAAGCCCTGGTCCATGGGATCGGACAGGGAGGAGTGCTGATGCAGAATTCTGAGGTTCAACTGGCTCGGCCACCAGTCGCGGTTCGACGTGCCCTCTCCTGCAGCGTGATGGAATGGGCACTTTGCTTCGGTCGACATTGTTATCTCTCCTTTGCGCAGGTTGAGTTCAACGACAGAGTTCGGAGTTCATGCCTTGTTGCGTGGAACACACTTGCGTCCTTCTGAGTGTGTCCGGCGTAGTGATGACTCCTGATCTCTGCGGAACTCCTGCGTATTTCGAGGATATAGCTACGGATTCGCAACCGTCTAGGTGAGGGCGAAGAAAGAGCCAAGTTTTAACCGACTGTTCGCTCGATTATCGGATGCGACGGAACCGACTCGTATCTGTGAGCACGTTCTCGATGCCCGCTGCAGACGACGAAGGGCGTGATCGCTTAGAGCTTGTAGGCTTTGCGGACCAGGTTGACGGTGAGGTCGAGTGCGACTTCGAAGGCTTCGTCTTCGTCGAGTCGATGCTCGGCTACGAGACGGCCGAGGAAGGCGCAGTCGACGCGGCGGGCTACGTCGTGGCGGGCGGGGATGGAGAGGAAGGCGCGCGTGTCGTCGTTGAAGCCGACGGTGTTGTAGAAGCCGGCGGTTTCGGTGGCGGTCTCGCGGAAGCGCTTCATGCCTTCGGGTGAGTCGTGGAACCACCAGGGAGGCCCGAGTTTGAGCGCGGGATAGTGGCCGGCGAGGGGGGCGAGTTCGCGGGAGAAGGCGGTCTCGTCGAGGGTGAAGAGGATGAAGGTGAAGCGGGTGTCGTTGCCGTACTTGCTGAGCAGAGGGCGGAGTGCGCGGACGTACTCGGTGGGCGAGGGCATGTCGGCGCCTTTGTCGCGACCGAACTTCTGGTAGACGAGATGGTTGTGATTGCGGACGGAGCCGGGATGGAGCTGCATGGTGAGACCGTCTTCGACGCTCATGCCGGCCATCTCGGTGAGCATCTGGGCCTGGAAGATCTGCTGCTCTTCGGGGACGGAGCGGCCGGAGAGGATGCGGCCGTAGAGCGCGGCCGCGGTCTGTGGATCGAGATCGGCAGTCTGCGCGGTGAGGTGGCCGTGATCGGTGGAGGTGCAGCCCATGGACTTGAAGAAGGCGCGGCGGTTGCGCAGGGCGTTGAGGTAGCCCTTGTAGGTGCCGATGTCTTCGCCGGTGATGGCTCCGAGCTTTTCGATGTTGGCGACGAAGCCGGCGTACTCGGCGTCGATGACCGAGTCTGGACGAAAGGCGGGGATGATGCGGCCGTTCCACCCGGATTCGCGGATGGCTTTGTGGAACTCCAGTGTGTCGAGGGGTGTGTCGGTGGTGGAGAGGACCTCGATGTTGAACTTGTCGAACAGGGCGCGAGGGCGGAACTCGGGAGTCTGGAGTTTTGCTGCGATGAGCTCGTAGTACTCGTCTGCGTTGTTTGCGTCGAGTCTTTTGGTGAGCCCGAATTGATTTTCGAGGGCGTAGTCGAGCCAGAGACGCGTGGGCGTGCCGCGGAAGAGATAGTAGTTTTTTGCGAAGATGCGCCAGACCTCGCGGGGGTCGGCGTCTTCGCCTCCGTCGACTTGAGGAACGCCGAGCGATTCGAGGGGAATTCCCTGCGAGTAGAGCATGCGGAAGATGTAATGGTCGGGCTGAATGAAGAGCGCGGAGGGATTGGGGAAGGGTTCGTTGAGGGCAAACCAGCGGGGATCGGTGTGCCCGTGCGGGGAGATGATTGGCAGATCTTTGACCGTGTCGTAGAGTCTTGCTGCGACCGAGCGTGCTTCTCTGTCGGCTGGAAATAACCTGTTCGCATCCAGAATCTTCATCCGTACCCTCTCAGAACCTGTTGGCGTCATAAACGCCAACGCAAGAAGGGTATCAAAGATTTCGCCGTACCTCGAACAAATGGTAGTTCTGCCAGTTGTCGTTCAATGGAATTCTGCTTTGATCTACGGCAAAGCTCTGATTGGGTGGGTGTTCGGTTAGTGGCGCTCCCAGGTGAGCATCCGAATAGTCCTTGCGCAGCTTTTCGGCCGAAGCCTTGTCGGCCCAGTACGGCACATCCTCAGCGTCTTCGACAGCGTACAAATAGGGAAGCAGCGGAATCGCAATCCAATCCAGCTGCCGAATATGCGAGTAGCGGCTGATCACCACTCCTGCCTCGCCCGGTTGGCAACGCCGCAGTATCGTCGGCGTCTCTGCGCAAGCCCGATTCAAGTAGATCGCCGAGTGGCCCGTCGGATTAATACTGCCGAAGAAGCCATACGGCTCCTCAACCAGAAGCGCAACATCGCCACAGGCACTTGTCCCGATCTCTGACGGAACCGATAGGAAGAAAGTATGGCCGCAGCTGCTGGGCGTGGCCTACATACGGAAGATCTACAGCTTCAAAGTTGCCACGACCGAGGAGCAGGATGATCGCCTGATCGACGAGTACAACAACGCGGTCAATCGCAGCCACTTCAACCTGTTTACGAATAACTGCGCCGACTTTTCGCGGAGCGTGCTCAATTTCTACTATCCCCATGCTGCGCATAGAAGCATTACTGCTGATATTGCCATTACGACGCCGAAACAGATTGCCAAATCGCTGGCGATGTATGCGCGCCACCACGATTAACTCGCACTGAGAGAGTTCATCATTCCGCAGGTGCCTGGGGAGACCCCTCGCAGCCACACGCCACGGGGTGTGGTGGAGTCTCTGCTGAAGACCAAGAAATATTTGATTCCGATTCTCGTGGTGAACCCTTATGTGATGGCGGGCATTGCGGTCACCTATCTGACGAATGGCCGATTTGAACTGGCAAACGATGCGCCGGTTATTCCTGTGATGGAACAGCAGGAGATGCTGGCAATGGGCATCGTCGATACGTCGGTGAAGCCGCTTGAGGAGCATTAGAGCATTTTTCTTGCGAGGTGGTCCCTTTCCTTGGCCATAGATCGCGCTTACAGCGCTCACCGGTTCTATTCGCCTTATACCTGGGCCTTTGGCCCTTGGACAACACTTATAGGGAAAATGCTCTAGCCCCAGGCGAGGGTGTTCGCGCGAGAGGGCCTTCGATTCTTGTTAACAGTATTTCTCTTCGTTCCTCTGCGAAAAAAGAAAGGCGCCCCGAAGGGCGCCTTTCTTTTTGAAGCTGCTGCTGGGTTAGGGGATGTAATAACGGAAGCTGGTGAAGACCATGTTGTTGGTGGCCTTTGGTCCGCCGTAGGTTGCGGTTGGAGAACCAAACGTGCCGCTTGTCAGGCCAGCCCACGCATCGCGCGTGAGATAGCTGTACTGAATGGATTCCTGCAAGCGTCCGTACTTGGGGCTGGAGTAGAAGCGATAGACGACCTCGGCAGTTCCTTCCTCTACGATTCGGGTTGCGCCGAGGCAATTGGCAGGAGTACCGGGGTTGTAAGGAGCTGCACCAGCCAATCCGTTGCCTGTGGAGGTAGGCAGCGTCTCGGTGTTGCAACCTGCGTTGGTGCTGGACAGCGGAGCGTAACCGATCAGCTTGCCGGCGGAGGAGCCAAGCGTGCTGAGATAGACGGTACGCTGCGCGTATTCAGCACCGGCGTAGAGATCGAAGTCAAGTTTCTTGGTGGGGTGAAGTTCGATGGAGGCCAGGCCCTGATAGTTCTTGATGGGCGCCAGTGTTCCATCGGGATGCGCGGTGACGTCGGGCAGGGTGGAGGTGCCGTAACGGCCTACGCCTGTACCGCCGAGACCATGGATGCCTATGTCGGCGAAGTGAGTGACAGGGAAGCGAAGATTGGCGAATGCGCCGCCGCCAACCTTGGTATTGTTCTGACCACCAGCCGCAGAGGGAGTGGCAAGAGTCTCATTGGGATAGTAGCGATCACGGAACCAACGACCGAGTCCGCCGATTTCGTAGTGACCGAAGTGCGGCGAATCGTAGGTGGCCTTGACGATGACGTCAGGCGCGACGTTGTTGGAGTAGTTGGTGGTGACGTTATATAGACCGCCGCCCGTACCCAGGTTGCCGATGAAGAAGTTGGGGTTGGCGTTGGTTGCGGAGTAGATGATCTGTGCGTTTTCGACCGAGACTGCACCGGTGAAGCCACCAATCTTCTGCTGGAACCGCAGACCAGGCTGACGCTCCCAGCTGAAACCGACGTGGTACTGCGCATCGACGGTTGCCGGGAGATTTTCTGTGCGGGCGTCTGTGCTGGTCTTAGTTTCGGTAACAAGGGACCACATTTGACCGCCGGTAAAGGTAAAGCCGCTATTGGTGGCGGCCTGGCCCCAGATCTGGCGCTGGCGGAGAGTGTAGCTGTTGCTCTGGTTGTCGTTGCTGGTCGCACCGGCCGAGAGGAAGTCGGCTTCGACGTATCCGGCGAGCTTGAACGAACCGGGGTTGCCACCGAAGAGAGCGCCGATACGGCTCTGACGACCGGAGAAGTTGAACTCGCTCGTGTTCGCCTGGGCTGCACCCGGGTAGGGGGTGGAGTTGAAGGGGGTGTTGACGTCGGAGTTGAGCGAACGCTGACGGTAGACGGATTCAGCCGCGAAGAAGGCAACGGGTGTGATCGTCACCCCTTTGTAGCGGAGGGCCAGGGGATTTTCGATCGCGTCGGTGATGGACTTCTTGGTGTCGCTGATGGTCTGGGCAAGGCCGACGTTGGTCGACTTGAGGTCGGTGACGGTGCTGTTGAGGCTTGAGACGGCATCGGTGTTGGCCGAGAGACCGTTGCTGAGGCTGTCTGCCTTAGCCGATGCGCTGGCTGCGGCTGCCTCTGCACCCTGGGCTGACTGCTGGGCTGCGGCTAGTTTGGCGTCCTTATCGGCGTTGTCACGCTTGAGGGCGTCGATTTGAGATTGCTGGCTCTGCATCTGTTCGCGCAGCTCCCGGATCTCACGCTCAACCGGAGTTTCGGCAGGTGCCTTCTTCTGAACGGCTTTTTTGGTAGCCGGCTTCGTTGCCGTGCTCGTCTGCGCCGGCAACGATATTGAACTGATCACCAGTATCGCTGCCATAGTCGCTTGTAGTTGCTTCGTCATGGATCCTCGCAAGGTTTTGGAAAGGCATAAGGACAACCAGAAGTACAGCCGGGCCTTAGGCCTATCCGCTCTTCTCCCTTTTGCTCTTTCCGTTATGGTCACAAATAATTGTGAATACAGGAATAATTTGTTCCTTGTTCACGGACTTTTGACGAAAATGGAGACAAAAAAAGACTTTTCTGCTTTTGATCTCTGCTTCTGCATGTCGATTAAAGACGGGTGCTGTACTGCGATGTAGTGTGCTTTGATGTTCGATTGACAGAGGTTCCGCGACGGCTACTGCACATCTTCGATGAAGTCATTTACCGTTAATTCATGCACGCTTATCGTATTAGCTGTCTTGTGCTGACCTTCGCCACGTTCGCTTCAGCGCAGTCTTCGCTGAAGCTTATCCCCATGCCACGGGAGGTACATGTGGCAGCCGAGGAGAGTTTGGCGCATGGCGTGCGCATTCTGTGTGCGGCACCCTGCGCGACGGAGGATCAGTTTGCGGCGGATGATCTTTCAGCGGCGCTGCAGACACGGAGGATCTCGGTCACGGAGGTGAGCGGGTTTCCGATTGAACTGACACGGTTGTCGACGCAGGCAGACGTGAACTTCACTGACGAGATGAAGGCGGAGGGGTACGTCATTCGTGCGGGCTCTACGGGTTTGACTGTGATTGGCGATACCGCTGAGGGGCTGTTCTATGGGGCCCAGACGGTGAAGCAGCTGATTGTGGGTGACGGGACAGAGGCCGTGCTGCGTGCAGCGAATATTCGTGACTGGCCAGCGATGAAGTACCGCGGGCTTAGCGATGACCTGTCGCGTGGGCCGATGACGACGCTGGAGTTTGAGAGGTCCATGATCCGAACGCTGGCGGCGTATAAGGTCAACCTCTATTCGCCTTACTTTGAACACACGCAGCAGTATGGCTCGAACCCGCTGATGGCACCGCCGAGCAGTGTGACGGCGGAAGAAGCTACGGAGCTGGTCGCTTATGCGAAGCTTTATCACATCACGATCATTCCTGAGCAGGAGGCGTTTGGGCATCTGCACCATAACCTGACGTGGGAGCAGTATCAGCCGCTAGCCGAGACGCCGCATGGGGCGGTGCTGGCGCCGGTGACAGCCGGGCTCGATTGAGCTGATCAAGCAGATGTTTGCGGAGCTGGCGGCACTTTATCCGGGGCCGTTTTTGCATATTGGCGCGGACGAGACGGTGGACCTGGGGCTGGGGCAGACGAAGGCCGATGTGGATGCGAGAGGACTTGCGCCGGTGTACCTGGATTTTCTTGAGCGCATCGTTACGGCGCTGAAGCCGCTGAATCGCAAGCTCCTCTTCTGGGGAGATATTGCGCAGAACTCGCCGGACCTGTTGAAGGATCTGCCGCAGAGCTTCAAGGATTCGACGATCGCGGTTGCGTGGGAGTACAACCCGCAGGCTCGTGGATACGATCGCTACCTGACGCCATTTACGAAGGCGGGGTTTGAGACGTGGGTTGCGCCGAGTGTTAATAATTTTCGCAAGGTGTATCCGAATAATAATTTTGCGCTTGAGAATATCCAGCGTTTTACGGCAGATGGGCAACGACTCGGTTCGACGGGACAGTTGAACACGATCTGGAATGACGATGGCGAAGGGCTCTTCAACCAGGATTGGTACGGCATTCTGTTTGGAGCCGCGGCGGCATGGCAGAAGGGCGAATCGTCGATTCCAGAGTTTCAGGATTCGTATGGCCAGGTGTTTCATGGCGACGCTACGGGCGATCTGAACGAGGCGCAGAAGGAGATAATGCTGGCGCACGCGGTGCTGCGAGATCAGGCGCATGAAGGGGATGGCACGAACAGCATCTTCTGGCTGGATCCGATGTCGGCGGATGGGTTGCGTATTGGGGCGCAGGTACTGCCCTTTGCGCATGATCTGCGACTGCATGCGGAGCGCGCACTGACTTTGATTGCGCAGGCCCGAGCAGCCGCGCCGGGGGCGCCACCGGTCGCTGCGAGTCCCGGGGCCTACAATCCGGCGGAGAGGTATCCTTCTACGCCGACGACGCTGCGGGAGACGGCGGCGATCGATGCGCTGGAACTTGGCGCGCGGCGGATGGACTTCATCGGGCTGAAGTTTCAGCTGGCGAAGGAGATTGCCGAAGGCTATCAGCGTGCGTACGCGATGCAAAATACGAAGGACCGAAAACAGCGTACCGATGTGAGCCGAGAGCTGTCCGATATTAATGGAATCAATGGGCGCATTCAGGACATGATCGATACGTACTCGCTGCTGCGTGACCTGTTCGAACAGTCGTGGTATCGCTCGAATCGGCCTTATGCGCTGCGCCCTGTGCTGGAGCACTATGACTACACCATCGGAGTGTGGGAGGCCCGAAGCGAGAGGATGCGAAGTGCGCAACGACAGTGGTCGGACACGCATACTCTACCGACGGCAGGCGAACTAGGCTTGCCACTGCCAGCTTCTTTTACGTCTTCTGCGCCGCAGTAATTCCTGCGAAGAGTTTGTTAAGTTTTCCATGCCGAAATCTGGCAATCTAAAAGACCATGTCTTCGACGCACTCCACCGGCCTGTCTCTCGGAATCGACTTCGGCACCACGAACAGCTCTATCGCTCTCGCACGAGGGAGCGGCGCAGTTGAGCTGGTTTCGTTTCCTACCGCTACAGCGACGACAGAGTCGTTTCGCTCTGTGCTTTACCTGGAGCAGAGGAAACATGCGGGGCGTACCCAAATCAAAGGCTTCACGGGACCTCAGGCCATTGAGCAATATCTCGAGGCCGAGCATAAAGGGCGCCTGATCCAGTCGCTGAAGTCGTACCTGACGAGCCGAACATTGACAGGGACGGAGGTGTTTGGGCGACGCTACACGATCGAAGATCTGATCTCGCGCATACTCACCGATCTACGCCTGAATGCGGAGCGGCAGTTTGATCAACCTATCCGTCGTGCAACTGTTGGGAGACCAGTTCGCTTTGTCGGCGCTGAGAGTGCTGAGGATGATGCCTTTGCCACGGAGCGTTTGCGGCGGGCCTTCCTGCATGCAGGGTTCGAGTCCGTTACGTTTGAGATGGAGCCGATTGCCGCAGCGTATGCGTACGAGTCCACGCTGGACCACGACGAGTTGATTCTCATTGGCGACTTCGGCGGCGGCACCAGCGACTTCTCGCTGATCCATGTAGGACCGGGTGTGCGTGGGCGCGGACGTACGGCGAACGATCTTCTGGGCAACAGCGGCCTGGGGCTTGCGGGTGACAGCTTTGACGCGCGCATCGTGCGGAAGCTGGTCTCGCCGGCGCTGGGTTCGGATAGCTTCGAGCGCTCGTATGCGCAGGCAGCGGATCGTCCGGCGAGCATAATTCCGGCGGCGCCAGCGTGGATCTATGCCAACCTTGAACGCTGGCATTATCTCTCTTTTTTGAAGACGCGCAACGTTGCCGAGATATTAAAGAGCGCTCGCATGCGGGCGCAGGAGCCCGAGAGGATTGAGGCGTTGATCAATCTGATTGAAGAGGATCTTGGATATCAACTTCACCAGGCGGTGCAGCGCCTGAAGATCGATCTGTCGCGTAAGGAGTCCGCAGAGTTCAAGTTTCGTGATGGCAGTATGGACATCGTTGTGGATGTCAGCCGTACGGATTTTGAGAGCTGGATCGCGGATGATCTGCGATCGATTGAGCGTTGCGTCGACACGCTGCTGGCTACTAGCAACGTCGCTGCGGGTGAGGTTGATCGAGTTTTTTTGACGGGTGGGACGAGCTTCGTGCCGGCTGTTCGACGCATCTTTGAGACGCGATTCACTGCGGGGCGAGTGCGGGCCGGCAACGAATTTACCTCGGTCGCGCGAGGACTGGCTCTGCGAGCGGCGGAGATTGATGCAGCTGGCTCTGCTTCATAGCTTGGCCGCTTCCCTTGCCCGCCAGAGTGCGCCTTCGAGCGCGTCAACGGCGCCCTCCATTACTTTCACGCCAGGGGATGAGACCTTCAGGGCTGCGACCATAGCAGAACGAACCTGCGAGATGTGTTCGAGCACGCTTCCGGTGTAGGCTGCATCGATCCTGCGTTTGACGCCGGACTCCTTCATCTTGATGGCGACGAGGGCTGCTTGCTCGGCGAGTTCGACACCGGCGCGTTCGAGGACAGCGGTTGCGAGTTCGTCGCCTGCATCGGCACAACGAGCGACCACGGGGGCAAGCGCGGCAAAGTCGGGGCTCGGGCGGTCGTTCCCTTTTTCAACGATCTCGCCGAGAGACTTTGCGCCCCACAACTCTCCGATCTCAGTGAGCAGAGTTGTGGCGACGTTGCGGTCGTGTGCCCAGAAGCCGGCGCGGATGGCCTCCTGTCCGATCCAGAAGCCTGAGCCTTCGTCTCCGAGTGCGTGCCCCCATCCTCCGCAGTGGTAGGTCACTCCGTCGGCGGCGCGGCCGAGTACGACGGAGCCGGTGCCGGCGATGATGAGAACTCCGGGGCCGCCGTGGAAGGCGCCATCGAGAGCGATCTCGTCGTCTCCGGCAAGAAGGAGGGTGCCGCCGACGGTGCGGTTTATCTCGCGCTCGATCCATTCGCGGACAGCGTCGATGGAGAGCCCGGCGAGTCCGATGCAGGTTTGTGTGACGTCTCTAAGATTGACACCGCCCAACGCTGCGACCTCTGCGAGCATTGCCTGCAGGCGAGAGGATGCCTCTGCTTCGCCGACACGCATCAGCTTGATGCTGCCGGTGGCGGCGCGGGCGAGGACTCGCGTTTCGTCGGCCAGGAGACAGCGTGTTTTGGTACCGCCTGCATCGATTGCGAGAAAGAGACTCATTAGGCAACATGATATGTCAGACGCCGAGTTTACTCTTGAAGACTGCCTCTCCGGATTGGCCCGCATAGGTGCTGGTTGCCGCTATACACTGGCTCGAATGCTTGCTGCCGTGCCGCCAACGCGCCTTCATTCTTTCGATCTAGCGCTGATCGTCGTCTATCTACTGGGGATCACACTGTTTGGTCTGCGTTTTCGCACAGGCAAAGATCCGAAGGCGCGATCGTTGCGGAGTTACTTCCTTGCCGATCAGACGATTCCGTGGTGGGCGATTGCGTTGTCGATCGTTTCGGCGGAGACCAGCACGCTGACGATTATCAGTGTGCCGGGGGTCGCGTTTGCCGGGGACTTTGGATTTTTGCAGATCGTCATCGGCTACATGCTGGGCAGGGTGGTGGTGGCGCTGATCTTTCTGCCGAAGTATTTTGAGGGGCGCATGCTGACTGCGTATCAGTTGATCGATCAACGCTTCGGGCACACGCTGCATAAAGTGACGGCGGGATTGTTTCTGCTGACACGGGCGGCGGCTGAGGGAGTACGGGTGTTTGCGGTGAGCATCGTGGTGGGGATCGCGATTGGTACGCGCGATGTGTTGTCGATTGGGATTATCTCGGCGCTGACGCTGCTGTATACCTTTGAAGGCGGAATGGCGGCGGTAATCTGGACCGATGTGGTGCAGATGGCGATTTATATTGGTGGAACTCTGGTGGCGATTTATACGTTGGGCACGCATGTTCCAGGGGGATGGTCGCATATTCATGAGGTCGGCTCGGCGGTACATAAATTCCGCCTGTTCCACTTTGCGCTGAACCTGACGCAGAGCTATACGTTCTGGGCGGGGGTGCTGGGCGGAACGTTTTTGACGATGGCTTCGCATGGCACGGATCAGTTGATGGTGCAGCGGATGCTGGCTGCGCGGAATCTTCGTGAGTCGCGAATCGCACTGCTGTCGAGTGGTGTTGTGATCTTTTTGCAGTTCACGCTGTTTCTTCTGATCGGTGTGGGGCTGTATGTTTTTTATGGACTGCATCCGGCGGTGTTTGCTTCGGCTGACAGAATCTTTCCGACTTTCATCGTGCGCGAGATGCCAATTGGGATTGCTGGATTGCTGGTGGCGGCGATTCTTGCGGCAGCGATGTCGAACCTGAGTGCGGCGCTGAACTCCCTCTCCTCAACGACGGTCGTTGATTTTTATATGCACTGGCGGCCGGAGGCCGATGACCGGGAGCGCATGATGATCTCTCGCGCGAGCACGGTTGTGTGGGCGTTTGTGCTGTTTGGCGTGGCTGTCTACAGTGTGTTTGCGGGAGGAAAGGGACATGTGGTCGAGATTGGATTGTCGATCGCTTCGGTGGCGTATGGCGCGTTGCTCGGAGTGTTTCTGCTGGGCACGTTGACGCGATATGCAACGCAGTCGGGGGCTATTGTGGGCATGATCTGCGGATTCGCGCTGAATCTTCTGCTGTGGCTTGATCCCTCGCCGATTACGCTGGGGCCGATCACGATTCCGCATATTGCGTTTACCTGGTATGTGCTGATCGGTTCGGTTGTTACGTTCGTCATTGGCTCGGGAGTTAGTCTGCTGCTGCCTGGGGATCGCGCAAAACGAGGGCGCGGAGAGACAGTGGCACGGGTCTTCGGCATTGTTCTGGTGCTTGTCGTTCCGTTTCTTCTTGTTGCGAAGGGGCACGCGGAAGAGACCGTGGTTTCGCATCAGGCGAATCAGGCTAAGGAGAGTTCGAACAAACAGTACGATTTCAGCGCAGTCAGTACGCTGGTGAATGAAGCGATTGCGGCCAAGAAGCTGCCGGGCGCGGTTGTGCTGGTTGGGCATGATGGGAAGACTGTGTTTGAGCAGGCCTATGGCGATCGTGAGCTGGAGCCGGCAGTGGAGCCAATGACGCTGACTACGGTCTTTGACATGGCCTCGCTGACGAAGTGCCTGGTGACCGCGACGGCGATCATGCAGCTTTATGAAGAGAAGAAGCTCGCATTGGATGACCCGGTGGCGAAGTATCTGCCGGAGTTTCGCGCGAACGGGAAAGAGAAGATAACGATCGGCGAACTGTTGACGCACTACTCGGGACTGCCGGAGGACGTGAATCTTGAAGGATGATTGGGGGCTTGCGAAGCCAGATAAAGCGGAGGGGATTCGGCGCGCGATGAGCGTGGTGCAGTATGGGCCGGAGGGAAAGACGTTCAAGTATTCGGATATCAACTTCATTACGCTGGGAGCAGTCGTCGAGGAGATTAGTGAGCAGCCGCTGGATGTTTATGCGCAGAAGCATATCTTCGGGCCGCTGGGGATGACGCACACGCGGTATCTGCCGTTTGCGAAGGCGTGCGGAGGGACGAGGCAGGTTGGTGCGGCTGTGGCCTTCGACGATGGTGTGAAAGCGGGCGACTGCGCTGCCGGCACGTGGAGTGGCTCGATGATTCCGGCGATTGCGCCGACGGCTTATGACGATCAGGGAACGGCGGCGACGAATCCGGACTTCGACAAGATCTTGCGCGGGACAGTGCATGACCCTACGACTCGGCGGATGGGTGGGGTGGCGGGACATGCGGGAGTTTTTTCGACCGCGGAGGATATTGCGATCTTCGCGCAGGGGTTGCTGGACCGGTTGGCTGGGCGGCCTAGCAAGTTTCCGTTGACGCAGTTGTCGCTGCGGTTGATGACGCGGCCTGAACAGCCTTCGACGGCAACTGCGGGTGCAACGATCTTTGCCGCGGATGGAAAGACGACGACCGGTGTCGCGACGCGTGGATTTGGATGGGATATTAATTCGGCATTTTCCCGGCCACGCGGTGAGGTGTTCCCGATTGGGAGCTTCGGACACACCGGGTTTACGGGTACATCGTTGTGGATGGATCCGGGTAGCGACACATTTGTGGTAATTCTGGCGAATTCGGTTCATCCGCGCGGACGTGCGCCGATCTCTACGTTGCGTGGAGAGGTTGCGACAGCTGCGGGGCGGGCGCTTCATCTATATGAAGGTTGCCCAAAGGGCACGATATGCGATCCGACTGTAATCTCGTCCGACGACGTAGTTGATACCGAGCCAGTTCGGACTCATCAATTGATTGGACAGGACGATACGTTGCCTGGGATCGATGTGCTGGAGGCGACGCACTTTAGTGCGCTGCGCGAGGCTGCGGGGCGGCATGGCGGACATTTGAGGATGGGTTTGCTGACCAACCAGACGGGGCTTGATCGCGAGGGAAAGCGCACGATTGATGTTTTGTTGCACAGCATTCCTGAGGTCGAGTTGAAGACGCTGTTCTCGCCAGAACACGGAATTTTGGGAGTGAAAGACACGACGAAGATCGGTAATGACATCGATCCGACGACGCAGCTTCCGGTTCTGGGCCTGTATGGGGCAAAGCCGGAGCAGCGTCGACCAAGCCTTGAGTCGTTGAAGAATCTGGATGCGGTGGTAATCGACCTGCAGGATGTGGGGGTTCGTTTCTTTACCTATGAGACTGTGGTTGGTTATTTTCTGGAGGCTGCGGCGCAGGCGCATATCGAGATTATTTTGCTGGACCGTCCGAATCCGAATGGCGGCGTGGCGGTGCAGGGGCCCGTATCCGATGAGGGCGCTGAGTCGTACAACAACTACATGCCGATGCCGGTTCGCAATGGCATGACGCTGGGGGAGCTTGCACTGTACTTCAACAGCGAACGTCTGCTTGCCAGCGGAGCGTCGCCCAATATCCGGGTTCCTATTCGTGCGCAGCTTACCGTGGTGTCGATGAAGAACTGGACTCGCCGGGAGTTCTTCGACGAAACCGGATTAAAGTGGACTAACCCGAGTCCGAATCTGCGCAGCCCGATGGCCGCGACGCTGTATCCGGCGGTTGGCCTGACCGAGATGACCAATATATCTGTTGGCCGCGGCAGTAACGCGCCGTACGAACATATCGGCGCTCCTTACATCAATGGGCCGGAGCTTGCGGCTTACCTGACGGCACGAAAGATTCCGGGCGTGAGCTTTACGGCGATGAGCTTTGAGGTCGCGGAGGATTCCAACCACTATCCCTTCCACGGAAAGACGATTCCTGGCGTTGCGTTTACGGTGACGGATCGAAGTTTGCTTGACTCCCCTGAGCTGGGGATCGAGCTATTGAGTGCGCTTCATCATCTCTATCCTGAGTTTTTGCTGAACAAGGCGGCGTACCTGGTGACCAACGCGGACACGATGCGTGGGCTCGCGAATGAGCAGGACCCTCGCAAGATTGCAGAAGAATGGACCACGGATCTGGCGGCGTTTGAGCACCGGAGACAGCCTTATCTGCTCTACCAGTAGCTATTGGTCTCACCAAAGATATGTACCAAATGCGGACCCCGCGCCGACAATATTCATAGTCTCTTCGCCTTTTAATACGTCACAATAGAGAGACGGTCTCTTCGAGGTGTTTCTCCATGCCCCGCATTCATTTTCAGCAACAGCTCGCTGCTCTCAAAGACAAACTGCTGGCGATGGCAGCGCTCTCGCAGCAGGCGCTTTCGCTATCGCTGGAGGCTTACCTGACTGGAGATATGAGCCTTTGCGAGCATGTGAAGGAGATTGAGGTCGCCGTCAATGCCGCTGAGCGCGACGTCGACGAGATGGCCTATGACCTGTTGGCGAAGGAACAGCCGATGGCGGTTGACCTGCGATTCATCCTGTCGGTGATCAAGATCAATGGCGACCTGGAACGGATTGGAGACCAGGCGACCAATATCGCTTCGCGAACGCAGTTTCTGCAGGACTCGCCGAAGATCTCGCTGCCGATCGATATTCCGGATATGGGGGAGAAGGTCGGCGTGATGATCCGGCGCGCGATTCAATCGCTTCTGGAGGCAGATGCCAAGCTGGCGGAGTCGGTGCTTGCCATGGATGACGAGATCGACGACATGAACCGCGATGTGCAGGCTGAGTTGATGGAGGTGATGCAGCAACACCCGGTTGTCAGCGGACAGGCGCTGAACGCCATCATCATCTCTCGTAACCTGGAGCGGGTCGCAGACCATGCCACCAATATCGCCGAGGATGTCATCTTCTGGGTGCGCGGCTCGGATGTGCGACACAAGTTTTCCCTTGCTGAGGCGGATTAGTCCCGCTGTTGCAAGAACTTCGGTAAAAATATCCCGTGCGATACCTTGACGTTTGGCCGTGCTGCAACTAACCTTTATCTATGGCGATTTCCCTTATGTGCCGCTGTTCTGCCTGTCGCATGTGTTGTTGCGACAGCGTGCGCCGTCGCCAATGCCTGAATCGGAGACTTACCGACTAAGTCCCGAAACATTCGAGCAAACGCCACCCGCACCCACTTTCAAAAAGTGGGTTTTCTTTTTAATCCATCAGTTCCATTTTCATAAGGATCCGAGCATGAGCACCTCCGCTGCACCAGTCGTGAAAGAGACCAAAGCACAGAAAGCCGAGCGGCTGAAGCTCGCCAAGAACCCCTGGGAGGCGTGGGATGAGGTTCGCCAGTTCGCAAAGGAGGGCCGCGGCTCTGTCCTTCCTGAGTGGACCGGGCTTTATTTCAAGTGGTGGGGCGTCTACACGCAGGGAGATGGCGCGGGGGTAACGGGTGGAACGGCCGGCGAGGGTAAGGCCACTGAGTTCTTCATGATGCGCATCGGGCTGCCGAATGGCATTCTGACGAGTGCGCAGCTGCGGGTGATCGGGAACCTTACGAAGAAGTACGCGCGGAATCTTGCAGACATCACGACACGGCAGAACATTCAACTGCACTGGCTGACGATTGACGCGCTGCCAGAGATTGTCGATGCGTTGACGGCGGTTGGTCTGAGTCCGAAGGGGGCGTGCGGCGATGTGGTTCGCAACGTCACTGGATGCCCACTCGCTGGACTTGACGGGCATGAGTTGCTCGATGCCTCGCCGCTGGCGGTTGAGATAGCGCAGAAGCTGACGGCGAATCCCGAGTTCTATAACCTGCCACGAAAGTTCAAGATTTCTGTCACCGGTTGCCCGCACTGGTGCACGTATCCGGAGATCAATGATGTTGGGCTGACCGCGATCAAGAGGACGGTCGATGGCAAAGAAGAGATTGGCTATACGTTGCGGGTTGGTGGGGGGCTTTCGACGGAGCCTCATCTTGCGCGTGCGTATCCCTGCATTTATCCGGCAGGATCAGGCTTATGCGGTGGTTCATGCGACGGCGGAGATCTTCCGCGAACAGCAGGAGCTTCGCGAGAACCGCACGCGTGCGCGGCATCAAGTATCTCTTTATGCGGCATGGCTGGACTGCCGAGTCGTTCCTCGAAGCACTGGAGGCGAAGCTTGGCTACAAGTTCGACCCGAGCCCGGCCTCAGGAAGACATGGTGCCGGACGATGTGTATCGCGATCATATTGGGATCGCTCCTCAGCGTCAGGCTGGGTTGTCGTCTGTTGGCGCGAGTGTGCTGCGCGGACGGCTCTCGGGCGATCAGTTACTGCAGCTGGCGGAGCTTGCCGAACAGTATGGCAACGGCGAACTGCGCACCACCGATTATGCAGAACATCCTCCTTGTGAATGTGCCGAATGCGAAGACGGCAGAGCTGGTGATTGCGCTCAACAGCATGGAGCTGCAGGTGGATGTTTCGGCGTTTTGGCGTGGAGCGATTGCCTGCACGGGCACGGAGTTTTGCAAGCTGGCTATCGCCGAGACGAAGGGTTTTTCGAAGTGGCTGGTGAGTGAGATGGAGGAGCGGCTGCCGGGGTTCGACCAGCAGATCAAGCTGCATGTGACGGGCTGCACGAATAGCTGCGGGCAGCACTGGATCGCCGACATCGGGCTTGAGGGAAAGAAGATCAAGAAGAATGGTGAGCTGGTGGATGCGTTCTACTTCTGCGTTGGCGGTGCGGTGGGTAAGTTCGCGCGACGGCTCGTCCGCTGGGGTATCGTGCGGCAGCGGACGAGGTGTCCGGACGCGATTGAGCGGCTGCTGCGAGGCTATCTTGCAGCGCGCGAGCCGGATGAAGATCTGCGCGCGTACTTTGCACGCACGGACGACGAGAGCCTTCGCGCGCAACTCGCCGGGACTGTTGTCGATCCTGTGGAGCGCGATGCACCGCCTGTCGGCGCGGGCCGGCATGCGCCAGGAGAGTAGATGCATGGATCTCTTCCCTGTTTTTCTGAAGATGGCTGCCCGGCCCTGCATCGTGATCGGCGCAGGCAACCTCGCCGAGTCGAAGATCGAATCGCTGCAGGCGGCCCACGCGAAGGTCAAGGTGATCGCACCTGCGGCTCGATCCGCGCATCGTTGATCTAGCGGCGGCGGGCGAGATCGAGTGGCTGCAACGGGAGTATGTTGCCGGTGATCTGACCGGGCAGTTTCTGGTCGTTGCGGCGACGAATGATCCTGCCGTGAATCGGGCCGTGTATCAGGAGGCGACGGAGAAGAATATTTTTGCAATGCGGTGGATGATCCTCCGTTTTGCGATTTTTATTTCCCTTCCGTGGTGCGGCGGGGGATCTGCAGATCGCGATCTCAACCGCCGGGGCGAGTCCGGCACTGGCGCAGAGACTGCGCAAAGAGATCAACGCGCAGTTGCCGCTGGACGCCGGAGATTGGGTGAGCGGACCTGGGGAATCTGCGCCGCGAGGTGACGCAGATGGAGCCGCTGAATGAAGAGCGGAAGTGGCTGCTGCACCAGCTGGCGCAGCGTGAGGTCTGCGGTTATGACGGCTGCCCTTCGCGCGTGATGGCGCGACAACATGCGCTGACGAATCCACTGCCTGAGAAAAAATCTGTGAACGCTGCTGCACAACCCGGCACCGTTTATCTGGCGGGAGCGGGTCCTGGCGATCCTAACCTGCTGACGCTGCGCGTGCTTCGTCTGCTTGAGACTGCGGATGTGATTTTGCCGGATGATCTGGTGTCGGAGGAGATTCTTGTCGCTGGCTCATGCGGGGGCGGAGATCACTCCGGTCGGGAAGCGCTGCGGGCAGCCGCGCATAACGCAGGCGGAGATTCATGTGCTGATGCTCGAAGCTGCGCAGGCCGGCAGATCGGTGCTGCGATTGAAGTCTGGCGATCCACTGATCTTTGGGCGTGCGGGGGAGGAGATCGCGGCTCTGCGTGCGGCTGAGATTCCGTTCGAGATTGTTCCTGGAATTACGACGGCCTTTGCAGCGGCTGCGCGATTGAAGACGCCGCTGACCGACCGCAGTGCAGCTTCGAAGCTGATCCTTGCGACGGCACACCATGCGGCAGGAAAGTTGGAGCTGACGCCGAAGTGGACCGGAGCGTTTCCTGACGACGCTACGCTGGTGATCTATATGCCGGGCCGCAGATTTCGTGCGCTGGCCGATGACCTTATCGCCTCGGGGATTGGCGGCGGAGACTCCGTGCGTCGCGATCAGCAAGGCGACGGCACCCGATGAGTCGATCTATTCGAGCACCCTGGCGCAGCTTGAAGATGACGATGTCGGTCCAGCGCCCGTGATCCTTCTGGTCGGGCATGCGATCCAGATCCCGAAGGAGTTGGCAGCGGCTCGCGAGCTTGTCAGCCTTTGAGTCTGCGGCGAATCTCACCTGCGGCACCGGCCATTCCAGTTAACACGAGGATGTAGGTCGAAGGCTCGGGCACAACTGGTGGAGTATCCGGCGGTCCAGACGGTGGGCTGCTTGGAGGTCCAGACGGTGGACCGCTGGGAGGGCCAGACGGTGGACCGCTGGGAGGGCCAGACGGTGGACCGCTGGGAGGGCCAGACGGTGGACCGCTGGGAGGGCCAGACGGTGGACCGCTGGGAGGGCCAGATGGTGGGCTGCTCGGAGGTCCAGACGGCGGACTGCTAGGAGGACCAGATGGTGGGCTGCTTGGAGGACCGGACGGCGGGCTGCTCGGAGGACCAGACGGTGGACCGCTTGGTGGTGGAGTTGACGGTGGGCCACTCGGCGGACTTGACGGCGGACCGCTGGGTGGTGGAGTTGACGGTGGCCCGCTCGGAGGTCCAGATGGTGGGCTGCTCGGAGGACCAGACGGTGGACCACTTGGTGGACTTGACGGTGGGCCACTCGGTGGAGTTGACGGCGGACCGCTGGGCGGAGTGCTCGGAGGGGTGTTTGGCGGAGGGGTGGTCGTTCCTTTTCCTGGAGCACCACCGCCGGGAGACGTTACCCCTCCGGTAAAGGGCGGAAGATAAACTGGCGGGCCACCGCTCGATGGGTAGCTGGGACTATTACTAAATGGAGGTGGCGGAACGTCGTTCTCCGCGACCAAATCTCCGATGCCGGTGGGCAGCAAATCGATTCCGTCGTTCAGCGGATGCTCGCTGAAAGGAGCCGGAGTCTCCTGGGCGATAACAGGCGCATCTTTTTCATCTTCTGGTAAAACACCGCAAGCCAGTTCGAAGTGGTGAAGCGTCTGCTGCCGGTTCATGCGGGGATCTCTCACCGGCACAACCTTGGGCTTGGGCGTCGGGGCAACGTAGCCTGCGAGCCTGCGCTGGGCGTAGAGCTTAGCGCGGCGTTTGGCTGCGGCGATGCGCTGCACGCTGCGCGTGTGGGCGAGTTCGCTGCGGTACGATGCAAACCATCGTTCGCAATCGGTTGACGCGTTAATGCCTGTTGCCGACGCGCCAACAAACAATACTAGGAGAAGTAAATAGGTCAAGCGACGCATTGTTCTTTTCACCTGGGTATTCATCTGAACCGAAATACGCTCCATGCTACGAATGCTATTGTGTAATGCAATTAGAGAACCAAAGCAGACAAGACATTCGAGGTGCTAAATATTGCAGGATTCAGGCAAAATCTTTGCGTAATAGGGAATATTTTACCCTGTTGTGTAAATTATTTTCCTACTATTCATCAAGGGGAATCTACCTTTCGTGTGGAAAAGTGACACTAAATGGGGATTCATCAGGAGTTAGCGTCATCCTATGAATTGCATCCACAATACGTTTAACCCGCCTGCCACGGCGAAGTTGCCGAAAACAGAGGACTTATTCCGCAATAGTTTGCACTTGAGCTGCCAGAGGTTCCCGCACAACCTTTTTCCGGTTTTTACGTTCAATCAGATAGGACTCCAGACGCCCTGAAAGGGTTTGGGTCCGGCAAGGTCACTGACGCCAGACGGCGTATTGGACATTGCCCAGGAGATTTGACCATGCGCTTCTTACGGTATCTCGCTCTTCTCAGTATTCTGTTGCTTCCAGCCGCGGCTTACTCGCATGCCCAGGTTTCGGTTGGCGTTGGGATCGGTGGCCCGGTATATGGCGGTTACTATCCTCCGGTCTGCTCCTATGGCTACTACGGCTATGCTCCCTACGCCTGCGCGCCCTATGGATACTACGGTCCGTCCTGGTTTAGCGGCGGTCTCTTTATTGGCGCCGGCCCCTGGTTCCGTGGCGGCTACGGGTATGGATACGGCTACCGTGGCGTATACGGCTATCGCGGCGGATATTATGGTCGCCCAGGTTATGGCTATGGACGCCCCGGCTATGGCTATGGTGGACGACCCGGTTATGGTGGCGGCTATCGCGGAACGAGTGCAGTTCGAGGTGGCTTCGGCGGTGGGGTTCACGGCAACGTGAGTGGCGGAGGCTTCCATGGCGGCGGAGGCGGCGGCTTTCATGGTGGTGGCGGCGGCCACGGCGGTGGACACCGGTAAGACTCGCGTACGCCAGACGATAAAACGGCTGCAGGCTTCGATGCCTGCAGCCGTCTTTCTTTTGAGTGAAAGCTGAAGCTGAAAGCCAAGACGACTACCCCAGCCTGCTTTCGGCCTGCTTGGTGGCTTCGTAGATCTGGGTGAAGGATTCGACGGCGTAGAGAACGGGTTGCATTGCGCCGGTATCGAACTCCTGATTGAGGACGGCGTCGAGGTTGAAGTCTTTGACCTCGCAGCCGCCGGCAAGAACCCTGGTGCACTCGCCATGCGAGGAGATGAGACCGCTGCCGTAAACTTTGATCTCGCCGTTTTGACGGATGAGACCGAACTCCACCGTAAACCAGAAGAGGCGGCCCATGCGTTCGAGCTGCTCGGGGTCGGTGAGGCCGGCGCAGATTTGACCGTAGCTCTGCAGGAAGTCTCCGAAGACGGGGTGGGCGTGCATGGGCACGTGGCCGAAGACGTCGTGAAAGATGTCGGGCTCGGGGGTGTACTCCATCGAATCGCGCGAGCGGAGCCAGGTGGTGGTGGGGAACATGCGCGCGGCGAGCATCTCGAAGAAAGCATCTGGCGGGAGAAAGCCGCTGACAGGTGTGGATTGCCAGCCGGTGCGAGGTTGCAGAAGTGCGCTTACTTCGCTGAGGTTTGGCAGCTTGTCTTCCTTGAGGCCGATCTGGCCAAAGCCGTCGAGATACTCCTGGCAGGCGTGCTCGCGAAGCTGCGGCATGCGGCGGGTTACGAGCTCCGCCCAGATGGCGTGCTGCTCTGGGGTGTAGGCGGCCCAATCCTGTTCAATGAGGTATGGCGCAGCTACGTGCAATTTGGCTTGGTTCAACTTGCTCTGAGGCAGATTCAAGGTCGATGCTGCGAGTCCCATGTCATTCCTTATCGGCGATCTTCCGCCAGCAAAAGCATACATCTTCCTTAGAATCGATTTGTCAGTCTGCCGTCACCCGAAGGTAGGCAACGATGGTACGCGTGCAAAATCGTCAGTTCTGCCAATAAGTTAGCCCCGAAGAATCTCGGGGCTGTTTCTGGAGTGATAGAGGGTAAAAAAAAGCAGACAGTGATTGCCACTGCCTGCTCTCCTTGCCGTTCTTTAAAAGTCATACCGCAGAGAGAACTGCATGCGTCGCGGAGTACCCAGCAGCGTATTTGAGATGCCGAGAGATCCTGCCGTGAGCTGGGTCTGTTGACCACCAGGGACGTCGAAGCGGTTGGTGTTCGTGACGTTGTAGACCTCCCAGCCAAACTTCAGTTTTCCGTATTCGCCCAGGGACCAGGCTTTGGAGAGACCGGAGTCCATGTCGAAGACACCATCGCCACGGAATTTATTGCGCTGACCGTTCTCACCGGGATAGGAGAGCCGGATAGGCCCGCCGGTGCTGATGCCGGAGTTGATGGCGCTGGGATTGTCGAAGAACTGCGGATTGCCGTTCGAATCGAAGTGCCTGTGCGTTTTGACGTTTCCGGTGACGACGCCGTTGCTGCTCTGCTGCCAGTCGGTGGTCCATCCGGGGTCGTAGAGAGAGAATGGAAGGGCGCTGGTGGCGCGCAGGATGCCAGAGAGCTGCCAACCACCAATGAACGCGTTGACGAATCCGTTGGAGTTGCTGAGAAATGATGCGCCCTTGCCGAAGGGAAGCTGGTAGACCCAGTCAACCGTAATCAGGTGCTTCGTGTCAAAGTCAGAGACGGCGCGATTGAGGCTTGGCTTCCAGGTGTTGATGATGCTGCTGTTTCCAAAGGCGACACCGTTGGAAAACTCGGTGGCGCGTTCGGCGTCAGACCCGAAGTCGATGGACTTCGAGAAGGTGTAGCTGATGTCAGCCTGCAGGCCATGGCTCATGGGATGTCTTAGCGTGACCTGCGCCGCATTGTAGTAACTCATGCCGATGGTGGAGAGAGCATACAAAGAGGAGAACTGATTCTGCCAGAAGCGGGATTGCTGGTTTGCCGGGCAGGGATAGGGCACTGGGTTCCCGAACGAATCGAATTCGGATCCACTGGAGCAGAAAAAGTCGAGGTCTGCGAGAGCGGTCGTCGCACCGAGATTCGAGCGGAAGGGCGCCCATTCGTCGGAGTAGATGGCCTGAGTCGCGCTCTGACCGGGGAAATCGAAGTTTGCCATGTAGGGAAACAGATGCTCGAAGTAGGGGATGGAAGGGACGGTTGCTTTTGGGTTACCTCCGTTCTGGTCCACCAGCGCGAGAGAGTTGAGCGCCGGCGGTGAAGTAGTCGCCACCACCCTGCGGGTCGACAAAATCGACGGGTTCGGCGAGATCAAGGCTCTGGAGCAGGTGACGGCCGAGCCGGCCGACATACGCAGTCTCAAGGGTGAAGCCTTCGGGAAGCTCCTGCTGCACGGACAGATCAAAGGCTTCTGAGTAAGGGGTCTTCAGCTGACTGTCCAGGCCCCAGGTGATGGCGAAGTTGTCCACTGGCGCTGTGAAGGGAAAAGCCTGTGACGCAGGTGCGGTCCCGTTGCTGAAGGGGAGGGTATGACGATCAGTGAAGCGCGTCGATGTCTCTGAGGTCGTCTGCGCTTGCAGGGTTCGATACGGACGTTGAGAGGCCGAAGGAGCCATTCTGATCGAAGATGCTGATCAGGCTTTGGCCGTAGTGGTCGTAATAGATACCGGCACCGGCGCGGATGGATGTTCTGGCGTTTGGAGAGTACGCGATGGCGAGGCGGGGAGCGAAATTGTCTTTCGATTTTGGCCAGTATCCGGGCTTGCCGTAGAAGGGCCCGTTAGGAGCGAAGGTCAGGTCTGGCTCATAGATCTGGCCTTTTTGCGCGGCAGCCTCACGCTGCGTGAACCAATCGTGGGTGTCGATGGTCGGCGCGACCTGCTGCCCCTTGGTCTCCCATGGCGTCTGCAGGATGGTGTGGCGGATGCCGAAGGTGACGGTGAGGTTTGGGCGCGCTCTCCACGAGTCCTGCACGTACCATTCGTATTCGTTCGCCTTGAAGTGCCTGTCGATAAAGGCGCCATCGCCCAGAAGAGTGCCGGTGGTGGCGCTGCTGACCGCGTAGTTGTAGACATTGGTCACCTGCGGAATGACACCGACAATATTGGCGTATGCCTGCTGGTATGAGCTGGTGAAGCCACTGTCGACGGAGTCCAGACCCAAGATCGCGTTTGGATCGGGTGGATTGCCGCCCAACCATGACGGATTGGAGGTTCCGGAGTTGAATGAGGTGGAATCGGAGTTACGATTCTGGTGGATGAGACGCCAGTTGGCGCCGATCTGAATATTGTGTTTGCCTTTCGTCCAGTTGAAGGTTGTCAATGATGTTGTTTACGGGAACACTAATGATGGTGCTGCGGGTCTCAGCAGTGGTGGTGTCGAGAAAACGGAAGTCGACGTAGTCGCCTGAGCCGACACCGGTGTTGCCAAATCCCTGACGAATATATCCGTAGCGGAGATCGTTGACCATACTCGGAGAGATGGTCCAGGTATCGCCAAAGGTCATACCCTTGCTGTTGTCGATGAGCTCCGAGGAAGGACCCTGCCCTGGGAACTGCTCAATACCGCCGGTGGTGTCTTTCTGCAGGTTGCCGCGGGCGAAGATGCGGTGCTTGGAGGATGGGATGTAATCGAGGCGGACGATGACGGTATTGAGTGTCTTGGGATTGGGCGAGGAAAAAGAGTACGAGCCCGTGTTGAGACCGTCGCCTTCATTGAAGCCGTTGGCCGCCGGCTCCGATTTGAAATAACCTAGCGCGTACGGATTTGGCCCGGGACCCGGGGTGTAGGCGGCTGTATTACACACCGCACAGCCTGCATCGAGCTGCGCAATCTGGCCCGGGTTCAGGGTGACGTTGCCTCCGGATGCATCCGGCGTATTGGAGGTTGCCGTTCTGATACTCGCTGGTAGGAACTGTGCGGACCTGTTGTGAGCTCTCAGCCTGGCGGCTGCCTTCGTAGTTGGCGAAGAAGAAGAACTTGTCTTTGAAGATAGGGCCGCCGACGTCGCCGCCGAAGATATTGCGGATGAGTTTGCCAGGGCGATTGGCCTCGCCGCTATTCAGCTCGGCCTGCTTGTTGAAGAAGTCGTTGGCAACAGTGAACGTGGGCCGATTGTACTCGTACGCCGCGCCATGGAAGTGGTTGGTACCGGATTTCGTGACGAGACTGATCTGCGCACCAGAGGAGTGTCCAGCTTCGGCGTTGGCGTTGCCGGTGGTAACACGAAACTCTTCGATTGAGTCCTGAGTCTGGCGGAGTACTCCGGTAAAGGCGAAGCCGTTGACCTGATCATTGTCGTCGACACCGTCGACTGTGATATTGCCCTGATCGGAACGGCCGCCATTGACTGCGCCGCTGCGGCTATCCTGCAGGGCGGGATTGCTTGGCGGAGGAAGATAGATAACGCCAGGCTGGAGGGAGAGCAGGTCCGGAACGTTGCGCGTTTCGCTAGGCAAAGCCTGAATGGTGGCGTTGTTGGTCGAACTTCCCAGGGAGGCGTCGGTGGTGTTCAGGGTCTGGGCCTCCGCCGTGACGTTGAGAACCTCCTGGGTCGTCGAAACGCTAAGCGTAAAGTTGACCGTTGCCGGCTGGTTTACCAGCAGTTCGGCGATCTTTGTTTGAGCGCCAAAGCCGGTCGCAGTAATCGTGATGTTGTATTTTGCTGGAGGAATCTGCGTGAACTGATACTCGCCGCTTGCCTTGGATCCGGCGCTGAACTTCTGCCCCGTGGCGGGGTCGAGCAGGGTTATTTTTGCTCCTGGAACAAGCGCTCCTGTCGGGTCGCTCACGACTCCTCGCAGGGAGGTTGAGGCACTTTGGGCAAAACTGTTAGCAGCGCAGACGGATAGAAACAGAAATAGAGCGATCACCCATATACGTTTGGTCACAACTTCCTCCGAAGAAAATCAACAGTTGAAAGTGCACTTTTATATAGAAATATCTGGTATATCGCGTTTTTTTATATATTTTTTTTAAATTGGAAATGCAGAGAATGCACTGCTAGGCATTAAGGCTCATCGGTTCCGGGAATGATTTTGTATACCTCAAAGAACCCAAGATTGCAAGATTTTAAAACTACTTTGTGCAAATTTTTTTCACGAATGCCTTCCTGTCACGAACACTAAAAATGTAGGGGGAAGGCAGCAAACGGCAATGGTTAGCGCCGGAACGACGTCCTGACAGCCACCAGGCTTTGATCTGGATTGAACGAGGATAACGCGCGCAAAAAACTAACTACATCTTGGCGCGAAGGGGTTGCAGGGGTTCGGTCTGGGCGGGAATTGCGGGCTCCTCTACCAGGTACTTCTTCAGCAACTCGTGATGCAGGCAGTACAGGGCCAGCTCCAGGCGGTCGGAGACGCCGAGCTTGTCGTAGACCTTGCGGAGATAGTTCTTGATGACCTGTTCGGTCGTGCCGATCTGGTAAGCGATCTCCTTGTTGCGCATGCCGCGAGTGATGCAGCTGATGATGGCGAGCTCTTTCTTGGAGAGCTTGGGCTGTACGCGAGGATCGGTGAGCGTTGTGGCCTGGGCGCGGTAGGCCTCGATGACCCAACTAATGGATTGATTGTCGATCCAGGTCTCGCCCTCAGCGATCTTGCGGACACACTTGATGAGGAGATCAGGCGAGATAGAGCGCGGGACCACGCCGCGCACGCCACGCCGATACAGCTCGACCGTGTTGGCCTCATCGGCCTCGCTGACCTGGACGATCAGCTTTGCCTGGGGGTGCTGACGAACAAGCTCCGGAATGGCGTCGATGGTGCCGGAGATGAGCTGACCTTCGAGGACGACAACGTCGGTGGGATAGCGTTGCAGAGCAGCGTAGAGATTCGTGAGCGTCTCGACCTGGGCGACGACACGAATATCGTCCTCGAGGGCAAAGACCTTCTTCATACCCACGCGATAGATAGCCTGCGAGTCGGCAAGGATGATGCGAATGCCGACCGGTGCTGTACCTTCTTCTGGAACGTCCTCGTTGCTCTGCGTTGGATCGATGTTTACAACAGTCATATGGTCATGCCTTTAAAAAATACTCGTCGATCACCGCCGCAGCTTTCTTCTGGCCATCTTGCAGATAGTGGCGTACGACTCGGCCGATGCAGTGTATGGTTACGTCCTTTGCGGTTCCCATGACAGCCGAAGGCATTGCTATGGTGAACTCAATCTTTGCTTCTAACGGCGGAAGCTCTTCACCTACAAAGAGTAAGCCGTTGGCGGAGATGTTCTCCGTCATGGCCTCCATCTCGCCCTGATCGGTCTGAAGGCGGATGGCAAGCTTCATTGGGAAACGAACTGCCGTGCGAACTGGATTGTCTCCTGCCGGCATCTGCCACTGAGCCACTCGTCCTCCTCTTGCCGCTTCGCGGGATACGGGCCCTTTGGATCGACCCATGGTTACCACACTGGAGTTTACCCCACAGAGCACAAGTTCCGGCATTTTTCTCAAATGTGCAGGCTACAACGGAGGGGTGAGGGCGGCCGAGCTGCCAACCCATTGCTTGTCCCGGTTATGGTCCACCCCCATCATGAGCCCTCGACCCAATCGGACGAGAGAGATAGCGGGCTTAAGGGAGCCGCCGTCGGGCCATAGATACAGGATGCGGATCTCGGCCTGGGTTGGTCCGTGGGGAGTTTGGATAGTGGATTCAAAAGCGACGCGCTCCTGAAGGAGGTAGAGAGGACGGTCAGCGGCGGGGATGGCGTTGAGGTCTTCCTCCGTGGGGGCGAATTGAATTCCCTTGCCCGCAAAGGAGTAGAGAGGTTTCAAGAGCAGACTCTCGCGCTGATGCGGAAGACCTTCAAGTCCACGGTGCGCGAACCAGTCGTCGAGGAAGACGGCTTTGGGGACGGAGGGATGGTTGAGATAGGGGAGCGAAAATTTGCTGATGCGGAAGTACCAGTTGGGATGGCCGGCCCACTCGACGTCAAGATCATCGCGGTAGTCGAAGGGGAGCTGGGTGTTCTTGCGCTCGAGCTCGTCGACGATGGCGCGGTTGTAGATACGGTGGATGGGGACTTCGCGACCGTTGCGCTGATAAAAGAGGCGAGTTCCCTGCTTGCGGAGTTTGGCGATGTCGACCGTCGTGATGTTGAGCCTGTCCTCGTAGACGTGAAAGTCGGGCAGCGTCTTCTGGTGGTCGGGGTCAATCTCCAGGAGAACGACATTCTCAGGATCGTGGCCGCCTACGATGACTTCGCGAAGCAGCTGCCAATAGGTGCTCTCATTGAGGCCGCCTAGATACCACGTCAGATTGGGGTCGAGACCGTAAGCCTCAATGTACTGGCGGGAGAGAATGTCCTGATAGCCGAAGATGGAGGGGAAGGCCTGTAACTCAACGAGTTTTGGGCTAAGCGAGCCGTCGGAGTTGCGTACCAGCCCAAAGTCGACGGTCATGAAGTTGGGTCGCGGGTTCTCGTTAGGAACCCGGTATCTGCTGGGGATAGTTTCGCTTGAGGCTTGCATGTAGGCAGGGTTGTCGAGGAGTTGGTGCGTCAGCTCGGCGCCGGTTGCAACGAGCTCGTTCATCAAGGCGGGGGAAAAGAAGCAGGGAGTTTCGGCGACGCGGAATTGAATGCTGCTTCGAGTGAGGCGATCGAGCCGCGACAGCAGGTCAGCGTACTGGGTCGAGGTGAATCGCTCGTTGAATCGATCACGGTAGGGCTGCAGCATGGGAGTTAGTGTAGCTGCTGCCGTGGATTTCGCGATGTTGGGGTTGCCCATGTCTAAAGGAGAGACATGGGCAACTGTCGAGCTGGTTCAAGGTGCGGGATGGGCCGCGAGGAAGGCGCTAATCTCGGCGTACTCGGCCTCGGTGAGGCGGAAGGTAGCGGCAGGGATGACGCCTTCGACTTGTTTCGGACTGCGACCACCGACGATGGCAGCAGTAACCGCGGGATTGTGCAGCGTCCACGCAATCGCGATGACTCCAGCGGCTACTTTGTGGCGGCCGCCGATCTCTTTGAGCTTGTCGGCTATGGCGAGGTTACGGGAGAGGTAAGGCTCCTGGTAGTTTTTCGCGTTGCGGCGGAAGTCGTTCTTGGGCAACGCAGCGACGCGCTCTTTGGACATCGCTCCGGTGAGCAGGCCGGAGTGCATGGGGAAGTAGTTAATGACGCCGATGTTGTGATCAAGACAGAAGGGAAGAACTTCGGCCTCGTAGGTACGGTTGATCATCGAGTAGGGCGGCTGCTGCGACGTGATGTGGGCGATCTTCATCGCGCGCTCCATCTGCGCGACGCTGAAGTTGGAGACACCGATCCAGCGGACTTTTCCCTCGCGCTGAAGGTCGGCCATGACGGACCAGCCCTCTTCAACGTCTTCATCGGGCTTAGGCCAGTGGACCTGGTAGAGATCGATGGCTTCGACTTGCAGACGGCGAAGGCTCGCTTCGCACTCGCTACGAATTTGTTTTTGCGAGTTGGTTACTTCGCCCTTTTCGTCCCAGACCAACGTGGATTTGGTGAAGACGTATGGCTTGTGCGACGTGGTTTTTAGAGCGCGAGCGACGACCTCTTCCGAGTGGCCAAGGCCGTAGACGGCTGCGGTGTCGATCCAGTTGACTCCAAGGTCGAGAGCTTTGTGAATTGCGGCGATGGAGTCGTTGTCGTCCTGGTCGCCCCATGCCATGGTCCAGTCTCCTCCGCCGATAGCCCATGCGCCGAAGCCGATGGAGGTGATGTTGAGATCTGAGTTGCCTAATTGTTTTTTGTTCATAGCTGGATTGGACGCGCGTCGGAGCCGAGAGGCTTCAACGGATGAAAAAAATACGGAGGCGTCTTCGCTTTAGAAGCTGGATTACCGGTCGAGGATGTGCTTAAGCATCGAGGAGAAATTGGCCGTCGCGCATGATCTGCTCTTCGCCGTCGGCGTCGCCTAGCCAGATGCTGAACTCGAGACCGACAACATCAATGTGGGTGGAGGACTTCCAGGGCGCTCCGGTGTGGGCACCGTAGGGATCGCCGAAGGCGATGTGGATGCCAGGGAATTTTTCGTCCTGCAGGATGTTGCCGATGACCCGCTCGACGCCGATGTTGGTGCCGATGGCGAACTCGCCGACGCGGTCGGAGTTTTCGTCGGTGTGGGTGTAGGCCCAGAAGTCGCGTTCGAGCGCTTTGTTTTCGCTGGAGACCCGCGTGATGCGATTGGCTTCGATGTTGATTGTGAGCGGTTGCGCGCGGAGGATGCCGTAGCGAGCGCAGAGGAAGTCGCCGACGACGCCGTCGACGACGAAGACGCCGTTGACTTCGCCGGGTGCGGTGAAGCACTCGCCTCCGGGCAGGTTGCCCCACTTTTCCGTGGAGATGATGCCCGAGGTTTTGAACCATCGGTAGTCGGGGTTGAGCTGAGCGTGAATGTCAGTGCCGGCGGGAGTAGTCGCGCGGACGTATGTGGCGGCCCGGACCTTGTCGAGGACGGCTTGCGAGAGGCGGTCGATGGCGAGGAAGTCGGCGCGCATGCCCTGAGTCATGATCTCAGGGGTGATGTTGACCATGTGGGCGTGGCGCATGCGGCGGCGATTGACGACGTCGGTCATCTGCATGCGGCTGTGGAGTTCGTTAGGCTGAACTTCGACGGCGAAGATGCTGACCTGCGAGGACTCCATGTCGGCGAGAACGGTGGCGGGCATCTCGGTGAGTGGGCGTGGTGCGATGGTTTCGAGGACAAAAGCGTTCCAGGTGCAACCGATGCGATCGAGCTCCGCGGCGAGCGAGGCCGCGATGGTGATGCAGCGCTCGTCGGTAATGAGGGTGATCTTTTCGGTGGGCTGGATGCGCAGGCAGGTAGTGACGGCATTGCGCGCGCCTGGGATGAACTCCGCGGGAAAGGCGGTGGTGCGTAGGTCGAGGGTCGACGTTACTGCCTGGTCAATCATGGTGTTCTGCCTTCCGGGTAAACCTGGTTCTAGAATAGCTTGTTACTGCATGATTACAACCTTGGTTGATTGGGTTCCTCTGCTCAAAGGGTCAAGTATTCGAACAAATTCTCTTAGCTTTGGACTTCGGGGCGCGCGAAGCTGGCGTTTCAATGCGAAGGTCCGGCGACTGACGTACTTTGCGCGATACCCTCATGACAAATCGAGATATGGGTATCTGGCGCAATCTCAAGCATCTGTGCCCGATACACGGACGATCGACGAAGCGAGCCTAAGCCACGTTAGACCGGCTTAGGGAATCTCGGCTAACATGTCGTTTTCTATGACGTCTATCTCGTAGGTCTACAACTAACAACCCTACACAGCAAGCCCAGGAAGCACGCAGAGCATTCATGGTCAAACTCGCTGGATTATTTGTTGTCTCCACAGTGTTCCTCTTGCATCAGTCGGCTAACGCGCAACAAATTACGCGACACGAGGTTGGATTGGGAGTTTACGCCCAATCGGATACGGCCAACGCTGGAACATCTGCTGCGAACAAGAGCTATCTCGACGGTCCACTAGCGCGCTATACCTTCAATCTGAATCGCTCCGTAGCTCTTGAAGCCTCTGCAACTGATTCGTGGAATATGGAGCCTTTGGACGGGCCGCTAAACCGCGTGGGCGGCCATCAACTCCTGGTGCTGGGCGGATTGAAGGCGGGAGTACGACGCCGTCGCTTTGGTCTCTATGGCACGCTTGATGCGGGAGCGGCTAGTTACACGCGGGGACAAGCGGTATTCAGCTCAAATTTGACTCCGCAATATTTCCGCGAAACACACTTCGCCCTGCAACCCGGCGTTGCGATCGAGGGGTATGTATCTAAAAGCAATATTCTGCGGCTGGATATCGACGAAAGCCTGAATGCCAGCTTTAAGAAGGTTGTCTTTCAGTCTGCATTTGAGCAATCCTACTTTGCGGGTTCTGTGCCCCACCACCTCGGCGTGGGCTTGACCGCCGAACATCGCTTCGGTTCCTTTGAAGATGCTCCGCAGTTCACACCAAAGACGGAACGTGTCTCCGTAGGTGCGTTCTTTCCGCTCCAGATTCGCCAGCAACTTCTTGTGAACAATTTACCCGTTTTGGGAGGAGGTGGCGCATGGTTCAGTATGCCGATCTGGCGCTTTGTCTCCGCTGACGTTATAGCGTTCGATATTCCCCATGACGACCACACCGCAGGAGCACAGGACGGCGGGACCTCATTTTCCGCCTTTGCCGGACCCAAACTGGGTTTTCATCTCGGAAGACTGGGCCTTTTCGTCAAGGGCCGCCCCGGCGTCACACGCTTCAGCCGGACAGCGTTCGAAGGAGCTTTAGTCGGAAACAGCTTCTCCTTCACTGACAGACCGCAGGTTCAGTTCACTTTAGATACTGGCGGGGTTGTGGAATACACTCCCTTTCGCCATGCAGTTATTCGATTCGAAGCCGGAGACGCGTTCATCCACTACCACAGTCACGTGGTCATCGATACAAGCGAAGGACGCGAAGTGGCCGCGGACTATAGCCCAGTGCATCACAGCTCCATCCTCTTTCTCACTGGCTTTGGGTGGAGGTTTTAGTAGCAGTTGAGTCGGCATATCGAACAAGCGATCTTATCCTGTCAGATGACGATGCAAGGTCAGTTCACTGCTCCGGCTTGTTTGAATCAGATTGAATTGCCAGTATGCGAGGTGCCTTCGGTGGCTGAATCAGTCGATTACAGCCCCGCACGGGTCTCCGCCGCCATGTAGTCGACTACGGCTTTGAGGTCGCCGGTTTCGCGGAAGACTTTGAGCTGGCGATCGGCGCCGGAGCCCTGGTGGAGCATGGTGTGAATGTAGGCGATCTCTTTGCGGCTGCCAAGTTCGTCGAGGACGTCGTCGACGAAGGCGAGGTATTCGAGGATGAGTTCTCGCGCGGGGACTTCGATCTGCTTTGCCGAAGTCGATCATCTTGCCGTCGAGGCCGTAGCGGACTGCGCGGAACTTGTTCTCCATTAAGAGAGCGCGGGAGTATTGGCGGTAGTCGACGTTTTTTGAGTGCAGGCGCCAGAGCTTGCAGGCGGTGGCCTGAATGAGTGCGGCGATGGCGATGGTTTCGTGGGCGCGGAGGGGAATGTCGCAGATGCGGACTTCGACGGTGTCAAAGAATGGGTGAGGGCGGACGTCCCACCAGATTTTTTTTGCGTTGTCGATGGAGTTGGTCTTGATGAGCAGATTGACGTAGCTCTCAAACTCGGAGTAGCTGGCGAAGCTGTCGGGCAGGTTGGTGCGGGGAAAGTTTTCGAAGACCTTGGCGCGGTAGCTCTTGTAGCCCGTCTCCATGCCGAGCCAGAAGGGGGAGTTGGTGGAGAGCGCGAGGATGTGCGGCAGAAAGTAACGCAGCGAGTTCATGATGCGGATGGCGGCTTCGCGGTCTTCGATGCCGACGTGAACGTGGAGACCGAAGATGAGGTTGGCGCGGGCGACCAGTTGAAGGTCTTCGACGACCTGGGCGTAACGAGGATCAGGGTAGATCTCCTGGACGCGCCAGTCGGCGAAGGGATGAGTCGCTCCGGCGACGAGAACCAGGTCGTGCTCTTCGGCGAGGCCGATCATGTTGCGGCGGAGATCGAAGAGGTCTTCCTGGGCTTCCTGGATGTTGTGGCAGATACGCGTGCCGACCTCGATGACGGACTGATGCATCTCTGCCTTGACGCGCTCTTCGAGGCGAAGCTTGCCCTTGGCGAGCATCTCGGTCGCGATGTGCGAGCGCAGATCGCGCGTCTCAGGGTCGATGGTCTGGTATTCCTCTTCGATGCCTAACGTGAACGATGGCCGCATACACCCTCTCCCTGTTTGTGAATCGAAGCGTATCACTTGAGTTCTACGACGAGGTGACGACTATTTGGTCTTCGAGAGCGTCTTCGGCGCAACTGTTTTGCGAGCGGCCTTTGTTGCAGACTTCCGTGGTGCCGGAGTTCCATGGGGAGTTCCCAGGAACGATGACCAGTTCATTCCCGGCTTATGGGCCGATTGCGCCTTCTTCACAGCGAGATGCGCTACTGCGTTGACGATCCAGTCGAAGCTCTCTCTGCCTACGGAGTGGAGGTCGGCATCCGGGGCCGGGTTCATGAAGTCGATCGCGTAGGGAACGCCGTTCTCGACCGCGAACTCCACGGTGTTCAGATCGTAGCCCAGCGCTTTGCAGAGAGTGAGGGCGTCGATCTTGACTCGCTTCAGGAGCTTCTTGTTATACGTGGGTGGATCGAGGACGTAGCGATGTTCATGCGGGCGGCGCGGGTCGTAAGGCATGATGCGGACCTTGGACTGGCCGACGACGTAGCAGCGGAAGTACTCCTTGAAGTTGACTGCGCCTTGCAGCGTCATGCAGAGATCGCGGGTCTTGTCGTAAGCCTCGAAGAACTCTTCGCGGTTGTGAACGTGGAAGACGTCGCGCCAACCACCGCCATCGTGAGGTTTCAGGAATGCAGGAAAGCCGACGTAGTCGAAGATGCTGTCCCAGTCGAGGGGAAACTGGAGATTGCGCAACGATCGTTCGGAGATCTGCGGAGGGAATTTTTTATGCGGAAGGAGAACGGTCTTCGGAACGGCTACGCCCAGTTTGGTTGCGAGGGCATAGTTGAAGAACTTGTCGTCGGCAGACCACCAGAAGGGATTGTTGATGACGTAGGTGCCGGTGAGAACGGCGTTCTTCAAAAATGCACGATAGAAGGGCATGTCGTGCGAGATGCGATCAACAATCACCGCATAGCCAGAGGGTACGGCCATCTGTACCCCGCCGACATGGACGAACTCGGCTCGCACTCCCTCGATCTCCATGGCATTTATTCGGTCGACCAGAGCGCTGGGAAAGGTATTTTCCATACCGAAAAGAACACCGATCTTCTTCACGTAATCCTCCAGTTGGTTACCAATATGCGGGGCCGTTCGCTCATTAGAGACCGTAGCGCTAGAGATAAGTTTCGAGCATGCGCTGCCACCAGGGCCAGTCGTGGCCGGCGTTGTCGCCCCAGACATCGAGACAGCAAGGGATGTTCTTATCGCGCAAGATCTGCGCCATCCGCTCGTTTGCGTTCCAGCACTGGTCGTGAACGCCGGTGGCGAAGATATAGGTGTTGCGCCGGTAGCGGTGCAGATACCAGGGATCGCTGGTGTTGCGCAGGTAGTGCATGGGGATGTTGAAGTAGCAGTCGTCGTCGTAGTAGCCGGAGAGGAAGTTCGAGGTGTCGAATGCGCCGCTCATCGAGAGCATGGCGGAGAAGACATCAGGGTGACGCAGAGCAATGTTGGTCGCGTGATAGCCGCCGAAGCTGCAGCCTACGGCGCCAAGCTGAGCAGACTGGTTCTGCTGGCGGAGGAACGGAAGGACCTCCTGCATCAGGTATTGCTCATACTGCATATGGCGGGCGATGCGCCAACGCGGCTGGACGGCGCGGTTGTACCAGCTCTCCGAGTCGACCGAGTCGACGCAGAAGAGTTGGAGACGGCCTTGTTCCAGCTTGTCGTGGACGGCGTTGACCATGCCGCGGTCTTCAAACTCAAAAAATCGGCCGCAGGAGGTGGGAAAGACCAGTGCGGGCAGGCCGGCATGGCCAAAGACAAGCAGTTCCATCTCGCGCCCAAGCGACGGGGAGAGCCATTTGCGGTATTCGCGTTTCATTGCCTTCCCCTCTGCTAGTCTGATGCAATCGTACTTTACTGGAGCCGTTGTATCGCATTGAAGCCGCTAAATCCAACCTCTTTCAACACAGCATTTGATCGCAGGCCCACCTCTGTCGCAACGACGGAGGATCAGAGTACAGAGCATATCGCAGATGAGCTCGATTCCAATCCAAGATACAGCGTGCAGAAGTTTCACTCGGAGATTTTGCCCGACGACAGAATGGTCTCGGTGTACCTTCCGCCGCAGTACCTGGTGAGAACGAGCGTCGCTTCCCTGTCTTCTATTTGCACGATGGACAGAATCTATTCGATGGACAGAACGTCCTATATCGCGGGCAAAACATGGAACGCGAATACGACGGCGGACAACATGACAGAGGCCGGCGAAGTTGAACCCATGATCCTGGTGGGCATCGCCAATACAGGGCTTCGCCGCATGGCAGAGTACACGCCGACACGCGACTTCAAGATGGGTGGCGGCGAGGGGCGGAGCTACGGGCGCCTGCTGATCGAGGAGTTGAAGCCGCTGATCGACCGCACCTACCGAACGCTGCCCGGGGCGAAAGATACGGCGGTTGGCGGATCGTCGCTGGGCGGACTGATCTCCCTCTACCTCGGTTTTGCGCACCCGGAGGTGTTTGGCAAGATCGCCGTCATGTCGCCGTCGCTCTGGTGGGATCACCGAAGTATACTCAACGCGATTACCCAACAGGGGGCAAAGCCTCATCTTCGCATCTGGCTGGATATGGGGACGGCGGAAGGCGCGCGGTATCTGCGTGATGCGGACACCCTGGAGCGGCTGCTGCTGAATAGAGGCTGGAGGAGCGGGGTGGATCTCGTCTATAAAAAGGCGGAGGGCGCGGTCCACGACGAACGCGCCTGGTCGGGCCGTTTTGGAGACGTGCTGCGGTTCCTGTTTCCCGCCTGATTGCAGGAATTTACACGTTTTCCATTGCGAAAAGCCACATTTTCCGCCATACTTAGGTGTTGGGTTGAGCATGTTCGTCCCCTGTTCCGATGGAGGGCCGACGGGCCATCTGTAACCCATAAATCAAAAATGTTTTGAAAGGCATTGCCCGTGTTGATGATCCGTTTGGCGCGCGTTGGAGCGCGTAAGCAACCCCACTACCGCGTCGTCGTTATCGAGAAAGACCGTGCTCGTAATGGCCGTTCCGTTGAAGTAGTGGGTACCTATAATCCGCGCACAACCCCTGCAACTGTAGACCTTAAGCGCGACCGTATCGACTACTGGACCGGCAATGGAGCACAGCTGTCAGAGCGCGTTGGCAAGCTGATGGCCCAGAAGCCGGCTGAGCCAGTCGTTGCGGCCTAAGAAGGTACTTGATCTCTGCTAACTTTGGGAACGCGATTTCTGGTTCCCAAAGATAGCTGTCTCACTAGGTTCCTTGTAGTACGCCCTGCCTGCCGTTTCACGTAAACTCCTTGGTATTGCAAGGTTATTTTTTAACGTTGCAAAGCAGAGGTCCAGCTAATCCCTGGACGGAACGCGACCGATGTTTCGCTCGTTTCAGCACTTCCTGGAAGATCTTGCAGCAGACAAAGACAAGACAAAAGGATAAGCTTGAGCGTTTCTTCGTGACTCCCAGTAACCGAAGGTGTGTGATGACCCAGGCAACGCAGGTTCCTTCAGGGGAAAATGCTGTAAAGAACATGACAGACCTTGTAACGGAGATAGCTTGTGCCTTGGTCGATGACCCAGGCAGTGTCTCGGTCGAGGCAATCGCGGACGGCGACTCTACAGTGATCCGATTGCGTGTCGCGCAGAGCGACATCGGCAAAGTGATCGGGAAACAAGGTCGTACAGCTCGTTCGATGCGCACCATCCTCAGTGCAGCCAGCATGAAGCTGAAGCACCGCTTCTCGCTGGACATTGTGGAGCAGGGCGAGCCGCCACCGGCACAGAGTTGACCCGAATCACAGACGGCGTCATGGCACACACGTTCGCGCTGAGTTCTGCCCTATGACGCAACCCGCTCCAGCATGGATAGTCTTGGCACACTTGCTTCGGCCACAAGGCCGCAAGGGTGAGGTGCTGGCAGAGCTGTTTACTGATTTTCCTGAACGCTTCGAGGACCAGCGGCGAATTTTTCTGGCTGCGCCCGGCTTCGCAGGAGAACAAGCTGAGGCACGCGCGGCAGAGGTAGTGGCCTTCTGGCTGCCCGTGGGGAAGAATGAGGGGCGCATCGTGCTCCAGTTTGCCGGCATCGACACAATCTCGGACGCCGAGTCGGTTGCGGGTCTCGACGTGCTTATTCCGCGCGAGGAGCGGCTTCCACTCGATGAGGAGTCGATCTATATCAGCGAGTTGATTGGCTGCACCGTCTATAACGGCTCGACGCCCGTGGGTGTCGTCGAAGACGTGCAGTTCGCGATGACCGCAGATGGTGGCCGGCGACTTGAGGATGCTGCACCGTTGCTGGCCGTAACCTCGCTTGACGGCGACGAAGTCCTGATTCCCTTTGCAAAGGCGTTTCTGGTGAAGGTGGACACGGACGCAAAAAGGATCGAAATGACGCTGCCGGATGGTTTGGTTGAGGTCAATCGAACGACAGGCAGCGCGCCGGCTAACGACGATCAGAAGTGATACGCCATCCCCATGGTGACAATGGGAAAGAAGGGATATGGCTTTACATCGTTATTTAGTTTCTGTACCTCCTGCTTCACAAAGGACTGTGCCTGGGAGTTTGTGCCGAAGCTGACGCAGCCGTTGGTAACGCACGCGGTTCCGGTCAAGGCGACGCTTATCTGAGCAGCACCGGTGTAGGCGGCGCCAAACTCAATTGGAAACGAGAAGTGCCGGCCGCTGCGGGGGATGATATTGCCAAAACCGAACAGCACCATGGGAGCATAGCTGTGCGGATAGACAATCGAGGCAGAGCCGTTCACTGGGTCGTCGATACTGTTGACGAAGGTCTGCGTACCGAGTTCAAAAGTCTGACCTGGAGCAACGGAAGCCGGCGCTGAGAGTGTGTTTTTGACGTACAGAATACCGGGGCTCACATGAAAGGTGCCTCGCGTCGGAAACCAGTCGAGTGTGGTTGCGCTGGACTTGAGATGGAGTCTCGCGTCGTAGTTGACTCCGTCGATCGTGAAGGGATAGTTGAAGGCAAACAGGTTGATGTTGGAGCGAAGATTGAAGCTATGTGCAACTGGCGTGGCGAGTTCAATGCCGGTTCCCAGAGAGCCTGCTTTGAAGCCAATGGCGACGGAGCGAAAAGGCCTGATCGGTCGCGGCTCTTTTGCAGAGAGTGGCGGGGGAGCGAGACGAACGAACTCGCTGGTGCTCGCTGGCGTACCGATGATGGGCGAAGGATTGATCGGAGCTTCGTCAAACGGAGGATGCGCTGCTCCAATGGGCGCTGCTCCGGTGGGCGCAGCTTCAATGGCAGCCGCCACGCTCGGCGCTGCTGGTGCTCGGTGCTGCTTCAATCGCTGCGGCCACGCTCGGTGCTGCTGCGCTGGGAGGCAGATCGTGTGGAGCTTCGATCGTGTTCTCCAGCTGAGAGGATATGGCCTCCAGCCGGGCCACAGCAGGGGTCGAACCGCTGTGCGACGACTGCGCCTCCGGGGTGAAACAGGACGCAGGTAGAGCGGCAGATGCGGCCGTCTTCACGGGCGGTCCAGTGTAAGGGACGTACGAGCCGTAGACGGGGTCGTCCACCAGCTTCATTGTGGAAGCTGGTGGCGTCGGCCACGTACTCGTCGCTGAGCAGAGTGTCGGCGGAGCTTCGTTGAGCGCAACCTGTGGCGGATCCGCCTTCGGCGCCGGTGCCTTGTATGGGACGTACGACCCGTAGACCACCTCTTCCTGAGGTTTGGGCGCGAGGGGGGGTGGTATCTGGGCCGAAGGAGCAGGCGTCTGTGCGCTCGCAGCGGAACAAGTTGCAGGCGCTCCAGAGGCTTCGCTCTGTGGCGAGGTCGTCTTTACGGGCGACCCTGTGTATGGAACGTAGGTTCCATACACCTCCTGGGGCTGGAGCGGAGAAGATGTCTGTGGTTTGAGCTGTGAAGGAACCGTGGCTGTTGCTACGCAGTTCGTCTGCGGCTCCTGCGCATAAGCGAGAGAACCGCAAAGAGTCAGCGGCACCATCATTACGGCGGCGATCTTTATTTGGAACATGACAGGGCTCTTTTCTTTCGCCGTAATGACCTGGAGGCAGGGTTGGATGTGCTAACCATCACAATTAAGATTTTCTAAGAAATCGGCGGCGTCTCTCTACAACTTCCTAGTGATATCGTGCAATCAGCGGGACCACCACTTAATGGCTATTTGGTAATCATCAAGACGCGGCAGGGTAATCACCGTTTATGCACTTCGACATCATTACGATCTTTCCCGACTTCTTTGCAGGCCCGTTTAACTACGGAATTCTGAAGCGCGCCAACAAAGCAGGTCTGGTCGACATCGGCATACACGATCTGCGCAGCTTTACCCATGACCGCCACAAGACTGTCGATGACAGACCCTTTGGCGGTGGCGAGGGGATGGTGCTGAAGGCGCAGCCGATCTACGAGGCGATGCAATCGCTACAGATTTCGCCAAAGGCCGACCGCCAGAGACAGAAGGAGACAGTAATCCTGCTCTCGGCCCAGGGACAGCCCTTCAGCCAGCAGCTGGCGCAGGAACTGGCGGCGACGGAACGAGTCGTCATCGTCTGCGGCCGGTATGAAGGTGTGGATGAGCGGGTGAACGAGCTGCTATGCGACCGCGAGATCTCGATTGGGGATTACGTGCTTTCGGGCGGCGAGCTGGCGGCCGCAGTGATCGTCGACGCCGTAGTGCGCCTGCTGCCGGGAGCGCTGGGAAACCCGGACTCGTCGCGATTTGAGAGCTTTGGCGCGGAAGATCTTGCGAAGCAACCCCATGATGTGGATGGCGTGCCAAGGTCGACGTATGGAGCCGGAGGGTTGCTGGACTATCCGCACTACACGCGGCCAGCCGAGTTTATGGGGCTCGCGATTCCAGAGGCGCTGGCCGGGGGAAACCATGAGACGGTTCGACAATGGCGACGCAGAATGGCGCTGAAGAAGACCCTGGAGAACCGGCCAGACCTGCTGAAGAAGATCGAAATCAGTGACGAAGACCGCGAGACGCTGGCAGAGCTTGGATGGCACGGCGATCAGGAGGGATAAAGCACTGATACCGCATGTTTTCTGTGCGGTTACGGCGCAAAATGCCTGGATTTCGTGTACACTAAAGGTCGAGTCCAACCATAGGAAAGTTGTGTCATGTCCATTCATCCGATTATGCAGAAACTGGCCGCGAAGTTAGAGCGGACCGATCTACCCGCGTTCGCCCCAGGCGATACAGTTCGTGTTCAAGTCAAGATTCGTGAAGGCGAGAAAGAACGCCTCCAGGCGTTTGAGGGTATGGTGATTGCCTGCCGCAAAGGCGCACAGGGATCCTTTACCGTTCGCAAGATGAGCTTCGGCCAGGGCGTCGAGCGCATCTTCCCCTACAACTCAAAGGTTGTCGACAAGGTCGAGAAGGTTCGTTCGTACGAAGTTCGTCGCTCGAAGCTGTTCTACCTGCGCGGTCTGCGCGGCAAGGCTGCTCGTCTGCGCGAGGTCGAACGCGCTGCCACTGTCTAGGAATTCACGCACCTGTTTTCCACTGAGCCACGACTTCGGTCGTGGCTTCGTCTTGCGCGATGGTTATACACTCGACATTAAAAGTGTATGGCTTCGATTCCCTCCCGTCGCGCTCCTCGAACTGTTAACGCTGCCACGGCAAAACAGCGGATGCTGAAACAGCTGATCTGCAGCGATGCGCCGGAGCAAGCTCTGCGGCACTGTGGCTTCCAGAGAATCGCCGGCGTCGATGAGGTGGGACGCGGTGCGTTGTTCGGGCCGGTGGTGGCGGCGGCGGTGATCCTGCCGGAGTGTCTGGACGAATTAGCGGAAGCCGGATTAAAAGATTCGAAACAACTGACACGCGAAGAGCGGGAGTCGCTGGACGTTGCGGTACGTCGCATGGCGCTGGCCGTCTGTGTTGCCGAGGTAGATGCTGCAACCATCGATCGGGTGAATATCTATCAGGCAAGCCGGATGGCAATGCTGGAAGCAGTGCTCGGGCTGACCATCGCTCCGGACCATCTGCTGATCGATGCCATGCGGCTCGATCATCCCTGCCACCAGACGAAGCTGATCTACGGAGATGCACTGAGTCTTTCGATTGCCGCAGCTTCAGTGGTCGCGAAGGTGCATCGCGATGCATTGATGCGAGAGTTGGATGTAGTGCACCCAGGATACGGTCTGGCTTCGCACAAAGGATATGGAACGCCGGAGCATCGGCGGGCGCTGATCGAGTTCGGCCCCTGTGCGCTGCATCGCAGGAGTTTTGCACCAGTGCGAGAGGTTGATCCGGATGCAGTGGTGGAAGATATCGTCTCAGCAGAGCTGCTGTTTGACGATGCCGATCTGGAGGGCGCTGAGTGGGCCTGAAGTTGATGTGTATCACGGCGCATCCGGACGATGAGTGCTATGCGTTTGGTGGAGCGCTCGCGCTCTACGCCGAACGCGGGGTTGAGACCTATGTGGTTTGCCTGACGGATGGGCAGGCGGGGTCCAATCGTGGCGGTGCAGCTTCAGGCGAGGCGCTGGGGAAGATGCGACGCGATGAGTTTCGGCGTTCGTGCGAGGTACTCGGAGTTGCGCACCATGAGTTGATGGACTACCAGGACGCGCAACTGGAGTTTGTCGAGTTTTCGGCAGCGGCACGGCGGCTGGTGGAGAAGATGCGACACTTCAGGCCGGATGTCGTGATTACATTTGGCGGAGACGGCGGACAGAATACGCATGCAGATCACATGATGGTTTCGATGTTGACGACGGCTGCGTTTCACTGGTCGTGGCAGGCGAAGCGCTACCCGGATGCCGGCGTCGTGCATCAGGCAAAGCGTCTGTATTACTTGACGGCGAACTTCCATGTTCCCGACAGACCAAAGGCGATGGCGATGCCGTGGACGGTGACGCTTGATATCAGCTCCGTGCGAGAGCGGAAGAACGAGGCGTTTCGGCAGCATGTCTCGCAGAAGCCCCTGATGGAGAAGACAAAAGATATCTTCGCGAAGTATGGAGCTGAGGAGCGCTACACCCTTGTGGCTTCGGCCGAGCTGCAGGCCGCACAACAGACGACGGACCTCTTCGAAGGCTTAGGTTAAGGGAACAAACGCTCTTTGCGCCACTGATCACCGCTGCGAACGAACACCAGACGGTCATGCAACCGACCTTCGTGGCTGATCCAGAACTCGATCCGTTCGGGTTGCAGGACAAATCCCTTCCAATATGCGGGACGCGGAACGTCGGTTGGAAACTCCGCGTCGAGTTCTTCGACTCTGGCGAGAAGCAGCTCACGTGACGGCAGAACGCGGCTCTGTTGCGATGCAGTTGCGGCAAGCTGGCTGAGACGCGAGCGAGAGTGGAAGTAGCGATCGGCGTCGGCTGCGGGAAGCTCGGTTACGGCTCCGGTGACTCGGACCTGGCGGCGAAGTGACTTCCAGTGGAAGCACATCGCTGCGCGTGGATTCTCCCTGAGCTCAGTTCCCTTCTGACTGTCGGCGTTGGTGTAGAAGGCGAATCCGCGTTCGTCGATGCCTTTGAGCAGAACCATTCTGACACTGGGCACGCCGTCGCGTGTCGCGGTCGCGAGTGCGACTGCGTTTGGATCGTTTGGCTCGCTCGCCACCGCTTCCTTCATCCAATGGCCGAACGTCTCAATTGGATCAAGCGTGGACCAGATGTCCATGTCTTCCATATCGCTCCTCTGCACTCATCGTTCAAGTTTACAGAGGACGTCAGCGGAGTTGAAACTCCGGGCTACCCATGACGAGTGCCGTCAGCAGGTTGAGCGTGTCGGTGGTGCTGGTCGCGGGAAGGTCGGCGATTTGTTTGTGGATCAGCTGATTGGTCTGGGCGGAGACGTCGCCTCCGATCAGGGACGACTCAAGTACGTGCAGAGCGACGTCCTCGCCGGCTGCACTGGTGTAGAGCTGATTCGGTGCAGTCGCGGGCAGCTCCGTCATAAGCACCGCTTCAGAGTACTTCGCACTCGGCTTGTTCGCCGCTGCAGTTTGGTTTGCGGCAGGGCTTGCTGGCTGGGTCAGCAAACCAAGAGCCAGGATATGCGCAGAGTCGAACTTCTGGTTCGCGAACTTGCTGCCGGTCAGAGCGTAGGCAAAGTTGAGGCGGTCGACGAGAGCGTTCGAGTTCATCCACTGATCGGCGGTGATGTAGTACCCCGTGGGCGGCAGTGCGTAGTACGGACGCATTCCCATTGAGGTGAGCGTGCTCACGAGAGCGCCGGGGTTGGCCGGATCGGTAGCCGTAGTGCGGAAGGCCGAGGCGATAAACTCCGTTGGAGTCTTCACCTTGTTGCGGAAGTATTTTTTTGAGTTGAACTCAGGCGATTCGACGAGAGTGCGGAGGATAGCTTTAATGTCGCCGTCGGTGGCAAGCCACGTGGCAGCCATGCGGTCGACGAGCGCCGGCGGAGGGTCGTCGGCGACGAAGCTCTGGGCCAGTTTGAAGCTGATGAAGTGCGCAGTATGCGGGTTGGCAGCGAGCAGGGTCAACGCTTCGATACCCTCATTCATCTGTGATTGCGCATCGGCTGTGTAGGGTGAGCCAGATTTTGATGGCTGATTGATGGTCTCGGCTGGCTTTGACGCAGGACTGAAGATATGACCGAGCCACACCGGAGGGGCAGGCTCATGTTGCTTCGGGTCGAATTTGAAGGGGCCACCCTGATTGGAGCGCTCGACGGTCCAGCCAGTGAGGACGGCAGAGAGCGCGGTGACATCGGCCTGCGTGTAGCCGCCATCGACGCCGAGCGTGTGGAGTTCCATCACCTCTCTGCCGTAGTTCTCGTTCAGGCCGCGGTTGCCCTTCCTGGAGTTGGGGTTGGCAGGATTGACACCGTTGGCCATGGAGTTGGGGCCGATCGACTGCGTGTTGTCGAGATAGATCATCATCGCCGGGCTGGTTGCGGTGGCAATGAGAAGGTCGCGAAACTTGCCAAGAGCGTGTTTGCGAATGGCATCGCGCTCGTAGCTGGTGGTGTACCACTGGTCAGAGTCTTTGGCGATGTAGATGTTGAAGTGATTGAACCAGAAGTCAGTCATCACCTCCTGCAACTGGCGCTCGGAGAGGATGGCGCGAAGCATCTTGGCCTGCGATAGCTCATTGACGATCTGGCTGGAGGAGCCGATGTTGGCAGCCATACCGGTGAAGATCTCACGCTCGCGCGGATTGAACTGGGAAAAAAGAAGGTTCTTCTGATCACCAGAGACGTAGGTAGTGAAAGCAATGCGATCCGTCATTGGAAGCGCGATAAGCGCCGCCATGCGCTGGTCGCGTGGCAGGCCGAAAAGTTGCCCTGCAATGCGGGAGGCCGTCGCTTGATCTGTTTTTTTCTGCTCCGCCGCCTCAGCTTCCGTCGGCGGTGTCATGGTGGGCTGACCGTCGGCATTCATATTTTTGGCGTCGCGGTCGCGGTTGAACTTATCCACCTGAACCTCATACATAGCGGCGAGTAGTGGGTCTGTTGGTGGCGGGCGTTTGCCGTCCGCAACCTGGCCAAGCGTAAAGCGGTCGGGAAAGAGGATCAGAGCCTGATCGGGCTGCATGTTAAGTGTGGGGTAGTCGTTGAGGCGCTTATCGACAACCTGGTCAGGGATACTAGTGGGATTGAGTTGCTGCTCGAACCACTTCTCCGGCGTAAGGGCGATGACCTGTTCCAGATCACCGGGACGAGGACCAAAGGTGAAGCGGTTGAGAAGTTGCTGGGCTCTCTCTTGCGGGCTTAGCGGAATCGACTGGGCGGGTTTCGTCGAGCTCTGCGGCTTGGGTCTCGCAGTTTTTTTCTGGGCGTGCAGCGGGAGGCCAACAAGAAGAATGATCGTCAGAGTTGTCGCGTGCATAGATGCCTCCCCTCACTTAGACCATAATCCTGTCGACAAGTTGCCCGATTCTCTTTCAGCCGGTTAGATCCCTTTGAGGCTTGACACGCGACTTTTTGGCAGAATTTGAAGAAAGAATCTCGAGGACCGATCGGTTACATGGATTTGAGGACTGGTGTGGGCTTTCTAAGCCGTTTGATGAGAGTGTAGACACCTCGGGCGAGCAGCAGAATGGTTAGGATCGCGGTGTCCTTCCAGGGGGCGAGGTTGTCTTTCTTCACCTGCCACCAGTAGTGGACGATGCCGGCGAAGGCGGCGAGGTAGACCAGCCGGTGGAGGCGTTGCCAGTTTTTGCCTCCCATCGCTCGCATAATGAAGGCGGGTGAGGTGACGGCTAGCAACAGCAGGATGAGCCAGGCAAAGAGGCCGACCTGAATGAAGCGGCGCTTGAGGGCGTCGTCGACCATGCGGGGCCAGACGATCTTCCACTGCGTAACAAATTCACCGGGGTGGCCGGCGCGAAGACCAGCGAAGGCTGTAGTGATGTCGTAGCCGGAGAAGAGAAACACGTAGGTCGCCAGGTGAAGCGTCGCATAGAAGAAGGCGTAGAGGCCGAGCAAGCGGCGGAAGCGGATGAGCCACGCGATCTTTGGCGAGAGGCGGCGGATGGGTGTAATGGCAAGCGAGGCGAAGAGGAGGTAGAGGGTCCAGTCGCCGGTGAAGTGCGTGATGTAGTTGATGGGGTCGGCGTAGGTGGCAAGCGCTGCCGAGGTGAAGAGGCGGAGGAGCCACGCGAATGGGAGAAGGCAGAGCAGGTGCAGCAGGGTTTTGAGGGCGACTATCGCGCGTTTGGACATAGTTGACCGGAGTTAGCTTAGTTTGTGGCGTTACAGCTTATATTTTAGCCTCTTCATCTCGTCGAGGATGACAGACGGGAAGACTCTCTAGAGAAAACGAGGATTGGTAGAGCCATGCCACACAGGGAAGCGATGCCAATAGAACACAGATACGATACGTCTGGATTTGAGGACTTCTGCGTCCTTTTTTAGTAGTTCTTTTTTAGATCCATGCCCGCGTACATGCCGGCTACCTGGTCGCCGTAGCCGTTGAACATAAGAGTGGGGATAGAGTGGGGGAACAGGCTGGAGTCGATGCGGCGCTCATGGGCCTGAGACCAGCGTGCGTTGTCGTAGTTGGGATTGACGTTTGAGTAGAAGCCGTACTCCTCGCCATCGGCCTGGTTCCACGTGGTGACGGGCTGCTTGTCGGTGAAATGGAAGCGAACGATGGATTTTGCTGACTTGAAACCGTACTTCCATGGCACGATAACGCGCACAGGAGCGCCGTTCTGGTTGGGGAGGGTCTGGCCATAGCAGCCGAAGGTGAGAAGGGTGAGCGGGTTCATGGCCTCGTCCATACGCAGGCCTTCTTTGTAGGGCCAGTCGTAGCCCAAGGGGAGATCCATAATCTTTTTGTCGACGGCAGAGAAGAACTGGATGTACTTTGCGCTGGGCATGGGCTCGCAGAAGTTGATGAACTCGGAGAGCGAGTAGCCATCCCAGGGGATAACCATAGACCAGGCTTCGACGCAGCGGTGACGGTAGACGCGCGATTCGAGAGGGCGATAGTGAAGCAGGTCGTCGATGTTGATGGTCTGGGGCTTTTTGACCATGCCGGTGATCTGGATGGGCCAGGGGTGGGTGCTGAGCTTGCCGGCGTTGCGCGCGGGGTCCGTCTTGTCGGTACCGAACTCGTAAAAATTGTTGTAGCCGCTGGCCTTGGCCAATGGGGTTTGCGGGTCGGGGAGCGTGTATTTTCCGGCCGCGGCTGCAAGCTTATCTGCAGCATGTACCGTTGTATCGGGATCAAGGACTCCGGAGAGGTATCGGGCGGCCACAGCGCCCGCGCCAAGAGTTGCGGCTCCGGCCAGAAAACGGCGTCGGCTCCTCGTCTGCTGCTCAAAGGCATGCTGCGGGGTGATGTCGGAGGAGCGAATCGTTGATTCAAGACTGCCGGCTTTGCGAAGAAGCATTGCGAGTTCCCTTCTAGATTCACGGACTGCTGTCCTCATCATAGGACGTTTCATCCTGCAACTGGTTACAGCACGCCTTTGGAAGTAAGGGGATGGGCGATTTACCGCGTGATTTTGAGTAGTTAGGTGTGAGAGATTAGAAGGCAATGACTTCCATGCGGATGTTTGCAGGTTGGAGTGCGGTGGCGACGTTAGCGTTCACCGTTAGCGGAGGCGCCTTTGCGCAGCAGTTGCACGATCCCGCGAACCTTACGGGAGAGCAGGTGCGGCCATCTGTGGTCGTGCGGGAGGTTCCGGCCAACGAAGGCGCGACCGCGCTCTGGCAGAGCCTGGTGAAGCTCCGGACGCGCGCCAGTCTGATGATGATCGTGGCGCATCCTGATGATGAAGACGGCGGAATGCTGACGTATGAGGCGCGCGGGCAGGGCGTGCATGTCGCGATGCTGACCCTGACACGCGGAGAGGGCGGACAGAACTTAATGTCCGGCGACTTCGACGACGGGCTCGGATTGGTGCGGACGCAGGAGCTGCTGGCCGCAGGCCGCTACATGGGCATCGACCAGTTGTGGGGGACGGAGGTTGACTTCGGTTTTTCGAAGACGAAGGAAGAGAGCCTGGCAAATTGGGGGCGTGACCGCGTGTTGTACGACGCAGTGCGTGCAGTCAGGCTATACCGGCCACTGGTGGTAACGGCGGTCTTTCAGGGCGGCATTACCGATGGGCATGGGCAACATCAGGTCTCCGGTGAGATGGCTCAGGAGGTCTTTAGCGCAGCGGGCGATCCGAAGATATTTCCCGACCAGATCGCCGCCGGGTTGCTGCCGTGGACTCCGCTGAAGGTCTATGCGAGAGTGCCGTTCTTCCGGGTTTCGACGCGGGGGATGTTTGACTATGCAACGGGCAAGTACGCTCCGGCGCGGTTCTACAACTATGTGACAAAAGAGTGGTCGACCGAGTCTCCGAAGCCAAATGTGACGATCGCTGAGGGAGACTACAGTCCCGTGCTGGGAATGACCTACCTGCAGTTTGCGCGGATGGGACTGGGACTGCAGAAGACGCAGAACGGCGGAATGGGAGTGCCCGCTGCAGGGCCGTTCGATGTGGAGTACCACCGTTATGGTTCGCGCGTGAAATCGGGTGAAGAGGAGAAGAGTTTCTTCGATGGAGTCGACGTCTCGCTTACCGGGATGACGACGCTTGCGCCAGGCGAAAAAACTTTTCTGAAGCAGGACCTCACGACGATCGACGGTCTGGTGCAACAGGCGATGACCATCTACAAGATTGCCGCTCCAGTGAAGACCGCTCCCCTGTTGCGGGATGGCCTGCGAGCGACGGATGCGTTGATCGCAAAGGTTGAGGCAAGCGGGCTGACGGCGCAGGAGAAGTATGACCTGCTGCACGAACTGCGAGTCAAGCGTATGCAGTTCAACAATGCACTGGTGCAGGCTCTGGGATTGACGGTGCGAGCGCAGGTTACGGGCCGCGAGGAGACTGGCCCCTTTGCTCGATTTGGCGATGGCGGCGACACGTTTGTGACCGCGATCCCAGGGCAGACGTTCGCAGTACAGGTACACGTGGTCAACGGAAGCGATGCTCCGGTAAAGATCAAGGCATCGGAGCTGGTCTCGAACGCCGGCGCCACAGCGACGCGGACACAGGATGCAAAGACAGACGCGACCATTGCTGACGGCAAAGCGATCGACATGCGTTACACCGTGAAACTGCCTGCGGACGCCGGTGCGACGCGTCCTCCGTACGGTCGGCCCGGTATTGAACAGTCGTACTACGACGTGGCCAACCCGGCGATGCGGAATGCTTCGCTCGCTTTGCCTGCGCTGACGGCATGGGTCACCGTAGATTATGACGGCGTGGATCTTCGGTTGGGCCAGGTAGTGCAAACGCTGCGGCGCATGACCGGGCAAGGAACAGTGTATGAACCGCTGGTCGTGGCTCCCGCCATCTCGGTTTCGGTTGCCCCCGCTGCCGGTGTGGTGCCGTTGACCGAGAAGACCTTGATGATGACGGCGCTGGTGCGAAGCAATGTGAAGGGCGCAGCGAAGGGGACGGTGAAGCTCGAGCTGCCAAAAGGATGGACGGCGGCGCCCGAGCAGGCGGAGTTTTCCCTGGTGAAGGATGGTGACTCGGAAGAGGTGCCCTTCGTCGTGACGCCAGGAAAGATGACGGAGACGGCTTACACAATGACTGCGGTCGCGAACTACGCGGGGCGCGAGTATCGCGAGGGATATAAGACCGTAGGGTACGTAGGATTGTTGCCGGCGAATCTTTATCGGCCGGCGACGTATCGCGCCCGCGGAGTCGATGTGAAGGTAGCTCCGGGTTTGAAGGTGGGCTACCTGCCCGGAACCGGAGACGAAGTACAGGCGTCGCTTGAAAATCTCGGCGTCCATGCGACGACGCTGACGCTGGACGATATCTCGGGGGGCAAACTCTCAGGTTACGACGTCGTCGTGCTGGGAGTGCGGGCGTACTCGGCCTATCCCGGACTCGCGGCGGCGAACGCACAACTGCTGAACTACGCCAAAAATGGCGGCGTAGTGATCGTGCAGTACAACACCGGGCAGTTCGACTATGGCCCGTATCCCTACTCGCTGGGCAGTGCGGAGAAGGTTGTGGATGAGACGGCTCCAGTGCAGTTGCTGATGCCGGAGAGCCCCGTCCTGAGTTGGCCGAACCGAATTACCGAGAAGGACTTTTCGGGGTGGGTCGAGGAGCGGGGACATAGTTTCATGGAGACCTGGGACCCGCAGTACCAGGCTCCGCTCGAGACGCACGATCCCGGGCAAGACCCGCAAAAGGGCGGACTACTGATCGCAAAGACAGGCAAGGGAGTTTACGTCTATGTCGCTCTGGCCCTGTACAGAGAGCTGCCTGAAGGGGTTCCCGGAGCTTACCGCTTATTTGCAAACCTATTGAGCCTGAGCAAACATCCTGAGGCTAAATAGGGCGAATACCGTCCGCGCCCCGGGGAATAGAAGACAAACGTCGACTTTTTGCGAGACACTTACTGCATGATGACCGGTGCTCGAGAAAAAGAGTTGATGAATGCGGGTGCGATGTTGCTGGACGCTCGCAGAACGAACACTCCAATCGACGACCTGCCCGCGGCGTTGCGGCCGGTAACCGTCGACGAGGCTTACTTCGTGCAAGACAGGCTTGCGCTCGCCTATGGTGCAATCGGCGGATGGAAGGTTGGCGCACCGACGGCGGACGCGACCCCGTTGTACGGGCCGATGCCTCTAGCCAGGATCGCCTCAAAGCAATGTGCAGCTGGATGGGAAGCACCGGTATCGCGGATTGGAGGCGGAGATCGCTTTTCTGATCGGCAAAGATCTGCCGCCGCGAGAGAAGGCTTACTCGCGCGAGGAAGTTGTCGATGCCATTGCGAGCTGCCATCCGGCGATCGAGGTTATTGAGAGCGGCCTGGTGGACCCGATCAAGGCGGAACGGTTGTCGATGATCGCCGATCTGCAGATGCATGGCGGGTTTGTTTATGGCCCGGCGGTTACACATTGGCAAAAGATTGATTTTTCAAAGGAGCACGTCACGCTCACCGTTGACGGCGTTGTGCGCGTGGAACGCACGGGGTCGAACACCTCGGGCGATCTGATGCGTCTGCTGCCGTGGCTGGCCAGCGAAGGCGCGAAGCGGACTGGCGGACTGAAGGCCGGTCAGTGGGTAACCACGGGAAGCTGGACCGGGCTGTCGAATGCGATCGCCGGCTCACAGGTAGACGTAGCATTTTCCACCGCTGGTGAAGTTCATCTGCGATTTGAGTAAACGCCTCTCTCTGCGCACGAGAGCGATACCTGGCAACGCAAAGGACAAAAGAATGAGGGCAACGAAGAGTGTGGAGTTTGTGGCGCCGTCGACGCCGAGGTATGCAGAGATTCTGACGCCAGAGGCTGTGGCCTTTGTTGTCGGCCTGCAGCGAACCTTCAACGAACAGCGGAAAGAGTTTCTGGAGGCGCGGGTAGCGCGGCAGAAGCGGCTGGATGCGGGAGAGCGTCCGGATTTTCTGAAAGAGACAAAACATATTCGCGAGAGCGAGTGGACGGTCTCTCCGCTGCCTGCCGATCTGCTCGATCGGCGCGTGGAGATTACAGGACCAGTCGACCGGAAGATGATCATCAACGCGCTCAACAGCGGCGCGAAGGTGTTTATGGCGGACTTTGAAGATTCGACGACGCCGACATGGGACAACGTGATGGAAGGACAGCTCAACCTGCGAGACGCGGTGCGGCGAACGATCACGTTTGAGGATGAAAAGACTGGAAAGAGTTACAAGCTCAACGAAAAGCCGGCGGTGCTCTTTGTCAGGGCGCGCGGATGGCATCTTGAGGAGCGGCATCTGATCGTCGACGGCGAGCCGATGTCAGGGTCGCTCTTCGACTTCGGTTTATATGCGTTTCACAACGCGAAAGAGCTGCTGGCGCGCGGATCGGGACCGTATTTTTATCTGCCCAAGATGGAGAGCCATCTTGAGGCGCGGCTCTGGAACGATGTGTTCATTAAAGCCGAGGGAGAACTTGGAATTCCCGCAGGAGCTATCAAGGCGACGGTGCTGATCGAGACGATTCTGGCAACGTTTGAGATGGATGAGATTCTGTGGGAGTTAAAGGACCACTCCGCCGGATTGAACTGCGGACGGTGGGACTACATCTTCAGCTACATTAAGAAATTCGCTGGCGACACGAGCATTCTGCTGCCTGATCGCGGGCAGGTGACGATGACGACTCACTTCATGCGGAGCTACTCGAAGCTGGCAATCAAGACCTGCCATCGTCGCCAGGTGAGCGCGATGGGCGGAATGAGCGCCTTTATTCCAATCAAGAGTGACCCCGTCGCGAATGAAAGAGCATTGACACAGGTAAGAGCGGACAAAGAGCGCGAGGCCACCGATGGGCATGATGGAACATGGGTCGCCCACCCGGGACTGGTGCCGGTAGCGCTCGAGGTCTTCAATCGCGTGATGCCACAGGCCAATCAGATTGAGAAGCAGTTGCCCGACTATCATGCGACTGCGGACGACCTGCTGCAGGTGCCCGAGGGAACAATCAGTGAAGCGGGCGTGCGGCAGAATGTTGCCGTCGGTCTGGGATATGTTGAAGCGTGGCTGCGCGGGATTGGATGCGTTCCGCTATTCAACCTGATGGAAGACGCCGCAACCGCGGAGATCAGCCGGGCGCAGCTTTGGCAGTGGGTGCATCACAAAGCTGTGATGGAGGACGGACTGCCGGTGACAGTGCAGATGGTCGATGCGGTCATCGTGGATGAGTTGGCACGCGCAAAAGCGACGGTCGAGGCACAGCGGTACTCCGCTTACGTGCAAGCCGCGGAGTTGATGCGGGAGCTGGTAAGGGCGCCGAAGTTCGTAGACTTCCTTACGGTGCCGGCTTATGAAAAGGTCCTGGCAGAGGGGCTATAGTTCCCTCCCGCCTCACCGGCACGAATTGCGTTCCCGCGTGATGAGATCACACAGGAGATGGCCATCCATCTGGATGGCCATCTCATCTTCCCCTACTAACTTCAGCCAACGTGCTTGCTTAGTTTCATCACAAGACACTTTGCCGCGCCGCCCGCCTTCAGAAACTCGCTGAGAGCGATCTGGACGACCGTGAAGCCGAGCACTTCAAGCTGGTGGCTTAGTTTGCTGCTGATTTTGTTCAGGATGATGGTGCGACCGACGTTGATCGCGTTGCAGGCAAACGAGACCGCATCGGACTCCTGAACGATAATGCGCTTCTCGGGTGGATAGAAGGCTTCAATCCTGTGGAGGGAGAGGTGGTCGAAGGCGTCAGGAAAGTACATCACGTAGCCGCCTTCGAGTGGAGCGAAGCAGGTATCGAGGTGGTAGAAGCGCGGGTCGATCAGGTGGAGCGGCGAGACGGGAGTACCCCAGACGTCGCGAAGAGCGCGATGGCTTGACGCGGCAGTGCGAGGGCCATGTCCAACCCAGAGGCATCGGCCGTCAACCGAGAAGAGAGCGTCGCCTTCGCCTTCAAAAGGAGTGGCACGAGGAGTATCGACCACGGTGTAACCGGCCTTCTGAAACCATCGGCGAAAGTGTGGCTCTTCGCCCTGGCGCTCCGGGTGAAAGAAGCTGCTGATGGCAACGATGCCATTATGTTCCAGACCGGCGTTGGCCGTGAAGACCATGTCCGGCGAACCGGGTTCGGGCTCAACCAGGTCGACGTTGGCTATCTTGCTGACAGCTTCGTAGAGATTCTGCCACTGCGCTGCAGCGAGCGCCCGGGAAGAAGCATGAACGTTGCCGGCCATCCACGGGTTGATCACGTAGTTGACGTCATAAAGGCGAGGCGGGCACATCAGGAAGGTTGCGCTGGGCCTGGCAGCGTCCTGCTCATTGAGCCGGACTCGAGTTGTCACTTCAATCTGGGTGATGCTCATTCGGTATCTCCAGCCTATGAGACTGGCAGATGCGTGGCACCTTCGTCTACAGGAATGATTATGCAGGGTTTAGTGCATATTGATACATAGGCTTCCGCACGGCTTTCCCGCGATATACGACGCAAAACGGCCTGCACTTTGGAAGAGGCAGGCCGCAGAAGTTCAACGTTGAAAGCGTCTCTAGAGATTGCCGCGAAGTGCCTGCTCTCTCTCTATCGCTTCAAAGAGAGCCTTGAAGTTTCCCTTGCCGAAGCTGCGGCTGCCCTTGCGCTGGATGATCTCGTAGAAGACCGTGGGGCGGTCCTCGACGGGGCGGGTGAAGATCTGGAGCATGTAGCCTTCGTTGTCGCGGTCGACGAGGATGCCCAGTTTTTCGAGTTCTTCGATGGGCTCATCGATCTTGCCGATGCGGGTCTTGCAGCTCGGTGTAGTAGGAGTGCGGGACGGTGAGGAAGTCGACGCCCTGCTGCTTCATCTGCTGCGACGGTGGCGAGGATGTCGTTGGTGGCGAGGGCCATGTGCTGCACGCCCGGACCCTGGTAGAAGTCGAGGTACTCTTCGATCTGCGATTTGCGGCGGCCCTCGGCGGGCTCGTTGATGGGGAACTTCACGTAGCCGTTGCCGTTGGCCATCACCTTCGACATCAGCGCGGAGTATTCGGTCGAGATGTCGTTGTCGTCGAAGTGCTGGTAGAGCGAGAAGCCCATCACCTTGGCAATAAAAGTCGACCCACTCGTTCATCGAGTTCCAGCCGACGTTCCCGACGATGTGGTCGATGTGGAGAAGGCCGACGGGACGAGCGACGGTGTCGGCGGGCATGGTCTTGTAGCCGGGAAAGAAGACGCCTTTGTAGTCGCTTCGTTCGACGAAGGTGTGGATGGTGTCGCCGTAGGCGGCGATGCTGGCAGTGGTGACACGGCCGTCCGCGTCAGAGAACTCTTTTGGCTCCTCGATGCTGCGGGCACCGCGTTTGGTGGTCTCGAGCCACGACTGACGGGCATCATCCACCCAGAGTGCGATCGCGCGGACACCGTCGCCGTGTTTGTCGACGTGGCGGGCGATCTCAGAGTCGGTACGGAGCGCCGTGGTCAGGACGAAACGGACCTTTCCTTGCTGCAGAACATAGCTGGCGCGGTCACGCTGACCGGTCTCGGGCCCAGCGTAGGCCACCAGAGACATGCCAAAGGCAGCACGGTAAAAGTAAGCAGCCTGGCGTGCGTTGCCCACGTAGAACTCAACGTGGTCGGTCCCCTTGAGGGGGAGAAAGTCGGCGGTGGTAGCTTCAGATTGGGTCAAAGTTGGTGCGTGTGTTGCCATAGAGGATCTCCGATTCGACGGCCATTGCTGCACCGTCGATGCAGCAATGAGGATAGTCCAGCGTCATGAGGATTGGCTAGGATCGCGGTTGGAGGCGATACCGTCAGATACGCGCCGGCAGAATGGCCGCGCGGCATTCGCCGAGGCCGATACGAGGATGTCCGGGAGCCTCGCAGGAGCCACGGAGAATAATCTCGTCACCGTCGGCGAGGAAGCTCCGGCTTTCGCCGGTAGGAAGCTGGATGGGCTGCACTCCGTTGCGGGTCAGCTCGAGCAGACAGCCAGCGGACGCTTCCGCAGGGCCAGAGATGGTTCCCGTCGCGAGGACGTCGCCAATCTGCAGATTGCAGCCATTGCTGGTGTGGTGCGTGATGAGCTGTGCCGGCGTCCAGTAGAGATCGTGAACGTTGGATTCGCTGAGGAGAAACGGGTTCAACTTGTTCTCGCGCATGGTTGCGGTTGAAAGATAAACTTCAAGTTTTACATTCAAACTTCCCTGCTGCTGGTCATGGGCCGAGTGGAGATAAGCCAGAGGTTTCGGATCTGTGCCTGGGCGAGGAGACGCCGGCACGCAAAACGGCTCGAGCGCCGCCATGGAGGTCACCCATGGAGAGATCGTCGTAGCGAAGTTCTTCGCAAGAAACGGCCCCAGTGGCTGGTACTCCCAGGACTGAATATCGCGTGCAGACCAATCGTTAAGGAGACTGACTCCAAAAAGATGGTGCGCCGCCTGAGAGATGGGAACCGAAGTGCCGAGCAAACTGGCCTGGCCAATATAAAGTGCCAGTTCCAATTCGTAATCTAACGCCTTGGTAGCATTGAAATTAGGCTGATCTCCCGGCGTAGTAGGGCGAGTCTGGCCGGTAGGTCGAATAATCGGAATCCCACTGGGAATAATTGACGAGGCGCGACCGTGATAGCCAATCGGAACGTACTTGTAGTTGGGCAGCAGAGGCTGATCCGGGCGAAAGAGCTGGCCGACGCGAGTTGCGTGGTAGATGGACGCGTAGAAGTCGGTGTAGTTGGGAATGTGCACTGGCTTGACGAGAGTAGCCCCTGCGATGGAGTGGAGCGCAGCCTCGGTTGCCTGTCTGCGGTCCGCCGCGGCATCGGCGTGGAGGAGCGAAGTCAGGGTTTCGCGGAGCAGCGTCCACGAACGATGGCCAAGCGACATGAGCGGGTTGAGCGTCGGGAGCTGACAGACTTCTACCAGGCTCGGCGGAAGCAGATTAGACGTAGCGCAGGCATGGAGGTCGAGAAGGTGAGCCCCGATAGCAACGCAGAGGCGCTGCTGGCCCTCAAGCTCGAAGGCCCCGTAGGGAAGATGGGTAAGCGGGAAGTCTGCGGTAGGGCTGTTGGCTTCTGGAAGCCAGCTTTGAGTCGCCGGGGCGGTAGGTTGTGCCATAGCAAAATGATAGCCCGAACTGCAGAAGTCCGGCAGCGCTCATAAGGCGTAACGGTGATCAAAAAGATAAAAAAGAACGCCGAAAACAGGACTGACGATGTAAGCATCATCAGCCCTGTTTTCTTTTATCCGCTCTTATCTTTTTTTGATCACCGTTACGCCGTTGCTCGTTTCGGATCAGGAACTCCAACCCTTGATTCGAGACTAGTGGTTGGGCTGCGGTGGTGGCAGCTCGGCTGTCCCGGCAGAGACCTTTGCTTTACGGGAGAATTTGCTGAGCGCAGTCTTCAGAAGAACGTAGAGGACCGGGATGAAGAACAGATTGAGCACCGACGAGACCACCATGCCGCCGACAATTGCAGTACCGACCGAGTGGCGGCCGTTGGCCCCTGCGCCGGTCGCGAAGTAAAGTGGCCCGACGCCAAGAATGAAGGCGATGGAGGTCATCAAGATCGGACGAAGGCGAAGCTCAGCAGCTTCGATGGCCGCCTGCGTGATACTTCGACCCTGCTCAAGCAGCTGCTCGGCAAACTCTACGATCAGGATCGAGTTTTTAGCCGACAGCCCAATCAGCATCACGAGACCGATCTGCACGTAGACGTCATCGACCAGGCCACGAAGATCGACCAGCGAAAGTGCGCCGAGGATCGCCATTGGAACCGCGAGCAGGATGATGAACGGCAGCGCGAAGGACTCATACTGAGCCGAGAGTGTGAGGTACACGACGAGCAGGCCCAGGCCAAAGATGATGATGGCCTTGCCGGCAGATTCGACCTCTTCCAACGCAAGTCCGGTCCACGAGTAGGTCATGCCGGGCATCTTATTTTTGTCAAAGAGCCGCACCATCGCGTCGAGCCCCTGCCCCGAGCTGAGCCCTTCCGCCGGAGACCCGTCAATCTCGGCAGAGCGGAAAAGGTTGTAGTGGTTGATGACCTGCGGCCCCGAGGTCTCGGAGACCGAGGCGAGATTGTCGAGCGGAATCATCTGACCGGAGTCCGAACGCACGTAGTACTGGTGAATATCCTTTGCATCGCGGCGGAACTGGGCATCGGCCTGAACGTAGACGCGGTACGAGCGATTGTTGAAGTCAAAGTCATTGACGTAGCTGGAGCCCATAAAGGTATTGAGCGCAGCGGTGATCTGGCTGAAGGGAACGCCGATGGCCTTTGCCTTCTCGCGATCGATCGAGACCAAGAGCTGAGGATCGTTCGAGGTAAAGGTCGTGTTCATGCCAGTGAGGCCGCTTCCAGGGGCGCGGCTCTGTCCGACGATGGTATGAGCGATGCGATCAATATCGCCGAAGGTGTTGCGGCCGGAGTCCTGCAGAATAAATTGAAAGCCTCCGACGGTTCCGATACCAGCGACAGCCGGTGGCTCTGCCGCAAACGCGATTCCGCCCGGAACACCAAAGAGGCGCGGTCCTACACTCGCGACGATGTTATGAGCCGTGAACTGCGGTCCCATCCTGGTGCGATCGTTGATAGGTTTGAGCGGGGCAAAGATAAGGCCGGAGTTTGGCGAACTGCCGCCGGCGAGCGAAAACCCCATAACCGAGAAGGTGCCGAAGACACCGTCGTTTTTACGCACCAGCGCAGTCACCTGGTCGGCGAAGGCCGTCGTGTAGCTGAGCGAGGCGCCTGGAGGCGTCTGGATAATGATGAGGAAGTACGACTGGTCCTCTTGCGGAATGAACGCTGTCGGAACATGGTTGTACATGAACGCAGTCGCCGCCAGGCCCCCGAAGAAGAAGAGCACCATGACGTAGCGAATGCGGACGACAAAGGTAACGGCCCGCGCGTAGAGCCGAATCACCCATTGGATAAGGCGTTCAATGGGGTTGAGGAAGAACGCCATAATGCCGGTCTTCTTGCTCTCCGCGCGAAGCAGAATCGCGGCCAGTGCAGGTGAGAGAGTGAGTGCGTTGAAGGCCGAGATCGCGATAGAGAACGCGATGGTCAACGAAAACTGCTTGTAGAGAATGCCCGTCGTTCCAGGAAAAAAGCTGACCGGAATAAAGACGGAGATCAGCACGAGAGAGGTCGCGATGACAGCACTGGTCACCTCGCCCATGGCGATGCTCGTAGCTTCGTGCGGATCAGAGGAGACCGTCTCCATTCCCTTGCCGCTGCCTCCAGCCGTCGAGTGATCCAAGACATCTGGCGCATAGGGATCGGGTTCGGAGCGTTCAGACCGTTCCGGTATCGCCGCGCTTCCCGAGAGGTGGCGCTGCACATTTTCGATCACGACGATGGCGTCGTCAACGACGAGGCCCGTCGCCAGAGTGATACCGAAGAGTGTCAGCGAGTTAATGCTGAAGCCGAAGACTTTGATAAACGCAAAGGTGCCGATGAGCGATACAGGAATGGTGACGGCGGGAATAATGGTTGCGCGCCAGTCCTGCAGGAAGAGAAAGATGACCGCAATCACGATGAGGATCGCTTCGCCGATCGTAGTAACAACTTCATTTACGGACTCGCCGATAACCAGCGTCGTATCGACAGCGATGACGCCTTTGAGGCCGGGCGGATAAGACTTCTCAAGCTCGGCCAACACAGCGCGGCAGCGCTTGTCGACATCGAGGGCGTTGGCGTTCGAGAGTTGCTGAACTCCGACGCCGATCGCATCGCCCCCTTCGTAGCCGCCACCAGAAAACTTCAGACTGGTGTCGTAGTTTTCCGCGCCGATCTCGGATCGGCCAACATCCTTAAGAAGAACAATCCCGCCGTTTGTGCTGTTTTTCAGCACGATATTGTCGAATTGCCTTGGATCGGTCAGTCGTCCGACGACACGCACCGCCATCTGAAACTGCTGCTTCGGATCCGATGGTTGCTGGCCGAGCTGACCGGCGGCGACTTCAACGTTCTGCTCTTGCAACGCGTTGGTCACGTCCAAAGCAGTAAGACCACGGGCAGCCAGACGACTGGGGTCGAGCCAGAGGCGCATCGCATACTTGCGCTCTCCAAAGATGACGACGGCGCCCACACCGGGAACGCGCTTCAGAGCGTCGCTGATATAGACGTCGATGTAGTTGGAGATGAAGGCCGGCGAAAGCGACTTGTCGGGCGAGATAAACCCAGCGGCCAGAATAAAGTTCGGATTTGCCTTGGTGATCGTAATGCCGGTGTTGTTGACGACCGCGGGCAGCCGGCCTTGAACTGAGGCGACGCGATTCTGCACGTCAACAGCGGCGATGTTGAGATCGTAGCCAGTATCAAACGTGACCGTGATAGCCGAGGTGCCATCGTTCGAGCTGGTAGAGCTCATGTACCGCATGCCTTCGACGCCATTGATCGACTGTTCGAGGATTGTGGTTACCGCAGATTCGACGTCCTTCGAGTTGGCGCCGATGTAGACGCTGCTAACGACGACCTGCGGAGGAGCAAGAGTCGGATAGAGCGAGATGGGCAGCGTTGGAATACACACAGCACCAGCCAGCACGATAAGAAGAGCGCAGACCGTTGCGAAGATCGGGCGACGAATAAAAAAGTCTACGAACAAGGTGACCTCTGGCGAGCACGCTGGCCCGGAGATGAAGCGAATGACGATGCAGAGACAAGTTGCTCTCTGAAGGAAACAGGGGAAGCTTTGGCTTTAGCCCAGGGGCTTCACCGGTGCGCCCTCCTGCAGAAATTGCAGGCCGGAGGTAATAACTTTATCCCCAGGTTTCAAGCCGCTGATTACTGGATAAGTATTTTCAATCGTCTCTCCCACCTGCACCGGAATCTGATGAGCGACATATCCGTCGCCTTTAGGCGCCGCGACAAAGACAAAGGTCTGGCCGCCGATAAGGCTGACGGCGAGAACCGGAACTGTTGGAGCAGGCGTTGTGCTCCAGATGACGCGCGCGTTGACAAGCTGCTGATTACGAAGTTTGGAGCTGTGGGGAATCTCCGCCTTCGCGAGGATGCTTTGCAGACCGTTATCCACCTGCGGAGAGATGAAGCTGATCTTCGACTTCACCAGAACATTGCCTGCGGTGTCGAGAATCTCGACCGGCAGCCCCTGGCGCACCATCGAAGCCCGTTCGGTCGGCACATAGATGTACGCTTCGAGATCCGTATTTTCGTCAACTGTGGTCAGTAGAGTGGTGGGAGAGACGTAGTCACCCAGATGTACAGGAATGTCCCCCACAATGCCCGCAAACGGCGCACGAATATCGTAGTAGGCAAGCTGCCGCTTCTGGGTATCCGTCAGTGCGGCGTTCGACTCGTAGTCTCCCTTGGCGTTCTGGTAGGCCTGGGTCGCCTGATCGTACGCCTCGCGAGACACGACGCCGGCTTCAAAGAGCTTGCGCTGACGTTCGAGATCAATCTGGGCGTAGTCCAGTACCGCCTTCTTTTGAGCCTGTGTTCCTCTCTGCGACTCAACCGTCGCCACCTGCTTCAACGGGTCGATGCCTATCAAAGGCTGCCCGGCCTGCACCAGGTCTCCGGACTTCACGAAGATCTTGACGATATTGCCATCCACCTGCGGCTGTATCGTGGCCGAACGGCGACTCTTGATGGTGGCGACATAGGAGTCGGAGTTAGGCACAGGCGACAGCGTTACCGGCGCAACCTGTACAGGCATCGCCTGCGGCGGCGGTTGTGGGGGCGGTGCGGACTTGCAGCCTGTGACGAGGCACGCGGCCGCGCAGACAACGATGGGAAGGACGCGGCGAGTATTCACGATCAAGGGCACAGTGCTCTCCTTCAATTTCTTTAGAGTCGGCAACATCTAAAGTCGGTCACGAACAAAAATCGCAGTAGCGACGATACAAAGATTCATGGCGCAAAGTTATGCGGATCAATGCTTTATCGAACAAGCAACAGCTGGATTCCAGTTTAGATGACCCGATGGCCCGGAAGGTTTCGAGAATCTCACATTCAAATGAGTCTGTGGAATGCCGCTAAACCTGAAAATAAGTTCGTCAGCCGTCCAGATTCCCCTTTTCAATGAAGGAAAAGGGGTTGAAGCTCTCGTGACGATCAAAAGCGTCCGAGTGTTCCGTCCGTTTAAGCCAGCTAATGACCAGGTACGTCAGGGGTGTAGCGATCACCTCGTACCCAACCTTCAGAGCATAGCCCGTAATCATGATATTGAAAAGGATACGGGTTGAGTAAATTCCGCCGTAGGTCAGCGCAATGACGAGAATCGTGTCGACAGCCTGGCCAACAATGGTAGAACCAATCGTACGTGTCCACAGCTTGCGTCCGTCAGTCAAAAGCTTCAGCCGCGCCATCGTGTACGAATTGGCAAACTCTCCAGCCCAAAATGCAATCAGGCTGGCTGCGAGGATGCGCGGTATAAAACCGAAGACTGTCGCAAAGGCTTGCTGGTTCTTCCACCCCGGAGCCGATGGCAGCGCAATCACAACAGCTCCCATGACGTAGAGCAGCGACGTCCCAAAGAACCCAAGCCATATGGCACGGCGCGAGGCGGCATAGCCATAGACCTCGGTGAACACGTCTCCGAAGATATAGGTCATGGGAAACAGCAGCACCGCGCCGCTCACTGCAAAAGGCCCAATGGACCACCTGCCCGCAGAGACCGGGCCGATCAGGCAGACCTTTTGCGCAACCAGGTTCGAGACGAGCAGGATAACGACGAACGCAGTGGTAAGAGCATCGAGATACTTATAGCTGCGAGCGGAGGAGCGCATGAGGAGTCTTTTGTCTCGTTGGAGTAACTAAGGTCTTTCGTACCAGTATGCCGTGCGCGCTCGAACCATAGCCAGTTTTTGACACTGAAGGGTCATATTGTTAACGTTGGTGATGGTGAAGGCATTGCTGGGCCATCATCTTTCCAGCGTCCCCGTCGTCTAGCCCGGCCCAGGACACCGCCTTTTCAGGGCGATAACACAAGTTCGAATCTTGTCGGGGACACCAAGAGCTATCAAGATTTTAAGGATAGGTTGCGCGAGGATAGAACATGCGAAAAGTCTTACTAGCCGGAGCATTCTGTGTAGCGATCGCGGGCATTGGAGTTCCTTTACAGTCTGTGGCGCAAACTACAGCGCAATCCCGTCCCACTCCGAGCGCAGCTGAGATACAGCTGTACCACTGGAATGAGATCGGCAACAAGCTGATTGCGCAGGCGGAGGATTTTCCTGAGAGCAAGTACGAATACAAACCAAAGCCAGAGACTCGGAGCTTTGGAGCGGTAGTGATTCACGTCGCCGCGGTCATGTACTGGGTCGTCGATCCTGTCATGGGAAAGAACCCGCGGTATTCGGATGACCCTGCCCGCGACAACCTGAAGACGAAGGCGCAGGTGGTGGCGTTTATCAAAAAAGCTGTCGCAGATGGCGCTACGCAGATCAAGCAGCAAGGCGACGCAGGCGCACAAAAAATCGTTACAGACTGGAACAAGAAAGTTGAACGGGAGTCCGACTTGGTCTACGGCGTTATCGAGCACTCAGGCGAACACTATGGCCAATTAGTGGTCTACTACCGTCTCAACGGGCTGGTGCCGCCAGAGTCGCGCCCGAAGAAATAGTTCGACTAGCGCGATCGCAATAGTTATTGCAGCGCTAATTATCTGGACTGATCGATTATCTGCAGGAAGCGTTGCTTCCAATAGTCGCACCAACAAAGGCAGGAATGACAACCAAAGCACGCAAACGCTCCTCCATGGAACACGGAACGACGCTTCAATCTGCCTTCTTACAGGTAAGGGATTTGATCGTTCACGGACGGCTTTCACCCGGAGCATGGATCATCGAAGCAGATCTGACCGAAAAACTTGGCATGAGCCGCACTCCTGTGCGCGGCGCGTTACAAAGGCTGCAGCGCGAGGGTTATGTCATCGAACAGCGGAGCCGCTCCAAGGCCCGCATGATCGTCGCTCCTTTGACGAAAGAGGATGCAACAGAGCTTTACACAATTGTCGGTCATCTCGAAGGACTCTCCGGCAGGCAGGCTGCGGCGCTTCCGAAGGAACAAAGAACTGTCGTTGTCGCTATGGCCCGCGCCATCAATGCGAAGCTGCACAACATCGCCAAGACCCAGAAACTTGGCGGAGAGAGCATCTTCGATCTTGATACAGAGTTTCACCGAACGATTGTGGAGGCCAGCGCCGGAGCTCGACTGATGTCGATGCACAGTGGAATCAAGCCTCAGATCGAACGCTATTGGCGTCTCTATGCCAGAAACATCATTGAAGATCTGGGGCTCAGCGTCGACGAACACGAAGTCATTCTCAACGCCATTCAAAAAGGGGACGCACACGCCGCCGAACGAGCCCTGATTGCAAACTGGGTCAATGGCGCCGAGCGTGTTGGACGCGTCATTCAAATACACGGCGAACGCGGCAGCTGGTAAAAACCTCACACCACTAAACAACTCGCAAGGCTGCCTGCCGAAGCGTCTCCGCCGCCGACTCCGGCGTAATGTCGCGCTGCGGAGACCCCAGCAGTTCATACCCCACCATAAACTTCCGAATGCTCGCAGATCGCAGCAGTGGCGGATAAAAATGCGCATGGAACTGCCACTCCGGGTACTCCTGCCCATCGCACGGCGCAGGATGCAGCCCCATCGAATAAGGAAATGGCGTGTCGAATACCTGATCGTACATAGCAGTAACCGACTTTAAGATTGCGGCGAAGTCCACCCGTTCTGTCTCTCTGAAGTCCTGGAGTTGAACCACATGCCGCCGAGGCAGAATCATCACTTCAAACGGCCACACCGCCCAGAAAGGCACCACCGCAACAAAGTTCTCGTTTCGCGCCACCACGCGCTCCCCCAGTTGCTCTTCCACCTCACCGTACTCACACAACAAAATCTTCCGATGCTTCCGAAAATACTCTCGCTGCCCACTCAACTCCGACATCACTTCATTCGGAGCCGAACGGCTCGCCCATATCTGCCCATGCGGGTGTGGATTGCTCGCGCCCATCATCGCCCCGCGATTCTCAAATATTTGCACATAGCCGATATCGCCTCGCGAGCCCAACTCCACACACTGCGACGTCCACACATCCACCACCGTGCGAATCTCTTCCACCCGCATCTTCGCTAAAGTCAGATCATGACGCGGCGAAAAGCAGACCACACGGCACACGCCACCCTCACCCTCGGCGACCAGCAAACCCTTACCGCCTTCATCGCTTGAAAAACGCGGCGCATCCGGCTTCAACGCAGCAAAGTCATTCTCAAACACATACGTACTCGTGTACTTATCAGTCCTCGCTCCACCAGCGCGAAGATTCCCCGGACACAAATAGCACTCAGGATCGTACGCAAGACTCACCGTCGCAGCCTTCGTCTCCGTCTGCCCCTGCCACGGTCGCTCGGTCCGATGCGGCGACACCAGCACCCACTCCCGCTTCAAAGGATTGAACCGCCGATGAGCGTTCTGCTGCGCTAACGGATTCACGCTAAACCGCCCTTCTTCGCCAGCATCAACGCCCCATCCGAAGGCGTACACACAAAGCAGTCTGCATCAATTCCTGTCTTCACCGCATACTCGCGACGCAACGTCGCGACAAACCGTTCCACATCCTCTTCGCGAACTACATTCACGGTACAACCGCCAAACCCACCACCCGTAATGCGCGCGCCAAAACACTCCGCCTGCTGCATCGCGATCGTCACCAACACATCCACCTCTTCACAACTGGCCGCGAAATCATCCTTCATACTCACATGCGCCTCCACCATCAGCGCTCCAAATCGCTCCACATCGCCTCGCAGTAATGCCTCGCGAGCCTCCAGAACGCGCATATTTTCCGTAACAATATGCCGGCACCGTTTAAAGCTCGACGCCGACATCCTGTCTCTGCAGGAGTCTAGATCTTCCACCGTCGCGTCGCGCAGCAGCTCCACTCCAGGCCTCTCCCGTCGCAATACCGCCTGTCCCGCCTCCACCTCAGCGTTCCGGTCGCCGTACTCTCCCGTCGCCACCGCATGTTTCACCATCGAATTGCAGATCACCACTCTCACTCGGTCCGGCAAAGGCAGCAACTCATACGACAGCGAACGGCAGTCCAGCATCATCGCCCGGTTTGCGACACTGCCCGCAACGGCAAACTGATCCATAATGCCGCTCTTCGCACCAACATACTCATTTTCCGCTCGCCTGCAGAGAGTCGCCATCTTCTCGAGCGGCAGCTCCACCCCAGCATGGTTCAGCAACGCCATCGCCGTCGCAACTTCCACCGAAGCCGACGAACTCAGCCCCGCTCCCAACGGCACATCACCCGTCAGGCTCATGTTGAAGCCATCAAAAGCAACTCCCTCTTTCCGAAGACTCCACAACACTCCCGCCGGATAGTCGCTCCATCGCCCGCTCGGCTTCTTCTTTAGAGAAACGCTCTCGAAATGAATCTCCTCATCATAGTTAGCGGAGTAAAAAACTGCGCGTCCATCCTCCCGCGCACTCACCACCGCCACCGTCTGAAAGTCGATCGCCATCGGCATCACGAACCCACCCGCATAGTCCGTGTGTTCGCCAATCAAATTCACACGCGCCGGAGCTGCAAACGCCTGTCCCGCCAGTCCAAAGCGCTGCTGATGCAGCCGAAGCGCCTGTTCCCTCTCCACCTTCATCCACAGCACCCACGCGGTTGGAATAGCAAGACAGCTTCATCCTACAACGCCGGCCTCTTAGCGCTGCGCATGACTTTTCTTTGCACTCGCAGGCGCACCTTCCATGCGTCGAATCTCGCTGCCCGCCATCAGAAACGCCCCAACCCCATACGTATAGCTCGCCGTCGGTTTAAACGGCGCCGGCTCTGCCCCCGTCTGTTGAATGCATCCCAACCGCCCATCCGCATAGACATGCTTCAACATCCCCGCCCACGCCTTCGCGACTACAGGTTGATACACCTTCTTATCCAAAATCCCTTCATTCATTCCCCATGCCAGCGCATACGTAATCAACGCCGACCCGGAGATCTCAGGTTCAGAGTAGTTCGCCTGGTCGAGCAATCCCGCCCGCCACAGCCCGTCGGTCCCCTGCAGCGAAGCCAACCGCCCCGCCATCTCCTTCAGCTGTGTCTCATACTTCAGCCACGCCGGATCATCCTTCGGAAGATATTGCAGCACCCTGGCAATACCTCCCATCACCCATCCATTACCCCGCGACCAGAACATCTTCTTGCCGTTCGCCTCTGTCCTGGTCAAATAGTCAGCATCGCGGGCATATAGATGCTCCTTCTTGTCATAAAGCAGATCCGAAGTCTTCGCCCACTCCTCATCCAGATACGCGATGTACCTCCGGTCACCCGTAGCGGCATACATCCTCGCCCACGCCGGCGGCCCCATAAAAAGGGCATCGCACCACCACCAGATAATCGGCCTGTCGGCCTTCTTGGAGACGTGAGGCTCAGGCAGCAAAGCATCCAGCTCCGCCCGCGTAGGCAAAATCATCGCCGCGTCTTTCTTCACCAGGTAAAGTTCCAGGTAGGTCTGTCCAACGCTCTGATCATCTGCATCCGGCAGGTGCGACCGAAGCTGCCAGTCGAACTTCTTCCCCATCGCCTCCATCGCGTCGCGATACTTCGCATCACCCAGCGAATCAGAAGCGGCCATAAAGCCGCTGTACAACACGCTCCACGTCCATATCCGGTCGAAGTACTCCTGCGACCGCGCCATCTGCCAGTCCCCAACCTTCCGCATCGCCTTACCCACCGAAGCCGGATCCAGCGAAGCCGATAGATCCGTCGCAATCGGTCCACCATCATCCGGGTCGTCCCCAAAATGCCGCGAATTATCCTTCGCAATTCCGGCCAACTGTTGTGGAGTCGCATGTTCGTACGAGACCTGCTGCGCGATACCCTGCAGCCCAAAGCTCGCAAGCAAAAACGATAGAACCACACCGTGCTTCAAAGCGCGACGCGCCATCCTTGAATCTCCCTAGGTCCATACCGCGAAGCCATTAAGTCGACTGTATTGGTCCGCACTGAAATCTATCGAATCGCAGAATTCAATGTCAATAGAAAAATTATTCCCAATTGCGTAGAAGCCGACGAAAACCTAAGATCCATCACTCTTAGCCGCACTACTCTTCCCGCAAAACCTCGAGCGGCTTCCGCCCCAATATCCGGTGACTCGCCATCCAACCCGTCGCCACCGTCAGCGCCGCCGTCCCCAAAAGCGCTCCCGCTGTCCACGTCCACTGCCAGTGATACGCGACCGACATCCGCGACAGCAGTACTCGCGCAATAATGTTGGCAAACAAAATCCCTACCACTCCGGCAACCAGCCCCAGCACCGCAAACTCGATAGAAAACACGGTAGCGATGCGTCGTCGCGTCGCCCCCAGCGTCTTCAACACCACCACCTCCCGAATCCGCCGATACCTCGTCCCCGCAATCGAGCTCGCCAGAATAATCACCCCGGCAAAGATCGAGAACGCTGCCAGAAACTGAATCACATAGGTAATCTGAATCACCACCGCACGCACGGTCTCAAGCGCCTGCGCCACGTTGATCACCGTCACCGTGGGATACGCCGCATACAGCGCCCGCTGCAACTCACCCACATGCTCCGGATCCACATGCACGCCCCCATACCAAACAACAGGCAGCCCCGCGAGCGCCGCCTCCGGCAAGATAAACTCTCCTCGCGAGTACGCATGCTGTCCATCCGACTTCGTCAGCGCAACAACCGTCGCAACGATCTGCGTATCCTGCGCCGCAAACGTAATGTGCGAGCCAACGTGAACACCCAGCCGCTGCGCCTGCCGCTGCTCGATCGCAACGACCGGCCCCTTCTCATTCGCCGCCCACCACTTGCCTTCCTCAACCTTCGTCCCAGGCGGCACACTCTCCGACCACGTCAGATTGATCGACCGCAGCATCCGTCTCGGAAAGTTCTTCAACTTCGCCTCATTCGCCGACACTCCATCGATGTCGACAACGCGCGACGATATCACCGGCAGCATCTCAGGCTCTGCCGTCACGCTCTGTTGGCTCTTCAGCAGCGCCCTTATTCCGGCCACCTCGCCATTCGTAATATCGATCAGAAAAACATTCGGCAGGTTCGGTGCCGACGAGATATGCAGCTCCGACACAACCGCCTTCTGCACCAGATAGACCGTCATAATCTGCATCACGCCCATCCCCAGCGCAGCCAGCAGCGCAGCCGAAGGATTCCCCGGGCGATACAGATTCGCCAACCCATGCCGCACCGCCGATGGCAGATGCAACCGTGTCTTCGAAAGAAAAAATCGCAGCCCCGCCAGCACCGCACCCGAAGCAAGCAGCAGAACCCCAAGCACAACAACCAGGCCCACCGAAAAAACCTGGCCCACAATCAGCGAATCGCTCAACGTCGTCGCTATCGCAGCGAGCCCAGCAAGAATCAGCACCGCCGCGCCAATCTGCGCTGCGTTCTTCGTAATCTTCCGCCAGATCCCCGCCACAAAAGGATCGTCCGTATCATCCACCGCTCTGCGCAGAATCAGAATCGGCCGCACTCCGCGAATATCCAGCAACGGCGGCAGCGTAAACAACAGCGTCGTCAGAATCCCGACAGCCAGTCCCGTCAGCACGGTGCTCAACTGCACATGCAGCTCCGTATCCACATGGATCAGCTTCGCAAGAAAGTAAGGAAAGCTCAGCTGCACTCCAACCCCAAGCGCAACTCCGAGCACACCTCCGGCAGCGCCCAGCAGCAGCGTCTGCAGCAGATAGATCTTGATGATCTGTCCCGAACGCGCCCCCAGCGACTTCATAATCGCAATCGTATCCAGCCGCTGTTGCAGGTGCGCCCGCATCGCCATCGCCACGCCAATCGCACCCAGCACCAACGCCACCAGGCTCATCAGCGACAGCAGGCTCGTCGCCCGATCCAGCCCCTGCGTCAGCGCCGGATTCGTCTCGCGATAGTCGATAATCTGCGCCTCTGGCAGAAGCTTTTCGAGCCGCGTCTTTAAATCCCCCACAGCTTTGTCGGAGATTGGCGCACCACTCCGCGGCTTAGGCACCTTGAACAGATACCGCTGTCCCGCGTGGCTCCCCGGCGCCAGCAGACCACTCGCATCCAGCCCTTCTCTCGAAATCAGCACACGCGGCCCTGCCGCAAAGTTACCCGACAGCCGATCCGGCTCGTTCACAACCACAGAGGAGATCCGAAACAACTGCGTACCAATCTTCAGCTGATCCCCAACCTTAAGATTCAACCGAACCAGAAGGTCATCCGCCACTGCGACCGTGTCAGAAGTCAACACACTCTTCAACGGCGCCGCCGGCGCCAGCTCCACGTCGCCATAAAACGGATACATCGCCGGATCAACCGCCTTCAACGAAACCAGCAGCGGGTCCAGCGTCTTCGCAGACGAAGCCATCGACAGCAGCTCCGTCACCGGCGTAATCTCCACACCGCTCGCTGCAATCTCGTCCAGCGCCTTCTGTTGTTCCGGCGTCGGCTGTTGAAACATCCGCGCCGAAAGGTCCGCAGCCATAATGCTGCGCGCACGGTTCAGCAGCGTACTCCGAAACGAAGAAGAAAAACCTCGCACACCCGTCAGCGCCGCAACCCCAATCGCAACCGACAGAATGACGAAGAAGAACTTCCCACGCGACGAATGCATCTCGCGTGCAGCGATCTTTGCCGCAGAGCGAAAACTTAGGGCGGCCATCAGCCCTCCGTCAACGCAGCTTCGTGCCGAGACGCAGCCGGGTTGAGATTGATCTCATCTGAAATGATCAACCCGTCGCGCAACACAATCCGCCGGTTCGCATACGAGGCCAGCAGCGGATCATGGGTCACCAGCACCAGCGTCGTGCCTTGCGTGCGGTTCAGGTTCAACAACAACTCCAGCACATGCGCTCCGTTTGTCGTATCCAGATTGCCCGTCGGTTCATCGGCCAGCACAATCGGCGGCCGCAGAATAAAGGCTCTCGCCAACGCAACCCGCTGCTGCTCGCCGCCAGATAGCTGCACCGGATAGTGGTCCATACGATCACCCAGCCCCACATTTTCGAGCAGCTCCCGCGCCCGCGCCAGCCCGCTCTCGCTAGCATCGGCGTTCAGCTCATGCGGCAGCAGCACATTTTCTAACGCGGTCAGCGTCGGTATCAGTTGATACGACTGAAAGACAAATCCGATCGTCTTTCCCCGCACCTGCGCCAGCTTGTCCTCGGCCAGATAGCTGATCGCCGTACCATTCAGATGAACACTCCCAACGCTCGGCGTATCCAGCCCCGCAAGCAACCCCAGCAGCGTCGACTTCCCGCTTCCACTCGCACCCATCACCGCAACAAACTGCCCCTGCGGCACGGTAAAGTCCAGCCCTTTCAAAATATCCACGGTACGGTTGCCATTGCGAATGGACTTGCGAAGGCCTTCAACAGAGATCATCGGAGTTGTCTGGTTCAACTATTCCCCTTCCTCACCTGCACTTCATACGCTATCGGCTGCAGTTTAGTTCTCGAAACGCGGTTCTAGTCAGCCGCAGAGTTTACTGTCCATTTTTTGTTGCAGTCCAATTTGTTACTGTGTAAGACATGCGGAGAACTGCGTCCCTCGCTATTCTAGCGGCTTTCATCATCACCCTCTCCGGCTGCCGCGCCGACAGCACTCTAAAGCCAACCGAACCGGCATCCCCAGCCAGCCCAACCGCAGCAGCAGACCAAGCGCCTGCCACAACCCCACCACCCACTACGGCAACAGTTAACGACAAGCGCCCACTCATCATCTGCTTCGGCGACAGCCTCACCGCCGGCTACGGAACCGAGCTCGGCAAAAGCTACCCCGACTACCTCCAGGCCGACCTCGACGCCAAGGGCTACCACTACCGCGTCGTCAACGAAGGCATCAGCGGCAACACCACCAAGGACGGCGTCGAACGCGTCGACCACATCATCGCCATGAAACCAGCTGTGGTTGTCGTCGAGTTCGGCGGCAACGACGGACTCCGCGGTCTCCGCATCGAAGACTCTCGCATCAACCTCGACAAGATCGTCAGCGCACTCAAGACCAGCGGCACAAAAGTCGTCCTCGCCGGCATCACCCTACCCCCCGACTACGGCCCCGACTACATCAAGCAGTTCAACGACACCTACGCGCTGCTCGCAAAAAAATACAGCGTGCCTCTGCTTCCGTTTCTCCTCAAAGGCGTCTTCGGCGTCGACGGCATGATGCAGGACGACAGAACCCACGCCACAGCCAACGGAAACAAGGTCGTAGCCAGCAACGTACTTCCGTACGTCCTTCCTCTTCTAAAAAAATAACCGGAAAATGTCCCTCACTTTTAGCCCAAAAACAGCATGTCAAGCCCCAAAGCCATCTAACCCATTACCACCCAACGACATCCGTGTGGCATGTTAGTTAGGCCAAATCCGCTATACTGGATATATAGATCAAAACAAGTCAGCCTCGGCCAAAAAGCCGGGGCTAACTTGTTTGGAAAGAAGACTTTGCAACACAAGATCCTGATTATCAAGACATTCCAACCGAAGTCCACGGACAACCCTTTTCTTATGAAGACTTTGCACAAAATATGCCCACCAGGGGGGGTAGCCGAAGACACAAATACAAACAGAGAGAAGAGCTCTCTCAAAATGAGAGAGGACTCGAATAAGAGAAGATGATTTGGAAAGAGAATGGTGCGCCCGGAAGGAGTCGAACCTCCGACCTACTGGTTCGTAGCCAGTTGCTCTATCCAGCTGAGCTACGGGCGCACATTGCAAGGGGGATGCAACTCTTTAAACATAACGGAATTTACCGCTTAGAGCAAACCACCCAAGCAACGACAGAACACGAACTGCAGAAAGGAATGGTGCGCCTTAGGCGACGACTTCAGAATCTGGGTCAGCAGGTTTGAATTCAGCAGCGGGATGATTGGGTGATAATCTTTCTTTCGATTTTCGAATTCGGCAGAGTTCGAATGCTCAAATCGCGGCTGATGGCTCAGCAACTCAGACTGCGAGTCAATGTACTTCGATACCCATCCCCCTAGGGTCGATACAATGGGTATGGAATGGGTGCGCAATCGATACTCTTCAATCTGTATCTAATTGGATACGTAATTGCGGCAAGAACCATTTGTACGATCCACAACAGAATGGATTTCCTACGTGGTCGGTGACGGTCAACCCTCTCCCTGCTCCTCAACCCTAACGAGAAGTAATTTCAGGTAAACAATGAAATCTTTATTATTACCCTTCGTCGCTATCTTAGCTTTCCTGATGATCTGTCCTCAGCATTACGCCATTGCATCACAGGCTGCATCGTCAGCAGGGGCCCAAAGTCCGATCGCTATTGCACTTTCCACAACCAGCGATCATTACAAGGTTGATTCGTCGATCCCCGTTGTGATCGCAATTTCTAATACAGGCAAGGTTCCCGTAAATCTGAATATATCGATCGGCGATGAAGGCGCATATCGGAGCTTGGGTTTACGTTTCGCTCTTACAATAGGTGGGCAAGAAGTGGAAAAGACGGCATTTCATAGGGCGATTCGTGGCGAACCTCGTCGTGGCGAACCGGGCGTTAGATTGGCGGGTCGTTCCGATGTTTACACGATGACACCAGAACGAGTCGATCATCTCAAAATCGACATTAAGAAGCTATTCAATATTACGCAGCCTGGAATGTATCTCTTCTCTGTCGTAATGCCAGTCAATATGGATAACAAAACTGAAATTTACAGTCAGCCATTGGCTATAGATGTAGTTCCTTGATCCGCAAACGAAGTTGGGATTCATTACCGCCTTTGTAGAGCTGTTCGGGAGCGTTCAAGTACGCTCTGATATGCTGCCACAAACGGAGCCAAACGCGCACATGCTAGCCAATCCATCAAACCTCTGCCGCAGTGCGGCGTCCCCCATCTCCAAGCTGGTGAAGGCCTTCGGTATGATGGCGTGTGTCGTATCCTTTGTGGCGTCCGCATTCGGTCAGGGCAAGTGCAGGGATGGCTATAGCACGCCGATATGCCCGCTAACCGCAGAAGTAGCAACGGCCCCGATCCAGCCAATATTTGCACCCACAGGCTGGACAACAGTGGCGTTGGATCACATTACCTTCCGGGTTGCAGACTATCGGACGGAGGCGGCGTTTTACATCGCGCTAATGGGCTGGAGGCTCCGAAACGATGACGGCCAGCAGGCCATCCTGGACATCGGCCCCTGGAGTTCGGTCATCTTCAAACAGGCGCCCGGCCAGCAGACTGCCGTAGTGGATAACCTGTGCTTTGTCATCGAGCCATGGAATGCGGCAACAGTGCAGGCCGAACTCCGTAAGCGCGGCCTGTCGCCAGTCATTGACAACGATGGCAGAGGGTTCGAGAGCTTCCACGTGAAGGACCCCGACGGACTGGATATTCAGATCGCAAACGGGAACGGTCTCGCGAAAGACCGCCAGACTTCCACATCTGCAAGAACGTCCACGAAACTTGTTGAGGCATCGCTCTTTGAATCGACTGGATGGAAAACCGTCTGGCTGGATCATCTTTCATACCAGGCGCCTAACTACAAAGCGACCGCATCCTTTTACTCCAACCTCCTGGGGTGGAAGGAGACATACGACGAAGGGAGTCAGCAAGAACTCCTCATCGGAGAGATCGGAGATATGATCATCCGCGGAGGCAACGTCAACGACCCAAACTTCGGAAAAGGCCCAAGTGCGCCGCACAACGCGCGCATCGATCACATCTCGTTTGGAATCTCGCCATGGGACACGGATGGGGTGAAGGCGGAGTTGGAGAAGCGCGGCCTCAAGGCTCGTGTCGACACATCCACCAACGACGATATTCACGTGGCTGCGTTCAAGAGTTATCACACCACCACGCCCAATGGTTACAACCTGCAGATGAGTGATCTAACGCACGATACCCGGTTGAATCTGGTGAACGCGGTCAAACCGAAATCCCTGGCTGGTCGCTGAACCCTGATGCTTGAAAGAACCCTGAAGACGTTACACCAACCGATTGAACCTCTCAGACTGTTCGAAGCTGAGAAGGCTTTAGAACTGGCCAATAAGGCGCCTTTTCTGTACGAAATGCAGAATTGTGCGGAGCAAGGGAAATTGCTGAAGATGGTACTTTCGAACTGTTCTACGGACGGCATAACTTTCTGGTCCGTCTATAGAAAACCATTCGACATGATCTTCCAAAGAGCAAAAACTGAAGAATGGTGCGCCCGGAGAGATTCGAACTCCCGACCCTTTGGTTCGAAGCCAAATGCTCTATCCAGCTGAGCTACGGGCGCAGAAAGCAGGTAATACAGCACTAAAAGTAGCGGATAATCCGTGCGACGGCAACTATGTTGCAGCAACCGGCTCCGATGGTGGCGGCGTAACAAACATCGGCATCGTCTCAACAATATCCAACCCGGCGCGGCGCAGCAGTTGGTGGATCACCGGCTCGGTCAGCCGGCTGGCGTCGTACTCCACGCGCACCGTCTTCTTCGCTTCGTCCAGCTCCATCCGGCGAACCCCATAGACCTCGCGCACCTTCGCCATCGCCAGCGTGGCTGATTCAGTCGGCGGAGCACCATAGCGGTAAAGAACATCAAGCTGTGTCATAGAACTGATGATACCAGCGGGCCGGAAAAGGAGAGCCGCTTACAACTTTGAGAGATAGCCCGTAATCTCCGGGCTCGTCCAGTCCTGCGCATCCAATAAACTTTCTCCGCAGCACGCCCTGCCGGTCGATGATGTAGGTCTCCGGAATCTGTACTGTGCCGTACAGCGCATTCACCCGCTGATCTTCGTCCCGAACCGTCAGCACATCGACATGATGTTCCACCAGAAACTTCCGGTAGAGGTCAGGGTCCTGGTCCATGCTGACCGCGACAACCGCAAGATCAGGCATCTGTCGCTGCAACGCCAGCAGGCTCGGCAACTCCTCAATGCACGGAGCGCAAAACGTAGCCCACAGGTTGAGCACAACAACATGCCCACGCAGCTTACTCAGGTCGACCGTCCGGGTACCATCGCCAAGCACAAACTGCGGCGCAGGTTTATCGATATTTCCCGGATGGCTTCCCCGATCGCATCCCGCCGCAAACAACGTTCCCAGCAACAGACCTACACAGATTCGACGCACAGTACGCTCCACTTCCTATAATACGAAGTCGTGACCGAAACAGAGCGCGAACTGGCCCCAAATCCGTCTGGACAGCCCGATCTGGAGCTCTCCGTAATCATCCCCGCCCGCAACGAGGAACACTCGCTGCCAGCCTGCCTCGCTTCGCTTCTTGTCCAGTCCGAACCCGGCTTCGCCCTCGGCCACCAGTGGGAGCTCATCATAGTCAACGACGCCTCAACCGACTGGACCAGGGAAATAGCCACCAAAGCGGCTGCATCGCAGCAAGGGGTAATCCTCCTCGACGCTCCACCACTCGACCTCGGCAATCGCGGAGGCTTCACCGGCAAAAGCAACGCATGCTGGACCGGCGCACAGAGCGCTCGCGGCAAATACCTCCTCTTCACCGACGCCGACACCGTCCACGAGACCAACGACATCTCTCGCTCCCTGCGTGAAGCCGACCGCCACAACGCCGCACTTCTCTCCTACTCTCCCCGGCAGATCGTCACCGGCCTCTGGCAGCACGCTGTCATGCCTCTCATCTTCTCCGAACTCGCGTCGGTCTATCCATCCAAACAGGTAAACGACCCGGCACGGCATCTGGCCGCAGCAAACGGCCAATTCATCCTTGTAGAACGCGAAGCCTATTTCGCCGCAGGCGGCCACCGCGCCATCGGCAAAGACATTCTCGAAGATGTAGCGTTAGCCCAGAACATCAAGAACACCCCACATATCATCCGTTTTCGCTACGCTCCCGAAGCCCTCTCCACCCGTATGTACCGAACAACCTCCGAGATGATTGAGGGCTGGACCAAGAACCTCGCTCTTCTCTTCCCCAAACCCATCACTCTCGCACTCTGGCGCATCCTCGATCTCTTACTCTTCTTCGGATTACCCGCGCTCGCCTTTGGCATAGTCTGGCTAGTACCGTGGCAGCGCAGCGTTATCCTTCTCATCTGGGTACGGACACTCTGGCGCTTCTACTCACGGGTCGCGCGTTCCAACTTCTGCGCCCTCGACGTAGCCATCTCCATCCTGGGCATCCCACTCTTCGTCTATCTTCTCGTAAGCAGCGTCATTCAACATCGCATCAAAAAGAACGTAGTCTGGAAGGGACGCAGTTACAACACAAAAGCCTGATACCCGGGCGGTTGTAACTAAATGGCTGTTGATTCATCTATTAGAAAGAGACCATGGAATGATCTTTCTCACCCGCAAAGCGGAGTTTTCTTCGGCGCACTACTACTGGAACGACGCCTGGTCGTCAGAAGAGAATCTGCGTGTCTTCGGCAAATGTGCAAATCGCAACGGCCACGGGCACAACTACACCCTGGAGGTAACCGTCTCCGGCAACGTAGACCCGGTCTCTGGCTTCGTCGTCGATCTAAAAGAGTTGAAGGATATTCTTGAGCACGAGGTCGTCAGCGTCTACGACCACCGGCATTTGAATCTCGAGGTTCCCGAGTTCAAATCCACAATCCCCACAACAGAGAATATTGCGATCGCAATCTGGCAGCGGCTCGACAACAAAATCCCTCATGCGAAGTTGCATCGTGTGCGCGTCTACGAGATGCCCGATCTCTTCGCCGACTACTATGGTGAGCTATGAAAGCGCATCTCAGCCGCCGCTACCACTTCAGCGCCTCGCATCGGCTGCACACAGAGGCCTATGACGCGGCCAAAAATCAAGCCGTCTTCGGCAAATGCAACAACCCACACGGTCACGGCCATAACTACACGGTGCAGGTAACCTTCAGTGGACCGGTAAGTCCCACAACCGGAATGGTTTGCAATCTTGCGGATTTGGACGCCTTCGCACGCACAAATCTAATCGACAAATTTGACCACACGAACTTGAATACGCTGGACTGCTTCGCGAACCAGGTCTCCACGACCGAGAATCTTAACGTTGAGATCTACCGGATCTTCCAGGGCTTTCCCGCGGCTCACCTGGAACAGGTTCATGTCGAGGAGACCAGCAACAACTCGTTTGACTACGCCGGCGAAGTATCACCATCGCCAGGCACGATCTAAGAAAGGCTCTTCTATGCCAGTTTCTTCGGCTACCATCGAAACTCCTCTACTCGACAGCATCTCCACGCAGGATCTCTACCGAGAGCTGCTCATACGCATCGGCGAAGACCCCACGCGCGACGGACTCCTGCGCACACCAGAGCGCATGGAGAAGTCCATGGCGTTCTTAACTCGCGGCTACACGATGAACGTCACCGAAGTTCTGCACGAAGCGCTCTTCGACGTCGACTACGACGAGATGGTGATCGTCAAGGACATCGAGTTCTTCTCGATGTGCGAGCATCATCTGCTTCCCTTCTTCGGCAAGGCGCATATCGCCTACGTTCCAAACGGCAAAGTCATTGGCCTTAGCAAGATTCCCCGCCTCGTCGATGTATTCGCCCGGCGCCTGCAGGTGCAGGAGCGTCTGACCCGCCAGGTGGGCGAAGCAATCACCGAAGCCATCCACCCTCAAGGCGTCGCCGTCATCCTCGAAGCGCAACATCTGTGCATGATGATGCGCGGTGTGGAGAAGCAACACTCGTCCACCGTCACCTCTGCGATGCTTGGTGTGTTCAAAACCCAACTGCAGACACGAAATGAGTTCCTTTCTCTCGTCCGTCGTCAGGGAAGTTCGTTTTAGCAACTAAACTAGTAGTTGCATGAATGGTCTTCTCGTACTCGACAAACCCTCCGGCATGACCTCGCACGACGTAGTCGCCATTGTCCGGCGCGCTACAGGTGAAAAATCAATCGGGCACCTGGGCACCCTGGACCCCATGGCAACCGGAGTTCTACCGCTCCTGTTGGGCAAGTACACCCGTCTCGCTCAGTTCTTCGGCCACGCGGACAAGCATTACACAGGCCACATCCGTTTCGGCTTTGCAACCAACACCTTCGACGCAGAAGGCGTTGCTGCTGCCGAGACGAGACCGCTGACCCTCTCCTTCGAAGACCTTCAAGCCCTAAGCCAAAAATTCCATGGCGAAATGGACCAGCTCCCTCCCATCTTCTCCGCAAAAAAAATCAACGGAGTCGCCGCGCACAAACTCGCACGCGCTGGCGCTGAGGTCGCCGTCAAGCCAGCCCGCATCACAATTCACAACTTTGAGCTCACCTCGCTCGAAGGCGACACGGCAACCTTTGCGATGTCCGTCTCCGCCGGTGGTTATGTGCGATCGTTGGCCCACGAACTAGGCCAACTCGCAGGCTGTGGAGCACACCTCTCAAGCCTGCGCCGCACACGCGCTGGAGCCTTCACTCTCGAACAGGCGATCACGATCGATCAGCTCAAGGCTGCCTCAGTCGTCGAGCTTGAGGCGCTGCTGCCACATCCCAGGACGCTGTTGCCCGAGATGCCCTCCATCACCATCGACGAGCAACTGGCTGGCCGCCTTCGCAATGGCATGCAGGTCAACTTGCCCGACTTCTCCTCCGCTCCTCTCATCAAAATCTTCACCACGCCAACTGATCTGCTTGCCATAGGCCGCCGCATCGCCGGCACCCTGATGCAACCGATCGTCGTCCTCGGCTAGCTGAACGAAAACTTGTGCTGCCTGCCGATTGACGACCAATTTAGTCCGCAATACACTGGATAAGGACCGAGGGACATCTCAGGTTCGTGGAGACCGGCTTTGGGTGACGACCGTTCGCGGTGCCCAGGCTACCTTCCCAGAGAAGAGAAAGACGTTATGTTGCAGGCATTTATCATTACGCTCCGCGAAGGGGTGGAAGCGGCGCTGATCGTAGGGATCGTCTTTGCATACCTCGGCAAAATCGGGCGGCCGGAGCTGAAGCGGACCGTCTTCTGGGCTCTCGGTGCCGCCGTCGCTGCCAGCGTAGCGGTGGCCATCGTTGTCGCCCGCACTCAGTACAACTCCGACATCGTCGAAGGCTGGGTCATGTTAGCCGCGGCGGCATTCGTCATCAGCATGATCTGGTTCATGCACCGCACCGCTCGCACCATGAAGGGCTCCATCGAAGAAAAAGTAGCGAAGTACACCGGCCCCGCGGGAGTCTCACAGACCGGCCTCTTCTTCTTCGTCTTTCTCCTCGTCCTTCGCGAGGGTGTCGAGACCGTTCTCATCCTCTCCGCCGTCACGCTCAACTCCACTGAGCTTCTCAGCTTCACCGGAACTCTCCTCGGCATCGCCGTCGCCGTCGTCTTCGGCGTGCTCTTCATCCGTGGCAGCGTCAAGATCAACCTCCAGCGTTTCTTCCGCGTCACCACCGTCATCCTCTACTTCGTCGCCTTCCAGCTCATCGTCAGCGGCTTGCACGAGCTCAGCGAAAACGGTGTCCTCCCCTCCAACACCACCGAGATGCGCCTCATCGGCCCCATCGTCCGCAACGACCTCTTCTTCTTCATCACCATGCTCGCCCTCGCCGGCCTCATGATGCTCCTGGAGTACAAGCGCCGCGCTCCCGTCCCTCTTGCTGCCACCGCCACCCCGGCAGACCGCCGCCGCGCCGAATGGACCCAGCGCCGCGAAAAGATGTGGATGACCGCCGTCGTCATCACCAGCTTCCTCTTCATCTTTCTCTCCACGGCAGAGTTCATCTACGTCAAAAGCTCCACCGCCCTCTCGCCCACCGCCGCGGTCACACTCGTCGGCTCGCAGGTTACGCTGCCGCTCGCCGACGTCAACGACGACAAGCTGCACCGCTTCGGCGTTCACATCGACGACGGCAAAGGCGGCAACGTCGAAGTCCGCTTCCTCCTCTTCAAGAAACCCGATGGCACCATCGTCTCTGTCGCTGACGCCTGTCAGATCTGCGGCCCCGTCGGCTTCTACATCGGCGATCAGGGCATCACCTGCAAGATGTGCGCCTCACCCCTCAACGCCGCATCGATGGGCAAAAAAGGCGGATGCAATCCGATCCCTTTGAAATCCACTATCAGCGGCGGCCAGCTCACCATTCAGGCCGCCAGTCTCCGCGAACTAGCCCCGGTCTTCGAGCGCTAAGAATGCCCCCTATCGCTCACAGATCTGGGTGCCCCATCTTCGCGCAGTTTCATCGCGCTAAGGTGGGCATTCGCGCAAGCGGACCGCCTTCCTCTCTCAACCCCAAAAAACCGGATGCCCCATCCTTCGCAGTTTCATCGCGAAGGGTGGGATGTAACCTCTTCCCCAGCCGTGACACCAGGGAGGCCAACTGATGTTCTTTCGCCTGCTCATGGAGAGCTTCCGTCGGCAGCGTCGACGCAAGATGCTGGCCGGCATCGCAGTTCTCCTGGGCACAACAGCGGTAACAGCGATGCTTGCGCTCGCCACCACCATCGGCGACCGCATCCACAAAGAACTAGCCGTCTACGGCGCAAACATCATCCTCTACCCAAAGGCCGACCAGCTTGAAGTCAAAGTAGGCGGAGTCGACATCAAACCAGCCTCCACCGGCACCTACCTGAAAGAAAGCGACCTCGCCAAACTAAAAACCATCTTCTGGGCGAACAACATCACAGGCATGAGTCCAGAGCTCACATTCAAAGGAAAGCTGGAAAACTCAGTTGATCGTAGCTTCCTGCGGGCGCAAATAACCGGATATAGCTTCGGCAACAATTCCTCGATTCCTGGAGGAGCGGTGTCTTTGCATCCGTGGTGGAAGTTGAATGGCAAGTGGCCCAAGGTGGGGTAGCGGACGCGAGTGAAGTTGTCCTCGGATCAAAGCTCGCTGCATCGCTTGGAGCTTCCGTCGGCGGCAATGTCGTTTACCTCAAAAAGGACGACGGCAATTATTCGTCCTTCGTCCTTGATCACGCGATCAGACCTCGAACTCTGATCGTCGTGGGCATCGTCAGCACAGGTGATCAAACGGACAATTCTGCTCTGATGGATTTGGAAGATGTTCAAGACTTCTTGGTCTTACCCGATGCGATCTCCCGAGTAGAGATCTCCGCCCGCACCAAACCCGAAGATGCCTTCGCCCGCAAGGACCCCGACACTCTCTCACCTCAACAGCACGAGATCTGGTACTGTCGCCCCTACGCCAACTCCATCGCCTATCAGATCCGCGAAGCCATCCCCGGCGCACAGGCCGAGCAGGTCCGCCGCGTCGAACAATCCGAAGGCAACGTCCTCAACCGCATCTCCGGCCTCATGTGGCTCATCAGCGCGGCCGCGCTCCTCGCTGCAGGCTTCGCCGTCTCCGCAGCTATGGCCACCGCTATCCTCGAGCGGCGCGGCGAGATCGGCCTCATGCGCTCCCTCGGAGCAAGCAAGGGCGCAATCGCACTTCTCTTCTACGCCGAAACCGGCCTGCTCGCCATCTTAGCCGGAACTCTCGGCTATCTCGCCGGCTCGGGCCTGGCCGCCTGGCTTGGCTCCAGCATCTTCCACGGCGACGGAGGCGGAACCGAATCCATCTTCATCCCCATCCTTCTCCCCGTAGTCGTTGCTCTCGCTCTCTCTGTCGCCATCGCTGGAAGCACGCCCTCCATCCGTACCGCGCTCCGTATGCAGCCCTCCGCCATCCTCCGCGAGGACGCATGACCCAATCCACACACCGCCACAAAAGTCCGGGTGCCCCATCCTTCGCAGCCTCACCGCGAAGGGTGGGACGTAAACCTTCCAACCACGAGACGGGGTGCCCCATCGCGAAGCGATCCGACCCCGCCCATCTAAACCCCGCCACAGCCCTGGCACAATCGGTGACAGCATGAAGCAGCTAAGCCTCACCGGAATCCTCCGCCGCTCCCTCATACACCGCCGCGCCCGCAGCATCTCCGCACTCATCGCCCTCACAGTCTCCGCAGGCGTAGCCACAGCGCTCCTGACCCTCTACGCCGACCTCGACACAAAACTCCACAAAGAGTTCCGCAGCTTCGGCGCAAACATAGTCGTGACCGCGCCCACAAGCACCTCCCTGCCGCCCAACGCTCTAGCCCAGGTGCAACAGATCGCCCAACAGATCGCCGGCCCGGATGCGCTCGCAGCGCAGTTCGCCTACGCCGTCGCCATCACCGATACCGGAACCCCCATCGTCGTCGCAGGCACCGACCTCGCAGCCGCACGCAGACTCAACTCCTGGTGGCAGGTCAACCAATCAACCAACCCCTCCACCACCAAAGCAGCCCTGGTCGGCCAGCGCGCAGCCAACGTCCTCGGCAACAAACCGAACATCACCCTCAGCTACGCAAACAAACCCATCACCCTCGAAGAGTCAGGCCGCCTCACCACAGGTGGTGACGAAGACAGCCGCATCTACGTGCCACTCTCCACCTTTACCGCTTGGACCGGAGTCAGCCCCAGCGTCATTGAGCTGCAGATTCCCGCCGGAGCCAAAAAAATCGAAGCCACCCTCGCACAGCTTCAGTCCGCTCTGCCAAACTTGCAGATCCAGCCCGTCCGCCAGCTCGTCGAAGGCGAATCCAGAATCGTCGACCGCACCCACGCGCTCATGTTCGGAGCCGTTCTGCTCATCGCCCTCACCGTCGCCGTCAGCGTGCTCGCCACGCTCTCCTCCTCCGTGCTCGAACGCCGCCGCGACTTCGCCCTCATGAAGGCTCTCGGCGGCTCCCAGGGTACGTTGATCCGCATGTTCCTGCTCGAGGCCTTCGTCCTCGCACTCGCAGGCGTCGTTGCGGGTTTTGTCGTCGGCTCCACCGCTGCATGGGCCATCAGCAAAGGCAACTTCCACACCGCAACCCTACCGCACCTCTCTGTGCTCCCCATGGTGCTTCTGCTCAACCTCGCCATTGCAGCGCTGGCAGCGCTTCTTCCCGTCCGCGTTCTACGAACGCTGCAACCCGCAGCTCTGCTCAAAGGCGAATGACAAGAGAGAATGAGAAGATAAAGAGCGTGAGCGAAGTTAAACTCCATATCGACCAGCCGCTGATCGACCTCTCAGGAGCCACCCGTCCCGGCTGCGCCGTCATCGCCCTCAGCCACGTCACCCGCGAGTACTCCGGCCACGGCGGCACCGTCCGCGCCCTCGCCGACGCCACCTTCTCCATCGTCGCCGGCGAATGGGTCGCCATCACCGGCCCCTCCGGCTCCGGCAAGAGCACCCTCGTCAACCTGATCGGCTGCCTCGACCGCCCCACCGCCGGCGAACTCAAAATCGACAACGTCGACGTCGCCTCCATGAGCGCCACCGAGCTCGACCGCTTCCGCGCCGACAAGATCGGCTTCATCTTCCAGCAGTTCCACCTCATCCCGTACCTGTCTGCCGATCGAGAACGTCATGCTCGCCCAGTACTTCCACTCCATGACCGACGAAGCCGAAGCCCGCACGGCCCTGCAGAAGGTCGGGCTCGGCGATCGCATCTCGCATCTCCCCAGCGAGCTCTCCGGCGGCGAACAGCAGCGCGTCTGCATCGCCCGCGCCCTCATCAACAACCCGCCCATCCTCCTCGCCGACGAGCCCACCGGCAACCTCGACGCCGCCAACCAGACCATCGTCGCCGAACTCCTCCAGGATCTCCACCGCAACGGCCACACCATCGTCATGGTCACCCACGACCCCGAGATGGCCGGACTCGCCCAGCGCAAGATCGCCCTCAGCCACGGCAAGGTCTTCTGCCATCCCGTCGGCGGCCCCATGGTCACCCTCCGCCGTTAGCCTGTGGAAAAAATCGAAAATATATCTTCAAAAAGTGGCATGTTTTTAGAACCACAAGTAAGTGCGTCGAAAAACCACGAAAATGCACAAACCAACCACGTTTTGACCACAAAAAACCATCAAAAAACGCGGTTGAAATCGCAAATACTCCTGTAAAAACGCCTACTCACCGCCCCAAAATAAAAACTACCGTTCGCCCCACTTAAGTTTGGAGCGCAGAACGCTGAAAAAACCATTCGGCTTGTGCCGCAAAAGCCGAACACTGGCCTCGGAGCGCTGACAGTGAACATAGTCGCCCAACTGCAACTCAATCGCCTCCTGCCCATCAACCGTCAGGTATATCTCGTTAGGAACACCGACAACATGAACGTTGATGGTGGATTCGCCAGGCGTAACGATGGGGCGGATAGTGAGCAGGTGCGGGCAGATAGGGGTGACCAGCATTGCATTCACACTGGGCATCACAATAGGGCCGTTAGCAGCGAGATTGTACGCGGTGGAACCGGTTGGAGTGGAGATGATCACGCCATCGGCCCGAAAGGTTGCAACGGGCTGATGATCGATGTCGACGGAGAAGTCGCCCATACGCGCAATAGTGCCCTTCGCGATGACGACGTCGTTGAGCGCATCCCACTCGCGGATGATTTTGCCGCCGCGCATGTGCTCAGCGTGCATCATGCTTCGAACTTCGATGTCTGCGCAGTTATCGCACCAGTCATCGAGGGTGGAGTAGAGATCAGAGAGCGGAATCTCAGTGAGAAAGCCGAGCGAGCCGAGGTTCACGCTGAGAATTGGAGTGGTGGTGCGTGCGAAGGCTCGGGCCGCGGCGAGCAGTGTGCCGTCCCCGCCGAGCACAATGACAAGGTTTGGCCTGTGTTTCGGCAGATCGACACGTTCGATCGGATTTGGAGCCGCGATGTAGGCGGCACTGTCGGGGTCCAGCAGATAGCCGTAGTGCCGTGCTTCGAGCCATGCAATGAGATCGCGCAGGATGCCGGCGACTTCCGGTTTCTGAGGCTTGGAGATGATGGCGGCCTGGAGCATTGCTGTCTAGTGTAAATGGCAGCGCTTCCTGATTTACTGATTCTTTGCCTCAGGCTGGTTTCAGTCATAGACTTTGTCAAGCTTCATAACGCGAAGGTGGCGTGAAGGAGATACTCCTGATTTCCTTCCATGCCAAGAATGGGAGAGTCGATGATCTCGATGCCAGTTCCCTGCTGATCCACTACGCAATCTTTGACACGATCGATGGCAGACTGCCGTGCGTCAGGGTCGCGAACGATGCCCCCTTTACCGACATTGACTCGACCAGCTTCGAACTGGGGCTTGATGAGGATGACCGCTTCGCCCTGCCATGGTTGGTCTTGCGTGCTGAGGGCGCTGAGAACCGCCGGGAGGACGAGGGTAGCTGAGATGAAAGATACATCCATCGCGAAGAAAGCTGGTGCTGGCTTTGATGGTACGAGCAGTTCACCGGGCGTGAGGAGGCGGGCGTTGGTGCGCTCGCGTAAAGTGACGCGTGGATCGTCGCGAAGCTTCTGGGCGATCTGACCGTAGCCGGTGTCGACGGCCAGGACGGTGGCGGCGCCACTCTGTAGCATGCAATCGGTGAAGCCGCCGGTCGAGGCCCCTATGTCGACGCAGGAAAGACCGGTGAGAACAATGGACCAGCGGGCGAGGGCGTGCTCAAGCTTGAGCGCTCCGCGACTTACATATTTGAGGTCGGAGCCGAGGAGGCGGATGGCAGCAGTAGCAGCGACGGAGGTGCCGGGTTTATCGATGCGCTGCTCTTCAACAAGAACGCGGCCGGCGAGGATTAAGGCCTGGGCACGCTCGCGGGAGGCAGCATGTCCCTGGTCGACGAGGAGCTTGTCGAGGCGGATCTTTTCGTGGCGCTCTTTTGGGGGATTCGTCATTCTTGGGTTTCGACCTCTAATAAAAAAGAGGAAAAGTCCTGCCTCTATCTTTTCATGGTTTATCAATGAGAGGCTTCCCGTCGACCGAAGGGAGAATGACCCTCAATTCGCTCTTTTTTCGGGTAAGGTTAGACTGGTATCGCTTTCAACAGTGTTTCAGGTGTTGGGCCAATGTGTGCCAGCCATCGTAAATACTTGAAGTTAGTGCAATCTGTTTCAGGTTCAGGTGCGTTTTATGTATAGAGAAACGGGACTCGTGAACTCTCCACCACCTTCGACGCAGGATGACGCTGCGCTGTTGGCGTTGGTGCAGAGTGGCGATGAGTCCGCCATGGCGTCGCTGTTCGACCGTTACTCGAAGGTTGTGTACTCGGTTGCGTTACGAGTGCTGCGGGATCCGTCCTCTGCTGAGGACGTTTTACAGGAAGTTTTTATGCAGATATGGCGCAATCCAGATAGCTTTGTTGCAACGAGAGGAAGTCTTGGCGGCTGGCTGGCGGTAGTTTCTAGAAACCGCTCCATCGACGCGTTGCGAAGAAAACGGCCGACGGAGCAAGTCGACGATATGGCGTTGGCTTCGAACTACAATCTGGCAAATGAAGCAGAGCGGAATAGTTTAATGGAAAAGGCGCGGTCGGTGATCGTGCTGCTGCCGATAGAACAGCGTAAGACGCTCGAGATGGCGTTTTTTGACGGGCTGACTCACTCGGAGATCGCGGAGATAACGGGCGATCCGCTGGGTACAGTGAAGACGAGAATACGCAGCGCGCTGAACTCGCTGAGAAAGGCATTTACCGCATGAGCGAACAGCGAAAAATTACGTCGGAAGATCTGGCGCTGTTTGCCATGCAGCTACTCTCGAAGGAAGAGACTGCGGACGTCGCGGTGCATCTGGAGCAGTCAGCAGAGGCACGACAGGAATTGGCCGAGATACAAGGCGACCTGGCGGCCTACGCACTTACAACTGATATGCACTCCCCACCAACTCAGTCGCGAGATCGGCTGCTGAAGCAGGTGGCTCGGGAGAAGAGAGCGATTCCGATCGATCGTCCTGCTGTACCAGAGGTTCGTGCGGCTGAGCCGGAACCTCCAGGCCAAACTGCTCCGCCCGCTGCAGACACGATGCGTAAGGATGAGGCAGTGCATGAGACCCCTCGGAGTGGACTTGGACTCGGGCTTGGCAGTGGGGATTACCTAACCGAAGATGAACCGCCCCAGCGCAGCCTAGTCAGCAAAGCGTTGCCCTGGATCGGCTGGGCAGTCGCGGCTGGACTGACAGTAACGGCAGGAGATTTCTACCACCAGCGCGAAGCTTTGCAGAGCACCGCGCTGGCGCAGGCGACCCAGATTGACCACCTTACAGCGGATGCGGCGTCAGCTCGACAGGTGCTGGATGCGATGACCGACAGTTCGGCGATGCGAGTAACGCTGGTCACAAAGGGCCAGACTGCAGCTTTGCCAAGCGGGCGCGCGACGTACGTTGCAAATAAAGGAACGTTGATCTTTCTTGCGAGTAATCTGGGGCCATTGCAACCTGCCAAGACGTATGAGCTTTGGTTGATTCCAGCAGCAGCGGGGCAGAATCCGATTCCGGCAGGAACCTTCCGGCCGGACGACCGTGGCAATGCAAGTGTGATCATGCCTCCGTTGCCAAAGGGGATTGAGGCGAAGGCCTTCGGCGTAACAGTAGAGGATGAGGGCGGAGCCGCGACACCGACGATGCCCATTCTTATGGTTGGGGAATAACCCGCAAAACACTTGGCAAGCAAATAGAAGAGCCATCCGATTGCAGGATGGCTCTTTTGTTTGTTGTCGTCTGAAATAGCTGTTGAACTGCGGATATTTAGGGTGCTGTCACGCGAACTGCAATGCCATTACCCTGCAGCGGAACGGTGGTGTCAACTGCATCGATATCGGTTCGAATGACCGTCATGAAGTTCGACTCGGGCGACGTCACGTAGACCTTGCCGGTAGGAGTGCCGGTGGTAACGGCTATGTAGCTTGGATGGCCGTTCGTTGTGGGAAGACCGACACCCGGAGGATTGACGACGAGTGGGATCGTAGCTGTGACGGTATTAGTCGTGAGGTTGATGACAGATACCGAGCAACCTGTAGAGGGGCCGGTAACTCCTGTTCCTGCGCAGGGCAGAGTGGGATCGCCGCTATTAAGGACGTAGGCCCGAGTACCATCCTGCAGGACGCCAACCATGACGGGATTAATACCCACCGGCACGGTTGCCAGAACAGTACCGAATCCAACTGCGTCGACTGGATTATTGAGATCGCAGTTGGGATTGGATGGGAGAGCAGCGGCCGAACAAAGGGGAATGCTAATGATGCTGAGCGTGCCTGGGTGAACACCGTCACCTTTGTTCGCCACAACCAGCTCATTGAGGGTTGGAGCAAAGTCTGCCCAGAGCGGCGAAGGGCCGACGTTGATCGGGTTGGTAGCTCCCGCAGGCACAACGTCGAGCAGGTTTGTCTGTGCGTTGATGACGCTCACTGTGCCATCGGTCTGGTTAAGAATGAAGGCACGTTTGGCATCGCCTGTCATAACACCGTAGACGGGACCCGCGCCTACCTGAATCGGATTGGGATCGAGCGTGTTGCTCGTTGTCTCGATGGTAGAGACCTGGCCCGGTCCGCCGCCAACGCGCTGGCTGATCACGTAGCTGCGTGGAGCGCTGGCGATGCCTACCGTGTAGATCGGGCTGAAGGCAGTGTTGATAGAGAGCTGCTGCTGAAGGCTAAGGGCTAAACCGCCGGTGAACTGCGAGACAACGTTCTGTCCGGGGTCGGCGACATAGGTGTTGGCGCCTTCGGGAAAGATGCTGGCCGGATTGGCGCCAGGAAGAAGAGTGGTCTGGTTGATGTTGCTGGTGAGGAGCGCCGTGTCGACGTCAAAGGTGGTGAGAGTGTGGTCGCTGTTAAGCGTGTAACCGACGCTGCCGCCCGTGTTGAGGATGAGATAGTACGGGTCAACGCCGATGTTGGCTGTAATGAGAACGGTATCTCCGGCAAAGTCGACGAAGGTAACGAGGCCAGCGGTCGGGTTAGCGGTGGTGCCGGTAGAAGAGATCGCCACGGCGAACTTCTGCGGCTGCGCTGCGGGGCCGACCGGGTTAATAGCGCTGACGACGGGGCGGTAGGTATTGCCGCAGCCGATAACCTGTACGAGGACTGCGGCTGCCACAGCGAACCTGGATACGGACCGGAGAGCTTGCGCTACGGACCGAACGGTGCGCCGGCTTGGCCGCGACTGGGTGTTTCCTTCTGCTTCGATTCTTGCTAAGTGCAAAACTACTCCCACGATGGTGCCGGTGTTGGCTATGCTCAAAGTTGATTGTAAATGATTAGACGCACGAGGCAGGGCAATGGGTGAGGAAATGCAAGGGGTCGAGGGAGATACGGGCTGGCGGAAGGCGATTCCAGAGGCGCGGGATCGGTTGCAGTCTCGGGTGCTGGTAGGGGTGGTGGTGCCACTGCTTGTTGTGGGCGCGGCAGAAGTTTATCGGCCGCTGACGACAGCTTCTGCTGTTCCGCTGCTGTGTAGCCTGGCGTTCGCGGTGGTGGTCTGGCTGTTGCGTTCGGCAACTCTGCCAGCTGCCGGTGTTGGATTCCTGGTCTGCTCCATTCTGGCGCGGGCTCCCATTGTCTGGACGGGATTTGATCCTTTACCGGTCTATCGTCCGGCGATTCCTGCACTTATTGCGCTCTTTGTGCTCACCTTCGCTGCAACTCGTTTCGGCAGAAAGAAAAAAGAGAGTCGGGGGGTTGCAGAGGCACGGAGCGGAAGACGTGCTTCGCAGATCGTCGCGAATCTGGGTGTCGCGGCACTTTGCGTTTTGGTTGGATGGTACGACGGATGTATCGCTGCATTGGCCGAAGCTACTGCCGATACTGTTTCGTCTGAGATCGGGCAGGCGCTTGGTGGTCCGACATGGATGCTCAATACGCTTCGTCGGGTTCCGAGTGGACAGGATGGCGGGGTGAGTTTAGCGGGAACTGTGGCGGGGATGGTCTCAGCAGGTTTTGTCGTGGCAGCAGGCTCGTTTCATCACGCGCTTTGGCAGGATAAAGTGCTCGTGTTTGCAGCGGCTTGTGCGGGATTGTTCTTCGACAGTTTGTTAGGCGCAACCGTGGAGCGACGGGGATGGCTAGGAAATGATCTCGTCAACTTCAGCTCCACACTTTTCGCCGCGACGGTTCCTTACGTCTGGTTGCTCGCGCAACGCCGGATTGCTTTTTAGTACTAGAGGTCTGGCTTGCCTTCGACCCAGCTGTGCAGCCAGCTGGCGTTGAGGTTGAGACGGATGGCGGTGTAGCTGACGATCTCGTGAAAGTATCTCAAGGCCAGGTCGTAGTTGCTGATGTGGCCGACCGGGGGGCGGGGTGAGGTGTAGACGTCGAGGCCGGCATCTTCGCAGAGCTGGCGGATGCGGAAGAGATGGGTTCCATCGGAGACGACGACGATGTGGTGCAGGTTATTCTCGTGGGCTATGGCGGCGAGGCGGTGAACCTGCTGCTCGGTATCGATAGAGCGGGTTTCGGCGATGATGCTGCCAAAGGGGATGCCGTTTGCGAGGAGATAGTCGCGGCCGACGCCGCCTTCGGTGTTGCCGGAGTCTTTATCGGTGCCTCCGCCGAGTGTGATGACGAGCGGGGCGATCTGCTTCCGGTAGAGCTCGACGGCGTGATCCAGCCGGGCGTGAAAGACCGGCGATGGATGGCCGGAGTACTCGGCTGCACCGAAGACGGCGATCGCGTCGGCGGGCTGGGCGTTGTCCTGGTTCGCGACGGCGGCGATCTGTTGATAGACCCAGATGCACCACGCGGTGGCAATCAGCAGGATGACTCCGAGCAGTCTTCGGAGGAAGAGCCCGCGGGAGGTGCCTCTGCGCAGATTGGAGGAGGGGGCGATCATCGTGTCGAGAGAACCATGTTGCATGGAAAACAAATGCGGTCGTGATAGCCGGGAGACTTGCCAAAGACGCAATTGTTGCGTCGAGCTAGTTTACAGGGTCGGACTGAAACGCTCGAGGCAAGGTTATCGGCAGTCTACGCAGGATCGATTTTCTAGTGTTGGAGGGTCAGGGCAATCTCATGGGTTGGGATTGCACCTTCGCGGAGGATCATCCAGGAGTTGCCGCCGCCGGAGAGGTCGACGATGGTGGTGGGGGAGGTGCGTGCGGTGGGGCCGCCGTCGACGATCAGGGGGAGCTCGTCGCCCAGCTGCTCGCGGACACCGTTTGCGGAGGTGCATTCGGGTCGTCCGAAGAGATTGGCCGAGGTGGCGGTGATGGGCAGGCCGAGGCGGCTGACGACGGCACGGGGAATGGCCGCTTCGGGCACGCGGAGGGCGAGGTTGCCGGTGTTGGCGGTGACCCGGAGGGGAAGCCGGCTGCCGGCTTTGACGACGATGGTAAGAGGACCGGGCCAGAACTTTTCGGCGAGACGATCGAAGGCGGAGTCGAGTTGACGGGCCAGCTCGTAGGCCTGGGCTACTTCGGCGATGAGGAGCGACAGGGGCTTGTGGCGGGCGCGGGTTTTGAGCTCGTAGATGCGGTCGACGGCGCGGAGATTGACGGGGTCGACGGCGAGGCCGTAGAAGGTGTCGGTGGGGAGGGCGACGACGTGGCCGCTGTTGAGGCTGGCGGCGACGTAGTCGATGAGCGAGGGTTCGGGTTCGTCGGGATGAATGCGTAGGGTTTCGGCCGTCAAGTGCTGGCTCCTGTTAGCGGGGCGTACCCCTGGTACTTTATTGCGCAAAGTCTTCCATCGAAAAGACTTAGGTCTGGACTTTGAGACGTCGCGGGCTTCTTTTCGGTGCAAAGTCTTCCTGACAAAAACGTTGACTCTACCTGCGGTGGGGCTTTTTCTTGATGCTTGCTTTCATTCTAGTAGATAAGACGAGGCGAGAGGAAACGCGAGCGATGGAGGATAAGGATAAGATTCTCCGATGGGTCTGGACGTGATTTCGAGCAGGGCGAATGCGCGGGTGAAGCAGCTGCGGGCGGCGTTTCAGGGCCACGCGCGGCTGAGTGGAGGGCTGATTGGCATTGAGGGCGACCATCTGCTGGAAGAGGCGCTGCGCAGTGGGATGGTGTTGAAGACGGTTTTTGTGAGTGAGCGGCGTGCGGTGCCGACGATGGTGCCGCGTGGGGTGGAGGTGCTGCGGCTGACGGATGAGGTGTTTGGGAGTTTGGTGGAGACGCAGTCGCCGCAGGGGGTGGCTGCGATGCTGGTGCCTCCGGTGTTTTCGGTGGGGGATGTTATCGGGAGTGCTTCTTCTAGCTCGGCTTTGATTTTGGTTGCGGTGGGGTTGCAGGACCCGGGAAACCTGGGGACGCTGGTGCGGTCGGCGGAGGCTTTTGGGGCTGCGGGGGTTTTGACTACGGCGGGGACGGTGAGTGCGTGGAACCAGAAGGCGCTGCGGGCTAGTGTGGGGAGTGTGTTTCGGGTGCCGGTGGTTGGGGTGACGGCATCTGAGTTGGAAGAGTTGAAAGAGCGCGGAGTGCGTTTGGTTGCGGCTGTAGGGGCTGAGAGTGATGGCGTGGTTTCGGCGCGGGAGTTTAGTTTTGTGGCAGGTTGTGCGGTTTTGATTGGGAATGAAGGCGCGGGGTTGGCGGCGGACTGGCTGGGGATGTGCGATGCGCGGGTGACGATTCCCTGCCCTGGGCCGGTGGAGAGTTTGAATGCGGGGGTGGCGGGGAGTTTGTTGTTGTATGAGGCGAGTCGGCAACGGGGAGATTGATGACGGTAGGAGTTTTTAGCGCGGGCCTGCAGCCCGCCAATCCGTATGGGTTCGCTACTTGGGGCGCTGCCCCAGGCTAGAGTAGCGCAGGCCTTCAGCCTGCTGGTTACACGAAGTTGAGGTAGAAGATGAGTTTGTTTGATACATCGCCGGTGAGTTCTGCGGGGCGCGGGTTGCGGACGGCTCCGCTGGCGGAGAGGATGCGGCCGCGGACGCTCGACGAGTATGTGGGGCAGGAGCATCTGCTCGCGGCCGGTAAGCCGCTGCGGTTGGCGATTGAGAGGGATGATCCGACTTCGATGATCTTCTGGGGGCCTCCGGGGACGGGGAAGACTACGCTCGCGAAGATTATTGCGCAGATGACGCAGGCTAGTTTTATTGAGTTCTCGGCGGTGATGTCCGGGATTAAAGAGATCAAGGCTGTGATGGTGGAGGCGGAGAAGGCAGCCAGCTTCGGGTCGCGCACGATCTTGTTTGTGGATGAGATTCACCGGTTCAACAAGGCGCAGCAGGATGCGTTTTTGCCCTATGTGGAGCGAGGGACGATCCGGTTGATTGGGGCGACGACGGAGAATCCTTCGTTTGAGATCAACGCCGCACTGTTGTCGCGGTGTCGCGTTTATACGCTGGTCGCTCTGACGGAGGAGCAGGTTGTTCGATTGCTGAAGCGGGCGTTGGGTGACTCTGAGCGCGGGCTTGGGGCTTCAGGGGTTGCAGCGGAGGAGGACGCGCTGGCTACGATTGCTTCGTATTCGAGCGGGGATGCGCGGAACGCTTTGAATGCGCTGGATGTGGCGGCGAAGCTGGCGGAAGGACGCGGAGAGAAGCTGATTACGAAGGCGCTGGCGGCGGAGGCGCTGCAGCGGCGGGTGCTGCTGTATGACAAACGAGGCGAGCAGCACTATGACATTATCTCGGCGCTGCATAAGAGTGTGAGGAACTCGGATGCGGATGCTGCGCTGTACTGGCTGGGAAGGATGCTCGAAGCGGGGGAAGACCCGATGTATGTTGCCCGGCGCGTGGTGCGGATGGCGGTGGAGGATATTGGGCTGGCTGCTCCTGAGGCGCTGAATCTTTGTTTGAGCGCGAAGGATGCGATGCACTTTCTGGGGCATCCGGAGGGTGAGCTCGCGTTGGCGCAGGCTGTGGTTTATCTCGCGCTCGCTCCGAAGTCGAATGCGGTTTATACGGCTTATGGAGCGGTGAAGGCGGATATTGAGGCTACGGCTGCGGAGCCGGTGCCGCTGCATTTGAGGAACGCTCCTACGAAGCTGATGAAGGAGCTGGATTATGGCAGGGAGTATCAGTACGCGCATGACGTGGAGGGGCGCGTGGCGGATATGGAGTGTCTGCCTGCGGGGTTGGCGGGGCGGCGGTATTACGTTCCTACCGGTGAGGGGCGGGAGAAGTTGTTGGCGCAACGGATGGAGGAGATTGCTCGGATTAAGGCTGGAAAGCGCGGTGAGTAAAGGCGTGGATGAACGGCAAGGCTAACCATCCAGATTCCGTCGAAACAGAGTGAATCAACCTGAGTAGTACAATTAAGTCTCGCCCGGGAGCGAAGACTATTGAGGTGACAAATGCCTTCTCCCGTTTTGATTCTGCGACACGGTGGTCGCATCTCCAATTTCCAATCCTATGAACTGACATTCAACCCGATCATAGGCGTACAGCCCGGCTGCGCTGACGATCTTCATGAACTGCTAGAAGGTACCTTCCTTGGCTGCCTGCGTGTTGAAGTCTGCGAATCCATTCGTCTGCAGCTGGATTTCGCCGAGTATTGCGTCATCGATGCAGACTATGCAGTTGTCTTTTAATCACTGAAGAATTCTGCACTTCTAGCGACGAAAAGGGCAGCGGTGCAAACCTGCGCTAGACGAGGGCGAGGAGGTTGGCGTCGCGCCAGATGCGCCACTGGCCGTCGGCGCCGCGACGGAGCGTGGTGAGGGTGTGGCCTGCGTGTTTGATGGTCTCGCCGCCCTGGATTGGCGTGAAATCTACCTCGAGGAGGTTCCAGCAGACGGCGAGGTCGCCATGGATGGTGATCTCCTGGATGTTGGAGCGGCAGGCGAGGCTGACGACGGCGATCATCGCTTTGAAGCCGATGGCGAACTGGTCGCGGTGCATGGGTGGATTGCCCGGAGTGAGGAAGATGACGTCCTTCGTCATGAGGTTGAGTTGCGCAGTGAGGTCACCGGCGGCGGAGGCTTCGCCCCACGCGTCGATGAGAGTCCGGATCTGCTGTTTGTCTTGCTCGTCTGTCGGCGGGTTTATTTTTTGGTGTCCTTTTCGAGGGCGGTGAGGACGATGTCTTTGGTGAGGAGCTCGGGGAGGACGTCGGGCATGGAGTTTACCAGTGCAGGGTAGATGACGTAGGTGGGGACTCCGCTGCGGTTGATGGAGGCTAGCTGCTGGGTGATGGCGGCGTCGTACTGGGTCCAGTCGGCGCGGAGGAGGGTGACGTTGTTTTTGCTGAACTGGTGCTGGACGTCGGAGGATTTGAGGACGAGGCGCTCGTTGACCTGGCAGCTGAGGCACCAGGCGGCAGTAAAGTCGATGAAGACGGGGTGACCGGAGGCACGGGCCTGGTCGAGGGCTTGCTGCGAGTAGGGAGCCCAGACCAGGGTGGTGTCTTTTGGCTGATAGAGCGGGATGGCGAGGCCGATGGCCGCGATGAGGATAGCAGCGATGGTGCTGGTCCAGCGAGCGGGCCATTTGCCCAGGATCCAGCCGGCGACGGCGAGCACAAGGAAGCAGCCGAGAAGGAGAGCGACGCGGTAGACGCTTTGATTGGCGCTGACGCCGCCTGCGAAGAGGGAGCCGTAGACGTAGGTGAGCCAGATGACCGTCGCGAAGAAGATGACGGCGGTGAGTTGCTTGAAGACCTCCATCCATGCGCCGGGACGCGGGAGGATGCGTGTCCACGCGGGCTGGAAGCTGAGAAGGAGATACGGAGCGGCGAGGCCGAGGCCAAGCGCGGTGAAGACGGCGAAGGTGATGCCGGTGGGTTGCGCGAGGGCAAAGCCGATGGCTGCTCCCATGAGCGGCGCGGTGCAGGGGGTAGCGACGACGGTGGCGAGAACTCCGGTGAAGAAGCTGCCGGTGTAGCCCTGCTTTTGCGCGAGGTCGCCGCCGACGCTGGTGAGGGAGAGGCCGATGTCGAAGAGGCCGGCGAGGGAGAGGGCGAAGAAGAAGATGCCCGCGGCGAGCAGGGTGAGGAAGACGGGAGATTGAAGCTGGAAGCCCCATCCGGCCTGGCTGCCGCCGGCGCGGAGGGCGAGGAGAACTCCGACGATGGTCCAGAAGGAGACCAGAATGCCGAGGGTGTAGACGAGGCCGTGTTTGCGAAGATGCGCGCGCTCCTGCCCGGAGGATTGCACGAGGGCGAGGCCCTTGAGGAAGAGGACGGGGAAGACGCAGGGCATCAGGTTGAGGATGATGCCGCCGAGGAAGGCGAGGCCGATGGCGGTGAGCGTGGTGACGCTGCTGGTGGCCGCAACGGGCGATCGGGAGGCTGGCGACGACGCGATCTCGCCGGGAACGATTGGGGCGGTGACGTCGTAGGCGATCTTGTCGGAGAGCTTGATGAGGCCGTGAAGGTTGGCGGGGAGTTTGGTGAGAGTGTCGTCGCGGCGGACGCGGAGGCGGACTCCGTCGGAGAGTGATTCGATCTGCTGGGGGGCGGCGTTGGCGATCTGATCCTGATCGAAGGGGTAGAACTCGGCGTTCATCTCGCGGTTGCCGGTGGTGAGGGTGAGGACGAAGTCGGTCTTGCCGCCGGTGACGGTGAGTTTTGCGTTTGGCGGAAGGGGCTGAGGGAGGAGGGTGAGGGCTTCGCCTAGTGCGCCGGTGGGTTGGCGGGGAGCTGCGGCGTCAGGGGAGACGGTGAGGTTGAGGCCGAGGTGGGCTTTGCCGGGGATGCAGACTCTCGCGGCAGACCAGCCATGAGACGACGGCGTCGAGGTGGATGGGGCCGGGCTTAACGGAGCTCGCAGCGGTGATCTGGACCGGAAAAGCTACTTCATCTTCATAGCCGAAGTCCATCAGCGGGCCGACGGGCAGACGGCTGGGTATGGGGAACTGCATGGGGGCGGCAGTGATTCCGTCGGGAAGGGTCCAGGTGATCTTGGGCGGATAACCGGCTTCCCCGGCGTTGGTCCAGTAGACGTGCCAGTGCTCTTCGAGGGTGAAGACGAGGCCGACCTGGAGGGTTTTGCCGGGAGCGATGTTTGGAGAGAGCGAGACGAGTTCGGCGGTGAGGTGCTGGGCCTTGACGGGGCCGGGGCCACCATCGCCAACCATCTGAAGCTGCGCGTTTGCGGAGGGCCGGAACAGAAGGGCGCAGGCGAGGAGCAGCGATGTGCTAAGACGGCGAATATTCATCGGTATCAATTGTATGGCTTTACGAGCGGGTTATTTGTCACTTCGATGTCAAGGATCTGTGTTCGACCATGATGCAGCGGTCCATGACGACGTGGATACCGCCGGCTTGGGCTCTGGCGGCAGCTTCGAGGTCGATGATTCCCTGCTGGATCCAGAGGTTGGGGAGGCCGAGACGGAGCATCTCGTCGACGATGGCAGGGATGAACCTGGGAAGGCGGAAGACGTTGACGATATCGGGTTTGATGGGTAGATCGGAGAGGTTGGCGTAGGACTTTTCGCCGAGGACCTGAGAGATGGATGGGTTGATGGGGTAGATCTTGCTACCGTGCTGCTGCATGTACGCGGAGACGTAGTGGCTGGGCTTGGACGGAACCTCAGAGAGGCCGATTACGGCGATGGTCTTTGCGTTCGAGAGCATGGTGCGGATGAGTTCCGATTCGTTCATTTTTTCGTTCGATGTCCTGAGAGCGAGTTTACTTGTGCCATATGCCTAAGAGTCGGCGGAGGATGATGAGTTCGCCGAGATGATGGGAGTTGTGATCGGCGAGGAGCAGGGCTTCGCGGAGGAGGTTCTGGCCGTCGCCCCAGCGAAAGGGTTTGTAGAGGTCAGTAGAGGGTTTATCGATGAGTGCGATGAAGTTTTTCATGTCGCGTTCGATTGCAGCGATCGCTTCGTCCCAGGCATGGGCCGAGGGAGGCTGGTGGAATTTGGGCCAGTAGGCATCGGGCCATTTGATGGGATGGTAGCCGCCAGTGGGCGGCGCGGAGAAGTCGAGGATGTCGCGCTGTGCGATGCGGAGATGATCGAGGATCTGCCAGGCGGAGTACGGAAGATTGGGCGGAACGGCGCCGCGGAGGCCGGCGGGGAACTCTTTAATCGCCTCGTCGAAGGTGAGGTGAGCCTGGCCGCCCTGGAGCAGGGCGATCAACTCTTTACGCAAGGGCGCCTGTTCGTCGGCGGCGGCTTTGGATCTCTCTGCTGCTTTGAGTGCGCTCATCGTGGCACCTCCCCCCTGTGGCTTCGTGGATTGGATGCAGGGAGGGCCGGAGAGTTACATGGATTTGCGAGCGACGACGACGGTGAGCGGTGGAAACGTAGTAAGAAAACTGCCGCGCTTCTTTTCGACGATAAGGCCAGCCTTACTGAGTTCGTTTGCGTATTCGCTGGTGCGCTTGTAGTCGGAGATGAGGGCGATGCCTCCGGGTTTGAGAACGCGGGCGATCTGGTGGAGCGCCTGATGGCGTGTTGGTGCGTCGTAGATGTTGTGAAGGCAGAGATTGGAGACGATGACGTCGAAGGTCGCGTCGAGAAACGGCATCTGCTGCGCTGGCTGGCTGATGAGAGTGCAGAGAGAGGAGACGCCTTCGAGGTCGAGGTTGTGCCGGGTGGCATCGGCAGAGTTGCCGCCCATGTCGACGCTGGACCAGACGTCGATGCCGGTGACGTGACCGGTGCCAGAGAGAGCGGCGATGCGCTTTGCTGCTGCTGCGAGCAGGAGGCCGCGGCCGCAGCCTACGTCGAGCACGTTCTCATCGCCGCGCCAGGTGTGCATGGCGAGCATGAAGTCGCGGTGGCGAAACTTGCCGTATTTGACGTAGAGGAGAAAGAGAAAGGCTTCTGCTAGGAGAAAGCCGGCGGGCCAATAGAAGGTACACCAGACGAAAGAGACGGGGCCGAGAGAGAGGTGAGACGGGGCGAAGATCGCGATCAGCAGGCAGAGCGCCCCGCCGAGAAAGAGGTTGCGCATGACGGCAGGGGCGTCGATGCCGTAGTCAGGCTTGATGGAAGTGGAGGTCGTCACGATGTGGCTCCTGTCTGATATTGGGTTGCTAGAGGAAGCATCCCAGACGGTGTGCCAGAAGGACAGTGTCGGCTGTCAGGTGTTGGGGATGACGATTGTCATCCCCAACACGATAGAACCTGGATCGGTGATTGTTACGGGTGAGAAAGGAGCTACAGACCATGAAGGATCAGTAACTGCCGGAGGTTTCTACATTCCACCATCTCGGGCTACCAATGACTCGGGCATCCTGTTCTTTTCGGTGTTCGGCGATTGAGAGTCGCTGTAGCGACGGTTGGGTGTACCGGGCGTACCGGGTGCACGATCGAGAGCTGTGCCCTTAGCTCTGTTACGACGTTCAATCACAAACTTCTTCTTGAACATCTCATCTTTGAATTGGCTGACAACAATGACGATGATGCAAAGAATGGGAATTGCGAAAAGCACAAAGATAACTTGATTCATAGTGAGACTCTCCGGGAGGGCTTCTGCTGCATTGCAGATCTCGTTAGCGGACCGACAACTACGTGATCAGAATGACATTGGTACTTTTCAGTACCTATCCCCCGTTCGGGTCAGGGTCTTTGTTACGATCGTTCGCCGGTACACGCCCGGGGCTGGCAGCATTACTCCAAGTCCTTGTATGCCTTGGGTTAGCTGCCTTGTGGGATTCGCTTGCTGCGAAGCTGCTCTATTCGTCCAAGTCGTCGTCTGCTGCTTCGGCGGGGAAGTTTCCTTCGCGACGCATGCGCAGGTAGCCGCGGATGAAGGGCTCGAGGTCACCGTCGAGGACCTTGTCTACATCGCCAACTTCGACGCGGGTGCGAAGGTCCTTGGCCATGCGATAGGGCTGGAGAACGTAGCTGCGAATCTGTGAGCCGAACTTGATGTCGAGCTTTGAGTCCTCGAGTTTGCGGGCTGTTGCCTTCTTCTTGTCGAGCTCGTACTCGTAGAGCTTGGAGCGCATCATCTTCATCGCTCGCTCTTTGTTTTTGTGCTGGGAGCGCTCGTTCTGGCACCCGGTGACGAGGCCAGTGGGGATATGGGTGATGCGAACGGCTGAGTCTGTTGTGTTGACGTGCTGGCCACCCTTGCCGCCGGAGCGGTAGGTGTCGATGCGAAGGTCTTCGGGCTTGATGTCGATGACGATGGCGTCGTCGATCTCTGGCGAGACGAAGACGCTGGCGAAGCTGGTGTGACGACGCTTGGCGGAGTCGAAGGGCGAGATACGCACGAGGCGATGAACGCCGGTTTCGCCGCTGAGCAGACCGAAGGCGAAGTCGCCGGTGATGGTGAAGGTCGCGGATTTGATGCCGGCCTCGTCGCCATCCTGGATTTCGTTGATCTCGACCTTGAAGTTCTGGCGCTCGCCCCATCGGATGTACATGCGCATGAGCATCTCGGCCCAGTCCTGCGATTCGGTACCGCCGGCGCCGGGATGCACGGTGAGGATGGCGTTGAGCGGGTCGGTCTCCTCGGAGAGCATGGTCTTCGATTCGAGCTTGTCGGCGAAGTCGGCGAGAGATGGAATCTCGCGGGCGAGATCGGGCTCGGTGTTCTCGCCCTCTTTGGCCAGTTCGAAGTAGGCTTCGATGTCGTCGGAGCGGCGAGCGAGTTCGGTGTCATCGGCCAGTAGGGTTTCGAGGCGTTTGCGTTCGCGCATCAGCGGCTGCGAACGCGAGGCGTCGGCCCAGATGGTGGGGTCGGATATTTTTTCTTCGATGGTGGCTAGTTCGCGGCGGAGACGGGAGGAGTCAAAGATACTCCCGCAGAACGCGCACTTTGTCGCGGACCGGGGAGTACGAGTATTCGAGATCAGAGAGCATATGAGTTTTAGTTTACGGCAACTTTGCGCGAGAGACCGAACGCGAAAGCAAGTGTGGTGATGAAGGCGCAGGCGTAGGCGAAGAGATCGCCGTGTGCGGCGTAGAAGGTGAGGTCGTGCTCGTAGGCGAAGTGGACGCGGAGGCTGGTGCGCTGGTGGCGTGGAGCGGCGGCGGTGACGCGGCCGTCGGGATTGATGGCTACGGTTACGCCTGTGTTGGTGGCGCGAAGTACCCAGCGATGATTTTCGATGGCGCGCATGCGAACCATATTGAGGTGCTGCCAGGCGGCGCTGGTGTTGCCGTACCAGCCGTCGTTGGAGATGTTGATGAGGACATCGGCTCCCTGCTGGGTGAGCTGGCGGATCTCGTCGCCGAAGATGGACTCGTAACAGATGAAGACGCCGTAGATGTGGCCGCCGGTTTTGAATACGGTGCGCTCTTTGCCGGGTTCGAAGAGGCCTACTTCGCTTAAGAGATTTTTCGCGAAGAAGAAAAACTCTTTGTACGGTACGTATTCTCCGAAGGGGACAAGGTGCATCTTGTCGTAGTGGCCTGCGAAGGCGCCTTCTGGAGTAAGGAATGAGGCTCGGTTGTAGGGGGTGTAGCCGGATTTTGCGGTCGCATTGAGCTCGAAGCCGGTGTTGCCGACGATGATGGGAGCTTGTGTGGTGCGGGCCAAGGCGGACATCGCTGCGCGGAACTGCGGGTCGATGTCTTCAAACGGCGCGGGGGACTCTGGCCAGACGATGAGATCGGTCGGCGTCGGCGTTGATTCGCTGGAGTCGGCTCCGGCTGCGGAGTTCTGCTTGCGGATGACATAGACGGATGGCGTGCCGGGTAGTTCCGGGATTCCCAGGAGGAATCGTGGAGATGGATGCTGGCTGAGATAGGAGAAGGATTCGAGAAACTGCTGGGTTGAAGGCTGTGGGCCGGTGTTGGCGGCTCCTACTTCAAGGTTTTCCTGGACTAGCGTTGCTGTGGCTGTCGTGGGAGAGGCCTTCGGATTTGCGATGAGACGCAGGCCTACGACGTAGAAGACAATGATGACGACTCCTGCGATGGTGAGCGCAGGACGGGTGTAGCGGCGCTCGCGGATACGAATGCGGATGAGCCAGAGGGCGTTGACAGCGGCGATGACGAAGGAGAGTCCGTAGACTCCTGTGACGGGCGCGAGGAGCGTTAGAAGCGGGTTGTCGATTTGAGCGATCCCGAGCAGATCCCAGGGCAAGCCGGTGATGCGGGCGCGCGCGAGCTCTACGGCAACCCAGGCAAACGGAACCAGCAGAAGAGCGACCTGATTGCCCCAGCGTCTGCGAAAGGCGGCAATCAATGTCCCAAATAATGCGTGATAGAGGCCCAGGTAGAGGCAGAAAAGAACGAGGATGCCGACGGCGATGGGTTTGGCGAGACCACCGTAGAGGTACATGGTCTGGTAGATCCAGTAACAGTTTCCGAAGTACCAGACAAAGCCGCAGGCATAACCAAGAGATGCGCCCTGAATGAGGGTAAGTGGATGTCCTGTCTTATCGTTAGCCAGAAGCGCCCAGAGGAGCGGCAGAAGGGCGATCCAACAAAAGGCGGTACGCCAGAGAGGCGTAGGTCCCGCGATGGGAAAGGGCAAAACCTGAAGGACGCCGGATAGTACGGCCATGGTCCAGAGTCGCAGGGGTATTTGTCGCATCGCGTTTGAAGTCTAACATTGAGCTACTTCACAGCTACAATAAGGACTCGATGAACGCACTGGCACAGGTATTGGCGAAGATTCTTGTCCCCCTGTTTTTTATCGGGATGACTGGCTCTTTGTTCGTAGTCATTCTCACGATATTGCTGGATCTGCAGCTGGTGTTTTCTGAAAAAGATGAGTCAAAGGGAACAGATCTATAACGCGCCTCGTGACTTTCTTTAATAGCGCGAGATGAACTTGACGCTATATTTGTGGGGAGCGCTCGTTCGGCGGTGGCGTAGGGCAACGTTCTAAATAATGGGCTTTTCCAAACCAACTCTCGCTATGCCGCAATCCAACCGCGTCCGCCTGGTCGTGGCGTCGTCGGTGATGCTTACCTTCATCTCCTTCTGGCGTGCGGCTGCGATTGTGCTCAACGACCTGGGTTCGTCGGCCTTCTATGCCGGAGGGCTTGCGGAAGAGGCAGTGGGGAAGGCAGCTCCGTGGCTGATCCTCGGCGTTATGGTCTTCTCGTATGCGGTTCGGGCAGTTTATGTCGAAAGCTGCTCCATGTTTACCAGGGGCGGTGTCTACCGGATCGTAAAAGAGGCGCTGGGAGGCACGTTCGCCAAGGTAAGCGTCTCGGCTTTGATGTTCGACTATGTGTTAACTGGGCCTATCTCGGGCGTTTCAGCAGGTCAATACATCGTGGGGATGATGAACGATCTTGCAGCGTTTTCCGCCGCGAGATTTCATTGGGCCACAGTGCCCCACCTAAGACCGGATCTTACTTCGGCGTTTATTGCGATCTGCATTACTGTCTACTTCTGGTGGCAGAACACCAAGGGAATCGAAGAGTCCAGCGAGAAGGCATTGAACATTATGAAGATAACGACTGTGATGGTCGTCATTCTTCTTGCCTGGGGAATTCTTACCGTTGTCCACCGTGGAGCTGTTCTTCCTCCACTGCCGACACCATCTAATCTGCACTTCTCGCCGAGTGCTCTTGGATTTCTGAAGGGGACGCCGTTTTCCGCGTCGCTAGGGCTGTTTGGCGTGCTGATGGCTTTTGGCCACTCCGTGCTTGCGATGAGCGGCGAAGAGTCGCTGGCACAGGTCAATCGAGAGATTGAACATCCGAAGCTGAAGAACCTCAAGCGCGCTGCACTTGTTATTGCGATCTATAGCTTCCTGTTCACGGGCGTATGCACGCTGCTAGCCGTGATGATTATTCCGGATAATGTTCGCGTCCATGTCTACCGCGACAACCTGATTGCGGGCATGGCGATGAATATGGTCGGCCCCCAGATGCTAAGGATTATCTTCCGCATCTTTGTTGTCCTGGTGGGTTTTCTCATTCTGGGCGGTGCGGTTAACACGGCGATTGTAGGTTCTACGGGCGTGCTGATGCGTATCGCGGAGGACGGCGTCCTGACGGACTGGTTTCGTAAGCCGCAACGGAAGTACGGGACGAGTTACAGAATTATCAATCTGGTGGCGGGGATGCAGTTACTGGTCATTGTGCTGACACACGGCAATGTTCTCGTCATCGGTGAAGCTTACGCGTTTGGCGTTATATGGAGCTTTACCTTCAACGCACTTGCCATGCTGGTGCTCCGATGGAAGTTTCGTGGAGAACGCGGGGCCAAAGTACCGCTCAATCTGCGCATAGGCAAAGTCGAATTTCCGATCGGATTGATGTCGGTATTTCTCGCATTATTTACTACGGCAGTAGTGAACTTACTTACAAAATCAGTAGCAACAGTAAGTGGCATTATTTTCTCTGCAGCATTTTTTGCTGTCTTCTCCATATCGGAGCGGATCAATAAACGGAAGCACGACCTTACGGCGTCGCAGATGAAAGAGCACTTCCAGCTTGAACATCAGGACAACGTTGGACGCGAAGCACTGGACATTCGTTCTGGCGCCGTTGTGGTGACGATGCGTGACTCTGCCGCTCCGTTCGCTTTGAAGTGGGCGTTGACCCACACGAACACAGATGACCAGGACCTGGTTGTACTGGCAGCGCGAATGATGGGCGCTGGTGGACCTGAATATGTGGATGCTTCGGAGCAGCTATTCAGCGAGCATGAGCAGATGCTCTTTACGAAGGCGGTATCGGTTGCCGAAAGCTTTGGGAAACATATCTCTTTGCTTGTAGTTCCTGCTGGAGATATCTTCTCTGCGCTGGTGCAGACGGCTAATTCGCTGGAGGCTGCGGCGGTTGTGTCTGGACTATCGACGAAGCTGACGGCGGAGGAGCAGGCCTACCATGTGGGTCAGGCATGGGAGGCACTCCCAGAGCCGAAACGACAGTTCACGTTCTATATCATCAAGCCCGACGGTGCCTCGCTCAACTTTCATATAGGGCCGCATACACCTGCGATCGAGCCACACGAAGTGCAGCTTGTCCATCGCCTCTGGCTCAATCTGCGGCGTGCGCCAGAGATGCAGAATCTTCATCACAGCGACATCTTGTCTTATGCTTTGACCCGCATGGCGACTGAATATGCGCGTGATAAAGAAGGCACTCTCAGAGATCTGAAGAAAAGTATCAAGGAAGATCATCAACGTCATCGCCTTGGAGGTGTGCGCTATGAAGAGTTGGATGAAGTTGGTCCAGGATTTTCGATTCAGGCGCCACACACCGACGTAAAAGCAGAGAACGAGACAGCTACTTCAACTACAAAAAAATAATCTGCGACTTACTTGTTATTTGCATGATGTTAGTCCGATATGTATCGTCATAACGTGCAAAAAAAACAGACCGTAGCGGGCCGAGTAACCGGACTACGGATGCCAATTGGAGGTACCACGTGGAAGTAAGTCGAATTATTGCTGAAATTGATGCCCAGATAGCAAAGTTGCAGCAGGCGCGCGCACTGCTGGCCGGGACGACAGCACCCGCAGGCCGAGGACGCCCCAAAGGCAGCAAGAACGCTGCTTCCGCAGCAGCGCCGGTGAAACCTCGCAAACGCAAGTTGAGCCCAGAAGGCCGCAAGCGCATCGCTGACGCGATGAAGAAGCGCTGGGCAGAACGCCGGAAGCAAAGCGCGAAGGGTTAATTTTTGAACGAAAAAAGGAGTGGGCGCCTCAAGTCGAGGCGCCCACTCCTTTAATTCTGACGGCTGGTTTTAGTTTGACCTTACCGGGTAATGATTACCTCGCGGAGGCTATCCTTTGCGAGAAAGAACCGGTAGTTACTAAATCCACTTAGCATGTTCTCAACCTTGCGATTGTTATAGATGTTAAGTAACGGGTAGTTTCCAGCACGCTGCATCTCGACCACATCGGTGTCGGTGAGATGGTATCGGCAGAAGACTGTGTCTGGGCTGGAGGCCTGATGGAAGAAGGCGAGCATCAGGCCTCCAGGCTGCAGGACTTCGTGAATCCGGGACAATACTGGGACGACGAGAGCCTCTGGCAGATAGTCCGCTGTATCCCAAAGAATGACGACGTCGAATATACGGCCGGAAAAGTTGAGATTGTTATGAAGAAAACGGTCGACATCAAACCGCGGCTCCTCGCCGTCGGCACCGGGGACTAACCACTCTGGTTTCGATGCTTCTTCGACCACGTTCGCCATGTAGATGCTGTGACCGAGATTGGTGATGTAGTTGATGTTGGTGGAGGAGGTGGGCCCGATGTCGAGGATGCGCAGCGACTCGTGCGCACGCAGGTGCTTCAACAACTCGTTCCACCCACTGGAGTGACGAGGCACACGGCCTGCATCGCCTCCACGTGGACTGTTCGTACTATCGCCGCCGCCGAAAAGGTTGCGCATCCGTCCGCTTCCCTTTCTGGTCTAAGCCTTTGGTTGAGGAGAGAGTGGAGCGCCTGCTTCAGCCGGAGCAGAGGTGGAGGCAGCAGGGGTTGCAGCCTTTTCGGGGCCGGCCTTAAGTTCGACACGTCCGGTCAGAACGGCGCTCTCTTCGATTGAGAGTCTGCCAGCAAGAAGGTCGCCCTTTACAAGAGCCGACTGACGCAGCTCGATGCGACCGGTGGCCTGAACGTTTCCCGTAAGGTGGCCAAAGATAACGACCTCGCGAGCCGTGAGATTGGCACGAACGCGCGCATTTGGCCCAATGGTCAGGCGGCTTTCGGGAAGAGTGACTGTTCCTTCGACATCTCCGTCGATGAAAAGATCTTCATTGCCGGAGAGCTCTCCCCGGATGATGACCGACTTACCGATGACGGTGGAACCTTCTGCTGGCTTCATAGGCTTTTTGTTCTCCCTTTTTGTTCTACATGCTGCGGGTGCGTCTTGCCCGAACTATACCCAAGCTCATGCCGCGAGGCAAACGTACCCAAACTATGGCACAGCTTCTGCGTCTTACGTAAGATGAGCAGAATGGTTAGATGGTGCAGACGAGGTGCGGGTTGGTAACGTTTTCAAGAGGGCCGAACAGGGCCGCCGCATGCAGCGCACCCTTATCGAGAATGAGTTTCGTGCGCCGAATTTTATGGAGCTTGGTTGCGGTGGGGCTTCTTGTCCTGCTGAATGCCATGGCGGGCTCGCGGATGGCGGCACAGAGCGCCGCCGATGCAGGTCAAGATGCGGCGACATCGCCGTTGTCTGCGCCACCACGCTCATGGGCTGACGCTGCGGCTGTAAACGAGTTGGTAGCGCTTCATCACAAGGATTCCTACCTGCGGTATCGCATGGAGATTGTGAATGAAAAGGGCACCCAGGTTCGTGATGTCATCGAAAGCAAAGATGGCACGGTGGCGCGCCTGATCTTGAAGGATGGAAAGCCGCTGACCGAGGAGCAGGACGCAGGGGAGCGTCAGCGTTTGAATGACATGATCGAGTCGCCTGCCAACTACGCGAAACATGTGAAGAACGGAGAGTCCGACAAGAAGACGGCAGACAAGCTGGTGCCCTTGATGGCGGACGCCATGATCTACACCTACACGCCGGGACAGCCGCAGACGGGCAGGAACAAGGGGTCGCTTGAGATTGTTCTGGACTATAAGCCAGAACCCGAAGTTCGCTCCTCCGAACACGGAAGCGCAGGCGCTGACCGGACTGGAGGGCAGGGTCTGGATCGATGCGAAGACCCGCTACGTGGTTCGAATGGAAGGAACGATCTTTCGCGGAGTGAACTTTGGCTGGGGGATGCTGGCGCACATCTATCCGGGAGGCAAGCTGGTGATGAACCAGACGAATGCCGGGGGTAATCGCTGGATCTTCACGGATTTTTCCATGCAGCTAAGTGTGCGCGCGCTGATGGTGAAGACGCTGAACATTCACTCCACTGCGAAGGCGAGCGATTTTCAGACGCTTGAGCCGATGAGCTACCAGGATGCGATTCATCTGTTGCTGGAGACACCGCTGCCGGATCGATAATCGGCAGCCTCAGGCGGTGACGCGGGCCTTTGGCGAAGAGCGTCTGCCGGCGAACGGTGAGGGCTTCGATGCGGTCGCGCTGCACCTCGAAGCCGCGGCCGACGGTGGTGGGAACGACGATCTCGCCTTTGGCGCTGACGGTGACCGCGGGCTCGATGATGTCCTGAGCCCAGTAGCGGCTGGAGGCGGAGACGTCGCCGGGGAGCGAGAAGTTGGGCAGCGAGGATAGCGCGATGTTGTGGGAGCGGCCGATGCCGGTCTCGAGCATGCCGCCGCACCAGACGGGGATGCCGCGCTCTGCGGCGGCGTTGTGGACGGCGATGGCCTCGCTGAAGCCGCCGACGCGGCCGACTTTGATGTTGATGATGCGGCAGGACTCCATATCGATGGCGGCGAGCGCGTCGCGGCGGTTGCGGATGGACTCGTCGAGGCAGATGGCAGGTATCGAGCCGCTTCTGCAGCATGGAGTGGAAGTAGAAGTCGTCGTACCAGAGGGGCTGCTCGATCATGAGCAGATTGAACTGATCCCAGCTGGCGATGTGGTCGAGGTCCTTCATGCGGTAGGCGGAGTTGGCGTCGCAGCTGAGGGTGATGTCGGGCCAGCGATTAGCGGACGGCTTCGAAGATCTTGGTGTCCCAGCCGGGCTTGCACTTCAGCTTGATGCGCTGGTAGCCGGCGGCGAGCTCGGTCGCGATCTTGTCCATCAGCTGCGCCGGCGAGGGCTGAATGCCGATGGAGACGCCGCACGGGATGATGGTGCGGGTGCCACCGAGGAGTTCGGCGAGGGAGATGCCTTCGACCTGCGCTTCGAGATCCCAGACGGCGTTCTCGAGAGCGGCCTTGGCCATGCGGTGGCCGCGGACCTGACGGAAGATGTCGGGACAACTGCCGCCGCGTTCAACATTCGCATCGAGCAGGCGGGGACCGAGTTCGGTTTCGGTGATGAGCCAGGCGGTGTCGATGGTCTCGTCGCTGAAGTAAGGGTGCTCGCCGGCGACACACTCGCCCCACGCGGTGAGACCTTCGGACTCGAGCTCGATCAGGAGGATGCGGCGGCCGGTGGTCAGGCCGAAGCTGGTCTCAAACGGATACGCCAGCGGCATGTTGATCTCGCGCATGTGGATGGCATCGATGTTGAGCATGTGCAGTTCCTGTCTTTCTGTGTTCGAAGTTGCTGGGTCGAGGCGAAAGACTACGCCGGCCGATTCCTCTGCGATGTTGTCAGCCTCTTCTACCGCTTTGTCACGTGTTCTGACGGTTCTTTCCACTGGCCAAGGAGAAAACTGCCGTTGCCCTCTGCGTCGCGTTCGTATCCGATGACGGCAAGACCACGGCGGAACGCCGATTCGAGCGCTTCCCGGTTGTTGCTCTGCAGGGTTAGCGCAAGGCTTCGTTGCTGGGCATCCTGCTTCCACTGGTAGATGGCGTGCGGGACGGTGACGCGTTCGATGACTTCGATTGGCTGGGCTTCACCGCGCAGTATAGCTGCCACGCGGCTCGGAGCGCAGCCACCACTCCGCGTATAGCCTATCCGTCGGCAGGCCTCCCTGCAATGGGGAGGAGGAGGGGCCGTAGAAATCGGGCTGGTAGCGGCGCACGATGGCGCCGAGCCGGGCGATATTCAGATGGGCGTTTCGAATCTCCAGCGGATCGAAGGTCCACTCCATCAGATCGAAGCCGCGGGCGATAGCGTCGTCGCGCTGGGCGAGCTTGAGGCGGCGGCCGATGCCGGAGTTGCGGTACTGCGGCAGGACGGCGAGCATGTGGGAGTGGAGGTAAGGCTTTCCGTCACGGTAGCCGGGCAAAGACATGGCGAAACCAACCAGGGTGTCGCCATCGAAGGCGCCGATTACCTGGCCGCCGATGCGCTGGGCCACGACGAAGACACGCCGGGGAATGACATCGCCATCGCTGTAGCCCCAGACCTCAATCTGCAGAGCGACACAACGCTCAAAGTGTTCGAGCGAGGTAAGGGGTTGAATGTGAATGCTAGCCGTGATGCTTGTGCTGGGACTGTGCTTCATGGCCTTGGTGGCTCGCTGGCGGCGTTCTTCGCCTGATTCCATAGTAAGTCCAGCTCCGATGGCGTAGAGGCCGCCAGAGCGTCAGTGCCGCCTGCCGCAGACTCCATGGCAGCAAAGCGGCGGCGAAACTTTGCGTTGGTGGCACGCAGCGCCGATTCGGGGTCGACCTTGAGATGGCGGGCGAGATTGATGGCGGTGAAGAGGAGGTCGCCGAGCTCCGCTTCGATTGCGGCGGGCGATTGACTGCCCGACGACGGGCGTGAGTTCAGCCTTCAGCTCGCCGATCTCCTCCTGCAGTTTGTCGAAGAGTCCGTCGGCGTCCGGCCAGTCGAAGCCAACCTTCGCGGCGCGGGAGCCCAGTTTGCCTGCCTCCAGCATGGCCGGCATGGTGCGAGGGATGTCGTCGAGCATGGAGGATTGCTCCCTTGCCGAGGCTTTTTTTTCGGATTGCTTGATCTGCTCCCAGTTGCGCAGGACAGCGTCGGCGTCGGCGGCCTGAGCACCGGCGAAGATGTGGGGATGGCGGCGGATGAGTTTGGCGTTGAGGTTGGCGGCAACGTCCTGGATGGTGAAATAGCCCGCTTCGGAGGCCATCTGGGCGTAGAAGAGCACCTGCAGGAGGAGATCGCCGAGCTCGTCCTTCAGATCGGGCCACGCGCGGCGTTCGATGGCGTCGAAGACCTCGTAGGTCTCCTCGAGCGTGTGACGCTTGATGGAGTCGAAGGTCTGCTCGCGGTCCCAGGGGCAGCCGTCGGGGGCGCGCAGACGCGCCATGATGGCGATGGATTCGGCGAGTGGGTCGGACACGGATGGTGCGGCCTCGAACGGTGGCTTCGCGGATGTGGGAATCGCCATGCTTCAACTTTACCCGAAGAGATTCGCTTTCCAGAGATTCGCTTTCCGTCTCGAACTCGAATGGATTATGCTTTGCATCATATGGCGGATGAAGCTGCAGGGAATGCCAAACCGACACGACGCAGAAGCAGATGGGTGCTGCTGTTGATTCTGCCTTATCTTGGGCTTTGTTTTCCGTGGCTGTACGCACGCTCGGTGCCGACACTGTGGGGCTTTCCCTTCTTCTACTGGTATCAGTTTGCGTGGGTGATCGGCGCCGCTGTTTTGCTGGCGATCGTCTACCGCAAGCTGAAGACTTAGAGAGTCGCTCTCATCAGACTTAGCAAAAAAGAATTCACGCGAACACGTCGACTTGCTGCCGACGCGTTCGCGTGAAGGTGTGCTTGTGATGCGGTTGTGTGAAACTTTACGCCAACTTGTTTACTGGCCGCTTGGACCGGCTGATGCCGTTGCGGGTTGGTCGCTCATGTTCGACATCAACTTGATATCGACACGGCGATTCTTCGCGCGTCCCGCAGCGGTGCTGTCGCTGGCAACCTGCTGGTCCTTACCGATTCCGATGAGGTAGAACTTGTGCGGCGGAATGTTGTACTTCTGCTGCAGGTAGTTGGCGACCGCATCGGCACGGCGCTGGCTGAGCTGGTAGTTGTACGAAGCGTCACCAACGGAGTCAGTTCCACCGGTCACTTCCAGGATGTAGCCACGAGCGCTGGTGAGGTGAGCTGCCATATCGTCAAGCTGCTCCTTGTCTGAGGCGGTGAGCGCGTACTTGTCGAAGGCGAAGGTGACGCTGACGTCGGAGAGCTGCTTGTAGTTATCGAAGTTGGCGACTACGCCGCTCAGGCTATCGACGCGGTTGTATGCCTCCTGCGCTGACTTATTGGCTGCATCGGCAGACTGGCCAGCGGCGAGCGCATGCTGATCGGCCGTATCTGCAGCGCTCTGAGCGCCGGCAATGCCGGTCTTGGCACGCTCGTCCGTGTCGACGATGGCGCGGTGATCTGCCGCAGTCTTGGTGTCGAGGTCGTTCGTCTGCTGGATGATCGGAGCGGTCTGCGAGCGAACGTAGTTCTTGGTCGAACAGCCGACCGTAAAAGTAATGACGAAAGCACTGGCGAGGGCAACGGTGCAGGCAGACTTCATCTTCATTGGGTGATTGCTTGTGGAGCTCATCGGGTCACTCTCCTGGTTAAAGTGCTTCAACGGCGATAACTACAGCAACTGGCGTGCCAAAGTCTTGGTTCCTACAACTATAGGTCTACCAAGGACTTGCGATGAGTAGGCGGCGCTAGCCTATGCCGTTCTTCGCCTGATCCAGGAACTTTTGATCGGGTAGCGCGTCAAATCTTCTGTGCAAATCGGTGCACATTCCAGACGGGATAGGCGTCTACACTGAGACCCGGAGCCTCTTGAAGTACAGCATGGATCTTCACCAGAAAATTCGAACGCTGCCCACCCAGCCCGGTTGCTACCTCTACAAAAATGCCCAGGGTGAGGTGATCTACGTCGGGAAGGCGAAGAACCTTCGCGCGCGGGTGCGTTCGTACTTTCTTGAGGCGTCGCAGGCCAACGCAAAGACCAGTTCGCTGATGCGAGAGGCCGTCGATGTGGAGTACATCACGGTCGCGAACGAGCATGAGGCGCTGGCGCTGGAAAATAATCTCATCAAGCAGAAGAAGCCGCGCTTCAATATCCTGCTGCGCGATGACAAGACATATCCCTACATCAAGCTGACGATGAACGATCGTTACCCTAAGGTCTTTGTGACGCGCCGGCTGCGCAAGGACGGCAGCGCGTACTTACGGACCTTACTTTCCGGGGAATCTGGCATACCGGCTGGTCGACTTGATCCATCGAAGCTTCCTGATTCCAAGCTGCAAGGTTGATCTGTCGCGCTATCATCCGCGGGCGTGCCTGCAGTACTACATCAAGCGTTGCCTTGGGCCTTGCCTGGAGGGACTGACGACGCCGGAGAGTTATCGCGAGACGATTCGCGACGTGCAGCTTTTTCTTGAGGGGCGTCCGAGTGAGTTGGAGCAGTCGTTGACGAAACGCATGGATGCAGCGGCGGAGGCGGAGCAGTTTGAGCTTGCTGCGCGGCTGCGTGACCAGATCGTCACCGTTCACCAGATGCAGGACAAGCAGCGTATGGCGACGACCGACAACGAAGATGCAGACGTCTTCGGCTATCACTACGAGAACGAGATGCTGGCGGTGAATCTGTTCCACATGCGCAGCGGGAAGATCGTGGATCGACGCGACCTGTTCTGGGAGGATCTGCCGGAGTCGTTGCTGGATGCTGTGACGGAGGCTGTCGATGAAGCCGATGAGGTGGAGGCGATTCCTCGAATGGAGCCGGATCCTGCGGCACCGGCGCCGGAGATCGGAGAGGGCATCCCGGTTGTGCAACATACAGCGATATCGGAGCTCGGAACGGCGTTCAGTCCCGGCGGCATTTTTCTCTGCCCTGCTGAAACAGATCTATCTGGACCAGAGCTATGTGCCGCGATCGATCCTTGTGCCGGTGGAGTTTCCTGATCGTGCGTTGCTGGCGGAGATTCTGACGGAGCGAACGGGCAGGCGCGTGGAGATTCTTGCGCCGCAGCGAGGCGAAAAACGTTCGCTCGTTGATCTGGTTTGCCAGAACGCGAAGCAGTCGTACGATCAGCGGTTTCGCGTGCTGCAGCCGGGGATGAAGGCGATTCAGGAGGCATTGCAGGACGCGCTGACGCTGGAGGAGTTGCCGCGGCGCATCGAGTGCTTCGACATCTCGCATATTCAGGGCGCTGAGACGGTGGCCTCGATGGTGGTGTGGGAGGATGGCGCGATGAAGAAGTCCGACTACCGCAAGTTTCAGGTGAAGACCGTCACGGGCGTCGATGACTTCGCCAGCATGCGCGAGGTGATTCAGCGCCGTTACAAGCGGCTGCAGGAAGACAAGAAGCCGTTCCCTTCCCTCATTCTGATCGATGGAGGATTGGGCCAGTTGCATGCGGCATATTCGGCGCTGGAGGAGATTGGCGTGACGCTGCAACCACTGGCGTCGATCGCGAAGCGCGAGGAGATCATCTACGTCTATGGGCAGGAGAATGAGCCGGTCGTGCTGGATCGGCGTTCGCCTGTGCTTCACCTGATGCAGAAGATTCGCGATGAAAGCCATCGCTTCGCCGTGACCTACCATCGCAAGCGACGGCAGATGCGCGACCGCGACAGTGAGTTGTTATCGATACCGGGGGTGGGGCCGCGGACGCGACAACGACTGATCGAACACTTCGGCAGTGTGCGCGGCATTAAGCAGGCTGCTCCCGACGCTCTGACTGCTGTGGTGAATGCCGCGACCGCCGAGAAGATTCGCAACTATTTCGCGAACGAAGCTGCCGAGCAATGTGATGCTGCCGGTGCTCAACTAATACTGGGCATTCTCAATATTGGTCGATCTAATATTGGACATCGGAAGGGACTGCACCGCCGTCTTGAAGGTGTTGCAGGCGGCGATGGTTCCCTGCTGCAGACCGCGTTTGAACCAGCCCACACGCTGCGCCGAGGTGCCGTGGGTGAAGCTCTCAGGGCTCACCGCTCCACGTTCCATTCGCTGCAGATGATCGTCGCCGACGGCTGCGGCGGCTTGCATGCCCGCAGCGATATCTGCATCGTGAATGATGTTGCGCTGTTCCGTGCCGTGAGCCCACACGCCAGCGAGACAGTCGGCTTGCAGCTCAAGATCCACGGACAAAGAGTTTCTCTGCTATTTGGTGAAGAACGTACAGGGGTATGCTACTCTCCGGAAACCAATGTTGAAGACCAAGTCCGAACTGCCTCGCGTCCTGAACGCGTCCCACGCGACATCGATTGTTGTGGGCATCATTATCGGCAGCGGTATCTTTCTGGTGCCGAGGGAGATGATGGCCGCGGTCGGTTCGTCGCGCGCGGTCTACGCAGTGTGGATTGTCGGAGGTCTACTGTCGCTCTTTGGAGCCATGACGTATGCCGAGATTACTGCCGCGCGACCACGATACGGCGGCGAATATGCGTTCCTCCGCGATGCCTACGGCGATCTCGCCGGCTTCCTCTTTATGTGGACGCAGATAACGGTGGCGAAGCCGGCGTCGCTTGCGACCATCGCGGCTGGCCTCGCGCGAGTGCTGGGAACCTTTGCGGTCTTCAGTTTCTTTGCGCGGCCCGCGTTTGCTCATCTGTTATGGAGCCAGATCTTTGCCATTGCAGTGACGTGGTTGATCGCCGGTCTCAATATCATCGGCACGAGAAGATCTGCTAACGTGCAACTTCTGCTGACGTGGTTGAAGGGTTTGTTGATCGTCGTTATTGCAGGCTTCTGCTTTGGTGCGGCTGGACATCACGGCTCGTGGCATCACTTCGCCACCGGCTTCACCGGAGCGCGTGGCGGCTTCTACGGTTTCATGATTGCGCTGGTCGCGGCACTGTGGGCCTATGACGGATGGAGCGACGTCGTGACGATGGCGGGTGAGGTGGAGCGGCCGCAGCGCAGCATGCCCATTGCGCTGGTGGCGGGCGTTGCGATCGTGGGCGCGCTCTACATGCTGACCAACGCGGCCATTCAATATGTTCTGCCAGCCGCAACGATTGCCGTTTCGGATCGGCCTGCGGCCGACGCGATGCGACTGGTTGCGGGACAGTGGGGAGACGACGCTGGTATCGATCGGCATGGCAGTTAGTATCTGCGCGACGTTCGTCGGGTCGTCTCTTTCAGGAGCGCGAGTGCCGTTCGCCGCTGCTCGTGATGGGCTTTTCTTCAAACAGCTGGCGCATGTGAGTCCGCGGTTTCATACTCCGTCATCGGCATTGATTCTTCAGGCCGTTCTGAGTTCCCTGCTGCTGCTTGCGATTGGCAGGTTCCAGGCGCTCTTCTCGTTGGCCATCTTCAGTGAGTGGCTCTTCTATGCACTAACCGCGAGCACCATCTTTGTCTTCCGCCGCCGCGAACCGGATGCCTCGCGTCCTTACAAAATCTGGGGCTACCCTGTGTTGCCAGGACTCTTCCTCTTTGCGGCGGCGGTGCTTCTGGTGTTTTCGTTTGCAGATCAGCCGCGGAATTCACTCGTTGGAACAGGCATCATCCTGCTCGGTATTCCGCTGCACTATGCCTTGCAGACGAGGCAAGCGACTTGAAGACTCTGTGGCTGCTCAGTTTCGGTTTTGAATGACCCGCTCGTACACCCGCTCGTACTCTTTCGCCGGAGCATCCCAGGAAAAGTCCTGCGTCATGCCGCGTCGCATCATCGCCGTCCACTCTGTCTTGTTTCGGAAGGTGTCCAGCGCGCGCTTCAACGCATCCATCAAAGCCCACGAGTTGTAGCCCCAGAATTTAAAGCCATTGCCTCCGCCGTTGGGCTTCTCGTCGATGGTGTCTTCAAGACCACCTGTAGCGCGCACGATAGGAATGGTGCCGTACTTCAGGCTGTAGATCTGGTTCAGGCCGCCAGGCTCATAGCGTGAGGGCATGAGAAACATATCGGCTCCGGCCTCAATCTTGTGCGCTATCACGTTATCGAACTTCACCTGCACGCGTACCTTCGCAGGATGATGGCTCGCCATCTCCGTCAGCAGACGCTCATAGTACTCCTCACCATTGCCGAGAATTACCAGCACCATATCCTCTTCGACGAGTTTGTCCATGATCTCGACGATGAAGTCGAAGCCCTTTTGCGTGGCAAAGCGTGAGACGACGCCGATGACGGCAGTCTCTTCTCCGATGCCTTCAAATCCGAAGGCATGCAGCAGGTCGCGCCGGCACTCGTTTTTCCCAGCAAGATTTTCGACAGAGTAATGTGCGGCGATGTGCGGGTCTGTTGCCGGGTTCCACTCTTCATAATCGACGCCGTTGAGAATGCCGAAGAGGTCGCCGCGGCGCTGCCGCAGAATTGCCTCAAGTCCGTTGCCGAACTCCGGCAGTCTGGATCTCTTCGGCGTAGGTGCGGCTGACGGTGGTGATGGCGTCGGCATAGACGATGCCGCCCTTAAGAAAATCCACCGTGTCGTAGTGTTCCAGCTTGTCGAAGGTAAACATGTCCCACGGCAGCAGCAGTGTTTCCATCGTTCTGCGGCGGAAACCAGCCCTGGTAGCCGGCGTTGTGAATGGTGAGCACCGCAGGGACGTGCCGAAGGACGGGATCGAAGAAGTAGGTGGAGCGCAGCAGGACGGCAAGCATTGCTGTCTGCCAGTCGTGAACGTGGAATACGTCTGGGATGCCGATGATCTTCGAGGCTTCGATGACGGCGCGACTCAGCAGGCCGAAGCGTTCGGCATTGTCGGGATAGTCGCCGGAGGGTGTGGCGTACAAGCTCTCGCGGTCGAATAGCTCGGGGCAATCGACGAAGTATGCCTGCACGCCTTCTGATACGCCGCCGTCAAGGATGCGAACGAAGCGGTTGTACGAAGGGAACGGAATGGTGACGCTTGGAAGAACGACCGGAGCGTTCGGCACGGCCTTGGCAACCTGCCGGTAGTACGGAATAAAGACGCTGACGCGATGGCCAAATTTGGCCAGGGTGCGCGGCAGAGCGCTTACTACATCTGCCAGTCCACCAGTTTTGGCCCAGGGAGCACACTCCGATGCTGCGAATACGATATGCATGCTTTCGTCCTTTTTCTTTCCAACCAAACGTTAGTCTATAAGAGCCAAGTCACACTCCATTGGATGCAGATGAAACGTAAGCCAAAATTCGGCCAGAACTTTCTTGTGGATGATACCGCCCGCCATGCGATTGTCGACGCACTGGGCGATATTGGCCAGCGCACCGTGATCGAGATTGGGCCGGGCCATGGTGCAATCACCGAGATACTTGCTGGACGTTGCCGCAGGCTGATTGCGCTGGAGCTCGATCGAGCCCTCGCGGCAGAGCTGACCTTCCGATTCCGCGATCAACCCCATGTTCAGATTGTCGAAGGCGACGTTCTGAAAGCAGACCTACGAGCGCTGGTGCCCGACGGCGAGACTGCCGATGTCATCGGAAACCTACCGTACTACATTACCTCGGATATTCTGCTGCAGCTATTTGCCGCAGGAAGCGGGGGGATGCTGGCTCGGGCCGTGCTGATGATGCAGCGCGAGGTCGCCGACCGTGTCTCTGCTGCGCCGGGCGTTCGGGACTACGGGCTGCTCTCGGCTACGGCGCAGATGAACGCCGAGGTGGAGAATCTGTTCACGCTGCCGCCGTCTGCGTTCTCGCCGCCGCCGGATGTTTACTCCACGGTGCTGCGGCTGCACTTCGCTCCGCGATTCGTCGAGCTTGGTGTCGATGCAGCCGGGTTCAACGATTTCCTGAAGCGATGCTTCGCGCAGAAGCGAAAGACGCTGCAGAACAATCTCCGCGCTGCTGGATACTTGAACGAACAACTCGTCGCGGCGTGGCCATCCAGCATTCCGGCACAGGCGCGTGCGGAGTCGCTGGGACTGGAGCCGATGGCGGAGCTATATCGCTCTCTGCTCCGTACTGCAGTAGTTGCCGCCTCGGGATAGTTTCAACACGCGATCATTTACCTCGGTGTTGTGGTGGTGGTTGTCGCCGCCGGATGCGAGGCAGGAGGCGGTGGTGCAGAGCGCGGAGCCGGCGGCGGGGAAGAGCGAGGCGCGTAGGCAGGCGTGTAAGGCCGCGATGCGGAGTGTTCTCCGTCAGAGGTATGTGAAGGATAGGGTGCGCGCTGCGGTGGTGTCTGACGCGTCGACAGGGCTGGTTGTTCTGCGCCATTGCCTGCAGCGGGCCGCGGGGTGATCTGCCGGAAGTCGCCACGTGGTGCTGCAACAGAAGCCGCTCCTGGTGTTCCCAACACAGGCTGGCGGCTTGCGTGATCTACGGCAAAGTCACTCCGCAGAGCTGCGCCTACGACGTTGCTGTTCTTCAGTGAGGAGGTACTGCCGATAGGATGCAGCGGTTCGACCGATACCCCGGCGATCATGCGAGGCTCCTGCGAGGGACGTACCGCTGTGCCCGGCTCTTTGGGGACGTGTCCGACGGGAATCGAATGACCCATGCCGGCTCTTCGTATCGGTCGGGTTGGGAGACGATAGTTGACGGGTGGATGAAGGATGTTGACGACATAGATGATGCCGCCACCGCCTCCAAAGCCCCAGCCCGCTACGCCGCAGCCTGTTGGCGACCAGCCCCAGCCGAAGCTGTTCCAGTAGGACCAGTTGCCGCAGCGAAACGGCGTCCAGCCCCAGGAGTAACCCGAAGCCCAGACATATCCGCTGCCCGGATAGGAGACCCAACTGCCGTAGCCGTAGGGGTCAAAGTCCGCGTCCTGTGCCATGGCAGGTTGCCACACCTGGCCCTGGCCGGGAACGTCGTACCAGCTGCCGTTGGCGTCCAGATCGGACCATCCATAGCCTTGATCGCCGGCGAAGCCATCGCGCGCAGTGGTGCGATCGGCGGCAGCCTCGGCGGCGGCTGCGTCGCGGTCATGATTCCACTCGTCCCATGAATCCTGCTCGATATTTGGCAGAAGGAAGTATCGGCTGCTGTCGGAGGCATCGCCAGTCAGCATCTCTCCTGCATGCACGTTGGTCTTGTAGCCATCCGCCTCGGGCGAGCTGGCGTGTTCGACGTGTACGGTTCCATCGAATACCGCAACGGTCGCTGGAGGCTGATCCAGATTAATGCGGATCGTCGCGTTCGCAACCGGCGAGATCAGTTCCCCGCCAGCATCGATTTGGTAGGTAAACTTGGGGGCGGCTCGCAGCTCGGTGTAGACCAGGCCCCGCAGGACGGTCAGGCTCGTGTGAAAATCTCCCGCTGCATCGACGGTCAGAGCAGTTATGCCAAGCGACGTATTCGGCGTCAACCGCACGATGCTTCCGTCTTCAAACTCCACCTCGGCCTGACCATCTTCGCCCGTCGTCAGGCGCGCGCCTTCGAGCAGGGGCATGTTGAGCTGGGCGGGATCGCCTGCGGTGTTGTCCAGATGATCGATGGTTACATTGCCCTGCGAAAAACTAAGCCGGGCAGTCCGGCGAGCAGGAGCGTCGTCCGCATGTGCCTTGAGAGTCCACCCTGCAAAAAGAAGAACCAACAGTCCCAGCGCAACGCCTAATTCTTTACGACGCCGATACCAGTAACGCAGACGTACACATAACGACCCCCAGGCCCAGACGACTCTGAATGTTAGACGTTTGTCCCCAGCCGACAGCTTCAGTGATTTTCGGCTGCCACCTGCTCAAGCATCTTCTGCGCCTTCAACCGCACACGCTGGATGACAGCGGTGTCGTCGGCGATCGAGGCCAGCGTCGGAGAGATCGTGCCAAGCTCCAGCGCGCGCCCTGACTCCACCTGCTCGGCTAACGAGATCATCTCCGCGTCGAGTCCGAGCCGGTCGTACCGATGCAGAAACTCCAGCCTGCGCCCTTCGTCCATCGTGTAGGCGATGGCGAGAAAAGTATCGGCCAGTGTTGCGACGGTCTTATTCTCGGAGTAGTTATAGGTGCATGATCCTGAGCCATCCGGTCCCGCGTAGCTCAGGGTCTTCTTCCCCGTGTCGGCTATGTTCTTCGCCTTCGACGCACAGTCGATATTGAAGTGATTCAGGGTGCGCGCTTGCTTTGAAGATCTTCGTGACGGTCTCCTGGCTCAGATTGATCGAGCGGTCGATGTGCTGGGCGGCCTGACCGCGCATGGAGTTTGCCGTAGCCGCGATCTCTGCCTGCTCCGCCTGATAGCTGCCGGTGCCGTCCTCTCGTAGCTTCAGAGTGTAACGAGGAACGGGCAATCCTGTTCGGTCAAACTGAAAGCTTACCTCGCGATCGTTTTGCGGCAGACGTGTCAGGGGCAGGCGCGGCGGTCTGAGCGGCGAATGGAAGAGCAGAGCACACGATCCATGAGCTTCCAAGCAGAAGGCGGGCAACAACGTTCATCGACGCGCGCCCTGGAGTTCGAGTGTCTGGGCCGTGTGGATGTGGCAGATTGCGATGGCTAACGCATCGGCGGCGTCGGGCGAATCGAAGGCGTTCTCGTTCTCCAGCAGGCGTCTCACCATAAACTGCACCTGCTCCTTGCCCGCGAGTCCGTAGCCGACAACGGAGCTTTTGATCGACAGCGGCGCGTACTCCGCTACGGGAAGACCGCAGGTTGCAGCGGCCAGCATTGCGACTCCTCGGACCTGACCAAGCTTCAGCGCAGACTTTGCGTTTGCGGAGAAGAAGACCTCTTCGATTGCGACGATCTCCGGCTGGTGCAGCGCGATGAGAGCGGTGAGTTCGGCATATACCTGGGCCAGCCGTTGCGGCGTCTTGTCTTTTTTGTTCAGTCGAATCGTTCCTGCAGCGAGATGAACGAGCCGCGGCATGCGAGCGTCGCAGTCCACCTCGACCACGCCGTAGCCGGTGAACTCTGTTCCGCAATCGATACCGAAGACCCGCATGGGCGAAGTTTACTGCATTTGGCTATGGCTTCGGACTATCGAGGTTGAGTCCGTCAACAGACGTGGCTATCGGGATATCCCTTCGAGCGGCGAACTGGCCGTGGCGTAGAGCTTGCGCGGCATTCGCCCGGCGAGAAACGCCTGCCGTCCGGCGAGAACGGCGTGCTGCATCGCCTCGGCCATCAGGATGCGGATCTCTTGCGCGCGGCTATCGCGGTGTTCAACAGCACGGCGTCGAAGCCCATCTCCATGGCAATTGCGGCGTCGAGGCCGTTCCCAACCCGGCATCGACTATCAGCGGAACCTCTGTGATCAGCTCGCGCATGATGCGCAGGTTGGCAGTATTCTGCTATCCCTAGCCCAGCTGCCGATTGGAGCGCCGAGCGGCATAACCGCCGCGGCGCCTGCATCGATCAGGCGTTTTGCGAAGACGATATCGTCAGACGTGTACGGCAGTACGGTGAAGCCTTCTTTGACCAGAACACGTGTTGCTTCGAGTGTTGCCTGGACGTCGGGATACAGTGTCTGCTGGTCGCCGATGACCTCGATCTTTACCCAGTCCGATAGACCGACTTCACGCCCAAGCCGCGCTGCGCGGATCGCCTCGTCGGCGGTGTAGCAGCCGGCGGTATTTGGCAGCAGAAAGTAGCGGCGCGGATCGATGAAGTCGAGCAACGATTCCGTTGAGCGGTCGAGGTTCACGCGGCGAACTGCGACCGTCACCATCTCTGCACCGGAGGCTTCGATGGCAGCTTGTGTCTCTGCGCCATCCTTGTATTTGCCTGTGCCAACGATAAGCCGCGATTGAAAGGCCCTTCCGGCGATGACCAAAGGTTTCATGGTTAATATCCTACCCGTTTCGGAGGAGTGCAAAGACGCAGACGGCTCGCGCTCTTAGCAAGAGCAGCGAGCCGTCTGGCGGTGAACTGTTGAGATTGACCTGAGGCGCCCATACTCGGACTTGGCCTCGGCGTGGATCTTGCAAACTTCAAAAGACCGCCAGGACTAGAGCTATGGACGCTCTAAGCCTCAGTCACCTCACGTTGCGTTGAACAACTATTACAGTCAATTTTCATAGGCTGGACCATCCTCCTTTCCCGTGTAAAGGCAGACTACTCCAGCGATGGATTTCAAACAAGCCCCCTCAACCTCGCTGGCGGAGGTACATCTATGCGGTGTGCGGCGGCATCACACAGAAAGTCAGTGCGCGATGTGTATTCGAAAGGCCTGCTCTATGAAGCCGCTCACCATTATCGGAGTACTTTTGATCGTGCTCGGCATTATCGGGTATGCCACGGGCGGAATCTCCTTCACGCACGAGAAGAAGGACGTCGATCTTGGGCCAGTGCAGATCTCCCATAAGACCCAGGACACTCTGCCGCTCTCTCCGGTTCTGAGCACGATCTCCCTGGTAGCCGGGCTTGGACTCGTTGTTGCTGGAGCGAGAGCGAAGTAAAAGTACAAGCAGCTATTTCAGATAAGCGCGCACAAGGTCGATCAGGTCTTCGCCCAGCTCCGGAGTCAGCGGAGCGTGCCCGTCTTTCAGCAGATGCAGCCGAATATGGTCTTCGAGCACCTCGGCCATCAATCCGTTGATTCCGCCGCGTGCCGCTGCCAGAAGCATCAACACATCGGCACAGTCATGGCCGTCCGATGAGAGCGCCCGCTCGACACTATCCATCTGACCGCGAATTTTCTTAACCCTGTTGAGCAGTTTTACTTTTTCCCGATCGCTATGCGCCATGCTTGCTCCTTATACCCTACGGGGGTACACTATACCAGCCTGTCAACCAGTTGCGCGAGATGCTCCGACAAGCCAACCCAGACACGCGGAGAGGAGGAGTCAGCCGATGATCCACACAATTCAACGATTCGTTCGCCAGAGTCCGCGCCAGAGAACTGCGGAAAAATCTCCACGCGCCGAAATCATACAACGCTGGGTAGAGACTGCAGATGAGCGTTGCCCGTTGGCCTGCGCCTGGTCTGCACTGCCGGATATCTCAGCAGATATGGACGACGAGTCCGATTCACTTCGGCCTGCCTTCTCGTCTTTCCGCTTGAGGGCAGGCTGTTTGCATCCTATTCACACTTCTCCTGCACCATCTATGCTGGCCCAATCCTTGAAGAACTCAATTCATGCGATCGCAGCTCTGCTGCTCTTTACGCTCTCTGTTGTCGCGAATGCGCAGCAGGATATGGCTGATGGCCATCCCAGCCACGCCAGGCTTCCTGAAGCTCCTGCGCCAGCGGACGATGCGTCGCCGACGATGTTTCCGCACTCGGATACTTCGCGGTACCTGATCTCGGGGCAGGCGAACATCATCTTCCAGGCGCATGGGCCGTTTCACTCTGACTACGACGATGTCAACAGCCTTTTGAGCCGGGGCGAGTACAAGACCTCGCTGCTGGGCACGCTTTATCTGGGGGCGCAGCTGCGAACAGATCCCAGGACCAATACCGACGTCATCTTTGACCTGGAATCGGCGGGCGGGCGCGGCATCAGCGAAGCGCTTGGACTCGCCGGCTTTACGAATCTGGATGTGGTGCGCAATCCAAATCTTGGCTCGACGCCTTACATTGCACGCGTACAACTTCACCAGACGATCGGTTTTACCGACAAGCTTGTGGACAGCACAAGAACCCAGTTCTCGCTGGCAACGAAGGTGCCGGAGCGGCGGCTTGAGTTTCATGTCGGCAAGATGAGCCTGCCGGACTATCTCGATATAAATACGATCGGGACCGACAGCCACCTGCAGTTTATGAACTGGACCGTGGACAACAACGGCGCATGGGACTATGCCGCCGATACTCGCGGCTATACGTATGGTGCTGTCGCCGAGTATGACGACAAGGGCTGGTCGGTACGTTATGCGCTGGCGCTGATGCCAACGGTTGCCAATGGTATTGATCTTGACTGGAATCTGCGCCGGGCGAGTGGACAGAACTGGGAGTTCGAGCTGCGTAAATCGCTTCTGGGCGGGCTGCTTTCAGCGGATCGCAAGGGCGTTGTGCGGGTTTTGAGCTATGTAAACCATGCGCATATGGGTCTCTACCGCGATGCCAACAAAGCTTTCCTCGCTGGAGAAGGCACTCGCCCCGTTATTCAGGACGTGGAAAAGTTTAGCGCGGTGAAATATGGTTTCGGCCTGAACGCGGAGCAGGAGCTGACCTCGGATGTTCGAGTTTTTACACGACTCGGCTGGAATGAGGGGCAGCACGAGTCTTTCGCCTACACTGAGGTCGACCAGACGCTCGAGTTTGGTGGGGACTACTCCGGCAGATCGTGGTCGCGACCTAACGACAAGCTAGGACTGACGTTCGTTTCCAATGCCATCAAAAAAGATCATCAGGAGTACCTGAGGCTCGGGGGCCTTGGATTTCTTTTGGGCGACGGCAACCTGAACTACGCTCGCGAAGACATTCTTGAGAGCTACTACAACGTGCATACCTGGCGCGGTGTCTACTATGCGCTCGATATGCAGTACATCGACCACCCTGGATACAACAAGGACCGCGGGCCGGTGCTGGTTGAATCGGTGCGGATGCATGTGGACTTCTAGGCGACAGGCCCACCCGTACTTTTTGTGCAAAGTCTTCGATCGAGAGATCTTAAGTCTGGACTTCGGGTTTTAGGCTTCACAGTGAGTGGCGCGGCTAACCGTATACTCGTTATGTGGACACATCTGTAACCTTACTGCTGATTGCTTTTGGCCTGGGGCTACTCTTCGGAAGTTTTCTGAATGTCTGTATCTCCCGGTTGCCTAAGGGAGAGTCCATCGTTCGACCAGCTTCGCGCTGTCCACAGTGCGGAGCTGCGATTCGCTGGTACGACAATGTACCGCTTTTGAGTTGGGTTCTGCTGCAAAGACGCTGCCGTGAGTGCAGGGCTTCCATCTCGTGGCGCTATCCTGCCGTCGAACTCGCTATAGGGCTTTGGTTCGTAGTTTGCTGTGGCGTATTCCTCTCTTCCGCAGCAGATGTCGCGGTGGTCGTCGACTCTATTTCGATCGCGATCCTCGGGTTCCTTCTTATCGGCTTGATGGTGATGGATTGGCAGACCATGGTCCTGCCTGACGGGTTCACCCTCGGCGGCATCGCGGTTGCGCTGTTTCTTGTCTGCACCCAGGCAATCTTTCTCGGCCCTAACGACGATCAGGTGCTGCTGACCAAGCACAGTCTCCATCTTACGAGTCCGGGCGGAGTCACCGACTATGGGAATGTTTTTCTCACAGGTCCCGAAAGCCTGATCTTCGGCCGCATCGTTTCTATCTGCGGCGCTGCGCTTGTGCTGCTGCTGATTCGCTGGCTCTACCGGGCGATTCGTCACCGCGACGGCATGGGTCTGGGGGACGTGAAGCTCCTCGCTATGATCGCAGCCTTCCTCGGCTTCTGGCCTGCGGTTCTCTCTCTGTTTATCGGCACGCTGACCGCTGGATTCTACGGTGTCCTTTTGCTGGCTCGCGGCAAGGTTGGCGCAACGTCAAAACTCGCCTTCGGCAGCTTCCTTTGTGTGGGCGGGCTGGTCGCCGCGATTTACGGTAATCGCCTCATCGACATGTACATAGCATTACTTCGCTGACAGACCGAACTACACTGGTTCGCTTGACACTTGCCAGCCACGATTCTAGAGTCGAAGATGGCCATGCACAGTTACCCCTACATCTGGAACTACCTTCCGCTCGTGCTTCAGATCCTGGTCGCCCTCGGATTGGCCTGTGGAATGGTGGGAGCCTCCTTCCTCATCGGCAAACATAAAAACTCACGCACCAAAGCCGGTCCGTATGAGTGCGGCATGGACGTCATCGGCGACGCGCGCGGCCGGTTCACGGTTCGGTTCTATATGGTGGCGATGCTGTTCATCCTGTTCGATGTCGAAGCTGTCTTTATGCTTCCCTGGGCGGTGATCTTCCGCCGGCTGCCGGCCATTACGGGCTCGCGCATGTTTGGCTTCTACGAGATGCTGGTTTATCTGGGATTTGTTGCCGTTGGCCTGTTCTATGTGTGGAAAAAAGGCATTCTGAACTGGGCGAACGATAAGGGAGACCTCTAAATGTACGATCCCGCCTCTGCTATCAAGGGGAAACAGGCCGTCTTCGAGGCGCACCCCGACAACGCCGCCGTCAAAGCGCTCGCCAATCTCGCCACCGATGCAAAGTTTGATCGCAATGAGCTGACCATTACCGTTACCCGCGAAACCATCGTCGCGGCCTGCGAAGCCATCAAACAAGCGGGCTACAACTTTTTTGAAGATGTGACCGCGGTCGACTGGTACCCCTCCGAGCCCCGTTTTCAGATCACCTACCACGTGCTGTCTATGGCGCGGAAAGAGCGTGTGCGCCTGGTCGTCCGGCTCGACAGTGACTCAGCCTCGCTCGACAGCATCATCCCGGTGTGGCCCGCTGCCAACTTTTACGAGCGCGAGATCTTCGATCTCTTCGGCGTTCACTTCGGCGGCCATCCCAACCTGCGCCGCATCATGATGCCCGAGGACTGGAACGGGCACCCCCTGCGCAAGGACTATCCCGTGGAGGGCTACCGCTAATGGCATCCACCGTTGCAGAACTGACCGGCGCCGCCGCACTCGACCCTGGCGTTGAAGATGTAGTCGCCAACTCTACGCGCAATCGCGCAGAATCGCGCCCTCGGTAGACCAGACCATGATCATCAACATGGGTCCGCAGCATCCTTCGACCCATGGCGTGCTTCGCCTTGTCATCGAGGTCGACGGCGAGACCATCGTTGGGCTTGCCCCGGATATCGGTTATCTGCACACAGGCATTGAAAAGACCTGCGAGGCGAAGTTTTATCAGCAGGTCGTCCCGCTGACCGATCGCATCGACTATCTCTGTCCGATGACCAACAACCTCGCCTACTGCCTCGCGGTAGAGAAGTTGCTGGGACTTGAGATTCCCGAGCGGGCGCAGTATCTTCGCGTGCTCTTCAACGAGCTGACGCGGATTCAGTCGCACCTCGTCTGGCTCGGCACGCACGCCATGGACATTGGCGCGCTTACGGTCTTCCTCTATTGCTTCCGCGAGCGCGAGCAGTTGCTGCGCATCTTCGAGGCCGTCAGCGGCCAGCGCATGATGACCAGCTACGTCCGCGTCGGCGGTCTGAGCCTCGAGCCGCCGCGTGATCTCTATGCCACGATCCGCACCTTCCTGAAGGACTTTCCCGCCAAGATCGACGAGTACGAAGGCCTGCTGCAGACCAACCCTATCTGGATGAACCGCCTGAAGGGCGTCGGCTATCTTTCGCCTGAGGACGCCATCGCGCTGGGTGTTACCGGGCCGCCGCTGCGCGCCTCTGGCGTTGACTTTGATGTTCGCCGCGACATGCCATACTCCGGCTACGAGAAGTTTCAGTTCAATGTGCCCACCTCGAACGTCGGCGATGTCTGGGCGCGTTACATCGTCCGCATGCAGGAGTTCCGCGAGTCGGTGAAGATCTGCCTGCAGGCGCTTGATGGCCTTCCCGAAGGCGCAATCGTCGCGGATGCGCCGAAGATCATTCTGCCGAACCGCGAGCAGATGAAGACGCAGATGGAATCTCTCATCCATCACTTTAAGATTGTGACGGAAGGCTTTGGTGTGCCGGCGGGTGAGGTATGCAGCTCTGTCGAAGCGCCGCACGGCATGATGAACTACTACGTCGTCTCCGACGGCACCGCCAAACCCTATCGCGTTCATATGCGCAACCCAGGATTCGCCACGCTGCAGGCGCTTGAGACCATGTGCAAAGGCCGACTGCTTGCCGACGTTGTTGCCGTCATCGGATCAATCGATATTGTGCTTGGAGAGATTGATCGATGATGACTCCCTCTGAGGCAGCAATGGATCCCCGCCTCAGCACAGAACTATGGACCTCCTGGGCATCGCTGCTTCGCTCTTACGCAGCGGCCCACGGACTTAACAGCCGGCATCATGCAGTCGTCGAGGTCGGCGCAGACGAGATTACGCTTCGTGTCGGAAGCCGCTGGCTTCGCTTCACGCACGAGACGCTTCAAGACAGTGAAGGACACAGCTCCTCCTTCAACATGCAGGAAGATGGAACGGTTAAACTGAACGGTATCGCCGAAGAGATGGACCTTGCCGCCGAACGACTGGCACGGGAGATGATGCAGAGTGAGTGAAATAGCCAATACGATCTTTTCGCCGGAGCTGGCTGCACGCTTCGACAAACTCGTCACTATCTACCCGCTGAAGCGGTCGGCGCTGGTGCCGATGCTGCTCTACGCGCAGGATGAGGTTGGCTACGTGTCTGACGCCGTGGTCACCGAGCTTGCCGAGCGGCTGGACCTGCTCGAACTCGACGTGCGCAACGTGCTTAGCTACTACTCCATGCTGCGCACCAAACCCGCAGGCAAATACAACGTGCAGGTGTGCACGAATATCTCCTGCATGCTGCGTGGCGGGTACGAGATTCTGGACCACTGCAAACATAAGCTCGGCATCGGCCATAAAGAGGTCACGAAGGACGGCGTCTTTTCGCTCGAAGAGGTCGAGTGTATCGGCGCATGCTGCTGGGCGCCCGCGATCCAGATCAACTACGACTTCCACGAGAACCTTACGCCCGCAAAGGTCGATGTCCTCTTCAAGATGTATCGCGACGGCCAGGGAAAGGACGAAAAATAATGCCAACCCTCGTCAGTCATCCCGATGAAGTAAGAGTGCTGAGTCGCCGCTTCGGCCAGGGCGCAGCCAACATCGACAAATACATTGAGCTCGACGGCTACAAGGCTGTTCAGAACGCCATCGCACAGGGGCCGGAGAAGATGGCTGGCTGGATCATCGATGTGATGAAGGCCAGCGGCCTGCGTGGTCGTGGCGGAGCGGGCTTCCCCACTGGCATGAAGTGGTCGTTTGTTCCAAAGACATCGGAGAAGCCGAAGTATGTGCTGGTGAATGGTGACGAGTCCGAACCGGGGACCTGCAAAGACCATGTGATCTTCCTCGAAGATCCGCATGCGGTGATTGAAGGCACGATGATCGCCGGCCTTGCCATCGGCTCGAAGCTGGGCTTTATTTATTTGCGCGGCGAGTATCGCTACCTGCTGAAGATCGTGGAGAAAGCCGTCGCCGATGCGTATGCGAAGGGCTTCCTCGGCAAAAACATCTTCGGTTCCGGCCTCGACTTCGATGTCATTACGCAGACCGGCGCGGGTGCGTATGAGGTTGGCGAAGAGTCCGCGCTGATGGAGTCGCTTGAAGGCAAGCGCGGCGTGCCGCGCATCAAGCCGCCTTTCCCTGCTGTGGTTGGGCTCTATGGCGGACCAACAGTCATCAATAACGCCGAGACGATCGCCTCCGCTCCTCACATTCTGCTGATGGGTGGTGAGGCTTATGCGAAGCTTGGCAGCGAACGCAATGGTGGTACGCGACTGTTCGGCATCAGCGGCCATGTGGAACGCCCCGGCGTCTATGAGCTGCCGATGGGCTACAACCTGAAGCGTGCGATCTATGAGGTTGCTGGCGGCATTAAGGACGGCAAGAAACTCAAAGCTGTAGTTCCCGGCGGTGCTTCGTGCCCGGTGTTGACCGCAGACGAGATTGATGTTGGACTCGACTTCGACCAGATGGGTAAGGCTGGAACGATGCTGGGTTCGGGGGGCATCGTCGTGCTCGATGAGACAGTCTCGATCGTCGAGTTTGCGCTTCGCACGATCTCTTTCTATCAGCATGAATCCTGCGGCTGGTGCATTCCCTGTCGCGAGGGAACAGACTGGATCAAGAAGACCCTGACGCGCGTCTACAACGGCGGCGGCAGCAAGAAAGACGTCGACAACGTGCAGTACCTCGCTGAAAACATGATGGGCCGAACATTCTGCCCACTCGGCGATGCGGCGGCGATGCCAACACTCGGCTTTGTGAAGAAGTTCCGCAAAGAGTTTGAAGACTATATCGCCGGGAACAAGGCTGGAACCCCAATCATCACAGTTGAACAACTCGTTGGAGCAGGACATTGAAGTCTCGTTGGAAACTTTACGCGATGGGCGTTTTGTTACTTGTAATAGGTTTTATTGCAGGATTCACAACGGCGATGCGGGTCATATACACCTCGACCCAAACCGTAAAGGTTTATCAAACGAAGTAAGGCACAAGGAATCAAATGGCAGACGTAAAGTTCATCGTAGACGGCAAACAACTTACCGCTCCTGCAGGCACGCTTCTCATTGATGCCTGCAAATCGGCCGGCATCGAGATCCCCGCCTTCTGCTACTACCCCGGCCTCTCACTGCAGGCAGCCTGCCGCATGTGCGTCGTGCGCATCGAAAAAATGCCGAAGCTTCAGACCGCCTGCACCACGCCGGTCGCCGAAGGCATGGTCGTCGCGACCGAAACACCTGAGATCGCCCAGGCCCGTAAGGCCACGCTGCAACTGCTCCTCGGCAACCACCCGCTCGACTGCCCCGTCTGCGACGCGGGCGGCGAGTGTGAACTGCAGGACATGACCTTCAAGTACGGCGCCGCCGACAGCTTCTATGCTGAACCGAAGAATCACCGCGAAGAGCAGAAGTGGTCCCCGGTCGTCTACTTCGACCGCCCGCGCTGCATTCTCTGTTACCGCTGCGTGCGGATGTGTGGCGAAGGCATGGACGTCTTCGCGCTTGGCATTCAGAACCGTGGCGCCTCTTCGGTCATCGCACCGAACGTTCCTGCGGACCTGTCGCCCGATCATCTCGCACATGTCGACTGCGAACAGTGCGGCATGTGCATCGACGCCTGCCCAGTTGGCGCGCTTACCTCGGGCACCTATCGATACAAGACCCGCCCGTGGGAGATGAACCACGTCTCTACGATCTGCACTCACTGCGGCGACGGCTGCAAGACAACCCTCGGTGTTCGCTCCACCTCGGACGGCAGCGAGATTGTTCGCGGCGACAACCGCGACAAGAGCGGCATCAACAACGACTTTCTCTGCAACAAGGGCCGTTACGCCTTTGACTTTGCCAACAACGAGACTCGAATCACTCAGCCGCTCCTTCGCCAGTCGAACGGCGAATTCAAAGCCGTAAGCTGGGAGACCGCCCTTGATCATGTCGGCAAAAACCTCCGCAGGCTTCGCGATACGCGCGGCGGCAAGACCATCGGTGTCGTCGGCTCGAACCGCATCACCAACGAAGAAGCCTACCTCCTCCAGAAGTTTGCCCGCACGGTTCTCGGCACCAACAATATTGATCACCACCGCACTGCAGACTACGCCTCCTTTGCCCAGACGCTCTCGGGCAAACCTAACCACACTGCATCGCTGCGTGACACTCTCACCGCGCCGGCCATCATGATTCTCGGCGGCGACCCCACCATTCAGGCACCCGCTACTGCGTGGAATATCCGCACCAACGTCCGCAACAATCGCGGTCGCCTCTACATCGTCAACTCCGCAGAGATCAAACTGCGTCGCCAGGCCAAAGCCTTCGCCAAGATCGCGCCCTTCAGTTACGGCGCACTCGCCAGCTTTATCGCGGGAGATGACACCGCCGTTGAAGCTCTCACGATTCCCGGTACAGACGCAGCTGCACTGCACAACTTCCGCAAGGCCGTTCGCGCCGAAGAGCAGCTCCTCGTTCTTATCGGCTCCGAATTCCGGGGCGCCGATCTCAAGCGGCTGCTCGACTTCGGCACAACGATGCCGAACAGGAAGTTCGCCCTGCTCTCGGACTACGCCAACTCACGCGGTGCAGCCGACATGGGCCTGTTGCCCGACATGCTCCCCGGTTACACGCCAGCCGGAGACAAAACCTTCGCGGAGTACGACACGCCCACGACGCCTGGCCTCGACATGCTCCAGATCTTCGAAGCAGCCGCCCGAGGCGAGCTCTCTGCCCTTTACGTCGTCGGTTCGAACCCCATCGCGCGCTACGGCATCGATCCTGACTCTCTGAAAAACACCTTCGTCGTGGTGCAGGAGATGTTCCTGACGGAGACTGCCGCACTCGCCGACGTCATCCTTCCCGCCGCGAATCTGTACGAGAAATCCGGCTCCGTCACCAACAGCTACGGCGACCTCCAGCTTGTCAACAAGGCCGGAGACCGCGCTGGCGTCCGCACCGACTTCGAGATGATCGTTCGCATCGCCGACAAGATGGGCGCTAACATGCACAAGCTCGTTCCCTTCGGCAAAGGCACTCGCGCCGACATGGGCCAGTCTCGCGGCGCGCAATCGGGCGAGGCCGACCGTCACGCCGTCTGGCTGACGGCGAACAACCTCGAGCCCAAACTCAGCCCGTTCGATCCGTTTGCGATTCTTGACGAGATCCAACGCCTTGTACCCGGCTATAACCTGCTTCGCCTGCAGCTTCTCAGCGGCAACGATCAACATCTGCAACCTGCTGCACCAGCGCCTCTGGTCCAGATTGGCAACCGCCGCGACCTCGTGCTTCCCGCAAACGACTCTCTGTTCACCTCGGGCACGCTCGGCCGCTACTCCGCCATGCTCTCTGACCTGCAGCATAATGAGAGCCTACGTCCACCAACCGGACTCACCCAAATAGAAACCGCAGCCGACTAGAGAATCAGTTTCAACGAAGCCCGAGTCAAAATCTCAAAGCTTGCACCTTAGAGCTGAAAGCTAAAAATGAGTCCACCTGACCGAATTTCAGACATTCCTGCTGCTCAGCATCCTTAAGGTCGTCGTCGTCCTCGTCATTACGCTGACGGCGGTCGCCTATACGGTGCTGCTCGAGCGCAAGGTGCTGGGCCGCATTCAGAATCGCTGGGGACCCTCCCGCGTCGGGCCCGTTTGGCCTGCTGCAGCCGCTCGCTGACGGCATCAAGCTCTTCCTTAAAGAAGACCTGATGCCGATCGCCTCCGAGCGTCCTCTCTTCATTCTCGCTCCCATCATCGCATTAGGCTGCGCGCTGATCTCGATTGCCGTTGTTCCCTTTGGCGGACTGCAGACGGTCACGGCAACGGCTCAGCGTCGAGATGTTCAACATCGCCGATCTCAACATCGGCCTGCTTGTCATCCTCGGCATTACTTCGATCGGCGTCTATGGCATCGCGCTTTCGGGCTGGTCGTCGAATAATAAATTCGCGCTGCTTGGCAGCCTTCGCGCCACCTCGCAGATGATCAGCTACGAGCTTGCGCTCGGCCTCTCGCTGGTCGGCGTTGTTCTCCGCGCCCAGTCCCTCTCGCTTCGCGACATCGTCAACAGCCAGAGCGCACACGGCCTGCTGAGCTGGAACTTCTTTGGCGGCTTCCAGTTTGTTGCCTTCTTCATCTACATCATGGCCGCCTACGCCGAGACGAACCGCGCGCCGTTCGACCTTCCAGAGGCCGAATCCGAGCTTGTCGCCGGTTACCACACCGAGTACAGCTCCATGAAGTTCGCCATGTTCTTCATGGCCGAGTACGCCAACATGATCACCGTCAGCTGCGTCGCCACGCTGCTCTTCTTCGGCGGCGCCTCCAGCCCGTTCGGCCATCTGTTCCCGGACTTCGGCGGCCCAGTCGTCCACGCCGGCCTGCCGATTCTCTGGTTCGTCGTCAAAGTTCTCGGCTTCCTTCTGCTCTTCATCTGGGTGCGCGGCACGCTGCCCCGCTTCCGCTACGACCAACTCATGAGCTTCGGCTGGAAGTTTCTTCTGCCCGTCGCCATGGCCAACATCATCATCACCAGTCTGGTCATTGCTCTGCGCAGTTAGACTGTCGCGAAACATCGCAGCAAGTTGTTTTACAATCAACGATAGCCGAACAAACATTTCTCTGTCTCATCGTTAAGCCACGACAGACGCAGGAAAGAACTAGCGGAACATCATGCAACTGGCACTCTTTATCATCTTTGGCGCGCTGGCCGTAGGAGGAGCACTCAACCTCCTCCTGCAGCGTCATCCCATCAACAGCGCTCTCTCGCTGGTCGTGGTCATGATGTCGCTCGCTGTTCTCTACTGGTCGCTCGGAGCCGAATTCCTTGCCGCGGCGCAGGTCATCGTCTACTCCGGCGCCATCATGGTCTTCTTCGTCTTTGTCATCATGCTGTTGAACGCTGGAGAAGAAGAACGCACCAAGGGCAGCCGTGCTGCCTACATCGTTGGTTTCCCGGGTGCCGCCGCAATCTTCTGCCTGCTCAGCTTCGTCTTCCTCTCCGAGCGCCACGCTTTCGGAACACGAACATCGGCGGCTATCTGAACCACGTCACCAGCAACATCTCCGAGCTCAGCACGGTCCTCTTCACCAAGCTTGTTGCTTCCCTTCGAAGTCACGTCGATTCTGATCCTCGTCGCCATCCTTGGAGCCGTTGTGCTTGCGCGGAAGGAGCAGTAGCATGTCACGCGAAGTCCCTGTCGCCGCTTACCTCATCCTCGCCGCCGTGCTCTTCTCCGTCGGAGTCGCTGCTTTTCTTATCAAACGCAACCTCATCACCATCTTCATGTCGATTGAGCTGATGCTCAACGCCGTCAACCTGACCTTCGTTGCCTTTGCGCACATGTGGCACCAGGTCTCCGGCCAGATCTTCGTCTTCTTCGTGATGGTCGTCGCCGCAGCTGAGGCTGCCGTCGGCCTCGCCATCATCATCGCCATCTTCCGCACGCGCGAAACGCTGAACGTCGACTCGATCGACCTGATGAAATCGTGACCTCTATGCCTGCTGTCTCTCAGATCTCCGACTATCTCTGGCTGATTCCGCTGCCACCCTTCGCCGGCTTCCTGATCAATGGAACCAGTCGGCCGCAAGCTGCCTCGCGCCCTCGTTACTGCTGTTGCTCTGATTTGCACCGCTATTCCCGCCGTGACTCGTTGCGTGGCTTTGGATCGTCATGAAGGCTCGCCGGCGCGCCAGAGGTCATCCAAGTCATCGGCCAGCCCTGGATCGAGATCACCGGCCTTACCATCGACTTCGCCTTCACCGTCGACCATCTGACGCTCATCATGCTTGGCGTCGTTACCGGCGTCGGCTTCCTGATTCATCTCTACTCTGCCGGCTACATGGCGCACGAAGAGGGGTACTGGCGCTTCTTCGCCTACCTCAACCTCTTCATGTTCTTCATGTCCGTCCTCGTGCTCGCCGAAAGCTTCCTTCTTATGTTCGTCGGCTGGGAGGGTGTCGGTCTCGCGTCGTACCTGCTGATCGGCTTCTACTTCAAGAAGGACTCCGCCGCGAATGCTGGCAAAAAAGCCTTCATCGTCAACCGTATCGGCGACTTCGGCTTCCTGCTCGCGATGTTCCTTATCGTGCGCCAGTTCGGCTCGCTAGACTTCACCCACGTCTTCAACGCCATTAGCGTAAATCCGGAGTGGCATGGCGGAGTGCTCACCTCGATTGCTCTCCTGCTCGTCCTTGGAGCTGTCGGCAAGTCCGCGCAGATTCCGCTCTACGTCTGGCTCCCCGACGCGATGGAAGGCCCCACGCCAGTCTCTGCGCTCATTCACGCCGCAACGATGGTCACCGCAGGTATCTACATGGTCGCGCGGTGCCACACGCTGTTTGACCGCAGCCCCTATGCCCTTGGCGTCGTCGCCATCATCGGCGCAGCCACGGCAATCTTCGCCGCCTGCATCGGCATGGTGCAGCACGACATCAAGCGCGTTCTTGCCTACTCCACTGTTTCGCAGCTCGGCTACATGTTTCTCGCCTGCGGAGTAGGCGCCTACGAGGCAGGCATCTTCCATCTGATGACTCACGCCTTCTTCAAGGCGCTGCTCTTCCTTGCTGCTGGTTCCGTCATCCATGCGCTAAACGGCGAGCAGGACATGCGCAAGATGGGCGGCCTTCGCAAGCGCATTCCCATCACCTTCTGGACGATGACGATGGGTGTCTTTGCCATCGCTGGCATTCCGCCGCTGGCGGGCTTCTTTTCGAAGGACGAGATCCTCTACCACACCTTCATCTCAAACAATCCGCTCGGCAAGCTGCTCTGGTTCGTCGGTCTGCTTACCGCGGGCATGACCTCGTTCTACATGTTCCGCCTCTGGTTCAAGACCTTCTTCGGCCCGGAACACTTTAACGAACACTCCGACTTGCACGACCACGGAGCCGCTGTTCATGCTCACTCTGGCGGCCATGCCGTTATGGTCGCCGATCCGGAGGAAAACCACGCGCACGGAGTCCATGAATCGCCCTGGATCATGCTCTTCCCTCTTGTCGTCCTCGCTATCCTCTCCGTCATCGGCGGATGGGTCGGCATTCCCATCGCCTTTGGTGGAAGCGACGAGATCGGAACATTTTCTCGAGCCCATCTTAACGAAGGTGTCGTTGGAACAATGACCAATATCGCCAGTCATAGCCTCGAACTAACCCTGGCTGCAACCTCCATTCTTTACCGCAGTGCTGGGCCTTTTCATTGCCTATGTCTTCTATTACAAGAAGCCCGGCACCGCCGCCACGCTTGCCGCACGTGCGCCTGCTCTCTATCGTCTTGTCGAAAACAAGTTTTACGTTGACCAGATCTACAGCGCTCTCATCGTAGGCCCGCTGTTGATGTTTACTCGTCTCTTCCTCGGCGGTCTGATCGATGGCGGCGTCGTCAATGGCTCCGGTGCCGCCGCCGGCGCAACCACCCGCGGACTCAGCTCACTGGTACGCCGCGTTCAATCCGGCAATATTCGCTCCTATGCCGGATGGCTCGCACTTGGAGCAGCTGCTGTTCTCCTCGTTATGATCTTCGGCCGTTCCGTCTGGATGCACTAAAGAGATTCGCATACGCAACACACGCTTTTTGTTTTACCAAAGGAAATGATGAACATCGACCACACCATCCTGACCGTTATCATCTTCGTCCCTCTTGCGGGCGCGGTCCTGTTGGCGCTGTTGCCCGACAAGGGCAAGCTGATGCAGTGGGGCGCACTCGCCATCACACTCATCACCTTCGCTCTCACCCTCCATCTTCCCTTCCACTACGACTACTCGGCCGCGGCGGGCTCCTTCCAGTTTGAGCAAAACGCTTCCTGGATTAACTCACCCGCCATTCGCTACCATCTCGGCGTCGATGGCCTCTCCATGTGGCTTGTCGTCCTCACCGGCTTCCTCGCTCCCCTCGGTGTTCTCATCTCCTGGAACGCGATCAGCGACCGCAAGAAGCTCTTCTACACCCTGTTCCTCCTGCAACAGGTCGCGATGCTTGGCATCTTCGTCTCGCTCGATCTCTTCCTCTACTACGCCTTCTGGGAGCTCTCTCTCGTCCCGATGACGCTGCTCATCGCCACCTTTGGGCGTACCGTAAACCGCCGACGCGCCGCCATCAAGTACTTCCTCTACACTTTTATCCCCTCGGCGATCCTGTTCGTCGGCATGCTCTGGGTCTACGCCCGCACTGGCACCTTTCAGCTCCCCGACCTCGCGCGGCTTGCAGCAACGCACAGCATCTCTGGCAACTCCGCCGCTCTCTGGCTGGCCTCGCTCGCATTTCTGGTTGCCTTCGCGGCCAAAGTGCCAGTCTTCCCACTTCACGGCTGGCTCTCCGACGCGGTCGCCGAAGCCCCCACCGCCGCGGTGATGGTGCTCGCGGGAAAACTCGGCCTCTACTCCATCCTGCGGTTCTCCTTCAGCATCTTCCCCGATCAGTCCCGCCACATCGCCCCTCTGATGATCGCGCTCGGCGCCATCGGCATCGTCTATGGCGCACTCCTTGCTCTCGTGCAAAAAGACCTGAAGCAACTCGCTGCCTATGGCACCCTCGGACACGTAAGTGTCGTCATCCTCGGAATCTTCACCTTCACGATCGCAGGGCTTGACGGCGGCATCTACGCCACACTCAACGAAGGCATCGGCGGCGGCGCACTCTTCATGCTTCTCGGCATCCTCTACGAGCGGTACGGCACGTACGATATGCGCGACTACGGCGGTCTCGCCGCAAAGCTTCCCTGGATGGTCACTTTCTTCGTCATCACCACGCTCTCGGTCGTCGGACTGCCCATGCTCAACGGCTTTGTCGGCGAGTTCCTCGTCCTCACCGGCGGCATGCAATCGACCGTGACCCATCACACCCGTTGGACCGTCCTTGCCACGACTGGTGTTATCTTCACCGCCTCCTACATGCTCTGGATGATCCAGCGAGTCTTCTACGGCGACCTGAATCACAACACCGCCGACGTCTCCGCTTCCGACCTCAACGGTCGCGAACATCTCGCTCTCTGGCCCATGGCCGTTCTCATGCTCCTCATGGGCATCGCCTCACCAGTCTGGATGCGCGCCATCGACACTGCCGGAACCTATCTCACCGGGGAACCTGAACTGATCCAGCCCGCAGACGCGAATCTACTCTCCCCCGCGAATGCTAACAACCGTGCGGAGGCCTCGAAGTAAATGTCCCCTAATGTCCTGGCCCTCCTTCCCGAACTCATCCTCACCCTCGCCGGTGTCGTCATCATGCTGGCCGAACCGTGCCTCAAGCCGGGCAGCAGCCGTAAACCGCTCGGCTGGATCGCCATCGCCGGCACCGTCGCCGCGCTCGTCGCCAGCTGGTACCAGGTCTCCTTCGGCATCACGATCCACGCCTTCTCCAACACAATCCAGGTCGACGCCTTCTCCGTGCTGTTCCATTACGTCATCGGCGCCGTCGTCCTCGTCACTCTGCTCACGTCGCTCGATTATTTCGAAGGCAACGCCAGCCATGCCGGCGAGTACTTCGCCCTGCTCTGCTTCGGCGCGGTCGGCATGATGCTGATGTCCAGCTCGGTCGAACTTCTCATGGTGTTCATCGGCCTCGAGATCTCTTCGATCTCCACGTACATTCTGTGCGGCTTTCGCAAGGGCCAGGCCACCGGCTCCGAGTCCTCCATCAAGTACTTCCTGCTCGGCTCCTTCGCAACAGCTTTCTTCCTCTACGGCGTCGCGCTCGCCTTCGGGGCAACGGGCTCGACCAATCTTTACGCCATCGCACACGGTCTCGAAACCACCCGCACCCCGGCCCTCGCCTTTACGGCACTCGCCCTCATCCTTATCGGCCTTGGGTTCAAAGTCTCCGCCGCTCCCTTCCACGTCTGGACACCCGACGTCTACCAGGGTGCACCCGCTCCAGTCGTCGGCCTCATGTCTACCGCCCCTAAGGCTGCCGCCTTTGCCGTCCTGCTTCGCATTACCTTCACCGGCTTCCCGCTTGATGCAGCATCGCTGGACCGATTCTCATGTGGATTCTCGCTGCGCTTTCGATGACCATCGGCAATCTCGGCGCCCTGCTCCAGCGTGACGTCAAGCGCATGCTTGCCTACTCCAGCATCGCCAACGCCGGGTATCTGCTCGTCGCCTTCACCGCCTTTCCCTTCGACGGCATCGCCGCTGCCTGCTTCTACACCGCAACCTACGCCGCCATGAACGTTGGAGCCTTCGCCGTCATCACCGAGATCGCCGGTTACGACGAGCGCGCCCGCACCATCGACGACTACACCGGCCTCGGCCAGAAACGCCCTTACCTCGCCGCTCTGCTCGCCTTCTTCCTGCTCTCTCTGATCGGAATCCCCTTCACCGGCGGATTCTTCGGCAAGTTCTACGTCTTCTCCGCGGCCATCCACGGCGGCAACGTCTGGCTCGCCGTCATCGGCCTGCTCAACAGCGGCGTCGCCTGCTTCTACTACCTGCGTCTGCTCGCCGCCGTCTACACCAAGCCCGGCAGGAAAGCGCTCGTCTCAATCAGCTTCGGCCCGATCGGTGTTCCCGCAGCCATTGGCCTCGCCCTCGCTGCGATCGCCACTCTCACCCTCGGCATTCTGCCCAGCGGCGCAGTCTCCTTCGCCGAGTACGCCAGCCACTCCACCCTCATCGAACAGGCCCGCCAGGAGTGCGCCGCACACCCCGAAGGCTGCCATCTCCAACTCCAGTTCGACGTTCCTACTAAATCTGTCCGGGACAGACAACCGATACGCTGCAGTCGTCTGGCTCACGCAGTCCAGTCCTTCTCTAAGCTGCTGACCAAAATCACAGATGAAGCCTCCGCATGATAAGCCCTTGACTGAGACGAGTAGCCGCTGTTCTCTCAAAACAGGAAAACCCCTTCAGAGGAGCTCGTTGCAAACTTGATCGAGAGGCTTACTTGACCTTCAGGAAGATGATAACGAAGGTGAACAGAGCGAGAGACTCGATAAACGCAAGACCGAGAATCAGGAAGATAAAGATTCCAGGACGAGCGCCGGGGTTACGCGCAAGCGCCAGTGTGGCCGAAGCGGTTGCGTTGCCCTGACCAATCCCGCAAAGACCTGCAGCGATACCCATGCCGATACCGGCAGCGATGGAGACCCACCGGTGCTCAGGTCCACCAGCGCCCTGCGCGAACGCCGGCGTCGCGAGAAACATCGCGGCCAACGACATGAAAATCATCTGAAGCTTACGCATTGTATTGCTCCTTCTTCTGGGCCCCCGTCAGAGTGTCCGCCGCCATGGGTGGTTTGTGAAACGACCAGCCGAGAGGGGGCGCCCCGCGACCAGTAAACTTGATATAGTACCTCCGGGCTTCTGGTCCGGAGTGGTACGAACTTCTTAGTGCTCGTGCGCAACCGCCATGGAAAGATAGACCGAGGCCAGCAGCAAAAGACATACGCCTGAATAATTGCCACGCCGAAGTGAATCCAAGAAACACCAGGGGAACGCCGATTGGGATAAGCGAGAAGAACGCGACCAGTGCAGCAGGTCCCCGGCAAACATATTTGCATACAACCGGACCGTCAACGACAGAACGCGGGCGAAGTGAGAGATGATCTCAATCGGCAGCAGCAGCGGATAGAGCCACCATACCGGCCCGAGAAACTGCTTGATGTAGCCAAAGCCGTTCGCCCGTATGCCATGGTAGTGGTAGTAGATGAAACGTCACAGCGCAAATCCCAGCGGCACCACGACGTCCGCGGTAGGCGACTTGAGTCCTGGGATCAGCCCTATACAGATTCGCCAGCAAGATAAACAAAAACAGCGCCGTCAGGTAGCTTGTGAAACCGGCATAGCCATCACCGATGATGCTCTCCCTTGCTCCGTCACAAACTCGTGGGTCATCTCCGCCAGATGCTGGACGCTGCCCGGCTTTTCGACGCTCAGCGTACACGCGAACCACGACGAAGTACGCCACCAGCACCAGAAATACAAGCACTCCATGGCAAAAGCGTCAGAGATCGGTGCCTGCGGGTACGCCGGCTGCATATGCAACGCATGCAGAAGGACGTCACAGACGCGCCAAAGTGGAGATTCAGGAACTGGGTGAGCAATGTCTGTGTCGGCATATTTAAACGAAAATGTACTCTAACCTCGAGATTTTCAAATGTCCGGCCTAGACAGTCCACGCCTTCATAAGCCTCAAACCCTCGATCGAGAGTGCAAACACACCCAGAGCGAGGCCTGCGGCAAGCGCGTAGACCGAACCATTCAGTACCTTAAGGCTAACATAAAGAACCGCCACGGTCAGCCCCAGCCGCAGGAAGAATCCCGGCCAGCACCAGACCCATCGGCCGGGCCTTTTCCCCGCCGTCCATCCGCACCATCACCGCCGTCATCAGGCGCAGCCATTCAAACAGCCCCGACCCTGAGATCAGCGCCCCAACCACCAGCAGTAACGCGGATCTGCCACCCCATCTTCCACCACACCAGCGGAGTCGCCACCACCGTCACGACCACCATCAGACGAAGCGCATTCCAGATCGTCCGCTTGAAGTCCGCATCGGTCAGGGTATCCATCGCCCTCAAAATGTCATCTCCCAAAACACATCTCTACCGGTCTCTCTTCAAATATCGCGAAGCTGTTGGAAATATCTGCACAAATCCAGCCACGGCTCCCAGGATGATGCCCGCAATCGAGATCCAGCTCTGGTGAAAGTGCCGGTCCAGCCAGCTTCCGGCCAGCCAACCGATCACGCATCCGGCGGGAAGCGCAATCGCCAGCTGAATCATCGACTCGGCTTTCACCAGATCGCCCAGCGACCCTTTGCCGCCGCCACCCGTTGCCTTATCTGTCGTTCTCTGTTCCGTCATCCGCCATAGCAGCACTATTACACCACGCATCACCAAAATGGCACATCGCACGTCCCGGGTAGCGCAGTCGCTATACTGAGACTGATAACGAAATCCAGGCAAAGGAATCTACAGTGTACGAGTCGGAGTTTGAAAAAAATCTCTACCAGCAGCGCCGCGACAAGCTCGAGCAGATCGCCGCGCTCGGCCAGCACAACGGCCTTAGCTATGCCGAAGCGACGTATCCCAACAGCTACGCCGCCACGCACACCATCCCCGAGCTGCGCGCCGCCTACGACTCCCTCACCGCCGAACAACTCGAATCCGCGCCTCATCCCATCGAGGTCTCCATCGCCGGCCGCATCATGGCCATCCGCGTCCAAGGCAAAGCCGGCTTCGCGCAGCTCCAGCAGGGCGGACAGCGCTTCCAGATCTACGTCCGCAAAGACGATGTCGGCGAAAATGCCTTCGCCCTCTACAAGCTGCTCGACCTCGGCGACCACATCGGCGTTCGCGGCCATCTCTTTCGCACCCGCACCGGCGAACTCACTGTCCACGTCGCCAAAGCAGGCGGCCATCCTGCGATCACCTTCCTCGCCAAGGCCATGCTTGCTTTGCCCGACAAGTATCACGGCCTCGAAGACACCGAACTGCGCTATCGCCAGCGTTATGTCGATCTCTTCATGAACACGGGCGCGACGAAAGCTGCGGCATCCTCCGAAGTACCAGCCGAAGCCATCGAACCCGAAACACCGAACGTTCGCGAGGTCTTCGTCAAACGCGCCGCAGTCCTGCGTGCCATTCGTGCCTTCTTCGACCATCGCGGTTATCTCGAAGTAGAAACCCCGATGATGCATCAGGTCGCAGGAGGAGCCGCGGCACAGCCCTTCACCACGCATCACAACGCGCTCGACCTCGATCTCTTCCTGCGCATCGCGCCAGAGCTTTATCTGAAGCGGCTGGTCGTCGGCGGACTCGATCGCGTCTACGAGATCAACCGCAACTTCCGCAACGAAGGCATCAGCACCAAACACAACCCCGAGTTCACCATGCTCGAGTTCTACCAGGCCTACGCGAACTACCACGACCTGATGAAGCTCAGCGAAGAACTCATCATCTTCGTCGCCAAAGAAGTCAACGGCACGACCATCACCCACTTCAACGGCAACGAGATCGACCTAGGCAAGTGGACGAAGCTACTCCATGCGCGAAGCCATCATTAAGTTTTGGCCGAAGATTGCAGGGAACGCCACCACAGATTTCGAGACTTCGACAGCAAAGACACCTTCGCGGCATTGCTCCGATAAGGAAATCTTAATTCTGCCAGTCCTGGCTTGAATGATCCTCTACTCGAACCGCAGGACATACGGTAGTAATGCGGTCGACCGAAACAACTGGAAATTCACCTGCAGAGGCACTATTTATCGATGCTCCAAACAGGCGAACCTGCCGGGAAAGTCATAGCGAACCTCTTCGAGCTTCTTTCAGAACCTTACCTCATCCAACCGACCATCATCTACGACTTCCCCCTAGCCGTCTCTCCGCTCTCCAAGAAAAAGCCCGACGAGCCCGACTGGGTCGAGCGCTTCGAGTTCTACATCGGCGGCTTCGAGGTCGGCAACGCCTTCTCCGAGCTGAATGATCCTGTCGACCAGCTCGCCCGCTTCGAAGCGCAGATGGCCGAGAAAAATCGCGGCGACAAAGAGGCCATGGACATGGACGAAGACTACGTCCGCGCCCTCGGCTACGGCCTGCCGCCGACCGCAGGCGAAGGCATCGGCATCGACCGCCTTACCATGCTCCTCACCGACTCCAAGTCCATCCGCGACGTCATCCTCTTTCCGCTCATGCGTCCGCAGACCAGGCAAGCCGAGACGGACGAGGGCGAACACGGCACGTCAGCAAAAGAAGAGACCAAATAAGAGACCGAAATAAAAGACCAGCGGGTCGAATAGCGCCCAAACGGAGCCGTTTCGCCGGTCGTGGCTCGGGCAAACGCGATATCCTTACCCTGTGGCTACCTCCGCGACAACCGATCACGTCCTCGCTCCCGCGAAGCCCCACACGCTCTTCGCCGACTACGCCGCGCTCTTCAAGGTCCGCATCTCCACCATGGTCCTCATCACCGCCGGAGCCGGTTTTTATCTCGGCTGCCTGCGCAGCGGTATCAGTCCCTTCCAGCTGGATGGCCTCAAGGCTCTGGTCGCTATCGCCGTCGTTACCTGCGGCTCGAGCGCACTCAATCAAGCGCTCGAACGCAAGACCGACGCTCTGATGCATCGCACCGCGGATCGCCCGATGGCCGCCGGCCGCATCTCGCTCACGCACGGCCTCATCCTCGGCTTTGCTGCGACCTTCCTCGGCTCAGCGTATCTCGCCTACACCACCAACCTCCTCACCGGAACCCTCACTCTTCTTACCGCCATCGGCTACGTCGCCATCTACACGCCGCTCAAACGCATCACCACCATCAACACGTTCATCGGCGCCTTTCCGGGAGCGCTGCCGCCGCTGATCGGCTGGACCGCCGCCCGTGGGCTGATCGAGTGGCCCGGCGTCGCGCTCTTCGCCATCCTCTTCGTCTGGCAGTTCCCGCACTTCATGGCCATCGGCTGGATGTACCGCGAGGACTACGCTCGCGGCGGCATCCGCCTTACGCCCAATCTGCCCAATACGCAGTACGCTGCGCTCAGTACCGTCGTACAGGCTCTCTTCTACGCCGCGATCATGATTCCCGTCAGCCTCTGGCCCGCCGCGCTGCACGTCACCGGCACACTCTACGCGGTCGCAGCAATCCTTCTCGGCCTTGGCTATCTCTGGTACACCATCCGCTTCGCACGGATCGTGCGCAACCCCGACTCCGAGGCCTCGCGCCTTGTCGCACGCGACCTCCTCCGCGCCTCCGTCATTTATCTTCCTCTTCTCTTAGCCGCCATGATGCTCAACGCCAAAGGACGCCTCTTCTTCTAATGCAAGCCACAGCACCCAGCACGAACCCCGCGTACGCCACCTTCCGTCATCGCAATCATCATCGGGATCAGCGCTGTCGCCTCGCTCTTTCTCGCCTGGCTTGTCTACTACCATCCTCCGGTCGACGTCGCCGGCACGCATCTTGCCTTTCTCCCCGCGCTCGACGCCGTTCTCAATGCACTCTGCGCAGTGTTTTTGATCGCCGGCTTCCGTTACATCCGCCGCCGCCAGATCATCGCCCACCGCAACAGCATGTTCGGCGCGTTCATCGTGTCGAGCGTCTTCCTCGTCGCTTATATCGTCAATCACGTCCTTCATGGCGACATGCTCTTCCCGCAGCTTACCCAACTGCGCGCTTCCTCTACCTCTGGGTCCTGCTGACGCCACACATTCTTCTCGCCGTCGTCTGCCTGCCGATGATCCTGATCACGTTTTTTCTCTCGCTCACCGGGCGCTTTCCGGCGCACCGCAAACTCGCCCGCTGGACGTACCCCATCTGGCTTTACGTTTCCGTCAGCGGCGTCATCGTCTACGCCATGCTCGCTGCCTACCGGTAAGGCCTCTGCCAATTGCCATTCTCTATGCAACCAGACACCCGCAAGCTCCTCCGCACCGGCCTCCTCATCTTCGGCACCGGAGTCGTCGCCGCCGCGCTCATCTTCACCAGCTTCGGCGGTATCACACGTCACCAGGGCCCACATACCAATATGGGCTGGCTCTCGCTGATGCTCGCCATCGGCTGCCTGCCCACCGGCTGCCTCACCCTGCTCCTCGCCGCGCTCAAGATCATCGGCGACCGCCGCCGCTAAACCGGTCATCCCGCCTCTGCACAGCCCCTCATCTGCTATCCTCAACCTTCAACCCTGCACTATCCTGGAGCATCTAAATGGCAAAAGGCGTCAACAAAGTTCTCCTTCTCGGCAACGTCGGCAAAGACCCTGAGATTCGTTCCACCGCAGGCGGTATGACCGTCGCGAGCTTCTCTCTGGCCACCGCCGACCGGCAGAAGGATGCGCAGGGCAACTGGGCCGACAAGACCGAGTGGCACAATATCGTCTGCTTCCAGCGCACCGCCGAGGTCGTCCGCGACTACGTAAAAAAAGGGACGCAGCTCTTCATCGAAGGCAAGATCCAGACGCGCTCCTGGGACGACAAGACCAGTGGCGAAAAAAAATATAAGACCGAGATCCTCTGCAATGAACTCACGCTCCTCGGCGGCAAACCCAGCGGCGAAGGCGCCTCCAGCGGCGGCTACTCCAAATCTGCCAGCACCAGCTACGATCAGCGCACTCCTGCCAATCCGGCCGACTACAGCGACGTGGGCATCACCGACGACGACATCCCGTTCTAGGGTTTACCTACTGTGACGATGTAAATAGGTAAACATAGCTAACAGCCGCCGTAGTTGTGGGAAAGTGGTAAACGCGCAGCGTTTTCCAAGCAAAGTGGGAAAGTCCGTTCTTTGGACTTTTCCACTTTGCGGCTTTTCCACAGATTTTTCTCCGTTTTCGAGGTCTTTGCGGCGGCGCTCTAAAAGATAAAGCCCCACGGCGGCTCAACTGACTATGCAAGTGTCCTTCCAATCACGGGAAGCGGCCCATCGAGGGCGTATGCTGTGCACGATTTGCATATGTGTGGCCGAGGGTCGCCATGAATGTTGTTCCTACTCATAGTTCGAATATGCTCGTCATCGGCCCGCCTCAAAACGACCCATTGGTGCCTGCAGGAAAGTAGAGGGGATAGTCGCTCATAGAGTCGGACGATAGCGCCTTCGGCGCTGTCATCGATATTCTCGCCTAGATGAAAGAACGCGAGTGGGGACAAATCCGCAATGACGAACCGACGAGAAACATTGAATGAGACTCCCCTGTACTCAATCGTCGCTGTAAAACCAAGGGCTAGCTTCGACGCCTTCTCAAAGTCAGCTATCGTGCGCTCCAGGATCTCCAGTTGTGCGCGCAAGTCATCTGTCATATTTCCACCATAGACGCGGCTGCACGGCAATCGCCTCTTTTTTCGAAGATAAAGCGCACGTAAGTAACGCAGGCTTAAAGATGTGTCACCGATTTGTTGAAGCTCTGGCCGGCTTTGCAGCGGACCGCAGCGACGCTATTGTGTTTCCGTCGTTCGGCAATTTTTTTATGACCGATGCAAGCAATTGACCCTCCCCTGACAATGTCATGACAACCCACTTCGTCACACGCTCTACTCTTCATGGGTCGGATAAGGGCGCTCCTGGTCCGGCGATTGTCCGCACCTTGATCGTGTGGCCATTTCATCGTTCTGCCTCCAACAGCCGCCTGCAACCATTAGGCGGCTGTTTTTTGTCCATCGAGACCGCGCCGCATGTACGATTGAGAGATGGGAATGAGGTCTCCCAAAACCGCCTGGATAATCCGGCTGATGACCTCTGCCAATTCGATGTTCTTAAACTAAGGAATAGCGAGGCAGACGATGTCTTATCTCTGGGTTACGATCGGTAGCGCGCTGGGCGGCCTCTTACGGTATGCCATCACCAGGCTGACGATCCCCATCAGCGGCGGTATCCCCTTCGGCACCATCTTCATCAATATTCTCGGCTCCTTTGTTATCGGCTACTTTGGAACGCTTACCCTGCATAGCAGCAAATACGCTGTCTCCGATAACGTACGGCTCTTCGTCATGGTCGGAATCTGCGGAGGCTTCACCACCTTCTCCTCCTTCAGTCTGCAGACCTTCGATCTGGCGCGTTCCGGCTCCTGGGTGAAAGCTCTTGCGAATATCGTTCTCTCAGTTGTGCTGTGCCTCGCAGCGGTCGCCGCGGGTCATCGTCTGGCGCAGCATACGCCAGGCGACGTCGCAATCGCCGAGACCGCCGAAGAAGAGTACACCGGCTAACCCACCAGCTCTTCGATTCGCAGATAAGTGCAAAACCGCCGCCGCCACTTGCGGTTGGCTGTATGTGCGTTTATCGTATTTATAGTCCGTCTATCGAACACCCTGTTCACCAGCCGGCACGGAAAGACACCAGCATGAGCCTCGCAGTACGCCAACCCATCTCCGCAGCTGCTTCCTCCGTCGTTCCTGCAATCCCCAAGGCCACACCCGCATCGACCCTCGACGTCTACACCGGCGATCCCAACTTCATGACGTCACTTGCGCGCGGGCTCATCGTCATCCAGGCCTTCACCCAGCAGTCCCCGCAGATGACGATCTCGCAGCTCAGCATCAAGACCGGTCTCTCGCGCGCTGCCGTTCGCCGCTGTCTCTACACTCTCTCCAAGCTCGGCTTCGCTGGCGCAGAAGACGGCTCCCGCTACTCCCTTCTTCCACGGATGCTCACCCTCTCGCACACCTACACCACGTCAAACACTCTTTCGAGCGCCGCGCAGCCAATCCTCGAGCGCATGTCTGCCGCCCTGCGCGAATCGTTCTCTGTCGCCACCCTCGACGGCGAAGACATCGTCTACATCGCACGCACCCAGGTCAACCGTGTGATGGCAGTCGACCTCCACATCGGCAGTCGGCTGCCGGCGTACTGCACCAGCATGGGCCGTGTGCTGCTCGCGTATCTCCCCGCCGATCAGCTTGAGCACTACCTCGCGAAGGTCACCCTGACGCCACACACTACCCGCACCGTCAACTCCATCGACAAGCTGCGCCTTTCCTTGCGCAATGTCCGGCGCAACGGCTACGCCCTCGTCGACCAGGAGTTCGAAGTCGGCCTTCGCTCTCTCGCCGTGCCGGTCTACTCTTCCTCAGGTCGCGTCGTCGCCACGGTCAACCTTAGCGGCAATGCCCCACGCCTCTCGGTACTCGAGATGCAGAGCCGTTATCTCACACCGCTCCGTAACGCCGCCAACGAGCTAAGCGTCTTCCTCAACTAGACGGGTCGGGTCGCGGCAGAGCGTTACGACAGCAACTCCGCGAGCTTCAAGACCGTTCGCCAGTTCCTCATCGTGCTCACGGTCTTCAGCTTCGAATCAAAATAAGCATTCGTCAGCTTCGTCCCCGACACACCCTTCACCAATTGCATATAGATCTCTCGCCCCACCACCCTAAACGCATCCGGTGTCGACCGCGCTGCATCCAGCCCACCCACCAGATCTTTTCCTGGCTGCTCCGCCAGAAAACAAAGATGCAGCAACTCGTCACTCTCCCCAGCCTTCAAAAACGGATTCGTGCGAATTGCCGCGTTGATCTCTGCCGCCGATCGCAATATCACTGGCACTCGCAGATCAAACTGCTTCTCCACCTGCTTCGCAATCACTCCGCCCAACCCTGCTACCACCTTGTCCGGCGCGTGGAAGACAACATTCCCGCTCTGGATATACGTCACCACATCCGCACACCCAGCCTTGGCAAACATCGCCGCCAGCTCTTTCATGGGCAGCATATTCCTGCCACCAACATTGATCCCCCGCAGCAGCGCAACATGCTTCGACGAGCCCTTCATCACAGTAACCCTCCTATACAGGAGCCACACACCGCATAAACGAGGCACCAGCACGCGCGTTCACGATAACGTCTCCAACCGGAACCACCACCGCCTGCGCCGGCTTCAACTCAACCTCGACGGCACCGACCCGCACCACTCCGCCTCCGCATAATCCCACCAGACAACCAGGGCCCTCGATAGCAACACGAACTTCGCCCGCCGCCACATCAAATCGGTCCACCACAAAATACCTCTGCTCGATCAGTCGCGTAAATCCATCCATCACTCGCGGCTTCACCTTCCCTGCCTCGGTCTTTGTCTTGATCACCTGCAGTCCTTTTTCCAGATGCAGCTCCCGAGGTCGTCCGTAGTCATACAGCCGATACGTCACGTCACTGGTCTGCTGCGTCTCTAACAGCACCACCCCCGGCCCGATCGCATGCACCGTCCCCGCATCCACAAACAACATATCTCCCACCGATACTGGCACCCACTCCAGCAACGACTCCATCGTTCCATCGGCAACCGCAGCCCTCACCGTCTCAGTATCCGAGCCGCTCTTCAGACCCAGCGCCACCGCTGCGCCCGGCTCCGCCTCCAGTACATACCAGCACTCCGTCTTGCCCCGAGTCTCCCCCAAAGCCCGAGCCTGTGCATCGTCCGGATGCACCTGCACCGACAGCTTCTCCGCTGGAAAAAGCAGCTTCACCAGCAGCGGAAACTCACTGCCCAGCTCCGTCGCAACAGAGGCCAGCGTCCGTCCAGCAAGCGACCCTGTCTCCACCACACACTGCGGCCCCGTCAGCCACGCCTCCCCCACAAGCTCCGTCGTCCCGGTATCCGCATACCAGGGCTGCAGACTCTTCTTCCCCCATGGCCGCTCACTGAACCACGGCTTCAAACGAAACGGCGCAACGCTAGTCATCGTCATCTCTCTTCTGCTTCTTCCTCTTCTCCAGCAGCAGCGCCGGAACCGGCCGGTCGCCCATCGCGTCCTTCCATAGAATCACGTTCAGCTTCGCCGGGTCAGCCCGATCCTCGTGGGTAAAGTCCATCTTCGCGCTGTCACGTGCTCCTACTGCGGTCCTCTGGTTCGCCGTATAGATCAGCCCATTCTCGCGGTTGGAGGTGTCCGCCGTGTACGCCGCCTGATCTCCCGCCCCGGTAAACAGCGAGCCGATCATCGAGCTGAACGCATCGTTATTGTTCATCGGCGGAACACCCAGCAGCGTCTCCATCGTTCGAACCACGCTCACCGTCGAATAGAACCGGCTGTCCACAAACGCCGCGCCATCCGGCCGCTTGCGGCGAATACTTGCTCACCACCAGCGCCATGCTACGGTGCGCATCCACGTGGTCGGCGCCATTCTGCGCATCGTCTTCCAGAATGAAGAATGCCGTGTCGTCCCAATACGCCGAGTGCGAGACCGCCTCCACCATCCGCCCAATGGCCAGATCGTTATCGGCGACCGAAGACTTCGGCGTCGGCCCTCCCGGCGTCGTCCCGGCCGTGTGATCATTGCCCAGCCGCATCATGATGAAGTTCGGCATCGTGTCCTTGCCGCCTGCGCGGTCTGCGACCCAGCCCTTCAGATGCTTCAGCATCACCTCCGCCCGTATCTGGTCCGGAACCCGCAGATTGAAGTCCGGCGCCTCCGGGGCAAAGTGCCCCACCAGCTCCGGCTTCGTCGGCATGTTGCTCGCCAGCAGCGGAATCGCCCACGGCCACTTGTTCACGCCGCCGCCCCACTCCGCCGGAATCGCCTCGCCCGGCTGCAATCGTGCCATGCCCGCAATGCGAGCCCTTCGAGCACCGGCCCCTCCTGCGAACTTTCGCTCTTCTTCGCATCGCAGAAGCGTCGAAGCGATGTACTCGCCGAAGTTGTAGTGCGTCTTGCCGTGCCGCTCCATGTTGCCCCACAGATATCCGCTCGCCGGCTCATTCACATCGGGAATCTTCTGCAGCAGCGGATATCCCTGCGCCACCACGCCCTCGAAGTCATACGTTCGCTGGCCGCCGCGATAGTTCTGCTGCCACGTCTTCTCCAGGTAATCCGTGCCGATCGCCGCCGTCGACCACACATGCCCGTCGCCCGACACCTCGCCCGAATCGTAGAAGTTATCCAGCACGCCGAACTGCAGCGCCAGCTTATGCTGGTTCGGCGTAACGCTCTCGCCATACATCGCCAGGCTCGGATCGCCATTGCCCACCGCTTGCCATTCTGCTTCAGATCGCCGAAGATCTGGTCGTACGTCCGGTTCTCCTTGATGATGTAGATCACATGCTTGATACGGTCCGGGCCTCCATCGGCAAACTGAATCTTCTCCTCCGCACGCCTTCATCCGGTTCGACTCCAGCACCTCGGCCGTCCACTTTGGGAACTCCGACTCCATCGCCTTCATATCCAGCACCGCAAGCGACCATACAGCAGCGTCGCAATATAAGTAGAACTTCCCTGCCGTCCACGCTGCCCCGGCACCTGCCGTTGCGGAAAATTATTTGGCCCCGTTCCCTTGCCCTTCGCCGTAGCAACATACAGCTTGCCTCCGGTAAATCCAAGCGACATCGGCATCCACTCCGTCGGCACAAATCCGATCGGCTCGACCATCCCCTCCTTTGCCGCCTTCGCCGTCAGCTTCGTCGTATCCATCACCGCAATCGCGTCTGAGATCGCATTGGCCACATACAACCGCGACCCATCTGGCGACACCGCCAGCGCCTCAGGCTCTGCGCCGAAGTAGCTCTGCTGCGGCAGCCGCGTGTCGAAGTATCCCTTCACCGAAAACTGCTCCCCACCCACATTCAACGCCGCCACTGCATCGCGGTTCGCCAGCGCCACGTACATCGTCTTGCCGTCGGGCGAAATCTCGAGCGCACAGGGATGCGTTCCCGGAGCTATCGCGCTCTCCGGCTTCAGCAGAGCAAGCTTTCGCCCCACTGTTCCCTTCTTCAAATCCAGTTCGACCACTTCGCTCGCATTCCACAGAGCCACGAACGCTCGCGAGCCATCTTTTGTTACCGCAAGTGCGACGGGATACGTCGAAGGCACCGCATCGTTCTCTGACAGGTCGAACCTTTTTTCAATCGCTCCCGTCGCCGCATTCATCAGCAGCACATCATCGGAGAGATTGCCGCCGACCAGCAGCTTCTCCGCGCCAAAGGAACCCAACACAGCGATCGCCGCCGGAAACGGCACTCCCTTGTCTCCGGCTTTGGCGCCGATCAGCATCGTCTTCCGTCCCGCGGCCAGTTGCTGCAGCGGAATCTTCATCATCCGTTCGCGTTGTATCTTTCCTCCATTGGAATCCGAGCTGAACCGATACACCACCACTCCACTACCTGTATCGCCATCCGTCGTACCCAACGGATCGGCCTCCGAGCCCATGCCCGCGTAGAGGTGTTTGCCGTCAGCACTGAACGCCAGTCCCGAGTACAGCGTCTGCTTGGCTCGCGCACCCGTATCGGCATCGGGAAAATCTGCCACTGTGCCTGTCTGCGTGTCCATTACCGCCAGCGACTGCAGGTAGTTCGACTCGAAGGTCCCATACCCTGCATTCACCGTCACCACGTAACGCCCATCCGGCGACACCGCCATCGACATTGGCAGGCTGTTCAACCGCTGCGGCCCACCCGGCACCGGACGCACGATCTGTTTACTCGTTGGTAAATCGATCGCCTGCCCGTACGCCAAAACCGGCCCCGACACTATCGCCACTACCACTATTGCTCGCCTGGAAAAGATCATCGTTACACCCTACCTGCTTCGTCTTTCAGTAGCATTACAAAAGTTTTACCGACCCAACTAACACCTTTGGGGGGGCATTACAAAAGTCTTACACCACTCCGCCCATCAACGCTGCTAGCGTGGAAGAAGCAGTACAAGGACACAAAGAAAAACATGACTCCTATCAGCACCGTCGAAGAAGCCCCCGTAAAGACCGCGCCGAAGCTGGCCACCGTCGTTCCAGCCGTCGCGGAAGCCACCCAGCAGATCAAGCAGGACCTTCGCATGGGCCGTGAGCACCAGCAGGGCCGCATCAACTGGATCACCACGATTGCCATGGGGCTCTTCCACGTCGGAGCCATCGCCGCTCTCTTCTTCTTTTCCTGGAAAAATCTCGCTGCCTTCTTCATCACCTATTTCTTCGCCATCAACGTCGGCATCGGCATGGCCTACCATCGCCTGCTGACGCACCGCGGCTATCGCACTCCCAAGTGGGTCGAGTACTTCGTCACCATGTGCGGCTGCCTCGCGCTTGAGGGCGGACCGATCTTCTGGGTCGCCACCCATCGCGTTCATCATCAGAACTCCGACCACGAAGGCGATCCCCACACTCCCAACGACGGCACATGGTGGGCTCACGCCGGCTGGATTCTCTCAGGTCGCGCTCTTCACTCGGAGACCGCGCTTCTCGGTCGCTATGCACCCGATCTCACCAAGGACCCCGTTCATGTCTGGCTCAGCAAATATCACTGGGTTCCCCTGGTGATCAGCGGCCTCGTTCAGGTCGCGCTTGGTGCAGCGCTCGCACCGGCCGGTCACATGGTCGCAGGAGCAGTCGGCATGGTTCTCTGGGGAACCTTCCTTCGCGTCACCGTTGGCCTTCATGCCACCTGGCTGGTCAACTCGGCGACACACCTCTGGGGCAAGCGCCGCTTCGAGACCAAGGACGACTCCCGCAACAACTGGTGGGTCGCTCTGCTTACCGGCGGAGAGGGCTGGCACAACAACCACCACGCCCACCCCGTCAGCGCACGCCACGGCCTTGCCTGGTACGAGTTCGACATCAACTACTACGGCATCTGGTTCCTCTCAAAGATTGGCCTGGCCGAAAAGATCCAGATCGCCAAATTCGACCCGCAGAACCCCAAGCCAGCCGGCGTTCTCTAACCCTCCGGCAACATCAAAGGCCGTCCTCTTCTCAGAGGGCGGCCTTTTTACTTTCTTTTCAACGCAACACCCCCTCGACAAGCAACCCACTCGGGAATATCCTCATCTTCAAATAAGACTCCTCCCCATCGGGCCCGGTACCAACGACTCTCATCCTCTCGAAAGAGGCAAGATGACACGTACAGTCACACTTCTTCTGGCTGCCGCAACGGTTCTTGGAATCACCCTCGCAATCCCCACACCTGCACACGCGCAGCCCGGCTACGGAGGCCGGGTCACCTGTTCTTCGAATGACGGGCGCCGCAACTGGTGCGACGTCGGCCCCACTCGCGACGTCCAACTCGTCCGCCAGATCAGTGGCTCGGCCTGCATTCAGGGCCAGACCTGGGGCGTCGACAACCGTGGCCTGTGGGTCGACCAGGGCTGCCGCGCCGACTTCGCCTTCCGTCAAGGCGGGCCGCCACCGCCGCAGGTCGTCACCTGCTCCTCCAACGACGGTCGCCGCAACTGGTGCGACATCGGCGGACGTCGCGATGTTCGTCTCAGCCGGCAGATCAGCGGCTCAGCCTGTATTCAGGGTCAAACCTGGGGCACCGATGGCCGCGGCCTTTGGGTTGACCGCGGATGCCGTGCAGAGTTCGTCTTCGGCGGTGGCGGCGGAGGATATCGCCCGCCTCCACCACCACCGCAACCACAGATCATCACCTGTTCTTCGAACGATGGAAGGAGAAACTGGTGTGATGTCGGGGGGCGACGCGATATTCGCTTCAACCGGCAGATCAGCGGCTCCGCCTGCGTCCAGGGCAGCACCTGGGGTATCGACAACCGCGGTATCTGGGTCGACCGCGGCTGCCGTGCCGAATTCCGCGTCCGCTAAACCACGCTGCGACAAGGAGCCACTTCCATAAAGTGGCTCCTGTCTCATCTAAGAGGACTCAAAGTGCCGGAGAAAAATCCGTCAGCGTCATAAACGTAATATCGTACTTCTCCACAAAAGCGCCGCCGGCTTCAGACTCCGCCTTCAACTTCACCCACTCAGGATCACTCTTGAACGCCGCCCAACTCGCCGTAGCCGCCTCTCGACTCTTGTGTCGCAGCAGGTAGATCAACTCATTACCCTTCATCGGTTCATCGTCCGGCGTCCAGTATGCGAGCACATGCATTCCGAGCCGCGCGAAGATCTTCGTCTCTCGCTCGCGAAATCGTTTTACCAAAGGTTCAAACTTGCCCGGATTGGTGTGATAGATCCGCAGCTCATACACCACTCCGCCCGCATCTGCCGCACTCTGAGCCTCAAGTCCGCTCGCAGACGACATCATCATCGCCGCACCAAACCCCTGCAACGCCTCACGTCGATTCATCGCCTCTCCTTTGCGTTCCGCTAATCCATCCTCACGGCACGCTCACTCGAATCGTCACTGTCTTCGCTGCCGCTGTGTTCTTCTCCCACGGCCGCCGGTACTCAAACTGCAATCCTTCCGTACCTGCCTTCACTGCATTGAACCGCCATGTCTCCACTCCGCCAGCTCCAACCTTGCCTTCCCCGCCGTTCTCCGTATACGTCGCCGCTCCCTGCCTCGTCAAAATGGGATTCGCCACCGGCGCCAACACCCAGCTATATCCAGTCGTGTGATTGGCCGGCAACTGCACCTCCAGCACTCCACCTGGCTTCACACTCACCGCTCCACTCACCTGGTCGTTTACCTTGAAGACGACCTTGTCCCCATCAGAGAGCTTCAGCGTATGCGGTACGCTCGCCGGAAGCTCCGTCATATCGCCGCCAAGCATGCGCAGCTCGTTATCCACCTGCACAAAATTGATCGCAGTCGTCGATCCAGCCGGATGAAGTTGATATACCGTAGCGTTCTTATCCGTCGCATCGCCATGCACAATTGTCCACGTCCCAGTCGTCGTCCGACGCCCTGCCGCTGGACGCCCCACATAGGTCTCCGTCATGGAAAAACTAACCGGCGCGCCCTGACTGCTTCGAACCAGCGCCAGCGTTGTCTTGATCCCGCTGCAATCCCCACAGGGCGTCAATCCCGTGTAGCGTTCCGTCGTCACTCCAACCTGTGCCGCAGCAATGCTACTCACCATCACGATGAGCGCCGTCATCAAGACACGCTGCAAAGCCGCTCCCCATCGCCGCATACGACGCCTCCTTCTTAAAAGCAAAGTTCAGCGCAAATCATACGCCACCGGAAGGCATGCGCAATCATGTTCCCGGCTGCCGGTAGTGCGCCCCCGCGGCAAATATCCGCTCCGCTCCCCTCGGGTCCTTCTCAACGCGCGATTCGTTGTCGAAGATCATCGTGTTTCGCTCCTTCAGGTCGTAGCTCGGCCAATGCGGAATCGACTTGCAGTTCGGATCGCCCGTCCGCCCGAACGCAATCAACATCTCTGACATCCGTGTAGCCAGGGGCTGCGCCGCAGCCTGCTCCTCCGCACTGGCCCCGCACATTCCCGGAGCCAACGCCACGTTGTCGAACAGAAACGGCAGATCGATCGTATGCAGCGCCCAGTTCCCCGGAAACGGCACCTTCCAGTCGATCCGATAGACCCACGTATGCGGCTGGCTCTTCGCATCCGCCGCTCGCCGATCGGCCTCAATCACCTGCCCCGGCCACGCACGAAACGCCACCGCAGCGGCCACCACCACATGGGCCGCATCGCGATCAGGATAGATCTCCCGATACCGCCGAATCACCTGCTCCGGCGTGTACGATCCCAGATACTGACCCACGCTGTTCTTCAAAGCCTCCGGCGCCTGCTCCCACGTCAACACACCGGTTCTCCCTGCAGCCGAAGTCACCGTCTCATCGTGCGTATTCGCCAGAATCATCGGCACACCCGCCGAAGCTCCAGGCGCATCCGGATCAAACGGATCCCGCGGCAGCGCAACGCCGTCCCGCACTGGCAGCCACGCCGAACTCACCCGCGCCGCCTCCTGAATCGTCTCCATCGGCAGCGTCTTCAGCGCGTCCAGATGGTCATACTTCACGCCCAGCTTGTCCAACACATCCTTTGTCACCTCATTGGCAACCACCGTAGGCTTGGCCGTCACCTGCTGTCCGCTCATCGTCACCACGCGATGAAACAAACCCTTCGCAGCCGGCATCGCCATCAGCGTCGCGCACTTGGCCCCACCACCCGACTGCCCAAAGATCAACACCCGCGAAGCATCGCCGCCAAACTCCGCAATATTCTGCTGCACCCACTTCAGCGCGAGAACAATATCCAGCATCCCCGCATTGCCCGAGTCGGCATACTCCTTACTCAAATCGCCAAGATACATATAGCCAAATGCATTCAGCCGGTGGTTCACCGTCACCACCACCACATCGCCGCGATGGCACAGCCGATTGCCGTCATACAGATCGCAGTTCACCGTGCCGTTGTTGTACGCACCGCCATGAATATAAAAAAGCACCGGCCGCTTCTTCCCATCGCGCAACCCCGGCGTCCACACATTCACATGCAGGCAGTCCTCACTCTGCTCTCCCTTATCCGGAGGCAGATGAAACCGCAGAGTCTCTTCACTGCCACCAACTCCTCTCCCGCCCCGTTCGCCGACCATCTGGGGTGCACGCGTCGACCACTCCACGCACTCCTTCACCCCGCTCCAGGCCACCACCGGCAAGGGAGCCTTAAACCGCGTCTTCTTCGTGTCTTCTCCATATGCGATTCCCCGAAAGACATTGATCCCGTTCTCCACCCTCCCGCTCACCTTGCCCGCCGTCGTCGTGGCCACCGGAGACTCTTCGCCAAACGCAAACCGCTCCCCCCGCAGCATCATGGAAGCCGCAGCTATCCCCGAATACCGCAGCACCGTCCGGCGATCGAACTCCCTCATCCTTCACCCCGCATAAACTTCACCCCGCATAAAAGTTGTCCTACCACTTCATTGGAATCCGATCATACCGTAACCTCTCCCGCTATACTTCCACCAAGCTATGAACATCACCCGACGCCGCGGAGCCATCGCCTTCTTCATCACCCTTGGCGTCCTCCTCGTTGGCGGTCTCATCACCCTCAACATCACCTGGATCGTCCTGAACGAGCGCACGCTTGCCTTTGCGATTCTGGGCTTTATCCTCTTTGCCGCCCTCATCGCCGGGGTCGTCCTTAACACTGTCTTCCTCGTCCGCGAGATCCGCCGCAACGAGCGTCAGGACTCCTTCCTCAACGCAGTCACCCACGAGCTCAAGACTCCCATCGCCAGCATTCGCCTCTATCTTGAGACTCTCCAGCGGCGCCCGGTCGACGAGCCGCAGCGCCAGGAGTTCTACAAGATCATGCTCTCCGACTCTGACCGCCTGCTCGCCACCGTCGAACAGGTTCTCAAAGCCGGGCAGCTGGGCCAGCGTCACCGCCTGCAAAACCGTACCCTCATCAACCTTGAATCGCTCGTCGCCGATTGCATCGCCATCACCCTCCAGCGGCACCACCTCGAAGCCGGCAGCATCGTTCTCGACCCCACCCCCGGAGCCGTCCGGCTCCACACCCTCGGTATCGCCGAGGATCTCCGCACCGCCGTCATCAACGTCCTCGACAACGCCGTCAAGTACTCCCCCGATGGCGTACACATTCGCTGCGCCCTCGCAATCGTCAACTACACCTCAGTCGCGCTCACCATCACCGACACCGGCGTAGGCCTTCCGCAAAATCAGTTCAAGCGCATCTTCAAGCGCTTCTATCGAGTGCCCGGTCGCTCCATGGCCAAGATCAAGGGCACCGGTCTCGGCCTCTTCCTCGTCCGCAACATCGCCCGCCAGCATAACGGCGATGCCACCGCCTCCAGCCCCGGTCCCGGCCTTGGCACGACCATCACCATCACGCTCTCCCTCGCCAACCCCACCGATGCATCGCCGGTTTTATAACCTGCAAATCAAATTTCATCGCTTCCCCACGTACAATCACCTCTAACAAAGCAGTTATCTTGAGCACGACCTCGTGGAATCCATGCTCCTTCTCTGGAAGTTCTTCGCTCTAGGCTTCAGCGCTCTGCTTCCCGTCGTCAACCCTCTGGGTTCTGCGTTGGTCTTCCTCGGCCTCGTCGGCAACGCGCCGATTGAAACCTATCGCGCCCTCGCTCGCAAGATCGCCATCAATATGGTGATCTTCTTCGCCGTCATTGAACTCATCGGCTCTTCCCTGCTCGGCTTCTTCGGTATCTCTTTGGGAGTGATGCAGCTCGCCGGTGGCATCGTCCTGGCCATGCTTGGCTGGTCCCTGCTCAATCAGAAAGACAGCGCCCCCAGCCCCGAAAAGACTCAAGAGGTTGCTCCGGCTATTACCCAGTACGAGATTGCCAGTCTGCGCGAAAAGGCCTTCTATCCCTTCACCTTTCCCATCACAGCCGGTCCCGGCTGTATCGTCGTCATGCTCACGCTCAGCATCCACGCCAAACATCCGCAGCTCTCCGAGACCATCTTCAGCTACGTCGGCCTGTTTATCGCCACCGTCGCCCTTGCCACCAGCATCTACCTTTGCTATGCGTATGCTCCCAGGATCGCCCGCTCCATCTCTCCTGCAACCGCACACGGAATTCTTCGCGTCATCGCCTTCATCCTATTCTGTATCGGCGTTCAGATTGCCTGGAACGGTGTCGATGGCCTTCTCAGGCCGCTACTGCAACATTGATGGAATAAGTAACTGAAAGAGCTACAAATTATCTCGGCCAAATATTATTGGAAACCATGACTGACTCCGCCGCACCCTTCATCGTCGTCGTCGAAGACGAAGAGCACCTTGCCCAGGGCCTCCTCTTCAACCTGCAGGCCGAAGGCTATCGCACCCACCACGAGTCCGACGGGGATTCCGCTCTCGCGTACCTTCTCCACCCCAAAGAAAACATAGCCGCCGTCGTGCTCGACTGCATGCTCCCCGGTGCAGACGGCTTCACCATCGCCCGCGCCCTCCGCGAAGCCCAGCACTACACCCCCATCCTCATGCTGACGGCACGTTCCCGACCTGAAGACGTCCTCGAAGGCATCGAAGCCGGCGCCGACGACTATCTCGCCAAGCCCTTCGACCTCAACATCCTCCTCGTTCGCCTCAAATCTCTTCTGCGCCGCACCGCCTGGCAGAACGCCGCGACACCAGAGACTCCGCCGCCAACCCTCGCCGATCAAACCGACGAGTACCTCTTCAATCACCGCACCATTCGCTTCGACACCCTCGAGCTGATCGCCCCCAACCGCATGACGCATCTCACACTGATGGAGGCAGACCTGCTCCGTTACTTAACTGAACGCGAAGGCCAGATCGTCTCCCGCAAACAGATCCTCGAAGAGGTCTGGCGCGTTCACGAAGATACCGACACCCGCGCCATCGACAACTTCATCGTCCGCCTCCGCCGCTACATCGAAGACGACCCCTCCGACCCTCAGCACCTTATCACCGTTCGCGGTATTGGCTATCGCTTCCTCGCCAACCCCTGACCCTCATTCCTAGCGCCGCGCCAGCAACCCCGCCGCTGAAACTCCCTGCTTCGCCTCCCGCCATCGCCGCGCCTCCACGGGCGCCAGTATCCGATGCACGGTAGACAGCAGATCCGGCAGCCGGAACGGCTTGGCCAGAAAACTCCAGCCCTCCTCCTGCATCTTCGCGGTCTGTTCGACCTCCACCAAACCACCCGAGATCAGGAGCACTGGCAGATCTTCCCGCAACCCCTTCAGCTCCATTCCCAGGTCCATCCCCGAGCGCCCAGGCATATACAAATCCGTCACCAGCAGATCAATCTGCGGCACGCTCCGGAAGATCTGCGCTGCCCGCTCGGCATCGCCGGAGCTGAAGACGCTGTACCCTTCATGCTCCAGAAACGTCCTCGTCAACACGCGAATATCTGGATCATCATCCACCAGCAGGATCATGCTGGGAGAGAGCTCCTGCAAACTATCGTTGTTGGGAGAGATTTCAAAAGCCATCTGCGAATCTTTATGCCGGCTGCCGGTAGATACTTCCATTTCACTCAAACACTATTCGCCGCACCCACGCCTGCAGCGTCACCTTTATTCAACTGACGTCCTCTACAGATGGACTCCACAATCCATCCCCGAGTTGCCTCGCCAACATCATTCATCGACACCCCCGCGATACACTTGAAGCAAGCGTTACAAAGCAGCAAAAAAATGCGTATTCTCACCCGCTATATCCTCCGCGAAGTCACCTCGCACGCCCTTCTTGGCGGAGCGCTCTTTACCTTCATCATCTTCACGCGCGACCTCGGCAAGATCCTCGAGTTCGTCGTCCGCGACTCAGCCTCCTACGGCGACGTCGCCCGTATCATCGCCTACACGCTGCCCAACGCGCTCATCGTCACCATCCCCATGGCCGTTCTGGTCGGCATTCTTCTCGGCCTCTCCCGGCTCGCAGCGGACAGCGAAATCACCGCCATGCGCGCCGCCGGCATGGGGGCCATCGACTTCGTCCGCATCGTCTCCATCGTCTCCGCCGTCGCACTCGCCGTCGGTCTCTTCAACTCTCTCTATCTCGCCCCGCGCGCCGCCTCCGGTCTTATCTCGCTCGGCGAGTCCCTCAAATCCTCCCAGGCATCCTTCGAAGTCCAACCCCGAGTCTTCTACGAAGAGTTCAAAGACCGCGTCCTTTACATTCAGGACGTTACTCCTGCTGCAGGCGCCGCACTCTGGCACCACGTCTTCCTCGCCGACCTCACCGAACCCGCCAATCCTCACATCACCACCGCCAACCAGGCCGTCGTCGTCAACGGAACTCCCAATACTCCAGACGCGCAGACCATCCGTCTCCACCTGCTCAACGGCGGCCAGCACGACACCTCAGCCACCGACCCAAACCAATACGACATCACCACCTTCACCACCACCGACGTCCCCATCGAAACCGAAGGTCCCGAAGACGCCCACCTTGGCCGTCTCAACACCAGCGTCGATGCCCTGCCTGTCTCCGAGCTCTGGCGTCGCGCCAATGCCGCGACCGCCACCAACGGACGCACCCCATCCATTTACCGCATTGAGTTCAACAAGCGCTTCTCCTATCCCTTCGCTTGTCTTGTTCTTATGCTGGTTGGCGTTCCACTCGGCATCTCCTCCAAACGAGGCGGCAAATCCACCGGCTTCGTCCTAACCATCGTCCTCGTCTTCATCTATTACTTCCTCTCGTCAGTTGGCGTAGCCTTCGCGCAATCTGGGCGTCTCTCACCGTTCCTTGGCGTATGGGGAGCCAATCTCCTCTTCGCTGCAGCCGGCGCGATCCTGCTCTATCAAATGTCCCGTGGAGGCATCGCCCTCAGTATCTTCTCCTCCATCGGCGAGCGACTCAGTCGACTTGTCACCCGCCTTGTCAGCCGCAATCAGTCGCCCAATGCCCGCTCCAGCCACGACATCGCCACCTGGCTCCGCCGTTTTCGCAGCGTCTCCCGCATTCAGTTTCCTCTCCTGCTCGACGACTACGTCATGCGCGAGTACGCAACCAACTTCAGCATCGTGCTCTTCTCCTTCTCCACCCTCTTCCTCATCTTCACCTTCTTCGAACTCATCGGTCCCATCTTCCGCAACCGCACGCCACTCATCACTGTCGGCGAATATCTCATCAACCTCATCCCCTTCATCCTCTACAACGTCACTCCCCTCTGCGCGCTGGTCGCAGTTCTCGTCACCTTCGGCACGCTCAACCGCACCTCAGAGCTCACTGCGATGAAGTCCAGCGGCATCAGCCTCTACCGCATCATCACGCCGGTGCTCTTCGTCACATTGCTCATCTCCGCCGGTCTCTTCGTCTTCGACGAGCTCTATCTTCCTAACGCCAACCGCCGTCAGGAGGCGCTCCTCTCTGTCATCAAGGACAAGCCCGCCCAGACCTTCTCGCGCCCGGATCGCCAATGGATCTCCGGCCAGACCAACAACGCCGGCGAGCCCGCACGCATCTTCTACTACCAGTACTTCAACGCGGAAAAAAATAACTTCGACAACATCACCGTCTTCGAGTTCGATCCCGCCAGCTTCACCCTTCACCGCCGCATCTTCGCCTCCTCCGCCAGCTGGGACCCCCACCTCAACAACTGGGTCTTCGACAACGGCTGGCAGCGCACCTTCTCCGGCGAAACTATCGCCACCTATCAGCCCTTCACCGTCTCTACCTTCCCGGAGATCAAAGAGCAGCCCGCCTACTTCAAGAAGGAGTACATCCCCTCGCAGGAGATGAACTACAACGAGCTCTCCCGCTACATTGACGACTTGAAACAATCCGGCTTCGAGACCAAACGCCTCAGCGTTCAGCTCAATAAGAAGGTCGCCTACCCGCTCATCACCCTCGTCATGGCGATCCTCGCCATCCCCTTTGCCCTATCGATGGGCAAAAAAGGTTCGCTCACCGGCATCGCCACCGCCATTGGCCTGGCCATCACCTACTGGGTCGTAGCGCTCATCTTTGAGTCCTTCGGCAACGTCAACACGCTCCCCGCAGTCCTCGCCGCCTGGACCCCGGACCTTCTCTTCGGCATCGCCGGAGCCTATCTCCTTCTTCGCACACCTACCTAGCCGTGCACCATCGCTAAATCGCCCAAACCGTCCTACACTGGAATCACAATGACCGCAAAGCTCTCCGCAATCACCCTTCTGGCAGCTGTCACCTGCGCCGCCACCGCCCAAACTCCAGCACCGAAGCCCGCAACGACCACCACCCACACCGCTGCCACCACCGCGGCAAAATCCACCACCCCACCCAACATCCCCAAGATCGTCGGCATTCCCAAAACCCTCTACGCCCTCCGCTACGTCGACATCAAGATTGGCACCGGCCCTCTCGCCGAGAGCAGCGTGCTGGGCACCTCGCTCGCCGACTCCAAGATCATGTGGTACACCGTCCGCTACACCGGCTGGCTTACCAACGGCACCAAATTCGACTCCTCGTACGACCATCCCGGCGGCGAACCCTTCCCCTTCCCCGCCGGCGCACACCGCGTCATTCCCGGTTGGGATACTGGATTTCAGGGCATGCACGTCGGAGGCAAGCGACGCCTCTTCATTCCCTACCAGTTAGCCTATGGCGAAGCCGGCAAACCACCCGTCATCCCTGCCAAATCCGACCTCATCTTCGACATCGAGCTCGTGTCCGTGTCCGTGTCCGACAAACCACCGGCACCGAAACAGCCCGCGCCAACGCCGGACAACCCCAGCGCCGCTCCGAAGCCGGCGGACCCTGCAAAACCCGCCGATCCGGCCAAGCCTGAGACGACTCCGAATCCCCAGGGTCGTTAACCTCATCTGATCGAGAGATCGCAAACTTGTAGACGAACTAATATGCTCGACAGACTAAAACCGCTCGCACCCTACCTCAGGCGATACAGAAAACACCTCGCCTGGGGTGGGGTTTCGACTGTCCTCTACAACATCATCAAAGTTCTGATTCCCCTCGTCATCGGCAACGCCATCGACGACATGCGGACCGGCGTCACCCAAAGCAAGATCTTCCATCACGCCCTTCTTCTCCTTCTTATCGCGACGCTCTCCGCCATCTTTCTCTACATCACCCGGCAGGTCATCATCGGCGCCTCGCGCGAGATCGAGTTCGACCTTCGCAACGACATCTTCGCCAATCTGGAACGCCAGTCGCCAGGCTACTACCACACCCATCGCACCGGCGACATCATGGCCCGCACCACCAACGACCTCAACGCGGTCCGCATGCTCCTCGGTCCCGCGATCATGTACAGCGCAAACACCATCGTCTTCACCGCCGCGGCGCTGCCCTTCATGTATCGCATCAGCCCCAAGCTGACCTTCTTCGCCTTCGTCCCTCTCCCGATGGCGTCCATTCTGGTCCAATATTTCGGCGCGCGCATTCACCGCCGCTTCGAACGCATCCAGGCCATGTTCTCCGATATCTCCGCCAAGGCCCAGGAGAACTTCTCCGGCGCACGCCTCATCCGCGCCTTCGCCCAGGAAGAGGCCGAGATCGCCTCCTTCGAGACCGCGAATCTCGAGTACATCAAGCGCAGCCTCTACCTCGTTCGTCTCATGGCCATGCTCTGGCCCACGCTCGAGTTCGTCCTCGGCCTCTCGCTCATGATCACGCTTCTGGTCGGCGGCCACGAGGTCGTCTCCCACCGCATCTCGGTCGGTCAGTTCACGGCCTTCAACGTCTACATGGTGCAGCTTACCTGGCCCATGATCGCCGTCGGCTGGGTCGTCAACCTCTTCCAGCGCGGCACCGCCTCCATCGTTCGCATCGACGAGCTTCTCAAGCAAAAACCCGACATCACGGACAAAGACGTAACACCAGCCCAGGCACAGCGCTTCGAGGAGGCAGAGCCGGTCGACGGCAGCATTGAGTTCCGCAACCTGACCTTTGCCTACCCCAACGCTCCCGCGGTTCTGCACGACATCAACCTGCGCATCCCTGCTGGCAGCAGCCTCGCTATCGTTGGCCCCACAGGCTCAGGCAAATCCACCTTGGTCAACCTGATCCCTCGCCTGCACGACGCTGCACCCGGAATGGTCCTGATCGACGATGAGTCCATCCGCCACTATCCCCTCGCTCAACTCCGCCACAGCATTGGCTTTGTCCCGCAGGAGACCTTCCTCTTCTCCGACACCATCCGCCAGAACATCTCCTTCGGCAGGCCGGAAGCAACGCCCGAACAAGTCGAAGAAGCCGCCACCATTGCTCACATCTGCACAGAAATCCTCGAATTCCCCAAGGGATTCGACACCGAGGTCGGCGAGCGCGGACTCACCCTCTCCGGCGGCCAGAAGCAGCGCACCGCCATCGCCCGCGCCATCATCCGCGACCCCAAAATTCTCATTCTCGACGACGCCTTAGCCAGTGTCGATACCTACACCGAAGAACGCATCCTCAGCGGCCTCAAGCGAGTCATGCAAGGCCGCACCACCATCTTCATCTCGCACCGCATCTCGACTGCTCGCAACGCCGATCAGATCGCCGTCCTCGTCGCCGGCCGCATTGCAGAGCTTGGCACCCACGACGAACTACTCGCCCGCAACGGCTACTACACCAGCCTCTTCGAGAAGCAACGTCTCGAAGAAGAGCTATCCATCGCAACCTAGCGGCTTTACGCCGTCCATCGCGACGCCCCGGGCTCGCCCGAAGCCACAGAGACCGCGGAGGGAGGAAGAAACTTCTCTTCCCGCGTCCGCAGCTCTCTCGGCAACACCTTGCCCGCCTCAGGATCGCGAGCCACCACCACCCACGCCTCCCGAACGTTTCGAATCAGCGCGATCACCTCTTGAAACTGCTCCTTCGATTCAAGATGCGATGCCTCCAGCGTCATCGTAAACATCGTCGAGTAAAAGTCCGCCAACGAAGCAGCAACACTTGCACCGTGATCCGGACGCAGGCGCGCCTGCAGGCACATCAGAATATCGATGACCCGCTTCACCGCGACGCGTCGTCCATGAACATCGCCCTCTTCCACGCACTGCATCGCGCGATAGAGGAAGCGAATCGCCCCATCGTACAGTGCAACGATAAGCTCCACTCCGGTTGCGCCCGCCAGTGCCTGTTGTTGATAGCTCGTCTCGCTCAATTGTTCATCCTTAGTCTTGTTCGTTCGGGTTAAATCCGGTTACCGAGTCAAAGACCGAATTAACCTCGTCGAGCTGGCTTGGAATCGACTGAAGAATCTGGTTTGCCTCGTTCAACTCCGTGGTGAGCTGCGTCTTCTGCGTTGCCAGCAACGTGTTTTCATTCGTAATGTCGGTATTCAGCTCACTCTCCTGAGAGCTGTTCTGTTGCTGCGCCAGAAAGATTGCGCCCTCCGGCGCCTGCGTGCCCAGATTGTTGAGAGTGGTTAGCAGACTCTGGCCAAAGCTGCTCGCATTCTGAAAGAAGCCAGTCACATCAGAAAAATTAGTATTGAGCACACTGCCGAGAGTGTCCGTGTCGAGCGACAGCGTACCGCTGCCATCGCTATTCACGCTGATCCCAATCTGCTCCAGGCTGTTGATCGTACCACTCGCAGCTCCCGCAAAAAGTGAATCGGAGAGCGTGCTTTGCAGCTGCGACAAAAGCGGAGTTCCTGCCAGTGGCTCTGGATTTCCGCTCGAATCATTTCCCGTCTGAGCCGTCAGGTCCTTTGCCACGGCGTTATATGCATTGACAAAGGTATTGATCGCAGTCTCTATATCCGTATTGTCATTGGTGATCTGAATCTGCACCGGCGTAGTCCCAGTACTCTGTGCAAGAAGCTGGAGGGTCACGCCTGGAATAGCGTTCGTTACCGTATTCGAACTGACTGTAAGCGGGGCACCATCCACCGTGATGCTGCCATCAGTCCCAGGCTGGGTCGTGAATCCTAGCGACTGCCCCGCGTCGCTCAGCGTACTCGCCGATACATCGATCTGTCCCGCAGCGCCGCTGGTCGAGCTCACCAGCGAAAGACGTGACCCGGTAGTGTCCGTGAGAATAGAAGCAGTAACGCCGACATCCGCCGAATTGATTGCCGCCGCAAGGTCAGTAAGTGTGTCGCCATCGGCCGCGATTGTCTGGCTCGCCCCGTCTACCGAAATCACCACGTTCCCCGAGAGAGTATCGCTCGCATCCGCAACTGTGCCTGAGACAGTAGAGGAGGTCGTTGCCAGCGAGTTCACAAGAATAGTGTGGCTGCCCGAAACAGCAGTGGTAGAAGCACTTGTCAGTGCGATCGTGTTGGTATCCGAGCTCGATCCTTCCTTCTCCGAAAACACACCGTCGAAGTCAGTCAATGCCTCGACGCTGGTCGTCAATGTAGAAAGGTCAGTCCCCAACGAAGTAAAGACCGTATCCTGGGCCTTCAACGCGGTTAACTGAGTGTTCCACGGATCCTCGATCGCCGAAGAGGCCGCCTGAATCTGCGCAACCGTGGTCGCTACATCGAACCCCTGCCCGCTCGTCGCCGATCCAAAACTAAGCCCGACTGTACCCATTCCATCCTCCGTGAACACGCTTCTCAACGGCAGAAGCAGTCTCATGGCCAAATCTGGATAGCACTTCCTTAGATAAGCCTAATCATCGAAAAATCGAAGCGATGGTGCCAGGGAGATTGACTCCGCCCTGCCACCATCGCCTCTGTTCAGTCCTACTGCAGCAGCTTCAGAATCTCCTGCTGTGTGCTGTTGGCCTGGGCAAGAGCGCTGATACCAGTCTGGTTTAGCACCTGGAACTTCGCCAGATCGCTCGTCGCCTGACCAAAGTTGGTCGCAAGAATCGAGCTCTGCGCGGACGCGAGGTTGACGTTCTCCGAGCTCGCCACGTTGGACGCAGCATTCAGCTGGTTGATGTCGGCTCCAATCGAACCACGTTGCGCAGAGACGTCTGCGATAGCCGTCGTTACATCGGTCAACGCAGTCGTGGCAGATGCCGTGGTGGCCAGATTTGCAGTCGACAGGTCTTCTCCGGCTGCCGTCGTGATCGTACCGGCCGTATCGGTAGCCTGCACGCCGACGCTTGCGCTGGTGAGTGCGCCAACCGTGGCAGAAATCGTTGTCGTTCCAGCCGATGTGCCATCGGTGACGACAAAGTTGGTTGCCGTAGCCGAGAACACATTGGTGCTGTTGAAGTTGGTAGCTGTGCCGATGTTGCCGATTTCAGTGACGATGCTCTGGAACTCCGTATCAGCAGCAGTCGACTGAGCAGAAGTCAGACCACCGTTCTGGGCCTCAGTGGCGAGCGTAACTGCACGATCCAGCAGGTTCGTCACCTGCGAAAGAGCTCCGTCGGCGGTCTGCAGCAAGCCAACGCCGTTCTGGGCGTTCTGTGCGGACTGCGTCAACGCTGCCTGGTTGGCTTGAAGACCATCGGATACCGAAAGACCGGCGGCATCATCCGCACCACTGTTGATACGTGAACCTGAGGAAAGCTGCTGAAGAACAGTGTTAAGGCTGTTCTGCGTCGAATTGAGACTATTTTCTGCGTTGATCGCTGCAACGTTGGTAAGAACACCTAAGGACATAAGGAAACGCTCCTGTACAGCTCGGTTTGAGTTGCCGCGACGCCGCCCGGGTGACCGCCCGGCAAACTCACATCGCTGTCACAGCAGCTCGTGAGATCCGATTCACCATGCGGTTGGCTCCGCGTTCTCCCACCTCATCGGCGCACCCCGAATCGACTTTAGATTTTTCCACATTTATTCCGCCATAGCAGCCTTTCCTTAGCTGCTTCTATTGGTAGCGTCCGATCTGCCGATGAGAGACAGAAAAGGAACTCCACCCATGATCGAACTGACACGCCTCAACGGCAGCCATCTCGCCATCAACTGCGACCTCATCAAATACGCCGAGGCCGCGCCCGACACGGTGCTCACTTTTAATCACCGGAGAGAAGCTCGTCGTACTCGAACCATGCAGCGAGGTCTCCGAACGCACCTTGAAGTATCGCGCAGACGTCCTGCGCAGAGCGTGGCCGGAGGCAGCCTCTGCTCTCAGCGCCAAATGCGCTCACGACGCAGGCGAGCGCGTCCACCAGCAGGCTCGCAACGCCCCCGGCGAATAATCAACCCCACCCACGAAGAGGAACCTCATGGATATCGCCAGCATCGGTGGAATCGCACTAGCCATTATCGGAATTCTCGCCGGCATGATGATCGAAGGCGGCAGTATCGCCCAGATCACCCAACCCACAGCCGCCATGATCGTCTTTGGCGGCACCATCGGCGCAGTGATGCTCCAGTTTCCTCTTAATATCTTTCTCGCCGCTCTCAAAGCAATCCTCAAGGTCTTCCTCCATAAGAGTTCGAACGGTGAAGCCACCCTCGCGCAGATCGTCAGCTTTGCCAACAAGGCTCGAAAGAGCGGCATCGTCTCGCTCGACGGCGACCTGGCCACCATCTCCGACCCCTTCCTCAAGCAAGCGCTCATGCTCGCTGTCGACGGCACCGAACCCAGTGAAGTTCGCAAGATCATGCAGCTCGAACTCGATAACAAATCCGAGATCGAAGAAAAAATCCCTGCCGTCTTCGAAGCCGCCGGAGGCTACTCCCCCACCGTCGGCATCATCGGCGCAGTGCTTGGCCTCATCCAGGTCATGAAGAATCTCTCCAACATCGACGAGGTGGGTCGCGGCATCGCCGTCGCCTTCGTCGCCACCATCTACGGTGTCGCCATGGCCAATCTCATCTGTCTCCCCGCCGCCGGCAAACTCAAATTCCGCCACCGTGAAGAACAGATGATCAAAGAGATGATGCTCGAAGGCGTCATCTCCATTCTCGAAGGCATGAACCCGCGCATGATCGAAACCAAACTGCGCACCTATCTCTTCGACTCCGAGCCGTCAGACCACAAAAAGCCCTCAGAGGCCAAGGCATGAGCAAAAAAAAACATCCCGAACACGTCAATCATGAGCGCTGGCTGGTCTCCTACGCTGACTTCATCACTCTTCTCTTCGCTTTTTTTGTCGTCCTCTTCGCCTCCAGCCAGTCGGACAAGAAGAAGCAGGTCAAACTCGCCGAGGCCATGCAATCTGCCTTCACGCCGCTTGGCACCTTCGACGCACACTCAAAAAAACCACCACTCACCGACATCAACGCCGCCATCGCGAAAGCAACTCCTGCAGCTCTCACTCCACCGCTGCCCGCCACCAGCACAGAAACTCTGGAGCAGACCAAAGCGCACCTCGCCAAACTTCTCGCCGAAGAGGTTGCCGCCGGCCACATTCCGCCCGGCGGTATGACCATGCGCATCACACCCGACGGTCTCGTCATCTCCCTGCACGAGGCAGGCTTCTTCGCCTCGGGCTCTGCCAAAGTTCGCGTCGCATCGATCCCCATGCTCTCCATCCTGGCCACAACTCTCCTCGCAGGCCCGCTCCGCGTTGAGGGTCACACCGACAACGTCCCTATCCACACCGCACAATTTGCCAGCAACTGGGAGCTCTCGACAGCCCGATCCACCGCCATCGCCCGCCTTCTTCTCGAACGCGGGCTCATCAACCCAATCAATCTCTCCGTCGCAGGCTACGCCGAGTTTCACCCAGCCGCCAGCAACGCCACCGAAGACGGACGCGCTCAAAATCGCCGCGTCGACATTATCCTTTTGCGATACCTGCCAGCCACCCAATATACTTATCCGGCACCCGCCCAACACCAGCGAGCAGGCTCAGGTGCAATCCCGGCCTCTGCATCAAAGAAAAATTTCAGCCGTCTGCATCAAGTTCGTGTCGTGCAACGTCCAACGCAATGGGAATGAAGAAGGCCCTGCAAAATCTCGCGACCACCCTCTGTCTGCTGACGATGCTGTTCAGCGTGGTTACTTGTACCCATACGGCGCAGCCAAAACCATCTTCGTGCGACCACTGCCCAAAGAACGCGCCCGTCAGCCACGATCTCCCTTCGTGCTGCAGTGCGCAACGATACCCTCCGGCCGTCACCTCGGCCGTCGTGGAACAGCCCGCCCAGTCCACTGTTGTGCTCTACATTCTCGCCGCTGAAGTCACATCGTTCCGTTCTCTTCCTGCTACACAGCAGACACCCCCGCCTCACTCCCCGCCCCGCATAGCACTCCGAATCTGATTTCCCTCTTGCCCCGTCGCGCCCTGCAGTGTTCTCCACGCTGCTCCTCGCAACGCATTCTTCAAGAGAAGGAATCACCATGTCTCACAGACAGGCAGCGCCTCTGCTTCCATTCATCCTGTTCGTTTCGCTCTTCGCTACAGCCCAGACCAAACCCGACCCCATGCCCGACATGGCGGGAATGAACATGGACATGATGAAGCCTCCGTCCACACTCATCGAAACAGAGCTCGACCACACCGCCTCCGGCACCAGCATCGAACCATCCTCTACCCCTGTCGCCATGCTCATGCGCGACTATCGCGGATGGACGCTCATGCTCCACGGCAACGCCTTCATCTCCGACATCCAGCAACAAGCCCAGAACCATCGCGGCGGCGACAAGCTCTTCTCTACCAACTGGCTCATGCCCATGGCCATGCGTCAGTTCGGTCCCGATGGCAGATACGGCGAACTCACCCTCCGCACCATGCTCTCACTCGAACCCGCCACCATCACCGGTCGCGAGTTTCCCGAGCTCTTCCAACAAGGCGAAACCGCCTTCGGCAAACCCATCATCGACGGCCAGCATCCGCACGACTTCTTCATGGAGCTCGCCGCTCTCTACGACCTCCGCCTCGGCAAACAAACTCTTCTCAGTCTCTACGCCGCGCCAATCGGCGATCCCGCGATCGGCCCCACCGCTTATCCGCATCGCCAATCCGCCTCAGAAGACCCTATAGCCGCCCTCGGCCATCACCAGGAAGACTCCACTCACATCTCCTTCAACGTCTTCACCGGCGGCCTCACCTGGCGCTGGCTCCGCTTCGAAGAGTCCGGCTTCCACGGCGCCGAACCCACCGAGCAACGCTGGGGCTTCCAGCCCTCGCCCAACGGCCACGCCGTCGACAGCTACTCCTCCCGCATCACCTTCTCGCCCACGCAAAACTGGAGCAGCCAATACTCCATCGCCCACATCGTCGCACTCGAGGCGCTCTACCCACACGAAAACCAGCAGCGTCAGACCGCATCCATCATGTACAACCGCCCCTTCGGCTACACCGCCGGCAACGACGCCCACTCCGGCAACTGGTCCACCACCCTCCTCTGGGGCCGCACAAAATCCCTCACCGACAACGGCAAAGAAAACAGCTACCTGCTCGAATCCCTCCTCAACTTCCGCACGCGCAACTACATCTGGACGCGCATCGAAAACGCCGGCCGCTCGAACGAACTCTTACTCCCACCCGGCTCCTCACTCCCACCCAACTTCGAGGAGAGACCCATAGGCCACGTAGCCGCCTACTCCTTCGGCTACGACCGCGACTACCGCATCCTCCCGCACATCCTCACCGCCCCCGGCGCACAGTTCACCACCTACGTCACACCGGATAGCCTTACCCCAACTTACGGCCATCATCCTTGGGGCGTCGTCGCCTTCGTCCGCCTCCGCATCGCGAAGTGATGTCTACCTCGAATGCCGCCGGAAATTCCGGCTACGTCGTCTGACAAAAAACGCATACCATGTTCCCAGATGACAGTCCGCAAGATCGTTCACATCGATATGGACGCCTTCTACGCCTCCGTCGAACAACGGGACGACCCACAACTGCGCGGCAAACCAGTCGTCGTCGCCTGGCGCGGCAACCGCTCCGTCGTCTGTGCCGCGTCCTATGAGGCCCGCGTCTTCGGCGTCCGCTCCGCCATGCCCGCCATCCGTGCCGAGCGCCTCTGCCCGCACGCAATCTTCATCCCACCCGACTTCACTCGTTATCGCGCCGTCTCCCGCGCCACCCGCGAGATCTTTCAACGCCACACCGATCTCATCGAACCGCTCTCGCTCGACGAGGCCTACCTCGACGTCACAACAAACAAGACCAACCTCCCCACAGCAACCCGCGTAGCCAGCCTCATTCGCCAGCAAATCCGCGACGAACTCAACCTCACCGCCTCCGCCGGAGTCGCCTCCAACAAGTTCCTCGCAAAGATCGCCTCCGACTGGCGCAAGCCCGACGGCCTCTTCGTCATCCAGCCGCAGCAGACCGAAGCGTTCCTCATTCCCCTGCCAGTCGGACGCATCCCCGGCGTTGGCAAGGTCACGGAAAAAAATCTCGAAGACCTAGGCATCAAAACGGTCGGCGATCTGCGCGCCAAAGACCTCACCGCTCTCGAAGCTCGCTTCGGCCGCTACGGTCTTCGCCTCTACCAACTCGCTCGCGGCATCGACCACAGCCCCGTCGTCCCCGACCGCCCCACAAAATCCATCTCCGCCGAAGACACCTTCCCGCAAGACGTCCCCTTGTCCGAGCTCGAACCCACGATCCTGCGTCTCGCCGAAAAAGTCTGGACAGCCTCCCGCAAAGAAACCCGCATCCCACGCACCGTAGTCCTCAAACTAAAGACCAGCGAATTTGCCATCCTCACTCGCAGCCACACCCCACCGCTCGCACCCTCCACCTGCGAAGAATTAATCTCCATCGCACTCTCCCTGCGCGAGCGCGTCAACGCATCCTCACAACAACTCTATCGCCTGGTCGGCGTAGGCCTCAGCAACTTCCGCGAACCCCAAATCCCAGAAGAATCTCCGGCCCAATCTCCCCTCTTCGACGAAGAGTGAGCCCCATACCGTCGGGTGCCAGGCGCCTATATCTCGATTTTTGAGATGTGGGCATTCGTGCGCCAGCACGAACCGCTTTCCAACAACTCTTCGCATGGCAAAACAAGAATCAAGCTGTATACCAATAGAAGCATGAACCTCTACATCGCCACCTCGAACCAAGGCAAGCTACGCGACTTCGCCGCCGCCGCATCGCAAACATCACCCTTAACCCCACTCCCCGGCCTGAAAGAAATCCCCGCTCCACCAGAAGACGAACCCACCTTCGCAGGCAACGCCCGCCTCAAAGCCATCTACTACTCCCACCACGCCCCCGGCCAAATCGTCATCGCCGACGACTCCGGCCTCGAAGTCGACGCTCTCCACGGAGTACCCGGCGTTCGCAGCGCACGCTACGCCGAAGACGCACACTTCCAAACCGAACCCAACACCACCGCAGATGAACGCAACAACCTCTGCCTTCTCGAAACCCTCAAAGAACAAGCCCTCACAAATCCCAGCCCCACACACGGCTCGCTACCGCTGCGTCCTCGCCGCCGCGCGTGACGGAGAGATCCTCGCCACCGGCGACGGCACCATCGAAGGCGAGATCCTCTCCACACCCCGAGGCAACGGTGGCTTCGGCTACGATCCCCTCTTCTATCTTTCCGAGCACAAAAAGACCATGGCCGAGCTCGACATCCAAACCAAGCTCGCCTTCAGCCATCGCGGCCGCGCCTTCGCCGCCCTCCTCAAAGCACTCACTCCATACCTTGAACACGACGCTTGATAAACTGAACTCATGCTTCCCAGCCTCTACATCGATCACCTCGTCTACCGCGTTCACAACCTGGCCGCCACCGAGAACTTCTATCGCGCACTCTTCGGCGATCCCGTCTTCAAGAACGAAGAAGCCGTCATGTATCAGGCCGCAGACACGAAGCTCTTCTTCACCACCACACCTCGCGACTCCTCCATCGCGTACGACAAAGAGCAGCCCGGCCTGAATCACCTCGCCTTTGGTGTCCGTGAACCTGCTCACCTGCGCGAGATCGCCAAACACCTCGACACGTCCGCCATCAAACACAGCGGAATTGGAATCGACACCCACGGCAAAAAGGAGTACATCTGGCTCGACGACCCCAACGGCTTTCGCATCGAGTTCTACTGCCGTCCCTGAGCCCCTTTTGGAGTTTCTCCCTCGCAAATTCCAGAGCGAGTAACTTAATCGCACAAACCTCACGATAACCGCACAAACCAAGGCACTTTCCTTGACGCTGGCCGAACTGGAGCGGAATAATCTTCGTGCTGCACTAATTTGCTTTCTACCAGTGCAATCAACAGGATTCAAAAGGAGCGCCCATGGCCACCGCCCTAACGCCAGCACCGCCTGCCGTCCCCCAGCTCAAAGGCGTGCAGCCTCTTCGCGCCGGCGAGGGCAACTCCTACCTCTGGCGCAAGCTCCACTCCCTCACCGGCATCATCCCCATCGGGGCCTTTCTCATCGAGCACATCATCTCGAACTTCGAGATCGTCAACGGCCCCCTCGCCTACGGCAAACAAGTCCTCTTCCTCAACTCTCTTCCGCTCGTCCGCGTGCTGGAGTGGGTCTTCATCTTCATCCCCCTCGCCTTCCACGCCCTCTACGGACTCTTCATCGCCTTCCGCGGCCGCGTCAGCGTCAACGTCTACCCCTGGGCCAGCAACTGGATGTACGTCTCCCAGCGCATCACCGGCGTCATCGCCTTCCTCTACATCGTCCAGCACGTCTGGCGACAGCGCTTCAGCGGCATCTCTCTCCCAGAGCATCCCGGCGCAGCCTTTCACAAGGTACAGGTTGAGCTTTCAAACCCATGGATGCTTGCCATCTACGTCATCGCGATGATCGCCACCACCTGGCACTTCGCCTACGGCATCTGGCTCTTCGCCGCCAAGTGGGGCATCACCCCCGGCGACAAAGCCCGCAAGCGCTTCGGCTGGGTCTGTGGCCTCGGCGGCGCAGCCCTCTGCCTCATGGGCCTCATCAGCATCTACGCCGTCGTCACAGCTCCAACCGCACCAGAAGACGTCATGCCCGAACAGCCCGGCATCACGCTCCTCAAGCCTTCAACACCGCCGCCGAACTCGACCAACCCGCAGCAATCTGGACAAGTTCAATGACAATCATGCGTCTGATCCCTTGCATCGGCTACGTTGCATGCGTGGCCTTGTGCTTAAAAGGCTGACCCTTATCAGAATCAAGGATAAGAACTCAACTCAGCGATGCGGGAGACTAGTTCGCTTACTGGAAGACACGGTCTTCCATTCGATTATCTAGTTGTGCCGATCCATCGTACGCTGTACCCAGAGAGTCGGCTCGAAAGGTACTCGCAACTTTTTGGACCGTTCATGTCTTCGCTA
>CAVXPJ010000010.1:0-554682 GCA_963763605.1 uncultured Acidobacteriaceae bacterium | reverse complement strand
GTCGGCTTGTGGAAAGTGATCTGGCGATCCACTTGTCCGTATAACGGGCTTCTCGGACAGTTGACACCAATTCAGCCGATCAGTGCTCATAAGTCGACTTGAAGAAATACTTGTATTCGCTATAAGGTTTGCGCCTCGGATCAGCCAAAACACCCAGCAAATTCCAATGTCAAGCCCCGAACTCACCCAAACACGATCATCGAAGCCGGAAAGTAAAACAAAAGAAACACCTTACCCGGCAAAAATATATCCAGACAAAGTGGCATTTTAGTTAGGCTCCATTCGTTAAAATAGAACTAGATAGAAAAAGTGGCCCGGCCAAAAAGCCGGGCCTTCGCATTTAACTCCCAGGAAACAGACCTGCACCGGAGAAGTCCGGACTCAGGTCTTTTATTTTGAAGACTTTGCACATATTTTGACGGGATAGGGGCCTAACCATGCAAGACGCTACATCAACCGAGACCAAACAGTACCAATGCCGCCACATCTTCACCGACGGCCGCCGCTGCGCCAGCCCCTGCCTTCGCCAGCAGGAGTTCTGCTACTACCACCACACCACCCGCAAACCCATCGCCGGCCCGCGTCAGCGTCGCAGTCGCCGCTCCACCTTCCACCTGCCCCTGCCCGAAGACCGCTCCGCCATCCAGTCCTCCATCGGCGAGATCCTCCAGCGCATCGCCTCCAACGACATCGACCCGCGCCGCGCCGGCCTCCTTCTCTACGGCCTCCAGATCGCCAGCCTCAACCTACCAAAGCCAGCATCCCACCGCAACGCAAGACCCGAGCCCGTAGAAACCGTAGAGGAGATAACGACCGACCCCGAACTAGGCGTGCTCGCACCCCGCGCCGAAGTAGGCAAAGCAACGAAGCGCAAGAGCACCGTCGCCCTCCTGCTCGAACGCATGATGCGAGACAAAGAAGAAGAAATCACTTCACCCAAACCAACCACCATCCCCACAATTCAGGCCACCGAAGAGAAACCCCGGACTCACCACCCAAACTGCTCTACCCGCCGCAGCAGCTCCAGCTTCCGCTCCGGCGGCAGAAAACTCGCCTCCACAGAGTTCGCCGCCAGTTCCCGCATCTGCTCCAGCGAAAACTCAAATCGCTCCTGCACCAGCACGTACTCCTCCAGCAGGTTGCTGCCAAACATCGGCGGATCGTCCAGAATTAATCGTAACCATCAACCCCGACTCGAAGTACAACTTCACCGGATGCTCGTCGAAGCTCCTGCAACAACCCGTCCGGATGTTGCTCGTCACATTCAGTTCCAGCGGAATCTGCTTCTCCGCCAATATCTCCAGCAGCTCCGGATCGTTCTGCGCCGAAAGAGCATGTCCCACACGCTCCGCCCCGATATTGATCGCCGCCCATATACTCTCGGGCCCAGTCGACTCCCCCGCATGCGCCGTCAGCCGCAACCCAGCCTCTTTAGCCTCTGCATACGAGTCACGAAAAAGCTCCGCCCCCCCCCGCGCCTCATCGCCACCAATCCCAATCCCCACAATGCTCGGATACATCGCCCGCAGCGCAGCCGCCTTGCGAAACACCTTCGCCGCCGCCTCTGCGCCAAAGTGCCGCACCGCATCGATCAACCAGTACACCGTCGTCCCAAAGTCCCTCTCGCCCCGCACCCGCCCACGCTCGATCGCCTCGACGTACGGCTCTACCTCGACATTCTTCCAGTAATAGATAATCCCGAACGAGACATACACCTCCGCATGCACCACCCCCTGCGCGGCGAGGTCTCGAATCATGTTGTACGTAATCAACTCATAGTCGTCCGGCCCCACCAACCGCGCCGAAACCGCCTTGAAGGAGTCCAGAAAACCCAAAAAATTGTCATAAACATAAAGCCTCTTCGCCGCCTCCGGAGTTAGAGGCTCCGCATCATGTCGCCGACTCAACTCCAGCAGAGTCTCCGGCTGAATCGTCCCCTCAAGATGCAGATGCAACTCGCACTTGGGCAGCCTGCGCAGCCAATCCACCACATCGATCTCAGAATCTTGTTTCGCAGGCTTCCGCGCCATGCATCCATCCTAGGCTTTGGGAGAGTAAAACTCACTGCGCTTGCGGCTGTAGAAGAAGTAAACCACCAGGCCGATCACCAGCCACACGAAGAACCGCACCCAAGTAATCGCTGGCAAGCCAGCCATCAACAGGATGCAGAACAACACCGACAGAACCGGAATCACCGGACCAAACGGCACGCGAAACCCACGATGCCGCTCCGGCTCCCGGTAGCGCAAAACAATGACACCGATCGAAACCAACACAAACGCGAACAGCGTACCGATGTTCGACATCTCCGCAAATGTTCCAACATCGAACAGCCCCGCAGGAATCGCAACCAGGATACCTGCAACCCAGGTAGCAAACGCAGGCGTCCGAAACCGCGGATGCACCCTGCTGAAGATATCCGGCAACAGTCTGTCCCGCGACATCGCGAACCAGACTCGCGCCTGCCCCAGCTGGAAAACCAGGATCGACGAGATCATCCCGACGAGCGCGCCAATCAGCACCGCCAGTTGCACCCAGTGCAGCTTATGTCCGCCAGGTGTCAGAGCCACCCGCTTCAGCGCATTCACCACCGGCGCCGCATCGCCCGCAACCGACAGCCACGGAACCATACCCGTCAGCACAACCGCAACGCCGATATACAGAATCGTGCACACCACCAGCGTGGCAAGAATACCGATCGGCACATCGCGCCTCGGCTGCCGGCACTCCTCGCTCGCCGTCGAGACCGAATCAAACCCAATATAAGTGAAGAAGATGATCGATCCGCCCGCCAGCACCCCCGACCATCCATTTGGCGAAAAGGGTGTGTAGTTCGCCGGATGAATAAAGCTCAATCCAAAGAAGACAAACAGCAGAATCGCCGCAATCTTCACCAGCACCATAATGTTGTTGGTCCGTGCCGACTCACGTATGCCGCGCACCAGAACAACGGTAAGCAGCAACACAATCAGGAACGCAGGAATGTTGAACCCAGCGTGCCAGCCAATCGCATAGATGTCTTTACCTTGAAGATCCTGCAGCCCCTGCGGTAGATACGCAGGCGAGAGCCACATCGGCGACAGGGGAATGCCCATCCAGTCCAGCAACGCCACCAGGTGAGCCGCAAACCCGACACTGACGCTCATATTGCTGAACGCATACTCCAGGATCAGATCCCAGCCAATGATCCACGCAATCAGCTCTCCCAGCGTCGCATAGGTATAGGTGTACGCCGATCCCGCAATCGGAATCATCGACGCCAGCTCCGCATAGCAGAGCCCCGTCAAGGCGCAGACGATCGCCACCAGAACCAGCGAAAGAGCCAGCGCCGGACCAGCACCTGGACGTCCTGCTACGGCGCCGCTGGTGTGGTGCAGCCAGCCCACCAGCAGATCGAGGATGGGCGAACCCTTCCAATCCGCAATCTTCGCCGGATTGCCCCCGATCGCCGTACCGATCACGGTAAAGATACCCGAGCCAATGACCGCGCCGATACCCAGCGCCGTCAACGAAACCGGCCCCAGCGTCTTCTTCAACGCATGCTCTGGTCTCTCCGATTCAGAGATCAGTTTATCGATCGATTTGGTGCGAAAGATTTGCCTGGCCAGCGCGCTCGCTCCTGCTTACAGAGAAATTGGTGCGGGGCGTTTCAACTGCAATCAATTGATGGATGGTGTCATCCATCAAAACCAGAGCGCCACAGCAAGCTGTCAACGCTCCGGTCTAGCAGGATAGCTTATCGCTTGCTCTGGCCGCGAGAAGCCTTCTTGACCTTGGCCTTGTTTTCGCCACGAGCGCCGGTGCGCGGAGCCTTCGGTGCTGCCTTCTTGCGTGCTGCGCGCTTTACCTTCTTACGCTCTTCTTTATCGGTAATGCTCTTGGTATTTGCCATGTATCTTGCCAATCTTTCTAAATGCGATTTTTCGAAACTTAGAGGCGCTCCAGCTGGGCAAACTTCTCCACAAGCTTCTTCACGCCGTGCTGTTGAAATTGTACTGTAATCTTGGCATCATCCCCATCACCTTCGCGACGAAAGACGGTTCCCTCGCCATACTTAGGATGACGAACCCGCGACCCTTGCTTCAATCCAGTCTTTCCTGTTGGTGCTTCGACCTCCAGCTTCGGTCGCGAGATCTTCTGCCCTCGCGCTGCGAAGAAGCTGGCAATGTTATCGATCGACTGTCCAGGGGCCGTCGTCTCGCCTCGGCCAAACCGGCTTGATCCTCCTGGCCCCGTAGCCCGCGCCGCTGCCTTCGCTCCACGTTCCCCACTCTGGTCCTCGTCCTCATAGCTATAGTGCCGCTCGCCTTCCTCCGCGTTCGAACGCCCGGACCGGTTCGCCTTCGGGTAGGGAGTCGCATACCCCCCGCCATAGCCATATTCCGATCCTGAAAACTGAGGTCTGGCCGGCGGACTTCCAAGATCCTCGACTAATCGCGCAGGGACCTCCTCAAGAAAGCGCGAAGCGATACTCGCCTCCGGCATATCGCTTCCATATCTCCGTCGATAGCGCGCTCTTGTCATCACCAGCGTGTCCATCGCGCGGGTCATCCCGACATAGCAAAGCCGCCGCTCCTCCTCCAACCCCGTCGGGTCAGTCAGCGTACGTGAATGGGGAAACAACCCCTCCTCCATACCCGTCAGAAACACAAGAGGAAACTCCAGCCCTTTGGCCGCGTGCAGCGTCATCAGCGTCACACGAGCCTCTTCGTTGTAGCCATCAGCATCGCTCACCAGGGCCGCATGGTCCAGAAACTCGTGCAACGTCTCTCCGCGTTCCTGCGCATCCTGCGCCGCATTCGCCAACTCTTTCAAATTTTCGATTCGCGAGAACGATTCCGGTGTCGCTTCCTCTTCGAGTGCGCGGATATATCCGCTTCGGTCATTCAAAAACTTGATCAGCTCCGGTAGAGTCGCAGCATCGCCTGGCTTGCGAAACGCAGGCTTTTCGTCCTCCATCTTGATTTCGGCTGACCTCTCCATCGTTGTTCCCGCAGATTTCAAGACCACTGGAGCAAATGGGTTGAAGCTCACCACATCGATGTCGTGTGCCTCATCTGAATCGACGGCGTTCTCCGGTGCAATCGTCGAGATCTCTTCACTAGGTCCAAAATCGAATCCAAAGTTAAAGCTGGTATCGAACGAAGTATCCGCGCCCGTATCCTCAGACTCTGTGGGGGCGATCCCTTTCTGCGAATCCACCCCAAACCCAAACGAAACATCTGAATCTTCAACAACGTTCGAGAGCAGGGAAGTGTTATCGTCTTGAGCTAGATCACCTGCCAGCTTCTCGGCAAATGCCGGCCCTAGCATTGCTCGCGCATCCTCGATCAACCGCCTGAACCCAGCCAGTGCCATCAACGCGCGCTGCGGCAGCAGTTTATTTTCTATCGCCCTTCCGATTGCGTCCCATGTACTCAAGCCGCTCGACAACGCCATTCTATCGAGTGTCTCCATCGTCGTCTTCCCAATTCCACGGGGAGGAGAGTTAACCACCCTGCCCAACGCGACGGAGTCATGAACGTTCTGTACCAACTTCAAGTAGCACAGTATGTCTTTCACCTCGGCGCGATCGTAGAAGCTGAAGCCGCCGACCATGTGGTACTGAATCTGATAGCGCCGAAGAGCCTCTTCCACCAGACGCGACTGCGAGTTCGTTCGGTAAAGCACAGCGCATCGAGGTAGATTCTCCTGTCCGCCTGCCTCCCGCAGATATCGCTGCACACGGTCTGCAACAAACAGCGCCTCGTTTTCTCCATCCGGCGCCTCATAATATCCAATCAGGCTTCCGCCCTCACGCGCAGTCCAAAGATTCTTGCCTTTTCTCTGTGTGTTCTGCGCTACCACCGCACTCGCACCCTCAAGAATCATTTGGGTCGAGCGATAGTTCTGTTCCAGTCGAATAGTCTTCGCTCCAGGGAAGTCCTTTTCGAATTCGAGAATATTCTTGATGTCCGCACCGCGCCAGCTATAGATCGACTGGTCTTCATCGCCGACGACGCAGACATTTCCATTTGTTCCCAGCAGCTTCATCAATTCATACTGAGGACGGTTGGTATCCTGGTACTCATCGATCAAAATATATCTGTAACGCCGGTTGTATCTCTCCCGCGTCTCTGCAGACGACTTCAGCAGTCGAACGGTCTCGAGCAATAGATCATCGAAGTCGAGCGCGTTGGCCTTGAACAACTCCTTCTTGTAGATCTCGAAGATATGCGCAATCTTCTCTTCCATGGGATTTGTGCTCGCAAGAAAGTACTCTTGCGGATCAATCATGTGGTTCTTCGCCCATGAGATTCTTCCCAATGCCACTCTCGGTTTTAGCGACTTGTCGTCGATCGCCAATCGTTTCAGGGCTTGCTTCACTACTGCCTGCTGATCCGTTTCGTCGTAGATAGCAAACGTTCGTGTCAATCCGCCACCGTTTATTCGCATTGCTTCGATATCGCGCCGCAGAACGCGAACACAGAAACTATGAAATGTTGCCAGCATCGGCTTCGCCAACGAGGTGTGCCCAAGTATCTTGTCGACCCGCTCGGCCATCTCCTTCGCGGCCTTATTAGTAAACGTCACGGCCAGAATCGAATCCGCAGGTACGCCGCGCTCCTGTATCAGGTATGCGATGCGATGCGTAATGACGCGTGTCTTGCCCGATCCAGCACCTGCAAGCAGAAGCACAGGCCCATCGACCGACTGAATCCCATCCTGTTGTTGCGGATTCATATTTTCTAAAAGATGACTCAACTCAACACGCTCCATATCTATATTAAGCTCTTCGGAACGGCGCTCCTCCCCTCATCTGGAAAACCCCCGAAACACCCATATTCCATTGTTCATTTGTGAACATCGTGTTCGTTCGTGGACAGACATCAATTCAGTTTAACTATTACGCGACAAATCAAATTTCGTCGTCGTTTATCGGGAACTATCCGCGAACAACCTGCGTACCTCTTCCAACGACGAGCTTCTGAACCATGGCAGAAACTCCGGTCGCAACTTAGAAGCACCGGGAGCTTACTATGAAAAGTTTCAATCGTCTCACCTTCGCTGTTGTCACTATCGCACTTTCAGCAGTTCCAGCGGTCTATGCTGCTCCTGCAAGCATCTCGCCGCCCATCCACGCCATGTTTTCCGAGACAAAGTTGGAAATGGTCAAATTCAGCTTGCGTAATGACTCCGGATCTTCAATGGAGGTAAAGGTTGGCGACGAAGTGATGACCCTCGTTCCGGGCAAACCGGTCAGCCTGAAACTTCCAGTCGGTACGCGCATCGTTGCCGTTACTGCCACTGAAAAATCCGCGGCGGGCTCGCTTATTGAACAAGTCATGAAAGAACATAGCGGCGCCACAATCGTCATTCACTAAGCGTCTCCTGCAAGAAGTTGTACAAAGCTCAGTCTTCTCCAATTCTCCGGGCCGATCGCATGGAAAGAGTTACGGTCGGCCGTTTTTCCGCTGGTGTGTTTTACTTGGCAGCACTTGATATCCTTATCCCTATGATTCGTAACATCGCTGTCTTTTGCGCCTCCGCCGACGGAACTAATCCAATCTACCGATCCACCGCCGAAGAATTGGGGCGCGCTCTAGCCTCACGCAATATCGGCCTCATCTATGGCGGGTCCAATGTTGGGCTCATGAAAGCTGTCGCCGAAGCAGCATTGGCTGCGGATGGGAAAGTTATCGGCGTCATTCCCGAGGTTCTCGTCGACCTTGAGGTCGTCCATCACGGCATCACTGAGCTTCACATCACAAGCACCATGCATACCCGCAAGGCGCTCATCGGAGAAAAGGCGGACGCCTTCATCGCACTACCTGGCGGCTTTGGCACTTTTGAAGAGCTCTTCGAAGTTCTCGCCTGGCATACTCTCAAAATTCACGCAAAGCCGATTCTTCTGTTCAACATCGATGGTTTCTATGACAAGCTTCTAGCCTTCCTCGATCATTGCGTTGCCCAAGGTCTGCTCAAGGCGCGTAACCGAGAAATTCTCCTCGTGGCCAACACCGTGGAGGACGCACTTGCACAGCTTGTCGCGAGTGGTGCAATGCAAACTTAGGCTGTTACGTCACGAATGGGCGTGTTCGACACACATCTCGCACTGGCATACACGCCGCAGATACTCCCACGAATAGATCCCGCTCTCGTGTCCGTCGCTCCATTTGAACTTCAAGGCATACTTGCCCACCGGAGCCACCTCCAGCGGTGTTACCGGGGCCTCATACATCACAAGTAGCGTCTGTTCCTTCGGCTTCGGAGCGCCAACTGGTCTTCCCGTTTTTTCTCGTTCTTCGTGGCACGTCGCGCAAGGGCAGGCATTCCGCAGCCATGCAAAGGTCCAGGCGCTCTGGTGTCCATCTCTCCAGTCGATTTCAGCGCCCGTCCCCTCAGTCTTCTTGATCCGCACTTTCTTCGGAGTCACTGCGTCCGCTGGCAGGCGCTTATGTTCCTTATCTTCCCGAAGTGCCTGCTCTTTATTCACGATGCGAATTCCCTCGTGGCTCATCTCTGCCTCCAGAAAAAATACGCGGCAATCATGCATCCGGTTACCACCACAATGATACGCAGTACAGTGGGATTCATGCGCCGTGCATACTGTGCCCCAACATATCCGCCCACTCCCGCAAATACCATAGAGCTCAGACAGTAGTGCCACAACACCGCACCACTAACAATGAACGTGACGATTGCCACAAGATTCGACAAACACGCAGCAAGTACCTTCATCGCATTCAGCGTGTGCATCTCTTCTACGCCAGCCAATGCCAGCACAGTCATAACCAGAAAGCCGCCACCCGCACCGAAGTATCCAATGTAGAAGCAGATCGGAAATAGCGCGCAGAACAATACCACGGCATTAGGGTCCCGCTTCACGTGTGGTTCGTCCGAGTGTTTTTTCAACCACTTCGACACCGGCCCGCTGATACCGAAGATCACCGCACCGGTCAGCAGCAGCCAGGGAATCAGGTGAAGAAATGTGAGCTGCTTTGTCTTTAGCAGAACGACGGCGCCCGCGAGTCCTCCGAAGATTGATGAGAACGCAATAACTGGCAGAAGTTTCCTGTTAACATCGCCGCGTAGCGCTGCCAGTGAGGTTAGCTGTCCCGGCCATAAGGCAACGGTGTTGGTAGCGTTCGCCTGAATTGGTGGCACGCCCATCGCCAGCATCGCAGGAAACGAGATAAACGATCCACCACCTGCCATCGCATTCATAACGCCTGCAATAAACGAGGCGATGACCAGCCAGATGTAGTGCCAATGCGTGCTAAAGCTCGAGATCATCCATCTTTATTGTAGCGAAACCGGCATCTCCGGAGTCGCCGCAATCAGCTTGCGCGTGTACTCCTCCCGTGGCGCATCACAAACCTGCTCGCACTCGCCCAATTCCACCAGCTTGCCTCGTTGCATTACCGCCACCCGATCGCACAGATACCGCACCAATGGCATCGAATGCGAGATAAACAAGTATGTCAATCCATACTCCCGCTGCAGATCTTGCAATAGATTCACCACCTGCGCTCCTACCGAAACATCCAGCGCGCTTATCGGCTCATCGAGCACCAGAAACGCCGGTTTTAGTGCCAGCGCCCTTGCAATATTGAGCCGCTGTCTCTGCCCGCCGCTGAACTCATGCGGAAACCGCTCCAGCGCCGACACCTCCATCCCCACGGTTCGCAACATCTCCGCCAGCCTTGCTGCAAGACCTTCCGCAGGCCTCTCTCCATGAATTGCAAAAGGCTCTGCAAGAATCTCTCGCACTCGCATTCTCGGATTTAGCGCAGCATAGGGATCCTGAAACACAATCTGCATACACCGGCGAATCTCATGCATCTCCCGTGAACCTGCATGCAGAAGACTGCGCCCTTCGTACCGCACGTCTCCTGTTGTAGGATCCACTAGCCGTAGCAGCATTCGTGCTACGGTGCTCTTACCGGAGCCCGACTCACCCACTAACCCCAACGTCTCTCCGCGTCGAATCGCAAACGAAACACCATCCACCACGCGATGCCCCGTGCCATATTCTTTCACCAGTTCGCGCGCCTCGACCAATACATCAATCGCCATAGCCGGATAGTAGCATCCACAGTCAGCAAAAGAGGCAATGTCATCAGCAAGCGATCCTTGCTATGTCATTGCCTCTTATGATGGGCCATCTCGCTATTCGCTACATCTTCGCGGAGTTAGTCCAGCTTCGGGTGCTGCAACTGAAAGCTCGTCGCATCCTGGTATGCCTTGGCAAATGCCGCCAGTCGCGCATCGGAATACAACGCTCCGAGGAATGTCAGGCTCACCGGCGTTCCAGGGCCTCCGGCATTTGCTAGCCCGCCATCCTCCGTGCTCTCGCTCTTAGGAGCACCGTCTCCACGAACACCATTCGGCAAAATCACCGCAGGATGCCCGGTCAAATTCGTCGCCTGCAGTTGTATCCCCTGCGACGGAGTAACAATTACATCTACCTGCGTAAACAGTTTTTCCATCGCCGCAATCGCTAGAGTTCGCGCCCGCATCGCCTGAATGTAATCCACTGCGGAATAAAATCTTGCGATGCGGAACTGATTCGGCCAATCAAACGGTTCCTGTCCAGTCAGCAATTTGTCTCGGCCACTCCGTGTTAAATCATCGAATGCGGCTGCGCTCTCTGCCTCTAATACAGGCACAATCGCGGCAAACGGAAACTCAGGCATCTCCACCGGGATCAGCTTTACTCCCATATTGCGCAGTTCATCCAGTGCGGTCGTCGCATACTTCGCATCGTAGATTCGCCGCTCAATATTGGCCTTTTGCTGTTGTGTCGCGTCCGCCGGTACGGTCGGCACATCGAACGCACTCTTGATGTATCCCACCCGCAACGTCTTCCAGTTAAAGTTCGCGTCCCAGTTGAACGCAGCAGGTTGCACCGAAAGATCATGCCCATCCTGCCCGTAGATGGCCGACATGACAAGTGCGCAGTCCTCCACCGTGCGACAGATCGGCCCAATCTTGTCCATTGTCCAACTCAAAGCCATTGCACCAGTCTTCGGCACAAAGCCAAACGTGGGTCGCAAACCCGAGCATCCGCAGCGTGTAGAAGGCGATGAGATCGATCCCAATGTTTCGGTTCCTAACGCAAAGCCAACACATCCGGCGGCCACGGCGCTTGCGCTACCTGCAGAAGATCCGCTTGATCCCTGCCGTTTGTTCCACGGATTCCTTGTGCGAGCGCCAAACCATAGGTCCCCCTGTGCCAACGCTCCCATCGTCAGCTTCGCGATAAGGATCGCGCCTGCGTCATCTAGCCGCGTCACTACGGTAGCGTCGTAATCAAACTTCTGTTCTTCAAACCCGCCTGCACCCCACGTTGTTCGATACCCCTTCACCGCCAGCAAATCTTTGCCGCCCCATGGAATGCCATGCAGTGGCCCGCGATACTTACCAGCGGCAATCTCCTTATCTGCTGCAGCAGCGTGTTCCATCGCACGCTCTTCGGTCAGCGTAATGACGAAGTGCAGCTGCGGATCGTACTTCTTCAGTCGAGCAAGATACATCTTCGTCAACGCGACGGAGCTGACCTTGCGTGTCTTCACAAGCTCCGCAAGCTCCCTCACCGAAGCAAACGCCAGCGCATACGAATCTCCGCTTACCCCTGTCGATACTGCCGCAGCAAGCGCTTTTACATCCGGCGGCGCACTAATCTTCAGAGGCTTCTTTGCGGTATCGAGCACCATGTCACCCGGCACTGGATCGAAGATGAACGCCGGAGCCACACTGTTCGGCATCTTCAACTCACGAATCGCCGTGTATGACTTGCGCAGCTGCTCTAACCCCTCGAGCATCATCTTCTTCTGCTCGTCCGTCACGCTGATTCCGGCAATGACCGCTGCCCCGTCGATCATCTCCGGCGTGATCTTCGCCATGGAGTTCGTGTCGGCCGTTACATCGCCCCCACCAACGAGTGGTGACCTCTGGGCCTGCGCCTGTGTAGCCAGCGTAAACAACGCACCCGGTAATAATGTTCGTCCCAGCCCCACCATGGAGCACACGCCAAGAAAACCCCGCCGGTCTAACCCAAAAAACACCTGTTTACTCATCCCCGCATTATTGCATTTCATCGTCTCTCCACACCAAGGCAGTTAAAAATCAGGAATCAAATATGCCCCAATCGAGAGATCGCCTCAGAAGAGTGTACGAAACGGCTTTTAAATTTGAGGTTGCGCTTTGGCCGTTGTGTTGCGATAGAGGCGCAATCCATAAACGGCAGCTCCGGCAATAAGGATGATGCCGGATGTGCGCATTTCTTTAAGAAAGTTAGCGCGTGAGAACAGAATAAACAGAAATCCTCCGAGGGCCAGAAGCACCGGGAGAGGATAGAGAATCATTCGGAATGTGCCGGTGCGACGGGCCCGACGATGAGCGGGAAGCAGAACACCGACTCCTTGTATCAGGAATTGAAACAGAATCCGAATGACGACCAGAGTTGAGATCACCTCCTGCAGGCGAAAGAGGCAGCAGAAGAGCGTCATGCCCGCGAGCGTCAACAGAGAGATGTGGGGTATGTGATACCGGGGATGGATGCGGCCGAACATAGCCGGGAAGTTGCCATCCTTTGCAGCTGCATACGGAATGCGTGAATAACCGAGAAGAAGTGCGAGCACAGATGCTGCCGCCGCCAACGCAATGAGGACAACGATTGCGACACCGGCCGGATGGCCGTAGGTGCGCTGCATCAGAACTTCCATGACATACGTGCGTGTGTCGACAGCTGTTGCACTGGAGAGCTCGCGCCAGGGAATGACACCAAGAACGCTGATATTCATCAGCAGATAAAGCGTACCAACGATGGCGATAGAGCCAAGAACTGCGCGGGGTATGGAGCGCTGCGGGTCGCGAACTTCACCGCCAAGAAAACATATGTTGTAGTAACCCCAGTAATCGTAGGCAGAGATGAGCATACCGGCACCCAGGCCAGCGAAGAAGGCCGGGCTCAAGTGAAATGCCCCTGCAGGAAAATCGAAGGCCTGGCGGCCATTGAAGTGAGTGAAGCCGGCGTAGATGATCCAGAGCAATGCCATGACGACGACCACGCCAAGAGCCTTAACGATGCGGTCGATGGAATGAATCTTGCGATAGAGAACGATCAACGCCAGCAAACACACAGCCATCGCGACAAAGGACTGCAGGCTGAGGATGAAGGGAACATGGAGAAACGTGAAAGAGAAGAGGTTTCGGCTGGCGTGCGGCAGGAAGTATGAGACATATTGCGAGAAGCCAATGCAGCCTGAGGCGATCGACAGCGGAGCGCTAAACAGAAGTTGCCATGCATAGAGAAACGAGATGGCACGCCCAAGTCCGTTTCCACCATAGAGATGCTTGAGATAGACATAGGAACCGCCTGCTTCAGGATATGCGGTGCCCAGTTCGCTCCAAATCAGGCCATCGCAAAGTGACAGCAGCGCGCCCAGAACCCAACCCAGCATCGCTTGAGGCCCGCCCATCGTAACGACAATCAAGGGAAGGGTGACAAAGGGACCAACTCCCACCATGTCGATGATATTGACGCCCAGAGCCGAGCCAGTGGAAAGGCCGCGACGAAGATCCGGCTCAGATGCCGGCGCTTCGCCTTCCGATCGAGAGTTGCTGCGAGAGGGCATGCTCAATTCGAAAGTAAATCATCGCACTTTTCGCGAAGCAGTGCATGTGCTTTCTGCCGATGCTCGATGGCCGCCTCAACCCATGAAGTATCTGCGGCGATCTGCTTGCGCGCCCGCTGAATCTCCGGCTCCAGGGCGACAGGGGCAGGGCCACCCGGGATACGGCGCACATCAACAAAGTTCTGAGCACGCAGCGATTGACGAATCTGTTCACGAGTAATGGCTGAGGCCTTCGGTGTCACCGCAGGCAACTCGCGTTCGATGATGGCCGTCATGGCGTCCGGATTGTAGCCAACCCCCGACACGGTAAGCTCTTTGACCGCTCTGCTCACAATCTGGTGTGCTGCGTGAAAGCTGATGCCGGTCTTGCGAACCAAGGTATCAGCGAGCTCGGTGACCGGCAGAAAGTTGGCGTCGGCTGCCGCGGCCATACGAGCGATGTTGAACTCCGCCTCAGAGAGCACACCAGCGAGAAGCGTAAGACTGCGGCTTCCGTCTTCAAATGCAGTGTAGGCAAGCGGTTGAAGATCGTCTTCGGCGTCATTCATATCCGCAAAGGGAGTGTTGTGCACGCAACCTAGTATGCCCTGGGCTTGATTCAACGCTCGACTGGCAAGAATGCGTACATGCTCGAGCGGGACGGGATTGCGCTTCTGCGGCATGATGCTACTGATCTGCACGTAGGCGTCCGAGAGGCGCAAGTAGCCGAACTCCGCAGTGCTCCAGAGAAGAAGATCCTGCGCAAATCGTCCGAGATTCACCATGCAGACGGCAAGGACAGAACAACTCTCCGTAAGGTAGTCGATAGCCGCGATCGCACCGTAGGAATTTACCTGCAGGCCCTCGAAGCCGAGAAGCTGCTCGGTGAAGTGACGATCGATAGGAAAACCAGTCGTCGTAATCGCGCAAGCACCCAGCGGGTTGCGGTTGACCCGACCGTAAGCAGCGATAAGACGTTCCGAATCGCGCTCAAGGACTTCAATAAAAGCCATCAGATAATGGCCGAGTGTGGTTGGTTGTGCAGGCTGGTTATGCGTATACGCCGGAATCAAAGCGACACGATACTGCCATGACAGATCAACCAGCCTGGTACGCAAATCGAGCAGGGCAGAGAGCGTCTGCGTTATAAGATCACGCAGAACCATTCGATACATGGTGAGATCGATGTCATTTCTGCTACGGGCAGTGTGCATCTTGCCCGCAATCTCCGCGCCGCAAACAGAAGCCAGCATACGTTCGACGAGGAAGAACATATCTTCAAAGCTGCCATCGTATGTTGCGTCTCGCACCGCATTCAGATCGAAGGCATCCAATGCGCGAATACAGGTAGCCGCCTCGTCTGACGGCATAATGTGCTGCCGAGCCAGCATCAGGGTGTGAGCGTATTCAATCTCAAGCAGTGGATTGAGGAAATATCTCTTCGCGTCAGAAAAAACCGGCCCTAGAACTGTCTCGCGATAGACCGGCGCAGGAAAGCTCGATGCTTTCCCGCGGACTTCCTTGCGATGCTTTTCGGCGGTCATTGTTCCTTATGCTAGTCGATATCCACTAGAAGTCGATCTTTAGACCAAACTGCAGAATACGAGCCTCAAGCAGGGTGCTGGTGGGCAGAAATGTAGGTTGGGTAGTAATCGTGCCGATCGGCAGTGGACCGCCCGCCGCAGTCACTACAGTGGCGGTAGTGTTGATCGAAGTGACATTAGAGCGGTTAAAGAGGTTGTTGCCTTCGATCAGAAGCTTCGGACTGACTCGATCAAAGTACTTGCCCAGCGTGCGGGTATATCGCATGTCGTACTGGTAGATCGAGGGCCCACGCACTGTATTGCGACCGACGAAGAGAGGGCGGCTGGTGGCAAGAGCATCGCCGTTGAGCTTCGGGCTCACGGTGATCGTCTGCTGGTCTCCGGAGGAAAGATTCCCAAGGATCGCAAAATTGTTATTTGAGACAACGCCATTGAGGAAGCGGTTCTCGAAATGAGTAACCGGTTGGTAGACGATACTCATCGTGAATGAGTTTGGACGATTGATACCACTGTTGCCGCGGTCGCGAAGCGGATCAGTGGGGTCTTCAATCGCGCTGCTGAACTCATACGTGTTGCCCTCCGGAGTATTAGAGATCGCATGAGACCAGGTGTAGGACGCGCTCGTTGAAAGGCCAAGCGACATGCGGTGCTCGTAGGTAGCAACGAGAGCATTGTAGGAAGAGTTGGAACCAGTGTCGATCAGCGTAATGTTGTTGAACTGCGGAAAGAGGCGCGTGTTCGCATTGACCGCCGTCGAATACACCGGCCGGCCATCAGCAAGAGCGCTCGTGGGATTGATGAGGTTTGCATTGCGCAGGAACTGCAGGTTCCTGCCGTTGGTCATGATGTATCCCAGCGTCAGCGAATCATTGCTTGCGAGCTGTTGTTGTACCTGGATGTTTGCGTTCCACACATACTCATTCTTGAACTTCGGCGTTAGCGCGTAGATGCTCTGCGTCGGCAGGCACGTAACCGGAACGTTCTGGGGGCTATTGGGGAAAGACGGTTGGCAGCTGGTGGGAGTCGATGTGCCCGCGATACTCGCGATAAAGTTACCGGTGCCCGCCGCTCCATTGTTGTAGAGCGGGTTGTACCAGGTATTCGTGGGGGTTGCCTCATAGAAGATGCCACCGTTCAGCCGAACGACCGTACCCGGGTGGGGTTGGTAGGTGATTCCTACGCGAGGTGCAATATTGCCAAGCGGTGTGCGGAAGCTTTGGGTAAGAGCAAACGGCTCACCAGCTGGTGGCGTCGGCGCATGGTACTGGTCGTAGCGAGCACCGTAGGTAACGAGAACGTTCTTGCGGACCTGCCACGTATCCTGACCGAAGAAGTTGAAAAAAACAGAGTGGTAAGCTGCGCCAGGCTGACCAATGCTGGCGGAGAGGCTGGAGTACACCTGCGGGGTTGTGCCGTTCTTCGCCGATGCGTACTGCGCAATTGAGGCGAAGGTGTATTGGGTGTAGACGTCAGCCAGCTGAGTGTCGAGATTCTTCTGGAAGCCGACTCCAAACTTCAGAGAATGAGAGCCCTTGATCCAGGTAACGTTGTCGTTGAAGCTGGGAATCTTTTCCTGGAACTTGTCGGCGACGGCATTGGACCCGCCAAAGTTAGCCAGACCTGTGATGGTGATCATGGGACCTGGCCCGGTAAGCGGATCAGCCACATGATGTTCATTGCGATAAGGCCACGAGCCGCGAAACTCATTCAATAAAGTGGGCGAAATTGTAGTGATCAGCTGCGCGCCAATGATATGGGCGCGGTCCTGAAAGTCAGCCGCTGCGCTGAGAGCGTAGAGTCCGCCGACGTTCGTGTTAAATGGGTAGCGATTTCGAAAGTAGTTGTACCGGACGAAAAATTGATTTTTACGATTAATGCTCCAGTCTCCGCGAAAGTCGACCCATTGTGCATACTGAACCTGGCCAGCGGTGGCGAAGTCTGAGGGGCTGACCCCAAGTCCTTCGAGAGCCGTCTGGGTTGCTGCGGTAATCGTGTTCGCTGTAGGGTTCGCACGTTTTAGATGCTCGTAGGCTACAAAAAAGAAGACCTTGTCTTTGACAACCGGTCCGCCGACATTTCCAACGAAGTCATCAACGTGGAGACTAGGCTTAACGACGCCGCCAGGAACACTGGGATTGCAGTTGTTGAGAATTGGGCAGGAGCTTGCTGCCTTTGGACGCCAGATATATTGCGCCAGTCCGTGAAACGCGTTCGTACCAGAGTAAGTGATGCTGTTATAGATCACGCCGGCAGTATTGCCGAACTCAGGGGAAAAACTGTTGGATATGGTATTGATCTCTTTGACATAGGAGTCTGAGATCGCAAAGAGGCGCAGACCGTAACGATCCGTCTCTGTGTCCACCATGCCGTCCAATTGAAAGTTGACCCGATCGACCAGGCCGTTGGTGTTCAGCGTACGAGGAATACCATTCTCCGGGTTGGGATGTCCGCTGACTCCCGGCTGAAACAAGATGAAGTTGTAAGGATTGCGAGACGTGAGCGGAAGATTCTGCGTCTCGTCGGAGCTGATCGTGCGGCCTAGATCGAAACGCGAGGGCTCAATGATTGGAGCATCGCTTGTTACCTGGATCTCGGAGGAAACCGAACCGAGCGCGAGATGTTCGTCGACGGTAAGCTCAGTGCCGGCCGTCAAATGAATTCCTGTCTGAGTAAGTGGTGCGAAGCCACTTGATGTTGCGGATACAGAGTACGTCCCGATGGGCAGCGCAGGAGCGAGATAGAGACCGGCATCGTCAGTCTTCACCTCACGCAGGTATCCAGTGTCGATGTTCTTGATTGCCACAGAGGCGCCTGCAACCGGAGCACCTGTAGCGTCCGTAACAACACCGCGAATACTTCCATTGATGGATTGCGTCTGCGCAAAGGCAATCGATGGGGCTGCGATCAGGGAAAATGCTAATGCAACGGAAAGGGAAGACCTGCGGATCATGGCTAACATGGGCTTAACCTCCTGAAGAAAAGTAGTAATGCCAACGACTTAGTAATATTTAGTAAGTAAGTAGAGTGGGGCTGAATATATTGGTTTGTTGCGGCAAAGTCAATAATAAAAATGTGCCTTCTCGTTAGAGAAGAAGATACGCTTCGGCAGCGGAGACGCTCAACGAAAGTGCGCCAAAGAGTTGTGCCTGCGTACCAAGCGCGCTCGACCGGAGCTGAGGCTGCGCAAATTCGTGTTGCTGGATCAGCATCTGTGTGTGTCGACAAAGCTCCGGGTGAGAGCCAATCCCGCCGCCGAGGACAACAATCTCAGGATTTAGAAGCAGTGCAATGTCGGCGACCGTATCCGCGAGAAGGCCAGCCGTGTAGGTGATCACCTCAACCGCCTGAGGATCGCCTTCACGAGCCAGGTCGAAGATCTGTGCGGCGTGAAGCGTAGAAAACTCTGTCTCAACAGGCATTCCCGAGCGGCTCAATATCCTCAGCCAATGCTTCTCGATGCCGACGCCACCGATTGTTCGCTCCAGTTGGCCAGTCTGTTGCATCTGCATCACCTCTCGCTTTTCGCCACGAACTCCGAGATAGCCAACCTCTCCGGCGCACCATTGTGCACCGTGATGCAACTGGCCGCGCAGAAAGATGCCGGCGCCAACCCCGGTACCTAGAGCGATGAAGACAAAGTTATCGATACCCTCTGCTGCTCCTCGCCAATGCTCGCCAACAGCCGCGAGATTTGTATCGTTTTCGACGACTACAGGAATCCCCGTCTCCTGTTGCAACATATCGCGCAACGGCACCCGCACCCAGTCCAGCAGATTTGGCGCTGAAAGAACGAGGCCCTCATCGACATTTGTTATTCCTGGCGCGCCGGCTGTGAGGTGCAAAATCTTTTTCGTCAGCGTTCCCGTTTCATTGCACATCACCTGCAGGCCTTCGTTGATCAGGGCGCACACACCCTGCGGCGTCTTCTGGTGCTTCAGCAGAATCGTCGACCAGCTTGAAAGAACACTTCCATTTAAATCGGCGAGCATCATGCGCAGGCGAGTCCCACCAATATCCGCCGCCACGACACATCCATGGCTCGCATTGAATCGCAACAGTCCCGGCGGACGGCCGCCGCTGGATTCGCCATCGCCCAGCGATTCAACTAAGCTAAGGCTCTCTAGATAAGAGACAGCGCTCGAGACAGTCGGCGCGCTCAAACCAGACAGTCGTACAAGATCAGCCTTCGAGCATGGATTATGTTTTCGCAACAGATGCAGCAAAGCTCGTGCGTTCGCCTGTCGTAAATGGGAAGGACGCGAAGGAGAAAGCTGCAGTAGGGTCGTAAAGCTGTTCGACATCCGATTCTCTAACGTTCTTTGCGAGTCTCTCATGGCTGCACCATCATACCTGAAGTAAATAAAGAAACTTTACAAAGATTTATACGCGTGGTATCCCTTTTATTGTCTTTTCGAGAATCAATTTCCAGCTACAGGTACTGACAGGAGCTTCCACACGATGAGACTGTACCCCCTTTTGAACCATGTGATCACCGCAGGTGCAATGGCCTCTTTCTTGGCAGTGTCTGTTGTCGTTCCTGCTCAGGTTCCTCCTTACCCTTCCGCCTACGCCGAGCCGTTGCCGGTCGATCGTGGCGCAGCAGCAGTCTGGCAGAGTTTGAAAAAGTTGCAAACCCGCGCCAGCATCATGATGGTCGTTGCTCATCCGGATGATGAGGATGGTGGCATGCTTACCTATGAGAGCCGTGGACAAGGTGCTGACGCAACTCTACTGACGCTGAACCGCGGTGAAGGAGGACAGAATGTTATGTCGTCCGACTATTGGGATCAGCTTGGATTGGTGCGCACGCAGGAGCTGCTAGCAGCGGGAGATGCGTACGGCGTACATCAATATTGGACTCGCGTTGCAGACTTCGGATTTTCGAAGAGCATTGAAGAGGCGTTGAAGACATGGGGGCACGATCGTGTTCTGTACGACTGCGTGCGCGTGGTGCGTATGACGCGCCCGTTAGTGGTCACCTCGTCGTTCGTCGGAAATGTCTCGGACGGCCACGGGCACCATCAAGTTGCGGGGCTAATGGCTCAAGAGGTCTACAAAGCTGCAGGCGATCCAAACGTATTCCCCGATCAGATCAAGGCTGGGCTTCAGCCATGGTCGCCCCTCAAGGTCTACGCGCGTGTGCCGTTCGCGCGTGTCACGGAAAAAGGTATCTATGACTACGCGACGGGGCATTGGTCGCCGGTACGATTCCGCAACTACGTCACCGACACGTGGATTGAAGGCATTCCGTCCACAACGGTCAGGATTCCAGAGGGAGATTACAGCCCCTTGCTTGCCCGCTCGTATCTAACGCTGGGGCGCGAAGGATTGGCCAATCAGAAATCACAGAACGGCGGCATCGGCGCGCCGCCTCCGCAGCCATTTTCCTCGCCGTATCATCTCTATGCCACACGCGTCTCTGCGACTTCACCCGAACACGAGTCCAGCTTCTTCGAAGGCGTCGACATCTCCCTGGCTGGAATCGCCGGCTATGCCCCAGCCGATCAACAGGAGGTGTGGCGCAATCGCTTGAATGAGTTGAATGCAACGGTGACAGAGGCAGCAGCAGCGTTTGACGCGACCGACCCGGCAAAATCGGCTTCGGCACTTGCAAAAGGGCTGGCCCAGACTGAAAAACTTCTCGCAGACGTCGCCGCAAGCAAGCTGCCCGACAATGCAAAGTACAACATGGGACACGAGCTCGATATCAAGCGGGCTCAGTTCAACGACGCGCTCGGTCAGGCACTCGGAGTCAGCCTGATGGCGACCGTGGTGAACTCGAATGATCCCGGACGCGCTGGCCCACTGGGTGGCCTCGCGTCGAACCAGGCAGGAACATTCCAGACAGTAGTACCAGGACAGACCTTCAGTTTCGATGTGCATGTTGCCGACCAGGGCAGTCAGCCAATCACCATCGTGAAGACGAATATCGTGTCGCATGCAGGTTCCGACTGGGCGATTACACCGAAGGGTTCAATCGACGGCGCGGTCAAGAGCGGTGATGCGATCGATCTGACAGTTTCCGCGACGGTATCGGCCGACGCTGCATTAACGAAGCCTTACTACAGCAGGCCGAATCTTGAGCAGCCTTACTACAACATCCTCGAACCAACGTATCTGAATCTTCCGACGATGCCTTACCCGTTGTCGGCGGAGGTGATCTACACCTACGACGGAGTTGAAGCTCACACCAGCGGTGTGGTGCAGACGATACATCGCTTCACCGGCCCGGGCCCGGTGCCAGAGCCTTTGCTGGTTGCGCCTGCCATCTCGTTGACTGTCTCGCCGCAGGCAGGCATCGTGCCGCTCAGCAATGCAACACTGCAACTGCAGGTGACGGTTCATAGCGACGTAAAGGGCCCGGCGCAAGGGCAGGTGCGGCTTGATCTGCCCACAGGCTGGACCTCGGAGCCTAAGGTTGCGCCGTTCGCTACCGGTATGGACGGCGACGAACGCATCGTGGACTTTCGTGTCACGCCGAAGTCAGTTGAGACAAAACCGTACACGATTACGGCCGTTGCCGAGTACAACGGCCAGGAATATAAACAGGGCTACCATGATGCCGGTTATGTCGGGCTTCGCCCCTATCCCTACTATCGCGATGCAACATACCGCACCTCTGGTGTCGACGTAAAAGTAGCTCCAGGGTTGAAGGTTGGCTACATCATGGGAACAGGCGACGATGTACCTGAATCGCTGGCCGATGTTGGCGTCCACGTCAATCTGCTCTCTTCGCAAGACATCATATCCGCGGACCTTTCATCGTATGACGCGATCGTGCTTGGAATTCGCGCCTATGCAGCACGTCCGGAGTTGAAGGCTTCCAACAGCCGTTTGCTCGAGTACGTGAAGAACGGCGGCATCGTCGTCGTCCAGTACGAGACGCCGGAGTATGACCACAACTACGGCCCCTACCCGCTAACGCTTTCTGGCGACCCCGAGAAGGTTGTGGAAGAGGACTCCAAGGTGAGCTTGCTGGTACCAGACGATCCTTTACTAAGCTGGCCGAACAAGATCACTGAAGCGGACTTCACCGGCTGGGTGGAGGAGCGAGGGCACGATTTCATGCAGTCCTGGGACCCGCACTATGTCGCGCTGACCGAGATGCACGACGTCGATCAGGATCCTCAAAAGGGTGGATTGCTCTATGCACACTACGGCAAGGGTGCCTACATCTACATGGCGTTTGCTTTCTACCGCGAGATGCCTGAGGGTGTTGGCGGCTCGTTCCGCATTATGTCCAACCTGATCAGCTTAAGAAAAAATCCGTCCTTTCAGACAGCAGCGAAAGAGACGAAATAGCTGTTGCCCGGTCGCTGTTCAACGGAATGCGCACTGCACAATCGATGAAAGATGTGGCGGCATTGATGCCGTCCCGGGCTGAGATTGCTGTGATGTCTTCAATAACTTCTTTTTTATTTGCACAAAAACCTCAGCAAATTCGCATGTCAAGCCTCAAATCGATCTAACCCATTATTTAGCAGCAACTTCCGCTTGGCATTTTAGTTGCATCCAACCTGCTACTCTTTAAAGAGTGAAGAAAATGAAGTCCGGCTAACGCCGGGCTTTTTTCATTAAGGCCACGTCTGTATCGTAAGTCCAGGTGGTGTCCTAATTTCGATTTCTGCCCAAATTCGCGGCGGAAATCATGCACTACGGAAAATCATAGACTTCGCTCTAGTCCAGTGGGAGGATTAGGGATATGGCGAATCGTCGCATTCTTTCCTTCTTTGCAATTGCTCCCCTATGGGTGGCCATCATGAGCGGGGCTTTGTCGTTGGTGAGAGAGTTTGCCGCAACTTTCTATCCAGGGAAAATACCGGAATCCCAATTATTTAGGCTATGTTCATGGAGCGCATTCGTTATTTCTGGAGGATGGGCGTGGTGGATCGTGCACGCTAAGGCGGAGAGGTTTAGGCTCGAAATTGAAGAACGCACCCCTAGTCTAGGTGTTGTTATTTATGAAGCCTTGCTCCTTTTAGAGGGGAAATTTACAGAGGTATTCATAAATGCGGAGATTACAAACGACCGAATCAATGCTCCTTCTCTTGTAAGCAAATATATCTTGAGATTAGAGAGAGAGGGGCAAACTTATATGAGCGCGGCCCTCTTACACGACCTCGAAAACTTTTCCGTAGTGTGTGTGGATGACGTTCCTGAAGATGGAGTTCTCGTCCCTCATTACTTCAACCGTGAGGTTTTATCGGATGTAGCCTCGACCATAAGCCACCTTCATCCAGTAGAGGCAAATCTTCCCCATCGTGGCTGGCTTCACTATCGTTTTGAGCTTCCCGACTGGCCGCATGTAGAGGTTGAAACTGGAGGCACAGAATGGCATCCAGAGATAGTAGACGAAGTCGGTGATGTGATTGCGCCCGAAGAATGGGAACCTGAAACGGTCTTAGTACCAACTGCTAAATCCGCCAAAAGTGTATCTCTGTGGATCGAAGTTCCTAGAGGGAATAGCGCGTCTTCCATTGCGGCGATAGACCATTTAGGCCACCGCCAAATTTGCCGAGTGTCAGAGCCGGAAAAAGAATCCGCTAAACCGAGCATCCAGTCCGTAAGGATTATCGCTCTCGATCTAGCCGATGAGATTCTAAAGTTTTCTTCCGAGCGGGAATCTGCTGCGCCAAAATCTACATATATGCCGTATTACGGCTCTGACACACGGGAGATGATGGATAGCTTCAATCGAAGTGCCCAAGAGATGAACGAGAAAACTACATACAACGGGTGCACCGTGGAAATGTACATAGCCCAATTCAAGAGGAAGGTTGCCGCCTGCCTAAAAGATTTGGGGAAATTTGGCTATGAAGATAAGGAACTAGCTAACCTTGCGGACACGTCTAAATGGAATCAGTCTTATTATTCCACCGTTAAACTTGTGGGCCAACGCCTCAGCGATCTTGCCGAGAAAATACCAGAAACGTCAACATAATCATTGACACCCTATAATATTTGCACTACACTAACTGTAGTGAGGCATTCATGGCGAACGTTCTCAATATCGACAAGAAAATCGCGGTCATTGGTGCACTGGCAGAGGGTTCCAGCATCCGTTCCATCGAACGGATTACCGGAGTCCACCGCGATACGATCATGCGCCTCGGGGTGAAGGTTGGGCAGGGCTGCACCGCGATGATGGATAAGTCGATGCGTAACCTTCCTTGCCAGCGTTTGGAGATGGATGAGATTTGGGGTTTTGTCGGAAAGAAAGAGCGCAACGTTACGCGGGAAGATTCACCCGAAGTTGGTTCCGTTTGGACTTGGTGTGCGATTGATGCGGATACGAAACTCGTTCCCGCGTTCATGGTGGGAGACCGCAGCCGAGCCGCCGCTAATGCATTTGTAGCGGACGTGGAAAGCCGCATGGCTAACAGGATTCAACTTTCGACGGACGGCTATAGCGCATATGCCGACGCGGTACGTAAATCGTTTGGCGAGGATGTGGACTACGGGCAGATTCATAAGGTTTATGGGACTTATGAATTTGGAGAGCGTCGTTACAGCAGTTCCGGTGTCCTCTCTGCAACCAAAACCGTGCTGTCCGGTCGTCCAGATCGTGACTTGATTTCAACGAGCTATGTTGAGCGTCTAAATGCCACTACCCGCACTCACATGCGCCGCCTGACTCGTTTGACACTGGCATTCTCTAAGAAGCGTGAGAACTTCACAGCAGCCGTTGGATTGCACTTCGCCTATTACAACTTCGTAAAGCGTCACAACACGCTGCGCTGCACCCCCGCAATGGCGGCGGGTGTCACAGATACTACATGGAGTGTAGGGGACTTGGTGGAGGCTGCCGCATGAGTACCGTGCCATTAGAACTGAATTGGGTAGAAAAGCGAGTAGCTTGCTCCGCTGAACAGCTATTCAAAGAGATACAAACTGGAATAGAGAACGATATCGCGTCGATGAATGCTATCCCACCTTCAGAAGGGAACTTTGTGGCACAACTAACTTCCGACGGAAAGGTGTTAGTGGTCGCACATAATGGCCCTTGGTCTAAGGGACGGGTAAAGCTCTTCGTCCAAAGTGGAAAAATAGAGGTTCGGAACGAGATTACACAGACGCAATGGTGGGCTGCTGTGATCTTCAGCGACGAAGGGCGGTGCAGGCTAAGGCTCGAAGACGGACGCGAATTAGAGCAATGGCAATTCCGCAAAAAAGCACTTGAAAGTTTGTTTTTCGGTGATTAGACCATGAGCTATATCGATGACTTAAAAGACGTGATTCACAAGCTGCATGGCGGTGACGCTACGCACCTTGAGAGTGTCCCTGTGCATGAAGTCTTTGACGGTAAGACGGTCTGGCAGGGCGTAGTCGAAGTGTTCCGCATCAAGGGCCATCCCAAGACTGACAAGGTATACGCGTGGGCGCACGATACGGACGATCCTACTACCCCAAGGCGGCATGTAACTGTGCTCCACGTCCCGCCAGCCATTTCCCCCGAAACCGCCGTAAGAGTTGCCATCCTAGAGGAGTTCCGCAATGCCCAAACAGCCTAAGCCGAGGCCTGTTGGCCGTCCAAAGCTGCCCAAAGGTCACGCAAAGTTGGGAGCACTTCAGGTGCGTCTGCATCCTGACGTTCGGAAGCGTGTAGAGGTGGCGGCAAAGACCAAAAATCTCACGGTATCTGAGTGGATTCGTAGCACGTTGGAGGCCAACCTTTGAAAAGCGGATTTCAAATTAGGACACTACCGGGAGGGGGGATCAACCTTAAAGTATGGAAAACAGATGCTGATGGACATCGGTGTGGTGCCTCAAACCCTTCAGATAGAGAGCTGGCGCAATACAGCTCCGGCAATGCGGTCTAGCGGCAGAACGGCCTGTGCGGCTCCAAGCTGGATCGCCTCCTTCGGCATGCCGAAGACCACGCATGTCTCTTCGCTCTGGGCCATAGTAAAGGCTCCGCAGTTCCGCATCTCCAGCATCCCGCGCGCACCGTCGCTTCCCATGCCGGTAAGCAGGACGCCGATTGCATGCTCTCCGGCAACCTTCGCGACCGAAGAGAAGAGAACGTCAACCGATGGTCTGCTGAAACAGACAGGCGGCCCATCGCCAACCCAGACACGGTAGTTAGATCCACGCTGCTTCAGCATCATGTGTCTGTTGCCTGGGGCGATCAGTGCGCGTCCCCGTCGCAACTCGTCACCGTCCTCTGCCTCTTTCACCGCTATGTGACACTCTCGATCGAGTCGCTCTGCAAAGAGTTTTGTAAATGCCTCGGGCATATGCTGCACGATCAGAATGGGAGGAGTGTTTTGGGGCAACCTGCGCAGGAGTTCCGCGACCGCAATTGGTCCGCCCGTAGATGCACCGATGGCGATAACCTTACCGCCGATGTTGTTCGGGTCGGAGGTGAGAGTCGCCGGCTCTCTGAGAATAAGAGGAGTATTGTCGCTGCCCCTGGGGCTGCTGTCTTGAGTGATTACGGGCATCCGTGCTGCGGCGGCTGCATGAATCTTCCCCGGAAGTGTCCGGTTGAGTTCTCCTATGGAGTTCGGACCGTTCGGCTTGGCGAAAATCTCCACTGCGCCGGCACGCAAGGCGTCAAAGCTCGTCTGGCATCCGGCACGTCCCAGGGAGCTGATCACGATCACCGGCAACGGTTTGTACTGCATCAACTTCTTGAGAAAGCTGATGCCGTCCATGCGTGGCATCTCGATATCGAGTGTGACGACATCGGGATGAAGCGCCAGGATCATATCGCGCGCGATGTACGCATCGGGCGCTGTACCTACAACTTCGATCTGCTTGTCGGTTGCAAGAGCGGCGACGAGCATCTTGCGCACCAGCGCGGAGTCATCGACGATCAGAACACGAATTGGCCGGTCTGGTCTCATGCGAGGGCCTGCAATGAACCCCACACGGAGAGAAGGCCGCCCTCGAGCGAGAGAGTGATATGTGTCAAGCGTTCGTCGTTGTTGACACTATTTCTTTGCCGTGCGATTGCGGGTATGTACTCGCATAGCAATGGAGAAGACAAGGTACAGGCGTGCGCCGGAGAATAGCCGCTCAACGTAGAGCCTGCAAGCATGTTGGTGAGTTCGAGGATCAGGTCCTGTTGCTGCGTCGAGGAAACATCCCCCTCTTCGCCGTAAAAGGCTCGACAGAGCATCTGCAACGCAACAGGATCGACAGCGACGCCAAAGCTTCCGTTCACGCCTCCCCTGGACTCCAGTGTGCACGCGAGAGCGCCGTCTTGCAGTGCTGCGTCTTCTTCCTTTACAGGGACGGCATCGGCAAAGAACATGGTCTCAAGTACATTGACCGAAGCGTTCAAGAGTGCCTCGGCGATATCAGGCTCGACGACTTCGCCCATAAGCCTGATGACCTCCCGCTCTAACGTCTCAGGTGAGAATGGTTTCGAGATGTAGCTCTTCGCGCCAAGTGCAAGAATCTGTCCCATGCGCTCCGTACTGCTGTCTGTCGAGACGACAAAAACAGGAATTCTACTGGTGATCTCGCGCCGGGCGAGTTCTGCGACAAAGGCAGATCCGTCCATGACGGGCATGTTGATATCGCTGAAGATAATCTGGATAGAGTGCTTCTCAAGCAGATCGAGCGCCTCCATTCCGTTTGTAGCCTCGTGAACCGAATTAATCTTCAAACTCGTCAAGCTGAGTGCTTTTCGTAGAAAGTTACGCATCGCCCTGGAATCATCAACGATCAGAATGTTATTCACAGTGAGACATCTCCCTTCCGTATTGAGTGCCTGTATTAACTTGTTCTTCAACGCCGCCCGCGGTCTTCATAAAGATGCGTCCGGTGCTCATTTCCATGCGGATGGTTCGTGAGTGACTGCCACCCACCTCTTCGCTGTGAAGCAGAACCCCGGCACGCCACAAGATCTTCTTCATTGCGAGTCTGTTTTGTTTGCCGATCTGAAATGCCAGCGAGTCGAATGCTTGTGCTCCTCCCGCCGCCGCTACGCGCAGGCGGCTCTTCACGGCACCCATGCCATAGGCGTGATGGAAAAGCGCTGGGATTCCAGTATCCGCAAACAGAAACGGATTGAGAGCAGCTTTCTCCGGATCGATCTTTGAGTCTGGGAGCAGGTAATGAAGCAGCCCTCCCACACAACTGACGGGGTCATAGATGGCGATAGCGATGCACGAGCCGAGCGCATAGGTGATCAGGCAGCGTTCAGGGCCGCTGATCACATGACAATCGCCGATGCCGACAACAATATTATTCATGCAGCCTCGCCCTTGTTGGAGATCCTTTCTTTCAACACGCCCGGCTTGCGGTAGATGGCGGGGCAAACGTACTCGAAGCGGTGTGAGATGCTATTGAGGCTTTCGGAGTGCCCGATGAAAAGATGGCCACCCGGCTCCAATTGTTGGTAAAAGCGCTCAACGAGCTGTTCCTGGGTCTGGGCATCGAAGTAGATCATCGCGTTGCGGCACAGAATTAGGGGGAAGTTGGTAGTGAGTGAGTGAAACGACTCATTGAGGTTAAACCTTTGAAAGTGCACGGCCTCACGCGCCTCCGGCTTGACCCGGTAGAGCCCTGCAGAGGCGCCTTCGCCGCGCAGCATGTGCCGCTTCAGTAAAGCCTTGGACAGGCCACGAAACCGCTGCTCGTTGTAAATCGCTTTTTTTGCAGTTTCCAGCACGCGTGTCGATATATCGGTTGCGAATATACGGAGGGTCGGTCCTGATACACCATAGAAGTCCTTCGCTGCGAACGCAATTGAATACGGTTCTTCCCCAGTCGAACAAGCCGCGCTCCAGATATCGATCTGTAAACGATTGCGGAGCGCAGGAAAGACTGTGTTTGCAAGAAAATCAAAGTGCTGTTGTTCCCGAAAGAAGCTCGTATGGTTCGTAGTTAAATTGTCGATCAGGTTTACAAGCGCCACAGACGATTTGTCGGCAACAACGTAGTCATAGTAGGCACCGTAGGATGAAATTTTCAACGGGCGCATAAGCTTGCTGAGACGCGAAGCGACCAGATGCTCCTTGCCCGCTTCGATGCTCAAACCACAGTAATCGTAGGCGAGCCTGGAGAACCTGCCAAAGTCGCGCTGAGACAGAGCTTTCAGGGGCGAGTAATCGTCGATTGCGTCTTTCATGCCGCGAAGCTCTCTTTGCTTGCCTGAGCGCAGTGAAATATGCCGGCGACATCGAGAATCAGCCCGATGCGACCGTCTCCGAGGATGGCAGACCCTGAGATGCCTTTGATGTTTCGGAACGCTTCATCCAAGCTCTTGATGACAACCTCCTGGCGTCCAAGTAGATCGTCGACAAAGAGACAGAACAGCTTCCCGGAGAATTCGCAGACGACAAGTAATCCCTGGCAAATGTCTTCAGTGCGCGCTTTTATTTCGAATCGCTTATGCAGGCGTATCAACGGAAGCAGTTCGCCGCGCATCAGAATCATCTCGTCCCTTCCCTGCACAGTGAAGAGCATGTTCTCGGTCGGGCGAAACATCTCGCGCACGGAGAACACGGGGATAATATATCGGTGCTCTCCGACAACGATTACGAGGCCATCGATGATTGCCAGCGTAAGAGGTAGATGGATGAAGAAGGTCGTTCCTTTCCCCAACTCCGATTTTAATCTCGATTTGCCCGCGCAGTGCTTCGACGTGCTGGCGCACAACATCCATGCCAACGCCGCGCCCAGAGATGTCCGTGATCTTTTCCGCGGTTGAAAAACCTGGCGCAAAGATCAGGCGAAAGATCTCTTCCTGCGAAAGCTGCGCATCCTGCTCAACGAGTCCTTTTTGAATTGCTTTGTTCAAGATGCGCTGTGGGTCGAGGCCTCGACCGTCATCCGCGATGGAGATAACGATCTGTCCAGACTGGTGCCCGGCGGCGATACGCAGCGAGGCTACTGGAGATTTGCCTGCAGCAATTCGCTCTTCAGGGGATTCGATTCCATGGTCGAGCGCATTACGAATCATATGCAGGAGTGGGTCCGCCAGTTCCTCTGCGATGGCCTTGTCTAATTCGGTAGATTCGCCGTCAAGTTCGAGCGAGACTTGTTTTCCATTGCGGCGAGAGAGATCACGCACCATCTTCGCATTCTTCTGAAACAGAAGCCCGATGGGCATCATCCTCATGCTCATGGCGCAGCGCTGCACCTCTCCAGTTATGCGTGCGAGCTGCGACATCTTTCCAGCAAGACCGGCGTTGCCATGAGTCGTCAGCTGAGGGCTGTTGCTCAGAATCGATTGCGCTATCACCATTTCGCCGACCATATCCATCAATCGATCGATTTTGGATGTTTCAACGCGGAGCGATGTGCCGAATATCTCGGTGTGAGCCGTCTGTTGCGTCGAGGGCGCTACACCTCCAGCCCGTGATGCAACTGCGCGTACGGAATCATCAGGCTGGACAGAGGCGTCGTAAAGGATCTCCGATCCAGCCAAGATGGGGGGAGGCGCCGACGCCAGAACAGAGACTGCTTCGGCCGCTTCCATCACGTTGTCACTTTTATCCGACGGTGTAGCTTCACTGGAAGAAGATGCAAGACTGGTGGCAACATTGGCTGTCGCGGTTGACAGCGTACGAATCAGAACGGTGTTATCGCGAACTGGCGGCGGCGGAGCACCGTTAAGATTCGCTTGAACGAACTCAACCTCTTCTTTTAGATATCCCGAGCTGTCAAGTACGAGATCGACGAACTCTGAGGTAATCGTAATGCGGAGATTTCTTGCATGATCGAGGAGTGTCTCTACCTCATGTGCGACGGATTGCACCCCGCTGAGGCCAATAAAGCCAGCGATTCCCTTGATGGTATGAAAGGAGCGAAAGACCCCGTGTATCGTATCGATCTGCGATGGATCTTTTTCAAGCAAGAGTATTTGCTCTTCGATGGCGGCAAGATGTTCCCTCGATTCAAGCACAAAGTCAGCGAGGATCTCCGGATCATTTTTGAAATCAAGCGCGTTCCCGGAGTTGGCTGCCATCTCTTCATCGGCTTCCGGGGACGTGTTGTCCACGGGCAGGAGTGATCTCAGGCGAGAGACAAGAGACGTGGCGTCTTCATCCGTCAGAGTTGAGGAATTGAGGCTGGCAAGTGCGGATCTTGCTGCATCAACCAGGTTCGTGCAGTTCGCACATCCTCCGTCCTCGATCAGCCTGGAGAGGGTCTCCGAGGTAATTGCTTCGGCGCCCTGCACGATCGTTTGAAGAGCAAGATCATCGATGGTTTCTCTTACTTTTTCTATTGGCGTTGTTGCTTCCACTATCGGACTCATCGTGGCCTTTCCTGTTCTTTATAAACTCGTTCGGCGTTGACGGTAAGAGCGACTTCACTCTTTTCCGTTGCAGCATGGCTACTGGCAGGAGCAGTCCTCTTGTCCCGATCAGAGAAATTTCTGAGGCGAACCCTCGATGCAGCCAACAGATGTGCAGTCACGCGGTGTCTTTTGTTTAGCCGCAACTAGCGTGCTCAAGCTGTATGAGCGCATCTGTGCTGAATACTTCGTCGATATTTAGCAGCAGCTTTACCTTGCCGCGTACTTTTGCCATTCCTAGCAGGTAGGGCGCGGGGCTTCCGCTGCCAAAGTCGGGGCTCTCCTCTACGTCGTCCTGTGAGATCGTAAGAACCTCTGTAACACCATCTGCGATTGCGCCGATCAAACGATCTCCAGAAGCTGTCTTGGTGCGGACAACGATGATGCAAGTTCGGTCTGTGTACTCCTGCGGGGGGAGCGTGAATTTAAGTGATAGATCGATTACGGGAATGACCTGCCCGCGCAGATTGATGACGCCCTTAATGTGAGAAGGCATTCTCGGGACTGCAGTGATCTCCTGCATCCCGATTATTTCTTAATGTTGAGCACCTGAATGCCAAATTCTTCCGAACCGAGAGCAAAGATCAGATGCTTATCGAGGAAGCGTCGCGTGGAGAGCAACGCAGGGGAAGAACTTTCTAGCACGGACTGTGATGTAGTCATTGTGACCTCGTTTCGGCGTAGCCAGGTAATGCCGCCAAGTTTTCTATCGGCAGAGTGACTCGATGCATCAATGAGTTCTCTAGGACAGGCGCATCACGCTCTTCAGTCTTGATGAAAAACGTCACGCGTTAGCGGTTCTGTTGTAAAGTTTCAGCAAGCCACAGCCATCCTATGAGTCCGAGAGACCTCATAGGATGACAGAGCTCGGCGATCGATCCGATTTATATCTAACTACTTCACGAGCACAGCTTAGAACTCTGTGAAGCTGTCGTCCATGGAAAATGATCCTGCAGGTGTCGCCATCTTTGGAAGGTGAGTGTGCTTCTTGAGGGGAGCAGCTTGAGAGATAGATGGAGTCGACGGGCGAGACTCGAACCCATGCGCTGCCGTTGACTTCGATCCGCGCGCAACGCGGCGTCGATTTGAGTCGATCTCCGTTCCACCAACCATGTGCCCAAGTTCCGAAGCCAGTTCTCGAAGCCCATCGGACTGCGCGTTTAGCTCCTCTGCTGCTGCCGCGCTCTCCTCTGCATTGGCCGCGCTTTTCTGCGTTACTTGCTCCATCTTGTTGATCGCCCGTCCGATCTGATCGATACCGTGACCTTGTTCCTGGCTGCTCTGGCGGATCTCGTCTACCAGTATCTTCATTCGTGCGAAGGCTTCGTTGACCCTGCTGCCGGATTCGACAAGTTGGCTGATCTTGGCTCGTCCGGCATCTGAGTTGCTCAACGACTGTTCGATCAGCATAGAGGTCTCCTGTGCGGCTTCTGCACAGCGTTGGGCGAGATTGCGTACTTCTTCGGCTACTACGGCGAAGCCCATTCCTGCATCTCCGGCGCGTGCCGCTTCTACCGCCGCATTTAAGGCAAGGATATTGGTCTGAAACGCGATTTTATCGATGACCTGGAGTGTCTTGGCAATCTTGTTACTGGAATCGCCGATCGCATCCATAGCCTGTACGCACTCGCCCATAGCCTTGGTTGTCTGTTCTGTGCTTTGTACAGCCTCAACAACGAGCGCTGTAGCGTTGAGGGCGCTCTCCGCATTTCGTTTGGCCATGGAGTTGATCTGCTCGGCCGAAGCGGATGTCTCCTCGATCATTGCGGCCTGTTCCGATGTGTCTCGCGCCAGTGCCTGGCTGGAGGAGGACACCTGCGTGGCAGCGCTTGAAACCTGATCAGATCCTTCGGAGAGTTCTAAAACGCTCTGGCGAAGCTGCTTATCCAGCGCACGAATAATGAAGACGAGAACCACGCCGACTGCAATGCCGATGCATAGCAGAATGATCATGAGCCACCGTCCGAAGGCGACCTGGCCCTGGACCATCTCGTTGACCTTCCCCATGGTCTCCTGCTCCTCGACCATGAGCTGAGTGCCGGCGTCGTCGATTTTCTGCAGGAGCGGAATCAACTCCGCATTGTCAAGCTCCATCGCCTCTTTATATTTTCCTGCGCGAATCATTCCGAGAGAGCGTTGATACACGGGGTCAGCCTGGCTCATATCGGAGTCCATTTCATCGGCCAACTGTGTGCTTTTGGACGACAATCCTAACGAACGCATCTCGGCACTACTCTTTTTCGTATCGCCAATGCTCTTGGCATAGTCTGCTACGGCTGCTTCGAAATTAACCTGATCGCTCGATTGCGCATACAACAAAACACCGCGCGCTGCGGCAAGAAGCTCGGATGTGCTTCCGTTTGCCACGCCGGAATCGAAGAGCTTACGTGCACCGATTACGCCTAGCTGCTGTGTTGCATTCGCCAGATTATGCATAATGACGAGGGACGTGGCGCCCATCCCAACCGCAAGGAAGGTCATGAGGCCGTAACTGAGAAACAGCTTGCGCTTGATCGTTATTGAATTCGCGTTCATTTAGTCTCGCCTTTTGAAATGATTGGATAAGAGAACCGGCGAGGTCGCCGATTGCAGCAAACCTTCGCGTATACGGTACCCGCTTAGGCTGTTATCGGATGAAGGAAGAGAACTCTTGAACCAAATCCAAAAAGGCTACATATACCTTCACTCAGTGTTGAACTGGTGGATGGTCATGGCTCATGAAGACTAGGTAGGTTGGTTACTCGCGGAGGTTGCGACTACCAATAGTACAGAGCTTCTACCCTTGGAGTTCCGGGTTCGCCGTCGATAATCTGGGTACTTAAGACGACTTCAAAGTTTTTGGCGTCTGGCGATGGCCTTCGATTGAGAATGATTTGCAGGGAAGAGGGGTCTGTGACGAAGTCACCCGCAGCGGCGGTGCCACCACGGCCAATACCTGCTATTACCAGCGTTGGTTTTCCGGTGTTGCCGTCGGTGAAGCGAGCGACGATGGCGTAGTCACGATAGTTGTTGGTGGCGATCTGCTGAGATCGATCAACGATCCATTTGACCTGATTCGGCGTTGTCGCATCGACGATGCTGAATTGCGTCATCTCTGGATTATTAGCGAAATAAAAACGCAGAGGGCGCAGCAGACGCAGAGTCCAGGCGTTGTCGAAGGCGCCGACTACGACGGATGGACCGTTACGAAGATCCGCCAAGCTGGTGCTGCTTTCCCCTCGCAGACTGTATTTTTTGTTGGCCGATTGCATGACGCCAGCGACTTTGGTGATGGTGCTGAGGTCGTCGATGATGACCGCGGTGAGATTGTCTTTGAGCGTGATCTGACGAGAGGGATCGGATGCGTCGCGCAACGAGATGGCAGTGTATTGAGTCTGGTCGGCTACGCAGAAGAGCACAGACTCACTGGATCCCAGAAGCGGTCCCCAGAAACCTGCGAAAGCCGAGCGTTTCGCATGTTGCCACATGAACACGCCGGTTGCTCCGGCGAGAAGAAGAACGCTAACGATCCATGGGATGTAGTGCCATCGGGATAGGCGCTTGATTGGGGTTGCGCTGGCCGGGACGTGAAGAAACGGAGGTGTTTCTATTGCAGCCTGCTCGGGGGAAGAGGCAGGCGATTGGAGATGAAACACGGGAATGTAAGAGCCGGGAGGAAGAGAGATTCGGAGTTCGTGCTCGTGACCAGGATCCTGATAATACTGCGCGATGCGTTTGCGGATCTCGGCTGCGGTTACGCGAACGATGGGATCGGTGGCGGTGTCATAGTCTGCGGTCTTGCCAAATATTTCAATCCCAAGGGTCCGCTCTTTAAGATCTTCGGCGTGTCCGGAGAGCGTCTGTCCGACCACATAACGGAGAAAGGACGGAAAACGGCGACTATGGCTGAAGAAAGGGTTGGCGAGCAACCGTTCCAACTGCGCCTCAATAGAGTGACGTTCTTCGTCTGTGTAAGCGGAATTTGTCGCGCTTAGTTGCATTGTCAGCTCGTTTTGTAAATCTCGGGGGGATTATATCGCTTTGCAACTATAAATGGCCTTTTGTGAATAGTGGAGGCTAAACACTGTTGATAAAGGGCTTCGACCTAGTTTTAACAGTAAAGAGTTTGCTGTTTGCCGCAAAGAACTGATGCCGCAGCTGTACGCGCGCCTATAAAGGCTGCCGTTCTACTAGCTCCCGAATCTCCGTGTTCCGATCAGAGGCGCACGTGAGACGGGATGGAGGCTAATCACTTGAAGACTCGCATCAACAAAATCAAAAAAAACTTGTGGGCCGGGATGTTCCTGGTTCTTGGATGCTTTTTGTTGGCCGCGGTTCCAGGTTGGGGGCAGGTTGGAAGTGCCAGCATAAGCGGACTTGTGGAGGATCAATCGGGGGCGGTCGTTCCAGGTGCCACGGCGGTGCTCGTCAACCAGAGCAACGGAACCCAGAGGCGGTCTGTCAGCAATGGCTCGGGCATTGTTAATTTTTCCTCGGTACCTAATGGGGACTACACTCTGAACGTGACAAGGGACGGTTTTAGAGCCTATTCGCAAACCAATATCCATCTTGATCCCGGCGATAACAAATCACTCTCGGATATTCGTCTGAGTGTTGGAGAAGCGACACAGACGGTGACGGTGGAGGAGAATGCAGCCGGCATTCCATTGGACAATGGTCAGCTCAGTTCGACCATCAGCGCGAATGATCTTGAGAAGCTGTCGATCGTTGGCCGGGACGCGACGGAACTGGAGAAGATTCTACCGGGATTCGCGATCCGCAATCTTGGTTCGCAAAACGCTGCGCCCGATTTCTCGCAGGTTTCAATCGGTCAACCAACGCCCTATGCTTCTAATGGCGCTCCGGTGGCAGGTATTACGCTGAAGCTGGATGGCGCGAACCTGACAGATGCCGGTAACTTCGGCGCGAATCTTCAAAACATCAACGATTCGTTTGTAAGCGAAGTTCAGGTGCAGACGTCCAACTTCGGCGCGGACCAATCCAACGGGCCGGTGGTGATTACAGGTGTAACAAAGTCGGGTACGTCGAGCTATCACGGCTCTCTCTATGCGTATGCTCGAACCTACCAGCTGAACTCCAACGACTGGCTGGCGAACTACAACGGGATTGCGCGGCCTGATGACAGATTCGTGTATCCAGGCGGTACCATCAGCGGCCCTGTTCCTCATGTCAAGAAGCTGACGTTCTTCGCCGGTGCGGAGTATGACGCGCAACGCAATATCTTTGCCTACGGCAGCTCAGGTAGCGCGATCATCCATGCATTGGTTCCAACAGCCGCGTTGCGTAAGGGTGATTTCAGCGCGGGTGCGCTTTCGGCCTACCTTGGGCCGAACCTGATGAACGGCAACTATGGGACGTTCAACACGGTGCCGACCGTTGGCGACGATGACTCGCCGCTAACCAACGGCAATATCGCCAGTTTTCTGAACCCGGGCGCGATGGCGTTGATCAACGGTACCTTGCCTCTGCCCACGCGCACGCAGACAGGTCTGGACGGCTTCAACTATGACGCCATTGACCTGGTGAACAACAACATCAGTCAGTACGTTGGACGTGTGGACTATGCGGTTAGCCCTCGTAGTCAATTTTTTGCACGGTACAGCTTTGAAAAGGGCAAGCAGGGTCAGCCGATGGTGCCCTATTACTCCCCTGCGGCTTCGAGCGTGCTGGGTGGAGTGAACACGCCCGGCTATGGCGTCAACAACGATATCTGGGTGCATACCGCTTCGGCGAACTATGTCACCATCTTTACGCCTACGCTGACGAACGAACTCTATGCAACTCTTACGTCCTTCGTTCAGTCGTTCGACGCGCGGGATCTTGCAGCGTTGCAGAGGAGCGCAATCCAGTATCCATATAACGGTGCATTCGACAATGGGAATACGCAATATCCGCAGCTGGGTACGTACACAACATATGGTGGCCTGCCACTCGGGCTGTGGCCGGACTACTCCAACAACCCATTGCAGCTGAAGAAACTGCAGCCCAACCTTGGCGATAATCTCACCAAGGTATGGGGCAAGAATACGGTCCGGGTGGGCATCTTTGCCCAGCGCACGACGAATAACCAGACGGCAACGAACCCTTCTACCAACGGCATCATTCAAAACTATTACTTCGGACCGGCTGGCTCGTACTTTGCCGATTACAACGGGACGTATCCTGACGGCTCGCCTGCATACGGAAACCCGCACTTCAACAGCGGCAATGCGTTGGCCAACTTCTTCGAAGGGCAGATCCAGGATTGGCATCAGCAGAACTTCAATCCATACACGAACCTCTACTTCTGGAATGTTGACTTCTATGGACAGGACCAAGTGCATGTCGCTTCAAACCTGAGCGTGACTGTCGGGCTTCGCATTTCGAAGCTTGGTGCATGGCAAGATGCACACGGGATCGGCGCTGCAATCTGGAATCCGGCTCTCTATACGTCAACGTATGACGCGACGAAGAACCCTTTACCTGGCATTACCTGGCACGCTCTGACGCCGTCTATTCCAAACTCTGGTTCGGGCACACCGCCAATTTACTTTGAGCCACGCGCCGGCTTCGCCTGGGATGTCGCCCACGACGGCAAGACGGTGGTGCGTGGCGGAGCAGGTGTTTACCGCTTCCACGATTCTGTCACCGATGTAACTAACGAGTTTGCTGAGGCGGAAAATGTACGCTTCACCGATCTTCAGGGCTTTGGCGGCAACACGCTGGAGGGCGTTGACTCGCTGCACCTCGATCCGTATACCTACGGCAACACCGGCCCCGGAAGTACGGAGACGTACATTTCCCCGGCGACCATCTTTGGTCTCGACCCTACCGATAACAAGGAGCCGGTGACCTATAACTACAGCCTGAGCGTTGCGCGGCAGTTACCCGGCAACTGGACTTTGCAGGCTTCTTATGTGGGCAACAACAGCAGTTCGCTGATGAACAATGGCACAACGCAGACTGTAGTGCTGAACAACGTGAACGCGATTCCGGTTGGCACGCTGTTTACACCAGCAGCGGCGGCAGCTATCAATGCCAAGTCTCCGGGAGCTTGTAACCCAACAGGCTGCACACCTCAGCAAGCGGCGAGCCTCGACAACATTTACAACTACCCCGGTGACAAGGCCATACAGAACGCGCGGCCATTCGCCAACTACAGCCAGATTCTAGTTCCACGCCACAATACATATGCGAACTATAATGGTCTTCAGATTGAGGCGATCAAGCGGATCGGTCATTTGAGCTTCAACGCGAACTACTCTTTCTCCAAGGCGCTGGGCATCCTGGGTTCGTCGGCGGACTTCAACTGGACAGCCGGTATAGATCCCTTTAACCTTCAGAACAACTATGCACCACTAAACTTCGACCGTACTCAGGTGTTGAATCTTAGCTACTCCTATCAAACAGGCAAGTTCACGGATCAACGCCTGTTGGGTGGTTTCATCAATCGCTGGTTGATCTCCGGCATCACGAATATTCAAAGTGGTCCGAACATGCAGACTGGTGTTAGTGCATCGCCCGGATACTACACGCAGGGCATCATCGGCTCCGGCGCTTCACAGTATCCTGTTGAGTCGCAGTCGATCCTCGGTACGCCGGACGTCAACCTGCAACCTGTGTTGAAATGCAATCCGAGATCGGGCCTGGGATCGCATCAATACCTGAATGGAGCGTGTTTTGGTTTGCCGGCGCTTGGGACCAACGGCCAGTACATTGAGCCGTATGTTCATGGGCCTGCTTTCTTCAATACCGACCTGACACTCGAAAAAGGCTTCGGACTGGGCGGAGACCGGCGTCTGCGCTTTCGTTATGCGGCTTTCAACTTCATCAATCACGGTCTAAATAGCTTTGGCACGGGGTATGCTTCGCAGACTACGCTGCAGTTGAGCGACACGTCTCCGAACGCTACTCCGCAAACGGCAACTTATAATCCTTCTTCAGGCTTTGGTGCCGCTCCATTGAAGCTCGGACGGCGCTTGTCTGAAATTTCGCTCAAGTTCGACTTCTAGCGCTTAGGGCGGTGGAGGGCTTTTCCACCGCCTCTTGTCTTTCAACGCAGATTCACGATTTGTCCTGACTGGAATGGGTATGCCGACGCATTTTTTTATTTCAAGGGCAGTCTTTTTTTTTGTATTGCCTCTGTCTTTCCTCGCTGCAAGAGCGCAAACGCCAAAACCTATAGAAACACCCGGATCTATCGTGAAGGTTGTGGGCCTGCAAAATGGTTTGCGACTGACGACGAGCAACGGCGGAATCGAAGAGATAATCGCGCTGCGCGAGGATGTGCTTCGCGTTCGTGTTGCGAAGGGGCCGGTGTTACCGGAAGATGCATCGTGGGCCGTTTTACCGCAGACGAAGCAGCGGTCCGTCGTGGTGAAACAGCAGAGCGACGCAACAACGGTGGGATTCAATACGCAGAAACTACAGGTTGCGGTATCGCGGAGCGACCTGCGGCTGACCGTGCGCGACGCCCAGGGACGTATTCTCCAACAGGATGCCGCAGCCATTGCATTTTGATGAAAACTCGTTCCAATTAGCCAAGGTGATGCCGGCGGACGAACATTATTTTGGGCTTGGGGACAAGACGGAAGGCTTGGACCGCCGAGGACACGCCTTCTCTTTGTGGAATACCGATGCTTATCGATTTCAAGAGAGCACTGATCCGATTTATAAAGCCATTCCGTTTTTCATGGCTTATCGCGCGGGCGTTGCTACCGGCGTTCTGCTGGACAATACGTGGAGAACGAACTTTGATTTTGGCAAGCGGTCGCCAGTCCGATATTCTTTTGGCGCTGTTGATGGTCCGTTGGACTACTATATTTTTCTTGGCCCTTCGCCGCGTGAAGTGGTCGAGACGTATGCGTGGCTCACGGGAAAGCCGCCGATGCCTCCTATGTGGATGCTTGGTTTTCAGCAATCGCGCTATAGCTACGAGACTGAGACTCGCGTGATGGAGATTGCGAATCGCCTGCGCAGCGACCGTATCCCTGCCGATGCCGTGTACCTCGATATTGATTTTCAGGACAGGCATCGGCCATTCAGTGTGAATACAAAGGCGTTTCCAGATCTTGCCGGCATGCTCGGAAAGTTGCGTGCAATGGATTTTCATGTTGTAGCCATCACGGACCTGCACATTGCAAAGGCGCCCGGGCAAAATTATCTTCCTTATGATAGCGGCCTTGCTGGCGATTATTTTGTGCATCGCCCGGATGGAAGTGTGTATGACGGTGTGGCGTGGCCTGGCCTGAGCGTCTTTCCGGACTTTACGCAGAAGCAGGCGCGCGCGTGGTGGGGTTCGCTCTACCAGCCGTTTGTACAAGATGGGTTTTCCGGATTCTGGAACGATATGAGTGAGCCTTCGATCTTCAACTCTACGACTGGAACGATGCCGGAGGATTCGGTTCATCGCATCGACGAGCCCGGCTTTATGGCACGTTCGGCGACGCATGGCGAGATCCATAACGTCCTTGGTCTGGAAAACTCGCGAGCCACCTATGAGGGTTTGCTGAAGCTACAGCCGAATGTGCGGCCATTTGTTTTGACGCGTGCGACATATGCCGGCGGTCAACGTTACGCTGCTACATGGACCGGCGACAACAGCAGCACCTGGAACCACCTTCGGATGACGGGGCCCATGCTGAAGAACCTGGGACTAAGCGGATTTTCCTTCAGCGGCGCCGATGTTGGAGGCTTTGCTGGAACGGCGACCTCCGAGTTGCTGACCAAATGGATTGAAGTGGGTGCGTTTCAACCCATTGATCGCGATCACACCGAAAAAGGCACTGGCGATCAGGAACCCTGGGTGGGAGGACCGGAGGCGGAGAATATTCGACGCCGCTATATTGAAGAGCGATACCGGTTGATGCCGTACCTCTACACGCTTGCGGAAGAAACTTCGCGCACGGGGCTACCTATGATGCGGCCGCTGTTTCTCGACTATCCCAATGCCGTTGCAGATGGCCACCCGATCGACGTTGATACTGGAGTCGAAGGCGAATTTTTACTTGGTCACGATCTACTGATTGCGCCGAGCCCTTATCCTGAAGCGTCTGATACGTATGTAGTCGAATTTCCATCGGCTGTATGGTACGACTACTGGACCGGTAGCCGTGTCGTGTCGCCTGTGCGGGCCGCCCCAACGGGGCAGGGGTTGCCGATATCGGCCACGGATATGGTTCCGCTTTATACGAACGTGACTCCCGATCTTGCGACGCTGCCGGTTTACGTTCGCGGTGGTGCGATATTGCCTGTTGCACCCCTGGTGCAGAGCACAGATGAGACACCGAAGGGAGCACTTACCCTGCGTATTTATGTGGGAGAGGATTGCAAGGGGTTGCTCTATCTTGATGATGGCAAGAGCTTCGACTATCAGCAGGGAAAGTATTTGCGCGAACAGTTTACCTGCCGCACTGAGGCAAACAGGTTGGAGATTAATGTCGGTAAGCGTGAAGGCAGCTTTGCTCCGTGGTGGACGGAGGTGCGACTGGAGATCTATGGCTGGAATTCCAAAGTGAATGAGGTTCGGCGAAATGGAGATGCAGCCAAGATCGAAGTCGAACAGAGTCAGGCTTCGATAAGCATTACCGTTCCGGACAGCGGTGAGGGGACGTTATTGGTTCTGCAGTAACATGCTTGCTTCAGCTGAACATTTGCAGAGAGATTGACATTGCTCATGCGTTACCGAAATCGGTCTGTTGTGCTTTTTCTTGTGATGTTTTGTTGTGGTGTTCTGCATGCGCAGCGTCTTGTCTTCGCCCACTACATGCTCGCGAACGGCGACTATCAGGCCGATGACGACGGAAGTCCAGGAGATCTGAGGATCGCTGCCTATCAGCGTGAGATCAGAGAGGCGCAAGCCAGAGGCATCGATGGTTTCGCTCTGAATGCGGGTGGTTGGTTCAAGGAGCCTTACTATATACGCCGCGCTTCGGAGATGTTCGAAGCGGCTTACCGGCTCGACAGCGGCTTTCACCTGATATTTTCTGCCGACATGTGCTGCGGAAACCGTCTCGAAGATGTGGAAGACATGATGCGCCGCTTCGCCAATAGCAAGAGGTATGAACGCGTTTACTTTCGCCGCGATGGAAGAGCAGTACTGACGACGTTCTCCGGTCAGAACCTTGGACCTGCATTCTGGCGACAACTTCGTAGCAATCTGGAGGATGGTTCCAATCCCTCCGTTCGGGTCGCGGCGAATGCCTTGTCCTATGTCAGCGATGCCCCATCGAATTCTCCTCTACCTTTATTTCTTGTGCCGGCGTTTTTCTGGGGTGGCGAGTTGCCTGATGCGAGCGATATTGGCGGCGGCCTAACTACTTACTCCCGTCTCCTCGATGGAGGGTTTTATTGGGGAATCGCTGCCGTCCCAGGGCTTGGCGTGACGCCAGATCAATTGCCATCAAGCCACGCCTATGCTGCAGCTCTGCACAGTGCCGGAATGCTTTACATGGCTCCAATCTGCTTTCAGTTTTGGGGATCGAACGCGGATCGCTACTACGAATATAGCGGTTACTCTGGAATGCGAAGAATGTGGATGGACGCAATCCAATCGACTCATCCAGACTGGATTGAGATCATCACGTGGAATGACTTTATCGAAGGTACTTATGTCAGCCCTATCGACGATCCGAACCGTTATCCCAACGCTGATTTTCTCGACGCTTCCGGCGTTCCAACAGGTACTCTGAATAACTTTCACACTCATCGAGGAGCTACTGATCTCCTACAATTTTTCATTCGCTGGTACAAAGACGGCAAGCAACCGGTCATCAGCCGGGATGCCATCTACTGGGCCTATCGCACGCAGCCTTGGAAAGCGCAAACTTCTATCCCAGCGGTGACCCGAGTTTTTGGCCCTGTTGCAGACAGGATCTACATCACCACAAACCTGACCGCACCGGCATCGCTCCACGTTATCTCTGGCAAACACCATCAAACGATTCAACTACCAGAGGGTTCGAGCGACACAGAGGTGCCGCTTTACTTGGGAGACCCTCCGCGCTTTGAGCTTTTTCGTCACAAGCGGGCCGTGATCTCAGGTGAGGGAGTTGATCCAGTGGAATCCTCCCCCCGTTTTCGAAATCTCTATTACTCAACCGGAAGCGTTTCGGAGCCTTGAAAGGGTTGAGCATGGAGCTAAGAGCGTTTTGTCGCGTCGAATTCAATTCTCAGAAGAGTGCCAGCGCCGGGATAGCTTTGAATCTTTATCGTCCCACCTAACAGGACGGCTCGCTCCCTTATCCCAGTCATCCCGAAGCCACCCTTTCCGATGGCAGCAATTTTTAGGCTCCGAAGGAAAACCAATTCCGTTGTCACGAATCGACAGCACAATTCGGCGATCCTCCTCTTTCTCAGTGCCGACCTCTGCTTCGCTTGCCCTGGAGTGCTTCATCACGTTGTTGATGCTCTCCTGAACGATGCGATAAAAGTTGATGCGGAGATCTTCGGGAAAGACTTCGTCGATATCGTCGATCTTTGAGGAGAATTGAATGCCCGTTGCGCGGGAGGCAGATCGAAACAGGGTGCTGGCGATGATCTTGACAAAAACGCGACTGGTTTCTGATCCTGGGTTGGTAGGTTGCGGTGTGGGTGAGGGTTCCAGTACCGACTGTTGCTGTGCCTGTGACCGTGAGGGTATAGGTGCCTGGTGTGGGATCGTTCGTGGTTGCGGTGGAGCCGCTCTTGTGTCCGCAGCCGGTGGCGGCAAGCAGCACGGTGGCTGCGGCGAGCAGGATGAGTTGTAGAGGCCAGCGACGGCGGCGACCTGTTCCGAAGAACCCGAGGCCGGCGAAGAGTCCAAGAGGTAGGACAGCAGCAAACTCGATAGTGTGAAGACGGCGAGACTGGGCTGCAGTCTGAACGTATGCCTGGAGCGTGAGGGTTGTGGTGGCAGGAGTGATGCCGTCGGTCGATGTGAGTGACGTAGCTGCGGTGGTAGCGGTTGTGTTGGCCGGAGTGCCGGTGATGACGAGTAGGACCGCTTTGCTTGAACCCGCCGCTCGGAGTGAGCGTGACTGTTGAAGTGGCGGTGTTGCAGTGGACGACGGTTGCTGTCGCGGGTGAGAGGGAGATGGAGAAGTCCGATGCAGGTGCAGCGGTGATGACGACAGGACTGTTGCCGGATGCCGAGGAAGAGAATGTGGTTGCTCCTCCGTAGGAGGCCGTGACGTTATGAGTGCCTACAGCGAGAGCGCTGGTGGAGAGGGTTGCGACGCCGGAAGACAGAGCGCCGGTGCCGAGTGTGGTGGAGCCATCCAGGAAGGTAACGGTTCCAGTAGGTGTGGCTGTGCCGGATGCAGCTTGAACCGTTGCGGTGAAGGTGATGCTGGTGCCAGCGGTTGCAGTAGTGGCAGACGCAGTGAGGTTCGTAGTGGTGGCGGTGCTTGCAGCAGCGGGGGGGACGTTGACCGTGACGACGGGGGAGATGCTGCCCAGATAAGTAGACGATCCACCGTAGGCAGCAGTGATACTACGCGCACCGAAGGCGAGGGCGGTGGTGGTGAAGGAGGCTTTGCCGGTTCCGTCGATGTTTGCGGAGCCGAAGATCGTTTGTCCGTCGGCGAAGGTGACACTGCCGACTGGTGTGATGTTGCCAGAGGTGGGGGTGACGGTTGCGGTGAAGGTGATGCTTGAGTTCTGGGCGATGGCGCTGCCTGAGGTGGTCATCGCGGTTGAGGTATTGGTTTGCGCGACGATGGTGGGCGCCGTGCCCTGGATGTTCAGGAGAATAGCGTTGCCTGCAAGGATGTCGGGTTTGCCGTCTTTGTTGAGATCGAGGGCGAGGGCTGTGCCGCTGACGGAGAGATTGATCAGGTCGTTGGGGTAAGGGGTTCGGCTGACGGTGACGGAGTTGAAGGTTCCGTCGCCTTTTCCGTAGTAGATGCCGGCGAGGCTTTCGCTGTCGAGGAAGGCGAGGTCGACGTTGCCGTCGCCGTCGAAGTCGGCAGCGGCGAGGCCGGATTCAGGGACGGTGTCTCCGCCGCTGAGGTTGATGGCGGTGGCGGTCTGGAAGGTTCCGTCGCCTTTTCCGAGGGCGACGAAGGCTTCTTAGGATTACCGTAGCCCCAATCACAGTTGTCTTCCTCGCGATTGCCACTAATTTCTTTTTCTTCGAAGTACGGTCCCCTGCACAAACGGCTCATCCCCACAAAACGTCTGCTCATCAGGGCGGCTCAGCCGCTCCCCTCCTCACCGGCGACAACGGCACCCAGACCGGCGTCGCAAAGTTTCAGGGTAACTTCACCGCGATCACCGCCCCCAGCGGCCAGGTCCTCGTACTCACACGAGAGCCCGATTGCTCCCTCACCCTGATCAACGGCAGCTACTCCTTCGGGCCACCCCTCAGCTACACAGCCACCGCCCTCGTTTCAGACTACGAGCGTGTCCTCCACACCGAAGCCGGCCTCACCACCACGCCCGACGCGTTTCCCTCCGGCTGCACAGCACCCACAACCGGCCTCAGCACCCGCCCCACCACCTTCGTCGGCAAGACAACGGCCGGGGTCAGCGTCTTTATCTACGTCGGCTACAACTTTACCTTCAATACCAACGGCCTCTATATCCTGACCGGCATCGGTTCCTTCACCCTGAATCAATTCGCCTTCTCGAATGCAGGCGAGGTCACCACCGCCGATCTCAACGGCGACGGCAACACCGACCTCATCATCGTCAGCAACGGTTCCATCTCCACCGCCGGCCAGGTCTTCGTCATGCTCGGCAACCCCGACGGCACCTTCCAGAACGCCGTCTCCTACCCGACCGCCGGAACCACCTCCATGGCCGCTGTCGTCGACGACTTCCACGGCAATGGCCATCTCGACATCGCCTCCTCCTCCGACAATTGCATGATCTCCGTCCTCGCTGGCAAAGGCGATGGCACCTTCAACGCCGCCCAGTCCTTCGCTGCGCCTAGTCCTCAACAACCTCGTCAGCGCCGACCTCCGCGGCGTCGGCAAAAAAGACATCATCGCCTCCAACGGCCTTGTCCTCCTTGGCAACGGCGACGGCACCTTCATTGCTGCACCCAGCGCAGCTTTCCCTCCCACCACCTCCGTCACAAACTTCGGCCCCAACCTTGCCGTCGGCGATCTCAATAAAGCTTGTGCATGGCGAAAGTCTCTCCAGAGTCTGAACGCGAGTTCGCAGCGGCCTAGTTGTCTGGGGAGGGCTTCAATATAGCAGGACTTTTGGCCAAGCACATGATTTTTTACCGAATCTTGTAAAGCTCTTCCCAAGGGGCCGGTCCCAGCAGGGTGAAAGCTGCCGGCTCGTACAGGTCTAAGCATCCATCACGTGAACATAATGGAAGTACCATAAGTTCCAATGAAGTCGGCATTTGCGCCAACTTAGAACTACTTCAGGAATGTGTGTTGAATGGTGCTTTGGTGGATCTGATCGGGATCTTGATCGAGCTCTTAATCCCGACCGATTGAACAATAAAGTACGAGCTCTGCCGGCAATGTCGTCGAAGCATTAGAGGCGGAGCGTTAGCAATTGCTCATTTTTGATGAGCAGCTTTGGCGACAAAAGTGCCTTAGCTGTAGTGCTATGTCTGGTGGCTGAGGTGAAGGTACCTCTTGCCGGTTACAAGCATATACGCATCACGGTTAGCCCGCACGAACGACAGATAAAGCTAGCGCAGACAGGACATCGCAGTGCGAAGCGGAGCAGATTTGCACGCAAACAGGAGAGAGTATGCAAACAGCAACAATGCCATCGACGCTATCGGACATCGAAACAGGCGATGTTTTAGTTGACCCTCGCACAGGAAAATATTTGATCTTCCAGTTGGGGAACGAGGAGTTCGGAACAAGCGTCCTCAAGGTTCGGGAGATTATGAAGATTCAGGAGATCACGGCTATTCCCCAAACTCCTCTCTTTGTTAAGGGGTCATCAATCTTCGGGGAAGAGTTATTCCTGTGATGGACCTGCGCATGAAGTTTGGCCTGCCACAGCAGGATTACACCGAGCGAACCTGCATCGTTGTGGTGCGCACTGTGTCCAGCCATGGCGAGTTGCCCATGGGCATTGTGGTGGATGCCGTTGTAGAGGTGCTGACGCTGGTCGCCACCGATATAGAAAACACGCCTGACTTTGGACAGGGAACAGATACTCCGTATCTGTTGGGCATGGCGAAGACCAAAGGAAAAGTCAAGATTCTGCTCGACATGGATCAGGTGTTGAGCGGACAGGAATTGCAGGGCCTCGACGCACTGCTCAAATAAAAAATCGCACATAGAGGAAAGGCAGGAATACATCGATGGGTTCGAATATGACAATTGGCAAGCGGTTCATCATAACGTCTGGAGTGCTGGTTATTTTGTGCACGATTTTGTCTGGGGTTGCGATTGTGGGCTTCAATAATGTAGCTCGTGACGTCCATTCGCTGGCAACGGATACGATTCCGGGAACAATCTACTCTCTTTCCATGAAAGCAGATACCAGCCGCCTGCGCGCAGACTACCTGCGCCATATCGCGGAGGAAGATCCGGCCGAGATGCAGACAGTGGAGCAGGACATAACCCAGGTGAGCGGTGACCTAGCGGACGATATGAAGAAGTACGGTGCGGCGATAACATCCGAAGAGGACCGACAGAACTTCGCTAAACTGCAGCCGGAACTCGACGCCATCAACCAGGGATGGATCATGAAGGTGCGTCCACTGAGTCGGGAGTCGAAAAACAAAGAAGCCTTCGCTCTCTATAAGTCCGATCTTCTGCCGCACATCATAGTACTGCGCAATGAGTTGGATTACATGGCGGATTGGAACATAAAGGTGGGCGAAGCGAAGATTGACGAGACGACAAAGACCACACAGACCTCTTGGTGGCTGAGTCTGTGCACTGGCCTCGTTTCGCTGGTTGTAGGCATCCTGCTCTCCTGGGTGATGATTACGGCTCTCAACAAGCAGGTAAGCCGTGCAGTCTCCGAACTGACCGAGGGAGCCGAGCAGATTGCGAGCGCTGCAACGCAGGTCTCGTCGTCGAGCCAATCGCTGGCGCAGGGCTCGTCCGAACAGGCAGCTTCGATTGAGGAGACCTCTGCTTCCAGCGAAGAGATCAATTCGATGGCGCGCAAAAACATGGACAACTCTCGCTCGACGGCCGCGCTTGTAGGCCAATCGCAGGAGATGTTCGCCAAAGCAAATCGCCAGCTTGCAGAGATGGTTGTTTCGATGGATGAGATTAACGAGTCGAGTGGCAAGATCTCCAGGATCATCAAGGTAATCGACGAGATTGCCTTCCAGACCAACATCCTTGCGCTGAATGCGGCTGTCGAGGCGGCACGGGCTGGAGAAGCCGGCATGGGATTTGCCGTGGTAGCCGACGAAGTGCGCAACCTGGCACAACGCTCTGCGCAGGCAGCGAAAGATACTGCGATCCTGATTGAGGATTCGATCTCCAAATCGAATGGCGGCAAGATTCAAGGTGGACCAGGTGGCCGGCGCGATTCGCAGCATAACCGAGGATTCTTCCAAGATCAAAACGCTGGTCGATGAGGTGAGCCAGGGCAGCGAAGAGCAGTCACGCGGCCTGGAACAGATTGCCAGGGCCATTACTCAGATGGAACAGGTGACTCAGACGACCGCTGCAAATGCGGAAGAGAGCGCGGCGGCGGCAGAGGAACTGAATGCCCAGTCCGAAGCGTTGCGCGATGTCGTGGCCCGCTTGAATGCTATGGTCGGCGGCGAGAGTGACCAGCAAAACTACAGGCGTGGGTCACCTGCTCGATATGGTGGGCGAGATGCTCATCGCTCAGTCGTTGATCCAGCAGCATAACTCGGTGCACGCTGCGTCGATTGTATCCGCTGCTTGTGGATATCGCACAGCCCAGCCGGAATACGACTGAGGTAACCGAACGATTCGTCTGAATCGTTTCAAATGCCATATAGCTCCGGGGTAAAAGAGCCGATATCAATACCGAACCTCTTTCTGGAGCATGTTGCATAAACCTATCCGGTGAAATCTTGGCTAATAGGTTCAACACCTTGTAGTCCGGACGAGCATTTATGCAACACCCTCTAACCAAAAGCGAAAAGGCGCAGCATGCTCAAAAATATGTCTGTCGGAAGTAGGATCTCGTTCGGCTTTGCATTCATACTGTTGACGATGGTCGTTCTGACCGTCGTAGGCATGATTCAAGTCAACAAGATAAACGCCGCTCTTACTCTCATTAATGACGTCAACGGTGTGAAAGAGCGCTATGCGATCAACTTTCGCGGGAGCGTACATGATCGCTCCATCGCAATACGCGACGTAACCTTGGTGCCCGCTGCAGAACTGCCCGCGGTTGTCTCCCATATCGAGCAACTGGAAGATGTCTATCGTCAGAATGCAGGTCCTCTGGATGCTCTTTTTGCCGCAGGCACGAACATATCTGACGCTGAAAGGCGGCAACTGGAAAAGCTCAAGGCTTCCGAGCAAAAGGCAATGCCTCTTGTCCATGAAATTATCAAGATGCAGGAAGCGGGACGCACCAGCGAGGCACAGAAAGAAGTTCTGGATCGGGCTCGGCCCGCATTCGTCGAATGGCTTGCCAGTATCAACGGTTTAATCAATCTGGAAGAGAAACTGAGCCAAGAGCAAGGCGTCACGGCTCGGGCTGTTGGCCTGGATTTTCAGCGCCTGATGTTGATGTTGACCCTCATTGCGACGACTATTGGCATTTTCCTGGCGGTTTTAACTACACGTTCTCTCATTCATCCACTCAAGGAGATGATGGGGGTGCTCGAGGCCGCCGCAGACGGAGATCTCACGAAGAGGTCCGACGCCAATCGCCGGGACGAACTGGGACAGATGGGAGGCGTGCTCAACGAGGCTCTTGAATCGACACGGGGCGCACTTGTTCAGGTCAACGGAATGATCGGTGGGCTGCTCACGGTCTCTCAGGATCTCACCTCTGCAGCCGAAGCGCTCCAAGCGAGTTCAGTGCTTCAGGCTACGGGTCTCTCCACGACGACCGCAAACCTGGAGCAGGTTACCTCAATTGCCCGCGAGACGGCGGACTATGCAAGGAGCGCGACTCTGCTCGCCTCCGGAGAGTGCGACCCTGACCATGATTCCGGCCGTTCCGCGGCACTTGCGCAACCCACGTCAGGCGAGGGTGTGAGCGCGGTCGGAGCCATGTTGGAGATCAATCATGCCTCCACTCGCATTGCGACCATCGTCTCCGTGGTGGAGTCGATCGCATTTCAAACCAGCCTGCTGGCGTTGAATGCTGCCGTCGAGGCCGCCCACGCCGGAGAGGAAGGCGAAGGATTCGCTGTCGTTGCCGGAGAGGTGAAGACCCTCGCACAGCGCAGCTCGGATTCCGCAGCGGAGATCAAGGAGCAGATCGAAGACTCGATGCGAAAGGTAAACCGAGGATCAGAACTGGTCGACCGCGTCACTGTCCTTATAAGAAAGATTGCGGCCGCCTCGCAGACGCAATCTTCTGGCATCGAGAAGGTTGGCAAATCCGTGATGGATATGGACAACATAACGAAGACCAACTCCATGGCAGCGGAAAAGTTGACTGTCGTGGCTCGATCGCTCTCCTCGGAGGCATGCGAGCTGCGTAATACTCTCGCCCACTTTCAGGTCTAGTGCTTAGTCCCGGCAGTGGATGACGCACTGCGGTCGTTCGTGGACGGGAGCATCGGGCCATGCAAGACAGAGATCTCCGAACAGCCGGTGCCATTAGACGACATCGCGCTGGAGGGACTTCGGGCCTGGCGTCTGGTCTGCGGCTACCCGGAGGCGGAGGACTGGGTGTTTGCCAGCTACCAGACCTTCGGCAAGATGCCGATGTGGCCGGACAATTCGCGCCGGAAGATTCTGCAACCGACAGCCCGCAAGGTGGGCATCAAGAAGCAGATCGGCTGGCACACTTTCCGGCAGACTTACAGCTCGTTGCTGGCCCATACCGAAAACGATGTGCGCGTGGTGCAGGAGTTGATGCGGCACGCGAAGGTGAGCACGACGATGGAGGTCTACACGCACGCGGGGATGGACAAAAAACGTACGGCCCAGCGAAAGGCGGTGGATGTTTTATTTAATCGGGATGAGGACGGGAACCTCGGGAAAGGAGGCGGCGAAGGGCACGCAAAACTGTGTTCCCTTATCGTTCCCAGAAATGTGATTCAGTTCCCGGAAAGTGCGCTCTAAGTGATTGAAAAAGAATTGGTGGACCTGATCGGGATCGAACCGATGACCTCTACCATGCCATGGAACGACTAAAAACGTAAGTTGTTGACGGATAAGTAGTTGTGAGTCGGCTGAGTCGGTAAAACCGGCCCAGTTTGCTACCAATGCTACCAATTTGCTACCAAAAATCTAACCGAGCGGCTTGGGCTGAACCCGTGGGGGGAGCAGCCCAAAACTCCTTAAGTACGTCACAGGCAATAGTGCCACAGGCTGTTGCACTATCGGCGATATTTTCGATCCGTTCCCCCGCCATTGCCACCAAGACTCTGAGGTGCCGCACCCTCCATTACCTGCCGTCAGACGGCATAGAACTCAAATCGGTTCCACAAAAAGAACTTTGCCGGCCTTGTCGCGAAAGAGAAGTGGTTTCGCCACAATTCATATGAAGTCGCTTTTGAGAGCTTGAAGGCATCTGTCAATTTGGGCCATTGCAAGGAGCAGGACACCATCGGGCCATCTCTATTGCCGCTCTGGTCTTGTCCTTGCAAGAAAAAGGCGGTATTTTTTCTTGCAGAGCAGGTGATTCGCAATGAGCCAAACATTCGAGGATAAGGCCCTATATCGCATTCGGGGTTCGCCGTCTTCCGGCTTGGCCGCACTAAGAATCCGAATTGGACGGGTATCGAATCCGGATTGGACGATACAATAACCCGAGATGGCCGACTCCACTTTTCAATTCTTTCCGAGATTCTCAGCCAAACGCGTGGCCACTGCGCTTACGGACACCCCCGTGGTCATGCTGATCGGCCCCCGCCAATGTGGCAAGACTACGCTCGTCCGTCAGTTCGTCGACGAAGAGCGCGAGTACGTGACCTTGGATGATGACACCGTGCTCGAAGCCGCTCGCAATGATCCGGCTGGCTTTGTGCGTGGATTCGATTTGGTCACCATCGACGAAGTGCAAAGAGCTCCAGAACTTCTGAGGGCGATCAAGCGATCCGTAGATAGTGACCGCAGGCCAGGCCGTTTCCTCCTGACAGGATCTGCCAACATTCTCACTCTGCCTCAAGTCTCGGAGAGTCTTGCGGGCCGCATGGAAATCGTAAACCTGATGCCGATTTCCAGGGCCGAGAGATTGGGCAAAGAGCCCACCTTCCTAAAAATGGCATTCAACGGCAAGCTGGTGAAGCCAGGGCCAGGTATAGAAGGCGATCAGCTTGTCCATGCGGTTCTCGTAGGCGGTTATCCGGAGATGCTCCGGAGAGAAGACTCTCGGCGACGTCAAGCCTGGGCACGCGACTATGTGAAAGCGATCGTACAGAGAGACGTGAGGGACATCGCGGAAGTAGAGAAGCTCGATCAGTTGCCGCGCCTATTGCAGGCGCTCGCCCACCAGTCCGGGCAACTTACCAACTTCACCCAAATCGGCGGACAGATCGGGATGGACGACAAGACAACGAGAAAATATACCGGCATCCTTGAGCAGCTCTTTCTCGTGCAGCGGGTCTCCCCGTGGTTCCGCAATGAACTGAAGCGACTGATTAAGACCCCCAAACTCCATTTCGTCGACTCGGGATTGCTCGCCGCGTTGCTGGCGTTGACCGCCGAGCAGATAGCAAAGAACCGCTCGGCATTCGGTGCTGTGCTTGAAACATTCGTATTTTCGGAAGTCACGAAGCAGACCACATGGTCGGAGGACAGCTATACACTCCATCACTATCGAGATAAGGATCAGGATGAGGTTGACATCGTCGTGGAGAATGAGCAGGGCACCCTAGTCGGTATCGAAGTCAAAGCAAGCGCAACCGTCCATGCGAGCGACTTCAAGGGGATGCGGAAGCTGTTGGATATCTGTGGTGACGATCTGAAACTCGGGCTTGTGCTCTATGACGGAACGAAGATCGTCCCCTTCGGGGACCGCCTTTTCGCTGCTCCTATTTCTTGCCTATGGACTTGATTCACTCCATGCCATGGCCGACGGCTTGACGCTATGTAAAGAATCAAAGGCACTGTTGGCTATGAGCAAACCGAGCGGCAGCATAGATCATGTTGAGCTTGCGATCAGCTAAACAGGTATGAACGAACGCCATCCCAACATTGACGTAGCCTGTGCGCTTGTTGTAATTCTGCGGGGTCTTGGGCATGCCGAACCATAGCCATGCTGATTGCTCCACGCCCTGAAGATCAGGGCAAAAGATGCTTGGGAAGATGAGCGATGGTCTCCGCTTTCAGCATTGCGAAGGCGGCGGTGGCTATGGTCGAAATGCTTGCTCCGATAAACTTCTCTTTGATCGTGGCCATGATCTCGCTGTGATTGATGGCGTCGGAGAATGCCTGGCCTTGCGCGGTAAGGCGCAACGGTACCACAGACCACATGAGGTCACCGCCAGCTCCGTAGCTCATCCCTAGCTCTGCTCGGCCAGAAGTGCCGGCAATGAAGCCCTGATCGCCAAGTGCCAGCAAGTGAAACTCGAAAACCGTGGCCTGGTAGTCGATGCCGCCTTCCTCTAGCTCGCGGATGTCGGTGAAGGTGTTGGGGGAGTCCTGAAACGCCGTTAGAAGCTGTTTGAGATACTCGGGATCGATTCTCATGGATTCATTATCCCAGAACACAGAAAAAGTCTCGGGCCGCACTTCCGCAACTATCTTTCTCGCCTTGTCGCGAAAAGCGCTTCGCTTCGTCACTATTCAATTGGAGTCCTCGTTAAGGAGCTTATAAACCGCCATGGCGGTTTTCGGTTCTACAGCCGTTAGCCGCACAAGAATGGAGACGATGTCTACTGCAACCACGAATACACCTCTCCCGTCCAAGGCGGCGCACTATGTGCGCATGTCCACGGAGCACCAACAGTATTCGCCCGAAAATCAGTTGGATGTGATCCGCCAGTATGCGGCGTCGCACCGGATGGAGATTAGCAAGGTCTATTCGGACCATGGGCGTAGCGGGTTGAACATTGCTGGTCGTGAGGGCCTCAATCGGTTGATGGCAGACGTAGAAAACAAGCAGGCGGATTTCTCTGATCTGCTTGTCTACGATGTCAGCCGGTGGGGACGCTTTCAGGATGTCGATGAAAGCGCCTATTACGAATATGTCCTCAAGAGGGCGGGCATCCGGGTCCACTACTGCGCGGAGCAATTCGAGAATGATGGCAGCATGTCGTCGTCCGTGCTCAAGACACTCAAGCGTTCGATGGCCGCCGAATACAGCCGCGAGCTATCCGTCAAGGTGTTTTCGGGTCAATGCCGCCTGATCGAATTGGGATTCCGTCAGGGAGGGCCAGCGGGATACGGTCTGCGGCGACAGTTGATCGATCAGAATAGAAATCCGAAGGGTCTGCTTGGGCGCGGCGAGCGCAAGAGCCTGCAGACCGACCGCGTCATTCTGGTGCCTGGACCAGATGAAGAGGTTGAGCACCGTCCGGAAGATCTATGACCTGTTCGTCACGCATGGGAAGACTGAACGCGAAATCATGGAGTCGCTGAATGGGCTCGGCATCCTGGGAGAACATGGGCGTCCATGGACACGCGCAACCGTGCATCAGGTGCTGACCAATCCCAAATACATCGGCGCGAACATCTACAACCGACGTTCCTTCAAGCTGAAGCATAAGCGGGTTAATAACCCGACGCAGATGTGGATCTGGCGCGATGGCGCATTCGATCCGATCATCACCGTCGGTCTGTTTGAACAAGCCAGGACGATCATCGAATCGAGGCACCGCCATCTCTCCGACGAAGAGCTCTTGGAGCGATTAAGAGAGCTGTTGCGTGTCCACGGAAAGCTCTCTGGCATCCTCATCAATGAAACCGACGATATGCCTTCCAGCGCCAGCTACTCCTCACGCTTCGGGAGTTTGACGCGGGCGTATGAACTCATTGGATGGACTTCGGACAGAGACTTTGCCTATGTCGAAATCAACCGCAGACTGCGCAGAAAGCACGCCGATCTCATCGCGTCGATCCTTGACCAGCTACTTGGGCTGGGAGCAACCGTCAGTGTCAATACGTCCAACGATCTGCTCACCATCAATTCCGAATACACAGCATCGCTGATTCTTGCTCGATGCCATGAGACCGCAGCGGGAAATCATCGCTGGCGACTTCGATTTGATGAGAGTCTGCAGCCCAGACATCATTATCGCGGCGCGCCTACAACCCGGCAACGAAGACATCCTGGACTACTACCTTCTGCCCCGCGTCGATGTCCTGACGGAGCGTCTGAATCTCCGGGCCGAAAACGGCCTGATATTGGATGTCTATCGCTTCAACAATCTCAACTTCTTTATGGAAATCGCACAACGTGTGCGCGTGGAGGGAGCCGAATGAAAGAGCAGATCATTGAACGTATTCCGATTGCAGAGATTAACATTGCGAACCCGAGGCCGCGAAGCCGCGGGCGGTGGCTAATGATCGTCGCCAACATCCGCGAAGTCGGCCTCAAGAAGCCCATCACGGTGGTACGCCGTTCCGAGCCGGGTGCAGACGGCAAGCAGTTCGATCTTGTCTGCGGTCAAGGAAGGATCGAGGCATTTCTCGCGCTCGGCGAAACGACCATACCGGCGATCATTGCCGAGGCATCGCGCGAAGACCAGTTCCTTATGAGCCTGGTTGAGAACATCGCCAGACGGCCTCCATCCAATCGGGATATCCTCCGCGAGGTCCGAAGCCTCCGCGAGCGCGGCTATAGCGTCGCGGAGATTGCCAGAAAGATCGGAATGGAACGCATGTACATTTCCGGCATCGTCCATCTGATCGAACACAAAGAGGTCGCTCTGATTGAAGCCGTTGAAGCGGGAAGACTGCCCATCAGCGTCGCCGTTCAAATTGCGAACGGAAAGGATCGTGAGGTTTCAGAAGCTCTATCGGAAGCCTACGAGTCGGGCCAGTTGAGAGGGAACAAACTGGCAGCCGCCAGACGGCTCATTGCAAAACGAATCGAAAAGAGACAGAAGGAGGGCAAGGAGGAAGGAGCCCGGCGCAAAGTTACCGGCAACATGCTGGTGCAGGTCTATAAACAGCGCGTTCGGGAACAAAAGGCTCTCATCGCCAAAGCGGAGCTGACCAAAGAGCGGCTGCTCCTTGTCACATCGGTAATGCGCCAGCTCATAGGAGACGAAAACTTCCTCACGCTGCTGCGGGCCGAAGGTATCGCGGACATGCCAAAACAACTGATGGGCCGAATCGGCTAGGAGATCGAAAGTGTCGCATAGCGCAGTGAAAGCAGCTTTCGAGAAGCAGATTGTTGTGCTGCCCATCGACATCATCGTGCCACAGAAGGAGATCACCACGAGTCATCGAAATGGAGAGTTCTATAAGCAGCTCACGGCCTCCCTCAAGCACATTGGCTTGATCGAACCCCTGGTGGTGTATCCGAGAGGTCCCGGCGACTACCTTCTTCTCGAAGGCCACCTGCGCCTTGAAATCCTGAAGTCCATCGGCGTCACGGAGGCCAAATGCCTTCTCTCAACCGATGATGAGGCCTACACCTATAACCGACACGTCAATCATATCCCCGCCATCGCACAGCACTTCATGCTGCTCGAAGCACTGAAGACGGGCCTGACGGAAGAACGCATTGCGGCAGCGCTGGATGTCAGCCTGGAGTCCATCCGCATCAGGCGTGATTTGTTGAATGGCATCTGTCCGGAGACTGTTCAGATTTTGGTAGACAAGCCTGTCGCGTCCACAGGTCTTTGCGATCTTGCGCAAGATGAAACCCATTCGCCAGATCGAAGCTGCCGAACATATGGTCGCGGGTGGAACCTACACGATTCCCTTCGCGAAGGCGCTCTTAGCTGTAACCAAGCCGGAGATGCTGGAGGCCGATCCCGCCAACTCTTCAAAAAAACTACAGGCTACCTCTCTGGCCGCGCGTTCGATGCTGGAGGAGGAAAACGAGTTCCTGCTCAAGGATTTGAAATCGGTAGAAGAGTCATACGGGACAAATGTGCTCGCACTCACCGTGTCGTGCGGCTATATCGACCGGTTGCTCAAGAATCCCAAGATCGAGCGCTACTTGAATCGGAACCATATGGACATTCTTCAAACCCTGCAACAGCTACTTTCCGACACCGGTCGTAGGCCTGCTGACTCGGAGAACGGCAAAAGCTAGACATTCCACCTCACGGCAGCGTTCGCTATCACGCTCAGGCGTCGATACGAACACCACACGAGACATCGGAAAAACCGTTGTCGCGAAAAATCACGATTCTGGCCACTACATAGACAGCTACTTCTTGTTGGCTGGCGAGGATCGTGAACGAAACCGATGCAACCGATTTAGTCACAGCGCTCTTTGATCGCTGGTATATGTCGCTCGTCCGCTACGCCCTGCGGACGACCGCGAATTATGCGGTCGCTGAAGAGCTGGCTCAAGACACCTTCATGCAGCTTTATCAAGCCCTGAGAGCCGGCAAGACAATCGAGCACCCAAAGGCATGGACGATCTGTGTCTTGCGCAGAACAATGAATAGGCAGCTAAAGAACCATGTACCCCACGAGCCGCTCGATGACATGGAGATTGCAGGTGAAGCTACGACGGAGTTATCAGGTTTTGGGGATATCCGAAGTCTTCTTTCGCTTCTCTCCCCTCGGGAGGAGGAGGTACTGCTGCTCAGGCTTGAAGCGTTGAAGTACCGGGAAATCGCCGAGCAATTGGGCATCAGCATGAATTCCGTCAATACCCTACTCGCACGGGCACTACGCAAACTTCAACAAGCCACGGCACAAACCACGCATCAAGAGAGGGGCAAGAACCATGCGGATACACAGAACATCCGAGCATCCCAATGAGGAAACCCTGCTCGCGTATGTGGACGGCGAATTGTCCAGCACACGGATACGCGCCGTTCGCAATCATCTGAAGAGCTGCTGGAAATGCCGATCTGTGCTCGCCGATCTGGAAGCGCAAGCCGAAGCGATTTCGCGTCTGCTGTCAGCGCAACTAAATTCCGACATCGACAGGTCGATTAGGGCGAAGGAGAAATTTCTTGGGTGGCGAGCATCGTTTGAAGGGCAGTGGAAATTCCTTTTCAGGGAGAGACGCCCCATATCGCTTCCAGGTGCCGTCCGGCTCGCTCTGGCGTATGGCAAAGCAGACAGGCTGCTTTCGAAGCCGATCTAGTCAAAAACAGCCCGTCGGGTGGGTGGACATAGACGCTCCTGCCATGCAGGAGCAACGCCCTGGGTGGGAAGACGGGCGCACGAAAAAGGGAGCCTGCTGGGTGGCAGACTCCCTCTAGCCGGATGTGCGGAGGCTATGCGGCCTTCGCCTTCTTCGCTGGTTTGGGTCGCGCTTTCGCAACGGCTTTCGTGGGTGGCTTCGCGGTGAGCCTCGCTTTCTCCTTGGCGGCGAACTCCTGCTTGACCTTGAGGGCGATGGCATCGGTGTCCACCTTGTATGCCTGGGCTGCGGCTTTGAGCACCTTTCCGCCGTCCGACTGCGACCGTGCCGACAGCAGAATCACGATCTCGACCGTTAGGCGATTGAGTATGCCCTCATCCGCTTGGCGAACGAAGGCCGAGAGCAGCTTGCCGACGGACTCGCCCTCCTTCGCACGAATGCCTCGGCTCCGAGCGATGATTTCCAGCCGCTTGTCGTCGAGCAAGGGGAGCATCTGTTCGGCGATGAAAAGCAGGTCACGCTTCATCAACCGGACTGGAACGGCGGCGACGATGGTTTGCAGGACGCGCAACCCGGTTGCATTCGCCAGTGCCTCTTCGCGACGTTGCTTCTCCTGCTCGGCTTTGAAGCTGGCATCGGCTTTGGCGGGTTGCTTCTTGGGGTGATGGACGGGGCAATCGGGCTGGGTGCAAACCTTCCGAAGTTCGCCCTTGTCGAGGCCATCCGCGACGATGGCCTCGGTGGTGTGCTTGCACGTCTTGAACTCCGGCCACTTCGCCTTCTCCGGGGTGTCGGGCTTCTCCGGCCTGATCTCGACGTACTTGTTGCGGGTGACGATCTTGCTGCCTTCCTGCTGCTGGCCGTAAGCCGTGCTGATTTGCACTAGCTCCGGCTTTGCGGCGACCTGCTTCTGGACGTGCGCTTCTACTTTCGCGGAATAGCAATTCGGGTCGGTACACGCATCGGAACTGCTTTCGCTCACGTCGGCGAAGAGTAGCTTGTTGTGTCCGGTGCGCTTCGGGCAATCGACGCAGCTTCCGGCGGCGGGAACGAGTTGGGCATCGCGCTTGTTGAACGGTGCCTGTTTCAAGAGCAAGAGGACGTTATGCTCTATCCAGTGCTGGAGATGGCGGACAGGAAGCAGGATGCGCTTTGCCTTGCCGCTGGCTCCGCCCCATTCCTCACGGAAGCAGTTGGCGAGTGCCTGTTCCTGCTGCGCGGGCTGGAGTTTGGCGAGTAACAGGGCGTGTCCGACGCCGATCTCTTCGGCATAGAACGCCTCGACCACTGGCGCGGATAAGCTCCGTCAGCCTCACTCGCGACGCGACGAAGAACGGTGCTTTTCCAATCTTCGCTGCCATCTGCTCGATGCTGTACTTCGGCTCCTCCAGCATGAGTAAAGCGCGTAGCCCGTTCGCCTCCTCCATCGGATGAACGTCGGCGCGAATCAGGTTCTCCACCAAAGCCGTTTCGAGGGCCTCGGCATCGGTGAGGTTGACGATGCGAACGGGGACGGTTGCGGCCTCGGCCATCTGCGCGGCACGATAACGCCTCGCTCCGGCGACGATCTCGAAGCTCTGCTCAGTGATGGGACGCACAAGCAAGGGCGAGAGCACTCCCTGAGCGCGAATGCTGTCGGCCAAGCTCTTTAAGCGCAGCATCCGCAAAGAAGCGTCGGGGGTTGGTGGTGGACTCGGTAAGGACGGCGAGGGGAAGGTTGCGGTACTCGGTAGCGGTCTGGGTATTCATGGTTGCTCTCCTTGAGCGGGTTGCACTGCGGGATGTTGTGGAGTGGACGCGCTTTCCTATCCGCTCCGGGGCGGGAAGGGGTTAGGCGCGTGGGGTCTGCTGCTGCCGCTCGAAGGCTTCTGCGAAGCCCTGCAATCGCAGGTTGTTGTCCCACACTTTGGCGAATCGCTCGTGCTGCTGGTGAAGGCTGGCGAGGTAAACGTAGTGGTCACGAACAATGGTGCGGCTCCACTGCTCCACGCCTACATAGTCATTGCGGAAGTAGAAGGGGTTAAGGTGCGCCCCTCCTCCGAGTCCAAGCTCGAAACACATCTCCGGGTCGCGCATGAGGTCGCCATTCTGTTCGCCGTAGTGAGCAACGGAGATTGCCGGGAGTCCACACGGGCCTGATTCGTCAGTCGCCTCGATCACCAACGCCATATAAGGCGGGTTCTCGATCTTGAGGTACAGGCCGTGGTGCCAACCTCCGGCCTGTTTGAGAATGGAGAGGATGGTTTTCATTAGGCCACCTTCGCCAGTTCTGCATCGGGCATCTCTGCCTCTGCCGCGGTCGGTGGCTGCAAGGCGGCAAGGATGACGGCGGATGCGTCCTTGATGACTTCAAGGCTTTCCATCAATAGCGAAGCGTTGCCATGATAGAGATTGATGTAGTCGGCGCTGGCCGAACCGGCCTCCAACCCTACGGCTTTGCCCACAACAAAGGCGATTGCCTCCGCCTCCGTCTCGCGAACAACCTTGGTAGTCGTAGTGCGCCGCGAGGACTTGTGCAACATCTCGTGGCCTAGCTCATGCACCAAAGTGGCGAAGGTTTCGGCCTTCGATTGACCGGGCAGGATGGCGATGCGTCCGCCGTAGCTCATGCCCAAAGCGGGTGCGATCTTGTCGGTGAAGACAAGCTCGATGCCCTGCTCCTTGATGAACGAAACGAGACGGTCGTAGTTCTCGCCCGCGTCGCCATAGACTTCGCGCATCGCGGGAAGCTCCGCACCTTCGGTCTGGCTCACATCGAAGACGTAGGCATTTCGGAATCCAACCAGAACGCGGGTGTTCTGCTTGGTGATGTCCTTCTCGGCTTCCTCGTCTTTCTTGCGCTTGATGCCGATGATGGGAGCAAGAATGCGGATGCCCTTCTCGCCTTTCCTCACCCTGCGGCCAAGCTGGTTCCATGCGTACATCCCGGCTACGCGGCTGGCGTCGGGCTTTTGTCTCGCTATCTCCAAGACGTTCCCGAAGGAATACGAACGGAATCGGCTCATTGCGGTGAGATAGGCGGTAAGCGCATCGGAGTGTCCGGCCTCTAGCTGCTCGATAAGGCTCTTGACGTTTTCGGCGATCATCTCTTTCGCTGTTTGCCGTTGCTGCGGCTGTTTGAGGTTTTGGGTGTACGGGGTGACGGTGGGTGCGGTGGTAATGGCTGCGGTATTCATGGGTGCTTCCTCCTGTTGGGCTGTTGCCTTTGCTCGTCCGCTCGCAAAGCGGCGGCATGGCACATGCCGGACGCCCAAGTGGCGAACGCGGGGGTAGCAAGCGGAAAGGTCTTCGAGCGGAGCTTTTTGGGGGGACCGCGCGCAGCGTGGGGGAGCCAAAACCCGGAGGGCGAATGGCCTTGCAGAGCGCGAGGGGAGACCCCTTAGCAGGCTTGTCTACCTTGCTGGGCGCGGAGCGCAGAAATTATTGGGGAGGGCGTTGCGGGAAGGAACCGGCCCGCTGAGGAGGGTGACGGAGGACGCGCAAGCGGCCGCAGACAGGGAGGAGGCTTCCGCCCCAGAAAAATTTTCTATATTGATTTCGTTGTAGGAAAAGAGCAACTGTGCCTATCGCATCCCTAAAACGCTAGAATGCAAAGGTGCTATAGGGAGATGAAGACATTCATGGCAAGAGCGGCAGGAGCACTTCAAGCCACCGACCAATTTACCTTTGGTTCGGGTTTTCTCCGCGATCATGTCGGCCAGATTATGGACGATCCGCAAATTGCGATTTTGGAACTCATTGCCAATTCCTATGATGCGGGTGCTTTACGAGTTGACGTTCGCTGGCCTGTACTCCCTGGCGAAACACTATCCATCACAGATGATGGGATTGGCATGACATGTAAAGAGCTAGAAACCCGCTGGATGACATTCTCATACGACCGCACCCAGACACAGGGTTCAAATGTGGAATTTCCCGATGGAATATCGGCAGGCAAGCGCACTGCGTTTGGACATAATGGCAAAGGTCGCTTTAGCCCCTTTTGTTTTGCGGACCAGTACGAGATAGAGACATGGAGAGATGGAAATATCGTTCGAGCTCAAGTGTCACAGACAAGCGGAGGTCCAAAGCCCTTCCGACTTGAAATCACGAAGCAAGAAAAAAGAGCCGGACACGGAACGGCGATCTCCCTGACGTGTGCGAAGGGTGCCTTAAGCGATGCTCATATACGAGACTTAATCGGGTACAAATTCGCCGTCGATCCAAGTTTTCAAGTCTTCGTGAATCAACAACAGGTTCAGTTACGCGATCTGAAAGAACGGGTCTCATCGAAAAGCATCGAAGTTGACGGTATTGGTACAGTGCTTCTTCATTGTCTCGACCCGCAAAAGCAGGAACGCACGAAACGACTAAAAGGCATCGCTTGGTGGGTCAACACTCGAATGGTTGGTGAGCCTTCGTGGGAAGGGCTCGACGGCGAAGGGCAATACCTTGACGGCAGATCGACAGAAGCCAAACGGTTCAGCTTTGTTGTGGAAGCTGATATTCTCCTCGTCGAAACGAAAGAAGATTGGAGTGGTTTCAAACCGTCGCAGAGACTTGATGCAGTTCGGAAGGCTGTTCACAAAGCAGTGCTGGAAGAATTGAAAGCGCTGCTTGTTGACGATCGCAAAACCTCAAAAAAGGCAGCCATTGCAGTCAACCGAACGCTTATCAAACAGCTTCCAGCTTTGTCGCAATGGCAAATTGGCCGCTTTCTTGATGAAGCACAAGACAAATGTCCAAACCTGACAGAAAAAGAGTTGGCCCGTACTGTAGAAATATGGGGCAAGTTGGAACAGAGCAGGTCGGGCTATGACCTGTTGAAGCAACTGTCTCTATGTTCAGCTGAAGACCTCGACACATGGAACAACCTGATGCAGAAGTGGTCAGCAAGCAACGCCGAAGTTGTTCTAAGCGAGTTGGACAGGCGGATTACGGTGATCCGAGAACTTCAAGAGCTTATCCGCAACAAAAACTCAGATGAGGTTCATGATCTTCAGCCACTTTTTGAACGGGGACTATGGATGTTCGGTCCAGAATATGAATCCGTTGAATTCACGTCAAACCGAGGGATGACACACGTAGTACAAGAATTCTTTGGCCGTAAAAATATCACTGGGTCTCGCAAGCGACCAGACTTCGTTGTCCTCCCCGACTCCTCAATCGGATTTTATGCCGCTGACGAATTTACGGATGGCGAAGTATCTGGAGTAAGGAAAATATTGATCGTAGAGCTGAAAAAGGGAGACTTCTGCTTAAACAGAACGAACTCGACCAGGCGAGAGATTATGCTCGTGAGCTGCGGACGAAAGGTTGCGCTCAGAGTAATACTGTCATCGAAGCATTTGTTCTCGGTGCCAGTACTGAGCAAGGGCTGGAGCAGATGGCCGTAGGCGACAAGACTACTATCAAGCCTTGCCTATACGATGTGATTCTAAAACGCGCTCATTCTCGGGTTTTCAACCTTGCACAACGGATAAAGGAATCTGCTCCTGTTATCCCGCGCGACAAGGAAATGGATGATGTCCTCAACGAACCGAACTTGGAGGATATATTTGCCCAAGCACCGGCCTCAGACAATCAGGTTTGAATCTAGCGATAACAATAGCGATGGACCAAACTTGAGAAAGTGGCGCTATGTTCGATGTCATCGTGCGGAATTAAGACATAGTGCCATGGTTTATCGCTGACCGAAGTTGCATGTTGGCACCAAAGCGTCGCTGCCTTTGCCTTAAGCAGCACTACCTCATCGGTCATTTCACTCGCTCGCTTCGGTTCGCAAAGGTATCGAGCGGTTGACGTCTCAACGACGAAATCCGGTTGATACGCCTCTTCTTGGTAGTAATAAATCTTCAGAACATCTTTGGGTGGCTTGAGCCACTTCAGAACGGAAGTCTCGTCTTCGAGAATGATGGCGAAACGCCGTTCGGTGTCTGAGTCAAACTTCTGCGCGGGATATAGGCACTTCGAGAAGCCGCCAAAGAGCATTCCACGGATCAGGAGGCGTTCTTCAACCGGAGCGCGGAACGGAAGAATCGCCTGGTCGGTCTGCATGGCAGCCATGCTACTCGTGAGAGTCTGGAAGCCCTTGGAAACTGTGACCTCATACTCCGTTGCCTTCTCGACGTAATGCTGGTTCATCTGCGCGTGAATCAGCGTTACGAGCTGCGTCTGGTAGATACTGGAAGACATTCAACACATCTTCCGGTGTCTGGAGGTAAGACTGGAGATGGCGCACCATCTGCCCCGCCAATTTGTAAAGCAGTTCTGCGTGCTCGTCATAATTGATGTCGTCCTTGTCGATCAGACCGCGAACGATGTAGTCCTCAAGGTTCTTCTCCAGTACCACGCCATCGCCGCTGACGATCTTGAACCGCTGATTGTTCATCAAGTGCTGGACGAGCAAATCCTTCTCGGCCGGTGGCTGGCGAAAGCTGCTGCAGTCGAGGTCGAAGTCCTGGTAGCCGACGGTCACTTCGCCCTTCGGCGTCACAATGATCTTCGGGATGTCGATCGTTCGTTCGGCGATAGCGCTTGTGACGCGCTCGACCACCGAGGCCACGTCCACCGGCTGCAAGATGGATGGAAGTTCGCCTTGAACGGGCTGCATCAGCTCCGTCACTCGCGCGGTGATGCGTTGCTGCACGTCCTGTGTCTTGAGGTCGCCTGAACGGGCAAGTCTCTCGAATTGCTGCCGAATAACCTGCATGGTCACTTCGGCAGTCTTGCGTTCCGGTTCACTGATTGTCGGAGCGGGCTGCGGCGGAGCATCCGGGTGCGGGAGCTGCGGGCGCAATCCCCAAACCCAACTGAGTCATAAAGACTGGCTCGATGGTTACAGCCTTCGTCGGAGTATCGGGAATGTCCCGCCCGATGACGATGCCTGTGCGGATGATCGAGTTGGGATCGTTGGCGTGGTCTACGATCTCCTGGAATCGGTCATGCGAGACGATGGTCAGACGATCCACGTCCGGGACGCCAGTACGCTTCCCATACGGAAGACGCAAGCCGCGTCCGATGGACTGCTCGACCAGCGTTCTGGAATTGGCCGTGCGAAGCGGGACGATGGTGTACAGATTCGTCACGTCCCAGCCTTCTTTGAGCATATTGACGTGAATGACGATCTCGGTCGGGTTCGCGGGATCTTCGACGGAGAGAAGCTGCTGCACCGTCTCGTCCTTCTCATCGCCGGTTTGGTTGGAGTGGACGGTGATGACCCGGCCCTTGTAGCGCCCTCCGAAGAAGTCGTCCGCTTCGATCCGTCGTCTGAAGGTCGTTCGCGTGCGTGGTGTCCTTCGCCACGACAAGCATGAACGGCTTGACCAGCGGCTTCAGGTTCTCGCGGGCGTAGATGTCGAGCTGGACCTTGGTGTGTTCGTGGATGCGAACGCCGTCCTCCAGCTTCAGCTTCTCAAGGCCGGCCTCGTCGTAGTTCTCTGCACGGAAGTTCTCGCGGGTTGCGACGGCTGGCTCCTTCACGAATCCGTCCCTGAGCGCGGAGGACAGGGGGTAGCTGTAAATGACGTTCTTGAAGTCCGCGCCACCGGCTGTCTCGGTCCGCGGCGTGGCAGTCAGCTCAAGGCCCAGGATCGGCTTGAGTTCGTTGATCGCCCGCATTCCGGCTTTGCCGCGATAGCGGTGCGACTCGTCCATCAGGAGCACGAGGTCGTCCAGCTCGGACAGGTACTCGAAGTAGCTCTCGCCGATGTACTCCTGCAGCCGCTTGATGCGTGGCTCTGCTCCGCCGCGCACCTCGGAGTTGATCTTGCTGATGTTGAAGATGTTGATGTGGACTGGCGCATCCGGGTCTTTGAAGCCGGGGATCGCGGGTTGGCTCAGGCGTTCGGAGCGAACGCCTCGCCCGCTCTCATAGTTGTCGCCGGTGATGATCTCCGGGGGCTGAATGACAAAATCAGACAGCCCTTGGAAGACATACTTGGGCGAACCCGGCGTGAAGTCGGAGATGAGCTTGTTGTAGATCGTCAGGTTCGGGGCAAGGACGAAGAAGTGCCGGATGCCTTCGGCCTGATGAAGATAGGCGATGAACGCACCCATCAGGCGCGTCTTGCCGACGCCGGTTGCCAGTGCGAAGCACAGCGAGGGGAAGTCACGCTCGAAATCTGTGACGTTGGCAAACTCGGCGCGAATTGTGGCGAGTGCTTGCGCGGCATCCTGGTCCTTTTGTAAGGAAAGCAGTTCGCAGATGCGGTCAAGGATTTCCAGCGACTCGCGCTGCGGGGAGCGGAGGCTTAGGCGGTTGGCGATGGCGTTACCGGCTTGCTTCACTCTGCACCTCCGTCCCCGTCAATCGTAAATAGGTTTGGTTGCGCGGCACGGCGGCGGGCCTGCTTGGGCGTGAGCGTCTGTCTCGGAGTCCGCTGGCAGCAACTTCCACGGGTCGGAGCGGCTTTTGGCAAGGTTGGCGACGTTGAGGCTGTAATCGTCGTGGCCCCACTCGCACTTCGCCAGCACAGCGGACGGAATCTTCTTGACTGTCAGGTTTGGGAAGGCATCGGCTTTGCCACGAAACGCAGCGCAGCAGATGAGAAGGCTGCGGTTGTCGCCAACCTCATCGCTCAACTTGGCGAGTTGCTCGCGGGTGAGCGTTTGGGTCGTGACATAGATGAAATCGTTCTCGGTGGAGTGGCCTGCTGCCAATAGAGTTCATCGCTCGGAGCGTAGGTGAAAGCCCATGACCTTGCACATCGCTTCGGCTAGCATCGCGGCGTTGTACTGCTTGCTGATGACGAGATTGCCGAAGCGATCCTTTTCGAGCAGTGACGGCGCAATGTGGAAGTAGCGGAAACCACCTCCGCCTTTCCAGCCCGTAACGTCCGTTACGCCACCTTAATCTTCGCCGTCAATGACTTTCTTCAGGCGTGGGATAATGTGCGTGTGGCATGTTCGCCGAGTTCGACCATGATCCATCGGCGGCCCATCTTGTGTGCAACTGCCCCGGTCGTACCTGAGCCAGCAAAAGAATCAAGCACCAGATCGCCCTGATTGCTCGCGATGTGGATTATGCGATGAAGCAGGCGTTCGGGTTTTGGAGTGATAAAGGCTTCTCACTTTGCCAAATATGCCGTGCATTTCCTTCTTGGCTTCCATCAGTGTGTCCAACCTCTTCGTGAGGCCACCATGTCCACGGGACAAGGCCTTCAACCTCGTCAAGGAACTTCTTAATGACATTGGGTTGGCTATCGCCTTATCTTTGCCGAAGTAGATTTTTCCAGCTTCTCGCAGTTTGAGGAATTCCGGCTCAATGGTAGACCAGCACCGCCCTTCTGGCGGAGTATGAACAGCTCCTCCCGGAGCAACAATTTTGTACATCTGATTCGGCCGATAACCTTGCGCGGTCATCGGTATTCCACGCCATCTTCCCCTCGGATGATGATTGGGATTCTTGTAGACTCTTGGATTGCTCAGGCGTCATTGGAACTAGATTCCGAACATTCTTGAATCGCTCTGCTGATCTTGCATAAACGATCACATAATCATGGGCGTCTCCGATCGCCTCTCTGTTCTCCCGCGAATAGCGCTTTTGCCAGATCATGCTAGCGACGAAATTACTTCGCCCGAAGATTTCGTCACAGACGATCTTCAGATAGTGAGCTTCATTGTCATCAATGGTTATCCAGATTGATCCGTCCTCGGATAGGAGCGTTCGGAGAATCTCTAGCCTGTCACGTATCAGGGAGAGCCAAATTGAATGCTCAACCCCGTCATCGTAATGCTCGAATGCCGAACCAGTGTTGTAAGGTGGGTCGATAAAGACGCATTTCACCTTACCAGCGAACTCTTGCTCCACCGCTTTCAGTGCGAGCAGGTTGTCGCCGAAGATCAAGCGGTTGTCGAAGATGTCTCTATCGGTCACACGCCGCTTTGCGTGGTAGCTCTTCTCCGGGTCTTCAAGAAGGATGCGAGGCTCCAGCCGTGGCCGGTTCTCCTTGCCAATCCAAGTTAGTTCTAATCTTTGCTTGCTCATGCTTGGGCCTTTCCCTTTAGGAGCAAGTCATAACCCTTGGGGGCGACGGAACGATACCATGCAGCACATGGGCAGGTATTGGCCGTCTTCATGGCCCCTGCATTCGAGTAAAGCCTGGGAACAACGGATACTACACACTGATTGATGAAAGCAGCCTCCTCGGGCCATTCTGGCTTACTGAGTGAATTTGCCAGCTCGAAATAGCGGCGGAATACGAACGCCAGTAAGTCGGCGACCTGAACTAGAGCGCAGTGATGAGAGCGGACCGCGAAAGCGGTGTCGATGATCTGATCAAGATGTTCTTGCTTCTTGCCCTTCGGATAGTATCCGTCCAGCCATGCGGTCGGCGACCACAGGGCATCGCATAGTGCAGGAAAATGCTGGGAGTTGTCGTCGATGAACAGGAACGTATTGCCCTTGTTGTTCGGTTCGCCTTGATGTTTAGCCTGAAGTTGCAATGCGATGTTAAGGCCCGCAGCAACCCAAGCGTTTCCGGCGACGGGTGGTGCCGCTCCGTGACCGGTCTTGCTCGCCGCTGTTAGTTTGGCAGTATCAATGGCCGATAGAACGATGTCATGCTTGCGCTCGCCTAGCCACGTCGAAAGGTCGGCAAAGATTTTCTTCCGCTTCTCTGCATCGACATTGCGCCAGCCGCCCTTGCCGTAAAGAATGCGGGATCCCTTTAGTTCCTTGAGGTCTTCGGTAAAGACGCTCTTGATTTGTTCAAAGAACTTTGAAAGTTCCCGCGATGTCTTGTGAAGACGGGCGGCGTCAGCGACAATGCCGACCATGACGAGTACCGGGTCTTGGGCAGTTCCACTTTCATCGACATAGCAAACTTTCATGGTGTCTCTCGTTCTCTGCTTATTAGGCGAGGCTCCAGCGGATAGTGAAAAGTGGGGTCAACTCTTGCTGCTGTTTCAGCTTACCTTCAATGTCGGCAATCAGTGTTTCGCGCCGTAGCTTCAACCTCATCTTGGGCGATGAAGAGGTCTTTGCGGCGCTGATTACGGGCAGCGGTAAGATCTTTGAGGCGGCGCTGGTGCTCCAACTTGTGCTGCAAGCCTGCTGCAGCGACGGATTCCCGGCGCACCTCACGAATCTCCTTGTCCAGATCCTTGATTTCCTGCTCCAGACCGAACTTGAGGTCTTCGGTCCAACGATCCAGCTTCTCAATCTCTGAGTCGAGCCATTTTCCGTTACGTTCCTCAAGGTCGCCGAGAACCCGCTGCTGTTCCTTGGCTAGTTCCGAGTCAGCGCATCCGGCGGCTCCAGCAAGATCGGCTGGCCCGGTTCACCTGTCAAGTCGAATAGGCGCTTGCAAGCGGATCGGCTCAAGCGGCTGGCCGTCGTCCAGAACGCCGCTAAGCAGGATGTGGTCTTCCGTCTCAAAACCATTGAGGGTAAAACGGGAACAAGTGAGCCATCCGCTGCGGACTGGGCAAAGACTCCAGAACGGCAATGCGCTTGCCACTGCCAGATGAGGTTGAAGCGCAGTTCTACCTTTGGTGTCGGGAGCGCACAGCAGCTTCGCAAAACCTGCTGGGCGAGCGGATGCCCGACGCGATAGGTATTGGCATCCTCGACGTTCTTGCCCATCCGGTAAGGGCCGGGGTTCACCGGCTGCGGGTTGCCGGCCGATGCCGGAAAAGGATCGCGCTCCAGATAGAAGGTATGGCCGGGGCGTATCAAATCGGGCGTAGGGGCGAGATAGAAGGCCGTGAGCCGCCAGAGCAAGTCTTCAAAGCGGCCAAGAGACTGCTCCGCTGGAGACGCGGACGCGCTCGATGACTTCCTGATCGAAGTTGTTGAGGAGTTGCTCACTCGCGTCGCTGCGCGCCTGGGTAATCTGCGATTCAAGCTCCTGTTGGAGCTGATCGAACTGAAACTCAATCTGTTCGGTCGTGCGGCACTGTTGATAGATGGCGACGATGCGCTTCTCGAAGTCCACACCGGACTCGATCGCACCGATAACCTCATCGCTGGCTCCAAACACGCCGTCGAAGAGCTTGAATTTCTCCGCGAGGAGCTGGTAGACACGCACATCGGCGGCGTTTGCCTTGTTGAGAAAGTTGACGACAACCACGTCGTACTTCTGGCCGTAGCGGTGGCATCTGCCGATACGCTGCTCGATGCGCTGCGGGTTCCACGGCATATCGTAGTTGACGACCAGATTGCAGAACTGGAGATTGATGCCTTCTGCTGCTGCCTCAGTCGCAATCATGATGCTGGCGTTATCGCGGAAGTACTCGACCAGGGCTGCGCGCTTGTCGGCGGTAGGCGAGCCGGTGATGCGGTCGGTCCCGGCGTGCTGCTTCATCCAAGCCTGATAGATGGCCTGACTCTGGGGATCGGTGTTCGTGCCGTTGAAGAGTACGACCTTCCCGGCAAACTCCGTCTGCTGGAGCAGGTTGAATAGGTACTCCTGGGTACGGCGCGACTCGGTAAAGATGATGGCCTTCTGCTGGAGAGCGCCGGTGCCATTCTTCCATGCGAACGGTGCGGGCGGCCTCGAAACCGCGTTGCAACGCCGTGAGCAGTGCGTCGCCTTTGGAGTTGGTCTGAATCGCCTTGGCGAGAGCATGAAACTGGTGGAGCTTGTCCTTTTCGGCGCGAAGTTCGGCTAGTTGCTCCGGGGAGAGCCGTTCCGGTAGCTTTCTTCTCATTGGCTCCGTTCGGACTCCGGTTCTGAGCCTTCGTCCTCATCAACCCATTCCTCTTGAACTTCGGGAAGAGTCTCGAAGTCCTCCGCAATCGACGCGGGAACCTCGGCAGCTTTTTGATGGTCGGCCTCCGCCGTCTCCAGCTTGGTCGCAAGCCCCAGCAAAGTATCGGATATCGCGTAGGTCGAAGACGCCAGCAGTTTCCGCAAGATGAGCGTCATGAGTTGGCGTTGGCTGGCAGGAAGGGCATACAGCTTGTCTCCCTTTAGGTATTCGGAGACGAGCTCATAGAGCTGCTGCTCGGCTGCGCTTGGGTAAAACTCCTGCACCATAGCGTGACGGTTGGTGTAAGGCACATAAGCGAGCACCTGGCGTCGCAATGTGCGCTGGCAGATCGGACGAAGGCGCTGCTTGAGTGCATCGAAGTCTGCTTTGCTTGCGAGACGGCCAAACTGTGCGCGGAAACTGCGGAGATCGCCAAAGGTGAACTCGTCCACGATGCTGACGAGGCCGTAAAGCTCCAGAAGGGAGTTCTGCAAGGGAGTAGCCGTTAGCAGAACCTTTTGAAAGCCGCTTACGGCATTCTTGATCGAGTTCGCGACCTTGTTGCAGGGTTTGTAGACATTCCGAAGGCGGTGGGCCTCGTCAATGACTACCAAATTCCACTGAGTGTTTCGGAGGTATGGCTCCTTTGGATCGGGCAAACTGGAACGAGCAGATGATGATCTTGGGTTGCTGAAACGGATTCAGATTGCCAGCGCGGATCGCCTCATTGAAGGTTTTGGCCTCAAGGATAACGCTCTGGAGAAAAAACTTGTCGAGTAGTTCCTGGCTCCACTGTTTGCGAAGATTTGCAGGGCAAATGACGAGGAGTGTCGCGTCGCCGCTCGGCCCAATGCTGGGCAAGCAAAATCCCAGCTTCGATGGTTTTGCCTAGTCCCACCTCGTCGGCGAGAATCGCTCCCTTCGATAGTGGGGAGCGAAAGGCAAAGAGTGCCGCCTCAATCTGGTGCGGATTGAGGTCAACTTGCGCGTCAGAGAGTGCGGACGCGAGTTTGTCCACGTTGTCCGAACTGGACCGTTTCGTCAATTCGTGAGCAAAATAACGAGCGTGGTAGGCTGTGAGGCTCATCTGTTTTACAAACCGCGGCAATAGAACGCACTTCTGCTCCCATGTCCTTGGTCCGGCAGGGAGACATATTGTGTAAATCCTTCAAAATCAGTAAATACACGTTGTGATCCATGATATGCCTTCCGAGAGCGAAAGCACTGAATCCTCTGGCGAAGATTATTAGAAGTCCAAGCGGGCCGAACATACACGAAGCGGGCTTGGAATAAAGGTCGCCCTCATTCTCCGAACGCCACTGCCATGAGTTCCTGCTCTGCTTTGGAAATGCCGAATCTCTGAGCTTCCGTCCTCCAGGCTGTGACGGCGGTGTCAACAGCTTGCAGTGCCTCCTTTGCTTGCGTGGAGGTAATTCCATAGCTTTTATAGGCGTCCATTGCCACGGAAACATCGCATGTCGCTTCCGTCTCGTCGATTACCAGTGAAAGCTCGTTGCGATCAACGGACGGGTTGATGTCATACGCTGGCGAAAGCTGAATGCCTTGTTCGTTGATGAAGAAGCCGTGATTGCGGAGATGGTCGTCCGTGTTGTGGATGCGGATATTGAAAAGAACGCGGCGGAACAATTGTTCGCAATCCCGAACGGTATCAGCCCCACGCGATTGAAGGAGCTCAACCAGTTCAAGATAGCTCGCGCCCTCGTCACCATCCTTATGCTGCGTCAGCGTCATGGCCGACACAAAGGCGCGCCGGCGTCCGGTTGCCGTGCGATCGAACCGTTTTACCAGGAACGTCGTATAGGCACTGTCCGGAAAACGAAGCGGCCGGGCGTCGGGCATATTGATTCCTGCCTTCAACGCGAGAGCATTTGCGACCAGCTCCCAGGCCCCGATATCTCGGGTGTCTCGACGGCTCGGAAACTTCGCGATACACAATGCACTCTGTTCATCGCGAACCGAAGCCTTCGGTCGGGCTCCGCCGAGCGAACTGCCGGGTGCAATGAGCTGTGCGAGCCATTTGTCATACTCCGGGTGATCCTCTTCATTGATATGCTGCTCGAACTGCAGGCTGACCGCCTGCAACTCACGGAGCGATGTCAGGGGTGGCGCTGCGAATCTCGTGTCGCTGTCCAGGTAGGGGCCGTCGGGAAATTTGAAGCGGAGCGCGCCAAGTCGAGTTTCGTCATGGACACCCAGGAGAAAGTCCCACTCGGTCAGAGTCCGGGGACGCGCCCCTTCCTGGCGCGCGCGCATATTTTCGCGACGCTGCATCAGCACCCGCCCCCATCGGTCGGGGGAGGAGTCGGTAAAGATTCCGAAGTTGGCTCTATCCGCTGAGGGGTATTGGTGACCCTCGCCGAGTGCAAGGTCAGGATCGAAGGCGAAAGCCTCTGCGCGTGCAATCCATGTCCTGACATACTCGAAGGAAAACAACTCTCCCTTGCCGCTTCTTTGGCGATGGAGCGTGCCCATCAGCGCCGGCTCGGCCATCGTTTCAAGATCGACATGGACTTCGACGGAATCCAGACCTGCCATCAAGCCCGTCCTTGTGCTTCATCAGAAGCCTCATCCGGCTTCGTGGTTGACCTTCGCTTGGGAGATCTCAACTTAGGAGTGATCCCCGCATCCTGAAGTTTGCGGCCTAGTTCATCGTCGGCGGCTAGCAGAGCCAGGTCGCCTTCCAATCGAAGAACCTGCATGACACGCGCATAGATGCCGAAGGCGACCGCGGGGTCTCCCTGTTCCACTTTGGAGAGCGTGCGCCGCGTGACTCCGGCGCGTTGTGCAACGGTCTCCGAAGAATACTTTCTCCTCAGGCGCGCCAGCTTAAGACGAGACCCGAGTTCATCGAGCAGACGCGACACGCGCGGAACCAGTTGTGGGGTCGTTTTAGCCATAACGGGCTTTATAATACACAAAATTCGGCATTTTTGTCTATTTTACTTCCCATTATCGAACGAGACCTCATAAAGAGATGCCCAGCCCTTGGGTGTTGCCGGATGGAGCGGGTTCGTGGTGGATCGACGGAACCGAATCTGAACGAATCGCCTGGCTAAGATCAAGTGCAACGCTTTTGGAGACATCCTTGCCGAGGCGCTTTTCGAGATCAGCGATACGGTCGGTGAAGACTTGCGCATCCATCGCGCCGCGCGAGACAGCAACGTAAGCGAAGCGGTTGTTGAGCAGTTCGGGGTGGGCATTGCCGTCCACGTTGATGAGCACACGGTCCGCAGTCAAACCCTGCGAGCTATGGCTCGTGACGGCATAACCGTGATCGAAGTGGCGCTGCACTTGTGGGTCAAAGGTGACGGTCTTTCCTGTATCCATTTTGACCGTCATCGCGCCTGCTTCGATCCGTTCCACGGTTCCTAGCGCGCGATTGGCAATCTGCAACTCGGGGCTGGGCGCAGTGAACTGAATCCGATCGCCAACAGAAAAGTTCCGTTCCACTGTAGCGTAGGCGTCGATTCCCCGCAGACGTGCTGGATTGTAGGTGATCTCTTCGCCACTCGCTTGCCTTGCCGTGAGAGTGTTCTCTTTGGGGTTGGTGGCGATGACCGACGCATAGCTGCCGGCCTGAATCCCAATCTCGGCACTGCCGCGCTGGTAGCGAAGGACGTCTCCTACCTGATACCGCGACGCCCATGCGCGGTCGGCCCCGGTCATCTCGGAACGCTGCACAAGCACACTCGTGGGGTGATCCTCCCGCGCGACATGCCCGCGCTGCTGCAGCTCGATGTGAACGGCCTGGTTGATGTCTCTGCGGGAAGCATTGTCGGGGGAGACAATCAAGGTCTTCTCCGGGTCCGCGGCATAGTTCTTCGCGATAACCTCGATGCGTTCTGTCCGGTCTGGAATCTCGGTCACGCGCCCCTGCTCCTGCAACATCTGAATCCCGGTCACTACATCAGCCTTCGACAGATGCTCGACCACCTTCAATAGCTCAGGGTCTTTCTGGCGCACGATCTGGTCGAGCTGCGCGGTGCGCATCCCAGCCTGCTGCAACTGCTCGAAGGGCTTGCCGGCCTCGACGGCCTGATGCTGGCGGATGTCGCCTACCAGCAGAACCATGTCCTGCGGGCCAACCTTGTGGAGGAACTCACGCACCTGCTTGGTGGAAGCCAGCGAGGACTCGTCCAGCATGTAGAAGTGCCTTGCGGCAGGATCGCCGGCAGCCTGCTCCTGGCCGCCGCGTGCAAGGAACCCCTGCAAGGTTGTGGCGGAGATACCGGAGTCGCGGAGCTGTTGCGCGGCCCGCGAAGTGGGTGCGAATCCTTCGACGGCGTAACCTGCCGACTCGGCCCCTTCGCGGATGGCGGAGAGGGCCGTGGACTTGCCCACGCCCGCATAGCCTTGGATGGCCTGAATGCGGTCGGGAGAGGTAAGCACCTGCTCAATGGAAGTCTGCTGCGCTCGATTCAGATGCGGTTGGCGTTCCGCCACCTGAGATGCCGCGAAGTGCGACAGCACGGGCGATGCCTGGCCCTGCCCTGCTCGCATAGTCTGGACGATCTCTTTCTCCATCGCCACCATGCGTTCGGTTGTGATCTGACGGGCTGAGGCATGGGGAGATTGCCGCGCTGTCTGAAACTCCCCTTGGGAGAGCCGCGACTCAAAGGCGCACCGCATCTCCGGGTACCGCACCTCGCCCATGCCACGCCGGAGCGCATCGCGAAACAAGTGCCGCTCGTCCACCACCGCCTCGCGCTCGTAGAGCCGGTCGCGAGCAAAGGTCACGGCTTCGTGAGCAAGCTGGACGGGCGATTTCTTTTCGGCGTGCTCGGTTCTGTGGGCACGTTCCTGGGCAGCAGCGATGACTTGCTGCGGCTGGTTGCCGAAGTCGGCGGCAAGCCGCTGGTGCGCTGCCAGCGTCGCCTCCGGCCCGGCCATCTGCTTCCGGTCGCGCGTAGCGTGGGCCGCGATCTGCGCCGCGGCTTTACTGTCCACACCCATCTTTTCCATGTGCTCGCGAATCTGCTGGCTGCGCGGACTGGAGGCATCGAGATACTCCTGCGTATATCCCCGACTCTCCGGCGCTCCGCTTCTGCCAGGCGCCAACTCATACCCCAATCGCGACAGCCGATAGGTCAGCTCCGATTGATATACGGCAGTTGCAAATTGCTGGGACTGGAAGAGCGCCCGCTCCTGCAAGGCTCGCGGTTGTCCGTTCTCGCGTTCCGTTATGTTGAAGACGACGGCATGAGTATGAAGCTGCGGCGCGGCATAGCCATCGACGGGGCGGGCGGTATCGTGCTCAAACTTGGCGGCAACGAACTTGCCCGTCGTCTCGGCCGGATGATTGCTGCCGATGCGTGCCTGCGTGTAATGCTCCAACTCCCGCAACGCCACGGTGACTGCCTCGCGGTGGGCCTCGCGCAGCCGGTCGTCACCACCCACCAGGGCCGTCAGCGATACGGATTTTGGAGCGGAGAACGTCGCATCCCAGCCAGCGCGATGCTCCATGCTGGTGACGGCCTTCCCATGCTCATCCTTATATTGGTGGGCGGCACGATGCTGGACCAACTGCTCGCCGGTGGAAGGATGCTGGCCCTGGCTCAAGCGTGCGAACTCCTGCGGCCCCACACCGCCAACGAGCCCGAACTGCTCAGCGAGCTTGCCCTGCCACTCGCCTTCCACGGTCTGCTTCTGGCTCCAATAGCTCTGCTCTTTGGCGGTGAACTCCTTGGCATGATACGTCTGCGCCTGGCCTGCCGAGATCGCGCTGGAGATGGTCAGCATAATCAGGCCACCTGCATTCCGAGGTCATCGCCGGTGGTCTGTTCGATGCTGGCTGCCGTGTCGGTTTCAGGTTGAACAGCATCGCCGGGGAGATTCGGGGGAGTAGTTCGCTGGCGGCGTATAAAGTCCGGGTGCTTGTCCTCCAGTTGCACGAACGGAATGGAGAAATGTGCAACATGATTTCCATACTTTAGATATGCGCTCAGGTCCACTAAGCCCTGTATCTCAGAGGGCATCACCAGCGGCTCCCGAAGGCGCTCCAGCGTGAAGTTTTTGCTCTTGTTGCCGCCGTCGTAGTGCGTCTCCCGCAGACGTTCAATCTCCACCTCGCCGATGTTGTCCGAGATCCATTTCGCCGCACGCGGCTCGTCGGTGCGGAAGAAGATTTTGGTGGCAGGCTGCGACAGCATCGCCTCCGCATCGTTGCCATAGCGCGTCTCAAGTTGGCTGCGTCCCTGGAAGCCGAGTACGACCGGATTCTCGGACTTCCGATTCTCCGTCAGTGCCGTATGGAGCTGCGGCAACTTCTGCAAGCTGGCAAGCTCGTCGATCAGGAACCAGACGCGCTTCTGATCTGGCCTGCGGGCAGACAACAGGTGCATCACCAGCATGTCCAGCCACACGCAATGCAGAGGCCGGATGGCCTTGCGTGTCGTCGTGGTGGACGTGAGAAATATCCACCCTTTGCGATGCTCCGACCATGCTTTCGCGTTCCACTCGGCGACCGGATGGTCCGCCACTGTCGGTAGCATCCGCAGCGTACTCGCAATCTTGTTAAGCGAACTCAAGACACCCGCGCGTTGCGGCCCCGCTGTCTGGTCTACCAGCACCGCGTGCTCGGTATTTTTGAGCTTCATCTCGATCTCATGCTTGCTGGACATCCACTGCACAAGGTCTTCCGGGCGCGGCTTCGGATGCTGGCTGATGAGGTACGCAAATATCTTCTGTGGGCTATCGACGAAGAACTGATTTTGAATCTGGTCGGGCTGGTAGAAAGACTCGGCCAACGCAAGCGCCTCGGGCTCGTCGTCCACCTCATCGGCGGGATTCCAGTACGGCATCCTCGCATCCTGGGGGTTGAGCACGATGTCGCCGCGCGTCTCCTCATAAAACTGCCGAATGAACTCGCCCGCGGGGTCGTAGATAATGGCGCACTCCTTGCGTTCCTGCACCCGGTACGCGAACTGGCGGATCACGCTTGTCTTGCCGGAACCGGTGTCACCGATGGCGAGGATATGCTGATTCTCCGCTCTGGCCGGGATGCGAAGCAGGTCCGGTGTGTCCTTCGTCTGAATGCCGATGCCATCGCCCATGACGGCGGCGTTGAACTGTTTGGCATCGACCAGCAACGGGCCTTTGAGCCTGCGCCCGTATCGCAGTTCCTTGCGCCGCTTGATGTCCTTCGGAAGGGCAAGGGGCAGTTGCAACAGGAAGACGGCGACGCCAAAGTACACCTGCATGGAGAACATCTGCCAGATGCCGCCACCTCCGTACACATCCTGCTTCAGAAACAGGTGAACCGGCGTGGTTGGGTAAACCCGTTCCGGCTCCCGCAACAACCAACGATAGCCCTTGCTCTTCGCTGCATTGCTGATCTCCATCGGGAGCGGTTTACCGGACGGCTGCGGCGTCGCGCCGTTGTCCACGTCGTCGGGAACGGCAAGCTGGAAATGCTTTCCGTCGCTGAGGTAGACAAGCTGAAACTTCGCCGTGGGCCGGATGCTCATGGCGGAGCGGACGTAGTACGGCAAGTAGTACCGCTCCAGTGGGCCAAGCCCGAAATTGAAGCGCAGGAAGACGAGAAATCCTGTCAGCAGCACAGCGAAAAACGCCGCGCCCCAGGTGTAATAAAAGCCGCGCGGCGGCCAGATGATCGACTCCTTGCGGCCCCACTTCTGTTCGCTTGCCATGACTATTTCTCCTCCTGTCCAAGACGCTGCATAAGCAGTTCCTTGGCCCGTTTTCCTTTGCCGGTCTGCACGGAACGGACGATCTCCTGATACTGCTCAGGCGTGAGCCGCTGGCCCTGTAACAGCGGTGAAAAGAAGCCCATGAGGAGCATCTGTAGGCCAATCAATTCGGTGAAGACGTGGGCGGAGACTCGATCCTCCTCAGCACGCTCCATACGCTGCAACAACTGATCGCGCGCCCAGTCAGCGACTTTCTGCCCGCTCGACCATGCCGTGCGTTCAAGCGACTGGTACTCGTCCTCCGTGACGCGCACGCCGATCTGTCGGCTACGCACCGAAGGCCGCGCAAGTGCTGTCGTGGTCGCTGCAGGCATCTGAAGTTCGGCCATAAATCCCTCTCCCAGCAATCGCAACCATCCGCTACCGATTGCTACCGTTTTTCTCTAAGCCACTCATTCTGCTTCCGCTACCGTTCGCTATCTTTCGGTAGCGAACGCCAACCCTCGCAGGGATGGAGTGTCAAATGTTTATCCGGTGCGCAGCACCGCGCCTTGCACCGGAACGAATTTCATGCGCGAACCTCACTGAGACGAGCGCCACCATTCTGTGGAGTGCTGGATGCTGCGACAGGCTTCCTGACGCCATCCGCCGCCTGAACGGGCTGGGGTGCCTGGGGAGCCTTACGGATGCGCAGCGTAGGAGATACCTTGGCGGCATCGGGAGATTTCAGGAACTCCTGAAACTCCTTGTCCTTGGCGAAGACATACCCAAGGGCCTCCTCGATCACGCTGTCCGCAGAGGTGTGGATGAAGGCCGCGTACTGGTCCAGTTGCATCGCAGTAGATTCGGTAAGGTGGATGGAGGCGCTGACTTTCTTGTTTTGGCTGACTTCAAGTAGAGGCATTTCGGTACTCCTTTAGGTGATGGAATTGAGATGTTGATTCGTTGGCGAAAACGGACTCGATCTGGAAGCGTTTGGCATCCCGGTCGAAGCCGCGAAGAGCGAGCACTTCGCGGATGACGCGGCGGCCTGGAATGCCGCTCGACATGCACGATGAAATCGACGGCCTCAGCAATCTCCGCCTCGGTGTCAACGAAGGTCGATTGCGCGTGGTTCCGCATGACGAGATTGGCGAAGCGATGCAGGGCCTTCTCGGCGGAATTGGCATGGATTGTGGCGAGCGAACCGGCATGACCGGTATTGAGCGAATCGAGTAGCGTCCGCGCCTCGATTCCGCGCACTTCGCCCAGGATGATCCGGTCCGGTCTCCAGCGGAGAGCGGACTTGAGAAGATCGTCGAAAGTGACGTTGGCCTTGAACGTATCGGTCTGGCATTCGACGGCAAGCATGTTCGGCTTCTTGATGTGCAATTCGGAGGTATCTTCGATAACGACGATGCGCTGATCCTCGGGGATGGCGTTCGCCAGAACGCGGAGTACAGTTGTCTTTCCCGTTGATGTTCCGCCGCTGATAAGCACGGTCTTTCCAGCCGCGATCTGTGCCGGCCAGATAGGTCAGCGAGCGGCTGCGTTAGCGTGCCGCGAGCAATGAGGTCATCGACCGTGTAATGGTGGCTGGGAAACTTCCGAATGACAAGTGCGGGCGAAGGCCGCACGACCGGAGGAATGACCGCCGCAAGGCGGCTCCCGTCAGGGAGCTGCGCGTGCAGTACGGGGTTGTCTTCGTCCAGATGTTTGCCGAGCTGGTTGGCAATGACTTCGAGGCCGGTGCGGAGCCTGCCGGCGTCGAAGCAAACAGTCTCTTCCCGACGCATGATCCCGTCCCGTTCGTACCACCATGACGAATCGGGATTGCCCATGATCTCGCTGATGCTGTCGTCGAGCAACAGCGGCTCAATGGGGCGAAGGAATGGAAGGATCAACTCGAAGCTCATAGCGGGGCCTCACAGCGATGGAAGCCCAGCGGGTTAGCCGGGCTTCCGTGGGTAAAGAGAAAGAGGCTTATGCGGCCTCGTCCTCCTGGTTGAACTCGTCGTGTTCCTGCTCTTCCGGGGCGGCCTTCTCGGCGCGGTCGAGCTTCAGGATCGAATCGACCCGCACCTCCCAGATGCGCTGCTTTGAGTCCGTCTTCTTGCTGTCGTACTCCCGGCTGCGCAACTCGCCCTCGACCTGGATATGTGCGCCCTTCTTGAGCGTGCCGGCGAACTCAGAGAGCTTGCCGAAGACCACGCAACGGTGCCATTCGGTGTGCGAGATGTACTTGCCGTCCTTCTTGTAGGAGGACTTGGTTGCCAGCGAGAGAACTGTGAAGCTGCGGTTGTTGTTGGTGCGAACTTCTGCGTCGTTGCCGAGGAAGCCGATGAGGGTTACTTTGTTCTGATACATGGTCGTGTCTCCGTTTGTTGAATTTCCCGATCTTGCTCGGGTCACACCGGGCGGAGCCAAGCGAGAGGGCCCGGCTCCCAAGTGCCGAAGCTCTGCATTTACGGAGGGTCCGGTACGGAAACCGTAACCCGTAGGGCGGCGAAGCCGAAGCAGAAGAGCGAGCTGCCGCAGGGCGCCGGATAGGCCCCGAAGCAGTGACCGAGCAAAAGGCGGGATACATACCGGCAGACACATGAGGGAGCAAAGTTCTCATCCGCACTCAGGCTGCGGAAGTTCGCCACAAACGCAGCTCGATTCGAGTTGGCATGTCCTTTGCAAGAGGCGCACGATTCGCCACCGACGTTGCAGGTCTGGGCGCTCACGACAGCCCGCTCAATCATGCACGGGGACAGGGAGTGGAAAGCAGCCGGATTGACAGCATGAAAGGACATGGAAAGCCTCTGGATCGTCGATACATCCTTAGTCGAACGCCTGGTCGGCCCGGAAACGCACGATGGTCAAACCAAGAGGGTTCACGGCCAGCTCATTGTTCTTCACGTTCTCGCGGAAGACGTAGGTCACGCTGGCCGTCCATCGCTCCCGCTTGAGTTCGGTATGATCCGCTGGGTTCGTGTACACCTTTTCAAACTCGATCCGTGCCGAATATGGGGACAATCGGAGGTCGTCAAGCACGACGTTCTTGATCTCCACATCCACATACGGAAGGGTGCTGTCATTCCGGTAGGTGAGGATGATGTTGTCCTTCCGCTCCTGCTCGATCACGGCGCGTTGCACGTCGCTGTTGAGGAAGTAGAGAGCGTTGGTCTGATCGCGCTCGATGGTGAAGCGATTGCGGTTGAAATAAAGCTCCGCCCAGCGGGAGAGGTAATACTTGTTCTCGGCTTCCTGGGGACGGTACTGGAAGTTGCGATAGTCGATCGCTTCGGCCCGGCCAACATCGTTGATACGCACAATCAATGGGTGAGCATTGATAAGCGCTTTCTGGCTCTTGTAGACGAGCGCGGCGAGCGCGAGGCAGACGACCACAAGGCACAGGATCGTGACCTTAAGATAGGTGTTCATCACCAGCGGATCGCCGTATTGTTCGAGGTAGCGTTCCGCCGCGCGGGTGATCTCAGGTGTGGCTTTGGTTGCTGTGCTGGTCATGGTGTCAACTCCTCAGCCTGCCACTGCGGTCGTTGCGAGACCCGAAATGATTCCAGTGCCGGCGTCGTGTCCGCCGGTATGCCCGGAGAAGATGGTTGCCGTCATAGCCGGAATCTTGAGCAGAATAAAGCCGTTGACGAGTACCAAAAGGATCAGCATGGGAAGCTGCTTGACCATCTGCCCCGGATCGACGAAGCCCGACATGATGGCGTAGTAATGCGCGAGCAATTGCGACAGGATGCTCAGTGTCGCAGCCGCGACAACCTTCCTGTTCTGGGGTTGGCTCCGTGCCTTTCTTGGCTTCTCTTTCTACAAGGTACGCAGGCAACAACATATCCTGCGTAAAGTAGACCTTCACTCGATGTCCCTCGCGGATGGTGATGGTCGGTGGTATTTGGATGAAGCGATCAAGGATGGAGGTTGCCGACTGCGACACACTGCCTGCGGCTCCCGTAGTAAACGCCTGAGAACCGCTCGTGGAAATCACGCCTCCACCCTGGGTAATCTCACCGGCCCCGGCGATCACGCCCAACGCAATTGAGGCCCCGAAGATTTCGAGGTAGTGATTGTTAACCTTGTCTTTCAAACCTTCTTCGCCGATCTGGTCGAGGCCGTGGAACTGGTCAAGATCGACGGAGTAGCCGTCCGGCATAATCATCCGATGGAATGCAACTGCCATTCGGCGCTGCTGTCCAAAGCCGGACGCACCGATCTTCTTTGCCTCGCCCAGTACGATCGTTCCATCGGGGATGACGACATGCTGGTGATCGTGTGAGTAGACCGGATTCGAGACGAGCACTTTGACCGGCCCCACAGCATCACCGTCCAAGCGATTCATTAGCACGGCGTCCAACATCGTGCCCTCGTAGATAACGTAAGGCTGGCCGGACGCCGAATCTATATTGACTTCGGGCGCACGCTTGGGAGCCTGGGCTGTCTGCGCTTGTGGTTGCTCCCCCGCTGCGCGGGGAGCAATCATATTGGAGTCGCCAACAGCAAGCCCGTTAGGATTCCTGGACTGAGAGCCAGCCGGGGCTATTTGACTCGGTGGCGGGTCTGGGGGGCGGCTGTAAGCCAGATTCGAGGAGAATCGAGCGTTATAGGCGCGTTCTCGGTCTTTCGCGGCGATCTGCTGCTCCTCCTGCTGCGCCGGTGAAGGTTGGTTAACGCCCGGTTGCTGGGGATAGCCGTTTGGCCCGCACGGCTGACCGGGAATGCAACCCACGGGAAGCCCGCTAGGCGTGTATCCCGCTGCGGCCGCCTGCTGGGCAGGCGTGGCATTCTTCAGCGCGGGGTCGCCAGCGGCCGTAGCGGCAAGCGAAGCCTGTTGCTCCTTTTCCTTCTCGGCCTCAAGCTGATTCTTCAGGTCAGCGACGTTGTTATCCGTGTTGTCCTGCACCATCGGCTGCGGAGGCTGGTTCTTGGACGCCGCCTGGGTAGACGACTTCTTACCGCCAGAGCTGAAGATGGCGGCAAGGATCACCAGCAGCGCAAGCCCCAAGGAACACAAACATCTTCATGTTCTTCTGGAGCACGCCTTTCGGGTCGGTCGCTTTCGTGGTCAATTCCGGCTCTGGCATGGCACTACCCCTTCCGCGTGAATTCCATCTTTTTCTTGCCCAACTCGACGTAGCCCGAGTCCATCACCTTCGGAATGATGTATGTGCCATCGCGAAGGTCGTAGCTGATGAGGTTCGGCTTGCCGTCCTTCATCTCGTAGACCGAAAACTTCTCCGGCGCATTAGTCTTGATGTAGGTGAACTTGTCGTCGTGATAGATCGACTGAATATCGAAGGGCGCTTCGTTGGCTTTGTAGTTGTAATCGAATTTCAACTGCATGGGGTACGCGCTCTTGTACTCATCGACCGCCTGGCCTACATGGGACTGAAGCGCGGCGAGCTTCTGTTCGGTTTGCTCCAATTGGGCGGACGGTACATATTGCGGAGGACCTGACGACGCTACGATGGCGGACTGGTCGGCGGGCACGATGAGCACTTTGAGATCCGGCGCTTGCGACGTGCCGGAGACATCCTGCAACGTGAACGAATAGATGTTGCCTTTGTCGGTGATGAGGTTGAGATTGGAGCTGATACCCGCCTTGGCCGGATGGACGAAGCAGAAGTTGCCGACTACATCCACAACCCAGAAGTCCTTGTCGCCGGTCGCGGCCTCCATGATCTTCTCGGTCGGCGGAACTTGAATGAGCGTGGTGTACTTCAGCTTGGCGTGGATAGGAACGATGTCCTGCGAATGGTATTGAACGGTGCGCGCCGACGCCTCTTGCGCGACGGCCACAGCGGAGGGGAGGGCCAGGGCGATCCCGGCGATAAAGATGAGTGTGCGGTTCATGCGGTTGCTCCTTTGCGGTTGTCGGTGACGGTGACGGCCATCGTGCGAGGCCGGAAGGGAAAGTCTTCGGCGAGACGGCGCAGGCCGTCGGCAATGCCGAAGCGGGCGAAGTAATCGCGCTTCTTGAGGTTGTCGCGGGCGTTGTTGGTCGCCATCCAATGCGAAACCGAATCGACGTTCAACTGAACTTTCTTGCTCGACTGCGCCTTGCGAATGAGCATCTGCCCTGGCGGAACGAGGCCGCCGATAAGATCAAGTTCCGTGTCGTTCAGATGGAACGCCTCGCGGTAAACGTCGCGGTTCATCTCCGGGTTCGCAAGGAATATCTTTGTCGGGCAGCTCTCGGAGACGATCTGCAACATGCCCGACTCCTCAAGCTCCTTGATGGACTGCGTGGCGAGAATCATCGCGGCGTTATGCTTGCGCCACGTCTTCTGTGCCTGAACGACGTAGTTTCTGATTGTCTCGTTCTTGATGAAGAGCCATGCCTCGTCCAGCAGGAACATCTTGAAAGTTGCGAGCTTCTTCGGATCGGCGATCTCGTTGCTGGCCCGATGCAGGACATAGAACAGCAGTGGCTCCAATACCTCCGGCGCATCGCCCCAGCCGGCGAAGTTGAAAGTCTGGAAGCGGCTGAACGAAAGTGTGTCTTCCGCGTTGTCGAACAGAAACCCGTATTGACCGCCGCGTGTCCAGCGGTGCAGCCGCTCCTTCAACTCGCCGATGATGTTGCCAAAGTTGGAGACAGTACGCTGGTCGGGCTCCAGCATGTACATCCGCTCGATCCCATCCCACAGCTTGCGTTCCTCTTTGAAGTCGAGCCGGTAACGCTGCTCCGTACCTTCAATGAGCACGCGGAAGAAGCTGAAGAGAAATTGCAGGTTCTCTTTCGTCTCCGGCAGAGAGAAGGGATTGATGGTGAAGTCGCGGGCCTCCTGGCCCACGTTCAGATAGCTACCACCGAAGATCGTCGTAAGCGATTGGAAGCTCCCGCCGATGTCGAAGATGAACGTCAGCGGCGCATACTTCTGGGCGTTCTGCAGGATGAAGTTGCAAAAGTAGCTTTTGCCGCTCCCGGTCATTCCGAGGATGAGCGTGTGCGCGACCTCGCCGTTATGCAGGTTCAAGAAGTACGGCGTGCTGTTGTCCGTTTCGAGCGCGGCAAGGTATTCCGTGCCGAGATGCGCGTTCGTCTTCTCGCCCGGAAGGATCGTGAAGAGAAACGAGAGATCGGCGTAGTTCGTATTCAGCAGGTACAGCTTGCGGAGATTGAGCGCGTAGTTGCCGGGCACCGTGGCGAAGTAAGCGTTGAGCTGGTTGTAGGTCTCGACGAAGAGATTGCCATCGGCGTTGGTGAAAACGCCGGTGAACTCGCCTACGAGCTGGTCAAGCTCTGCCTTCGCCTTCCCGTACAGAACAATCGTGAGCGAGAAATCGCCCAGCGATTGTCCGTCACCCAGAGCACGCAGGCAATCGCCAAGATTCTCAATGTCGGCCTGCTTCGACTCATCTACCAGTACATCGCGCGGGATTCGTCTTCGTCGCATCGTTACCCATCTGCGACACAAAGCCGGTCTTCGACATATTGAAGTGGCGGCGGCGTTTGGTGACTTCCTTCCGCGCCTTGTCCGCTGCAAGCGGCGTCCACTCGGTCACGACATAGAAGTTGCCCGCGATCTTTAGCAGTGAGTCCAGCACCAAAGGCCGCGTCTCGGTTATGGCCTCTTTCATCGTGAGCACGCGGACAAAATGGTCGCCGACGCGCAGATGATCTCGCTCGGCCTCGATATTCGAGTTCACGACCTGATAGTCGAGAAACTGCGTGGACTGCGGCTTGCCCGCGATGCGCCGTTCATCGAAATTCAACAGCCGGCGAAAGAACCGGAGCTGTCCCTGCTGGTTAAGAACTTCGATCTGCATAAAGTCCGCAAGCTGCCGGGCGAACGCCTGGACGCGCTGCTCAAGCCGCGCAAGGTCGGCTTCGATCTGCGTCCGCAGCAAGGTCTTCATGCTGTTGTTGGTGAACTGCGCCCGCAGTTCACCGACCGCCCCAGCGGGATCACGGAAGAGACGGCGCGAGTGCCGCGCCTACGCCGGTCTTCGACCGCGCTCCTTCGAGGACGATGCAGTAGAAGATTTCGACCTGGTAGAGATGGTCGCGCTTGGCTTCAAAGAACTGCCGCCGCTGGTCGATGGCGGCTTCCACAACGGCATCGTCATAATGACGCGAATGGAATCTCTGGCCGGTTCTGCTTGAAGAGATATTGGTAAATATGGAAGCCGGGGCCGAATGCCTTCAAGGCAGCCTCCAGCCGTTTGACGGCATACTCCTGCTCCGCGTGGTCAAGGCTCTCGTAGTCCACGCCGGGAACGCTGCAGCACCATCCCAAGATCGCCGGACTTCGTAAGGAACGTCGTCTCGTTCCAGAACCCATAGAGGTTGATGTGGTCGTTGAGAGACGCGCTCTCCTTCCACGGCTTGATGACCCTGTCGAGGCGGAGCATCAGACCACCTCCACGCGCGGGACGCCCTGCTTGGCTGCGTCATAGCGGAGCTTGTATTTCTCGGATTTGGCAAGGATGCGAAGAAATGCCGGATCGCTCGCGGTCACCCAATGACCGAAAGCATAGCCTCCGATGAAAACGGCAATACCGGCAAGAATCGAATTGAAGATGTTGAACGTGCCCACCGCGCCGACGCAGACGAAGTAGAACAGCGTGCGCTCGACGCCCAAATACGTGAGGGGCTTATGCAGGCTCTTGAAGACCCGGTTGCTCCGGCGGCTTGTGGTGTGTGTCTGCATAAAGCCCCTCACACTTGAGAAGTTGGCGTGTGACGATTGAGAGGTAGAAAGCGGCTGTGTTTAGGTACCCCACAGCCAGCTCAGTACGTTGGTCGCCATGCACCGCGATTCCGGTGCCTGCGGCGACGCCGGCGAGCGTCTTCTTCGCGCCGGGTTCTCCGTGCGCGAAGCCGTAGCCGCCGATCACAATCGCGATCAGACTGGCGACCTTCGCGACCGTGCCGGTGAAGAGGGTTTGAATTGCAGTGAGTCCGCTATCGAACGGCGAACCGGACTGCGCATACGCGGCGATGGGAAGGAAAAGGCATACGGCGGCAAGCAACGCGAATGGATGAATCCATCTGCGCATTGCCTGGGCCGTCTTCAGCGGAACTACGATTCGGATGTTACGGGACATCGGCACCTCCTGCGACCCGGAATGCAGTCGCGATATGCCGAGAATTAGGCGTGGTCAATCACGCCGTCCAATACTTCCTATTTATCGGGTGATCGCTTTTACGTATCGGCTGAATGTTTCTCGGACGGAACAGTGGCATTTCAACGGGAAATGAGAGCCGCTACAAGCGGTGCCAAAGACGCGGAGAGCTGTTGAAGGCGGTCGAGCATTTGTCACGCGGCGAAATCGCTGAGGGTGTGGCGCTCCTAGAACAGCAAGGCCGCGTGACTGAGATTGCCGATCCGCAGCAGCGCATCGCGGCGATTGCCCGGAGCTACGCCGCCAACCCGGACAACACCATTGTTGTTTCTCCCGATAACGCCTCGCGCCGTCAGATCAATCAGGCGGTTCGTTCCGAATTAAAGGCCCTCGGCGCGGTCGCCTCAGAGGACCATACGATGCGCGTACTCGCTCCCCGCTCCGACATGACCGGCGCCGACCGTACCTGGGCCGCCCGCTACTCCGTGGGTGACGTGCTCTACTATCCGCGCGGCAGCAACGACATCGGTATCGAAAGACAAAGCTATACCAAGGTTGTCGGGACCCAACCCAAAGACAACCTGCTAACCGTTCAGAAAGAAGACGGAGCTACCGTCACCTACAACCCCGCCCGGCTATACGGAGTCAACATATACCGTGAGCTGGAGCGGGAATTTTCCGTTGGCGACCGTCTAGGCTTTACAGCGCCGTCCAAAGAGTTAGGCGTTTCCAACCGCGACCTTGGCACGGTGCAGCAGATCGACACAGGCGGTCAGTTCTCCGTGAAAATGGACAATGGGAAATCCGTAAGCTTTGACGCCAATCAGATGCGGCACTTCGATCATGGCTACGCGGTGACCAGCCACAGTTCCCAGGGACTCACCGCAGATCTGGTGCTGGTTAACGTCGATACTCATACCCATCCCGACCTGATTAGTTCGCGCTTTGCGTATGTGTCCGTCTCACGCGCCAGCCATGATGCTCAGATCTTTACCAACAATGCGGCGTCACTGAGCCGCAATCTCAGCCACGATATTAGTAAGACTGCGGCCGTGCAGATTTTCCAATCCGTAGCAGAGCCGGTCGTAGGGCTGGGATTGGAACAAGCGCTCTAACGGTCGATGGCAGGAGTCTCCTGGGAGGGGTTTGTTAAGGCTCAGTATGAGCGCATAGTTCCGCGTCATTCGACTGCGCAGCAATGTATCGACTAGTGCGTTTCTTGACAGCTCTACACGTCTACTGCCTTTGCGCGCTCTCGACCCCGCTAGATATATGAGGTCAGCGTGCTATGCTGCATCATTCCAGACCGTGAGCCACCAGGATCAGCGCCAACTAAACAGCGATGCCGGTATTGGAGGCGTCTGCTTCGCAGCTCTCCGACGGCCCCGCATCATTTCGGTAATAATCCGTGAAGCTCAACTGGCAGTTGAGAAGGTAATGACTTGCTCGCAATCGCTCTTAAGAGCTGATACACGCGGCTCGTATTTCCGTTTGGGATTTCACCGCCTTCGACCGTGAGGTCTAAACGTTCAGCTCGTTCGCATGCTTGTCCTACCGTGGCAGGAGGGTAGTGCTCCTCCTTCAGATTGGTTTTGTTGTACTCGCCGAGAGTATTCCGCAGAGCGGATTCCACCTCCGCCGCGTTTTCTAGGGCCGTCACTCCTGCTTCATCTACATGGTGCAACAACAGCCAAAGCTCAAAGCACGGTTTACTCAGTGCAACCTTGACCCCTTGATCTGCAGCTTCACGCAATGCCTGAAGGAAGCCTCTCAGGTGAGTTCCTTGAATTACGTGATCTGTATCAAGCAGCATCCAACGCTCGTCGTCCTCCTCAAAACCGTAGGCCAAAAGGCGTTGCAGAACGTACTGCGCCACGGAACTCCCGTCTTGTGGGGTTGGTATGACGTGAATCTTGACTCGCGTCAGCCGGAAAAAGCTGAAGTATTGCGCTGGAGCATAGGTATCGTCGCAAGCGATGATAAAGAGGCGATCATCTCGAAGGCTGGCGGGGTCTTTATCTCTTGTCGGAATTGGCCTCGGTTGTCGATTAAGCAAACTCATGATGTATGCACCGTCTCGGCGAGCAAACGGTCCAGATCACCTAAGAAGGGCACTGCTCCGAAACGACCCTTCAGGTAGTGCTTTCGAATCTCCAGGTCTTTCCGAACATTGAAATCAGTAAGCGAGTAAAGCCGGGTTGCAGAGGTCGAATCTTTCTCTGCAAACCATATTTCGTCGCGCCGCAGAAGATCCAAATCCAATAAGCTCGATTCATGAGTTGTGATGATGACCTGTGCTTGGCATCCATTGCACGATTTCAGATAAAAATTTACGAACTCCCAAACGAGATTAGGGTGCAAACTTCGATCAATCTCGTCGATGAAATATACCTTTGTGCTGGAGTGCAAGCCATGAAGTGCTGGCATCAAATTTAAAAGCCTTTTTGTCCCGTCAGATTCCTCACTTAGTTCAAACGGGACAATCGCACCCGTTTGACTCTGATGAGCAGCACGTACCGTGATTCGATAGAAATGATTTTCGCCGGACCGCTCGATCAACAGTTCGTTTCCTTCGGTGAGACGGACGAGAGCTGATCCTTCGTCGTCTTCAATAAGTCCCTTTAGGACCCGCGAAACTAGATCGGGTGGTAGCAGACTGCGCAACTCTTCCTCTGTAATCTCTTTTTTCGAGACTTGTAGGTGGTCAACCCCAGTGGACACAGATTTCAGGAACGAGCCAGCAAACTCCAGACACTCAGGATTGTCCGCGAGATAAGGGCCAAGTTGGCCGAACGGCACGTTAGGGCCAATCAGCTCGAGCCCTTCTTTGAACCAATGGAGAACGCTCCGCAAATGGTCGCCGTAATCCATCTTGTTCAGGGTCACGTTTACTGTTGCCAGGAAGCTCTGGTTTTGCGGGCCACCCACAGTCACTAGGGCCGTCAGCTTTTCGCCTAGACCCTTGAGACCGGGTGCCTCAACGGTTACTTGCCCGTCGGCATTCGTAATTCTTTCGTAAATGGTCTTCTCTCGCCCTCCGATCACTTCCGCGAGCCACTCCTCCGTGATTCGCTGGTCGTCGGTTTTAAAACCGAACCTGTACAGCTTCTCGGCGGCGATGAATTGCAGATCGAAAGTAGAAGGCTCTTCCTTAGTCCCGGCAAGCCGAAATGGTTCGCGCGCTGTGCCCCTTCCTTTTTCTCTTCGCCCGAGCGCCACCGACTTGATGTACCGTAAAGCCTTGAATAGATTAGATTTACCAGCGCCGTTGGCGCCGTACAACACACCAATTCTCAATACATTTTGATCGGAGTGCGGTATGGGAGCCAAATGTTCATCATGTGCTCCAGCCAGGCGGTTGCTGGCAGCTAACGAAAAAGTCTCCTCAGAGTGGAAGGAGCGGAAATTGGATACGGAAAGAGAAATAATCATTGAATCACCCTGCGAAACATTCACACTTTAGCACTTCTTAACCGAAATTCCAAATGGAAAGTGGCGCACATCTGTGAAAAAATCACAGATGTGCTATACTTCAATTCTCACCTGCGCTCTGGAGATCGCGTCCCCAGCAGCACGCCAAAGGCGCAAGGCGTAGACGGAGGTGTGCCGTGTGGAATTATGTAATCTCCCATTTCGACAGTTTTCTCAAAGAGCTGGAATTGTCAACAGACGATCGGAAAGACGCTGACGGCAAGGCGGAGCGGATTGCCCGCTCACTTTTTGCAAAGTATTACCCGAACAAGCTCGTCTTCGATTCGAGTTGTTACGTCAAGGTCGGTTCGTATGGGAAGGACTGCGGTTCCAGCAACCATTCTGACCTGGACATGCTCTTTATCCTTCCGTGGGACGTCTACACCCGTGTCAACGCCGTGTCTGGCAATGGGCAGTCCCAATTGCTCCAAGAGTTAAAGGCCCCGCTTCTCGTCACCTTCCCGACCACATCACTCAAGGCTGACGGCCAAATTGTCAAGGCACCGTTCAAGAGCTATCACGTTGAGGTCGTCCCGGCCTTCCGTATGCTCGATGGCACTTTCCTGACGGCCTATACCTCCGGTATGGGAAGCTGGAAGATCGCAAACCCGGTTGAGGAATATAAACAGCTTCATGCTGCAGACCTCGCCACCCAAGGGAAGGCGAGGCACCTTACAAAAATGCTGAAGGCATGGAAGTACGATTGCAACGTTGAATTGAAGTCAATTTCACTAGAGGTCCTTGCTGTCATTTTCGTGAACCAATGGCAGTTTCGGAGCCAGACGGTCTTTTACTACGATTGGATGGTGCGCGACTTCTTCCAGTTCCTTCTGCTTTACGTTGACGGCAGGACACGGGTACCAGGCACTGAAGAGTGGATCGAACTTGGTGATTGCTGGGGAACGAAAGCCCAGTCTGCCTACGCCCGCGCCGTGAAAGCCTGCGAATTCGAGAAACAAGATAAGCCGTACTCGGCCACCCTTGAATGGCAGAAGATTTTCGGTACAACCTTTCAGGGGACGTCCATGTTGCTCGGGGCATTGTTGCAGGCATGAGCGTCGGTCCGGAGCGCGAATGCATCCTCGGCACAGCGCGGGAGCTGTATGGCCGCGTTGTCTACACTCATAAAACTCACGAGCAGGAACGCGAAATTTGGGCAGGTAAGTCTTGTACGATGAACCGCATCAATATCTTGCTTACCGCGCTCACCACAATGTTTGCTGTAATATCGGCCGTTCTCAAGCCCGCATGGGCCCTAATCTTGACGGCACTGTTCGCTGCGGCCACAGTTGCGTTTGCCCTGTATCAATCTGGCTTCGATCCTGTAGGAAAGGAAAGTCAACATCGCGTCGCAGCCAAAGAACTGCTGTGGATACGCGAACAGTTGCTGCTGCTCATTACTCAGTGCCATATGCCAGGTACTGAGACGAAACAGCTTGAACGTGCGCTCGAAGTCATAACCCGCGAAGTCACCGCTGTTTACAAATTTTCCCCGAACACCTCTCCGCAAGCGTATGCAGCAGCAGATGACATGATCAAACGGGGCCACTTCACCTTCAACGACGATGAGATCGATGCAATGCTGCCGGCGAATCTACGCATAAAACAACCGTAATTCAACCAACACCAGTTAAAGAGGCGACAGATGGAATTTTCGAGAAAAGAGCAGTTAGCTTCAACTGTTACCGCACTGGATGAATATAGGAAGTTCGCGGACAGCATCAGAAAGGCGCATCAGAATCATTCGGCACAGACGAGCCAGCTTCGAGGTCTATACGAGGAAGTCGACAAACTCACCAAAAGCAAGTCTATGGTGCCTCCGTCCGATCTGCTGGTCGAAGTGGTCAACTCACAGATAGCGGATGCCAAGGCACTCATATTTCGCGATGCTTACCTGGATCGTTTGAAAACCTTCGTGCCTGCAGGCGACAACCCGAGCTATCCAGATATCCTGCTATCGCTTCGAATTCTTCAACAGGCCAGCGAACGTTTTACTTCGATGTTGGAGGTGGAAGCCGACAAACATTCCACGACAGGAACTGAGCTTCAGACGATCGCTGCTGCTTTGAGAGTTGCCGAGCAGGATGAGATTCGCTTCTATACCGAGGACACCAATGACGAGGAACAAGAGAGTTCCGAGATCGATGAGGATGAGCAAGAGGATTCGGCAAGCGAGGAAGATGATGGTGATGCTAGTGATTCGGACGATGCTGAGGACGAAGAAGAGGATTCCGAGCCCGCCGAAGAGGATGTCGACAGCGACGAGGATCAGACGGACGAGTATGACGAATACGTTCGGAAATCTGAGGTGAAAGCAAAGGCCGACGGCCCTGTATCAGACACTTGGTTCAAAAAGTACGACGATGTATTGCTCTTCGATTTTGAGAAACTAGATCGAATTGGTATCCCTCTATACGAATCTCCGAGAGATGGAATTACATACGAGCCATATCAAAAATGATCAAAGACTCCAATGTATTCCCGCAACTGCGGCAGCTCGAAGTTGATTTCGTCATTCCTCGCCTCGTGGGCGATTTGCCGCTCTGCATCGATCCCTTTCTTCTCTTCAAGAGCCGCGATCCTGAATTACGGACGCTCCATACCAGCATTGTCGAGCACTTTGCAGACGGGGTCAGCGCGATTGCCAAAGACGACGAGTTAGGGGCGAAATACATCTTAGATTTTCCCGAAGTGGCGGAAATTGGTTTCGGATACGGCGCGAGCGACAAAAGAGGGTCCGGACTAGGCAAGATTTTGACAACTCTTTTGATCGGCTCGCTCAAGGTGTCGCCGGCGATTATGGAGCGCGGCATCAGGCACGTCGAAGAAATGCAGCTCATCTCGCCTGGAATAGGGCCTGATCGAGTAGGCGACATTGCCTCGAACATCCTGAAGGAATACTTGATTCGATATACTCAACGCCAGTGTGAGGTTCATAACCTGACTATTCAGTCGTTAGTCCCCATCAGCCATGTCTACGACTCAAAGGAGAGATGTTGGCGCGACGGATATTATGACCTCCCGGTCAATTCTGAGGACGGGAGGGCAATTCTCTTCGTACCTCGAAGAATAGTTCGACAACTCCCATGGATCAACTATGACAACTTCGTCAAGACTGAGTTTCGAGCCTATCTGGAAGCTCGGAGCAGGACCGGGAGAGTGGCCGGACGCGCGCCCTCAAAGGCCGAAGTGACAACTACAAGCCGCGTAGAGACCGCCATCATCGACGCCTATATCAAGCAACGGGAGCAACAGGCGGCAGCAGCCCAGCCGATCTTGCCTCCGCTTGAAAACGGCTCCGCCGGCACGGGAGAATCTCTATTGGTGCGTTTGGCCGCGATCCCTACAGGACAGTCGGAAGCTACAGCGTATCAGGGGCTTGTCCTCGACATTCTTACATTCGTGTTCTGTCCAGACCTGATCGACGGGCGCCTTGAGGAACGCACGATCGACGGTACCGAACGTAGGGACATTATTTTTACGAATGACTCGGACGCGACTTTCTTCGATTACGTGCGGACGTCCCACGAGTCCTTGTTCGTGATGTTCGAGGTCAAGAACACCGACGATCTTACGATGGCCGCTCTCAATCAAGCGGCCACCTATTTAGGCGACAGGATTGGCCGCTTGGGTTACATCGTGACCAGGAAACCGCCCGGCCATAACTTGCTTCGGAAACAGATCTCGATATTCAATGATTCTAATCCCCGGAAAGTTTTGCTGATCCTTTCAGATTTTGACCTTGAGGAACTAGTCAAGATCAGAATGCAGGATGTCTCCCCCATACCTTGGCTCCAGAGGCACTACAGAAAATTTCGCACCGCTGCTCAATAGTTGGGCTAATCAGCGATCATGACATGATCATGCTTCCTTGCCCTTCATTCGGCCCGCCCGGAATAGCAGAGCAGCGTAAGCGATTTGGCTGCGCACGCCGTCATCCGCAGCTTCCCTGCAAGAGATAGAATGGTCGTTACAATTTCGCCGATTCAAAGCAAAACCCTATGTACGAGGACCTAAACCAGATCGCACAACTGAAGTTCAACAAGGAAGTCGAAAAGATTTCCAAGGAAACACGCGAGAAGGTTCAGGAAGCACAACGGGAGTATGCGGCTCGCGCCGGATCGACTGTTGGGCGGAGCGGTCAGCAGGAAGCGTCCATCGGACGGATTCAAATTGACGGAGCTGAGCTGACAGTACGCGCGCTCTTTCGGATTTGGGTCGATTTGATCGAGAAGCGCAACGGTCACGTCTCCCGTCCGGACATTGCATTCCTCGCCGGCAAGATCGACGGGTACGCCCGCACCAAGAAAGCACACCTTCACAAAGCCTTTACGCTCCAGCGTAGAGGGCCCGCCATCAACGTGCTTACGCAAGAAGCTGAGCGAAGCATGTATGCCGTAGCGGCGAGCTTGCGGACGGACTTGGAGATCATGGTGCGCGAGTTTGAAGCTTTTCCAAATGCTGAAAAGAAGGCAAGCATGACGCAGGGGAACAATCGGCCCTTGTCGGATTTGAACCGTGTTCACCCGCCGACTGTTGCCGGTCCTGTCTTCCACGGCGACCAAATCAACAATTACGGCTCCATAGGGGCCTTTGGGAAAGGCGCTCAGGGCGTCGTCAACGTGTACGAACGATCCACGGATGCCCAACAACAGATCGACCTCCAGACCCTTGCCCTCGAATTGGAGCAGTTGCGAAACGAGTTCCGTAAAACAGCCTTCTCTCGCGAGGACGATAAGCAGCTTGCGTTACTGGGAGACGCGGCGGAAGCGGCCGAGAAGGGAGATTCCAGAACTGTCGGCTCGATCCTCTCCCGCGTGAGCAACGGCGTGCTGGAACTCGCCAAAGACCTGGGCACCGAAGTTGCCGCTAAGGTCATTGTTGAGATGACGACAGGAAGCTAACCCTCACCGAGTAAGGAACAGAATGCCCTCACCCTCCGCACCCATCTTGATTGAACTTACATTGCGAAGCCTGAAACCGCATCCGTTCCCAACCGCCATCTTCCCACGGCCACAACAAGCGATCCTCGTTGCCAAGTCCGCTCATCGCGATTATTCTTTCCAGTTCGAGACGGGGATGCTCAACACGGAGCAAGTGAGGAAATGTCAGCTATTGCAGTATCACGGATGCACCGTCATCGAGTTTTCCGATGAACAGTACCTGTTTCATCAAGATCGGCTACGGTGGCAAGAGGCCATGATTATTATGGCGTTGGATAGACTCTCCGCCATCTACCCGGACACTGAGGACATAAACAACATGACGTCTGCCTATGATCCCGAATTTGCGAACGCGGTACTGAAAACCGCTGCGAAGGCGTTCCCCAAACAACTCACGATTGCAGAACTTAAATGTGAGTTGTCGCCCGAACCAAGTAACCAGTCGCTCTATATCGCGATTGATGCGCTGGAGGCAGACGGCTTCATTGAAGCGAAAGCCATGCGTTCCGGCCCGCGCAACGAAATTCAGGATGTGGCCTACATCCGCGCCACACTACAGGGACGCAATCACCTTACACCTCAGAGCCAGCCTCCAACCCCGACCTCGCCTGTGTTTCATGGTGACCAGATCAACAACTATGGTTCCATCGGTGCGGTAGGAAAGCGCGCACAGGGGGTCGTCAATGTCTATGAACAAGCCGCCAGCACCGAGCTACAGGTTGACCTTCAGGTTCTCGCCGCCCAACTGGAACAGTTGCGCGCCGAGTTTCGTAAAGTGGCAACGACGCGCGAAGACGATAAGCAGCTCGCACTGCTCGGGGACGCAGCGGAAGCGGCGGAAAAGGGCGACGAAACAGGCGTTGCTTCTTTTCTCTCGCGCGTGGGCACAGGTGTACTGACGCTGGCGAAAGACATAGGGACTGAAATTGCTGCCAAAGCTATCATAGAGATGACGAAGGGGAGCTAACCGGCACGAGGGTCTTTTGATGATTCCTCCACCGTGCGGCTAGGCGGATGATGTCCTATGAGCGAACAGCCCGAGATTGTAACGAATCCGCGGTCGTTGTTGTTCGGCGTGGGGCTCACTTTGGTGATCGCAGCGTTTGGGGCTCAAATATCCAACTGGCCCCATTGGATAACCATCGGTGCAGGTTACACCGTGGGGGCGGCGCTAATGTGCGTCGGAACTTGGCTGGGGTTTCGGGCGTACTACGCCGCAAGATCGGATAACTCTCAGCCGCCTATCGAGATCATCTTCGAGCCGCTCAATCCAGCGAGGAAGTTCTGGTCGCTAGAAGGACATACAGATGCGCTAGGAAGAACCTATCCTCCCTATTGGGAACACCGAGTGGAGATACGAAATCACTCACGCAAAACCTTACGGAATGTGACGGTCACTGTCGAGCGTATCGGTCAGCTTCCTCAATTGCCGTTCAGCCCGCCATTCAAACGTCCTGAGACGAACACCTGCGACCTCAACCCCGGGTGCAGCGAGCTCGTTCGCGTTAACGTGTGGCCTCATCCTAAAGCACAGGCCGGGATGCCATGCGGGGAGAGCGCATGGCTATATGGGCCTATCAAAGTTACGGCAAGCGCCGACGACACGCCCTCTGCTGTGAAGGTGTTCGCGTTCAATTACGAAACAGACCAAATGCTGTTTGACGTGGAAGTCTACAAATGAAGGGGTGCCAAGTGGGCCTATGGTTAGCGACGAGAGCCGCGATCAATACGGCCATTGCATTTGAGGTTATGGCCTCACTCGTCAGTACGCTGAAATGATGCCGTGCCATCCTCCCTTAACTTCAAGATCCCGAAAACTGTTTTGATTTGAAGTTGGGGATCGTAGGAGCCGGAGAGCGGTCTTCCTACGGACGCAAAAGTGAGCGCAACCAAGGCGCTCATAAGAGCAGATGCGGCAATGGCTGCTTCACAAAGCGTTTCCTCTTGCCGCTTCGGACTCTGTGAAAGCGAGAACTCAAAGCAACCTGGCGGCTGCCTTCTTATCCCATCTGCTTCGTTAGCCCAGAAGGGACATCTGTGTTGGCCGCTTTCCTTCTGATCCTGAAGGCCGCTTGCACGCTTCTTTTTCTGGATGCGCCGAGCCGGCAATCGTTCGCAAGTTGCTCTTCTTCGCCGAAGCGGCCAGATGTCTTCTAAGGTGCCGAACCAATACAGGAATCGTCTTGGGATGCTGTTGCCGGTTGTAGACGATAGCAATACTGACCGTCCAGTTGACGCCTGCGACAGGCCGCGTGATGAGCTCATCGTCGATCTTCGAGCCTTCACGAACCAAAGCGAAGCCGTACCCTTGTCTGACCAACTCCCTCAACTCAATTGGGTGGGTTGCCCTGGCATAGCTCTCCACTTCAATCCCGATCTCCCGCAGATACTCCCGATGACGCTGGTGCGCGTGAAAGTGGCGCTCCGGATGGTAAAGAATGGTTAGATTCCCCTCCAAGTCGGAGGGCTGGAAGATGGGCTTTGCAGCAAGTTCATGGTCGCGGCGCAGACATACCACCAGACGTTCTTGGCGGATCACCTCGACGCGGAGATGCCGGTGATGAACCGGCAACGTGACCAACGCGGCGTCGATCTCACCGCTGGTGAGTTCGTCTTCAAGTTGCTGCATATCGCCATGCGTCGGAAGAATCGGGCACGCAGGCATCATCTCTTTGTGCATCTGACAGCAGGTGTGGAAGAGTCCCTGGTCGATGAGAGAAGTGCATCCGAATCGCAGAGTCTGAATCTCTCCATGTTCAATGGCGACCAGGGCAGCGATAGCCTCATCCCGTGCATCGAGAAGTCCCTCCGCGATGGCACGAAATGCAATACCGACATCTGTCAGTTCAATGCGCCCGTCTCTGATTCGTCGATATAGATGAACGTGACTATGCTCTTGAAACTGTTTTGCCTGAGCACTCAGGTTGGGTTGCGCAGTATGAAGCGCCTCTGCGGCAGCACGGAATCCTGCGTGCCTCACAATCTCCAGTAGATATCTGAAGTGACGAAACTCGGCCCAATCGTTCATACCGAACTCCTCATGGGGTACGAAGCGTTCTCTCAAACAATCAAGGTCAAATGAAATGACCAAGTTAGCCTGTGGAAATTTTGATGCGAGGGAACCTACATGAGCAACGGGTTTGGTGCAATACCGCACTGATTTTAACCAATTATTCATGCAGCAATCCGGCTGATTTGTGACCTATTGGCATCCCCCGATAGCTGTGAATTATCAGCCGATAAATAGGAAGTATTGGACGGAAGAGCCAATCCGACTGAGGCTAAAGGCAGCATCGCGCCGTAATCGCGAAGCCACCGCTAAAGCTTTGGAGACACCGATGGCTCTCAACGCAATGGTCCAACAAATGCCGCTCAGAGAACCGCTCCTCACCGTCGAGGATGTCGCGCAACGGCTCAACGTCACGAAGGATTGGGTGTGGGACCATTCTTCACGCAAAGCCCCATACCTGCCCGTAATCCGCATGAGCGATGGCGTCCTCCGCTATCGCATGAGCGAGGTCGAAGAGTTCGTCAACGAGCGGGAACGCCTCTCCTCTTTGCGGCGAAAACGCCGCTAAGAGTGCCGAAAACCCAGTAAAATAGAGGTAGCCCGCTCGTTTCCCCCCACAGAAATTGAGGCACTGCAATGGGCAAATCGCACCAGAAGGGATGGATCGTTGCGCGGGGCAAGAAATGGTACGGCTACTTTCGCCGTGACGTAATCGACCCGGTAAGCAACGAACCCAAGAGCACTATCGTCCCGGTTGTTCTCGGCCTCAAGACGCAACTCACGAAGTTTGAGGCACGCGAATCGCTGGAACGAGAGATCACTAAACAGAACGGACACGCTCCGGGCGGCAGAGTCGTAAACAACAGCTCCGTCACCTTTGGATGGTTCGTTCGTAACCGCTTCCTTCCGCTGAAGGAAGCGAGCTGGAAAGAAGAAACTGCAAAGGTGAAGACGTTGCTGATCCAACAGGACCTCATCGACGATTTCGAGGATGTCCCGCTGGAGAACTTCGACAAATTCACGCTTGCAGGTTCACCTCAACAAGCTGGCTAAAACCAAGTCCAAGGACAGAGTGCTGCAGATGCGAGCGTACCTGCGGGACATCTTCGCCGAGGCAGTCGATCAGGACTTCCTCGCCAAAGACCCTGCGCGTAAGGTCAAGGTCCCAGCGCAACTGCGTGAGACTGACAAAACGACCTTGACGTGGGATCAGTTGAGGAGGGCGCTCGTCGGAGTTGGATGTCTCGGGATCGCCTTCTGCTCGAACTGGACATGACGAACGCACTGCGTCCCAGTGAGTTGTTCGGTCTCCGGTGGAAGTGCTTCGAGCGAAGCGGCTTCCTCCATGACCGTTGCGGAGACTGTCTACAAGGGCAAGATCCGTCCTTGGGGGAAGACGCAGCAAGCCTCGCCACGGTGCATCTACCGAAAGACTTGGCAAAGCAACTCGCGGCACTGGAAAGAGCAGTCTCCCGATCCGTCTCCTGAAGCCTTCATCTTCCCGAATCAAACCGGGGGATTTCTGGATACGGACAACTACCGTAAGCGGGTGCTGCACAAGCTGGCAAAGGACCTGGGACTGCCGAAGCTGACGTTTCAGGTGATTCGCAGAACGATCGCAACGCTGGCCCAGAAGAAGGGCACAGTGAAGGACGTGCAGGGTGTTCTCCGGCACTCCCGAACGGCAACGACCACCGATGTCTATATGCAGGAGATTCCCGAGAGCGTGCAGGCGACGGTCAACTCGATCCATAGCGAACTGAGTACGAAGTCCTCATCGCGCAATGGACAAGTATGGACGGCGGAGGGTCGCGCTCAAGCGTCGCTGAAGTCGAAAGCAAGAATCGCGGCGAAAAATATATCCGCTGGAGAGCGGAAGAAAGGGGAGAACAGACGCGCTGCATCATCCGGTTCTGAGAAAGGTTTTTGGAATTTGCTACCAAATGCTACCAAACGCTCCGGAGAGCAGGTTGCGTCTAGTCGCTAATCTATTGATTTGTAAGGGGTTATTTGGTGGACCTGATCGGGATCGAACCGATGACCTCTTCCATGCCATGGAAGCGCGCTCCCAGCTGCGCCACAGGCCCACTCTCAGGAAGGACTCTATCTATTCTGGACGACTGGAGCGCTTTCGTCAATGCGAGTCGGGAACTTATCGGGTATCTGCCGGTGTCTAAAGCTAATAGAGTGAGCGAGCACTCGGTCCGCGCGGGCGTAAGTTCAATAAACCTCTTGGGTCTCGCGGCCCGGTATTGCAACTTGTTTCACCAAAGTCGTACTGTATGAGGTCACCCGATATGCAGGCGGGCACGATAGTGGGAAATTTAGCCAGTGCGATAGGCATCACGACCGAAGATGCTGCCCTAGTCGCCGACCTGAAGGCCGGCTCTGAAGAGGCGTTTGGTGTTCTCATCGCGCAATATCATCAGCCACTTTATTCGCTGATCGCTCGCAGCCTCAACGATCCTGCGGATGCTGCCGATATTACCCAGGAAGTCTTCATTAAAGTGTTTCGCAGTATTGGCGGCTTCCATGGCGAAGCCAGCCTGCGCACGTGGCTCTATCGCATCGCTCTACGAGAGGCCTCGAACCAGAGGCGCTGGTGGTCGCGCCATAAGAAGCAGGAGATCACTATCGATTCGCCTTTTGAGTCCGACGCCGACGATGAAAGATAATGGTCTCTGTCTCGAGCGCCACGCTAGCCGACCGCTCCGATTCGCCCTTTGACCATGCGGCCCAGGCTGAAGTTCGTGAACGCGTCGAAGGCGCTCTCCGCCAGCTTCCCGAAGCCTTTCGCACTGTGGTCATTTTGCGCGAGATTGAAGGCTTTGCCTATGAAGAGATCTCCGAGATTCTGAATGTAAACCTTGGCACCGTCAAGTCCCGCCTTACGCGTGGCCGTTCGGCCCTGCGTACGTTACTGAATATGGGCATTATTATTGCACCCGCAGACTCCGCGTCGTACTCTCACGCAGAAGCATCCAAGGTCACGGTGCTGCGATGACTCCACAAATCTGCCGAAAGTGCCAATCTTCCTTCTCTGCCTACCTTGACGGCGCCGTCAGTGGTCAACAGATGCAGCAGATTGCTCAGCATCTCGAGACTTGTGTCCCCTGTTCGGCAGAGTTTACCGCTCTTCGCGGTATGCAGCGGACGCTGGCTGCGGTCGGTCCGGCGAAGGCTCCTGCCGATCTTGGCCTTCGGTTACGGTTGGCGATCTCGCATGAGCAGGCCAAGAGAAGGTCGAACTGGCTCGATACCTTGAGTCTGAAGTGGGACAACGCAGTTCGTCCGATGCTGGTGCAGGTCTCTGCCGGTTTTGCCGGAGCGGTCATTCTGATTGGTGGCATTGGACTTCTGCTGGGAATGGTGGCTGTGCCGGAGCCTGTGATGGCGAATGACGAGCCACTGGGGGCGATGACTGCTCCCCACTTCCTCTATTCGGCTGCGAGTTCAACCGCTATCGTTACCGATCATGACTCTGTGATCGTTGTTGAGGCCTATGTCAATTCGGAGGGCCGTGTCTACGACTACAACATCGTCTCCGGACCATCGGACCCGGCGGTCAATAACCAGGTTGTTGATCAGCTGCTGATGAGCGTCTACAAACCGGCCAGCGTGTTTGGCGCTCCTGTCCGTGGTCGTGTGGTGCTGACCTTCTCGGGAATCTCGGTTCACGGCTAAAATTTGGCTGGTTTGCCACTGCGCCCTTTGCTCCCTTAAACTTCATGGGAGCGTCGAATCCCTATCGTGCCTTTTCTAGCTAAATCGTCCTTCCACCGGTATCCATCGCTTTTTCTGTGTCTCGGTGCTTTGTTCTTGCCTGGCGCCTTGACTATGCCCCTTTGTGCGCAGCAGAAGCCGATCCCTTCGAGCAGCAGTAGCAGCAACCCTGAGGCCCCGGCAAGAGATGTCCCCAGCCGGCCTGCCCCTCGCATCGCGCAACCGGAGGCCGGCGGTTCGGCCATCACGCTTGAAACCAGCGAGTCTCTCTTCTATCTTGCGGTAGCGCTGAATACCTGCGGCTACGATGCGGATCTTGCCTCTTCCAGTCTCGTGCGCCAGAAGATTCGCGAAGAGATCAACGCCGAAGTTGCCGCCTCTGCTGCCGCGCGCACCAGCCGGGATGAACTTTGCAGTTATGTTCGCGAACACACGCTGACTGACAGCAACCTTAACCTTGCCCAGTACATTTCACTCGCTCTCTACCTGTCTCCGCCGCCGGAGCTGACCCCTACTGTTGACGAGACGGAGCTTCCTCCCGACTCAACCCAGATCGTGAACATTCTTCCGCGCCTTAGAACCTTTGCCGAAGATATCCATCTACACGCAATCTGGGTTGAACATCGCCCCGAGTACGAGAGCCTGACTGCTCGTGTGCATGATCCGCTGACGAAGATGATTCTCAATACCAACATCTACCTTCGGATGCCGGTCAGCAGCTACGATGGCCGCCGCTTCCTGGTCCTGCTGGAGCCGATGCTCGCTCCCTCGTCTACCAACGCCCGCATCTACGCGAGCGATTACATCGTCGTCGTGTCGCCGGCGGGCGTGCCGCTGGGCGCTGTCCACATGGACGATATCCGTCATAGCTATCTGCACTATGAGATTGAGCCGCTGGTGTATGCCCGCGCTCAGGCGATGGAGCGGCTGCAACCTCTTCTCAGGGCCGTTCAGGATGCGCCGCTCGAGTACACCTACAAGACTGAGATCGTGCCTCTGATTACAGAATGCCTTATCAAGGCAATCGAGACACAGACGATGGATATCGGCGTTGCCAAACCTCAGCGTCCGGGACCTGCAGTGAAGGCGCGCGCCGATCTGGAACGCTACGACGTGGAGTTGAGCGACTACGAGCATCAGGCGGAGGCAACTCGACGCAAAGCAGTCGACCTTGCCATGCGCCAGGGATGGGTGCTCGTCGAGTACTTCTACAACCAGATCGGAGCCATGGAGAAACAGGGCATCAGCCTGAAGGAAAACATGGGCCAGATGGTCTACGGGATGGACGTTGAACACGAACGCCACAGGGATCAGCAGATCGCCTTTCTGTCGGAGGGCAGCCACGATGTGGTTCGTCGCGCGACAACCCAGTTGACGGGGCTGCAGCTTGCCGAATTGAAGATATTCAAGGGAGACCTGACGGGCGCCTCTGATATCGCGAATAGGGTTCTTGCCGACCCAAACGGCGACCATCCCCAGGCTCACTACGTCCTCGCTCGGGTAAACCTGATGCAACGTCAGCCGGGTGCTGCTATCGGCGACTTCCAGGCCGTTCTCGATACGTCGAAGGACCCCCGCACGCTCGCCTGGTCGCACATTTATCTCGGCAGGCTGTACGATATTATGCCCGAACCTGATCGCGAGAAGGCTCTTGCCGAGTATCAGGCAGCCCTGACTGTTCGCGATGCCCAACCCGACACAAAAGCAGCTGCCGAAGCCGGTCTTAAAAAGCCCTTTGTTGCGCCCAAAGTTGAACATCAAACCCCGGACGAGGACGCTCCCCTGGACCCTAGCGGTAAAGCCGAGAAAGAGGCATATCGTCCGCCACCCCAATCTTAATCATGTCTGGAGACAGCGTCGTTTCGTCCGGTAAAGTAAAGTGCAGAGGGGTTCGATGACGACGCGCCACAAAAAGGCCGGGCAATCGGAGAAGAAAAGCACTCCTGCGCGGCTTTTCGATCATCGTTTTGAGAGGCCTGATTTGCTGACTTGGGCTCTCACGCACCGCTCGCTCGCTTACGAGACCAATCCTGAATCACTTCCTGATCCGACTGCCGACAATGAACAACTTGAGTTTGTCGGGGACGCTGTTCTTGGGCTTGTTGTAGCCGAGTCGCTCTTTCGCCGCTTTCCAACTTCTCGGGAGGGGGAACTGACTCGTCTGCGTGCGTCGCTCGTCAGTCGCCGTCATCTGGGTGAAGTCGCCGCACGCATTGACCTTGGCTCGCTTCTTCTTCTGGGTCGCGGAGAAGAGCAGAGTGGAGGCCGCAGGAAGCCTGCTTTGCTGGCCAATGCCCTTGAAGCCGTGATTGCGGCGCTCTATCTCGACGGCGGTCTCGCCGTTGCGCGCGCTTTTATCGAAAGACACATCATCGAGCCGACACTCCCCGATCTTCACATCGCTCTGCAGGCCGGTGATACCTTCAGCGGAGCCATCGGGGATCACAAATCGGCCCTGCAGGAACATCTACAGGCTGCTGGCGCAGGCCAGCCGCAGTATGTTCTTACCGCCCAAAGCGGTCCGGATCATCAAAAGCGTTTCCGCGTCGAAGTTCGCATCGAAGACAAGAGAGGCGGCTCGCGCGCACTCGCCGAATCGGAAGGAACGACTAAAAAACAAGCTCAGCAGGATGCCGCACGCCTTGCGTTCCAACGGTTGCTCTCTGAAGCGCAGTCGAGTGCTGCCGTGGCGGAGGCGGGCAAATGACTCTTCCTGTTGCTGATGTTAAATTGGGTCAGATTCAGGCCCGAACCTCGGTTCCGCCTCCTATCACTGAGGTCAGCTCTCCCAATCCCTCGACAGAACCTCTGAACCCTCAACCTTCTCCGCACCCTATCAAGACAGGGTTTCTGCAGGCGATCCAGTCTCTTCTGCACCTCGTCGTTATCGCGATCTTCATCATCACCTTCTGTGTGCAGCCGTTCCGCATCCCGTCTGAATCGATGGAGTCCACTCTTCTCGTGGGCGACTTCCTGCTCGTCAACAAGCAATCCGCATCTCCGAGCGCCTATGGCTCTGCCGGTCTTTTTCCTGAAGCCATCCTTCATCGCGGCGACATTATTGTGTTCCATGATCCAGTCGACTCGACCCTCCATCTGGTCAAGCGGGTTATCGGCCTTCCGGGCGACCATCTCCGTCTCCACGCCGGACAGGTGTTTATAAATGGCCACGCTCTCTCTGAACCGTATGCCGTGTACCGCCCCAGCCCACCTGACAACTTCCGCGACAACTTTCCGCGCTTCCAAAGCGCCGACCCGGAGATCGACTCGCACTGGTGGATTCGTATGCGATCGCTCATCGACAACGGCGAGCTTATCATTCCGACCGGCAACTATTTTGTGATGGGTGACAACCGGAACGACAGCGAAGATAGTCGCTATTGGGGCTTCGTTCCGCGCGAAGCTATCGTAGGCGAACCACTGATCATCTACTTCTCGCTCCAGCACCGATACCGACGATACGGCCAATCTTGCCCAGGATGCGGCTGCGGAGGATCAGCGCCGTCGCCATCCCAGCAAGATCGACAGCTTCATCGACTTCGCCCGGTGGAGCCGCACCTTCCAGGTCGTCCGTTAGGCGAGACTCGAAATATTGCAAGTGGCGGTCGTTCTAGCAGCCGCCGGTGGAGACTGTGCCAGGCTGAAAAGCTTAGGATCGATGAATTTCCCAAGGCCCAGGGCTAAGAGATAGATAGCCCTCGTAAATCACAAAAGTTTGGATGCAGGATGCTCCAGCGATACACTGGAAGCAGCACCTGTGGAGACGAGTCCTTGACCGATACGATGGAAACCGAAGCAAACGAACTGGAGACAACTGAACAGGAACGGACTGAAACTCCGCTTGAGTCGCTGGCCTCCATCTGCACCGTTCTTGCGATCGGCCTGTTCGTCATGACCTTTATCTTCCAGAACTTCGAGATCCCTTCGGCCTCCATGGTCAAGACGCTGCTCATCGGCGACCACGTGCTGGTGGATCGTATCTCCCTTGCGCCACCGGCCAAGTGGGCTCCTTTTACCTTCTATCGCGACATTCGACGTGGCGACATCATTGTCTTCTTCAAACCGGGTGAGCCGGACCTGTTCCTTGTTAAACGCACCATCGGTATTCCGGGCGACCACATCCGGCTTAAGAACGGTATTGTCTATCTCAACGGTGTTGCGCAGAATGAGCCTTATGCCGGGATGCCCGCGGACGACGGCAACCAGCAGCACGCCTTCAACGCGTATCGCGATGACTTTCCTGCCGTTCCTCCTGGGCCCTACGATCAGGTGACTGCGAGCTGGGCATACGATCTTCCTACCCACATCGTTGATGGTGACCTCGTTGTCCCTCCCGGCAAGGTGTTTGCCATGGGAGACAATCGCACCGAAAGCCTCGACGGGCGTTTCTGGGGTTTCGTTCCTCGCGAAAACATCGTGGGACGCCCCATGTTCGTCTACTGGTCCTTTGAGACCCCTGCCGACCAGATCAACAAGCAGAGCATCGGTGAGCGGCTTGGGTTCATGGGTCATATCCTTATCCACATCTTCGACGAGACACGCTGGAAGCGTACCTTCCACCTCATCAAATAAAAGGATCATCGCCAACGCGAGCGCAACTCGTCGCGCCGGACAATCGATCAATGCAGGAAATGGATCCAACTTACGAGTATGGCGAAGCCGTAGACGCAGATGTTGCGCCGTCTCTTAGCACACACACTCTTCGACGTCTGCTCTACGTTGCCTTCGCTGCGTTGGTGGTTCTTCTGCTTGTTCTGCTTCCGCCGCTTATCAGCCTGAGCCGCTACCAGAAGCGTATAGCTAACAGCATTGGCGATAGTCTCGGCCGGCCTGTTCACCTCGATAAGGTCAGCCTCAATCTTCTTCCGCTTCCCGGCTTCACGCTCGAAAACTTCGTCGTCGACGAAGACCCTGCCTTCGGCGCCGAGCCCGTGATTCGCTCCAGCTCGGTCCGTGCAACACTTCGCGTTACCTCTCTCTGGCGGCGCCGGATCGAGTTCTCGACGATCAGCTTCTCCGATCAAACCAGCGTCAATCTTGTCCACACTGCAGCAGGGAAGTGGAACGTTGAGAGCATTCTCCTCCATGCAGCGCACCTCGCTACTGCTCCGACGGCGCAGAAGAGCGCAGGTCCAGCCCCGCGGTTTCCCTACATCGAAGCTACCGGCGCGCGGCTGAATCTCAAACTTGGCCACGAAAAGACTCCGATATCGTTGACGGATGCCGACTTCGCGCTCTGGCTCCCGGATCCGCAGCAGTGGCACCTGCGTCTTCAAGGTCATCCGACACGCACCGACGCGAACGTCTCTGACACCGGAACGGTTCAACTTGAAGGCACACTAGGTCGCGCAGCATCTCTGGGCCAGGTTCCTCTCAGTCTTCGCGGCGAATGGCGGAACGTTCCTCTGGGCCAGGCGAGCCTTGTTCTTCTCGGCCGCGACGCTGGTATTCGTGGAGATATGACCCTCTCGGCGAACGCTCAAGGGACCGTCAGCAACAGCGCTCTCCAGACACGTCTTCAACTCACTGGTGCCCGCCGTGCCGATTTCGTTCCTGTCCAGTCGCTTGACGTTGATCTCCAGTGCCTGGGCACGGCTACTAACAACTTTCACGGCTTTCAGGATATTCGCTGCAGCTGGCCTCCGGCCGGCTCCTCGGATCCACCCACTCTCGCTATCTCCGGCTCTCTTCCTGATATCCGCGCCCTCCACACTGCTGCCATTGAGATCGGAACTCCTGGTCTTCCGGCTGCAACGCTGCTTGATTGGCTGCATATCGCGAGCTCTCGCGTTCCTGCCGATGTCGCTGCCTCGGGTACTCTTACGGGCACGCTATCGTATCATCCGAATGCAGGCAACTCTACCCCATGGCAGGGTGAGATGCTGATCACCAAGGCGGCCCTGATTAATCCTCGCGGCAGTAATACGTCACTGGTCGCAGGTGACGTTACTCTTCAATCCGTTACGCAACCTTCACCGGCTTCACATCACTCCAAACACCCGATCTCCCCACTACCCCAGAGCGGCTTCGAACTCACGCCGACTTCTCTTGATCTGGGAGGCAAGGACCCCGCGATCCTTGATGGGCATTTTGACGACGCGGGCTACACGTTGCATCTCACCGGTCTGGCGTCGATAGCACGTTTGCACGCACTGGCAACCGCTTTACCCCACTTCGGCGATGGCCTCGCCGAAGTGCTGCCCACCAATCGGGCAGCTGGTCCGTTTCACGTTGATCTGACCGCAGTGCGCAACTGGGGCGGGGTGCAGGTCTGGACCGACAACACCGTACACCCTGTACCGGCCCATCCTCAAAAGCGTCCCCGCCACTCCTGAAGATCAGGATCGACTGTAGTCGGAACAATCGCTCTGCGTAACATCAATCGCTAGTTCGCGACGATCTGCTTGGTATGCAGGGACGCTGTCACCTCAGGAACGGTGCCGTCGTTGACAAGGACTTCAGTAGGCGTTCCTTCGAAGACGATTCGTGTCGAGGCGCTGGAGCGACCCGGAACACGCAAGCGTTGTGTGGCTGTCAATGTTCCAGACCGCACGGTCACCGGCACGTCCGCAGTGGCTTCGCCGTCGTTTTTCACCTCTACTGCTACCAGCCAGCCAGCGCCCTTGTCTCCGATCTTGTCGAGTGCGCGAGGAGTTACATTGGCGATGCTCAGGTCCGGCAGGCCGCGGTCGCGGTAGACCCAGTCGTCAAAAAACCAGCCCAGGTCTCTCTTGGAACTCCGCTCCAGAACGCGCTGGAACTCCTTCGGGTCACTGTCCTGCTTGTCGTTGCGATAGAGCTGCAGCGCAGCCTTTAGCGCGTCATCGCCTACCAGTGAACTAAGCATCCATAGAACGGCAGTCGCCTTCGTTCTGTAATAGACCTCGTCGTGCGCGAGGATCAGGTTCTGTCCCTCTTCGTTAGAGCTGGCGCTGCTTTGAGCTGGTGCCGGCTCCGCCAATGCCAGCGTCCTGGCCTCCTGCTGCAGATGATCGACTGCGATCTCGCGCCCCTGACTCTGAGCGATCCACAACAGCGACATGAACTGCGGCACCCCTTCGTCGAGCCACACGTGCGACGAAGAAAACCAGGCATGGGTCAGTGAATGGACCAGCGATGACGCAAGGATATCGGGTGCTGTGGTTCGCATGGGCGCGACTAGCAGCGCATCATCCTCAAACGGTTGCCCATTGTTGTCGAGAATGCTGAGCATGTTCAGAGGGCCCGCACCCAGCCAGTCGGCAAGCAGCGGCTGCACCTTCGTGGAGGCGGCTCCATAGTTTGGCAGTGCATCGTAGTGGTCAGTTACAGCGGAGATCAGGCTGTTTTCGGTCACAGTGCCGGCACGGTCGGTGACAAACAAGCTCAGGGTTCGAAAGCCCAATGGCCGCTCGGGGAATTCAGCCGATGCTATGCCCGGGGACTCCGCCACCGGAACATTCTGATTCTCGCTCAGGACCTTCAGCTGTTCGCGGCGGCCACAAAAAAAGGCGGCATCTGGAGCGTCACCGACGTATTCGAGGGTCAGCCGCAGATGAACTGTTGCTGTCGCTTGCTGCAGTTTGGTCAGTCCGACGCTCCGGAAGAGATTCGCGCCATCTCCCAGAAATACTGGTGCGGCTGCCGTTGGATACCACAAGACATCTCCGTAGCCGCGAAGCGCGATGCGCTCGGGGCTGACCTGGTCCCAGTCCGCATGTACAGCCTGGTCCAAAGGAGCTCCAATGCGCTCGAGCCGCTCGGCCGATTGTGCTACTTCACCGGAGTAGAAGCTGGTGAGTTCGAGGCTCGCGCCGGGCTGCAATGGCTGCGGCAGGGATACTACGGCCTCGGTCGCCTTTCCTGTATGGTCGGCATCGGTGTCGATGGTCTGGACCGTGAACGAAAGCGGCGAGATTTGGCTGTCGTTCCGCATGGCGAAGCTATCCCAATGAAGAGAGGACGAGATTTGAATGATGAGCCTCGTCAGCGGATCTTTTCCAGAGTTTTTGACGGTGAACCCTGCGTGAATTGCAAGGTGAGACTGTTGCGGGGCGAGGTGAACATCCAGATCGTATGCCGTGAAGGTAAGCGAACTTCGCTCTGCATCCGTGACGGCAACGGCAGGTTGTGTGGTCGTGGATGTTGGAGCCTTCTGTACTGATGAAAAGTCCTGATCTCTGCGGAACAGAACCTTGCCGCGCGGCGCACCCTGATCTGGGGTTTGATCCTGAGTTTGATTTGGGGTTGGTGGTGGTGGCGTCTGACCTGTTGCCGTTGCACTGAGAGCCAGAATCGTCGCTGACAAAGACAGGCAACGTGCTGCAAACATCACTGACATACTCTTCAAGATCCCAATCCCTTACGCTCTTTCGTTGGCTTGCGCGGAGCTGGTGGCGCCGCGACCTGACGACGCTGACGCATGGCTTCGTACATTACGACGGCGCCGGCGACCGACACATTGAGAGACGAGACCTGACCGGCCATGGGAATCCTCAACAAGTGGTCGCAGGTTTTTTTTACCAGATCGTGCAATCCTGCGCCCTCGCGCCCCAGTACGAGAACACAATCGCTGCGGAAGTCATACTCGGTGTAATCGGGCGTCCCGCGCTCATCGAGTCCAAGGACCCAGACGTGCTTTTGTTTCATCTGCTCCAGGGCCCGTACGAGGTTCGTAACTCGAGCAATTCGAACATGTTCGGACGCCCCTGCCGAGGTTTTGGCAACCGTCGCAGAGACCGGGGCCGAGCGGCGTTCGGGCAGGATGACGCCGTCAACGCCGGCTCCGTCTGCGGTTCGTAGCAACGCTCCCAGATTATGCGGGTCTTCAATGCCGTCGAGGGCGAGGAAAAACCGGTGTTGCCCCTCTTCGCCGGGAGCCAGAAGGTCCTCGATCCCCAGGAACTGCCGCTCCCGGACGACCGCTAGTACGCCCTGATGGGCATCGGTGCGGGCTAGTCTGGTGAGCTGGTCCTTGGGTTCAAGAGAGACACGGATACCGGCGGTTCGACAGAGCTCGATCAGCCGTTCCAGGCGATCGTCTCGACGTTCTCGGGCAACACTGACGTGGTCAAGCCGCCGCGAACCCGACCGAATGGCCTCCTCGACAGGGTGGAGACCGTATAGAACTTCCATACGTCAAGTTTACTTCGAAATGGGAAAATAGCCGTTCGCCCCTTAGAATGTTTCTTAGCCGGGGATTCGCTGGTGGAACGCACTCTCGACACATTTTCAGGGCATTAATCATTTTTATGGATCATTCCGCCAAAAAACGAGTCTTCCCCGCCAGAAAGAACGTCTCTAATACTGTGCAAACCGGTTCCATCTCGCTGACTGCTGTGCTGATTGATGAGGCCCAAAGCGAAAATGCGGCGATAGCCCATGGCTTGAAGAAGCAAAATCCTGAGCTGTTAGACCATTTGATCGAGCTATATCAGCATCGGTTGCTGCGATATCTCCTTTTCCTGACCGGAAAGCGGGAGGTTGCCGAAGACCTCTTCCAGGAGACCTGGATGCGGGTTCTGCTGCGGGGGGCGCAGTACAACGGCAAAGCTCGCTTCGATACATGGCTTTTCACGATCGCACGCAACCTGGTGATCGACCTCTCGCGAAAGCGCACGATGGCCAGTCTTGATGAGATGAGTGAGGGGGGAGAGGATGAGCGCCCCTTCGAGGTTGCGATTGCTGGACCTTCCCCGCTGGAACAGTTTCAATCTCGTGAAGATTGTGCCGAGGTGGGCGAGGTACTGCTCAAGCTGGAGCCTACCTATCGAGAGGTTCTGGTGCTTCGTTTTTACGAAGAACTCTCCCTGGAAGAGATTGCCACAGTAACAAAGGCTCCTCTGTCGACGGTAAAATCCAGGCTCTATCGCGGACTGGCAGCTCTGAAGCCGCAGATGGAGCAGCTTCGTACGTTACGTCCTTTTTCCGAGGCTCGGGTATGAGCAACGCCTTCGATAAGTCCACTACGGCAGAGACACGCGCTTCCTTGGCTGGGTTGAATCTTCCAGCGCGAGCGTCGGTGGTCAATCGTACGCATCGGGTGGTGCGGGAGCGGGCAAAGACGATAGCAGCCCGGCGTAGCCGGATTCGCAGCTTGTGGATTCCATTGGCGGTTTGTTCTTCGCTTCTCGTTATTCTTTGCCATGCCGTCTGGAACGCGCTGGAGGCGTATGATGCGACTCCGGGAGGCGTGCCGGAGGCAAGTAATCAGTTTATTGTTCTGTGTCTGTGGTTCTTCCCAGTTTCGATGGCGTTGTTAGCGGTGGCATTGTTTCATCTTGCCCGTAAGCGTGAGGCAGCTCGATGAACAAATTCTGGAACCAGAGATCAGCTCAAACGCAGTACACCTCGGCAGAAGGCGAGGATCAGCTGAGCATGATCCCGACCTGGTCGGTAGTGCTTGCGATCATCGTATTTGGCGCGGTGCAGTATCTGTTCCATGGTGTTCTTCCTCATCGCAGGACCGAGTTGTTGCCAATGCGGTTGTTGATGGGGTATTCGTGGGGGACTGCATTTGCCAGCTATGTGCTGCTGGTGGGTTATGTTAGCCGCGACGTTCGGCGACGGCGGATGCCGGCAGGGGTGTGGATGCTGATCGTGGTGGTAATGCCGGGCGGAATTGGGGCAGTCGTCTACTTCCTGTTGCGGCAGCCTCTGATGGCGCCCTGTCCTCATTGCAGTACGGAGCTTCCTGCAGGTGTGCACTTCTGTCCGCAGTGTCAGTTTCAGTTGGCGCCCGTTTGCGGACGGTGTTTCCGCGGAGTGCAGATAACCGATGCCTACTGCACGCAGTGCGGGCACGACGTTACCGAGGACAATACTCCGGCACGGCTGCGCGTATATAGTGACTAGGTGTGTCACTAACTGCACTCATCATCGATGACGAACCGTTGGCCCGGCAGGAGTTGCAATATCTGCTGGAGCGAGCAGGTGGGGTTGATGTTCTGGCACAGGGAACCAACGGAATCGAGGCAGTCGAGCTGATCCGGACGCATAAACCGGACCTTGTGTTTCTGGATGTCCAGATGCCCGGTCTGGATGGGTTTGGCGTACTAAAGAAGCTGCTGGATCGAAAAGTTCCAATGCCTCAGGTGGTGTTTGCGACTGCGTTCAACCAATATGCTGTTCGCGCGTTTGAGGTCAATGCGGTCGATTATCTCTTGAAGCCATTCGATCGGAAGCGTGTGATGCAGACGATCGAGAAAGCGCAGGCACGGGTGTCTGCTGCAGCAGAACCTGCTGGCCTGAATCAGGAGACGGGAGCGAAGTTGGACGCGTTGCTGCGGCTGGTCGAAGAGCAGGCACAACCTCAGAAGGCCAACACCGGCAAGGTGGTTGTGCGCGCGCAGAGCAGGTTGTTGCTGGTGGATCAGCGCGAGATTTGCTTTGCTTCGATCGAGGGAGGCACGATCAGCGTGGTAACGCGGACCTTCGAAGGACACTCGAACTGCAGGACGCTTGAGGAGCTGATGGAGCAACTCAATCCGGAGACGTTCTGGAGGGCGCATCGCTCGTATGTCGTGAATATTCAGCATATACGAGAGGTTGTTCCATGGTTCAAATCGAGCTATCAGCTGCGGATGGACGATGCGCAGAAGACCGAAATCCCAGTGAGCCGCGCACAGACCAAGCGTCTGCGAGAGCTATTCAATTTGTAATGGTGTAATTAGCCCTTTCATGCCTTAACAATCTTTCCTATTGTGTTCCCATAGAAGCTGTGCAAGGATTGCCTATGGCAAGGCAATAGGAGGCACATGGGCGATAAGGCAGATGTCTGGCAGGGAACGTTGGCGTTGATGGTGTTAAAAACCATCGAGACGCTGGGGCCGCTGCATGGGTATGGGATTGCGCGGCGCATTGAGCAGACGAGCGGCGATCTTCTGTCGTTGAACTATGGAACCCTCTATCCTGCGCTGCTGAAGTTGGAGCAGGAAGGTTCAATCGTTGCTGAGTGGGGCGTGTCGGAGAACAACCGGCGGGCCAAGTTCTACAAGCTGACGCCAGTGGGACGGAGACAACTGAAGAAAGAAGCGCAGAGCTGGGGGCAGACGACCGCGATCGTTGCGCGGTTTCTTTCTTCGACACAGGATCCGGCATGAAACGACTTCGTGCGCTGATGATGAGGCTAACTGGATTAATGCGCGGCGCGCAGCGCGAGCGGGAGCTGGCAGATGAACTCAATAGCCATCTCCAGATGCATATCGACGACAATCTTCGCGCAGGCATGACAGCAGAAGAGGCGCGGCGGGCTGCGATGCTTCAGTTGGGTGGTGAGCCAACGAAGCAAGCCTATCGCGAGAGAGGCACGTTGCCACTGGTGGAGAATCTGCTGCAGGATCTTCGGTTCGCAGTGCGTCAACTGAGGAAGAACCCTGGGTTCACCGTGACTGCAGTGCTAATGTTGGCACTGGGGCTATGCGCGAGCGTGTCGATCTTTGCGTTTGTGGATGCGGCGCTGATCAAGCCACTGCCGTATGCAAATCCTTCCCGCGTGATGGGCGTGTATGAGACGAATCCCCTGTGCCCGAAGTGCAACCTTTCATATCAGGATTTTCTCGATTGGAAGAAAGGGAACACCGTTTTTAGTTCGTTCGATGCTTGGGGATATAGCAACTACCTGATGAAGACGCCGGATGGAACAGCGCCGGCGCCGGGTGTGCGGTCGACGGACGGTTTTTTCCGCACACTAGGGGTTAGGCCGATTCTCGGGCGAGATTTTTACGCGGGTGAAGATTCGCCGGGTGCTCCGCGCACAGTTCTGTTGAGTTATGGGGTGTGGAAGCAGCGGTTTGGTGGAAGGCCGGATGTAGTAGGGCAGACGGTGACGCTGAGTGACGATGCGTACACGATTATTGGTGTGTTGCCGCAGGAGTTTCAATTTGCGCCACGGGGGCGCGCCGATTTCTGGACAACGATCCACGATCCCAACTCCTGCGAGCTGCGGCGTAGCTGCCATGGTCTTTTTGGGGTGGCTCGATTGAGGGATGGTGTTGCGGTGAAGACGGCAAATGCGGAGATGATCGCGATTGCGTCACAGTTGGAGCGCGAGTATCCGACCTCGAACCATGGGCAGGGTGCTGTAGTGATGCCGCTGAACGAGGCAATTGTGGGAGATGTGCGTCCGCTTTTGTTGATGCTGATGTGTGGAGCTGGGCTGCTGCTGTTGATTGCGTGCGTGAATGTATCGAGCTTGCTGCTGGTTCGCTCTGAGAATCGCAAGCGCGAGATTGCTGTACGCGGGGCGCTGGGAGCGGCTCCGGGGCGACTGATTGGACAGTTTGTGACCGAAGGGCTGGTGCTGGTGATGGCAGGCAGTGTGACGGGCGTCGTGTTGGCGTATGAGGCGATGCATCTGCTATTGCGACTGATTCCCGCGGACATGCTTGCGACGATGCCGTATCTGGCTGGTCTGGGACTGAATGCGCGCGTGATGATGTTTGCAGTTGCGGTGTCACTGGTTGCCGTTGGGTTGTTCTCAATTATTCCCCTGGTGCGGATACCGTTTGCGAAGATGCAGCAGGGGCTGACGGACGGAGGGCGCGGGTCAGCAGGGACGGTGTGGCGGCGGTTCGGCACGAATCTCGTGGTGCTGGAGCTGGCGATTGCGGTGGTTCTGCTGGCTGCGTCAGGGTTGTTGGGCAAAAGCTTCTACCGGTTGTTACGAGTCGATCTGGGGTTCGAGCCCACGCATCTTGCGACGTTGACAATTTCGTCTCCCCCTGCGGGGTACTCAGCGGATGGGAAGGCGGTGGGACTGGAAAACGAGATTGTTCGACGGTTCAGTGGATTGCCCGGAGTGCAGTCGGTGGGAATAAGCAGCATGTTGCCGGTGAGTTGCAACTGCAATACGACGTGGCTTCGGGTGCCCGGGCATCCGTGGCACGGCGAACACAATGATTCTCTGGATCGCGAGGTGAGTACAGATTATTTCCGAACGCTGAAGGCGAGACTAGTGCGAGGCCGGTACTTCACCGATGCGGATAATGATTCGAAGCCGACCGAGGTGATTATCAACCAGACGCTGGCAGACAGATATTTTCCGGGCGAGGATCCGGTGGGAAAGACGATTGGAGATCTCGACCTGACCCCAAAAGGGATGAAGCAGGTGATCGGTGTAGTGGACGATGTAAAAGAAGGTGGGCTGGATGCGGACAAGTGGCCAGCTGTCTATTTCGCGTTCAACCAGGGCCCGGACCTCTCCTATGAGATTGCAGTGCGGACATCGCAGGATGAGCAGACAGTGTTGCCGATGCTGGCGGCGACAATTCGCGATATTGATCCGGGGATCGGCATATCGAACGTTGCCACGATGAAGAGCAAGATTGAGAGTTCACCGGCTGCGTATCTGCATCGGTCATCGGCTTGGCTGGTAGGTGGATTTGCTGCAGTGGCACTGGTGTTGAGCATCGTGGGGCTATATGGGGTGATTGCGTATTCGGTGAGCCAGCGGACGAGGGAGATTGGCGTGAGGATGGCGTTGGGGGCTCAGCGCGGATCGGTGTATCGGCTGATTCTGACAGAGGCGGGATGGTTGATTGGCGTCGGCGTCGTAGTTGGGTTGGGATGTGCGTTAGGGGCCGGAGTGATGATGCGGACTCTACTGTTTGGAGTGCGCGCGTGGGATGTACCGACGCTTGCAGCAGTCGCAGTGGTACTTGCTGGGTTTGCGCTGATGGCGAGCTACGTCCCGGCGAGGCGGGCTGCGTCGGTTAATCCGGTAGAGGCGCTGCGGGCGGAGTAGCGCTGTTTGCCTCTGGGTGCCGGTGATGATTTACCGGCACCCAGACTGTTTGGCGGCTACTTTGATGCTGGTTTAGGCGCTGCACCTTGAACGATAAGGTCGTTGTCCACGCTGAAGGCACCGGGAGCCAGGTTGGCTTGTATGCCTGCAATGGCAGCATCGCTTTCGTTGTTGACGACGCCGTAGAGGATGACGTTGCCATTCTTCACGATGATGTGGATAGAGTGGAAACCGATGGGTGGATCATTGGTGATGCCACCGGCCATGAGGGCTACACTGCGGCCGCCGGGGCCGAGAGCTCGTGCGAGTGAACCCTGGTTGGCATTGTAGATACGCAGGCTGGGCTGCGTGTAGATGCGGTTGTAAACGGCAGCGCGGATGCGGTCATCATTAGGAGAGTTAGGAAGAACTTCGATCTGGTTGTCGACCGAGGCGATACCAGCGATGTTCTTGACGGCGTTGGCGGCGTCGCTCTTCAGAATGGGCCGTGAGGCATAGCCTTTGAGAACAAGGACTTTTCCGTGGAAGCCGAAGGTGATCCAGTCAAATACGTTGAAGGTTGTAAGACTGGCAAGTTTTTTCTGAACTTCTTTGGTGATGCGGAGACCGTCTTCCTGCGACCAGGTAGCGGTGGGGGCGGCGGGGGTTTGAGCGATGACAGCCGGTGCAGCGAGGCTGAGGATGAGAGCGGCTGAAAGAACTGGCAACGTGCGCTGAGTCAGACGGGGCAGAAAGGACATAGATTCACTCCGTTACTAGAGAATTTAGCTTTCCGCCAAACGATACGCTACGACGGAATCTGAGTCCAGCGTTTAGCAGCAGTTTAGTGTTCGTCGCGGGTATGGCGGTGGCGCGGGTTGAAGTCGAAAGTATAGGTGGCGCCCAACGTCAGAGCCGTAGGATGTATAACGCCAGAAACAATCGCTGGGGTGTTCCAGTGCTGAAATTGCGCGTCGGCTTTGACCGCCAGGCTGTGAGTGAAATTGTAGTCGAGCCCGATCCCAGGGGAGTAGACGAGCGTGTTGGTGCTGATGTAGAGCGTGGGGCCGAATACAAAACCGCCGTTGAGGTAATCGATCTCGCCGCGACCGATCAAGAAGTCTGCATAGGGATGAAGCCGTCCAATGGGGTATTCCACTTTGGGGCCGACGAGGAAGTTTTTCTGGCTGCTGATGTGGCCCTGATCAATGGGGTAGCTGCCTCGCAACTCGAAGGCGGGCCGGAAGAGACGAAAGTTGAGAAAGGTGAGGTCAGCGCCTGCGGTGATGTCCAAATTCTTGCCGCCTTCGAAGTCGGTGAAGGTGCCGGTAGCTCCGCCGAAGACGGAGAGCTGAAGCTGTTGAGTGCCGGCGGGAATACTTTGTGCGGTAGCGGTGTGCGCCAGTGCTGAGATCGCGGTGGACAGAGCCAGCCTTACCAGTGTTTGTGTGTACTTCATTCCGTCCTCTTACTTCACTTTCTAAGGGTAAACGGTACTTTGTTGTGAGATGCCCTAATGGTGCAGCGCTGTCTATGTAACTCTGGTAACCGTTTGGGGCCTTTGGGACTCAAACTGTTGTAAGATCAGTCGTTTCGAAGATATGCTTCATTGAACTCTGCATCGCAACAGTTAAGGGGCATCTATGAATAAAGTTATCGGCTATCTGGCAGCAATGCTTATTTTTTCGGTCCCGGCCTGGGCGCAGCATCCCCAGGGCGGAGGCGGTCATCCGGCTCCTGCGCACGGTCCCGCTCCATACCACGGCACGCCTGCAGCGTCGGCACCAAACCGGGACTTCAAGGATGCGCCGGGCCACCCCAATGCGCCGCATGTTGATGCCGACCATTGGGTTGGGCACGATACGGGCCGGGATGATGCGCACTATCATCTCGATCATCCTTGGGAGAACGGGCATTTTGTGGGAGGGTTTGGACCCTCGCACGTTTGGCGTCTAGGCGGTGGTGGACCGGGTCGCTTCTTCTTCAGTGGCTTCTACTTTGGCGTTGCGCCGTATGACCTGGGCTACGTCGATGGTTGGAACTGGGCCGGCGACGACATCGTGCTCTATGAAGACCCCGACCATCCTGGCTGGTACCTGGCTTACAATATGCGCCTCGGCACTTACGTGCATGTGCAATACTTCGGTTAATGAGCAAATGGGTAGGACGGCTGGTTCAATTGGTGATGGTACTAGCCGTCCTGTCCGGGCTGTTGTATGTAGGTGACTGGCTGGTGTTGCGGGTTCGCATCTCACACGGTACAGCCTACGGGGTGGTCCAGGTCAATCAATTTCTGGCGACACCTCTCAAGGGAAACAAGGTCGAATATGACTATATGAATACAGCTCCAATGACGTGCAGCCGGTCTATCTTTCCTCAGCAGGGGAACCCGGCATGCTGGTGGCTGAAACGGCATACAACGCAGTGGGAGTAATTCACTTTAAGGCTGCAATGTGTAACTAAGCAGTTTGCGGTGCAGCACGGCTGTGCCTCTTCGACTGAGTGCAAATTGTTGCACCGGAGAGACGAATGTTAGCTGTCCTTGCGGTAGAGAAGGTTGCGCATCGCCTGACGTCGGGCCTCGTTCGCTTCTTTCGTCGTTTTGCGCTCGTCGGCGGTCATACGACCTTTTGTTGTGGAGCTGGTTGAATCCGAGGTGCTGGATTCGTCGCTGCACTTGGGACAGCGATTGGCGAAACCTGGTTTATCGGGTTTCAATTCGAACTCTTCTTTGCAGATGGCGCAGACTTTGATAGGGAAGGGCATATTTCGACTCCATGATTATTAAATCATGTCTGGCTTTGGCTTACATGCTTGCTTTATTCTGGCAGCGTTCAAGGTGGAGGGGAATCCGCCACCTTGAACGAAACATGCTATGGTCAGGAATCAAGCAAGCAATTTAGTCGGCAACTGATTTCGATGGAGACTGCAATGCTCGATATAAGCGGTGCCTTGAATTTGCTAAAAGCAGGTCACAGTATTGAACGTCCCGGCTCGAATATGAGGGGCACTTCCTATTTTCTAAAGAATGAAAATGGAAGAGAACATCTCTTCGTTCGACAGACGCGGCTCAACTCGCCTGAGGTAATTGAGGAGCCTACAGCGTTTGATTGGGATGACTTGAGTGCGACGACCTGGCAGCAAGCGACTACCCCCACCAAGTAAAAAAAAGCCTTGTTTGTTGGCGTTTTGACGTTATTCGTTAGCGATGATTTCGCGGGTTTGAGCGATGCGACGCTTGATGCCCGCGATCTTTTCCGGCCAGGAGCCTCCCGTGGGATCGGGGTAGGGAACTCCGGCGGCGTACTCGCGTTCGGCTTCGGCGAGATGATCGAGCAGGATGTTCAGCCGGTCCTGAAGGGTGGGGCCACTCATGGCTACAGGCTATCATTTGGCGGCTGAGGGGTTATTTTTTTTGGGGGGATTTGGTGGTTTTTACAGGGGGTTTTTGAAAAAACGGGTGTTTGGATGTGGTTTTTCGCTGGTGAGATCGTGGTGGAAGCGTGGTGCATTGTGGTGTGGTGACGGTCGTGTTCTGGCGGCTAAGGATATGCCACTTTTTGAAGATTTTACTTTTTCAGGCTTCGGCGATGGCGGCGATGGAGATCTTCATGCCGGGGATGCGGACCGGCAGTTTTGCTCCTTGGCGGGCGGGTGGGTTTGAGGGAAACCATTTGATCCACTCTTCATTCATTCCAGCGAAGTCTGTCTCTTCGAGGAGGATGACGGTGGCGCTGACGACGCGATCGAGTGAGGTGCCGGCGGCTTTGAGGATGGCAGAGATGTTCTCCAGGCACTGCCTGGTTTGCTCCTGGATGGTGTCGCCGACGATCTTTCCGGTCGCAGGATCGTGCGGGCCTGTGCCTGAGACGAAGACAAGGCCCGCAGCCCGTACTGCCTGGCTGTAGGTCGGCGGTGGGGATGGGGCGTTCGGCGTTCGGATGATGTCTCTTGCCATACTTCTCCATCGATGGTGCGCGGACAGTTTACATCCCGTGAGCTTACATGTGGCGTCGATACAAGTGGGTTCCATCGGGGACGAGGGCGGGAGATCGTTCGCGGAGACTCGCAGTCCATTGGGATTCGATTTCGATGGGGCTGGATTCGCCGGTGGCGTAGTGGTTGAAGCTGCTCCACTTGTAGTCTTCGGGGGGATTGACTAAGCCTCTCGTGACTGGATTGCGATGGATGTAGCGGATTTTTTCGATGCGCTTTTCTGTGGAGTGTACGTTGAAGTCATAATAACGACGCTGCCAGAACTGCTTCTGGTCGGAGGTTTGAGTTCGCGTGAGGATGAGTTGCTTGAAAATTTGCAGGAAGGTGGCGAGGGTGCCGGTTGATGGTTCGTCAGTCAGGAGATGGATGTGCTCGGGCATGAAGACGTACGCGGCGATGCAAAGGCCCTGTTGCCTTCGGACTTGTTCGAGGATGGGTGGAGAGTGACTTTCGCGTATTCCGTGCCGAGGAAGGGTTGACGGCGGTAACAACTGAAGGTGATGAAGTGGAAGTTTTTGGTTTGCTGGAAACGCTTTAGGCCGGTGGGCATGGCTGTGTGGATAGTTTACATCCCACCCTTCGCAACAGCGCGAAGGATGGGGCACCCGAACTTTTGTGATTTGATTAGGAAGTAGGGTGGGCCACCCGCCCACCCGCCCACCCGCCGAAGGATTTCAGAATCAAAATTACTCTGATCGCCCTTCCTGTGTCGCCCATACGAGGAAGGGAGGATTCTCAGTCTCCCAGTTGTTTACGCTGGCGAATAGCTTGGTCTGGGCAAGACACCGACTATCAAATGCGAGTCTAAGTTGTCGCTCGATGAGATCTTTACTCATCTGAACGCCTAATAAATTTTCCGACGAAAGAGACAGAATCGACGTCATATCATGGCCACGCGAAAGATGCCATGGGTCGCATTGTCTGACGTCAGACGATTCGAAGGCGGCCTCGAGGAGATCTAACGAGATTCGATCCTGATTGAGATTATGGACGTGTGCTAGACATTTCTTGTTGTCGCAAACTAGGGTTATAGAGTTAACAAAAATCCGATAATTTACATTTTCGAATCGCAACCCCCAAGAGTTGATGTCAGAAATACACCTAACAATCCCGAGTGTACGGCTAGATTCTAGTAACTTTTGGCGCAGTGATTGAGCAGTTATCGCAGCCTTAGTCTCGGCTACAAATTTTTCGAAGGCACGGGCGCGGATCATGAGGCCCTCGGAATCCCACGCGTCGGTGTGATACAAGTTTTTGAGGGACGGTGAACGCTGTCTAAAATGATCCGTGTCGCCGTCGATGATTCCTAAGATACCTGTAAACTTGCGTCGCACGGCCTCACTAAGAATATCGATTACTGGCTGTCTTCCTCCCGCCGGCCACATTATGCATTTGGCGGAATCGGTGTGAGTCTCGAAGACGCGTTTATCCGCTATCCCTTCCACTATCAAGAGCGAGGAACCTACTAACTTGTTCTGGAGCAGTTTCGCTTCGTTCAGTTTTGTATAGACGTTTAAGTACTGTTTCATTGGGCGGCTTCAGCTCCACAGTAAGATCCCAGCGGTCATTAATTATTTGAGGTGAATGTGTTGCGATCAGAAAATCATTGGAAGACAACTTGGCGATACGCTGAATATCTTCGAGAAAAGTTACTTGCCATGAGACATGCAGAGAAATTTCTGGTTCGTCGATGAGAATCAACGAATCCGGCCGAGAACTAAAAAGCAAATCGTAGACAAGGATCAATATGTGTTGTTCACCGCTCGAGAGAGAGCTTGGATCAAGAGAACCATGTGTTGGAGTCTCAAAAACGAATCCTTTCTCTTTACTTATTGACATCCTCTTGAATGAAAAATGCTCATCAATAATTTGCTTAAATAGTTCGAGCTTCTCGAGCATAGCCGCAAAAACACCCAACTTGCGTTCAACGTCTCCCAAATAGATGGAGAGGGCATTTTGAAGAGCTCCTTCTATGTTCCAGGGAAGGGCGACCTGTTCATCTTCCTTCTCTAGAAGTCCTACGGCGCGCAACCGCCGCCTCTGAGTCTCAAGATCCGAGACAACTCGGTCCAGATCTGATCTAGGCACAATGCTTCTGCTGCCATTTAAAAGGCGAGTGGGAAAACTCTGATCGAGCCGTGACGAAGTCTCAGCATACTGAGCTAGGACGCCCTTTATCTCCTTGGATAGGTTGGCTGCGTAATTCGCGACCGCATTCGGCGCTTGGTCGGAGGTCTTAGAAATGCTGCGATATCTTCTCGGCCCCGGCGGTTGTTTAGCCGTCAGCCTCTGAGTCTGTATGTACTTAACGTCTAGTTGCGATACAAGCTCGGTTAGCCACTCGATAGATCCAATGACGGAAGTTTCTTGGTTCAAACCAGCCCGACGCAACACATCCTGCGTTGCTACGATTTCGCCGTCGATAGTATCTTCCCAGAATTCGTCATCAAGTTGCCGATAACTAGGTAATCTGGTTCGAATACGGCTTGCATAACGTTTTGCTTGGGCGTCCAATTCTAATTCTTTACTTGCCAAAGTCAGCTGATTTTGACGCAACACGAATTTACACCGATATGTTTCACCTAGAGTTGGTCTCTTTTCGATAATAAGTTCACGGCCATCGGTGAACTCGATCAAAAGTCCCCAAAATGGAATATCCCGTATTTCCGTAAGACTTCCTTGAAACAGGGAGCTAAGAAGCCTTAGGACACTTGTTTTTCCATATCCGTTTGGACTATGGACTATCGTCAGATGCTCTTCAAGATTGAAGTTGATCGTATGGGTGAAAAGCTCGTTCAGACCGTCGATCGTGACCCTGCGTATTCTCATTATTTCCTATTTAATCTTTGAGATATCTCGAAGATTACTCTACGGTAACGCTTTTTGCCAGGTTTCTAGGCTGGTCTACGTCGCAGCCGCGGCGGACGGCTATGTGGTAGGCGAGGAGTTGGAGGGGGACTATTTCGAAGAGGGGGAGGAGTAGTTCGGGGGCTTGGGGGATGTAGATGGTTTGCTCGACTAGCTGGCCGATCTCTTTGTCGCCTTCGGTGGCGATGGCGATCACTCGGCCTGAGCGCGCTGTCACTTCTTGGATGTTGCTTAAGGTCTTTTCGTACTTGAGGACGCTGCTTGCGTCGTTCGGGTCTTTTGTCGCTATGCAGACTACCGGTAAGGTTTCGTCGATGAGGGCGTTGGGGCCGTGCTTCATCTCGCCGGCGGGGTAGCCTTCGGCGTGGATGTAGCTGATCTCTTTTAACTTCAGTGCGCCTTCGAGGGCGATGGGGTAGTGGATGCCGCGGCCGAGGAAGAGGAAGTCGTCGGAGGTGTGGAAGAGGCGGGCGAGCTCTTCGCACTGGGCGGAGAGGGGAAGGCGGGCGGTGGCGCGGCGATCTATATCTGGTGATGCGAAATCGGGTGATGCGAGGCGTGCGGCGGCGGGTCGTGCCGGGGCGGCGACGCCTTCGGAGGAGCCGGGGGCGTCGGGGGAGTTGATGTTGAGCATGGAGGCGAGCTTGCCGGGGATCTTGGAGAGCTCGGTGACGAGGTGGAGGGATTCGGCGTCCGAGATGGTCTCGCGTACCTGGGCGAGATGGAGGGCGAGGATGAAGAGGGCGGTGAGCTGGGCGGTGAAGGCCTTGGTGGAGGCGACGCCGATCTCGGGGCCGGCGTTGGTGGTGATGGTGCCGTTGGCTTTGCGGGTGACGGCGGCGCCGACGACGTTGCAGATGGCGAGGGTCTTGGAGCCTTTGGCGATGAGCTCGGCCTGGGCGGCGAGGGTGTCGGCGGTTTCGCCGGACTGGGTGATGAGGAGGCCGATGGCGTGGGGGTCGGCGATGGGGTCGCGGTAGCGGTACTCGCTGGCGTAGTCGACTTCGACGGGGAGGCGTGCGAGGCGCTCGATCATGAACTTGCCGGCGAGGCCAGCGTGCCAGGAGGTGCCGCAGGCGGCGATGGTGATCTGGGAGGCTTTGCGGATCTCTTCGTTGGTGATGTCGAGTTTTTCGAGGAAGACTTTGCCGGTCGAGAGGGAGACGCGGCCGAGGGTGGTGTCGCGGATGGCGCGGGGCTGCTCGTTGATCTCCTTGAGCATGAAGTGCTTGTAGCCGGCCTTTTCGGCCTGGATGGGGTCCCAGGTGATGCGCTGGACTTTTAATGGGATGGGCTGGGCGTCGAAGTCGGTGAGGGTGACGCCTTCTCTGGTGAGGATGGCGACTTCGCCGTCGGCGAGGAAGTGGATGTTGCGGGTGTGGTGGAGGATGCCGGGGACGTCGGAGGCGAGAAAGAATTCGCCGTCGCCGATGCCGATGACGGCTGGTGGGCCCATGCGGGCGGCGACGAGCTTGTTGGGCTCGTAGGCGGAGAGGACGCCGATGGCGAAGGCTCCGGTGATGCGCTTGACGGCGCGGCGGACGGCTTCTTCGAGGGGGATTGCGGGTTTGTTGAGGGTGAGGACGGCTTCGGCGGAGTTGGCCTCGGGCGCGGCTTTGCCGTTGGGCTTGGTGTGCGCGGCGAGGTTGAGTTCGTCTTCGATGAGGTGGGCGATGATCTCGGTGTCGGTCTCGGAGACGAACTTGTGGCCCTTGGCGATGAGGGCGCTCTTGAGGGAGAGATAGTTTTCGACGATGCCGTTGTGCACGACGACGAGGGTGCCGGAGCCGTCGCGATGGGGATGGGCGTTTTCTTCCGTCGGGCGGCCGTGGGTGGCCCAGCGGGTGTGGCCGATGCCGAAGGAGCCATCGATGGGGGAGTCGTGGATGACGGTTTCGAGGTTGCGGAGCTTGCCGGGCGCGCGGCGGAGCTCGAGGCCGCTGGGGCCTCCGGCGACGGCGATGCCGGCGGAGTCGTAGCCGCGGTATTCGAGGCGGCGCAGGCCTTCAATGATGACGGGGACGACGGACTTCGGTCCGATGTAGCCAACTATTCCACACATGGATTGAGTTTAGACGGGCGACCCAAGATTTGCTCGGGGAATGGTGTGGAACTTTTGGGGGACAGGCCGGTGGGCGGGGGTTGTTGTCCCAAGTTTGTGCTTGTAGAGGAGGGTTGTCTTTGCCAGATAGAGGCGTGGGGTCTCAGCTATTGAGATGGTTCTGTTGTGGTGGTTGAAGTGAGGAAGGGCTGAGAGAGGCCAAAAGGATGGAGAGCATGGCCATGAGCCAGAGAGGGTAGGAGAGGTCGAAGTTTTCTGTGTCGGCCAGGCCGCGGATGAGAGCGTAGATGAGGAGGGTGGCAGCCAGAGTCTTCAGCCTCGATGCCGGAGCGCGGCGAATCTGACGGAAGGCAACCCAGTAGAGAGAGAGGGCCACGAGAACTCCGACGGCTCCGAGGACGAAGAACTGCTGCAGGAACTCATTGTGGGCGTGTTGGGGCTCGAAGGTGCCGATGGGTGGGATGAGGAAGCGCAGGGAGTAAAAGCCGTGGCCGAGGATGGGTTTTTCGACAGCTATGGCGGCGGCGGCGGCCCAGATGACGGTTCGGCCAGTCAAAGTCTCGGGGCCGGTGGTTTCGGTGTAGGCGTCGAAGTAGGCGATCAGCAGGCTGGAGAGAGAGACGAGGATGAGACCTCCGGCAATTCCGATCCAGATCTTGGTGGAGCGGGCCAGGATCTTGTTCTTGAAGAGGTAGAAGATCATGGCGGCAAAGAAGGCGATGATAGAGGTTTTGCTGATGGTTCGTATTAATGTCAGTGCAAGCCAGAGGGCCGGCCACCAAAAGCTTTTGTTCCAGTGAGTGAGGTATATAGCCATCAGCGTGGCGGTGGCGCAGATAAAACCGATGCTGTTGGGGTGCAGGAAGACTTCATTGCCGAGGCGGAGGTCGGGCAGTGCGGGCAGGAGCCAAGCAGTGATGGCGACGAGGCATGTGCCCCACACGTAGCCACGCAGGACAGCGTTGGCGTGGCTCGCGGCGTCGCCGTCGCGGAGGATAAACCAGATGATTGCGACGTTGGCGATTGTGGCGGCCAGATAGCTTGCCGCTCCGATGAGCGGAGCTTCGGTCCAGAGCAGGCTGAGGAGATTGAGGCCGAGGAAGACAGCGATCCAGCGCAGGACAGGAGTGCGAAAGCAGGCAGCGGGTATGGAGGGTGTGCTGCCGATGGTGGCGAGGGCCGCGATGGTGAGGAGAATCAGGCTGATCGCGACCGAGACAGTTGATCCAACTTGTGGGTCGTCCTGGAACCAGAGGACTGTGAGGCAAGTTCGGAAGGCGAAGAGGAAGCCGATCAATGATGGCAGAAGCAGAAAGCTGCCGTCGTCTTTCGTGGTCGTCGAGTCCGTCGATTGTTGAAGAGCGGTCGTCATGTGAGGTGACGCGGGTTCAGGGGGCGGCATGTTCTTCGGCGATGTGTCGCCAGGGTGCCAGCGCTGCACTGCTGTGAGTTTATTGCCTGTCGACAGGGCATAGTTGCAGGAAGGAGATAGTACGGCAATCTTTTTACAAGGGCGTGACAAATGCCGGATGGTTGGTGAGGTTGGAGGGTTTTATGTGCCGCGTCCGCCAGGCGTTGAGGAATTTACCGTGTGACGATGTGGCCGGTGTAAGGTAAACGATACGTGGCATAGATCGGGGCGGTGCTGTGCACATACTTGTCATCAATAGCGGATCTTCGTCGATCAAATTTTCTCTGTTTGATGCGGGCAAGGGTGAGCCGCGCTCGTTGTTCGAAGGCGAGGTGACGGGGATCGGCGGGGCGAGGGCTGGGTTCAAACTTCGCGATGCGGAGGGACGGGATTTGAGCGGTGGGCGTACGGAGGTCAAGGCGGGGACGCCGGTTGAGGCGATTGAGCTGGTGGTGAGGGCGGTGAGTGAGGCCGGATTGCCGAAGGTAGAGGCAGTGGGTTATCGCGTGGTGCATCCGGGGGCGACGCTCATTCGGCATCAACGGATTACGCCCAAGGTGATGAAGGATCTGGAGGAGGCGGTGGTGTTTGCGCCACTGCATGATCCGGTGGTGATTGCAGTGATTCGGGAGATGAGGAAGAAGTTTCCGGATGTGGCGCACTACGCGTGCTTCGATACGGTGTTTCACCAGACGATGCCGGAGGCGGCGACGATGTATCCGATTCCGGTGGAGTATCGCGAGCGTGGCGTGCGACGGTATGGGTTTCATGGGTTGAGCTGCGAGTCGATCGTGTGGCAGCTGCGGGCTGATTCGACGATCGAGTTTCCGCGGCGGATGGTGATTGCGCACCTGGGGAGTGGGTGCAGTGTGACGGCGGTGGTGGAGGGCTGCTCGGTGGACACGACGATGGGGTTGACGCCGACGGGCGGTGTGGTGATGGGGACGCGGCCGGGGGATCTCGATCCGGGGCTGGTGCTGTATCTGCTGCGGCAGATGAAGGGGGATCGGGAGAGGGCGCTGGAGACGATGCTTAACCATGATTCCGGGATGGTGGCGCTCTCGGGGATGCCGAATGATATGAAGGCGGTGCGGGAGGCGGCAGAGAAGGGGGATGCAAAGGCGCGGTTGGCGGTGGAGATCTTTACGCGGAGTGTGAAGAAGGCGGTGGGCGGGTTTATGGCGTTGATGGGTGGGGTGGATGCGGTGGTGTTCGCCGGGGGGATTGGGGAGCATGATGCGCGGTCGCGGGCGGAGATTCTGGGTGGGTTGGCGGATTTTGGAATTTCGGTGAATTCTGTGCGGAATGAGGCTGATGGGGATGCGGTTCGACGGATAAGTGCATCTGACTCTGTACCGATGGTGCTTGTTGTTCCGGCAAAAGAGGATTGGATGATCGCTGTGCACGTCGAGCGCATGGCGAGCTCGGTGAATTAGTTCATTTTTAGTTACAAATTGACTGGGTACCGTTGTTATTTCCTTAACGAAGGAGTTGCTGATGGCTAACGTGGCTAAGGAATCGCTGAAGGCGAAGAGTCAGGGTGTTCTGCCGTTGCCGGCGGATGAGCTGCGGAAGATGGACGCTTACTGGAGAGCGTGTAACTACCTTTGCGTGGGGATGCTGTATCTGCTGGACAATCCGCTGTTGCGAGAGCCGTTGAAGGCGGAGCATATCAAGAATCGGCTGCTGGGGCATTGGGGTTCTGATCCGGGGCAGACGTTTGTTTGGGTGCATCTGAATCGGCTGATTAAAAAATATGACCTGGATCTGATTTATATCTCGGGGCCTGGGCATGGGGCGCCGGCGACGCTTTCGAATAGCTATCTGGAGGGTGTTTATTCCGAGGTGTATCCGGATAAGAGTGAAGATGTTGCCGGGTTGCAGAAGTTCTTCAAACAGTTTTCGTTTCCGGGTGGGATTGGAAGCCATTGCACGCCGGAGACGCCGGGGTCGATTCATGAAGGCGGCGAGCTGGGATACAGCTTGTCGCATGGGTTTGGTGCGGCGTTCGATAATCCGGATCTGATTGTGTCGGTGGTAGTGGGTGATGGTGAGGCAGAGACGGGGCCGCTGGCGACGAGTTGGCACTCGAATAAGTTTTTGAATCCGGTGCGCGATGGTGCGGTGCTTCCGATTCTGCATTTGAACGGCTACAAGATTGCGAATCCGACGGTGCTGGCGCGGGTGACCGATGAGGAGCTGGAGTGGATGTTCAAGGGATATGGGTGGACGCCGCATGTGGTTGAGGGAGACGATCCGGCGAAGATGCATCAGTTGATGGCGGGAGTGATGGAGGATTGCGTGAAGGAGATTCGAGCGATTCAACAGAAAGCGCGGAGTGCGCCGAAGGGAGCGGACGTTGAGCGGCCACGATGGCCGATGATTATTTTGCGAACGCCGAAGGGGTGGACGTGTCCGAAGGAGGTGGATGGACACAAGCTGGAGGGATCGTGGCGCGCGCACCAGATGCCGATTCTCGATCCGAAGACGAATCCGGCACATTTGAAGATGGTTGAGAAGTGGATGCGGAGTTATAAGCCGGAGGAGTTGTTTGATGAAGCGGGCAAACTGAAGGCGGAGTATCGGGCGATGGCTCCGGTGGGGCAGCGACGGATTACGGCGAATCCGCATGCGAATGGCGGTGTGCTGCGCAAGCCGATGGATCTGCCGGACTTTCGCGACTATGCGGTGAAGGTGAAGAAGCCAGGGCAGATTTCGGTTTCGCCGACGAGTGTGGCGGCGGAGTTTCTGCGCGATGCGATGAAGCGGAACATGACAAACTTCCGCGTGTTTGGGCCGGATGAGACAGCGTCGAACCGGTTACAGGAAATCTATGCGGCGAGCGGGAAGACGTGGATGGAGAAGATGCTTCCGGAGGATGCCGATGGAGGGTTTCTGGCGCGCGATGGACGCGTGATGGAGATGCTGAGTGAACATACGCTGGAGGGTTGGTTTGAAGGGTATGTGCTGACGGGACGGCATGGATTTTTTTCGACGTATGAGTCGTTTGTGCACATCATCGACTCGATGTTCAACCAGCATGCGAAGTGGCTGGAGAAGAGCAAGCTGGAGTTGCGGTGGAGAGCGCCGATTTCGTCGATCAATCTGCTGATTACTTCGCTGGTGTGGCGGCAGGATCATAACGGATTTACGCATCAGGACCCGGGATTTCTGGATGTGGTGGCGAATAAGTCGCCGGAGGTGACGCGGATCTATCTGCCGCCGGATGCGAACTGTTTATTGAGTGTGGCGGATCATTGTTTGCGGAGTACGAACTATGTGAACGTGATTGTCGCGGACAAGGCGGAGCACCTGCAGTACCTGGATATGGATGCGGCGGTGAAGCACTGCACGAAGGGAATTGGGATATGGGATTTTGCGAGCAGCGACGCGGGGGATGAGCCGGATGTGGTGATGGCTTGCGCGGGAGATATTCCGACGGCGGAGGCGCTGGCGGCAGTGGCGATTCTGCGGGAGCGTTGTGAGGATGTGAAGATACGGTTTGTGAATGTGGTGGACCTGTTTCGGTTGATGCCGGAGGAGGAACATCCGCATGGGTTGTCGGCGCGGGAGTTCGACAGCCTGTTTACGAAGAACAAACCGGTGATCTTTAATTTTCATGCGTATGCTTCGATGATTCACAAGTTCACGTATCGGCGGACGAACCACGATAACTTTCATGTGCGTGGATATAAAGAGAAGGGGAATATCAATACGCCGCTGGAGCTAGCGATTTTGAATCAGATTGACCGGTTCGACCTGGCGATTGATGTGATCGACCGTGTGCCGCGCCTGCAGGTGACGGCGGCGCATACGAAGGAGTGGTTGAAGGGACAGATTATCGAGAGCGTGAACTATGCGCATGCGAATGGGATCGATGCAAAGAAGATTCGGGAGTGGACGTGGCCGGTGAAGGCGAGCTAGCGGATCCGTGGCCGGATTGGTTGCGACTTCGATAGACATGCGGCGAGAAAAGATTGCAAATCGTCTTCGGGGTATGGACTGATCTTTTGCGGGCCGGGTAGGATTTTTTTCGCGGATGGTGCTTGTGGCTGTCCTGTTATGAATGAAACGGAGAATCACAATGAAGATGCCTGCTTCCCTCCTCATGATCGGCCTGATGGTTACACCGGCGCTGGCCGCTACACAGAACTTCAACGACGTTGCGGTAGTCGATGTGGCTTGCTCGAAGACAACGGCTTCTGACTCGGACTCGCACACACGCGCGTGTGCTTTGATCTGCCAGAAGAGCGGTTTCGGCATTGTGACGGTAGACAAAAAGTTCCTGAAGTTTGACGCGGACGGAAATGCGAAGATGCTTGCAGAGCTAAAGGCTACCGACAAGGCCGATCATCTGCGGGTGAACGTCAGCGGCGACGTGCAGGGTGACACGATTAAGGTGTCCTCCGTACAGCTGCAGTAGGTTGATGCCGAAACGCCGGGGCGGCGATGTTGCCCCGGTGTGTGCGGAGACTACGCGCCGCCACGACGGAGTTCCCTGGTTTTGAGGACGATGAGGTACTCGTAGAAGGCTTGCAGGGTGGCGTAGGTGAGGCCGGCGCTGCCGTCGAGGATGGCTCCGCGAAGGAAGACCATGTAGAGCCACTTGAGCAGAGGGCGCCCGGGGAGGCGGTAGAAGATAGCCTTCTGGTGGAGACGGCGGGTGTGGAAGTCGGGATGGCGAAGGGCGGTCATCAACGAGGGGTTCTGCAGGCCCTGGTTGCGGGCGATCAGCTCGGCCTCCATGGTGGAGTAGAGGTTGTGCTTCTCGACCCATTTGGCGATGCCCTTGGAGAAGGGAAAGTGATCGAGCGGATAGCTGAGTTGGGCGACGGCGCCGTCGACTTCGAGGACTTCGTTGATGGCGCGTGTGTAGTGAACGCGTTCGGGGCGGACGAGGCGGATGTAGTAGGGCGACATCTGTGCGTGTTTGAGCCAGGTGCCGAAGAGGTAGTCGCGGCGGCGGACACGGAAGGCGGCGGTCTCGGGCGGGGTGGCGAGGGTTAGTTGTTGCATCTCGCGGGAGAGCTCCGGGGTGGGCCGCTCGTCGGCGTCGAGGAGGAAGACCCAGGGATATTTGAAGGGGATGGTGGTGAGCGCGGCGTTGCGGTGGGTGGCGTAGTCGTCGAAGGCGCGGGTGTGGATGTGTGCGCCGGCGGCTTTGGCGATTGCGATGGTGTCGTCGGTGCTTTGGGAGTCGAAGACGTGGACGTCGTCGGACCAGGAGACGCTGGCGAGGCAGCCGGGGAGATCCTGCTGCTCGTTGCGGGTGAGGATGAGGACGGAGATCATCTGCTGGCTATGGTAACTGGTTCTCGTAGGAGCGGAGGATCTTTGGCGAGAGCTAGAAGCGGAGGACAAGACCGCTGGTAACAGCCTTGGCGTGGTCGAAGTTCGCCGACTTGTTGACGCCGTATGCGAAGTCGACGACGCGCCAGTCGATGTGAGGGAGGATGGTCGAGTCGAGTCCTACGACATAGCGATAGGCGAAGTCGTCGGGGTTCTGGATGCCAGCACTGGTGCGGGAGTACGTCGAGACGCCCATGATGAATTCGCCGTAGGGTTTGAGGGGGATGACGGGTATCTTGAAGGCAACGCGCGGCCCTAGAAAACCGCTGTTGATGTCCTTCGAGAGGTCGCCGCGAGCGTCGACAGAGAAGTCGATTGGGCCGGCGTGCAGTAAGCCGTAGTAGAAGCCGAAGGTTCCACCTAACTTCCAGGCATCGTCTTGAAGGCCGCTCTTTTCTGTGCCGCCGGTGCCGTAGATGGCGAACCGGGCCTGGGCATGAAGCGTGGGTGTGATGAGGCAGAGCAGAAGGAGGGGGAGGAGTGCTCGGTGTTTCATGGCTTAAGGGTCTCCGTAAGGCGTGAGCGTGGTCAAGCTGAGGACGCAGTTTCCATGCGGAATAATTTGATGCAGTTTGTCTGGTTGGGGAGGATGCCGCGACGAAGAATTCAGATGGGGCGGAGGGCGAGGACGGCGTTGAGGCCGCCGAAGGCGAGGGAGTTTGAGAGGGCCAGCTTTGGAGTCGCTTTGCGGGGGGAGCCGAGGATGACGTCGAGGTTGAGGGTGGGGTCGATCTCGGTGACGCCGGTGTTGGCGGGGAGGAGATTTTCTTGTAGGGCGAGGACGGTGGCGAGGGCTTCGAGAGCGCCGCTGGCTCCGATGGAGTGGCCGTGGAGGGATTTGGTGGAACTGATGGGGATCTTTGATGCGCGGTGGCCGAAGACCTGATGGATGGCGGCGGCTTCGGTGGAGTCGTTGGCCTGGGTGCCGGTGCCGTGGGCGCTGATGTAGCCGACTGTCTTCCGGTTGGGCATTGGCGTCGGCGATTGCCTGGCGCATGGCTGCGGCTGCGCCGTCGGCGAGTGGTTGGGTGATGTGGCTCGCGTCGGCGGAGAAGCCGAAGCCGACGATCTCGGCGTAGATGTGCGCGTTGCGGGCCTGGGCGGAGGCGAGAGTTTCGAGTGCGAGCATAGCGGCGCCTTCGCCGATGGTCATGCCGTCGCGGTCGGCGGAGAAGGGACGGCATTGCGTGGGGGAGACGACGCGCATGGAGTCCCAGGCGCGGAGAAAGCCGAAGGTGAGCGGAGCTTCGTGGCCTCCGGCGATGGCTGCCGAGACCATGCCGCTGCGGATCATCTGGAAGGCGAGGCCGATGGCGTGGGTTCCGGAGGAGCAGGCGGTGGAGATGTTGAGCGTGGGGCCGGTGATCTTCTGGTCGATGGAGATGTTGCTGGCTCCGGCGGAGGCCATGGTGCGGACGACGGTGAGCGGATGAACGCGGGCGTCGCGGGCGTAGAGCTTGATGGTCTCGGTCTCTTCGGACTGGCGGCCGCCGCAGGCGCAACCGACGATGATGGCGATCTTTTCCGGGGCGTGGTGGGCGGTGATCTGCGATTCGAGGCCGGCCTGGCGGGCGGCGACGATGGCGAACTGGGTGGTGCGGTCGGTGGCGGTGACGATGCCGGAGTCGAGGTGCTCGCGGGGGTCGAAGTTTTTTACGGCAGCGGACTGGGTGAAGCGCAGGCCCTGGGTCTTGTCATGGCTTCGCGGACGGGGGCTTCTGGGTAGGGCGGGAAGGGGGCGATGCCGGTGGTCCCGGCGAAGAGAGAGGTGCGGAAGTCTGCTACGGAGTTGCCGATGGGGGTGATGCAGCCCAGGCCAGTGACGACGACACGATTCACTGCTACTCCCTTGCGTGATCCCTTCTAGTTATAAATCACCCGGGGCGGAGACGGGGTCGTCGCTAGGGGGTGGTGGTGGCAGAGCGGAGTTTAGCGACGCCGTCGACCATGTCGCCTACCGTCTTGATGCTGCCGAGGGCTTCGTCGGGGATCTCGATGTTGAAGGCCTCTTCGACCTCGAAGGAGATGTTGATCTTGTCGAGGGAGTCGACGTTGAGTTGGTCGAAGGTGCTGGCCAGGGTGATGGTGTCCGGCGAGATGCTCTTGGACTTGGCGATGATGTCGATGCAGCGGCTGGCGATTTCGTTCATGTGGTTCGAGTGTCCCTCTTGGCTAGCCTCAACTTACAGCGAGGCGCGTGGTGGTGTAAAGGTCGGATTCGCGGGACGCCAAGTTGCTTATCAGGTGGAGTCCGGTTGCAGGAGACCGTCGCTCCGGGGAAGATGCAGGAGATGTGGCCGATGTGGAGTTCGAAGGAGTCGTTGGAAGAGGCTGGGGTTGCGTGCAAAGATCTTGAGAGTGCGGTCGCGCAGGCGAGGGGAGCGGTCCATCAGGAGCAGGCTGCGGGACATGAGATAGGAAGCCGTTGGATGCGGCGATGAGCGTGCTGGTAGACGGCGAGGTTGTTGTCTTTGAGGGCAGAGGCCGAGCGCTTCGGCCTGGCGGAAGCCCAGGGCGAGGCCTTCGCCGGTGACGGCGTCGACCGAGCCTGAGGCATCGCCGATGAGGGCGATGTTGCAGGAGGCGACGCGGTGGAGGGTGCGGCCGAGGGTGATGGAGCCGCGTGGGGCTTCGCTTATTTGGGCCGAGGCGAGTGGCGTTGCGAGGGCGGGGAAAGTGGCGGAGGGCGTGCCGGGGGCCTGTGGATTTTTTTGCGGGCTATGAAGGCGATGCAGACCTCGTTGGACGAGTTGGGGGTGACGTAGGCCTGCCGTGGTCGCTCCAGTAGACTTCGACGAAGTCTGCTCCACGGAGCGACGGTGTAGTGTTGGCGAAGGCCGATGCGGCGGGAGCGGGTGGTGGCAGCGGTGAGTCCGGCCAGGTGAGCGACGCGGGACCGGTGACCGTCGGCGCCGATGAGGTAGCGAGCGTGAAGGGTCTGTGAGTTTGTGCGGACGGTGCGACTTTGCCGTTGGTTGCGATCTGCGGACGGTGTTCTCCCAGTGGAAGCGGACGCCGAGGCTGGCGGCGCGATCGAGCAGGAGCTGATGCAGCACCGTGCGGCGGATGCCGCGTCCGGGTGTGCAGGGAAGGCGGCCTGGATGGTGGGGTATTGGTTCGAAGAGGCCGAGTCGCCGATGAAACGAACACCGCGCAGGGCGGCACTTTCGGTGTGATCGAGGTCGTGCTTGAGATCGAAGCCGATGGCGGCTGAGGGATTCGAGAGAGCCGGGCAGGAGCCCTTCGCCGCAGGCCTTGTCGATGGGCGGCTTTACGGCGTCGACGACTTCGACGTGAAGACCCTGGCGGGCAGCGGCGATGGCGGCAGCCAGGCCTGCGGGACCTGCGCCAACGATGAGAGCGTCCGGTTGCGTGGCTGTCGTATTCAATTGCATGGAACGGCGGAGTCCTTTTGAAGATTTGACGCCGCTCGAAAGAGGAAGATACAAGACTTACACGCAAATGACGAGACGGAGACGAGAGTGTGACGGGTCGGCGCTCGGTCAGAGGGCGGTTAAAGAGAAACGGCTGAACCCTCTCGTGGGTTCAGCCGTTGCGTTTGCAGAGAGGCTTTCGTTGGCAGTGCTACCACTGCAGGAGAACGAGTTCGGAACAGAAGGCCGGGCCCATGGCGGCGAGGATGCTGTAGGTGCCGGGTTGGCCGGGGGAGTTGACGAGGACATCTTCGAGGACGGCTAGGACAGAGGCGGCGGAGAGATTGCCGACCTCGCGGAGGCTGCGCCAGGAGGGCTCGAGCGCGTTGGGCGGGAGGTTGAGGGTGTTCTCCATGGCTTCGAGAACCTTGGGGCCGCCGGAGTGAAAGATGTAGCTGGAGATATCGTCGATGGTGAGGCCGTTGTCGGTGAGAAAGGACTCGACGTTGCCGCGGAGGTGTTCGTTGACGACCTTGGGGACGTCGGGGGAGAGGACGATTTTGAAGCCCATGTCGCCGATGTTCCAACCCATGATGTGTTCGGTGTGGCGGTAGAAGGTGGAGCGCGTGTCGAGGATCTGCGGACCGGTGCAGGGGCAGGCTTTTTTGCCGTGGGTCGTTTCGCTTCCTGCGACGATGACCGCGGCTGCGCCGTCGCCGAAGAGGCCACAGGAGATCAGGTTTGCGATGGACTGGTCGTTGTCCTGCCAGGTGAGAGAGCAGAGTTCGACCGAAAGAAGCAGCGCATACTGATTGGGGAAGGCGCGAACATAGTCTGAGGCGCGGGAGATGCCGGCTGCTCCGGCGACGCAGCCGAGGCCGAAGATCGGGGTGCGCTTGATGCTGGTGGGAAAGGGCATCCGGTTGATGAGGCGCGCGTCGATGGTGGGGCTGGCGATACCGGTGACGGAGGCGAAGAAGATGGCGGAGATATCCGCTGGAGTGAGGCCGACGCGGGAGAGCGCGGAGGTGATGGCCTTCTCGCCAAGCTCAACGGCGGCGACGATCCAGGCATCGTTGGTGGGGCCGAAGCCGGAGAGGTTCTCGTAGACGTCGAGGGGGAAGACGAGGTTACGGAATTCGACGCCACAGTTGACGAAGAGACGGTTGATGAGCCGAGGCTCCTCCATCCTGTCCTGCCATCGGGCCGTGAGTGCTTCTGAGATTGCTGCCTGAGAGTAGCGGTGTGGTGGATACGCCGTGCCGACTGATGCAATACGCATGCTGATGAGAACCTTTTATGGTGCCTTGAATTTTTTACTGCGATGCGGCATAGAACGAACGATCAACGCTTACGCGGTGAGCGAAGCAAATAGAGGCACGAAATAGGCTAGTGAGTTAAAGGTACACGGTGTGAGGAGTTACGTGTTGAATTTCAGAGCTGACAAGCGGAGCGGGGTCAGTGGAGGCGGGCGATCTGACGTTGATAGAGAGTGTTTTGCGGGAACTCCTGCGAGAGGCCGACGAGGATGGCTTTGCCTTGCTGAGTTCGGCCGTCACGGAGCTCTCCGACGGCGAGCATAAGACGGGCGAAGGGGGCGAGGTAGTGGCCCTGCTCGGAGGTGAGCTTGAGCAGGCGAACCCCTTCGCTCTTGTTGGTGCCCGCGCCGGCCATGCCGAGGATCCAGCGGATGGGAGCGGGCTTGAGGCTGAGCATGTAGTTTTCAATGCCGACGGCAAGATTGGCGTCGTAGAGAGTGGGGTTGAGGGCGAGGGCCTGTTTGGCGAACTTGCTGGCGAGCTCGCTGAACCGGTAAGCACCGTATTCGTGGCGGTCGATCAGCGAGGCCCAGTCGGCTTGCATGCCGGAGGTGACAGCCTTGCAGTAAAAGGCGTTGGCATCCTTGGGGTTGCGTTGCAATGCGGCGTCGGCCAGGCGGTCGGATTGAGCGACACGGTCGTTGAAGCCGTTTTTAAGAACAGGGTCAATGGGGGGGCGGGTGCGGGATTCGAAGCGGTCATCGTCGGCAAAGAGCTCGATGTCGAGGACGCCGAGGCGATCGAACTCGGTAAAGATGTAGGCGGCGGCGTCGGATGCGGGGCCGAGAGGGTCTTCGGGGTGTTCGGTCATCCATTGCTGGAAGTGAGCGTGGGCCGCAGCGAAGTCAAGATTGTAGAGGGCGTGGTAGCCGTCGTTGAGCGGGGTGCCGGTGAGGGGGCCTTCGGCGGCAAAGAGGGGTGTGGTCAGGAAGAGCAAAAGAAGAAGCGCCGAGAAGGCACTCTTGCTGCCCGGCGTGGCCGTGGGTTGCGTGAGAGGTGAGGCGCGGAACTTGAACTGCATTCTTGGGCTTTACCTCCTCCGCTTCGCCCCCAGCCTACCATCGCCCAGAATCGTCGGGTTCCTTCGGCAAAGGGAAGACGTTGCAATAGTCTACCTTGCCAGTTCGCCGCTCTTTTGCCGGGAGTTCGCAGAAAAGCGCTGCAATGTAACCCACTTTAGGCGACGGAAGATGGTTCGACTGGCTAACTCTGGAAGACGCCAGTCCCTTTCTTTGCTCTTTCTTCCAGATACCAGGCCACGGTTTTGTGCAGGCCGTCGTGGAAGTGGGCTTTGGGCTGGTAGCCAAGCTCTTTGGTGGCGCGGGTGATATCAGCCAGCGAGTGCTTGATGTCGCCCTCTCTGGGTGGGCCGTAGTTTGGCTTAGCGGTGAAGCCGATCTGACCGGCGATGGCGTCGTAGACCTCGTTGAGGGTGTGGCTTTTGCCGGTGCCGATATTGAAGACGCGGCCGGTCGCAACTTCGCCGGGAGCCAGGCAGGCGAGAAGATTGGCGCTGACGGCGTTGTCGACGTAATTGAAGTCGCGGCTGGTGAGGCCATCGCCGAAGATGGTTGGAGTTTCGCCGGCCATCATCTTGAAGGTGAACTGAGCGATCACGCCGGAGTAGGGCGAATCGGCGGCCTGTCGGGGGCCGAAGATGTTGAAGTAGCGCAGGCAGACGCCCTCGAGGCCATAGGCGCGGTAGAAGGACTGGATGTAGTACTCGCAGGTGAGCTTCTGCACAGCATAGGGCGAGAGGGGCAGCGGGAGCATGTCCTCCTGCTTGGGCTGGGTGGGCTGGTCTCCGTAGGCTGAAGAGGAGGCTGCATAAACGATGCGGCGAACCTTTGCGTCGCGAGCTGCGATCAGGAGATTCAACGTGCCGTTGATGTTGGACTCGTGCGAGGTGAGGGGATCTTTTACCGATCGCGGGACTGAAGCCAGAGCGCCCTGATGGAGGATGTAGTCGACGCCTTCGCAGGCAGACTTTACGCCGGCTACGTCCTGAAGGTCCATCTCCTGAAAGGTGATGGCATGGCGGATGTCGGCGAGGTTGTCGAGATTCCCCGTGGAGAGATTGTCGATGCCGCAGACCTCGTGCCCCTGGTCTACGAGAGCATGAGCAAGGGATGAACCAATAAAACCTGCGATTCCTGTAATGAGATAACGAGCCATCTGTCCTCCACCAGAGATAGTTTACTGGGGTATTTCCAAAGTGGGTCCTGCTGAATGTCTTGCCCAAAAATCAGGATTCGCAGGATGAAAACAAGTGCGAACTCTGAAGGGGCCTGAGTGGGTAGTGTGAAGAGGTAATGAAAGAGAGTCAATGCGACTTTTGTGCAGCCTCGATGACAAAGGCGAATGCGATAATCGAGACTATGTCGACGAAAAATCAAGTTATTTTGCCGAAGATTGCACAGGAACGCATGAACCGCCTGGAGACCCGCACCGCGAAGATCGGTGTGATCGGGCTCGGGTATGTGGGGTTGCCGCTCTCTCTTCTTCTCTCTGAGGCGGGCTTCAAAGTGACAGGTTTCGATATCGATACCAAGAAGGTGGTCGATCTGGAGGCGGGCGATCGTATATCTTCCGGATTCCGGCGGAAGAGATCCAGAGCGCGCGGAAGCATGGATTTTCGGCTACGGCGGACTTCTCCGGTCTGTCGGATCAGGACGCCATCATTCTGTGCGTACCCACTCCGTTGACGGAGCATCGCGAGCCCGACCTGAGCTATGTCGAGAATACGGCCAAGGCCGCCGCTCCGTGGCTGGTGGAGGGACAACTGGTTGTGCTCGAGAGTACGACTTACCCCGGAACGACAGAAGAGTTGATGATTCCGATCCTCGAAGAGGGAAACAAGCATGGCCTGAAGGTGCAGGGCGAAGGACAGCCCGCAGAGCATGGCGTGTTTTATGTCGCCTTCTCGCCGGAGCGCGAGGACCCAGGCAATACGACTGTGGCGCGGCGCGACATTCCCAAGGTCGTGGGCGGCCACGAAGAGATTGCGACGGAGTTGGCGGCGGTGCTGTATGAGGGCATCTTTACGCGGTCGATCCGAGTGTCGTCGACGCGCGTGGCGGAGATGACGAAGCTGCTCGAGAATATCTACCGCTGCGTGAACATCGCGCTGGTGAATGAGCTGAAGATGCTTTCGCTGCGCATGGGCGTGGACATCTGGGAGGTGATCGATGCTGCGTCGACCAAGCCGTTTGGGTTTCATCCCTTTTATCCGGGGCCTGGGCTCGGTGGACACTGCATCCCGATCGATCCGTTCTATCTGAGCTGGAAGGCGAAGGAGTACGACTTCAATACGCGGTTCATCGAGCTGGCCGGCGAAGTGAACGAAGCGATGCCTGCGCATGTGGTGCAGTATGTCGCCAAAGGGTTGAACCAGAATAAGAAGGCCGTGAACGGTTCGCGAATTCTGATGCTGGGGATGGCCTACAAGAAAGATATCGATGATCTGCGGGAGTCGCCTTCGCTGACGGTGATCGAGCTGTTGCGGGAGCAGGGCGCTGAGGTTGTTTACAACGATCCTTACTTTCCTACCGTGGGCAGAGGCCGCCACTACAACCTGAATATGACCTGTACGCCGCTCGAAAAGTTGGAGCAGTATGACTGCGTGCTGATTATGACGGACCACTCCGACTACGACTACAACGCGATTGTGAATCAGTCGAAGCTGGTGGTGGATACGCGGAATGCAACCAAGGGTATTAAGTCGGACAAGATCGTTCGCTGCTAAAAGCGGTACGGCCTGGTCGCCGGATTGCTGCTTCAGGATCTAGTGCTGGTATGCCCCCAGATCGGGGTTCCCGGTTGAGGGTCTGGGTTTGCCGTCGATGTCTGTCTTGACCTCCGGAATTGGAACTCCAGCACGCAGCGCGGGGCTTGTGCTGGAGAGGTGAAAGTCAAACTTATCGAGATCGGCTTCTTTCATGAAGTGGGGTTCAGAGACGAACTTCGGGTCAGTGCATTGCTCGTTCGATAGCCCGAGCAGGCAGCGCACGTTTCTAAGGCCGTAGTACAGGTTGTTGCTCCGAATGACGTGACCGATGGGCTTTTCCGAGTAGAAGCCGCCAGGCCCTCCCGATCTCCCTCCCCAGCTATAGGTGCCGGGGTTATCGATGCCATAGACGATGTTGTTCTTGAAGATAAATGTGCTGTTCGAGCATGTCCCCTCTCCTTGAGCCTGAGGATAGGTTCCTGAACAAGCTGCGTCGAAGGTGGTTGGAGCATAGGTGACGATCGTATTGTTCGCCATCAGGAGCGTGCCACCGTCCCGGAAACCAAACGCGATGGCATCGCTGGCGCGGCAGAAATCTCTCAGATGCGCGTTGTAAGTGCTCGGCTGGCCAGGGAACGGAGCTGACAAGCGCATGCAGTTGGCGATCACGGTGTTGTTGAGGAAGACTGCCGGGTTGTCGTTCGGCCCCCACTTGAACTGGGCTCCGAGATTGCCGTAGGACGTGGAGTTGGTGATGCTCATCGAGCAGTCGCCCTTGTCGTTGTGCAGCATGTCGTAACCATCCTGGGTGTTGTAGCGAAAGGTGGAGTGGTCGACATGTGCCGTGAGACAGGTTCCCGCCGGGGTTCCAATGCCGTCGCCATATCCTCCGTCGCTTTGGCCGTAACAGGAGATCGCTCCGGGGCCGGGATAGGCCTGATTGCATCCGTTCCATTCAATGGTGACGTTGTCGAGATTGAGCACGCCATTTACGTTCGGTGTGCCGCGGCCATCATCGAAGTCCCATCCGGCGCCACCATTGTAGGCAATGGTGACTCTGGTGGCTGTGACGGTGCCTCCGATGGCGCCAATGATGCCGCGAGAGGTGAAGCCATGAATCCACAGATCGGTCAGCACAATGTCGTGGGTCTTGTTATTGGTGATGATGCCGTTGCTGGCGTAGTCGTCCAGCGGATAGTTTTTTGAGCAATAGGAGGGTATGGCAGGAACACCAAAGATGACGCACTGCGAGTGGCGGGTAAACTCCATTCCGGAGATCGTGACAAAGCCCGATCCGGATAGATCGAACACCGCGCCAGCACCATAGCCAGCGTAGAGCTGAGTCGATTCGACCCCGGCTCCGATGATCTGTGTGGGGTTGGCGGCCGTGCCGGAGGGAACCGGGGGGAACGCGGGAGCATATGGGTTACCGGCGCTGGCGAGCCCGTCATGGTCCTTCGCGTTTGGACCGCGATAGCCTACCCTGTACTGCCCTGCTGCAATGTGAACCGTGTCGCCGCCGGCAATGACCCAGGTTCCGCCTGAGTTCGTGTAGGTGCCGTCAAAGGCGAGATAGCCGGGATCCTTGAAGGCGCAATGCTGATGAGAGCCCTTGCCGTTGTAAGGTGCGTCCGCTTTACCGTCGCATTGTCCGTTATGCACCTGCGCCGAATATCGTGTTCCGCCGTCCTGACGGACGTACCAGGTCTCTCCCGACAGAGGCAGTGCTCCCAGCAACATCAGGAACACTGCTAACAGTTTGTTACCCATTCTTACGGCTCCAGCGCGCCGAGGGATGGAGGATTTGGACGCGTTGCACCACTATAGTCGAGAGTCAGGGATGGAATAAAGATTCCTGCTCCGACGGCCGGGCTTCCTGGAGTGATATTGAAGTTGAAGTTATCCAGGCTGGACTCCCCGGTAAATACCGGTTCGTTCACAAACAGAGGGTCGGCGCAGACCTCCGCGGGCAGCCCGGTCGGACAGATGAACGAGGTGGCTCTCAGTCCGAAGTAGAGATTATTGGTTCGGATGACGTGGCCGATTGGCGTGCCGTAGTAGAACCCTCCCGGTCCTCCAACCTGTCCACCGTCGTTGTAGGTGTCGGGGTTGTCGATTCCGTAGGTGATGTTGTTCTCGAAGGTAAACGTGCTGTTGTTGCATGTTCCCTGGTTCTCAAGCTGCGGATAGGTTCCTGAGCAACTTGCGTCAAAGGTTGTCGGAGCGTAGGAGACGAACGTATTGTTTGCCATCGTCGTGCTTCCACCATCACGGAAACCGAACGCCATGGCATCGCCTGCGCGGCAGAAGTCGGCGAGATTGGCGTTGTAGGTGCTCGGCTGCCCGGGGAAGGGGGCAGATAGCCTCAAACAGTTAGCGACCACGGTGTTATTGGTGAAGACCATGGGATTGTCATTGGGTCCCCATTTGAACTGAGCCCCATTGTTGCCGTAGGAGGTGGAGTCGGTGATGTTCCCGTAGCAGTTGCCCGTGTCGTTGTGAAGCATGTCGTAGCCATCCTGCGTGTTGTAACGGAAGATGGAGTGGTCGACATTTGCCGAAAGACAGGTTCCCGCTGGGGTTCCGATGCCGTCGCCGTAGCCGCCGGTGCTCTGGCTGTAGCAGGAGACTGCGCCGGTCCCGGGATAGGCCTGGTTGCATCCGTTCCATTCAATGGTGAGATAGCTGAAGTTGACGACAGCATTGACGCTCGGGGTGGCACTGCCGTCATCGAAGTCCCATCCGGCTCCGCCGTTATAGGCGACATCGACTCTTGTGGCCGAGACGGTGCCTCCGATTGGCCCGATGATGCCGCGAGATAAGAAGCCATGAATCCACATATCCTGAAGCAATACGTCGTGCGTGGTGGTCGTGGTGGTCGCGCCGTTGGTTGCGTAGTCGTCCAGCGGATACGTTCGCGAGCAGTTGGCAGGAATGGCAGGTACGCCAAAGAAGGTGCACTGAGAGTGGCGGGTCAATTCGATGCACTCCACATCGACAAACTGCGCTCCGTCGAGCCTCAGGGCTTGAACTACTCCGAAGCCGCCGTAGAGCTGGGTCATGTTCGATTGACTGCAGCTTCCATAGTTTTCGCCGAGAATGCGGGTGTGCTGCGTGGCGGTTCCGGCAGGGATCGTTGGATTGGTGCAGTTGTAAGGGTTGCCCAGGGTGGTGCTGCCGTTGCACCACACATCTTTGGCCACGGTACCCTGGTTGACGCCAACACGCCATGGACCGCCGCGAAGAATGACGGTGTCGCCGCCAGCGATAACCCATGCGATGTTCTGACTGCTCTGGTCATCGTAGAGGAAGCGATAGTCGTTGAAGGCGCAGTGCTGGTTTGTGCCGGAGCCGGAGTAGGCGACGTCTGCCTGGCCATCGCATTGGCCGGTGGGTGCGTTTGCAGAGTAACGGGTGCCTCCGTCAGGACGGACGTACCACGTCGTTCCCGGTCCAGGAGGAATGACCGAAGCGGTTGCCACGACGATTGAGGTTGCAGCGGACTGTGTCTGGACGGGTGAACCGTTGTCGCTGACAGTGGCCATGAAGCTATAGGTGCCGTTTGTCGTCGGCGTACCCGAGATGACTCCGGTGGTGGCTGCAAGGGTTAGGCCTGGGGGAAGAGTGCCGGAGATCGACCAGGTATAGGCGGGAGTGCCTCCGGTTGCCGTCATGGCGCTCGAGTAGGCCGTTCCATTGGTCGCGGCCGGTAGCGTGGCGTTGATGGTCAACGTTGCCGGAGCCGCCGGAGCAGCGATGACGATCGAGAGGGAGATCGATTTCGTCTGAGCCGGGCTGCCAGAGTCAGTGACCGTAGCGGTAAAGGAGCCGGTGCCGCTGGCGGTCGGAGTGCCGGTGATCGCGCCGGTGGTGGAGAGGGTGAGTCCAGCGGGAAGAGCGCCGCCGGTGATCGACCAGCTGTAGGCGGGAGTGCCTCCGCCTGCCAGCAGCGCGGTCGAATACGCCGTGCTCTTTGTCCCGGAGGGCAATGAGGATGTGGTGATCGTCAATGCTGGAGGCGCAGCGGCAACGACTGCGATGGAGAGCGAGACCGATTTGGTCTGAGCTGGGCTTCCTGCATCCTTGGCCGTAGCGGTGAAGGTGCTGGTCCCGGTCGCCGTCGGTGTACCGGAGATCAGGCCGGTCGTCGAGGCCAACGTGAGACCCGCGGGCAGGCTGCCGCTGGTGATCGACCATGTGTAAGGTGCACTGCCACCGCTTACCTGCAGAAGGCTGGAGTATGCCGTGCCCTTGGTGCCGGAAGGAACAGACGAGGTGCTGATCACCAGAGGTGTCGATGCGATCACAAGCGACAGAGTGACCGATTGTGTCTGCGCTGGATTGGAGGAGTCCGTGACCTTGAAGGTCAGGCTGGTGGTGCCGCTTGTGGTTGGCGTTCCGGAGATGACTCCAGTAGTGGCAGCCAGGCTGAGGCCGGCAGGAAGAGCGCCAGCGGTCAGGGACCAGGTGTACGGCGCGGCGCCGCCCGTTGCGTTGAGAACTGCGCTGTAAGTTTGATTCGGCATTCCGCTGGGCAGAGCCGATGAGCTGATAGCCAGCGGCGCTCCTTGTGCTACGACCGTCAATGTCACTGTGCCGGTTGCAGTTTGTGCGGGTGAACCTGCGTCTTTGAGCGTTACGCCGATGGTGAAGTTGCCGCTTGCCGTGGGGGTACCGGAGACTACGCCGTTGGCTGCAAGGGTGAGTCCGGCGGGAAGAGCGCCTGAGGTAAGGGACCAGGTATACGGTGCAGTACCTCCGCTGGCCTGCAAGGCTCTGGAGTAACCCGAACCCTGGGTTCCGGCGGGAAGCGTCGTCGAGACGATTGTGAGTGTGACCGGTGCGACAGTAATCGAAAGAGCGACTGACTTGGTCTGCGCTGGATTTTCCGCATCCGCAACCGTCGCGGTAAAGTTGGCGGTACCGGCAGATGTTGGGTAGCCGCTGATGATTCCAGTAGCCGGGGTCAGGCTGAGGCCGGCGGGCAGGCTGCCTGAGGTGACGGACCAGAGGTAGGGCGACGTGCCGCCGCTTGCCTGGAGGAGGGTCGAGTATCCCGAGCCGATGGTTCCGGCAGGCAGAGTCGACGTGCTGATGGTCAAAGGAACGACGGTGACTGGCGCGGCGGTAACCGTAAGAACCAAAGCGGCGCTGGCTGTCTGCGGGGTGGAGCTCGAATCGGTCAGTTTGACCGTGAAGTTGGCGCTTCCGCCTGCGGTTGGAGTGCCGGAGATAATTCCGCTCGTTGATAAGCTCAGGCCGGCCTGCAGTTGGCCCGAAGTGATGCTCCAGGTGTAGGGAGCGGTTCCTCCGGTGGCGGCGAGGACTCCGTTATATCCGGTGCCGACAACCCCCTGAGGCAACGAAGAGGTACCGATTGCCAGAGCAGCGGGAGTTGGATTCGTCGCGTCCGGTGCAATGACGACCGGCACGGACTGCGATGCCTGCATCGTCTGCGTGTTCTGCACCTGTAGCTGAACTGTGGTGGGAGTCGTAAGACTGCTGCTGCCGATCGTGCCGGACAAAGTATTGGAGTCGACTACTGTGGTGGCAAGGGCAGTGCCGTTCCAGAGGATGGCCGCTTGACTCGGGAAGTTCGTTCCGGTGACCTTCAGGGTCTGGGTCTGCGAGCCCGCTGGAATGGTCTGCGGCAGAACCTGCGTAATGCTGGGAGTCGTGGCCGGTTGTGCAATCTGCTGTGTCAGATTCGATCCACAGCCGAGACAAAAGAAGAAGGAAAGACTCGCACTAGTCGCGATTGTCTTGATGAGTTTGCCCAAAATACACCCCAGTACATCAACACTTGCCAACCAAACAATGCAACAACCAGATAAAGCAGGTCTGCTGAATCACTCGGTTGAACGTTACAAGGAAAAAAGGGTTACTACAGCTGCCCAAATGGGGGACTGCGTATACCACTTCCGGGTGAGCTTGGCAGGATCTTTCGCTATAGACACACCAGTGGCTATAGGCCGAAAGAGTTACAAGTGGAACAGACAACCAGGGGATGTTAGCTAGGCCTAACGCGGCTTTCTAGAGTAAGCCACGATTGCAGTATCGGTAATCTTTTCGTGTTATGACATACCACTTCAGTGGGACGCGAGGCCCGAGACTCGTCCTGGCGGAATATGCGCGCTCCATCGGAGGAGTTACCCGTCAACGCGCGAGTCCGTGCATCTTGTCTGTAAGTGGAGGGTGCGGAGAGGTTGGTTCGGTTGCTAATTTGTATTGCCTGCCTGCGAAAGATAGCTCGGAAGAGCGGACCCCAAAACCATCGAAACCGGCAGAGAAAAACGACGACATGAAACTGGCGAACGTTTGAAAAAAGGCTAACTCATTTTTTATATCACACAACTCAAGAGTGGAAATCCAGATAAAAATCTCTTGTTTTTTTCGCAATCGAAAGCCACGAGCGATCGCCGAAGTCCATCGCCTGTATGTTTGCTGCAAGTCGTTGGCGTAGAGGAGAATCGATGGATAGCTCCGTCAGCGCGGCCGCGAGAGCGGTGGTATCTTGCGGGTCGACCAGCAATGCATTTTCCCTGTTTGTTAACAATTCGCGGAAGACGGGAAGGTTGCTGGCCACGATTGCCTTGCCCAGGGCCAGCCCTGTTGCGAGCGCACCGCTGGTTGTAATTGCACGATAGGGATAGACCACGACGTCGGCCGCACGATACAGAGCTACCAGCTCCTCCGTCGAGACGAAACGCAGATGTACCGCCACATGCTTCAGGCCCAGCCGGGCAATCTGGTCGTGAATCTGTTCGGCAAATTCGGGCGCGCCGGTGCCTGCGATCAACAGGCGAGCATTGTCGTTGCTGGCTTCCACCTGCTGCCATGCATTCAGCAGCAGATCGACTCCCTTGTAGGGAAAGATGATTCCCTGCCACAACACCAGCAGCTTTCCCGGTTCGAGATCGAAGCTGCGCAAAGTCTGGTCGGCGGCGGTGCAGGGAAGGTCATAGAAGAATGGCCCATGAGGGATGACCGTTATCTTTTCTTCGGGTACGAAAAACTCCGAGCTGAGCGACTTCCTGACATTGTCGGAGTGGCAGATGATGCCATCAACCATCTGGTACAGGCTAATGCAGGTCTGCTTGTACTCCTGGCCCGTATCGTGCGGAACCAGATCGTGAACCGTGAGGATGATCTTCACCCCGCGTTTGCGGAAGAGCCGCGCAAACCAGAGGTCAAGCGGAAGGCGGGCGAAGACCATCGGCAGATACTGCACATGAATGATATCGGGTGGGGAGATGAGAAAGCGCACCGTGAGCGCTGCCAGATTGAGGATCGACTCCAACAGCTTGAGAAACCGGCGCGGCAGCCGGGGCAGAGGAAACTTGCCGACTACGTCCAGAAGGCCTGGGTCGAGCTTGATGCCGCGGCTGGAGAAGCAGGTAGGGTCGAGATAATAAGAGATGGACCCAACCATTAGATCGACATCTTCCTTCAGTAGTGCACGTGAGAGATACGCCGTGTAGTACGGCACGGTCGCCCATAGATCCATCATGAAGACCTTGGGGCGTCGCAGGTTTTCGCTCACTTTGTCTTTCCTCGGGAGGCCGCTTCTTCATACACACGCAGATAATCTGCCGTCATTCGGTTGGCAGAGAACTCCTCTTCGATGAGCTTTCTCGCCGCCGATCCAAGGCGATCTCGCTCTGCAGGATTTCGCAGGAGGGTTACGATTGCAGACGCCAGCAGAGAAACATCTTCTGCTGGAACCAACACCCCGGTGCGGCCATCGAGAACAACCGTCGGCACGTCGCCGACAGAGGTTGCCACCAGGGGCAGTCCGCTTGCCATCCCCTCGAGGATCGCCATGGGAAGCCCCTCGGTGCGAGAGGGAGAGACCATGAGATCGAGCGAGGCATAGACCGAGGGCATGTCGTTTCGGCGCCCCGCCATGGATACGCTCTCCCGAAGCTTTAGTTTGTCGATCAATGACTCCAGTTTATCCAGATCAGGCCCTTCTCCGACTAGGACAAACTTCGTTGACGGAAGCTCGACGATAACGAGTGCCGCAGCCTGGAGAAAGATATCGGCACCCTTCTCGCTCGACAACCTGCCGATAAAACCAACGATTGGTGGATCGTCTTTGAGCGAGCCGCCTCTCAGCGAGGGCGATGCATTGGCAAATGGGCGCAGGTCAATCCCATTTTTAATCAGATGGATTCTATCTTCGCGAACACCGGCCTTCAGCAGTGTCTGTTTCACTTCAACGGAGACGGCGACCACGGCTGCGTAGTTCCGCAGTACAAAGCGATCCGCTCTTCCGTAGAGTGAAACCAGCAGATTGCTGTCGATCCAGTTGTGACAGGTTGAGACGAACGGCACGCTCGACGCCCGCAACGCAAAATAAGTGTAGATGTCCGCCTTATAGCCGTGAGCATGCACGACATCGGCGTTCGTTCGCGACACAAGCTCTCGGATGCTTGTAACTACTGTGCGGTCGATCTGGCCCTTGCAGGAGATCAGATGCGATTCGATGCCTTCTTTGACGGCGGCTTCATGGAACTGAAGATTCGGATTTGCGGAGTTTGAAAAGACGCCGAGCGCACTTGAATGCGAGCTCTCATTCAAGGTGCGCGACATGTTCAAGATCACGGCCTCAGCACCGTACATCCCGCCGCTACTAATGATGTGCAGAATCTTCATTGGTAGCGGCCTCCTCCTCGTCTGGCTCTTTTCGATTGAGAACGGCCCAAAGTTTTTCGTACAGCCTGTCGCCCAGCAGCGACTTCGCGGTCGCCTTCCGCTTGTATTGCCGTTCCAGGCTGGACAGAAGATTACTGCCGGGTTGGAAGAGTCTTTCCATCCACTCCAGCGTCATGTCTCCCCGAATGTTGAGCCGCCCGATGGTCTGCGCCGTTGCATCTGGCTCGGCCTTTGGGGCGGAGGTAAAGACCTGCGTGTAGCCCGCCTCCTGGCACGCGCTGAGGATGTGCTGGTTGTAGCGGCCACCGGGAAGAGACATCGTGGTGATCGGTGTGCCAAGTTTGTCCTCCAGCATGAGCCTCGCGTCAACCAGCTCGTGATGCAGCTGCGTTGCATTGCAGTGAGTAAGAAGTGTGTGGGTCCATCCGTGCGCACCGATTGTCTGCCCTGCCTGATGGAGCGCCCGGAGCTCCTGCCAGTTCATGTAGCCCGGCCTCTTGCCTGTCCAGCCGACGGTGATAAAAAACCACGCCTTGATGCCGCGTGATTGAAGGATGGGCAGCGCAAACTCGAAGTTGGAGACGTGCCCATCATCGAAGGTCACCTCAGGCCATTGTCCTGATCCCTCGTGTCCACGCAGTTTGAGAAAGAGATCGGCCTGTCTCTCGAACACGTCCGTCTCTACGACGTAGGAGTAGTCGCTCCTGCTTGGTCGCAGTTCGTGGTAGAGAAGGTAGAGTCTGGCTGGCGGTCGAATCACCGTGTTGATCTCGATTCAACGAGCAATGTTTTTCTCTCAAAAAGATTTGGATTGCATTGGCTGAATCATACAGACATCCGGGCCGATTAAACGGGTGCTTCGACGAGTTCGAAGAGCTGACGGGAGCGCGTGTAGATCCAGGCGATTTTACGACCGTTGAACGCTACAGCCGGAACTGCGGGGCTGACGATGATGCACCCGTTGTTCGTTGCATGGACCAGGGCCTGCTCAATATCGCTCGTCTCAAAGCAGAGGTGATACGCGCTTCCTCCACCCTTTGCGAGAACGGACTTGATCGGCGAATCGTCTGTCAGGGGAGCGATCAACTCGATTTCAGCGGCATCGCCGTCCGATTGAGTGAGAAAGTTAACACTCACCTTTTGAATCGGATCGTCGAACGGACCAGAGACGACCCTGTAGCCGAAGAGCGCAGAGAGAGTCTCAGTTGCCGGTCCCAGGGACGGGACTGCCACGCCAACATGGCGAAGCTTGAACCCGAGTTCTTCAGGGGTCAAAGTGCAACTCCTTTTGCTTCCAACTCTGTCTGGATGAGCGCGACGGTCGTCAGCTCAGCGATCCGTTGAGGATCAAACTGTACGCCGTACTCGCCCTCGATCGCGAGGATCGCCTGCAGATGCCGGAAGGAGTCCCAGTTGTCTATAGTTCCAACACCGAGATCCGGTGTGACCTCGTCCGGCGAGATTTCCAGAATGTCGGCGAGAATGTCACGAAGCGACGACGGCACTTGCTGAGAGCTCATTGGATTCATTTCCTTCCAGGGTTAGCCACGTAGGACTCGTTGGAGCCGAAGTGGTCAGATCAAGTTGATAAAAAACTGCGTCAGGTTGAGCATTTCGCGACGTCGTATCTTTAGTGAAACCATGATCGACGTAGAAGTCTGCACAGGGAGCATTTTTCTTTGTCGCAATAAACTCTCCGACTAACTGTTTCGCGCCGGCGCGTTTGGCATTGCCGGCCAGATGCGCCAAAAGCGCAGTTTCGACGCCTCGCCCGATCACTCGACACGATAATAGCAGCGAATCGATAAAGCACGAATCACCCTCGTTGCGCGCAAGAGCCAACCCAACCACGCCTGCATCTCCGAAGCGATCGCGCACCCGGATCGCTATGGCCTGGCCGCCCTGGCTTGCGGCGAACTCTTCGATCTCTGCGGCAGAACGTCTCCGTGTGGTCAGGTTGAATTGGTTCGTCTTGGCGAGAAGCTGTACCGATCTTGCAAGCGGCGCGTCGAGCGCGCTCAGGAACGTGCATACGATTCCGAGAGATGCGAGGAACTCATCGCGGTTGCCGGCGTTGCTGGCTAACTCCGCCCGCTGTGCTTGAGCTTTATAGTCGTTCAAACGATTGACGTCATCATCGGTAACGACTGCTGCATCGAAGAACGGCTGTGACGAAAGGAGTTCAACCAGCTTCCATGGCTCCTCGACCGATGCAGCGACGACAGCGACCTCCGGCAACTGCTGACGGACTGCCTCGCACTCCACCGGGTTGTCATCGACGAAGACAAACGAGTCAAGCCCGAGGGACAGCTCCTTTGCGAGCTCACGAATTGAATCCGCTTTCTCGTTCCAGCTGATTTTGGTAGCGACGAAGTTGTCCAGGCTCAGTCCGAGATCGGCTGCGCGCACCTGAAATGCCTCGCGAACATCCGCATCATTATTCTTGGAGACGATGGCGAGCAGGATCCCGCGAGCGGATAAACGTTTGAGATACTTTTGATATTCGAGGTAGCAATTTCCTGGGAACGCAGTGCCGGTAGCGATCCCATCTGCTCCTTCTTCGCCGAGCACGCCTCCCCACAATGTGTTGTCGAGATCGGTACACAGAACCTTTCGAGGCGCTCGAAACAATGCGGAGAGCGAGCGAATCAGCCCTCGCGAATAGGCGTTGAACGAGCCCGCCGCAACAGGGAGCCTCGACGCGAGAAACATTCGCGCGTCACACCAGTTTGCGCGGCCATAGCGAGCGGCAAGATGATCCACGTCAAAGAAAACACAGTCAGAGATGGTGCCGCACAACGCAGCAAGCCTCTGGTTCAACTGATGAACAGCCCTCGTGAGACTGTGGGGCAGGTTCGCCTCCGCAACGTCGCCTAGTGAGGTCTGGTCAGGAACGACACAACCCTGGAAGAGAATTCGCGCAGAATGGTTCGAGCGAAAGTTCCTGAGCAACTGCGCCACGCGCGCGACAGACTCTTCTATCTCCGCATCGACTCCCTCTCCGATACCGTCCGCACAAAGATTCGGCAATCGGCCTGCAATATCTTCGAGATCGAGCAGCACAAAGACAACATCCGGCTTGAACTTCGCAAGCGCGCTCTGGGGGTTGAGCAACTCGTCGACATAGGAGCCGTATCCGCCGACCTGCAGGTCCAGCACGTAGTTCGAGAGCACCGCTTCGGTGGAGAGGTAGGGAAGTATCGGCTCGATTGTGATCGAGCGAACGGCATGAACCTTCAGCCGCTTTGCGCCCATCTGGCTTTTTAATGTGTCGGCAATGCCAGCAAATGCTGACGCGCAAAACATAACATCCGCAGGTTTGCCGGATGCCGCAAGAAGCCTTCGGCCATTTTGTACCACGGCGCTTGCATCTTGTCTGGACGCGGCATCTTTAATGCTGCGTCGCAGTTCCTGGCGCTCTGGATCACTTAGCATCTATCTTCTCCGCTGCGGATAGTACAGGCGGTTGAACCGCCTTCGGAGGCCGCATGATGATGCGTCCGGGCACGCCCATGACTGTGGCGCCGTCAGGAACATTGGTAATAACGAGCGTGTTCGCTGAGATCTTCGCTCCGTTACCGATCTTAATTTTACCGACCAGAGTCGCGCCTGTACCGATGTAAACGTTGTCACCAATCACGGGAGATCCCTTACGCCCCATGGCAGAGGTGCCGATCGTCACGCCGTGAGTAAGGTTGCAGTTGCTACCAAGAATTGCCTCGGGATTGATGTGAATCCCGCCGATGTGGGCAATGTAGATACCGCCCCCGATGGTCGACTGGGGGTCGAGACACATCTCCATCACAACCTCTGAAAACATATAAGCGAAGAAAAAAACTATCTTTAACGGAATGCGAATAAGAAAAAAGGGATGTTTTGTATAGAGCCAATTGCCAAGGCGATAGATCGCGATGGACCAAACCGCAGGGTTCAGCCAAAGCTGCTTTCCGCTGTTGCCCATGGATTTGTAACGTGCGATATCTTCTGAAAATTTAGACATGCTCAATGCCCGAAGACTCCTGGCCCGCCGCTAAGCTCATAGCTTCGATACAGCGATCTTATCAGGCGGCCTTATTATTTCTGTGCCACGAACTGGTTAGTACTTCCATCAGTTACCACCGCGACTGCGAAGCTGTGATGGTCAACTCAGCACTCACCCACCTGCAAGTTCCTGCTCACGCAATCGCTTCGTGCCGCGCCGCGATCTCCACATGGTGGTTATTTCATCTTTGAAGATCCACAACGTGCAGATGAGATAGGCAGGAAGCGTTATAAGAATTTCGCCGAAGAATTCGACCAGCGAGTGGGGGTGCCAATGCCTGTCGGCTATGACGCAAACTACGGCGAATGGAAGCGAAAATAGAGTGATCTTTCCCCAGGCCTCCCACATATAAGTTTTTGCTGGCACTCCTAATTCTCTTCGGACATATCGAGGCCAAAAGATCAGGTGAACCAGAACACGCGAGATTGTGGTACCCCACGCTACGCCGTAGAGCCCCATTGTGTTCACCAGGATGAGACTCAACCCAAGATTCAACGTCGCTTCAATAGCCATCGCCTTGGCGACTGATTTGTGTTTGTCGACTCCGAAGGCGATTTGCCCTGCGGTTGCATTTGCAATGGTGAAGAACTGGCTAATTAAAAGGATTTGAAGAATTGTCCCGGATTCCTCGCTATATTGCGGGCCCATCCATAGTCCGATGAAGGTCTTGCCTCGCAAAAGCAGCGCCAGACCGATTGGCAGCATAAGGCCAAGCATGGCCTGGCTCCCGCGCAGAAGCAGCTTTTGAAGGCTGCTCGTCTGGCCGGATGCATCGTAGCCGCTGGCAATCGGTATAAACGTAGTTCCGACGGCTGTAGAAACCTGGCCCGAATACATGGCCAGGCTTCCGGCGATGGAATACAACGTAACGACTCCAACCGACAGGAACGCTCCGACGACCACATTATCCGTGTAGAAGATGATCTGCGACGCGATGATGATGATGAACGTTTTGATGCTGTAGGACCAGATGATCTTCAGAGTGGCAATATCCGGTTTCCTAATGCTGATGCGGCACGCAGGGAAGATCTTCAGCGCAGCGCCACACGTCAGGAGGCTTCCGACAAAGCCAATCGTGAACTCCCAGGCTGCGAGTGCCACAAGGCCGTGGCCGCTGCGAAGAATAAAAAGCAATCCAATCGCTCGCGTAATTGTTTGCCCGGCAACGATGGAGCTGAGAATGTCGAAGCGGTTGATGCCAGATAGCACCGCTCCAAAGACGCCTGATACCAGCGTGGTCGCAACGCCCAGAGCACAAAGCAGAACTGAAATCTGGGCGGCACGCTGCATCTCATAAGGAATTTTGAATAGATGCGGAAACAAGACAGCAAGGATAATGCTGAGTAACGAGACGACTGCTGCAATACTTGAACGAACCCAGAGTCCTGCTCTGATGGCTTCCTGCGCCTCCGCGATCTTTCCGGCGGCCGTATTTTTGGATACAAACCGAATGATCGCGCTGCGTAAGCCCAGGTCCAAAAGAGCAAGATAAGACGAAGTGGAGACCGCAAGGATCCAGATTCCGTAGGCAACAGGTCCCAAATGTCGAACAACGAATGGCATCAGGAAGAATGGAACGACCATGCCAGTCGCCATGGCGACCCAGTTCATCACTACGTTGATCGCAAATCGTTTTTTGTTAGACATCGGTTCTACTTACCTGCGAACGCGGAGTTCGTAGTTTGTTGGTTCAGACTCGGGCAAAACCGCGGTCGGCCCTGGTCAATCTAACTTACTTAAGTTTTAGCAAGGCCCATGGTTCTACAGACGAGGTGTTCCTTAAAAATGGGAACAATTAAACAAAATGGGAACAATTAAACGGAATAAAACTCGATTAAACCTGTGCAAACGGTCTATTTACATCCCCTGAAAGGGGTAGCTAAAAAATTTCACTTGCAGCGTATTATCGATTGAATGGAAGGCGTGAAAGTCACTCAAGACGCGCGCCGTACTATGCTGCGGATATCACCTCGCTATGGTATGCATCATACTAGTAAAATGAGTCCGACGAGGCATTGTGAAACATAAGGCAGTTGCCCCGAATGTTGGACGCCATGATGAAGGGAACAGGGCCACTTATGGCAATTATTCTTACTGGTATCGCGACGTTAAGCTCGTAGTGGCTAGTATCGCCATCTTCGAGAGGGGCCGGTGATGAAACTTCTCTTCTGGCTATGCCTTGTTCTCATCAGTTATGCGTACTTCGGGTACGCTCTATGGCTTGCGCTTTGCGTTCGCCTTCGGAGGCGGCCGATCCTTAAAGGCGCCTTCACTCCCGAAGTCTCCATCATCATCGCCGCGAGAAACGAAGAAGCGAATTTGCCTGCCAAGCTCCAGAATCTCCGGTTGTTGGATTATCCGCAGGAGTTGCTGGAGATCGTGATCGCGTCGGATGGATCGACGGATGGAACCGCCAGCATCCTGCAGAAGCAGGCGTCCAATATCGTGCCAGTGATCCTTGAGAGATCGAACGGAAAGGCATTCGCCTTGAATGAGGCGGTAAAGTGCGCAACCGGTAACATCCTGGTCTTCCTGGATACACGGCAATATGTTGAGCCCAATGCAGTCTCAGAACTCGTCTCCTGCTTCGCCGATTCAACCGTGGGCGCGGTCAGCGGTGAGCTCCTGCTTGAAAGCTCAGAGGCGCGGTCGCAAGAGGGTCTCGGCATCTACTGGAAGATCGAAAAGATCGTGCGAAAACTCGAGTCCGCATCAGGATCGGTAGTGGGAGTGACCGGAGCTATTTACGCAATTCGACGCGAGCTCTATCCGCAAATCCCTCCTGGGACGATTCTCGACGATGTCTTCGTGCCGATGAATGTTGCTCGAATGGGAAAGCGGGTTGTCTTTCAGCCTGCTGCGATTGCACGCGACCGGCTCTTCAAGGAAAAAGGAAAAGAGTTCTCTCGCAAGGTTCGTACGTTGACAGGCAACTACCAGTTGCTGCGACTGGCGCCATGGCTGTTATCGCCATCGAATCCATTGCTCTTTCGCTTCATCAGCCATAAGCTTTTGCGGCTCATGGTGCCTCTGCTGCTGCTGCTCATGCTGATAGCGTCTGCACTGGCCGGTGGGCCCTTCTATCGGGCGGCGGTCTGGCTGCAGATTCTCTTTTACATTTCGGCCGCCCTCGGTACGTTGAGCCCATCCGCCAAAAAGTTCAAACCGGTCGGCATCGCCAGCACGTTTGTCATGCTCAATGCGGCCGCGGCACTTGCGTTTTACAACTTTGCTTCAGGCAGGGAAAAAGTATGGCTCTAAATCCTGCTTCTTTCAGTACGGGACGACCCTGCTTCTGTGAAGCAGACGATCTTGCGGAGAGTGCGCCTTGGGTCTAGGCCTCATTCATTTCATTCCGTTGATTGCCTACCTGGGCTTTTGGGTCATGTGCCTGGTTGCGCTGGGTGGAAGACCTCTCCTCGGCCTTTATTACCTGATTCCATTCCTTCCGTATCGCACGATGCGGGACCACTTTCTTGACTATCCACTGGGCGCCAATGTCTTGACTCTCCTTGTCATCGCGGTCATTGTTGGTGCTCTGATACGAGGGAAGCGGCTTCCAAAATCAAAACTCTACGGCATCTGGCTGATCTACGGTTTGTACCTCTATGTCTCCATGTGGTTTGGCACTGCGCTTGGCAATGCCCCGGCCCCCCTCTGGCTTACAGACGCGAACTTTACGACATGGAAAGACTACATGCTGATTCCGTTGGTCTTTGCCGCTGCCGGTTTGGTCATTGAAGATAGGAAAGCCGTGAGGACCGTGATCCTCATCACTGCGGTGGCTTTATTGTTTATCGATCGAAGCTGCCTGTTGGAAAGCATGTCGAGAAGCTGGGGGACGTTTGACGAGAACAAGCGCGGGGGAGGGCCACTGGGCTATGGGTCCAATCAGACAGCCGCTTTTCTGGCTACGTTTGCGATGTTTTTCTGGGGCTTTACCAAATTTGTAAAGCAAAAAAAGTTCAAGCTATTTGGCTATAGCCTGGTTGCTCTCACGATGTTTGCAACGATGTACACGTTTTCCCGCGGCGCTTATCTCGCGGTATTGTTAGCTGCCTTCGTTCTTGCAGTAATGAAAGACCGAAAGTTCTTAGTCATCTTTGCAGTCTTTCTCATGACATGGCAGTTTATCGTTCCCGACGCAGTTCGTGAGCGCGTCACGATGACTTCGAATTCGAACGGACAACTTGACGAGTCTGCGCAAGAGCGTGTCCACCTATGGGAGAATGCGGTGAACGCGTTCGAAAGCAGCCCTATTATTGGGGCTGGGTTTGCGACCTTCCAGTATCAGCAGCACTACGATTCTTTGAAGGACACCCACAACTGGTTCGTCAAGATTCTCGTGGAGACAGGCATCGTCGGAATGATTCTAGTTTTATTTCTCCTGTGGCAGATGTTTTCCTTGTCCTACCGGCTTTTCAGGCAGTCTACCGACCATCTCTACCAGGGCCTCGGATTTGGGCTCTTCATCGCTCTCTGCGCGTGTATCGTGGCGAACTTCTTTGGAGATCGATGGACGTATCTTGAGGTGACGTCACCCTTGTGGGTTCTCATTGCATGTGCTTCGCGCGCAATTCATCTCTCCAACGAAGAGCCAGCGAAAGCAGAAGTGAGTGTCGAAACTCAATCCTACTTGGCGAATCTCAGGAATTCGAATGAGTACGGATAGAATCTCGCTGCTTAGCAAAATGAAGGTTGAGGACACCAAGCATGCGGCGATGCCCCATGTCCTTCTGGTTCTCGATCAGTTTACGAAGACTCTTGGCGGTGGCGAGCGGATCGCCCTTAAGCTTAGCAGCTTTGCTGCCTCAATACGGATACCGTGCTTCGATTCTGACCTTTTCTGCTCATCCTGAAAGCCCTGCGCTTCAGTCGCCGCCGTGCCCCATCTATCTGCTGCCGTTGCAGCGCACCTACGATCTTCACGCGCTGCGAGCTGCAATGGAGCTACGACGTTTTCTAAAGCAACAGAAGATCAGGATCGTCCAGACATTCTTCGAAAGCTCCGATATCTGGGCGGGGTTTGTCACCAGGGCTGCGTCCGATGCGAAGCTCATCTGGAGCCGCAGAGACATGGGAATCCTTAGAACAGGGAAGCACCATGCTGCTTACCGGCTTATGTCCGGCATGCCTCATCGTGTCTTTGCCGTCTCAGAGCAGGTACGCCAGCATTGCATTCAGGTGGATGGAATCGATGCCTCGCGCGTAGAGACAATCTACAACGGTCTGGATCTTGCTGACTGGAGTACAGTCTCTCCATCCGTCAAGGCACCTGGTGAATTCCTGGTCACGACAGTTGGCAACATCCGCCGGGTCAAGGGGCATGACATCTTCATCAAGGCGGCCGCGTCCATCGTGCCGCAGTTTCCCCGCGTGTCCTTCAGCATCGCCGGAGACATCTTAGAACCTGGCTACTTTCAGGAGCTGCAAGCACTCATCCGCGATCTCAACCTCTCAGATCGTTTTCATTTTGCCGGCGGCGTGACCAATCTGCGAGAACACCTCTCCCCGGCAGACATCTTCGTCCTTCCCTCACGCAGCGAAGGGTTCTCGAATGCCATTGTCGAAGCGATGGCCGCTTCTCTTCCTGTCGTTGCGACCGATGTTGGTGGAAACGCAGAAGCTGTAAAAGATGGAGTCAATGGTTTCATCGTTCCATCGGAGGATACTGCAGCTTTAGCTGCGGCGATCGTCCGGTTGCTCGCCGATCCGTCGAAGGCGAAGGAGATGGGAGCAGCAGGGAAGAAGCTGGCCGCGGAAAAGTTTACGACCGACGCAATGATGCACCTGGTCACGCTTGCGTACGCAAAGGTGTTGGCAGGGCGCTGAAGCATCCTGCCAACAGGGCTCCTCTAGTTGAGAGTCACTCAACCCAGAAGTGCGAGTTCCTTGTCCGCGTCTTTTGCGGTCTGGGTATTAGGTGCCAGAGACGCAGCCTTTTTAAGCTGTGTGACCGCGCCTGCGCTGTTGGATAGCTTGGCGTACGTCATACCCAGGTGGTAGTGCATGGTCGCGTTGTCAGGCGCAATCTTGACGGCATCTTCAAGCAGGTCACGCGCGGAGTCGTAGTTTCCCTTCTGGTAATAGATCCATGCGAGTGTGTCCGCGCTGCTGGGAGAGGTAGGCATGCCTCTACGTGCAACCTGTGCGAGCGAGAGCGCGACATCGAGATTCTGACCCGCATCGACCATCAGGTAGGCCAGGTTATTGGCCGCAACGGCTTGATCTGGTTGAATGGCGAGAGCCTTCTTGTAGCTGTCCATGGCTCCGTTTCGATCGCCCTGCGACTCCTGCAGCGCTCCCAGCAGCGTGAAGCCTCGTACATCGGTGGGGTGGTCTTTGGTCCACTGTTGCCACTTCGCCACAGCTTTGCCAGGATCGCCGCTGCTGATTACCGCTCGAGAGTACGCCATGACGGCTGTGCTATCGGTCGGATTAAGCTGCATGGCTTTTTCCGATGAGGCGAGCGCATCTTTGGAGTCTCCAGTGCTCATCTGGAGATCGGCAAGCAGGGAGTACATGTCGCCGTTCTGCGGAGACTTTGCAATCTGTTCCTGCACGCGGCTGAGAGCTTTGGCCGGCTGCTTTTCGGCGATCAGAGCAGCTGCCAGAAGCCGCAGAGCCCGGCCCGAGTTGGGGTTGAGTTCCAGCGTCTGTTCGAGCAGGGTGACGGCTTCAGGTGTCTTCTGCTGGACCAGCCGCAGCTGTGCGAGTTCGAGATACCCAGTGGCGTTTTTAGGATCGATCTTGATGGCCTGATGGAAGTCCGCATCCGCTTTGTCGAAGGCTTTGTTGTTGCCCTCGGCCATACCGCGCCAGATGTAGGCAGCCGCGAACTGTGGATTAATCGCGATCGCAGAGTTGGCTACCTGTTCGAGGCCACCGAAATCATGTGTGGCGATGGAGACTTCGGCAAGTCCGGACTGCGCATCAATGCTTCTGGGATTAATCCTGATCGCATCACGGAAGCTGTCCTGCGCAAGCTTCATATCTCCTTTGGCGCTTGCGGCACGGCCAAGCCAGAGCTTAACCACGAGGCTGTCAGGGTTGGCCTTGGCCGCCTTCTGCAACTCCGTGAATGCTTCGTTGGTCTTGCCGTCGTTCAGCAGAAGCATGCCATTGAGTACGGCAACCTCTGGAACGTTGCTGTCGGTCTTAGCCAGATCGGCACCAACAGTCCTGGCCTTCGGAAGATCTTTGTTCAAGAGCAAAAGCCGCAGATAAGCCACTTTCAGCGGACTGCTCTTAGGATGCTTGGCGACGAGGTCGGCGTAAGCGGCCACTCCTGGACCAACCTGATTGGTGCGGATGTAGTATGTGGCGAGCATGCCGGCTCCACTCTCGGAGTCTGATAGATCCTCCGATGCCTGGCGCAGAGTCGCCTCAGCATTGGCATTGTCTTTCTGGCGCAGGTAGAGATCGGCCAGGCTCGCTCGCGCCACTACGTTCTTCGGATCTGCGGCGATGGCAGCCTTCGTCTGATCCTGTGCGCCCTGCATGTCGCCCTTCTTCTGCAGAAGCTGTGCGAGGACGAGATGAGCGGTCACGTTTTTGTTATCGAGCGATACAGCCTTGCGAAGTTGGTCTTCGCCAGCAGCCGCTGTCGTGGGATCGTTACTCTGAAGAAAGCCGAGAGAGGCGTGAAAGGTAGCACGATTCGGGTCGATCGTCAGCGCCTGCTGGATTTGGGCGAGCGCCTCGGCGCGGTTGCCACTGGCCGCGGCAATATTCGATAGGAGCGCATGCGCATCGGCGTTGTTCGGATCGATCGCGAGGACGGCGTTAGCCTGATCGGTGGCCCTGGCCGCCTGTTTTCCTGCAACCAGCATATTGCCCAGATCGATGCGCGCAGGAATGTTGTTGGGCTGAAGGTCGACGGTACGCATCAACTCGCCATAGGCGGGCATCACCGATCCCTGTTTGATCAGTACCTTCGAAAGCTCATAGTGTGCGTCGCCAAAGTTGCGGTCGACCTTCAGGGCATTGGCGAACTGGATGGTCGCTTCCTTGTACTTGCCCTGTTCGAGGTAACGCTTGCCGCTTTCGAGGTAACGCTGCTTCTCTTTGTTGGGATCGCGATGACAGCCTACGGTGACACCAAGTGCCAGCGATAGAGTCAGGATGGCTGAAATTCGAAGTGTTGCTGAAGCTGGTGACATTCTCATCGCGTATTTCCTCAATTGTTCCCAAAGGGGCTGGTGCCTACGTACTCTAATGGTATTGCTTTTTACCTAACGCGGCACTGACACAAGTTGTGTAGACCGGCGGCTGGCGTTTTCAGTTTGGGATGAACCGTGGGAGGTTCGGAGCCATCTGCTGGGTAAAGTGAACTGCGCGGGATTCCGCGCTCTCCATGGATTCATTGGGCATGATCTGGGTGATGACACGAACCAGAGCGCCATCTGTCCGATTCATGCGGATGGCGTCCGTAACCATATATCCCTTGGCGACATACTCGTTGGGAACACTGCGGCCATGCGCCTGATACCAGTAGAGGACAAATTGTTTGATGTCACCATTGCTGATAACGTATTCGCCGACCCTGTAGTTCTTGCCATTGACGTCCTGGATATTGGTGTACCTCTGCGAGTCGAAGGTCCACCCAGCTCCGGGGAGGCAGTTCTGTGGCGAGTGCATCGTTTGACCAGTCCGCTGGCTGGCAAAGTAGCCGATAAAGAGGCTGATCGGGGGTAGCGGAGGCGACCCGGCCGATTGCGGGGAGGTGTAGATGCGGTTGAGGAAGTCACCTTTGCCGAGAACTTCCAGAGTGTCGTCGGTAAGGGGAATATCCTGCGCAGTCCAGGTGCCGAAGTCACGCGGCATCTGGCTAAGTGGCTCGCTGGCCGGCACATTATCCACGTCTCCACGACTCTGCAGCACGAAGATCGTCGAGAGGAGCAGAACAATGGTGATCCAGAACCGGGGAGATTTCATGAGGCGTTTGCCTTTACGGGAGAGATAAGCCGCATGGCGCGGTGAACCAAATAGAGGCACGAGAGCGAGATAACAAACATCACCCAGCCGGAGAACTCGTGAAAGAATCCGAGTGCCTTATCCGGATCCCAATACTGCACGCAGAGTCCGGTGCCGACGATGCGGGCGACATTGGCCGCGACAGCGATCGGAATGCTCGCAAGAGCAAGCAGGATGCGGCGGCCAGTGGTCTTCTCCAGGAAGTAGCCGTAGAAGACAGCCAGGGTAAACAGGCTCATCAACGAGCGGATGCCGCTGCAGGCCTCTGCAACCTCCAGTTTCATGACGGGCAATTCGATGATGTTGCCTTCATGCAGTGTGGGGACGCCCAGCATGGGCAGAATGTCGCTGGCGATTCTCGAAGCCAACAGCTGGAGCGGGAAGGTGATCTGGTTGAAGAGGATCGTCGGAAAGGGAATCGCAAGGATCAGGACCAGCAAAGGAAAGCGAAGCGCTTTCACCATGGCCCAGCCGAAGAACGTCGCAATAAGGCCGGTCAACAACATAACAAAGGACATGCGGGAGGTAAAAAGATCCACGCCATAGACCCCGAGAATCAGGACCATGATGGATACGACGACCAGAATGATTCCAGACCACGTCTGTTTGACGGGGGTGGTGCTGAGAATCTTTCTCTTGTCCCAGACCAGGAAAGCCGCAAATAAAGGCACGAGAAAGCCGTGAGAGTAGTCCGGCAGCGTATACCAGTCGTAGACGAGTTTGATCGCGACCCGGTAGTACAGCACTGCCAGCAGTAGGGCGATCGAGGCATACGGCAGCCACTTCAGCCAGAGGCTGGCGCTGGTTTGACTGGTATGAGAGAGCTCGCGGTCCACTTCCTTGGCGACGAGGTCTGGGGTATAGGGCATGGTGTCAGAATCCCAGTGATGCTTCGTATGACGTTATACTTCACGTACCAGCAGTAAGCAATTAGCCTACCTCGTCAGGAGGCCGGGTTGCCCTTTTATTGTTCGATCACCACGAAACGAAAGTGGTAGACGGCATGGCTCCCCTGGGGAGAAGATTTTCACATCTAGGCTGCTAATCTGCATACGAGACGGCATCAACGAGCGCTCTGCTCCCCCCGGATCTTTAAATCGAGCAGACAGTCGAGCGATAAGTCAAAAGAATGCTGAAGTTACGCAACTGTTTTTCCGGGAGCGAGTTTTGGTATTTAAGGTGCCTATAGACGTATTGGCACTTGGATTGCTGATAGTAGAAGAGGGGCCCGAAGATTGGCCGTATCCGACAAGGTTCGTGGATTTACAGCCGATGTAGACCTTATGGATAGACTATTGCTGGCAGCAGTCAAGGCCGCCAGGGATAGAAGAGGATCGCACTCGAAGTGTTCAGAACACGAATTTCTGAGCTCCGGGCTCGACCCTGGCACGTTAAGACGGTAGGGAGTTACTTCATGAAGCACGTTTTTTCCAGGTTGACTGTTGTGCTGCTTGCGATTTCGGCTGCAGGGTTTGCTCAGGAACCCCAGACGCCGCCGGCGGCAACACCATCGTCCCAACAGGTAAGCTCATCGCCGGCGCCGGCTGCGGAACAACAGCCAGCCACACCGGCTCCGCCTGCTGCAAACAATACAGGCGGGCCACTCGACCCCAACCGGTACGTGATTGGAGCGGAAGACTCGCTTCAGGTCACAGTATGGAAGGACCCAACCCTCTCGGGCACGGTACCGGTGCGGCCTGATGGCATGATCTCTCTGAACCTGGTGGGAGACCTGCGGGCCGCAGGGTTGACGCCCATGGCATTGTCTGCGGATATCGCGCAGCGGCTTAAAAATATATTCAAGACCCCGTCGTTACGGTCGTTGTGCTCGGAGTCAACAGCCAAAGGATCTTCGCCATCGGCGAGTTGAACAAGGTTGGCCCGATTATGCTGACGCCAGGAATGATGCCGTTGCAGGCGATCGTCAGCGCTGGCGGCCTCACGCAGTTTGCCAACTCCAAGCACATTTACATCCTGCGAACTGTGGCGGGCAAACCCCAGAAGATACCGTTCAACTATAAGCAGGCGCTGAAAGGCGATAACCAAGGGGTCTCGCTGGTTCCAGGAGATACGATCGTCGTTCCATGAAGGATGTTATGAAATTTCGGTTAGCGGTATCGGCTCTGCTCTTAGCGACGGGTTCGATCGCCTCTGGACAAGCAATTCCAGCAGGCGGTACCCCCATGAGTCCGATTACGTCAAATAGCGTGGGCCCTAATCTTCCAGACCTCGACGGCGTCTTCCACTACTCGTTGAGCGCATCCGAGGCCATCCAGGTTGGATACTACGACCCCGGCGTGGTAACCCACTCGACGATCCTTTCAGCCAACGCTGCTTATACGTCGAAGAGCGTGGCCGTACCGTTCAGCCTGCTTGTTGGTGGTGGCGTTATCTTCGGAAACCAGCCGGGGCAGGGAAACTCCGGTTTCACCAATGCGATCATCTCGCAGGGATACGTCACGAGAAACTGGGTCTTCGATATCTCGGATTCGTTCAGCTTTCTGCCGCAGTCACCGACGACAGGCCTGTCAGGAATTGCCGGCATAGGCGACCTCGGAACGTTGCCGGTGCAGGGACCGGTGGAAGGACCTGCGGGAGGAGTCTTCTCAACTGCCGGCAACCGAATCGCGAACAGCCTCGATGGCAGCGTGGAGCGAAAGATCGCTCGCAACACCTCAATCAGCGGCTCCGGCTTCTGGTCGACGCTTCATTTTCTCGATGATGACACCGGCGGACTCGACAGTACTCAGGTCTCAGGCACGGTCGCGCTCAACCAGCGGCTGGACGTGCGAAGCTCCGTAAGCGTCAACGCCGTCTATTCGACGTTCAACTACACCGGAAATGGAAGTGGAGTCACCGAGCCGGATATTGAGTCTCGCGGAGTCAACGTCGCCTATCAACGGGTTCTCAGCCGGACGCTCAGCTTGAATCTTTCGGCCGGCCCGCAGTGGGTCTCCAGTCAGAACAGTACGTTTATCCCGGCCTCGGTCGGCGTTGCAGCCACGGCGGGTCTGTCGTACCAGCGCGGATTTACAACCGGCATTGTGACCTTTGCCCGCGGAGTTAACAGTGGCTCCGGTGTGCTGCCGGGCGCAATATCGGACAGCGTCTCTGGTTCGCTCGCCCATACCTATGGCCGCACCTGGGTGCTATCGACCAATGGAGCGTACGCGCACACATCGGGGTTGACGCAACTGACGACTGGAGGCTCTCTCACTCCGGTCAATGAGGTCTACGATAGCGTCTTTGGCGGCGGTCAGCTTACGCGAGCGCTCACCACACACTTTTCCGCCTACGTCAGCTACACGGCCCAGCATCAATCGAACAATCTTTCCCTTAACTCGCAGAATGCATTGAACGGCACCTCCCAGACGTTCGGGATTGGGATCACCTTCAGCCCACGTTCCACCCACCTCGGACAATTTTAAGGAGTCATCATGCTTGGTCATCGCGCATTGACGGTACAGGACTACACCACGATTCTGAAGCGAAGGTGGTGGATCATTGCTCTTCCTGCGATCATCTTTCCGATCGTCGGAGTTGGCATTACCTTCCTGGTGCAGCCGCAGTATGTCTCGCAGACGCTCGTTTTGGTGGAGCAGCAGAAGGTTCCCGAGTCCTACGTCAAGGCCGTCGTAAGCGAAGATCTCAGCGGCAGATTGGCCTCCATGAAAGAACAGATTTTGAGCCGTTCGCGGCTGCAGCCGATCATCGAGCGCTTCAACCTGTTTGCGAATAGCCGTTTGACGATGGACGAACGCATCGACCTGACGCGAAAAAATATCGGGATCGCGCCGATCCAGTCTGAGATTGCGCGAACCAACGGATTGCCGGGCTTCTTCATCTCCTTCAAGGCCAACGATGCGCGCACAGCCCAATTGGTATGCGGAGAGATTCAGTCGCTCTTTGTCAGCGAAAGTATCAGCGACCGCGAAGCCTCCGCCCGAGGAACGACCGACTTCCTGCAGGGACAGTTGGCCGACGCCAAAGCCAAGCTGGATGAGCAGGACGCAAAGCTCGCCAAGTTCCAGCAGACCTATATGGGAAAGTTGCCCGGCGCAGAGGCAACCAACATCAATATGCTGACAACTCTGAACACGCAGTTGGATGCGGCGACACAGGCGTTGGCGCGCGCAGAGCAGGACAAGAGTTACGCAGAGTCGATTCTGACCATGCAGCTGCAGAACCAGACGTCGCAGTCACCCGAGCATAGTGGGATGGCGCCACAGGCCCAGCAGCTGGAGCTGCAGCAGCTTCTGTCGCAGGAGGCCGATCTGACCTCGCGCTATACCGATGACTATCCCGATGTGCAAACAGTCAAGAGAAAGATCAAAGAGTTGCGGCAGAAGATGGCCGAGGCTCCTGCAACACCGGTGACGTCTTCTTCAACTCCGAAGCCCACTGATTCGCTCGGCGTCCAGCAGCTTCGTGCTCAACTTCATTCGATGGATATCGGAATAGCGCAGAAGAAGCGTGATCAGTCAGAGATTCAGGCGCAGCTGCGCACCTATCAAGATCGCGTTGCAGCTAGTCCCGCAGTCGAAGAGGAGTACAAGAGCATTACCCGCGACAATCAGACGGCGCAGGCTTTTTATGATGACCTTCTGAAGAAGATGAATGAGTCCAAGATGGCGACCGATCTCGAGAAGCGTCAACAGGGCGAATCGTTCAAGGTGATGGATGAGCCGAACCTTCCCGAAGAGCCGACCTTTCCAAAGCGTCCGGTCTTCGCAGCTGGCGGCCTTGGGCTGGGACTATTCCTCGGACTGGCCATCGTGGCGTTGCTCGAGTATCTTGACACCGCCGTGCGGAACGAGCGCGACATCTGGGCATTTACCAAGCTGCCTACTTTGGGTGTGATTGGCTTCAACGGCGAAACGGAGCCGGTGAACACGAAGCGGAAGTGGTTCGGACGCCGAAGTCCGGATCTAACAGCGGGCACCAAGCCGCTAATGAATGCGGGTGGCTGAGATGTATAACAGTTTTTTCAAGCTGCAAAGCAGTCCGTTTGGAACCAGTCCCGACCCGCGGTTCCTCTACATGATGCCGCATACGCGGGAGGCACTGGCGTGCCTGGAGTATGGAATCTCCGCACGCAAAGGCTTCACCGTGCTGACGGGCGAGGTGGGTACAGGAAAGACGACACTGCTGCGCCGGGCGCTCAGTTCGTTCAGCAATCGACGGGTATCGACTGCGTTCGTCTTCAATCCACGGCTGGACGTGCTGGATTTTCTGGAGTTCGTCTTGACGGACTTCGGGATTGTGCCCGCAACGCGAACCAAATCAGGCATGCTACTCCAGTTGAATCGCTGGCTGATCGAACGCTTCCGCATGGAAGAGACCTGCGTCGTTGTCGTCGATGAGGCGCAGAATCTTTCGTGGGAGTTGCTGGAAGAGATTCGGTTGCTGACCAACCTCGAGACGTCGTCGGAGAAGCTCTTGCAGATTGTCCTGTCGGGACAGCCGGAGCTTGAAGAGAAGCTGCGCCACCCGAGCGTGCGGCAACTGCGGCAACGGGTCTCCCTATGGTGCCGGACGCAGGCTTTGACTGAGAGTCAGACTCACGCCTATGTTGCCGAGCGTCTGCGCATCGCCGGTGCCAGCTGGCCGCTTTTTTCTGTTGAGGCCTTAGACCTGATCCATCGCTTTAGCCGTGGTATTCCGCGCATCATCAACCTGCTGTGCGAGCACTCGCTCATTCAGGCGTACGTGGATCAGGTTCAGCAGGTAACGCCTGCGATCGTAGAGAGTGTTGCGACGGATCTTGAGTTGGAGACGCAGCCGTTCATGCTCTCTTCCGCTGCGCTTGGCAACGGAGGGGCGCAGTCGCCGCGGTCCGCAACGGAAGACAATTTTATTGCAGCTTTCAATAGAGAGAGCCCGGGAAGGCAAGATCGATGAGCCGAATTTACGAAGCACTCCAGAAGGCGGAGTCCGAGAGAAAGTTGGAGCGGCGCGAACCAGAGCCGCGAACACCGGAGCCCCTCAGCCCAGGGATCGGCGCGGCAGCAGCAGTCGCTGAACCCGAAGAAGCAGTGTTTCCTGCGCCCGGCTTTGACGAGAGGCGGGTCGTCACCGACTCCTTTGCGGAGAGGCGAGCAGTCGCAGCAGACTCGCTGGACCTGAGCAAGATCGTACCTCGGCCGTGGGCCCTCTCTCTCGATCGTCTGCCTTCGTTGCTGGAGCGCGGTCCTGCGGTAGAACAGTTTCGCAGCCTGCGTTCGCGGATATTTGAGCTGCGCGACATCAGTCCGCTGAAGACGATCCTCGTAAGCAGCGGTCTGCCACAGGAGGGAAAGAGCTTCGTCTCGACGAATCTGGCGCTTAGCCTTGCAAGGCACAAGAACAGCAAGGTGTTGCTGATCGACGGCGATATGCGCAGGTATACGCTGCACCAGATACTTGGGTGCGATCCGCAGCCTGGATTGGCGGACTATCTCGCCGGCAAGGCAAACATCGTAGAGGTGATGCAGCGCCCGGAGCAGTCACAGACTGCCAGCGGCACCATGCCGATACTGCCCAACCTGACCTTTATTGCAGGCGGAAACGGTGGAGATAAAGCTGCCGATCTTTCGGGCAGTCCACGTTTCGGCGAACTGATCCGGCAGGCCACCCCGCACTTCGACTGGATCATCGTCGATTCTTCCCCTGTGCTTCCAGTCTCGGACGCGGTCAACCTTGCACGGTCATGCGACGGCGTTCTTCTGGTCGCGCGTGGAGGAGTGACGAAGTTCCCGGTTGCGCAGCGTGCGCAAAGTGAGTTGAAGGCCTCACACATCCTGGGCTTTGTGCTCAACGCGGTGCACGACACACCAGAGGTTGGCAGTTACTACGGCTACGACGCCAGTGTTCAATAAAAAAGGGAGCGAGTGAAGCGATGATCCGGTTGTTCAATGTGTACTACCCCACCCGCACCATCGTTCTCCTGCTATGCGAAGCGCTGATTGTCAGTGGCTGCTTCCTGCTGGCGACGGTGTTGCTGCTGGGACCGGATACCTATCTCGTTCTGAACTATGAGTACGGCGCCCTCAAGATTCTCGGCCTCACTGTTCTGACTCTACTGTGTTCGTATTACTTCGATCTCTATGAACCCCAGCGCATCTCCGCGCACTGGGAGATCTACTTTCGACTGCTGCTGGTTCTCGGGTTTCTCTCTTTTTTTCTCTCCGCGATTATTTATCTGTTTCCTGACTTTGATATCGCCCGGTATGTTTTACTGCTCGGGCTTATCTTTCTTACCGGAGCGCTGTTGGCGTGGCGCAGCGCCTACGAATGGATCCTCGGCAGGGAGATGTTTCGGGAGCGAGTCTATGTTCTCGGCGCAGGAGAACGCGCGCAGGCCATCGTAGAGCTGCTCACAACGCGTAAAGATGCCGGCATGCATGTTGTCGGCTGGGACGGCGTCGTGGCCGACAAGGCTCAGCGCAAAGAGGCCTTCAACGCGGCGCTCGAGGGGTTTGCCGGCCCGAAGCCCCGCGTAGACCGCGTCGTCGTTGCACTCGAAGACCGACGCGGCGAGTTTCCCATGAACGAACTACTCAAGCTGCGATTCGATGGAGTCGTCATTGAAGAGGCCGGCAGCTTGCTGGAGCGGCTCACCGGCAAACTCTACCTGGACGGACTTCATCCAAGCAGCTTTATCTACAGCGAAGGGTTTCGGCTGAAGCCATCGCAGCAGATCGCGCGGCGCATCGTGTCGACTTTGACCGCTGCGATCGGACTGCTCCTGTTCCTCCCTTTCTTCCCATTCGTGGTGTTGATGGTCCGCCTCTCCTCGCCCGGGCCAATCTTCTTCAAGCAGACGCGAGTAGGTCTTGGCGGCAGAAACTTTAGCGTCTTCAAGTTCCGAACCATGCGAACAGACGCGGAGGCGTCGGGAGCGAAGTGGGCAACCAAGAACGATCCTAGGGTCACTCGTGTCGGCTTGCTCATGCGGAAGACTCGACTGGATGAAGTGCCGCAGCTATGGAACGTTCTGCGTGGCGACATGGGGTTTGTTGGTCCGCGCCCGGAGCGGCCTGAGTTTGTCCCGTGGCTCTCCGAGCAGATTCCCTACTTCAACATGCGCCACATGATTCGCCCCGGACTGACCGGATGGGCGCAGGTGCGGTATGGATATGGAGCGACGCTGGCGGAGGCTCGCGAAAAACTTGAGTTCGACCTGTACTACATCAAGCACATGACCCTGGGGCTCGACCTGCTCATCATGTTCGAGACGGTGAAGACGATCATTCGGCGTCAGGGCGCGCAATAACGCCCGCTGGGCTCACCAGCGGGCGCTTACGTTAGGACAAAAAATTGCGTTAAAAAACACGGCCCATCCGAAACCGTGTCAGTAGATTCGTGTACGCGAGGAGAGAGCTGGTTTCAACGTCCGCTCCTCTTTCTTTACCAGGTGAGGGATGCGCAGTGGCCGTGGCGGAACCTCTGGCATGCCGACCTCACTCAGCTTATAAAGCAAGGACCGGTAGCTGATCTGAAGCCATTTGGCTGTCTTCTGCCGGTTCCAGCTATTCTCCTGCAGCACCTTCAGAATGATCTGGCGCTCGAGATCCTGGGTCGCCTTCTTGGTGATGTTCTTCAGTGAGACTGGTTCACTGAGGTCGATCTCCGTAACAATCCCGCGCGGTGCTTCCGGCATCAGTTCAGCGACCAGCGCCTCTTCGCTGCCGATCAGCACGTAGCTGCGGATCAGATTCTCAAGCTGGCGGACGTTTCCCGGCCAGTGGTAGTTCTGCATCAGTCGTACCGCACTGCGCGAGAGCAACTCCGGTGTGTTATGGAAAACTTTTGCATAGTGATCGATGAAGTAGTCGATCAGAATCGGCAGGTCTGCGATTCGTTGGCGCAGGGGCGGCAGGTTAATGGTCACCGCGTTGATTCGGAAGAGGAAGTCCAGCCGGAAGGTTCCGTCCTCCACCTGGTTGCGAAGGTCGCTGTTGGAAGCCGAGACCAGCCGCGTGGCGATGGAGCGGGGCTCGTGGCCGCCTACCCGGACGAAAGTGCCGTCCTGCAATACTTGGAGCAGTTTGGATTGAACCGCCAGGTCCAGGCTGCCGACCTCGTCCAGAAAGAGCGTGCCGTTATGCGATTGCTCGACCCGGCCGAGTTTGGTAGACATTGCGCCTGTAAATGCGCCTTTTTCATAGCCAAACAGCTCAGTCTCCAGCAAAGAATGCGGGATCGCCGGACAACTCACTTTGACAAGCGAGCCACGGGCACGCATGGAAAAGGCGTGCAGCAGCCGCACGCAAATCTCTTTCCCAGTGCCGCTTTCGCCCTGGATAAGGACGGGTACATCGGTCTCTGCTACCCGTTCCAGCTTGTTTCGGACGGCCTGCATTGCTGCAGTCTTGCCAAAAATGATGTCCAAAGGCGGCAGGTTGAGAGTAGCAGCGGATTCGGCGTTATGGTCCAAGGTCATTTCTTCCTATCGGCGTTGGGCAGAAACCGCAAAGTTTGCAATGCCCTTCACACTGCACGTAGAGCGCCATTTATTAGACGCAGGCGAAGAAAAACGAGGATATCAGGGGTTTGGCAGGCAGGATTTACCGAAAAAAGATGAGGCTGCAACGCTAAAGTCGCATTTTTTTGGGCAAATTTTCAAAGTCACCAGCCCTTCTACCACCAAAGTAACCTAGCGAAAAAAGTCCCTATTTTTTCGTTCCACAGGCCCACCTACCATGTAAGCTAGGCCTACTTGAGATGAGGAGTGGAAAACCTTTATCTCTTTTGTCGGCAAAGTTCTTAACATTTTTTGCGCTCGTGATGCTTGAACGATCTAGAATCTGTTGTAAGGCGTTGTGAAGACTCCCCACTTTGCAACTTCTTCATTTGATGTTTTGTAAGTACTTTTGCATGGGCCGTGTCTTTAAGAATAGTCGCCAGGTTTGGGCAATAGAATTCAAACCGGCGAAATAGGGGTGTTTGTATGTCAGCTGCGCTGTCGTATCCAGTTTCTGCCTTGAAGTCGACTTCCAGGTCGCGGTCCCAGATTCTGATTCTGGAGCCTGATCTCGCCGTTTTGGACTATCTTCGGTTGACCCTTGGGTCTCAATACTCTCTCAGCCTGTTTTCAGAGGAGCAGGCACTGCTCGATCGGCTGGAAAAGTCCGAACAGCCCGATCTGCTTCTGCTCGCCCTGCACACCAGCCGGGACCCTCTTCCGCTCCTGACTCACATTCGCTGCACCAAGCCGAATCTTCCGGTCATCGTCCTGTCCTGCTCGGCCGAGCTGCGCGATCTGGAGATGGTCATCCGCCTCGGAGTGCGCGGCATCGTGATGAAGCCGTTCATCGGCAGCGACGTCGAACAGGCCATCGAGGAGCACCTGGCAGCCTCCGACAAGAATGTTCCTGCCGCAGATGCTTTAAAGGAGATTCCGCTCAACGAAACGCACTCGTTCGTGCGTTCCAGCAAGAGAATGCGCGATCTGGAGGCCCAGGCAGCGCTCGTTGCCCGCGCCGATATCCCCCTGCTGATTCTGGGCGAGAGCGGCACCGGTAAGGAGATCCTCGCCCTCTACACGCACAAGATGTCGGCGCGCAGCCAGAATATCTTCCTCAAGGTCAACTGCGCCGCAGTCCCGGCCGATCTGCTGGAGAGCGAACTGTTCGGTTATGAGCAGGGCGCATTTACTGGCGCGGTCAAGACCAAGCCCGGCAAGTTTGAGGTCTGCACCGGTGGAACAATCTTTCTCGACGAAATAGGAGAGATGCCGGCCATCCTACAGGCCAAGCTGCTGCAGGTCTTGCAGGATGGAACCTTCTCCCGCCTGGGCAGCCGGTCGCCGATGAAGGTCGACGTCCGCGTCATTGCCGCGACCAACATCAATATGAAGGAGGCCATGGCCAATAAAACCTTCCGCGAGGACCTGTACTATCGCCTCAACGGGTTTACCCTTAGTATTCCGCCATTGCGCGAGCGCAAGGAAGAGATTCCAGTATTGGCAGAGTACTTTATGCGTAAGGGAGCCAAGCGGTATGGTCGCGAGCCTCTGTCCTTCTCGTCGAATCTGCTCAACGTCCTTGCGGGACACTCGTGGCCCGGTAATCTGCGAGAGTTGGAGAATGTCATTAACCGTTATCTGGTGCTCGGAGAAGAGAGATCGATCGTCGAAGAGCTCGCTCCTTCCTCAGCGTATCAGGGCGCAGCAGCGGTACCCCAGCAGGAGGTGCCGAGCAGCGCCGGGCTCAAGGCGATGGTTCGCAACCTGAAGGGTGATGCGGAATCGACCGCAATTGCACAGGTGTTGGAGGGAGTTGGATGGAACAGGAAGGCCGCGGCAAACGATCTGCAAATAAGCTACAAGGCACTCCTGTACAAGATCAAGCAGTACGATCTGTCGCCGCGGAACCACGCGTCTTAGTGGCGAAAAAGCCCGACAAGTTCGACCAGTCTGATAAAGACCAGCAGTCTGATACCTACCGTGTCGTCATCCGGTACGAGGATCGTGCCGTCCGTGGGCTCATCGAGCCAAGTGAACTAGGGTCGATCGAGCAGTTGTTGCGCAACGACCCAATGTATCCGCTCGATTCGATTCGACTGAAGTTACTCGATTCAGGGGCTGTCGAAGAGGTCTCCACAAAGGACGCGAAGGCCGTCTTTTTTGTTAAGACCTTCGATGGAGATCTTCGCCATAGAGCGTTGCACTTTCATGAGCATGCGCCCACGGTGCCAGGGTTGTGGGTCCGTGTGTACTTCTACGACGGCGAGATGATTGAAGGAATCATCAGCAATACCAAGGATTTTGTGCTGGAGACGGGCTTCTTCCTGAGGCCGACCGATCCGAATGGAAATAACCGGCTGGTCTATGTATTGAAGGCGGGTTTGAAAGACTTCCATGTGCTCGGGATGCGGAACTTCTCAAAAAACCCGGTCTGATTCAGAAAAAATTATCTGCAGTGGACCGCAACGGACAAGGGCTGCTTTGTTGGTAATCTGGAGAAGTTCAAATGCGTCGATCTATTGCTGTCTTAGCATTATTTTGTTCCTCCTCTATTATCGCACTGAGCACAGTACCAGTCCGCGCGCAGAGTCAGTCGGACCCAACGGAGCATGCCGTCGAGCATTTTTAATGCAGCCCGGTATCCTGAAGAGTGCCAATATCTCCTGCAGATAATCGACCGCCAACCAAATAACTTTTATGCTTTATCGCTTGCTTTGGGAGGCACTCGCCCACATCCAAAGCGATAGAGAGCTCCGACTAAGGGAAACAAAGGACTTGGAATTTCTCAGCAGGGTGCCGCAGGGTGAGAGAACTGAATTTTTTTATCTCGCCTATGAATACGGCCTGAACCTCATCGGAAACGACGTAGAGAAAGACAAGGTCCATCAAGAGCAGCTTCGGCGATATCCAAGAGGCCGCGCGATGCAATTTCTTCTGCTCAGTCAGGCAAGGAACCAACAAGACCCTGTGGAGAGTGCCCGCCTCTACGAGAAGTTCGCGGCCGACTACCGATCAATCTTTCCTATGGCCGCCGAAGCGGAGCGGGAGAGGTTCCTGTTGATCCGGGATCATCCGAAAAACTTCGTTCCAGCGATGCTCTATTCCGCAGCCGCAGCGTGGAGCGAAAGTGAATTAGTTGACGCCAAGAAGTTCGACCGACCGTTCTCCTACCTCTCCGCGCTCAAGCAGATATCTGATTCCTTTGCAAGCAGTGCTCCGAAGAAGTCACTCGAGTACAGCAGCATGGCGAAAGAGTACATTGAACGAACGTGGCCGGATACCACGTTATACGACGAAGAGTACACCGCCACATTCCTGCCGGTTGAGTTGGAGGCCAGAGTTGCAGACCACCAGTGGAAATCGGCGAAACGAGTGGGCGATCATCTCGAACCATATATAGAAAAGGGTCGCCTGCCGAGAGATGCTGCGATCGATAAAGAACAAGAGGTAAAGTTTAGGTCGGAATATGGATTGGCGCTCGAGATGTCAGGAGACCTCGATGGTGCATTCCAGCAGTTTGGACTGGCTTCTACTCTGGACGAGAAACGGCTTCAGGACCTGTCCGATTTCGTCGGGCGCCACAGGCAATTTCAAACGCCTATGGATGTCAACCAGGCCTCCTGGCGGAGAGCGCTCGATGACGAGATGCAGCTGCGTGACAGGCAACATAGGAACGAGGTTCTCGCGAAGGAAGTTCATCTCATGCCGGAACCATTCACTCTCCCATCCCTCTCTGGCGGAACGGTTTCGCTTGAGAGCTTTAGAGGCAAACCGCTGGTTCTGGTGTTCTGGGCAAGCTGGTGTCACTACTGTAATGAAGAGCTGGACGAACTGGAAAAGCTGACAAAGACCCAAACTGCCGATTCGTTCAACGTTGTCGCGATTAGTGTCGATACAGATCGCAATCTGGCCCGCCAGTTTGCCAAAGATAGATCCCTGCAGTTTCCCTTGGCGTTTTCAGATGGAACGGTCGACGCAGCCTATCAAACCGATTTCCTTCCGCAGCTCTATATTCTTTATGATCAAGGTTTCATTCGATTTCACGTTGCCGGAACCGAAATTGACTTCATGAAGACGGTGCGATTCATGCTTCAGGCATCGGCAATATCTCCTAAAACAAATGGGAGCAACTGAGCGTTTCAAACCTTCAGAGAGAAACAACGGTAACTTCCTGCAGTCAGTCTCTTTTTATGCGCTCCACAGACGGCCGCACGATTGTGGGCGGACAGAAGGTCTTCGGATTCAGTATGATCTGATCCGGGAATGAAAGTCGAACTGCGCATAGAGCAAAGAAAGAGGAGTTCACGTGTCAGAGGAAAAGGATCATGTAACGGTAAGCCGGCGAAAGTTTCTTGGAGCTGGTTCGGCAGTGTTAGTAGCAGCGGCGGGTATGCAGATTGCGCAGGGGCAGGAGAAGACGCCGGTCCGTTCCGCAGACCATCATCTGCCAGGCGAGTCGCAGCCAGTGCAGAACAACGATCCTCTGGATAAAGAGAACCCAAATTCAGTGTGGGCGCCCGAGACCGATTCAGGCGGCCAGCCTCCGTTCAAGTACTCCTTTTCGTTGGCGCACAAGCGGCAGGAGGAGGGTGGCTGGACGCGGCAGGTGACGGTTCGCGATCTGCCGATCTCAAAAAAGATGGCAGGCGTGCAGATGCGCCTGATCACCGGCGGCATTCGCGAGCTGCACTGGCATGTCGGCGCGGAGTGGGCGCTGATGCTCTACGGCAACGCGCGAATCACGGCGGTAGATCAGCAAGGCCGCAGCCACGTGAGCGATGTGACCAAGGGCGATCTGTGGATCTTTCCCGGCGGCATTCCGCACTCGATCCAGGGGCTCGGGCCCGACGGCTGCGAGTTTCTGCTGGTATTCAACGACGGCAACTTCAACGAGTTCGACACCTTCCTGCTGACGGACTGGATGACGCATACTCCGCCCGAGGTGCTGGCGAAGAACTTTGGTGTGCCGGCGGAGACCTTCGCCAAGGTGCCGAAGAAGGAGCTATTCATCTTTGAGCGTCCACTGCCGCGCCCGCTTGCCGAGGAGCAAAAGCAGGCAGAGCAGGGAACCGGCCGCGTACCGTACAGCTTCGACTTCAAGCCGAGCGAGATGAAGCCGAACAAGGTGTCAAAGGGCGGCGAGGTGAAGATCGTTGATCATAAGAATTGGCCTGCGACCAACATCGCCGCAGCGCTCGTGACCCTGAAGCCAGGTGGTTTGCGCGAGCTCCACTGGCACCCGAACGAAGACGAGTGGCAGTACTACGTAAGCGGCAAGGGACGACAGACCGTGTTTTCCGCAGGCACCCATGCGCGAACAATGGACTTCCAGGAAGGTGACGTAGGGTACATCGAAAAATCGATGCCGCACTACATCGAGAACACCGGCGACACCGATCTTGTGTTCATCGAGGTGTTCCCAACGCCGTTCTACGAAGACATTTCGCTGGCAGAGTGGCTGGCGCACACGCCTTTCCGCCTGACCGACCAGCACATCGACGTAGGCGAAGATTTTCTGGCAAAGATTCCGAAGAAAGAGATGGTGATTACGCCAGAGTAGGGGGGCGGCGTGTCGCCACTCTAACCTTTTCGTCTTCCTGGATGAAAGGCGGAAGGCTAAAGCACGCCGGGACTTTGAACACCTATTAAAACTTCAAGAACATGCCGATCACCGGCTGCTGAGCAACCGAGTATTCCTTGTAGCCAAAGGTCGTTCCCGTCTTGAAGTTAGGGTTGACGTAGGCGAGACTCCGATACGCGACCCTAACGCCCAGATGCCTCTTCACATCCATCGTCAAACCCACAGCAGAAGTTCCCTCGAACCGCGTCTGAGTCTGCAGATATCCGACATAGCTTTGATCAAAGCGGCTTCCAAACGAAGTCCCATGTGCTCCTGACGAAGGGTCGAATGTTAGCGAACCGGCACCCAATTCCGCGAAGGGTCTGACTCCGAACTTCAAAGGTCGGCCATGAATCACATAAGATCCGGAGACCTCGCGAAGTTGTGCGGGTACCTCCGCATGCCCGAATTCAGCACCCTCTCCCTTGTTGTTGTACACCTGATTCCATTGTGTCTGCCCGTAGGTAATGGCGTACCCTGCCCACCACCGATACGAACGTTCATACCGTGCCGTAACTCCCGAGGCGAAATCGCCGTATGGTGTGCCTGTGCTGCTTCCGTCAACGCTGCGTGCATAGTCGTCATGAACGGACTGAGCGGTCACGCCGGAATAGTTGAGCGAGAAGGTCTGGACTCGGTCTGAGGCGCTCGAAACTTCAGCTGCGGATGTAGCCGAAGGTAAAGCTTGCTGTTGAGCAACCGCTGGGAGCGTCGCTACGACAAAAAGGAAAGAGATAAATCGCATGGTTCATTCCTCTGCTACCGAAAAAATTGGCCCTTGTTAATATGCCCAGACTCTCGCGCAACTCTGCTTCGGTTCAATCACAATCTACTGCTTCCTAACTCTTGTCATCGTCCGCCATTCCAATAGAGCATGTCAAGGACGAGCGTCGTTGGTAGTGTGTTGCAGTGCCCGGCAAGTTAAATTCCGGAAGGCGTGTGCGATGGATTGGAACCGCGGTGGCGGGTGCGGTAGAAGGTGTAGCCGACGATGTTGCTAAGCAGTGTCGTGCCGAGGATCTTGGCGGCGTAGGCGCGCGGGTTGACGACGTCGACGAAGGGATAGGCCGAGATGAAGAAGCTGAAGAGCGTCGCGCAGAGGCCGACGATCGACGTCCAGCGGAGCCAGCGCGGCAAACGTCTGCGAAGAGTCGCAGCCCCGACGAGTGGAATGGCGAACATGGCGACGTAGGAGAGCTCATAGTGCGTGATGGCAGCGTTCGAGAGCACCTGAAAGGCCTCCTGCGCGTGGACGCCGATGTTGGCGACGATCAGAAGCAGAAGGACCAACGCGCAGGTGAAGGCGACAGAGTTGACCGGCGTGCGGTAGCGCGGGTGAAGGCGCGTGAACCATTCGGGAATAAGGTGATCCCAGCCGGCGGCCATGGGAAGGCGAGTGACTCCGGTAAAGATGAAGCTCGAAGCAGCGATGAGCCGAAACTGCACAAGCAGAATAGCGGCCATGGCGAAGAGGTTAGCGAGGCCGGAGTTGCCGAGAGCATAGCGCAGTGTCTGCGGGATAGGCGCAATGTAGTCGATGTGTCCGCGAGAGAAGGCGAGCACAGAGCTGGTACCAGCGATGAACATCGCGCAGATGATTGGCGAGGCGAAGACGACCGATTGGCCGATGGAGCGTGCCGCGTCCTTGCTTTCGCCGGCGAGTATCGCGATGTACTCGAGCCCGCAGAGAGCGCCGAAGAGCATCTGGCCGAAGAGAGCGAGTGAAACCATGTTGAGCTTGGGAAGCTGAAGTGGCAACGGCTCGTAGTGGATGTGCTGGTGACGCGCGATGGCCCAGAACGGAAGCACGATCAGCGTGCAGTAGACGATGAGGATGGAGACGCCGCCTATGTTGTGGATCCATTTGCCGAGTTCAAGTCCGCGCACGGCGGCGGCAGTGATCGCGAAGACGACGATGGCAACGATCGCGAAGGAGGCAAAGTGATCTTCGGGCAGCCATGTGGCGGACGGGCCGATGAGATAGGAGAGCTCCGTGGGGATGGCGTAGAGAATGGTAGCGGTGACGGCGATGCCGTAGAACCACAGGTTCCACGCAGTCATAAAACCGCCGAGGTCGCCGAAGGCCGTGCGCGCCCAGACATAAAGGCCGCCCTCGAGCGGCATCTCGCGATTGAGGTAGATGACCGAGACGGCCATTGGAAGGTAAAACAACACCATGGCGCCGATCCACGTCAGCGCCTGCGCGCGGCCAAGCCCAGCAGCGATGCCAACCCACGAGCTGCCCACCACGCACAGAACCTGCGTCAGGACGAGGTCACGAAGCCGAAGCTGGCGGTGAAGGCTTACCGGTGCAGTGGGCGGGGCCGAGGACATGTGCAGAAGATGGTCGCACAGATTCTGCCAATTACCTACAACTCAACTATCGGCTGGTAGAAGTTCGCCGGGCAAAAAGAGAGTCGAGCAGGACGAAGAGCCAGCTCGCCGCAAGGAAGCAGATCGCAATGAGAAACGTGTTTCCTGCGGTGCGGCCCCAGCCGAGTTGATTGACGTTCATGAACGGGTAAGGGTATCGGTGCGTGAATTCGCCGCGAATGAGCGCGTAAAAGAGGTAGGCCAGCGGATAGATCGTCCAAAGTAAAATGTCGCGATCTCTTAGTCTTCCTTTTGCAGCAAAGCCCAGCCAGAAGATGGGCACAAAGATGGGCGTCACCATGTGCAAGAGAACGTTAGCGATCGCCGAGCCGCCGCTAAGCTCCTGTTGGCCATGTAGCAGCAGGCCATAGACGACCCCAACCAGAAGAATGGAGAGAGTTGTGGCTCCCAGCAGCGAGGCGCTGTCAAACGACTCACGGCCCATTGCGATGCCGGTAAAGACAACCGCAACCAGAAGATTGGTGGTGATGGTGAAGTACCAGAGAAGCGCCGTCACCGTGGGCACGAGCGAGCCCTGCACAACGAACGTAGCGTGGAACTGAACTGCGAGCCCGCCCCAGGTGATCAAGGCAAGGAGCGCTGCGACCATGCGTGCTGTTGAGGTCACAGCGCTCCTTCTTGAAGAGAGACTAGGCGCCGACGGGTTCAGCAACCTTCACGTTGACCGGCGTGAGCCAGTTGTGGCGGTCGGGCCGCGTGCCGTTGACGATGCCGAAGAACTCATCATGCAGCGCCGTGGTGACAGGCCCCATGGTGCCATCGCCAATCATGATGCGATCAACGGAGCGGAGGTGGGTGACTTCGGCAGCAGTACCGGTAAAGAAGGCCTCATCGCAGATATAGATCATCTCGCGCGGCAGCGCCTGTTCGACAACTTCGATACCGAGCTGCTTAGCCAAAACGATGATCGAGTTACGGGTGATGCCGTTAAGCACAGAGTTCGCCAGCGGAGTCGTGTAAAGAACGCCGCCGCGGATGAGGAAGAGGTTTTCGCCCGATCCCTCGGAGAGGTAGCCGTTCGTGTCCAGCCCGATCCCCTCGGAGTAGCCGTTGATCTCGGCCTCCATGCGAATCAGCTGCGAGTTCATGTAGTTTGCGCCGGCCTTCGCCATGGTGGGCATCGTGTTGGGCGCAAGGCGGTTCCAGCTGGAGATGCAGACGTCTCCGCCATGATTGCCGTGAACGTACTTGCCCCACGGAAAGTTCGCGACGTAGACCTCTACCGGCGAGCGCAGCGGGTTCACGCCCATCTCACCGTAGCCCCGGAAGGCGATAGGGCGAATGTAGCAGGGAGCAATGCCGTTGGCTTCGACGACATCGATGACCGCTGTCGAGAGCTGATCGGCGGTGTACGGAAGCGGCATGCGATAGATCTTGGCAGAGTCGACCAGGCGCGCCATGTGCTCCGGCAGGCGGAAGATTCCCGCGCCGTTCGGTTGCGTGTAGCAGCGAATCCCCTCGAAGACCGATGAGCCGTAGTGGACGACGTGGGACATGACGTGAATCTGCGCCTGTTCCCAGGGGATAAGTTTTCCGTTGTGCCAGATATTTTTGGTGGTCTGTAAGGCCATTCGTGCGCTCCTAGGTTTGAGACTTAATTATAGCGGGACGGAATGGCATGGGAGAATAAGGTGTGATATTTGACCCCCATGCCGTCAGCCTTGCAGGGCTCAAGAGCTCGGCCTACGTGCGGTTTTCCGTGCTGGCGCTCAGCTCCATCTTCTTTCTGGTTGACCCGTTTGCTGCTCTGCCGACGTTTCTCGCGGTAACCGCAGGTGCAGACGCGGCGCGGCGGCGGAAGATGGCCTGGAAGGCCTCGATAACTGCGCTCGTGGTGCTCAGCGCGTTTGCCATCGCGGGGCAGTACATCTTCAAGATGTTCGGCATCACGCTGCCCGCATTTGAAATCGCAGGTGGAGTCATTCTTCTGTTGATCGGGCTGGACATGCTCGAGGCGAAGCGCTCGCCCACGCAGGAGTCCAGCGAAGAGGCCGCCGAGGCTGCCCTCAAGGAGGACGCGGGCATCGTGCCGTTGGGAATTCCAATGCTCGCCGGACCGGGTTCGATCACCAGCGTCATGGTATTGGTAGGGCAGGCGCAGACGCGATGGCAGATGGTCGCGATTCTGGCGGCGATCTTCATCACCGCGGCGATCTGCTACCTGGTGCTGGGAAACTCCGACCGCGTCGCGCGCGCTCTGGGCGAGACCGGGGTGCGAATCCTGGTCCGCATCATGGGGCTGCTGCTGGTAGCCTTGGCGGTGCAGTATTTTGTGAACGGAATGGCCGACCTGGGCGTGATTGAGAGACCATAGAACGGTACTTTAAGAGGTAAGATCGTCCCTGTTCCAGGTAACTTTCCGGCAACTTTCAAGTCTCATCAGGCATCACAACTTGCGTTCGCTATCTCTTCACCATGACGAGAACACCATGTCCCTGACCGTCGAAGCCACCGTCGCGCACTCCCTGCTTGCCCGCTACAAGACAGTGCGGCAGGCCAGCCAGCATCTCTGTAGTCCGTTGTCGCCAGAGGACATGATGGTGCAGTCCTGTCCGGAGGCAAGCCCGGTCAAGTGGCATCTTGCCCACACCAGTTGGTTCTTTGAGACCTTTGTCCTGCGTGAGTTTGCCGCCGGCTATCAGCCCTTCCATCCTGAGTTTCACTGGCTCTTCAACAGCTACTACAACTCACTCGGCGACATGCCGGAGAAGAAGCTTCGTGCTTCGTTCTCGCGCCCGCCGCTCGATGCCATCCTCGCCTATCGATCCCATGTCGACGCCGCCATGGCCGCGCTGATGCAGCATCCGCTTGAGGATGAAGCGGCACGTCGCATCGCGCTTGGCCTCGAGCATGAGCAGCAGCATCAGGAGTTGATCGCGACCGACATCAAGCACGCGCTCTTCACCAATCCGCTGCATCCGCCCTATCTTGAAGCTCCTGCATCGCAGAGGCTCGAGACGATTGCGCCACCGCTGGACTGGGTTGACTTTGTGCCGGGTCTCACAGAGATCGGCCTCACACTCGATCCAGCGTCGACAGAGACCTTCGCATTCGATAACGAAACCCCGCGCCACCCGGTATATCTCGCGCCCTATCGGCTCGCGACGCGCCTGGTCACCTGCGCGGAGTATCTCGCCTTCATCGAGCAAAACGGATACAACCGTCCTGAACTCTGGCTCGCCGAAGGCTGGACGACGATGCGCGCTGAGGGTTGGCAGGCGCCACTCTACTGGCAGCGCGACAATACCACCAACTCCGGCTGGTGCATCTACACCATGCATGGCTTCCGGTCACTCGACGATTTAAGCGAGACCCCCGTCTGCCATCTCAGCTTCTTCGAGGCCGACGCTTATGCGCGATGGGCAGGGCATCGTCTGCCCACGGAGTTCGAGTGGGAGCATGCTGCCAATCAGCTTGGCCTCATTCACAAAGAGGTCGACTCACGTCCTGCGTTGCTCACCTATCCCAAACCCGAACCGGAGAAGAAGCCCGCAGCTCTGCCCGCGACGACGGCAAACCTTCTCGAGACCGGCAACCTGCACCCCGTCTCGGCCACCGCACTCTCCGGCCTGCAGCAGATCTTCGGCGATGTGTGGGAGTGGACGCAGTCCGGTTACACCGGCTATCCCGGCTACAAACCGCTACCCGGCGCGCTCGGCGAATACAACGGCAAGTTCATGTCATCGCAGGTCGTTCTACGCGGTGGCTCCTGCGTCACGCCGTCGACGCATATTCGCGCAACCTATCGCAACTTCTTTGGTCCAGCGACACGCTGGCAGTTCTCCGGGTTGCGGTTGGCGCAGGACGGTGTAAAGTAACGCCTTACGACAAAGTTGCACAGATTTCGTTTGATACGCATCAAAGTTTGACAGCGGTGGAGAGAGAATCCTCAAGGCATGCCCGCCCACGGTTGCAATAACCCCAGGGAGGACCCGGACGTGGCGACATTCGTCTTCGCTCCAGAAGCCGTATCGATAAGCACGAACGAAGCGGTCGCCCGAGAGGCGCGTACAGGGCTGTCTGCGACACCAAAGACGCTCTCGCCATGGCTCTTTTACGACGAGACCGGCTCGGGCCTCTTTGAGCAGATCACCGAACTTCCCGAGTACTACCTGACCCGCACCGAACGCGGCATCTTCGACGCCAATGCAGAAGAGATCCTTCGCGAAGCAGCCGGCGATCACGGCCCGCATCCGGCCGGCAAGCTCACCCTGATCGAGCTTGGTGCAGGCACCGCGACCAAGACCGGAATCCTCCTCGCCGCCACAGTTCGTCAGCAGGGAAGTGTCGTCTATCAGCCCGTCGATGTCTCAGAGACTGCGCTCGAAGCCGCCAGCGAAAACATCTTGAAGAACATTCCCGGCGTCACCGTTCGCTCTCAGGTGACGGACTACACCCGCGAAGCGCTTCCGCTCAATCGCCTGCCTAACACGCGCACACTCGCGCTCTACATCGGCTCCAGCATCGGCAACTTCAAGCCACAGGCCGCGCGCGATGTTCTGCGCAATCTTCGCGCACAGCTTCTACCGGGCGACATGCTGCTCATAGGCACCGATCTCCAACCCGGCGCACATAAGACCGAAGCCATGCTCCTGGCTGCGTACGACGACGCCGCTGGAACGACCGCCGCCTTTAATCTGAACGTCCTCACTCGTCTGAACCACGATCTCGGCACCGACTTCGACACGGAGAACTTCCGCCACAAGGTGCTCTGGAATCCTGCCGAGTCACGCATCGAGATGCATCTTGAATCGCTGTCTGCACAACGCGTGCATATCCCCGCCGACGATCGCGGCCCGGCCCTTGCAGTTGACTTTGCGCGCGGCGAAACCATTCATACCGAAAACAGTTACAAATTCACACCCGCCGCGGTCGAAGCTCTGCTAGCCTCCGCAGAGTTCCGTGTGACGAAGTCGTGGCAGGATCCGCAGCACCTCTTCGGTGTAACGCTCGCGACGGCTCTCTAATTAGACAAACTAGGATTAGACAAACTCGGATTACACAGACTCACGCCGATACTCTCCGCTCTTGCCGCCGCTCTTGCGAATCAGAACGACCTCGCGAATCCGAATACCCTTGTCGAGCGCCTTAGTCATGTCGTACACGGTAAGCGCTGCAATCGAAGCCGCCACCATGGCCTCCATCTCCACGCCGGTTCCCGCAACAGTCGCAGCCGTCGCTTCAATGGCCACTCCACCCTCGACAACTCGCATCTGCACATCGACAAAGCTCAACGCGAGCGGATGACACATCGGAATCAGATTCGAGGTCTGCTTCGCCGCCTGAATCCCAGCGAAGCGCGCAACCTCCAGCGGATCTCCCTTGGGATTCTGCGGCAGACTCGCAAGCACTTCCTCAGATAACTCGACGAACGCCGCTGCCACTGCTTCGCGCCGCGTCGCAGCCTTCGCGCTTACGTCCACCATGTGCGCCTGACCCGAATCATCGTAGTGCGACAGCGTCGGAGTATCGTCGGGCAGACCATCTTCCGCATCGTCGATGATCAGCTCAGCCGAATAGATCAAGTCTTTTTTCTTCATGATTTAAAGCCTACTACCGCAGCAGAATCGTAATGACGTCGCCTGTCGCAAATCGCTCTTTCTCCGGCGGCAGTACAGCATAGCAGTTTGCCTGGGCATTCGCTGCCAGATCGCCAGACCCTTGCCAACTCACCAGCCGCACCTCGGGCCGCACCCGGTCCGCCGTCAGGTGGGCCGGCAAAACCTGCATCAGCCCGGGCTTTCCGTTGGCGTCTCCCACCAGCGTAGCCTGCGCAAAACGCGGCCCCCGCACCACAGCTCCCCCCATGGCTCGCAGCAGCGGCTCAACGAAGCAATGAAACGTCACCTGCGTCGAAACCGGGTTTCCCGGCAGACCGAAAAAGTACTGCGCAGAGCGATCCTCCGCGGCTGGCAATCTGCCGAACACCACAGGCTTGCCCGGCTGCATCTTCACTCCAGTGAAAAAAAACTCCGCGCCCAGCGTCTGCAGCACCTCCTCCACCAGGTCATACTCCCCCATCGAGACGCCACCCGACAGCAGCATCAGATCGCAACGTCGCGCCGCGAGCATGATCTCTTTCAGCTCCGCACGGCGGTCAGGAGCGATCGGCATCCTTACCGCCTCGCCGCCCGTCTGCGCCACCAGTGCGGCAAGTCCATAGCTGTTCGAGTTGCGAATCTGCTGCGGTTCAGGAGTTGCATCGATCTCGACCAACTCATCACCAGTCGCCACAATCGCCACCCTGGGGCGGCGAAATACGGAGAGCGTCGGCCGCCCACAGGCTGCCGCCAGGGCAATCTCCGCCCCGTCAATCAGCGTCCCCACAGGCAGAATCATCTCGCCCATCCGCGCCTCACTTCCGCGCCGAACGATATTTTCTCCACTCCGAACGGTTCGACCCTCCACCAGCCGAATGGATTCGCCCGACCTTTCCACATGTTCCACCATCACAACAGCGTCTGCGCCAGAAGGTATCGGCGCCCCAGTCATAATCTCAATCGCTGCATCTTTCTCTAACGCACCGCCCAGCCATCGCTCACCTGCCCGCACTTGACCGACAACACCTAGCGACCCACCGCCAGAATCATCGGCTCGCACCGCAAACCCATCCCGTGTCGAACGGTCGAACGGCGGTTGATCCCGATCCGCGCGCACAGCCTCTGCCAGCACTCGATTGCCGCAGCCCAGCAGCGTCTCCTGCTCCGTAGCCAGAGTCGCCAAATTCGACGCGTGCCCTAGAACGATCTTCAGCGCTTCATCGAAAGAAACAACGCCAACCGCAACCTTCGTCATCTGGTCCCTCAAAATGTGTGAGATCCGTAAAACAAAAAGGCCCCGAGCAGCCTCGCCCGGGGCCTTTTCCATCATTATGAAGCTATGACTTCTTCCCGGCCTTGAAGCTCGACTTCACCTGCGCTCCAATGCCCATCAGAATGCCCTTCACATCCGCAGCATGCGATCCATCGGGAGCCAGCTCCAGATAGGTCTGGTACGCCTCGACGCATCCCGGCGGCGCGACAATCTTCTGCGTCTTCGGGTCGACCGTTGCTTGTGGGATGAGTGCCTGACCTTTGATGTAGTAAGCATCTGCCTTCTTCGGATCGGCGGCGATCGCCTTGTCCGCAGCAGCTTCGGCCTCCGGCAGCTTGCCGGCGTTGTACAGGGTTGCCGCTTCGTTGAAGTAGTACATCGCGGCATTGGCCGGCAGAGCCTTCGCAGCCAGTTCGTACGAATCGGCGGATTCCTTCGCGTTGCCGAGCTTGCCGTTCGCCTGTCCCAGCTGGTTGTAGGCGGCCGCAGCCAGCTCGGGGCTGGGCTTCTTGGAGGCAGCGTTCAGGTCAGTGCCCTTCTTGTACGAGACGATCGCGTCATTATATTTCTGCGTGATCGCAGCGTCGGTTGGCGAAGTTCCCGCTGCCTTGGCTGCCTTCGCGGCTGCATCCGCGCTGCCGAGCTGCGCATCGCCCAGGGTAATCCACAGAATGCTCTCGTCCGGCTTGGAGGTCGTCGCCTGCTGCATCGCGGCGATCGCCGAATCGTAATTGCCGGCCTTGGTATCAGCCCGGGCCTGTGCCAACAGGGCGTTCAGGTTCTGAATCTTGGCGTTGCCGGCGACAATCTCGGCGTTCTTTTTCTTGTACTCTTCCAGTGCCTTCTTGTCTTCAGGAGACATCTTGGCAAGGTACTCCGCACGCGACATGTCGAAGTTCACGAGCTTGTCATCGCCGTTAGAGAACACGACGCTGTCGTTGAAATCCAGGCTCTTGTCGTCCTGAAATACGAAGACGACGTAGTTTCCTGAGGCGATTCCAGTGCCCTTGTAATCTCCATTCTGGTCAATGGGAAACTTGTACTGGTATTTGCGGTCCTTCGACTCCGAGGTCCGGTCCGTTGACAATCGCACCTCGCCCTTGTTCACAGCAATACCTGCAGGGTTGATGACGTGGCCATGGATGCTCGCCGCTCCTCCCTGCGCTATCGAGTCAGTGGGCTGTATCAACGCCACGGCCACCAACACGGTGATCGCCAATGCGCTACTTATCTTCATCTTCAATCCAATATGTTTCATACTTTCCTTCTCCTCAGCCCGTCGTTGCAGGCATAAAGTCTTTTGCTGCGCAGCAGCTCATCGCTACCGAAATTTGATGCTTATTGCAGCTCCCGCGCGGCCGCGTACAGTATGGGGTCGACCGCTCCGGCCTCGCGAAATGCCCGCAGTCGCAGAACGCAGCTTTCGCACACGCCACAGGCTTCGGTCTCACCGGAATAGCATGACCAACTTACATGGAACGGTGCGCCTAGTTCAACTCCCAGCCGGACGATCTCGTTTTTGCGCATGGCAATCAGGGGCGTCTCCACGCGGATATCCCCGTCTTTCGTTCCCATCCTAATCAGTTGATTAAAAGCCTCATAGTAGGCCGGCCGGCAGTCCGGATACCCCGAACTATCCTGCTCCACCGCCCCAATCAGGACCGTCTTTGCGCCCAGCACCTCGGCCCAGCTCACCGCCGCCGAAAGAAAGTGCGCATTGCGGAACGGAACATAGGTCACCGGAACCTCACTCCCAATCTCCTCCTCGTTCGCCGAGGCCTTGGGCACAGCAATCGCCATGTCAGTCAGCGCCGACCCTCCAATCCGCCGAAACAGGTCGATCTTCAGATGCAGCAGCTCCCGCACCCCCACAATCCGCGACACCTCCTCAGCCGACCTCAGCTCCCGCGCCTCGGTTCTCTGCCCGTAGCTGAAGTGGACCGCATACACCTCGTAGTCCCGTGCCGCCAGTGCCGCCGAGACGCACGAATCCATCCCGCCAGAGAGGCACAGCACGACGCGCGGACGGCCCTGCTCAGCTCCACTCATCGCCCGCCTCCAGCTCCCTCTGCTCCTCTTCGGTCAACTCGTCACCCGCATCACCCAACAACTGCCTTGCAACCGCTTCATCCTGCTGATGCACCAGCAGCCGCGCACGAAAGGCCAGCGCAAGCAGGCTGTTCGCGTTCTCTCCCTGCAGAAAGCACTCGATCCCCGCCGACTCCAGCATGCCCTTCGCCATCTGGGCGTTGGCCGGCTCCAGGAACTTGCCTACCGATACGAACTTGTCCGGATCTGTGATGAAATCTGTCATCGAAGTTTCGCTCTACTTATCCTCATACGATTGCAGCCGCGCCGTAATGGTTCCCCAGAACAGGTGCGCTTGAATCTGCACCGGCACATGTCTCGCATCGTCGGTGTACCACACCCAGATATTCCCGCGGTTCTTCACGACGCCCTCATCCGCCGTCGGCTCCACGCGAATCGTCTGGAAGGTCCCAGCCGGCGTCTTGATCTCCTCCTTGGCCTCGACCTTCATGGTCACCGTCACCGTACGCATGGAATCCGCCAGCGGAAACTTGATCGTCTGTCCCACTACCATCGGCTGCGACGCTGCATAAAAGATCGCCGACAGCGAATCCGTCACGCACGCTGGTGTCGACGCCGTCTGCTCCTTCGACGTGCCCTTCACCAGGTTCTTCTCCACCTGCCTCTGCTTGCCCTGCGCGTAGTCGAAGCTCAAATCGCTCGAAACCTTTCGCCGGCCCTCCTGCAGCTGCTTGCTGAAGCCCGTCGAGCAGCCCGTCTTGGTGTCGAACCCGGACTGAAATTTGTCGACTACGGGAAACAGCATCGTCACCGCGCCTACGGAGCTGCCGTAGGCATTGATCTTCCGCGCCGCACCCTCCTGCTCTATCTGAAACACTGCAGTGCCTGCGGTAAACACCCGCCAGTCCACCGTAAATGTCAGCGTCTGCTTTGCCGGAAACACAAAGTCCGGCAGCGGCGGCTGCAGGGTCGGAATCACAACCGGCGCAGCCGGCTTTGCCCCCAGGCCCAGCAGTTGTGCTCTCGCCGTCAGCGAGCCCGCGCCACCCAACACTAAGAGAATCAATGCGAGAAAACGGTCAAGCTTCAGCAAAGGGCAGCACTCTCACCAGTTGGTGTGTGGGCGGTTTCGCCCCAGCCCCACGCCTTCAGCGTAGCCCCTCCATCACCGCATGGTGATTGAGAAAAAGCCGGACCGCCAGCGCGAGATAGATCGCACCGGCACCCATTAAAGCATTGTACTCGCGGTGGTGCCGCCACTGCCCGGCAGAGAACCTGCCTCCGCTCGCATTCTCGTTGCCGGGAAACTCCGCTGCCGTCAGCCGTGGCAGCAGCCGCGGCACCTTCGCGGCATACTCGTCAAAGCCCGCAAAGTGCTCGCGCAGGTACAGCTCCTCCGACCGGATCGTCGGCAGATAGATCGCCACGAACAGCGCAGCCAGCGCCAGCAGTATGATCCAGCTCCCCGCAGCCACGGCAAAACCGAACGCGATCAGTGTCGAGCCAAGGTACAGCGGGTTCCGCGTATGCGCATACGGCCCTGTCCTGGTCAGCTCGGCGTTCTTGCGCACATAACCTGCCGCATACGCCCGCAGCCATACTCCCGGCACTACCAGCAACAGGCTCAGCAGCATCGTCGTCCACGTTGGCCGCGCCAGCCACAGAAACACTCCGGCAAAGACAAACCCCAGCGGCACACGGATGCGCCGGGCGATCTTCTGCCACTTCGTTCTTTCGCTCACACGTTCACCTTATCCTGTCCGGCGCGCAGCAGCTCCAGCGCCGCTCCCACCACTTCCTCCACGCCGATCCGCAGCAATCCCGGATCGACGCTCTGGCTCCGCGCGTGGCTCGTCATGCTCGATCGATCCCGCAACACCCGCGAGGCCGTTCCATACGGCCCATTCCGCGCCGGATCAGTCGGCCCATACAGCCCAACCACCGGCCTCTCGAGCGCCGCCGCCAGGTGCAGTGGCCCCGTATCACCGGCAATCACGACACCCGCACGCCGCATCAGCGCAATCATCTGGCCAACCGAGCACGGAACCATCGTCGCCGCACCACCGCTTGCTTCTACAACCCGCCGCGCCACCGCATCCTCCGCCGACGCAGCATTCACCAGCGTCCGAAACCCTGCACCCGCAAGAGACGCCGCAACCGCACCATAACGCTCTGCCGGCCACTGCTTCGCTCCCCAGCCCGCTGTCGGCGCAATCAACACGAACCGCCCCGCGGCGTTGCTCAACAGCGCATCGCACCATCGCTCCGCAGCAGCATCCACCGGCAGCGTCACCGTCTCCGGTCGCAGCGTCTCCCCAACCGCCGCCCCCAGCAGCTCGCATCCCTGCTCCACCACATGGCTCGCGCTCAACTTAACCCTCTGCCCATACAACCAAGCCGCCTGCCTCTCTCGCGGCTCGGCAGATCCAGCAAACACACCCGCGCCCGCCATTCGCCCCACGACAGCCGACCGTATCGAGCCTTGCATATCGACGCAGAGGTCGTAGTGCTCGGCGCGCAACTCCCGCCGCAGCGCCACAATCTCCGCAGCGTTCTCAACGACAACGGCCGCCGCTTCCACTCTCGCGTCGGAACGGCGGACCACAGATCGACCAGCGGCCGTCGCGCATCTCGGCCTGAGAACCGCCATCCCGACGTTGTGGTCTCGTCGGTCTCGGCCTCCAGCAACTCATGCCACACCGGTTCGATCGCCCACCCAATCTGCCAATCCGGATGCAGCCTTCCGAGCGCCGCAACCGCTGGCATTGCATGCAACACATCCCCCATCGCCCCGATCCGCACAATCAAAACTCGAAGCGGACGATCCCCCGTGCGCGCAGCAATGCCGTTCGAAAGCGTGTGTTCCGTGGTCAAGCCTTAATCTTCTCACGCAGCCAACCTTGCGCTCACGCAATCACGGCTTGCGCCGATCCATTCGCCCCACCATCATCACCAGCTGCGAAAGCGCCACCTGTTCCTCCAGCAGCTCCACACTCAGCCGTGCCACGACGATCGGCCCCAGCGTCTCCAGGCGATCGCGCAGGATCGGCGTCAGCTTCACCGCATCCTTCTCCGTCGTCACAAATCCATTCGCCTCAACCAGGCGCGCGCGCTCCAGCAACCCGTGCATGTCACGTTCGCCATACGAATGATGATCGGGAAAGATCATCGTGTCCATCGGCTCATAACCCTGCGCAGCCAGCATCGCCATAAAGCTCTCCGGCCGCGCGATGCCGCAAAACGCAAACGGCCTCGTCGGCAGCGCCACCTCGCCGCCCTCCCCCAGGCTCAGGGTTCGCCGAATCACCCAGATCACCGGCGCAATCTTTCCCTCGCTCAGCCCGGCGACGACGCTGCGCAACGAATCAGCCTCCTCTTCGCGCAGCACAACAACATCAACTCCAGCCAGCGCCGCCAGTGGCTCGCGCAGATTTCCCGCCGGCAGCAACGTGTCCTCCACGTCCGCCTGCGTCAGCAGAACAATATCGACGTCCCGCGCCAGTTGCCGATGCTGAAACCCATCATCGAGCAGATGCACCACCAGCTTCTCTGATGGTTCCACCTGCTCCGCCATCACCCCCGCCTGGTACCGGTCCGCGCCCACATACACCGGCACGCCAGACCGTTGCGCCAGCAAAACAGGCTCATCGCCCTGCCACGCCGCGTCGTCAAACGGCTCAACCCGCGTCGTCGCGGTCGCACTTCGCCCATACCCCCGCGTCAAAATCCTCACAGCATACCCACGGTGTCGCAGAGCCCTCGCCAGCATCAGCACCATCGGCGTCTTTCCCGCCCCACCGGCCGAAACGCTGCCAACGCTGATCACCGGATGCTCCAGCCGCCTCTGCTTCAACCATCCCCACCGAAACAAGAGCCGCTTCACCGCCAGTGCTGCACCATACAGCGGAGTCAGCGGCAACAGCAGCGGCCTTCGCGTCTTCATCGCGCACTCACCGGCCTCTCCCGCAGCAGCAAAGTCAGCTCCTCAACAGTACGCGCCGTTGCCCCGGCCTGTTCTTCAAATACTGCGCGCCCCCGCTCGCCCAGCGCTCGAGCGCTCTCTGCATCACGCAACATCCGAACCAGCGCCGGCGCAATCGTCTCAGGGGAGACAATCTCAATCGCATCCCGTCCGCGCATTCGTTCCACAATCTCGCGAAAGTTTTCAAACGACGGTCCCATCAACACCGGCACCCCAAACTGCGCCGGCTCCAGCGGATTATGCCCACCCTTGGCCACCAGGCTTCCTCCCACAAACGCGACAGTCGCCACTCCATACATCGACGCCAGATCGCCAATCGTGTCCAGCAAAAAAATACTCCCCCCGGCCACACTCTCAGGCTGCTGCCGAAACCCGCTCGCTCGCATCGACTCAAAGCCACTCGCGGCAACCATCTCCGCCACTGCAGCAAACCTGTCCGGGTGCCGTGGTGCGATCACCATCACTGCACTCGGCGCCGCAGCCAACACCGCAGGCCACGCAGCCAGCAAAATCTTCTCTTCTCCCTCAAGCGTACTTCCACACACCAACACCTCTGCCCCCACCGGCAGCCGCGCCCGCAACATCGCCGTCAGTGCACTCTCATCGCCCACGCGAACGTCATACTTCAGGTTCCCCATCACCTTCACTCTCTCCGCCGCCGCGCCAATCTTCACCAGCCGCTCCGCGCTCTCTTCACTCTGCGCAAGAAACAGCGAAATCATCCCAAGAAACCGCCGCCACAGACCCTGCAGCCGCATGTACCGTGGAAACGACCGGTCCGAGATCCGCGCGTTCACCACCGCCACCGGAGTACCGCCCTTCGCGCACTCATCAATCAGCCGCGGCCACAGCTCACTCTCCATCAGCACCAGCATCTTCGGCTGCAAAACCTGCAGATAGCGCCGCACGCTGACCCGAAAATCCAGCGGCAGATAAAACACCGGCGACTCCGGCAACCGCTCCTTCGCCAGCCGCTGTCCCGTCTCCGTCGTCGTCGAAACCGCCAACACCCACCCCGGCAGCACCGTCGTCAAAGCCCGAATCAGCTGCACCGCCGCCAACACCTCCCCCACCGAGACCGCATGCACCCAGATCACGTCACGCCCAGCCACTGCCGTGCGCAACCCCTCCGGCACCAGCCCCAGCCTCCCTCGCAGTCCTACCCTGTACCGTCCACTGGTCGCCATCCGCGCCAGCCAGTACGGCGCCCCCAGCACCAGGGCCGCCAGCAGCAGCGAGCTGTACACCATCATCACAATCGCTTCCTCTCGCTTTACCTTGGGCGCCAGCGAAGATGATAATCAACTTGGCCATGAAGTCCCACCGATTCCCGAAGATTCCGCTCCTACTAGTAACTACAACCTGCTTCCTGGCAGTAACTTCCTTCGCCGCGGATAAACCAAGAAAAGCTCCGCCCGCTAAGCCCGCCAGCCAGTACGCCGCCTTCGACCCCCACCCCAAAGAGCAGGTCACCGTCGCCGCCGAACCCTGCGATGACCCTAAAGACTGCGACTTCTTCCGCCTCCCCTACGTCCAGCATGGCTTCATCCCCATCCGCGTCATCTTCACTAACGACGGCGACACCGCCCTCTCGCTCGACGACGCCCGCATCCAGTTCATCTCCATCAACAACGACAAGATTCCTGCCGCCACCGACGACGACATCGAGCGTCGTCTCTTCTCCACAAAAAACATCAAAGGCCGCGAAGTCCCGCTGCCCGCGCCCCTGCCCCCTATCCATCTCCACGACAAGCCCGTCGACAAGCAGATCACGCAGGATGAGAACGACTTCGGCTTCTCCTCCACCACGGTCAACCCGCACAGCACCCTCGCCGGGTATCTCTTCTACGATGTTCGCCAGCTCGACGAATATCCTCTCAAAGGCGCCGAGCTCTTCGTCAAAATGGTCTACACCGTAGCCGGCAAAGACGGCAACAGGAAGCAGATCTTCGACTTCAACATTCCCTTCGACAGTTGGCTCGCCGCGCAACCCGGCCAGAAGCCCGCAGAGAAACCAGCCGACGCACCGCCAAAACCCTAAGCACCCAGAGAGAATTCGCAAGTGACCCAGACCTCACCGCAACCGAACGAAACCCTCAATCTCCGCCCCGCCACCCCGGCCGATGTTCCGCAGATCCTCGCCTTCATCCGCGACCTCGCGACCTACGAGCGCGAACCCGACGCCGTCCTCGCCACCGAAGCCGATCTTCTCCGCGACGGCTTCGGCCCCGTCAAACGCTTCGACTGCATCATCGCCGACCTCGATCACGCAGGCGCGACCATCCCCGCAGGCTTCGCCCTCTACTTCTACAACTACTCCACCTGGCGCGGCCACGCCGGCATCTACCTTGAAGATCTTTACGTCAGCCCTCAGCATCGCGGCAAGGGAATCGGCAAAGCTCTCCTCACCAAAGTCGCAGCCATCGCCGTAGCCGAGGGCTGCCCACGCTACGAGTGGAGCGTCCTCGACTGGAACCAGCCCTCGATCGACTTCTACCAGTCGTTAGGAGCCGTCATGAAGTCCGAGTGGAAGGGCATGCAGGTCTCCGGCGATGCCCTGGCTGCCCTCGCCGCCCAAAGCAGATAGCTTTGGCTGAAGCAGCAGCTATCCCACGAAGGTGAAGTATCCAGTTGGTTGCGCCGAACAAAATAGGTATTCCACGGTTCAAAAAGACAAGATAAACCATAGGCAGATTGTTGGAAGCCCACCATCGGGGTTACGACTATGCCATCGGATCACTACTTCGAGCAGCTCTACGGCGTCACCGAAGAACTGGCTCTCAACTTCTGGGCCGACAATCTTCACGAAACGATAGGCAGCGAGCAGTGGTCTCAGATTCACGACTCCACCGGCGTCTACCTCGCCAGCGTGCTCGGTCATTTCTGCCTGCAGTCGGTCGATGCCACGGAGATTCTCTCTCCCGACTACAACCCCGGCGACCAGGAGTTCCGCCAGTTCGCCGATCTCACCCAGATCGCCGAACTCATGATGCAACAACTCACCAGCGCCAAAAATCCTCTCTGGATGGAGTCAGCCGGCGCCCACATTCTCCTCTACGCCGGATTCTTCCAGAGCCAGAACAAGAGCCGCCACAACATCGGCTTCTACTCTCAACTCGGCAGGGAGTGTTATCTCATGGCTGCGGTCGGAAAGAGAGAGCGAATCATGAAGCTGATGGCCGATGGCTTCAACCAATACCTCTTCCACCTCGCCAGCCTCCACCAACATCTGCAGGAGAGCCGATACCTGATAAGGCTCGCGAACTAAACAAATTATTTTTGCGGATGCAGCACCAGCTTCTGCACGCGCCAGTTCAGCAGTTCGGCGACGAAAAGTACATTCTCCGATGGGCACGCCATCTCGTGAATCCAGCCAAACTCCTTAAGCTGCTTCCCCGCCTCACCAAGCACACCCAGCACCGTCCCATCCAGGCTCAGCTTGTAGATGCGCCCCGGAAATGCATCGGAGGCGTACAGCACCTGGTGCGACCCCGGCGTAATGCAGATCGCCCAAGGCGCTCCCGGCGACATCGTTCCCGTCGCATCCTGCGCGGGCTTCTTGCCAATCGCAGGAGCCGCACTCGCATAATCGAACGGCACATCGATCGTCATCTGCCGCAAAAATTTACCGTTCCCATCAAACACCTGAATCCTGCGATTGCCACGGTCGGCCACGTAGATATTCCCCTGCGCATCGGCAGCGATGCTGTGCGGCGTATTGAACTCACCAGGCTTGTCGCCGGGTTCTCCAAACGACATCAGCCATCGCCCATTCTTATCCACCTTCGCCACACGCGAGTTGATATACCCATCGCTGATGTACGTATTACCCGCAGCGTCCCATGTCATGTCCGTCACCTGCCGAAACTGCCCGTCCACCGGCAGGCAGTGGCGGACGCAGATGCTTCAACGGCCCCGTGCCCTCATCCGAGGCCTCCTGCTTGCGTCCAAACACCATCTCAACTTGTCCTGCAGGATCGAACTTGATCACCATGTCCGAACCTTTATCGGCGACCCAGATGTTGTCCTCTTTATCGATCCTCACCGCATGCGCGAACGACCACGCGTACAAGTTGTGCCCAATCTCGCGAAGATAAGTGCCATCAGGCCCGAACTCCAGAAGCTGTGCCGCACTCGCGCCATAGGCTGATCCGGTTGTATTGCCACGCGAGAAGACGAAGACGTGTCCCTTCGAATTCACCGCCACACCAGCCGCCTCGCCCAGATACATATTCGGGCGGCAGCTTCAGAAAATTCGGAACCGAGTCGAACGGAATCTCCGGCACAGTCTGAGCCAGCAGGCCAGACGGCACAGCGAGACAAAGTGTCAGAGCAAGCACAAAGCGCTTCATGGGCAAATCTCCTTCAAGCCACGACTGGATCATCTGTGAGGATAAAGGAGATTCTCGCACGTCCGCATCAAAACCCGCGTCAGCTCAGCCAAAGCGAGCAGCAAACTCGTTACCTTCTACCAATAGCGCCGGGCATGCTCATACCAATACCCGTGGTATCGCGCCTGCCAGTACGGATCGTACGGAGAGTACGTGCCATACGGATACGCGCCATACGGATACGGGTAAGGCCGGTAGTAGTAGGGATGATATCCGCAGCCGTACCAGCTGCGGCGGCTCAGCAAGAGGACGAGTAGAATCAGGCAAAGCATGACGACCCTCGTGTGCGGCGCGTAATCAGCAGCGCCCAGCACAACATACGTTCCGGGGCCCCCGCCGGTTCCATGAATTGCAAGTTGCAGGACAAACTCGATCCCCGAAGGATCGCGCCCTCAGCGGATCGAACCATGTCGGTCTATGATGATCGTGGCGGCGGTGCGGGGGGCCATCGAATGAGCGTCTGGTATTCACGTCCTGTCTTCTTTGTGGAAAGTGTAGAGCGGTCCATCGCGTTCTACACCGAAAAGCTCGGCTTCACCCCGGGGTTCCGCTACGAGGAGGAGGGGAAGATCCTCATAGCCCAGGTCAACCGTGAGGATTGCGAGGTTATCCTCAGCTCCCAGAAGCCCGAAAAGACCGGACGCAGCCGTATCTTCATCTCGATCGACCTGGAGCCACTGCAGGCGCTCAGGGCCGAATTCGAGCGCCGTGGTGCCCCGGTCAAGGATGGCTGGTGGGGGTATGACACGATGATTATCGAAGACCCCGACGGCAACGAGCTCTTCTTCCCCTACCCGAAAGATACGGAAGAGGCTTGACGCCCCCGTTATAATTAAACCTAGGGGGCAAGACCAGAATCCAGGCATTTCTGCTGCGTTTCACCGCAGTTAAGTCCCATGCATGGAATACTTTGCAAGCTTGCCTCCAGTAAAATCAATACTTTGCCGTCGAAGTCCAGATCTAAGTCTTTTAAATGGAAGACTTTGACGCAAATTGAGGCAGGGTGGGGACGCATGGCAATCAAACGCATCAAGATCATCGGCGGCGGCCTCGCGGGCCCCGAAGCCGCCCTCCAGGCCGCCACACTCGGCTGCGAAGTCGACCTCTACGAGATGCGCCCCACGCGCTCCACCGAGGCCCACCAAACCGCCGACTTCGCCGAACTCGTCTGCTCCAACTCCCTCAAGTCCGAGTCCGAAAACACCGCCCCCTGGCTCCTCAAGCAGGAGATGCGCCGGGCCGGCTCCTTCCTCCTCGCCGACGCCGACGCCACCGCCGTCCCCGCCGGCCACGCCCTCGCCGTCGACCGCGTCGAGTTCTCCGCACGCGTAGCCGCCCGCATCGCAGCCGAGCCCCGCATCACCGTCCACCGCGAAGAGGTCACGCACCCTCGACGAGAACGACCCCGACACCATCACCATCCTCGCCACCGGCCCCCTCACCTGCCCCGCGCTCACCGCTGAACTCCAACGCCTCACCGGCGCCGACCACCTCGCCTTCTACGACTCCATCTCCCCCATCGTCGACGCCACCACCATCGACATGGACAAGGTCTACTTCGCCGCCCGCTACGACAAAGGCACCGCCGACTACATCAACTGCCCCTTCACCAAAGAAGAGTACGACCGCTTCCTCGACGCCCTCACCACCGCCGAAGCCGTCCCAGCCAAAGTCCTGGGAACAAATCCCCACCCCACGACCCACTCAGATTGTCACTCTGACGCAGCAGAAGACTGCATCCTGACGCAGCGCAGCGGCACCGCACCTCTCAGCCGCCCACCCGAAAAACTCCACTACTTCGAAGGCTGCCTCCCCATCGAAGAGACCGCCCGCCGCGGCCGCGACACCCTCCGCTTCGGCCCCATGAAGCCCGTCGGCCTCACCGACCCCAAAACCGGCCGCTGGCCCTACGCCGTCGTCCAGCTCCGCCAGGAAAACCTCCGCGCCGACTCCTACAACCTCGTCGGCTTCCAGAACCACCTCAAGTTCGGCGAACAAAACCGCGTCCTCCGCCTCATCCCCGGCCTCGAAAACGCCACCTTCCTCCGCTACGGCCAGATCCACCGCAACACCTACATCAACGCCCCCACCCTGCTCACCGAAACCCTCCAGCTCCGCGCCCACCCCACCATCCTCATCGCCGGCCAGCTCTCCGGCGTCGAAGGCTACACCGAATCCATCGCCTCCGGCCTGCTCGCCGGCCGCTACGCCGCCGCCCTCGCCCACGGCGAGCAGCCCACCCCCGCCCCCGCGCTCAGCGCCAACGGCTCGCCTCACCCACTACATCACCCACGCCGAATCCAAACGCTTCCAGCCCGCCAACATCACCTTCGACCTCCTCCCACCCCTCGAAGAAGACCTCCGCAAAAAGATCCGCGACAAAAAAGAACGCCACCGCATCCAATGCGACCGCGCCCTCGAAGCCTGGAACGAATGGCTTGCTGATTCGAAACAATTTGCTGTCCGCCAAGCCGAAGCTGAGATACCCTCAGGCCACACCCTATGAGACCCCTCAGCGCAAGCGAGTGCATCACGCCGGCTATCGAGCGAACGAAATCCCTCCTCTTTCGTCCCTTCCAGTGGCGGCCATTTCTCAAACTCACGGCCGTAGCCTTCTTTGCGGAGATTGGCGCCACCAGCTTCAGCTTCAACTCACCAGGACACCATGGCAGCGGCCTGCCCGGCATCTCCCCCGCAGCTCAGGCCATCCTCTTCGCTCTTCTTTTTGGGCTCATCATCGTCGCATTTGTCGTCGGACTCATCATGCTCTACATCGGCTCCCGCCTGCAGCTCGTCCTTCTGGAGGTCGTCGCTACCCATCAAACCACCATCGCCCCCATCTGGAGGCGATACAGCCGGCTCACTTGGCGCTGGATCGGCCTGAAGCTTCTCTTCTTCCTTATCTTCGGGCTTGCTTTTCTTGCCGCGCTGGCACCGGCCATCATCAGCATGATCAAGAGCATGCCACCCGGCACCCAAATCCCTTCAGCCGCTCTCTTCTCGCACCTCCTGTCCTTCATTGGTGTGCTCGTCCTCGGCGTCCTTGTCATCGCGGCCGTGTATTTTCTGCTACGCGACTTTGCTCTTCCGTTCCTCGAGATTGAAGATCTCTCGATCACCGAGACACTCAAGCGTCTTCGTTCCCTCGTCGCCGCAGAACCAGGCGAGATCGCTCTCTACATCCTCTTCCGTTTCCTGCTTAGTCTGGTCGCAGGCGTTGCAGCTGAGATTTTGATCGTTCTCGTCTTACTCGTCTCGTTGATCCCGTTAGGAGTCATCGGTGGCCTGTTGTGGTGGCCTCTGCATCATGCCGGCGCCGTCGGAACCGCTGCACTGGTAAGCGCCGCGATCGTAGGCGGCGTCATACTTCTGGTCTGGATGGCCTGCGTCATCATCGGTTGCGCCGGCACCCTTCTCGTCTTTACCCAGGCGTACGCACTCTACTTCCTCGGAGGACGCTACACCCTTCTAGGTAACGTCCTTGAGCCGCCTCAGCCTCTATATTCCACTCCCCCGCCACAACTTGCGCCAGACGGAAGTGGCCCGGCAACCCCTGCGCCCCTATAGGCCACCGCTTCATCGCGATCCTCGCGGTTACACTGCTTTCTTTTTATTTCTCGCTTTGATCTTGAACCAGATCGGACTACCGATAAATCCGAAGTTCTCCCGAATCTGGTTCGCCAGAAATCGTTCAAAGCTGAAGTGCATCTTCACGTCCTTATCGGTGAACAGCACAAACGTCGGCGGCGCGACAGCAGCCTGCGTCATGTAATAAATCCTCACGCGTTTATTCATCGGCACACTCGCCTTCTGGAAGTCCACCTTCTCGAGGAAGCGGTTCATCTGCCCAGTCGTTACGCGCTTCCGCCGCTCTCGCGCCACCAGCTCCACCTTCTTGAACACCTGTTCAATGTTCTTGCCGTCTGCAGCCGAGATAAACAGCAGCGGAGCATAGTCCAGGTACTTCAGCTTGTCGCGAACGTCCTGCTCATAGATCTTCTGATCGGCCGGTGGCTTGCCATCAAACAAACGCATCCCGTCCTTGCCAGTCTTCGTCATCAGATCCCACTTGTTGATGACGATAATGACGGAGCGCCCATTCTCATGCGCATACCCGCCGATGTTCGCATCAAGCGCCGCCACTCCCTCCGTCGCATCGATCACCAGCAGCGAAACATCCGCAGCCTCCAGATGCTTTCTTGCCATAATCACCGACAGCTTCTCCGCCATCAGCTTCGTCTTGCCCTTCCTCCGAATGCCCGCAGTATCGACAAACCGGAACGCATGCCCATCTCGTTCGACGACCTCATCCACCGCATCGCGTGTCGTTCCCGCAATCGGTGATACGATCGCCCGCTCTGTTCCCGTCAACGCATTCAGCAGCGTGCTCTTGCCGACGTTCGGTCGTCCAATAATGGCAACCTTTGTCTCGCGGCTCTCATATTCACCATGCGACCGCAGCTTCCGAACCCGCTTCGCCGCCGGGTTTACCGAAGCGCCAGCCGCAACAGAGTAGTCCGGGCCGCTCTCGTCCTCTTCAGCTTCATCTTCCTCGGTCAGCATCACCTCGGGCTCTTCAACCATCTCGGTCGCCTCCGGCAGCACATCGAATACTGCGTCCAGCAGGTCTCCAATGCCGCTTCCGTGCTCGGCAGAGATCGGCAGCACATTCCTGAAACCCAGTCTGCGAAAGTTCTCCGCGCCTGCATTCATCGCATCGGTGTCCATCTTGTTCACAGCCAGAAACACCGGCTTGCCGCCACGCAGCAGCAGTCGTGCGAGTTCAAGATCAGGCGAAGCCAGCTCTGTTCGCCCGTCCACCACCATCACAATCGCATCTGCCTCTTCCAGCCCCACCTTTGCCTGACGAAAGATTTCGGAAGGAATCAGCGCTTCATCATCCGGCACCACGCCGCCGGTATCGACGATTCGTGCCGCCCGATCCATCCATTCAATCTCGCCGTAGATACGGTCGCGTGTAATCCCTGGCTCATCGCCAACGATCGACCGCCGCGATCCGGTCAGCCGATTGAACAACGTGCTTTTGCCCACGTTCGGGCGACCGCACACCGCAATCAACGGCAGCTCGCGCGCATCGACGCTTTCAGTCTCCGTAACCATCTGCGAAGCCAGCAGTTCAATATCCCGCCAGTCGTCCTCGCCAATCCGTTCGCGCCCGGCGACATTCTCCGACCGCGGCGTCTGCCGCCCCACAATTCCATCCGCGGGCCTTTTATCTTTGAAATTGTCATCCTTCGCGGAGCGGAGGCCCTGCTTTCGTGCCGTCGCCGCAGCATCCGGGCGAATCGCCTTCCGTCTCTCCTTGTCGGGCGACTGCTTCGTCACTCGCGAAGCCTTATTCGTCTCAGCCCGCTTGGTCGAAAGTATCTTTCTCTTCCTCGGATCGACCGCCCCGGTCGTCGGCGTACTCTTCGGCGAACGCCCCTTCTTCGGCCGCGTACTCGCCTGCCTGTGCTTCTTGCCTAATCGCTTCCTGTCGTCTCGTTGCGCCATAGTCGTGCCCTCTCGGCACCGCAGCGCCATTATCCATTATAGGGACGTGGATAGACACATCTGTAGGAACGTGGATAGGCGCAGCTACAGGGAGTGGATAGACCCTAGCTATAGGGACGTGAATAGGCGCAGCCGGGACCGCGAAAAGCAAGGCACAGGTTGTCTGCTCTTTTTGTTGTCATTCCGCAGCGCAGCGAAGGAATCTGCTTCTGTTTCTGCCTTTGCTTGTTCTCTTTTACCAACCCGAAGATTGTCATCCTGAGCGAAGCCTCTCGCGGCCCTATCGCGAGAGGCGCAGTCGAAGGACCTGCGGTTGATCTGTCGTTGCTGAAGTAAAGCTGAAATCCTGAACTCGGCGTGGCCTACAATGAAGGCTACGACACTCACGCTCTTCGTGAGTTGCCGGAAATCGTCGAGACCAACAAAGACCAGATAGAGAGGGGATGGAATGAATTCTTCCGTTAGGGCAACGCGAGTGCAGTGTCCGAACAGTGGGTTGACGGCTAAAGCCCTAATTTCTTGATGAACCTTTCTTTCACCGTATAGGTCTTTAGCAGCGTCGCCCCTGAAAATGTGGCGATCAAAAACTCACCCTTTGCGCCCCTAACCTTTTGGACATCGGCCATCGCAAACTTGCTAACGAGATTTGTACAGGCCGCAGTTGCCCCGAATCCGTTCTGCCACGTAATTGGCATGGGCTTTGAATTTATGGCTTCGACAACCGTACTCCCACCTTTATCGGATAACAGCACAACGCGAGTAATGGAATCGCAAGATGGCCCAGATGCGGTTCCCAAAGCACACCCACGGCTAATTACTGTCATGGCTCTCAGAGTATCCTCCGGTTCTGGATTGAACGAGAGGTATTGACCCTTGACACCGTTGTTACGAGCGTTCAGCCATCCTTCGGGGGTATAAAGAAATTCCTCCGGGACTTGCGCGCTACATCCCGAGGGGATACCGAAGCCCAAGTTCATAATCTCTACGAATCCAGAGCCAGGTTTAGCGGCTATTGCTGCCTTGATTTCATCCGGCGAAAGGTGGTCACTCACCTGTGATTGCGCTGGGAACGAACACGCTAAGATCATGGCAGAAAGCAAAATCGTACAGGTTTTCATCGCGGCATAATAACAGACCTGAATGGATTGTATTGCTTGCGAGGTCAACGACTGGTATCATTTTCGCATTTGCTTCGCCTCAGAGGTGTGATCATGTCGAATTTGACCAGCCATATTGCCGGTGCTGACGAAGCGCGATTGGAAGAGAAAAGTCCTTCCGATTTAGAGCGTCAACTCCTACTTACCCTGGCTCCCGAACGATGGGCAGATCTGAAACACTCGTTCGATGAAGAGTGCCGGGCGGTCAGCCAACGTTCGCACCGTTTTCAATTTGAGTGTAATGAGCCGGATGATTATCACTTCTCCGTCAACCGGATGGTAGGCATGACACCCGTACCCGCACTAGAATTTATATTCGATCCTACGACACCGCGAATCAACTGGGCAGATCACCACGGAGGACGGTTGAGAGGCAGCCTAGACCTCGTTCCGCGTAGTTCCCAAGTCTATTTTATGAATGGCCCGAGCGGGGTGATATTACCGGAGTTTGTTACGAACTTGATGAAGAGGATTACACGCTAATCAGTTCCGTAGATGTGACCCGGCGTATCTGGCGTTGTAACTATGTAGGGCGGGTGGCCTAGGCACACGAAATTGGGTGACCGATTCATGGGCCTTTGTCTGCTGCGATGAGCGGGTATTCGCGCCCCGCGCGAACCGCTCTCCTCAAACCAGCTACGAAGCCAGGGGTGCTCTAACTTGACAAACCTGAGCTGCGGAAGCCCCATCGAGGAACGGAAACCCTCACCAAACTCCACAAGCTCAACCCGAAGTCCAGACCTAAAGTCTCTGTTCCGAAGACTTTGCACACTTTTGCCGGGGAGGGGGGAGGGTACAGCTATGATGGGAGCAGGCCGCCCGGATGTCCACCTCGCCCCCCACCTCGATCACTCCCGCGCAGCCGCCCGCCACAGATCCCCTGCCATCTCTTCACGATTTCTTCGCCCCCGGAGGCATTCTCTCCCGATCAACTCTCGCCTTCGAACATCGGCGCGGACAATATGAGATGGCCCGAGCGATCGAGTCAGTCTTCAAAGAAAAGCGCCACCTGATCGTCGAAGCCGGTACCGGAACCGGCAAAACCCTGGCCTATCTTTTGCCCGCTCTACGATTAGCGCGTGAGAGAAAGCAGCGCATCATCATCTCCACCGGCACAAAAAACCTGCAGGAACAGCTCTTCTTCAAGGACGTCCCGTTCCTCGAATCGGTCTTGCGAGAAAGCAGCGGCCCGCTAAAAGTCTGCTACATGAAAGGCCGCAGCAACTATCTCTGTCGCCACAAGCTCTACGCCCTGCGCGACAACCCGCTCCTCCACGGCCTCGAAGAGATCGATCAGTTTCACCATATCTCTGCCTGGGAGAAGACCACCGACACCGGCGACCGCGCCGAAATCAACGATCTCCCCGAGACTTCGCCGCTGTGGCAAAAGCTCGACGCCCGCACCGAAGCCTGTCTCGGGCAGACCTGCCCCGACTGGGAGCGTTGCTTTGTCACCACCATGCGCCGCAAGGCGCTTGAGTCCGACATCGTCATCGTCAACCACCACCTCTTCTTCGCCGATCTCAACATCAAGCAGCAGGCTGCCAATGCCCCCGACGCCGGTATCCTGCCCGAAGCTGCTGCCGTCATCTTCGACGAAGCACATGAGCTTGAAGAGATCGCCTCCAACTACTTCGGTATCGGCCTCAGCAACCAACGTGTCGACGAGCTCATTCACGACGTTGATTTGATGCTGAAGGCAAAAAAGGCCAGCTCTTCTGCGATTGAAAGTGCTTGCGCCACGCTCAAGGACCGCTCCCGCATGTTCTTTGCCATCCTGCCGATGGAGACATCCGGCCTCCCCGGTGGAGCCGGCCGCATGCCCTTCCACAATCGCGAAGCCTTCCTCGAAGAAAGTGGCGACTACTACACCGGCGTCCTCAACGCGCTCACCCGGCTCGAAGGAGAACTCGACCACCTCAAAAATGTCGAAGAGTCTTCCGGCTTACGGAAACGCACTGCGGACATTCGCGCTCATCTCGCCTTCCTGCTTGAGTCGCCCGACCGCAACACAGTCTTCTGGATCGAGCGCCGCGTCGCAGGTGGTGTTCGCAACCTGGCTCGCGGTGCGGCTCATGCGGCCTTTCACACGCACTTACAAGCCACGCCAATTGACGTCTCGGAGCTCCTCACATCAACACTCTTCGACAACTACAACTCTGTTGTTCTCACCTCAGCCACGCTCACAGTCTCCGGAGGCTTCGATCACATCCGACGTCGTCTCGGCCTCACCTCGACACGCGAGCTTGTCGTTCCCTCGCACTTCAACTACGAAAAGCAGGCGATCCTCTATCTTCCGCCGAACATGCCCGACCCGCGCGAGCCAGACTTTCCTGAAAAGGCTGCCGAACGCATTCGCCGCGTTCTCGAAATCACCAGGGGCCGCGCCTTCTGTCTCTTCACCAGTTATGCGCAGATGCGCAACACGTACGAGCGCCTCCTCACAGAGCTTCCTTACCCGTTACTTCTCCACGGCACTGCACCACGTCACGTGTTGTTGCAGCAATTCAGAGACACGCCCAACGCAGTCCTCTTCGGCACATCCTCTTTCTGGCAGGGCGTCGACGTGCAGGGGGAACAACTAAGCTGTGTCATCATTGACCGCCTCCCCTTCGCCGTCCCCTCAGACCCCGTCGTCGAGGCGCGCATGGAGGCCATCGAAGCTCTCGGCGGCAAGCCCTTCTTCGACTACCAGGTTCCCAATGCTGTCATTACCCTCAAGCAAGGTTTTGGCCGGCTAATCCGCAGCCTGAGCGATCGAGGTGTCCTGATGCTCCTCGATCCGCGAATTCAGCGTCAGCGTTACGGTCGCATCTTTCTCGAAAGCCTGCCACCCTACCGCCTCACGCAGAACATCACCGACGTCGAACAGTTCTTTGCAACTCCAACCACCTTAAAATAGAAATCATGGGACGTAATCTCTACATCCTCGCTGGCAGTCTTATCGTCTTCGCATTGATCTCCTGCGGAATCGCCTACACCAATGTCGCGAAGCAGCCAGGCTCACCCGGAGACATCGCCCTCTGGCGCACCATGGGCCTTGGACTTCTGGTCATTGGACTGCTCGTTGCCTTGGCAGGAGTGTTGTCCTCTTTATTTGAGCAGGCCGAGCGCCGTGCCGAAGAGGCTCGCCGAGTAAAGCGGAGACGCTAAGAATCCGCATAAAACAGTACAATCAAATTACGGAATAAGCTGAAGCCGCGTCTCTTCCAATCTCATCTCAACCACAGGCGCGGCAGCTGAAGGGACCCCAGAGTCATGTTTGAAGTAACTGTAGAAGCCGGCTTCTCCTCCGGCCACTACCTTCGCAACTATCGTGGCAAGTGCGAGAACCCGCACGGCCACAACTACAAGGTCTTCATCACCCTGCAGGGCGAAGACCTCGATGAAGCTGGCCTCCTGCTCGATTTCAAGCTTCTGAAGCAGGTCATGCGGCCCGTCGTTGATTATCTCGACCATCAGATGATCAACGACCTGGAGCCATTCACAACGCTCAACCCGTCGGCTGAAAACCTCGCTCGCTACTTTTACGACAAAACGAGACTGCAGCTCCACGAGATGACCAAAGGCCGTGTCACCGTGAAGGATTGCACCCTTTACGAAACCGACACCAGCTTCGCTCGCTACTACGAATAAGCTGCGCCCAATGCACCTCATCGAACTCTACAAATCCGTTCAGGGCGAATCCTCCTTCGCGGGTCTCCCCTGCATCTTCGTCCGCCTCGCCGGCTGCAATCTCCGCTGCGCCTGGTGCGACTCCGAGTACACCTTCACCGGCGGCAAGCCCTTCACGCTCGATGAAATCGAAGCGCAGATCAAAGCCCTCGCGCCCTGCACACTGGTCGAGTTCACCGGAGGCGAGCCGATGTTGCAAGCGAAAGAGCTCCTGCCCTTGATGGATCGCTTGCTGGCCCATAACTACACGCTGATGATAGAAACCAGTGGCGAGCGCCCGTTAGCCGAAGTTCCCAAATCTGTCCATAAGATCGTCGACGTCAAATGTCCCGGTGCCGGAAGTGCAGCCAACACTTTCCGCATCGAAAATCTGGACGCACTTACAAAGAACGACGAAGTAAAGTTCGTCATCACCAACCGCGAGGACTACGACTTCGCCCGCGACTTCATCCACAAGCATGCGCTTCACGAAAAAGCTGGTGGAATCCTCTTGAGCCCAGCGTTCGTGCAAACGCCAAGCCCGCAGCGCACCGCCGACAACATGGCTCTCGACCCACGCAAGCTCGTCGAGTGGATGTTAGCTGATGGTCTTCCCGCGCGCCTCTCCCTTCAGATTCACAAGTTCATCTGGGAGCCGTTGAAAAAGGGCGTCTAGCGCCTCGGCCAAATCTACGGTTGGACCTCAGAGCGCCGGCGGACGTTTCTCCTACGTCTAGGCATCGGCCTCACCTCGGCTTCGTCGTTCTTGGCGCCATCAACACCTACGGCGATCCATTTCGCTGGACAACGCAACACTCCCTCGCGCTTGGGAGCTCTGCTATGGTGCTTAATATGTGCCGTCCCGTTCTCGCCATCCTGTTGCTCTCTCTCACGTACTTGTCTTGCGCTCAAACCATTCAAAGAACGTCCGACGGCAGAATAATTGTCGTGCAAGCCACAAGGCCAGCGGATGGAGATTCCAGCGCTAAAACCCCCGAACAAATCGCAAAAGTCAACCACAAGTTAGCCGCAGACGGTAATACCGAGGCGGCGTATCAACTTGGTCTGGCCTACATGCAGGGATTGGGTGTCTCTCAAAATCTGAAACTCGCCGAACACTGGTTTGAAATCGGTGCAACGACGCCAGGGCAAAAGCGAGAGGTTGCTGATCAATATGCGACCGGGCAGTACTTTCAGAAGGATTTGCAGGCAGCCGTTCATTGGTATACCGCAGCAGGGGATTCGTGGTCTTTTTTTTAATCTGGCGCGAATCTATCAACTTGGCCGGCTCGGACCAGTAGACCTTCCGAAAGCAATCGATCTCTATCTTCGAATCTTGCAAGACCCCACTAAATCGTACTTCCGTCGCGCCGAAATGGAACTGGGCAACCTCGTTCTCGATGGAAAATACACCTCGCCCAATCCGAGCCAGGATCTCGTCTGGTCGCGCCTCATTGCCCAGGAGTTGATTGGTCAGGAACAATATAAGCTTGGCTTTGCCAGCGGCTCTGCGATGGATCTACCCGGTACGCCAGAGGTCGCAGCCCTCGTAACCAGAACCGCTGCGAGCTACGACGTCGATCTGGCACAGGGACATATTGCAGAGAGTTTCCTCAAGAAGAGCGATGAAGATTCTAATCGTGCGCAGGGGTATGCCTGGTTGAAGCTGGCGTCGCAAAAGCGATCCGCAGACAGACCATCATTTGACCAACTCGCCGCCAAGCTGTCTCCTTTGCAACTTTCTACAGGGGAGTCGGCTTACATCGCCCTCGAACAAACGAGAACCGAAGCCGGTGCGTACTATATGCAGGACGATCCGCTTCGTGCGCCCGATTTTTCAGCTCTGCAACACTCTCTCGAAGAGTATACGGACCCTGACCAGCAACTGCGTCTTGCGTTTCACTTCGAACAGAGTTCGTCCGATGCGGCAGCTTTCAATCAAGCTCTGAATCTATATCGTGAAGTTCGAGATCAGCGTGTCTCCAGCGTCCGACTCAAGATTGGCACCCAATACCTTCTTGGACTGAATGGCTTTCCGAAAAATGCCTCGATTGCCGCAAAGTGGTACTCATTCGCTGCCAACGGCGGCTCTGTTGAAGCATGTCGGCATCTTGCCGATCTCTACTCCAACAACGATCTTCCTGCAGATCCAGTGGAAGCTGCCGTCTGGTCGCAGCTTGCAGGCAGCCAAAACTCCAACAGTGAAACACTTACGCCACAACAGGAGCGTCAGGTAGCCGATCGAGTCAGCTCGTGGCGTGCACAACATAACGGCAAGTAAATTCTGACTCGAGAGGTCATGCGCTACCATCAGCCATGCGCCTTCTTTCTTCTCTTCTGTTGGCCGTAATCTGGAGCGCTCCGTGTCTCTGCCCAGCAAAAGCCCATCGAAATTAAAGTAGTCATCATCAACATGTTCGAGGTCGGTGCCGACACCGGCGACGCACCCGGCGAGTACCAGTACTGGGTCGAGCGCGAACACCTCTACGGCCGTCCTCCCGTTTCCTGCTGGCTATCACGATCTGCGCTTCAATCCGCAGACCAACGTCCTCGGCGTCCTCACCGGGGTAGGCACCGCTCGCACCGCTGCAACCATCATGGCCCTCGGCCTTGATCCTCGCTTCGACCTCACCCACGCTTACTTCCTCGTCGCCGGCATCGGAGGCATCGACCCGCAGATGGGTTCCCTCGCCTCAGCCGTCTGGTCCGACTACATCGTCGACGGCGACCTCGCTCACGAGATCGATGCTCGCGAAATTCCGAAGGACTGGAAGACCGGCTACGTTCCCCTCGGCAAGTCCACGCCCTACGAGCAGCCTCGCACCGCACGCTTCGGCGACGACGGCAACGTGTACCACCTCAACACTGCTCTCGTAGACTGGGCCTTCAACCTCACCAAGGACACCGAACTCCCCGACACCCCGCAAATGAAAGAACGGCGCATGCAGTATGCCGAGGCTGCCGCCCATCGTCCACCCTTTGTCCTCCGTGGCGACAATCTCTCCGCCGCCACCTTCTGGCATGGCAAGCTCCTCAACCAATGGGCGCGTGACTGGGTCAAATATCAGACTGACGGCCACGGAACCTATGCCATCTGCGGCATGGAAGACACCGGCACCATGCAATCGCTCACCTGGCTGGCGAAAGCAAACAAGCTCGACATCAACCGTGTTCTGGTCCTTCGTACCGCATCGAACTTCGATCAGCAGCGCATCGGCATCACGGCGGCGGAGAGTCTATCCGAGACCAAAGTCCGCCAATACAGTGCCTACCTTCCCGCACTTGACTCGGCCTACCGCGTCGGCCACATCGTCGTCGACACCCTCGTCGCCAACTGGCCCCAAACCCGCGACCATCTCCCAGTAAAATAGAAGCGAAGCAGTCTGGAGCCGCACCTGAAGATCCTCATTCTCTCTCCGCACCGCGACGATGCGGCCTTTTCGCTCTCCATCGCGATCACCAACTGGCTCACCGCGCGCCACACCGTCACGATCCTCAACGTCTTCACCCGCAGCCGCTACGCTCCATACTCCGACGCCGCCTTCGTTCACGAAAACGACGAACTCTCCTATGTCTCCGCCATGCGTCTGCGCGAAGACGAGCTTTTCGTCCGCCGCATCGCGGAGAAGCTTCCCAAAGGCCTGAAAAGCAATCTCCATACGGTCGATCTCAACCTGAAAGACGCACCGATTCGCCTTCGTGTTCCGCTGGAAGAGCTAAGCGACACTCCGATCAATCCGACAGACTCGGCCATCGAAAAGATTCGCAAAGCTCTGACGAAGCAATCGGAGATCGGTGCGATGGAAGCGCTGGTCGTTCCTGCAGCCATGGGCAATCACATCGATCACCGTATCGTCCGAGAGGCCGCGACGCCCTTCACCGCAGGCCTTCCCGCCGCCTTTTACGAGGATCTTCCTTACGCCACAACCCACCCCAGCGCCGCTACTGATCTTGAGCTCTTGCGCGAGCTCGCTGCAAAACAGAATGAACCACTAGCTCCAGTCATCTACCAGGTAGAGTCAGCGGTCGAATATAAACGCCGTCTCATTCTTGGCTATGCCTCACAGATCGACGACGAGGCCGGCACTCTTATCAGCACCTTTGCCACCCGTTACAACGGCGGCGAACGTCTCTGGGCCAATCAGGCATGGCAATCAGTTGTGAAAATCTCCTGAAGCAATCCTGCCAGTAAAACCTACCCCAGCATCTTCCGCACGACCCGCCGCACCGTCTCAGTCGCCACGCCATAGACAAGATGTGTCGCCATCTCACTGGTGCGCTCCCGTGTCGTCTGCTCTTCTGGCTCCGCAGAGAGTCCTATCGCCGGCAGCACCGCTCCATGCGTCAATGAGCTCAGCGCCATCCCAAATCCTGCACCGTCTTTTGCTGTAGCTGCAGGATAATACTCAGCCAGGGCTCCGTAGGCCGCTCCGGTCAGCGCGCCAAAACCCCAATGAACTCCCTCTGTCGCGACCTCTCTCTCTGTTCGCGCCAGTTCGTGTCCGGCAAGCTTCTCCGCCAGAACCTCTGAAGGCTCTGGTTCGCCATGCGTCCGTGGTGGATAGATTCGCTCCGCCAGCGTCTTTGCTGCCGTTGCCACCAATCCGCCAATCAATCCCGCCAGCAAGCCCTTCGCCAGCGACTTCGCATAGGTTCTCTCTTCTGATCTGCTCATCAATCCACCTTAAAAATTCACTCAGTCATGAGATGCTATCTGGCCTTATCGGGCTGTGTTATCCAACATACGCTGCTGCATCGGTCACATCGCTTCCGCCATCTACCTTTGCTGCGCGGAACACTACTGTCAGCACCACGGAGACAACGAGATTCAGCATCAAAGCCGGCACCGCTGCGTACATCGCGTACGTTCCTCCCAGGAAGGCAGGAAGATGCAAGGGATAGACTGAGCTCTTCAATCCCAGCTCCCAGGCCATCGCAGTTCCGCTGGCCATCCCGGCTGCCCACCCCACAAACAGCGCCCACGGATGGAACCATCGTGTAAACACTCCCAGCACGACTGAAGGAAACAACTGCCCCATCCAGATTCCGCCGAGCAGCTGCATCTCGATCGCATACGTCACGGGCAGCTTCAACACAAACAACAACGCGCCAAACTTCACCGCCAGCGAGACCAGCTTCGCCATGCGCGACTCTTCTTCCGGCAGCATCTTCCGTCGCACCATAGCGCCATACAAATTTCGCGTAAACAGATTCGATGCTGCGATCGACATAATTGCCGCTGGCACCAGCGCTCCAATGGCAACTGCTGCAAGGCAGAACCCCGCGAACCACTCCGGAAACATCTTCAGGAACAGCAACGGTACCGCCATATTCACATCCTTCGTCACCACGCCCGCTGCCAGCGCCACAAATCCCAGTAGAGCGATCAGCCCCAGCAGAAAGCTGTAAGCAGGCAACATCGCTGCATTTCTTCGCACCACATTCGCACTCTTCGCGCTCAGCACAGCCGTCGCGGTATGCGGATACAGCATCAACGCAATCGCCGAGCCAATTGCCAGCGTCGAGTATCCGAGAAACTGCCCATGCCGCAGATAAACTGTGGCCGACGGCGTATGGAGTGCGAGCGCCTGATTCGCCAGCTCAAACACCCGCGCATATCCGCCCAGCTTCATCGGAATATAGATCAGCGCGGACAGCACCATCACGTACAGCATCACATCCTTCACGATCGCAATCACCGCCGGTGCCCGCAGGCCGCTCGAGTAGGTGTACGCCGCCAGAATGACAAACGCCGCAGCCAGTGGCCACTCGCCGTGTATCCCCATCGCCCCGATCACAACCTGTATTCCCACCAGCTGCAGCGCGATATAGGGCATCAGCGCCAGCACTCCCGTCAGCGCAATCGCAATCGTCAGCCAGCGGTTTCCATATCGCCCGGCCACGAAGTCTGCAAACGTTACATAGCCGTGACGGTGACAGACTGTCCACAGCCGCGGCAGTACCAGCATCATGTAGGGGTAGGTAATCACCGCATACGGTACGGCGAAGAACCCCATCGCGCCGCCCCCATACAGCAGTGCAGGCACTGCAATTACGGTATAGGCCGTATACAGGTCCCCGCCGATCAGAAACCACGTCACCCACGTTCCAAAGCTACGACCGGCCAGCCCCCACTCCTCGAGCGACCCCATCCCTGACTTCGGTCTTCGCCACCGAGCTGCCCAGAATCCGGCCAGTGTTACCAGCGCGAAGAAGAAACAGAACACCACCAACGCCGTCGCATGCAGTTGCAATTGCTCACCAGCTCCAGAGAATTTGCCGTACGCAGAAGTTACGAGCATCTTAGCGCAACCGACACTCAAAGATCAGCTTCGCCCGTTGTCGCTCCACTCGTACACCACGACCCCCAGGTCAGTCAGCGTCTTGATGACTGCCTCCACATTTCGCCGAACTTCAGGTCGCGCACTCACCGGAATCTCATGCGCCTCTTCAACTGCAATCACTCGCCCGTAGGGCCACGCGCTCTGCGGAATAGCATTTAGCGCCGTCGGCAGATCACTCACACGCACGTTCAAGTCCTGTCGTCGTGCGCCGATCGGCCGCAGCATTCCACCCGACCCCAGATCACTCTTGTTCGCATCCGCCTGCACCACATGCAGTGTCACCATCTCGCCCTGCACGGTCAGGTAGGGATTCTCCCAGAGCGTCAAACTCTTCACTGCCATGTAGCGTGTCTTCGAAGGTGGCGGAATCAGATCCATCTGCTGTCGCGCCAGAGCGATCTCTTGCTGCTCCTCAGCCGCCATCGCCTTGGTCTCGGCGACGCTCGACGCGGCCGTTCGCGTGCAGCCGGTTAGAGCAAATGGAAGCAAAAGGACGGGAAAGAGCAGAAGATATCTACGCACAATCACCAGCATATCAAGCCAGTCCGCCCTTCAGCTCTCAAAAATTCGTTCGAGGTATAAGTCCCTTACCGTCCTGCCCAAACCGCGGCCCGTTTTTCCAGAAACGCCTTCGTCCCCTCCGCCTTGTCGGCCGTTCCACACAGTCTCCCGAAGATCTCCGCCTCGACATCGGTCGCCGCCGCCAGCCCCAGGTCGTTCCCCCACCGCACCGCCTCCATGCATGCCGCAATCGCCAACGGAGCCATCCCGACGATAGTCCTCGCCAGCTCCTCGGCACGCGCCATCAGGCGGGTTGCCGGAACCACCTCATCCACCAGCCTTATCCGCAGCGCCTCCGCAGCGCCGATCATCTCGCCAGTCAGCAATAGTTTCAACGCCATTGGCTGTCCCACCAGCCTCGGCAGCCGCTGCGTTCCTCCATATCCCGGAATCAGCCCCAGCTTCACCTCCGGCTGGCCCATTCGAGCGGTTTCACTGGCAAGCCGCATCGTACAAGCCATCGCCAGCTCGCACCCGCCACCCAAAGCAAAGCCATTGATACATGCAATCACCGGCTTACCGAAGGTCTCGATCATGCGAAAGACCTCCTGCCCTCGTCTCGCCTTCGCCTCTCCCGTCGCAACGTCCAAACGGGAGATCTCATTGATATCTGCCCCTGCCGCGAAAGCCTTCTCTCCCGCACCTGTCAGCAGAACGACTCGCACGCTCGGCATCGAGCGCCAGTGTCATGAAAACATGTTCCAGTTCGTTGAAGACCCTGGCGTTCAGCGCATTCAGCACCTCAGGCCGGTTCAATGTCACTTTTGCAACCTTGATCGTTTACCTCACACAGCATCGTCTCGTAGTTCACGGAAATCTCCCATTGGCAGTTCAAGCCAGCAACCAGTAACAGCAATCTCGTCCCGCACTTCCAGACGATACAATCGAATCTATGATTAAGGGAATCACGTTCGTCAGCGCAGTCGCCTCCCTCGGCGTGCCAGGCGCTGAATTTGACCGCCTCACCAGTCTCTTCTCCTCCCTCGGGTTTGAATCACGGCAAAGGCTGGCAGGATGCCCAGGGCCGTGGCGCCGCCTTCCTCGCTCCTATCGGCAATCTGGAGTTCGTCACCGGCCGCCCCCCGGCAGTGCCCTCGATTCTCATCGAGGTTTCACAGCTCGATCACATACGCACTCTGGTAGAAAAGTGGCTCCTCGTCAGCCACCGCACCGAAGAGATTCCCACTCTTCTCTCCTCGGCCGAGTTCACGCACTGGAATAGCCGCCTCTTCACCGTCCAGCTTGCTCCGGAACTAAAAGTAGGTTTCTGGCAGTCGGAAAACCCACTACACAACCAGCCCAACGCCGTTGAAGGCGACCTTAGCGCCGCCGACATGCGCTTCGCCATCGTCACCACCCGCTGGAACACGGTCATTACGGACCGTCTCCTGCAAGGCTCGCTCGACGCCCTTCACCGCAGCGGAGCAGCGAAGGCAGCCATCGAGATCGTTCGTGTTCCCGGCGCATGGGAGGTCCCCTCCGCCGCCCGCACCCTCGCCGAATCCAAAAAATTCGACGCGATCATCACCCTCGGTTGCCTCCTCCGCGGCGAAACCGCCCACTACGAAGCTATCTACAACGAAGTCGCCCGCGGCATCGGCCAGTCCCAACAGGAGACCGGCATTCCCCACGCCTTCGGCGTCCTCACCTGCGAGACGCTTGAGCAGGCGCTCGACCGTGCCGGTTTGAAGGCTGGCAACAAGGGCTTCGAAGCTGCCATTGCTGCCATTGAAATGGTCTCCATCCAGCGCAAGCTGGCAACCAGTAACAAACAGGTGCAAAGATAATGGGCACTCGCCGCAAGTCTCGCGAACTCGCCATGCAGATGCTCTTCCAGGGAGATCTTGGCAAGCAAACCCCTGACGAAGTCCGCAAGTTATTCTGGGCCTCCGTCGCAGACGTCGACGCCGACACCCGCGGCTTCACGGAAGACCTCTATCGTGTCGCCACCACGCGCCAGGAGGAGATCGATGCCCTCATCGAAGCCCACGCCCAGAACTGGCGCATTGAGCGCATGGCCGTCGTCGACCGCAACCTCATCCGAGCTGCGGTCGCCGAGATGATCGGCTACCCCAACACCCCCGCCGCCATCATCATCAACGAATCTCTCGAAATCGGCCGCCGCTACGCTGCTCCTGAGTCGATCCACTTCCTCAACGGCGTCCTTGACGCCATCGCTCGCGACCTGCTCAAAAAACGTCTCGCCTAAGGCAGAATTTGCTCCGCCGTCCCGAACAAGTTACCGTAGTGGAACTATCAGAAATCTGACGTTACCAGGGGGTCGATTTGTCCATCCTCGTCTACGCATTTCTCATCGGTATCATTGCCGGACTTCGCGCTATGATGGCCCCCACAATCGTAGCCTGGGGAGCCGGTCTGGGCTGGTTCAGTCTCGCCGGCAGCTCTCTCAGTTTTATGAGCTCTGCCGTCGCGCGCTACGTTCTTAGCGCACTGGCTCTCGGAGAACTCATCAACGACAAGATGCCGAAGTCCCCTAGTCGAACGGTTCCGCCACAGTTCATCGCGCGTGTCGTTTCTGGAGCCTTCTCCGGGGCTGTCCTCGGAGCTTCGCGCGATTCGCTCGTCGGCGGACTCATCGCAGGAGGAGTCGGCGCCGTCGTAGGCACTCTTGGCGGCTCGGCAGTCAGAGGAGCCCTGGCAAAGGCGTTCGGCAACGATCTTCCTGCCGCTCTCCTTGAGGACGCGGCAGCCATCCTCGGCGCTCTTTTTATCGTCTCAAGAGTCTGATGCCCACTCACTTCGACGCCATCATCATCGGGGCCGGTCAGGCCGGCCCCACGCTTGCGGGACGACTCACGCAATCCGGACGCAGCGTAGCGTTCATCGAACGCAAGCTCTTCGGCGGCACCTGTGTGAATACCGGCTGTACTCCGACCAAAGCGATGGTCGCCAGCGCTTACGTCGCGTACAAGGCACGCACCGCAGGTTCCTATGGCGTGACCATTCAGGGTCAAATCGCCGTGGATATGAAGGCAGTCAAAGCCCGCAAGGACAAGATCGTCGCTGACTCCCGGAACGGCCTCGAAAAATATCTGCGAGGCATGAAGAACTGTACTGTCTTTGAAGCTCACGCACGCTTCGAATCGCCAAAAGAAGTTAGAGTCGGCGACGATCTCCTCACCGCGAACGAAATCTTCATCAACGTTGGCGGCCGCGCCGTTGTTCCTGATCTTCCCGGTGTCGACCAGGTGCCCTGGATGACGAACGTCAGCATCCTCGAACTCGACATCCTGCCCCGGCACCTGGTGATCGTAGGCGGAAGCTACATTGGCCTTGAATTCGGCCAGATCTTCCGTCGCCTCGGAAGCGAAGTTACGATCATCGAAAAATCTCCCCGTCTCGTCTCGCATGAAGATGAGGATGTCTCAGCCTCAATCAGAAGCTTTCTTGAAAAAGAAGGCATCCATGTGAGGACCAGCGCCGAGTGCATACACTTCAAGCCACAGGGTAACGACATCGCAGCCGGCGTCGACTGTACGGACGATCCATCCGACAGTATCGGCTCCCACGTTCTTCTAGCCGTTGGCCGACGACCCAACACCGACGATCTCGGCCTCGAAAGAGCCGGGGTGAAGTGCGACGAGCACGGCTACATCACGGTGGACGATCAACTTCGTACTAACGTTCCCGGCATCTGGGCGCTCGGAGACTGCAACGGTCGCGGCGCCTTCACCCATACGGCCTATAACGACTACGAGATCGCCGCCGCCAACCTGCTCGACAAGGACCCACGCCGCGTCTCTGACCGCATCCCCTGTTACGCCCTCTACACCGATCCTCCACTAGGCAGAGTCGGTCTCACTGAAGAGGCCGTACGCAAATCAGGCAAGCAAGCCCTCATCGGCACACGACCTATGACCAGGGTCGGTCGCGCCATCGAGAAGGGCGAGACCGAGGGCTTCATCAAAGTTCTGGTCGACGCGAACACAAAACAAATCCTCGGCGCGTCCATCTTAGGAACGGGCGGCGACGAAGCGATCCACTGCATCATCGACACAATGTATGCCAAAGCCCCGTACACAAAGATCCAACGCGCCGTACACATCCACCCAACGGTCTCTGAACTCCTGCCAACCGTCTTCGGCGATCTCAAGCCTCTTACCTGAAATCCCCGAGCATCCGTCGCCGCGAAAAGACTGTAGAGCAGCGATGTCAGTGACATTAACGAAGAAACCCTCTCTGAAAGAGAGGGCTTCTTCGTATGACTTGTTGCCAGTTAGTTGGTAGCCTTCCGCGGCTTCTGCACCAGCAGGTTCGGCGCAACGATATTCCCGTTCGCGTCCGGCAGCTTCGGAGTAATCGGTGTCGTGACGTCCTTGTAGGAACCATCTGTCTGCTGTGTGATCAGATGCACCGCATTGTCTCCCGTCGTACCAGCGTAAAACGTCAGATTATCCGCACTCACCACGCCGGTAACCGGTGCAACCGGTGTTCCCGCCGCTGTCGATAGCGCAATGTTTGCCAGTGTGCCCGGACCTGTAGTCTGCGGAGTATACGTCGGCACGACACCGCCGGTCCCCGTATAGGTCACGAACGCTGTCTTCGAGTTTGACGTAGGAAAGACGCCAGTAATTGCAGTCGCAGTAACCCCTGGCAACGGTCCACTGAACACCGGGTTCGTTGTAAAGTTTTGCGGTGTAGCATCCGCCAAAGGACACGGACCAATCGGCAACCCAGAAGGAATTGCCAGGTCGGTAAACGCAGCTGGCGTCGCTCCTAGAACGTGCAACCCGTCGTTGGTCGTTGAGATCCGGTCCATTGCTGGAGCAGTCACACCAGCATCGGGGTAGAAGACATTAGTCGTCGACGTCTCCCCGTTCACCGTCGTGGTTGTCGTCACCGGGCAATACGAACGTCCTGTTGACGGATTGCCGCCGAAGAATGCTCCAACATACGGTACGCCAACTGCCACATCCGACGTCGCCTGCGAGGATGTTGTCTGATACCACCCTGTGAACGTCGAGTGGACTAGAAGCTGATTATTCGGCGTAATCACACCCGTAGCAGCGTTGTAGTCGCCCAGTGTGACGTACACCGTCTCGCTATCCGGTGAAAAAACTGCATGGGTCCCGACACCGCCAAACTGGGTTTGCACTCCGGCAGTGCCATTTGGGCTATACAGATACACAAACTGCCGGATCGGATCTGTGATCACCAGTGTCGCGCCATTAGGCGCCACTGCGAGCACTGTCCCGGTCACAGTCGGGTCCTGGTTCGTCAGAGTATTTGAAACGGCGCTGAACGACATGATCTCAAACGCACTGCCCATGTAGATCGCGGTGCCGTCGTCACTGATGACCATCGAGTTCGGTACGTAAGGCAATTGAATCGGAGCCCCGATCTGGGGTTGCGTAAAGTCCACCGGCACGATGTATCGCGAATTCGTGCTCGCGATATACAGATTTGTACTGTTGGTGCCTGGCGCCGTTATAGAGATCGGATTGGAAGTTACCGGCTTTCCATTGCCGAACAAACCAATCTGATTGAATGGAGAAGGATTGCAACTTGGAGGCTGGCAGGTCGCAGTAATCGTAGCTGCTCCCGGAAAGGTGGGTGTCACCGTTCCGGTGGCCGATGCCGGAATGGTCGTCGGTGTCGTCGATTCAAACTCAAGCGTTAAACCAGTCAAAATCGTACCGTTCTTATCCATCACCAGCGACGTGATCGGCTGCGTATTATTCGGATTCACGATAATGCTGTTCGAAGTCGAAGTGGATCCCGTTCCCGGAATGCTCAGCGCGATCGAAGTTGGCGGACACGTTGAAAAGAAGCCGGCCGAGCTTCCGGCGTTAGAAATATTCGCAGTGATGACCGTCGATCCCGGCTGCTGTGCTGTTGCTATGCCATTCTGGTCGATCGAAACCACCGAAGCAGTCTGTGCCACATAAGAAAGATGGCCGACCTGGCAACTGATATTGTTTGCCAGAGTCGTCGATGCATTCTCATAAACACGAGCCGCCAGTTGCCCGGTCGTAGCCTGCGAAGCGCAGCCATTGATTGGAGCGCTTGCCGTTCCCGTGGTCACCGGTGCTGTGCAGCAGCCGGTTCCAGGGTCCACCGTGCAGCTCGTCGTCTGGGTGTTGAATGCCGCAGGACTGCAGTTGGTCGCCGGATCGTTGAGACAATCAGTCGACAACGGCCCCAGCACGACGCTCGTTACTACTGGATGTACATAAATCGGCAGCGGATTGCTGCTTGCGCCATCGCCACTCACTACGACATACACTGTCCCGGTTTTATTGGTCGGCATGCAGGTTGTGAAATCCGGAATGCCGCCGCCTGTGTTCCTGTTCCACGTGCCCGCGCACAGCCGGCCATTCGTCGGCTCCACGTCGGCGATGGTGATGTCTGGGGTTCCGTCAGCAAGGAACGTCGCGTAGGTGTACTTCGCCACCGTCTCCGTTGTGCCCTTGCAGTCTTGCGCAACTGGAGTACCCACCTGACCTATCTGCGCAAAGTTCAGCGAAATGCCGAAGATCACTGGCTGCAGCGTGATAGTCGTCACCTGACCCACAGGGATACCGGAGTCAGCGCCGCTGCAGAAGATCGTTGGAGCTTTTTTTGAACAGCCCGAGATCGAGACGCCAAAAGGAATCGTGAAAAATAACAGAACTGCTAACGTAACAAACCGACGCATTGAACCTCCCCGTCCAACCAGAACTCAAGCTGAACGGTCACACCGCAACCGCTGAGTAGCCGAAACACTAGTGTAAAAGCTGCGAACACCGGAAGCAAATCGTTCCGATCCTTCTTGGACGATTCAACCAGCGGTTTCGCATCCTGTAAGGCCTGCTCTCCACCTCAAATAATGATCTGGCAGAGAGCAGGTCAATCTCTACTTCGCTGGCATCTCCGTCTCGAACCAGTTCAGCGCCCGCTCCAGAACATCCCTGCGATGCTCCGGAGCGCGGAACCCATGTCCTTCATTCGGGTACACCACCAACTGGGTCTTCACGCCCTCAGCACGCAGTGCATGCCAGAACTCGAAGCTCTGGGGAGCAGGGCACTCGCCATCACGATCGCCAACAACCACCAGCGTCGGCGTCTTCACATTCTTGATGTACTCAATCGCTGAGCTCTTCGCATACACATCAGCATCGTCATACACCGTCTTGCCGAAGAATGGCACCATCCACTGGTCGATCGAGTTCTCACCGTAGTAGCTCTTCCAGTCACTGATACCGGCGCCCGCAACTGCCGCCTTGAATCGCGTCGTCTGCGTCACGCCGAACATCGTCATAAACCCGCCATAACTCCAACCAGTCAAGCCTTCACGATCTTTATCGATGGGGAAACGCTTCTCCAGCACATCCATTCCGGCCAGAATGTCCCGCAGATCGCCGTAGCCGAAGTCCTTGATATTAGCCTGCGTGAACTTCTCTCCCTGCCCATAGCTGCCCCGAGGATTCGGCATAAACACAAAGTAGCCCAACGCCGAAAACGGCACTCCGCCATATCCCACACCTGGCCATCGCGGCGTCACAGCGCTCGAAGGCCCTCCATGCACGCTTACCAGCAGCGGATACTTCTTCGCAGGGTCATAGTCAGCCGGATACAGCAGCCATCCCTGGACCTTGAAGCCATCGTTGCTCCACTCGATATTCTCCGTCTTCCCCCACGCCGGCTTCATGCCATCGTTCACATGAGAGATCTGCTTCATATTGCTTGGAGGCCCAGCCCAGACCTCAGGAGCCTTCTCGAACGAACTGCGAATCAGCGCAATCGTATGTTTGTTCGAAACCGAAACGCTCATGGCCTGTCCTCCGGCTCCAATCGACTCTGGAAAGGTCGTGTTGGCTTCAGGAAGGTCCTTGCCCGTATTGATATTCAGAGCGGTAAGGTGACTGTCTCCGCCAACGTGTTCGGCAATCGCGATGACCTCCGGACTCAGCCAGCCAATATACGCAACCGAAGCCGCTCGACCCGGCGTCACATCTTTCGCCTCACCGCCGGTCGACGGAATTAGATAAATGTCGCCTCCCGTCTGCCCCTGATCGCTCATAAGACCGCCGATAAAGGCGATCTTGCTCCCATCGGGCGACCAGCGCGGCACGGCAATCTGCAATCCATGCAGCGATCCGGAGATCTTCGTCGTGTCCAGAATCGATTGAGGCTGCCCTCCGGCAAGCGCCTCGGTATACAGCTGTGCCACCCACCAGTTGTTCTCCCCTGGCGGGTTTGCGGCTACAAAAACAAGTTGTTTCGAATCCGGTGACCAACTGAACTCATACGCATGCAACGTCGCTGGCGTGACCTGCGTAAACGAACTACTCGCCACTTCGACAACCCCGACTCGTTGAATCTCAACCCCGTCCTCGCCAATCACGCCGGCCCATGGCTTCATTGCCGCCAAGGCCCCAGCGCTCCGAGTTGCATTTTCGACAAACAGGAACCCGATGGATTTGCCATCCGGAGACCATGTCAGCGAATCGATGCCCCCGGTCAGATGGGTCAACTGCTTCGATTCCCCTGTCTTCTTCGACCAGACAAACACCTGTTCCTGTCCTGACGTATCAGCCTTAGCAGTGCAGTCCGACACAAACGCGAGCCATGCCCCATCCGGCGACCACATCGGCCCCGAACTTCCGCATCTGGTCGCGCTCGATCCTGTGCCTACAATCTTTTCCTTTGCCGGATCGGGATTTGCTACCTCCGTCAGGTGAATCTGGGATCCTCCGCCCGTCCTCACAGCCCAGGCTACGGTAGTCCCATCGGGAGAAATTGCTGCAGAGCTTGGGGTTATGGTCTTGCCAAGAGTCTCAATCAATGCGCCGATCCGCGCATCTTTCGGGGTGGAAGCAGTAGCCTGGGCTCGTCCAGCGACAGCAAAAATCAGGGTGATGGCGGCGGTGCTGGCAAAGAGGGACAGGGGGAAGAAACGCGTACGAAGATCTGCAAAAGTCATGCGGCAAGCCTAGCATGGCTGGTTCGCCTCTGGCTTGCAGCGCCGACACTGCAGCGTCGCTAGTGCAAACTGCATCTCTGCCGCGGAAAAATCAAGCAAAAAGTTGACGCACAGCGCACAGATTGCTATTGTTAGAAGGTTCCGCGAGTATTCGGACCGTGTCGTTGGGAAAATCAACCCACGGAAGGGTAGAGAAAAACCCACGCAATCTGGCCTCAACTCCTGCCGAAAGTCGGGATGCGGTAATTTGCGCTATACTGAATACAAGAGATTCACCGCAGGACATTCCTGATCATTGATCTGAATGTCGTAAGTCTGCGGCCCATCGCAATCGCGCCTGCGACACCCTCCACCTTGGATGGGCTATGCGGGCCGGGACAGCGAAACGGAGTCGGCTCATCCTGAGAGATTAGGGAAAGACGCTCGACCACCGTCGACTGTTTACGTCTGGCTTGTTGTACCGCTTTACAGACGCAACAGCAGGGAAGATCTTCGCCCCGTCTTTCGGGAAACGAGACGCATCAGCGTGCTCATTCTTTTTGCGTGTACGGCAAAAAGCGAAGCCCTCACCCTCCTGCGCGTCTCACATGGGTTTTGTTGTAAGGATTTGCGCGCATTTCTAAGGAGTTCTAGTGCCTACGTTCCATCAGCTTGTCAAGCAGGGCCGCACGCCCACTCGTTATAAGACAGCCAGCCCCGCACTGCAGGGTTCGCCTCAGCGTCGTGGCGTCTGCACCCGCGTCTACACCCAGACCCCCAAGAAGCCGAACTCGGCTCTCCGTAAGGTTGCGCGTGTTCGCCTCACCAACGGGATCGAGGTTACGACCTACATTCCGGGTATCGGTCACAACCTGCAGGAGCACTCGATCGTTCTTATCCGTGGCGGCCGTGTGAAGGATCTCCCGGGAGTTCGTTATCACGTCGTTCGTGGCACGCTCGACTCGGTCGGTGTTGCTAACCGCAAGCAGAGCCGCTCCAAGTACGGCGCAAAGCGTCCGAAGGCAGCTGCAGCTAAATAAATTTTCAGGCCCGCAATAGTGGGTCGCAACCCAAGTCCAGCTCTTGAGAAGTCCGGCGCTGGAGGAAGACGAGAAGGAAGAAGAGAATGCCAAGAAAAGGCTATATCGCGAAGCGTGAAGTTGCTCCAGACCCGGTTTATAACTCCACCTTGGTCACCAAGTTTGTGAACTCCATGATGTGGGGCGGCAAGAAGTCGACCGCGCAGGGCATCTTCTACACCGCCATGACCAACCTTGAGACCAAGGGTGGCGATGAGGCTCTCAAGCTCTTCAAGAAGGCGATCGAGAACTGCAAGCCGCTTCTCGAGGTCAAGAGCCGCCGTGTTGGTGGTGCGAACTACCAGGTGCCGATCGAAGTTCTTCCGGAGCGCCGCACCTCTCTTGCTATTCGCTGGCTCGTAACCTACGGCCGTGCGCGCGGCGAAAAGGGCATGGTAGAGAAGCTGACCGCTGAGTTGCTCGATGCGGCCAATGGCCGTGGCGCTGCGATGAAGAAGAAGGAAGACGTTCACCGTATGGCCGAGGCCAACAAGGCCTTCGCGCACTACCGCTGGTAAAGAAAGAAGTCTTCCAGTAGAGAGTTTGTTTTTTGCTTAACGCTTTTTATACCGCGAACGATGTTCGCAGATGAGAGATAGATCGTGGCACGCACTACACCTCTGAATCGTTGCCGGAACATCGGTATCATGGCGCACATCGACGCCGGCAAGACGACGACGACCGAGCGCATTCTCTTCTATACGGGCATCACGCACCGTATCGGCGAAGTGCACGAGGGAACTGCGACCATGGACTGGATGGAGCAGGAGCAGGAGCGCGGAATCACCATCACCTCCGCTGCGACGACCTGCACCTGGAAGAACATCCGCATCAACATCATCGACACCCCCGGCCACGTTGACTTCACCGCAGAGGTAGAGCGTTCCCTCCGCGTCCTCGATGGCGCCGTCGCCTGCTTCGACGCAGTTGCTGGTGTGCAGCCTCAGTCTGAGACCGTCTGGCGTCAGGCTGACAAGTACAAGGTTCCTCGTATCTGCTTCATCAACAAGATGGACAAGGCCGGTGCCGACGCAGTCTATGCGACTTCGACCATCGTTGACCGTCTCGGCGCGCGTGCGATTCCCATCAACATTCAGATCGGTGCCGAGGCCAAGTTTGCCGGCGTCGTCGATCTCGTCACGATGAAGGCGATCTACTGGCACGACGAGACCATGGGCGCCGAGTACTCGGTGGAAGAGATTCCAGCCGATCTGCTCGAAAAAGCCAAAGAGGCTCGTCACGTTTTGATTGAAGCTGTTGCCGACTCGGACGATGAGATCCTGAACATCTTCCTCGAAGGCCAGGAACCTACCGAAGCGCAACTCAAGGCTGGCATCCGCAAGGCGACCATCGCGATGAACATCTTCCCGGTGCTCTGCGGCTCTTCCTTCAAAAACAAGGGCGTTCAGACTCTGCTCGATGCTGTCATCGACTATCTGCCAAGCCCTCTCGATATTCCTCCCATGATCGGCCACAACCCCGACAATATGGAAGAAGAGGTTGTTCGCAAGGCTGACGATGCTGAGCCGTTCTCTGCTCTTGGATTCAAGATCATGACCGACCCTTTCGTCGGACAACTGATCTTCATTCGTTGCTACTCGGGCATATTGAAGACCGGTGACTCGGTCCTGAATCCCCGTACTGGTAAGACGGAGCGTATCGGCCGCCTGTTGAAGATGCACGCCAACAAGCGTGAAGAGATCACTGAGATCCTCGCCGGCGATATCTGCGCCGCAGTCGGACTCAAGAATCTGATCACGGGCGACACGATCTGCAACGATAAGAAGCCTGTCGTTCTTGAGTCCATTGATTTTCCGAAGCCTGTCATCGAGGTCGCGGTTGAACCAAAGACGAAGGCCGACCAGGAGAAGATGGGCGTTGCCCTCGCCAAGCTTGCGCAGGAAGACCCCACCTTCAACGTGCGTACAGACGTTGACTCGGGCCAGACCATCATCGCCGGTATGGGTGAGCTTCACCTTGAGATCATCGTCGACCGCATGATGCGCGAGTACAAGGTTGAGGCCAACGTCGGCAAGCCACAGGTCAACTACCGTGAGACGATCCGCTCGAACGCAGAGGCGGAGGGCAAGTACATCCGGCAGACAGGTGGTTCGGGCAACTACGGCCACTGCAAGATCCGCATCAGCCCCAACGAGCCAGGCAAGGGCTACGAGTTCTCGAACGACACCAAGGGCGGCACGATTCCCAAGGAGTACATCAAGCCGATCGATCAAGGCATCCAGGATGCCATGCAGCGTGGCGTACTTGCCGGCTACGAGATGGTCGACGTCAAGGTTTCGCTCTACGACGGCAGCTACCACGACGTCGACTCGAACGAAATGGCCTTCAAGATCGCCGGTTCGATGGCCTTCAAGGAAGCCGCTCGCAAGGCTAAGCCGGTTCTGCTTGAGCCAGTGATGTCGGTAGAAGTTACGGTTCCAGAGGACTACATGGGAACGATCATCGGCGACCTGAACTCCCGCCGCGGTCGTATCGAAGGCATGGAGATGGTTGGCAACACGCAGGCGATCCGCGCAAGCGTTCCGCTTTCCACCATGTTTGGCTATGCGACCCACATGCGCGGAGCGACGCAGGGCCGTGCAAATTATTCGATGCAGTTCAAGCAGTACGAAGAGGCGCCGCGGTCGGTCTCGGAAGAGATCATTGCCAAGGTGCAGGGCAAAGACGGTAAAGACAAGTAAGCCGGTGCCGCAAGGCGAGTCAATTTTAGTAGTTGAACATTAGAGCAGGAAACACGGAGAGAGCAATGGGCAAGGAAAAGTTTGACCGGTCAAAGCCGCACGTAAACATCGGGACGATTGGGCACATTGACCACGGCAAGACGACGCTGACGGCAGCGATCACGAAGGTGTTGAGCAAGCACAACCCGAACAACAAGTTCCGTTCGTTCGACACGATCGACAATGCTCCGGAAGAGCGTGAGCGTGGTATCACGATCGCGACCTCGCATGTGGAGTACGAGACGCCGAACCGCCACTACGCGCACGTCGACTGCCCAGGCCACGCGGACTACATCAAGAACATGATCACCGGCGCAGCGCAGATGGACGGGGCTATTCTCGTCGTCGCGGCGACCGACGGCCCGATGCCCCAGACCAAGGAGCACGTTCTGCTCGCGCGTCAGGTTGGCGTTCCGTTCATCGTGGTGTTCCTGAACAAGTGCGATGCGGTTGAGGACGAAGAGTTGATCGAGCTGGTCGAGATGGAAGTTCGCGAGCTGTTGTCGAAGTACGACTACCCCGGCGACGACACCCCGATCATCCGCGGCTCTGCCCTCGGCGCGCTCAACGGCGAAGCCAAGTGGGAGGCCAAGATCGACGAGCTGATGGCAGCGGTGGACAAGTACATTCCACAGCCTGAGCGTGCGATCGACCAGCCGTTCCTGATGCCGATCGAAGATATCTTCTCGATCTCGGGCCGCGGCACTGTGGTGACGGGCCGTATCGAGCGTGGCAAGGTGAAGGTTGGCGAAGAGTCTGAGATCGTCGGCTTCCGCGAGACGCGCAAGACGGTTGTGACCGGCGTCGAGATGTTCAAGAAGCAGCTGGACGAGGGTCTGGCCGGCGACAACGCGGGTCTTCTTCTGCGCGGAATCGCGAAGGAAGACGTGGAGCGCGGCATGGTGTTGGCGAAGACGGGTTCGATCAAGCCGCACACCGACTTCAAGGGCGAGGTCTACGTGCTGTCGAAGGAAGAAGGCGGCCGTCACACACCGTTCTTCAACGGCTACCGTCCGCAGTTCTACTTCCGCACGACCGACGTCACTGGTTCGGCGAAGCTTCCAGCAGGCACGGAGATGTGCATGCCGGGCGACAATATCCAGCTTGAGATCACGCTGCACACCCCGGTTGCGATGGAGAAGGGCCTGCGCTTCGCCATCCGCGAAGGCGGCCGCACCGTCGGAGCCGGCACCATCTCCGAGATCATCAAGTAAAGAAGATTTCGGTAGAGAGCTTTTTGGTTTTAGCAGTTCAAGATTAACGAGGGCTGCCGGCCCATTGAGAAGTGAGCGGGAAATGACCGGCAGCTACTCCAACAGTTCTTTGAAGCAGGAAAGAGAAAACAATGGCTGGACAGAGAATCAGAATTCGTTTGAAGGCATATGACTACCGTGTGCTGGATACGTCGACCGGCGAGATCGTCGAAACGGCCAAGCGTACGGGAGCCCAGGTTGCGGGTCCCATTCCCCTGCCGACGATGAAGAACAAGTATTGCGTTCTGCGTTCGCCCCACGTCGATAAGAAGTCGCGCGAGGCCTTTGAGATTCGCACGCACAAGCGGTTGATCGACATCCTCGAGCCAACCCAGCAGACAGTAGACGCGCTGATGAAGCTCGATCTCCCCGCTGGCGTCGACGTCGAGATCAAGACGGTTCAGAAGTAGAAGCATTAACCCGGCAGTGCTGAGCTATTCAGGCCAGCATGATGAGGAAAGGAAGCTCCAATGTCAGTAGTCGGAATTCTCGGTAAAAAAATCGGCATGACCCAGATCTTCGATGATCGCGGCGACATTCACCCCGTCACCGTACTCAAGGCTGGTCCATGTGTCATCACTCAGCTTAAGACCCTCGCGAAGGACGGCTACGATGCCGCTCAGATTGGCTACGTCGATTTTGTCAAGGCGTCCAAGGTTAACAAGGCAATGACTGGCCACTTCGCCAAGTCGAACGTTCCTCCGGTCAGGATGATCAAAGAGGTTGCCCTCGAGGCTGTCAAGCCGGTCGAAGGCGAAGAGACGGTCGCCGCCAAGGCTGGTGATCGCGTTCTGGTCGATATCTTCAATGAAGAAAAGTTCGTCGATGTTATCGGAACCTCCAAGGGACGTGGCTTTGCTGGCGTCATTCGCCGTCACGGCTTCGGCGGCGGTCCCAAGTCGCACGGTCATATGTTCCAGGTGCAGGGTTCAATCGGTGCCTCGTCCTTTCCGTCCCGCGTATTTCCCGGCCAGCGCATGCCCGGTCACATGGGCCACGCACAGATCACGGTTCGCAATCTTCGCATCCGCGGTATTGATCTCGACGACAACCTCATCATGGTCGAAGGCGCAGTCCCTGGCCCCCGTGATGGCTTCGTCCTCATCTCCAAAGCCAAGGCACCGCCGCGTGAGCGTCGTGGATTTGCCGGCGCCGCAACGAAGGACGCATTGAAGGCTTCGAAGAAGGCAGCACCTTCGAAGAAAAAGTAAAGAAGGTTTAGACAAAAAGCATTTGTTTTGTGCTTTTTATACAAAGTTTTTGCCCGCCGCATCGATGGCGGGCGCAAAGAGAGAAGAACGATGGCAAACATCAATGTAGTCAATCTCGGCGGAAAGAAAGTCGGCGAATTTGAACTCGTCGACGAGGTCTTCGCCGGAGAGATCAACGACGGGCTACTCTGGGAGTCGGTCAAGCACTACCGCGCCGCCCTCCGTCAGGGAACAGCTGCCACCAAGAACCGCAACCAGGTCTCCGGCGCCGGCAAGAAGCTCTGGAAGCAGAAGGGAACCGGTCGTGCACGCGTCGGATCCATCCGCACTCCACTCTGGCGTGGCGGCGGTACCGTCCACGGACCCAAGCCCCGCAGCTACGAGTACGCCTTCCCACAGAAGAAGCTGATGGGTGCGCTCCGCTCTGCCATCGCTGCAAAGATCGCTGACGGCAAGTTCACCATCGTAGACTCCTTCGAAGTAGCAGAAGCCAAGACGAAGCTCTTCCGCGCAGCGCTTAACAAGCTCGAGGCTGGCAAGACTACCCTGCTGGTTGAGAGCAGCCGCAAGCTCGGAGAAAAGCTCTACCTCGGCTCACGCAATCTGGCCGGTGTTGAACTCGTTCTAAGCTCCGAGGTTCACCCCTACGATCTGCTTCGCTACGAACACGCTATCTTCTCGAAGGATGCCATCGAGGCTCTGCAGGACACGCTCAAGAAGTTCGTATCGAAGCGCAGTAAGCCAACAGAGAAGCGCAAGACCACCGCGCAGAAGGAGGTTGCGTAATGCCAACCCTCTATACCGTCATTCGCCGCCCCCTCATCACCGAGAAGGGCATGACCGTGAAGGAGACGCAGAACACCCTGGTGTTCGAAGTCGCCCTCAAGGCCACCAAGACCGAAGTCAAACAAGCTGTTGAGAGCCTCTTCAAGGTCAAAGTCAGCGGTGTTCGCACCACGACCGTTGAAGGCAAGGAGCGCCGCCGTGGCAAGTTTGCCGGCTACCGCCCCGACTGGAAGAAAGCGTACGTTCGCCTCAAAGAGGGCGAAAAGATGCCGGAATACCTCAATAGCCTCTAAGCGAGTTTTTTCGCTGTAACAGAATTCAGGAACCGAAGCGCAGCTGAGCAATCAGTTGCGCAGGCAAGGGAATAAAGACGATGCCGATCAAATCATTTCGACCGATTACTCCATCACTCCGCTTCGCGACGAAGCTCGTCAACGACGACATCACGACGGACAAGCCGCATAAGCCGTTGCTTGGAGTCAAGCAGCGTACCGGCGGCCGTAACAGCACAGGCTCGCTCAGCATGCGCCATCACGGCGGCGGTCATAAGCAGAAGCTGCGTATCATCGACTTCAAGCGCGACAAGTACGGTATCCCCGGCACCGTCGCGACGGTCGAATACGATCCGAACCGCAGCTCCCGCATCGCGCTGATCCACTATGCGGACGGCGAGAAGCGTTACATCATCCAGCCCATTGGTCTCACTGTCGGTCAGTCGATCATGAGCGGTCCGGAGGCCGATATTCTTGTCGGCAACGCTCTTCCGCTGAAGAACATCCCCACCGGTACAATCGTGCACAACATCGAGCTGCGTCCGGGCAAGGGCGCACAGATGGCACGTTCCGCCGGTGCCCAGGTCAACCTGATCGCCAAGGAAGGCGAGTATGCCCTCCTCAAGCTGCCTTCGGGCGAGACCCGCAAGGTTCTCGTCGAGTGCATGGCGACCATCGGCCAGGTTGGCAATACCGACCACGAGAATGTCACCATCGGCAAGGCCGGACGCAACCGCTGGAAGGGTATTCGCCCCTCCAACCGCGGTGTTTCGATGAACCCGGTCGACCACCCGCACGGTGGTGGTGAAGGTAAGACCTCAGGCGGTCGTCACCCGGTAACCCCGTGGGGCCAGCCGACTCGTGGATACAAGACCCGCAACAACAAGCGGACCGATGTATTCATCGTCAAGCGCAGGACCAAGTAAAGAAAAGCTTCATCGCAATAGTTTTTTCGATTTTTAGTTCCGCAGCAAAGAGCAACACCAAGTCTCGCACGCAAGAGATTCGTCGTATCCAGCATCGCAACAAAGAAAGTCGGAGCTTAGCACAATGTCACGTTCAGCGAAAAAAGGTCCTTTCATCGACGATCACCTCATGAAGAAGATTGAGGGGATGAATCAGGTCAACGATAAAAAGGTACTGCGCACCTGGTCGCGCCGGTCCACGATTCACCCGGACTTCGTCGGTCACACCATCGCCGTACACAATGGCCGCAAGTTCATCCCGGTCTACGTTACCGAGAACATGGTCGGCCACAAGCTTGGCGAATTTTCGGCAACCCGCACCTTTAAGGGCCACTCCGCGCGCGCCGCAGAGACCACCGCGAAGCCCAAATAAACCCGGGATCGCTTGCAGTTAGGCAACACCGTTTCGTGAAGAAGATTTGAAGGACGAAGATCATGGCTAAGGCAGCAGAAAAAATCAGAGAGTTCCGCGCAGAGGCGAAGTTCCAGCGCACCAGCCCCCAAAAGGCAAAGCTGGTTCTGGACCTCATCAAGGGTCTCCGCGTCGAGCAGGCGCTCAACACCGTTCACTTCAGCACCAAGCGCATGGCGCCGGTCGTTGAAAAGGTTCTGCGCTCGGCAATCCAGAACGCGACCTACGTCTCCCAGGAGCAGGGACTCGACGTCGACGTTGACAACCTCTATGTCCGCACCGCAGTTGCGAACGAGGGTCCTCGCATGAAGCGCATCCGCCCCGCTCCAATGGGCCGCGCCTTCCGTTATCAGCGCAGACTCGCACACATCATCGTCACCGTTGCTGAGAAGAAGTCGGTCACTGCCGTCAACGCAGCCGCCGATTCCACCCCAGCTCCGGCAACGAAGAAGACCACGAAGAAGGCAGCGACCAAGACCGCGGCAACGCCCGCAGCCAAAAAGGCCGCCGCAAAGAAGACAGCCGCCAAGAAGCCTGCAGCCAAAAAGGCCGCGAAGTAATCAGTTTCTTGTAAACTTAAAGTTTTGCACTACGCCCACCGGCTCAACCGGAGAGGGCACTCAAGTAAAGGGAAGCTATGGGACAGAAAGTCCATCCGTATGGGTTGCGCCTCGGCATCAACAAGCCGTGGAAGTCGCGTTGGTTTGTCGAGCGTGGCTATGACAAACTGCTGGTCGAAGACGTCAAGCTCAAGGCTGAGCTGCGCGAGAAGCTGAAGGCTGCCGGCGTCAGCTCGGTCGAGGTCGAACGCCCAGGCAACAAGCTGCGCCTGATCATTCGCACCGCGCGTCCGGGCATCATCATCGGCCGCAAGGGCGCCGAGATCGACAAGCTCAAGGCTGACATCCAGAAGCGCACGTCACGCGAAGTGTTCATCGACATCCTCGAGGTCAACAAGCCTGAGCTCGATGCCCAGCTCGTCGCCGAGAACATCGCGCTGCAGCTTGAGAAGCGCGTCAGCTTCCGTCGCGCGATGCGCAAGTCGGTTGACTCTGCTCTTCGCTTCGGCTGCAAGGGAATCAAGGTTCGCGTCTCCGGTCGTCTCAACGGAAACGAGATCGCCCGCTCCGAGTGGTATCTCCAGGGCCGTCTGCCGCTGCACACTCTGCGCGCCGACATCGACTACGGTTTCGCCGAGGCACACACCACCTACGGCATCATCGGCGTCAAGACCTGGGTCTATCGTGGCGATATCTACGAGCAAAAGAAACGCCGCGACCAGGGTCTTACGACTGGTGCGTTTGCGTCCTAAAGTTTTCCCCGGCACTGCCGGAGTTTCCCGGGAGAGTATCCCCGAAAGAGTGAAGAGGGTTTTCTTATGTTGATGCCAAAGAAGGTCAAGTTCCGCAAGCAGCAGCGCGGTCGCATGAAGGGCAAAGCTTGGCGCGGCTCCGATCTTTCGTTCGGCGACTTCGGCCTGAAGGTCATGGAGTGCGGTTACATCACCGACCGCCAGATCGAAGCCAGCCGTATCGCGATGACGCGCTTCATCAAGCGCGGCGGCAAGGTCTGGCTCCGTCTGTTCCCGGACAAGCCAATCACCAAGAAGCCAGCCGAAACCCGTATGGGTAAAGGTAAAGGCGCTCCGGATCATTGGGTCTGCGTTGTTCGTCCCGGCCGCATCCTGTTCGAGATGGAAGGCGTCACCCCGGAGCTCGCCAAAGAGGCTATGCGTCTCGCGGCTCACAAGCTTCCGCTCAAGACCAGCTTCGTCCAGCGCCACGATGTTAAGGCGACGGTCGTTACCAAGTAAGACCGGCGCCAAATAGCTTTAGTAGTGAAGGAAAAGACAATGGAATTCGAAAAGATTCGCAACCTCAGTGACGACGAGCTCAAAGGCGAGCAGGTAAAAGCAGCCGAGCAGCTCTTCCGCATCCGCTTCCAGAAGAGTCTCGGCAACGTCGAGGGCCTCAAGAAGCTGCGGACACTTAAGCTCGACATCGCTCGCATCAAGACCGTCGAGCGTCAGCGCACTCTCGCAGCCGAGAAGGCCGCCAACCCCGTCGTCGCCAACGTTGCGCCGGCCAAGAGCACTCGCACCGCCCGCAAGAAAGCGAAGAAGGACTAATCATGGCAGACACAACCAAGACCGCAGCAGCCGCAACTCCAGAAGCCCAGACCTCACGCCGCAACGAGAAGGTTGGCCTCGTCGTCTCGACCAAGATGCAGAAGACCATCGTCGTCGAGATCGAGATGCGCAAGGCTCATCCCAAGTACAAGCGCGTGATGAAGTCGAATAAGAAGTTCTATGCGCACGACGAGCAGAACTCGGCGCGCGTAGGCGATGTCGTCCGCATTCGCGAGGCGCGTCCCTTGTCGAAGCTCAAGCGCTGGTCGCTCGAGGAGATCGTTCGCCGCTCCTCACTCGCGCTCGCCGATGATAAGAAGGCAGCCGCAGCCGTCGAAGTTAAGTAATTAGAGTCTGGGGCATCGACCCCGCAGTACTACCGCCGTAGATAGCCAGGAGAAGAACGATGTCAGTACAAATGAGAACAATGCTTGACGTAGCCGACAACTCCGGCGCGCGCAAGTTGCAGGTGATCCTGCCCCTCGGTGGCGGCCTCGGCAAAAAGGCCGGCCTCGGCGACGTCGTCACAGCAGCCGTCAAAGAAGCCTCTCCCGATGGCACCGTTAAGAAGGGTAAGGTCGTCAAGGCAGTCATCGTCCGAACGCGCAAAGAGTATCGCCGTCGCGACGGTACCTATATTCGCTTCGACCAGAACGCCGCTGTCGTGATCAACGACGTCAACGAGCCGGTCGGCACCCGCGTATTCGGCCCCGTGGCCCGCGAACTCCGCGAGAAGAAGTTTCTCAAGATCGTCTCGCTCGCGCCCGAAGTTATTTAGCTTCACGCCTCTCGTAACGAGAGTGTGCAACATATAAACCGGAGTCCGGCTCCGCGGTTACAAGATCGTCGAGGATGAGAGAGAGTTATGGCAGGCATCAAGATCAAGCGCAATGACAAAGTCGAAGTGATCGCAGGCAAAGATAAGGGCAAGCAGGGCCGTGTTCTCCGCGTTATTGCGGAAAAGGATCGCCTCCTCGTCGAAGGCGTCATGATGGTCAAAAAACACATGAAGCCAAACCCGCAGAAAAATATTCAGGGTGGCATCGCCGAACAGGAGTCGACCATCCATATCTCGAACGTCATGTTGGTCGACGCCGAGGGCAACAAGACCCGCGTCGGTTCGCGAGTTGAAGGCGACAGGAAGATCCGATTCTCGAAGGCAAGCGGCAACGTAATCCCCGAGAAGAAGAAGTAAAAATAGGCGCAGTTTTTAGTATCAGTAGTTCAAATCTTGTAACAACGGTTCACCCCACGCATCGGTACACGGGAATTTATACCCAACCCGGCAACCGTGGAGAAAGCGAAGAGCAATCATGGCAGCACGACTCAAGCAAAAGTACGAGACCGAAATCAAACAGGCGCTGGGCAAAGAGCTCAACATCACCAACGCCATGGCGATCCCCAAGCTCGAAAAGATCGTCATCAACATGGGCCTCGGCGAAGCTACCCAGAACGTCAAGATCATGGACCCCCTGGTGGCTGACCTTGCCGCCATCGCCGGCCAGAAGCCTGTCACCACCAAGGCGAAGAAGTCCATCGCCGCCTTCAAGGTGCGCGAAGGCATGCCCATCGGCGCGATGGTCACTCTGCGCGGCGACACGATGTACGAGTTCCTCGACCGGCTCATCTCCATCGCTCTGCCTCGCGTCCGCGACTTCCGCGGCGTCTCCACGAAGAGCTTTGATGGCCGGGGCAACTACACCCTTGGCCTTCGCGATCAGCTCATCTTCGCGGAGATTGACTACGCCAAGGTCGACAAGCTCAAGGGCATGAACGTCACCATCGTCACCACGGCGAAGGATGATAACGGTGCCCGCGCTCTCCTGAAGGGCTTTGGAATGCCCTTCCGCGTTGGAGCGTAATTACGAAGCCAGGCCCATTGGCCTCGAACACGTTTGCAGCAAAGATAGAGAGTAAACAACATGGCTACTACCGCAAAGCGCGTCAAAGACGCAAGGAAACCGAAGTTCAAATCTCGCCAGCACAACCGCTGCCAGCTCTGCGGTCGTCCTCGCGCGTTCCTGCGCAAGTTCGGCGTATGCCGTCTCTGCTTCCGTTCGCTCGCCCTCAAAGGAGAGATTCCGGGCGTCGTCAAGTCGAGCTGGTAGAATAAAAGAATCCGTGCGCAGCTTCACGGCGCACTTACTCCAGAGACCTCATCAGGGCGTCAGCTTATGGTGCAGAAGTCTGGACGCATCACCCGAAACAAACATCCCCGCAGGTTCTCGCGTGAGACACACGTCGAGCGAACGGGGGATGAAGGAGAATGAATGAACCTCACTGATCCAGTAGCCGACTTCCTGACCCGCATCCGCAACTCCATCCGTGCCCGTCACCAGAAGCTCGACGTCCCAGCATCCAAACTCAAGGCCGAGATCGCCCGCATCCTCAAAGAAGAGGGCTACATAGCAAACTACAAGCCCACGGAAGAGAATGGGCAGAAGGTTCTTCGCGTCTATCTCAAGTACGGTCCGAACAACGAAGCCGTCATCCGCGACCTGCAGCGCGTCTCCCGTCCCGGCTGCCGCGTCTACCTCGGCCGCGACGAGATCCGCCGCGTCCAGGGTGGCCTTGGCATCTCTATCATGACCACCCCCAAGGGCGTCATGACCGGCCGTCAGGCCCGCCGCGAAGGTGTCGGCGGCGAGATTCTCTGCGAAGTCTGGTAAAGAAAGATCAACCAGGTTTTTGTAGTTTTGAACTTTTTAGACTCACCCGGCTGCAGTGGAACGACCAGCAATTGCTCCTCGCGACTCGCAAGCCATAAAAGGAATCATCATGTCTCGTATTGGTAAGAAGCCGATTGCTCTACCCGTCGGCGTCAAGTACACGGTCAGCGAAAACGGCAACACGGTTCTGGTCGAAGGCCCCAAGGGCAAGGTAACCGCCATGCTTCCCGGCGGCATCACCCTCGTCCAGAAGGACGGCCAGCTCGTCACCGAGCGTCAGACCGACAAGCAGGCAGCCTTTCACGGCCTTGCCCGCGCCCTGGTCTTCAATGCTGTGACCGGCGTCACCACCGGCTGGACCAAGGACATCGACATCGTCGGTATCGGATACCGCGCCGAGCTCAAGGGCAAGAACATGGTCGTCTTTACCCTCGGCTACTCTCACCCCATCGAGTTCCCACTGCCCACCGGCATCTCGGTCGAGATCGACGCCAAGCAGACTCACCTCATCGTCTCCGGTATTGACCGGCAGAAGGTAGGCCAGATCGCCGCCGACATGCGCTCGCTCCGCAAGCCCGACCCGTACAAGAACAAGGGCGTCCGCTACACCGGCGAGAAGCTGAAGAAGAAGGTCGGCAAAACCGGCGCGAAGTAAGTAACTTCGTGAGGAGTGGCTGAGAATCTCAAACCACTCCTCACTCAACAAAGTTCTAATAACCGAACGTCCTCAGCACTCTGGGTACGCCACTAGGAAGGAAAGCCACTATGATCAATCCCCGTCAACGTAACGTCATCCGCCAGCGCGTCCACACGCGCATCCGCGAGAAGATGTCCGGTACCGCCGAGCGCCCACGCCTCAACGTCTATCGCTCGCTCAACCACATCTACACCCAGCTGGTCGACGACCTCAACGGAGTCACCATCGCCTCCGCCTCCTCTATGGGCAAAAAGGGTGAAGAGAAAAACTACGGCGGCAACGTCGCCGCTGCCGCTGAAGTAGGCAAGCTCATCGCCGAGCGCGCGAAAGAAAAGGGCATCAAGAAGGTGGTCTTCGATCGTGGCGGCTATCTCTATCACGGCCGCGTCAAGGCCCTCGCCGATGCAGCCCGCGAAGCGGGACTCGATTTCTAAGGTTTCCCAAGGCGCCATCGTTGGCCGCCAGAAAGCTGGATAAGACATTATGGCAATGAAGAAAAAAATCGATGCGAACCGCCTCAACCTCAAGGATGAGGTCGTTTCGATCAACCGCGTCACCAAGGTCGTCAAGGGCGGTAAGAATATGTCCTTCGCCGCACTCGTCGTCATTGGAGACCCCGGTGAAGGCATCGTCGGCTACGGCTCCGGCAAGGCGAAGGAAGTTCCCCAGGCCATCCGCAAGGGAATCGAGTCCGCCAAGAAGAACCTGCACAAGGTCAACCTGACCGAGACCACCATCCCTCACCAGGTTCTCGGGCACTACGGCGCAGGTCAGGTCATGCTCAAGCCCGCCCCTGAAGGTACTGGCGTCATCGCCGGCAAGACGGTTCGCGCCGTTATGACCGCAGCAGGCGTGCAGAACGTGCTCACCAAGAGCCTCGGCTCGGCGAACCCGCACAACGTTATCAAGGCCACCTTCGACGCTCTCATCCAGCTTCGCAACAAGGCCGAAGTCGCCGCCTTGCGCGGTAAAGCAGTAGAGGAGCTCTAGTCCAATGGCAACCAAGAACGCAATCGCCAAAATCAAGCTGCAGTACTTCCGTTCCAAGATCTGCACCCCGGTCAAGCACAAGCTCGTCGTCAAGGGCCTCGGCTTCACTCGTCTCAACCAGATCGTCGAGCGCGAAGATACCCCATCCATTCGTGGCATGGTCGCCAAGGTTCCCCATCTCGTCCGCGTCGTAGAATAATTGTCGGGGCGAGGGTGCCCGCCCGTCCGTGCACAGACCAGATAGTGCCGACGCCGCTGGGCAATGCATTTGATTCTGGTGTAGTAACCCAGCAACGGATTGGCACCCATAACGCAACACTAACCACATGCGAGTCGCTGGACCAACGAGTCCACCGGCGTTAAGCGAGGAAACAATGGCAATCCGTAATCTCTCCAATCTCCGCGCCCCCAAAAAGGCGAACGAAAACAAGAAACGCATCGGCCGTGGTATGGGTTCGGGCATGGGTAAGACCTCCACCCGCGGACACAAGGGTCAGGGCTCCCGTTCCGGCTCCTCTCTCATGCGCGGCTTCGAAGGCGGCCAGATGCCCCTTCACCGCCGTCTGCCCAAGCGCGGCTTCACCAACATCTTCCGCGTCGAGTACCAGGTCCTCGGCCTCGACCGCGTCGCCGAGATTGCAGCTGCCGAAAAGGTAACTGAGTTTACCCTCGACAAGATCATCGCGCTTGGCCTCCTCCGCAAGAAAAACGGCCTCATTAAGGTCCTCAATAACGGAGAGATCAAGGTCGCGGTCACCGTCCACGCGCACAAGTTCTCGAAGACCGCCCAGGAAGCGATCGAGAAGGCCGGCGGCAAAGCCATCCTGATCGGCTAGTCGAGCATTTAGAATAGAGTGGCAGGCGGGGGCAGGTGCCCTCGCATCCCCGTTTTACCGAACCACAGTTTCACCTCGAGGTACCAGCACCCGATGTTCGAGAAAATCGCAAACATCTTCAGAATCCCCGATCTCCGCAAGCGCGTTCTCTTCACGCTTGGCATGTTGGCCGTCTACCGTCTCGGCTCGCATATCCCTACCCCGGGCATCAACGCCGATATGCTCGCCCAGTTCTTCAATGCGAACTCCGGCTCCGCGCTCGGGCTGGTCGATCTCTTCTCCGGTGGAAACCTCCGCAAGCTTACCGTCTTCGCCCTCGGCATCATGCCGTACATTACGGCGTCGATCATCTTCCAGCTGCTCACCGTCATCTATGAGCCGCTCGCGAAGCTCCAGAAGGAAGGCGAACTCGGTCGCCGCAAGATCACCCAGTGGACCCGCTACGTCACCGTCCTGCTCGGTATCGTGCAGTCCTTCGCCATCGCGCTCACGCTGACCAACACCAGCACCGGCCAGTCGATGGTCACCATCTCCCGCGCCGCCTTTATCCCGCTCTGCGTCATCACCCTCACCGCCGGCACTGCGTTCATCATGTGGCTGGGTGAGCAGATCACCGAGCGCGGCATCGGCAACGGAATGAGCCTGCTCATCTTTGCCGGCATCGTCGTCGGCCTGCCCAAGGGCATTGAAAACCTCTACGAAAAGTTCCGCGACGGAGCCTGGGGAGCCCTTACCCCCATGGTCCTTGTCGCTCTAGTCGTCGGCATGATCGCAGTCGTTGCCTTCATCGTCTACGTCGAGAGATCGGAACGCCGCATCCCCGTCCAGTACGCCAAGCGCATCGTCGGGCGCAAGATGATGGGTGGCCAATCCACGCATCTTCCGCTCAAGGTCAACTCTGGCGGCGTTATGCCGGTCATCTTCGCGTCCTCGATTCTTTCCGCGCCTCTCCTGTTTGCGGGTGCCCATATCTTCGGCTACTCCCTGCAGGATTCGGCCTTCTTCGGCCCCATCTTCCGTGCCCTGGGCCCCGGCGAGCCCTGGTATGTGTTGCTCTATATCGTAGCCATCATCTTCTTCGCCTACTTCTACATCTCTATCGTCTTCCGTCCCGACGACATCGCCGACAACATGCGCAAGTACGGCGGGTTTATCCCTGGCATCCGTCCGGGCAAGCGTACCGCCGACTTCATCAATGATGTGCTCACGCGCATCACCCTGGTCGGCGCCATCTATCTCATCATCATCGCCATTATTCCGATGATGCTGATCAGCGGAATTCACTTCAACCATCTCTGGCTCGTCGGCCCGATCTTCGACCGTCTGCCGACCTGGGTCACGAACGGTCTCAATGTCAACTTCTACTTCGGTGGCACCTCGCTGCTCATCGTCGTCGGCGTTGCCATGGACACCGTTCAGCAGATCGAAGCCCAGCTCATCATGCGCCACTACGACGGCTTCACTCCCAAGAGTGGCCGTATCCGTGGTCGCAAGAGCTGGTAGGAAACTAGCCCTTGACCACGAGCACCATGTTCACACCTGCAACGGCCCCGGCGGAAAAGAACTTTCTGCCCGGGCCGGTTCTCCTTTTAGGAGCTCCCGGCGTCGGCAAGGGCACGCAGGCCAAGCTCCTCATGGCCGCCTACGGCATCCCTCAAATCTCCACCGGCGACATCCTCCGTGCCAACATTAAAACGCCACGCCTCTCGGCAAACAGGCGAAAGCACTCGTCGATCAGGGCACGCTCGTCTCCGACGACCTCGTCAATCAGATGGTCGCCGACCGTCTCACGCAGCCCGACACGCACCGCGGCTACATCCTTGATGGCTTCCCCCGCACCCTCAATCAGGCTACCTGGCTCGATACCGAACTCACCCGCGACGCCACCATTCTTCCTGTCGTCGCCATCAGCATCGTCGTCGATTTTCAGCAGCTCCTACACAGAATCACCGGTCGCCGCATCTCTCCCGCAGGCCACATCTACAACACTTACTCGAACCCTCCCGCGGTCCCCGGCATCTGCGATATAGACGGTTCCACGCTCATCCAGCGTCCCGACGACTCCGAAGCCGTCTTCGTCGAACGCATGAAGACCTTCGAAACCCAGACCGCCCCTGTCATCGAGCACTATCGCAATCTGGGTCGTTTTGAAGAGATCAATGGCGACCTTGCCGTCGAGCAGGTAACAGCAGTCATCGAAGCCGCCCTCCGGCGTCTTAGAACGTCGAACAGCTAAATCACCCTATGGCCATCATGATCAAAACGCCGCAGGAGATCGAGAAGATGCGGATCTCCGGCAGGGCCCTCCGTCAGGTCCACAACGCCATCGCGCCCCATGTCGTCCCCGGCGCCTCGACGATGGACCTCGAACAGATCGCCGTCAAAAAGATCGCCGAACTCGGTGCCATCCCGGCCTTCAAGGGCTACCACGGCTATCCCGCCGCCCTCTGCACCTCGGTCAACGACGAGGTCGTCCACGGCATCCCCAACGCCAAGCGCATCCTCAAAGACGGCGACATCCTCTCCATCGACTGCGGCGTCATCATCGACGGCTTCTACTCCGACGCAGCCGTCACCTATCCCATCGGCCAGGTCTCTCCCCAGACCACAAAGCTCCTCGAAGTCACCCAGGCCTCTCTCGAAAAGGCCATTCTGCAGTGTCAGGTTGGCGGTCGTCTCGGCGACATCTCCGCCGCCGTCCAGGAGCTCTGCGAAGCCGCCGGCTTCGGCGTCGTCCGCGAGTTTGTCGGCCATGGCATCGGTCGCGCCATGCACGAAGACCCCCAGGTCCCCAACTTCGGCCCAGCCGGCAAAGGCCCCCGCCTCAAAGCCGGCATGGTCCTCGCCATCGAGCCTATGATCAACGCCGGCGGCCCTGAAGTCCGTGTCCTCAAGGATGGCTGGACCGCAATCACCATCGACGGCAGCTACAGCGCCCACTTCGAGCACACCGTGGCCATAACAAAAGATGGCCCCCAGGTGCTAACTCGCTAGGAAAATAGACCCCATTTGGGGTACTATAAGAGATGCCGTGTGTGCAAGTGCACATCCCGGCACATCCGGTTGAAGCCACAAAGCTCCAACCTCAACAGAAGTTATGGAAACAAAGAGGGTTAGCCTCCCACCTTTCCAAAGGAGATCGTTTGTCGAAGGAAGATGCAATTGAAGTCATGGCGGTGGTCGTCGAGACCCTGCCAAACGCGATGTTCAAGGTTGAGCTTGAAAACAAGCATCAGGCCCTTGCTCACGTCTCCGGGCGTATGCGCAAAAACTTCATCCGTATCCTCCCCGGCGACCGCGTCGCGATTGAGCTCAGCCCATACGACCTCAACCGCGGCCGCATTGTCTACCGCTACAAGTAGACAGTAGAAACGCTGTTCCACCTCCCGGATCGCCATGTCTCTTGGCTTCTAGGTAGGCCAAGGCTTTAGCCTTGGCATTCAAGGGCTATGCACGAAGGAGGCTTTAGCCTCTGGGGTATGCCCTCTGTTTTATCGGCTCTACGTTGCAGGAAAAAGAAGGGAATCACAATGAAGGTCCGTGCCTCAGTAAAAAAGATCTGTGACAAGTGCAAGGTCATTCACCGCCGCGGCGTCGTTCGCGTCATCTGCGAGAACGCCAAGCACAAACAGCGTCAAGGATAAAAGAGACAAAGAATTGCTCTTTGTTCTTAAATATTCAATCACCGGCCTCGAAGGGCTAGTTAGCCGAACTTAAGGCTTGCGTTGAACCCGTCGAACACTGCCGCAAACCCATCACCCCGCTCCGTGGCGAAGCTGCAGGAGCTCAACCGAAAAGGAACCCCATGGCACGTATTGCTGGAGTCGATGTCCCTAACAACAAACAGGCGCGCATCGGTCTCACCTACATCTTTGGAATCGGCGACTCTCGCGCCGCCAAGATCCTCGCGAAGGCGGATGTCGATCCGCTCGCGAAGTTTGGCACGCTCGACGAAGACGCGCTGAACCGCATCCGTCAGGTCATTGAAGCTGAGGGCCAGATCGAAGGCGATCTCCGCAAGGACATCTCGCTCAACATCAAGCGCCTCATCGAAATTCAGTCCTACCGTGGCCTCCGCCACCGCCGCTCGCTCCCCGTTCGTGGACAGCGCACCCACACCAACGCTCGCACCCGCAAAGGCCCACGCAAGGGAACCGTTGCCGGTAAGAAGAAAGCGACGAAATAAGACATGGCGAAGACACAGAACACCAAGGGCGCAGCAAAGCCCGGCAAGAACAAGAAGTTCAAGAAGCGCGAGCGCAAGAATGTTCCATTCGGCCTCGTCTTCATTCAGGCGTCGTTCAACAACACCATCGTCACCATCACCGACCAGGTGGGCAACACGCTCAGCTGGAAATCGTCCGGCTCGCTCGGCTTCCGCGGCTCCCGCAAGGGCACTCCGTTCGCCGCGCAGCAGGCCGCCGTCGGTGCAGCCAACGCAGCCCGCGACCACGGCGTCCGCTCGGTCGATGTGCGCGTCTCCGGTCCCGGCTCCGGCCGCGAGTCCGCGATTCGCGCCCTCGCCACCACCGGCATCGAGGTCCGCAGCATCCGCGACGTTACGCCGATGCCGCATAACGGCTGCCGTCCGCCCAAGCGCCGCAGGGTGTAATTGTGAAGTGGCTGCCGGAGATTCCGGATTTGATGAGCAAGAAAACTGCTTTCCTGCTCTTCAATGCCTTGTTATTAGTATTTGTTTGGTGGAAAGGTCAGCTCCGGTCGGACTGGCCTTCCATAATTGGCTTGATCGTTGCCTTCGCATTGATGAACACAGTTGCGTGGTGGTCAAGTAGAAATTTTTCACAGTGGGCTAGGCCTGCTGCAAAACTGGATCGTGACGAAGCGCAGCCAGCGCGTAAAGCGATCGACACCAGAACCACCAAAGAATAGGAGCAATACAATGGCACGTTACACAGGACCCGTCTGCCGCCTCTGCCGCCGCGACGGAACAAAACTCTTCCTCAAGGGCACCAAGTGCTTCTCCGAGAAATGCCCCGTTGAAAAGCGCAACTTCCCCCCAGGCCAGCACGGCCAGTCCCGCAAGGTCAAGAAGGTCGTAGGCTACGGTCTGCAGCTCCGCGAAAAACAAAAGGCCAAGCGCATCTACTTCACCCTCGAGACCCAGTTCCGCGCGTACTACCAGAAGGCCTCCAATAAGACCGGCGTCACCGGCGAACTTCTGCTCCAGCAGCTTGAGACCCGCCTCGACAACGTAGCCTACCGCCTCGGCTTCGCAATGAGCCGCCGCCAGGCCCGTCAGGTCGTCCGCCACGGCCATCTTCAGGTCAACGGCCGCAAGGTCAACATCCCATCCTTCCAGGTCAAGGTCGGCGACGAGATCGCCATCCGTGAAGGCTCGAAGGCCCTCGTCATGCTCGAAGAGGCGAAGAACTTTGCCGCCGGTCAGAACCAGGTCCAGTGGCTCGACATCAATCGGGACACACTCTCCGGCAAGGTCATTGCCCTGCCGAAGCGCGAAGACGTCAACCTGCCCGTCAACGAGCAGCTCATCGTCGAACTCTACTCGAAATAAAGTGCTCCTGGGTTTTACGATTGGACCGAAGTCCAGACCTAAGCGCATTATTTTGAAGACTTTGACGCACTTTACGGGGGGTGGGGATCTAACCTCACCTCCCGCACCATGCACCACACAACCTAACCCGCAACCGCACCGCCATCTCGCAGAATGCATCGCGAGTGAGCCGGAAGAGGAGAAAACAACATGCTTTGGAGAGGTTTTCAAAAGCCCAAGCGTCTCGCAGTCGACACCGAAACACTCACCGACAAGTACGGCAAGTTCAGCGCGCAGCCCTTTGAGCGCGGCTTCGGTACCACCATCGGCAACGCTCTTCGCCGCACCCTGCTGTCGTCGATCGAAGGCGCCGCAGTCACCGCCGTCCGCATCGAAGGCGTGCTGCACGAGTTCCAGTCCATCACCGGCATTGTCGAAGACGCGACCGACATCATCCTGAACCTCAAGCAGATCCCGTTCAAGCTCGCCGGCGAAGGCCCCAAGGCCCTCTACCTCCGCGCCGACCAGGCTGGCGTCATCACCTCCGGCATGATCGAAGCCGATGGCGACGTCGAGATTCTCGATAAGAACGTCTACATCTGCACCGTCAGCGAAGGCGGCAAGATCGACATGGAGATGCGCCTCAAGCGAGGCCGTGGCTACATCTCGGCCGACAAGAACTTCGACGGCGACCTCGGACTCGGCTTTATTCCCGTTGACTCCGTCCACTCGCCCGTCCGCAAGGTCAACTACCTCGTCGAGGCAGCTCGTCTCGGTCAGATCACCGACTACGACAAGCTCACCATCGAGATCTGGACCAACGGCACTGTGCTCCCTGCGGATGCCCTTGGCCTCTCTGCCAAGCTGCTCAAAGACCACATGACCATCTTCATCAACTTTGAAGAGGAGATGGAAGCCGGTCACGACGGCGGTCACGACGGCCCAGCCCTGCGCAACGAGAACCTCAACCGCTCCGTCGAAGAGCTCGAGCTCTCCGTCCGCAGCTACAACTGCCTCAAGAACGCAAACATCGCCACCATCGGCGAACTCATCCAGAAGACCGAAGCCGAGATGCTCAAGACCAAGAACTTCGGCCGCAAGTCTCTGAATGAGATCAAGGAGATCCTCGCGCAGATGGGCCTGTCCCTCGGCATGAAGATCGACGAGAACGGCAACCCGCAGCCCGGACCCACCTCCGTCCTGCCCGCAGCCACACTCGCCGCCAGCTTCGGTAACTTTGACGACGATGACGATGAGGACGAAGACGACGACCTCGAGCTCCCCAACGAGACCGAGAACTTCTAACTCAAGCCAGGGCGGCGGAGTCGCATCCGCCGCCGGTTTGTCTGGCCGGTTTTTCTGTAAGAACGGCGCAAGCCGCGCAACAATTGTCTCTGCACCACCGAGGCAAGCATCACCCGCACAAGGCCTCTGGCCGAGCGCACATTCCAGGTAATACCGACTCACGGCATAGCCGAGTCGAAGGAGATCTCCGATGCGTCACCGCAATGCAGGATACAAATTAGGTCGTAACACCAGCCACCGCCGCGCCATGCTCCGCAACCTCGTCACCTCTGTCATCCTGATGGATCGCGTCGAGACCACCATCACCAAGTGCAAGGCGACCCGCCCCATCATCGAGAAGATGATTACCCTCGGCAAGACCGGCACCGTTCACGCTCGCCGCCAAGCCGCAGCCTACCTCATGACACCTGAGTCGGTTGACCGCCTCTTCGCAACTGTGGCTCCACGCTACGCTGCGCGCCAGGGTGGTTACCTTCGCATCACTCGCCTCGGAGCCCGCAAGGGTGACGCAGCCGAGATGGCCTACATCGAGCTCCTCGGAGCCGAGCACGAGCTCAACGAGAAGGCGGCAAAGCGCGCCGAAGCCCGCACCAAGAAGCGCGAAGAGCTCGCCAAGCAGATGGAAGAGCGCAGCGCAGGCGAAGCCGGCGACCCCAACGCCGAAGCATAAAAATTAAACACGCATCAAGCGAAGAGGCGCACCCAAAGGGTGCGCCTCTTCATTCCCAAAAAATAAAGCCGGCCAACGGCCGGAACCAGGCAGTTCGCCCAACCAAGACAAAGGTACACCCGCCACGAAGTGGCCGCCCCACGCGCAGTGGGCCCGTCCGGCAGGACACTCGCCTTACCCGCTATGAACCATCACGCGGTTTTTCCCAGCTCTCTTCGCCGCATACAGAGCTTCATCCGCCAACTCCACCAGTTGAAATCCACTCTCCAGCGACTCATTCATCGCCGCCATCCCCACGCTGATCGTCAGCGGCTCATTCTCCCAATCTTCTGTCGCCACGCGCTGCATCACGCGTCTCGCAAGTCCCATGGCGCTCTCTTCGCCGCTCTCCGGCAGCAGCACTACAAACTCCTCGCCGCCGTATCTTGCCGGCAGATCCGGCAATCGCACCGTCGTACGCAGAATCATACCCAGGCGCCGCAGTACCTCATCTCCCGCCGCATGTCCAAAGCGGTCATTGATCGTCTTAAAGTTGTCCACATCGATCAGCAACACCGAAAGCTCTCGCTTCCTCCGCCGTGCCATTGAGAACTCCATTACCATGCGCTCTTCAAACGATCTGCGATTTCTCAGCCCTGTCAGTTCATCCGTCACAGCCAGCTTCCGCAGCTGATCGTTCGCCTCTTCAAGCTCACGGTGATAGCGTTCCAGTTCAACCTGGTGCGCCACCTCTTCTGAGACATCCACTGCAACGCCCGCCAGCAGCACATTCCCAGCAGAGTCGTGACATGGAAACTTGAACGAGCGCAGCGAACTCACCGTTCCATCCGAGTTCCGGATATGCTCCTCGGTCTCGACCATCCGCCCACCTGCCATCACCTCCAGGTCATGCGTCCGCACCGACTTGGTCAGCTTTCTCGACCAGAGTTGTTCATCCGTCCGCCCCAGCCATGCATACTCACTTACCCCAAACCGATGGGCAAAGCTGCGGTTATAAAACAGCAACCGCCCCGCCGCATCTTTGATATAGCTCAAAAATGGGCTGGCATTCATAAACGCTCGAAACAGCTCTTCACTTGCCCGCAGGTTGGCGCTGGCTTTTTCTTTTTCTGCCATTGCCTCGGCCAGGGCCTTACGCTGCACAATCGCTTCCAGCCGAACACTCACCTGCCGCCCCAGAACCTCCAACGCATTAGCCTGTTCTGCTCCCAATATCCGTGGCGCCATATCCACCACGCACAAAGTTCCCAGCGGATCTCCATCCGCTGTAAACAGCCCAACTCCTGCAAAAAAACGGATCGCCGGATCACTCGTCACCAGGGGGTTGCTGGCGAATCGCGCATCCATCAGCGCGTCCTTGACCATCAGCAACTCAGTCTGCCGAATCGCGTGTGCACAAAAGGCCACCTCACGCGGCGTCTCACCCATCTTCAGATGTTCGGACGCACGGTACCATTGGTGCCGCTCGTCCAGCAGCGTCACCAGTCCGATTGGAGTTCCACAGATACCGGCAGCAAGTTGAACCAGTTCTTCGCATTCAAGCTCTGGCTGGGAGTCCAACAAATCACGTGTCCAAATCGCTCTTAAACTAGCAGCTTCAGCTTCTGTTCGATGCACGCTCATCTTTCACCGCAATGTAACGCTAGAATAGCCGGGCCAACTTTCATATAGCTAGAAGGATTTTTACTAGCTTACGAAAGTAACCTACACCCCCATATCTAAGGGGGGATATTCCCCTAACTTGTTATCCAGAGCCATCTTTGGGGGATATAAGAACAAGTTGAGAGGTAACCTCCCCTTGCCCATAGCTTTACCCTGCTCTAAGCTAGAACCAACCATGTATGAAGACTTCAAAGTAATAGACCGCTGGACCGGAGAAGACCTTCGCTGCGAATGGAAGGGAACTGTCGTCGCCATTGCCACTCGCCATGCCGACGCCACCGATATTCGCTTTGCTGTCAACGGCCGCCCCGTGTGGATCGCCATGCCAAATCTGGCCTGGGTCGAACAAAAACGCCGCACCGGTTACGTCATCACGGACTACCTTGCCGCCCAAACCGCCGGTCGCTACCTCCAGCACGCCATCCAATCTGGATACGACAATGGTCGTGAGATGTACACCATGACCGTTGACGAGGTCCTCGAACACGCCAACGCCGTCGTCAAAGAGGCAGGCCGAACCGACAAGCTACCCAGCCTCCCCGTCATCAACGCCGACGTCCGGCCCGAAGACGAGATGGGGATCCACCTTCCAGGCGAACCAGCATAGTCTCCGAGGAGATTGCCCATGTTCACCCGACGCAGATTTCTCGTTCTCTTTCCTGCCTTCGCAGCCGCAGCGCACGCCCAAACCGGATTTCATCTCCGGAAGAAGAAACCGGCCGCGCCTCCTCCTCCGCTCACCGTCTACTTCGGCACCGACACCTCCAAAGGCGCAAGCAAAGGCATCTATCAATCGCACTTTGACACGACTCACGGCCAGCTGACACCACCTGTCCTCGCCGCAGCCACCGCCAGGCCTTCCTTCTTTGCCGTAACTCCTGTAGGCCAGGGAAGTCGCTTCCTCTACGCCGTCAACGCCGTCACCGACCCCTCCGCAACTGTCACCACCTTCGCCATCGATCCGAAGAGCGGCGCGCTCAATCAGACAAGCCAGGTCTCCTCCGGTGGAGCGGGGCCCGCCTACATCTCGGTCGACCCTACCGGCCACTCCGCCTTCGTCGCAAACTATAGTGGTTCGAGCGTAGCCTCCTACCGCATCCAGCCCAATGGAACTCTAAGCCAGCCAGTTAGCCGCATCGACTTCAAAGACTCACGAAAGTTCGGTGCGCTCGGCCCTAACTCCGCCCGTCAGGACACCTCGCATCCCCACTGCGCCACTATCTCACCCGACAATCGTTTCCTTCTTGTCTGCGATCTCGGCACCGACCACATCACCGTCTTCCTCATTCACCCCGAGACCGGGGAGCTCTCTGACCCCCAAACCTTCACCAACGATCACCCAGGCTCCGGCCCGCGCCACATTGTCTTCCATCCCAACGGACGATGGGTCTACGGTCTCAACGAGATGGACTCCACTCTCGATCACTATCTCTGGACCGCAACCCGCTTCAGTGATGTCCCTCAGGGTCTTCTGGTCAACACCAACACGCCAGTCAAGACCGTCGCGCCCGACTTTCCTGCAGACAAAAATACTGCAGCCGAGCTGGCCATCTCGCCCGACGGGTTATTCCTCTATGCCAGCAATCGAGGCGAAGACTCACTCGTAGTCTTCTCCATCGATGCCAAAGGTCGTCTCTCCCTCATCCAGCGCATCGCCTGCGGCGGCAAAACTCCTCGCCACTTCACCCTTGATCCCACTGCCCAGTGGATACTCTGCGGCAATCAGGACTCGGCAACGGTCACCGTCTTCCGCCGCGACGCCGCAACCGGTAAACTCACCGGTCCCGTACAGACGGTCCCACTCGACTCGCCCCTCTACGCCCTCTTCGTCTAGCTTTTGGGCAGCGTAGCCATATCGATCACGAAGCGATACTTCACATCGCTCTTCAACACGCGATCGTAGGCCTCAGCCAGCTTATCCACTGACGTCAGTTCAATGTCTGACACAATGTTATGTTCTGCGCAGTAGTCCAGCATCTCCTGTGTCTCTTGCATTCCGCCGATCATCGATCCCGAAAACGATCGGCGATTTGAAATGATCGAAAATGGAGAGATCGCCACCGGTGCGTCAGGAAGCCCTACCAGGCACATCGTCCCATTCAATCGAAGCAGATTGAGGTATTGGTTCACATCATGTGGCGCTGAGACACAATCCAGAATGAAGTCGAAGCTGCCAGTATGTTTTGCTAGCTCGTTCGCATCTTTGGTAAGGACAACCTCGTCGGCGCCCAGCCTCTGCGCATCCGCAATCTTGCTCGCCGACGTTGTGAACTGCACGACATGCGCGCCGAACGAGTGGGCGAACTTCAGCCCCATGTGCCCCAGTCCGCCCAGCCCAATCACTCCAACCTTGCTGCCTTTGCCCACCTTCCAGTGCCGCAGCGGCGAGTAGGTTGTAATCCCCGCACACAGCAGTGGAGCCACCGCCGCCAGATCCAGCTTCGGCGAAATTGTAAACACGTATCGTTCATCTACTACGATGTTGTTCGAATAGCCGCCAAACGTCAGCTCACCCTTGTAATCCCGTGCGTTGTAGGTCCCCACCATCCCCTTCACACAGTAAGCCTCCTCCGAAGCCTTGCAGTTCTCACACACTCTGCACGAGTCGACCATCACCCCAACGCCGGCAAGGTCACCCTCCTTGAACTTCGTCACCGCCGAGCCGATCTTAGCCACGCGCCCGACGATCTCATGCCCCGGCACCATCGGATAGATCGCGTTCCCCCACTCGTCCCGAACCTGATGAATATCCGAGTGGCATATCCCGCAATAAGCAATCTCGACGACCACATCGTTCGGCCCCGGATCTCTCCGCTCAAACCGAAACGGCACAAGCGGCGCTACCTTATCGTGTGCAGCATATCCAAATGACTTCATCCACAACTCCCTTTGTCACTGCTTTCGAAATAACATGATTCGCTCGCTGACTTAGTGCCGCAATTTCCGAAGATTCACACTAATGCCTACTCGTCATAGTGCAGCAAGCTCAGCACGTCATACCCTGGAAACTTCTGCCGCCCCTTCAGGAAGTCCAACTCAATCGCAAACCCCAGTCCGGCGATCTCGCCACCCAGTTGCCGCACCAGTTGCACTGTAGCCTGCATCGTGCCGCCAGTCGCCAGCAGATCGTCAACGATGATCACCCTCTGCCCCGGTTCGATCGCATCCATATGAATCTCCAGCGAGTCAGTCCCATACTCCAGGTCATAGTTCACCCTGGCCACTGGAGCAGGCAGCTTCTTTGGCTTCCGCACCGGCACAAAGCCCGCGTTCAACCGGTACGCCAGCGCCGGCCCGAAGATAAACCCGCGCGCCTCGATCCCCAGCACCAGGTCAATCTCCTTGCCGATGTAGTACTGCGCAAACGCGTCGATCAGCGTGGCAAAACCTGCCTTGTCTTTCAGCACCGTCGTGATGTCATAGAACAAAATCCCCGGCTTCGGAAAATCCGGCACCGTGCGAATCAGCGATTTCAGCGGCTCACAATTAATCGGTAGTGTCATCGGTCTTACCAGGCTCCTTCAATCTCAAACGGCCCCAGCTTCGCGCCTTCGCTCTCAGCCAGTTCCTCTTCCATCACGGCATCCACGCGGCTGCCGCGCGAACCCTTTCGCAGCGCATCCTTCAACTCCGCCAACTCCTCAGCACTACCATCAGCTACAACCTCAACGTGTCCGTCATCGGTATTACGCACCCATCCCTGCAGTCCAATCTCCGCTGCCTCTCGCTGCACAAACCAGCGAAAACCAACACCTTGCACTCGGCCTTTTACCAGGTAATGGCAAACCATCGAAACCCCAACTGTCGCGGAGCTGCTTGTGTCCAATTCAGTTTTTACGCCCGGCCCAGGTAAGCGCCTTCCGCCGTATCCACGCGAATCTTCTCGCCTTCGTTGATGAAGGCCGGCACCTGCACCACCAGCCCTGTCTCCAGCGTCGCCGGTTTGCTCACCGACGATGCAGTCGCCGACTTGATCCCCGGCTCAGTCTCCATCACCGTCATCTCAACCACGCCTGGCAGTTCGATACCCACAGCCTTGCCGTCGTAGTAGCTCACGCTGATATTCAAATTCGGGATCAGAAACTCCACGGCATCGCCGAGCGTTCCACGCTTCAGCATCGTCTGTTCAAACGCCTCATCCATGAAGTAGTAGTCTTCGCCGTCGTTATACAAAAACTCCATCTTCACCTCATCGACGATGACGCGGTCGATAGGATCAGGCGATCGGAATCGTTCCACGAACATCGCACCCGTGCGAACATTCCGCAGCTTGGCCTGGATGAAGGCGCGCAGGTTTCCAGGTGTGCGATGCTCCACAGAAAACACCGTGTGAAGGTCATTGTTGTGCTTGATAATCATGCCCGGGCGCATCTGCGTGGCGGGAATCGACATAAAAGAAAACCCCTAATCTGTGCTGAGTTCAGCTGTAGTGAGAATTTGTCCGCGAGCGCACCGGCGTCCTGGCTAATCAGCCCGCAACTCTTTGATTGTATCGCAGCGAGTAGGTCTCCCGCTCGCTCAGGAAGCTTCGTAACGGCTTATTACCCTCCGCCAAAAATATGCCGGAAGAACCGTCCAATTGCATGAAATGGGCTCTTTGAAGGTTTCGCAGGAGCAGGTGTGGGCGTCGTCTGCTCCGGTGTGCTTCCCGCTGCACTCTTGGCATCACCAGTAGCTGCATCCTTCGACGTCGCAGGCTCAGTCGAACTATCCGTACCCGCACTTCGAGCTCAACACTCCAGAGACCTGGGTATGCACAACGCCCGGCGCAGCCTGTGGAACCGTCGTTGGGGCCAACTCATCGCTCACCGCAGCAGGGAAGGGATGCCGTTCCGCCGCGGTCTTCTCGGCTGCACTGCCAGGAGCCGCCGCCTTCAACAGCGCATCCGCAACGGACATCGTTGGCTCCGGCGGACATCCGCATGCAGATCTCTCGCGGTCCACGACCTCCCTCAAGCTGCCATGCTCGAACATCACATGCTGTCCCGATTTCAATTCATACGTCGCCTCACCAAACTGGTCCGCAACATTCAGCACCGGAGCCTTCGCTCCTCGATTCTCAACGCACGTATCGCCATTCCTGGTCACCCGCAACTGCAGATCGAGCGGCCCATCGCCCAGCATGGTGAATCGAAGATCCGGAGTCGTCACCACGTCGTGAGTCGTCGCCGTCATCTGCACCTCAATCGCTCCGCGATCCAGCGCCAGCATCAGCGGAGCCGCCCCACCCGCACTCTTCCCAGCTGTCACATGCAATCCGCTGGTCGCACACACATGCACGGTGCCTCCGCGATTGAGTTCGATCTCGGCCACGTGATCCAGCGCCGTCACGGTCGTATTCCCCACCAGCATCGCCCGCCCGTTGCTTACCTCTAACGCGCCTGCAACGGTCGCATTCTGCACCCCTACCGTGCCGATCGGTTGCTGCGTCTGCGCCATCAACAATCCACCGAAGAGCAACGATCCGGAAAGCAGAAACGAGAGCCGGAAAATCTTAACTAGTTGAGACTTCATCTGCCCTCGCCATCCATCCCGCCCTCGCCGAACACACGCGCGAGGTCATTGCTCCAAATCCCAAAAACCGCACTCTACGCTATGTATAATACGGCCATGGATCACTTGTACGTGCAGTTTGGCTGTGGTATGTGTGCTCCAGAAACCTGGCAAAACTTCGATGCGGGCCCCGCCTTCTGGTTGCAAAGCCGCCTTCCTTTTCTCACCCCTCTGCTGGTGAAAAAGGGTTTTCCTCCCTATCCCAAAAACATCCGGTATGGCGACGTTATCAAGGGTCTCCCTGTCCCTCCTGGATCTGCAGAAGCCGTGTACTGCTCTCATGTCCTCGAGCACATGACCCTCGACGAATTCCGCGTCGCTATTAGAAATGTCTTCTCCTATCTTCGTCCCGGCGGCACCTTTCGCCTCGTGCTCCCCGATCTCGAACAACTCATCGGCCTCTATACCGGGGATCCGACATCCGCAGCCTGCTCCCGCTTTATGCAGGAGAGCTGGCTCGGCGAAATGACCACCCCGCGAGGTCTGCGAGCCATCCCCACTGCTGTCTTCGGCCGCGCGCGTCATCTATGGATGTGGGACTACAAGGGAATGGAAAAAGAACTCGCTGACGCAGGCTTTACCAACATCCGCCGCGCTCAAATGGGCGACTCGCCCGACCCGCACTTCAAGGACGTAGAGTCCGACTATCGCTGGAAAGATTGCCTGGGCGTCGACTGCAAGCGCCCTTAAACATCCTTCTTACATCTTCAAAAAATTCTCAATCAACTTCTTTCCGTTCGAAGTCAGCACGCTCTCCGGATGAAACTGCACGCCTTCAATCGGCAGCTCACGATGCCGCAGCGCCATAATCGTCTCTCCATCTGCCGTCCGCGCCGACACCTCCAACTCGTCCGGCAGACCCATCTTCCGACACAATCAACGAGTGGTATCGCGTACAGGTCATCGCCGACGGGATGCCTTTGAAGATCGTCTTGCCATCGTGCTCCACTTCACTTGTCTTGCCATGCATCAGCTTCGCCGCGCGCACCACGTTCCCGCCAAACGCCGCGCCAATCGCCTGATGCCCGAGACATACTCCAAGGATCGGCACCTTTGCACCGCCTGTTGCGCCCAGGTTAGCGAAGTGTTTGATCAGGTCCATACTGATGCCCGCATCCTGCGGCGTACAAGGTCCGGGCGAGATGAGGATGCGCTCAGGGTGCAGCGCCTCAACCTCTGCCGGCGTCAGCTCATCGTTGCGCCGAATGATCATCTCCGCGCCAAGCTCGCCCATGTACTGCACCAGGTTGTAGGTGAACGAATCGTAGTTATCGAGAACAAAGACCATAGCAATCCTTAAATTCTACGCTCAGCACAGCCCACTTGCAGGCGTATAAGCCACAGCCTGTATGCCCCCAAGCTCAATCATGAACAATTTATGTTCTTCGCAACCGTGTCAGGAACTTAGTGATTAAATTTTTGATGCTTTGCCTATCGCGTTCTTGCCGTAAGGCGATTCGCTGAGTTGACGAGTCCCTCTGACGTCCCGGCAGATCCGTTTTGTTTCTGTTCCGAGCCAAGGAGCTAGTGAAGCTTCGTTTGCCGCTCCTCCGAGCCATTCTCCCACCTCTATCCGAAGAAGCGATTCGAGGCCGTTATCTGTTCCGAGCTACCTCCGCGACATCTTCTAGAAAGCGCAGCGATCGCTAAGGTTTGCTCCAAATCGCCGAGGTAAGCCTCCTCAGTGCAGGTATGAGTACTGATCCAAATACCAGATATGAACCCGAGGGCTGATCTCCCATGTACCCGAATTTTGTTTTGATAGACATCTGGAAAACGTGGCGATCGCTCCCACAAATCAGCAACTACTGTCTCGTAGTTCATTGGCCTATTCTATGCATGTTTATGGTTCTTCCGAGATCGATCGTTGGCAATTGCGAAGCACAAACTCGCCAAGCGAATACGTCGCCGAAACTCAAGCAGAGTCTCCTAAACACCCCGCGCCCGCTCAATCGCCCGCACCACCGCACGAGCCTTATTCCCACACTCTTCAAACTCTTTCTCCGGCACCGAGTCCGCCACAATCCCCGCGCCGGCCTGGAAATGCCCCTGCTGGCCGTTCATGTAGAGCGTCCGAATCGCGATGCACGAATCCAGATTCCCACTGAAGTCCGCATACAGCACACTGCCGCCATAAACTCCACGCCGAGCCGGCTCCAACTCCTCAATAATCTCCATCGCCCGAATCTTCGGCGCGCCACTCAGTGTTCCCGCAGGAAAACAAGCTCGAAGAGCATCGATCGCATTCAATCCCACGCGCAGCTTCCCCTCAAGCGAGCTCACCATGTGCATCACATGGCTATACCGCTCCACCGCCATCAGCTCCTTCACCTTCACCGACCCAAACTCACTCACCCGTCCAACATCATTCCGCCCCAGGTCCACCAGCATCACATGCTCAGCGACCTCCTTTTCATCGCTGCGCATATCGGCCTCAAAGGCCCGATCCTCCGTCTCATCCGCACTCCGAGGCCGAGTCCCAGCAATCGGCCGATACTCCACATCCCTGCCATGCACCCGCACCAACAGCTCCGGCGAAGACCCCACAATATGCGCGATCGTCGCTTTTTTCTTCTCCGCCTCCAACCCAAACCGCAAAAAATACATATACGGCGAAGGATTCACGATTCGCAGCGCACGATAAACCTCAAACGCATCCACTCCCGGCACACAGTCAAATCGCTGCGACAACACACACTGAAACACATCACCCGAAGCGATGTACTCCTTGGTCTTCTTCACCGCATTCAGAAACGCCGCCTTTGACGTTCGCGCCGTCACCTTCAGCTTGCCCTCAGGCCTCTTCTTCCGCTGCACTGGCAGCGCACTCGCCAGTCGTCTCTCCATCCTGTTCAGCCGTCGCACTGCCCGTTCATACGCTCCCTCACGAGCCTCCCGCGTCAGATCTGCCGTCACGATCAGGTGAATCTCTTTCTTCACATGATCGAACGCCAGCACCTGGTCGAAGAACATCAGGCAGGCATCCGGTACACCCAGTTCATCTTTCGCCACCGAAGGCAGCTTCTCGATCTGCCGCACCACGTCATACGCAAAAAAACCCACCGCGCCAGCCGTAAACGGAGGCAGCCCCGGCAGCCGTGCTGGTGTATGCCCACTCAGCGCCTTCTTCAACTCCTCAAAGATATCTCCATCGAATGTCTTCTCTCGCCGCCCCTCACGAACCGTAATTCGCGTCCCTCGCGCCACCATCTTTTTGTACGGCTGCACTCCGATAAAGGTGTATCGCCCCACATGCTCGCCACCCTCCACTGACTCCAGCAGAAACGCCTCAGGCTCCTCCGCTGCAATTCGTAAAAATGCCGAAACCGGAGTCTCCAGATCTGCGATGACTGTCCGATAAACGGGCACCAATGAGTGCTTGCGACTTAATGCTAAAAATTCACGTGCGGAAGGCAGGGAATTGGAGTCAGAGATGGCCATAACTGCCTCCATCATAACTCTATCGGTACGAGGGACTTCAGGCTCCAACCAGGGCTCACAAAAAATGGTTAACTACCCCGTTCGTACGATTGCACATCGTTGTCTCGCCAGCCTATACTCCGGGAGGTTTGGCCACAGACCGGTCTGGCTCAAGCTGTATCCTGCTTCCAGTGGAGGCAATACGATGGCCGGAGAATCGCTGATACCAGCAATAGAAAAAAAGGAACACAAAATGCAGACTCTTACCCTCGAGCAGGAAACAAACCCCTGGGAAGCCCAGGCCGCTCGATTCGACTTCGCCGCCAAAAAACTGAACCTCGATCAAGGCATTTGGAAGGTTCTCCGCTACCCCTCGCGCGAACTCATCGTTCACATCCCCGTCGGCATGGATGACGGCTCCATCGAAGTCTTCACCGGCTATCGCGTGCAACACTCTGTGGCCCGCGGTCCCGCAAAAGGCGGTATCCGCTACTCCCCTGACGTGACTCTCGACGAAGTCCGCGCTCTCGCTTCATGGATGACCTGGAAGTGCGCTGTCGTCAACATCCCCTTCGGCGGAGCCAAAGGCGGAGTCATCTGCGACCCCAAGAAGATGTCCCAGGGTGAACTCGAGCGCATGACCCGTCGCTACACCGCCGAACTCATCGAGTTCCTCGGACCTGAAAAAGACGTCCCCGCCCCCGACATGGGCACCGATGAGCAGACCATGGCTTGGATCATGGATACCTACTCCATGCACATGCGCCAGACCGTCACCGCCGTCGTCACCGGAAAGCCTGTCAACATCGGCGGCTCCCGCGGGCGCAAAGAAGCCACCGGCCGCGGTGTCTCCGTCGTCTGCGACGAGGCCATCAAGCACCTCGGCATGTCCATCGAAGGCTGCCGCGTCATCGTGCAGGGCTTCGGCAACGTCGGCTCAAACTCTGCGAAGCTGCTGGCCCAGAAGGGTTATACCGTCATCGGCATCGCCGAGTACGACGGCGGCCTCTACAACAAGAACGGCATCGATATCCCCGCCCTCATCGAGCACCGCGCAAAAGCCGGCACCATCAATGGCTTTACTGAAGCTGAAGCCGCCGACAAGGACGAACTCCTCACCTACAACTGCGAGATCCTCATTCCCGCAGCCACCGAGAACGTCATCACCAGTCGCAATGCCGACCGCATCCACTGCAAGATCCTCTGCGAAGGCGCCAACGGCCCCACCACCACTGTCGCCGACGATATCCTCGCCGACAAGCGCGTCTTCATCATCCCCGACATCCTTGCCAACGCCGGCGGCGTCACCACCAGCTACTTCGAGTGGGTTCAGGATCGCATGGGCTACTTCTGGACCGAGGCCGAGGTCAACCAGCGTCTCGACAACATCATGACCGAGAGCTTCCACGACGTCGTCACCTACGCTCAGAACCACGGCGTCAACAACCGCATCGCAGCCTACATGCTTGCTATCGATCGAGTAGCCTACACCACCAAACAACGCGGTATCTACGCCTGATACCGCTCACCCCAAACAAAGAGGCAGCCTGTAAGGGCTGCCTCTTTTGTTTTTGTCTGACGTGGGCGCTTCACGCCTCTACTCCCACGCCTCTACTCCGTAGACACGATCAACTGCACTTTAGTCGTCACTACATTTGCCGTCGCACCAGTTGAAGTTCCAATCACTTGAATCGTATAAGTCCCCGGCTTCGTCCCCAGGTCCGTACAATTCCCGCATCCACTCAACGTAGCCATCCCACAAAGCGCCACGAGTGCCACCAGTAGCCCCCGAATCGCTCTCCACCGTCTTCCGGGAAGAAACAGCACAAGCAGAGCCGCAACGGTAGCCCCGCCAAACGGCAGACTGGCCGTAGTCTCGGAGTCTGCCACCTCGCACGATCGCGGAGCCATCGTGCTTATCTGCAGCGCCGTCGTTCCGCCGCCCGCCGGAATCGTGTGCGCAGCAAACGTGCACACCGCCTCCGATGGCAGGCCAGCGCACGACAGCTGCACAGGCTGCATGTACCCGCTCTGCGGGGCAACGGACACCTGTAAATTCGCTACTCCACCTACCCCAATCTTCGCCGCACCAGCTACAGAAACACTGAAATCGCTCGCCGCCGTCGCTGTACCATTCACCGTCTCCGTCAGCACGGCTGAAGCACTCGCAAGAGAGTTCGCATCTCCCGCATAACTGACCGTAATCGCATGACTCCCCACACTCAGCGATGAAGTATTAAAGCTCGCCACTCCCGATCCAACCAGTGTCTTGGTTCCCAGCGCGATGCTGCCATCCAAAAATGTCACGACCCCGGTCGGTGCCGCGGCGGAAGCTCCCGTCGCCACCACATTGGCTGTAAAGATCACACTCTGTCCGCTCATCACCGGATCAACATTTGAGGTCAGCATCGTTACCGTCTGTACCTTTGTCGCCGGAGCCGCCAGCACAACTACCGTCACCGCAGCCGACGTCGAGGGCAGATGCGTCGCATCCCCTGAATATGCCGCCGTCAGCACATGCGTTCCGACTGTGAATCCGGCCCCGGAGTTCGCTGGGCAACTGGCCGACTCTACCACTGCAACCGTGCAGATATTCGTCGTGCCGTCATAGAAAGCAATCGTTCCCGTCAGCGAACTGCCATCGCTCGCAGTCACCTGAGCAGTTCCATTCACCGCTTGTCCAAACGTGATCGTCAACGGTGATGTAATCGTCAGCACTGTCGTCGTCGGAGCAAGAATCTGGCCCGCATTCAACAGCACCGTAATGCCGCCGGTGTTCACATCGGGATTCGCCGTCATCTTCTGGCCGATCGCGGCGTTTGAAAACACCGCACCCCCGTTCGCAATCACAAGGTCGATAAGCCCATCTTTGTTCACATCTCCTGCCAAAATCGAATTGATCCCCATCCCCGCCAGGAAATGCACCTCAGCTCCAAACGCCCTCCCACCCAGGTTGCTCTGCACGCTCACCACATATCCATCACTCATTACGAGGTCAGGTCGCCCATCGCCGTTCAAATCCACAGCGGCCAACTCGTAGTAGTTCCGCGAGGGTGTCATCTCCACCGGCGCCGCAAATGTCCCGTCGCTCTTTCCATACCAGATGTAGATCGCATTTGCTGCAGCCGCTGTTGGATGAGCATGATCGGCATTCACATTGTCGTATGCCACGATCACATCCGCATTGCCATCGCCATCAAGGTCCGCCGTTACCACCGCCGCCTGAACCATCCCAGGAATCTGAGGCGCTCCGGGCAAAGTTTCCCTGTCACACCGGTGAAACACTCGCGGGACGACCGCCGTAGTTGGCGTCGCCAGTGAAGCAAACGTTCCGTCCCCGTTTCCATGCAGCAACAGCGCCTGCGCCGACGCGACACTCACAACCGCATCCAGATTCCCTGACCCGCTGAAGTCGCCTAGCGCGCCGCTCAGCGCTGGCTTCCTGCCGCAAATGAGCGCGATCCGCGAGACTACCCTTCGCACTGCCAAATAAAATCGCAACGCCCTCCGGCGAGTCCACCGCCATGTCCGGCACCCCATCGCCGTTGAAGTCCGCTACCGCAAAACTTGCCCGCCCCGGCCCGGCGTTATAGATCCCTTGCAAACTCAGGCTGAGATTGCTCTGCTCCGAGAGCACACTCAACCCGCCGGTGTTGCCGTATAAAAGTTATGTCCCCGTCCCGACATCATTATTGCGACCAGATGGCCGCACCATCCCCGTCGTGGCGTCCGCACCTCCAGTCCCACCCTCTGAGGCCGCGGCAAAGCTCCCATCCACGTTCCCGTGGAGAATCTCGATCGTCCCGCCTGACCCCTTCGAGTATCAGATCCGGATGGCCGTCGCCATCGACATCATGCAGCAGCATGCTCTGCACTGGGCTCGATCCCGCATATGATCCTGCCGCCGTCAGCAGGCCGTTCGTCGATCCCAGAAAGACATCTGCGCTACCACTCATGATCGACTGAATGACCAGATCCGTATGCCCATCTCCATTTAGATCGGCCACTACCATCGGCCCTGTGCCACTTGCAGTCTTGTCCCGACCATCCGCACCAAGGTGCCGCTGCTATCTGTCGTCAGCGTCAGTAGCGATGGGTTCGCCACATCCTCCACCAGCAGATCCAGATATCCCGTATCGTGCAGCTGCGCACCCATCACATAGCGGAACACCGGAGCATTCGTTCCCGACTATCGCAAACGTCCCCAGCTCCTGCGCCGCAGCAAAAGTTCCGTCGCCGTTGCCTCGCGCCAGATAAACGCTACCCTCGCCAACGACACCCGACACCCAGGCCAGGTCGATATGGCCATCATGGTCAAAGTCTGCCGCCGCAATCGCCGTGCCTGCTGTAGCTATCGTCTGGCCCTGCAGCAAAGGTTCCATTGCTATTATTCAGCAGCACATGAGTCGTCGAAGCCGTCGCTGTCGCACCATAGTCCGTGTAAATCAGATCCGATTTGCCGTCACCATTCAGGTCTGCTGCCACAATTGCCAGCGGGCCAGTTACCTGTAGAACGACCAACGGCTGCTTAAACTGCTGTGCCGCCGCGGCCAAGGAAAACAAGCCCAGCGAGCAGAAAGCAACCGTCTTGAAGATGCTTCGAATCGAGCATGTCGAACGCTCTGGAGGGGTCTATTTTGGACCCGTCTCTCCCTCTATCGGCGTTCCTGGCAAAAAGGGAGAAGATGTCAATGAAAGCAAAAGGTTTATCAGATAATTCAAAGCCCGGAAGCACGTTGTAACCCAAACTAACTTCCAGCCGGAAAAAACGGCATTCCCCAAAGGGGTCACACAGCGTCACAAAAAGGCCCACACCATGATCCCACACGCTGCGTCATCTGTGCTTTCCTCTGCCTTGGCGCGGAGATCATTCAGCCCAACGCAGTTATCGTACTTCGCATTCCTTTTTTGAAACGTCACGCGAGCGTCACCCGCGCTGCCGTCTCACTCCAGGGTGTCCTTTCACGACCTCCCTCGTCTCACTATGGCAGAATGCTAGTGTCGGCACCGCACGCATCCAACCATTTGGCGACCACTGAAATAACCGTCCATGAACCTGCCCAACTCCATCACGATGAGCCGCATTGCATGCGTTCCGCTGCTCATCTGGATCCTCTCGCCCGCCTTTCCCTGTGTCGGCGGCCACGGCGCCACGGGTCTGCGCGGCGGCGAGCAGGAGATCATCGCCAGCGCTCGTCTTTATCCTGGCCAGCATCACCGACGGCCTCGACGGCTACCTCGCGCGCCGCCGCCACCAGATCACTACGATGGGCATGCTGCTCGACCCGCTGGCCGACAAGCTGATGTCACCGCCGCCTACATCATCCTCGTCGCGCTATAACCCGGGCATCGTCCAGCCGTGGATCGCCGTTCTGGTTATCGGCCGCGAGTTCCTGGTCTCCGGGCTGCGCAGCATCGCCGCCACCGAGGGCTTCACCATCGAGGCCAGCGAGATCGGCAAGCTGAAGACCGTCATCCAGATCGTCTCCGTCGTCGCCGCCATCCTTGCCCACCGCTGGGACTACTGGAACTGGGGCGGCTACATCGTTGGCGTCCACTTCATCGCGGTCACCGCGATCTACTGGATGACGATCGTCTCGATCATCTCGGCGATCGACTACTTCGTCGGCTTCTGGAAGAAGATCGACCACGCCTCGGACAAGCGCCGCAAACGCCGCAGCTTCGTCCTGAGCCGCAAGCCCAAGCCGGCTCCGCCCGCTGAGCATCCTTCTCACATCTCCTGATTGTAGTTTTTTATGACGTGGCGAGAGTGGCGTTTTTCCGGGGGGTTTTGCGTTTTCAACAGCGTAAAAACATGGTTTTTGTGTGGTGATTGAGTGCAAATTCGTGGTGTTTTGCTGGATGCCAAGTGCACTTTTCCGGGTGTTGAAGATTTTCCTCTATTTTGAGATTTATTTTTCTGAAAGCTTCTCCCTCGGCTCTGTCATCTTCTTCGGGTCCAGAATCTCCGCAATCTGTTCCTCGCTCAGCAGCTTCTTCTCCCGGGCCAGCTCCACAATCGATCGCCCCGTCGCCACCGACTCCTTCACCAGCTCCGCTGCTTTTCTGTATCCGATGTAAGGGTTCAGCGCAGTCGCCAGGGCGATGGTGCTTTGCGCATACAACGCGGCACGGTCGCGATTGACCGTAATCCCGCGCACACAGTGCACATCCAGTTCACGCAGGGTATTGGTCAGAATCGTGATCGACTGTAGCACATTGTGCGCCATCGTCGGCATCATGACGTTCAACTCAAGCTGTCCTGCCTGCACGGCCATTGCGACGGCTGTGTCGTTGCCCATCACCTGGAACCCCACCATGGCGGTCAGCTCCGCCAGCACAGGATTCACCTTCCCGGGCATGATGCTTGACCCTGGCTGGAGGCTGGGCAGATGAATCTCATTGAATCCCGTATTCGGCCCGGACGAGAGCAGTCTCAGGTCGTTCGAGATACGGATCATCTCCAGCGCCAGCCCTCGAAGCGCGCCAGAGACCTCTGCCATCGGGGCGCAGGACTGCATCGCCCATCGCAGATCCAAAGCCGAATGCACCTCCACTCCCGAAATCTTCGCCAGCTTGAGAACCGCCTTCTCTCGGTAAGCCGGATGCGTATTCAACCCCGTCCCCACAGCAGAGCCTCCGAGTCCGAGAGCTCTTAGTCCCACTGCTCCGCGCCGAATCGCCGCCTCACACTCCCGCACTGCCACGGCATAGGCTCTAAACTCCTGCCCCAGCGTGATCGGCACCGCATCCTGCATGTGCGTGCGGCCCGGCCTTCAGCACATCGCGAAACTCCTCCGCCTTTGCCGCAAAGCTCGCTGCCAGCCCATCCAGCACCGGATACAGATCTTCGAGCGCCAGCAGCGCGCTCAGCCGCATCGCCGTCGGAAATACGTCGTTCGTCGACTGGCCGTAGTTCACATGGTCGTTCGGATGAACCTTCGCATAGCTCCCCAGCGCCTGGCCAAGAATCTGGTTCGCCCGATTTGCCAGTACTTCATTCGTATTCATGTGCAGGCTCACACCTGCGCCCGCCTGAAACACATCCACGGCAAAGTGCTCATGGTGCCTGCCGCCGAGCACCTCCTCAGCCGCCTTCACAATCGCATCCCCCTGCTCCTTCGAGATCAGCCCCAGCTCCCGATTCGCCTCCACCGCCGCCAGCTTCACCATAACCAGGGCACGAATCAAGAACGGGCTGGCCTTCAAGCCGCTAATCGGAAAATTCCCAACAGCGCGATGAGTCTGCGCGCCGTAAAGCGCGTCCGCAGGTACTTCAATCGCACCCAAAGAATCGGTTTCCACTCTTGTATTCGCCATCGATTACCTTTCCGAAGCTTTAGAGGAGAACACCCGGCCTCTCTTCCACAGTAGACTCATTCCCCTCAGGAGCAATGCATTCCATGCATTGATAAAATCTATACGTTAAGCGCCTGCATATACTGGAATTGAGCAAATTCCAGTTAAGAAAAAATAGCAAGCTCAGACGCTCCTGAAAGTTCTTACCCATGGCCACCATCAAGCAATCCGACTTCATCCAGTCCGTAGCCGACGCCCTGCAGTACATCAGCTACTACCACCCGGAGGACTTCATCACCAACCTCGCACGCGCCTATGAGCTGGAACAATCCCCCGCGGCCAAAGACGCCATGGCGCAGATTCTGATCAACTCGCGCATGTGCGCTGAAGGCCATCGTCCCGTCTGCCAGGACACCGGCATCGTCACCGCCTTCGTCAAGCTGGGCATGGAGACGCGCTGGGACAACGACGGCAAACCGCTCCATGACCGTGCAGCAGATGGTCGACGAAGGCGTACGTCGCGCCTACAACCATCCGGACAACAAGCTCCGCGCCAGCATCCTTGCCGACCCCGCGTTTACCCGCAAGAATACCGGCGACAACACTCCCTCGGTCGTCTCGGTCGAGATGGTGCAAGGCGGTGAGGTCGATGTCACCGTCGCGGCCAAGGGCGGGGGCTCCGAGGCCAAATCGAAGTTCGTCATGCTCAATCCGTCGGACTCCATCGTCGACTGGGTGTTGAAGACAGTTCCTACGATGGGCGCGGGCTGGTGTCCGCCGGGGATGCTTGGCATCGGCATCGGGGGTACTGCGGAAAAGGCTATGGTCATGGCCAAAGAGTCGTTGATGGACCCGATCGACATGCAGGAGCTGAAGGCAAGGGGCGCGCAGAACAAAGATGGAGGCGCTGCGCATCGAGCTCTACGACAAGGTCAACCAACTCGGCATCGGCGCCCAGGGCCTCGGCGGTCTTACTACCGTGCTCGACATCAAGATTCTGGACTATCCGACCCACGCTGCGAACCTTCCGGTTGCGATGATCCCCAACTGCGCCGCGACGCGACACGCTGCATATCCATCTCGACGGCTCCGGCCCCGTGATGGCGCTCGACCCGCCTTCGCTCGACGCTTGGCCCAAGCTCACGCTACGACACCTCGCAGCGAAGCAGGTGATCCTGAACACCATCACGCACGAAGACGTAAAGACCTGGAAGCCGGGCGAAGTGCTTCTTCTCTCCGGCAAGCTCCTCACCGGCCGAGATGCCGCTCACAAGCGTATGACTGACATGCTGAACCGTGGCGAAAAACTGCCTGTCGACCTCAAGAACCGCTTCATCTACTACGTTGGCCCGGTCGAAGCTGTTCGCGACGAGGCCGTCGGCCCTGCGGGGCCGACTACGGCTACCCGCATGGACAAGTTCACGCGGCAGATGCTCGCCGAAACCGGACTCTATCGGCATGGTCGGCAAGGCGGAGCGCGGCCCGGCCGCCATCGACGCTATTCGCGAGTTCGAAGCGGTCTACCTGATCGCCATCGGCGGCGCGGCCTACCTGGTGTCGAAGGCCATCAAGAGCTCCCGCATCCTTGCGTTTGCCGACCTTGGGATGGAGGCCATTTACGAGTTCGACGTGAAAGACATGCCTGTTACTGTAGCCGTCGACAGCAAAGGCACGAGCGTCCACAAGACCGGCCCCGAAGAGTGGTCACGCGCGGATCTGCAGGTATCCCGATCCTGCAATAAGAGGATCTAGGGTGGGAATTTACGGCGTCGGGTTTATGGCGCGGGCGAATTGAGAATCTGCCATCACGGGCCGGGGCAGCTCCTTGTCCGCGTTCTTCAGCAGCAGACTCACCTGCCACATCTGCGCATCGGTCAGAACGTGCGAGTAGGCGGGCATGCCGGAGAGGCGAATTCCATTTGCCACCTTCCAGTACGTCTCGCCTGCCTCGTCGTCGCTCACGCCGACACTCCCTTGCCATGGCCGTGGTTCTTCCAAAGCTGCGGAGCCGACGGGAACATGTGCTTCGCAAACGCGACATCATGCCCTGGGCTGCCATGGCAACTCGCACACTGCGCCTCGTAGACATGGGCGCCCGACTCAAAAACATCTTCGCTGGTGCCGAAGGGAGCAGTCTTCGTCTCGCGGTCGATGCGAGCATCGAGAGGAAGCCTCACCACCTGCTTCTCGAAGGGAAGGGGCGCGTCAGCCACAGCGACAGGCAGGGGGCCAAACTTGAGATAGGCGAAAATCGCAATCGCTACTGCGGCAATGCCGAGCAGAAAACCAAGAAAGATCTTGCCAAAACCGCCGCCGCTGCTACTCTTTTTCGCCATCTTGAGTCACTCCATGAGCTGGTTAGGCCGCGATAAAGGCCGGCGGATGTTCTAATAAGAGGATGGCCCAGCTCGGTTTCGCGCCGGAGGCCCTCAAGTTCCACCATAGCAAAGCCAAGCTTGTGCAGGAGTAAATCGTTGATGTTCGGTTTCAGATTGAGTGTGAAGTGGTAGCAGGAGTGTTGCTGGCAGTTTCGATGGCCAGCGGAGCAGTTGCCGCACAGGCGCAGACGACACGTCGTACCCGCCGCGAGTCCAGCGCCAACCGCAAGGCCCGTATCGCCAGGATGATCGCCGAAACCTACAGCCATCGATACGAGGTAGCAGGCGGCGGCGGATTTCTCCGCTTCCAGTCCGGCGCACCGCAGAGGAACAATGAAGTGACGTTCTTCATGTCGGGAACCTACTTCCTGAACCCGAAGATCGGCATCATCGGCGATATTCGTGGCCTCGTACGGAAACGCGAAGGTGCAGAATACGGCATGCACGATCACGGCTGCCAGCCCACTTCCTCGGGTTCAACCCTCAGATCTCGGAGTATCCCGTTCCTGGGCGGTGTCGCCTATCGCTCTATGCGAAAGAAAAGATCGCCGTGACCGCAACGGGCGAAGGCGGAGTTGCACTGGGCAAGTTCGACGGCAGAGCCAAAGGTTTCACCTCGGCGGAGCTGGGAGTCTGGCAGTCGACACGAAGCCCGCCTTCAGCCTTGGAGCCAACTTCGACTACAACTTCTATCCCAACCTCGCCTTCCGCAGTCTCGCCAACGTATGTCGGCACCTTCTTCCGGCGCGATCCCACGGACATCGACCCATGGCCCCGATGGCACCATTCAGAATAACTGGGGCGTCAACGTCGGAATCGTCTATCGTTTCGGCAAGATCAAATAGCCTGCTCCAAAGAAATAGAAAAGCGGCCCCGATCGCTTCGATCGAGGCCGCTTTGTTTTTGTGCGGCCATCGCTACTTCAGCGTGTAGAGAACGCCGGTTACGAACTGGAGGCTGTTGTTCTTGAACCCGATAGCGGGGTTGTTGAGATAGTTGTCCAGGACGTTGATGTTCAGGCTGAACCGCTTGTAGGTGGGCAGTTGCAGGCCCGCGCCAAAGATGGCGGAGTAAGCGCTGAAGTCGTTCCAGGACGGAATAAACGTTCCGCTTTCGGTGAAGATGATCTTCGCCGGCAGATTGCGCCGGTATACAGCTCGGTAAAGCTTGAGCCGACCAAGTCGGTGCTTACGGTTGGAGGCGTGGAAGTTCTGCCGCTCGTAGTGAACATCGGCCTTCACATCGAACTGCTGCTTCGGTGTTTGGATCACGTCCAGCCAAGACCGAGCCCATAGATCTGCTGCAGGTTCAGGCCCTGGGCAAAGTTGTGGTCAAACGACGCTCCGACCAGTCGCATAGACCTTGGAGGTGAAGTACTTGTCGTGCTCGGCATCGGCATGGAAGATATTCGTCTTCGCCACCGTAGCCGAGCGTCGGCGGAGTGGTTTGCGGAATCAATGGCTGCGTCGATCTTGCCGTAAGTCTCGAGCACGTTGATTGTCGAACGAGTGCGCGGAGGAAGAAAACCTACGACCGTGGAACCAGCCGCACCAGATTGACGGCAGCGTTGTAGTTTTGGCCGGTCTGCGTTGACTCGATCAGCGTGATTCCACCGGAGACCGCGCCATGCCATCCGTACCAGATTCCCGGATTGCTGGTCACTTCCTTGGTGTAGGTCGCGCTGTCAATCAGGTACGCAAGATCCTTGACCGGAACAACCTCAGGCGCACTGGATGAGGTGGCTGCCACCGAGACAGCATTGTCCGCATACGTAATCGCGCCAGGCTGCTTTGAGGTTCGAGTGATCTTCTCGCTCTTCTTCAGCGCCACGAATTTGCCGCTTGCATGCAGCTCCTTGATCTTGTCTGCCGAAACGGTCACTTCGCCGACGATGTCGCTCTTGAAGACGAACGAATCACCAGTCGCCCGCTCCAGAGTCCCGGTCAAGTTGATCGCCGTTGGTAAACACAATTACATCGGGCTCGGCTTAGCCGGGACTGCCTTGAGCCCAGGCTGTAACGGCCTGTTGGGACAACGCGCCTGAGATCAGGCACAAGATAAGCAGACTGTGCCACTTACCCAACTTGTGGGGAGAGGTCATTTACGGTTAGGTTCATCCGTTAAAAATAGCGTAGCTTTCGAGGGCGTTTGAGGTTAAATGTGCGGCCTGTTGTTCGTGTCATTGGAAAAGTATTGCGTTTGGTCGGCATGCCCAGCCCCAAGGCTGCCTTGGCAAGACCTGTGGCTGGCTCAACCTGCAGGCGGGAGGCATCGATTCCCGGCGGAGATGGCGCAATAGTCGCAGTGTTTGTGGCATCAAAAATGGCGCTGAAATGGTAGGCTTTGAGAGTGGCGCTACGCCTTAAAGTCGCTTCAGTCTGGTCCGATCTGGGCTCTATGGATTGTGATGGCGGCGGTGTGTCCTTTTGCTCGTGCGACTGAGCATGTGACCTTGAAGAACGGGTTTGAAGTCGATTGTGTCCGGCGCGAGACGGTTGGGGACAAGGTTCGGCTTTACCTGGTGGCCAATGGCACAACTTCTGCAGAAGATTCGAACTATCTGGAAGTCGCGGCAGATTCGATCGTTCGGGTGGAGACGGTAGCCGACGTGTCGCAGCCAGTGCCCGCGGCAAAGGCGCCAGCTCCTGTGACGGCCACGCTGACTCCGACGAAGGAAGAGATGCACGAGATGCTGGCTCATGCCGGGGCAGAGCACCACATCGATGAGGACTTGCTGGCCAGCGTAGTGAGGGCAGAGAGCGGCGGACAGGTGCGAGCGGTTTCGCGGACGGGAGCCAAGGGCCTGATGCAGTTGATGCCGGGAACGGCCAGCGCAATGGGTGTCGACGATGCCTTCAAGCCGGACCAGAATATCGCGGGCGGAACAGCCTATCTGGATGCGCTGCTGACTCGATACCACGACAACGTGGCGCTGGCGCTTGCGGCCTACAACGCAGGCCCCGGCGCGGTCGACAAGTATCACGGTATACCGCCGTATCGTGAGACGCGGGAGTATGTGGCTCGGGTCATCCGCGAGTTCAACCGTCGAAAACAGATGGCCCTGATAGCGCAGTCAAAATAGATCAAAGCGCAGGTGAAGAGAGAGCGATGACGAAGCGTAATGGAGTACTCTGGCCGATAGTCGTTGCAGTTCTTGCAGCCGTCGTGGTGTTGTTTCGCAACAGGGTGCACTTCGACTGGGCGATGTTCTGGCAGCAGCTGCGGTATGTAAGCGTCGGGCATATCGTCGTAGCGGTTGCCTTGATCTATACGACCTTTTGGATACGGGCGGTGCGGTGGGCGGTATTTTTATCGCCGACAAAGAAGGTTCGGCTGCCTCTCGTTGCTCGGATCGCAGTTTATCGGATTTACGGCGGTTGCGCTGTTCGGTCGACTGGCCGATCTGACACGGCCCTACCTGGTTGCGAAGCGTATGGGCCTGTCGTTGAGCTCGCAGGTGGCCGTGTACACGATCGAGCGCATGTTTGATCTGGGAGCGGCGGCTGTCATCTTTTCGTGCGCCTTGCATTTCACACCGAAGGGTCGCCGCACTCATGAGGTCTTTGTTCGTGCCGGAGTTCTGAGCATGGGGGCGACGCTGGCGATCGCCGTCTTTGCCGGAGTAGTTCGGGTCGCCGGAGGAGCAGTGGCAGCGTTTGCGCGAGGCACTGTTGGGCTTCTCTCGAAGTCCGCTGGCGAAAGCATCGCGACTAAGATCGTTGGGTTCCGCGATGGATTGAATGCACTCTCGTCCGCGCGGGACTTCGCTGTGGTGGTGCTGCTGTCGCTGACGATGTGGGCCATGATCGGATGCGCTTACATGCAGACGGCGCACGCATTTGTGCACACGCCGGAGCTGGGGACCCTGACATTTTCGCGAACGATGCTGTTGATGGCGGTCAGCATCGGCGGTTCGCTGCTGCAGCTGCCGATCATCGGATGGTTTACGCAGATCGCTGTTACCGCGACAGGCGATGCACACTTTTTACGGAGCGCCGATTGAGGCGGCAACGGCCTGTGGGGCGATGCTGTTGTTCGTAACCTTTCTCTGCATCATTCCAACCGGGTTGCTCTATTCTCAGCTTGAACATGTGAGCCTGAAGAGCGTCGCAGAGGAGAGTGAAGCGGCGGGAGCGGTTGCTGAGGCAGCAGACGCGGGGCAGAGATAAAGCACTGCTAAAATCGATAGATACCGATGAAGTGCCCCTACTGTGGTTTTAGCCAGGATCGAGTTGTTGATTCACGCGAGAGTAAAGATGCGGACTCGATTCGCCGGCGACGCGAGTGCGAAGGTTGCAATAAACGATTCACGACGTACGAGCGAATCGACGAGATCCCTTACATGGTGGTCAAGAAGGACGGACGCCGGGAGAAGTTCGATCGCCAAAAAGTATTGAGCGGGCTGTTGCACGCCTGCGAAAAAAGGCCGGTTGCGGCGGCGAAGCTGGAACAGATTGTGGATGAGACCGAGGCGTATGTCGTCGATTCTCCTGAGCGAGAGCGGTCGACGAGCGAGGTCGGCGAACTGATTATGAGCAGGCTGAAGACGATCGACACCGTCGCCTATATCCGGTTTGCCAGTGTGTATCGCGACTTCAAAGATGTTCGTGAGTTCAAGGCTGAGTTGGAAGAGTTACTGAGCGGAAAAGATCCGAAAAAGAGGCGGTAGGGGATGGCGGCAGCGAAGAAGACGCACAAGATTACGTTAATTCCAGGAGATGGGATTGGGCCGGAGGTCTCGGGAGCTGTAGTCGAGATCCTGGAAGCCGCTGGCGCGGCAACGGGCGTCGCGTTCGAGTGGCATCGGCACGATGCAGGCGCAGAGGCGTTTGCAAAGACCGGAGAATACATCCCGAAGGCACTCTATGAGTCGATCGAAGAGAATCGTGTTGCCCTGAAGGGGCCAGTGACGACGCCGATTGGCGAGGGGTTCACTTCGATCAATGTCACGCTGAGACAAAAATTTGAGTTGTTCGCAAACTTCAGACCGGTAAAAAATCTGCCGGGATTGCAGACCAGATATCCAGGGCTCGATCTGATCATTGTGCGCGAAAACATGGAGGATCTGTACGCTGGCCTGGAGCATGTGGTGGTGCCCGGCGTAGTGCAGGCATTGAAGATTATTACGGAGAAGGGCTCGACGCGCATTGCGAAGTTTGCGTTCAACTACGCCCGCAAGCACAGCCGTAAGAAGATTCACGCGATTCATAAAGCGAACATCATGAAGCTCTCGGATGGCCTGTTTCTGCGGTGCTGCCGAACGGTCGCAGAGGGCTTCCCCGAGGTGGAGTATCGCGAACATATCGTCGACAACACCTGCATGCAGCTGGTGATGAATCCATTCCAGTACGACATTCTGTTGACGGAGAACCTGTACGGCGACATCCTCAGCGATCTCTGTAGTGCCTTTGTGGGCGGCCTCGGACTGGTTCCCGGCGCGAACCTGGGGACCGAATGCGCAATCTTCGAGGCGGTACATGGATCGGCGCCGGATATCGCGGGGAAGGATATGGCCAATCCAACCGCTTTATTGCAAAGCGCGGTGCTGATGCTGCACCACATCAATGAGGGCGTAACTGCGGAACGGGTGCAGGCTGGGCTGGAACAGGTCTACCGTGAAGGTAAGACGCTGACCAGGGACGTTGGCGGCACCAGTGGCACGAAAGCAATTTGCAGAAGCAGTCTTGCAGGCGATGGAAGCTACGGTGGCGCAGGCATAGAGAGTAGCTCGACAGAGCGAGAGGTTGCATGAAACGGATTTGTAGTTGGCTGATGATGGCGATGCTCGCGGTTGTCGTAGCGGGAGTTGCAGGATGCAGATCGAACGAAGCGGCAAAGCCTTCCAATGATACGAGCGCGGCGGAAAAGCCCGCGACATCGTCGCCAGCCGCTCCATTGGATCCGTCAACTTTGGGAACAGTAAGTGGGACGATTCATCTCTCCGGGAAGCCGCCTGCGCCGGTAAAGATTGATATGAGCATGGACCCGGTGTGTTCGATCATGGGCGGCGACAACTTGGCCGAACAGTACATTGTGCACAACGGCAAGCTGGCGAATGTGTATCTCTACATCAAGAGCGGACCCCCGGCAGCGATGTCGGCGACCGCGCCAATACCGGCTCTGGTGGTATTGGACCAGGTTGGCTGCAAGTATGGGCCGCATGTGATTGCAGTCATGCGCGGTGGGTCGGTCGAATTTCGTAACTCCGACAGTACGATGCATAACATTCACACGATGCCGGCTGAAGGCGGCGATAAGTCCATTGATATATCGCAGGCACCAAAGGGAGCACCGCAGGTAAAACAGTTCAACAACCCGGCCGTGATGATGCCGGTACGGTGCAACAATCACCCCTGGATGAATGCGTTTATTAACGTATCGGCGACACCGTTTTTTGCTGTGACCGATGCAGATGGCCACTTCGTCATTGGCGGCTTGCCGGCCGGAACCTACACGCTGGCAGCCGTACACGAGAAGATGGGCGAACAGACGATGACGGTAACGGTCGAGCCGAAGGGAACGGCCAAAGCAGACTTCAGTTTCAGCGCGAAATAATTTCGACAAGACGGTGAAGGCGTTATGGGCGCAGGGTTAGCGGTATTGTCAGCAGCGATGCAGCATACGGCGCAGTTCAGCCTCAACCTTGCCTTCGTGGTGAACCGGCTTCCCTTATGGTTCCTGGTATTTGCGCTGTTTCTGCCGCGGATCGCATTGGTCGTGGCGTGGCTCCAGGGTGCCCTTGTACCATTCCATCTCAATGGAATCATTCCGCCGCTTTTCTGGCTGTTTCTGCCAAGGATTCTGGTGCTGTACCTGATTTATGTAGATCAGGGATTGACCCTGTGGTTCCTGGTTCATCTCATCGTGGCGATCCTGGTGTGGGGTGGCGGTGGCCATCAGATGCGACGGCGAGGCCGGCGCGAATATTAATGTCTATAGACGGTCACGGGTGACGCTGTGGTAAGGGCGCGTTATCCTTGGGAGATTATGGAACGACGCAGAATTGGCATTCTTGGCGCGACCGGAATGGTCGGGCAGCGGTTCATTCAACTATTGAGCAATCATCCGTGGTTTGAGATTGCATGGCTGGCGGCGAGCGATCGCAGCGCCGGCAAGACCTATGCGGATGCGTGCCGGTGGAAGTTAGACACTCCCTTGCCAGAGCGCATCGCTGCGATGACGCTGCAACCGAATATTCCGGAAGGCTCTGCTATCGAACTGCCGAAGATTATCTTCGCCGCACTCGATGCTAATGTTGCTCGTGAGCTGGAGCCAAAGTTTGCCGCAGCCGGATGCGCTGTCATCTCGAACTCGAGCGCGTTCCGTATGGCGGCTGACGTCCCGTTGGTAGTCCCTGAGGTGAACTCCGATCATCTTTCGCTGATCGACGCGCAGAGCTGGCGCAGAGAGAGCGGCGGCTATATTGTGACCAACCCGAACTGCAGCGCAATCGGGCTGGTGCTGGCGCTTAAACCGCTCGAGGAGCGCTTCGGTATTGAGAGCCTCTTCGTGAGCACGATGCAGGCCGTCAGCGGCGCCGGGTATCCCGGCGTAGCTTCACTCGATATTCTGGGCAATGTCGTGCCGTTTATCAATAACGAAGAAGAGAAGCTGCAGGAAGAAGTGGGCAAGCTGCTGGGCAGGCTGGAGAACAAGAAGATCGAGATGCTCGATGCCAGGGTGAGCGCCCACTGCAACCGTGTTGCGGTCGAGGATGGACATACCGAGTGCGTGAGCATCAAGTTCAGGAAGAAGGCAACCCGCGAGGAGATTCTTGCGGCGTGGGCCGAATTTATACCTCTGCAGGGTCTGCATCTGCCGACGGCTCCAGATCAGCCTGTTGAATATGATGCTGCCGTCGATCGGCCGCAACCACGTTTGGACAGGATGAGGGGACACGGGATGGCTGCTACGGTTGGCCGTCTGCGCGAGTGCAGTCTGTTGGACTGGAAGTTCGTCGTCCTGTCTCACAACACGATTCGCGGAGCGGCTGGCGCTGCCGTGCTGAATGCTGAGGTGCTGGCATTAATGGGTAAGTTGGATAAGCTTGGTGTGGGTGCCAGGGCGGTTTCGGCGAAGGCCGTGGCGGTGACGGCTTGAGCGTGGCCAGAGAAAAATTAGTCGTAATGAAGTTCGGCGGGACTTCGGTTGAAGATGCGGTAGCCATGAAGCGGACGGCAGGCATCGTTCGTGGACGACGCGAGCGTGGACTCGAGACCGTCGTCGTGGTGTCGGCGATGGCCAAGGTGACGGACCTGCTGTTGTCTGCTGCATCGGCCGCGGGTCGTGGAGACAAGGCGGGAGCTCTCGCTATCGGGGCTCGGCTACGGCACCGGCATATCGACACGGCAACGGCGCTGGTGGAAGCAGAACGCTGCGCCCGCCTGCAGGTGGCGCTGCACCAGGAGTTCGACTCACTGGACGATCTGCTGCGAGGGATTGCTGCGGTGGGTGAGTTGACCCCGCGAACCAATGATCTGGTGGTGAGCTTCGGTGAGAGGCTTTCGAGCAGAATGATGGCCGAAGCATTTGAAGAGCAGGAGTTGCAGGGGACTCATGTGGACGCGCGAAGCTGTATCGTGACCGACGCAAGCTATGGAAAAGCAATACCACAGGAGAAAGCGATTGAAGCGAAGCTTGCCGAGATCGTACTGCCGCTCATCAAAGCCGGAAAGACTCCTGTCATTGGCGGATTTATCGGAGCGACAGTCGATGGCATTACGACGACGCTCGGTCGTGGCGGCAGCGACTTTACTGCAGCTCTGATAGGCGGCGGAATGCACGCCGGCGCGATCGAGATATGGACTGACGTGAACGGCATCATGACGACCGATCCGCGAATCTGCCCGGATGCGCTCAGGGTAAAGACGATCAGCTTCGAAGAGGCCGCGGAGCTCGCTTATTTCGGGGCGAAGGTGCTGCACCCCGCCACCATACTGCCTGCCGTTCAAAAAAGCATTCCCGTGTGGGTGTTGAACTCGCGCAATCCCGAAAATGAGGGAACGAAGATCACCGCGATGGCGGCAAAGTGCGCGAGCCCCTTCAAAAGTATCGCAGCGAAGAAGCGCTTGACGATCATCGATGTGGTTGCGAGCCGAATGCTGATGTCGCACGGATATCTCAAAGCCGTCTTCGACGTCTTCGACAAGTACAAGTGTGCGATCGATATGGTTTCAACCAGCGAAGTGAGCATCTCGCTCACCGTCGATAGCAACCAGCAACTCCCGGAGATCTGCGCAGAGTTGGCGAAGATTGCGGACGTCAAGATGGAAGGCCACAAAGCCCTGGTTTGCCTGGTTGGAGAGGACATTCGCGGCCATAACGGGATTGCCGGACAGGTCTTCAGTGCAATCAGTCATGTCAATGTGCGAATGATTTCGCAGGGAGCAAGTGAGATCAACATGAGCTTCATGATCGATGAAGAAGATGTAGAGGAGGCGGTGCGGAGTCTGCATGGCCACTTCTTTGCGAACCCCGATGAGACGGTGTTCGATATCGCGAACCGTATTCAGCTTAAGGATTCAGTTTAGGAAGGCACACGATGCGGATGCTGGTTCTGGGGATGGGGAAGACGGGCAAGCTGGTTGCGCAGGTCGCTTCCGAGCGCGGCCATAGCGTCAATGTACTGGATGCGAAGGAGAATGCGGGCGCGTCTGCGCTGACGCCACCGTTTGTTGCGGGGTTCGACGTCGTGATCGACTTTACGACGTCCGAAGCTGCGATCCAGAACATGCGTGCCTGTCTTTCAACGGGCGCGAAGATGGTCATCGGAACCACCGGCTGGTACGACAAGCTGCCCGACATGCGCGGCCTGGCGGAGCGCAAGCAGGCGGGGCTGCTCTATGGAACCAACTTCTCCGTCAGCGTGCAGGTGATGTTGCAGGTTGCCGCAACGATGAGTGAGGCGTTGAAGAACGCGGGCTATCAGTTCTCCATTGAAGAGACCCACCATGCCACCAAACTTGACTCACCCTCGGGCACCGCAATCAGCCTGGCCAGGGCCGTGGAGGCTGCATCGGGCGCTCGTGTGCCGATCGAGGCGAAACGTCAGGGCGATGTGATGGGCGTGCACACGCTGGAGATGCGAAGCGCTTCGGATCGGCTGGTGCTGACGCACGAATCATTTTCGCGACGCGGATTTGCCGAGGGTGCGGTACGAGCAGCCGAATGGCTGTCGTCGCGCACCGGATGCTACGATTTTCAGGACGTTTATACAGAGATGTAATTGGGGCGAAGAGGATTTTTATGAGCGTGATGGAAGTTACGGCGAAGGCAAAGTTTAGAGACCTGACATTTGAGCAGAAGATGGACCGTTTGGCCGAGGTCGCGGTGCAGGTTGGCCTGGGATTGCGAGCGGGGCAGGAGCTGATCATGTCAGCGCCACTGGAGGCTCTTCCTCTCGTACGTCGAATCACGGAGCACGCCTATAAGGCTGGTGCGCTGCTGGTAACAACCTTTTATTCCGATGATCCAACCGTGTTGGCGCGATTCCAATACGCGCAGGATGCAAGCTTCGACTACGCGCCGACGTGGCTGCAGGATGGAATTGCGGCAGGCTTTCGCAGTGGCGCAGCGCGCCTTGCAATCGCCGGGGCAAACCCTGCACTGCTGGCCAAACAGGATCCGGCAAAGGTAGCCCGCGCCAACGTCGCGGCATCGAAGGCTGGCAGGCCCGCCATGGAATTAATCACGCGGCACGAAATTAACTGGACGATTGTGGCGTGCGCGACACCCGAGTGGGCGAAGCTGGTCTTCCCTGGTGAGCCGGAGAATGTCGCAGTCGCAAAGCTGTGGGAGGCGATCTTCGTTGCTTCGCGTATCGCGGTCGATGATCCTGTGCAGGAGTGGCGGGAGCACGGGGCAAGGCTAAAGAGACGCATGGAGATGTTGAATGCGAAAAGGTTTTCGGCGTTGCACTTCAAAGGGCCAGGAACGGATCTAACTGTGGGGCTGGCAGACAATCACCTATGGGCAGGAGGCGGAACGACAGCCGGGAATGGCGTTTATTGCCAGCCAAATATTCCTACCGAGGAGTGTTTTACCACTCCACACAAAGACCGCGTAGACGGAAGGGTGCGAGCCTCGAAGCCACTGTCGCATCAAGGTACTTTGATCGAAAATATTGCGGTACGTTTCGAGGCCGGACGAATCGTTGAAGCTACCGCTACGGCTGGCGAGGATGTTCTCAACCGCCTGATCAGCACCGACGACGGCGCCCGGCGTCTGGGAGAGGTAGCGTTGGTTCCGCACTCTTCGCCGATTGCACAGAGCGGAATTCTCTTCTGGAACACGCTCTTCGACGAAAACGCAGCGAGCCATATCGCCCTTGGACAGGCCTATTCCACCTGCCTGATCGGTGGTGAGAAGATGGATGCGGAACAACTGGCGGCGCTAGGCGCGAATGCAAGCCTGATCCATGTGGACTGGATGATCGGGTCCGGCGAGATGGACGTGGATGGAGTAACTGCGAACGGTACTGCCGAACCTTTGATGCGCAAAGGGGAGTGGGTCTAACGCCTCACATGCAAGGTTTTGCAAGCGAAACAAAGGTAGCTTTCCTCGCCCATGAGCAGGATTCCGCTGGTATTTGCAGCAGATTCGCTGTAAATTGATCCTCAATCCGGCAGCAGTTCCATCTTCAAGGCCGGGCAGTTTTGCAGGCAAATCTTTGAACCTGATCTCTGGATTCTGAAGTTAGCGACTTCCATCTGTTGCAGCGCCGTATCTCACAATCGAAACGTTGAAGGAGAACTCCTTATGACCTCCGATAGGACGCAAGGTGTATCGCGTAGATCGTTCATGCGTATTCTTGGAGCCGCTTCGGCTGCGGCTACCTCGTTTCCTGCGTTTGCAGCTGGCGTCGGACAACAGGCGATACACCGAGGTGGAGGCGACGCAGCCGATACAGGCGAAATGCGAATGCTACCGCCCGACGCAGTCATTATCAGTGCGAACGAAAACCCACTCGGGCCGGCGCAGTCGGCATTAACAGCGATCTGCAGTATGGCTTCTTCTGGCGGGCGGTATCACGACGAAGAGGGCGTGAAGACCATCATGGTCTTCAACCAGATGTTCGGTCTGAAAAAGGGTTATTCGGCGCTGTATCCCGGGTCGAGCGCGCCGCTTGACCTCGCGTTGATGTCGAATATTGGCCCCGATAAGCCTTTGGTCTATGGCGATCCCAGCTATGAGCAGGCGCCGAATGCGGCGACGCGAATGAACGCGCCGAAGTTCCCCGTCCCATTGACGTCGACCTATGCGCATGATGTGAAAGCGATGGTGAAGGCACATCCTTCGCCCGGTGCGTACTACATTGTGAATCCGAATAATCCGACTGGAACCATTACACCGCGAGAGGACATTCTATGGCTGCTGCAGAATAAGCCTCAGGGTTCCATCGTGATCGTCGACGAGGCGTACATTCATTTTTCGAACGAAGATTCAGTGATCGACCTGGTGGCCCAGGACAAAGACCTCATCGTGATGCGGACGTTCTCGAAGATCTATGGGATGGCCGGTCTGCGTGCGGGTTTTGTGGTAGCGCGCCCTGACCTTTTGGAGAGATTTGCGAAGGTCTCTCCTCCAACCCGGATCGCCTCAATCTCGGTCACAAGTGCCGCGGGTGCGCGTGCGAGCCTTCAGGATAAAGACCTGGTTTCGTTGCGTAAAAAGATCAACGCAGATGTGCGGTCAGAGACGCTGGAGTTCCTTACCAAGCACGGTTACAAAATCGTTCCTGGCTCACAGGGCAACATGTTTATGGTCGACGTAAAACGTCCCGGCAAGGAATTTCAGACGGCCATGCTGAAGGAGAATATTGCCGTTGGGCGTACCTGGTCGGCGATGCCGAACTACGTCCGCGTCACGGTGGGAACGAAGTCCGAGATGGAGAGGTTCCAGACGGCCTTTGTGAAGTGTATGGATACGCCGCCCGGAGCTGCGAATGGCGCTGCAGCGCTGCATCTGCCGGAGTTTCATATCCCATCGGAGATCTACAAAGGCTAAGAACGTTGGAGAAACCAACCGCCCCGGCGATCTAGCCGGGGCTTTTTTGCGAATCTTTGTAGGTTTGTTGTGCAGTCTGCCGCGAAATCAACAATCCCGACGCGGTAAACTTACTCCATTATGGAATTGATGGGTTGTGGAACAGCGCTGGTAACTCCCTTTCGACGGGACGGCGGTGTGGATGAGCTTGCGCTGCATGCGCTGGCAAACTGGCAGATCGAGAGTGGGATTGATTTCCTCGTTCCATGTGGAACGACCGGCGAAGCCTCGACGTTGTCTGAGGCAGAGTGGCTGCGTGTTGTCGACGTCGTAGTAGCGACGGCTGCCGGACGTGTCCCGGTCTTTGCCGGGTGTACCCACAACGCAACGCACGAAGCAGTGGCGCGAACCCGAAAGCTCTCGCGGATACATGGGTTATCGGGAATCTTGAGCGCGAATCCCTACTACAACCGTCCCGGGCAGGAGGGGCAGTATCAGCACTTTCGGGCGATCGCCCAGGCGACCGAGCTGCCGGTGCTGCTGTACAACATTCCTTCGCGAACCGGCGCCAACCTGGAGCCGGCGACCATACTGCGTCTGGCTGAACTGAGAAATGTGATTGGAGTCAAAGAATCAAGTGGAAATATGACTCAGATCACAGAGTTGATTACGACGGCGCCGCGAAACTTCAAGGTGTTTGCCGGGGACGATGGACTGGCTCTGCCGGTATTGTCGCTGGGAGGTGCTGGATTGATCTCCGTGGCATCGAACGTAATCCCTGGGCAGATGTCACGAATGGTTCGCGCTGCCCTCGAGAACAACTGGGTGGATGCGCGACGCACCAACCGGCAGTTCTTCCGTCTCATGCAGGCGAACTTCTGGGAGGCCAGCCCTGCTCCTGTGAAGGCCATACTGCAGATGCTCGGTCGTGGTGAGGATGTGTTGCGTCTGCCGATGGTTCCAGTGTCGGACGCTACGCGGCGAAAGCTGGAGCGAATGGTGGGCGAGTTGGGCATGCTGGCAGACACTCCTGCAACCAACGAAGATCTCAGGATGTTTTAGAACACTTTCTGCGTACCAATAAGTTTCGTGAAACCGAAAGGGCAAGCAGTGGAATTGAGTACGACATTGCAGGAGCGGATTGAACATTGGTTCGCGCAAGGCGCGGCAGCGATCGGCAATGCTGATGCGGAGACGGCCTTCTTCGAGCTGCGGGCTGCGCTGGAGGCAGGTCAGCTGCGTGCTGCAGAGCCAGATTCTTCTCTATCTCTCGGATGGCGGGTCAATGCGTGGGTAAAACGAGGGATTTTACTGGGGTTTCGCATCGGCACGATGATGGAGATGGGAGGAGACTCTCTTCGCTTCATCGATAAACATACGTATCCGGTGCGGCGATTTGTTGTTTCCGACGGAGTACGCGTGGTGCCGGGAGGCGTCAGCGTGCGTACGGGAGCCTATGTTGCTAAAGGGGTTGCGGTCATTCCGCCAGCGTATGTGAATGTAGGGGCCTATGTCGACGAGGGGACCATGGTGGACTCGCATGCGCTAGTAGGCAGCTGCGCACAGATTGGAAGACGGGTGCATCTGAGTGCGGCGGCGCAGATTGGCGGCGTGTTGGAACCGGTCAATGCGAGCCCCGTCATCATTGAGGATGATTGCCTGATTGGTGGAAATACCGGCGTTTATGAGGGGACTGTCGTGCGGAAGCGCGCGGTGTTGGCGGCGGGAACCGTGTTGACGCGGGGAACACCGGTGTATGACCTCGTAAAAGGCGAGATTTACAAGGCTACGGCGGATATGCCGCTGATCATTCCGGAGGGTGCGGTGGTTGTGCCGGGTTCGCGCGCTGTCTCCAAGGGCAAGGGCGCGGACTGGGGGTTGAGTTTGGCTGCCGCGGTGATCGTTAAATATCGCGACGAGAAAACCGAGCTTTCGCTGGTGTTAGAGGACATTTTGCGGTGATTTGGGGTGGTAAATCGTGGTGAAGTTGTGGTGATTGCGTGGTGAAAACGTGGTTGCCAAACGCATCTTTTCGAGACCTTGAAAATATGCCACGATTTTGAACTTTATTTTTGCACGCCTCAGCGGAACGAACCTGTATCTCGCGGTCGGGGGATTTCGCGACCGGGGATTTCGCAACCGGCAAACTTGCAATGGTAAGCTTAATGGTTGATGGCACAAGATAAATTGAAGTTGATTCCGCTGGGTGGCCTTGGTGAGTTCGGTATGAACTGCATGGCGATCCGCTGGCAGGATGACATTATCGTCATCGATGCCGGTCTGATGTTTCCCGAAGAAGAGTTGCTGGGTGTGGACATTGTTGTTCCCGATATCAGCTATTTGACTGAAAACCGCGAGAAGGTTCGCGCTATCTTTTTGACTCACGGACACGAAGATCACATCGGCGGCCTGCCGTGGATTCTCTCTGAGCTGAATGTTCCTGTGTATGGAACCGAGTTTACGCTGGCCCTGGTTGAGGGAAAGCTCGAAGAGCACAATCTGCTTGAGGACGCGGACCTGATCGAGATGGTCGCCGGCAGGCGGCTTACGCTGGGACCCTTCTCTGTGATGCCGATCCAGGTGACGCATTCGCTGGTCGACTGCGTCGCGCTGGCGATTCATACGCCGGTTGGCGTGATTCTGCACACGGGCGACTTCAAGGTCGATCTTTCCCCGCCGGACAATAAACCGTTCGATCTGCATGCGTTTGCCGAGCTGGGCAAACAGGGCGTGCTGGCGCTGCTGCAGGACTCAACCAACGTGGACCGAAGCGGGTACACGCCGAGCGAACGCGCGGTGCGGCCTAAGCTCGATGAGATCTTTGCGCAGACGAAGAAGAAGTTGTTCTTCAGCTGCTTCTCCTCTTCCATCCACAGGATTCGGCTGGCGATGGAGCTGGCTCATGAGCACGGGCGCAAGGTCGCGATCATTGGGCGCTCGCTGGATAACTCGACCGAGATTGCGCAGGACCTGGGGTATCTCGATCCACCGCCGGGGCTCGTGATTAATCCGGGACAGATTCGCGACACTCCTGCGAACAAGCTGATGATCCTGATCAGCGGAACACAGGGCGAGCCGATGAGCGCGCTGAGCCGTGCTGCGGTAAGCAACCACAAGTTTGCGAAGATCGATGCCGGTGATACCGTGCTGCTCAGCTCGCGAGTGATTCCAGGTAACGAGAAGTCAATCTACCGGATGATCGATCACCTCGAACGACGCGACGCGAAGGTGATTCATGATGACGGGCAGTCTGGCCTGATCCATGTCAGCGGGCATGGCAGCCAGGAAGAGCTGCGGTTGATGATCAACCTCGTTCGTCCGAAGTTCTTCATCCCGATCCATGGCGACTATCGTCATTTGAAGCGTCATGCGGAGCTGGCGAGTTCGATGGGGGTTGTCGAGAAGGCGATACTGCTCGAAGACGGCGACGTTCTTGAGCTGGACAAGGGTTCTGCAACGAAGACCGGCAAGATCACCGTCGGTCGAGTCTGCATTGATTCAGGTGGCGCTTCGACCGATGTTGTTGAAGACCTCGTGATTCGCGATCGCAAACACCTGAGCGAAGACGGCATCGTATTGCCGATCATTCAGATTAACAAACGGACGGGCAAGCTTGAACATCCTCCAGAGATCGTGATGCGGGGAACGGCGATCGCTGAGGAGAGTCTGATTGCAGAGGCGCGCCAGGTGGTGCAAAGAACGCTCGATGGCTCCTCCGCTGAAGAGAAGGCTGACTATGGCGTGATCAAAGAGAAGATTCGCAACGACCTGAAGCGATACATCCAGAAGAGTACGAGCCGGCGTCCGTTGATTATGCCTGTGATTCTCGAGATTTAGCGCTGTAGTTTTTTGGAACAGCAACGGCGCCCGCTTGCGGGCGTCTTTTTTTGTGAGTATGCGAAGGCCGTTTTCACCCGGCAAATTATAACCCTGTCTTCGATGAAGTACTACTGTTGGTTCATGACAGGTGACGTTGGACAGGAGATTGATTAGGCTGTGGATACGGCAGGCCGTACGTCGTCGATGAGGCTCTCAAGCCGCCGCAGAACGAAAGAGCCAAAAATTTCGTAGAGGCCCTCACTATGAATCTTCCTCGTACGGCCATCACCTCTCGAATAAGCTTTGGGATCGTCTCGATCGCAGTGCTTGCTGTGTCGTTGAGTTCGTCGCCTGGCAGTAGCGCAGCAGCCAGGGACGGAGCCAGCGCCGCGGCCCAAGGTTGCGCTGGTGTTTGAGGGTGGCGGAGCGCTGGGATTTGCGCATATCGGCGTAATCGAGTGGATCGAGCAGCATCATATTCCGATTGACTACGTGGCTGGAACCAGTATGGGTGGTCTGGTGGGTGGCATGTACGCCTCCGGCATGAGTCCGCAGGAGATCGCGAACTTCATGGGCGGCATCAACTGGAATGCTGTGCTGAGCGGACAGACTCCGTTTCCAGCTTTGAGCTACAGGAGAAAAGAAGACAAGCTCGCGTTTCCGAACCGGCTGGAGTTTGGATTGAAGCATGGATTCAGCCTGCCGAACGGGTTGAACTCAGGCGCGGCGGTTGGGTTGCTGCTCGATGAGAAGATGCTGCCGTACTACGACCTGAAAAGCTTTGACGATCTGCCGATTCCGTTCCGCTGCGTTGCGACCGACATGACGACGGGCAAAGAGCATGTCTTCAAAGATGGATCGCTGGCGCAGGCGATGCGTTCGACGATGTCGATTCCCGGGGTGTTCGCGCCGGTGGAGCATGGCGATCAGGTCTACTCCGATGGCGGAGCGGTCAACAATCTGCCGGTAAGTGTTGCGCGAGAGATGGGCGCCGATATCGTGATCGCGGTGTATCTGGATACAGGGCCTTTCAACAAGGCCAGCCTGAATTCGCTGGTGGGAGTCGCAGGACGGAATGTGTAGATCATGATCGCCGCGAACGAGCTGCAGAGCATGAAGGACGCAAACATCCTCTTGAAGGCGGATGTGAGCAAGTTTACTTCAGGCGACTTCGATGAGAGTGCAGAGATCATTCCTCAAGGCGTGAAAGTGGCGGAGGAGCATGCGGCGGAGCTGGAAAAGTATGCCGTGAGCGATGCGGACTGGCAGGCCTATGTGACGCATCGAAACGCGCGGCGCAAGACGCTTTTGCCGGAGCCGAAGTTTATCGACGTCTATGGAATGCATGGGGTGCAGCAGACCGAAATCAAAAATGAGTTTACGAAGTATGTGAACAAGCCCATCGATACCAAGAAGATTGAAGATTCGATCACCCATCTGCAGGGCGGCGGCCTCTACTCGAGCATCAGCTACAACCTGGTCGACAAAGATGGACAGCCCGGATTGCTGGTACGGCCTCGGCTGAAGAACTATGGGCCTCCGTTTCTGGATATTGGGTTGCTCGTCTCATCCAATAACGTCAACGATATTCAACTTGGGTTGAGCACGAGAGCGACGTTCTTTGGCATGGCGGGGCCTGGTTCGGAGCTGCGAGTGGAGGCATCTGTAGGCCAGATAGCGGGCGCGTCGGGTGAGCTGTATAAACCGCTGATCACCGGCAAGCATTATTTTGTCGCTCCGCGAGCGTATTACGAGCAGACGGAGTCATCATTTTTTTCGGGAAGCCAACAGTTGGCGGACTACACGGAACAGAGAAATGGATTTGGCGTCGACCTCGGATATCAGTTCAGTTCGAAGGCGGAGCTGCGCGTCGGAGAAGACTACCAGTGGTATGGCGAATCGTTGCGGATCGGAATGCCGATCGAAGAGGCGTTTCACATCACTCCCTTTGTGACGAATGTGCGATTCCAGTACCTGGGGCAGGACAGCGTGCAGGTTCCAACGCGAGGCACGGAGTTTAGAACTGTCTTCAACTATCTGACAGCAGAAGCCGAACAGCACGGGCGGATACGCACAGTGGGATTCGACGGTAGAGCACTTTATGCCGGTGGGATCATCGCGGGATCATCGCGCTGACCGGAGCCGGCGGGACAAGCTTTGGGGCAACGAATCTCGGCCTGGCTGGATTTTCTCTGGGTGGCCCGCTGAGGCTAAGCGCGTACGACCGCGGAGAGCTGCTGGGGAGCGATTATTTTCTGGCGCAGGCGGGCTATCTGCATCGGCTCTTCAGGTTAAATCCGGTGATCGGCGATGCGATTTATGCAACAGGGTTCTACGAGATTGGCAAGGTGTGGAATGCGGCTCCGAACACTCCGACTCTGCCCTACGATGTTGCAATAGGAGGGGTGGTCAAGACATTGGTTGGCCCGATCTTCGGTGGCATCAGTGTCGGAGACAGCGGACACTACGCGTGGTTCTTCGGACTGGGACGGATATTCTAGCAACGCTCGCGCTCCGGCTATGATTGGCTGGGCCTGGGTTTTGGCTCAGGGGTGGATCGCAGGAATGTTGCAGCGAAGACGGCGTCTTGAAGTGAACCATGCAGCGGAGACGGAGCGGCTGACGAGCAGGACGCAACTGCGAACGCGAAGCCTTGCGGCGTTGTTGGGTGTGTTGGTGCTGGCCGTGGTGGCGTGGCCGTTTGCCAGGGAGCATCTGCAGGCGGTGGCGATGTTGCGCCTGGTGAGCGGGCAGAGTGTGCCGTGGATCATACGAAAGCTGGCGACAGAGCCGGTTCGAAACGATGAAGTGCAGTTCGCGACTGAGGCTGGCGTGGTGCGGGGGCGGCTCTATCTGCCGCAAAGGCACCAGAATGCGCCGGGGCTGGTGGTGCTGCATGGCGTGCATCATCTGGGAATGGATGAGCCGAGGCTGGTGAGATTTGCAACAGCGATGGCGAGCTGTGGGCTGCGGGTGTTGACGCCGGAGCTGCCGGGGATCAAGGACTATCACGTCGATCGCAGCTCGGTGCAGGTTATTGGCGAGTCGGCACGGTGGTTTGCCGAGAAGACAGGTGAGCCGGTAGGAGTGCTGGGGCTGAGCTTCAGTGGTGGGCTGGCGCTGGTGGCCGCGAACGATCCGGTGTATCGGAAGGACTTCAAGTTTGTGTTTGCGGTGGGATCGCAGGATGAGATGGGGCATGTTGCGAACTATTACCTGACCGGGCAGGAGGTGCGTCCTGACGGGACGATAGAGCGGCTGAAGCCGCATGAATATGGCGCCGCTGGTGCTGGAGTATGAGCATCTGGAGGACTTCGTGCCGGCAGAAGATGTGGCGGCGATCCGTCCAGTACTGCGGGAGCATCTCTACGAAGACAAGAGCGCGGAGCAGCAGGCTGAGGCGAAGTTGGATGCACGGCAAAAGATGGAGGCGGCGGAGTTGATGGATTCGAACTCGGAGGCGACGAAGGCGAAGCTGGCTGCCTCGGATGGGAAGCATGCGCGAGAGATGGAGGAGCTGTCGCCGCATGGGTTGCTGCCGACGATGACAACGCCGGTCTATCTGCTGCATGGCGAAGCGGATAACTATTATTCCATCGGCGGAGACGCTGTGGATGGCGAGCGAGCTGCCCAGCAGCACACTGCAGGCAGCGCTGGTCAGTCCTGTGCTTTCGCATCTAGATTTGGATGAAGCGAAGCCGAGGGCGTGGGATCAGTGGCGGCTGGTGCACTTTTTTGCTTTGGTGATGCATGCTGCAGAGAGGAAGTAGAGGAGATCGATGAGCGAGTTCGTGACGTTGGATGAGATTCGAGCGGCGAAGGAACGGATTGCCGGGGTTGCGGTGAGGACGCCGCTGCTATCGCGTGGAACGCGCACGACTGCGGATGGGGAAGTTTCCGGAGCCGGAGTTCGATCTCTACATCAAGGCGGAGAGCGAGCAGCCGATTGGCAGCTTCAAGCTGCGTGGCGCGTACAACATGGTGTCGCAGTTGTCGCCGGAGGCTTTGAGGCGCGGAGTGATCACCTACTCGAGCGGCAACCATGCGCAGGGCGTGGCGTATGCGGCGCGGGCGCTGGGTGCGAAGGCAGTCATCGTGATGCCGAACAACGCTCCCGAGGTAAAAAAGGCGGCGACACTCGCTTTAGGTGCGGAGATTGTCGAGGTTGGTCCGGCTTCCTCGGACAGGAGAATTAAGGCTGAAGAACTTGTGGCGGAGCGTGGGTATGCGATGATTCCGCCCTATGACGCGCCGCAAATTATCGCTGGACAGGCTACGTGTGGGTTGGAGATTGTGGAGCAGTTGCCGGGCGTCGAGTTGGTGATCTCACCAGTCAGCGGAGGCGGGCTGTTGAGTGGAATTGCGACGGCAGTGAAACTGGCAGCACAAGCCGGTCTCGCAGACCCGAACGTGAAGGTGTGGGGAGCGGAGCCGGAGTTGGCAGCGGACGCAAAGGAGAGCTTCTACTCGAAGACGCTGGTGGAGTGGCCCGCAGCGAAGACGACGCGGACGATCGGAGATGGGCTGCGGACACAGAGTCTCGGCGTGCTGAACTTTGCGCACGTGCTGCGGTTTGTCGATGGCATCGTCTCTGTGACGGAGGAGGAGATTCTCGCCGCCATGCGTGTGATGCTGGGCGCGACCAAACTGGTTCCGGAGCCGAGTGGAGCGGTGACGCTGGCCGCCGCTCTGTTCCACGCCGATGAGCTGCCCAGGGCGAAGAAAGTTGCAGTGGTCTTGAGCGGAGGGAATCTGGAGCCAGCGCTGCGGGAGCGGCTGGAAGGTGAGTTGGCTACAGCGCAGGTTGGCAGGCCTGTCTCGGCTTGAACGCTGTTGCTTTCCAGCGGATTGGTTTTCGCGTCTAATTGGTGTCTATGCGGTTTTCCTATCTTTGGCGATCTTCGGTGATGGGTGTTGCAGCAGCGATGCTGCTTGCGACTGGGTTGGCTGCGGGGCAGACGAAGGCCCAGAGGCAAGCTGAGAACTACGACAAGGCTGCAAGGGCCACCGTACTGCACGATGCGAACGTTTATGTCGCAGCAGACGCAGATTCGCAGAAGCTCTCACTCGTGACACCGGGCCACGAGGTGGTTATCGTCGAGCGGAGCGGACCGTGGGTGAAGGTGTTCGCCAACACCGACGTGAACGACGACGCGAACGAGAATGACAGCAACAAGCCTGAATTCGGTGAGGATGCGAATGTAACCCCTGCTTCGGGATGGATCCGCGACAAGGGAATTCTGGGACCGACGACAGCAGGCGGCGATGCAATCTTGTTTGGATCGGCCGCGAACTTTGAGGAAGAAGCAGAACATCCTCATGGGCCGAAGGGGGCCGCCGGAGCGGCGCATCTGCTATACAAACGCGTTGCAGAGTACTTCCCGGATTCGGCGTTGGCAGCGGAGGCAGCGTGGCGAGCGGCCGATATTCGCTGGCAGCTTGATAAGCTCGATGCCAGCACCCTGCCGAGTGCGAAGGAGCAGGAGGCCTATCTGCGGCCGCAGCTCTACGAGGGCGAGATGAAGAAGGTGATGAAGGTGTATCCGGGCAGCAAGTTCGCCGCGTTGGCAGCGTACGATCTGCTGGATAACAGGCTGTGCGGGGATTGGCAGGGTCTGCCGAAGTGTCCGGAGATGGAGTCGGGGCTGTATCAGAAGTATGCGCAGCAATATCCCGATGGACCCAAGTCGGCGGAGGCGCTCTACAACGCGATATACCGGCAGGGTGTGGTCGTGACGATGTATGCGGTGCAGGATGACCGCAAACGGTCTGAGGCCGCGGCTCAGCGCACGCAGGCTCTCGCGCAGGAGCTGAAGGAAAAGTATCCCAAGACGGACTTTGCCGCGCGAGGAGACAGCATCGCCTTTCGCGTGTCGCAGGGCATCCCAATCTATGGAAGCGATCGGGATTAGCGCGGACCACAGGTATCTTCCGCGGGTCATGGCTCATTTCGATTCACGCTTTACACATGCTGACGTTTTAGGATGAAGGCATGTCGATTCTCAAGATAATTATCCTGGCGCTTGTGCAGGGGTTTGCGGAGCTGCTGCCTGTTTCGAGCTCAGCGCACGTGGTTGTTGCCGAAAAACTGATGGGGCTTGACGCCTCTTCGCCGCAGATGACGCTGATGCTGGTGATGTTGCACACAGGCACAATGTTCGCCGTGATCGTCTACTTCTGGAGCCAGTGGAAGAAGACATACTTCTCCAGTGGGGATGCGTTCAAGCGGTTTCTCATCCGCTTGATCTGGGCTTCTGCGCTGACGGCAGTCATCGGCGAAGTCATCATCAAAGCGATTGAGAAGACGGCGTTCAAAGGCGCTTCTAAAGCCGAGATCGAGCTGCTGTTTGGCCGGTTGGATCTGATCGCTCCGGCTCTGGCGGCGGCTGGTCTTCTGATTCTCCTCGCAGGCCTGATGGAGAAGCGGCGCATGGGCGCGCACCCAAAGGTCTACGGCGATAGCGTGACCATGCGGCAGGCCGGATGGATCGGAGCGATCCAGGGGTTGTGCCTGCCGTTTCGCGGATTTTCACGGTCTGGCGCGACGATCTCGACCGGTATGTTGACCGGCGCAAGTAAAGAGCGGGCCGAGCGATTCAGCTTTGCGCTGGCGGTCGTGCTTACGCCCCCCGCAGTGGGTCGCGAGGTGTTGCGATTGATGAAGGCATCGCACGAAGCCGCCGCTGCAGGCACGCCGATTGACCTGCACGGAAGCATGATGACCGGGCTGCTCGGAGCCTTCTTTGCGTTTCTCGCAGGGCTGGTGGCTCTTAGGTGGCTCAGCAGCTGGCTGGAAGAGGGACGCTGGTACCTCTTCGGGATCTATTGCCTGATAGCGTCAGGTGTGGTCTTTGGTTTATATCGCGCGGGATATTGAAATCGCGAAATCGCCAAACTTTGTCTTCTATCGAGCGCGTGTATAGAGCCACGCCCAGTAGATGAGAGGGAGTTGCAACGGTATCCGCAGCCACTGCGCCCAGCTATTGCCCATCACACCCGGTACAGGCAGATGGGCAGTCGCCATGTAGATATTTGCCGGCAGGACGGCGATGAGCAGCGCGACCAGTCCCCAGGCAGCAACCTTGCGAGTCGATCCAATCAGCAGCCCTGTTCCGCCCAGAATCTCAGCCGCACCGCTGACGTAGACAAGAATCAGCGGTGAAGGTAGATACGGAGGCATGATCCGGAGATAGAGTTGTGGAGCAAAAAAATGAAAGGCGCCAGAGAGAAGGAAGAGAGCAGCAAGAAGGACACGTCCGATCATGCCGTATTTCCCTCCGCCTCTGCTGTTTTTTCTACAACAAACAAAGGGCGGCGGGTTGAACCCGCCGTCCTTGATCGATTCTAGTCAATTGTTTGTGCGTTACTTTGCTGCAAGCGCATCGCGATGGTTGCGTACGAAGTCGTGTGCAGTAAGAACATGCGCCTGTTGCTCGGCGACCAATTGGCGAACGGGCAGCGGCAGGTCCTGATCGAGCACGTCGGCGTAGGCCTCTTTGGCTTCGTCTTCAGCCTGCTCAGCTGTCTCGAGAAGGGTGTGATCTCCTCCACCCAGTTTGGCTTTCACGTCTCCCCAAACGCGCTGAAGAGTCCCCATCGTCGTCCCTGATTCCTTGATGTCGTGGACGCCGTTCTGGTGAAGTACCTCTTCAAGATCGCCGCGGAAGCTGGCTCGCTTCAATGATTCGGCCAGGAAGTAGCGCTTCAGGGTCTCGTCCTTTAGATGTTCCCCGATCTCGGCGAAGCCCTTTTGGCTGTCGAGGAGAGTGCTGATGAGTTCGTTGAGAGCAAGTTGCAACTCGTGCTGTCTGCCTGCGTCTGTTGACATGAAAACCTCAATTTGAAGTGAAATGGATTCGTGAAAATGTAGGTGCGGTTGGTGCAGGGTCCGCCGGCTGTGCGCGATTCTCCTTCGCCGGCGGCAAGGGAGGAGAAATCGCGAAAACCCCACGCCCCTGCCAACCGATTCCAAGGTCCGCCGGGCTGAATAGGCTCGGCGGCGAGTATAGAAAGATAGATGCCTGGATCGCTCGTGGGTTTGCATCCGGATACCCCCGAAGGAGGTTTTCCTACTTTACCCCTCCCGGCCTGACTCGCTCTGGGATAATCGGAGATGCTCTGGAGGTTCGAGGACTCGGTTTGCATCAGCCGGTGTGCAGTGGTTCTGCGCCGGTGCGAAAGAGGCCGCACGTACCCCTTAATGAAGGCCCCCCAATGAGAAGCATAAGACTGGTATCGACCCCGACGCGCAACCGCCGCCTGAATGAGATTATCGGGATGGTCGTCCTGGTGGCCGCGGCGTTGCTGCTGCTCGCGTTGGCGAGCTATACGCCGACTGACCCCTCGTTCAACACTGTGGGGCGCTATGTCACGGGACGGCCTGCACACAATTTGACCGGCATGGTGGGAGCGTATCTTGCGGACGCGATGCTGCAGTTGATCGGAGTCGCTGCATTCTTTCTGCCGCTGGTGTTGGGGCGCCTGGGCATCTGCTGGATGCAGTCGCGGCCGGCCGGCTCGCCGCTGGCGAAGACGATTGGGCTTGGAATGTGGGTGGTGTTTGGACCGGCGGCGATAGCACTGCTGCCGGGAGCGATGCTGTGGCGGCACTCGTTGCCGGTGGAAGGCACGACGGGCAGGCTGCTGGCTGACTTCATGGTTCACGACTTAAACCTGCCGGGCACAGCCATCGTGTTGGCCCTGATGGTCGCGGTATCTCTGTATCTAGCGACGACCTTCACCTTCAATACTGCGCGGGAGTGGGCGACGATCCGGTTCGGCTTCGTGCAACGTCTCTGGGACTGGTGGGTCGAGCGTCGAAGCAGGCGCGCCGATGCCCAGGCCGCTGCTGTCGAAGAGACCTTTGGAAGCAAGCGCGAACAGGCCGAAGCGAAGGCGCGACACGCGCGAGAGCTTGCCGAGGCAGCGGAACAAAAGCGTCTGCAGCCTGAGAGCACAACGCTGTTAAGCGGTCTGTTTGGTTGGTTGAGCCGCAAGAAGCGGGTTGAGCCGATCGCGGCTGCGCCGGATGAGGCTGGAGCGACGGGCCAGCCTTCCATGTGGCAGGCAATGCCGCGGACGTTGGTGGACGCTCCCCCAGTGACTGCTTACAGTACTGCGGCCGCAGCGGCTGCACCTTTCGCTGAGGTTCTGGCGAAGGCGGCAGCCCCGAAACATGCGCTCGATGATGCTTCAAACTTCGGCGATCGAGGACTCCATTTTGACAACGCTGACCTGTTGCCGCTAAAGACTCCGACGCCAATACGGGCCGCGAAGAAGGCGGTTGAAGAGCCGACGGCTCCATTTGCCGCTGCGTCGTCTTCTTTACCTGGCGGCATCTCGTTCGGCAGACGCGCGGATGCGGATATCAAGCCCGTGACCATCGTGCCGAAGAGTGTGCGCGGCTACAAGCTGCCCTCCTCTTCGCTGTTGTACCGTAGCGAAGAGCACACGATCGTGCGCGAAGAGGCTCTGCGCGAAGAGGCGCGGGTGCTCGTCGAGAAATCAGCCGAGTTTGGCGTGGATGGACAGGTCACCCAGATCAATCCTGGACCGGTTGTCACCACGTTCGAGTTCAAGCCGGAGGCTGGCGTCAAGGTCGCGCGCATCACCGGGCTTGCGGACGATCTTTGCCTCGCCATGGCGGCAGAGTCGATTCTTATCGAACGAATGCCGGGCAAAAGCACCGTCGGAATCCAGGTCCCGAACCACGAGCGCGAGACCATCTGGCTGCGTGACGTGGTGGAATGTGAAAGCTTCGCACAGTCCAAGAGCAAGCTTGCGATTGCGCTCGGCAAAGACATCAACGGGCGCATCGTCACAGCGGATTTAGCCAGCATGCCGCACGTACTGATCGCTGGCTCGACCGGCTCAGGTAAATCTGTCGCGATCAACGCAATGATTATGAGCGTGCTCTTCAAGAGCACACCCGAGCAGGTGCGCATGATCCTGGTCGACCCCAAGCGCGTGGAACTGGGGATGTATGAAGGGATTCCGCATCTCTTTACGCCGATCATCACCGAGGCGAAGCTTGCCGCGAACGCTCTGCGCAACGCAGTACGTGAGATGGAACGACGGCTGAAGCTGCTGGCCGCGAACCACGTGCGCAACATCGACCAGTTCAACAAGCTGTTTGAGCATGGCAGCGAGTATCTCTTCGAAGATGTAAGCCAGGAGCCGTTGCCTTACATCATCATCATCATCGACGAGCTCGCCGACCTGATGATGCTTGATCGGTCCAACGTCGAAGAGTCCATCACGCGACTGGCCCAGATGGCGCGAGCCGTTGGAATTCACCTTGTACTCGCGACGCAACGGCCCTCGGTCGATGTCATCACAGGGACTCATCAAGGCGAACGTGCCGACACGTATGAGCTTCCGCCTCGCGACCAAAGTAGACTCGCGAACCATCATCGACTCGAACGGTGCCGAGAGTCTGCTCGGGCGCGGAGACATGCTGTATCTGCCCCCGGGCACCAGCCGCGTGCAGCGCGTTCATGCTCCCTTCGTTACCGAGAAGGAGATCTCAGAGGTTGTTAAAGTTCTGGAAGGCGCAGGGCGAGGCCGAGTATGTGCATGGCTTCCTTGAAGGGCCAAAGGAAGATGCGGGCAAAGAAAATGATGGTGGCGGAGCTGAGGGCGACAACAACGATCCCATGTATGACGACGCCGTGCGCCTGGTGTTTGAGTTCGGCAAAGCCAGCACATCGCTTCTGCAGCGGCGCCTGCGCATCGGCTATGGCCGCGCCGCGCATCTTATCGACATGATGTACAACGATGGCCTGGTAGGGCCGGCCGATGGATCCAAGCCACGCGAGATCCTGAAATCTCCGAACTGGATGAGCGAGGTCGACGCGGCTCTTCGATAAGCACTACCGGTGAACGGTCCTGGCAGATCGGATAGCAATGATCGCAAGGACACACACCACGGCTAGCAGAGCGATCCAAAGCAGATGTGGATGACGGTCGGTGAGCGGTCGTGCGTCGGGTCGATCGCGATAAGTCGTATTGAGTTGCTCGGGGCCCATCTGCGCTGCATGCATCGCGTCCGATGGCGTGAAGAGACGTGCATAGTCGTACTGCGGCGCAGTAAGAGCAGGATCTCCATAGAAGAGGGTCACCTGCTGCGTCGATGCAGTATCGAAACAGATCTTGCGCTGACGCATCTCAAGTCGGACGGCCGTGATGGGAAGCGGCGTATCGTCGCCGTTGTCGATTGCCACGTCGACCGTTGCGGCGCTCTGCATATTCGAGCCGAGGGTCACAGGAACACTGAGCTGCTCGTGACGAATCTCCCGGCCCGCCTGGGTAAGATGCACGCGAAGGATCGTGCCGGCGAGGTTTTCACTAACAGAGTCAGAGCCGGCAGGGCGATCCGTGATGCGGATATCGCGGCTGAAGTTAGCTTTATAAGCAGGCGCCAGGTCGAACGAGATGCGCTCAACAGGAATACGCTCCGGCAGATCAAACGTAGCGACGCTCTGCCGTCCGCGTTGCGTGATCGTCGTGTCTTTGATGGCGGTCGTGTAGAGCGACTGCGCTTCGCGGCTGGGTGGAACCGTGACGCCGCGCACCATCTCGGGGGTTACGGTGAAGGTTTTGTTGCCCGTCGCAGGAGAGACCGCCAGTTCGATGTGCAGATAGGGAAGGCTCGCCTCCTGCAGGTGAAGCGTCGTGTTTCGTGAGAGATGCTGCGACGTGAGATCGAAGAGCGTGAACTCGCCCAGGCTGGTTTGATTGGAATAGTTGGGATCGTGTGTTCCCGAGACAGTAGCTGTCGCGAGAAAATTCTGTCCGGCAAGATCGAGTGTGATCTCCGTGTAAGGCCGGCTGGGCATCTCCACATCGAATACGATGTTGCGCCCGCGCAGACCAAGATTGCGGACACGCGCAGCATCACTGTCAGGCTGCTGCGGCTCGCTCAGCGTGATCGCGTACGGAACCTCGTGGCCAGCCTGATACAGCCGCAGGTCTTTCAGGGAAGCGCCGGCGTGAGGAAATATCAGAGGATCGACGACCGCGCAGTTCTGATCTGTGCCTGCGGGAGTGATGCTGCGCTGATAGCGCATGTACTGCGGATCGGCAGTGACACGTTCGGCGCCTGGCGTAGCCTGCCAGAGCAGCAACGCGAAGAGTATGGCATGCTTCACTGATCTGCTCCTTTCGTTGCGCCGTTGCCCTCGACAATCTCCGTCGTCGACGGATGATCCCGCAGCGCCAGCCAGTCCTTCTGATACGCAAAGCTGATAGCCATCAGCAACGCGCCGATGCCCAGGAAGCTGAGAATACGGTAGCCCTGGCTCAGGTTGCGCGTGTCGTAGAGAAAAGTTTTACCAATCGTGAAGACAAGCAGGATGAGTGCCTGCCAGCGGAGGAATGCGGAGCGCTTCCAAAAACCAATAGCCAGCAAAGCCGCTCCGTACAACATAAGAAAGGCTGAGACTGCGAGCGACTTCTGCAGATCGGCCTCGGGATCCACGCTGGTGTGTCTCCATGTCGTCTCAAGCTCACGCACACAGGCAAGAACGGCGACAAGGTTGAGCGCAATGATGGACGCACCGGCAATCTGCAGCCAGCTTGGCGAACCTGAGTCTTCGTGTCGTCTGGCACGAAGAGCAATCGCAGCGGAGGCAGCCAGTGCGGCGATTCCAAACAGAGAGGTGGCGAAGCGGCTGTTGAGGAAAGCGGTGTCTATCCGGTAATAAAGCCAGAAAGGCTGAACCAGAAGACCACAGAAGCCAAGCACAAGGGCCGCGATGGCGAGCCGACGCAGGATGCGATTGGTGCTGACTTCCTCTGTTTGCGATGCTGTGCTCAGAAGACGTGCCGAGACCCACAGAAGGGCGACGCCTTCGGCCAGCCACCCAATTGTGATCCACTGCCCGCTCGCTTTTAGCGGGATAGCAATGGTAAGAAACACCACCGCCAGCGACAAATGGACCGCGGAGGTCATGCGGCTTTGAGGCAGACGCATCAGGCCCAGGTAAACCGCTCCCAGAAGGACAGCAACCCACGGCAGCAGGTCGTGGTGATGAGAGTCTTGCAGAACGGAGTAGAGGGCCAGAGCCGCGAAGGTAGCATTCGCCAACGGAAGAAAGACGTCGGTGATCGGCGGGTCCGTCTGTTTTGTATCACCAACACCGATCGACGGAATTACGAAGACGATGAAAAAGAGAGCGATGAAGACCGTAGTGATCGCCACCGGTTCGGCGACATTGAAGACGCCATAGTATTCAACGTACCAGCCGATAAAGAAAGCTACTGTCGCTGGAAATGCGCCCAGCAAAAGCCGCGGCCATGACTTCAGCTGGACAAGGACTACGGTGGCGATGTCGATCGCCAGAATGTACGTGAAGAGAAAAACCTCATGGTTGCCGCCGGTAGAGAGCAGCAATGGTGTCGCGAAGCCTCCCGCCACCGCGTAGGCAGCGAGGATCTGGCTGTTCTGTGACCATGCCATGTATGCGTTCCATGCAGTCACCAGGATCATGGCGCCGAGAGCGACGCCAGCAGGCAGCAGATGATAGAGCTGGAACGCCGCCCACAGCGAAAGATAAAGCACGCCACTACCGACAGCCTTCAGCGAGTACGAAAACGCGTTGAACCCATGACGGCGAAACCGCTCCGACCAGACGACGACGCCCGCCCCCGCGATGAGCCCAGCGAGTACCCGTCCCATCGGCCCGATCCAATGGTTGTCGATCGCCCACTTCAGAAACAGAGTGGCTCCTATCAGCAGAGCCACAATTCCGATACGGCTGAAGAGCTGAGAGCCGATACGGTCTTCGAGTGACCCGCTGGCTTTGGGAAGGTGTTGGGCAAAGTTCGGAGCCGGTGAGATTTCTTCGTTTGGTCTTGGCGTCGGAGGCGGCGGCGAAAGCGGTGGCGGAGGTGCGGATTGCTGCAGTCTCCCAGAGGGTTGCGTCCGCAGATATGCCAGTTGTCGCTCCAACGATTCGACCCGCGCAGACAGGGCGGCGAGGTCCACGGCAACTTGAGCTTCCTGGGTTGGCTGCTTCTGCTGCTCGTCCGGGGCCATGGAAACTACTTTACCGCCATCCTGCGTGGGAGTGGTACTGAGGTCCGTCAATTGATACTCTTTGCGCTGAGGAAGAATGCCGTTATGCCGGTGCGGGTTCTGGTTATCGATGACGATGCTCTAAGCCGGGAGGTATTTGCCCTTCTGCTGCAGGACGCCGGATATGCCGTGGAGACGACTGAATCGGGAGATGAGGCTCTGCTCCATCTACAGAAGGCGAATCCGCTCCCTCAGGTGGTCCTGACCGATCTGCAGATGCCGGGGATATCGGGCAACCCGCTGGCTCGGCGAGCTGCGCGCCCTGTGCGGCCCAGCAACGACACTGCTTGCAATGAGCGCAACCGCGCCGGAGGATGACATCCGGCCGCGAGTTCGATGGATTCCTGCTGAAGCCTTTTACGATGGAGGAGTTCGCTGCAGCAATCGCCGGCGGGACATCCAACGCACGAAAAAAACCAGCCGAAACAAACGTAGCCATCCTGGATGAGTCCATATACCGCAAGCTCGCCGAGTCGATACAACCTCCCCGGTTGGAGACAGCTCTACTCGCTCACCCTTACCGACACGGAGAACCGCCTTCGAGAGATGCGGCTCGCGGCATCCAATGGGGATGATGTTACGTACAAGAGAGAGGCCCACGCTATAAAAGGTGGCTGCGGTATGGTGGGCGCCATTGAGTTGCAAACACTTGCAACATCAATGGAAACAAAAGGTTTGAGTGATGACCATGTAGTTTCGCTCAAGGAATTCCTCGCCGCGTACGAACGGCTGCGCGGTATGCTGATCGCACGCGAAATCGTTCAGGATCGGGCCACCGGAGTGTCAGGAGAACAGGTGTAATGAAGGATGCAATCAGAAAATCTGATGATTCAGGGGTAGCGGCGCCAATTCGTATCGTAGTCGCCGACGATCATCCTGTCGTGCGCTTCGGCGTGAAGAACATGCTGGAGAATGAGCCCGGCCTTGAGGTTGTGGGCGAAGCCGAGGACGGCGACGTAGCGATCACGCAGACGCTCGAGCTGGAGCCGGACATTCTTCTGCTCGATCTGGCGATGCCTCGTCTGCCCGGGCTTGAAGCCTTGCGCGCGATCATGAACAAGTCGCCGCGGGTCAAGATCATCATGCTCACCAGCACGATCTCGACACAGCAGATCATCGAAGCGTTGCAGATCGGCGCTCGCGGAATCGTCCTGAAGGATGCCGTGGCCGGCGATCTGTCGAAGTCGTTGCGTGCGGTACTCTCGGGCGACTACTGGATCGGCGGCGAGCGCGTCGCAAATCTGGTGACGGCGCTCAACGCCCTCATGAAGCAGGCCGCTGCGGTACCGGAGCGCAAGACATACGGCCTGACGCCGCGTGAGCTTGAGGTCGTTACCTGCATCGTTGAAGGCTGCAGCAACAAAGATGTCGCCAAGCAGTTCGCCATCAGCGAAGAGACCGTGAAACGCCACCTGTCGAACATCTTCGACAAGACCGGCGTCTCGACTCGCCTTGAGCTTGCCCTGTTTGCAATCGCCCACAAGCTGGTAACGCTCGACAACTAGCTCGCCGCTTCGTGGCGCTCGACTCATCTTCAGTAGAATGGAGTCATGGGCGAGGTTGCGGCTTCAGAGATAGTTGATCTGCTTGTGATTGGGGCCGGGCCTACAGGACTCGCCTGCGCGATCGAGGCACAACGAGCAGGCTTTACGGCATTACTGGTCGATAAGGGTTGCCTCTGCAACTCGTTGTTTCACTACCCTGCGAACATGACGTTTTTCACCACGCCAGAGCTTCTGGAGATTGGCAACATGCCCTTCTCCAGCGCCAACCAGAAGCCCAATCGCAACGAAGCCCTGGAGTACTATCGCAAGGTTGCAGAGCACTACCGCCTGGACATTCGACAGTATGAAAACGTCGAGCGAGTCCAGGGCGCTGACGGCAACTTTACCGTTCACACCATGGATCGGTTTGGCCGCATGCTGCAGCATCGCGCGCGCAAACTGGTCATCGCCACCGGCTACTACGATCTGCCGAACTATCTTGGAATCTCCGGCGAAGATCTCAGCAAGGTAAAGCACTACTATCATGAGCCGCACCCGTTCTACGACCTCGAGGTGCTGGTGATCGGCGGCAAGAACTCAGCCGCGATTGCTGCACTCGATTTATGGCGACATGGAGCCAGGGTGACGTTGGTACATCGTGGCGCAGAGATGCATCGCCACGTGAAGTACTGGATTCTTCCAGACATCAACAACCGCGTGAAGAACGGCGAGATCAAAGCCTACTTCAAAAGCAACGTGACCGGACATCACGGAAGACGACGTAACCATCTCCACCCCGCAGGGCGCCGTGACGTTATCGAATCAGTTTGTCTTCGCGCTAACCGGCTATCACCCGGACTTCAGCTTCATCGAGCGCCTCGGAGTGGCTCTGGACGACACAAACGCCCGCTGCCCGGTGTGCAATGCTGCCACATTGGAAAGTAATGTCCCGGGAATCTATCTTGCCGGAGTAATCGTAGCAGGGGAGCGCACCAACGAAATTTTTATTGAGAACGGGCGCTTTCACGGTCAACTCATCGCAAAAGATCTGAGAGAAAAACTGAAACACGTTTAGCTTCTCATCCGCAATATACTTTGGCTCAACCAATAACGCGGCGAAGAAATCCTCGAATGCCCAGCCACGTGAGCAGAGCAAGAAAAAAGACAAGCATCGTCAGGATAAGCAGCGGCGGCATATGAGGAAGCGCCGGCGTGAGCGCGGAGCGTAGACCTTCGCTCATATAAACAATCGGGTTAATGAGTACACCGATCTGCAGCCACCGAAGATGGCTCAGCGCAGCCCAGGGGTAATAGACACAACCCAGAAAAGTGATCGGCATCACCACCACTCCGAAGATGAGACCGATCTGCTGCGGCTTCACGCTGGTGCCGATCGTAAGCCCGAGAGCGCCTGAGGTGAGACTGGCGAGAACGAGAACGGTCAGCAGAAAGGGCCAGCTGTCGACGTGAGCCACGACAGGCGTCGACGGAATGTAATACGCAAGCGGGAAGACGATAGCAGCCGCGATAAGACTCTGCAACGCGGAAAAGCAGATCTTCTCAATGGCGACCGCGGCTACCGGAAGAGGGCACATCACGCGGTCGTCGATCTCGCGCGTGATGCCGAACTCCTGTGCGAGCGGCAGGGCAACGGCAGCAATCCCGCTGAACATAATAGCGACGGCCATAAGACCTGACAGCAGAACGGTGCTGAAGTTCATGCCGGCCATGGCGGCCGTGGGGTTCATCGCCGCTCCACCGCTCATGTGCGGCATGATGAAGGTGAAGACAAAAAGAAACAGCAGCGGATTCATGCAGACGCGGATCACGAAAGGGAAGAGCTCCCGTCGCAGAACATACAGATCACGCAAAAAGAGGCCACCGAAGGCGCGGGTGTATTGCATCAGCTTTGAGCCTTCCGCGCCGCGCCTGATCTGCGGGTGGGTTGTTTCGAGTTCGGCTAGTTCGGTCATAGGGTCTCGTTGTGCAGCAACTACTCGCGAAGGTCTCGACCCGTAAGCTGGATGAAGACAGTCTCGAGGCTGGTTTCAGTGATCGTAAGGTCGCGCAGACCATAGGGGTTCGCCTCACGCACCACATCGGACAGAAGACCATCGGCGCCGTGCGCAAAGATGCGAACACCGGTCGAGGTAGGTTCGACGCTGGCGACGCCGGAGAGTTGCTTCAGCTGTTGAACCAGGGTCGGAAGATTCTCATGGCTCCTCAGGTCAAGTTCGTAGAGCTTCTGCGCGCCGACCGAACCTTTCAACGCGGCTGGCGTGTCCTGCACCAGGATCTTGCCATGGTCGATGATGGCGACACGGTCGCAGAGTTCGTCCGCCTCCTCCATGTAATGCGTGGTCAGAACGACGGTGATCCCTTCCTCGCGCAGGCCGCGCACGGCCTCCCACATGGCGATGCGGCTCTGCGGATCGAGCCCTGCGCTGGGCTCATCGAGGAAGAGAACCTTGGGATGGTGAGCGATCGCACGAGCGATCTGCACCCGTTGCGCCAGGCCGCCGGAGAGCTGCGACGGATAGGCAGCCGCTCGTTCCGTCAGGTGGAATTGAGAGAGCAGCTGATTCGTTCTCTGCTTCGCCTCTGCGCCGGAAAATCCAAAGTAGAGACAGTGAAAGTGGATGTTCTCGAAGATGGTGCATGCGCGGTCGAGCGTGTTGTACTGCGGCACGACGCCGATACAACGACGCGCCAGAGCAGGCGTTTTGACGACGTCAATCCCGGCAATACGCACCCGGCCTGCGGTTGGCAAAGCGCGCGTAGTGCAGATGCTGATCGTCGTAGTTTTGCCAGCGCCATTCGGTCCAAGAAGGCCAAAGAGGTCACCCTCTCGCACGCTGAGATCGATGCCGTCTACGGCAACCACGCGCTGCTTGCCGTCATAGATCTTCTGCAGGCCTTCAATCTCTACGATCACAGCCATTCATCCCCCGGCGCTCACTACGATTATAAGCAATAGAAGCGTTGATCCAGACTCTAAAACCGTTACAGGCCGAGCCAAATAGAGGCTGCCCTTTGTTCACGGTATGCGGATCACGATCTTGCCAAAGTGCGATGCCGACTGCATGTACAGAAAAGCCTCTCGCACCTGATCGAAGGGGAAGACTCGATCGACGACGGGGTGCATCTCAACCGTCGCAATGGCTGCGTTCATCTCTTCGAACATGGCTCGCGAGCCGACGGAGATCCCCTGCACGCAAATCTGTTTGTGGAGAATCGTCGTAAATAGAAACGGATCTGAAGTTGCTCCGCCCGCCAGCACTCCGATCTGCGTGACGACACCCCCAAAGCGTGCTGCACGAAGAGATTGCCCGAACGTACCCGCTCCGCCGACCTCGATGATGCGATCCGCGCCCAAACCGTCAGTGACTTCGGAGACCCACTTCGACCACTCAGGACGTCCCTTGTAGTTGCATCCGGCATCGAGCCCAAGTGCGCGAGCGCGGCTCAGTTTCTCCTCACTCGACGAGGTCCCGATCACTCTGGCCCCAAGCAGCTTCGCAAACTGCAGCGCGAAGATCGACACACCGCCGGTTCCTTGAATCACAATCGTGTCGCCGACAAGAGCAGGATGAGCGGTCTCTCCAGCATGGTGCAAAGCGTTCCATGCCGTCACCCCTGCGCACGGCAGTGTCGCCGCTCCTTCATAGCTCAGATGCTTCGGAAATGAAACAACACCATCCTGATCGAGCAGGACATACTCCGCGAGCATCCCATCGACATCTCCGCCCAGCGCCGCCTTCGACTTCACCGCCGTTAGCGGCCCATCCAGCCATTGCTGCATGAAGATCCCGCATACCCGATCTCCAACCTTCACTCGACTGACGCCATCGCCAATCGCAACGATCTCACCGGCGCCATCCGAACAGGGAATTCGCGGCAGCTCCATCTTCGGGTTATACGTCCCACTCACCATCATCAGGTCGCGGTAGTTCAGCGAGACAGCGTGAACCCTCATCAACACCATTCCCGGCGCTATTTGTAACATTGGAAGTTTTACCGGTTCTAACTGGTCTACTCCGAACTGCCTTATCTGGTAGGCGTACATATTCCCTCTGTGAATTTGGATGCTTATCGATCAAAAAGGCGTGGGTTGAGTTCTATTCACATGAAACTATTTTATTTATTGATTTGGCACGGCGTAGAATGAGTCTATGTCGCGAGGATGGGAGAGTAAATCCGTGGAAGAACAGCAAAATCAGGCTGCTGCTCCAAAGCCTGTCGCTCAAAATAATGACGCAGAGCTTGCCGACCGCAAACGCAAGCGACAGGCTCTGGAGTTGCAGCGCGAGCGCATTCTCTCTGAGCGTACCTCAAGCCCGCATCGCCGGTCTGCACTCACCATCGCACTTGCCGATATCGAAGAGAAGCTCACGGAACTCGGCTGGTCGATTCATCTCTAAACGCGCCTGATCAGCCGCGGCGATGCAGAATCATCGAGTTGGCCTGATCGATCGTCGTCATCACGATGTTATGAATATTCACGTGGGACGGCCGGCTTGCAGCCCACACAATCGCCTCGGCAACATCTTCCGGTTCGAGCGGAGTAATGTTTTGATACACCTTCGCCGCCTTCTCCTCATCTCCCCGAAAACGCACCTTGCTGAAATCGGTTTCGACCATGCCGGGATCGACAGAAGTCACGCGGACCGGCGTCCCCATCAAGTCAATCTTCAGCCCCTCGCTAATGGCCTTCTCGGCTGCCTTTGTAGCGCAGTAGACGGCACCGTTCGCATACGTCATATACCCAGCCGTCGATCCCAAGTTGATGACGTGCCCACGACCACGCGCCACCATGGCTGGCACAACGCTCCGCGTTACATACAGCAATCCCTTTACGTTGGTGTCGATCATCTCCTCCCAGTTCTGCGGATCGTCCTCGTACACCTTGGCGAGACCACGGCTCAAGCCGGCATTGTTCACCAGGATGTCGATCTCCCTCCAATCCGCAGGAAGGTTAGCGATCGTCGTCTCTACCTCCGCGCGGTTCTGCACATCGAGCTGGAAACTATGCACTGCGGCTGCTCCCGCGGATGTCAGTGTCTGCCGAAGCTCCTCCAGCCGATCAAGACGGCGTGCACACACAAGCAGGCGACAGCCCACCTGAGCAAAGGCGATTGCGGTCGCTCTGCCGATTCCGGAGCTTGCCCCGGTAACGAATACGGTCTTTCCCTTAATAGATGCCATAAACTCTTATATATAAAAAAACAAAAGGCCGCATCGCGCGGCCCTTCGTTTTCAATTTGGAGCGAATGGTTTACTGAGGAGTTGCTGCAGCCGGGGCCGCATCCGGACTGCTCTGCTCGACTCCGATTGCGTCGCCTGAAACTACCAGTTGCACGCGCCTGTTCTGTGCGCGACCCTGCGCCGTTGCGTTGTCCGCTACCGGCTTCGCTTTGCCGTAGCCTGTAGCGGAGATATTGTCCTGCTGAACCCCCTGGGTGACGAGGAAGTCTCGAACCGCATCAGCACGATTCTCTGAGAGCTTCTGGTTGAGTTCGTCACCGCCCACGCTGTCCGTATAGCCCTCCACCTGAAGCTTCAGTCCGGGATAGGCCTGCAGAATTCCCGAAACCTTCGCCAGGCTGATCTGCGTATTCGGTTTCAGCGTGTACTTGCCGGTGTCAAACAACACGTCCGACATATTGACGATCAGCCCACGTGCCGATTCGCTCGTGGCCAGTACGCTGTTCAGCTGTGCGCGAAGCTTCTCGCGAACAGCATTCGCATCCGAAGCGCTCTTATTCGCCGCGGCTGCTCTTGACTGGGCCTCGGCTGCTGCTGCTTCGGCGCGAGCCCGGTCGGCGTCAGCCTCAGCCTGTGCTGCTCTGGCTCGTTCTGCTGCCAGCGCGGCCTCCTGGGCCTGTAGCTGAGACTGCTGTGCCTGCGCCTCGGCATCCCGCTTGGCGTTATCGGCGTTCAACTGCCGTTCCGCAGCCTGTCTACGCAGAGTCACCAGGCGAGCATCCTCGGCACGCTGCACCGCCTGACGCGCAAAGGTGATCTCCAGCATGCGATTGCCCTTCTTGTTCTGATCGATCGCGGTCGCATTCTGCAGGTCCTGCATCGCCTCTTTCATGATCTCCGGGGCATATTTGTCCGCCTCCGCTGCCTGCGCGATACGGATGGCGTTATTGGCCTGATACAGCTCCAGCGGAGACTTTTCATCGCGAGTAATCGGATTCGGATTCGACTTCGCTCCCTCTGTCTGGGCGTAGGTTCCACGCGGCAGCAGCAGATAGTGGGCATTAACTTTTTCAAGCACGCCAGTGGTCTTGTTACTCAGAATCACATTTTGCAGTACGACGACGTCGCTCGGCTGGGTCACAGAAAAATATGGCTCTGCGGTAACGATCATCCCGAAGGACTGCAACGCAGTCGTCACGTCGATGTTGTTCTTCGTTCCTGCCGGAAGTACCTCGCCCAGGTTGTTCGGTCGTCCGTCGGGGGTAATGGCCCACAGAACATACGTCAGGTACTCCGGGCCAAATCCATTAGCCGGCGTTAGTCCTTGAAACCGTGCCTCAATGTGAATTCCGCCCCGTTCGCTGGTCACCTTCGCCTCACCCTTCGCGAGCGGCAACAGGGTCGTACCTCTGAACCCGATATCGGTCGAACCGCTGCGATGCAGGTAGTTCACAGCGTCCAGATCGCGCTGAACCACCTTCACGCGGTACAGGTAGATTCCGTTGTCCTGTTTCTCAATCTGCGGTTGGTCCTTGGGAGCCATCTGTGCGGTGGGGTTCGGTTCCTGGCCATAGAGCCCGGTTGCCGACGCTCCCAACATCCCACTCAGCCCGGCCGTAAGCACTGCAGCCTTAAAAAACTTCGTATGACGATCCATTCCACGTTCTCCCTTAAAAACTCAGATAGTCGCCTGAACATATTGATTCTGCCATGTATCGCAACTATTGTGTGCGATGCCTGGGAAAAGACAAAGGGTGTACGCATCTACCCGGATGCGCAGCGGTTGGCCATCCGAGCATCGATCCATAACCCAAAGAAGGCAAATAGCTTAAGCAAGAGAGCACAAAAAAACTCCCCTCCACGATTTATTCGGTGGAGGGGAGCTGTATCTCTTACTTTTAGGCGCTGTGCTGATGCTGTGGTGTGGTGCGATGCACAAAGTGGTATGGAGGCCACGGTCCAGACAGCTGCATCCGGCAGTCCTTCAGCTCCAGCGTGGCTGAGGTGTATTTGTTCTGGTAGCGCTCCACCGTCTTGTTGTCGATCAGGTGGGCGATGTCCAGCAGCATCTTGCCTGTGTCCATCCGCTTGCAGGTAATCTCTTCGGCGAGCGGAAGAAACATGCGATGCATCTGGATCGAAAGCGCACGCGCCTTTGACTGGCGCTCCCGCTGGCGGCTGGCACTCTCGCGCAGGCTCGTCAGATATTGTTGGCCAACCGTCATGTCCCGGGTAGCCGTGCCTGGGCAGATGTCGTCCACCAGCACCTTCAGGTGCATCTCGGCTTTGCCCCGGAGACGTTCAACATTGGCCTGAAAGTGACGCTGGTTCGATCGCACCGAGCGCCGCAGAGCATCGTCATCCTGAAACGTGGTGCCAAAACGAAAGGGAAGCACAGTCGATAGCTTGAAGCAGTCTGCAATCACGCGGGCGTGGTCTTTGGCCGACTGCTGGTCCATCCGGGCACTATCTTCCGCGCTATGTTCTGAGACGATCACCGCAAGATCGCTGGCGGGAAAAAGGAAAGTCTGGTTTCCGAACATCCCCGAAACTCCAGCCAGAGGCATCGGACGGCGATGCCGGCTAAGTTCCGGAAAAGCCTGCCGTTCTGCAATGCAATAGGCGTACCATGCCATGTCTTTTTCCCTTCAAAGCGCGCTGAGGGGTATAACCGCCCCATCAGGAAGTTGGTTATGAAACTCAAACCGAGACGTAGATTATTGGGAAGCTCTTCATGCAATAGGTCTTGTTCTGCGATATGCACCCAAATTAGTGAATTTCGCTGAACCGAAACGGATAGTATGCCTATCGAACTACGATTGGCAACCCCTTCCTGGCCGATGCCTCCGCCCTATTACCTGAAGACGTCATTTTTCGCAGATGCAGTAGGATAGACAGTGTCTGCCGCATCTCCTCCCCAACCCGCCAAAACTCTGTCCATACAGAATAGAAAGCCGCCGCCGAACAAGCACGCCCATCGACGAAATCTAAAACCCCCACGGATGCAACAGGGGCTATTCGCCCCATCGGGTTATCCAGTAGAATCTAATATATGGCTGCTATCGATTTCCTTGAGTGTTCCCGCTGTCACCACCACGTCTCTGCCGAAATCCCCCACACCGTCTGCCCCCTCTGCGCCGGCTCCCTTTATGTCCGATACGACATGGACCAGCTCAAAAAGACTGCGAAGCGTGACGAAATCGCCGCGCGTGCCGCCGCCTCCACTGCCAGTCTCGGCATGTGGCGCTACTCGAGCGTCCTTCCCGATGTGACCCCCGTCACCCTCGGCGAAGGCTGGACGCCCATGATCCACAGCAAGCGCTACCCCGGCCTCTACATCAAAGAGGAGGGCGCCAACCCCACCGGCACCTTCAAGGCTCGCGGTCTCGGCATGGCCGTCACCATGGCAAAGCACTACGGCCTCCAGCACCTCGCCGTCCCCAGCGCTGGCAACGCCGCCGGCGCACTCGCCGCCTACTCTGCCGCCGCCGGCATCACCGCCCATATCTTCATGCCGCAGGACGTCCCCCTCGCCAACTACCTCGAAGGCATCGTCTACGGCGCCGACGTCACCATGGTCGACGGCATCATCTCCGACTGCGCCCGCATGGTAGGCGAAAACATCAAGGCCCAGAAGGACGCCAACACCCCCATCCACCAGGTCTGGTTCGACATCTCCAGCCTCAAAGAGCCCTTCCGTGTCGAAGGCAAGAAGACGATGGGCTACGAACTGGTCGAACAACTCGGCTGGCAGTACCCCGACGCAGTCTTCTATCCCACCGGCGGCGGCGTTGGTCTCATCGGCATGTGGAAGGCCTTCGAAGAGATGGAGGCCCTCGGCTGGGTCTCCGGCAAGCGCCCGAAGATGTACGCTCTCCAGTCCAGCGGCTGCGCGCCCATCGCCAAAGCCTTCGCCGAACACAAACCGGCCAGCGAGTTCTTCCAGAACGCCGCCACCTTTGCCGCCGGCCTCCGCGTACCCAAGCCCTACGCCGACGCCATCATCCTCGACATCGTCCGTCAATCCGGCGGCGCAGCCCTCGCTTATCCAGATGAACAGATTTTGGCGAGCATTTTAGACTGGGCAAAGCACGAGGGCATCTTCCTCTCGCCCGAAGGCGCGGCAGCCACCGCGGCCTACGACGCGCTCATCGCCTCCGGCGATCTCAAGTCAACCGACAAGGTCGTCCTCTTCAACACCGGCGCCGGCCTCAAATACGTCGACATGACCGCCGAAGCCATGCACCTCAAGCGTCCTACGGAGAAGAAACCAGCCCTGCCCACCAGCAAACCCGTAGGCGGCATCATCACCCCGCAGTAGTTTCCCTTCACAGCTTCGCCCGCAACTCAAGCGCGGGCGAAGCCATCCTGCGATCTGTTAGGAATTCAGCCTATTGCCGCCATATTGCTGCGAATGAGGCGAACCTAAATCGGCAGAGCCGGCAACTAGAGACTCTCCTCCGCCGCCTCGACCGTAGGGAAGCTCGTCAGCACACCCTGCACTCTGGTCATCTCGAACAGTGCCTTCACCCGCTCATTCACACCCGCCAGCAGGAATCTGCGGCCATGGTCGGCTGCGGCCACGTAGTAGTTCATGATCAGCCCCAGCCCGGCCGAATCCATATACGGCACCTCGTGCATATCCAGAATCAGCACCTTCGGCGTCATCATCCGGAACGCATCCTGAAATCCAAACATCGTCGAGATCGTCAACGGCCCAGCCAGCTTCAATATGGTCGTTCCCTCGCTCAGCCCCGGAGCGCTACTGTAAGTCATAGGTTCATCACGCATAAACCCCAGTGTATGAAACCCCCACCGGCGAAAGATTACAGTGGCGTAAATCTGACAGACATTTTGGGCTGACCTCGCCACAGCGTTCCATGGCCTTTGCTCTATTTGTTTGTTATTCCCAAAGGGAATCTGCTTCTCAAAGTCCGATATCACTGCCGAAAGTCACAGCGTTCCATGGCCATTGCTCTATTTGTCTGTCACTCGCAAAGAGAATCTACCTCTCAAAACCCGATATCGCTGCCGACAAGCCGACTTCTCGGTATTTATCGCATTTGCGATAAGGTCATCGGCATTGGCGCGCCTTGTAGTGTCACGAACCTCTGAGGCTCACAACAGGCCTGCCCCAGCCGGGCGAGGTCGGCTTGCATGTCTCCGGTCCGTCTCGAATGACTTGAGGGTTGCGTCGAGAATCGAGGCCGCTCTGGTGTCGTCTGGTCGCTCGATGCGGTAGTGCATCCACTTGCCCTCGCGCCTCGCCTCCACGATCCCTGCACGGCGAAGGTAGGCGAGGTGGCGGGAGATCTTCGGCTGCCCTTGCTTCAGAATCTCGACGAAGTAACAGACACAGACCTCGCGCCCGTTCATGAGATTCAGCAGTCGCAGGCGCGTCGGGTCGGCAAGTGCGGCGAATAGCTTCACGAGATCGAACGGCTTTGCAGCTCGGGCCATTCAATAAATATACGCCTTGACGTATATGTGCTGAGAGCCATATATTCGTCTTGGCGTATGTGAGGCGCCGATCCATGGATAATCAAACCGCCGTTCGTGAGAAGTATGGCTCGATAGCGAGGAGCGTAGCCGAGTTCTGGCGCAACTGCGTGTTGCGATCCCGCTATGCGTTGCTGCGACCCGATCACCAAGGACTTATACAACGAGCAGGAGACGGGGACGCTTCCTGAGAATGCGGTCCTCGCGTCGCTGGGATGCGGCAACCCAACCGCGCTGATCGAGTTGAGGGAGGGCGAGACGGTCTTGGACCTTGGCTCTGGTGGCGGTATCGACGTGCTGCTGTCTGCGAAGAGAGTAGGGCCGACGGGCAAGGCCTACGGTCTCGATATGACGGATGACATGCTCGCTCTTGCACGAGAGAATCAGCGACAAGCGGGTGCGGTCAACGTCGAGTTTCTGAAGGGCGAGATTGAGAACATTCCGCTGCCGGATAACTCGGTCGATGTGGTCATTTCGAACTGCGTCATCAATCTCTCCGCAGATAAGGGGCGTGTCTTGCGGGAAGCATTTCGTGTTCTCCGGCCCGGCGGCCGCTTTGCAGTGTCGGATGTCGTCGTCAATGGTGCGGTTCCGGAAGAAGTACGGCAGAGCATGTTGCTTTGGGTGGGTTGCATCGCCGGAGCGCTCGAAAGAGAAGACTATCGCGCAAAACTGATCGCCGCTGGCTTTGCTGATGTCAGCTTCGAGACAACCCGCAGCTACGACATCGAGGATGCACGTGTATTCCTGACCGAAGCTGGCATTGCAGTGGATGAGATTGCGCCTCTGGTCGAGGGCAAGTTCCAGAGCGCATTTATTCGCGCTACTAAACCGAGTGCAGCCTGCTGCGAACCGGGTTGCTGTTCGCCGGCAGAAAGGCTGACGCGATGCCGACACACTATAACGTTTTGTTTCTATGCACCGGAAACTCCGCGCGCTCCATCATGGCGGAGGCCATCCTGAACCATAGGGCCAAGGGCGGTTTTACCGCGTACAGTGCAGGCAGCCATCCCTCGGGAACGCCGCGGCCTGAGGCGTTGAAGCAGCTTGAATCGGCTGGAATATCAACCGAGGGATTGCGCAGCAAATCATGGGATGAGTTCGCAGCGCCCGATGCGCCACGCATGGACTTTGTCTTCACGGTCTGCGACAACGCAGCCAATGAAGTGTGCCCCTTCTGGCCCGGGCAACCGATGACTGCGCACTGGGGAATCCCCGACCCTGCAGCGGTAAAAGGCTCGCCAGAGGAGATCGAACGCGCCTTCCGCGATGCGTTTGTCGTGCTCGACCGCAGAATCGGTCTCTTCCTTTCGCTGCCGCTGGCGACTCTCCAACAACTCGCTATCCAAAGAGAGATCGAAAGTATCGGTCGCTCATGAGGCCAAGTCTTTTGCGCCGCACGGTCGCCGAGTTTATGGGGACGCTGCTTCTGCTCGCCGCAGTTGTCGGGTCCGGCATCATGGCGGAAAAGTTAGCGGCGGGTAATGTCGCCCTCGCTCTGTTGGCGAACACGATTGCCACGGGTGCGGCCCTGGTCGCATTGATCCTCGCCTTTGGGCCTATCTCGGGGGCGCATTTCAATCCTGCAGTGACGCTTGCCGATGCCTGGCAGGGCGGTATCGCATGGCGCGAGAGTCCGGCATATATCGCGGCACAGTTGGCCGGAGCATTTGCCGGAGTTGCGGCGGCTCATCTCATGTTCGGGCTCACACTATTCACTGCGTCGACGCACGTCCGCACCGGCCCCGCTCAGATATTCAGCGAGTTCATCGCTACTTTCGGTCTGCTCTCTGTCATCTGGGGATGCGCCAGGCACCGGCCCTCCGCAGTTCCCTTTGCTGTGGGCGCCTACATCACTGCCGCATATTGGTTCACCGCGTCTACTTCTTTCGCCAACCCGGCCGTCACTCTTGCCCGATCCGCGAGCAATACGTTTGCCGGTATCAGACCGGCCGATACAGCCGGATTTATCGTTGCCCAGTTGGCCGGAGCATTTGCGGCAACGTTGCTCTTTCGATGGCTAACCCCGGCAGGTAGGGCGGTGGGTGCGGATTAGAACGATAAACGCGCTTCTCGTTTTTTTGCGTTTTTGGCCCAAAAAACGCATGTCAAGTCCCAAAAGCACCTAACCTAAGGATAATCATAGAGTTACAAGGGCATAAACATATTTGACACACCAAAATGGATTTCTATTCGGTGGTATCCCGGAACTTTCGCCCTTCCTTACGCCCTTCTATGACGAGAGGTGGCTTGGCCGTAAGCCTTGAAATTTCTGTCGGTTTAGGGACTGGTCTTGCAATAGTAAACTGACGCGGTTTGCAGATAATTTCATTCACCTGCAAACCCACAGTATTGCTTAGGAAATCCTTCGTGGTAGAAGCTGTGACCACGAGTGCCGTATCAGATGTAACAGCGACTACCTGTTCGCCACTACTGACCTCACCGCTATCTGTAGCCTGTAGTACCGCTTGAATAGCTAGTGGGATACTTCCGCCAAACACGCTCAAGGTTTTTTTAAGTGTAGACATCTCTTTGTTGTGTGACTCAGCCCCAGTTATTTCGTCGAAGGGCAGACGTGTCTGAATAACGCGAACGTCCACCCCATTGAAGAACTTACGAACTTTTTCTGGTATCTCGGAACATGTCACGGAATCCTCTGAAACCACGCGATATGTGGAGGGAAACAGAACCGCGATGATCGTCACCTCTTCGTCTACGAGTTCGTGATAGGCCAGCAATGGACCCTCCCCGCGAAAGGTCATGCATACGATCTTGTTTGGCCGTCCTGCGATGGTGTCTCCTGTGTGAAGTCGAAATGTTTTCAAATACGCTTTGACATACTTAATTACGGACGGAAGATTATCGCGTCCCTCGGAGTCGAAATAGTGAATTCGGTGAGATCGCATCATTTCACCTCCCAATCCTGTTGTTTTTCGCTGTAGTGCCTCTTGAGGCAATGCATTACATAAGGAAAAATAGTTGTTCTGGAATCTTGAAAGAATTCCAGCCTTTCTTCCTCATTATCGGGATCAATGTGGACGTGACACGGTTCCCCAATAGGCTGCCATGAGCCATGATTACAAATGCGCCAAATTAGACGCCCCGTTGAGCAAACGCGCAGATCGTAGCTAAAGTTACGGCTGATGATCGCGTCACCACTAAAGCGAGCCGAATCTTCCACCTTGAGGCACAATCCGTCTTTTAAACGAATTGTGTCATCCTTCCAAAAAAAGCTATCTGGAAATGGATGAGTAAAAACCTTAATTTTCGTTGCGAAGTGCGGGGGATCTTCTAGAAACTGACAGCTATTTAAGTGACTCTCTACGAGGCCTGCATACTCTTGAACGTTCAAACAGCACCTCCCAGCAAAAAGATAAACCCGGAACGTCTCCGGGTTTATCTGGCGCTGAAAATGGTTGGCAGCCGGGTGGACCACCAACTTTTATTTCTTCTATCGCAAATTCATGGCGAATCAGATTTTCCCAAAGACACTCTTTGATAAAAGAGAACTCGAAACGGTCATCTTCATCCATATGCTCAAGCTTAAGGTTCATCCAGAATCCGCAATCATACTTCTTTGCGAGTTCGTCAACGCGAACGACATAATCTTCGAGGGTGGGATAAACAACTTCAACAGACATCGTGATTACCTCCCAACCTAGCGCACTGAGACGCTACGACTGTACTGAGTTAAACGGCTAGCCTACAGGAAAAGTTCCGGTCTGTCTCGATCCTGTACGGTCAGACGCAATAACAGTATTTCACAGTTGCACGGGTGGCAAGCTAATTCTTTTGTTTGAGTTGCAGGTAACCCAAATGGATTATTGCTTTTACGGGAAAACGTCTATTATTGGGACATGAAACAACCACCCCAAACGGTTGGATTCGCCCAGTTCACCACAGCAATGCGAGAGATCTTAAAGGTGTCAAAGCCGGAGATGGAAAAGCGAATTCAGGAACATAAGCAGACCGGAAAGCGGCTCTCTAAGGGCGCTTCCCTCGACTCTGCCGCTTCATCCAAAATCCGTTCATCATTGACCGACCATTAGAAGTATGTCCTTTCCGCCACCTTGCCAGTCAGTTCTGCATAGGTCAGTCTCTTCCCTGAAATCTGCGATACAGCCAGCATGAAGCGATCACCATCGTTTAGCGGATTGTCGCGTGTGCCGCGATTGTTGAAGCGGAACATTTGCTCATCTAAGTAGCGGTCAAGGTGGAACGGTTCGACGGCCACATAGGTTCCACTCAGATTGCGCTTCATCAATGACCAGAAGTTTTCTAAGCCGTTGGTGTGAACGTTGCCACGAACGTAAGCATCGACATGGTTCACAGTTTCGTGGATGTAGTTCTCCTTCAGCTTGTCATACGCGACAGCCTGATCGCTATACACAACCGAACCATGCTGAATGTTTTTGAGAATCTCATTCTGCAAGACCTCGCGCTTCACGTTGGGAACCACCTTCGCACGTACCTGTCGCGACTCACGATCAAGGATTCCGAACACGGCAGTCTTGTTTGCGTGACGGGTGTGGTAGCTGTTCGCTGGCTGGTCCTTCATGCCCATCTTTAGAGCCTTGGCGCGGCTCTTGTGCATGTTGTGGAGCTTTCCACCCACGAAGGTTTCGTCAATCTCCACAGGGCCACCATCGCTGCCGCCCATCTTCTCCCATGAGCCATTCTTGAGAGCCAGACGGATGCGATGCAACATAAACCAAGCCGACTTCTGAGTGACCTTCAGATCACGCGCAATCTCATAGCTGCTAATTCCGTTCTTGCAATTCACTACCAGCCAGATCGCCATAAGCCATTTATCGAGGGAAATGGGAGACTCTTCAAAGATGGTTCCAGTCTTGACGGAGAACTGTTTCCGGCAGGTGCGGCACTTCCAGATGCGGCGGGTCTTGAGGAAGCCGACATTCTTGCCTTCACAGTGTGGGCAAACGGTGCCATCCATCCATCGCAGAGAGGCCACAAACTCAATGCATACATCAATATCCGAGAAATACCGGATAACTTCGATGAGGCTGTTCGGAATGTCCTTAGTGGCCATGAACTAATAGTAGTCGTTAGCTAATGGTGTGTCAAGTATATTTACACCGTTACAAGTGGCACATTAGTTCCGCCCAACCAGATATAATAAAAGTAGTAGTGAAGATGGATCAGACCCCGGCCACCACCGGGGTCTCGTTCATTGCGGCAACCCGGTAAACCGAACCAAACAAAGACTTTACAGCGAAGTCCTTTGGATAGAAGACTTTGCAGCGCAAGTCCAGGCGTATCTCTTTTCCATGCAAGACTTTACACGAAACAGGCCCTGAGGGGGGCAGCAGCAAGCCATGTCGATTCGCCAGCAAATCCGGCCCATGCTCACGCTCGCCCTTCCCCTCATCCTCGCCGAGGTGGGCTGGATGGCCATGGGCATCGTCGACACCATCATGGTCGGCCACACGGCCAACCCCGCGCTAGCCATCTCCTCCGCCGCACTCGGTCAGGTCCTCTACAACACCATCGCCTTCGGCATCGCCGGAGTCCTCCTCGGCCTCGACACCTTCCTCGCCCAATCCCACGGCGCCGGCCGCTTCGACGAGGCCAACCGCTGGCTCCTCCACGGCCTGCTCCTCGCCGCTGGCCTCGCCCTCACGCTCATCCTCATCATCGTCTGCGCCCCGCTCGTCATGCTCCGTCTCCCCATCGATCACGATGTCCTCACCGGCGCCGTATCCTTCCTTGGCGCGCTCAACTACGGAACCCCCGCGCTCTTCCTCTACTTCACCCTCCGCCGCTACCTGCAGGCCTTCAACCACGTCCGTCCCATCGCCATCGCGCTTGTCACGGCAAACCTCATCAACGTCTTCGGCAACTGGCTGCTCATCTACGGCCACTCCTGGGGGCCAATCCGCATCCCCGCACTCGGAGTCACCGGCGCAGGCATCGCCACCTCTGTCTCCCGCTGCTACCTCGCTCTCTTCATGGTCATCTCCCTCTGGCGCATCGAGCGTCGCCACCGCTACGGCCTCAGCAGCATGGTCCACCACTTCGAACCCACGCGCATCCGCCGTCTCGCTCTCCTCGGAGCACCCGCCGGTGGCCAGATCTTCGTCGAGATCGCCATCTTCGGCCTCGTCACCTTCCTCATCGGCACCATGGGCCGCCTCCCGCTCGCCGGACACGAGATCGCCCTCAACTGCGCCAGCTTCACCTTCATGGTCCCCTTCGCCATCTCTGCCGCTGCCGCCGTCCGCGTCGGCCAGGCCATCGGCCGCAACGCGCCCTCCGAAGCCGCATCCGCAGGCTGGGCCGCCATCGCCCTCGGCGCCGGAGCCATGGCCTGCTTCTCCGCCATCTATCTCCTCTTTCCCCACACCATCGCCCACTCCTTCACCCACGATCCCGCCGTCATCGCCGCGACGATCCCCCTCCTCTTCGTCGCCGCCATCTTCCAGTTCTTCGACGGCCTCCAGATCACCGCCACCGGAGCCCTCCGCGGCGCAGGCAACACCCACGCCGGCCTCTACGTCCAGATCATCGGCTACTGGATCATCGGTCTCCCCATCGGCTATCTCATCGCCTTCCGCCACCACCACGGTGCTGTAGGGCTCTGGCTGGGACTCTGCGCGGGCCTCATCGTCGCCGGCATCGCTCTCACGGCAATCTGGCGTCACGCCACCAGAAAACTTTCAACCATCGGCTCAGACATGAAGGTTCACAGCTAAGTCAGCGGCAGCTGCTCTCGAGTTCGCGTCGTCGATCGCGTCGTCAACGTAATCGCCGAAGCCAGAATCAATCCACCCCCAGCCCACGCACTCGGCCCCAACCGCTCACCCAGAACAAAGACGCCAAGCAGGCTCCCAATCAACGGCTCCATATTCAACAACACACCCGCCTGCGAAGCCGGAACCTGCGTCATCCCCCAATTCCAGAACAGAGTCGTCGTCGCCGTACACAACACCCCGCTCCCAGCCAGCGCCAGCCACGCCTTCAGTGAAACCCCGGCCACCGGGGGCATCCCATACTGCAGCGGAACCCACACCATCAGCATCAGGGTCCCGATCCCCAACCCATACGCGGTCACCACAACATGCGAGTGCCGTCCCACCAGCTCCTTGTTGATCAAAATCCAGCTCAGAGAGATCAACAGCGACACCACAACCAATAAATCCCCCTTCAGCGTCGCGCCACCCTTCACATGCAGGTCTCCACCCGCCGCAATCAATACGGCTCCGCACGTCGAGCCCAGCAGTGCCACCCAACCAAAGGCGTCCAGCCGCTCATGCGCAAACAGCGCGGCTCCTACAGCCAGAACCACAGGTAGAGTACCCACCATCAACGCCGCATGACTCACCGTAGTCAGCGACAGACCATAAAACTGAATCAGGAACTGCAGCGGTACGCCAAGAAATGACGCTGTCAGCAACAAACCCCACTCTCTTCGATTCAACTTTGGCCGATGCGTCACCAGCAGCGGCAGCAGCACCGGCATCGCGAACAAAAATCTGTAAAGCACCATATGCGCGGAGCTCATCTGCTCCAACGCAATCTTGCCAAAGAAGAACCCGCATCCCCAAAAGCAACTTGCCACAGCACACGCGATAAACCCGAGCGTTCGTCTCTTCTCCAAAACCGCCATATATCCACTGTCGCACATTCATCAACCAAAAAAACGGGAGAGAGCCTCGGCTCTCTCCCGTCAAACGCACACCGTACTGCTTTACCAGACTCGGCAACTATTGACCGGCACCATGGGCGAGCCCTTCTTGCAACCGAACGCAGCTGCAAATCCGGGCTGGTTGACAATCGCACCATTCGCACGGAAGTGATCGGGGGAGTGAGGATCGGTCAGCACCTGATTTCTGATCGACTCCGGCCTCGAATTTTCGCAGTAGTTTTGCGCGAATCCGATGTAGAACCGTTGCGGTGCGGTATATCCATTCTTCTTCGCCGCGAGATCGACACCTTCCTTCTTCGCGCGATCGAGATAAGCCATGTAAGCAATCAGCAAGCCACCGTTATCGGCAGTATTCTCGCCCAGCGTCAGCTTCCCGTTCACCTTCACGTCATCGACTGCGACAAAGCTGCCGTACTCATTTACGACGCAGTCTGTGCGCTCGACGAACTTCTTCGTGTCATCCGCAGTCCACCAGTCGTTGAGGTTACCCTTGGCGTCAAACTTCTTGCCCTCATCGTCAAACCCGTGCGTCAGCTCATGTCCAATGACCGCGCCGATGTGCCCGTAGTTCACCGCGTCATCCTGCTTCGGGTCATAGAACGAAGGCTGCAAAATCCCGGCAGGGAAGTTGATATCGTTCATGCTCGGATCGTAGTAGGCGTTCACAGTCGGCGGCGTCATTCCCCATTCGTTGTGATCCACCGGCTTGCCGATCTTATTCAACTGCCGATCATTCTCAAACGCATTCGCGCGCTGCGAATTTCCCAGCGCATCGTCAGGCTTCACCTCGAGCTTCGAGTAGTCCCTCCACTTGTCCGGATACCCAATCTTATTCGCCACCGCATTCAGCTTCTCCTTGGCCCGTACCTTGGTCGTCGGCGACATCCAATCCAGCTGGTCGATATCGCGATCCATCGCCGCTTCGATGTCGCTCACCATCTTCACCATCTTCACCTTGCTGTCTCCCGCGAAGTACTGTTCGACATAGACCTTGCCCAGCGCCTCGCCCAGCGCGCCATTCACCGAGTTCGAGCAGCGCTTCCACCGCGCCGCCTGCTCCGGCTGTCCGTTAAGTTTGCGCCCGTAGAAGTCGAAGTTCTCTTCATCCAGGGCCTGCGGCAGCCGTCCGGCAAACACCGTCAGCACCTGATACCGCATGTACGCCTTCATCGTCTCCATATCCGTTGCATGAATCGTCTTCACCAGGGCAGGGAAGAACGGCGGGCTTACGTTGTTGATCTCCGTCACGTGCGCAGAATGCGTCGCATCCTGAAACGTGCCGAAGTCAAAGCCGGGAAAGGTTGCCTCAAACGTCGCGATCGGCTGCAGATGATAGACATTCTCCGGTTGCCGCCTGTCCGTCACGCCCATCGAGGCCTTCGCCAGCTCCGTTTCAAACGTCAAAATATTTTTTGCATCCTTGGCAGCCTGAGCTGGAGAACTTCCTCCCAACTCCAGCATCTTTGCCACGTGAGCAACATACTGCTCCCGCAACTCCACATCCTTGGCGCCTGTGCGCAGGTAGTAATCCTTTTCGGGGAGTCCCAGTCCACCCTGGTCGACCGCCGCAATCTGTTTGCTCGCATCCTTGTAGTCTTGCTGCTCTCCATAGCTGAAGAACACATTCACGCCAATCCGTTGCAGCTTCCCAATCAGCGCTGCGGCCCCATCGATGCTCTTCACAGCATCGATCTCTTTTAGCAATGGCTGAATCGGAGCGAGTCCCTTCGCATTGATCTCACCCGTATTCATACAGGCTTTGTAGTAGTCGCCAATCTTCTGCTCATCCGGCGACCGCCCCGCTCCACCCACCGCTGCCTTATTCAGAATTCCATTCAGAGACTGCGTATTGACGTTATAGAGCGCATAAAACTGATCGACCCCAGGCTGATCTGACGGAATCGGATGATTCGCCGCAAACTTTCCGCACGCAAACTTGTAAAAATCGTTGCACGGATCCACTCCGGTATCGATCGAGGTCGTGTCGAACCCCGGAATCGGCGTATAAACTTCGTGTGGCTTCTCACCGCTAGCTGCCGTGTTTCCCTGTTGCGCGACTCCCATATTCCACCAGCCAGCAAGAGTGACCGCTAAAATCACTCGGGTCCAGCGTCCGTACCTGTCCAACATTGCTATCTTCATTCCATTCAACATTGCGTCTCCTCACGTGCTTCAAAGTTATCCAGCTTTAGTATCGGTAGTCCAGCCCGGGCAGCTATTTGCGGCGTCTCATTCTTTGCACACGTTGCCGCAGCTCCTGGGTCTGTGAAACATTACTCCTACGCGTTATTGATTTGTAGGATACGCGGCCCGAGCCATGCTGGTTCCCAAGAGCCCCATCCCGACCCTCCTCCGCCTGCTCCATTCGGGGTTGCTCTGTCTTACTTTTCTGGCCAACCCCCTCTTCGCTCGTGGCCCTGAGGTTCCTCTTCGCATTCCGTTGGAAAACTTCGGCTTCCAGCCTCTCTCCGCACAGTTCCTGCTCAACGGCAGCTCCATGCTCACGCTGCAGTACGTTGATGACAAGCATCTTCTCCTCACTTTTGTTACCCATCGCCTCATCCCCCGTCTGCCAGACGAGCCCGAGGACGATCACGACCGCATCGTCGACGCCATCCTGCTTGAAATTCCTTCGGGCCACATCCTTGCCCGCACCTCCTGGCATCTGCATGACCACGCTCAGTATCTTTGGAATCTGGGCCATGGCCACTTCCTTCTGCGTGTCCGGGATACCCTCACCACCTTCGCTCCGTTAGCGAACCTCACCACCAGCGAACCCTTCGCCCAACATCCCTTTCTTAGTCCAGACGGCCGCCGTTTCGCGGCTCTTCTGCTCTCCCCGGACGCCGATCTGCTCATCGTAGAAACTGTCAGGCACACCCCCCCGGAGCCCAGACGGAAGACGCCTCTCTTTGGCCCTACTCCGCCCCCTGACCCGAAGTTGGAAGAGAGAAACCCTGTCCAGATCAACTTCTACCGCCTCCATTCAGCCGATGACGGTGGTCCTGTCTCAGTCAGCTTTGCCGGTGCAGTGCAATCCAGAAATGCCGGCGACATACCCGCTACGACCGCCGGTTATCTCACCTTGGTCGACCAGGGGCATCAGCATTGGGCCTTCGACTTTCACTCCTATGCCGGAAAACTCAACGAGCTCTCACCCTTCGACTCCACCTGTTCCCCCGCGCCCATCTTCGTCAGCCACAGCGAATTTGTCGCCTTCGGTTGTCGCACCACCCAAACCAGGCAACTGATCGGTGGTTTCAATATGCGCGGTGAAGAGATGTGGGAGCAGGGGCTCTTTGGTGACTACACTGCACCGACTCTCGCCTATGCTCCTGCCGGTGGCCGGTTTGCCCTCAGTCGCATCCTGCTGCGCAACTCTGCTATTGCCGACCAACCCATCAGCTCCGATGAGGTCAGCGCTCAGACCGTCGTCGTCTACCAGACCGACAGCGGCAAGCAACTCCTCCACGTTGACTGCTCCCCCATCGAGCGCGCCGGTCAGAACTTCGCCTTGTCTCCAAACGGCCTCGGTCTTGCTGTCGTCCACGCCGACGCCATCGAGATCTACAACCTCCCGCCGCTCACTGATAAAGATGCAGCCGCCCTGAAGCTGGCTCAAGCCTCTGCTCCCCCAGAGAACAATCTACCCGTGCATTTCAGCGCTCAGGCCACGTCGTCCTCCGACGGCAACTCCGACTCTGCCGAACAACCCAATCCTGAGCCCATCACGCCTGCAGCAGCGGCCAACGCTCCATTCTCCAGTCCAGCTACTAATAATCCTGAAGCCCAACCAACGCAAACTCCTGCCTCAGCTCCCACAAGCCAGCCCGCCGGCGACGCTGCCCCCGAGCAGCATCGCGCACCACCCACCCTCTACACCCTCCCCACCGACAAAGCACCAGCCAATCCCAAAGCGCCGCAATAGAAAAGGCCAGCCGCAGTCTCCTGCAAGGCCAGCCTTTTGATGATCAATCCGATGTGCCAGAAATGTTGTTGCCTGTTCTTAAAATCCGTCCGATCCGCGAAATCCGCGGTCGCGTCTTAGGCAGCCTTCTTCGGCTTTGGTGTCGGCGCCACTGCCTTCACACGCGCATTCAAGCGGCTCTTGTAGCGGTTCGCAGTGTTCTTGTGCAGAACACCCTTCTGTACGCTCTTGTCCAGGATCGACGCGGTCTCGCGGTACTGGGTGGTCGCCGCGGCGTGGTCGCCCTTGGCGATTGCCTCACGCAACTGGCGCAGTGTTCCACGCAGCTTGCTCTTGTTTGAGCGGTTCACCGCTGTCTTTCCTACCGTCTGACGTGCGCGCTTCAAGGACGAAACATGATTTGCCATAAACTCTCTTCTCTCAACCCATACATTTTGTAGGGGAAAATGGGATGCAGGCTAAGGCCAGCCCGACTTGAGAACTCCCAGTCACAGCCTGCCGCACTCCCTGCATCCCTAAGTTTACGGAACTCCAGCCCTCAGGTCAACCACGCAGCTTCCCCGCACAGACAATTCATCATTTGGTACTTGACGGCAACTGCTCCACGTTCTACTCTTTGCCCATCTTCGACACTTTGGCACCTCTCGCCATTCCGGTCACAGTCACAAAGCGCATCCTCTGCGCTGCAACCAATCGCCCGCTCCAACTCATCCCATACTTCCAGTCGTCCGGCCCAGTTAACCCAGCTTCCCCTGACGGAGGTCAGCACACTACTTGATCAAAAAATCCCTGGAAATCACCCCTGGCATTGAGCCTCTTTACGGAACCCACGACGAAAACCTCCGTCTCCTCGAGGACAAACTCAACGTCACGATCGATCTCCGCTCCGACGCGATCCACGTTACCGGCGAAGCCAGCAAGGTAGCCTGCGTCGAACAAGTCTTCTCTGACTTCGACACCCTCCGAAAAGCTGGCGTCAATTTACATAACGGCGAACTCAACGGCATGCTAAAGCTTGTCGTCGCAGACCCTGCTATTACTCTCAAATCTCTCGTCGACGCAGGCAGGCAGCGCTCCGCCGGCGTCAAGCGGATGGTCCAGCCCCGCTCTCCCAACCAGCGCAAGTACGTCGAGTCGATTGAGCAGTCCGACATGACCTTCGGCATCGGCCCGGCTGGCACCGGCAAGACTTATCTTGCTGTCGCCATGGCCGTCTCCGCGCTCATGGCAAAAAAAGTCAGCCGTATCATTCTCGTTCGCCCTGCGGTCGAGGCTGGCGAACGCCTCGGCTTCCTCCCCGGCAGCCTTCAGGAAAAAGTCGATCCCTACCTCCGCCCTCTCTATGACGCCCTCTACGATCTCGTCGATCCCATCAAGGTCGACAAGATGCTCGAGTCCAACGTCATCGAGGTCGCCCCACTCGCGTTCATGCGTGGCCGCACCCTCAACGATGCCTTCATCATCATGGACGAGGCGCAAAACACAACCACCGAGCAGATGAAGATGTTTGTCACTCGCCTGGGCAACAACTCCAAGTGCGTCATCACTGGCGACCTTACGCAGACTGATCTGCCCAACCCGAAAAAGTCTGGTCTCCTGGAAGCTCTCCATGTTCTTGACGGAGTCGAAGGCATTCGCTTCTGCCACTTCGAAGACGTCGACGTCGTTCGCCATCAACTCGTCCAACGCATCGTCCGCGCCTACGACAGCTATGGCAAGGCGCAGCAACAACTCCCGCTGGCTCTGGGCGACACCGTCGTTCCCGATCCCAACCTCGCACCCGCAACAAAGTCGATTCCTAAACCTCAATGAATCCAGCCAAATCTGCGATAATCAGCAACAGGGGGCCAATCCAGCCCCCTGTTGACGTTTTACGCTCCTAACGATGATTACCATCGAACCCCCAAGTACCATCCCTATCTCCGCGCTCTCAAGGTCAGGCCTGACGCGCTTCTTCAACCGTGCCCGCCTCGCCGTAGGCCTGCGCGGAGCAGTCGACGTCCTCCTCACCTCCGACTCCGCCCTACGCCAACTTAACAAGAGCTTCCGAGGCAAAGACAAACCCACCGACGTCCTCAGCTTCCCCGCACCGCACGAGTTCGCAGAAGAACACGCAGGCGACCTCGCCGTCTCACTCGAAACCGCTGCCCGGCAAGCCACTTCCTACGGTCACACTCTCGCCGAAGAAGTAAAAATCCTCCTCCTACACGGCCTGCTGCATCTCTCCGGCGAAGACCATGAGACCGACAACGGAGAGATGGCCGTCCGCGAATCGAAACTTCGCCACGAACTAAACCTTCCAACGACCCTCATCGAACGCACGACCACGGCCGCGATCAAAAAACCACAATCCACCACAAAAAAATCATCGAAGACTGCGCGAAGATCTCCGGCAAAAATTCCAAAAACTAACCGGAGCGGCAAATGACCGCCACCTACGCTTACGCGCTCACTCTGTTCCTCCTGTTGGCGATCCTCGCTCTTGCCGCCTATGTCGACCGTATCTATTTTGAGATGGGCAAGTTCCTCTCTCGTGAATATCAGGACAACATCGACGCCTGGGAAGAGGTCATCGAGCCCCACCTCCGCCTTGGCCGCGAGTCCATCGCGCTCTCCGCCTCCGTCCTTCGCCAGCTCACCCTCGCAACTCTTGCGCTTCTTGCCGGCCTGCGCCTATACACCCACTCCACGCTTGTTCCCTCGCTCGCCCGCACTCCCAGTACCGGCGAGATCGTCCGCGCGGCCTGCGAGCTCATTCTTCTTATTCTCTTCTTCGATCGCCTGCTGCCCCAGCTTCTCTTCAGCCGCACTCGGGGCCTCTGGGTCTCCCGAATCCTTCCCATCCTGCAGGTGCTCTTTTATCTCGTTCTGCCCGTGACGATGCTGCTGCAACTGCTTCTTTCCATCGCCGCTCTTGCTGAGCCAGAAGACACAACCGAAGAGGACCACCCCTCCGAAGCCATGGACGCGCTCCTCGAAGCTGGGGAAGAAGAAGGTATCCTCGAAGAGTCCGACCGCGAACTCGTTCGCTCAGCTGTCGAGTTTGGCGACAAGATCGTTCTCGAGGTGATGACCCCACGCCCGGAGATCTTCGCCGTCCCGGGCAGTCTCAACCTCCGCAGATTCACTGCCGAGATTAACGAACACGCCTTCTCCCGTGTACCCGTCTTCAGCGGCACGCTCGACAACGTCACTGGAATCGCCTTCGCCCATGACCTCTTGAAGATCCTCGACGCCGAAGCCAATACTCGCACCGTCGCCCAGATTCAGCGCCCGGCAGCCTTCGTCCCCGAGACGAAAAAGGTCGCCGAGCTTCTCCGCGAGATGCAGCGCGAAAAGCAGCACATGCGTATGGTCATCGACGAGTACGGTAGTGTTGCCGGCCTCGTCACCATCGAGGATCTCCTCGAAGCCATCGTCGGCAACATTGCCGATGAGCACGACGAGCCCGAAGCCGACGATGCTCCCATCCGCGAACCCAACGGTGCCTACACCGTCTCCGGCTCCTTCGAACTCTCCCGTCTCCGCGATCTCTTCGCCGATCAGTTCGAGCCCGCTGTCCGCGCTACCGTCGTAGAAAACGCCACCGGCGAAACCAACGCGCCTCACCCCGCCGACTCCCCCGAGGAATACGATCTGCATGACACTCGGGACCCACGCGATACTCGCGACGACCCCACAGCTCTACGTCTGCCGGAGCACTATGAATCGACCACACTGGGGGGCCTGGTCTCCGAGATTGCGGGGCACATCCCACTTCCTGGCGAGGTAGTGGAAGAAGATGGCCTCCGTCTTGAAGTCCTTGCCAGCACCGACCGTCGCATCGACCGCATCCGCGTCAGTCTTGCCCATCCGCCTACTGCTGCCTGAGTTCTGCGCCTACCGCAGTCCGAGTAAAAAACCCAGCGTGACCCCTGCGACCGAAGCAAGGCTCATCAAAATCTGATGTCCGAGGCCACGCTGCCGCATCTCCCATGCGTTCATCCACAGCGCGCTAATCAGAAGGCCCACCAGGCCTATCCCGACCGTCCACGGGTTCGCCTGCCCAATCACCAGCGCTGCGACATAACCCCCGGCCGTAGTGCAGACCAGCCATAGCGCGCTATAGGTGTACTTGTATCGCGTTCTAATACGGAAATCTTTGGAGACGAAACTGGGCGAAGCCGCAGTTATGCCGAAGGTCGCAGCCATCGCCAGGCCCACCGTCACCAGGTAGCCAAGAAAAAGAGCAAGGGCAATATAACTCGCGGTCACCATATCTCAAAGTCCTGTGCAACGACCTTCATCAGGCCACAAGTCTACCAGCAGAGGCAGCGCGCTATCCCCTCTAATTTTGGTCTCGTCAGATGCCTACCGGATACGGCTTCTCATGCAGCGTCTGCCCCGGGTCGCCCCTGCGTTCAAATCGACCTTGCAGCAGACTCAGCAGCCCCGTATACCAGTATCCGAACACGAACAACAGCAGAAATGGGACTGTGAAAAAGTTCTCCGTCGTGATCGCATAGTAGACCGTCCACGCGAAGTAAGTTCCAATCGCCAACTCGATCCACGGGATGATTCCAAGCCGCTTGCGATACACCTTTGCCTGGGTCTTCTCGCCTTTCTTCCGAACCTTGTACTTCGGCGTTCTTGCAAACGCGCTCTTCACTCCGAACAGCGCTTCAAGAACGGCCTTCGTATTGGTAATCGTCAACCCGATTCCACCGAGAGCCATCACGAACGGAATATAGAGGATCGACATGTACCAGCTCTTCGGATATAGCTCCTTCTGGCTGACCATGTAGAACGTAGAGACCGACATGGTGCTCGCGATGAAAAGCGGAAAATCAATCAGCAACATCTGAAGAAGCCCTTGCCAGCTGCGGACGATCATTGCCGGCATCAGCAGCACGCTCAGTACGATCATGAGCGGATAACTGATATTTGCTGTCAGGTGGTACCACGCCTCCAGCTTCGTATGCCACGGCGCATCGCTCTTCAGCACGCGCGGCAGAATCTTCTTCCCGGTCTGAATCAAGCCCTTCGCCCAACGTGCCTGCTGCGTCTTGAACGCGGTCATCTCGATCGGTAACTCAGCCGGGCACTCTACGTCTTGCAGATACTTGAACTGCCATCCCGCCAGCTGCGCCCTGTAGCTTAGGTCTGTATCTTCGGTCAGCGTGTCATGTTGCCATCCGCCCGCAGTCGAGATCGTCTCTCTGCGCCACATTCCTGCCGTTCCATTGAAGTTGAAGTAGACGCCAGCTCTGCTGCGGCCGCCATGCTCCAGCACAAAGTGTCCGTCGAGCAGAATCGCCTCAACCTGCGTCAGGAAGCTGTAGTTGCGGTTCAGGTGAGTCCACCGGGTCTGCACCATTCCAATCTCTGGCTGCGCGAAGTGGTGGATCACCTGCATCACCCACTGCCGCGGCGGCACAAAGTCTGCGTCGAAGATTGCAACAAACTCTCCCCGCGCCACATCGAGCCCTTTATCAAGGGCGCCTGCCTTATACCCGTGCCGATTGCTGCGATGCAGATGAACAATAGGCTGCGGGTCCATCCCGGTGAATCCCCGCGCGTACCGCTCGACGATCTCCCGTGCTACGCCGGTGGTCTCATCGGTCGAATCGTCGAGCAACTGGATCTCGAATCGGTCGCGCGGATAGTCCAGCTTGCAAACTGCATCGATCAGGCGGTCGATAACAAACTGCTCATTGAAGATTGGCAGTTGAATGGTGACAAAGGGAAGCTGTCCTTCGGCAAACCGCATCGGTGGATCGCTCCACTTCGCCGCGTTCTTCTTGTTCTTGAAGTACAGCCATACCAGCTGGTAACGATGTATCCCATAGAACGCCAGAATGAGCATAACGATGAAATAGGGAATCAGGATGGCCGTATCGAATGCATTCCACCGGTAAAGACCATGGAAGTTATAAATCTGAGTTGTATAGTGCGTCTTCCAATAGTGGCTGAGGCCTTTAGGCGCAAAAAACAGCGAAAGGAGAGCCGTCGATGTATGAAAAAAAGAGAACAGGTGGATGCTCCAGAAAAGGTTCCGTATTCAGTCGATTCTACGCGATACGATGCGAAATTCGTCCCCCGGGTCTACCGTTGATTCTTCAGGGTACGACGGCAATTAATTTAAGAACATCGTTCGATACAACGCATCCCGTTGCACTGGCTTAAATCCAGCATCTCGAATCACCTGCCGCACCTGCTCTTCGGTCGCGGCGTTTGCCCCTTCGGCCAGCAGCACACTGCCTGCATCATTGCCACCGAAACACAGCCCCACCTGGAGCACCTTCAGACCTTGCGTTTCAAGATTTGACTGCACGTTGTCGATATTGTCGAGATACATCCGCGAGATCGCCAGCGTCTTTAGGTATTCCACTGCTGTTGCTTCTTCAAAACCGCTCACGGCCGAGTTCTGTGGCGTGAAGCTTGATGGCGTGAACGATGCGAATCCATTGGTCTCTTCTTGTAGATGGCGCATTGCTTCCAGGTGATTCACGCGATGCTCAGGGGTTTCGCCGCTGCCAAATGTCATCGTTGCGGTCGTCTGCATCCCGAGCGTATGGGCTGCGCGATGTACGGCAATCCAGTCTTCTGCAGCGCCGCGCGCAGCAGCGCTCTCGACGGCGTTGTCGAGAATACCCGCGTCATTACCTGGGATTGAGTCGAGTCCTGCGTCGTGCAGGCGAGCGATCGTGTCTTGAACACTCGATCCGGATTGCTTCGTGATGGCGAGAACTTCGCTTGCGGAGAGACTGTGCAGCCATAGGGCGGGGAAGCGTTGTTTGATGGTGCGAAAGAGGCTTTCAAACCAGGCGATTGTGTGGTTTTGGGTGATGTTGCCTTGCAGGATGATGCTGGTGCCGCCATGGGCCGCGATGCCGGAGATTTTTTTGAAGATGGGCTCAAAACCTGCGCCATTCGCGGCGTTTGTGTAGTCGATTCTGCCGTCAATTGTGTAACTTACAACGCCTTCAGGATGCAGGCGGCGGCGTATGGCGTCGGCTTGCATTCCGATTCCAATCAAATCATCGCTTTGAAAGCAGTCGAGCGCGTCTTTCCGGCTAATTCCCATGGTTTGATTCTACGGTCTTTGAAGAAAAATTTTCTGTGGCGGGAAGGCTGTTTTTGCAGGGGGTTTTGCGATTTCCACGGTTTTTCTGGTGGTAAAAACGTGGTGAGGTTGTGGTGAATGGGTGGTGAAACGTGGTGGGATGGCGGCATTTTTTGTGGCTCTTGAAAACATGCCACATCGTTGAACTTTATTTTTCGGTTCGTAGATGTGGGGTTGACTAGCGCGCTCGTACCAGCAGCACGATGACCACGACGAGCAGAACTACCATCAGCGAGACTCCCGCCTTGATCCACAATCCGAGCGAGGCTATGCGCCGCTCGAGAGCCTCCATGCGCTGATTGTGCTGCTCGAAAGCTGCGCGTGTCTGCTTCACCTCTGCGCTTACCTCGGTAAGCTGGGCGCTCTGCTCCTGCAGTTGCCGGTAGAGGCCTGCGTGGGCTTTGGTCACTTGTCCGAGGTCGCCGCGAACCCCTTCCGCCATCGCCGCCATTGCGGCCTCGTTCGCCTTCTCGGAGGCGGTCTTGGTCGAGAGGTACCTGTCGGCCATAGGGATCAGCCGCGAGATATGGGGGAGCAACTCAAACAGCTGCGCGATGACTTTTGGCCACATACGCTGATCCTACGCCTTCAGGATTGCGTGGCCCTGACGCCATCGCCTAATTAGTGTGCCGATAGACAGCAGCAGAATCGCGGCTATGATTCCCTGCGACCACAGGCAGTAGATGCACCACTTCTGAAGCACGTAGGCCTCGAGGTAACTGAGGAACGCGGCGAAGAGGAAGCCGAGCTGGGCGAACTCAAACACCAGCCACCAGCGGCCCATCAGGGCAGCGACGGCGATTGCTGCGTAGCCGGCGATTCCGAACATTGCGACGGGGATGTGCCATCCGACCTTGGGATCTTCGTCGAAGGTGTGGGGAGGGAAGACAGCGAAGCGGCCGTGATTGACGCTGCCGCAGTCGAACTTCTCGGTTACCGCGCACGGTGGAGCGAGGGCCGGGTCCATGTAGTGAATCCGCAACGCCATGGTTGCATCGATAATTCCGGCGACGGCGAGCAATGCGATCAGATACTTCATGGTCCTGATTTTACTTGGGTAGAGGGTTGGCTCAAGACAAACTCGCCGATGTTCGTAATTGGCAGTTCGTAATTGGCGGTCCAGTCGAGACGCGTATTATGTCAAAACGAGGCTCTTTGAGGCCCGTTGCGGAGATGCCAATGACTGAGAATCGCCTGGATCTGAACTCTTATTCGACCATCATCGATGTGCCGCGCGAGGAGACGGTGTCGTTGCTGGCCAAGGTGCTTGGCCTGACTGCGGTTGGTTTTCTGATTACAGCGGCGGGGGTGGCGACGGCTCCGGACTGGAGCACGCTGCCGGGAATGATTGTGGTGCTCGGGCTTGTGTTCGCCATCAACTTTGCGCGCAAGAAGAGTCCTGCGCTGGCGCTTGGGCTTTTCTTTACGCTGACGTACTTCATGGGCTGGGAGATCGGGCCGCTGATTCATCGTTACGTCCACAGCATGGGGCCGGCGATTGTGTTCAACGCCGCCGCGACCACTGGGCTAGGCATGGCGGCGATGGGATGCGTGGCGTATCTGTTCCAGATCAACTATCGGCGTATCGCTGGAATTGGTTTCGCGGCGCTGTTGCTGTTGATCATCGCCGGTATCGCCAGTATGTTCTTCCACTTCATGACGCCGGATACGTACTCGTGGCTGACGCTGGGGATCTTCGCGCTGCTTACGGTCGGCGACTTTGCTCGCATTCGCGCAGGGGGAGATGGGCAGTCGGCGGTCTCGCTTGCGCTCTCAATTTATCTGGACGCGATCAATATTTTTCTTGCTGTGCTGCAGCTGTTTGGCGGACGGCGCCGGAACTAAAGGCTTCGCGTTTAGTCGAACTGGCGGCTGCCTGTGAGGGCAGCCGCCAGTTGCTATTTGGTGTGCATCGCGGCTTCAACTTCCTCTGGCGTGTGCGGCAGCTTCTCGGCGAAGTCAATAAGTTTGCCCTGCTCGTTGACGTAGAACGTGTCTTCGATGCGAACGCCGATCTTCTCTTCCGGAATGTAGATGCCGGGTTCGATGGTAAAGACAGAGCCGACTCCGAATGGCTGGGAGTAGTCATCGGGATCGTGAACATCGATGCCGACCGAGTGTCCGAGGCCATGGAGGAAGTACTTCCCGAGCGGTTGTCCGTGAAGATCTTTGCCGTGGGTGTTGATGTAATCGAAGGCGACCTTGTCGAGCAGGTCAGACGCGGCGTCTGGCCCGCGCTGGGCGACTGAGCCCATCTTCGATTTGCCTGCGACGAAGGCTTCGCGTGCTGCCTGCTGGGCGCCGAGGACGATGTTGTAGATCTCCTTCTGGCGGGCGGTGAAGTGGCCGTCGATCGGCATGGTTCTGGTGAGGTCGCTGGCATACATGGAGTATTCGCATGCCGCATCGATGACGACGACCTCGCCCTTGTCCATCAAGTTGCTGTTTTCAGCGTAGTGGAGGACTGTCGAGTTGATTCCCGAGCCGACGATGGAGGGATAGCTGACGCGCTCGCATCCTTCGGCCATCATGGCGCCGACTTCGACGCCGGCGATGGTTCTCTCGCGCACTCCCGGCTTGATGGCGCGCATGCCGGCGAGCTGCGAGACGATGGAGGCGTCGGTGGCTTTGCGGATGAGTTCGATCTCGGCCGGACTCTTGACCATTCTCAGCTGCGTGGTGAGCGAGAGGACGTCGCGGGTTGCAAGCGCGGCATCGTTGCCGAGGATGGCAGAGGTGAAGCGGAGCGCCGACGTTGCAGCGTCGACGTCGGGTTGAGCCCACAGGTCGCGCGTGCGGCGCGGGTCCTCCGACAGGAAGGCGGCGAGCACACCGGGCAAGGTGGAGAGCGGCATCACCTGGTCGACGCCAAGCAGTTGCGCAGCGCCCGGGGTTGCGGCGTCGGTCTTTTCGCCCGTGTACTTCTCGAGCACGAGATTGCGAACGGGGAGAAAGAGAATCTCGCGGTAGGAGTGAGCGGGTACGGCGGTTCCAAGACGAGTGGTCGCGGCGGGGCCGTCGCCGATGACGATGAGCGCGCCACCGGGTTCGCTCGAACCGGTGAGATAGTAGAAGTCCTCATCCTGGCGGTAGTCCTGATACTCGAGCGGCGGTTCGTGTGCGGCAAAGATGACGGCGGCGCCACCGTTCAACTTTGCAGCGAGCTTGACGCGGCGCTGGTGGTACTCGGCCTTCGGCACGGAGTCGAGTGCGTAGGTTACTTGTGAGGCAAGAAGGAGCAGGGACAGGAAGATTTTTCCGAACATGGAGGAGTCTCCGAAGACTGTTTTATTGAGTATGACTTAGGCCGCTTGACTCGTCTATGCGGCCCTGAAAACAGTGTCAATTTTCGCCTCGCGAGCGGACTTGCAGATTTATGATGGAGCGGTGACCGCAACCAACCGCAGACGCTTCCTTACGCTGCTCGGAGCCACCGGGCTTTCGACCGCCATACCTTCGTCCGTCTTTGCTGCGCCCGTCTTTGCCGCGCCTGCACCGCCGCAGGAGCCGTTCACTTTTTTGTTTGTGACCGACGCTCATCTGCAACCTGAGCTCAATGGCGTGATCGGTACGGACATGGCGTTCAAGAAGGCCCGTACCATCAAAGCGGACTTTGCCATTAACGGCGGCGATCATGTCTACGATTCGCTTGCGGTTCCGACCAAGCGTGCCGTGACTCTCTTTGATCTCTACGACAAGACGGAGCAGGATCTTGGTTTGAAGCTGCACCATACGATCGGCAATCACGACGTCTGCGGCGTTTATCCGGCCAGCGGCGTCGCTGAGGACGATCCGCTCTACGGCAAGAAGCTCTTTGAGCAGCGCTTCGGTAAGCTGTACTACTCGTTCGACCACAAGGGCCATCACTTCATTGTGCTCGATTCAATCGGCATCACAAGTGACCGCAGCTATGAAGGCCGCGTGGATGCTGCGCAACTGCAGTGGCTGGCTGCGGATCTGGCTGCGCTGCCGGTGGGTACTCCGATCATCGTGAGTGTTCACATTCCGCTGGTCACAGCTTTTCTTGCGTATGTGCCGGAGCCTCCGCTGCCTCCGCCGCACCACGGGCTGAGCGTCGCGAACGCGAATGAGGTGCTGGATCTTTTTGCCGGGCACAATGTCCTGGGAGTGCTGCAGGGGCACACGCATGTAAACGAGACGGTGATCTGGAAGGGCGTTCCATACATCACGAGCGGCGCGGTGTGCGGCAACTGGTGGCGTGGCACGCGGCTGGGTACGCCGGAGGGTTTTACGGTTGTCACGGTCTCCGGCGGGAAGCTGACGACACGCTACGAGACGTACGGGTTCAAGAGCATCGATCCGCAAAACACCTGATCCGCAAAACACCTGAGGCGGCTTCGCTATTCTTTGCGCGGGCTGTATGGCTTTAGCCGCTTCTCCATGACCTTTATCGCTGCGGCGCTCTCATCAACCATGATGAAGCTGCGTCCGTGTTTTGCGGCTGCTTCGCCGGTGGTGCCACTGCCTGCGAAGAAATCGAGCACGGTGTCGCCCGGGTTCGAGTGTACGCGTACGATGCGCTCGAGGATGCCCAGAGGTTTTTGCGTGGCGTAGCCGGTCTTCTCTTTGCCGGTGGGGGAGACGATGGTGTGCCACCATACATCGGTTGGGGTCTTGCCGCGTGCGGCTTTTTCTGCTCCGACGAGGCCGGGCGCCATGTACGGAATGCGGTCGCTTTCGTTCAGGTTGAACGTGTAGTGTGCCGGGTCCTTTGTGTACCAGAGGATGTTGTCGTGCTTGGCTGGCCATTTTTTGGTTGCGCGCGCGCCGTAGTCGTAGGCCCAGATGATCTCGTTCTGAAAACACTCGCGTCCGAAGATCTCATCGAGCATCACCTTGCAGTAGTGGACCTCGCGATAGTCGATGTGGAAGAAGAGCGAACCCGTTGCGGCCAGGATGCGGTGCGCTTCTACGAGGCGGGGGCGCAGAAAGCCGAGGAAGTCGTCGAAGCGGTCGCCGTAGCCGGAGCCGCCGTCCTGCTTGGCGAGGACTTCGGTGCGATAGCGCCGGCCGCCGAAGCCGACACGGTCGCCCGCGTCATCGCGAATTGTCTTCATCTGTGTCCTGCTCTGGCGCCTGCCGGTATTGAAGGGGGGATCAACGTAGATCAGTTCGACGGACCCAGCGTTCATCTGTTGCAATATCGACAAGTTATCGCCATGCACAATTCGGTTCATTCCACCACTCCCCGCACCTAACACTAACGTACCCTTGGTCTCGGTGGGTTTTACCGTGTATTGTTTTCTTCGGACTTGTTTTCTTCGGACTTCTCTACTTAGGACTTGTTTTCTTCGGACTGTAGATCACCTTCTGAATGTCAGCGAACCATCTTATTTACGCCATGCTTACCCACCGCGGCCGCGTCCGGCGGGGTAACGAAGATACCTGCGCTGCTGCTCCCGAGGCTGGCGCGTATGTTGTCTGCGACGGCATGGGTGGGGCTGCTGCGGGCGAGATCGCCAGCAACCTTGCCGCCGACACCTTCCTCGCACACCTTGTTCCGTATTCGAAGGGCACGCGAACGACGGCGAAGCCCGATGCCCGCCTCGACGCTGCCATCAAGGCTGCCAATCATGCGGTGTATCAGGAGTCGCGACAGTCGTCGAAGCTGGCCGGGATGGGCACGACGCTGGTCGCGTTGCTGCACGCACCCATCGTTAGCGGGAACAGCGGAAGACGACGTACCGCGTCGGACCACACGAACTCCCGCGTGACGGACCCTCCGACACTGTGGCTGGGTCATGTGGGCGACAGCCGCTGCTATCGGCGGCGGCGAGGCCGGTTGGAACAGTTGACCCACGATCACTCACTCGTCGAAGAACAGCTGCGCGCCGGGCAGATTACCGCGGCCCAGGCGGCCCGATCGCCGATGCGCAATCTCATCACGCGTGCTATCGGTTCGCAGGCTTCTGTTGAAGTCGACATCCAGAGCCACCGTCCGCAGCCGAACGATATCTACCTGCTTGCCTCCGATGGCCTGACGCACGAGGTGGACGACAAGCGGATATCGGAGATTCTTGCGGAGATTCCCAGGCCGCCGACCAAGGCAGCACTCACCACGGCATGTGAGGCACTGATCACGGAGGCCAATCGCAACGGCGGGAACGATAACATCACCGTCCTGGTGGTTGCCGTGATGCCAGAGCTTGCTCCTGCCTGATCGATCACGCCTGCGTCAAGCCCCCTCTAAACTGCTACACTGCAAAGTCGTCTGAAACATCTTTATGTCTGATACGAAAACAATCGCAGTTCTTGGCGCCGGAACCATGGGTAATGGCATCGCGCACGTCTGTGCCCGCAGTGGCTTCAACGTGCTGTTGTACGACATCGATCAAGCGGCTCTCGATCGCGGCCTCGATACGATTCGGAAGAACTTCGCTCGCGAGGTGGCGAAGGAAAAGCAGACGCAGCAGCAGGCCGACGAGGCCCGTTCGCGTATTTCGCTGACGACGAAGCTCGAAGACCTGGCGCCGGCGGCGCTCTCCATCGAGGCCGCCACCGAACGCTTCGAGATCAAGTCCGCGGTCTTCCGCGATCTCGACCGCATCCTGGCCCCCGATGCCATTCTTGCGACCAATACGAGTTCGATCTCCATTACCAAGCTCGCCGCGGTGACGAAGCGTCCCGAGCAGGTGATCGGGATGCACTTCTTCAACCCTGTGCCGGTGATGAAGCTGGTCGAGGTGATTCGTGGTTTAGAGACCTCGCAGGCGACCTACGATGCGGTTCATGCGCTTTCGCTCGAGCTTGGCAAGACGCCGGTTGAGGTGAACGATGCTGCGGGCTTTGTCTCGAACCGCGTGCTGATGCCCTTGATCAACGAGGCGATCTACTCCGTGATGGAGGGCGTGGCGACGCCTGAGGCGGTCGATCAGGTGTTTATGCTGGGCATGGCGCATCCCATGGGGCCGCTGACGTTGGCGGACTTCATCGGGCTCGATGTGTGTGCCGACATTATGCGCGTGCTGGCCGATGGCCTGGGAAGTCCGAAGTACAATCCCTGCCCACTGCTGGTAAAGATGGTGAATGCGGGTTGGCTGGGACGTAAATCGGGCCGCGGCTTCTACACGTATCCGGCGAAATAACAGGAGCGGCAGCTACACGAGTAGCATCGAAAGTTACAGGAGAGAAAATGTCACAGGAACTTTACTTCGAAGATTTTTATGTCGGCCAGCGGTTCCACTCGCTGGGCCAGGCCAAGGTGACTGCAGAAGAGATCAAGGAGTTCGGACGGAAGTACGATCCTCAGCCCTTCCATCTTGATGAGGCTGCCGGCGAAAACTCGTTCTTCAAGGGCCTTGCTGCCTCTGGCTGGCTTACTGCCGCTATCGTCATGCGGCTGCGGGTGCAGTCGATTACGGTTGCAGGCGGCATGATCGGCGCGGGCGTTGAAGAGATGCGCTGGATGCTCCCCGTTCGGCCGGGCGACTCTCTGCGTACCGAGATTGAAGTGCTCGGTGTCCGGCAGTCCAACTCGCGCAAGGAGTTTGGCGTGGTCCGCACGCGGAGCCTGGCCTTCAATCAGTGCAACGAAGTTGTTCTGCGCTCGACGGTGAACTTTCTCGCGCCTGTGCGACCTGCCGTTTAGTCTTCTCCTGGATCAACAGACGGAGCCCGCATGACCGACACCGAGCTTTCTCTACTGAAGGCGAGCATCGATCAAGTTGTCGATTTTGAGACCATCGCAGGGGAGCGTCATCTGGCGAAGATTCTCTTCGTCTTCGATGAGGGCGAAACTCCGGATGTCTTCTATCTTGTGGTTATGCCGGGACCAGACGGCGAGTTTGTGACGCAGGGAGAGGCTGGCCGCTCGGTGCTGCTCTCCGACATTGCAGGAGTTCGACCGTACCAGCCGTAGGGGGAACCAACTTGGTTACCCTGTCCACATACCCACAACCCGACGGCGTATTCTAACCAGATGATGCGTATGACAGTGCTCGCCTCCGGCTCCAAAGGCAACAGCACCGTCATCTCCAGCTCCCGGACCCGGGTTCTGGTGGACGCGGGTCTCTCGTGCCGCGAGCTTCTGAAGCGCATGTCCCTTGCGGGCGAAGACCCGGCACAGCTTGACGCCATTCTGGTCACGCACGAGCACCAGGACCATATCGCCGGTCTGTCTGTGCTTGCCCGCCGGCTCAACATCCCGGTTTTTTTTACGGAGCCGACGCATCGTGCCTGGGTGCGCATGCTGACACCGCGCACAACGATGACCTACGCCAAGTGGCTCGACCATGTGCAGCGCGAGAAAGAGTCCCGTGCTGCCGCCGTCGCTGCAAGCACCGGCGCTATCGACCTCGCCGCTCAGGCTGAGGTTGCGACAAACCGCTCCGACGACCCCAACGCTACGTTTGAGTTGCCGGTCGATCCTGACGAAGAAGACCTCTGCAACTCCGAATCTCAGACGGCGGCTGTGCGGAAGCCAGACCCCACCTACCTTCCTGCCGTCGAGTATTTTCATGCGGGCACGCAGTTTTCGATCGGCGACATCGACATCACGCCCTTCACTACTCCGCATGATGCTGCGGACCCTTGCGGCTTCGTCTTCGAGTCCGAGGGGATTCGTATGGCGCTTGCAACCGACCTGGGGTACATGCCTCCTAACGTGAAAGCTGCCTTGAAGCGCATCGATGTTCTTCTGCTGGAATCGAACCACGACCTGGAGATGCTCCGCGACGGGCCGTATCCATGGTCGGTCAAGCAACGTGTGCTGTCGCGCGTCGGGCATCTCTCGAACGACGCGACTGCGGAGTTTCTGCAGAAGGACTACGACGGGGGCGCTTCGTGGATCGTGCTTGGGCATCTCTCCGAGTCCAACAACGTTCCGGAGCTGGCCCGGCTTGCTGCCGAGCAGGCTCTTGGTAACCATCCCAGCCTGCTGGGCAACCGTATTCTGCTGGCTCATCAGTCGGCGCCGCTTGACCCAATTACCTTGTAAGTTCAACCATTGCAGCGACCTGCCTGAGGGGAACAATTTCCCATATAAAAATGGTCTTTTAATCTCGCATCGCCGTTACTATCCAGTGAATCCTTTTCTTTCTTCCGGCTATCAAAGAGGGTAGGATGGTGTCTATAAGCTTATGAAAAAACCCGCGTTAGCATTTCCGGTGAGCAGCAGGACGCGACACAGTGTCTGCAACGACCAGGTGGTCGGCGACATTCTTTCCGGATGGCGATATGATATCTCCGGTCTCTCCCCTGCCATGCGTACGGACTATGACCAGCATCTCTCCGACTGCAGCCACTGCCGTCGCCGCCAGCGCATCGCCCGCACCATCGACGTCCTCCTGATCAGCGTCAGCACACTTTCGATCGCGGCTTTTCTGCTTGCCGCCTTCGTCATTCACCGGATTGAGCTTGTTACCCACATCTTTACCATGCATCTCCGCCTGAACCAGGCGCACGGTATTGCCATTTCGATGGAAGCAGTCGCTGTCGCGGGCCTTATCTTTTCGACCCTGCTTTGGGTGCTGGTCGCCATTGCAACGCCATTGCCCGGCTTCCTCGGGGGCATCGTGCAGGAGCGTATTCCAGCTGACCTTCGCGATCGCTTTACCAAAGACGCGGCGTAATACAGGAATTTGTCATTCGACTCTCAGCGCGATAGCGTAGAACTACATCTCATGTCCTCTTCCCCTCAATCTGACGGCGAAGTTCTTCCGCCGCCCCCGGCGCATGCGCCCATGCCCGACTACGAACGCGAGGTTTCGCGGCCCAACTCCCGTGAACGCGGCTGGAACATTCTCGCCACTCCGGGGACGTACATTCTGCTTGCCATCAACATTGCCGTCTTCGGCTGGATGGTCTTCAACGGCGTCTCTCCCAAAGATCCCACGACCACGCAGCTGATTCACTACGGGGCGACCAACTCCGGCTACGTCATTCTGGGCCACCAGTGGTGGAGGTTGCTCACTGCGACCTTTGTGCATGTGGGACTGCTTCACATCGCCACCAATATGTGGTGCCTGTGGAATCTTGGGCTGCTCGGCGAACCGCTGCTCGGTCCAGCGGGATTGATCGCGGTGTATCTGATCACCGGAATCGCCGGCAACCTGCTGAGCCTCTTCTCCAATGTGGTCTCGCGCGACTACGCTTCGGTCGGGGCGGGCGCGTCGGGCGCGGTCTTCGGCATCGCCGGCATTCTGATCGTCCTGCTCTCCAACAAAAAACTGCCCATCCCGGCGTTTGAGCTTAATCGTCTACGCCGTTCGGTCATCCAATTTGCAGTGTTGAACCTGATCATCGGCGTGGGGGCCAACTTTACTAGCATCGTCCGGATCGACAATCATGCCCATGTTGGCGGCTTCCTGAGCGGCCTTGCGCTGGGTGTACCGTTGCTTCCACGCATGACCTCGGGCCGAACGCGCTACCTGCAGCGGCAGAAGATCACCTTCGCGGCGGCGACCTTTTTGTTGATTCTCTTCGCCTACTTCATCACCAAACTCCGCTAGTGTTTTCCGGGGCTCTGAAGTTTGGCGCATTACGCAGATTTAGCGAGAGCAGGCTCTCGCTAAATCGTTGTAAATATTTACTTTTCCGGGAGATACACCCTTGGTTAGCTGAGTGTGGTTTGCGCGAACTTGCGCACCATCGCCAGCAGCAAGCGACGGTCGCTGTCTGACAGGTGGGCGGAGTACCGCTGCACCTGGGTCAGGAAGCGGATCTCTTCCTCATTCAGGTTCAGTCCGGACATCTCCTTACCGATCGTCTCCTCGGCAAAGAACTCTGAGAGCTGCAGATCGAGCGCTCTCGCGATCTTTTGCAGCGTCTCGAGCGATGGGACGGTGTGCCCGTTCTCTACGCGCGAGAGGTAGCAGCGCAGCAGACCCGTGCGCTTCTCGATATCGCCCTGCGACATACCCTTTTGCAGCCGGTATCCGCGGATCGTCGTACCGATATTCATCGAAATCGAGACAGCGTCTACCGCGCCGCCCGCCATATCTACAGGTATAGTTTGCATATCAGCCATTAGCCACAAAGTAAACACCGACAACGGGTTGGTCAATGCCTATCTTAGGGGATAGATCGATTTCTGTACCACCGCAGGTTCATCCAGAACCAGTTACCGCCAAAACCCTTAAACTCTTACTTGAACCCGAGGCGCACTGGGGAACCACTGGCAGTATTACTAAAATAGTTACCAGGCCCAGCCACGAGCCGATGGAAGGTAACCACTTTATGGTCGGCCAACCCATCGATAGACGCTGCAAATATCATCCGCCGACGCCACCCGATCGGCCGCCGCATCCTCCTCCGACAGGGCGACGGTGCCGGTCCACAGCAGCTCGAATCCTCCATGCGCGTCCAGCAGGTCACCAGCTTCGGGGTTGAAGTAGATCAGATCGAGCAGCCCCTGTCGCGTTGCAAAATCCTCCTCGATACGTTCAATCAACCGCTTCAATACTGGCGCTCGGAATGGATTGAACAGGTACAACAAGCAGGGTCCCTGAGGAAAGACGAACTCGGTAGCTTCCTGACGGACGATGCGTATGGGACTGACGGCTCGCCGGGATGCAGTCCACGACGCGACATTCGCTTTAGCCGTTCTCGCGAGCGAGGCGTGCAGTTCGACCCCGACGACCTCTTGGAACGGGAACTCGGAGGCCATCAAAACGGCACGGCCCTTTCCGCAGCCCAGATCGACGAAGCTGTAGTCTTCGATTGCAGGGTGGGTCTGGTCGGCGATCCAGAGCTCCATCACACGTTGAAACCGCGACGGAGCCATTCCGTAGTATGCGGTGTTGAACGCGTCATTCTGGTGTCCGGAGCGCAGTTCGGCACCCGCGATCAGCCCACTCGTTCTTACCCCGTAGCGCTTGTCAAACGGATGCCGCACTGATGTCTCCGCCGATGTTCGCCGACGCAGCCATGCCCATCCCGACGCGAGACGCATCGTCACCCCATGTGCATTCCACCATTCACGTCGAGCGTATGACCGGTGATGTAGCTAGCTTCCTCCGACGCAAGAAACGCCACGGCATGGGCGATCTCGGCGTCAGTTCCGACGCGGCCCAGCGGAATATGCTGCGCCATGGCGTTCTTCTGTTCCTCGGTCAGCACAGAGGTCATCGCCGTCTCGATATAGCCCGGCGCCACGGCGTTCACGGTGATCGAGCGGCTTGCCAGCTCTCGGGCCAGCGATTTCGTGAGACCGATCAACCCGGCCTTCGATGCTGCGTAGTTCGCCTGGCCGGCCTGGCCAGTTTCGCCGACGACCGAGGTGATGTTGATGATGCGGCCCCACCGGCTCTTCACCATCTGCGACATCACCGCCTGCGTCATCAAAAATGCGCCGGTCAGATTGGTCGTCAGGACGTCGTCCCAATCCTTGCGTTTCATGCGCATGGCAAGGATGTCCCGCGTGATGCCTGCGTTATTGACGAGAATGTTGACCGCCGCCGAAGTGGGCGATGACTGCTTTGGCGCAGTCTTTGATGGAGTCTTCGCTGGCGACGTCGAGTGGGAACGCATGCGCTGTTCCACCCATGGCGGCAATCTCGGCGGCGACCCCGGAGAGCTTGTCCAGATTGCGCGCAGCCAGCGCGACCGACGCTCCTGCCCGAGCCAGCTCCAGCGCGCAGGCGCGACCGATCCCCTGCGAAGCTCCTGTAACCAATGCGATACGACCCGCGAGAATGCTCATGGACCTCCATGATAACGATGCACCCAGATTATACGAACCGAATGGGGCGAAACATCCTCAAGCGCATAACGTATTCTGAAGTTCCATGTCAGACGATACGAAGAAACCCACCGAGACCGACGTCTACGCAATCCACGGAGCAGACCCTGAAGTGTTGGCCTACGCGATGGCCAAGTACTCGCGCTCTTCGCTCACGATGAAGGAGTCGCTTGCCGAGATCAGCGCGCAACGCGCCGAACAGTTTCTCAACACCTTCTACTTTCAGTACGGTCATCGCTCCATCGCAGACCTCGCGCACATCCCCTTTGCCATTGAGCGCCTCAGTCTGCTCGCTGCCATCGAGCTCGTCGATGAACAGCGCTGGGATGGGCAGGAGCGTTCGACGCGATATCAGAACTTTCGCCGTTCCGGGTGGTATACGCCCGATCTCGGCCCTCGGACACCAACCTTTACCTCTGCGGTAGAGGCTCTCTTTACCGCCTACGACGAGGTCGGAGCCGGAATGCTGGAGGCGCTGAAGCGGGCGATTCCACAACCCGAGGCGATGAAGGCTGACGCCTACGAACGCACGCTGAAGGCTCGCGCCTTCGATGTCGCGCGTTATCTGCTGCCATTGGCGACCAACACCTCGCTTGGCCAGATCGTGAATGCGCGGACGCTGGAGACGCAGGTGTCGCGGCTGCTGACCAGCCCCTTTGCCGAGGTGCGCCAGCTTGGAGAAAAGCTGCGCGTCGCGGCGACAGAGCCGGCGTGGAATGTGCAGCATGGTGCGGCGCAGGTGCTCTGTGACGAGATCGGATCGGTGGATGCAGGCTGTGGTGAAAGAGCGGCTGACGCTCTGCTGCGTCCTGTAAAGACTGCGCCTACGCTGGTGAAGTACGCGACCCCAAACGACTATCTGCGCCAGACCCGCAGCGAACTGACTGCAGCGGCTGCAGAGCTGATGGCAGGCCAGCCGATCGAACCGTCGCCGGTGGTCGATCTGCTCGACGATACCGAGTCGCTTGAGGTGGAGCTGGCCACATCGCTGCTTTACTCCCACTGCCATTACTCGTATCGCCAGGTACGCCGCACGGTGGGGGCGCTCAATGCCGCCCGGCGCTCCGAACTCATCGGGCTGGGGACGAAACATCGTGGCCGGCACGACGAGTTGCTGCGAGCCTTCAGCGCGGGCCACAGCCTTCGCTTCGACATCCTCATGGACATCGGCGGCTTCCGCGACATGCATCGCCATCGCCGCTGTGTGCAGCTTCTGCAGCCGTACACGGATCTTCACGGCTACGAAGAGCCGATCTGTCCGGGGCAGCCCACGCTGGCCGAGGCGAATCTGGATCATTCTTTCGCAACCGTCATGGCCGCGGCGTATGCGACCTATCGCAGTCTGCGGGACAGCGGCGCGCCCGAAGCGGCGCAGTCTGCTCAGTACTGTCTTCCCCTGGCTACACGCTGCCGCAGCATGTTCAAGATGGACTTCGCCGAGGCCCTTTACATCGCAGAGCTGCGCTCGGGCGTGGCGGGTCACTTCAGCTACCGCCGCGTGGCCTGGGAGATGTATAAAGCTGTCGAGCAGAAGCACCCTTCGCTCGCGTCGTACTTCAGGATCGAAGACGTCAACGAGCCGGTGGATCTACTTCGGCGATAGCCATATTCGCTTTTTATTTGCTTTTCCCGTTTTGGGTGCTAGAATCCGCATTGAAGTTTAACTCACCGTTTTTACCCACATAGGAGCGATATACCGTGGCAGATGACCGTAGCAAGGCAATAGAGCTGGCTCTTTCCGGGCTGGAGAAGCAGTTTGGCAAGGGTTCGATCATGCGGCTCGGCTCAAAGGATGTTGTGCCGATCTCGGTCATCTCTACGGGTTCCATCTCGTTCGATGCGGCGCTGGGGGTAGGTGGGGTTCCACGGGGGCGGGTCATCGAGATCTTCGGGCCTGAGTCCTCGGGTAAGACGACGATTACGCTGCAAATTGTTGCGGAGGCGCAGAAGGCCGGCGGTCTAGCCGCATTTGTGGACGCAGAGCATGCTCTTGACCCTGCCTATGCGGCCAAGCTTGGGGTAGACATCGACAATCTGCTGGTGAGCCAGCCAGACTATGGCGAACAGGCCCTAGAGATTGTTGAAGCGCTGGTTCGGTCGAACGCCATCGATGTCCTGGTGGTGGACTCAGTGGCGGCGTTGGTCCCGAAGGCAGAGCTCGACGGCGAGATGGGCGATTCTCACATGGGGTTACAGGCACGTCTCATGTCGCAGGCGCTGCGCAAACTGACCGGAACGGTTTCAAAGTCGCGGACATGCCTGATCTTCATCAATCAGATTCGCGAGAAGATTGGCGTCATGTTCGGCAATCCCGAGACGACGACGGGTGGCAAGGCGTTGAAGTTCTACTCGTCCGTTCGTATTGATATTCGGCGTATTGGCGCGGTGAAGGATGGCGACACCGTGGTTGGCTCGCGGACCAAGGTAAAGATCGTGAAGAACAAGGTGGCGGCTCCGTTCCGCGATGCCGAGTTCGACATTCTTTATGGCGAGGGGATCTCGCGCGAGGGCGATGTTCTCGATCTTGCGGTGCTGCACAACATCGTCGACAAGAGCGGTGCGTGGTACAGCTATCAGGGCGAGCGCATTGGCCAGGGCCGCGAGAATGTTCGCGCCTTCATGAAAGAGAACAAGGACGTCTTTGCCCGCGTGGATGCGGAGCTGCGAAAGAAGCTGGGGATTGCGGGCGCGGCTTCGGCCGATGTTCCACCGGTTCCGGCTGAAGGGCCTGCTCAGGCTAAGGAAGTGGTGCGAGGCAAGAAGTAGGTTGCCGTAAGCAAGCAGCAGAATGATCAAAAAGGGTGCCGACAGCAAAGCTGCCGGCACCCTTTTTTGTTGGAATCACCGTGTTGAAACCAGGCTCGCTCCACTTGACAAGCCTGCCTGCCAGAAGCCGGGGATAGAGGAGAGGAGTCCTGGGCGTCCGATCCTAAGTTCAAGCTTAGTCCAGACTTAAAGTATTTTGTTCGAAGACTTTGCACGCTTTTGCAGGGGGAGGGGGTACCCCAGATTCGAGAGGGAAATCAGTCTAAGACGAAAAAAGGCGCCGGATCTAAGTCCGGCGCCTGTCCTTGCTGGATGTCATGTGAATCTACAGCCCATCGGTCCCACTGGAGCCGCCCGGAGGAGGGGGAGGAGCAGGGCTATTGGAGCCGCCGGGGCCGCCTGGCATGTTTCCGCGCCTCATATGCATGCGGCGGTTGTCCCGCTCCTCTGTTTGCAGCTTGGTCCACTGGTCCGGCGTGAGTACGTTACGAATCCCCAGAAGCATCTTGGCATTTGCCTTCTCGAGCTCCGCCCGCGCCTGGGCTGTGTGATCGATCTGCGCGAGGATTTTGTTTGTGTCCGGCGGGTTGGCGGCCAGCATCGGCTCCATCAGCAGCTCCTGCTTCTCAAGGCTCGCTCGCAGGTCGATAAGCTGCAGGCGGCTCTGCTGCAGAATGTCGTCCATGCGCTTCTGTTGGTCCGGGGTAAGGGTGAGCTTTTGAATCATGTCGGGATTGTGCCACCAGATGCCCGGAGGGCCGACGCGAAGACCGGAGTGCATCCCCTCCCAGCCCCGGCTCTGGCCGGAACCACTCGACGGAGGTCCGTCAGGTTGCTGGCCAGCAACAAAGCTCCCGGAGAGGGCAGCAAGCAAAACAAGCGAAAGTGCGGGCTTCAGGTGCATATTAGTTTGTCCCCTTGTCTGAAGAAGTGGATGTCGTCGAGGTTGCCTCAGCGGTGGGGTTGGCCAGCGGTTCCATCGGTGAAGGCACATCGGCGGAGATCTTCTGGTCGATATCGGCCAGAAGAGCGGCATCGGATTCGGCCTGTGGAGATATCGATGTCACTGCGGCTGCATCGTTGGTGGCTGCTTGCTGCCGGTGCATGCTCAACGGGAGTAGAGCCGCCACAAACACAACGGCAGCAGCGCCCCAGTAGAGAGGCCGCGAGAGATAGCGATGTGGCGGCGCGATGGAGGACTGGCGTGTGTAGCTCTGCGCAAACTCCTGCCGGGCATACGAGACCGTTGCCTCGTGAAAGTGCGAGAGCGAATCACGCAGGCTGCTCAGCTCTGCGGAGCAGATCAGGCACGCTCGCAGATGCGCATGCAGGACGTCCGAGTTGGCCGTGGATTCGCTGCTGGATTCGCTTTCTGAGGGGAATGACGAGTCGGCGAGGAGCAGATCGCAGAGTTGCTCGTGAGTGAGGTGGAGAGTCATAGGGAGTCCTTGTGAGTGGCGTTGTGGCGCGCTCGAATGGTAGCGAGGGCGCGATAAAGATGGGTTTTCACGGTGCTGATCGGGAGGCCGGTGATGGCGGCGATCTCAGATAGTTCCAGCTCCTCAAGAAAACGGAGGAGAAAGACACTGCGCTGCCGTTCGGAGAGCTGCGCGACGCTCTCCCACACCAGAGCCATCTGTTCGCTGGCGATCAGACGCGACTCGAGTGAGCTGTCGCGGTGTGGAACGTGCGAGGAGATGTCGGAGACATCGATCGCGGTCTCCGAGACCCGCTTCCAGAAGCGAAAACGGTCGGTGCGGGTGTGGTCGCGAATCAGGTTCAGGGCGATCCGCATCAGCCACGTCGAAATGGAGCAGTCTCCGCGAAAGGTGTGGCGAGCTGACCAGGCACGGACGAAGGTGTCCTGCGTCAGCGACTGCGCGACATCACGGTCGCGGATCGAAATCAGATGGAATCGGAAGATCCTCTGCTCGTAGGTCGTGACGATGGACGCCATGTCATCGAGCGGAGTCGCAGGCGCCTGCTGTGTCATGGAATGACTGTCGGAGGTGATGGCGCGGGATGACATAGGTCGAATTTGTTCAAGCTCCAGTCAGGTCTTTTCGCCTACTAGGAGAGACGGAGGAATTGCCAGCAAGACTACAGGAATTCATAGATTTATTTCATCTGCGGGCAAAGAAAGGTATGCTTTTCGTGCATGCATACCATCAAGGCGATCTACCCCGGAACCTTCGATCCGCTCACTAATGGGCATCTAGACCTGATTGCGAGGGGGGCGAAGATCGTAGACGAGCTGGTAGTTGCGATTCTTCGCAACTCCGAAAAAGGAACCCCCCTGTTTACTGTGCCGGAGCGAGAGGAGATGATCTTTGAGGCTACTCGAGGCTTCGGGAACGTCTCTGTCACCACGTTTAACGGCCTTCTTGTGGATTTTGCCCGCGAACAGGGGGCAAAGGCCGTTCTTCGAGGAATTCGAGCTATCAGCGACTACGAGTACGAGTTCCAGATGGCCATGATGAACCGCAAGCTGGACCCAGAGCTTGAAACGCTGTTTATGATGCCGGCTGAGAAGTATACCTATGTCAGTTCGCGGCTGATCAAGGGGGTCTTCCAGCTTGGTGGGGACGTGACGGCACTGGTCCCTCCCCTGGTAGTCGAGCGGTTGAGGGCTAAGGTGCCGACCCGGCTCTAGGGACGGTTTGGCTTTATCTCGCTGGCTAAATCTGACAAACTGTAGACATGACCACAGCAACGGCGACGAAGACGTTTGCGGACCGCATCGGCCGCATTGAAGTTTCGGCAACCATGGCGATCACGGCAGCGGCGTTGAAGCTGAAGTCCGAAGGTGTGAACCTGGCTGACTTTGGCGCAGGGGAGCCGCACTTTTCGACTCCGCGGCACATCAAGGATGCAGCAATCGAGGCGATTGAAAAGAACTTCACTCGTTACACCAATGTTGCGGGCATCCCCGAGGTGCGCAAAGCTGTGGTGGATCGTCATGCCTGCGACTTCGGTTCAAACTACACCCCCGACGAGTGCGTCTTCACCACTGGTGGCAAGCTGGCGCTGTTCAATGCGATTCAGGTGCTGGTCGATCACGGCGACGAGGTCATTCTGCCGGTGCCGTACTGGGTGTCGTTCAAGGACATTATTCAGTACGCTGGCGGCAAGGTCGTACTGGTCGAGAGCAAAGAGGAAGAAAACTTCCGCATTACCGCGAAGATGATTGAAGCGGCGATTACGCCGAAGACCAAAGCGATCATTCTGAATACGCCGTCGAATCCCTCCGGCGCTGTGATGGATCCTCAAGATCTTGAGGCCATTATTCGGCTCGCCCATAAGAACGGCATCTATGTGCTGCTGGATGAGTGCTACGTTTACCTCAACTTCACCGGTGAGGTTATCAGCGGAGCCTCCTTCACGGATTGCAAGGAACATATTCTGGTGCTTGGTTCGCTGTCGAAGACCTATGCGATGACGGGTTGGAGGGCGGGTTTTGCGCTTGGTCCGAAGCCTGTAATTGCAGCGATGAGCAAGCTGCAGTCGCAGAGCACGTCGAACACCGCGAGCATGGTGCAGCGGGCTTCGATCGCGGCGCTGAGTGGCTCGCAGGAGTCTGTGGCGGAGTTTCGCGCAGACTACATCAAGTTGCGTGACCAGGTGCTTGCGGGTTTCAAAACAATTCCGGGGTTGACCTGCACTGTTCCGCAGGGAGCTTTCTATGTTTACCCGAATGTGAGCAAGTTCATTGGTAGAGGCGGTATCCAGTCGGCATCTGATCTTGCCGCAAAGCTGTTGAGCGATGCGCATGTTGTTGTCGTTCCTGGCGAGGCGTTTGGAACTTCGGAACATATTAGGTTGTCCTATGCGGTATCGCACGATGTTGTGGATGAGGGTGTGAAGCGGATGCGGCAGTACTTCGCGACGCTGGGTTAGTTGGAGACTTATGTCGATTGAAGGCAGTAAAGCGGGGCAGAAGTTTGCTCCGGTGATTCTTGCGGGTGGAAGTGGAACACGGTTCTGGCCTCGAAGCCGGAGGGCGCGGGCGAAGCAGGTGCTGGCTCTGGACGGCAAGCGCACCATGATCCAACAGACGGTGGATCGACTGACTCCACTGGTAGATCCTGCCGATGTTTGGGTTCTTACGAACGATCTTCTCGACGACCTGATTGCGGAGCAGCTTCCTGAGGTTCCGCGCGAGCATATTCTGTGTGAGCCTGCGGCGAGGAATACGGCTCCAGCGTGTGCTCTCGCGGCATTCCTGCTGGAGAAGACCGAACCTGAGACGGTCATCGGCATCTTTCCGTCCGATCATGTGGTGAAGAATAAGGCGCGTTTCGCCGAGGTGATTCGCGCGGGTATTTCGCTTGCGGCTAGTGGCGACAAGATCGTCGTGCTCGGTGTTCCTCCTACGCGAGCTGAGACTGGTTACGGTTATATCGAACTAGGTGCGAAGGTCGAGACTTCGCAGGTTTCAAGTGAGGGGATTGCAGTGCGACGGGTGAAGCGGTTTACCGAGAAGCCCAATGCTGCGCTTGCGGAACAGTTTGTCGCGTCGGGCAACTATGCATGGAACGGTGGAATCTTCCTTTGGAGTGCGCGAACGCTTGCAGGTGCTATTCGTGAGTACTGTCCGGCGATGGCGCCGTTGCTCGAGAGGATTGCAGAGGCGCGCAGGACCTCGAAGGAGGAGTTCGATCGTGTCTTTGCGGAGGTTTATCCGCAGTGTGACAACATCAGCATCGACTACGCCGTGCTTGAGCCGCGTTCGGCCAAGGGGGAGGCTGGAGCGGAGATCTATTGCTTGCCGGGCGACTTTGAGTGGAATGATCTGGGCTGCTGGTCTGCGCTGCATGAGCACTCGGCTGGATGTCCTCCGGAGGAGGTTTCGGTTGCGAATGTGTTTGACGGAGAGGATCCGCTTTGTATCTCCATCGATTCGACTGGCAATTATGTTCATGCGCCAGGGAAGGTGATTGCCCTGGTTGGCGTCAGCAATCTTGTGGTTGTGCAGACCAAAGACGCTCTGCTGATTACGACTCGGGAGCGCTCGCAGGATGTGGGTAAGGTTGTTGCGGAGCTAAAGAATGCTGGACGGGACGATCTGATTTAGCGGTTTGAAAAAAATATGACTGAGACGACAGTAGTAAAGTTTGGGACCGATGGCTGGCGTGGCATCATCGCGGATGATTTTACGTATGCGAATGTGCGGGTCGCGGCGGCGGCGATTGCGAATTATGTTTTAGCGGACGAAGATGCGGCGGCCGGTGTTTGTATTGCTTACGACACGCGGTTTGGGTCGCGATCTTTTGCGAAGGTTGTCGCGGAGGTGGTTGCTGGAGCGGGTATTCCGGTGTTCATGGCTGCGGAGATTACACCGACGCCTGCGCTTTCGTATGCCGTTCGTGAGCGAAAGGCAGCTGGTGGAGTGATGATTACGTCGAGCCATAATCCTGCTGAGTGGAACGGCGTGAAGTACAAGGCGAGCTATGGCGGGTCGGGTAAACCGTCGATTATGACGGCGATTGAACGCTATCTTGACAAGCCGTTGAAGCAGGCTTCGAAGCCGGCGGCGATTGAGACGGTCGACTTTAATACGGACTACATCGCTGCCATTGCGCGATTTGTCGATCTGGATGCGATACGTGCCTCCGGGTATAAGTTTTTGATTGATTGCATGTATGGCGCGGGGCGGGGTGTGATTGCGGTGATCTTTACGAACGCGCGGATACCGTTCGTCGAGATTCGAAGCGAGATCAATCCGGCGTTTCCGGGGATCAATCCTGAGCCGATTCTTCCGCATATCAAGGCGACCCAGGTGGCGGTGGTTGCGGAGAAGTGCGATGCGGGGCTGATTACGGATGGCGATGCGGACCGCATTGGTGCTGTGGATGAGCATGGCAATGTCGTGGACGCGCATAAGATTCTCGCGATACTCGCAAAGTGGCTGCTGGAGCGGAAGAAGTGGCCGGGCGATCTGACGCGGGCCTTTAATACGACGAAGATGCTGGATCGTATTGCAGCGAAGTATGGGCGGCCGCTGCATGAGCATGGGATTGGGTTCAAGTATGTGGTGGACCTGATGCTTGCGCAGGAGATTTTGATTGGTGGGGAGGAGTCTGGCGGCGTTGGGATTAGTAAACACCTGCCGGAGCGGGATGGATTGCTGAACTCGTTGCTGCTGGCCAACGTGATGGCCGAGGAGAAGAAGACGCTGGGCCAACTGGTCGCTGCGCTGCAGGAGGAGTTTGGAGAGCACCAGTATGGGCGTGTCGATATGCGTATCGATGAAGCGGTGAAACAGTCTGCCATTGCGCGGGCGAAGGCTGGTGTGGCTGATTTTGCAGGGATGAAGGTGCTGCGGGTGGAGACGCTGGATGGCATTAAATTCTTCCTCGACAATCCTGGTTGCGCCGGTAAAAAGAATGCCGCGGAGACATGGCTGCTGCTGCGCGCTTCGGGGACGGAGCCGTTGTTGAGGGTGTATTGCGAGAGCTGTTCGGTGGAGTCGGTGGAGAAGGTGCTGGCTGCAGCGCAGACGTTTGTGCTCGAAGGGAGCGCTGGTTGAACGAGCCGGTTTGCGTGACTGCCCGGGGCATCTTGTTCGATATGGATGGGGTGCTGATCAGCTCGATTGACTCGGTTCGGCGTTGCTGGCGTAGCTGGGCGAAGATGTATGGCGTACCGAACGCGGAGGAGTATGGGGTGCCGCATGGGGTGCGTGCGATCGATGTGGTGAAGTCGCTGCGGCCGGACATCGATCCGCGAGAGGGACTGCGGGTGATTGAGGATATGGAGGTGCAGGATGTCGCCGACCTGCAGGTGCTGCCGGGGGTGAAGACGCTGCTGGCAGCGTTGCCGCTGGAGCGGTGGGCGATTGTGACCTCTGCAACTCGACGGCTGATGCTGGTGCGGCTGAAGGCGGCTAGGCTGCCGGTACCGGAGCGGATTATCAGCGCGGACGATGTGGTGCTGGGGAAGCCTGATCCGGAGCCGTACCGGCGTGGGGCGGAGTTGCTGGGAGTTCGGCCGGAGGAGTGTGTGGTGGTGGAAGATGCGCCTTCCGGTGTTGCGGCTGGTAAGTCTGCAGGGTGCCGCGTGCTGGGGGTATTGGGTACGCATACGGCGGCGGAGCTGTGGGAAGCGGACTGGGTTGTGGGGTCGCTGGAGGGGCTGGCGCTGACGGTGAGCACGCGTGGGCTGGAGCTTCGGTTTTTGTCCTTGGCTTGAGGAAATTTCGCTTTCGTCTGATGAAACATCTGTGGTACCCTCCCCCTCCTCATGTATTTTGTGCAAAGTATCTAAAATCAACGATTTATCTGGATGATTATCCCCTTGACACAGATATTACCATTTGGTAAACATTAGGAGTCGTGACAGGGCAGTCCTACTTTTTGTCGTCTTGTTTAAATAGGGTGATGGTTTCGTCGTCTCCCCGCTTAGCTCTATACTTTGGGCTGAAGGCATAAATCCACCACCACAATAGAAGCAAGGGAAGCGCGGACAGCACTTTTAGAAATAGTTTTAGAAAGGCCATATTAGGCCTTTGCTGGAACTATTATCTTGCCCGTCTTGGGCTGGCCCGTCTTGGCGTCAGATCGCTTGACTGGCGGGGACTTGAGCAAGTTGCCGACTATGGCCTCGAATTTGTCTTTATCGACTTTCATTTGTCAAATTCTACTCCTGCGATACCAAATATTCCGCCCTAAAGCCGATACAGGTAGGCTCCCGTCCCTCACTCCGGGCAACGTCCCATTCTTCCGGCTTACACACAAATAAGTACCCGTTTTCCACAGCCACAAGCACGCGATCAATCACGATCCCATCATATTGAACGACGCTAACCCTACTTCCTTCAGTCATTAAGCACCCCCTGACTGAAAGTCTAAGAGGTAGGCGGAATTAAAGTCAAAAATCCTCTGCGGCATGCGGCATAAACTGTGCTAAGGTATTAACCAATCGCAACTGGCATTTGCAATCATGGATGCCAGAGGAGCTAGGCATGGCAGACGAAACTAAGAAAACCCCGGCGGCGTACCTCCCGTTCAAGACATTTCTGTCCTCTATTGAAGCCCTCGAACATGGTTTGCCGAAAAAGCTCGACCGCACGGTCTGGCGGTCACAGTCGGGAATCGTGCAAGGGCAGATCATGATGGCTCTACGATTCTTCGATTTACTTGATGATTCGGATGAGCCAACACCCGCGCTACACCGATTAGTGGAGTCGCCTGAAAAACGGAAAGAGCATATCACTGCCCTTCTTCGGCATTCCTATCGAAGCATCCTCGATTCGGACCTAACGAAGATGACTCCGAAAATGCTAGAGCAACAGATGGACAACTACAACGTGTCAGGCGACACGAGGCGCAAGGCGGTTGGATTCTTTCTTCGCGCGGCTAAATTCGTTGATCTTCCGATGCACCCATTACTTCTCGCCCAAGTTCGTGAGACAAGCGGGATACGCAAAAAACGGAAGACAACGGCTACTGCGGCAAAACCCGTTAATGGCGCGGCTAGTCTTCCTGCTGCCCCAGAAGACCAAAGTGTGCGCCAAAGTAAACGAACGATCTTTCTTCGTGGCGGTGGAACTGTCAGTATCATCATTGCCGCCGACCCATTCAGTTTGGATACAGAGGATCGCCAATTCCTATTCGAATTGGTTGATAAGGTGCAGGGCTACAAGAACTCGATTGAAGGCCCCGTGGAGGAAGAAGAATGATAAGAGTACCAGCCCGTTGTCATCATGCTTACCGTGACGACGGGTGCAAGCAAGAAGGCTCGATTCGCGTCCCCCGATAAAAGAGATTTGCGAATCGAGCCCTGGTGAGTCTTCCAAAACGATCGGAGAGGTACGCCGCCGGGGCCAGCTAAGGAGTCTTATAAACTCTGAACCGGCAGTGCTCGTTACACTGCGGGTTCAACTCCCTGCCTCTCCGCTTGCTCCTAATATTACCTCACTGGTCAACGTTACGTTGGCGCACGGAGAGCTATATGCAGCCAATATTCGTTGATGAGAGTGGAGACCTAGGGTTTGGTTGTGGCACTAATTATTTCATTTTGGCAATGGTCGTGCCGAAGGTCGGGAAACATCTCAGCAAGGCAATCAAAAACTTCAATGCTCACTTGATTCGAAACGGTTGGAACCCAACCGTAGAAATAAAGGCCACTAATGTATGGCATGCCGGCCGCAATCCAGACATCCCCGCTACCTATAAATACAAAATGACTCCTGAAGATCCAATGGAAGTTATCTTGAAGGCAATTGCAGCGATCGACGGCTATATCGAATTCTTAGCGATCAAACTCGATACAGTGAAGGCAGGACTTCAGACTGCACCTAGCGGGATTCTCTACAACTACTTTTCATGGTTAACGCTCAGGGGACCATTGTGCTATTTCCCTGCCGTTGAACTCTTCATGGATCGCAGAAACCCCGAGCACCACAACAATTTGAAGTTCGACGGCTATCTCGAAACCAAAACAAGTATCACTCGCGCAGAGAAAGGGAAGCTCCCTATATCTCTATGTATCCATCACTACCACTGGGATTCCCCAAGTGAATTTACAGGCGGCCAACGGGCCACCGTCGAGTATGGCGTTAGGGGATTGGAAGCGGCAGATTTCGTATGCTGGGCCATCAAGAAGAAGTTTGAAAACGGGGATGATCGTTGGTACAAGCTGATTGAGCCAAAGATTAAATACAAACAGACCCTTTTTTAGGGGGCCTGCTTGATGAAGACTAGGGCAGATGGCACCTGAGACCGACCGGGAGAAACCCGGCTTACGCTTGCGCGCGGTTACCTAAGGACTTACGCTCACCTGCCAAAGATATGATGCACCATAGCGCCGGACGGTGCAAGGATTTTATGATAAAAGTCCTGTATTTATACCTGCATACGGCATTAACAAACAGATGATTCCAATTCAGATTAGGTATGCACTTGGCCGAGTATCCGTTAAATTGTAGATTAAAATGGCTTTACTGGCCCGTAAGCTGCTTCATCGGCATAGGCTTGGTCTGTAGCATCTCGCTCACTGTCTTCTCAAAACGCTCCGCATCGCGCCGTGCATTGAAGCGATACTCAAACTCCGTCAGGTAGCGATGCAAGTGCTTTATCGAGACGCGGTGGAAGCTGCCTATCAGACCGCGCTTGAGAAGCGAGAATGACGATTCCACCGTGTTCGTGTGGATACGGCTTCCGGGTACAACCCACTGCTGAGAGTGATTCACGGTGCGATGCTTGTGTTTGTGCGTGACGTTTATCGAGAAGTCGTAAATAACACTGGAATCGGTGTAAATGCGCTTCGCATTGTCAGCGATATTCGCCTCAATGATTGGCTGGATCGTTACGCGCTTTGCGTCAGGAACGTGAAAGTAACGCACCCGGCCTGTGCTGTTCTTTGTATTGCGTTCACGCATTGCTAGGACGATCTCTTTGGGAGGACGAACCGTGGGGTTCTTCTGGAATCGCCGGACGGCAGTACCGCCGATGTATGTCTCATCGACCTCCACCACTCCGGTCAAGGGTTTTGGGTCAGCGTCTACCATCGCCTTTCGGATGCGGTGCGCCATGTACCAAGCCGTTTTGTAGGAACCGATGCCAAGGTGAGCCTGTAGCTGCTTCGCAGAGAGTCCTTTCTTGGCGTCTACGATCAGCGCGATTGCCATGAACCACTTGTGTAGAGGAAGATGTGAGTCATGGAAGATGCTGCCATTGGTTGCCGAAAACTGCTGCTTGCAGGTTGGTTCGAGGCATTGATAAATGTAGCCGCGTTTATTCTTGGTTTTGGCTGACACTTTGCGCACGATCTTGCTGACGCCATCATTGCCACAAGTAGGGCAGCGGACGATGCCATCCGGCCAATGCTGCTTCTCAAGGAAAGCCAAGCACTGTTCGTCGGTTGCCAGCTCTTTAGCTACGTCTATCAAGTTCACGACTGTTACCCTCTAGAGAAATAGTAGGGGAATCAGCTTTCTGTGTCAAGGGGATAATCATCTTTATCTGGTTTTATATCTGCAAAGTATTCATAATAAATACTTTACTGGTAAAGTATTGTTTCTAAATGAGTTGAGCCTCGGAGGTTGTCCGAGGCTCGTTTCGTTTCCTTGATTGTTATATCCAGTATAGCTGGCTGAGTGTAACTAAAATGCCAACGATATGTTGTTGGTGGGGAATGGTTTAGATGGTTTCTAGGGTTGACATGTGATTTTTGGGCTGAAAACGCGGATTATTTTTTTGTGGCACGTTTGAGAGGGATCTTGAGGGTCTCGGAACGCTCGAGGGGCTGGCCGTTTCTGATTCGTCTGAGTTGGCGAGCTAGCTGAGCGGCAGGGTCGTTGGGATCGCCTTGGTCGTCTTGCTCGGTCGCTTCGCTCTGGCGCTGTTCGAGGGAGTGGTTGAGGTCGGGTTGAACGAGTGTTTGCAGGGAGAGCAAGGTGAGGCTGAGGGCGGCGGCAGACGGGTAGAAGCCAAGGGTTTTTTTCCCGCAGCGCTTTCTATGGTTGTGTCGTGCCCTGTGAAAGACGAAGGTGAGGGCGATGAGAGTGCAGAAGGCCAGGAAGGCCCCTTGAACAATGAGGTCGAGATTCATGGTCGTCCTTTTTGGCTGGTGAGCCGCAGATGTGGCCCGCCGTGCAGCGATGGGAGGCTGCAATGTGTGGCGGGCGCCGCTAAAGGATCAGGCCAGCGTGGGAGGAGGACGCTCGAAGAGGGTGGGTCGGGTTGGGGGCTGATGCGGGAGGGTTGCGGTTTGGTCTGCTGGTTGTTGCGGGGCCAGCGTGTTCAGGAAGCTAAAGAGAAAGACTGGGACGAGGAGGAAGACCAGTTCCGCGGCGTTATGATTGGCCGCCTGAGGGAGCAGGAGGAGCAGCAGGGCGAGGATGGTTGCGAGGAGTGTGAGTGCCTTCCATCCGCGGATTTTTGGGGTGCCGATCATGGCTGAGTAGAGTGTATGCCCCCGAATCCCTCTGTTAATGCTGAGATTGAGGTAAAAGCAGCGGCAATGGTTGGGGTTGTTTCCCTTCGGCGGGCTCGGGGTGCAATGACACAGAAGGACTGGCGACGGTAACAGTAAACCAACAGCAGATCCCTGCGGGATGACAACAAAAGGACTGACCACAACAAAGGATTCATTCGCGACGTAGCAAGGTTTCTACGCGGTGGAGGTCTTCTTCGGTGTCGACGCCTATGGTGTCGAAGTTAGTGGGTTCGACGTGAATGTCGATGCCGTTTTCGAGGAAGCGGAGTTGTTCGAGGCGCTCGATCTGCTCGAGAGTGCTGGAGGGTAGCGTTGGGAAGCGCTGGAGTGCGGCTCTTCTGTAGGCATAGAGGCCGATGTGCTTCCAATAGTGCGGTGCGACTCCGTCGCGATCGTAGGGGATGGTGGCGCGTGAGAAGTAGAGGGCGCGACCGCCGGCGGCGGTGACGACTTTGACTGCGTTCGGGTTGGCGATGTTCTCGGGGGTGCAGAGAACTTTGAGGGTGGAGACCTCGACTTGCGGCTGAGTGAAAGGGCGAAGTAGCGACGCTATGTGTTCGGGTTTCAGGAGGGGTTCGTCGCCCTGGATGTTGACGTAAATGTCGGCGTGGATGTGCTGGGAGACGGCATGGATGCGGTCGGTGCCACTGGGCAGGCTAGCGGAGGTGAGTTCGACTGGCCAGTGGTTTTTGCGGCAGAGGTCGGCAACCTCTTCGGAGTCGGTGGCGATGACGACGCTGCTGAGTTGAGTGCAGGCAATGGCGGCTTCGTAGACCCAGGCGAGCATGGGCCGGCCGGCGATGGTGCGAAGGACTTTGCGCGGCAGACGAGTTGAGGCCAGACGCGCGGGAATGACGCCGAGGATGGTGAGCTTTTCGACTGGTCGGGAATCCGTTATGATGGAAGCAGGCTGTGCCGTGGCGATGTCTCTCATTCGAAGAGAATTTTGTGCCGGCATAACTCCTTTACACAGTTGGCGGTGTAGCTCAGATGGTTAGAGCGACGGACTCATAACCCGTAGGTCGGCAGTTCGATTCTGCCCACCGCCACCAAAGTGTTATCGTGCTGGCCAGCGCACTGTTACGGTTCGAGAGTATCATTTTGAGTGCGGGATGCGTCTAACCTGTACTGCGCCGGGGACATCCCCATGGAGTTGCTCTAACTATGCCCAAGATTTCGAAGATTCTGCTGCTTGCCGTGTCGGTTGTTCTGGTTGTTACGGTCTTCCTTGGTGTGAACTCGAGTGGCGTCAGCGCCGCGTCTGAGCCGCAGGATGGCGCCTATCGGCAGATCAACGTGTACAGCGAAGTGCTGCGGCACATCCAGACGGACTATGTAGAACAGCCAAACATTACGGCTGTAACCAATGGCGCGCTGCGTGGGCTGCTGGAGTCGTTGGATGCGGACTCGAGCTACCTGACGCCGGAGGACTACAAGGCGTACAAGGCGGACAAGGGCGGTAAGGCGCAGGTTGGGATCAATGTTTCGAAGCGGTATGGATATGCTTCGGTGGTTTCGGTGGTGCCGGGAAGCGCGGCAGATAAGGCCAATATCAGCGATGGCGACATCATTGAGGCTATCGGTCCTGCGGATACGCGCGATATCTCGCTGGCGATGATTCAGCTGCTGCTGGAAGGGCAGCCGGGAAGCGAACTGACGATCTCGGTGGTTCGGCCCCCGAAGGCGGCTCCGGACAAGATTGTGCTGACGCGCTCGCTGTCGTCGCTACCGCCTGTGGCGGAGACGATGTATGAGAACTCGTCGATTCTTTATCTGAAGCCGGGCGTGCTGGATCGCGACCATGTGCAGCAGATTGAGTTGAAGCTGAAGAGCATGCCGAAGGCTGGGAACAAGAAGATTCTGCTGGACCTGCGCGATGTTGCCGCGGGAGATATGGCCGAGGCTACGCGGCTGGCGAACTTCTTCCTGAAAGACGGCACGATTGCGACGCTGGAAGGACAGAAGGTGCAGAAGCAGACCTTTACTGCAGAGGCTTCGAAGGTGATTAATCCGACGGCTCCCCTGGTGGTTCTGGTGAACCGCGGAACGGCTGGGCCGGCGGAGCTTACGGCGGCGGCGTTGCTCGATAACAAGCGAGCGGACCTGGTGGGCGAGAAGACGTTCGGCGAAGGGGCGCAACAGAAGACGTTTGAGCTGCCGGATGGTGCTGCGCTGATTCTTTCGGTGGCGAAGTATGAGTCGCCTTCGGGGAAGAAGCTGCAGGATGATGGCGTTACACCGGGTGTGCTGGTGGCTTCGAACTTCGACCAGGCTACGGGAGTCGATGATGATGCTGCAGTGCCTGCAGAGAATCAGACTGCGCCCGCAAAGCCGAGTGTGACGGTGGATGAACAGCTTTCGAAGGCGCTTGCGCTGCTGAAGAACAAGGCAGCTTAGCGTTAGGATTTCGATCTGCCTTTTCAACCGCTGGCGTTTGTGCGTGGGGCTGAAGTAATAGACGCCCGTGCTATCGTGAAAGGGCCGTGCAGAGCTTATACACACGCGAAGACCGGTCGCCTGAGTTGGAAGAGATTCCGCGGTGGAGGCGGATTCTTCGCCGCGCAACGCTGAGTGGGCCGGACTATCCCAGCCGACGTATCGCACGGCGGGTTACGTTTTTTGCCCTGCTGGGGCTGTCGGCAGTCTTTGGTTCGCTTTGCGGTTTAATGCTGGTCTATTCCATCGATCTGCCGCAGATGGATGACCTGGCGCGGTATCACCCCAACACTACAACTGAGCTGCTGGATGTGCATGGCAAGGTCTTCGGATCGTTTGCGCTGGAGCGGCGCGTGGTGTTGCCCTATACGGATTTTCCGCCGGTGCTGCGGCAGGCAATCATCTCCATTGAAGATAAGAGCTTTGAACGCAACTGGGGTGTGAACCTGTTTCGGGCGGTGGGTGCGGCGTGGAGGGATTTGCATTCGAATGGGCGGGCGCAGGGCGCGTCTACGTTGACGATGCAGCTGGCGCGGAATCTTTTTCTGTCGTCGGAGAAGACGTATGGACGAAAGCTGCAGGAGATCTTTCTCTCTGTTCAGATTGAGCGTCGATTTACCAAGGACCAGATCTTCGAACTGTATGCCAACCAGATTTACCTGGGACATGGGACGTACGGGTTCGAGGCTGGATCGGAGTTTTATTTCAATAAACATGTGGGGAGTTTGACTTTGCCGGAGGCGGCGCTGCTTGCAGCGTTGCCGAAGGGGCCTGAGGCTTACTCGCCGCTGAAGTATCCGGAGCGGGCTTTGAAGCGGCGAAATCTCGTGCTGAGCGAGATGCTGGCGGATGGGAAGATTACGGCGCAACAGGCGAATGCTGCGAAGGCTGCGCCGCTTGGGCTTCATCCTGAACCGCCAGCCAACAGCGTGGCTCCGTATTTTGTGGAGGAGGTGCGGCGGCAGTTGGAGAAGGTGTACGGCGTCGAGCAGGTGCATGGCGCGGGGCTTCGCGTGTATACGACGCTTGATTTGAACTTGCAGGTGGTGGCGAACAAGGCAATTCTTGACGGGACTGCAGCGTACGAACGACGGCACGGGTGGAAGGGCGTGCTGCCGAATATTGTGCTGGATGGAACGGATGTTGCGAGTTATCGGCATCCCGATTGGGTGCAGCCGTTAGAGAAGGGTAGCTATGTCCATGGTGTGGTGACGGAGGTCGCGGCGAAGAAGGTAGCCGTTAAGGTTGGGGCCGCGCAGCAGGTTGTGTTGACGCCTGAAGATTGGAAGTGGACGCAGAACCTGGATGGCGACAGCTTTCTGCGCACGGGAGATGTAATTTACGTCAGGATTGAGAGCATTGCGCCGGATGGCGCTCTGCATGCTTCGCTGCAGCAGGACTCGGGCGCGCAGGCTTCGATGATGGCGGTCGATAACTCGAGTGGCGAGGTGTTGGCGATGGTGGGGGGCAGAGATTTTGCGCTGTCGCAGTTCAACCGGGCGACACAGGCGGAGCGTCAGGTTGGGTCGTCGTTCAAGCCGTATGTTTATACGACTGCGATCGAGGGTGGGGCGAAGCCTACCGATATCATCGTTGATGGACCGACGACTTTTCCTACTCCGAATGGGCCTTATACGCCGCATAACTACGAGGCAAACTATCTAGGGCCGATGACGCTGCTGAATGCGTTCGCGGAGTCGAGAAATATTCCGGCGCTGAAGCTCGCGGACCGGTATGGCATTCGCAAGGTCATCGATACGGCGCATCGTTTTGGAATTACGAGCAATCTTCCACCGTTTCTTCCGATTGCGATTGGAGCGGCGGATATTACGCTGGCCGAGCAGGTGGGGGCTTACAGCGTGTTCCCGAACGATGGGATACGGATTGAGCCGCGCTATATCCGTAAGGTGACGCAGGCCGATGGGCTACCGCTCGACGCGACGCCCAGCCAGGTGTCGGAGGTTATCTCTGTCGAGACTGCGCGAACGATGATGCAGTTTCTGCAGGCTGTCGTGCAACACGGTACGGCCGCAGCGGCGGCGCAGTTGAAGCATCCGCTGGGCGGCAAGACGGGTACGACGAACGACTACACCGATGCGTGGTTTATTGGATTTTCGCCTTCGGTGACGTGCGGTACGTGGATTGGCTATGACGATCGTCAGGCGTTGGGTGAGAAGGAGACGGGTGCTCGCGCGGCGTTGCCGATGTGGATGGACTTTATGCGGGCGGCTATCGCGAACAAGCCGAACGAGGCGTTTGCAACTGCGGGCGCACCACAGAAGAAGCTGGATGTGCCGCTGAGTAATCCGGCGAGTGCAGGCAGGGCTGCGTCGCAGTTGGTGACGAAGCCGGATGAGGCTGATCCGGATGCTCCTGACACTGCTCAGACTCCTGCGGTTGCTGTGACTGCTCAGCCTCGTGGTGATGCGCCAAAGAAGCCTGCTGGTGACGTGGTGGCTCCTTCAACTGCGCCAGTTCCGGCACCTGTTGCTGCTCCAGCTATCGATAAGCCGGTAGCTCCCGTTACTCCGAGGGCAGCCGCGCCGTTGAAGGCAGTTCCCAGCAAGCCGGTGCCTGCGCCTACGGTACCAGCGAAGCCGGAGGATGAACGGACCGGCGTTTCGAAGCCACCACCCGACACAAACTGAAGTAGCGTTTTGCGGCGGCGACATCACGGCCGATCTGCTCGCGCAGGGCTTCGGGGTTGGGCCAGCGCATCTCGGCGCGGAGTCGTCGCAAGAACGTTAGAGTCAGTGGCGTATTTTCTTCGAGCGCGATGGGGTGGAAGTTGAGCAGGTGGGATTCGACTGTAAAGGAGTCGGCACCGAAGGTTGGGCGGTTGCCAACGTTGGTGACGGCGTCGAATGTCTCTGCGGAGTCGGCTGTGCCGATGGTCAGCGTCGTAATGTAGACGCCATTGGCCGGCAGGAGTTCGGTGTAGGGGGCTAGATTAATGGTGGGGACGGTGTAGCGGGTGCCGTAGCCTCGTCCTGAGGCGGGGGTGCCGATGATCGCGAAGGGCTGGCCCAGCAAGGCGCGGACGCGGCTGAGGTCTCCTTCTGCGATCAGCTGCCGTATGCGGCTTGAAGAGATTTCGTGCCCGCGGATGGTTTGCGGCGAATAGATGCGGACGCTGAAGCCGAGTTCGCGACCGAGGGCCTCGAGGCTGTCGATACCAGCCTCTGCCTGATGGCCGAAGCGAAAGTTTTCGCCTTCGTGGAGTTCGGTGACGTGCAGTGCCCGGTGCAGTACGTCTGTGGCGAAGGTGCGGGCTGACATCTGCGAGAGGCTTTTGGTAAAGGGCAGGATGAGTACGGCGTCGATGCCGGTGGAGGCGAGCAGAGCCAGCTTTTCTTCGAGCGGCGTGATGAGTGGCTGGCTCGATTCGGGGCGGATGACTCGTACGGGATGGGGATCGAAGGTGACGGCTACGGATTGGATGCCAAGCGCGCGAGCCCGTGCGACAACTTCGGAGATTACCCATCGATGTCCGCGATGCACACCGTCGAAGTTGCCGATGGTGGCGATGGACGGGCCTAAGTTGGGAGGGAGTTCTGCGAGCTGGCGAAATATCTGCATCAGGCGATCTCGAAGGTTAGGTGCTGACCGTCGTAGGCCAGGCGGATGTGCGGAGGAAGGTTGGCGTTGGTTGCGTTGTGGTCGAGGTCGTGACTCATGTGGGTGAAGAGGGCGCGTTGCGGCTTCAGTTTTTCTACGAGGGCAACGGATTTTTCGAGATGCGAGTGACTGGGGTGGGGGTCGTGGCGCAGAGCGTCGAGGATCAACAGATCGAGGTTCTGGAGCAGCGGCAGGCTCACGTCGGGAATGTCGCTCATGTCGGTAAGGTAGGCTGCGCTGCCGAAGCGATAGCCTGTGATCTCCTGCCGTCCGTGAGTTACAGGAATTCGCTGGAAGCTGGCGCCGAAGAGCTCGATTCGAGCGCCCGGTGCGGGATCGATGCGGTGAATCTGGACGCGGGCGCTGGTGGGGTAGCGATCTTCTTTGCGAAAGGTGTACTCGAAGATGCGTTCGATGTTGTTTGCTGTTGCGTCATCGGCGTAGACCGGCAGGTCGCCTTTGACGTGGAAGCTGAGGGGGCGAAGATCGTCGAAGCCCATTACATGGTCGGCGTGGCCGTGGGTGTAGAGCACGGCGTCGACGCGGCGAATGCCTTCGCGCAGGGCTTGTGCGTGAAAGTCGGGGCCGGTGTCGATCAGTACGACGTGGTCGTTGTAGGCGAGGCGGACCGATGGGCGGGTGCGGCGATTATGCGGGTCGCCACCGGGAGAGACGGCGGAGGTGCAGACGGCACAGTCGCAGCCTAGCGTCGGCACACCCATTGAGGTGCCAGTGCCAAGAAAGGTGAGGGTCGCTTCCATCGTTTAGCGGACGATACTGGGGCCAGCGGGCCCTGGACGAGCGCCGGCAGGTGCTTTGGCTGCGGCAGAGCGGGCCAGAGCCTGTGTGAGCTCGAGGAAGGCCATCCGGAGCTCGAAGAGTGCGCTGTCGAGCAGACGGCTCTCGTCGGCGGAGAGATTGCCTTTGGTCTTTTCTGCGAGGACGGCCAGCATATCGATGCTTTGACGGGCGCCAAGAATATCGACCTGAGGCTGCTGACCCTCCTGGGTTGCGGCTCCAAGCTGCATCATCGACGTCATATAAACGGATTGCACGAGCTGGTCGAAGCTCATTGCCGGTGGGTGGTCCATGCCGGGGTTGGCGGAACGAATGGCGGTGTCGAGGCGGTCTGCGGTCATCTCATAGGCGCGCCGTGCCTGATCGGTCTCTTCGGCGGTAGGTGCGGACGGCATCTCGGGTTCCGCTGCAGGCTCAGGCGATGAGGCGGCTGCGACGGGTGGTTCGGCGACAGGGGTTGGTGGTTCGGCAGGAGTTGCGGCGCGTTCTTCTCTCTCGGGTGACGGGTCGGCGTCGGGGCGCAGCTCGCCGTCCATGGTGAACTTGCGGCGATCGGTAATGACGAAGGGTTTGTTTTGCTCGGACATGGTCACACTCTTTCAGAAGATTCAGATGTTGCACGTGGGGCTGGGGCTGCAGCGATTGAAAAAGGAAGTGGCACGGGGACGGCAACTCCGCCGGTATAGCTCAGGGGGAGTCCTCGGTCCAAGGCTTCGCGGCGGATATAGCCGAGGCCAAGCTGTACCGTTTCTTTGGCGCTGCCGGGTAAAGGGATTGCCGCGACACTGGTTAGTTCGCCGACCTGTTTTCCGTCTGCTTCGAGCGGCAAACCGGGGCTGGGAAGAGCGCCGTCGAGCCAGAATGCGCTGAACGTGCGGTGGACGTTGCCGCGTGACCGAATGCGCTCCACGATCTCCTGGCCGAGATAGCAACCCTTGGCGAAGTGGAGGGCCCGGGTCTGTCCTGTCTCCTGCGGGAGCTCGCGGTCACGGATGTCGGCGCCGAAGAGCGGTGTTCCTTCGAGTATGCGGAGCCACTCCAGACTTTGCGCGTCACAGAGGCGCGCACCAGCGTTTTGAATGGCCTTGGTGAGCTTTGAGATGGTTTCACCATCGGCCCAGAGTTCGAATTTTGATGTCAACGGACTGTAGGCGTGAATGACACTGACGTTTGTTGCGTACCATGGCATCTTCCGCATGGCAAGCGGTTCCAGAGCTTCGACGTTGAGGCCGATCTGGGCGAGCAGGGAAGCAGCTTGTGGGCCGGTGACCAGCAGGCCGGAGTGGGTGCTGGTGACGTCGGCTAATTCGATGTCGTCCATGATGATGAAGCGGTCGAGGAGCGCCAGAAGAGTTGGCACCTGAGGCAGGGCGGTCTCGATGAGAAGAGCGTCCGGCTGGGCGAAGATTGTGGCATCGCCCTGGATGCGGCCTTGTACGCTGAGCAGGAAGTTGTAAGCGCCCTCGCCATCCTTCAACTGCTGAATGGAGTTGGTGACCATGCCGTTGAGCCAGCGAACGCGGTCTTCGCCGGTTACGCGAATCCACCCCGTCTGGTTGAGTCGCGATATTCCTGCTGCCTGGACCAGAGCGGCGAGCTGAGAGGCCGGGCTGGATGTTGATGCAGCGGCAATATCGGATTGTATGGGTGGGGTCATGACGGGCGATACGGAAAACTCTCGTACACTTGATTATAGCGGTGGATTGAGAGGGTTATGTTGCAGCGGGGAGTTTGCGGTGGAGATAGAAGTTCGATGAGATGGGTCGCCGGGTTGGCCCTGTTGGCGGTTAGCTGCGTGGCCTATGCAGGACAGACTCCGGCTCCGGATGCGAGCCAGACGCCGGAGAAGTCAGCGACGCAGGCTCCGATGACAAAAGACCAGGCGAAGGAGCTGTTTCGTTCGGTGGATGAGATTCTCAGCTTTGCCAGCAGCGACAGCAAATTGCCGATTGAACACCCTGTAAAGCGAAAGCTGATCTCGCGTGATGAGGTCAACCGCTACCTTCGTGAAAAGTTCGACGAGGACGAAGGTGCGAAGAGGATGGAGCGGTCTGAGATTGTCCTGAAAAAATTCGGTTTGCTGGATCGCGACTTCCATCTGCGGCCGTTTCTTCTTTCTTTGCTGACGGAGCAGATTGCAGGGTTCTACGATAACAAAACGAAGACCGTGAACCTGCTCGACTGGATTGAACCTGAAGAGCAGAAGCCGGTGCTGGCGCATGAGCTGACGCACGCCCTGCAGGACCAGAAGGTCGGGTTGACGAAGTGGTCTTCGGTCAGCCTGAATGGGCCGTCGCACAATGTGCAGGAGGATAATCGCCATTTGCAGGTGGATGAAGCAGACAGTGCCCGGGGGGCCGTTGCTGAAGGTCAGGCGATGGCTGTCTTCGTCGACTACTCGCTGCAGCCCTCTGGAAAGACGATTGCCGATGCGCCGGATCTTGCAGATCGCCTGAAAGATCAGGTGACGGATACGAGCGGCTCACCGGTGATGGCGCGGGCTCCGCTGTTGCTTCAGGAGTCGTTGCTGTTTCCCTATAGCGAAGGCTTGAGCTTCGAGCAGGCGATCCTGGTGAAGGCAGGAAAAGAGGCGGCCTTTGCCGGTGTGCTGGCCAATCCGCCGACTTCGAGCTTTGAGATTATGCATCCGGAGGCCTATATGGCGCATGCGCCGGTTCCGGCGGTTCGGTTGCCGGACATTCATCCTCTACTCGACTCTGAATACACTCCGTATGACATCGGCGTGATGGGTGAGATCGATGTACGGATTCTTGTTGAACTTTTTGGGGGACGCGAGATGGCGAAGGCGCTTGCTCCGGCGTGGAACGGCGGCATGTACTATGCTGCACAGCGCAAATCGGCGATGACTGCTGCGGAGAAAGAGTCAACGGCATCACTGGGGCTGATGTATTACTCGCGTTGGAAGAATCGCGATTCGGCTCGCACGTTCCTGCGCATCTATGCAGATCAGATCTCAAGGAAATACTCCAATGTTGTGGAGCGGAAGAAGGATGAGGCGGACGAGAGGGAGCTGGTGTACTCGACCAATGAGGGCGATGTTCTGCTCTCCCTCTCTGGGACTGGCGTTTTTGTGGGAGAAGGATTTGATCTTGCGCTCGCTCGCAAGCTGCGGGACGCCATTGGCAGTGCGCAGCCCGAAGGGCCGATACAGCAGGCAGCGGTGCCGCTGCAAGAGCCGACACTCTCCATGGCGCGGGTTCTGGCTTCGTACGGTGTGGTGAACGTGAACGCGCTGCGACGATATACTTTTGTAGAGTCAACAATCGGAACGGATAGCGTTCGCTAAGGAGCACGGGGATTTGAAGAAGGCAGAGATTGGCATTATCGGAGGCAGCGGCCTGTACGCCATGCCGGGGCTTAGCAACGTGCGCGAAGAACGGGTGGCGACGCCGTTTGGCGACCCCTCAGACGCTTTTATTTTAGGAGAGCTGGAAGGCCGCAATGTCGCCTTTCTCGCTCGGCACGGACGTGGCCATCTGCTGCTTCCCAGCGAGTTGAACTTTCGCGCCAATATCTTTGCGATGAAGATGCTGGGTGTCGAACGTATTCTCTCCGTTTCGGCAGTTGGATCGCTCAAAGAGGAACATAAGCCAACGGATTTTGTAATTCCCGACCAGTTCATCGATCGAACTTTTGCACGTGTCTCCACTTTTTTCGGTGATGGAATTGTGGCTCATGTCGGGTTCGGCGATCCGGTTTGTGCGACGGTGGCCTCTGTCTTCCGGAAAGCCTGCGACCTGGTTGGCGTTGTGGGTAAAGCGGGAGGCACCTACGTATGCATGGAGGGCCCGCAGTTTTCCACGCGAGCGGAATCGAATCTATATCGGAGCTGGGGCGCAGACGTGATCGGTATGACAAATTTGCAGGAGGCGAAGCTGGCGCGTGAGGCTGAGATCTGCTATGCCACGATGGCGATGGTCACAGACTATGACTGCTGGCGGGAAGGCCACGACGATGTCACGGTCGATCAGGTCGTTGCAGTGCTGCATCAGAACGCCGACAACGCAGCAAAGGTGGTGCGCTCGGCCATTGCAACGATGCCAGCGGAAAAGACCTGTGCCTGCGGTGATGCGTTGAAGTATGCCATTTTAACGGATCGTAAACTTATTCCCGCTGGTACCCGCAAGAAGCTTGCAGTTTTGCTGGATAAGTATTTGCAGTGAGCACCCTTGTGGCGCTTGCGCTCATTATGTATCGAATTTAGTTACATATTTAAATTTTAGTTACGTGAAAGGGAGTTTATGTCAATTCTCGTTGTAGGATCGGTGGCGTTCGATAGCATTGAGACCCCACATGGCAAAGTGGATCACTGCCTGGGTGGTGCGGCAACACACTTCGCACTGGCGGCTAGTTACTTTACTCCTGTTCGTGTCATTGCGGTCGTAGGAAAAGACTTTACCGCGGAGCATGAAGCGGTTTTGACGGGACGTGGCATCGATACGAAGGGTATTGAGCGCTCGAATGGGCTCAGCTTTCACTGGACAGGCTCTTATTCCGGCAATATGGATGAAGCCAAGACGCTGGGCACTGATCTGAATGTCTTCGAGACGTTTGAACCGAAGATTCCGGAGAGCTACAAGGAAAGCGAATATCTTTTTCTCGCGAACATCGATCCGGTACTACAGGCGCGCGTTCGCAGCCAGATGCCGAAGGTGAAGATGGTCTGCGGCGATACGATGAACTACTGGATTGCCGACCATGCTGCGAACCTGGCAAAGGTTTTGCGTGAGCTCGATGTGCTGCTGATCAACGATGGAGAGGTGCGCATGCTGGCGGGCGAACGCAACCTTGTCGTCGCTGCGCAAAAGGTGCTGGAGATGGGGCCGAAGACTCTTGTCGTAAAACACGGCGAATATGGCGCTACCGCGTTCTTCAGCAATCGCTCGTTCGGCAATGCCAAACTTTCGCGGCCTTTCCGAGCGCCGGCGCTTCCGTTGGCCGAGGTCGTCGATCCTACTGGTGCGGGCGACTCCTTTGCCGGCGGCTTCTATGGCTACCTTGCGTCGCAGGCTGAGTTGACTCCTGCGGTCTTCCGAACAGCGATGTTCTATGGCGGCGTGATGGGCTCGTTCGCTGTTGAGCGCTTCGGTACCGAGCGCCTGCAGAATGTTACGCGGCAGGAGATCGATGAACGCTTCAATCTTTTCCGGGAGATCTCGCACCTTGAGCATCCGGGCGTCTAGATCGTCACGAATCTCGAGGCGGGTACCAACCCTTGCGGCTCGTTCTGCCACAGAAGGCACGGTGCCTGTGGACCCCGAAGAGGTGCGGCCAGCGACACGCGAAGAGACTTTTCCTTTTGCGCTGGCCGCAGTGCTTCTCTCGTTTATCGCTCTGATGATTTGTTTTTCTCGCGGCTACCTGCTGTTGTATGGAGACGCTGTTGCGCATCTTGGCATAGCCCGCCGCATTCTGGATTCGCGCAACCCGGGATTGATCCAGCTTGGCGGTGTGTGGCTGCCATTGCCTCATCTGCTGATACTTCCGTTTGTACAGAAGATGGAGTGGTGGCAGAACGGACTGGCTGGTGCATGGCCTTCGCTGATCTGCTACATCGGTAGCGTGGCGGGGCTTTACCGACTTGCGCGCCATCTATTGAAGCCGCGCTGGGCCGTTGTGGCGACGGCCTTTTATGCACTGAACGCGAACCTGCTTTATCTTGCGACGACAGCTATGACAGAGCCGCTTTTTCTTGCGCTCTTTATCTGGACGACGCTGCTTACGGTTGAGTGCGTCAGTGCCATTCGTGCTGCGCGTGACAGGATCGTCGGCCGACGGTTGATTCTCGTGGGAGTTTTTATTCTGGCGGCGGTCTACACTCGCTACGACGGCTGGATTCTTGGAGCGGCCGCCTGGTGTGTCATCACGTTCGCACTAGCTAGACGCCGCGATGTTTGGCGAAGGGTGAGCCCCTCTTTCGTTCTGTTCACGCTGCTTACGGTTGCAGGCCCGATCGGCTGGCTGGTTTACAACCAGCATTTTTATCACGATCCACTGGACTTTATTCGCGGGCCTTACTCTGCCTCCGCTATTGAAAAGAAGACTTCGACTGCGGGGTCTCACCATGTGGGATGGCATAGTCCTTTCTGGGCGTTCGTGTACTACGTCCGCACCGCACAAGTGGTCGCGGCATTTTGGGAAGTAGGTTTTTTCGTAACAGCTGCGGCTATCGCTGGATTGATTCTCGCCATTCGACGCCGTCTCGCGTTGTCGTCGCTTTTGCTCTGGATACCGCTCCCGTTTTATATCTATTCCATTGCTTATGGTGCGGTGCCGATTTTTATCCCGCAGTTGTGGCCGCATTCCTATTACAACTCACGGTACGGGATTGAGATGTTACCTGCGTTTGCTCTTTTTGCGTTACTGGCTGTGCAGTGGTGGGAAGGTCAATGGAGTCAGTCGCAGCCTCTCGTAAAGCGGCTGATGCAGCCCATCGCGCTGCTTCTGATTGCACTTAGCACGGTGGGCATGATGTACCGCACACCGCTGGTTCTGAAAGAAGCGATTGTGAACTCGACAACCCGTGTTGGCTTCGAAACTACGCTTGCACGGCAGTTGCTTGCCCTTCCTAAGGGAGCTGTCATTCTGATGTATAACTCCGACCATGTTGGTGCGCTTCAGGATGCGGGGATTCCCCTGCGTCAGACGATCAATGAAGGGGACTACGATAGCTTTCAGGCTGCATTGGCTGCACCCGCTAAACACGCGGCTTTCGTCGTCGCGATTGCCGGAGATCCGGTATCGGCTGCCGTGGCTGCACATCCTCAGGGGCTTACCGAATTGACCATTTTGTGCACGACAGGACAGGCGTGCGCTCGCGTCTACCAATCCGACAGAGGTCCGGCATTACCGCCGATATTATAGATATCCGACGTCGCGCCGAGCGCTGAGGCACAATAGGAGCAGCATGATTCCATTCGTCAAAGCGCATGCCTGCGGCAACGACTTTCTTATTATGGAAGAGTCATTGGCCCAGCGCCGTCACGCCGATCTCGCGCGCAAGCTGTGTGCACGCAACACCAGCGTTGGAGCGGACGGTATCGAATTTTTGGATCGGAAGGCCAACGGCGATTTGTTTCTTCGCCTCTTCAATGCTGACGGCAGCGAAGCGGAGCTCTCCGGCAATGGAACACGTTGTGTCGCCGCATGGCTTGCCCGCAGTGAAGGAAGGCAGAATGTTGCGTTGGGTACACATGGAGGGGTGCGAACGTGTCACGTTGTCGAAGCCGCTGATCCGATATACCTGATCGAAAGCGAGATGGGTGTTCCGCGTGTGATGCGACGAACGATCGAAGTTCCCGGTGTAGGCAATGTGGAGGGAGTGATGGTCAATGTCGGGAATCCTCACTTCGTTGTTTTTGTCGAGGTGGAGGATTTCAGTTCGCATGGACTGGCATGGCAACAGCTTGGTGCACAGATCAGCACGAGCCCGCTTTTTCCTCACGGCACAAATGTTGAATTTGTTCGTGTGGTGTCTCCTTCGGAGATTGCTTTTCGGATTTACGAACGTGGCTGCGGTCCAACTACTTCGTCAGGCACGGGGACATGTGCTTCCTCTGCCGCTGCGATGGTTCTACGCGATACGGAACGCGAACTTACGGCGACTGCCGAAGGTGGATCCCAGCGCACGGTCTGGCCTACAAACGATGCCGGTATGCATCTCACCGGGCCAGCTGAAATTATCTGCCATGGGGAGGTATCAGCACTGTGACGAAGTCTTCAACCCTGGTAAAGCCTCGCGCATTGCATCGTGGTGCGACGCTTGCGGTGCTTTCGCCGGCGAGTACGCCAAAGGCCGATCTTGTGCATCGCGGCATTGCTCATCTGCATTCGCTCGGCTACAAGACGGTTCTTGGCGCGCATGCGCTCGATAGTGGGCCGCTCTACTATGCGGGGACGGTGGAAGATCGTCTGCGCGATCTGCATGCTGCTTTTGCAGACCCGACGATAGACGGGATTATCTGCAACCGTGGTGGATGGGGGTCGGCTGAGTTGCTTCCTTATCTCGATGGAGCGCTGATTCGCGCCAATCCAAAGGTTTTTATTGGCTATAGCGATCACACATCGCTCCACGTCTGGCTCCATAACGAAGGAAATCTCGTTACGTTCTATGGGCCTATGGTGGCTGCGGACTTTTCGCGCGCCGATGGCGTCGACACTGCAAGCTGGCAACATAGCCTTCAGGCAGATAGCCGGTGGACGGTTGGTGTTGCGGAGGGGCTTCGGGTTCTTCGGGGTGGGGTGGCTCATGGAAGGCTTAATGGCGGGTGTTTATCTCTTTTAGCAGAGGCGTTGGGTACGCCGTATGCTCCTCGTATCGACAGCGACAGCATTCTCTTTCTTGAAGACGTTGGGACGAAACCGTATCAGTGGGACAGGATGCTTCTACACCTTCGTTATTCGGGGGTGCTGGAGAAGGTGACAGGGATTGTCTTTGGAGATATGCGTCAATGCGTGTCGCCCGAGGAGAATGACTATCTTGACCGGGCTATTCTTCATGCGCTCGGTGGCTTCGAAGGGCCTATCGCCATTGGTTTGCGCAGCGGTCACGTCGGTGCTTCCAATGTCACGCTTCCGTTGGGTGTTTCGGCTACGCTTGACCTTATGGAAGCGGGGAACCCGCGGATGCACCTTCTCGAGGGGGCCGTTACGGTTTAGGCTTGAGCTTTTCGAACATGCAAAAATCCAAGCACATTCATTTGATCGGTATCTGCGGCACGGCGATGGCGTCGCTTGCAGGAATGTTGCAACAGCAAGGCCATCGCATCACCGGTTCGGATGCTGCTGCCTATCCGCCGATGAGTCATTTGCTTGCCAGTCTCGGCATTCCTATTCACGAACCCTATGCAGAGGGGAACCTTGAGCCGCGTCCCGATCTCGTTGTTGTAGGGAATGCTATCTCACGCGGCAATGTTGAACTGGAGTACGTGCTCGATGCACGCATTCCTTTTTGTTCCATGGCTTCGATCCTGCACGATGAGTTTTTGCCCGGACGGGAGTCGCTCGTTGTGGCAGGAACCCATGGCAAAACTACGACCACCAGCATGCTGGCATGGATCTATGAGGTGGCTTGCCGGAAGAACCCGGCGCTTGCGCCATCGTTTCTTATTGGAGGCGTTGCAGAGAACTTTGGCACTAGTTTTATGGTGCGGCCTACGAAACCCTTTTTGCTGGAAGGCGACGAGTACGATACTGCTTTTTTCGACAAAGGACCTAAATTTCTTCACTACTTTCCTGATGGCCTGATTCTCACGCATGTGGAGTTCGATCACGCGGATATCTATGCTGATCTTCCCGCGGTGAAGACTGCTTTCAAGCGTCTGGTCAATCTCGTTCCGCGCCGGGGGCGCATCGTGGCTTTTGACGGCAGTGAGAATGTTGATGAGTGTGTTGCCAAGGCTTTTTGCGCGGTCGAGCGGTATGGTTTTGATGCGAGCTCCCACTGGCATGTTGCGAATGTGCGTCATGAAGGTTCGCTGACGCGCTGGAGTTTGGCGCGTGCGGGGGCTCTGTTTGCTGAACTGATGCTGCCGATGGCTGGAGTACATAACGCGTTGAATGCCACTGCCGCTGCTGCGCTTGCCGCTGGCCAGGGCGTGCCGACTGAAGAGATCGCCGAGGCGCTGGCTACTTTTAGAAGTGTTAAGCGCCGGTTGGAGGTTCGTGCTGTCGTCGGAGGCGTTACGATCATTGATGATTTTGCGCATCATCCTACGGCGATTCGAGAGACGCTGCGCGCGCTGCGAGAGGCTTACCCAGGCCGCCGTCTCTGGGCTATCCTCGAGCCGCGTTCGAATACTCTGCGCAGGAATGTCTTTGAGCTCGATCTTGTGGAGAGTCTCTCGCTTGCTGATCAGGTTGTGTTGGCCGCGGTCTTCAAGTCTGAGAGCATACCCGCTGTGGAGCGTTTGCATCCGGAACATGTTGTTGCGGCCTTGAATAAGCGTGGCACATTTGCAGCTCTCTTCGCGGACGCGGATGCGATTGTGGAAGGTGTCTCGCCTGAGCTGAGAGAGGGAGACGTTGTTGCGATCCTCTCCAATGGTGGATTTGGCAACATTTACCAGAAGCTTCCTGACTCCATCAGGCAGCGAACTTCGACGGCACAGAGCATCTAATTCTGCAGATGTCCCCGCCTCTGGGGTATTCTGCAAACTGGTATGTTTGCAACTTTCAAACTGGTTTTTGTCTATCTGACACTCGGTCCCCTGGCTGGAATTATCGGTATTCCCTACACGTTGCTGGTTGGAGATATCAGCCTTCTCTACCGCGTTGCCATGTGGATCACGAATGCGGGCGTGCGCGCAGCCGGCATCAAGATCGAGATGAGTGGGCTCGAGAATATTCCTGTTGGCCGCAGCTGCATCTTCATGTGTAACCATGTCTCGAATCTTGATCCGCCGGTTGTGCTTCCTCTGCTGCCGGGCCGAAGCTCCGTGCTTCTCAAGAAAGAATTAATGGGCATCCCAATTCTGGGACGAGCGATGCGCATGGCGAAGTTTGTGCCGGTAGCACGTGGTCATCGTCGCGACGCAGCCCAGGCCAGTGTGGAGGCTGCCGCCGATGCGCTACGCTCCGGGCTGCATATTCTGGTGTATCCGGAAGGCACCCGCTCACCGGATGGAAGGCTTTCGACCTTCAAAAAGGGGCCGTTCTTCCTCGCGAAGGAGACGCAGGCTCCGATCGTTCCGATCGCACTCTCTGGCACTCAGGCGATGATGCGCAAGGGCAGCAATGCGATTCTGCCTGGGCTGGCCCGAATTCAACTGCTTCCGGCGATTGAGCCGTCGAAGTATGCAACACGGGAAGAGCTTTTGCTGGCGGTGAGGAGCGCTATCGCCCAGGCGTTGCCGCCCGAGATGCAACCAGCAGCTATTTGACGATTGCGCTGTTGTAACCGTCGGCCTGAAGATGCTGGCGCATTGTGTCGGCATCTTTCTTGTTTGCAAACGGTCCGATCTGCACATGGAATAGCTTGTCCTGAGGTTCGTGCCGGATGGCTACGGTGTAGCCGCGGCGCTTCAGGTCAACGGCGACAACATCGGCATCCTCTTGATGGGACATTGCGGCGACCTGTACGACGGATGACCCCTGTGCGGATGTTGGCACTGGAGCGACTGCTGGCGATTTCGCGGCTGTCTTTGCTATCGGATCAACGCGAAGATCAGAGGGGGCGGACGTGGCTGCAGTTTTGGCTGAATCGGGAGAGGTCTGCTGACTATCCTGCTCGGCGGCGTTGGGGGAGTCAATGGAGACGATCGCTGATTGAGCTGTACCGGCGGACTGCTTGGCCGTAGGAGCCAGTTGGTCTGCGGAGCTTCCCGGCGCTGGTTTGGAGGCGTTATCCTCCGACCCCGTCGCTACTGCAGAGTTGGCTACAGGTAATGCCGAACGCCTTCCCAGCGAGTAGCCAAAACCAAAGAAGACGGCACAGATTAAAGCAAGAGCGAAGAAGATACCCAGGATGGTGGTGGTTCCCAGTGAGATTTCGCGGTCCTGTCCGGAGGGTTCGAGTGTGTCCTGCAGATCACGGTCAGTTTCGTATCGAGTGTTCAAAGTTAAACCTTCTTCTCCAACGTTGAATCAGGAGTGAATGTCTTATTGAACAGGTTTATGAGCTCCATGGGGAGGGGAAATACGATGGTGGTATTTTTCTCGACACCTATTTCGGTAAGTGTCTGGAGATAGCGGAGCTGGAGGGTCATGGGCTGGGTGGCCATGAGCTGGGCCGCCTCGACGAGTTTGGCTGCTGCGTTGAACTCGCCTTCGGCATGAATGATCTTCGCTCGGCGTTCGCGCTCTGCCTCGGCCTGTTTGGCCATGGCGCGGAGCATGGATTCCGGCATGTCTACCTGCTTTACCTCGACGGAGACGACTTTGACGCCGAAGGGGGCAGTATGGCCGTCGATGATGCTCTGGATGCGGACGTTCAGGGTTTCGCGGTGGGCCAGAAGACCGTCGAGATCGACTTCGCCCAAAACTGAGCGGAGGGTGGTCTGGGCGAACTGCGAGGTTTGGTAGATGTAGTTCGCTACTTCAATGACAGCCTTGGTGGGATCGACGACGCGGAGCGTGATGACGGCGTTGACCTTGAGGGTGACGTTGTCGCGGGTGATGACGTCCTGTGCGGGGACTTCCATAGCCTCCTGACGGAGGCTGACGCGAACGATCTGATCGAGCGGCCGGAAGACGAGGATGACGCCGGGGCCAGCTGCTGCCTCTCTCACGCGCCCAAGCCGGAAGATGACGCCTCGCTCATACTCCTTGAGGATCTTGATGGAGTTGACCACGTAGAGGACAACGATGACGATGGCAAAGAGGAGTGGGAGAGACATCATGGGTCGAGACCTCGGGTGCGCCGGATTATGGCCACCGCTGCGATTGTAGAGCAGTTACGCGGGTGGCCGTTGCCGGTTTTAGAAACGCAGGAAAAAACCGAACCCTGGCTCGTAGGTCGAGGTGTGTTGCTTGATGGTCAGGTAGTTCGTTTCGAAGTCGGGCGCGAGAAAGAAGACCTGGCGATACTGGGCGCGAATGCCGAAGTGGGGAGACAGCACGGTAGTTTCTGCACCGACTGAGAAGTAGTAAGTGGCGCGGGCCTGTTCGGGAAGAGCCAGACCACCGCCCGGAGTTGGCCGGAAGATGGTTGTACCGAGACCTACCGAAGCAAAGGGGGTTAAGCCGAAGTATTGTTTCCGGGTATGGGCGACGTACCCCAGGGTGAGCTCGTTCGCGTTCTGCTGGACACCACCGCTGGATGGAGTGCCTGGTGGGGGCACGATGGTCCCAAATGGTGTAAAGGTGTCGACGTATCGTGAATAGCCGTAGTTTCCCTCGAAGCCTACGAAGGGCGACACGATATAGCGGATTGTAACGACAGCTCCTGCGGTATTGCCGGGATCGAGGTTGACTGACGTCTGAGGTTGCCCGTCAACGGTCGCGAAGCCGTTCGAGGTCTTGTTAAATATGCCGACACCGAGAATACCGAGGTCGATGCGGGAGAGTTGACGGTCGAGCGCTGGATTCTGAGAGGTGGCTTGCGCTTTAGCGGTTGATCCGGCAGCGGTTAGCATTAGGCAAAATAAAACACTCCGGACGCACGACGAGCGAGGCACATTCAACATCAAGACGAAACTCCCTTAACCGTAAAACTACTGTCCTTTAGTCTACTCTGGCGTGGGCGCTGGCGGGGTGGGCCGGGCTTCAAAAGGACTTATGGGCAGGTTCTACGATTAAGACAAGGCCTTCGACGCTGCGCACGGAGACTATGGATCCGACGGCGAGGGAGGCATCTTCGCGCAGGGATGCCTGCCAGAGTTCACCACGAATTTCGACCTGACCTGTGGGGTTGAGCGGGGTCCGCACAATCGCGGTGCCGCCAATCATGACCTGAGGGCCGGTGAGAATTTTGCCGCGTCGCGCGCGAAGGGCGATCCAGGCAAGACCGAAGGAGATGCTGCCAAAGCCCAGGCCTGCTCCGATCGCCGTTGCGGTATGGACTCGTAGTTCGGGGATGGGACCATCGACGAGCGTGGCGAGTCCGAAGACAAGCGAAACAACGCCAGCTACTGCGAGCACGCCATGGCTACCGAACTTTGCCTTGAGAATCATCAGGACGACAGCAGCGAGCAGAAGGACAATTGCAGTGTGACGGATTGGGAGCAGGTTGAGGCCGAAGAGGCTGAGAAGAACGAAGAGAGTGCCGAGAGAGCCGGGAACGACGGTACCCGGTACATTGAACTCGAGGTAAATAAGAAGGCCGCCAAGGACCAACAGCAGAATCGCGACGTCGGGGTTAGTAAGTTTGGTGAGAAGGCGTTCACGCAGAGACGGGAGAATGGTGACGATCTCTGCTCTCTGCAGATGCAGTGTCTGAAGGGTGCCGTCGAAACGATGGATCTCGCGGCCGTCGAGTGCGGTGAGCAAAGACGCGTCGTCGGCCGATTCGAGGTCGATCAGCTTCAGTCTTAGAGCTTCTTCGTCGCTGAAGGATTTGGAGTTGCGGACTGCGTCCTCAGCGGCTTCTACGTTGCGGCCGCGGCGAGCGGTGTAAGAGCGGAGGAAGGCTGCGGCGTCGTTTTCGATCTTCTCTTTGAGAATCGGGTCGAGCTGGCGGCCCTCGACGATGGGGTGGGCGGCGCCGGCGTTGGTTCCAGGAGCCATGGCAGCGATGTCAGCTGCTTCAAGGAGGAAGAAGCCGGCAGAGCCAGCCCGACTGCCAGCGGGTGAGATGAAGATGACGACCGGGACGGAGGAGTCTTCGATGGACTGAACCATAACGCGGGTCGAGTCGAGTAGACCGCCTGGTGTTCCCATGGAGACGATGACCAGTTGCGCGTGCAGGCGTGCGGCCTCCTTGAGGCCGCGCTGGAGATAGTCTGCGGTGATGGGTTGGATCGTGTCGTGGAGTGTGAGTTTGACGACGATAGGGTTTGCAGCAAGCGCCGACGGTAGAAGACAGGAAAAAACTAGCAGGAGTGCGAGGGCGATTTTGAGAGAGGTCCTCATGGAAGACTCTGTCCACGCGCCTGCAGGGCTTGTCGCATACCCTGTGCTGCCGAATCCTTTGGATCCAACTGGAGCGCTTTGCTGACATTGGAGGCGGAGGATGCCATCTCGTTCGCCTGCAGATCGATGCGGGCGAGCACAAGGTAGGCAGAGACGTTGGGATGAAGATCAAGTGAGGACTGAGCCTCGGCGCGTGCATCGACTGCGCTGCCGCTGCGTTCGCGCACCTGCGCGAGACCGGCGTGGGCGTCGGCGTTGGAGGAGTCTGCAGTGATGGCAGCCTGGAACTCCTGTTCCGCCTCGGGGACCAGGCCCTGGGCGAGGTAGTCGCGGCCGAGCTGGGTGTACTGCGCGGCCTGTTCGGCAGGAGGAAGGATGGACATGCGGGCGGCGCGTATCTGGTCGAGCTGGAATGCCGCCTGGCGGAACGAGGCCTCGGAGTAGGTCCGACGGATGCGTTCGAGAGGTGCGAAGTCTGAGGAGCCTGCGGCAGTTGTCGCTGACTTTGTGGGAGGTGTGATGTGTCGGCCCGCGCTGATGTTAGTCTTCAGCTCCGCAGCCTCTGTGTCGCTGGGATGGAGCTTTAAAGTGGCATCGACTTCGCGCTGAGCGCCGGCAAAGTCGCCTCGGCGCAACAGGGCAACGGCGAGGTTGTAGTGGTAGTCCGCATCGTTTGGGTCGGCGGTGGAGGCACGTTCGAAGAGTGGAACAGCATCGTGGCCCAGGCGGCTGGAGGCAACGGCCTGATTGTTGACGACCTCGGGAAGAGGCAGTCTGCTGGCGACGAAGGCGAAGGCCGATTCGGCTTCAGCGTACTTCGCGGTGTTGAAGCGGGCTAGTCCGATGTAGAAATTGGCTTCGAGCGCACGCCGGTCAGTTGCGGCGATTTTGGCTAGGGTTGCCGCAGCCTGATCGTAGTCGCGTTGGGCGAATTGGGCTTTGCCCAGGGCGAGGAGAGCAGCCGGGTAGTCGGGCGTGTCCTGCACTGCCATCTGCAGGTGCTTAATCCGGTCCTCAGAGGTGGTCGCATCGGTGCCACGAATGTAGTCTTCGAAGGCGCTGAGTCGAACGCCGTTTGAAGCGGAGAGAAAAGTTTGCTGGGCTATCTTGAAGTGGGGATCGATCTGTCGAGCGATCTTCCATGCGATGGCATTTTCCACGTCGAAGAGGCGAGTGAGTTCGCTGGAGTCGACGAGCGGCTGAGAGAGCCGCAGTCTATTGACTTCAAGGATCTGAGCTTGTACTTCGATACGACTGTTATTGACGGTGTAACTGCCTACGATGACAAAGTCGGCGTCAAGTGTCTGCGCGATACGAATGGTGGTCGCGCGTGAGGGCCGGAAGTCGATGGGGAGGCCGAGATGATCGAGCGCATACTGGCGATCGTCGCGAGTGATGGTCAGAAATCCTGCAGAGGTCAGGCGTTGATTGAGAGTGTCGGGGAAGGAGTCGCCGATCCATGCGAGGTTGGGTTGTCCGGAACGATTGTCGAACGGGAGCACTAACACCAAACGACCGCTGGTCTCTGAAGATTCAGGGTCTGGTGAAGATTGGGAAAGCCCCGAAAGGGTGCAGAGGAGCAGCAGAAAGATGGGCCATTGCTTTTGAAACAGCCGGCGGACTTGAGTAAGCCTCGTCACAGATACGAGTATAGTGCGTCACTGTTTTTCGGGGTGTGTGAGGGTAGCTTCGACGATGCGAGGAAAATGAAGTACGGCGGCCCACTCGCCTTTGCGGCGGCTTTGCCAGACGATGTCGCCGTGCAGCAGGGACGCGACCTCGGTTGGAGAAAGATCGCGGTGGAAGTCGAAGTACTTCGCGTCGGCGGATTCATGATGACGGCCAAGGTCGATGCCGTCCGCCGGCGGCTCCCACTTGGTCGAGAAGATAAGGGCCACATCGTAGCTTCCGGGATCTGCTGCAGCCTTTTGAATCTGGTCGATGGCGAAGTTTTCGATGGCTACGGTTTTTAGGGGGTGGTCAGTGTAGCCGAGTTCGGGCCGGCTGAGTTCAGAGGTGGCGGGCCATGCGGTCAGAACGGTCGCTTGAGGGTAGGTTCGGTCGATGAATTGGACTGCGTGCTGATGGAGAACAATCATGTCGCGATACGTGAGGTTATCTTCGGGCGCGAAGGCGTAGGGCGGATTGATCCAGATGCCGGCGAGGAAGGCTGCGGCACTGAGGGCTGCCAGTGGCCACCACTGGCGGAGATGACGACGCCAGGTAGCTACGCAGACGAGCAGGATGAGCGGATACATCGGCAACAGATAACGGGTGAGTAGAGCGCCGCCAAGGATGGAGAAGGCGATCCAGTTGACGAGGAGGACTACGGCGATGCTTTTTAGCTGCGGTTTTGCGATAGCTTGCGGCGCGTCAGGCGAGACAGGGATGAAGAGGACAGCTATCGTGCAGACGACGGGGACGAACATGTTCATGTGAGTCGTCAGATGAAGGAGGCGATGCCAGAGACAGAGGGCGATGCGGTAGGCGTCGAGGTTCGCAGTCGCGTTGTAGCGAAGGAATTCAGGATTGCCGAAGACGAAGCCGGTTTTGTGATGGTGATACGCGTACCACGTAGTGAGAGGGAGAATTGGCGCCAGTAGAGCAAGCAGCCAGTTCAGGTGAGCTCGGCGTGAGGCTGGTTCACGACGAGCGCGAAGGAAGAGGGTTGCCTCACAGAGCGCGAGAGCTGCTGGTGTTACGATCGCTGTTTCTTTGGAGAGAGCAGCGAGAGAGAACATGAGCGCGGCCAAAAGTGTATGTCTCTTGCGCGCTGCTTCGGTGTTATCGAGGTAGAAGGCGATTCCCCAGAGGGTGAAGGCGGCGGCGAAGATGTCGGCGTGCGCGAGGGTGCTTTGCGCAAACCAGATGGGATAGATCGCGGTGAGAAGTGCCGTGACGATAGCCACTGAGGTGGTGGCGAGATTTCTTGCGAGCTTGTACGCGCCGAGTAGACCAGCGGCGGCGACCATGCAGACCAGTGTGCGGGTGCCGCTGACGACGTATCCGGAGAGGTGCCACCAGGCGGCCAGGAGAATGGAGGGAAGAGGTGGGTGCGCGTTGGTGACGGTCGTCTGTGGAATCAGCGTGCCGAGGCGGAAGAAGTCCCAGGCGGCGGGGATGTAGTAGCCGGCTTCGTCCCAAAAGTAGGGAAGGCGCAGAAGGCGATAGTGTGTGAGATAGATGGTGACGAAGAAGAGCGGATAGAGCATCCAGAGAGGGATGTCGCTGGTGGATTGCTGGGCGTCTTTTCCGGGTCTGCTTAGGAGGGGCACGCTTTAGTTGACGGGGCCGCCGGATTGGGGAAGCTGTTCGAGTGTGATGGAGCCAAAGGTCTGCTCGTACTGAGCCAGATTGTGGCCGAGCACGTTCAAGAGCGCCTTCGCCTGCTGCGGGCTGAGGTAGATGCCCTGAAAGTTCCTGACCGTCAACTCGTCCTGGTTCTGCTGGGACATGGTGCCGAAGACGAGGAAGAAGTCCCAGACGCTCATCCGGACCTGGACGCTGTTGGCGTAACCGTCGCGGTAGTCCTCGGTGTTGGTGAGCTTGACTGTGGGCTGATCTGTCGGCTGATTTGGGTTCTGCGTGCTCATTGCATCTCTTTCAGTGTTGGATTGATTGTTTGGTGCGGGAGAAGGGACTCGAACCCCCACGGATTTCTCCGCTTGGACCTAAACCAAGTGCGTCTGCCATTTCGCCACTCCCGCAAATCTTCATTTCAACAGGGCGAAGTTGTTGAGAAGAGCCACGACTAGCCTATGGCAAAGGGATGTCGATTGCAATGCCACGGCAGGATCTGGTTTCGATGGGATTAGTGCTTGATCAGCCACATAACCCAGCTTGCCGCGATGGTGCCGCCGACGAAGAGGACAAAGCAGAAGGCTCCGAAGCGGATCATCATGCGTGGGTCGGAGCGTTGCGTGATGCCGAAGACGATGGAGGTGAAGAGAGCGAAGAGCAGGACGGCTCCGAAGTGAGAGATGGTCACGAGCGCTTCCTCCCGGTAGCCAGCGAGTGCGCATCGACGGCGGAGATGATGTTGAGCAGGCCGGCTACCACGATGAACTTGGTACCGTAGTCGGCGGTTGCTACCTGCACTGCTGCCTGGCCGAGGTCGAATATGCGGGCGAGGATGTAGAGCAGGCCGTTGCCGAGGTCGCCGGCGAAGTTGAGGATGTCGAGCAGGTCGCCGGTATTGGGCGAGTAGATCTTGCCTTTGAGCGCGAGGCCGAGGAGGAACATGGCCAGGATCGAGAACATGAGTAAACTACCGCGAATCCACTTGCGCAGCATGAGGTGGCCTGCGCCGGGAAGCAGCCAGCCGGCGATCAGAACCATCGTCGGGAAGGAAGAGGATTGCGCGGTGCGCGTTTGTGCAGAGACGTTGGTGGCCATTGCTGGATTGATGATAACAGGATGGTTGTGGATGAGGCCGATTGAGCGTGACCTTGTTCTCGGTTAGGATCTATAAGTTGGTTTTAGTTTTAGAAGAACGGAGAATGTTGCGATGAGTTCGTCAAGTGAGTCGGGGTTCTGGTTGGATCGTTGGTGGCCTTTGCTGGTGATTGCTTACGGAGTGATGTTTATCTCTCTCCTGGTGACGTTTTCGCCGACGTGGTGAAGAAGGTGCGGTTTTTTGGAGCTAGGCTCGGACGAGTTCGGTCTGGATGCGTCCGGTGACCTCGGCTTTGCCTTTGCGGGCGATCATGTCGACTTCGCTGCGGACGCCGAACTCGCCGGGGAAGTAGAGGCCGGGTTCGACGGAGAAGCAGGTGTTGGGCAGGATGAGCCGCTCGTCGTGAGTCTCCAGGTTGTCGAGGTGGGCACCGTTGCCGTGGAGGATGGTGCCGATGTTGTGGCCGGTGCGATGGGTGAAGGCGTCGCCGAAGCCGGCTTTGACGATGAGGCTGCGACCAGCCTCGTCGGCCTGCCAGCCTGCGATGGGCTGATTGGCGGCGAAGGCGTCCTGCACGGCTTTGATGGAGGCGTCGCGGGCGTTGCGGACGGTGGTGAAGATGAGTTGTTCGCGTTCGGTGGGTTCGCGGTCGACGACTCCGGTCCATGTGATGTCGTACCAGACTGCGGTGGGATCGTCGGCGAGTTTGCCCCAGATATCGATGAGGACGAAGTCGCCTGTGCGGATGGAGCGGGAGTTGGCGGCGGTGGGCTCGTAGTGTGAATCGGCAGCGTTGGGGCCGGCGGAGACGTTGGGGCCGTGCTCCCAGACCAGGTTGTTGCGGCGAAGGCCTTCCTGAAGGAACTGCACGATGTCGTATTCGGTGGTACCTCCGCTGCGGGCGCGGGTGCCGATCTCTTTCCAGGCGTCGTCGAGGACTTCATCGATGCTGCGTTGTGCGACGTAGTGCGTGGCAAGCTGCGCGTCGGTGAGGACGGCCTCGAAGTGGCTGACGAGATCGGCGGAGGTGATGGGTTCTTTGCCGAAGGAGCGGAGGAGTTCGATGGTGCCGGCGTCGACCATGGAGACGTACATGATGGTGTTGCGCGGGGAGTACTGCATGGCGATTCTGGTGGCGCCGGTGAGGAGGGTTTGAAGCTGGGATTCGAGCTCCTGCCAGGAGGAGTAGACGGATTTTGTGCCGGGGAGGGTGTCGAGGCGGAGGGACTCGATGCGGTGGACGAGCTTCTTTGGCTCGCCTTGTGCTGGGATGAAGTAGTACCAGCGGCGGGTGACGTGCATGTTGGGGTCGAGGCCGAGGATGGAGTAGGCGAGGGGGTCGCGGTGATGGTGGTCGTAGAAGAGCCAGCCGTCAACTTTATCTTCGCGGAGAGCTTGCTGGATGGCGGCGAGGTCGAATCTGGTCTCGCTCGCGGTCTCGGTGATGGTGGTCGTCATGGTCGCTCCCCCTACTGGGTGAAAAGTGTGCAAAGTCTTCAAACCAGAAGACATGAGTCTGGACTTGTTGGTCAAGTCTGTCTGGCTTAAATGCGAAGGCCCGGCGGTTGGCCGGGCTTGTTTCGCTGATTTAAGGTTATCAGGCGTGTCAAGGGTTTGGGTGTGGAAAATGGATACAAGACGTGGGACGGGGCAGAGAAAAAAGGCCGGGATCGCTCCCGGCCTTTTTGGATGTTGCGTTGAATTATGCGTTGGCGGAGTTTTCTGAGTTCTCCGGATTTTCGACGCTGCAGCAGCGGCTGCGGCGGCTCGTTCTTTTTCGGCCTTCTCTGCTTTTCGGGCTGCAGCGGAGTTTTGACCGAGTTCTGCGGCCAGCGTTTCCGTGGTGAAGGACTCGATGATGTCGCCGACACGGATGTCCTTGTGTCCGGCGAGATCGATACCGCACTCGACGCCCTGACGAACCTCGGAGACGTCGTCTTTGAAGCGCTTGAGTGAGGCGATCTTGCCCTTCCAGACCTCGGCGCCTTCGCGCAGCAGACGTACCTGCTGATCGCGTTTGATGAGGCCGTCGGTGACGCGGCAGCCGGCGATCTGGCCGACCTTGGTGATCTTGAAGACGTTGAGGACCTCGGCGCGACCGGCGTAGTTCTCCTTGAAGACGGGCTCGAGGAGGCCGTACATCGCCTTGGTGATCTCGTCCTGCAGCTCGTAGATGATCGAGTGGAGACGAATCTCGACGTTCTTCGCGCTCGGCGACCTCGGCGGCCTTGCGATCGGGCCGGACGTTGAAGCCGATGACGACTGCGTTCGAGGCCGACGCGAGGAGAACGTCGGACTCCGTGATGGCACCGACGCCGGAGTGAAGGACGCGAACGCGAACCTTCTCGGTGGACATGCGCTGGAGCGAGTCGGCGAGAACTTCGACGGAACCTTGTACGTCGCCCTTGAGGATGAGGTTGAGGTCCTTCATGCCGGCTTGCTTGATCTGCTCGGCGAGGCCTTCGAGCGAGACGCGGGAGCTCTTGGCGAGCTGGGCCTCGCGCTCCTTCATCTTGCGGTACTGGGCGATGCCCTTGGCCTTGTCGCGGTCGGCCATGACGAGGAAGGTGTCGCCTGCGTCGGGCATACCTTCGAGGCCGAGGATCTCGACCGGGGTGGAGGGGCCGGCTTCGGTGATGGCGCGGCCGCGGTCGTCGAACATGGCGCGGATCTTGCCGAAGGTGTTGCCGACGATGTAGCTGTCGCCGGTGCGGAGGGTTCCGTTCTGGACGAGGATGGAGGCGACGGCTCCGCGGCCGCGATCGAGCTTGGCTTCGATGACGGTGCCGACGGCGGGACGGTCGGGCTGGGCTTTTTGCTCGTTGACGTCGGCGACGAGGCAGATCATCTCTTCGAGCTTGTCGAGGTTGATGTGCTTCTTCGCGGAGACTTCGACGAACTCGGTGTCGCCGCCCTGGTTGGCAGGCTGCAGGCCGCGTGTGGCGAGCTGCTGGATGACCTTCGAGGGGTTGGCCTCGGGTTTGTCGATCTTGTTGACGGCGACGATGATGGGCACGTTGGCGGCGCGGGCGTGGTCGATGGCTTCGAGGGTCTGGGGCATGACGCCGTCGTCGGCTGCGACGACGATGACGACGATGTCGGTGACCTTGGCTCCGCGGGCGCGCATGCGGGTGAAGGCCTCGTGGCCGGGGGTGTCGAGGAAGACGATCTCGCGACCGAAGGCGGGCGAGTCGGGCTTGGTGATTTTGACCTTGTAGGCGCCGATGTGCTGGGTGATGCCGCCGGCTTCGCCGCCGGCGACGTCGGTGGAGCGGATGGCGTCGAGGAGCGAGGTTTTACCGTGGTCGACGTGGCCCATGACGGTGACGACCGGCGAACGGACGATCTCGACCATGCCGGTGGTGTCTTCGAGGAAGCCTTCGATGGCCTCGTTTTCGAGCTGCTCTTCGACGGAGATGATGGTGGCGTCAGCACCGAACTGGCGGGCGACGTCTTTGACCAGCTCGCCTTCGAGGGACTGGTTGACGGTGACGAAGACGCCCTTCATCAGGAGGGTGGCGATGAGATCTTTGCCGCGGACGTCGAGTTTTTCGGCGAGATCCTTGACGCTGATGCCTTCGGTGACTGTGATGGTGCGGGTGATGGGCAGGGGTTCGTTGGAGATCTGCTGACCGCCGTACCGTGGTGGCGGCTGGAAGCCCTTCATCGGGCCTTCCTTAGTTTTTTCGTAGCGCTGTCCGCCGCGACGTGATGCGGGACGGGCTGCGGGACGCATTCCGGGTTTTTCGCCAGGCCCAGGCATTACACCTGGTGCTCCGCCGGGGGCGCCGCCAGGACGGGCTCCGAAGCCGGGACGTGCACCAAAAGCTGGACGAGCGCCGCCGGGGGTGAAGCCGGGGCGTCCGGGTGCTCCGCCAGGGCCGGATGGGCCGCCGGGGAAGGTGCGGGTCGGGTGCATCGGGCGACGGGCTCCGGGGGCTGTCGACGATGGGGGGCGCGAGCCGGGGGCGCCAGGGGCCTGAGGACGGGGGCGCTCGAAGATGGGACGACCGCGCTGCGGTACTCCCGGGGCGGCCGGGGGAGCGGTGTAGATGGGGCGTGGGCCGGTCTGCGGCATGATGACGCGGCGGACGGGCGGCGCAGGGGCGGCGGGCTCGGATGCAGCTTCCGGCGGCGCAGTTGCGGGGGATGCTGCGGCTGCGGGGGCTGGAGCCACTGGCTGCGCGACAGGCGCAGGGGCCACTGGGGCTGCGACCGGCGCCTCTGCTGGAGGTGTCGGGGGGGGCGTGGGTTTGGCTGCAGGCGGAGCGGCGACAGCCGGGGTTGCGACCGCCGCAGGAGCAGCGGCCACGGGCGGACGCGCGATCACCGGGCCGACGGGAGGCTTGCTTGCAATAGCCGGGGCCGACGGAGGAACGACGATGGGCGCCTGTGGGCGGGGTAGTGGGACGATGCGGCGGGGCGCGGGGGGTGCGGCGACCGCCTGGGTTGGCGATGCGGCGGCTGCGGGTTGGGCAGCAGGTTTTGGTGACGCAACGGCGACGGGAGTGGCTGCCGGAGCAGCGACAACAGCGGGCGGACGAGGTGGCGGCGCAGCTTTGGCCGCGGCATCAGCCTGCTTGCGCTCGAGGATCGCTTTGAGCGCGTCGCCGGGTTTGGAGACCTTGGAGAGGTCGAACTTGGGCTTCGCGTCGGCAGGTTGCCTGGACGCGGTGCTGCTCTTGCCGCCGTTCCGGAAGTAGTCCCGGACCCTTTCGGCCTGGTCGTCTTCGATGGAGCTGGAATGGGTCTTTCCTGTGACGCCGATCGCTTCGAGCGCGTCCAGAATTGGCCTGCTCTTTACTTCCAGTTCCCGTGCCAGATCGTTGATTCGAACTTTGCTCATCCGTCCCTTTTCGTCTTGCTGCCCTGCGCGCTTAGCTGTTCATATCAGCCTCATGGAGGGTTGAATCTCTATTGTAAGTGTTACCCCTGAGGTTGCAGGCTTCGCGACCCAGAGAACTTTTTGCTGCGTGGTTGAAGTGGCTAACCACGGTCATTTCCGTCGTCGATACCTTCGTCGGAGACCTCCTGGCTGTCGTTTACCAGGGTGTCTACGGTGTCGTTATCGAGTTCAATTCGTTCTTCGCGTGCATCGGCATCGCTGAATGCGTCGAGGTCTGAGTCCTCGTCTTCGCGTTCGGCGATGTCTTCGGTGGATAGATCGTTGACTTCTCTCGCTCTGCCGGAGCCGGCCTCTTCGGCCAGGATCGCTTCGGGTGTCTTCTCGAGCGAGCTGGGCTCGTCGGCCTCTGCTACGGCGGCTTCTGCCGCGGCGGCAGCGATCGCAGGACGCTCTTCGCCCTCTTCGTACTGGCCGAAGTAGTGACGGACGGCGACGGAGATCTTTTCGACGGTCTTTTCGCCGATGCCGGGGACCTCTTCGAGCTGCTTCGGCGGTCATGTCGGCGAGTGCTTCGACGGTGGTGATGCCGGCGGCGATGAGTTTTTCGATGACGGCGTCGCCGAGCTCGGTGACCTGCTCGATCGGTGTGGTGGGGCCGCCGCCCATGGCCTGCATCTGCTGCTCGACCTCCTGGCGCTTCTCCTCTTCGGACTTGATGTCGATCTTCCACTGGAGGAGCTTGGCGGCGAGGCGGACGTTCTGGCCCTTCTTGCCGATGGCGAGCGAGAGCTGGGTGTCGTCGACGATGACTTCGATCTGCTTGTCGGCGAGGTCGGTGATGGAGACGCGGCTGACCTTGGCGGGCTGCAGAGCCTTTTCGGCGAAGGTGGTGATCTCTTCGGAGAACTCGATGATGTCGATCTTTTCGCCGCGCAGCTCGCGGATGATGGACTGGACGCGCATGCCCTTCATGCCGACGCAGGCACCGACGGGGTCGACATCCTTGTCGCGGGACTGGACGGCGATCTTGGTGCGCTCGCCGGCTTCGCGGGCGATGGCGCTTGATGGTGACGGTGCCGTCGTAGATCTCGGGGACTTCGGACTGGAAGAGGTTCTGGACGAGCGCGGGCGCGGCGCGGGAGACGATGACCTGCGGGCCCTTGGCGGCGCGGTCGACGCGGAGAAGGACGACGCGGACGCGCTCGCCGACGGCGAACTGCTCGAGGCGGGACTGCTCGCGCTTGGGCATGCGGGCTTCGGCTTTGCCGAGATCGAAGATGACGTCCATGGGCTCGAGGCGCTTGACGGTGGCGTTGAGGATCTCTCCGGCGCGGTGGCCGTACTCGTTGAAGACGGTGTCGCGCTCGGCTTCGCGGACCTTCTGGAAGATGACCTGCTTGGCCATCTGGGCGGCGATGCGGCCGAGGGGCGTGGTGTCCTTGTAGAAGCGGAGTTCGCCGCCGACTTCGACTTCAGGCGCGAGTTCGCGGGCCTGCTCGAGAGTGAGCTGGTTGTCGGGGTCTTCGACCTGCTCGGGAGTTTCGACGACGGTCTTGAAGACGTAGGCGCGGATTTCGCCGGTCTCGTTGTCCATCTCGCCGCGCATGTTTTCCTGGGTCTTGTAGTACTTGCGCGTGGCGAGGGCGATGGCGTCTTCAACGGCGCCGACGACGATCTCGGGTTCGATGCCCTTTTCGCGGCTGAACATTTCGATTGATTGATACAGAGGACTTGCCATGGTTCACTCGTCCTTCGGTTACCGGCTATGAGTCGGGTTCGGTTTCGCTGTTATCGATCTAGTTTGCTGAGTGCTGCTTGCTTAAATCTCTGCGACTAAGTTGGCTTTTTCGATGTTGGCCAGCGCGATGTCGACGGTCTGGGTGGTCAGTGGCTTTCTTTGCTTTGCCTTTCTGCTTGACGGCAGAGAGGTCGAGGGTGAGTGACGCCGTCGAACGCGGTGAGGCGGCCGGTGAAGTGCCGGTTGTTGTTGATCGGCGTGAAGGTCTGAAGCTTGATCAGACTGCCGCCGAACGGGTGTAGTCTGCGGGCCGGAGGAGCTTGCGTTCGAGGCCGGGCGAGCAGACTTCGAGGGTGTATTCGGCCCCGGGGATGAGGTCTTCCACGTCGAGTACGGTGCCGAAGTCCTGGGCGAAGGTTGCGCAGTCTTCGTGGGTTACGCCGGAGAGCATCTCGACTGGGACGCCCTTCGGTAGTTCTGCTGCTTCGGCTGCGGCCTGCTCAGCCAGCTTGGCCCGTTCTACTGCGTTTTTCTCGACAAAAACCCGTAACGTGCGGTGCTTGCTGCCGCCCTGGAATTCGAGATCGACCAGCTCCATGTGATGGGAGGCGGCGACACGTTGCGCGGTTGCTCGAATTTGGTCTAACTGGACTGCCATACGCTTGCTTTCGGTTCGATTTGCGGCGAAAAGCAGGCGGTTTTTAGAGCAAATAAAAAGTGGGCTTTGGCCCACTCATCTCCTCCGCCAAATCACCGGTGCGCTCACGGCATACTGTTACGACGGAACAAAATCGTCTGCAATTGTGATGATACATCGGTTTTGGCTGGAGTTCAATGGGATTTCTTTTGCGCCGCCTTTGGCGGTTGAGGCGGGGAAGTTACGGGGAGCGGCCTCGTTTGTCCGGCGAAAAAAGCCGGCTGAGCTTTGAGCCCAGGCCGGCTATTGAGGACGCCCTTGCGGGTCTTGTTTATGCGAGGAAGCGGCGGCGGAGGATGCCGACACCGGAGAGTCCTGCGGTGAGAAGGACAAGGGTGGAGGGTTCGGGTACGGGGCTCGGACCGGACTCTGTGACGGTGAAGGACAGGGCGTCGAGGCCGGTGAACTCCACGACATCTCCACCGGTGGTCGAGAAGCCGTCACCGATGCCATTCAACGTGGCGGCGAGGTCTCCGCTCGAGGCGAGCACGTTTCCAGTGCTTACGGTCGTGTTGAGGGCGTAGTTGAGCAGGGCTGGGTTGGAGTCGAGGGTGACGCCGTTGTCGAAGGCCTGGTTGAACAGATTGGCTGTCTCGAAGGCGCCCATGCCCGTATTTGGATTTCCGTTGGTCTCGATGACGGCGTTGGTGAAGATTGCCGAGAAAGAACCCACGGTGAACTGGCCGGCTGCGGGGTTGTATTCAAAGAATCCGCCACCGCCGGTGATGTTGGTGGTGTCTCCGGTGAAGGCGAAGGTGAAGGCCTGGTCGGTGAAGTTGGTGATGTTTTTGCCGGCGGTGATCGTGCCGGAGGCGACGCCGGTAAAGGTGTAGACGAGGGAGTCCGCAAAGACGGTGCGGGCCGGTAAAAGGATGGTTGCTGCCGCGAATGCGGCGCTGAGGAGATATTTTCTCGTAGATGTCATTGACCTGTGTCTCCAAATGTTTTTTGGTTAAGCGGGATGATCGGATCGTGTCCGGGTCTCCTGGCGTTGCGCACGGTTTAACAGGAAGCTCGGATCGGACGTGTTCGGGTAAGTAGCCTGCAATTGTGACGCCATAGTCGGATCTTCGGCTGTGGGCGATCGGGGCCTGTTTTCCGGTGTTTTTTGGGGTTATGTCCATGGGGTTACAGAAGATGGCGGGGAGAAAGAGCAAAATTTTGCGTTACAAGGACGAGAGATTTACTCACGGTTGTTTTGAGAGCAAATAAAAAGTGGGCTTTGGCCCACTCATCTCTTCCGCCAAATCACCGGTGCGCTCACGGCATACTCTTACGACGGAACAAAATCGTCTGCAAAATTGGTGATACATGGACTTTTGGGGGAGTTCAATGGGGGTGTGGGAGCGACAGTTGGAATGTAGTTAGCGAAGTTCCCATTTTGCGAGACTACGACGCAAGTTTCGAATCTGAACGATTGGCAACGCAGGTTGGGCAGGTGGATCGGTGCTTAATGCGCGCATCAATCCAGCCTCCACCATCTTGCCTCCGCCACCTTAAAACGCTCCTCCCGTTGTGTGATCGATCCGTCTTCAAACATACCCAATCTATCTTCAGAGACAACACGCTCCATCACTGCCTCATGCAATTCCTTCTCGATAAGTTCTGATTCGCAGCAAACGGCTCTTTCCATTTTTAATGTTACTGACTAACGCGCGGGCTAAGTCGATATGTGCGTGTTGGAGTCGTCGTAGTGAGGCGGTCTCAGGACTGCTCGCTTCATGCTTCCTAATCTTGATATCGAGCTTTTCTATGTTCTTGAACGTCGTTTCTAGATGGATTTTTAAGCTCTTGGATCGATTGTGAAGACACGGCTTCCTCCCGTGAAGCTATTTTGCGATACCGTTATCGATTTGATTGCTCACGTCGAGGCACGCAGAAAGCAATGCATTTCTGTGCATCAGAAGATATAACGTATGCGAACATAAGACGAAAGTCAATATTGGAGATTGGATATTTTATGAATCAGCTCATGCGTACAGTCGCTGTCATTTGGATCGCAATCTCGGGAAGTTTTGCGTTATCGCAGACGAATGCGTGCGCGAATCCAAATGCTCCAAGAATTGGTTTGCTCATTCTGGACAATCAAGCTACCCCAGATCCTGCCGCGTCGTCTCAGTCGCTTGATTTGTCGAAACGGTTGGTCGCCGCCGACACTACAATTCCGGATCAACTCTTGCAACGGCTACCGGCGGACGTATGCATTGTGACAAAACGGGATATCTTCAATGATCCCAAAAACTTTCCGCAACTCAAAGGCAGCACCATTATAGAAATTAGCGCAGATGCATCACTCAAGAATCCTAGCGTCTTTGCACTTGCTGTTACTGTCAGCTCTGCTGAAGGGATTTATGCGCATGATCAATTCCGGATGTTTACGAGGCCGGTGCTGATCGAGGCAGACTCCGATTATGCGCTCGGCGCAGAGGGCATCTTGAAATTCTGGCAATTTTGGGGTGAAGCAGTGAGTCGTCGGCAGAACAAGTAACTATTGCGGGTTCGTCAACTGCAAGTGTTGCTTGGGCATGTATCAAAGCAATTCGCGTGTGAAACTTTGCGGAAATTGGGGCATCGAAGTTGCTATGGGTTGGTTGCGACTCTACAATCATTCAAATCCCTGCGGAATTTGGGCTGTTGCCTTTTCTCCCATCCCTTTTAACCATTACAACTGGAACCTATAAAAATTATGATTAGCTCCCCTGTACCCGAAGCTCTTACTTTTGATGATGTTCTCCTTGTGCCTGCTTATAGCGAAGTTGTGCCGACGCAGGTGAGTACGCAGACGCAGTTGACGCGGAATATCACGCTGAGTACTCCGCTGATGTCGGCGGCGATGGATACGGTGACCGAGGCTCGGCTGGCGATTGCGATGGCGCAGCAGGGTGGGATGGGTGTGGTGCATCGCAACCTGACGATTGAGCAGCAGGCGGGGGAGATCGATAAGGTGAAGCGGTCGGAGAGTGGGATGATCGTTGACCCGGTGACGATTGCGCCGGAGCAGTCGATTGCGGATGCGCTGGAGGTGATGCGGCGGTACAAGATCTCGGGCGTGCCGGTGACGAAGAATAAAAAGCTGGTGGGGATTTTGACCAATCGCGACCTGCGGTTTGTGTCGCGGACGGATTTGTCGATCGATTCGGTGATGACGAAGACGAACCTGATTACGGTGCCGGTGGGAACGACGCTGGAGCAGGCGGAACAGATTCTGCATCAGCATCGGGTAGAAAAGCTGCTGGTGGTGAATGATGAGTATGAGTTGAAGGGTTTGATTACGGTTAAGGATATTCAGAAGAAGTTGAAGTATCCGAATGCCTCGAAGGACTCGCAAGGGCGATTGCGGGTGGCTGGTGCGATTGGAGCGACGGGGGATTTTATGGAGCGGGCTGAGGCTCTGATTGCGGCGCGGGTGGATGCGCTGGCGATTGATTCGGCGCATGGGCACTCGTCGCGCGTGCTGGAGGCGGTGGCCGCGGTGAAGAAGCGGTTTCCGCAGGTGGATCTGCTGGCGGGAAATATTGCTACGTATGAGGGCGCGATTGCCCTGATGGATGCTGGAGCGGATGCGATCAAGGTGGGGATTGGGCCGGGCTCGATCTGCACAACGCGCATGGTGACTGGCGCGGGGATGCCGCAGATTACGGCGATCTCGGAGGCTTACCGTGCGGGGAAGGAACGCGGGATTCCGGTGATTGCCGATGGTGGTATTAAGTACTCGGGCGATGTGACGAAGGCGATTGCGGCGGGGGCGAGCGTGGTGATGATGGGGTCGCTGTTTGCCGGAGTGGATGAGTCGCCGGGTGAGACGATCTTGTATCAGGGGCGTTCGTTCAAGGCGTATCGGGGGATGGGGTCGCTGTCGGCGATGGCGCAGGGGTCCGGTGAGCGGTACTTTCAGAGCAAGGATGATATGAATGAGGCCTCGACGGCGGAGCGACCTTCGTTGACGGCGCCGGAGAATGGCTCTTCGAATCGGCTGGCGAAGTTTGTGCCGGAGGGCATCGAGGGGCGCGTGCCGCATCGCGGGCCGCTGGAGGGGATGGTGTACCAGTTGGTGGGCGGACTGCGATCAGGCATGGGATACCTGGGATGCGGGACGATTGCCGAGCTGCAGGAGAATGCGCGGTTTATCCGGATCTCGAATGCCGGGCTGCGCGAGAGCCATGTGCATGATGTGATCATCACGCGCGAGGCGCCGAACTACCACGTTGAGTAGAGGCTTCGCGTTGAACTGAGGCTAGTGATGGTGAGGATGATAGCCGAAGTTATAGAACAACAGCAGCGCTATGACGGGTAGGAAGAAAGCAATGCCACTGATGATTTGCAGGATCGTCCCTGTGACTCTTCGGTTTCGATTGCCGGAGAACCGCAGATAGCTGCCGACGCCAAAAAAGCCGATTTGCAGCACCAGGAAACCGAGGAAGTTGATCACCACAATGTATGGAACTCTACTACATCGCTAAATGGTGAATAGGGTTGTGGTCAGGCAGCGCCGAAGCGTTCGGCGGAGCGGGCTTTTAGCTTTGCTTTTTCTTCTTCGCGGTTTTTGGGTGGGGCTGTGGTTTCGAGTGCTTGAAGAAGACGGGTGCAGACCGCAGCGACCTCTTCCATGGCTGTGTTGAAGGGGACTTCGTTGGCCTTGGAAGGCTTGTTGAAGCCGCTGATCTTCCGGACGAACTGGAGGGAGGCGTCGCGAATCTCCAGTTCCGTTACCGGGGGATCGAAGTTGAAGAGATTTTTGATGTTCCGGCACATGGGGGAGATTATAGGCCGGATGAGGGAATGCTAGCCTGCGACGCCGGTAGAGGCAAAGGCGGGTCCTCCGCCTTCGGCGAAGGATGACAAGTTAAGGCAACGTCGAAGGCAGACAATCTCTTGCTGCGCTGCGGCTGGAAACAATAGACGCAACAGCAGATTTTCAGGATTTGTTGAGGACCATGGCGTCGAAGCGGTGGCGGATGAAGAAGCCTGAGTCCTGGTAGAGCTTGACGGCCTGGTGGTTGGCTTCGGTGACGGTCAGGGTGATTGCGGCAAAACCGGAGTGGGTGAGGTGGTCGATGCAGTGCTGGAGCAGGGTGATGCCGAGGCGTTGGCCGCGATAGGGGTTTGCGACGCAGAGCTGTGTGATGTGCGCGACGTCGTGGGCTACGCGCGAGCATAGGAGCATTCCGATCAGAGCTCCGTTGCGTCTGTCGCGCAGCACCCAGGAGGCTTCGGGATCGAAGACGCCGCAGCCGGGAAAACGGACGATGTTGTGGAGGAAGCGCAGGGAGCCGTGAAGCGAGCAGTACTGGTCGTTGATGCGGGCGTCGATGTGACCGAGATAAGACTCGTGGATGAGTTCGGCGGCGGCCTGGTAGTGATCGGGTGACCAGCCGACGAGTTCAATGTGCGATGGCAGTTGCGATGCGCAGAGAGCCGGCCGGGATGCGGTCGATGAGCGAGGGAGGTCGAACTCCATGAAGAGGCGCGGAAACATGGAGAAGCCGGCAGCGAGGAAGGGCTCGTTGATGGAGTCGGCGTCGTAGAGAAGAAGCTGGGCTTCGACTCGCTGGATGCCGGGGGAGTGCTGCAGGAGCTGGAGGAGTTGATGGAGCAGGGAGCGGGTGATCTGAAGCCCCTGCGCAGGGTCGTTCGCCATGGAGAAGGCGTCGCCGACTACGGCCTTTTGGCCCTCGTAGACGCAGAAGGTGAAGCCGCAGATGCGGCCTCGGTCGAGCGCGACAAAGCCGGGCAGGATACGGGAGTCGAGGTATTGGAGGAGAAGCTCGGTGGAGTTTTGATAGTTCCAGCGAAGCCGCTGTTCCCAGATGCGGGACTCGGTTTCGAGCAGAGGACGCAGCTGACGCGCGGAGAAATGGCGGAGGTCCAGTATCTCGAGTTGGGTCGCGACTGTCATGTCCTCTGGAAGTATCGTTTGAGCTTATAGGAGTTTGTCGAGGATAGGTAAGGAGGATGAGGGGCGAGTACCGGATCGCTTACTGCTTTCGGTAGACGCGGTAGACTTCGAGGCCTTGTGATTCATAGAGAAAGAGCGGGACGTAGACGCGGCCGGCGAGCCACTGGTCGAGGCTCGAGGTGTCACTGGCACGGATGACGAGGAGATGCTCTGCGTCGGGGACGCCGTCGGATTCGTAGTGAATCATCGGCTGGTCGCGGTAGAAGGCTAGCCCGTAGTCCATGTCACGTTTGATGGCGGAGCTGGAGCTACCACTGGTTTGATCGGTGGCGACGAGATCGACGTCCGGCGCCAGGCGCTGAATCTCACGGGCGAGAGGGCGGGCGGAGTAGTTGATGTCGAGCTCTTTGCCGTAGAAGCCGAGAAGGAAGACGAGGCTCGCAAGGACGGGAATGAGGGTTGCGTTGCATACCTGCGAGACGCCAAAGCGGCGGATGAGTAGAAAGACGATGGCTCCGAAGAAAAGTCCAGCAGCGGCGGCTGCGAAGAGCCATTGCACGGAGGGTACGAGCGTCTCGTACTTCATGTGCTGGGGAGCGAGGATGAGAACGAAGACCATGAGTGCGCAGAGCGAGGCGTGGGACCAGAGCAGCCACTTGGGAAGGCCCTCGCGACGGATGCGATTGAGGTAGTCGGCTGTGAGGATGGTGAGGGGAGGGATCGACGGGAGGATGTAGCCGGGAAGCTTCGATCCGGAGAAGGAGAAGAAGACGATGGGGAAGAGTGCCCAGAGGACGAGGAACTCGGGGAATGCGTCGCCGGCGCGGGAGTGGCCGAGGTAGCGGCTGGGGTTGTGGCGAACCTTCCACTCGGCGATGGAGACGTCGATGGAGTCGACAAGGGCGCGAATGGCGATGATGGTCCAGGGAAAGAGGCCGATGAGCAGGACGACGACGTAGAAGAAGAAAGGCTGATGGTGTTGGTAGCGGTTGGTGGCGAAGCGTTCGAGATTGTGCTCGAGGAAGAACAGCCGGTAGAAGGTGGGGTTGCGCCTTTGGACTGCGATGTACCAGGGCAGCACCATGATGAGGTAGAGCAGGACTCCGGGCAGCCAGATGGTGCGGCGGAGAAGAGACCACTCGCGGCGCAGACCAGCGAAGAGCAGGATAATGGAGAGGGCGAGAAAGGGAGCTATGGGACCTTTGGCGAGTGTGGCGGCGGCTCCGAAGAAGTAAAGGTCGAAGAGCCAGAATTTTTTGCCGGTCTCGTACCAGGCGTACCAGCCGAGCATGCCGATGCAGAAGGGAGCGGCGAGCTGCATGTCGGTGGAGGCTCCGCGGGCGAAGCTGACGATGGCGACCGAGGAGACGGTGATGAGTGCGGCGTCGAGATGGCCGCCGGGACGGAATCGCCGCATGTGAAGAAAGACGAGGACGATGAGGGCGAAGGTGGCCGAAGAGGAGGGAAGGCGCGCGGTCCAGTCGGAGACGCCGAACTCCTTGAAGAAGCTCATGGCTCGCCAGTAGTAGAGAGCGGGTTTTTCGAGCCAGGGTTTGCCGTAGAGGATGGGAGTGATAGTGCCGGCGGCGATGCAATGGAACGAGTTGCGGAGATCGTCAGAATGCAGGCTGCGAGGAACCATCTTGGCGTTGACGACGTGGCAGGCGTCGGAGTGCGCGGTGAGCATCTCCCGAGCGACTTGTGCGTAGCGTGGCTCGTCTGCGCCGACCAGACCTAGTTGATCGCCGCCAAAGATGGGAACGAGGCCGAAGAGAAGCAGGAAGATGGATACAACGAACAGAACGGTAAACTCCCGCACCGTTGTGGTGGCCGGCAGCCGCTGACGAAGGCAGAGGATAGCTGCATGATCGTTCCTTGCGCCGGACGCGGTGGGTTGTTGACTGTCGTTCATTTATTGTGTGGAGCGAGACAAGGCTAACAGAGTCCTGTGCGTAGCTGGGTTAGGATGGATTTGATGGCCGCACCCAGCGGGCCATCGAGGGTGCAGCCGCTGGCGTTTCGATGGCCGCCGCCGCCGAATACTTCGGCGATCCGGGCTACATCAATCTTACCTTTACTGCGGATGCTGAGCCGAAACTGGCTGGAGTCGGGGACTTCGCGCAGAAAGACGGCAGCTTCAACGCTGGCGATGCTGATGAGGTAGTTGACGACGCCTTCGCAGTCTTCTGCAACGGCGCCGATGCGATCCATATCTTCGCTGGTGACCCAGGTCCAGGCCAGATCGCCTTCGGTCTGAAGGTTGGAGAGAGCTATGCCGAGCAGCCGGATTTTACTGGCGGGGTTAGAGAAGTAGATATCGCGGGCGATCTGGCTGGGGTTGGCGCCGTGAGCGGCAAGATCGTGGACGAGGGCGAAGGTGTCGGCGGTGGTGCTGGAGTAGGTGAAGGCGCCGGTGTCGGAGAGGATGGCGGCGTAGAGGCAGGTGGCCATCGATGGCGTGATCTCGACGTTGGCAGCGACGGCGATGCGGTAGACCATGGCGGCTACGGCACAGGCGTGTTCGTCGATCCAGTTGACGGAGGCGAAGGGACGGCCGCTGGCGTGGTGGTCGATGTTGATGAGGGTGCGGCCTTCGAGGCCGAGCAGGCCGGTGCGGGCGATGCCGTCGCATTCGAGCAGGATTGCAGGGATGGTTTGGCTTGGGTCGACGTCGTTTGCGGAGGGGGTGTGGTGGATGCGGTGGAGGTTGGGCAGGGTGCTGTAGGTGGTAGGGACGGGGTCGGCGAGGACGATGTCGACCTGACAGCCGAGCTGGTCGAGGACTTCGGCGAGTGCGAGGACAGAGCCGATGGCGTCGCCGTCGGGACGGGAGTGGGAGGTGAGGAGGAAGCGGGGGTGGGCGCGGAAGGCCGCCAGAAGAGCTGCGATGTGGTTCGCATGAGAACTTGCTTCGTTTGGACGGGCTGCCTGCTGGAGTTCGTCAAGCTCTGGGGTCATGATTTGGCTGTCACCGGCTGAGCAGGTTCGGCTGCGGTGCGTTTCTGGTCGCGTTTGCGGGTGCGGGCGAGCAGCTCTTCCATGCGGCCGGTCATCTTCTCGGAGCGGTCGATGGCGAAGGTGAGCTCGGGGACATGGCGAACACCCATGCGGTCGCGGAGTTGAGAGCGTATGTAGGCGCGGGCGGTCATGAGGCCTTCGAGGGTGGACGCCTCTTCTTCCTCGTTGCCGTGGACGGCGACGAAGATGCGGGCGGATTTGCCGCCGGGCGCGAGGACGACGTCGGTGACGTAGCTGGGGGCGATGCGTGGGTCGGAGAGCTCGCCTTCGAGCATGGCGCCGATCTCTTCGGAGAAGGTGTTGGCGACTCGGTTGCGATGGTAGGTTCTGGCTCGTTGCTCGGGCATAAGGGTTTGACTAAGGGCGAACGGTTGAGGATATCAAAGATGCGGCGTTCCGCCTAACGTGAACGGTGGATTTTAGTTGAAAAACCGGTTGGTTTGGTTGTCTTTCGATGATTTTTTTACCCTATTCGGGGAGAATTTCGGCGTAAGAATCAAGGACTTCCGCGCTCAATCCTGTCGCGAGGCGGTGGACGGCCTGGTCGATCTGCTGGAGTTGGCCGGTGAGATAGCTGGTGGAGGAGGAGATGGTGGCGATGCCCAGGGTGGCGCGGTTCCAGACGATCCCCTCGTCGAGTTCGGATATGGCTAGATTGAAGCCGTGGCGGAGGCGGTCTTTCATGGAGCGGAGGACCTGGCGGCGGTCTTTGAGGGACTGGGCGTGAGGGATTTCGAGTTCGATGGTGAGTTTGGCGATGGGCATTTTTCAGGTACCCCCTTGAGGCAGGGTTTTGCGGCTTTGAGTTATCGAACGAGCATGAGGTAGATGGCCATGGCGATGCCGATGGCAGCGAGAACGAGGCCGAGGAGGACGGCGTCGCGGGAGACTCTGCCCGGTTGCCAGGTGCCGGAGCTGAGTTGATGAATGAGTTGAACGTGGCGGAGGGCGGCACCGAGGGTGACGATGACTCCGAGGGCGACGAGCGCGACTCCTGACCAGAGGGAGAGGCCGGTGGTGGCGATGTGGGCAGGGAGGTGGGATTCAACGGCGGCGATCTGTCGAAGGAAGAGACCGAAGCGGCTGACCGCGAAGCCGATGCCCATGAGAGCGAGACCGGTGCGAATCCAGGCGAGGAAGGTTCGCTCGGCAGCGAGGTAGACTCGAGGGTCCTGCTCGACGGGCTTGGATTCCGGGGCCATGGAAGGAATTGTATGACAGGGTTGGGGGCCCGGTTGCCCAACCTACGGAGGTTGGAATCACCTTCGGGCGTATTATTGCCGCGATGGCATTTCACGAGCAAGCCAAGCTGCCTTACATCTTCCACATCCGATCTGCTAATTACCTACGTGCGCTCGGTCTCCTTCTACTCGTCGTCATCGTTGCTCCCTTGGCGTTCGTTAGCTTGAAGATCGGACTAAGTTGGATCCCAGCAAACCTCTTACCGGTATTGTTGCTGATGGTATCGACGGTGGGCGGAGTCCTATTTGCCTTATGGATCCTCTTCCCACCTCAGAGCACCATGGCCCGATTTGAGTTCATGCGCGATCGCGTTTGCTTTACCCCCAACTTCATCGCACGAAGTATTGGCGAGCACTCTGAAGAAGCAGTTATCTCACCACAATCAGCAGAGATTCTCATCTGCTATTACTTCGTGCCGCAAAAGGTCAATGGTTATCGCATCATCGTGCGTGCGGCCGACGGCTCCGAACATGAACTCGCAAGCTATTCCCCGCATACTCGCGTCAATCTCAATGCATCCGAGATTGACAGTATGGCCGAGGCTATTCAGTCCAGCACAGGTCTTCCCGTCCGCGTGGTGATTCGGCGGAGATCGCCTAGCGGAGCCGTTGAAGAAACGCCCTGGATACGGTTCTCCGTAAAAGAAAAGTCGCTGACAGTCGCTCTGGCAACCGCCGCGCTGCCCCATGTTGGCGGCATCTTCATGGGCTGGCTCTCACTAGATCCTGTCATTGTTATCGGGGTTGGACTTGCCCTTTGGCTCTCGTGGGTATTTGCGATCTATTTAGCCTCGCGAACCGACCCCGGTCTGAAGAAGTTTCCTCTGCTAAAAACCCTCACCACTCTCGTCACGTTCAGTGCGACCTACGCCATGTGCTTCGTCATCACGGCCTATCTTCGTGGCCGACTCTAACAAGGTTTGCGGAGGACCCAGGTGGTCATGCAGCGTTGGTTCTGGACTACGGTGGTTTTAATTGGGTCGACTAGCTGGGCTTTGAACTTTGCGGTGAGGTCGAGGAGGAGTGCTTCGTCGACGCAGTAGAGCTCGACGCCGTTGGGTGCGAGGTAGCGGCGGCCTTCAATGTGCCGGTGGGGCAGGCCGATGGTGGAGGCGAGGCGGCTGAAAAAGAGGCCGCCGGGTTTAAGCATGCGCCAGAGGTTTTCGAGCATGGCGGTGAAGTGGGCGTCGTCGCGGCTGAAGTGGAGGACGGCGCTGCAGAGGATGACGTCGAAGCTCGCGTCGGGGTATGAGATCGCTTCGATGGATTCGACGCGGAGATGGCTGGCGGGAAGCTGGGGCGCGATGGCGCGGGTGAGTTCGATGGCGGCGGGATTCTGGTCGGAGGCGAAGACGTCGTAGCCTTCGCGGAGGAGATAGACGAGGTTGCGGCCGGAGCCGCAGCCGGCGTCGAGCAGACGCATGCCGGGAGTGATGTTGCCGCGGAGAAGCTGGTCGAAGAGATAGATGTCGATCTGGCCGAATTGTTCTTGAAGCGTTGGCATGGTGATGGGAACATCATACGGGAGCGTGACCGACGCGAGATGATTTTGGGAGGATGTTGTTGGTCGGCATGCGATTGCATGCGCATGACAAAGTGCGTTTGCGGATGTGTCATACTCTTCGCGTGTTGTTCCCCCCGGATGCGTCAACGTTGGAGAGTCGAGTGAGGAGATTTTTTGCGATGCGCGCGGTGTGCTTCGTTTTCTTTGGCTGCTTGCTGGCGGGAGTGATTTTGCCGGCGGGTGTGGGTTACGCGCAACCGGTGAAGGCGCACTTCGTGGGGTCGGAGAGTTGCAAGGGGTGCCATGTGGCGGCGTACGTCGGATGGAAGCGGACGCGCATGGCCAATGTGGTGCGAGATCCGAAGGAGCATCCCGAGGCGGTGCTGGCGGACTTTCTTCATCCCGATCCGCTGGTGACGTTTGGGATCGACCAGGTTGCGTTTGTGTATGGCAGCCGGTGGAAGCAGCGATTTTTTACCAAGCGTGGAGAGGACTACTATCCTTTGCCGGCACAGTGGGACGTTGCGAAGAAGAGATGGCTGCCGTACCACGTGGAGAAGGGGACGGATTGGTGGGAGCCGTTCTATGGGCCGACGAACTTTGACAGGCCGACGGGGCCGACGTGCGATGGGTGCCACTCGGTGAACTACAACACTGCGACGCACACGGTGACGGAGTGGAATGTGGGGTGCGAGAAGTGCCATGGGCCAGGGAGTGTGCATGTTGCGCATCCGACGAGGGAGAACATCGTGAATCCGAACCGGCTGGACTATGTGCGCGGCAACGATACGTGTATTCAGTGCCACAGCCAGGGGCGTCCGGTGGCGAATCCGATTGCGGGCAGGTACTACGACTGGCCGGTGGGATTTCTGCCGGGGGAGCGGCTGGTGGACTACTGGAGGCTGGAGGAGTTGAAGCCGGGGACGACGAACTTCTATCAATATGCAGACATGACCGCGCATAAGAACAGGATGCAGGGGAATGATTTTGTGCAGAGCAATATGTATCACCGGCAGATGCGGTGCTTCGACTGCCACCAGGTGCATAGCGATGAGAACCCGTCGAACCTGATTGCGCGAGGGAATGTGCTGTGTCTATCGTGCCATGCGAAGGGGAAAGATAATCCGTCGGGGCTTCTGGTGTCGGTGAGTGAGCATACGCATCATGCGGAGGGGAGCGCGGGGAGTTCGTGCGTGGCGTGCCATATGCCGAAGATTGAGCAGACGATTAAAGACAGCTTTGTGAGTGCGCATACGTTTCGGTTTATCTCTCCGGTGGAGACGGAGCAGTCGGGGATTCCTAATCCTTGTACCTCTTGTCACAAGGACAGATCGACGGAGTGGGCTGTGAAGGAGCTGCGGGGGTGGAGTGGGGCTTCGCCCTGGCGGGTGGCGCAGTAGCTTGTTTTTGGTGGGAGGTAAGTGCAAATGCAGGTCCTTCGCTGCGCCCAGGATGACAGGTAAAAGTGTTTGAGTGCTAGAGGGGGCGGACGAGGGCTACTGCGGTTAGGTCTTCGGCGGGTGGGGATTTGACGAAGGGTAGTCGCTCCAGGCTGTACCAGGGTGGTTTTCTGAATTCATTCGCGTCTTCGAGGGTGACGATGGTGAGATCGAGGGCAGAGCCTGCGGGAATGTTTTCAAGCACGGCGGTGGTTCGCTCTACGCCGAATTCGTCACGGCCGCGGTGGGCTTCGAGGATTCCCTTGGTGACGAGGAGCATGCGGGCGCCGGGTTCGAAGGCCTGGATAGCGGGCTCGAAGGTGAGATGGGTGAAGAGGCCGAGCGGCATGGTGACGTGTCCGAGGACGCGGGTGCCGTCGGTGTCGCGAAAGATGGCGGGCGGGCCGCCGGAGTTGATGTAGGCAAGGATGCCGAGAGGGAGATTGAAGCAGCCAAGGAAGGTGGGGGCGAGTCGAGATCCTCCGGCTGCGTTGTAGATGGCCTGATTGACCTCGTGCGCGAGGGTGGAGAGGGTGTCCATCATGTTGATGACATCGGTGGCGAAGAGCTCGGGGACGCGGCGGCGAAAGGTGTCCTGCAGGATGGCTGCGATGGTGTGGGCTTCGAGGCGGTCGCCGGCGATGTCGGTGAGAAGGAAGACGATGTGCGGGCCGACGGCGACGGCGTCGAAGAAGTCGCCACCGGTGCGCGCGGAGTAGTAGCGGGAGTGAATGTCGAGGCCTGTGAGCGGCGGCAGGGCGGCAGGGAGCGGAGTCCGAATGGGTTGGGATTCATTCTGCATGGATGGTGGCGATTGTACTGTGTCTGCGCGGCGGCGAGGGGGATTTGTGCTGGAGCGGGGCTCGGGCGCGGACTAGCGATGCGTCGGGAGTTTGTCTTTCAGGGTAGAGGCTATCTCTGAGAGACGATGGCGTTCGCGCTTCTCCTGGTCGATGTCCTGGACGGCGACGACACCGCCCGAGATGGTTCCGTCGAGTTCGATGACGGGGGCGGCGCTGAGGCTGACCCAGGAGCTGGTGCCGTCACTGTAGTGGCGAAGATATTCGTAGGGGCCGAGGTTCCTGCCGTGCAGGATCGCGTCGGCGAGCGGGTTTTCGCTGGAGGGGTACTCTTTATTTCCCGGGGCGAAGGACTCTGAGGCGTGACAGTAGTCGTCGATGAGGATCTCTGGCGTGGCGGGGGTGCGAAGGATGGATTCGGCTTGCGGATTTCCCATAACGACGCGACCATCGGGGGCGTCGGCGATGACGATGCCGACGGGGACGGCGTGGAAGACGGCGTGAAGGCGGGCTTCACTGCGGAGGAGAGCTTCTCCGGCTTTTTTGTGGTCGTCGATATCTTCGAGGGTGCCGTACCAGCGGATAATTTTGCCGTCGTCGCGCCGTGGTGAGGCGCGTGCTCGCATCCAGCGCCAGGCTCCGTCAACGCAATGTACGCGGTACTGCATGTCGAAGGGTTGGCCGGTGCGAATCGATTCTTCCCATGCCTTGAGGGTTGGCGGAATATCGTCGGGATGGAGGGCGCGGACCCATCCTGAGCCTAACGACTCCTGAACGGAGAGGCCGGTGAGACTCTCCCAGCGGAGGCTGGCGGCGAGGATGGTGCCATCGGGCTCGGAGGTCCATGGAATCTGGGGATTGAGTTCGACTGCGTGACGGTAGTGGTCTTCGCTCTCGGCGAGAGCCTCTTCGGCCTGCTTGCGTCGCGTGATATCGATGACGGACATGGAGACGCCGATGACCTCGTTGACCTCGTCGCGTGCGGGCTGGTAGGAGATGAGCAGGGTGCGCATGGTGCCGGGACGATTTGGGTCGGGATAACGAACCTCAAGACCGGCGGAGGGTTCGCCGTTGAGAGCACGCTGGAGATATGGCTCGCATTGAACGTATTTGGTGGTGATGATCTCTTCAATGTGCCGCCCCAGGTGCGAGGCGACGGGAAGGTTGTGCATCTCGGCGAGGCGCTTGTTCACGCTGACGAAGTGCAGGTTGCGATCGAGAAAGCAGAGGCCCACCGGGGCGCCATCGTAGATTGCATTGAGCTGGGCGAGGCGCTGCGTGGGCAGGCCTTCGAGGCGGAGGGGCAGGCTTGCGTCGACGACCGCGGAGCGTGGCTCGGAGGGGCGGGGCGGAGGCGGGTTGAGTCTCTCGGCAAGGATGACAGAGAGTTGCTCGGGCGGAACGGGGCGTCCGTAGAGCCAGCCCTGGCCGATATCGCAGCCAAGCCAGAGGAGCATATCGGCGATGGTCTGGTTTTCGACGCCTTCGGCGACGGTGGTAAGACTGAGGCTGTTGCCGAGGCCGACGATGGCGGCGGCGATCTTTCTGCTCTCGCGCGTGTGAGACATGGAGCGGACAAAGCTGGCGTCAATTTTGAGTTCGTCGAAGGGGAGAAGCTGGAGATGGCGGAGGCTGGAGTAGCCGGTTCCAAAGTCGTCGAGCGCGAGACGTGAACCTTGTTCCTTGAGCTCGTTCACGATGCGAGTCGCAAGTTCGGTGTTGCGGACGAGGGCGCTTTCGGTGATTTCGAGGATGAGACGCTGGAGGGGGAAGTTTGCTTGCTGGGCTGCGGAGAAGATGTGCTTTGGAAGGGTGAGGTCGGTGAGCTGGGTGAGGGAGACGTTGACGGAGAGGGTGAGGTGATCCGGAATGTCTTTGGCTGCGTCGAAGACGGCATGGAGGAGGTTGCCAGTGAGTTGTCCGTGGAGGCCGGACTTTTCTGCAAGTGGGATGAACTCATCCGGGGAGATGAGGCCGCGCTGCGGGTGCTGCCAACGAGCCAGCGCTTCGAAGCCGCGGAGGAGGCCGGTGCGAAGCTCTACGAGAGGCTGGAAATAAGGAAGGATCTCGTTGTTTTCAAGGGCCCTGCGCAGATCATTTGCGTCGTTAGCCATGGAAGAGACGATACTACGGCACCGTATTACTTGCAGCGCAAATTTATTCATTTTGTCACTTAAAAAACGAGACTGTGGGCGACTGCAGGCCAACAGGTAAAAGTAAGTTGAAAGCCGGTGCTTTTGTGTAAGAGTCAATGTGTTCGACGGGTCTTTGGTGAGAGTTTTTTTGTGGGGAAGAGCTGATGAGTGTGGATGGTATGAGTTTTGTTAAGTCGGGGGATGCGCGGACGTTTGAACCTGAGCCGGGGATGAAGCGGCAGGTGTTGGCGCATAGCGATCAGCTGATGCTGGTTCGGCACTACTTCGAGAAGGGATGGGTGGGTGCGCGACATAGCCATCCGCACCATCAGCTGGTGTATGTGGTGAGCGGGGCGATTCGAGTGGATGTGGATGGGCGGGTCTTTGATGTTCATGCAGGCGATAGCTTTGTGGTGGATGGCGGGGTCGCGCACCAGGCTACGGCGCTGGAGGCGTCGGAGGTGCTGGATGTGTTTACGCCGGTGCGCGAGGATTACCGGGAGTTGGTGAAGTAAATAGACAGACGAAGATTTTTCGAGCTGTGCTAACTAAAGGATTAGTTGGTTCGTCAGAAGAGCAGCCACGCCTCCTGTGCCCGGTTGAGACGGGATGCTGACGAGAGATTCTGATGCCACCGAAGAAGTCCATCACATTGACGGAAGCTGAGTTGCGGCTGATGAAGCTACTGTGGGCTCGTGGCGAGTCGGCTGTGGGGGAGCTGGTGGCGGCGATGCCGGATGGGGCGGCGCTTGCGTATAACTCGGTGCTGACGACGATTCGGATTCTGGAGCAGAAGGGCTATGTGCGGCACCGGCAGGAGGGTAGAGCGTTTTTGTATATTCCCTGCGTGGCCGAGCAGGAGGCGAGCCGGTCTGAGGTTCGTCATATGATGCAGCGTTTTTTTGGGAACTCGCGGGAGCGGCTGCTGCTTTCGCTGCTGGGTGACGATGAGGTGACGCCGGAGGAGCTGCAACGTCTGAAAGAGGCGATCGCTGCGGCGGCGGATGACCGCGTGGGGGATGACCTGTGACGGTGATCGATCTGGCAATGAGTACTGGCTTTGCGAATAGCGCGGAGAATGTGTCGCGGGTGATGGCGGGTTGGTTTGTGTCTGGCCTGTGGCAGGGAGTTGTGCTGGCCGTCGGCGTGGGGATCTGTCTGCGGCTGGTGCCGAGGACGACGGCTGCGGTTCGATTTGCGATTTGGACGGCGGTGTTTGCGGTTCTGGCGGTGTTGCCACTGGTTCATGCTTACTCCGCGAACTCTGGTGGCGGGATGCCTGGCCGTGGTGCTGTGCTGCATCCTGTGCTGCATTTGGATGCGCGGTGGAGCTTTGCGATTGCTGCCTTGTGGCTGATGGTTTCGCTGGTGCGCGGCGTGAAGCTTGCGGTGAGTGCGGTGCGGCTGCATGAGATATGGAAGCGAGCCGTGCCGGTAGAGGCGTGCGACGAGGTGCTGTTGGCCGCGGGGTTTCGCGGGGTCCAGGTGTGCACTTCGAAGGATGTGGACAGGCCGAGTGTGATCGGGTTTTTCTCGCCGCGGATTCTTATTCCTGAAGAACTCTTTGGGCGGCTGACAACGGCGGAGTTTGGGCAGATTGTGCTGCACGAGGTTGGGCATCTGCACCGGGCGGATGATTGGATTAATTTGCTGCAGAAGGTGAGCCTGGTGGCGGTTCCGCTGAATCCGGTGTTGCTATGGATTGAACGGCGGCTGTGCCTGGAGCGCGAGCTGGCGTGCGATGATGATGTGCTGCGATTGACGAAGGCTCCGAAGGCCTATGCGAGCTGCCTGACGAATCTGGCGGAGCATCGCCTGGGACGCAGAGCTGCGGCGCTGTCGTTGGGCGCGTGGGAGAGGCAGTCGGAGCTGGCGCGGCGGGTGCATCGCATCTTGCGAGGTAGCCAGGGAATGGGCCGAGTGCAGGCGCGCGTCGTGATGGGGGCGCTGGTGTTGGGTTTGCTGGGTGGTTCGGTGGAGCTGGCGCGATGCCCGCAGTTTGTTTCGTTCTCCGGGGCGGCTATGCCGGTTTCGACTGTGGCGCAGAGTTTGCCGGTGACTGCTGGTTATCAGGAGGCTGCGTTTCATGTTCCCAGTAGTGTGCCGGGCGCTGCGCATGAGACTTTGCTGAAGGCTTCGATGCCGATGGATCGTGGAGTTCGTCCGGTGGCTAAAACTGTTGGGAGACATCGCAGAGCGGCTTCTGCTCCGGCGTTATTGCGGTCGAAGCAGCGACGCGCAGCACAACAGATGCGTTCGCTGGTGGTGTTGAGTTCGTGGGAAGAACAGGAGCGGCCGAGGGGAGGTTTTGCCGTGACTGAGGAACGCGTGGTTTTTACTTCGTATGCAGCCGTGCCTACAGCGGGCGGCTGGCTGATCATTCAACTTTAACCAAGCTGTTTAACCCTTTGCTGAGGTTCTATTATGTCTCTTGAAACTAATAAATTAGTAGGTAAGGCGGGACGAGTTGGCGTTCCTGCCGGAGCTGCCGTGGCATTGGTGCTGGCAGCTACGATTTTCTTTCATCACAACGGCGTTCATGCGGCGATGATCTCGTCGCCGGCGCCGCTCGATGACAACAGTGTGGCACCGCTGGTTGCGCTGGATAACGCGGTGGAAGCAGTTGCTGCACGGGTATCGCCTGCAGTGGTGAATATTCAGGTGACGTCGCGTGGGTCGTCGGAACATCAGGCTGGAGGGGAGCAGGACCAGAGCCAGGAGGATCAGGGACAGCAGGGGCCACCCCAAGGCTTGCCTCCTGGGTTTGCGCAGTTTTTCGGACAGGGCGGCGGACAGATGCAGCGGCCACAGCAACAGCAGATCGAACATGGGATCGGCAGCGGTGTGATCATCTCTCCTGATGGCTATATCGTGACGAACAATCACGTCGTCGATGGATCGATGGATATGCGCGTGACGCTGAATGACCGGCGCGTGCTGAATGCAAAGCTGGTGGGCGTTGATAAGCTGACGGACCTCGCGGTGATCAAGGTGGATGCGCATGATCTGCCGAGCATTGCGTGGGGTGACTCTGGAAAGCTGAAGCCAGGTGAGACGGTTCTTGCGTTCGGGAGCCCGTTCGGGTACTTCCGCAATTCGGTGACGCGCGGAATTGTGAGCGCGGTGGACCGGCAGAATCCTTACTCGGATGATGCGCGGAAGCCGGGCGGCTACATTCAGACGGATGCGGCGATCAATCCGGGTAACTCTGGCGGCGCGCTGGTGAACTCGCATGGTGAGCTGGTTGGCATCAACACGTTCATCATCTCGAACAGCGGTTCGTTCGCCGGCGCAGGGTTTGCGATTCCGTCGCAGCTGGTGCGGGTGACGGCTGAGGAGCTGATCAAGAGCGGCGTTGTGCATCATGGCTATCTTGGCATCAGCATGAACGACGTGACTCCGGCGAATGCGAGCTTCTTCAACCTGCAGGAGGCGACAGGCGCGATTGTGGCGCAGGTGACCTCTGATTCGCCGGCTGGTCGTGCGGGGGTGAAGAACGGTGACGTGATCGTTGAGTTGAATGGGCAGAAGATACTGAACGGCGGCGCGCTGCAGGTTGCTGTGAGCGAGGATACTCCGGGAACGGAGATCGCTCTGGGTATCATTCGCAACGGCGCTTCGCAGACGATCCATGTGAAGGTCGGGGAGTTTCACAAGGACTCCGAGGTGGCGAGCGATGGTGACGCAGCTGGTCCGCAGAAGGGCAAGCTCGGGCTGGCGGTTGCCGAGCTGACTCCGGATGTGCGGCAGCAGCTGCATATTCCGTCGCAGGTGAATGGCGTTGCGGTGGAGAGCGTTCGTCCGGCGAGTCCTGCGGAGGATGCGGGGCTTACTCCGGGAGATGTGATTCTCGAGGTCAATCGCAAGGCGATTACTTCTGCTGAGCAGTTCGTCAATGATGCGCATGCGAATCCCGCGGGCAAGGATCTGCTGTTGCTGGTGTGGTCGCAGGGAAATGCGAGCTACCGGGTACTGCATACGGACGGCGGTAATCAGAACGGCGAGTAAGAATGGTTTTTTCTGGCCGCTGCGGGTGTTTTCGCAGCGGCTCTTTTTTTGCGAATAAAAATTGCAGGAATAATTTCTCATTTGCAACAATGGAGTGTCGTTCCTTTCACCGTCTGCGTCACCCACAGTTTTTATTCTTTCTTCAGGAGATTGCCCTTCATGAATACGACTCGTCGCCACTTTATTTCTACCGCTCTTTCGAGTGGCGCTGTTGCTGCAACACTTTCTTCTGCGGCGGGAGCACAGTTTCTCAATGCTCCACGACATGGTTTGCCTGGAACTCTGAAAGAGCGGTATGCCAAGCTTGATGCAATTTTGAAGGAGCCGGTGTTTAAGCGCGATCTTTTTCCGGACCCTGTGATCATTGAGTCGATCGAGCTTTTGTATAACAAGAAGCAGTACCTGTGCCGGGTGCGATCGAAGGATGGGCATGAAGGATTGTCGGTCTCGAACGCGCAGCAGATGGAAGTGCTGTATCCGATGTTTGTTAAGCACATCGCTCCTTTTTTTATTGGGAAGGATGCGCGCGACATTGAAACGCTGATCCCGGCGGTTACGGTCTACGAGAGTAACTATAAGGCGCAGAGCCTTGCGATCTGGGTGCCGATCGCTACGATCGAGTTCGCGATTCTGGATATGTTTGGCAAGATGGCGAAGCGGCCCATCGGGCTGTTGATCAGCGACAAGATCTACAACAACAAAATTTCGGTGTACCAGGCGAATGGCGAACGCGATATTACTGCAGAAGAGACGATTGAACACCTGAAGCGCGATGTGGCGATTTCGAATGCGAAGGCAATCAAGTTCAAGCTGGGTGGGCGCATGTCGCATACTGAATTTCCAGTTGGACGAAGCGAGAAGCTGATTCCGCTGGTGCGCAAGACGTTTGGCGATCAGATGGTTATTTCGGCTGACGCGAATGGATCCTATACCGCCGCTGAAGCTATTCCGATCGGCAAGCTAATGCAGGAGTACAAGTATGCTTTTTATGAAGAGCCGGTTCCATTTGATTGGTATGAAGAGAACAAAGTGGTGGCGGATGCGCTTGAGATTCCGATTGCCGGGGGAGAGCAGGAGCCCAGCACGCATAACTTTCGCTGGCTGATTGCGAATGGCGGGTTATCGATTGTGCAGCAGGATATGTTTTATTTTGGCGGGATGATTCGCTGCATGCAGGTGGCTCGCATGGCGAATGCCTTTGGTAAGCAGTGCATTCCGCATATCTCGTCGACCGGGCTGGGGTACGTGTATATGATGCACTTCGTGTCTGCGATCCCGAACTCAGGGCCGTATCACGAGTTCAAGGAGTTCAATAGTGAGCTTCCTTATCATTGTGAGACGTCGAGCCTGAGGAGCGATAGCAAAGGCGTGATCCAGGTGCCGTCAGGGCCGGGGTTTGGAGTGGATATCGATCCGGATTTTGTGAAGAAGAGTACGGTGATTACCGGCTGATCTGGGAGATAGGCTGTCGCGATTCTGCAGTGTTGTAAGCGTGTTTAACGAATACTTTTTTGCATACAATTCCAGAGATTCAAGGTATAGTTTCGACTGAATAAGAACATTTAACTTGCAGATGAAGGAACCAAGGGCATCGTGCGGGCGGAAGTGTGCGTTCAGGAATCGGAGGGGAAGTGAGGATATCAGCGAGGCAGCGCGCGGGGATTGTGGTCGGGTCGGTTTTGGCTGTGACGATTGCGACGGGCTTTCTGCAGGCAGAGGTGACGCAGGCTGACTATGAGCGAGCCGCAGGCGCGGCTGCGAAATATCGTGTGCTGCTGGTGGATGTGCCGGAGAATCCGATGTGGATTGCGGACGAAGACACACTGATTTACAGCAGGAACTCGAATGGTGGACATGAGTTTGTGCAGGTGGATGCGACGACCGGGCAGAAGAGTCCGGCGTTCGATCAGACGCGGCTGGCAGAGTCATTGAGCAAGGCGGCAGGCCATGAGTTCAAGGCGAACGATCTGCCTTTGGTCAGGCTTCAGTTTTTGCAGAAGAAGAAGACGGCGATTGAGTTTTTGTTGGAGCAGGCGCGATGGCGCTGCGATTTGACTACCTATAGCTGCTCGCCGGCGACAGGTGGCCGCGGCACACGGGGCGGTGGTGCGACGGATGAGGAGATGCCGTGGGCGGCGAACAGTTTGACGAACCAGCGGAGTTCACCGGACGGCAAGTGGGAGGCACTGGTCGAGAACTACAACATCGTGCTTCGCGCTAAGGGAGCGAAGAATACAGAGAAGACGGTTCTGAGCACGGATGGATCGGAGGGCAACTACTACAACATCAACTCGATTGCGTGGTCGCCTGATTCGATGCACCTGGTGGCGTATCGCGTTAGGCCGGGTTACAAGCGGCTGGTGCATTATGTTGAGTCTTCGCCTGCGACGCAGTTGCAACCGATGTACACGTCGATCGTCTATGCGAAGCCAGGGGATGTGCTGGATCTGCAGCAGCCGGTGCTGTTTGATATTGCAAGCAAGCGCGAGTTTCCGGTGAGCAACGAGCTGTTTCCGAACCCGTTCGAGCTGGGGCGCGTGGAGTGGTGGAAGGATAGTCGCGGATTTACGTTCGACTATAACCAGCGCGGGCACCAGTTGTATCGCGTGATCGAAGTGGATGGAAAGACGGGTGTTGCGAAGACGCTGATCGATGAGAGGAGCGATGCGTTTGTCGACTATCGTCCGCTGATCAACAACCAGACGGATACGGGCAAGATGTATCGCCATACTGTTGCCGACGGGAGAGAGATTATCTGGATGTCGGAGCGGGATGGCTGGGCTCATCTATATCTTGTTGACGGAGCTACCGGCAAGTTCAAGAACACGATTACGAAAGGAGACTGGCCGGTTCGCTCGGTGGATTATGTGGACGATGCGAAGCGGCAGATTTACTTCGAGGCGAGCGGAGTGAAGAGCGGGGAGGATCCTTACTTTGAGCATGCGTACAGGATTAACTTCGACGGCAGCGGACTGACACCGCTGACGGAGGGGGAAGGGAACCATCATCTGGAGTACTCGGCTGACGGAAGGTATTACGTCGATCTGCATTCGACGGTGAGCGAGGCTCCGGCGCTTGAGTTATTTCAGGTGGATGGCAACAAGAAGATTGCGATGCTGGAACGGGGAAGCATTGACAAGCTGAAGGCGGCGGGATGGAGGGCGCCGGAGCCGTTTATGGCGATGGGGCGCGATGGGAAGACGGAGATATGGGGCGTGATCTGGAAGCCGGCGAACTTCGACCCAGCGAAGAAGTATCCAGTGATTGAGGATATTTATGCCGGGCCGCAAGGATCGTTTGTGCCGAAGACATTTTCGCCACGCGTGGAACCATTGACGGAGCTGGGTTTTGTTGTGGTGCAGATGGATGGCATGGGGACGAACAACCGCTCGAAGGCGTTTCATGATGTTGCGTGGAAGAATCTGAAGGATGCTGGATTTCCGGACAGGATTGCATGGCATAAGGCAGCGGCTGCAAAGTTTCCGTGGTACGACATTTCGAATGTCGGGATCTTCGGGACTTCGGCGGGAGGGCAGAACTCGATGGGTGCGCTGCTGTTTCATCCTGAGTTTTATAAAGTTGCAGTGTCGAATAGTGGATGCCACGACAATCGGATGGACAAGATCTGGTGGAACGAGCAGTGGATGGGATGGCCGATTGGGCCGCAGTACTCGGAGTCGTCGAATGTGGACAATGCGTACAAGCTACAGGGCAAGTTGATGCTGGTGGTTGGAGAGCTGGACGACAATGTGGATCCATCGTCTACTTTCCAAGTAGCAGACCGACTGGAGAAGGCGAATAAATATTTCGATTTACTGTATGTGCCGGGTGGGCATCATGGCGCGGGGGGTGCATATGGATATCGGAAGCTTGAAGATTTCTTTGTCCACAATATTCTTGGACAGGAGACTCCGGCGTGGAACGAGGAAGCGGCGAAGCCAGAGGCTCACTGAGTTTTGACGTTTGTGTATTCGCAGCGAAGCGGGTTTTCCCCGCTTCGCTGTTGCTTTTTATGCGCCCTTGAAGCTGGAGAAGGGCTTCTCGTTGACTTTGGGTCTGTGGGCCAATGCGGTTTTGAATGTGACCTGGGCGACTTCGAGTTCTTTGCCTACGATCTCCATACGCGGTGCGCGGACGCGTGCAGAGCCGACGCCGGCTTGCTGCTGCACCCACTTGATGAGCTGCACGAACTTTGGCACGGTGTCCATGCGGAGCAGAGGAAGGAACCAGCGATAGAGCTCAAAGACTTCTTTGCTCTTGCCGGCGCGGGCGAGGTTGAAGAGTTCGACTGACTCTGCGGGGTAGGCGTTGACGAGACCGGCGACCCAACCTTTGGCTCCGGCGTTGACGCCTTCGACGAGGAGATCGTCGACACCGACGAAGATGTCGAGGCGGTCACCGAGGACTTCGCGGATGGCAGCGACGCGGCGAACATCGGCGCTTGATTCCTTCACGGCGCGAAGGTTTGTGTGCTCTGCGGCGAGTTCAGCGATCTGGTTTGGGAGGAAGTCGGTCTTGTAGGCGACGGGGTTGTTGTAGAGCATGCAGGGAAGTTTGGTGGCGGCGATGATCGTGGCGACGTGGTTCTTCATCTCGCGCCAGTCGGAGGTGTAGACGTAAGGCGGGAGGACCATCAAGCCCTGGCAGCCTGCCTGCTCTGCGTCCTTTCGCAAGACGGACGGCGTTTGTAGTGGAGAGGGATGAGATCGCCGCGACGACCGGGGTCTTTGCTGCGGAGACGTGCACGGCTGTTTTGAGGATGGCGACTTTTTCGGAGTGCTCCAGGGTCGCTCCTTCGCCGAGTGAGCCAAGCATTACGAGGCCGGTGCATCCGTTGCCTAACAGCCAGGCGGCGTGCTGGGCGAGAAAAGGGTGGTCGACAACGAGGTTGTTATCGAAGGGTGTCGTTATCGCGGGCATTACGCCAGACCAGATCATGCATTCTCCTGAGGCACATCGTTTTTGAAATCTTGAAGGCAGAGAGCGTTTACGGGGACAGGAAACAGAGGGGGGCGGATCGACTTTGGTGTCCATCCGAAGAGCGTTTGGGTTGCGGGACCGCAGATACGCCCCTGACAGGGGCCCATTCCGCAACGAGTTTGAAGTTTTGCGTCGGTCCATCCGGTGCGAGCTGCGAGTTTTTTGTAGGGGACGTCTTCGCAGCGACAGACGATGGTGTCGAGGGAGGCGAGCAGACGGAGTTCGGGTCGCAGACGAAAGGCAGACTCCATGCGTGCGCCGAATCTTCGTTCGGCGATGTTGCGAGTGTGTAGAGCTTCGGTTTGCTGACCGGCACAGGTGAGTCCAGCGATTTCGCCCTGCAAGAGAGCAGCGTCAAGGCCGGCGATGCCGGTCGGTTCTCCGGCGCAGTAAATGTTTGCGACGGAGGTTTGCTGTTGCTCGTTGACGGTAACGAAGTCGCCGCTAAGATTGCAGCCGAGTAGAGCGGCGAGTTCGGTGTTGGGGACAAGGTGAAAGCCGCACGCGAGTAGATCGCATGGCTCGTCCCAGGTGCTGGCGCCGTTGGTGAACCGTACGTTTTTGAGCATGCCGGTTGTTTCGTTTGCACTCGCTGAGACTGGCCAGCAGCCGGTGCGGTAGGGAGTTTTTCTGAGAGCTGCGCGGTAGCTGATGCCTTGCCAAATTTTTGCGGGATGAGACCATAGCGAGGCGGCGAAGGGTGCAAGCTGCGAGATCGTTGCCTGCTCCGTGACACTGGTGACTTGTGCGCCGTACTCGCTGAGGTGAACTGCGACTGCAAGCAGGAGCGGGCCCGAGCCGGCAACTGCGACGCGTTTGCCCTGAACGGGGAAGCCACCTTTGACGAGGGCCTGGAGGCCGCCTGCCCCGAAGACTCCGGGGAGTGTCCAGCCAGGAAAGGGTAAGAATCGTTCGCGCGCGCCGGTCGCGAGGATGAGGCGATTGTATTGAAATGCGATTGCCTGTTGATCGCCGGCGGTTTCGTGGAGTGCGTGGAGTATTCCTGGAGCCGGTGCATCGAAGACACGGTGACCAGCGAGAAGGATGGCTCCGGATGAGAGGAGTTCGCGGAGTGCGGTGTGTTTTTTTTTGTTTTCGCGTTTGCTTCCACGTTGATTGGAGGAGTCAATACCGCTGCGCCAGATCTGGCCTCCGGCGGCCGGGTTGTCGTCGAGGAGAAGCACACTTCGCCCGCGTCGGGCTGCGGCAGTTGCAGCGGCGATGCCGGCTGGGCCTGCGCCAACGACGATGACCTCTGCGTGTTTCATCGCTCCGCTTCCACTATCATGCCTTCGCTGCAGATCAACTGGCAGGTGCGGCGATGCGGTGTGCCGTTTACGGTAGCGCGACATTCGAAACAGATACCCATGCCGCAGAGTGCGGTGCGAAGCTCTCCTGTGACGGAGCGGCGACAGGGAACGCCAGCCCTGAGAAGCGCTGCGGAGACCGTCGATTGGGCCTCCATCTGCATGGGCGCTCCGTTGATGTGGATGGTTACGCTCTCAGGCATGCATGGCCGCCTGTGAGTTCATGCGCTGTGGCAGATAGGGGGTCGGGTCGATCTCTGAGGCGCGGCCGAGTATCTGATTGGTTAGAAGACGAGCGGCGGCTGGAGCATCGGTGATGCCGAGACCTTCGAAGCCAACTGCGAGCCACAGAGTTCTGTCGTCGCTGAGGCCTTCAGCGGGGCCTATCAGGGGGAGTTTGTCTGGCGTCGCAGCGCGAAAGCCGGTCCAGACGCGCAATCCTGATAGTTGCATAAGGTCTGGCATGTAGCTCTGCGCGCGTTCGAGCATCTGACTGAGAATAGCGGTGTCCGATCTGGGGTCTTCGTTGCCGTACTGGCGCGAAGAGCCGATCAGGAGCTGGCCGGTGCGACGCGGCTGGATGTTGAATGCGACCGAGTCCGCGTCGATCGCGTGAGCGCTCTTGAGATATCCCAGCTCCACAAGTTGATGATGGAGGAAGCCGGGATAGCGGTCGGTGATAAGGAGATGGCCTTTGCGTTTTTTTATCGGCAGCGTGGGCAGCAGGGTGCAATCTGCCCCTGTCGCGAGGATGATGCGTTCACTGTGCAGAGTGGTTTCGTCGGCCAGGCGTAGCTCTCCCTTGCCGGCGGCAGTTGCGGGTGAGCCCTGGATGATTGTTGCGCCGAGCGTCACGGCCTGCTCCAGAAACCAGTCGGATGCTGCAGGAGGGTAGAGGATTCCATCGTCCGGAACTAGGAGGCCGCCGGCAAGCCCGGGCCTGAGGTTGGGCTCTTCGGCTGCTACCTGGGCTTGATTGAGGATCTCTGCGCGAACTCCGACGGCGGCGTAGGAGGCGCGCTTGGCGTGGACTTCAGCCATCTCTTCTTCGTCGGCTGCGACCCAAAGCGTGCCGCGAGTCTCGTATTCGGCGGAGTCTGACAATGCCGGGATCAGTTGCTGCCACAGAGAACGAGAGTAGCGGGTCAGATCAAGTTGCGCTTGTGAGTCGTCCATGACGACGATGTGCCCCATGCCTGCGGCGGTTGCACCTGTTCCTGGAATGTTGCCCTCCACGATGCCGACACGTAAACCCGCCAGCGCGCACTCACGAGCGCAGGCGCAGCCTACGATACCGGCACCGACGATGAGGACGTCGTAACTCTTCATTAGAAGACGATGCCGCCTGCGAAGGGATCGGTGTTTTGGAAGAGCAGTGTGGACTCTGCGGTAATCCAGGCTTGGCCAGTGATGACCGGATTGATGTGACCGTTCGGAGTAGCTGTGATGGTGCCTTCAAACGACGTGCCGAGAATTCCTTCCTGAATCCAGATGTCTCCCGGAGCAAGCTTTCCGTCGGCATACAGACAGGCCATCTTGGCGCTGGTGCCGGTGCCGCAGGGTGAGCGGTCGAAGGACGCGCCAGGGCAGAGTACAAAGTTTCGTGAAGAGCTGCCGTGCAATTGAGAAGCTGCGAAGAATTCAATGTGGTCGATCAAAGCGCCCGCTTCGCCGGTGATGCCGGAGTCGATAAGAGCGGAACGAATCGCAGTGGATGCGGCGATAAGCTGTGTGCGGTTGGCGAGCGAGAGATCGAACGGATGTTCTCCAATGAGGAAAAACCAGTTGCCGGCCCAGGCAATATCGCCTGTAAACCTCCCGTAGCCGGGTACTTCGACAGGCACGGCTGCGCGCAGACGATAACTGGAAACATTGGAGACGGAGACGCGGCCATCTTCATGCAAGCAGGCTGAGACCGTTCCTACTGGTGTTTCGATCTGATGCTGCCCGAGGCCGATTCGTCCCATGTAAGCGAGCGTTGTGACAAGGCCGATTGTTCCATGCCCACACATTCCGAGATATCCAACATCGTTGAAGAAGATTACGCCTGCCGCGGACTTTGGGTCGACGGGTTCGCAGAGGAGAGCTCCGACGACAACCTCGGAACCGCGTGGCTCGCAGATCACCGCGCGGCGAAAGTGATCGAACTCCTGTTGAAAGCGTTTCACACGATGCGCCAGAGCTTCGGTTCCGAGATCAGGTCCACCGGCGATGACAACGCGCGTAGGCTCCCCTTCAGTGTGGGAGTCAATAACCTCAACCGAACCTTTTAGCGCCATATATATGTTTATCGTAGCTTATATTGTCTACGATTTTGGATACATTCATGCAAAATAATTTCCCTGAAATTAGTTTTTTGTGGACTTGGGTTAGAGTGGGGGTGCAAGGTAATCCCCTTGGGAATCAGGCTAATTTGGCGCCAATGAAGAAGAAAAATAAAGCAGAATCCGTCCAGATGGAACGAGTGAAGGCAGAGCACGGTACGAGCCTTCTGACAGCTTTTCGCGAGATTCGTGAACTGATTGTGCATGGCCGGTTATCCCCGGGAACATGGATATTGGAGGCCGATCTTGCCGAGCGGCTGAATATGAGCCGCACCCCGGTTCGTGGTGCCATCCATTGGCTGCAGCGTGAGGGGTACATTCTCGAACACCGCAATGTCAGCAAGTCACGAATGATTGTTGCGCCACTGACGAAAGAAGACGCGAATGAACTTTACCTCATCATCGGAACCCTGGAAGGGATAGCCGGGCGCGGCGTTGCGCAGCTGCCAGCCGTAAAACGAACGCAACTGTGCGCTCAACTGAGAAAACTGAACGGGCGCCTGCTTCAGATAGCGGAGGGACGAGGCGGTAAGCAAGGGGACATCTTCGATCTGGACCGGGACTTCCATCGCCTCATAGTTCATACCGGCGCCGGCAGCAGATTGCTTACGCTTCATGGAGCGATTGAACCGCAGGCGGAGCGATACTGGCGACTGTATGCGAGCTCGATCATTAAGGATCTGCATCTTTCGGTGGAGGAGCACGAGAACATCATTAAAGGGATTGAGAAAGGTGATATGGACCGCGTAGAACTGGGCCTGCAGCAGAATTGGTTGAAAGGCTCCGAACGGTTGGGTCGCGTGATCGATATTTTTGGGGAACGCGGAAGCTGGTAGCTCATCCGACGGTGCGATATCGAAGGAAGATGAACGCATAAGCGCCTGATTACGAGATGGATGCAGCTTCTCAGACGTATTGGTTGCTTCAGCTCAGCCGATGGTTTCGGTTAAACGTTATCGTGGGTCAGGCGGCGACGGATGTTATACGACGCATTTGGGTGTTTAATCCCGGAGAAGCATTGTGTTGGGAACGGAGCCGTCTATGGACAGCGTACAAATCGAACAGAAGAGCTATGAGATGCCCCCGCGGGAGGGGATCAGCATCGCGCATTTTCTTACTGTTGCCGATGTCGAGCGATCGGCTCGTTACTACGAGAAGGTCTTCGGCGCTCGCATTCTGACGATGGGTGACGGCAACGCGCCACCGTACCTTCAGCTGGCGAATATCTGGATGATTTTGAATGTCGGGGGCGGGCCGACTCCGGACAAGCCGACGGTGACGCTGAGCGTCCCAGACCCGAATCGCATTAACAGCTTTATGAACTTCAGGGTTGCGGATATTCAAGCTTGCTATCAACTGTGGAAGAGTCGAGGAGCGGAGTTCCTTACGGAGCCAATTCCAAAGTATGGCGAGATTCGCTGCTACATCCGCGATCCTGATGGCTATATTATCGAGGTCGGACAGAGCACGGATCTCACGTACGGGTAGCGCCTGCTCGGCAGGGAGCGGATTTAAACACTTACGGATATCCGCTGAGTTACTGTCAGTGAGTCTTCATTCTAAGAATGGTCGGGGCGAGAGGATTCGAACCTCCGACCCCCTGGTCCCGAACCAGGTGCGCTACCAGACTGCGCTACGCCCCGAATGTGTGCTGCGATGAGATGTCGATGAGAGGGCTTTCCGTAAGGCTCAAGCGCGCGGGTAGACTTGCTGGATCGCTGTACCGACTTGAGTAGTTTAGCAGATTATCGGCGTTGGGTGGTGGGCTGACAGGGAATGGGTTTGCTCTGCGGTGGTGGTGTGTGAGGCGAGGGCTTCGTAAGTGATTTTGTTGTGGTATCGCGGTTGTAGTGTGGCGAGCCGAGAAGAAAAAAATGGGAAGGAGCCCTAGTGACTCCTTCCCATGAGTGGTGCAAAGTCGATCAGCCTAGTTGGCTGGTTTGTGAGCTCGTGGAGCGGCTTTGGGCATCGCGTATGGTTCGCCCTGCCGCTTCACCGAGTTCGAATCGAAGGTGTTGGTATCGCCGGGAATGAAGCTTGCTCCGGCGGGAACCAGGATGCTGTCGAGGCTACGGCCAGGTTCACCGCTGGTGCGCAGCTCGATGCGGGAGGGATCGATACCTTTTTCGTCGGTGAGGTACTGCTCGACGTTGAGATCGCGTTGGGCTGCGGCATCGGGCTTTCATCGGCAGAGTGTTTCCCGACGATGTACCAGCTTAGAGGTCGTGTCGCGGTTGAGGGTGAGGGCGATCTCGTCGAGGCATCCCTTAGCTTCGTTGTCGACGCGGACGGGACGCTTTCTGTCGCGCTCGAAGGAGACGCTGCAGAGGTTGTCGTACCGCGGTGCCACGGGTGGCGGTGGAGCTGTAATTGTGACTGCGGTGTTCGCACTGGCTTGTTTGCCGAGATCGTCGACGACGTTGCAGGTGACGTTGATCGTGCCTGCTGGCGCCCGTGGTAACGAGCGTTGCGGTTGGGGTGTTGCTGGCGATCTGGCCGGCAGAAGCAGAGTAGGAGTAGGTGAGTGTGACGGTTCTGCGGGCTGTTGGCGATCGAGGTGATGGTCGAAGGATCGCCGGGCATGACGGTGCTGGGATTGGCGGAGCAACTGATGGTTGGCGGCTCGTAGGCGTGGACGCGGAAGCCGGCGGTGCAGTTGGCTTGCTGGCCGGGGCGAATGCCCTTCGGATACGTGGCCGGAGACGGTGTAGTCGCCCGGGGCGAGGCCAGAGGTGGCGACGGTGGCGGTGACGTCTGTTGCCGGTGACCTTGCCGCCGCTGGTGGTCCAGGTGTAGATGGCTTGTTTCTTCGGATCGAGATTGCTGGTGACGGCGGTGACGGTGATGGGATCGCCGGGGAAGATGTTCGCAGGCTGAACGGTGCACGCGAGCTGAACAGGAGGAGGCGGTGTGACCTGGCCGAGGCGGAGAACGACGCCAGCGGAGAGACGGTAGGCGAAGATTTCGCCTACGCCGCCGGTCACTCGGCCGGGATCGGGGGGGCCGTAGTCGACGTGAGAGTAATGAAAGTCGGATTGAATTGGCCGGAGCGCGATGCGGTTGTTGAAGGCAGGAAGGATGTAATCGAGGCCGATGCCGCTGGTGAGACCCCAGCCCCAGGTGCAAGGCTGAAAGATGGGTCCACCGACTTTGGCTCCGCCGAAGAGGACGTGGGCGAAGGGCACGCAGCGATTTTTCTGGTAGCGGACAACTGGGCCGGCCTGAGCGGTAAAGACGCAGTCGTTGGGGCCGGAGGGGAAGAAGCTGCCTTCGGCCTGGACACCCACATAGCGATTGAAGTAGCCTGTGGCACTGGCGACAGCGCCGGGGATGATGGGCTGGTATTGGACGTTGAATATATCGCTGTTGACTGGATGAAGGTAGCCGAACCCGCCATATATATCGAAGCGCGAGGGTTCGGGCGGTGGCGTGGACGCAGTCTGGATCGCCTGGGCGGCTGCGGACAGAGCGGAAGCAGCCATGAAGAGCGGCAGTGAGAGCGACAAGAAGCGCGGTCCGCATTTTTATGGAGCGGAAGGAGCGCGAGGGGCTGTTCAAAGTGCTGGAGCTCTCGGGGTAGGAACACATAGCGATGAATCCTCCAACTGCGATGCTTCTTCCTGATTAAGAGGACTGCCGCGCGCCGGAACACAGACCGAGCCACGGCGGTCAGAGACTATTGGTTCCCGACGGACAGGAGGACCGAGGTAGTTTGAACAGGTGTCGTAGCGCTGACGCTGGTGGCCGTGATGTTGATGGTGTAGGTCTGGAATACAGTGGTGGGGCAACCGCAACCTGTCAGACCAAGGATGCCGAGCGAGAAGAGAATGATTGCCAAAAGGCGCATCTGCTGTGTGCCCAGTTTCTTGCGACGGCGAAGACCAGCGAAGAAGACTCCGAGGCCGGTGAGTTCAACGGGTAAGACTGCTGCTGCAGTGATGGGTGTGAGGTCCGCAGGACTGAAGTTGCGGGGAGCGGGGTTGCGAAGCTGAGCGTCGGCGACGGTGGTGTTGACGGTCATCGCGACGGTGGCGGTGCTTCCTGCAGTGAGGGTTGGGTTGCTGGCGAAGGAGCAGGTGGCGTCAGACGGCAGGCCGGAGCAGGTGAGATTGATCTGACCGGCGAAGGATCCTGTTGAAGTGAGCGTGACCTGATAGACCGTAGCACCTGCACCGGTGATGAACTGTGTGGCAGGCGAGGCAGAGAGGGTGAAGTTGCCGACTGGCGCGGCCATGACCTGAGTGAGGGTCGCGGAGCTGGCGTTGAAGTTAGTGTTGGCCTGGAAGGATGCGGTGATGGTGTGGCTGCCAAGGGTGAGGGTCGTGGTGGAGAAGGTGGCAACGCCGCTGCCGTTCAAGGCCGCAGTGCCAATCACCGTAGCCCCATCAGAGAAGTTGACGGTGCCGGATACGACGCCGACGGCCGTGGTGACTGTGGCCGTGAAGGTTACGTTCGATCCGACGGTCGCGGGAGAACCTGAGGTGGTGACTGCAGTGACGGTGGTCGCTGCAGTGATGGCAAGCGTACCGGGATGGATGGTCGCGATGTAGTTGCCGGCAGAGGTTCCTGAGACGTTCGCCCCGATGGGGTAGTTGCCAGCCGGTGAGGACTGCGTGGCCGGAGAGGTGAAGGTGACGATCACATTGTCGCCGGGAAGCACTCCGTTGACGGTGCCGGTGAAGTTGGGGTTCGGTGTGCCGTAGAGACGGCTCGCGCTATTGACGTTGATGATGAGGGACGAAGGATTCTGCGTGACTGTCAGGGTGCCATTGACGATGACGATGTTGTAGTTCAACGTGCTGACGCCTGAGACAGAGGGCACGATTGGATAGGTGCCGACAGGACTATTGGTGACGGCGGTTGTGGTGAATGTTGTTGTGGCGGTGTCGCCATTGACCAGACCCGTGGTGGCGCCAGTGAAGACGGGATTCGGTGTGCCATAGGCACGAGAGGCATTGTTCGCAGTTACTGTGAGTGTTGCGGGAGTCACCGTGAGGACTCCGGGAATGATTGTGATGATGTAATTTGGAGCCTCTGTGCCGTGGACAGTTGCGTCGATCGGATAGGTTCCCACGGGCGAGGTCACGGTGGCAGGGGTTGAGTATGTGATGCCGATGGCATCGCCATTCAATGTGCCGACTAAGCTGACGCCGTTGAGTATGACCTGGGTGGTGCTGCTAAATCGGGGGTTCGGCTGACCGTAGGGGCGGCTGGCGTTGAGCACGGTGATGATGAGAGAGGCCTGCGTAATGGTGAGGACGCCCGGGGTGTTGGTGATGGTGTAGTTGGCCAGGCTGGTGTTGCCTACCGGTGTGAGGGTCGCGATGATGGGGTAGTTGCCGACGGGGCTGTCGACGGTGGCAACGGTCGAGTAGGAGACCAGGATATTGTCTCCGGTGACTACGCCGGTGAGCGTGCCGGTAAAGGTTGGGTTGGGCGCTCCATATTGACGGACAGCGTTGTTGACGGTGACGGTGAGCGGCGCTGGAGTGACTGTCAGGGTTACCGTGCCAGAGGCGGAGGCGTAGTTTGTGTCGCCGGTGTAGCTGAAGGTTACGCTGTACGTGCCAATAGCCAAGCCGCTGTTTGGCGCGTTGCAGGTCGTTGTGGGCCCAAGAGTCGTGGTGAGCTTGCACAGGGTTACTTTGCCGATGCTGAAGGTGATGGTTCCTGTGGGGGCTGGACTACCGTTGGAGACCAGGACGGTCTCCGGGAACGGCTGACCGTAGATCTCGGTTTGGGCGGGAAGTGTGAACTGAAGCTGCAGGGGGAGCTTGCCGGAACCGGTGAGTTGAATGGGCTGAGGGCTGTTGTAGGAGTTCGATGCGAGCGTTAGAGATGCGGATAAGGGGCCGGTGACCGTTGGAGTAAAGATAAAACCAATGCTGCAGGTGGAGCCGGCGATGATGGTGGTGCCGCAGGTGGTGGAGTTGCTGTCGACGGTGAAGTGCGGGTCGGAGGTAGAGAAGGGAGCGGTAAGACTGAGATTGTCGGTGCCAAAGTTGCTGATGTTCTGCCGCAAAGCAGGTGAGATTTGGCCGATTGCGATGGCTCCGAAGGCAAGAGTCGGGTTGGGATAGGTGATCTCGCGAACCGAACTGTTGCCCTGGTCGACGACGAAGAGATTGCTGCTGCCATCGACGGCGGCACTGACTGGATTGCTGACCTGAGCGAGTGTGCTGAATCCTCCGTCACCTGCTTTGCCGGGTGTGCCGGTGCCAAAGACAGTGGCGATGTTGCTGCCGTTGCTGGTGGTGGAGGCGTAGACGGTGTAAACACGATCTGCGGCGGCATCGGTGATGTAGAGATCGCCTGCGGCATCGCCGGAGATCGACGAAGGGGCGATCAATCCTGTGCCGGTGGCCTGGCCAGGAACGGTGGTGGTGGTGGTGCCGTTGCCGGCGACCTGGTGGAGGATGCCGGACTTGTCGACGGCGTAGACGAAGTGCCCGCCGGAGTCGGCGATGTAAAGGATGCCGTTGAGGTCGAGAAAGAGGCCGCTGGGTGAGACGAAGCTGGCCGAGATGGTGCGGCGGGAGCCGCCAAGGTAGACCTCAATCACGTTGTGGGTCGTTCCAGCCTGGGCGATGAAGAGATTATCGAAGCCGTCGGTGTAGATTGCAGTTGGTGTATCGAGGCCGGTGATGTAGCTGGTGTTGATGGTGCCATCGGCTCCGAAGCGGGAGATGGTGCCATGGGTGGCGTCGGCGATGAAGTAGTTGCCGGCGGAGTCGATTGCGAGGGCGGAGGGAGTAAGCAGACCGGCGCCTTGTGGGATCACAGTCTGAGGCGCGCCGCCACCGGCAGGAAGAAGCAGGAGATCGGCGGTGCCAGAGATGGTGCCCGCTTCGAGAACGTAGGCGTTGCCGGTGGAGTCAACCGCGATTGCTGTTGGCGCGGCCAATGGGCTGGCGATGGTATTGACGGTGCCTGGGGTGAAGACGCTGAGTGAGCCGGTGGCGACGGCCTGAAGACCCTGCACAACAGTCTTGCCGGAGATGGAGTCAGTAAGCCTGACTGAGCCGTTGCGCAGGCCGGGGCGAGTTGGAGTGAAACGAAGAAAGACCTGGCAGGTGTTGGGCACCGAGCCTGGGTTCGCAGGACTGAGGGTACCGCTGCAGGTGTTGCTGGTAATGCTGAAGTCGGGACCGGAGGCTGCGGAGAGATTGACGCTCTGGTTGATGACGAAGGTGAGTGGCATCGTGGCGCTGGTGCTGCCAACCGGAGTCGAGGGGAAGATGATGTTGCTGCTGAGTTTGCGTGCGATGCTGTTGCCGGAGTCGGCGAGCGAGAAGTTGCCGAAGCTGTCGACGACGATGCCTCGGGGGGCATTGAGCGGAGCGCTGAGGGCTGAGGTGCCGTCCTGCGTTGAGCTATAGGGACCAGAAGCGCCGTTGGGCAAGCCTGCGGCAATCGTCAGGCTGGAGGAGCCAAGGACGTAGCTGACGACGTTGTCCGGGTTCGTTTCGGTGATGAAGAGCGATTGCGTGGGCGAGAAGATGAGACCGTAGGGCTTGTTGAGCGCTGTCGCAAGATTGCCGGAGCTGTCGTTGGAGCATTGACCGACGGCTGTTTTGTAGGTGGTGAGATTTGCTACCTGGCGAACGCAGTTGTTGCCTGTGTCCGCGATAAAGAGATCACCCATCAGGTTAATCGCGAGGCCGGAAGGTGCGTTGAGCGCAACATTGCCGGTGATGCCCGCACAGGCATTGGGAACAAGGGTCGATGCGGCGCCAGCCATGACGCAGAGGCCAGCACCGGGCGTCTGGCGAAGGACCTGATAGATGCTGAGGGTGGGGAGGACCTGGGTATCCTGAATAGAGATATAGAGATTGTTGCTCGTGTCGAGGACTAGGCCGTTGGGGTTGGGCGTTGTTGATGTTGTCGAGCCGCAGGTGCCGGCGGCGGTAGTGAGTGCGGCGACACCGGCAGCGCCGTTGGCGAGCACGCGAACGCAGTTATGTTTACTGTCGGCGATGTAGAGGTTATTGGAGCTGTCGACTGCGAGGCCGGTTGGTTGATACAAGCCCTGGGAGGGAGACGGGGTGCTGTTGGAGGCGGTGGAGCAGGTGTCGCCGCTGCCGGAGACGGCGAGTCCGACGAGAGTGCTCATGGAACCTGAGGGGTCAATTTTGCGGACGCAGTTGTTCTGCGTGTCCGAGATGTACTGATTCCCGTGCAAATCGAAGACAATATAGGAGGGGGTGTTGAGACTGACCGTCGTTGCGGATCCAAAGTCCCCGTTGAAGCCTGGCGTGATGGTCCCTGCTGAGCGTGTTCCGCTTTGCACGAGGGTCAAGGCCTGGGAGTATGCGAGGGTTGGTGTCAGGATGGCTGCAACAAAAGAGACGAGGCAGAAAGCAGCCCGAACTCCGGAAAAACGGTCGATGCGCATTGGCGATGCTCCTAGGTATTTGTCATGCAAAGTGAAACAGGTCGAACGTGCTGACTGAGTTGGTAGAACTCAAACATTTCTTTGGAGGTCTTGGCTCCGCAGACTTGGGGAATGTTCCCTCACATGCACAGCGAATGCCAAAGTTAGCGAAATGGCATATTTTTTGCGGATTGTCTGCAAAGTGACAACAACAAAGGAGGATTTGGTGGCATTTTGACTCTAAAATGATGAAATTGCAGGGATTTTGGTTTGCTCTCAGTTACTGTCATTTTGGTAAGTCATGCACTGAGTTGTCCAGAAAAGAGAAAACTTTTTCCCTTTTTTGAATATGTTTGCGTGTAGGTCTGGCGCAAAACGTAGAGAGAAGATCTAGTTGGCGAGTTGAAGGAATGGACTAAGCTTTATCCAGAGGATGGGATTCTCACATGAGGGAACGTCGGCAGATTGTTCGGTTATGGCAGCAGGGCGGAGCCGCGGTGCTGGTGACGCTGGTGCGGACCGAGGGATCAAGCTATCGGCGGCCAGGAGCTCGTCTGCTGCTGGGTGAGCAGGGCGAGTATGCAGGGACGATTAGTGGCGGATGCTTAGAGACAGAGGTATTGCGCAAGGCGAACTGGCTGGTGCGCGAAGGGGCTGTTGTGGAGCGCTACTCCACAATGTTTGACGACACTGCAGACGTACCATTTGGGCTGGGTTGTGGCGGGGTCGTGGATCTGCTGCTGGAGCGGGCCGACACACTGGAATGCAAGGCAGTGATGGCGGCAATGGAAGCGGCTCTTGTGGGTGAAGAGGTGAGTGTGCTGACCTGGCTGCCAGATAAAGGCAGGAGTTTTGCGCGCGCAGTGCTTTCTGCGGATGGCGACTTCACCTTTGCCAGTGAGGGATTGACCGAAACGGAGTTGGCGGAGGCTCGAGCAGGAGCGTTGCGCGGGGGCTGGATCACGAATCCGCCAGAGGGAATATTTGTGGAGAGGATTACTGCTTCGCAGCGGTTGTTTGTCCTGGGCGCGGGAGATGATGCGAAGCCGCTCGTGAGTATGGGAGCTCTGCTTGGGTGGAGTGTGATCGTGATGGATGGACGAGCACAGCTGGCTCGGATAGAACGGTTTCCGGAGGCCGAGCGTGTTTTGGTGGTCTCCTCTGGCTCCACCGGTGAACTTGGAATTCGTCCGGACGACGCTGTGGTGTTGATGACTCATAGCTATGAGCAGGACAAGGAGCTGCTGGCGGCGGTATTGCCCTTGCAGCCCAGATATATCGGGTTGTTGGGAGCGCGTCATCGGAGTTCGCTGCTGGTATGTGAGGTAGCAGCGGTGCTGGGGCGAACTGTCGCTGAATGCTGCGAGCAGATTTATGCTCCGGTTGGGTTGGACCTGGGCGGCGATGGGCCGGAGGCGATTGCGCTGGCGATCATTGCCGAGATACAGGCCTGCTGCATGGAAAAACTGGGAACTACGGGGAGGCTCTCTCCAGAGGATGTGGAGCGGCATGTGCGTGAGGGTGGGACTTCACGGTATCTTCAGGCGCAGTGTGCGCAGGATGTTGCCTGATGCGTGTTGCGGCTGTTGTGTTGGCTGCAGGTGAGTCGAAGCGATTGGGTGAGCCAAAGCAGTTGGTTCGGTTGGGGACGGAGACTCTGCTTGAGCGTGCGGTTCGGGTGGGACAAGAGGCTGGATGTTCTCCTGTAATCGTTGTGCTTGGAGCTTCGGCTGCGTCGATTGAGGCAGAGTGTGAGTTTGGAGATGCAGTCCTGGTAGTGAATGATGATTGGGCCGAAGGGATGGGCAGCTCAATTCGCGCCGGGGTAAGCGCACTGCCCGATGCGGATGCGTGCGTGGTGATGACCTGCGATATGCCCGCTGTAACGGCAGCGCATCTGCAGTTGTTGATGGTTTCGGGTGAGGTGACGGCTTCTACCTATGCTGGACGGCGCGGGGTTCCGACTTACTTTCCGAGTGCTGCTTTTCCGCTGTTGATGGAACTGCACGGAGACGCTGGGGCGAGAGATCTTTTGCGATCGGCGCGGTGTGTGGAGCTGGTTGGAGGGGAACTGGATATTGATACGGAAGAGGATTTGGAGCTGGCAGGGAAGCTATTTGGTTAGGTGCGCTCGTCTGCTGAGTCATCAAAGGGTGTGAAGGAATTCCTCGAGGAGATTGGCGCCGACGGTGGCACGATATTTGGCTGTGCTGCGGATGTCGTCGATAGGGCGAGCTTCGGCGAGGAGGGCTGCGCGAGCGGCGGCGAGGGTTTCCGGGGTGATCGGTTGGTTGAGGAGAGATTGTTCGGTGGCGGTAAGACGCGTGGGGTACTCGCGCATGCTGGCGGCGCCGATGCGGATATCTTCGATGCGGCCGCTGTTTATGCGGGCGAGCACAGCTATTGCGACTTTGGAGATTGCCTGAGCGTTGCGTGTGCCTACTTTGCGAATGTAGGATTTGTAACCTGAAAAGTTACGTAATATGGTGATGCTGTGGAAGAGCTCGCCGGGTTCGAGGGCCGTCTTTTTGTAGGCTAAGTGGAAGTCGCGATATGGCAGAGTGCGTGAACCTCGAGTGGAGATGAGGGTAAGTTCGGCGTCGTAGGCGAGGAGAGCGGGCGGTGAGTCGGCGGCGGGTGATGCGTTGACGATGTTGCCGCCGATTGTGCCGCGGTTCTGGTTCGCGATGCTGCCGGTCCAGCTTGCAGCGTGGGCCAGAATAGAGAATTCCTCTGCGATGACGGGGTGTCTGCGGATATCGGTGAAGGTTGTTCCTGAGCCGATGATGATGGCATCGGGTGTGACTTCGATGAAGCGGAGCTCCTTGAGGTTCCAGAGAGAGATGAGTTTTTTGGGTTGCAGGCGTGCCGGCGCCGAGGGCGACCATGAGTTCGGTGCCGCCTGCGATTGGGGAGTAGTGATCGGGTGAGTCGGCGAGGATCTGGAGGGCCACGTCGAGCGAGACGGGCGCTATCAGCTCATAGTTCGTGACGTTCGAGCGCATTATTTTGTGGCTCCAGCCGAGGCTGCTTGCTGGACGGCGTTGAAGATGCGCATGTAGCCGGTGCAGCGGCAGAGGTTTCCGTTGAGGCCTTCCTGAATTTGTAACAGTGTTGGTTGCGGATGTTTTGCGAGGAGATGGTGCGTGGCGAGGATCATGCCAGGAGTGCAGATGCCACACTGAGCGCCACCTTCTTCGAGAAAGCATTGCTGGATGGGGTGGAGTCTCTCGCCGATGGCGAGGCCTTCGATGGTGGTGATTCGTGCGCCTTCGGCTTGCAGGATGGGGATGAGGCAGGAGTTGACTAGGTCTCCGTTCAGCAGGATGGCGCAGGCTCCGCACTCGCCTTCGCCGCAGCCTTCCTTGGCTCCGGTGAGGTGAAGGTCTTCGCGGAGGACGTCGAGGAGGCGCTTCATTGGAGGCGCTTCGATGGTCTCTGCATAGCCGTTGACGGTGCATTGGACGGTGCTCATGCGATGGTCTCGCTGAAGATGGGGCCTGCGATGGCCGAGTTGAGGGCTTCGGTGCCTGAACAGGGTGTGTGGGTCATGCGCTCGAAGATGTCTTCGGGCAGGAGGGGAATTTCGGTGAACGCGATGTTGGTGGCGTGTTCGATTGCGTTGAGGATGGCGGGCGCGGGGCCGTCCATGGGGAGTTCGCCGATGCCTTTGGCTCCGAAGGCGCCGTGGGGGGAGGGGACCTCTTCGAAGGAGACGTGGATGGGCGGGAGGTCGGCGCTGGTGGGCATGATGTAGTTGGTCATCTGGTTGTTGGTGAGATGGCCGTTGCGCCAGAGGCACTTCTCATAGAGGGCGTAGCCGATGCCTTGCGCGACACCGCCTTCGATCTGGCCGGCGGCGAGGATGGGGTGGAGGACTTTGCCGACCTCCTGCAGGGCGTGGAAGTTGGTGATGGTTGCGGAGTAGGTGGTGGTGTCGACGGCGACTTCAGCGACGTATACGGCCCAGGCGTAGGCAGGATAGGCTTCGCCACTGTAGGTTTCGTCGTCCCAGAAGATGCCTTCGGGCGATTCGTAGCGTGCGTCCACTTTGAGAGGGCCTCTTTCGGCTACGTATCGAAGGGCTGCCATCGAGAAATGATCCGGAGTGTAGTCCTCGATGAGATAGTCCGAGGCGATGAGAGCGTCTCGAAGCTTCGTTGCGGCTTGTTCAACCAGCTTGCCTACGATCATTGCGGTTCGGCTAGCTACAGTTGGCCCCGAGTTGGGGACTTGTGACGTATCGGGTTGGGCTATGAGGACTTCGTCGTAAGGGATGCGTAGCGTTTGTGCGGCGACCTGACAGAGGATGGTGTTGGTGCCTTGGCCGAACTCGGTGGAGGAGACGAGGAGTCGAGGTCGTCCCCCGGGTGTGAGTTCGATGGCGACGAGGGAGTTGAGACGACGCTCGCCGGAGCCGGTGAAGCCTGCTCCGTGGAAGAAGGCGGCGAAACCTATGCCTTTTTTTATGGTGCTGCTTGGGTTTTCGCGGTCGAATTGTTTGCGTTTGGCGTGGTAGTTGGACTCTTCGAGGGCTCGGGTTAGCAGGTGTTGCATGTCTACCGGGTCTTTGAGGAGCTGGCCGGTGGCGTTGCGGTCGCCGGTGGAGAGGAAGTTGCGGCGGCGAAGTTCTTCGGGAGTGAGGCCGACGACTTTTGCGATCTTATCCATATGGCGTTCGAGGGCGAAGATGCTTTGCGGTGCGCCGAATCCGCGGAAGGCTCCGTGCGGTGGGATGTTAGTCGCCATCGCTTTTGCGCGAACGGTGAGGTGGGGCCAGTGGTAGGGGCCGGGGGCGTGGATGGTGCCGCGAGAGAGGACCACTGGCGATAGGGTGGCGTAGGCTCCGCCGTCGATGGCGAAGTCGATCTCTCCGGCGAGGAGTTTGCCGTCTTTGGATACTGCAGTGCGGTGGCGGGTTCGCGATGGGTGACGTTTGGTGGTGGCAGCCATGTCTTCGGCTCGGTCGTAGCAGAGCTTGACCGGGTGGCCGGACTTCATGGCGAGCAGCGCGGCGTGGCTGCCGATGACGGAGGGGAAGTCTTCCTTGCCGCCGAAGGCTCCGCCGGTCTCCGTTTGGATGACGCGGCATTTTTCGGCGGGGAGGTTGAAGACGAGTTCGAGGGCGTGGACGAGGTAGAAGGGGCACTGCATGGAGCCGCGGACGGTGATGCCGTCAACTGCCGAGTATTCGGCGATGACTCCGTTGTTTTCGATGTAGAGCTGCTCCTGCGCTCCGGTTCTGTACTCGCCTTCGACGATGTAGTCGGCGGTCTGCCAGACTTCGTCGGGGATTGGCGTTTGGTTCTTTTGCATCAGGTACGTCTTGAAGGTGTTGGCGTGTTCGCCTTCGCCCCAGATGATGTGTTCTTTTTTTTCTGATTCTTCGATGGTGTAGATGGCGGGGAGCTCTTCGTAGGTGATGTGGACTGCGGCAACGGCGGCGGGGAGTACGGCGCGGTCGGGGTGGGCGAGGAGGAGGATGGGTTCGGCTACGTGATTGACGTGGGTGACGGCGAGGCAGGGGTGGTCTTTGGTGAGATGGACGATGGTGTTTTCGCCGGGGATGTCGGCGGCGGAGACGATGGTGAACTCGTGCCAGGGGATGGAGGGGTCGAAGGCGATGGTGGAGATGCGGCCTCGAGGGATGGTGCTGCGGACGGTGGCGCCGAACCACATGTCCGGGGAGGGTGATGTCGTCGATGTACTGGGCACGGCCGAGAACCTTGTCTCTGCCCTCCTTGCGCGGGGGCGATTGACCGACGATTTTTGGGGTAGTCGGCCATGGGGTAGCGTCAAGCATAGACCGAAAGCGGCCGGACGCGAAGTATTGTTATGGGGGACTGAGGCTGGTGGTTTTCATGATTTGGTACTCCCTTCTCTGATAGGTTTTTCTGGATGCGGGTGGGTGGGACGAACGTGCTAACTCGATCTATTTTTATTTGAGTGAGTTAGGTGACTTCGGGTTTGCCATGAGATTTTCTGGCCAAAAAAATGCGCAAAAAAAATAAACACGGATTCTTTGACCGTGCCTTCTACTGCGTTGCTCACAAAGTGCCGTGAGCAACTTCAGGATGACAGCTTGTGGGGTGAAGAGTTTTGAGTGGCGGCTTTCAGGCTGTGGTTTCGGTTGGGACGGAGATGGAGGTTTCTTCGCGAACTTGTTTGGCTCCGGCGACCCATAGGCCGGGGTCGATGTCGGGGAAGACGCCGTCGCGGAGTTCGATCTCGGCGAGGCGGTCCTCCTGCGCCTTGGCGAGATAGTGCCGGTGGATTCGAAGCTCTGCCAGATGGCTTTGACCTCGTTGAACTGGTCGTTGTGGGTGAGGAAGCGGATCTCGGCGTAGTCGCGGGCGGCTCCGGTGGTGATGAGGAACTGCCAGTCGGAGGATTCGAGGAGGAGGAGCTCGCGGCAGAGCTGCTGCATGATGCGCTTGCCGAGGGCGGAGTTGCGCCAGTGGCCGGCGGTGCAGACGTCGCGGGTGTAGAGCTCGGCGGGGTAGATGTGGGTGTAGGTCCAGGAGGTCTCGGGGTTCATCCAGACCTGGTTGGTGCCTTCGGCTCCCCAGGAGCCTTCGTGCATGGCGATGAAGCCGGCGCGGGGATATTTTTCGAGGTACTCGGCGCAGGAGATGAGCTGGATGCCGGTGTCGTAGTCGTGGAGGTTGCGGGCGACGGCTTCGAGCCAGAGGGGACCTTCGAACCACCAGTGGCCGAAGAGTTCGGCGTCGAAGGGGGAGCAGAGGATGGGCGGGATCTCGTCGTTGAAGCCGGACTTGAGGGCTTCGTAGACGAGATGGACGAAGTTGGCGGCGTGGGACTTTGACGCGCTCGGCGGCCTGCTGCGGGTAGTAGGGGAGCTTGTCGCCCATGTCGACCTTGGGGCCGGTGACGCGCCAGTAGCGATGACCGCCGGGCCAGCGCTTTTTGTGGAAGTCGAGGTAGACGCCGTCGCCGGGGTAGCCGGTGTCGCCGGACCAGACCTGGACGCCGGTGCGGGGGTCGCGGGGGAAGATGGTGGTGGCGTAGCGCTTATCGTAGGGGCCGTCGACGTAGTAGGGCTGGTAGAGAGAGCGATGGTTGCCGTGGGTCATCTGCTCGGTCTGTTGCGTCGGTGGGGACGGCGCCGTTGAGGAGTTCGTAGGGCGATGGGACGCGGTGGCCCTCTTCGACGAGGTGAGTGTCGACGAAGAAGAAGTCGATGTCGGATTCGGAGAGGGCCTGTTCGACGCCGATGCGGTCGAAGCCGGGAGGCGTGGGGCGAGCCGTCGGCGTTGGGGACGGGGTAGTTCCAGAAGCCTGCGGGGCGGTAGCCGCACTCGGGCGCCCAGATGCCTTTGGGGTGTTTGCCGATGTGGCGGATGTGGGTGTCGACGGCGGTGCGGATCTGGGCGCGGACGGATTCGTCGGTGCCGAGGAGCGGCATGTAGCCGTGGGTGGCTCCGCAGGTGATGATGTCGATGAGGCCGATGTCGTTGAAGTGGCGGAAGCCGGCGATGATGTTGTGGTCGAAGTGATTGAAGTCTTCGAGGGCCTGCGAGAAGAAGCGGTGCCAGAAGCGGGCGGTCTCGGCGAGGTGAGTTTCGCCGGACTGGATGAAGAAGGCCTCGTCTTCGCGGGCGGCGACGATCTTGCGGTTGAGGTAGTTGGGGAACTCGGCGATGAAGACGGGGTGGGAGAGCTGCTCGAGAAGGATGGGCGAGAGATTGAGGTTGCAGTTGAAGCGGATGCTGTCGCGCTCGAGGTTTTTGAGGACGCGGAGGAGCGGGAGATAGGTTTCGGCGGCGGCTTCGTGGAGCCACTCCATGCCGTGAGGCCAGGTGCCGTGATTGACGACGTAGGGCAGGTGCGCGTGCAGGGTGAAGGTGAGAAATCCTGCTGGGCGGTTTGGCCGATGCCTTCGTCAAGACAGAGTACCTCAGAGAATATTTTCGGCTAGGGGCAGCATGCTGATTGTGGCTAGGGAAGCCTGCTGCTACTTGAGTTTACACCAGCCTTGCTGCGGATGGTGCATTCAGATTGATTGCTGCGTCGGAGGTATGTCTCGCGCTTCTACAGGGTTAGATGCAAGTTATTGCTTGCTGCTGCGGTGGATTTGCGGGACGTGTTGCTGCAGCGTCGGGGTTGGCTGTGCTGTCGGTCTCCCGGGTTGGCGACCTTGATGAGCGAGGGTGTTGGTGAGGTTGAAGCGGACGAGGGTCTCGGAGGGGATCTGGACCTGTTGGCCGCGAGTGACGGTGTTGGCTCCTGCTCCGACGCCACCACCGGCTGCGGCTCCGATGGCTGCGCCCTTGCCTCCGCCGAGGATGCCACCGAGGATTGCGCCGACGGCTGCTCCGCCGCCAACTTTTTCGGCGGTGTTTTTGCCGCGGCCGTCGCCTTTGACGCTGTAGGGGTCGGTGGTGATGGGGAGCTTTTCGCCGCGCGGTTGATGCTGGTGAGTTCGATGGTGAGCAGTGAGTTGCCTTTGTAGTGGGCGGCTTCCTGTGCGGCGACGACTCGGCCGGAGACGGGGGTGCCCTGACGGAGGACGACGAGGCCGTCGAGCGATGACGTCGGTGGCGATGGTTCCGGTGAAGAGATCACCTTGTTGCGTGGTGGCGCTGTCGAGCGTCTCGGTGATGCGGACGGGAAGGGTGGTGTCGGGTGGGAGGGTGATGTTATGGAAGGCAGGAGGGGGTGGCGGCGGTGGAGGCGCGGATGGGAGTTCCGGTGCGGGCGGAGGGGCTGTGGCGGCCTCAGTGGCTGGTGGCGCGGGGAGTGACGGTGGGGCTTGGCGGACTATGGGAGCTGGGGTCGGCTTCGGTGGGGCTGGAGCCTTTAGTTTTGGTGGTGCTGCGGGTTTGGAAGCAGGAGGTGGTGGCGGTGGTGGAACGACTGCAGCGGTGACGGTGGGGGCGGCTGCCTGGACGGTGAGATTGTTGACGATGGTCTTGATACCGGCGACCTGGGCGGCGTCGGCGGCGGCGAGAGAGCGCGCAGCTTCACTGCTGACTGTGCCGGTGAGCGTGGCGGTGCTGTTCTGGACCGCGGACTGGATGGGTTCGGTGCTGAGCGCGCCGTCGCTGGCGATGCGGCTTTGGACGGCGGCGGTCAGGCTGGCGTCGTCGGTGGGCGTGGCGGGAGCGGAGCTCTTGCAGCCGGCGAGGCTTAGGGCCAGAGCGAGAGCGGTAGCGGTGAGGGTGGCGCGGGAGATGGAGAGAGGGTTGATGACGTACATGGATCACCTTTTCCTGCGGTAGAGAGTTTTATACTCGAACACTGTAAATGATTGACATCATATTCGATGCGACATGATTGCTCTCGTTCCTCTTCTGCTCAATTCCGGGCGATGGATCGCTGGCTCCTTTAGATAAAGACGAAGTATGCGGTGGAAGGTGATGGACTGCCAGAGTTGTAGTGATTTGCAGAAGGGGCGGCAGTGAGAGACGGCAACCTAATCTTTCGGCGTTCGCATCCACATAAGGACGAAATGACAGGGTAAGGCTTCAGGGTATGCTGGAGATGTCGATCCTCCATCCATGAATTTGAGCACGAGATTTTTGGGATTGAACGCAGATTTTTAGAAGTTGAGTTATAAAAGCGGAGGAAGCAGAATCCGCACATTTTGAAACCTGAACGGGAGAATGATGATGTCAGATAACGACAACGATAGTGGAATTAGCGGATTGGGATGGTTTCTGGCGGGCCTGGGTGTTGGCGCGCTGGTTGGGGTGCTGTATGCACCGAAGGCCGGCAAGGAGACACGCGAGGACCTGGTAGCGAGTGCTCTGGACGCTAGAGACAAGGCAGCGGTACTTGCACAGCAGGCCCAGGACAAAGCGGCAGAGTATGCCGCGCAGGGCAAGCAGCAGGTGAGCGAATATGTCGATCGCGGCAAAGAATATTATGACCGCGGACGGACGCAGTGGGCTCAGTATGTCGAAAAGGGCAAGGGCCTGGTGCAGGAGCAGCAGGATAAGGTTTCGGCTGCGATCGGCGCGGGCAAGGATGCCTATGCCAGCACGACGAGTGAGCATAACTCGTAGCTCCGATTGAGGTAGGATAAGGCCCGGCCAGCCTTTTTGGGTGGCCGGGCCTTATGATTGTTGCTCATACTTTTTTTAGAGAGCGAGAGACGATATGGGATTGGTGCGAATCGTGATGTCAGGAATGTGGTTGCAGGACTCGGGTTCGCTTTCGTCGGGAAACTCACGGCTGCTGATGATCTTTGTCGGCATGGTAGCGGTGGCGATGATTGCGCAGGCGCTGGCACTGATCATCATGGCGATTGGCGCAGCGAAGGCACGGAAGCGCGGGCTGGAGATCGCCGAAGAGCTTCGGATGAAGGTGATGCCGATTCTCGATACGACGCATAGCGTGATTCACGATACCGCTCCGAAGGTGAAGATCATCACGGAGAACCTGGTAGAGACGAGCCATGTGGTTCGCAACAAGGCGCGAGACTTCGATGTGACGGCAAGCGATTTGAATATGAGGACGCGCGCACAGGCGGCACGGGTGGATGGGATGGTGACGTCGGTACTCAATACGACGGCCGAGATTTCAGAGACACTGCAGCGGGCCGTAAAGATTCCGGTGCGTGAGTTTGCGGGGCTGATGAACGGATTTAAAGCGGGGCTGGATGTTCTGGTGGGGCGCGCGAAGGAGTTTGGACGGGACAAGGCCACTGGGGCGCGGGGGCGAGATACGGAGTGGTGACGGTTTTTCTTAGATGATCCAGCCGCCCCCGGCTACCTCGTCTTGCTGATAGAAGACGGCGGACTGGCCGGGGGTGATTGCACGTTGGGGCTCGTCGAAGAAGGCGTGGATGGTCGAGTCGTCGACGCGGCGGAGCGTGGCCATGGCCGGAGTGTGGCGATGACGGATCTTTGCGCTGACGCGGATGGTTTCGCCTTCGGCGAGGCCGGGGATTGAGATCCAGTTGAGGCGGTTGGCGTAGAGGTCGCGGGTGAAGAGCTCTTCGTTGTCGCCGACGGTGACCTGGTGTGAGTCCGGGTGGATGGTGAGGACATACAGCGGGTTGACGCTGGTGAGGCCGAGACCTTTGCGCTGGCCGACGGTGAAGCTCTGGATGCCTTCGTGATGGCCGATGACCTCGCCGGTGGTGGTGACGAGTTCGCCGGCGGTGTCGGGAAGAGTTTCGTTCTGCTCGTCGAGATATGCCTTCAAAAATGTGTTGTAGTCGCCGCCGGGGATGAAGCAGATCTCCTGCGAGTCGGACTTTTGCGCGACGGCGAGGCCGGCTTCTGAGGCCATGACGCGGACGGCGGGCTTCTGCATCTCGCCGAGGGGGAAGAGGGTGCGGGAGAGCTGGTCCTGGGTTAAGCCGAAGAGGAAGTAGGTCTGATCCTTGGAGTGATCGGCGGGGCGAGAGAGGATCCAGCGCTGTCTCTCCGGGTCAAAATGATTCCGCGCATAATGCCCGGTGGCGATGCGATCGGCGCCGATCTGGCGGGCGGTGATGAGGAGCTGGTCGAACTTGAGATGGTTGTTGCAGAGGGTGCAGGGGATGGGGGTGCGGCCGGCGAGGTATTCGCTGACGAAAGGCTTGACTACTTCGGCTTCGAAGCGGTCCTGCTGGTTGACGACATAGTAGGGGATGTCTAGCTGCTCGGCTACGTGGCGTGCGTCGTAGACGTCATCGATGGAGCAGCAGCGGCCCTGGACGGCTTCAGGCATGCCTTCGTGTCCGGCGAGGCGGCGCTGATTCCAGAGTTGGAGGGTGAGACCGACGAGGGTGTGGCCCTGGGCGCGCAGGAGTGCGGCGACGGCGGAGGAGTCGACTCCTCCGGACATGGCTACGGCGATGGTTTCGACGCTGGGCATGTGCGGCTTCTTCTATTTTCGCATTTTTCGCTGGTTTTGAAGGCGTTCTTGTTGTTCTTCGATATAACGGCGGCGGTTGCGAGAGGGAAAAGTGGATCCTCCGTCTGCGGCGAAGGATGACAGGGTTGAAGAGAGTGTGGATGGTGCTGACGATCGTGTGTGTCCGCAAATGAACTGGAAGTTCTGAAAGTGGACAGCTTGTTTTGGATTTCACAGGCAAAACGTTGGGAGATAGGAGGATTAGGGTGGTGGATTTTGGTGAACAACGTGCTTTGATGTTGCGTATCGGGTAGGCAGACAGGAGTGTGAACCGTGTTTGAAAATCTGCGATATGCGGTGCGACAGCTTTTTCGAGCACCCACCTTCACGTGCCGCTACCCCAAAGCTGCGCCGCCCCCCAAGATGGGCCACCCCTAGACGTGCATTCAAGACGTGCCACCCTATGATGCGCCGCCCTGTGATGCGCCACCTCAAGACGTGCCACCGAGAAGTAGTTGTCGCGGGGAGTGGCACGTCTCTCGGTCTTTCGGTGGTGCGGATTTATTTCGCCGCTGCTACGTGGTGGTTGTTGGGGTAGGTGGCTTCGAGGGTGAGGATCTCGTAGGGTTTGATGGGGACGGTGATGGTGTCGCCGGTCAGGTTGAGGGTTGCGCCTTCGGGCTCCTCCATCATGTTGGTTTCGGTGGCGCTGGTGGCTCCGGGTGGGATGTGGAGCTTGACTTCGGTGGGTGTGCCCGCCCACTCATACATGCGGAAGATGAGGGCGTCGGAGTCTTCGGCTTTTTTGATGGCGGTGAGGGTTACGTTGGGGTTTTCGATGGAGACGAAGGAGTGCTCGGCGGGGAGAGAGCCGGTGTGGGGGAAGACTTGCTCGGCTTTGAGGGGGTCGTTGAGTTCGTAGCCGCGGCGAACGGTGAGAGCTTGCTTCCAGGAGCCGGCGTGCGGGTAGAGGGAGTAGACGAAGTGTTGGTGGCCGCGGTCGGCGTTCTCATCCGGCCAGGTGGGGGAGCGGAGGAGGGTGATGCGGAGGGTGTTGCCCTCGGCGTCGTAGCCGTACTTGGAGTCGTTGAGGATGGAGAGACCTTGTTTCTCGTCGCCGAGGTCGGCCCAGCGCATGGCTGGGACTTCGAACTTGGCTTTCTCCCAGGAGTTGTTGCGGGTGGTGGGACGCTCGATGGAGCCGAACGGGATTTCGTAGGTGGCTTTGGGCGCGGTGGCGGCTAGAGGGAATGCGGCTTTGAGAAGGACGTGGGTTTCGTGCCAGTCGATGTCGTTCGAGATGCGGACGGTGTCGGCGTTGGCGTCGAGGGAGATGTCTTGAATGAATTTTGAGGACTGCCAGGTGCGGGTGATGCGGATGGTGGCATGAAGCGGACCCTTGTCGATGACAGCAACGGAGTCGAGCTGATTGACGGGCGTCATGTGATCGAGGGTGCCGGGGTCGATGTTCCAGGCGTCGTATTGCTTGGGTGTGTCTTTGAAGGTTTGGAGTTGGTTGCCGCAGGCATTTGGAGCGAGGGACTCGGCTCTGGTTTTCGCGTCAATGAGGCTCGTGATGCAGCCAGTCTTACGGTCGATCGTGGCTTCCAGGCGGCTATTGGAAAGGACGAACTTCTCCGTCGTTTCCTTCACTTCTGTTCCATTGGAAAAGAGAATGCCGCCCAGACTGTTGGGATTTTGGGTTACATGCAGGACCGTGTAGCCCAAGGCAGGAACGCCGCTGAGTTGCAATAGGAGTTTGAACGTGTTCGTTGAAGAATCTTTTGAGAGAATTTGAAAGGGCACCTCGCGATTGTTGGCGTCTTTGACGTCTATCGCACCTACGCTTTCCGGAAGCTGGATTGTGGCGTCTACTGTTTCGGAACGCGACCATGCCATTGGATTCACAATCAGAATCGAAGCTTCGTTTTGATTCGGTTCTTCTTTGCCTCGCGAATCAATATGCGCTGCGAGGGTGTTGAGGGCGCTATCACTTACTTCGTGGTCGACGTGGAAGACTTCGGTGTAGTCCTTTTGGGCGTCTTTGTAGATGACGGCTATGCCGGAGCCGGCGGCTAGATCGTGGAACTGGTTGAAGGTGATCTTTTTCCAGTTTTCGGTTAGCTGATCGTTAGGGTAGGGTTTGCCTTGCAGCCATGCTAGTGAGGCTAGCTTTTCGGCGTCGAGGGTGGCGGTTTCGCTGGTGCGCATGTTGCGCTTGTGGGCGGCCTGGGTGGTGTAGACGCCGCGATGGTATTCGAAGTAGAGCTCGTCGTTCCAGGTGGGGAGGCCCATCGCTCCGGTGGCGGAGGCTGGAGGTGCAGTGTAGCCCTTGGCGATGGAGTCGTAGTTCCAGGTGGGCGAGTCGGGGTTGAGGTTTTTTTCGACGTCGGTGAAGTAGCTTTGCGCGGTGTGATAGCGCATGGTGGGGACTGCGTCTTGTTTGCCTGCGTCGATCCACTTGTCGGCCTGGTCGAGCATGGCGCGGGTGGGGCCGCCGCCGTGGTCGCCTATGCCGTAGAGGTCGAGGAGTTCGGAGGTGCCGGGGTTGCGTAGGGCGGACTCGGCGAAGTCGGCGGAGATGCGGGTGGGGTTGACGTTGTCGTGGACGTAGTCGGTGGGGAAGTAGGTGAGGACTTTGCTGCCGTCGGGGGACTGCCACCAGAAGAGGCGGAAGGGAAGCTGGTTGGTGTCGTTCCAGTGCATTTTTTGGGTGACGAAGTAGTCCATGCCGGAGCGTTTGTAGATCTGCGGGAGCTGCCAGTTGTAGCCGAAGGAGTCGGGGTTCCAGCCGATGCGCGCGGTGACACCGTACTGCTGCTGGAAGTAGCGCTGGCCGATGAGGAGCTGGCGGACGAGGGATTCGCCGTCGGGGAGGTTGAGGTCGGGTTCGACCCACATGCCGCCGACGATCTCCCAGCGGCCCTCTTTGACGCGCTGACGAATCTGTTCGTTCATCTGGGGATATTTTTCGGCGATCCAAGCAGTGTATTGCGCGGCGGACTGCGAGTAGGTGTAGCCGGGGTACTCGTCCATTAGTTGGAGGGCGGTGGTGAAGGTGCGGCGGACGACGTCGATGGTTTCCGAGCGCGGCCAGAGCCACGCGGCGTCGATGTGGGCGTTGCCTGCGAGGTCGATTCTGGCTTCGGCGAGGACCGGATGGAGGGTCGTCAGGATGTCTTGGGCTTTGCGGATGGATGCGTCGAAGGCTGACTGGTCGGCTGTCTTGAGAGCGTTGAGATCGATGGCGGCGACTGCTTCTTCTACTTTGGGCAGGAGATCTTTGCGTGGGGTGGGGAGTGCAGGCAGCAGATTCGCCGCGGTGATGCACTGGATGCGAATGTCTTCCGGATTAGGGCGGGCGCTAGTGCCGATTGCCGAGGGGTTTGGTTCGATGTTGAGGCTGACGCCGGCGAAGGTTTTTTCGTCGACGGTGTGGAGAAGTTTGACGGCGACGAGGATCTTGTCGCCGGGTTTGGCGGGCTCGAAGAGGACGATGGGTTCGAGGTCGTCACCGAGGGCGACGCGGCGGCCGTTGAAGTAGATGATCTGGGGCATGGGGCCGTTAGCGTCGGCGCGGAACTGGAACCAGATGCGCGAGCCGGTGATGTCGTAGCCGTTGAGGGTTTTGGGAACTTCGATGGTGCGGCGGTACCAGACGGCCTCCTTGGGGGCTTTGGAGCGGGGCTTGGCGAGCGGCCATGCGGAGTCGTCGAGCGTGGGGGACTCACCGTGGGGGACGTCGCCGGCGTGGAAGCGCCATTCGCCGACGGGGAGGGAGTTGAGAAGTTCGATGGCGTGGAGCTTCGCGATTGCGGCGGGGGAGAGGTTCTTCTGTTCTCGAATGGGGGTGAAGGACTGGGCTAAAGCGAGTGAGCAGGTCAACGCGAGCGCGAGCGGAAGATGTCTTAATTGCATGGGCGCAAGGGTAGCAAATCCTGATGGATTCGAGAAGTTTTGGATTGGGTTTCAGCGGTTGGACAATTGAATGGGATTTCCGTCTGGATCTTTGCCGTCACAGAGGCAAAACTGTTCTCCTTGCCGGGCCTTCGCGAACTTCGCGCCACGCGCCACAAGCGTTTCGCGCAGGGCGGCGACATCTTTGGCATAGAAGACGATCTTCGGACCCTTGCGGCCCGGAGACGAGGCGCCGGAGTGCAGAGCAATTCGCGCTCCGCCTGCGGCAAACTCCCGCCAGCCTTTCTCATTCGTGATCTGCTTCAGGCGAGGACTTGACCGTAGAACTGAGTCATCGCATCAATCTGGCTGGTAAAGAGAATTACGCGCGCCATCTTCAGGCTTTGCATCTCAAGTGATGTCCTTTCGGGCTAGTTTTTTCAAGCGTACAGAATTTTAGCTTGACTGAGGTTGCAATGACTGACTTTGAGTTGGTGAGGCTGGTAGTCTTTCGTGTATGACGAATCTGCAGGTGCGAGTGTCGAGGATTTTGGGGTTGGGTTGTGTGATGGTTGCGGCGTTGCCGATGGTGGCACAGAGCTCTCTGCCGGCGGCAACGGCGAGTGGCATCGATGCGGCTGCTGCGGATGTGTTGAAGTCGACCGGGGTTCCGAGCGCCTCGGTGGCAGTGGTGCGGGGTGGGAAGGTTGCGTATGTGAAGGCTTATGGGATGGCGCGGCTGGAGCCGGCGATGGCGGCAGAGGCTGGGATGCAGTATTCGATCGGGTCGATCAGCAAGCAGTTTACCGCGACGATGGTGTTGCTGCTGATGCAGGATGGCAAGCTGAAGCTGGACGATCCGGTGGGGAAGTATCTGCCGGAGCTGACGCGGGCAAATGAGGTGACGATCCGACAGGTGCTATCGATGACGTCGGGGTATCAGGACTTCTGGCCCGAGGACTATGTGATGACTTCGATGATGAAGCCGTCGACGCCACCGCAGATTCTGGATGTCTGGGGGAAGAAGCCGCTGGACTTCGAGCCAGGGACGCAGTGGCAGTATTCGAATACGAACTATGTGATCGCGGGAAGGATTGCGGAGATTGTTGGTGGCAAGCCCCTGATCGTGCAGCTGCAGGAGCGGATCTTTAAACCGTTGAAGATGACGGGAGTACTCAATTCGGATGCGAGCAGGCTGCCGCCGAACGATCCTACGGGCTACTACCAGCATGCGCTGGGGCCGCTGCGTCCGGCGCCGCAGGAGGGCGAGGGTTGGATGTTTGCCGCGGGGGAGCTGGCGATGCCGGCGAGCGATCTTGCGTTATGGAACATCAGTTTGATGGACCGGACGCTGCTGGCTCCGGCTTCGTACGATGAGATGTTTACCGATGTGAAGCTGAAGAACGGAAAAGGCACGGGCTATGGGCTGGGCGTGCAGGTGGGAGATCGGAACGGGCATCGATACATCGAACATAGTGGCGAAGTTTCGGGGTTTGTGTCGGAAAATATCGTGTTCCCGAACGACAAGACGGCAATAACCGTGCTGACGAACGAAGATGCTTCGAGCGCGGCGGGTGCTTTGGCCAGGAAGATTGCGCCTCTCGTATTGGGCGCGGTTTCGGGGGCCAATGTTGATAACACTGCGGCGCTGGCGGAGAAGCGAGCCCTGGGCATTTTTACCGGATTGCAGGAGGGAAAGCTGGATCGCTCTCAACTGACCACGTTTTGCGATGCGTACTTTACCCCGGAGGCGATTGAGGATTTCTCCTCGAGCCTGAAGCCGCTTGGCGTCCCGAGCAGCTTTAAGCAGGTGGCGGAGGAAAAACGTGGAGGGATGACGTTCCGTGTGTTCAACGTAGGTTTTGCTGATAAACAGGTGCTGGTGACTGTGTATGAGATGCCGGACGGCAAGCTGGAACAGTATCTGGTGATTCCGACGGGGAGTTAGTGGCGTGGTTCGATGTGACTTCCGTGGCTTTGAGGTGGCAAGCCCAATGAAGGATAATAACTCCTGATAGGCGGCTTCGATTTTAGCGATGTGCCTTTCTGTCATTCTCTGTTTCATTTGCCATAACGGCTTTCCTCTTCCTTGGTTTTAAAAACCGGAAGGGAAACGAATATGGATCTTTGGACAGAGTACGAAGGAAGAACGATCGCTGGAGCTTATCCGCTGACTAAGCTGATATTGCCCGAGGGCAGGAGCGCCTTTTTCTCCACATCAAATGGCACAGGCGTGCCGACAGTGATACGGCTGATCGAGTCGCACTTTGATGGCGATGAGATATTGGCCCGATGGCGGGGTGTGGCAGCGCTGAACCATTCCAACCTGGTAAAGCTGAAGGGCTTTGGTCATGTAGTGGTCGATGAGACATCGTTGGTCTATGCGGTGATGGAGCCGGTCGACGCGAATCTTGGCGAGATGCTGAAGGAACGCCGGTTGACGGAGCAGGAGACCAGGCAGATTGCATCGAGTCTGTTGGCGGCGCTTGAGTCGTTGCACTCGAATGGGTTTGTCCACGAGCATGTAGTGCCGCAAAATGTGCTGGCTGTGGGGGAAACAATCAAGCTGCGAAGCGACTGCATCCGGGAGACGCTTGAAGGCGAAGAGGGTATGGCGCTGCAACGGAAGGACGTGCGCGACTACGCGACGGTGCTTTTGCAGGCGCTGACCCAGCAGAGGACTTTGGAGGATGCGAGACGCGATCTTCCGCTGCCTGCGCCGTTTGAGCAAATTGTTCGCAAAGGTTTGAGTGGGGAGTGGGGGCTCGGACAGATTGGCGTGGCGTTGAAGCCGACTACGATTGCCGTGCAGCAGCCTGTTCCTTCTCCACCAGCGGTTGCGACGGTGACGCGAACTGAGATACCTGTTGCCGCACCCGTTGTGCCTCCGCCGTCGGTAATGAGACGGGTCCAGGTTCCTGTCGATGAGCAGCCGGGAAGGTTGCGAGGGCTCGCTTATGGCCTGGGCACGCTCCTGATTGTGCTGTTGGGATGGTACTTCGTGCATAGCCGATCGGCGGGTTCGAACGATGCGACGAAAGGGGTGCTGACTCCGGCTCCGGTTGCGCAGCAGAGTGCAGCGACCAGCACTGAGTTGCGTGGTGCGCCGAATGCTCCTGTGAAAGCGGGGAATGCTTCAACGGCTGTGGGACGGAGTGCCACGGGTGCCGTTCACGGTAATTGGAGGGTGATTGCCTTTACCTATAACCAGGAGGAGCAGGCCCGGCAAAAAGCTTCGGCGATTGCTCGGGAGCATCCAGACCTGAGTCCTGCGGTGTTTACGCCGAACGGGCATGCTCCATTTCTAGTGACAGTCGGCGGTCAGATGAGCAAACAGGATGCGTTTGCGTTTTCGGGCAAGGCGAAACGAGAGGGCATGCCAAGGGACACTTACGCGCAGAACTATCGCGGAGACGGGAATTAGAAGACCAAGAGAAGATGCCCATGTCTCTGCGATGAGACATGGGCATTTGTTTTGCCTTGTTGCTTTATTACCCTTCGCGCATTTTCTTTATTTCTTTTCGGTTTGAGCGAGGAAGTCGATGAGGTATTGCTCCCAGATGGCGGCGACGGTGTGGGTGCCGTGGCCACGGGTGGCATCGGAGATGGGGATGAGGATGAACTTGGCGTGCGGCATCTCCGTGACCATCTTTTCGGCTATGCCGAGCTCTGGTGGGTTGATGAAGTCGTCGGCAGAGTTGATCCAAAGGACGGGGGCAGTGATGGTGGAGAGCCTGGGCGCGGGGTTGTAGTTGCGCGAGGCGTTGACGTAGTAGAGGAAGTCGTTGGCATCGGTGTGCTTGATGTCTGCGTCGATGACACGATCGACGTAAGCTTCTACCTTGGCGCGAGTGGGTAAGTTCTTCTGAAGTTGCAGGGGAGCGCCGCCGGCGATCACTAACAGATCGCTTGCGCCGCGGAGACCCTCTACTGGTTCCGTGGTGTAGTCGCCGTTCTTCCAGGCGGGATCATTTTTGATGTCCTGCATGGACATGTAACGCCACATGCGATTGCGGCCGGCGAGTTCGACGGGAAGGCAGGCGAAGGGGGCGAGCGCATCCGAGAACTGGGGGAAAGTCTCACCCCAGACGAAGGATTGCATGCAGCCCATGGAGGTGCCGAGGATGAGGCGGAGGTGATCGACGTGGAGGCCTTCGGTGAGCATGGTGTGCTGGGAGGCGACCATGTCGTCGTAGTCATACTGGGGGAAGTGCATGCGGAGACCGTCGGAGGGTTTGCTGGACTCGCCGTGGCCGATGTCGTCGGGCAGGATGATGTAGTACTTCGTGATGTCGAGGGGCTGGCCGGGTCCGAAGAGAACGTCGGAGAAGACGGGGCTCATCAACGAGTGGGCGTTGCCGCCGGTGCCGTGAAGGAGGAGGACGACGTTGTCGGTGTGGCCGGCGGCGTCCCGGTGGGGCTTGCCAAGGGTAAGGTAGTGAAGCTTCAGCTCGGGGATGGATTCGCCGGAGACGAAGTGGAAGTTCTTGATAATGTAGGTGCCATCCTGGGCGGGCCATTTAGTTGTCGGGGCGGTTTGGGCAGCGGCGAAGGAGGTCAGTGCGAGGAGAGCAAGAAGGATCTGGCGCATAACAAGGAGTATATGACGGGGTAGATACGATCCCCTGACGCAAAAGGGGGATAAGTCAAAGAATTTTCCTATGACAATCTATCTTGTGTGAGACTGAATCAACCTTTCTCCGGGAACTTTTCCTATGATCAATGGCAAACGAATAGCGGTTGTTTTACCTGCGTATAACGCAGAGAAGACGCTGGAAAAAACGGTCAGCGAAATACCGGAATGTGTGGACATCAAAATCCTTGTGGATGACGGTAGTTCCGATCAGACGGTGGTGGTAGCACGTAAGCTCGGCCTGGAGTTCTTCGTGCATGACGGGAACTATGGATATGGCCGCAATCAGCAGACGTGCTACCGCGAGGCGCTGGCAAGAGGCGCGGATATCGTGATCATGGTTCATCCGGATTACCAGTACACTCCGTTGCTGGTGACTGCACTGGCAAGCATGATCGCCTATGACGTATACGACGCGGTGTTGGCATCACGCATCCTGGGAGGTTCGGCGCTGCGAGGGGGTATGCCTCGGTACAAATACATTTCGAACCGGCTTCTGACCGCGTTTGAAAATATCTTTCTTGGTGTGAAACTCTCGGAATATCACACTGGTTATCGCGCCTTTCATCGCGACGTTCTGATGAAACTGCCGTTGAGCGAGAATTCGGATGATTTTGTGTTCGACAACCAGATGCTCGCTCAGTGTGTGTACTTCGGATTTCGACTGGGTGAGATCTCTTGCCCGACGAAGTATTTTGATGAAGCCTCCTCGATCAGTTTTCGACGGAGCGTCAAGTATGGTCTTGGAGTGCTTGTAACGACGATGCAGTTTGCACTGCAGAAACACGGCATTGCGCGATTCCGCATCTTCAGCAGTAAGGGCCGAACCCTTGGCGGCTATTATGCTTCGCCAACCAGTTCGAGCGAGTCGCGTCCGGTAGCAGTAGCGGGCGATGACAGCCCCAAGGTGCTTTAGCGCAGCCAAATTTAAGCGAAAGATGGACGAAGCGTGCTCGCGATTCTACCGTTGCTCTCTTTTTGCCTTTGGATTGCCGGCTTTCGCCGCCAGGGACTCGGCTGGCGCAAATCTTCTTTATTCGCATCGATCCCGTGGTCATTGTTTCTTGTGTATTCGACCGAACTCCTTAGTGTGTTTCATGAGCTGAGCCGGGTTGGCGCTTCGATTTGTTGGTTATTGTGTAGTGGACTGACGGTGGGGTGGCTATGGTGGATGAGGATGACGCCTGCCAGAGTTACGCCGGGTGCGAATGCACCTGGACAGATTGCCCGCGAGGGTGAGCTGGACGGTTGGGATCGTGCCGCACTGTACTTCTCTGGCGCTCTCATCGCGATTGTTGCATTGACGGCGCTTGCTTCTGCGCCGAATACCTGGGATTCGATGGCGTATCATCTGCCGCGGGTAGTGCAATGGATCGGCAATAAGGGGGTTCAAAACTACCCGACGATCGACAGGCAACAATTGACGATGCCGCCGATGGGCGAGTACGTCATGCTGCACCTCGATCTGCTCTATGGGGCGGATCGGTTGGTGAACCTGGTGCAGTGGTTCGCCTGGGTTGGCTCTATCGTTGGCGTCTCTCTTGCGACTGCGGAGCTGGGAGGCAATCGCCAGGCGCAGGCGTTTGCCGCGGTACTGACGACGACGATCCCTACGGCCATGCTGGCGGCCTCTGGCGCAAAGAACGACAACGTCGTGACCTACTGGATTGTGCTGACGGTATATCTTCTGCTGGTTTGGAGGCGAAATCAAAGCTGGTGGATCGCGATGGCCATCGGAGCAAGTGGTTCTTTGGCGGCGTTCAGCAAGGGTACGGCGTATGCCTTTCTGCCTTGCCTGATCGTTGTCTGCTGGATGATGTGGAGCAGTGCGGCTCGTCGTACCTTCCTGGTGCGCTTGCCGGTGATTTCTTTGCTGCTGCTGTCGATTTGCGGACCGCTTTGGGTGCGGAACTACAAGATGACGGGCTCAGTGATGGGGCTGCCCTACTTTGATGGCGCAGGAGATGTTGAAGGGAGAAAATTTGCCAACTCCAATATGAGTCCAGCACATGCGGTGGCTGGTCTGATACGAAACGTCTCGAATAACGTAAGCGTACCGAGCGACAGGATCAACGCTGTTTCAACGCGCGTCTTTTCGAAGATGATGTGGGCCATTGGAGTAGACCCGAACGATTATGGCCAGCTCTATCGCAATCAAAACGGGGCGGCGAGGCCGTTTATGGTGGACTGGATCTATCGCGATGAGATTATGAGCGGCAATCAATGGAATTTTGCGCTCTTTCTGGTCTGCTGCGTTTTGTATGTCGCAAACTATCGACGGTTGAACAAGAATTTGGGGTGGCTGGCGCTGGGGCTGATCGGCTCGTTCACGATGTACTCCGTGCTGCTGCGATGGGGACCCTGGAACGCCAAATATCAGGTTCCTGTCTTTGCTTTGACGGTGGTCTTTGTTGCAGTGGTACTCACGCGGCTCTGGTCGAGCATGGCGATCCGGGTTGTGATGTTTGGGTTGCTTGTTCTCTCGGTGCCTCTGGCCACGATGAACGATATGCGTCCGTGGGTCTCGAGTGACGATTCGGCCGATACACTGCTGAAGATGCCACGGGACAAGACTTATTTTCTTGATGCCCATCGGCGTTTCGCGGACTCGTTTATCGCCGCGGCGCACGCTCCGGCCGTGAAGAGCTGCCGATCGGTTGGGCTCGACGCAACGCTGCTTCATTTCGAATATCCGATGATGGCGCTCATCAATGAGGACGGCTCGAGCCATCGTTTTCAGTATCTGGCAGTGAATAATCCAACGACGGCTTATCCCGAGCCAGCACCTCCGGCCTGTGTCGTCGTATGTCTTGAGTGTGCGGGGTCTGCTGAAAAGCTCAACAAGTACGGAGCCAATCCTGATGTGGAGACCTTCGGAAAGATCGTTGTGTTCAGCAACGGCGGTAGCCCAGTGGTTTATAGCGAACGTGACAATCCCTGATCCTCGGTGAAGGCTCGGGTTTGCGGAAAAATCAAAATAAAAGCGGCTGTGTTTACTCCTGCATATTTTCTTGTGCCCTGACGAACGCATAGCTGCTGACGTGGACCCATCCGCGGTAGGGACGGTTGACGTCGGCGACGGCGAGAAGCACCAGTGTGATGAGAAGAGTAAAGAAGAAGACCTGGAGGGTGTGAAGGCGCGGGTTCGCGGAGCCGAACATGGAGGCGGAGGCGATGGTAAGAACCCCTCCGATGATGAGAACTCCCCAGAAGATGATAGGAAGGCGGTACTTGCTTTGGAGCAGACGGGTGCGGCGATGTTCGGTGAGAGAACTGAGTTCGGAGAGGGCGTGATCTTCGGCTACGATCTCTGATGGCGTTGCGACTTTGACGGACATCAGCGTCTTCCACATGGCCTGGTTGATCTCGTGGCTCTCTTCGGGGGTCTGGTCACTGGCCATCTCGGGCCAGTCCTGGTTGATGACGGCGGCGGCGTAGGCGTGGCACTCGTCCTGCAACTTGATGCGCTGTGCCTCGGGGAGGCCTTCGGCGAGGCGATAGACATTTCTGAGAGCGCTGGCCTCGAGGTCTACGTTGAGGTTAGCAGAGCCGAAGTCCGTCCAGACGGTGTAGAGCATGAAGCCGAGGATGACCGCATATGTGGTGCCGAGGATATTGAGCTGCCAGCCAATGAGGTCGTTGTGGATCAGGCGTTTTTCCCGCGGCCAGACGCGGTTGAGAGCGGCCATGAAGAGCATTGAGCCGACGATCATAAGGATCAGGATGATGATGTTTTCAGGTAGTGTCAGCATGGATACGCTGTTCTCCGTGGCGTTTCAAGCTTATCGAACTTCTTTTCGGAATGATCACTAATTTTCATCTGATTGCGCGACCAAAATAAAGAGCGGCTCGAGATTCATCTCTAGCCGCTCTTTGTTTTTTTGGTTCGTGGAGCTAGTTGGCAGCGTCCTTCTTCTCCTCGGGTGCTTTTTCCGGGGTGGTGAGGGGCTTGGTGATGTCGTCGAGGTAGTCGGTTGCGCCGTCTACGCGGACGAGCGAGGGGTAGCGTTCGCCATCGTGGTAGTCGATGTTGGCGGTGGTGACGAAGGTGTCGCCCTGCAGGATGAGGTGGATCGGTTCGGTGGTGCCTTTCGCTTGATCGATGGCGCTCTTGAGTGCGTCGGCGGAGAAGACGTTGCCATTGACGGCGATGATCTTCTGACCAGGGAAGAGCGTGGCCTTGTCGGCAGGACCATTCCAGCGGACGTCGACGATGTTGCCTTCTCCGTTGACGCGGATGCCGATGGAGTACCAGACGTCGATGCCGCCGCCGCGGCGACCGCCTGAGGCGGCCATGGTGCGTGCAGAGCGAGAGGGCTTGTCGGTGTAGACGAGCTTGTATCCGCCTTGCTCGATGCCGGCGAGATCGGCGCGGGGGTTGATGACGTCGATGCGATCGTGGATGAAGGTGGCCCAGTCATACTTGACGACTTCGTTGAGGTCGGCGATGAGCTCGTTGCGGTTGTAGGTGACGATGAGCGGGCCGGTGTTGCCGCCTTTGGCGAGGAAGATGTGGAGGAAGTCGGTGAGGGACTTCTTGTTGTCGGTCTTCTGGCGGATGAGGGTATCGGCGTCGAGCCAGAAGAGCTCACCTTCCTGGTAGTAGTCCTGACCACGCTTCCAGTTGGACCAGGCGGGGTTGCCGCCGCGAAGGATGCTGGCGGCGATGGCGGTGTCTTCGGTGCTGCGCCACTCGCGGCCGGGCTTGTAGTCGAGATTTGCGGCGGAGGCGGCGAGGATGTCGCGGTACTGCTCCTGCGACTTGAGGCCGGAGCGTGCGGCGAGGACATTGCCCATGTACTGGGTCATACCTTCATAAACCCAGAGGAGTGACCCCTCCTGCATCTTTGCGAAGTTGTCCTGATAGAGGTTGAAGGGGCGGCGGTATTTTCCGTTCCAGGAGTGGGTGAACTCATGAGAGAGGAGGTCGGACTCGGCTAGTTGGTGGGAGGCGTCGGAGAAGCCTTTTTCGCCCACACCGTTGTCGGAGGACTGGCCGTGCTCGAGGCCTTCGCCACCGGCTACGTCAGAGAGGGTGAGGAGGAAGTGGTAGACGTTGTAGTGGCGCGAGTTGTAGGCGGCTCCAGTCTCGCGGACGAGGTTGTTGAGCTCGGTGAGGAGTGCGGGGCGGAGCTGGGAGTCTTCCGGAGAGTCGGCGACTACGTCGATGTAGTGTTTGGGTGTGACTTCGGGAGCGAGGGCGAACTCGTGGAAGTACTCGCCGGTGATGATGGGTGAGTCTTCGAGCTGCTCAACGGTGGTTGCAGCGTAGCGCGTCGTGCCGCCTTTTGGGTGTTGTGGGTCATAACCGTCAATGGGGGTGAGGGCGGTACCGATGCCCCAGCCGGTGGGAACTTTGACGGTGGGCTGAACGGGGATGTCTTTTACTGGAGTATTGGCTGGATAGAGCAGAAGCTTTTCCCATTCGAGAACTGCGAGCTTCTGGCTGATGCGCGCGGTGACGATGCAGTCAAGGTGGGCGTGAAGCGTGGTGACGCCAGCGGGAATTGTGACGTGGAATTGGTAGAGGTCTTGATCGTCGCGACGCCAGGTGAGGACTTTGCCGTTGGCTGTGAAGACGACACCTGTGATGTCATCGACAGGGCCTGTGGGGCGGTGGTTGCCGGGAATCCATTCGGGTGTGGTGAGAGAGACGGGGCCGGGCTGGACCGGGATGTCGATCTCGGCGTGGTAGAGCTTGCGTGGAGCCTCCGAGAGGTCGGCGGTGATTTGGATGGGGGTCTTCTGGGCTTGCAGCAGGCTAGGGGAGCCTAGGGCGAGTAAAGCTAAGGGCAGGAGGGTGCGGCGACTGAGCATAAACAGGACTTTCTCTCGAGGTGAGGGTGAAGTTTAGATGTTAGAACGATAGACGAATGGGGGATGACTGGGGACGCAGCGTGAAGTAACTGCATCCCCTGGCGAGGTTAGGAGTTGAGGGCGGATTCGATTGCAGCGACAACGATGGGGTCGTCAGGAAGAACCTCTGGGGAGAAGCGAGCGACTACCTGGCCGTTGCGGTCGATGAGGAACTTCTCGAAGTTCCAGAGGATGCCGGGTTCGGGGTTGGTGGTGGAGTTGTGCTTGCTATTAAGGAAGCCGTCAAGGCGCTCGCGGAAGGTGTCGCGGGTTGGGCCGATGGCTTTGGGCTGGGCGGCGATGAGTGACTTGTAGAGAGGATGAGTGTCGGGCCCGGTGACGGGGATCTTCGAGAACATCGGAAAGTCGACGGAGTAGGTGGTGCGGCAGAATGTCTGGATGTCTTCGTTGGAGCCGGGTTCCTGCGCGCCGAAGTCATTGGCGGGGAAGCCACAGACGATGAAACCGGAGCCTTTGAAGCGGGAATAGAGCTTTTCAAGGGCGTCATATTGCGGGGTCAGGCCGCATTTGGAGGCGACGTTGACGACGAGGAGGACCTTGCCGCGGTGGTCGGCGAGGGAGGTACGTTCACCTGTGATTTTGTTGATGGGGAGGTCGTAGAGAGGGGTGGTGGACATGAATGGCTCCTGAAGATGTCTTTTTAAGCGATTATAGGCGGGTTGGACGGCTCGGGGTTTGTTGAGGCTGCGGGCGTTAATTCCGTAGATTTTATGAAATCCTTATGACTTTTTTCGATGAAGTGAGATAAATGCCGAAATTCCATGAGTAGAAACTGACAGAGGCAGTACGATCTAAATTGCATGTCCTTAGCAGATTCGATTATTGGAAGACCTTTAGCAACAAGTGAAGAGCGTGCCGAACATATCGGCGTCGCGGCCGGAATACCTATTTTCGGTTTGGATGGGCTGACGAGTGCAGCGTACGGACCTGAAGCAGCGATGACGCTGCTGATTCCGCTGGGCGTCGGTGGAGTGGAGTACGGCTGGCGAATTATCGCGGCGATCCTGATTCTGCTGGCGATCGTGTACTTCAGCTATCGGCAGACGATTGCAGCGTATCCAAGTGGTGGTGGCAGCTACACGGTTGCAACAGAGAATCTGGGCGAGCTGCCGGGGTTGCTGGCGGCAGCAGCGCTGATGATCGATTACATTCTGACGGCTGCGGTTGGAATTTCGGCGGGCGTGACTGCGTTGACGTCGTCGGTGCAGGATACGAAGTTTGCCGCGCTGCAAAATCATACTTTGCTGATATGTCTGGTGATTCTCGCGGTGCTGGCGGTTGTCAATATGCGCGGCGTGAAAGATACGGGAACAGCTTTTATTATTCCGACATTTTTGTTTGTCGGGACGCTGCTTGTCTTAATTGTGGTTGGAGTGTGGAAGACGGTGCATGCGGGTGGACATCCGATGCCGATGGCCCCGATTCCGCCTGCACTGCCGGCGACGGTGGGTGCGCTGGGAACGTGGATGCTGCTGAAGGCGTTTGCGAGTGGGTGCGCCGCGATGACTGGTGTCGAGGCGGTGTCGAATGGAGTGATGGCGTTCGGCGAACCGCGAGTGAAGCGGGCGCAGAGAACGTTGACGGTGATTATCGGGATTTTGATGGTGCTGTTGTTTGGGATCGCGTGGCTGGCGAAGTCGTACCAGGTAATGCCGATGGATCCTGATGCGACGCACTTTCAAAGTTTGTTGAGTTTGCTGGTTACGGCGGTTTTTGGACGTGGCTGGTTTTACTACACGACCATGGGCAGTGTGTTGCTAGCGCTGGCGCTGAGCGCGAATACGGCGTTCGCAGACTTTCCACGGCTGACACGCGCGATTGCGTTGCATGACTATCTGCCGCATGTGTTTATTCTGCGTGGTAGACGGCTGCTTTACTCACACGGGATCTACGCTCTCACTGGATTTACGGCGGTGATCCTGATTCTGTTTGGAGGCGTGACCGATAAGCTGATTCCGCTGTATGCGATCGGCGCGTTTCTTGCGTTTACGTTGTCGCAGTCCGGCATGGTTGTGCACTGGCTGAAGATGGAGAAGCATCGAGGGCGGCTGTGGCACGCGTTTGTGAATGGCTTTGGCGCGGTGGCAACGGGGATTACGACGGTCGTTGTGCTGGTAGCGAAGTTTCGATCGGGCGCGTGGGTGACGGCGCTACTGGTGCCTGCGCTGATCGGTGTTATGTGGGTGGTAAAACGACATTACTCACGCGTGAAGCGAGAGATGGCGGATATGACTCCACTGAACCTGGTGAATCTACAGGAACCGATTGTGGTGATTCCGATGGCGCGGTGGGATCGCATCACGGAGAAGGCGATGCGATTTGGGTTGCTGCTGTCGAAGGAGATCAAGGTGGTGCACGTCCACTCGGATAATGAGGACGGCAGCCTGGATGAGATATGGGATGAGTATGTGATGGCGCCGATCAAGCGAGATGGCTTGCAGGAGCCAGAGCTGGTGACGATTCCGTCGAACTACCGGTTCGTTATTAATCCGCTGATGGATTACATTCTTGAGCTTGAAAAGAAGAATCCGGGGCGGAAGGTTGCGGTGATCTTGCCGGAGTTGGTGGTGCGGCACTGGTGGGAGAATGCGCTGCATAATCAGCGGGTGCAGTTGCTGAAGCTGCTGCTGTTGCTCAGAGGAAATCAGCGGATTGTCGTCGTTAATATTCCCTGGTATTTGTGAGCGTGGTGGGAGTGGCCTAAATACAGGGGGTTTGCAGGAATTCCTGTGTTTTTTGGATGGTTTTTTGTGGTGAAGTTGTGGTGTTTTGATGGTGAAACGTGGTGTTTTTGATGGTGCTCTTCGAGCTCTGAAAAAGTGCCACTTGTTTGATATTTATTTTTTATCTCGGCGGCTAAAGCCGCGTTGAGGACTGATCGCCAGCGGTGGGGCTGGAGCTGTTTCCTTAACTGCGGCCTGTCAGCTTGCTTTTAGACTATGGTTTCGGTGAGTCTTCGGTAGCTGGGTGAGAGTTCGCGGAGTCGGGCTACGGCGGTGGGGATCAGTTTGAGAGCTTCCTCTACTTCATCCTCGGTGGTGAGGCGGGAGAGGGAGAAGCGGATGCTGGCGCGGGCGCGGGCAGGGGCGAGGCCCATGGCGGTGAGGACGTGGGATGGTTCGGCTGCACCGGATTGGCAGGCGGAGCCTCCGCTGACGGAGAGACCTTTGAGATCGAGGGCGATGACGAGGGCTTCGGCTTCGAGGTGATCGAAGTAGAGATTGCTGGTGTTGGAGACGCGGGGTGCACTGCCGCCGTTGACGCCGGACTCGTCGATCTGGGACAGGATGCCTTGTTCGAAGCGATCGCGGAGGGCGGTGAGTTTGCCGGGGGCGTCGGTGGTGAGCCACTTGGCGGCGAGTTCGGTGGCTTTGCCGAGGCCTACGATGCAGGTTACGTTTTCGGTGCCGGCGCGGCGCTGCCGCTCGTGCGTGCCACCGTGGAGCATGGGGGCGAGGCGGACGTTGCGACGGACGAAGAGGACACCGATGCCTTTGGGGGCGTAGAGCTTGTGGCCGGAGAGGGTGAGGAGGTCGACGTTTTTGAGTGGGCCATCGGCGCTCAGGTCGAGGGGGAGTTTGCCTGAAGCCTGGACGGCGTCGGTGTGGAAGAGTGCGCCGGCGGCGTGGGCGATGGCGGCGAGTTCGGCGATGGGCTGTATGACGCCGGTCTCGTTGTTCGCGAACATGATGCTGACGAGTTTGGTGTTGGGGCGGATGGCTGCTTGTAGAGCTGCCGGTTCGATGAGGCCCTGGGAGGTGGAGTCGAGGAAGGTGACTTCGACGTTGCTGTGACGGCCGAGGGACTCGGCGGCGTGGAGGACGGCGTGGTGCTCGATGGTGGTGGTGATGAGGTGGATGGGCTGGGTGGCGGGCTCTGAGGAGAGGACGCCGAAGAGGGCGAGGTTGTCGCTCTCGGTGCCGCCGGAGGTGAAGACGATCTCGGAGTTGAGGCAGTGGAGGAAACGAGCGACCTGGGTGCGGGCTTGTTCGACGGCTCCGCGGGCCTGCTGGCCCTGCTGGTGGATGGAGCTGGCGTTGCCGTAGTGCTCTGTCCAGAAGGGATGCATGGCATCTAAGACCTCTGGAAGCACTGGGGTGGTCGCGTTGGCGTCCATGTAGATTCGGCGCATGGTTTTATTTTACAGGGGTGGGGCGCGATGATCCATGAAGATGCGGTGGGGTGAAGCTTTGGTTTGTTCCGGCTTACCTGGAAGCGAAAAACGCAACTGCAACAGCAGGTCCTCCGCCTTCGGCGAAGGATGACAAGCAAAACGGCAACGGCTACGGCAAAAACAGATTCCTCCGCTGCGCTGCGGAATGACAAACAAAAGTGCGCTGTGGGATGGCAAACAAAAAGGGCGACGACCCTCGACTGCGAAACAAAAGGCGACTACCGGTCTTCGCGAAATGAGGGGCGGCTACCACTCTGCCGCGATGTCTTCCCATGTTGGATTATCTTGTTCGATCAGGGCGATCTTCTTCTCGCGGTTCCAGTCTTTTAGTTTCTTTTCGCGTGCGATGGCGTTCAGAACGTAGGTGAAGTGTTCGCAATAGACCAGGCGGCCGATGTTGTATTTTGCTGTGTGAGAGCCGAGGCGCTTTTCATGGTGCTGTCTGATGCGCAGGCGAATGTCGTTGGTGAACCCTACATAGAGGCTTCGGGAGCGGCTGGCGAGGATGTAGACGTAGAAGTGATATTCCCGCTGCTGCATGTTCGGAGGATAGCGGAGGAACCTGCGGTGGAAAAGCAGATTCCTCCGCTTCGCTGCGGAATGACAAAACAAAAAGGCGACTGCAACGGCAAACGCAACTGCAACGGCAAAAGCAACAGCGGGGCGGTGAATTTTATTTCAGGGTGGTGGGGGTGGAGGGGCCGTAGAGTAGGCCGTTGAAGAGGAATTTGAAGGTGGCGTGGGGCTGGCCTCGGAAGGTGATCTCGGGGCCGTAGAGGAGGACTCTTCCTTTGCCTAGCTTTGCTTGTGCTACCGCGATTGAGTTGTTGAGGTAGGTTTGGCCCCAGGCCCAGCCGCTGTCGAGGATGTTGCCGCTGCCGTACCAGGCTATGGTTTGGACGCCGCGTAGATTGGCGTCCGGTGTGGCGTGGAAGGCGGGGCTGTGGTCGAAGAAGACGTCCACTTTGGTGGGCATGCCGTAGGCTACGGGGTTGGTGGTGTCGACCTGGGTGCTGATGAGCGAGCCGGGGATGTAGAAGCGTTCGGGAGAGACGGGTTGGTCTTTGCCTTTGACGACTTCGGTGAGGGCGTTCTCCAAGGGTAGCTTGAAGTAGCGGGAGATTTCGGTGGAGCTGCCGATGGCTAGGAGGGTTCCGCCGTCTTCGACGAACTTTTCGAGCTGCGGAATGGTCTTGTCTGCGGTGATGGTGCCTAGCCAGGGGCGGAATTCGGCGGGAATTTGTTCGGGTTTCGGCTGGCGTCCGGGACGGCCTTCTCCACCTTCGCGTGGCGCAGGGATGGCGCCGTCGCTGAAGAGGATGTCGTCGAACTTCTGGTGGAGGTCGCCCGAGTCGAGGGTTTGTGGGTAGATGACGGTGAAGGGGAATTCGAATTGTTCGAGGAGCCAGCGTATCCAGCCGGAGGGCATGAGGCCGCCGTACTGATCGTAGAGGGCGATCTTTTCTGCGTGGAGCTGGATGGCATCGCCGGTTGGTTTTTTTGGGACGGCGAAGGCGCTGATGCCGAGTTGTTTGGTGGAGGCTTCGAGGATCTTCTGGGTTTCGGTGGAGTAGGGCAGCCAGAGTGTGCCGGGAGCTAGCTCTTTTTCGCCGACGGTTGTCTTTGCGGTGAGCCAGTAGACAGATTGGTTGGCTTTGAGGAGACGGTTGGTGAGGGTGAAGGCGTCGTTGTAGCTGTGGCTGATGAGGTAGCCTGCGGGTTTGGCTGGACCTGTTATCGTGCCGGGGATTGGTGTGGCTAGGTCGGTGGTGATTTTTGTGAAGGGGCCGGTGAAGGGTTCGAGTTCGCGGTCGAACTGGACACCCATCTGGAAGGCGAGGGTCCAGCCGGTGGCGTCGTAGGGGCGGTTGGGCGGGCCGCCGGGGTAGGCGAAGTCGTTGGGGTGATCCTGCGGCTCGAACATGTCGAGGACCTGCGGGCGGTAGGCTTGCGCGGTCATGACGACGTAGGAGTTTTTGGGGTAGTGCTTGCCTGCGACCGTGAAGTCGGCGGTGGCTTGCTGGATCTGTACGCCGCTCTTCATCAGGGCGTTGATGAATTTGGTTGCGGTGGGGAAGTCGGGCTGATCGGCGGAGAGGATGTAGCCGCGCGGGTCGCGCATGGCGGGATCGTGCAGAACTTTTTTGTAGAGATCGGCGGGTGCGGTTTGCGCATTTTCGAAGGACGGGTGTGGCGGCGTCCGGCTGCGCTTGGTCCTGGCTGCTTCGGCTGCGGCTTCTGCTTCGAGGGCTTCGATGCGTTTGGGGGTTACGGTCCAGGAGTCTTCGTTGCCGCGGTCGATGGAGTTCTTCGCCATGCGGTAGGTGTCGTAGAGGAGATGCTCGCGCTCGCGAGAGGCGTAGTCGAGGATGGCGCGGTTGTTGGTCTGCTCGTAGGCGATGGACTGGCTGTAGTGCCAGAGCTGCGGCGCGACAGGGTAGGGAAGATCGTTGGAGGGAAGCTGGCGGGCGGGGACCAGCGGGAGCTGCATGGGCGTGGGGCTGCCGATGATCTCGGTGAGGATGCCGATCATGTTGTGGAAGTAGGTGATGGTGCGGAGGCCGCCGTTGTACCAGGTGGAGTAGTTGGCGGTGCTGCGCATGCCGGAGCCGGGTTTGTCCTCTTCGACGAGGCGCTCGTGCATGGCGGTGCCGACGGCTTCGATCTTGAGGGGGATGAGCGGGTCGTAGTGGTAGTTGAAGGGATCGCGGAAGGGCGGCATGAAGATGACGGTGCCGAGAGGGCCGGTCTGGTGGTGGTTGTACATGATCTGCGGATACCATTCGCGGAAGAGCATGCGGGAGATGTTGGTGGTCTCGGGCATGTTGTTCATGTAGAAGTCGCGGTTGTCGTCGTGGCCGATGTATTTGTGCCAGAGACGAGGCGTGCCGCCGGCGGGGCCTTCGGTGACGCGCTTGGCGGGATCGGGCTCGCGGATGTACCAGTCGGAGACGAGGTCCATGCCGTCGGGGTTGGCGAGGACGCAGAGGACGATGTCGTCGTTGAGGAAGCGCATGGTCTCGGGATCGGTGAGGGCGTTGAGCTGGTAGACGGTCTCGATGAGCTGCTGGGCGCCGACGGTCTCGCTGGCGTGGAGGCCGCCGTCGATCCAGACGATGGCCTTGCCCTCTTCGGAGAGTGCGTGGGCCTCGGCGTCGGTGAGGTCTTCGGCGTGGGCCAGTTTGGCGGAGATCTCTTTGTAGTGGTCGAGCTTCGCGATGTTTTCCGGCGAGGAGATGATGGCCATGTATTGGCGGCGATTTTCGGCGGTGGGGCCGATGTCGACGAGCTTCATGCGGTCGGACTCTTTGGCGAGGGTTTGCCAGTAGGAGGTGAGCTGGACGTAGTTGGCGAGCTGGTAGTCGTCGCCGATGTTGAAGCCGAAGGCCTGTTTGGGACTCGTGATCTTACGCGAGGATTCGACGGTTTGGCCGGATGCGGGTAGAACTGCGACGAGACAGAATAAAAAAGATAAAATTCGCAGCGTCATACGTGAGTGGAGCTCCTTAGGGATGTTTGCCTTTATATCAGGGACGGATGACAGGGCTCCAGAGTTTGAGCTGGCGATCTTTTTGTTAATGGCGACGTCTGCTCATGCGAGGAGGCTGGTAAATCTGGTAGGCTTGTCGCGGCTCTGCGGTTTTTGCCGCGGCCATTGAATAGGAGAGATGACGATGATGAAACGGACAGTTGTAGCGCTCATGTTGGCAGGTTGTTGTATGACAGGTGCGAAGGCGCAGACAGGGCAGAGTGCCCCGAAGGTTCCTGCGGGAACGATCATTGATCCGGGCAAGTCGATGGATGCGTTGCTGACGATCTATGAGAGCCAGATTGTGGGTGCAGCGAAGGCGATGCCGGCGGATAAGTACAGCTTTGCGCCAAGCCAGGCGATCTTTGCGCCGTCACAGAAGGTGGATTTCCTGTCACCAAAGAGCGTGAACACCTTTGGGCAGACGGTGGCGCATATCGCGCAGGCGAACTATTCCTTCTTCAGCGCGCTGGGCGGGGCGAAGCCGGATGTCGATGTGAAGGCGATGGGAGGTCTGACGTCGAAGGAGGACGCGGTGAGGGCCCTGGAGGGCTCGTTTGCTTATGCCCACAAGCAGCTTGCCACTTTGACGGCGGCGAATGCGTTTGCCTCAGTGAGGGACGACATGACGAAGACGAGCATGGCGGCGTTTGGCATCGCGCATATGTGCGACCACTATGGGCAGTTGGTGGAGTATCTGCGGATGAACGGGATTGTTCCTCCGGCCAGCGCGAAGTAGGTTTTTGTGTGAGCTTTGAATGGAAGAGCAGTTCCTTTGGGGGCTGCTCTTTTGTTTTGTTCAGCTTTGCTTCAACGGAAGAGGGCACCCATGACGGTGTCTTCCGGGGCGGTGGTGGAGCGCAGGACGTAGGTGATGCCGACGGCGGCGGTGTCGGTGTGGATGCGGAGGCTGCGGCTGTAGTAGCCGGAGAGGGTGAGGTGGCCGTTGAGGGGGATGTCGAGAAAGTTGGTGAAGCCGTTGTCTTCGGTGACGCTGTGGCCGGTGACTACGGTGGCGTTGCCGTGGCGGGAGGGGCCGTAGATCTTCTGGTCGCCGATGGGGAGTTGCTCGTAGGCGTCGGTCTCAAACGACATGCCGCGGAAGAGATCGACGCCGATGCCGGCCTGAAAGTGGGCCAGCGGGCCGAGCGAGGTGTAGTTCTTGATGACGGTGCGGTTGACCAGGGCGCTGGAGTCGCCGGCGCCGATGTCGACGTTTGGGGTGATGCGGCCGAAGGTGCGCTCGAAGTGGTTGCTGAGGTCGAAGGTGACACGACCGGTGGTGAGCCCGTAGGCTTCGTCGCCGGTGGGCGCGGTAACGAGGCCGGTGAGCTGGTACTGGTAGGAGTGAGGGATGAACTGAGCGTGGAAGCCGAGGACGACGTCGCCAAGTTCGGCACGGTGGGTGACGAGCTTCGCGTCCGGCTTGGGGTGGGCGGAGCGGCTGTCGGCGAGACGGTACATGTAGATGGGGATGGTGGCGTCGATGGAGAAGACATCGTTGAAGCTGTAGCCGACGGCGGGAGTGGAGAGGGTGGCCCAGCCGGTGACGGAGTCGTGGACGCCGGAGACGGTGAGGCCTGCGTTCCAGCCGTACAGGGTTGGAACAGAGTCGGGGGCATCGAGGCTGCCCTTCGCATTCAGCGGGGGTTGGCTGAAAGATCCCTGTGATTCGGGCTGCTTGCTCTGGAAGGATTGGGCGCTGACTGGGAGGGTGAGCAACAGAAAGATGCAGAAGAGCGCCCGGCGATGAGGTGTTAGCGGCAAGCATGACCCCTGAGGTGAGCTATGGGGTGAGCATGACATCTTTGGAGGCGTTCGCCAACCTCTTTCGCACTGGTACTGCTGGACCGTGCCGGCTGTTGGGCAGGCAGGGTCCAGGGGGACTAGCGGTCTCCCGATGGGGATGTAGGGCGCGGGGTAGGCAGGGCCGGTGTAGTCGGCGCGCGGGCGGATGAGGCGGTTGTCGTCGTGCTGCTCGATGACGTGGGCGGCCCAGCCGGAGATGCGGCTGACGGCGAAGATGGGAGTGAAGAGGTCGATGTCGATGCCGAGGGTGGTGTAGGTGGAGGCGGAGTAGAAGTCGACGTTGGCGTTGAGCTTCTTCTCCTGCTTGACGAAGAGCTCGATCTTGCGGGACATATCGAACCACTTGGTGTTGCCTGCGGCTTTGCCGAGCTCCTCGGACATGCGGCGGAGGTGGGTCGCGCGGGGATCTTCGGTGTGGTAGACGCGATGGCCGAAGCCGGAGATCTTTTTCTTCTCGGCGAACATCTGCTTGACGTACTCGACGGGGTCGGCGCCGGCTTTGTCGATGGCGTAGAGGAGGCGCATGGTGGCCTCGTTGGCTCCGCCGTGGAGTGGGCCTTTGAGAGCGCCGATGGCACCGGTGATGGCGGAGTGGATGTCGGCGAGGGTGGCGGCGATGACGCGTGCGGCGAAGGTGCTGGCGTTGAGCTCGTGGTCGGCGTGGAGGATGAGCGCGATGTCGAAGGCGCGGGTGGCGGTGTCGGAGGGCTTCTCGCCGTTGAGCATCCAGAGGAAGTTGGCGGCGTGGGAGAGAGTCTGGTCGGCCTCGACGATGGACTTGCCTTTGCGGATGCGATCGAAGATGGCGACGATCATGGCGATCTGCGCGGTGAGGCGGAAGGCTTTGCGGACGTTGGCGTCGTGGCCGCTGTCGGCTTCGTCGGCGTCGTAGATGCTGAGGAGGGAGACGGCGGTGCGGAGGACCTCCATCGGCGTTGCGGTGGTGGGGACGCTGCGGAGGAGGTCGATGATTTTGGGATCGAGTTTGCGTGCGGCGGAGAGGTGTTTGGTGAACTCGGCCAGCTCGGTGGCGTTGGGAAGCTTGCCGAACCAGAGGAGGTAGGTGGTCTCCTCGAAGGTGGAGTGCTGGGCGAGTTCGTGGATGTCGATGCCGCGATAGGAGAGGACGCCGGCGTCTCCGTCGATCCAGCAGATAGATGAGCTGGTGGCGACGATGCCTTCCAGGCCTTTTGGTGCGACAGCGGTAGACATAAGACACTTCTCCAAAGGGAAAACTTAGTACATCTGGTTATAGCGCAGCGGAGAAACGGTTGTCACGGCTGGCTGCGCGAATATCGATATGGCTGTGCGACTAAGGTGCCATACGTGGTCTGGAGGTGCGCGGGCTGGAGAGAAGGGTGCGAGGTCGATGGAGGGGGCTTCGCCGAGGAGAAGCTGCGCCATGACGTGGGCGGTGGCGGGGGCGAGAAGGATGCCGTTGCGGTAGTGGCCGGTGGCGAGGAAGTGGTTGGGCTGGTCGGGGAGAGCGCCGAGGAGGGGAAGGCCGTCGGGTGTTGCGGGGCGAAGGCCAGCCCAGGCTTCGAGCTGGGGGAGATTGGCGAGCGGAGGCAGCAGCGCGGCCGCGAGGGAGTGCAGGTGCGCTGATGTCGGAGGGGTGGAGGGTTTTGTCGAAGCCGGCGTCTTCTACTGTTGCGCCGATGATGGCGCGACCGGCGTTGGGGCCGGAGGTGCGGGGGACTATATAGATGTCGGGTGTGCGGACGACGAAGTGAAGGGGCAGGGAGGGCGGCAGGGCGACGGAGAGCATCTGCCCTTTTTTGGGAGTGACGTGGATGTTGGGCAAGGCGTGATGTTCGAGAGGCCCAGGCGCCGGTGCAGTCGACGAATTGGTATGCGTGGAGGACGCCGGTGGAGGTTTCGAGTTCGATGGCATTGTTGAGTGAGCGGGTGGAGAGGAGGGTGGTGTGGGGGCGGAGGTCGATGGTGGTGGCTCGGACGGCGGCGAGGAAAGCGGGGGCGAGTTGGCGGGGGTCGAGGCTGTGCTCTTCGAGGAGGGTGAAGTGATGGCGCGCCAGGGACGAGAGCCGGGGAGGAGGTGTGCCGAGGTCTTCCGGGGTGAGCTCGCTGGTTGAGGTTGTGGGTGTTGCCTGGGAGGGCCTGGAGGGTGGTGTGGGTCTGGAAGGGGACGCGGATGGCCGGAGAGTAGATGTAGCCGGTCGAGGAGATCGGGGTAGAGTGAGAGGCTGAGATCGGCGAGGGCGCGGAGCTGGGGCGGGTTGTGGGGATCCTGGCGGCGAGCATTCCTGCGGCGGCGGTGGAGGCTTCGGCCAGCGGGGCGGTACCGGTCGAGCACGGTGACGCGGAGGCCGCGGTGATGGAGTTCGAGGGCGAGGGAGAGGCCGATGATGCCGGCTCCGGCGATGCAGATGTCGGAATGGTGCATGGAATAAGTTTAGTTGGCCCGCGGAGAGGTTATAGTTTGGTGTATCGGTTTGCAGGCGGATGGATGCGACTGCGAATCGGTCGGACGGCAGTGTGAATGAAGTTACCAGGAGAGTGGAATGAGCGACGAAGGATACGTAGAACAGAGGTCAATCTCGGGAGCATTGCTTGGAGTCGTGGCGGTGGCGTTGCTGGCGGCGCTGGGCGGACTGGCTTGGTGCTACGGTCTGCAGAACCATCTTGCCGCGGCGGAACAGAAGATTGCGGCAGCAGACCAGAAGAATGCTGAGCTGTCGCAGCAGCTGGAGGCGACCAACGCCAGGCTTCGGGCAACGAGCGAGACGCTGGGTCAGAGCGTCGGGATGACTCAGAAGCAGATCGAAGCGAGGGCGCAGAGCATTATTGCTCCGCAGAGGGCGGAGTCGGCCAAGCTGGAGCAGGAGGAGGCGGCGACGACAAAGCAGATTGGTGCAGTGTCGACCGATGTCGCTACGGTGAAGACAGATGTGGGCGGCGTGAAGACGGATGTCGCGACGACCAAGTCTGACCTGGAGGCGACGAAGACGCCAGTTGACCCGCGTGATGGGCGATGCGGGCGTGATGAGCGGCCTGATTGCGACCAACCATGATGAGCTTGAGATGCTGAAGCATAAGGGCGACCGGAACTACCTGGAGTTCACGCTGCAGAAGGATGCGAAGCCGACGCTGCTGTCGACGGTTAAGCTGCAGTTGAAGAAGGCGGACGAGAAGCACTCGCGCTACACGCTGAAGGTGAGCTCGGACGATCGCACGATCGAGAAGAAGGACAAGGGGCTCGATGAGCCGGTGCAGTTCTACAACGGCAAGGATCCGGTGCTGTATGAGCTGGTGGTGAATGTGATCGATAAGAACACGGTGTCGGGGTATCTGTCGACCCCGAAGAGTGGCGGGGTGAAGGCTGCGGCCCAGTAACGACACTTTTGTACATGACTGCAGACGCAGAAAGGGGGACGCTTATCGCGTCCCCCTTTCTGGTTGCCTTCGTTGAACTACTTCTTTTTTGCTGCCTTCTTCGCTGGTTTCTTGGCTGCCTTTTTTGCTGCTTTCTTAGTTGCCATTTTGCCTATTCTCCCTAGTGATTAGACATCTTGTTTACAACACGCTGCAGAGCAGCTAACGAAGGTATAGATTTACGTAAATTCACTGTCAAGAAAAAAATGCAATATAGGCCAATTCTTTTTACGCCGGAGAGTGAAAACGGACAGGGGATTGACTTTCGGGCGATGCAATTTTGAGTTGCTGGAAGCGATCGCGTGAAGAAAAAGATGAATTGGAAGTCGAGTCGTTTGTGTGCGTGATGATGGGCTATAGTCATTGAAAGCAAAAAAAACTGATGGTCGTTTGTTGCGACCAATCTGATTTCGAGTACGCACGGGAGAGCGCTGGATGCGGGCAAAAAACGTGATCGTGATGGTTGTCTGTCTTCTTCTTTCGAGTGCTATGGTGGCGCAGAGACGGAACATCACAGAGAAAGATCTCTTCAGCTTTACGTGGATCGGCGATACGCAGCTCTCGCCGGATGGAAGCCGTGCGGTGTATGTGCAGACGACGGTGAATGCGAAGCGCGATGGCTATGACACAGCGCTTTATCTTCTGGATACGTCCCAGCCGATGATGCCCGCGCGACGGCTGACCAATGGGCCGCGCGATGCGCAGCCGCGATGGTCGCCGGATGGAACGCAGATTGCTTTTACTCGCGCGGTGGAGAAGGATGGCAAGCCGCAACCGCCGCAGCTCTACCTGCTTTCGCTGGCTGGAGGCGAGCCGATGCAGGTATCGGCGATGGAGAAGGGTGTGGGTTCGCCGCAGTGGTCTCCGAACGGAAAGTACATTGCGGCGCGTGAGCGAGACGGCGATTGTGCCTGAAGCGAAGGTCGAGAAGAAAGACAGGGCGAAGACCGGAGGAGCACAAGAGCGATGTGCGGATCATTACGAAGGCGGTGTATCGGATTAACGGCAGCGGGTACATTGACACGAAAGTTGCAGAGCAGCTGTATCGTCTTCAAGGTGGCGGAGGTGGGGCGAAGCCGGTGACGGCATGGCAGATGACGGCAGGACGGTTTGCGGTGGACGATTTTGTGTGGCATCCGTCGTCGAACAGATCTACTACACGTCGGAGCATGTGGATGAGCCGTACTACGATCTGCCGCATAACGAGATCTACATGGTGGATGCTGCCTGCGGATGATGCGGCGAGTGGAGAAAGACGCCGCCGTTGAGTGTGCTGGTGGCGAAGCTGACGTTCGGCGCTTCGGGGATTGGCGATCTCGCCGGATGGGAGGCGCATTGCGTTTCATGGCGAGGAGCAGTCGCTGGCGAAGCCGAGGTCGCATCAGCAGGCGGATCTGTTTGTGATGGATATCGATGCGACGCAGCGCCGACGAGTCCGCCGGTACACAATCTGACGGCGAACTATGACTATGAGATGGGTGGAGGGGTGGGTGGCGACAATACGGCTCCGCGAGGCGGCGGACGTGAGCGGGTTGGTTTGGACGGCCGATGGGAAGTCGCTGATCGATGTGGTGGGGAAGCAGGGGAGCGCGTTGCTGGTGTCGATCGATGCGACGACGGGAGCGGTGAAGGAGCTGACGGCGGAGAAGCAGGCGGTGGTGGGGTTCAGCGTGAAGCCGGATGGGACGAAGATGCTGGCGCTGATCTCGACGCCGGTGAGTATCGGGGATCTGTTTTCGGTGGCGACGGATGGATCGAAGCAGCAGACGCAGCTGACGGATGTGAACAAGGCGCTGTTCTCGCAGCTGAACCTGACGATGCCGGAGGATATGCAGGTGACGCCGACGGCGAATGCGAAGGATATTGCGGGGAGCAAGATCGAGTCGTTTGTGCAGCTGCCGCCGGATTTTCGATAAGACGAAGAAGTATCCGCTGATTCTGAATATTCATGGCGGGCCGCACGCGGCGTATGGGTGGGTGTTCGACCACGAGATGCAGTGGATGGCGGCGAAGGGATATGTGGTGGTGTATCCGAATCCGCGCGGGTCGACGACGTATGGGCAGCAGTTTGCGAATGTGATTCAGCATAACTATCCGGGCGATGACTTTCACGACCTGATGGATTGCGTGGATGCGGTGGTGAAGCTGGGGTATGTGGACTCGGCGAAGATGGGCGTGACCGGCGGGAGCGGCGGCGGGTTGCTGACGGACTGGACGGTGACGCAGACGACGCGGTTCAAGGCGGCGGTGGCGCAGCGGGATATCGCGGACTGGTCGAACTGGTGGTACACGGCGGACTTTACGCTGTTTCAGCCGACGTGGTTTGAAGGTGCGCCGTTCGACAAGGTGGAGGAGTTCAAGAAGTACTCGCCGATTACTTACATCAAAAATGTGCAGACGCCGATGCTGTTTATTCTGGGGGAGGCGGACTATCGCACGCCGCCGACGGCGGGTGGCGAGGACTTCTTCCGTGCGCTGAAGTACCGGCATATCGATACGGTGATGGTGCGGTTTCCGCGGGAGAGCCATGAGCTGTCGCGAAGTGGCGAGCCGTGGCATCGCGTGGAGCGGCTGGAGAATATTGTGAACTGGTTCGATAAATACCTGATGGGCGATGCCGGAGCCGCAGTATGACATCGTGCCTGCGGATGCGACGCCGGCTAGTGTGAAGTAGAACGAAAGGAGTAGAGTTTTCATCGAGGTGTTTTTTTCGATGAAGGATGTTGTGATTGTTGCTGCAGTGCGGACGCCGGTGGGGAAGTTTCAAGGGGCGTTCGCGGAGATGACGGCGGTTCAGCTGGGTGCGATTGCGGTGCGCGAGGCAGTGAAGCGGGCTGGGATTGATGCGGCGAGTGTGGATGAGTGCCTGATGGGATGTGTGCTGCCGGCGGGACTGGGACAGAATCCAGCGCGGCAGGCGGCGTTGCAGGGTGGGTTGCCAGATACGGTTTCGGCGATGACGATCAATATGGTCTGCGGGTCGGGGCTGAAGGCTGTTGCCCTGGCGGCGCAGGCGGTGATGGCAGGTGATGCGGAGATCGTTGTCGCAGGCGGGATGGAGTCGATGTCGAATGCGCCGTATCTGCTGCCGCAGGGGCGGAAGGGTTTTCGCATGGGCGACTCGGCGGTGGTGGACTCGATGGTGAAGGATGGGTTGTGGTGCGCGTGTGAGGACTATCACATGGGCATTACCGGGGAGAACGTCGCGGAGAAGCATTCGATTACGCGACGAGGAGCAGGATGCGTATGCGCTGGCTTCGCACAGGAAGGCGAGTGCGGCGTGGAAGGAAGGGCGGTTTGATGCGGAGGTGGTGCCGGTCTCTGTGCCGGGGAAGAAAGGCGCGGTGACGGTGGTTTCGCGCGATGAGAGTGTGAGGGACGATGCTTCGATGGAGGCGCTTGCCGGGTTGAAGCCGGCGTTCAAGAAGGACGGCACTGTGACGGCGGGGAATGCTCCGGGTGTGAACGATGCGGCGGCGGCGGTGGTGGTGATGTCGGCGGAGAAGGCGAAGGAGCTGGGGTTGAAGGCGCTGGTGACGATCAAGGCACAGGCGACGAGCGGTGTGGCTCCGAAGTGGGTGATGCTGGCTCCGGTGACTGGTGTACAGAAGGTGCTGAAGCGCGCCGGGTGGGATCGCGATGACGTGGATCTGTATGAGTTGAATGAGGCGTTTAGCGTGCAGGCCCTGGGGGTGATGAAGGAGCTGGGGCTGGATGCGGCGAAGGTGAATGTCAATGGCGGGGCGGTGGCGATCGGGCATCCGATTGGGGCCAGTGGCGCGCGTGTGCTGGTGACGCTGATCTACGAGATGATGCGGCGGGATGCCAAGAAGGGTGTGGCGGCGCTTTGCCTTGGCGGTGGAAACTCTGTGGCGCTGGCGGTGGAGCGGGGATAGAGTGTGTCGCTTCAGAGAATTTCTATAAAAACGGACAACTGTTCTTCAAAGTAGAGACATCTCAAGAACCCAGCTCCCGAAATCTAGATAGCGGTACTGAGAGCCCGGCCCCCTGCAATCGATTTCAAAATCGTGACTCAATTCCTAGCCTCAAAAAAGGAGAGTTTATGGCAGGTTCCATCTTAGATAGCTTAATGGGTATGTTGGGTCCGCAGGTCGTTGGTCCTGTGGCGTCGCAGCTTGGAGAGTCGACTGAGACTGTTCAACGTGGTTTGCAAACGGGGTCGGCGGCTATGCTCGCCGGTCTCGCTGCAAAGGCAGGTCACCCTGGATTTTTGAGTCAGATATTCAGTCTGGTCACAAATCCTGCGACTACGTCAGGCGGGCTCTCCAGTCTGACATCGAATTTGAGTTCGGTGGCTTCCGGTGCGACAGGTTCTCCGCTCGGGAATCTCGGCGGCCAATTTCTTTCGAGCATCTTTGGTTCAAACCTTTCGAGCGTCACGGATACTCTCGGTCGATCCACTGGGCTTGCCAGCGGCAAGATGGGGTCTTTGCTCGCGATGGCCGCGCCCCTGGTGCTTGGAGTTCTGGGCCAGCATGTTCGGCAGAACGGGATGAGTGCAGCGGACCTCGGGAGCACGCTGAAGGCGGAGGCTCCGAGTTTTCAGCGATTCCTGCCGGCGGGAGTTGGCTCCTTGTTCAGTGGCGGATCGAATGTTGTTGCTGCTGCTCCGGCAAAGGTTGTTGAGGCTGGCAATCGCTGGCTGTGGCCTCTCGTTTTGCTGGCTCTTCTGGTGCTCGCTGCTCTTTGGTATTTCAACCGAGCGAAAGAGCCGGTGCAGAATGCCACTACCGCTGCTTCGAATGCGGGGGCGTCTGTTGCATCGGCGTTGGGAGATTTTTTCAAAACGAAGCTGCCTGATGGAGTCGAACTGAATATTCCTCAGTTCGGGATAGAGAATAAACTCATCAGTTTTCTTAACGACTCCTCTAAGCCCGTAGATACAACGACGTGGTTTAATTTCGACCGCTTGTTGTTCGACACCGGAAAGGCGACGCTGCAACCCTCTTCGCAGGAGCAGCTGGGAAATATCGCTGCGATTCTGAAGGCATATCCCAATGTGCATGCAAAGATTGGTGGCTATACGGACAATACGGGAGATGCGGCTGCCAACGTGGCTCTCTCCGATGCGCGAGCCAAGAATGTGATGGACACGCTAGTTGCGGCGGGAATTGACCCATCGCGGCTTGAGTCGAAGGGGTATGGCGATCAGTATCCGGTTGGCGATAACAATACAGAAGAGGGACGTGCGCAGAACCGACGCATCGCAATGCTTGTTACGCAGAAGTAAGTGGAGTAATCCACGCATGAAGAAGCCGGTGCAGATGTCTGCACCGGTTTTGTTTTGTTGTGTCAGGTTGCGCGGAAGAGCGAGTTTCCATGTTGGAAGTTTCCCAAAAGCTGCCTCACCTTTTGAAGAAAGCTGACAACAGCAACAACAGAAGCAGATCCTTGCGGGATGACAAGCCCAAAAAATTAATCGCCACTAGCATTCGATGATGTTGAGGGCCAGGCCGGCTAGGGATGTTTCTTTGTAGCGGGATTGCATGTCGAGGCCTGTTTGATACATGGTGGCGATGACCTGGTCCAGGGAGAGTTTGTGGTCTCCGGACTCGTGCATGGCCATGCGGCAGGCGTTGATGGCTTTGACGGCGCCCATGCCGTTGCGCTCGATGCAGGGGATCTGGACCAGGCCGCCGATGGGGTCGCAGGTCATGCCGAGGTTGTGCTCCATGGCGATCTCGGCGGCGTGTTCGACCTGGGCGTTGGTGCCGTTGAGTGCGGCGACGAGGCCTCCGGCGGCCATGCTGCAGGCTACGCCGACCTCTCCCTGGCAACCGACCTCTGCGCCGGAGATGCTGGCGTTTTCTTTGTAGAGAATTCCGATGGCGGCGGCGGTGAGGAAGTAGCGGAGGATGCCTTCCTGTTTTTCTTCCGGTGTTCCTTCGATGAATCGGGTGTAGTAGTTGGCGATGGCGGGGATGACGCCGGCGGCTCCGTTGGTGGGGGCGGTGACGACGCGGCCTCCGGCGGCGTTCTCTTCGTTGACGGCCATGGCGTAGACGGTGACCCAGTCGATTGGGGCGAGTGGGTCTTTGGAGCCGATGGTGTTGAGGCGTTCTGCCAGGCGATGGGCGCGTCGACGGACGTTGAGGCCGCCGGGAAGGATGCCTTCGGTGGCGATGCCGCGCTCGGTGCACTGCTGCATGGCTTGCCAGAGGGCGAGGATGCTGGTGCGGATCTGGACTTCGGGAGATGGTGAAGCTGTTGCACTGTGGCTTTGCGAGTTTTGTTCCTCCCACCCTTCGCGATGAGACTGCGAAGAATGGGGCACCCGGGCGTCTTTGACTGGTTGAGGTGCTGTTTGCGTGAGTTGGGGGCGGTTGATGGTGATCTTCGTGTCGTTGAGGAGGGCTACCTCGTTGGCGAGGACGAGGTCGGCGATGGTGAGGTGGTGCTGCTTCGCGGTGGCGAGAAGGCCGTCGGCGCTGCGGAAGGGGTAGGGGACGGTGCGGGCGCTGGTGGGGGATTCAGCGTTGCGCTCGGCTGTGAACTCCGAGTGGGAGAGGATGAAGCCGCCGCCGATGGAGTAGAAGACCTGGTCGACGAGCGTTGCGCCGATGTTGTCGAAGGCGGTGAAGCGCATGCCATTGGGGTGAGTGTGGACCTCTGCGTCGGGATACATCTGGTTGCGGCGGAAGTTGAGATTCTCGGCTTCGACGAAGGGGATGGTTCTGGTTCCGTTGAGGGCGAGGGTGTTTGTGTTGCGGATGGCGGCGATTTTGGTTTCGACGGTGGCGGGGTCTACGGTGTCGGGGGCTTCGCCGAGCAGGCCGAGGAGGATGGCTCGGTCGGTGCCGTGGCCGATGCCGGTGAGGGCGAGCGAACCGTAGAGGTCGACGGTGACCCTGGCGGTTTTTTCGAGGAGCTTTGTGGCGGCGAGTTCGCGGGTGAAGCGGAGGGCTGCCCGCATGGGGCCGACGGTGTGGGAGCTTGAGGGGCCGATACCGATTTTGAAGAGTTCGAAGAGGCTGGTATTCACGATGTTTATTTTAGGGGGTGACGTGATGCTTTGGCTGGAGGTGCGGAACGGGTGGACTTCTTTGGCGTTTTCTTCTGGGATTGTTTGGCGTGGAGGTTCTGGTAGGCGGTTTGGAGTGCGCCGGCCATGATGGAGTCGTCGGCTTGATGGAGTTGGATGTAGGTCATGCCCATGCGTCCCCATCCTCCCTGAACGGGAGAGAAGATGTGAGGTTGATCGGTTACGAAGGTGGCTTGCTGGTCGATGGTGAGCTTGAGGACTCCGCAGCCTTTTTCCTGACCGGAGAGGGTGGCGAAGATCTGGTTGTTGAGGCGGAAGTCGGGGTGGTCCATGTGCGAGCTTTCGACGGCTCCGGGGAGCGCGAGAGCGAGGCGGCGGAAGCGAGCTATGGGTGAGCTGGTTGTCATCGTTCCTCCCTTTCTCCTTCTGGAGCCCCCTCCCCCTATTTCTGCCAAAGTCTCTATTTTCTTGACTTTGCAGGGTATTCTTCTGCAAAGTCTTGCTAAGAAACGGGTTACCGTCAAAGTCTTCCTGGCAAAGGGTTTAGCGGCTTTTGTTTTATTTCCTCTACTTAAAGTATAGCTGTTGGGTGCTAACTAAAATGCCAGCTCGATCTCCTGCTGTTTGAGTGGTTTAAGTGGTTTGGGGGCTTGACATGCGATTTTTGGGCTGAATTTGGAGGAATTATTTTTTGGGGAGTCCTTCGGGTGCTGTTGAGTGTGTCCCTTTGGGGGTGGATGCTGAGGCGTGGCCTGTAGGGTTACGTACCAGCGGTTGATTGCGTAGACTCTACGTATGGAGTCTTCACCCGAGCTAACATGGCGTCTTCTTCTGGAGCTACGTAGAGACCTAACGCGCGTCGAGCTCGAACTGATCGAGCCATCTGTCCTGACCGAAGACGAGCATTCTCGTAAACTTACCAAGCTTCGTCATGAGCTTCAGCAGACGATTTCAGCACTAGATAACATTGCAGAGCAAGATCGGCATTCATTGTCTAAACTTCCTCAAAGAACTTCGCAAGCTTCAAACCGAACGCCGTAGCAATGCGCTCCAATGCCCGCACGCCTATTTCTTTGTGACCGTTTTCTAGCTCGGACAGGTGTTCTCGCGTCAGTCCAGCATGGTCCGCAAGCATAGTCTGCGCCCATCCCTTCTCATCTCGCAACATCCTAATTCTGCGCCCAATCGTTACGCAGATGTCCTTGGCCATGCAAACAGCATGGCTGTAGGCTTAGGATTACTTGTAAGCTATCGCTTACATCGAGGGAGATCTCTATGAAGTACCCATTTCTCCGACTGTCAGTTCTATGCCTCTTAGCATGTGCCGCCATCGCGCAGACGCCAGACACCGTTATCGCAGGGCCGTACGGTGTGCCGCGCCTAGTAAAGAACGAAGGCGGCCAGTGGAGCGAGCCAATCAAGGTCTACAGCAATGCTGAAGAAATCGTATACGTGCCCGACATCACGACTCCAGGATGGGCGCAGTGGCATTCTCAGGCGTTCAAAGACAAAGGTACGTACTTCACTCTTGTGTACACGTATCTGCGTAAGCAACGCGCTACTGTCCAGGAAACGCTGTACATGAACACACGCACGCAACAGGCAACCATAGCGCGCTTTCTAAAACCAGCAATTGCAGTAGACGTACACACGGCGAAGCCCGCAGTTATCACGACAACTACGAACATTACAAAGATAGTGCAGGACTCGATTGACCACTACAACGGCCCCAGTATTCAATCTGCTATCGATGCGCAAAAGTTAGCGATCGCCAAGATGGTAGCTTGCTCTGTACAGCCCGATAGCGCGGACTGCAATCTGAGCGACGAAGCTTTCGCAAAGAAGCATACAATCTACCCAAGACCACCTATGAAGCCGCTTCAAGGCGCTGTACCGGGCGTGAACTGCGGGCTCAGCACTAACAAATCTTGCTACTACCCAGACACTACTAAGACTTCCACCGCGTCGTCCGACAAACAACAGACGCAGTAAAATGAGGCATGGCTCTGCCTAACGTATTTAGAGTGCCGCTGGAGCAGGTCTTTCAGTACGAGGTGCCTTCTTTGCGTACAAAGTAGTTCGATCGATGAGATGGAAGGCAAAGCAAGAACAGATGCAACAGCAGGTCCTCCGCCTTCGACGAAGCTTGACAAGGTAAATGCAAATGCAGGTCCTTCGTCTGCGCTACGCTTCGTTCAGGATGACAGATAAAGGCAACGGCAAATGCAAAGGCAACAGCAGATCTCTCCGCTGCGCTACGAGATGACAAACAAATAGACGCAACAGCAAAAAGCAACAGCAAGAGCAAGAGCAACAGCAAAAAGCAAAAGCAACAGCAGGTCCTCCGCCTTCGGCGAAGGATGACAAGGGTATTGGTGGATGACAAGGGTATTGGGTGGGTGACAAGGGTTGTTGGTGGATGACAAGGGTATTGGGTGGGTAACAAGGGTTGTTGGTGGATGATAAGGGTTGTTTGTGGATGTGCAAGGGGGACGAGGGTTGTGGGGTGGCGGGTGCTATACTCGGCAAAATCTTCCGTCCCTAAGGGTTCATCGGCTTATCAAATGCTTTTTACGGCTCGTAGTGCTGCAGTGTATGGGATTGATGCCCATCTTATCGATGTCGAAGTCGACTTCTCGAACATCAAGCTAAACGAAGAACAGTTTCATACGGTGGGGCTGCCGGATGCGGCGGTGAGGGAGAGTCGCGACCGGGTGCGGTCGGCGATTAAGAACTCTGGTTTCGAGATTCCGCCGACGCGGATCACGATCAATCTGGCTCCGGCGGATTTGAAGAAAGAGGGTTCGGGGTTCGATCTGCCGATTGCGATTGGGATACTGGGGGCGTATGGTGCGCTGCATATCAAGGATGTGAGCGACTATCTGCTGGTGGGGGAGTTGGGGCTGGATGGAAGCCTGAGGGCGGTGCAGGGGATGCTGCCGATTGCGGTGGCGGCGCGGGCGAAGGGGATTAAGAACCTGGTGATTCCGGCTGGTAACGCTCGCGAGGCGGCGGTGGTGGAGGGTGTGAATGTGTATCCGGTGCGGTCGCTGCTGGAGGTGAGGGAGCTGCTGAACTCGGCGGTGATGGGGGGGATAACAGCGGCTCCGCTGAAGGTGGCGACGACGGATCTGCTGAATGAGATGCAGCACTTTCCGTTCGATTTCAAGGACGTGAGAGGGCAGCAGGTGGCGAAGAGGGCGCTGGAGGTGGCGGCTGCGGGGGGGCACAATATTTTGATGATTGGGCCGCCGGGTTCGGGCAAGACGATGCTGGCGAAGCGGCTGCCGTCGATACTGGCTCCGCTGCGGTTTGAAGAGGCGCTGGAGACGACGAAGATTCATTCGGTGGCGGGGGTGCTGGACGCGGAGCAGGGGCTGGTGGCGCATCGGCCGTTCCGGTCGCCGCACCATACGATCTCGGATGCGGGGCTGATTGGTGGCGGGATGATGCCGCGGCCGGGTGAGGTTTCGCTGGCGCATAACGGGCTGCTGTTTCTGGATGAGCTGCCGGAGTTTCCGCGCAATGTGCTGGAGGTGTTGCGGCAGCCGCTGGAGGATGGGCATGTGACGATTGCGCAGGGCGGCGATGAGTTTGAGCTTTCCGGCGCGATTTATGCTGGCGGCGGCGATGAATCCCTGCCCGTGTGGGTACTTTAACGACAAATCGCGGGAGTGTATGTGCACGCCGCCGATGATCCAGAGGTATGTGTCGAAGGTGAGTGGGCCGCTGCTGGACCGGATCGATATCCATATTGAGGTTCCGGCGGTGCAGTATAAGGAGTTGCGGGGCGGGGCGGCGGCGGAGGGGTCGGAGCAGATACGGGAGCGGGTGCTGGCGGCGAGGGAGCGGCAGCATTCCCGATTTGGGCAGTCGGGCGAACGGACGAAGGGGTCGGCGAAGGGGGCTTCGCGGCAGATCTTTGCCAATTCGCAGATGAATACGCAGCAGATTCGGGCTTACTGTGAGCTGGGGTCGGATGCGGAGCGGCTGCTGGAGCGGGCGATGCAGCAGCAGGGGTTGAGTGCCCGGGCGCATGACCGTATCTTGAAGGTAGCAAGGACGATAGCGGACCTGGGAGGGGAACGGGATATTGCGGTGAAACATATTGCGGAGGCGATTCAATACCGCACTTTGGATCGCAGCTATTGGTCGTGAGGCTGTGAGTTTGTGATCTGCAGAGTTGCGAGATTTAAGGGTTGAGGGAATCCTGTTTGTGGAATATTGTTATTAACAGGCTCCCAAAAAAAGTATTGACCTTGGGCGTCAGACAGTTTATTTTGCATGAGTGCCGCAGTTGCTCCGATTGGCGGTTGTCTTGAAGGACGACCAGGGTAGTTGCGGTGAAGTTTCGGCTTGCCAGGCTTCTGGCTGGCCTTCTGTTTCAAGCCTGGGCGCGGAGAGCGCTGAATCTTACGGAAGAGACAGTTTTGCGGGAATCTGCCGGTCTTCGGTCATCGGCCAGCTTGTGGTTTGGTTGTCTGTTGAGGCTAACGACTATCAAATCGAATGAAATAGCAGGAGTCCTCACCGGGGCATTCTGCGTCTAACAGATGTAGAGACAGACACGGCAGCGGTTATCAATTCGGCTGTCATAACTGCAGGTATTTCAGGCGAGTTAGCGCTAACATGACGCTTGCGCCTTAAAGAAGAAAGAGGAGAAACTATGCGCTCGGATCTTATTTTTGGAGCTCTCACGCACGTGAACAACCGGTACGAACTCTGTCAGCTGGCGTCGAAGGCGACACGTAAGCTGCACAAGCCAAACACCCGGCTTCAGGACACGACCAACGAAGTGTTAGACCGCTTCAAGGACACCATTCCGATGGATGAGCCCGAAGCCATCGTCGAGAAGGTACAATTGCAAGAACGCCGCGCAGCTTAACGCGCGGCAGTTTCACCTAGCCTGTATTCTCAACCTTTTACCCGCACTCTAACCCCATCTGCCGTACCGGTTTCAAACCACTACTGGCCTTCCGCACGACCCCCTCGTCACGCAGATCCCGCCTGAAGTTCCAAACATCCCCCCTAAAAATTCAAATCCCAGGTAAAAAATGACTATTTCTGAATTAAAAGAACACAATATCGCCGAGCTGACTAAGCTTGCGCGTGGCCTCGACATTGCCGGCACCAGCGGTCTGCGGAAGCAGGACCTGATCTTCAAGATTCTGCAGGCGCAGAGCGAAAAAGAAGGGCACATCTTCGCCGAAGGCGTGCTGGAGATCCTGCCGGATGGCTATGGCTTTCTGCGCTCCCCTGATTACAACTACCTGCCGGGCCCGGATGACATCTATGTCTCGCCGTCGCAGATTCGCAAGTTCGACCTGAAGACGGGCGATACGATCAGCGGCAATGTGCGGCCGCCGCATGAGGGCGAGAAGTACTTCGCGCTGGTGAAGATTGAGGCGATCAACTTCGAGTCGCCCGAAGAGACGCGGAACAAGATTCTGTTCGACAACCTGACGCCGCTATATGCGCAGGAGCGAGTGAAGATGGAGACGGTTCGCGAGCATATCTCGGGCCGCGTGATGGATCTGCTAACGCCGGTGGGCAAGGGACAGCGTGGTTTGATCGTCGCTCCGCCGCGGACTGGTAAGACGATGCTGCTACAGTCGATTGCGAACAGCATTACGGCGAACCATCCTGAGGTTGTGCTGATTGTTCTGCTGATTGATGAGCGGCCGGAAGAAGTGACGGATATGCAGCGGTCGGTGAAGGGCGAAGTGATCTCTTCGACCTTCGATGAGCCGGCGGCGCGCCACGTACAGGTTGCCGAGATGGTGATCGAGAAGGCGAAGAGACTGGTGGAGCATAAGCGCGATGTGGTGATCCTGCTTGACTCGATTACACGCCTGGCGCGTGCGTACAACACGATCGTTCCGCCGTCGGGCAAGGTGCTCTCGGGCGGTGTGGACTCGAATGCGCTGCAGAGGCCGAAGCGGTTCTTTGGCGCGGCAAGAAATATCGAAGAGGGCGGCTCGCTGACGATTATTGCTACGGCGCTTGTCGATACGGGTTCGAGGATGGACGAAGTGATCTTCGAAGAGTTCAAGGGTACGGGCAACATGGAGGTGATCCTGGATCGCAAGCTGGTGGACAAGCGCGTGTTTCCGGCGATCGATATCCAGCGCTCCGGCACTCGTAAGGAAGAGCTGCTGATTCCGAAGGAAGACCTGCAGCGGACGTGGATTCTGCGCAAGGTGCTGAATCCGCTTTCGCCGGTTGAGGCGATGGAACTGCTGACCGACAAGCTCGCAAAGACTCGGAATAACCAGGAGTTTCTGCATAACATGAGCTCGATCTAAACTCGGTAACGAAATGTAACGAAGAGGCCTGGCCTATTTGGCTGGGCCTCTTTTTTGTCTTTAAAGCTGACAGTGCTCAGAAGTTTGCGGATGCTGCCGATGATTAGGACAAGCTGATATCCCGCTTGTGGGAATGTCGAGTAATAGAGCCCTCGTGGCTTGATACGTCGCTGCGCGTTGTTGTTTTGCACTCTCTCGTATGAGGTCGTTCTGATGTTGGGCACTTACAACCTCTTTCTGGTGGCGCTGTCGCTTCTGGTGGCCACGCTTGCGTGTTATACGACGCTGGATCTTGCTGGACGTATCCGCGCTCTGGATACGGCGGGTATGCGGCGGTTTTTCTGGTTGCTGGGCGGCGCGGCCGCGATGGGAACCGGAGTATGGTCGATGCACTTTATCGGGATGCTGGCGCTGCGGATGCCGATGGAGATGGGATACGACATTCGGATTACAGCGTTGTCGTTGGTGATTGCAATTCTCAGCTCCGGGTTTGCGCTGCATATTGTGACGAGCAGCAAGTTGAGCGCTCGCAGGCTCATCGTTGGTGGGGTGATGATGGGGCTGGGGATAGCGGCGATGCATTACACCGGCATGGCGGCCATGCGAATGCCGCTCGCGATTACCTATTCGCCGTGGCTGGTTGTGACTTCGATCGGTATTGCCATAGCGGCATCGTGGGCAGCGCTGTGGATCGCGTTTACGCTGCGTGACAGTACCCAACAGCATGTCTTACTCAAGCGCTTCGGCGCTGCCCTGGTGATGGGGGCGGCGATTGCCGGGATGCACTATACGGGGATGAGTGCAGCGATCTTTCGCGTATGTGCCGGATGCCAGAATACAAGTAGCGTGAATGCAGACTGGCTGGCCTTTGTCGTCACGGCCACGACGGTGTTCCTCCTGGCGGTAACTTTGATCGTCTCCGTCCTGGATACGCGGCTGGATGACCGGACTTCGCAGATGAATGACTCGCTCGAGAAGGCGAACAGGCAACTGCTTTCGCTGGCGACCGAGGATACGTTGACAGGCATACCGAACCGGAACGCCTTTATAGAGCATGCCGAAAGCACGATTGCGCGGTGCCGGGTGAGCAAGCGTCCGTTCACCATCATGTTCATGGATATGGATGGATTCAAGACGATCAACGACTCGCTGGGGCACGTATCCGGAGACAAGTTGTTGCAGGCGTTCTCGCGACATCTGATTCGTCTGGTGAGGCGGGACGACGTTGTGGCAAGGTTGGGCGGCGATGAGTTCGTCATACTGCTGGACGGGACGGGAGGGCGGGATGCGATAGAACGGGTCGCACGTGGCGTGCTCGGGTGCATGCAGGACGACTTTTGCATCGATGGAGTTCCGCTGCGAGTGACTGCCTCGATCGGCATTGCGAGCTACCCGAAGGATGGCGAGACGGTGGAAGCGTTGCTGAGAGGTGCGGACCGGGCGATGTATGAGGCCAAACATAATGGCCGGAATACGTATCGCTTTTTTGAGCCAACGATGAGTGAGGCAGCGGCTCGAGCGCTGCAGATCTATCGCGATCTGGGGGTGGCGCTTGAGCGGGACGAGATTTCGCTGGTGTTTCAGCCTAAGTTTGGCATGGGACGAAATCTGGTAGGAGCCGAGGCGTTGATACGGTGGAAACATCCGGAGATGGGGGATATTCCGCCACTTGAGTTTATCGCGGTGGCTGAGCAGACGGGGCAGATTATGCGGATCTCCGACTGGACGATACGCGAGGTGTGCCGGCAGGTGAAGCAGTGGGACGCCGCTGGCCTTGCGCCGGTGAAGATTGCGATCAACCTGTCGCCTGAGCAGCTACGGCAGCCGGGCTTTGTGGAGCATGTGGAGACACTGCTTGCGGAGCGGGGTGTGGGGTCGGAGCGGATCATGTTCGAGATCACGGAGACGATGGCGATGCAGGATGCAGAGATCGTCGCCGGCGTCATCGATCGATTTCAGGGCGCTGGATTCGATATCGCCATCGACGACTTCGGAACTGGATACTCAAGCATGGCGTATCTGCAGCAGTTTCGTGTGAAGCAGTTGAAGATCGATCGATTTTTCACTTCGGGTTTGGACAGTAAAGGGATGGAGGGTGCGGCGATCGTCCTGAAGATTATTGAGCTGGCGCACTCGCTGGGGATGGTCGTGGTGGCGGAGGGTGTGGAGACGAATTCGCAGTTCAATAAATTGAAGGAGCTGGCCTGCGACGAGATTCAGGGGTACCTGATGGCCAAGCCGCTGCGGCCGCGCGACTTCGAGGAGTTTGTGCGTGGGCAGATGAAATCAATCGAGAAGACTGACGCGACGGCGACGGCGGTTCCTTCGTTTGGGGCTGCGGTGAAGACTCACGGGCTAATCGCTTAGGTGGCTGTTTTTCAAGGGCTCTTAGTATCCGTTGGCGATAGTGTACTCTTCGGTCAGGATGAAACACGCGTACAGGCGAAGTTGCTTTTTGGTGGGTGCTAGACATGCGCGACTTTGCGATACAGCCAATACGCGGTTTTCGATCAGCCGCAAGCGAGGACTCACGGTGCTCAGCACTTTCCTTTCTGCAATCATGCTGATGAGTATTTGTGCGGGAGCTGCAGCACAGGCGCAAAATTCTACCTGGGAGTTTTCCGGACGCGTTTCCCGTGCCGATACAGGTGCGCCTATTGCGGGAGCGAAGGTTTACTATCGCGGAATAGGCGATGCGTCTGACAGCGACGGACGCGTGGTGAATCCGAAGAGCCTAGAAGGTGAGGTAACGACCGGGCCAGACGGAAGCTATCTGATCTCCGGGCTGGAGAATGGGGGCTATCGCCTTCGCGTCACAGCGACGGGATTTTTGTCCGCAGCCACGAACGGTGGTCCCAAGCCGACCGCATGGAAGAAGTGCCCGCCTTGTACGTCTTCGGACCGGGGCAATGACTTAAGCTCCAGCCCGACACGATTCACCTGTCCACGCTGAACGTGGAAGCCTACATTGAGGAACACGATCTCCCGCTCTTCAATATTGATGGAAATGGAAACTTTTCTCCTGACGGAAAGCTGATGGCACTTCTGGTAAATACCGGCCAAGTCCCACAGCAAAGGCAGGAGATGTGGATGTATAACCTGGCCACGCGGCAATTGAAGCTCATCAGTTATCCGGTTGAGGTCAGATATCTGACATTGCTCGGCTGGCAAGGCGACCAGCTCTACATGCAAGCGTCTTCGAATTCGCCTGACGGACAGACGAGGCAGATGTTTGTAACCACTTCCTTCGAATATCCGGACGCGAAGGTAATTCCAGCGCTTCCACTCGCAGTTCAGGCTGAAGACGATCATGTCGTAAACCAGCCGTTCAACAATTCGCGATTTCGCGTGTGGAGCGACAGCTATTGCGTAGTACACAATGAGCCACACTGCGGGCAGGGGACGGTGCTTGTAGTCAAGAATATGCGCACACAACGGCACCGGATTGCGAGTCAGATAGAAGGCACCTACTTCTTCGACCCCAGGGGTTCCGTGGTCATTTATGTGGGAGGAGCTATTGGGGGACGCGGGGACTTCTACGGTCTCACTGCTCTCAATCTGCTGACGCACCGGAAGCTAAAGACGATTCTCCCCGGCGACAAACCTCACTATCTCATGGCTGAGCAGCGCGTGCCGGAGGGTTATCTGATCGCTTACTCGACTGAAGGCGACTGCAATCCGGCGGACACGGGGCGGCAGGAACTCTTACCTCCTGACTTCAAACCTGGCGATTCCTGGCCTTCATGGCGGAGTGTGTGTTTTGCAACAATTCCGGCACCCTGAGAAGAGTGAGCACGACCCAATGGCAGATTCCCTATCCATTCCCCTATTTCTCTTAGTAGCCGTTGGCGATGAGGTACTGCTCGGTTAGGGTGAATTTTTCTGGTGAATGCCGGCGTTCGGCGTATTTGCTGAGGACGTCGACTTCGATGTTTACGGCACTGCCCGGGGTTAGTGTGTGAAGGCTGGTGGCCTGGTAGGTGTGGGGGATGATTGCTATTTCTACCTCGTTGCCGATGATGGAGGCGACGGTGAGGCTGATGCCTTCGATGGTGATGGAGCCCTGGGGGACGACGTAGCGGGTGAGGGAGTCTGGGAGCTGGATGCGGAGGCGCCAGTCAGTGTCGGGTGCGTTGGGCGTGATGGGGGCGAGAGAGAGCAGTGTTGCGGTACCGTCTACGTGGCCCTGGACGACGTGGCCGCCGAGTGGTGAGCCGGCGGGCGTGGGGAGTTCGAGGTTGACGATGGAGTCTGGGCGCAGGTGAGAGAGCGTGGTGCGGGCGATGGTCTCGGCGGCGAGGTCGGCGGAGAAGCGCGGAGGGAAGGCGTTGGGCTCGATGCTGAGAGCGGTGAGGCAGACGCCGTTGACTGCGATGCTGTCGCCGGTATTGAGGCGTGCCGTGAGTGTGGGAGAGGCGATGGTGATGCGGGTCGCGCCTTCGGTGGGGGTGACGGCCAGGAGGGTGCCGGTGGTTTCGATGAGGCCGGTGAACATAAATACAGGGTACAGTTGTCGGTTGCCTGTTGTCAGTTCTCGGTTGGCCAGGGGTTGTGGAGATAGCCGGTGATGCTGACGTCTGAACCGTAGGCTGTGCGGGTGATGCGATGCAGGGACTGCTCGAAGAGGAAGGGCGATGGGATTCCTTGGGCGAAGGGGATAGCCTGGTTGCCGAGTTCGGTTTCGGAGTAGATGAGGACGGCTTTGTCGACGAGATTCTGGCGGAGGAAGGCGCCGTTTAGGTGAGAGCCGCACTCGAGGAGGACGCTGAGGATGTCGCGCTGGGCGAGGGCGGAGAGGACGGCGGGTAGGCTTAGGCCTTCGGTGGTGTCGGGGAGCTGGTTGACCTCGATGCCGAGGGAGCGAAGAACTGCTGCCCTGGAGTTCGGCGCGAGGGAGCCGCAGAGGATGAGGATGTCCGACTCCGAGCCGTGGGCGCCTGCGGCAGAGCGCACGAGCTGCGAGTCGAGTGGGATGCGAAGGTGAGTGTCGAGGATGACGCGGAGGAGTGGACGGCGGCGGGGAAGCCCGTTGGGGCCGGTGAGACCGCTGCGGTCTGTGAGGAGTGGGTCGTCGGCTAGGACGGTGCCGATGCCGGTGAGGACGGCGTCGCTGGCGTGGCGGAGACGCTGAACTTCTGCTCGCGCTTCGGGGCCGGTGAGCCAGTGAGGTTGGTTGGGGAGACGCGAGGCGGGCGGCGGAGCGAGTTTGCCGTCGACGGAGAGTGCGGCTTTGAGAGTGACGAAGGGAGTGCGGTGTTGAATGAAGTGGGCGAAGGCCTCGTTTATGTTGCGGGCTGGTTGTTCGAGGACGCCGAGGGTGACTGCGATGTTTGCGACGCGGAGTTTCGCGATCCCCTGGCCGCTGACCTGTGGGTTGGGATCTTCGGTGGCGATGACGCAGCGGCTGATGCCGGCTTCGATGAGCGCGTTGGCGCAGGGAGGCGTGCGGCCGTGGTGGCTGCAGGGCTCGAGGGTGACGTAGGCGGTTGCACCTTGGGTGGAGATGCCCTGGGTTGCGGCTTGCTTGAGGGCGACGATCTCGGCGTGGTCGCGATGGTCGTAGAGATGCGCTCCTTCGCCGATGATGCGCGGGGATTCGCCGTGCTGGGTTGCGCCGACGAGGACACAACCTACCTGGGGGTTTGGTGAGGCGAGGCCAACGGTCTCGGCGGCGAGCGTGAGGGCTCGTTGCATGAAGAAGTTGTCCTGAGGATGCTGCGTGTCTTTTGTGTCTTGCGGCATGGTTCTATTCAGGATAGCGGATCGTGCGAGCGGGCAGGCTTATTCGAGGAGTGAGTCGATGAAGGTGCTGCTGTCGAAGGGGATGATGTCTTCGAGTTTTTCGCCGATGCCGGCGTAGATGACTGGGAGCTTGAGTTCGGTGGCGATGGCGAGGACGATGCCGCCTTTGGCGGTGCCGTCGAGCTTGGTGAGAACGATGCCGGTGACGTGTGCGGCTTCGGTGAAGAGGCGTGCTTGCTGGAGACCGTTCTGACCGGTGGTTGCATCCATGACGAGGAGGGTCTGGTGTGGGGCGCCGGGGATGAGTTTTTCCGCGGTGCGGCGCATCTTGTCGAGCTCCTTCATGAGGTCGGTCTTGGTGTGGAGGCGGCCGGCGGTGTCGACGATGAGGACCTGCGTGTTGCGGGCCTTGGCGGCGGCGCAGGCGTCGTAGAGTGCGGCGGAGGGGTCGCCGCCTTGTTTGGTTTTGATGATCTGGACGTCGGAGCGTTGGGCCCAGACTTCGAGTTGTTCGATGGCGGCGGCTCGGAAGGTATCGGCGGCACAGAGGAGGACGGTGCGGCCCTGCGCAGTGAAAAACGCGGAGAGCTTGCCGGTGGTGGTGGTCTTGCCGGTTCCGTTTACGCCGACCATCATGATGACTTCAGGGGGAGCGGCGGGATGACGGATGGGGCGGCCGACGCCGTCGAGGATGGCTTTGAGCTCTGCTTTGAGGAGTTGCTTGAGTTCTTCGCCGCCCTGGATGCCGGTGCGGAGGGCGCGCTGGCGAAGGTTTTCCATGACGAGAGCGGTGGTGGGGGCTCCGAGGTCGGCGGCGAGGAGCAGCGGCTCCAGGTTGACGAGGGTTGTCTCGTCGACCTCGCGGGTGAGGGCGATGACGGAGCTGATGGATTCGGTGAAGGACTCGCGGGTGCGGGTGACCGCCTGCTTCATGCGATCGAAGAGGCCGCGCTTTGGCTCCGGAGTCTCGGGAGCGGTGGGCTGGTCAGGTTCTGTAGGGCGTTTACCGAAGAAAGAGAAGGCCATGCTCTCTCTAGTTTAGCAATGGAGAGGGCATGGCCATGACTGCAGTCGGCCTAAGCGGGTTGGATGTTTGACGAAGGCGCGTAGCTCGATGTCGGGGTGGGAGCTGCCGGAGCGGGTGAATAGATGCCCGGGCGCACCAGCAACAGAAGGTAGATGAGCAGAATCGCGATGAGAACCAGGCCACCGATGAAGATGTGGGGTCTGAAGCCCATGATGGTTTTGTGCCTGGGAAGGTCAGGCGGCGGGATGTGACCGTGCTCGTGGTCGCGTTCGTGGTTGTGTTCGGACATGCAGACAAGCTTACTTTGGGAATGCGGCTATGTGCTGCATCACGAGGAAATATTTTTGCTGCCAAAAAGAGCTACGCGACGATGCCTGGATGCGGCAGAGGGGGCGGTGGTATTGCCGGCATTAACAACCTGGATGTGGGATGTTTATCCGTCGTGGCTGGGATCGCCTTGTTTTCCCGGACTCTAAGGAAGACTAATGCCGCAACGAGGATGACGATAATTGCGATGGCAGCGGCAATGACTACCGGCAGAAAGCTGGAGTCTCCTGTGCGCTCTTCCGGAGTGGGATCGCTCTTTGAAGGTTGTGGCTCGCTCATACAGGGTTGGATGCGAAAGCCGGTGCAGGAGGTGATACGGGCGTCTGTTATTCGTCGCGGCCAGGGCGGGACATGAGTTCGCGGATGGCCTCTTTGGGGCTCTTGTTGTGGTGAAGGATCGCGTCCATCTGCTCTGTGATGGGCATCTCGACGGCGTAGCGGCCGGCGAGGCCGAGGGCGGCGGCAGTGCTGCCAACACCTTCGGCAACCTTGCCGTGCAGGCTCGAGAGGATCTCGGGAAGCTGGCGTCCGCGGCCTAGTTCGATGCCGACGGCGCGGTTGCGGGAGAGAGAGCCGGTGCAGGTGAGGACGAGGTCGCCGACGCCGGAGAGACCGGCGAGGGTTTGGCGGCGGCCACCGCAGGCAACGGCGAGACGGGTCATCTCTGCTATGCCGCGCGTGATGAGAGCGGCGGAGGAGTTGTAGCCGAGGTTGAGGCCGTTGGCGACCCCGGCGGCGAGGGCGATGACGTTTTTCAAGGCACCGCCGAGTTCGACTCCGGGGACATCGTCGTTGGTGTAGACGCGGAGAGTGGACGAGGTGAAGTCGCGCTGGATGGTCTGGGCTACTTGTGGATGGCTGGAGGCAACGACGACTGCAGTGGGCATGCCGGCGGCGACCTCCTGCGCGAAGGATGGGCCGCTGAGCACAGCGAATGGATTACTCGTGACTGCGGCGACGACCTGCGACATGCGGAGGAAGGTGGTCTCTTCAATGCCTTTGCTGGCGCTGAGGATGATCTGGTCTTTGGTGAGCATGGGCGCGATGTTGGTGATGACACCACGCAGATGTTGCGCTGGGGTGACGCAGAGGATGACGTCGGCTTCGAAGATGGCACGCGGCAGATCGGCTGTGACATCGATGTCGGCGGGAAGGGTGAAGCCGGGGAGATAGGGGAGGTTTTCTCCTGCATCGGCGAGCTGCTCTGCCAGCGCGGAGGAGTGTGACCAGAGGCATAGCTGGTGGCCGCTGCGGCGTGCGAGGGAGAGAGAGAGCGCTGTGCCCCAGGCTCCGGCGCCGAGGATCGCGATGCGGCTCATGCTGTTACCTTTTTCTTGCCGAAACGATTCTCCGTTCCTGCGAGGAGGCGGCGAATGTTTTCGCGATGTTTGACGATGATGAGGAGCGGGATGAAGAGAAAGCCCGCGATGACAATGGGTGTGCGTGCCTGCGCGAAGTAGAGGCCGAAGAGCGGGAAGAAGGCCGAGCCGATGATGGAGGCGAGCGAGACGTAGCGAGTGAGGAGGAAGATGACGAGGAAGATCGCGAAGGTGCAGCCGGCTGCTGCCGGGGAGAGAGCCAGGAAGACGCCGAGGGCGCTGGCGACGCCTTTGCCGCCGCGAAAGCCGAGCCAGATGGGGAAGACATGGCCGAGGATGGCGGCTATGGCGGCCAGCGTGGCGAGATCGTAGTTGCCGGGGGCGAGGTGCTGGGCGATTTTGACGGCGAGGAAGGCTTTGCCGCAATCGAGGAGGAGCGTGGCGATGCCGAGGCCTTTGGCTCCGGAGCGCGCGACGTTGGTGGCGCCGATGTTGCCGCTGCCGGTGGCGCGAATGTCCTGTTTGCGGAAGATCTTTACGAGGAGGTAGCCGAAGGGGATGGAACCCAGAAGGTAGGCGAGCGGAATGGAGAGCCAGGGGTTCATGATCGTTGGGATGAGTTTAGCAATTTGATGCAGTGTGGTGAAAACGCCGCGGCGGTCTGTTGTGTTTCACGCGATTTCAGGATTGCGCTTAGGTTCGTGACAGGGCTAGAGGACGTGGTGGCGGATGAGCTCGAGGGCGTGCTGGCTGGCCCAGTAGCGAATGCGCTCGCGGTCACCGGGGAGGTTGAACTCTTTGACTTGTGTGTGTTGCGCGTCGGCGAGTGCGATGTAGACGAGGCCAATGGGTTTGTCGGCGTCGGGGCCGGGAGCGCCTGGGCCGGGACCGGCGATGCCGGTGATTGAGATACCGAGCGATGCGCCGGTACGAATGCGAATCCCTTCGGCGAGGGAGCGTGCTACTTCGGGTGAGACGGGACCTTTTTTTTGGACGAGTTCGGCGGGGACTGAGGCAAAGGTGGTTTTGAGGGTGTCGCTGTAGACGACTGCGCCGCCGAGGAAGTAACGCGAGCTGCCAGGGATGGCGGTGAGACGCTGGGCGAGGAGACCGCCGGTGCAGCTCTCGGCAGTGGCGAGGGTAAGGTTGCGGAGACCGAGGTTGAGCAGGACGACCTCTTCGAGAGATTCGCCATGAGAGGAGAAGACGGCGTCTTCCATCTCGGCTTCGATCTTTTCCGTGAGCTCGTCGACGCGGCTTTGGGCTTCGGCCATTGTGGATTTGGCGCAGAGGAAGTGGAGTTGAATCTCACCGGCACCGGCGAGGATTGTGGTTTCGACGTCGGTGTACTGTTTGTAGATGGGAGACGTGCGGGCGTCAACGTGCGACTCCGGAATGAGGGCCATGCGTAGCATGCGTTTGGCAAGGTGCCGGGTGGGAAGGGAGTTGGCGAGGCGTGGCTTGATTTCCGTATCGAAGAGCGGCTTGAGTTCTTTGGGTGGTCCGGGAAGAAGTACGACAATTTTGCGAATGCGTTTGCCGTCGGAGGCGAGGACGGTTGTGTCGAGGTACTGCGCGGGGGCGCTGCCGTTTTTGTTGTCGAGGATGATGGCGCCCGCGAGTGCGTAGGCCTGTTTGGCATTGTTGGAAGGCATCACCAAGTGACGGGCGGCGAAGCGCCGGTAGAGAGCGGTGAGTACGTTGTTGTCGGTGTGAATCTCGATGCCGAGCGCGGCGGCGACGGCCTCGCGGGTGAGATCGTCTTCGGTGGGGCCAAGACCGCCGGAGAAGATGACGATGTCGGCGCGGGAGACTGCGATGATGGCGGCGCTGGTGAGGTGAGCGAGGTTGTCGCCGACGATGGTCTTGAAGGCGACCTGAACGCCGAGATCGTTTAGCCCCTCGGTGAGGTAAAGAGAGTTGGTGTCCTGCCGGAAGGGCGTGAGCATCTCTGAGCCGGCGGCGATGATTTCAGCGATCATGTTTGGGGTGTCGTTTCTCCCATTCCGATGATAGCGGTTCGCAGGCGGGATGCTCCAGATACGGGCTTATGGGCCGGGGTTTTGGGAGATATTTAAGGCGCGTGCCCGATCTTTTTTGAAGAACCGGAGCCGTTCGCATGGGGGCCTCCCTGCTCTGGCAGGAAGATGGAGAATATGGTGCCGCATGGTGGAGTGGATGTGCGGGAGCGTACGCGAAGGCTGCCACCATGCTTCTCTACCAGCTCGCGGGAGACCCAGAGGCCGAGACCGGTGCCGGTATCTTTCTTGGTGGTGAAGAATGGTTCGAAGATGCTTTCGAGGTGTTCGGGGGCAATTCCGAGACCGGTGTCTGCGACGGTGATGCGGACGCCGGCACGCGAAGGATTGCGTGGATCGATCGCGGAGTTTGCTTCGACGCGAATCGTGGCTCCATTGGTGCAGGCATCGAGACTATTGGCAAGGAGGTTCGAGAGGATCTGACGAAGCTCTCCTGCTGAACCCAGCACCTGCCTCTCTGTTTTGGCATTGACGAGGAAAGAGATTCCGAGGCGGCTGGCGCGAGGAGTATAGAAGTCGATGACTTCGTGAACGATCGCTGAGGGTTTGAAGTGCGACGGGGTAGATGTTTCACGGTAGAAGCCAAGAGATTGACGTGTGATGTGAGCGATGCGGCCGAGTTCATCCTCCGCTTGTGTCAGGAGATGACGAATCTCGTCCAATTTATCGGAACGACGTGCGATGTAGACGAGATTGGTGAGGCCTTCCAATGGATTGTTGACCTCGTGCGCGACCGATGCAGCGAGACGTCCAGCGGTTGCGAGTTTTTCAGCACGCATCAGCGCGCCTTCGGACATGCGGCGTTCGGTAATGTCGCGGAAGACGAGGACAATACCGATCATCTGACCAGAGCTGTTGCGGATTGGAGCTCCGCTGTCGTCGATGCAGATCTCCTTGCCTTTTTTTGAGACGAGGAAGGTGTGATTGGCGAGGCCGACGACGGTGCCGAGGCGACGCACCTTGTCGACAGGATTTTCAACGACGTCGCGCGTGTCTTCGTTGAAGATGGGGAAGACTTTGTGGAGGGTTACACCGCGAGCTTCGTCCTCGTGCCAGCCGGTGAGCTGCTCGGCGATTAGATTCATGAAGACGACTTTGCCATCCATGTCGCATGCGATGACGGCATCTCCGATGCTGCGGATTGTGGTGTTGAGCCACTGCTCGCGCGCGTAGGACTCTTCACTACGCCGCTTGATCTCCTGAATTTGACGGTTGTAGGTTGCGGTCAGTTTGCGGAAGATACGGCGTGTCTCCCATACCAGCAAAGCTGCGACCAAAGCGACGAGGCCGACCAGGCCTACTCTGACATATCGATTAACCTGACGATCTTCCTTAAGGTGATCGGCACGACGTCCGGTGACGATAGCAACAAATTCATCCATCTGGGCTCGCAGGCCGTCCATATCCTGCTTGCGCTGGAACATGTGTTGCTCCATGGTCGCGGAGTCCAGAGGAGGGCTACTGATCTCCTGGTGAGCCTCCTGCTCCCATTGCCGGTGTGTGGCTTGCAAACGCTGCAACCGAGCGACCTGATCGGGACGGTGGACCAGGGCGAACAGGGTGTTGAATTCAGGTTCGATCTTTTGATCTGCTTCGTGCATCGGCTGGAGGAAAACCGGATCACGGACAAGGAGAAATCCGCGCAGGGCGGTCTCTTCATCGACCATCAGTTTGATCAGACGGTTCGCATGAATTGTGACCACATCGGCATTGTCAACTGCCTTTGCACTTTCCTGAACGCGTTGCAGGCCGTAACCGAGAATGATTGCCAGGACGGTGAGTACTGCAACGGGTAATGCAAGAAGGCGAACCAGAAGCCTGTTATAGAGCCGCGATTCCACGGTATCTTCCCTCAATTCGGGTTACTGTCGGTTTTAGAGGTCGTGTCCAGGCTTGAGGATAGCTGGCGCTCTGATTTTACTTAGGGAGGTCTGCCCGAGTCATCTGAAGAGTAATTTTCTGATTTGTCCAACGAGAGGTTAGACGAGCTTGCGCCCTTCGATGTCGAGAGACACATGGTAGAGGGCGTCGCGAGTGGCGACAGTGGCGTTGCCATCTTCAAGGAAGGCGAGGCCGACCAGGTTGTTGCCGGAGATGGTGAGAGTGGCTTCGTGGCTGGGAGTGATGCGGACGATGCCGCGCTGACCGTGCAGGCTGGCGGCGACGTAGAGATTGTTGTGGACATCGAAGGCCATGCCCTGGGCGCGACCTAGTCCGTGATAGAAGACGGTGGTGTTGCCGTCGCGGTCGATGGCGTGGATCGCTTGATTTGATGAGGTGGTGGGGCCGGTGACGAAGAGGGTGCCGGCGTCGTTGAAGGCAAGATGATAGGCGGCGATGCTTGGCTCGAGCGTGGCGTAGACGAAGATTTCGCCGCTGGTGCCGTCGGGGTTGGCGTGGCCGATTTTGAAGATGGTGCCAGAGCGGTCGCCGACGAAGAGATTGCCGTCGCGGTCGAAGGCGATGCCGGTTGCGATGCCCATGCCTTCGGCGTAGGTGGAGATGGCACCCTCGGGGGAGATGCGGTAGACGTTGCCTTCGGCGCGGGAGCTCGCGTAGAGGTAGCCGGTGGGGTCGAAGGCGAGGCCGGTGGCGTTGAGAAGGTCGCGAACGAAGGGGCGAACCTGGAAGTCGCGCTGAATTTGAAAGATGGAGACGGGGACAGCCTGACCGCGGGCTCCGGAGACCGTGGCGTAGACGTTGCCTTCGGCGTCGACTGCGGGGTTGGCGACAGGGTGGAGGTTTTCCGCCATAGGGACGGCGACGCGAACGTTAAGAGAGTTGCTGTCGGTGGCGCTGTGATGGAGGATGAGGTCGCCGGAGATGGCGCCTTCGGGGATGCGGATGGTGGCGCGGGTGGGGCGGCTGAGGACGACGGGGGCGGAGATGTCGCCGATGGTGGCGCGGGGGATGTGAGCGTCTTGCGGGCTGAGATGCTGGCCGTGGACGTCGATCTCCCCACCGGGCATGGCGGCGATGGGCGTGACGCGATCGAGATGCGGGGCTAAGGCATCGGGTTTGTCAGGAGTCAGGAGGGAGCGGAGAGTCGTCATGCTGAGGTTAGCGTAGACGGGTGTGCGGGGGAGTGCAACTTAGGCTCACTAGAAGCGGAGATGAATGAGCTGGGCGGCGGCTAGGGCGAAGAGGCCGGCGGCTACGTCGTCGAGCATGATGCCGGTGCCGGAGGGGAGACGTTCGAACTGGCGGATAGGGGGCGGTTTGAGGATGTCGAAGGCGCGGAAGAGGAGGAGAGAGAGGGCGGCGTGCTGCCAGTCGGCGGGGATGGCGATGAGGGCGATGAGCTGGCCGGCGACCTCGTCGATGACGACGTGGCCGGGATCTTCGCGGCCGGATTCGCGGGCGACGATGGTGGCGGCGGGGATGCCGATGAGGGTCGCGATGATTGCGACGATAGCGGTTTCAAGGGCAAGATGCGTGGGATGAAGAGTCTGGGCGGCGGCGTACCAGAGGAGGACGGCGGAGATGCTGCCGTAGGTGCCGGGACCGGGTTTGAGCAGGCCTGCTCCGAAGAAGGTGCCGACTGCCCAGGCCCAGAGAGTCTTTTTTTCGGAGGGAGGATGGAGCTGGATGTTGGAGTTGGGCATGCTGTACTCAGTGTATCTCCCCACCCGGGCGAAAGTGTGTCAAAGTCTTCGATTGAAAGGGGTTAAGTCTGGATTATGGCGCGAAAAGGTTGAATTTGCGGGTAAAGTATTCGATTCAGGTAGGTTATCTGTGCAGGGGGAGGCACTTAATTTTTAATGGCGTGTGTCAGTCTTCGTCGTTCTGGCGGTTGTGTTTGTTGGAGCGGGCGAGCTCTTCGAGGTGGTCAGGGTCCTGGATGGGTGTGGAGATTTTGTAATCGCCGCTGGCCCATTTGCCGAGGTCTAGGAGACGGCAACGGTCGGAGCAGAAGGGGAAGTCCTCGCTCTTTTCAAGAACGATGTTGCGGCAGGTGGGGCAGCGGAGGGTTTTCTTTGTAGCCATGGCGTTACCGATTATCGATTTTAATTCAGACGATGGATCTGAGCAATCCGTCTTGCCACATGAGCAGCGAGTCCGGCTGGTCACGGACACCGGGCTTTATAGTCAGACTGAAGTTGTTCAGGGCGCGATGACTGCCTCGGTATTGCTTGCTCACATCTCCGTAGGCGACCTTGGCCTCTGTGCGGCCGGGACGATGCGAGCGATGATCTTCATTTTTTCTGTAGGTCGCGTCTTGCTATGTCTTTCATCGCTTGGAGAGATTTTTCAACCGCGGTCAGGTGATTTTCTATTGCTTCGTACCACATTTGAGTTTTCGTTGAATCATCTAATTCCTTTCCTAAAGTATTCAAAACGCTAACTGCTTCCTCTGAAATAACCAGTGAACCAATATCTTTGTATCTTCTATATTCAGCCATTGCACTTTGAAGTTTTTTGAGTTAGTTCAACATTTGCTTCTTCCGGCAAATCAATAGAGTGCTCTGCAAAAGCCAGATGGTGATCGTCGTAGTTCTTCATGTGGTGAAGCGCATTAATTATTCCGGTATATGCTTCCCACTTTCTCTCCCACCATTTCTCAGCATAAAAACGTCTGAGAGCAAGAGACACCGTAACTCGTGCGCTCACAATGGCCACGACAATGCCAATGACCAAGTTTGCCCCCAAAGAAATCGAATTTAGCCTCGAGGCATTTCTGACGCCTTCAGCTAAATACATTGAAGCTCCTAATTTGATTGTTTATGGGTGATCTGGCCACAACTGTCGGCTAACTCGGTGGGATCCGGTAAATCAAACTGCATCACGACTCTGCCTGCTCCGTTTTCATCGACTGCAACGACCAGCTTGTGGACAGGCGCGCCGCTGTTTTCTTTATGTGGCAGAATGTGGCCGTACAAAACATTTCTCAATGTTGCTTCGGGGAAGAAGACGCCTGCAAAATCTGTTGATTGTTGCCATACCTCTACTTGAGGTCTTCCGTCATCAAGTCGGTACATCACAGCAGTTCCATAGCCGTGTGCGTCAACTGTATCGCCGATGACAAGTGCTGAGGAGATAGTTCGACCCATTGTATAAACGTGATATCCAACGGAATGTTTTCCTGGCTGGCACCGAACTCGGAGTCCTGGCGCTGCAGTATTTCCATATTTTGGCTTGTCAACAAACTTGCCCGGCAAAATAAATTCAAGGTAGGAAGCGCCTGAGAAATTGTCGCTTTTACTTTCCCGTATCCACTGCGGAGATGTTGCTTGTTGTGCAAACACAGGCGTCCATAAAAGCAATGCAATGACGAGGTGACTTCGCATTTCTTCATCCGTTCACTGATGTGGAATCTGCAAAAATTTATTCTACGATGCGGGCTACTACGTCGTAGTCGTGGGATTCGGTGATTTCGGCGCGGTAGAAGGTGCCGGGGACCAGGGTTTCGTGGGGGCCGAAGTCGTTGATGAGGACCTTGCCGTCGATCTCTGGGGCGTGGAGTGGGGTGCGGCCCTGCCAGAGGAGTTCGGTCTCTTCGGATTCGCCTTCGACTAGTAGGTCGATCTCGCGGCCTACCCATGCGGCTTTGGATTTGGTGCTGATCTTTTGCTGGAGCTTCATCAGCTTGTTGCGGCGGGACTGGATGGTGCGCGTGGGGACCTTGAGTTCGTCGGCCAGGTCGAAGGCCTTGGCGCCCTCTTCGTCGGAGTAGGTGAAGACGCCTAGCCAGTCTATTTTTGCGGCGGTGATGAAGGCTTCGAGTTCTTTGTAGTCGGCTTCGGTTTCGCCGGGGAAGCCGACGATGAAGGACGTCCGGATGACGATGCCGGGAACGATGCGGCGGGCCTTGGCGATGAGGTCGAGGAAGATTTGTGCGTTGCCGCCGCGCTTCATGCGCTTGAGGACGGTGGGGCTCGCGTGCTGGAGCGGGACGTCGAGATACTTGGCGATGGTGTCGTGCCTGGCCATGGTTTCGAGCAGGCGGGTGGTGACCTTGTTGGGGTAGGTGTAGAGGAAGCGCAGCCAGCGGAGGCCGGGGAGGACAGCGAGTGCGTCGAGTAGTTGGGCCAGGCCATCGGTGAGGCCGAGGTCTTCGCCGTAGCAGGTGGTGTCCTGGCCGATGAGGGTGATCTCGCGGACGCCTTGGGCGATGAGGTTTTCGGCTTCGTGGATGATCGACGACATGCGGCGGGAGCGGAACTTGCCGCGTAGCTGCGGGATGATGCAGAAGCTGCAGGGGTGGTCGCAGCCTTCGGCGATCTTGATGTAGGCGCTGGCGCGTGGGGTGGTGAGGATGCGCGGGGTTTCGTCGTTGTAGAGGTATTCGGGGAGCGCGGCGGTGGCTCCGTCCCATGAGGCGCGGGAGAAGCGGCCGGATTGTTCGCGGGCGTCGCCTTCGGGGCGGAAGGACTTCGCGTCGGGCTCCGTTGTTTGTTCGATCTTGAGTTGTGCGCCTGATTTGGTTGGGTGGGAGTGCTGGTGGACGGCGCTGGGAGCGCGGGAGATCTGCGACTGCGTGAGGATGTTGAAGGGGGAGTTGTTGGCGTGGCCGGTGGGGGTTAGGCCGGCGGCGGCGAGGATGGCTTCGAGTTCGCCGGTGCCGACTACGGCGTCTACTTCGGGGATGTTCTTCTGGATTTCGTCGCGGTAGCGCTCGACGAGGCAGCCGGCGACGACGATGCGCTGGGCTTTGCCGCCGTTCTGCTGCTTGTGCTGGACCATCTCGAGGATGGTGTTGACGGACTCCTGCTTGGCGGAGTCGATGAAGCTGCAGGTGTTGATGACGATGATCTCGGCGTCTTCGGCGTTGGGGGTGAGCTGGGCTCCGTTGTGGTGGAGCAGGCCCATCATGACCTCGGAGTCGACGAGGTTTTTGGGGCAGCCGAGAGAGACGAAGCCTACCTTGGGGCGGGTTTTGACAGGGGTTTCCGAGGCCGGAGTATCGAGAGTGGCGGGGGGAGTCACAGACGTCTATTTTAGCAGTTTTCGCGCAGTTTCAGAGGTCGTGCGTGGCTCGGCGGTTGCGGTGCCGCGCTATTTCTGGCTATTGTGCGGGAGGGGTTTCGTCGACGACCTTGTAGGTGTGGGGAACGACGAAGAGAGAGGCTTCGGGTTCGTGGCGTTCGACGTCGGTGATGGCGACGATCTGCTCGCCGGTGCGTGGTTCGTTGTGCTTGATGATCATGTAGACGGCGAGGTCGGGGGAGTACCAGTACTCGTCGATGATGACGATGTCTTTGCCGGTGGTGCTGGCGGCGGCGGGGATGATGTGCGTTTTGCGGATTCCGGTGAGGGTGAGGCCGCCGAGGGGCTGGGTGCCGATGTCTTCCTGTTTGAAGAAGGGATTGTCGGGCGGGGTGCGCGAGGGAACGCTGTTGGCAGGTGGACGCGGGGGCTGGGGCAGGGTGGTCTCGCGAGCGATGCGGGTGGAGGGATCGTAGAAGATGTTGAGGCGGCTGGAGGGATCGTAGATGTGGCCGGAGAGAAGGGCGGGATCGCCTTTGAAGTTGACGGGGACGAGGCGGCGGCGCTCGTTGTAGATGCGGCCGGAGGAGCTGCGGGCGATGTGGTTGATCGTGGTTCGGATGTTGACGGTGCCGTCGGGCAGGAGATCGTGAGAGATGATCTCCACCTTGGCCGCGAAGGGCGCGTTGGGAACCGGGGTGACGTAGATGCCGGGGATGTAGGTCTGGACGCCGCGGTAGTCGCGGGGCATCGGGGTTTCGTTTTGCGCGAGGCTGAACGAACAGAACGAGACGGCGGCGGCAGCAAGAAGTACAGGGCAGAGACGGAAGCAACGCATGAGAGACCCTCCCGGTGAGCATGAGAGTACCGCAGAGAATGCTGACCGGGAGGTGAATTTTTTGCTGGCCTAGGCCAGGCCGTTGCGGGCGATGACCTCTTTGTAGAAGTGGGCGCTGAGTTTTGGCGTGCGCTTCTGGGTTTTGAAGTCGACGTAGTGGAGGCCGAAGCGGTAGGCGTAGCCGTCGGCCCACTCGTAGTTGTCGAGGAAGCTCCAGCAGAAGTAGCCGCGGACGGGGACTCCCTCGGAGGCGGCGCGGTGGAGATGAGTGAGGTAGTTGCGGAGGTACATGATGCGGTCGGAGTCGTAGACGTGGCCGTCGGGTGTGAGGACGTCGGTCGACGACGCTCCGTTTTCGGTGATGTAGATCTCCTTGGCGTTCCAGAGTTGAGTGACGAGCTTTGGACCCCAGTAGAGCGCTTCGGGGCCGACGTGGAGCCAGGTGCTCATCATGTGCGGGAAGGAGGCTGGGGTAGGGACCATGGCGAAGCCGGCGGGTGAGTCGTCGGCGCGAACGTAGGCGGGGGTGTAGATATTGAGGCCGACGAAGTCGATGGGGGAGCCGATGGCCTTCATGTCGGCGCTGGTGAACTTTGGCGCCGCCGCGGCTGCGGCTGCGAGATAGGCGTCGGTGTAGCGGCCCTCCATGATGACGGTGAGGTAGCCGGCGTTGGCTTCGCGCATGGCCTTCTTTGCGGCGGCGATGTGCTCGGGTGTTTCGATGACGGGGACGGCGATGGTGGCGTTTTCGGCGAGGCCGACTTTGGTGCCGGGTTTGGCCTGGGCGCGGATGGCTTGCACGCCGAGGCCGTGCGCGAGGACAGCGTGATGACGAACCTGGTTGACGCCGGCAGGAGAGAGCTTGAGGCCGGGTGCGTGGCGGCCGTCTTTGTAGCCGATGTCGACGAAGGAGCGCATCTCGTTGAGAGTCATGAAGTTTTTGACGCGGTCGGAGAGGCGTGCGGCGACGTAGCCAGCGTAGGCCGCGAAGGCTTCGGCGGTGTCGCGAGACTGCCAGCCGCCTTTGTCTTCGAGAGCCTGGGGGAGATCCCAGTGAAAGAGCGTGCAGTAGGGTTGAATGTTGTTGGCGAGCAGCTCGTCGACGAGGCGGTTGTAGAAGTCGAGGCCCTTGGGGTTGGGTGTGCCGGTGCCTTGCGGAAAGACGCGCGACCATGCGACCGAAAAACGATAGGTCTGGAGGCCGAGAGCCTTCATGAGCGCAACGTCTTCTTTGTAGCGATGGTAGTGGTCGTCGGCGACGTCGCCGGTGTCTCCGTTGTTGGTCTTGCCGGGGGTGTGGGAGAAGGTGTCCCAGATGGAGGGACCGCGGCCATCTTCGTTGACGGCGCCTTCGACCTGATACGAGGCGGTTGCGGAGCCCCAGAGGAAGCCCTTTGGAAAGGATCGCGCGGTGAGTGCGGATGGTGCCTGTCTCCGCGTAGGCAGAGGTTGGCGAAGATTTGAGAGTGCAGTGGGGGCGACGGCGGCTGCGCCGAAGAGGCGGGCGAAGGTTCGTCTGGAAAATCGATTTGGCACTGGGGATTCCTCTTTATCGTCAGGGAAGTTTAGCCGCTTCTGCTTCCGAGTTCCAGTGGTCTGAGCCAGCGGAGGAAGTTTGCGGGGAGGTATGACTTTGCTTCGGCGGGAGTTAGCTGGTGGGACCAGGGGACACGGGGGTTGGGATTCGGGCTTGTGATTGCTCCGGGGCCGGTGGAGCCGGACTCAGCGTAGTAGGCGGTGTTTTCGTTGGCGGGATTGTTCCAGTTGTTCCAGCCGGCGGGGTTGAGATCGGCGGGGAGCGAGGTGTTGATATAGATGACGCGGGAGTAGGGACGCCAGGGACGGCCGAGGCCGATGGTGTTGTGCGCGCGGCGGTGGAGCTTTTGGCTCCGGGTGTGGTTGCGTCCATGGGTGGCGGTGGGGCATCGTGGATCGATGCTGCTGGTGACGTTGCTATTGAGGATGACGTAGCCGGTGGTTTGGTCGGGCGCGGTGCGGGATTGCGCGGTGAGGTAGCCGGGGCCGTTGGCGTGCAGTTCGGTGTGGTCGAAGACGGCGGTGGCGTTGCCGAAGATGAAGTCGACGCCGCCTTCGATGTAGGAGTCGACGTAGTATTGGCGGCCGTAGTCGGCGAAGAGCGTGTCCTGATGGCCGAGGAAGCGGCAGTGTTTGAAGATGCTGCGGTCGGCGCGATCGGCTACGGCGACTGCCTGGCCCGGTGTTGCCGGCGGAGTTTTCGAAGGTGATGTTGTCGGCTTCAAAACCTGTGCCGTTGATCTCGACGGTTTCGGTGAAGAAGGTGCCGCCGGCTTGTTTTGCGTTGAGCGAGTTGGTGATGACGACGTCTTCTGGAGATTTGCCCATGCCGAGGAAGGTGATGTTGGTGTGGTTTTGCGTGACGATGACGCGCTCGTGATAGGTGCCGGGAGCGATCTCGATGAAGACGCGACCGCCGGGGCCGGGCCCAAGGGGTGATGGTCCATCGCGTTCTGGATGGTGGGGAAGATCGGTGCGTGTCTTCGTTGCCGGGTCGGCGGGTGGGGCCGTGGGGTCGACGCGGATGTGGACGTCTTGTGCGTGCAGAGTGATGCTGAGGAAGAGGGCAGCGAGAAGGAGAGGATTTCGCATGAGAGCCAGTGTATGCGAACTCGTCTGCAGAGATTATTGATGAAGAGAGAGTGCAAGTTTCAAACGGCGTCGATGACGGCAGGCGAACGCAGGGAGGTTTGGAGGTGGTAAACTGGTTTCTGTGCCGGGTCCTACGCGACGTAATCCCGCCAACCCCGCCAGGTCCGGAAGGAAGCAACGGTAACGGGTAATTATGGGCGCAGTAGGTCGCCCGGTGCACTAATTTTCCTCTACCGTTTCGTGCCGCGGTAGTCCGCGCAATGGCGCAGTAGGTCGCCCGGTGCACTAATTTCCTCCATTTATGCTGTGGCACCATTCGCAATGGCGCAGTAGGTTGCCCGGTGGTCCTAGTTTCGTTCCTTCCTTCACAATTCAATGTTCAAGAGATGAAATGGCCGTTGTGTCATTGTGCTAAGTCTTTTGCTGCTTCGAGCGCGTCAATGGGTAGATGACATGAGTGCCCTTCTCGGAGAGAATGATCTTCGACAAGGGAAACATTGGTTGGTTTGTAACGAGTCTTTGTTGTGATTGCTGTGAAACCAGATGAGGTGAGAGTTTGAGTTTGACGTTGAAGCTGCGAACACCGGTGCGTGCGAAGATCAGTTCGGTGGGGACGTATGTACCGCCACGGTTGTTGACCAATGCGGATCTTGAAAAGATGGTCGCGACGAACGACGAGTGGATTACAGAACGAACGGGGATTCGTGAGCGGCATATCGTGGACTCGGGCGTGGCGACGAGCGATCTGGCGGTGGAAGCGGCGAAGATTTGTCTGGCCAATCGCGGGATCAATGCGAGTGAGCTTGAGGTGATCATCGTTGCAACGGTGACGCCGGACATGTTTTTTCCGGCGACGGCGTGCCTGGTGCAGGACAGACTGGGTGCGAAGGGCGCGTGGGGGTTCGATCTTTCGGCTGCGTGCTCGGGGTTTCCGTATGCGCTGCAGGTGGGGGCGAAGCTGATTGAGAGCGGGATGCACAAGAAGGTGATGGTGATTGGGGCAGATGTGATGAGCTCGATCATCGACTATACGGATAGAGCGACCTGCGTGATCTTTGGCGATGGTGCGGGCGCGGTGCTGCTGGAGCCTTGTGCCGAAGGGGAGATTGGGTTAATCGATTATTTTCACGAGATCGATGGATCGGGTGCGGCGGCGCTGAATATGCCGGGCGGCGGGAGTCTGAATCCTCCAACTGCGGAGACGGTGGAGAAGAAGATGCACTACGTCCACCAGGAAGGGCAGGCGGTGTATAAGTTTGCGGTGCGCAAGATGGCGGAGGCGGCGGAGACGATTCTGTCGCGCAATGGGGTGGAGGGCAAGGAGTTGGGTTGCTTTATTCCTCATCAGGCGAATAAGCGGATCATTCTTTCGACGGCGGAGCGGCTGGGGATGCCGGAGAATTCGGTGATTATCAATATCGACCGGTTTGGGAATACTACGGCGGCCACGATCCCGATGGCGATGCAGACGGCGCTTGAGGAGAAGCGGTTGAAGAAGGGCGATCTCGTTCTGCTGGCTAGTGTTGGCGCTGGGTTTACCGTTGGCGCGACGTTGCTGCGGTGGGAGTTTTAGCGGGGACGTTGAAGGTGTTTTATGGAATGGGTGAAGAGAGGGCTCTTCACGGCAGCGGTTGCGGGAGTGGTTGAAGCAGCCGGTGGCGGTGTCGCGTAGATCAGGCGGTTGGGTTGGGATGATCGACGAGGTTTCCCGAGTGGGCACCGACGTTGCGCGAGGTTTTGTAGAGCTTCCAGAAGGCAAAGGCGCAGCTGATGGCGATGCCGACCCAGAGAACGATGAGGATCGGCGTCGCGTATTCGGCTGACAGGCTGTTCCACAGGCGAAGGATGTGGCGGCCGTAGTGGATGCCGAGCCATGCGGCGATGGTGTGACGGAGTGCTCGGCTGATGGTGAAGGTGGTGAGAAACTTCTTTCGCGACATCTTAAGCGCACCGGCAGCGAGGACGAAGGGGCTGAGTGGCATAGGTGGCGGCAGGATGGCGGGAAGGGCGACGGAGAGGATGGCGTGGTTGTTCATCCACTCGCAGACGCGTTTGAAGATGCGGGCGGGAACGTGCTTTTCAAGGAAGGCGATGCCGCCGCGCTGGCCAACCTGGTAGCTCAGGTATCCGCCGAGCGCAGAGCCAGCTGTGGCGAAGAGAACGAGCAGGATGATGTGCTGATGACGAGCGGACATCACGATGATCATGATGTCGGTGATGCCGGGCAGGGGCAACGGGACGAAGGAGCTGTCGACGATGGAGACCAGAAAGACGCCGAAGATGCCGAAGCTGAAGAACAGATGAAGGAGTGGGTTGCGGGCAGGGCGATGGGCAGGTGCGGCCTGGAGGGCGGCTGCTGCGAGGGACTTTGCCGTGGTGAGAGCAGCCGCGAGGAATTTCATACCTGATTGAGTGAGACGTCGGATCTGGACGTTGATGAAGTCGCAAGAATGTCGTGGCGCGAAGATTTGGAAGGATGGATGCGATTATAGAGGAAGCGGAGGCGGGGGAGTGCGGGAAGAACATCGACTTCGGCGGCGTATCGGCGGAAGAGCTCGATGGCGCGAATGCAGTCGGGGTCGAGGCGATAGTGAATGTTCTGGGTGAGGTAGTGGCGGATGGTTGCGGGCGGGATGGCGATGCGTGGGGTCCACTGTTCGACGAGCTGGTCGATGTGAGCGAGACCGTGATCGCGTGAGGCTTCGAGGTCCTGGGTGAGTTGTGCGGCGGTGAGGTTGGGTTTGCGAAGTGCTTCTGGGCGGACGGCCCAGACGGCGGCGACCCAGGGGAGATGGGTGCGGGTGTGCCACTCACGGGCGAGATCGAACCACCGGCAGGGGCCGATGGCGGATTCGATGTGGTCGCGGGATTCGAGGGCGAGGAGTGCGGGATCGCCGATGAGGATGGCGGCGTCGGCTTGTTGCAGCATGGCGATGGGATCGGCTGCGGCGGGGAGGAAGGTGGGATGCGTGTTGAGGAATTTGCGGAAGAGGATCTCGGCGTAGGCGAGAGAGCTGCGCGAGGCGGTGTCGGCGGCGATGGTTTTGATGGTGCTGAGAGTGTGCGGTGATTTGACGATGAGTTGGATGGAGCGGACTTCGTTGAGGGAGGCGATGGTGCAGCCGGCGACGATGGCGAGGTCGGGCGTGAGGGAGGCGATGGGGATGAGGCCGAGGTCGGCGCGGGAGGCGAGGAGCTCGTCGGCGCAGAGAGAGGGCTGGGTGTAGTGGAGGGTGTAGCGTTGCGCAAGTGCGGCGGCGTGGGGTGGGTGCTCGAAATCCCACATGAGGGGAGCGGGGTTGAGGAATTTGATGGCGGCGACACGGAGCATGTTAGGTAGCGATGAGGTAGTCAAAGGACTAGTTTATTTGATGTTGGAGGAGAGCGTGCGATGCGGAGGGCGGTGGTGAGTTTTTATCAGGATGAGGAAGGGCATTGGGCGGCGCTGCTGGAGTGCGGGCATGGGCAGCATGTGAGGCATGATCCGCCGTGGATGGTGCGGGAGTGGGTGATGACGGAAGTGGGCAGGGCGGCGCGAATTGGACAGAGGTGGAGTGTAAGAAGTGCGAGGGCGAAAGGGTTTAAGACGGAGGCGTGATAGTCTCCATCGGACGTAGTTATTCGGGCCAGAAGATTTGGAGTTAGAGAGCAAAATGAAGACGAGCAGCGATGCAGAGCAGGTTGGGCTGAGTGGGTTGGATGTGGCGAAGATGGCTTGGATGGCGTTGACGTTGACGCCGGGGATGGGGCCGACACGAATATGGAAGGCGATGGGACGGCTGGGTGCGGCGGAGCGTTTGTTTGAGGCTTCGCTGACGGAGCTGGAGGGGTTGGGGATGCCGGCTGCTGCGGCGCAGTTTGTCTTTGAGGGAAAGGCCAGGGCCGCAGCTGAGGATGAGATAAAGCGGACGATGGAGGCTGGCGCGAGTGTGTTGACGCCGGAGGATGAAGAGTATCCGGAGCGGCTGAAGGAGATCTATGATCCGCCGACGACACTTTGGATTCGCGGCGATGTGAAACAACTGGCTCGACCGGGGATTGCCGTGGTGGGGACGCGGCAACCTTCGCCGTATGGTGCGGGGATGGCGGAGTTGTTGTCGCGTGACCTGGCGAACCGGCGGCTAGTGGTTTTAAGTGGTATGGCGCGGGGTGTGGATACGGCAGCGCATAAGGGAGCGATGGAGGCAGGTGGGAAGACCGTGGCGGTTTGGGGGACGGGGATTGATGTGATCTATCCGAAGGAGAACAAGAAGCTGGCGGAGCAGATAGTGGCGACGGGTGGGACGATTGTGAGCGAGTATCGGCTGGGGACGTTTCCGGCGCCGCAGAACTTTCCGATTCGGAATCGGATTTTGAGCGGAATGAGCGTGGGGGTGCTGGTGATCGAGGCGGCGGAGTATAGCGGAACACGGATTACGGCGCGGTGCGCGATGGAGCAGAATCGGGACGTTTATGCAGTTCCGGGGAATGTGACGAACAAGAACGCCTGGGGGCCTAACACGTTGATAAAGCAGGGGGCTAAGCTGACGGCGACATGGGAGGATGTGTGGGAAGATCTGCCGTCGCAGATACGGCTGGCGCTGGAGGATGAGCTGATGGCTGCAGGGGGGCAGGATGAATCGAAAGCTGGAGGGATTGCATCTCTATTTAACGATACGCCAATGCCGAAGCATGAGCGGATGGTCTTTGACCGGCTGCGACATGACGAATCACTGCAACTGGATGAGTTGATCGAGCAGTTGGAGCCGGAGCTGGGGTCGGCGGAGATCTTCACAGCATTGTTTGAGCTGGAGCTTGCAGGGCGGGTTCGGCAGCTTCCCGGAAAAAATTATGTGCGGGCATTTTAGGACGTATGGATGCTGCATGGTTTCGGCGCTAGCGGGACGATCACAAAAATAAATGTAAGTCTTGGCTGTCGTTTGGTTTGACGGATGGTTCCCGGTGTAGGTTTTCCGCTGGGAGATGTTGTATGGTTGTGACCTTCTGGAATGATTTTCGTCAGTTGAAAGATTGCTGAGAAGATGACGCGTTTGCAGAAAGCGTGTTAGGTTCGCAAAGGAACAAGGAAGAGTTGGAACGTTTTGCTTCGGCAACGTGTTCTCGTGGTGAAGGGAAAGAATGGCTAAATCACTTGTGATCGTGGAGTCGCCGGCAAAGGCGAAGACGATCGGGAAATATCTCGGCAGCGACTACGTGGTGGAGGCCTCGATTGGGCACATCATGGACCTGCCGAAGAACGAGATCGGCGTGGAGCTGAAGCATCGGACGTTTGAGCCGACGCTGATCGTGTCTCCGGGGAAGGAAAAAGTTGTCGACCGGTTGAAGAAGCTGGCGTCGAAGGCAGACATGGTTTATCTGGCACCCGACCCTGACCGCGAAGGCGAGGCGATTGCCGCGCATCTGTCGATGCAGCTGCTGCCGATGATGAAGAATAAATCGCAGGTGCGGCGCGTTACCTTTAATGAGATTACGAAAAAAGCTGTGCAGGCGGCGTTTCTACAGGCGCGGGATATTGATGAGGACCTGGTTGACGCGCAGCAGACGCGGCGAGTGCTGGACCGGTTGGTCGGGTACCAGGTCTCTCCGCTGCTGTGGGACAAGGTGCGGCGCGGGTTGTCGGCTGGACGTGTGCAGACGGTTGCGCTGCGGCTGATTGTGGAGCGCGAGCAGGAGATTAACGCGTTTGATCCGGTGGAGTACTGGACGATTGACGCGGTTCTGGAGCCGACTGGCGGCAAGCAGAGCTTTACGGCGCGGTTTGTCGGGGTGAATGGGACTCCTTCGCGGGTTGCGAATGGAAAAGATGAAGAGGGGAAGGAACTCTTTCTTTCGAATGCGCTGCCGGATAGAGAGGCGGTCGATGAGGCGCTCGGCGAGCTGGAGCATGCGAAGTGGAGCGTGCGTTCGGTAGAGAAGAAGGAGCGCAGAAGCAATCCGAAGGCTCCGTTTACGACGAGCAAACTGCAACAGGATGCTTCGGGGCGGCTGGGCTTTAATGTTCGGCGCACGATGGGCGTGGCGCAGCGACTCTATGAAGGTGTGGAGATTGGTTCGGAGGGTACGGTCGGTCTGATTACGTATATGCGCACCGATTCGACGCGTGTGAGCGCCGATGCGATCGCCGAGGCTCGCGAGTTTATCGGGAAGCTTGGTGCGAAATATCTGCCGGCGACGCCGAACGAATACCTGGGCAAGAAACAGGTCGAGGCGCAGGACGCACACGAGGCGATTCGTCCGACGAATGTTTCGTTCACGCCGGATTCGATACGGAAGTATTTGAGTGACGAGCAGTATCGGCTGTACAAGCTGATCTGGCAGCGGTTTGTTTCGAGCCAGATGACGCCGGCGATCTTCGACCAGACGACGGTGGATATTGTGGCGCAGGCGAAGCAGGCGTATGACTTCCGCGTGACGGGCAGTGTGTTGAAGTTTGAGGGACACCTGAAGTTTGACGAAGAGGATAAACGGGCGCGGCAGGCAGCGAAGGACAAGGCTGCCAAGGAAGAGGCTGCGGCGAAGTCTGCGATCAGGACGCTAAGGATGATGGCGAAGAAGAGGCCGAGAGCAGATTGCCCGAGTTGAACAATGGCGAGGCTCTGCGGCTGGAGAAGCTGGATCCGCAGCAGAAGTTTACGCAGCCACCGCCCAGGTACAACGAAGCGAGCCTGGTGAAGACGCTCGAGGAGAAGGGGATTGGTAGGCCTTCGACGTATGCGTCCATCATTAATACAATTCAGGATCGCGACTATGTGAAGAAGATCCAGGCGAAGTTTGTGCCGACGGAGATTGGCATCGTCGTCACGAAACTGCTGGTGAAGAACTTTCCGTACATCTTCGACACGGCGTATACCGCTACGCTTGAGGGCGAATTGGACGCTGTGGAGGACGGTAAGGAGAAGTGGACCGATCTGCTGAACGGCTTCTACGACCACTTCGAGAAGGAGTTGAGCGTCGCCGGCAAGAACATGGAAGACATCAAGCGGATGGAGGAGCCGACGAAGGAAGTATGCGATAACTGCGGCGCTCCGCTGATTCTGAAATGGGGTAAGTTCGGGAGCTTTTATTCGTGCAGCAACTTCACCAAGGCAAAGCCGATGACGATTGCGGCGGGGCCGTGGAAGAAAGACTCGAAGGCCGTGACGAAGAAGGTGACGAAGGCGTTCGAGTTTCCGCTGATTGTGAAGGCGACGACCGAAGATGTGGTCGAGTACTCGAAAGAGGTCGGCGACGCGAAGGAGATGGCGGCGGCGATTGCTGAGGCGGCGGAGCAGGGCAAGAAGGTGACGGTCGAGCCAGTGAGCTGCGACTTTACGAAGGAGAACTTTGCGGCGAAGCCTGACCTGAGCGCGCCGGGAGCCGATGAGGTTGCAGAAGAAGAGTTCTGCGATAACTGCGGACGCGTGATGGTGCTACGAAATGGGCCGTGGGGGCCGTTTATGGCTTGCCCTGGGTACAACGAAGATCCGCCGTGCAAGACGATTCGCAAGCTGAACCAGAAGGTGCAGCAGAAGCCGCCGGTGCAGTTGGAAGAGGCGTGTCCGAAGTGCGGAAAACCGCTGCTGCTGCGGAATGGGCAGTATGGCGAGTTTATTAGCTGCAGCGGATATCCGAAGTGCAAGTACATCAAGCAGGAGCTGCTGGAGGTGAAGTGCCCGAAGGATGGCGGCGATATTGCCGTGCGCAAGACGAAACGCGGCGATGTGTTCTACGGCTGCGTGAACTATCCGAAGTGCGACTTCGCTTCGAATCTGAAGCTGGTGAACAAGACTTGTCCGAAGTGCGACAGCGCTTATCTGCTTGAGGTGACCAACGACAAGGGGACGCACCTGGTGTGCCCGAATAATCGTGAGGCGTTGCCGAAGCGACGGAAGAAGAAGGGTGCGCCGGAGGTGGAGCCAACGACTCCGCTATGCACGTACGAGAAGAAGATCGCTGGACCTGCACCTGTGCCGGCGATTGAGAAGCCTGATCCGGAGAAGACCCGGGCAGTGGTTGAGAGTGTAGCTTAGCTTAGCCAAGAACAAAAATAGACCAGGAGATAGAACGTAAATGGCAACTGTATCCGATGCAGAGTTGGTAATGAAGCTGTACGACCTTCGGCGGGAGAAGTTACTGCGCGAGGCGAGAGAGTTTGTGATCTTCAAGTTTCAACCCAAGGATCTTGAGGAGTTGCAGGCTGCGGCGAAGGAGACCGCGCACTGGCGTCAGACGATCTCTTACTGGGAGATGGCTGCCTCGCTGGTGATGCAGGGGGCGCTCGATCCGGCTCTGTTTCTGGAGTCGAATGGCGAAGGTATCTTCATCTACACGAAGTTCCATCCTTTGCATGCCGCGAAGGAAAAAGAGGGTGGCAGTACGTTTATGCCACAGACAGCCGGGTTGATCGAACGGTATCCTGCGGCGAAGGCGCGTCACGAAGGAATCAAGAAGGCGCTCGGCCAGGCTTAGGCGTGAGCGGTTGGGGCGTAACCTGTTGCTCGGGTTACGCCTCTTTGCCTTTTATGCCCCATTTCTGTTACAACTAGGTTGTAGCCTCAGGGTATCGGTCTGGACGGTGATGGCCTGCTGGTGCGGCGCCCCCGTCGTAAATCATTGAAAAGAATGCGGGTAGTAGATTATGGCAAAAGCAGTTTGGAATGGCCAGACTCTGGCCGAGAGTGAAAAGACGGAGATGGTTGAGGGGAATATCTATTTCCCGGATGAAACGGTAAAAAGGGAGTTTCTCAAGACAAGTTCAACGACGTCAAGTTGCCCATGGAAGGGGCAGGCGCGGTATTACACGGTCATCGTGGACGGGCAGGAGAACCCTGACGCGGCATGGTATTACCCTGATCCCAAGCCGGCGGCGCGGAACGTGAAACACCATATCGCGTTTTGGCGGGGCGTCGAAATTATCAAGTAACGGTCGGAAGATGTTGGAACGGGAGAGGCTACGGTCTCTCCCGTCTCGTTTTTAGTAGGCCTGTGCTCGGTCGAGGGGGATGCGGATCTGGAAGCAGGTGGCGCCAGGTTTCGATTCGACGGTGACGAAGCCGGAGTGCTTGCTGGCGATGCGTTGGACGGCGTCGAGCCCGAGCCCGAGGCCGCGGCCGGGGGCTTTGGTGGTGAAGAATGGCTCGAAGATGCGGGAGCGAATGGCGGGGTCGATGCCGGGGCCATCGTCCCATACCTCAACCAGAGCCATGGAGCCGTTCAGCTGAGTTGTGAGGCGGAGGGTGCCCATGTCGTTCATGCTTTCGAGGGCATTTTCGATCAGCGCGGTCCAGACCTGGTTGAGCTCGCTGCCATACGCGCTGACCGGCGGAAGCTCGGGGTCGAAGTTGAGTTCGACGGCGACGTTTTTGAGCCGGGAGTTGAACATGACGAGCGTGTTCTCGAGAGACTGCGCGAGGTCGACGTCCTGAATCGGCGCCTGGTCCATGTAGGAGTAGTCCTTGATGGCGCTGATGAGATCGAAGATGCGGACGGTGGAGTCGACGACGGTTTCGGCGAGGCGCTCGACGCGGAGCGAACGCGAGACGGTGGCGAGGGCGACGGGAAGAACCTCGGGGCGAGTGACGCTGGCGAGTTCGTCGAGCAGGTCGATGGGGAGGTTGGTCTCTGAGAGCGCGGGGGCGATGTTCCATGGCTCGGGAACGTTGTGGGCGTTGAGCCAGCGGACGATGGAGTCCTCGCGGTCGGTGACAGCGAGCGGGCTTTGCGGCCCCTGGTAGCGCAGGTAGGCGCCCATGCGGGCGCGGGCGTTCTGGACCCATTCGCGGTAGCCGGCGATCTCCTGATCGGAGAGGCAGAGGTTGCCGAGGCGGTACTTCTGTTCGCCGTACTCGCGCAGTTCGCCGAAGAGGCTGGCGGCGCAACGTTGGGCAGCAGAGGCGGGGTTGTTCAACTCGTGGCTCAGGTTGGCGGCGAGTTTGCCGAGGGCGCTGAGTTTTTCCGATTGCTGCTCGATGCGGGTGACCTCGCGGACGCGATCGAGCAGAACGGAGACGCAGCGCTGGCCCATGGATGGGATGGCGGTGAGCATCTCGGGGAAGAGCGTGTCGGGGATATCGATGGACCAGACAGGGCCAACAGCAAAACCCTCGCCGCCGTAGTTCTTCATGCGCGAGAAGGGAAGTTTGCCGGTCATAGAGCCGGCGCGCCCGATGAAGAGCGCGGTATTGCCTGACTGGCGACGGCGTACCTGGACTTCGCCGCGGAGGATGAAGTTCATATTGCGGGCGGGGTCGTTGTCGCGGAAGAGAATGGAGCGATCGGGGCCGACTCGCTCTGTGCCGTGGGCTGCGAGCCAGGTGTACTCCTCTTCGGTGAGGCCATCGAGCTGCGCGACGGTGCGAAGAGCGGCGACGATCTCGGGGATTGGCGTCGGCACCGCAGGCGCACCGGCCATGACCGGCTGTTCGGTCTGGTTGAGTTGCTGGGTGGGAAGCAGGCTTTCGTAACTGTTTAGAGTAGCCATCTCTGAGCTCCTTCTATGCGTGGGCATCGAGTCGTTTCTATTGTCTACGCCTCTATTGTTACAGGAGTTCCGTGCTACAGAAGTTCCGGATTCGTAGTCTTTCGCGTGGTCGTGCCAATGTTGGAATGATGTTTGAAGAGGGAAAGGCGACACCTGATTGGATGCCGCCTCTTTGACTTCGATTCTGCGGAATTGTATCTATCTTCTGGTAATAATTTGGCTTAAGCCTTGTGAACCTGGCCGTCTTTGACCACGACGGGATCGAGGAAGGGCATGGATTTGCGAAGTTCCGCGCCGACCTTCTCGATCTGCAGTGCGGCTTCGGCCTTGCGGATGCGGGCGAACTCGTGGCGTCCGGTCTCGTTCTCTTCGATGAATTTTTTGGCGAAGGTGCCATCCTGAATGTCGTTGAGGAGAGACTTCATCGCCTTTTTCACTTCGGGGGTGACGATGCGTGGACCGGCGACGTAGTCGCCCCACTCGGCTGTGTCGGAGATGGAGTGGCGCATGTACTCGAGGCCGCCGCGATACATCAGGTCGACGATGAGCTTGAGCTCGTGAAGAACCTCGAAGTAGGCGAGCTCGGGTTGATAGCCGGCTTCGACGAAAGTTTCGAAGCCTGCTTTGACGAGGGCGCTGGTGCCGCCGCAGAGGACGGCCTGTTCGCCGAAGAGGTCGGTCTCGGTCTCCTCGGTGAAGGTGGTTTGGAGGACTCCGCCGCGCGTGCAGCCGATGCCCTTGGCGTAGCTGAGGGCAAGTGCGAGTGCGTGGCCGCTGGCATCCTGCTCGACGGCGACGAGGCCGGGGACGCCGCCGCCTTCGGTAAAGACCTCGCGGACGCGATGGCCGGGGCCTTTGGGTGCGACGAGCGAGACGTCGACTGTTGCGGGCGGCGTGATGGTGCGGAAGCGGATGTTGAAGCCGTGCGCGAACATGAGCGTGACGTTGGGCTTCATGTTGGGGGCGATCTCTGCGTGGTAGACCTTGGCGGCGGTCTGGTCGGGCGTGAGGTTCATGATGACGTCGGCCCACTTGCTGACGTTGGCGACGGTGTCGACGACGAGGCCGGCTTTGCGGGCGCGCTCGGCGTTGGGCGAGTCGGGGCGAAGGCCAACGCGAACGTCGACGCCGGAGTCCTTGAGGTTGAGGGCGTGAGCGTGACCCTGCGAGCCGTAGCCGATGATGGCGACTTTCTTTGCCTGGATGAGGGAGAGGTCTGCGTCTGCGTCGTGGTATGCCTTTGCCATGATTGTCTCTTTCCTTTGGTTGTAATGGTAGCTGAATTGAGTTAGGAACCGACCGCGGATGACGCGGATAAAAGCGGATTCAGAGCGAAAGTAAAAAGAATAATTTGTGCGCGATGCCGTTCAGCGTCGACATTTATTTCTTTGATCCGTACTGATCCGTGAAATCCGTGGTCAGCTTTAGCTTTCATCCTCTGCGAACTCGGTAGGGAGAATTTCTTCTGTGCCGGATTTTTCGGCGAAGTTGGCTTGGTTGAGGTCTTCGGGGTCGGCGGTGCCGAGGGCTTTGAGGACGCGGCTGGTGTGGTGGCCTCGGCGCATGGCCATGCGGCCGGTGCGGGAGACCTCGAGGATGGTGTAGCCGCTCTCGGTGATGACCTGGATGAGGCCTTCGATCTTCGAGGAGCTGCCCGTGAGTTCGAGCATGATGGATTCGGGGGCGAGGTCGACGACGCGGGCCTTGAAGACGGTGGCGAGCTCGAAGATCTGCGAGCGAGAGTGTTGGCCGAGCGGATGTGAGGGCCCTGCGCCTACTTTGACGAGGCAGAGCTCGCGGATGACGGCATCGGCGCGGCCGACCTCGTCGACGTCGACCGTGATCTCGAGTTTGTAGAGCGAGGCACGGATGCGATGCGCGGCGTGGTCGGGCGCCTCGCAGACGATGGTCATGCGGGAGACGTCTTCGCGCTCGGATTCGCCAACGGTCAACGAGACGATGTTGATGTTGAGACGACGGAAGAGCGAGGCGACTCGGGTGAGGACGCCGGGTTTGTCTTGAACGTGGGCTACGAAGGTGTGGAGCATGAGTACCTTTCTAAGCAAGTCAGTGCGTTGGCAAGTCGGTTTTGCGGGAGCATCGCGAGTGTCTATTGTGGTTTCGGGGGCACGTGTGGGTTCTCGTCGGAGTGGGGCAGGTTGCTGGCGGGTGGCTCTCCGAAGGCGGGAATGTAGGTCTTGGGGATCTCGTAGAGTAGGAGTTCGCCGGGCTTCGCTGTGTGGGGTGTGCCGCCGCAGAGGTTGCCTGTGGTGATGCCGGTGCGGCGGATGGTGTCGATGGAGTAGTCGGTGTAGAGCTCGGCGCGTGGGCGGCAGTCGGCGTACATGTTGGCGAGGATGCGGATGGTGGTGGCGTGGCCGGGGTCGACGAGGATGACGCCGGTCTTGTCGGTGGCCATGGCGACGGAACCGATTTGGTCGGTGCGGAGGGCTACGTTGAGGCGCTCGTCGGGGATGGGCTGGTTGGTTTTGGCGTTGATGATGCGGATGCGAAGTTGGTGCGAGGGCTGGGCGTGGGAGGGGATTGCGCAGAGCAGCACCAAAACTGTCAGAGCGACCCGGCGAGCACGGGCCTTCAGATCGCTGGTGGTCTGGGGAGCGGGCTGAAGGCCCGCGTTGTTATAGCCTGGGGCACAGCCCCAGGTAGTGGTTGAAGCTAGATTTGCGTGCTGAAGGCTCGCGTTATACTTTCCAGCGTGCCCCAGTCCCTCTCGTATGTTCTCGTTCATCTGGTGTTTAGTACCAAAGATCGGCGTCCTTTTTTGAAGGATGGAATTCAGAGTGAGATGCATGCTTATCTGGCCTCCGTTTTGAACAGTTCGGAAAATATCTGCGTTCGAATTGGCGGTGTTGCCGATCACGTGCACATCGCGATGTTTCTTGCCAGAACGGAAGCGATCTCGCGAGTGGTTGAGAGGTTGAAGGTCTCTTCGTCGAAGTGGATTAAGCAAAATGGGCCAGAGTTTGCCAGGTTTGGATGGCAGCGGGGCTACGCGGTCTTCTCCGTTGGCTTGAGCGATCGGCTCGCGTTGGTTCGGTACATTGATGCACAAGGTGCGCATCATAAAAAGCGAGATTTTCAGGCGGAGATGAGGGCGATGTTTGCGAAGTACGACGTTGCCTTCGATGAGAGGTTTGTCTGGGATTGAAGATTTAGCGCGGACCTTCAGTCCGCGGTTTGTGGCGGGTCGAGCACCTGGGGCTTTGCCCCAGGCTACGGTAGCTCGGGCCTTCAGCCCGCTTTTGGCAGGTTGGCTCATGGCGGCTTTGCATTCGGGCAGACGATGGGAGAGACCAGGCATTATTCGTCCTCCGCGGTTTCGAATAGTGGGTCTTTTTGTCGGGCGGCGGACCATCTCGTGGAGGGCGCTGCCGGGGGCGATCATGGGGTAGACGCCGTCTTCTTTTTCTACCTGAAAATTGATGAGGAACGGTTTGTTGCTGGTACGTGCTTTTGTGACTGTGGGGGTTACATTTTGGCGCTGATTGACGGTTGCGCCGTCGATGCCGTGGGCTGCGGCTAGTTTGACGAAGTCGGGTGAGAGGATGGGCGAGGCGGCGTAGTTCTTGTCGTAGAAGGCCTCCTGCCACTGGCGGACCATGCCGAGGAAGCCGTTGTTGATGACGGCGATGTTGATGGCGAGTTTTTCCTGCACGATGGTGGAGAGTTCGGCGGCGGTCATCTGGAAGCCGCCGTCGCCGGCGATGACCCAGACGTCTTTCTCCGGGCAGGCGACCTTTGCGCCTATGGCCGCGGGCAGCGCGAAGCCCATGGTGCCGAGGCCGCCTGAGGTGATGAGCGAGCGCGGGGTGTCGTGCTTGTAGTACTGGGCCTCCCACATCTGGTGCTGGCCTACGTCGGTGACGACGATGGTTTCTTTCTGCGCGGCCGGCCGCGTAGGGCCTCGCGCCAGATGTCGTTGATGACGTGGGCGGCGTAGAGGTGGCCGTTGTCGGGGAGGTTGATGATGTCGCGGACGGCGGCGTCGCCCTTCATGGCGTTGATCTCGCGGAGCCAGCTGGTGTCGGAGTTCTTCGGCAGCAACGGGAGGAGGAGTTCGAGGACCTCTTTGAGGTCGCCGATGAGGGCGACGTCGGCGCGGACGTTCTTGTTGATCTCGGAGGGGTCGATCTCGATGTGGATCTTCTTCGCGTTGGGAGCGTAGTGGGCGAGGTTGCCGGTGACGCGGTCGTCGAAGCGCATGCCGAAGGCGAGGAGGAGGTCGGCCTGCTGGATGGCGTTGTTGACCCATGACTCGCCGTGCATGCCCATCATGCCGAGCGAGAGCGGATGATGCGTGGGGACTCCGCCGAGGCCGAGGAGCGTGCTGGCGACGGGGATCTGGCTGGCGTTCGGCGAAGGCGAGGACCTCGGCTTCGGCGCCGGAGTGCGTGATGCCGTGGCCGGCGAGGATGACGGGCTTCTTTGCGGCTTTGATGAGCTCGATGGCTTGCTTGATCGAAGAGGATTCGGCGCGCAGCATGGGGTGCGGGCGATAGGGCTTGGGTGCGGCGGCTTCGAAGTTGAACGGCGCGGTGGCTTGTTGCGCGTCTTTGGTGATGTCGACGAGCACGGGGCCGGGGCGGCCGGACTTCGCGATCTGGAAGGCCTCGCGGATGGCGGGGGCGATGTCTTCGGCGCGGGTGACGAGGTAGTTGTGCTTGGTGATGGGCAGGGTGATGCCGGTGATGTCGATCTCCTGAAAGGCGTCGCTGCCGAGGACTTTGCTGCCGACCTGGCCGGTGATGGCGACGATGGGGATGGAGTCGAGCATGGCGGTGGCGATGCCGGTGACGAGGTTGGTGGCGCCGGGGCCGGAGGTGGCGATGCAGACGCCGACCTTGCCGGAGGCGCGGGCGTAGCCGTCGGCCATGTGCGCGGCGCCCTGCTCGTGGCGGACGAGGATGTGGTGGATGGGGAACTTGCGCAGGGCGTCGTAGGCGGGGAGGATGGCTCCGCCCGGGTAGCCGAAGACTTTGTCCACGCCTTCGCCGGCCAGGGTGGCCCAGATGATTTCGGCTCCGGTGAGTTGGGGGTGTTGGTTTTTATTTGCCATGATTCGGCCCTCTAGTTATTTGTAAAGATTTCGCCACGTGTAGCGCGTTTGCGGAGATACAAGTAGAACGCGATTGAAGCCACGAAGAAGATAACGATGAGAAACTTCCAAGCATTCTCAAAGCCGGTCACTTGAGCTATCGCTTTGTGCCATGCCATCGCTTCGCAAGATAGGAATATGAAGATTACCGAGCTAAACCACACTCTTCTTATCTTCGGTGTTCCGCCTCCGACAACAAATGTCCAGCCACCGCTAAGGAACGCAAACATTCCTGTAAAAAGAAGCGGCATCAGTAAGCCATCAGTCAGACCTGGATCCATTTGATTTCTCCGACGAATCTGTTGCTACGTTGTGACAGCTCCTTCACTGGCGCTGCTTACTGAGTTTGCGTACTTGGCGAAGACGCCGCGTTTGAAGCGGGGTTCAGGGGCCTTCCATGCGGCCAGGCGCTTGGCGATCTCGGCTTCGGGGACGTTGAGGGTTAGTTTGCGGTTGGGGATGTCGAAGGTGATGGTGTCGCCTTCGCGGACGGCGGCGATGGGACCGCCGAGCTGGGCTTCGGGGGCGACGTGGCCGGCCATCAGGCCGCGGGTGGCTCCGGAGAAGCGGCCGTCGGTGAGGAGGGCCACGGTTTCGGAGAGCGCGGGGATGCCTTTGATCGCTGCGGTGACGGCGAGCATCTCGCGCATGCCGGGGCCGCCGCGTGGGCCTTCGTAGCGGATGACGAGGACGTCGTTGGGGTTGATCTTTCCGGCTTCGACGGCGGCGTGGCAGTCGTCCTCGGAGTCGAAGACGCGCGCGGGGCCAGTGTGGTGGATGCGCTCGTGGCCGGCGACCTTGATGACGGCGCCTTCGGGGGCGAGGTTGCCGCGCATGATGACGAGGCCGCCGGTGGGCTTGAGGGCTTTGTCCCAGGTGTGGATGACGGGCTGGCCTGGGGTTTCGACGGCGAGTGCGGCCTCTTCGGCGAGGGTCTTGCCGGAGACGGTGATGCTGTCTCCTTTGAGCAGGCCTTTTTCGAGGAGGCGTTGGGCGAGGAGACGGCTGCCGCCTGCGTCCTGGTAGTCCTTGGCTGCATATTTGCCGCCGGGAGAGAGGTCGCAGATGAAGGGCGTGCGCTCGGAGATGCGATCGAAGTCTTCCATCGAGAGCGGGATGTCGAGCTCGCGCGCGATGGCGATGAGGTGAAGGACGGCGTTGGTGCTGCCGCCTGAGGCGGCGACGGCGGCGATGGCGTTGTCGATGGACTGGCGGTTGATGATCTTGCGCGGGGTGAGGCCGGCGCGGGCGAGGTCCATGACGAGGCGGCCAGCCTGGCGGGAGGCTTCGTGTTTTTCCGGCGACATGGCGGGGACGCCGGTGAGCTGCATGGGCGAGATGCCGAGGAACTCGCCGGCCATGGCCATGGTGTTGGCGGTGAACTGGCCGCCGCAGGCTCCGGGGCCGGGGCAGGCGGAGGCTTCGAGCGCTTCGAGTTCGTCGTCGTTGATCTTTCCGGCGGCGTGCGCGCCCATGCCTTCGAAGACCTGAAGGATGGTGATCTCCTTGGTGGTGCCGTCGGGCTGCTTGAGATGGCCGGGGGCGATGCTGCCGCCGTAGAGCATGAGGCCGGGGATGTCGAGGCGCGCGAGGGCCATGATGGCGGCGGGCATGTTCTTGTCGCAGCCGGCGATGCAGACGAGGCCGTCGAAGCTGTTTCCGCGCGTGACGAGTTCGATGGAGTCGGCGATGACTTCGCGGGAGATGAGCGACGCCTTCATGCCCTGGGTGCCCATGGTGATGCCGTCGTGGATGGTGATGGTGTTGAACTCCATCGGTGTGCCGCCGGCCTCGCGGACGCCTTGCTTGACGGCCTCGGCGACCTGGCGGAGATGGAAGTTGCAGGGGCCGATCTCGGTCCAGGTGTTGGCGATGCCGATGATGGGCTTGTGCAGGTCTTCCTTGGTGAAGCCGACGCTGCGGAAGTACGAGCGGGCAGCGGCGCGGGACGGGCCTTCGGTGAGGACGATGGAGTTTTTCTTTGCGGATCGAGATTGTTGCTCAATTTTGAATCCTTCATTTTGAAATGGCCTTGGTTATTCTTTATGGGCCTGTGTAGCGAGGTTTGATTTCCGTTGCTATCGAGCGTGTTTTCGGCGTTGAAACGAAACGTTACACCGTAATCTGTCCTGATGAGGTCGAATCTTTGAGTTCCGCCTGAGAATTTCTGCTTGAATGCAATTCCCATCTGACTGTGTCACAATCGGAATGTGGAAATCTGCTGTCTATCGAGATATTCACTGACTTGGCTTTTCCGTAGCAGCCTGGCTGGACAGACTTCCGCCGTGGACAGCATCTCGTTCGCTCGAGCAGCCGAGATACAAGTACCGATGTCAGTACGAGTAGACCGGTCTGGATTGGGCCTGCGCATGCGTCCTCCGTGTTAGGCGGCGTTGCTGGCCTTCGGTGCGAGACCAGAATTCTGTGTCGTGTTTCGATTCGTAAGTGTCTAGTTCGGCTTCGTGGCGCAGGGTTAGGCCGATGTCGTCGAGGCCGTTCAGCAGGCAGTATTTGCGGAAGGGGTCGATGTCGAAGTGTGCGCTGAAGCCTTCGTCGTCGGTGATGGTTTGGGCTTCGAGGTTGATGGTGATCTTGTGGGCGGGATTTTTTTCGGAGCGGTGCATCAGGGTTTCTACGTCGGCTTCGGAGAGGCGGACGAGGACCATGCCGTTTTTGCCGGCGTTGGAGAAGAAGATGTCGGCGAAGCTGGGGGCGATGACGGCGAGGAAGCCGAAGTCGGTGAGTGCCCAGGCGGCGTGCTCGCGGGAGCTGCCGCAGCCGAAGTTTTTTCCGGCGATGAGGATCTTCGCGCCTTTGTGATGATGCTTGTTGAGGACGAAGGTTTCGTCGGGCTGGCCGGCGTTGGGGCCGTCCTGAATGCGGCGCCAGTCGTAGAAGAGGAAGTCGCCGTAGCCGGTGCGCTCGATGCGCTTGAGGAACTGCTTGGGGATGATCTGGTCGGTGTCGACGTTGGGACGGTCGAGCGGGACGGCGTGACTGGTGAGAATGTTGATGGGATGCATTATAGTTCCTTGGCAACAGGTGCTGGTTGTTGGTAAAGACAAGTGCAAGTGCGAGACAGGTCCTCCGCTTCGCGAAGGATGACAAGGTTTAGGATTGTTGGTTGAACTTCCAGTCGCGGATGTCGGTGAAGTGGCCGGTGATGGCGGCTGCGGCGGCCATCTGTGGGCTGACGAGGTGCGTGCGGCCACCGCGGCCCTGGCGGCCTTCGAAGTTGCGGTTGCTGGTGGAGGCGCAGCGCTCGCCGGGCGCGAGGATGTCGGGATTCATGCCGAGACACATGCTGCAGCCGGGTTCGCGCCAGTCGAAGCCTGCTTCGGTGAAGACCTTGTCGAGGCCTTCTTTTTCGGCCTGCGACTTCACCGCTTGCGAGCCGGGAACGACCATCGCGCGAACCGTGGTGGCGACGTGATAGCCGCGAACGACGGAGGCGGCGGCGCGGAGGTCTTCGATGCGGCCGTTGGTGCAGGAGCCGAGGAAGACGCGGTCGATCTTTGATCTCTTCGATCGGTTCGCCTGCCTTGAGGCCCATGTACTCGAGCGCGCGCTCGAAGGCCTTGCGGTCGGCTTCGGTGGCAGTGGGTCGGGCAAGGGAACTGTGCTCTTGACGCCGGTGACCATGCCGGGTGAGGTGCCCCAGCTTACGGTTGGCGTGATATCGATGGCGGCGATCGTAAGTTCGCGGTCGAAGTTTGCTCCTGTATCGGTTACAAGTTCGGACCAGTGCCTGACGGCCTCGTCCCATGCTGCGCCTTGCGGTGAGAAGCGGCGGCCTTTGAGGTAGGCGAAGGTGGTGGCGTCGGGGGCGATCATGCCGGCGCGGGCTCCGGCTTCGATGCTCATGTTGCAGATGGTCATGCGGCCTTCCATCGAGAGGGCGCGAATGGCGGAGCCGGCGTACTCGACGACGTAGCCGGTGGCGCCTGCGGTGCCGATCTGGCCGATGATGTGGAGGACGATGTCCTTTGCGGTGACGCCGATGGGAAGTGTGCCTTCGACGTTGATGCGGAAGGTCTTTGGCTTGTCCTGCGGCAGGGTTTGCGTGGCCATGACGTGTTCGACCTCGCTGGTGCCGATGCCGAAGGCCAGTGCGCCGAAGGCTCCGTGGGTGCTGGTGTGCGAGTCGCCGCAGACGATGGTCATGCCGGGCTTGGTGAGGCCGAGTTCGGGGCCGATGATGTGGACGATGCCCTGGTTGGGCGACTGCACGTCGTAGAGTTCGACGCCGAAGTCGGCGCAGTTTTTGCGCAGGGCTTCGATCTGCTTCGAGGCGATCTGGTCGACGATGTGGAGGCGGTCTTCGATGCTGCTGGTGGGGACGTTGTGATCGACGGTGGCGACGGTGCGGTCGGGGCGGCGCAGTTTGCGGCCGGTCATGCGGAGGCCGTCGAAGGCCTGCGGGCTGGTGACCTCGTGGACGAGATGCAGGTCGATGTAGAGAATGCGTAGGCTCGCCTGCGGGCTCGGCGACGAGATGCTGCTGCCAGACTTTTTCGAAGAGTGTTTTCGGTGCTGGTCATGGTTGGGCCTTTTGCTCGGTTGGTGGTGGGAGGGTGAAGGTGTTTGCGCCTGTGACGGAAGGTGCGATGGGATGCGGCGTTCCGTCGGGATCGACGAGGATGGCGTTGCGAATCTGTTGGATGACTTTGCTGCCGCCTGGAGGCTTTGCGGTCCAGCGGGCGATGCTGTGAACGAGCGCGGCAGGAATGTGTTCGGGATCGATGGGATGGTTGGGGAAGACCCAGAGGGTGTATTCGGCGCCGGGCTGGTCGGGAGTCTTGCTGTCCTTGATCCAGTCGATGGCGGCGAAGACGACGAGATGTTGCGGGCCGTTGAGGTCGACCCAGAGCAGGCCGCGGGAGGGACAGAAGCGAAAGACGCAGCCGGTGATGGTGAGATAGCGGTTGTCGTCGGAGACAACCTTGTCGGGGACCGAAAGGAAGTCGAGAGCAGTTTCGGCGAGGGTCTTGTAGCCGGTCTTCGGGTTGCCCCAGAAGGTCTGTGGAGCGGTGAGATATTGTGCGAGGAAGGGGCGGAAGCGAGTGTCGAGCACGAGTTCGTTTTCGCGGCCATCCGCGGGGGGAGGGCCGTATTGCCAGAGCCACTCGACGTTTTCTTTTGGCGGTTTTTCTTTTTTATCTGTGATGAGCTGCGCGCGGGAGGCCGTCGCCGCGAAGAGCAGTGCAGTGACGGCGATTGGAGAGTGCGGCGCATCTTCATTGTTGTGTCTTGTCCTAGCGATCGCGTTTGGGTTGATTGAAGCTTCTCTGGCTAAGCCAAAGTAGTCCATTGACCAGAGGAAACATGATGATCGCCGTGATGAGGAGTGCCATCGGCGGCGATCCGTGAAGCCAGCGGTAGATCAATGCTGCAAGGACTGCAAGGTTTGCCAGGGCTATCTTGAATCTTGGATTCATGATGGTTTAGACGGCGTGCATGGCCTGGCGGCGGTCGATGGATTCGGCCAGGGCCTGGTGGACGAGTTTGCCCATCTCCTGCGTGCTGACGGGTGTTTGCCCCGGCTGTTGGCCGCGCGCATGTCGGCGGTGCGGTAGCCGGCGTTGAGAACCTTGTGAACGGCCTGCTCGACGGCTTTGGCGTCCTGCTCGAGATTGGCGGAGTGGCGAAGAACCATCGCGGCGGTGAGGATTGCGCCGAGCGGGTTGGCTTTGCCTGTGCCGGCGATGTCGGGCGCGCTGCCGTGGACGGGCTCGTAGAGATTGACTGCGCCGCCGATGGTGGCCGAAGGCAGCATGCCGAGAGAGCCGGTGATGACGCCGGCTTCGTCGGAGAGGATGTCGCCGAAGAGGTTCTCGGTGAGGACGACGTCGAAGTTGCGCGGGATGTTCATGATGTGCATCGCCATCGAGTCGACGAGCTGATGTTCGAGCGTGACGTTGGGATAGTCCTTCGCGACTTCGGTGACGGTGGCGCGCCAGAGCTGTGAGACTTCGAGGACGTTGGCTTTGTCGACGGAGGTGACTTTGTTGCGGCGTTTGCTGGCGAGTTCGAAGGCGATGCGGGCGACGCGGACGACCTCGGCTTTGGTGTAGCGCATGGTGTTGATCGCTTCGTCGGTCTCCTTGTTCCACCAGCGCGGTGCGCCGAAGTAGAGGCCGCCGAGGAGCTCGCGGACGAAGAGGATGTCGACGTCTTTGGTGACCTCGGGGCGCAGCGGAGAGCTTTCGGCGAGTGCGGTGTAGGCGATGGAAGGGCGGAGGTTGGCGAAGCCTCCGAGGGCCTGACGGATTTGCAGGAGGCCGGCTTCGGGGCGCTTGTCCGGGGGCAGCGAGTTGAATTTGTTGTCGCCAACCGCGCCGAGGAGGACGGCGTCGCATTCAAGCGCAGCGTCGAGCGTGGCGGTGGGGAGCGGGGAGCCGGTTTCCGTGATGGCGATGCCGCCGATGAGGCCGGGTACGAAGGTGAAATCGTGGCCGCCGAGCTCTGCGACTGCGCGCAGAATGTTGGTGGCTTGCTGGGTGACTTCGGGACCGATGCCGTCGCCGGCGAGGACTGCAATCTTGAGACGCATGATTCTTTTTCCTTTTTCGATGTGGTGCTAGTGGGTGACTGCAGCTTTGTCCGGTTGCAAAAGGCCGAGCAGGTCCTGGTCGTAGATGGATTTCTTGCGGTCGGCGAGTTCGGTGAAGCGGTGGTAGACCTCGTCGAGCTGCGAACGGGTGAGTTTGTGGCCGAGTTCAGTGAGGCGCTGCTCGAGCAGGCGGCGGCCGCTGTGTTTGCCGAGCACCATGTTGGTGGCCGGGACGCCGACGGACTCGGGCGTCATGATCTCGTAGGTGAGCGGGTTGGCCATCATGCCGTGCTGGTGGATGCCGGACTCGTGGGCAAAGGCGTTGGCGCCGACGACGGCCTTGTTGGGCGAGCAGCCGAAGCTGATGAACTCGGCGAGTATTTGGCTGGTGGGGTAGAGCTTCTCCATCTTGATGTTGTTGGTGTAGGGAAGCTTGTCGCGACGCACCATGAGGGCGGCGGCGATCTCTTCGAGAGCCGCGTTGCCTGCGCGTTCGCCGATGCCGTTGATCGTGCACTCGACCTGCCGTGCGCCGGCCTGAATGCCGGCGAGGGTGTTGGCGACGGCCATGCCGAGATCGTTGTGGCAGTGGGTGGAGTAGATGACGTTTTCCGAGCCGGGAACCTTGGCGATGAGCATGCGGAAGGTGGCGGCGTACTCCTCCGGCGTGGTGTAACCGACGGTGTCGGGAATGTTGATGGTGGTGGCTCCAGCTTCGACGGCAACGCTGACGATCTGGACGAGGAAGTCGGGATCGGTGCGGGTGGCATCTTCAGCGGAGAACTCGACGTCTTCGGTGAAGGTGCGGGCGAGGCGGACGGATTCGGCGGCCTGGTCGAGAGCCTCGGCGCGGGTGATCTTGAGCTTTGCCTGGAGGTGCAGGTCAGACGAGGCGAGGAAGGTGTGGATACGGCCCTTTGCGGCAGGCTCGATGGAACGGGCTGCGGCCTCGATGTCCTCGCGTTTGCAGCGGGCGAGAGAGGCGATGCGCGCGTTGCGAACCTCGCGGGCGATGGCGCGGATGGAGTCGGAGTCGCCCTGACTGGCGATGGCAAAGCCTGCTTCGATGATATCGACGCCGAGGTCCGCAAGCTGATGAGCCATACGGAGTTTTTCCTCGTGGTGCATGGTGCAGCCGGGTGACTGCTCACCGTCGCGGAGGGTGGTATCGAAGAAGACGATCTGATTAGAGGACATAGGGCCTGGCACTTTCTATCAGGACTTGATCATAATGCATGCTTATGATGGTCGCTTGGTTTATCATTATTTCTAATTACGGCATTCGACTTGTAAATCGAACGCCGCGGCGAGGTGGAGATTGGACTTAGTCCAGATGGAGACGTTTCTGGCAGTGGCTGAGGAACGAAGTTTTTCACGAGCAGCTGCACGGCTCCATCGTACTCAGCCAGCGGTAAGTCAGGCAATCGCAAAACTTGAAGGAGAGCTGGGAGAGATTTTATTCGACCGCTCGTCCCGCGATGGGACGCTGACCGACGCGGGCGAGGTGTTGCGGGAGTATGCCGTTAAGCTGCTGAATCTAAAGACGGAAGCGACAGGCGCATTGACCGAACTGCGCGAGTTGCATCGTGGACGACTGAATCTCGCCGCGAACGAATACACCTGCCTTTATCTTCTGCCGTTGCTCGATGAGTTTCGGCGGCAGAATCCGTGGATCAAACTGGCGGTGCAGCGAACGCTGGCGAGCCGGATATCGGACGAGGTGATGATGCATTCGGTAGAGCTTGGCGTGCTGTCGTTTCGGCCGGACGACACGCAGGTGAAGTCGACGGTGGTGTACCGGGACGAGCTGGCGTTTGTGGTGAATCCGCGGCATCCGCTGGCGGGAGCGGGGAAGGTGTCGATCCGGCAGCTTGGCGCGCAGAACTTTATCGCGCACAATGTGCCGTCGCCGCAGCGGCAGAAGGTGATCCAGGCATTCAAGCGGCACAAAACTCCACTGCAGATGGGCGTGGAGCTGCCTTCGCTGGAGGCGATCAAGCGGTTTGTGGGGATGGGCAACGGCGTGGCGCTGGTACCGGGGCTGACCGTGCGGCCGGAGCTGGAGAGCGGCGCACTGATGCAGGTGCAGGTTCCGGAGCTGCAGATGGAGCGCAAGCTGCGGCTGGTGCATCGGAGGCAGGCGAGCCTGTCGCATGCGGCGCTGGCGTTTCTGAAAGTGGTGGAGGCATATGCTGCGGCGCATGGCGATCCGTACTGTTTTCAAGTGGAACGCGGGATGTAAACCGGGTTTTGCGCAATTTTTTCTGCGACGCGAAGTCCTTTGCAAAAAGAGTGCGTCTGTAGCAATAGGCTGGAACACCGGAGAGACTCTCCGGCGAGATGATGGAAGAGAGTGAGAATCCGATGAAGATGACGATGTTTCGTAGGTCGCTACTGCGAGTGGCTGTTTTGGCGATAGGGACGACCGCACTGACTGCCCTGCCGGCGTTGGCACAGGATCCTCCTGCGCCGCAACAGGGTCAGGACGGTCCAAGACATGGTGGACGCGGACCTGGTCACCAGGTAGAGTTTTTGACCAAAAAGTTGAGCCTGACACCAGACCAGGTCACACAGGTGAAGGCCATCGACGCTGATTCGTGGAGCCAGATGAAGGCGTTGCACGAGGATACTTCGATCGCAGGGCCCGACAAGCGGACCAAGATGATGGACATTCACAAGGCATCGCAGGGCAAGATTCGCGCCTTGTTGACCGCCGACCAGCAGACGAAGTTTGACGCGCTGGAGGCAGAGATGCGGGAGCACAGAGGCAACCATGGTGGTGGACAAGGCGGACCACCTCCGCCGCCGCAGCAACTGTAAACGAATCACTTACCACATTACGGAGTAGTCGTAAGGGCCGGAGAAAGATATATCCTCCGGCCTTCTTGCGTGGCCGGCACGCCTTCCGGCATCCGGTGCGGTTACAATGAAGGACAGTGACTAAGGCGCTCCGTAACTCTTGACCTTGTGTTGCCTGCGAGACAGCAAACGGGTTGCGGACGAATTTGAAGGGATCCAGCGAAGAATGAAGAAGACGATGTTGTTGTTGGGCGCGCTGATGGTATCTGCGGCGGCAGGTTATGCGCAGGAGAGCCGGCAGGACGTAAGCGTAAGCGCAACTGTACCGTTTGCCCCCCAGATAACCGGAAACAGCGTGCAAAAGAACTCCAGCATGACGTTGGGCCTTCTGGCGAGCTACCGATACTTGCTGACACCCCGTAGCGCACTGGAACTGAACTATGGATACGCGCAAAACACGCAGTATTACCAGGTCTTTGGAAAGAAGAACGGCGGCATCCACATTCTGCAGCAGGAGATCAGCGCGGCTTATGTCTATAACCTGAACTTCAAGCGCTTCAGCCCGTTCCTTGAGGCTGGTCCGGGCGCAATGATCTTCTCCCCGTTGAAGGATGCGGGAACGACGGATCTGGATGCGAAACAGAATACGAGTATCGGCGGTATCTTTGGCGGCGGCGTCGCGTACGAGTTGAGCCCGAGCTTTGATATACGGGCGCAATATCGTGGGTTCGTCGTAAAGACGCCAAACTTCAGCCTTCCTGGTAACACCTTCAACACCAACCGCTACGAGATCATCTCGACCCCAGCGCTCGGCATCGCGTATCACTTCTAGCCCCGAACGGTGTTAACTTCAAAAGTCCCGGCATTGGCCGGGACTTTTCTTTTTTACGGCGAAGGAGATCGTTACCTGAAGCGATAGGCGGCGCCTACGGTGAGAATGCTGGGAGAGAGGCTGGAATCCTGAAAGCCGAACCAGTGCTGATACTCCCAATCGGCGCGGGCGTAGAGCCAGGGCTTTACTTTGTAGTCGGTGCCGATGCCGACTGCGATCAGATTGTAGGCAAGGTTTGCCCGAAATCCATCTCCCAGGGGAGGGAAGTTGAAGACGCCGCGGCCATACGAAGCCTTGGCGTATGGGACGAATCTTTTGTAGTTACGGAAGTAGCGGCCACCAACCTCATACGTCTTCTCGTAGAGGTCATTGGAGTCTTTGACGAAATGAAACTGGCCTTCGATGCCGATATGGGGGCGGAAGTCGAAGTCGAAGTAGGCAGCACCGCCGTTATAACGGCCGCCATAGTCGGAGTCCGCGGTTGAGAAGCCGCCGCCGATCTTGAGGTCTCCCACGCGAGAGCCCGCAGGAAGTGCTTGAGCGTGCAACATAGTTGCCGTCCCCAACAACGCAATAGAGATGACAATTCTAGTCAGCACACGTATTCCTCTAAAAATGGATCGGGTTGAGACACAAAGCGTTTCAGGGCGGGATTAGCGGAAGACATAGGCGACGCCGATGGTGCTGGAGAGCGGCGTAAGGCCATTTGCTCCGAAGGTCGGCCATTTTTGAAATTCGAAGTCGAAGGCCCGGATGTTGATGTGGCGGGTTGCGCGGATGTCCAGCCCACCGCCCAGAACATATTCAAAATAAGTGGCCGTATTTGGATCGGCATAGCTGCCGGACTGCAATCCGAAGTGCCCTGCGCCAAAGAGCACCTTTGCATATCCTTCGATGCGATTATGGCGAACGATATAACGTGGGCCTATCAGGTAAGAGTTTTCGCTGACGTCGTCCGGTGTGTTCACGGAGTAGTGAATAACCCCTTCAACTCCGATGTTGTGCTGGAGGTTGATATCTCCGTAGAAAGTAACTTGTTCGATTTTGCTTTGGCCGAAGTCGGGACTGGTCACCGTTCCAGCTACGCCGAACTGGATTGACCCGAGGCGCGAAGCGGTGGGAATCGCCTGACCATGCGACCAGGTCGTCAAGCCAATAACGCAAGCGACACAGACGATAAAAATATGCCGCTTCAACTGGGGTGCCTCCTTGGGGAAGGGAAACGTGCGGCGTTTCAGTGAGTGTGAGGCGATCTGGCCTCAGGCAGTGGAAGAGCGTGGTCAGTCAATAAAATTATCGACCGGCCACGCTCTGAACTTCAGTTCTGCTGCGGTGCTGGGGTTGGAGGAGTTGCAGGAGCCGCGGCTGCAGCAGCAGGAGCGACCGTGTTATCGGCTGGAGGAGTTGTAGCATCAGGAGCCGCGGCTGCAGGAGCAGCTGCCGGGGCAGCATCAGCTGGCGGCTTGTAGTAGCTGAGCTTCAGATAAACCGGCTCAACTTCGAACGGCATCTTGTCGGCTGCCGTGAGAAGTGGTTCAAACGCCGAGTGCATGACGATAGACCTGATCGGTCCAGGGATCGAAACCGCAGGAAGCTCGCGAGCGGCATAGCAGCCTGCTGACTTGAGATCCTTCATGTCGAGCTTGGGGCCCTTGGATTCGATCGCTGCCATCCAGAAGGTCGGATCCTCGTCGCTCTTGACGAGACCGTCACCGATCATCGGCTCATTGAGCGACTTCAGGTTCTTGACCCGCTGCTGTAACTGCTGGAGGTAGAGGCTGAAGTACTGCTGTCCGCCTTCGAGCTCCTTCGCGTTCAACAGCTCCATGGCCTTCTTCGCCGCTGCGGTGTTATCGGCATCCGTATGGTGCATCGGAATGCGGTTGAAGACGCTGGTGGAGGGGAAGAGCAGGCGATCGTTGAAGGCGTACTTCGTATCCAGCCGGTGAGCGAGAATGATGTGCGCGATCTGGAAGGCGAGGATCGCATTCAGGTTGCCCATCTGCTGAGCACCATCCTGCGTCACGACGGCGGTGGTATCGAGCAGACTCTTCGAGATGACGATCGTGTTACCGATAGCAAGCGACTCCAGTGGCTCAGTCAGCAGCGTACGGCAACGGATAGGCCTGGAGAGTGTGATGTTGTTGTAGGCCAGAATGTTGTTTGCCAACGCCTCCAGCGTCTTGTCGAACTCGCTGGGCGCATCGAGAAGACCAGCCTGGAAGAGACGTTCGACGATGTTGTCCTCAGCCTGCTGAACCCAGGCGCGCTGAGCACCAAGCGGGCTGACATCCTGCGCGTCGTTGCTGACGTCGGTTGCGCCGACGACATCGAGCGAGGTGTTCTCCTGACTCCGGTGGCGGAACCTTCAGGACATAACCCCAGATGTGGTTAATCGCTTTGAACTTCAGGGTGCGGGAGACGCTCTTCGGATCGCTCTCTTCGACGTAGAACGAGGTTGGCAGCCAGAGATCAGGCTGAACGTTCGTGCGCCAGCTGTCGAAGTGATAAAACTCCTTCTGGTCTTCCTGTGTGCCGGCGAAGTCGCCGTTGAAGCGGACGACGTTGCCGTTGCGGGCCTCGATCCAGACGCGGCCAAAGAAGCGGCCGAAGTCCTTCTTGCCCGGGATCGGGGTGACGTCGAAGACCGCCGTGGGGGTGTTGCCGAGGAAGTCGTTGCGCACATAACCGAAGTTATAGTGCTGGCGGTCGAAGCTCGTTGGAGTCCATCAGCAGCATCTGCACGAAGCCGGCCTCGTGGAAGGTGAGGTGCAGGCTGCCGCCGAGGCTGGTGACGGCGGACAGGGAATGTTTGAAGAAGCCCGAGCTTGCTGCCGCCAGTGCCGGTCGACGTGTCCTTGTTGACCGCATAGGTGTCGTCATTGATGACGCTCTTGAAGTCGACGCGGCTCAGGAAGTGCTGGTCGGAGTCAGGAACCTGACCCAGTAGCGGATCGGGCTTCATGTTCTGGATGTAGGTCTCGACGAGCGGAGCACGATCCTTGATCGTCTTAATGACGATCTTTTCGCGGGCGATAGCCTTGTCGATGAGCGCATTCTGCGCGGCGGTGGGTTTGCGCGAAGTCGAGAGATCGTCATCTTTCTTCTTCTTCCCGTGCAGAATGCTCGCTCCGGCTTGGGCGGGGAGAGTTGATGCGACGAAGAGGGCCAGGGCTAAACCGGCGATAGACTGTTTCCCGAGAATCATGATGTACGGCTCCTACGGCTACCCGAGGGTAAGCCTGAATATGGACTTGATGCTAGTACCTGCTGCGACAACCTTCTGAAAATAAGTTCGTTAATAACTGCACTAACCTGCGAGTTGAAATGCGACATTGACGACGCCTTCCCAATCGACCGGGTTACCCGAATCGTCGGTGGCAGGTTTAAAGCGAGTGGCTTCGACGGCGTGGACGGCAGAGTCGCCGAGACCGTGACCGAGGTCGCTGGTGACGCCCAATACCTGGACGGCGCCGGTGGAAGAGACGCGAAGCCGAACCGAGACGACGCCTTCGATGTGAAGCTTGATGGCCTCTGCGGTGTACTCTGGCTTGGGTTTAAAGATGACCCTGGGTCCGCTCTTCGCAGTTGCGGTTGTAGGTCCTGACGGCTTCGGCATCGGGGGCGGTGTGTTCTGGCCAAGGTTGACCGGACCGGCGACGCGACCCGGCGCATTCATCGGACCGGTACCTCCGGTCACTCCGAGCTTGATGCCTGCGACGGCCACAGGACCACTGCCTTTCATGTTCTGCCCGGTGGCAGAGCCGGAACCAAGATTGACAACAGTAGATGCTGCTCCGGCGCCATTATTGGAGGCCGGCATGCCGGACATTCCCTTATTGCCAAGGTTGATGGCAGTGGTTGAGGGTTTGTTCGAAACTGCGATGGGGTTCGTCGCGGAACCGAGCGCCACGGCTGTCGGGTGTGGAGAGTTATTGGGAACCGAGGCAGGCATTGCCTGGGCCAGATTGACGACCTTCGGCGCCGGAGGCGGCTGAACGATCTTTGGCGGCGCAGGAAGCACGACCGGCATCGGCTGCGCCATCTTGATCTCTGGCGGTTTGGGAACGTCGGGCAGTTTAATTTCGGGCAGCTTAATCTTTGGCGGCTCTACCTTGACCACAGGCGGCGGCGGAAGTTTCGGGGGCTTGATCTTGATCGGCGGCGGTTCGTCCGGCTTCTTGATCGGAATCGGCTCTTCGAGATGCGTGAGCTTGATGCGGTTGTCGATCGTCTTCTTCGCTGCCGCGCCGATGATGATGGCGCACAGCGCGAGAAGGATGTTCAGGGCAACGGAGGTGAAAAGTGACCCCTTGCTCTGGCTGCCGTCGTTAAGGACGCCGAAATGCGCAAACTGCATATTCGGGGGTGTGGGGTCATCAGTGCGAAGCGGCTTTGCCATAGAAAATCCTTGAAGGGCCTCGTGGATGGAGGCGGAATATTGAAACCCGGTAGTGACGCCTGCCAGAACCGGCAAAAAGAGCAGCTCCTAAGAGCCAGTGATGATGATCGAACCCGGCCTATCTAACCCAACTACCATTTTGACCAAGGTGGCATTGCGGAAGTTGCGCAGGTTGTCTAAAAACAGACGCTATCCGCAAAAGAAAAGGTTGTAGCAGGTACCGTGCTTCTGGGGAGTCACACTCGTTCATGTGCCGGTACGCCGCCCTTCACTTACTGCAAGTATATTGCCGTAAGCGTAAGTGATTGACACTGGTACTTTTGTGGTATCCAAATAGGAACGGAGGAGAGTGAAACGATGAGGATTCTGGTGACCGGTGGTGCGGGTTATATCGGGGGTATTCTTACCCGGCTTTTAGTGGCTCAGGGCCATGCCGTGACGGTGTACGACAACCTTTGCCACAGCAAGCGGTTAGCAGTCGCCGCGAACGTCGATTTTGTCGAGGGTGATGTAGCCGATCGCGCTCTGTTGGAGAAGACTCTTCGCCTCGTACACTTCGACGGTGTGATGCATTTTGCCGCGTTGATTGAAGCCGGCGAGAGCATGAAGCATCCAGAGATTTATTTTCGTAGTAACACGGCAGCGTCACTCACGCTACTGGAAGCGATGCTTGCGACAGGGCATGACCGGCTGGTCTTCAGCTCAACCGCTGCCTGTTACGGCGAACCGGAGTCCACGCCGATTCTCGAAGAGGCGAAGCTGCAGCCCACGAACCCTTACGGCGAAAGCAAGTTGATGGTCGAGCAGATGCTCCGTTGGATGAACCTCAGTCATGGGTTGAAGTATGCGAGCCTGCGCTACTTCAACGTGGCAGGCGCGATCGAAGGCTACGGCGAAGCGCATGAACCGGAGTCGCATTTGATTCCTCTCATTCTCGATGTCGCGCTGGGGCGCAGAGCGAACATCAAGATCTTCGGGCGGGATTATCCGACGAAAGACGGCACCTGTGTTCGTGACTACATCCATGTGCGCGACCTCGCGGAGGCGCATCTGCTGGCGCTGGGGGCGCTCAGTGAGACCAGGAGCCGTCTGATCTACAACATCGGCAATGGCCATGGGTTTAGTGTGCTTGAGGTGATTGATTCCGTGCGCCGTGTGACGGGAAGGCCCATCGCAGTGGAAGAGTGTCCGCGCCGGCCGGGTGATCCGGCGGTGCTGGTGGCGGGTTCGGAGAAGATCAAGGCCGAGCTGGGGTGGAAGCCTCAGTTCGCCGAGCTGGACCAGATCGTCGCCAGTGCATGGCAGTGGCACCAGAAGCGATATGCGTAAGAAGGAAAGAAGGAGAACGTTTTGATCGAGAGCATGTTTCATCTGCCGTTGCCGGTGCTGGAGAAGGTCCTGCGCCCAATCATCGTCTATCTGTTTCTTGTCGGGTTTCTGCGGCTGTTCGGCAAACGAGAGCTCGCGCAGCTGAATCCGTTCGATCTTGTGGTGTTGTTGAGCCTGTCGAACACCGTGCAGAACGCGATGATTGGCGACGACAACTCAGTTTCGGGCGGTATCATCGGGGCGTTTTCGCTGCTGGCCGTCAACTGGCTTCTGACCCGGATGTTGTTCCGTTCGCCGAAGCTGAACAGGATCCTCGAGGGCAGCGAGACCGTGTTGATCCGGCATGGAATCGTCGATTGGGAGGCCGCGAAGAGAGAGGTGCTCAGCGAACTTGAGCTCCGTTCTGTGCTGCATAAGCAGGGCTTCGATCGATTCGAGGAGGTGGAGAAGTGCGTGCTCGAACCGAATGGGAACTTCTACATGGAGGGCATCAAGTCGATGAGCGACGATGCGCAGCGCGCCAGCCTGATGAGTGCGATTGAGGCGTTGACGAGAGAGGTGAAGGACATGCGGGCAGAGTTAGCGACGCGCTAGGGTGTTAACGACCTTGGTTCCGGTGGGCGCGGGGAGGGCTGGCTTCTATGACTTCGCATCGCGGAGAAGCTTCGCCAGGGCCTTCGTGTATCGCTCCGGCGGCGCCGGTAGCTGCGACTCGCGGATCGCAGCACGGTATCCTCCCATGAAGATGGAGTACATCACGGCCAAGGCGCACCCTACTCCAAAACCGAAGCCGAAGAAGAAGCCGATGACGGCGGGCCAGTAAGAATTCACGATAAGTGGAGTCTATCGCGGCTAACCATGTACAGTTCTTTACAACCAGTTCCAAACAGCAACAGGGAGAGTGTATGCGACCAGGGCAGTGGATGGCAGTGTGTGGGTTGGCTGCGGCAGCGGTTACCGGGTTAACGACAAAGTTAGCAGCTCAGGAGGTTCCCGGACTGGTGGACAAGCAGCTCCCAAGCCTGCTGGTGACGTACAAGGCGCTCCACACGGCGCCGGAGCTCTCGCACCACGAGGCCCAGACCTCCGCACTGCTGGCCGAAGAGATGCGCAAGGCCGGCTACACCGTCACCGAGCGCGTGGGCAAGTATCCCGACGGCTCGCAGGCCTATGGCGTGGTTGGAATCCTGAAGAACGGCGCTGGCCCGACACTGCTGATTCGGACCGATCTCGATGCGCTGCCGGTGACCGAGGATACGCATCTGCCGTATGCGAGCACCGTGCGGTCAAAGAACCCCGCCGGGCAGGATGTGGGCGTGATGCACGCCTGCGGCCACGATATTCACGTCACGACGATGATCGGTGTGGCGCGCAATATGGCCGCTCTCACGAGCCAGTGGCACGGCACGCTGATGCTGATCGGTCAGCCGAGCGAGGAGACCGTCGATGGCGCGAAGGCGATGATGGCCGACCATCTGTATGAGCGCTTCGGCAAACCAGACATGGCCATCGCGTTGCACGACTCCAACTTCGCCGCGGGCAAGGTTGGGCTTGTGGCGGGAGGCCCGGCCATGGCGAGCTCCACCTCGATCGACGTCGTGATGCGCGGCATCGGCAGCCACGGGGCGCAACCGGAGGCAGGCAAAGACCCGATCATGATGGCAGGCGAATTTATCGTCGCCTTGCAGACCGTGGTTAGCCGCTCCATACCTCCACAACAGCCTGCTGTCATTACTGTCGGCGATATTCATGGCGGGACGAAGAGAAACATCATTCCCGACGAGGTAAAGATGGAGTTGACGACCCGCTGCTACACCGAGGCGGTGCGCCAGATGATCATCGAAGGGGTGAAGCGGACGGCCAGGGGAGTTGCCATCGCTGCAGGCGTGCCCGAGGACAGAATGCCGATCGTCACAGTGTTGGAGCATGAGTCAACCCCGCCGCTGGTCGATAACACGGCGCTGACCGATAAACTGCGGAAGGTCTTTGTCGCAAAGCTCGGTGCAGCCAATGTTATTGAGCAAAAGCCGGTCATGGGCAGTGAAGACTTTGGGATCTTCAGCATGGAAGAGAAGATTCCGGCAGTGATGTTCCGGTTGGGAGCCTACGATCCCGCGAAGGTAGCCGAAAGCGAGCGCACCGGAGTGCCGCTGCCGTCGCCGCACTCGCCTCTCTTCGCCCCGCTGCCGGAGCCGACCCTGCGCACCGGAGTTACTGCGATGACAGATGCTGCCGTGGCGTTGCTACAGTAATTGCTGACGCGAAGGAGAGAGACGTGATGAAGATTGTGTGGCTGGCTGGTTGCCTGGTCGTTGCTCAAAGCGCTGCATGGGCGCAGGACGTTCCTTCGCTGGTGGCGAAGCAACTGCCGGAGTTGGTGACGACGTATCAGGGGTTGCATCGGAACCCGGAACTGTCGCACTACGAGGAGAAGACGTCAGCGTGGCTGGCCGACCAGCTGCGCGCGGCGGGTTACACCGTCACCGATCACATCGGTAGATACACTGACGGGTCGCAGGCGTATGGAGTAGTCGGAATCCTGAAAAATGGCGCCGGGCCTACTCTGCTGATTCGCACCGATATGGACGCGCTTCCGGTCGAAGAGAAGACGGGATTGCCATACGCGAGTACGGTGCGGATGAAAAACGCCGCCGGGCAGGAAGTGTCCGTGATGCACGCCTGCGGCCACGATCTCCACATGACCACAATGGTTGGCGTAGCCCGCGTCATGGCCACCGAAAAAGCAAAGTGGCATGGAACGCTGATGCTCGTTGGGCAACCGGCCGAAGAGTTGGGCGAAGGCGCACAGGCGATGCTCTCCGATGGATTCTATGAACGGTTCGGACGCCCGGACTACGCCATCGCACTGCATGACAACGCTGGCCTCGCGGCGGGAAAGGTAGGGATCACCTCAGGCCCCGCCATGGCCGGGGCGATGACACTGTACGTGACCATTCGTGGAGTGGGAGGCCACGGCGCGATGCCTGCGTCAACCAAAGACCCGATCGTGATGGCGTCGCAGTTCGTCCTCGCGATCCAGACGGTTGTGAGCCGTCAGACATTGCCGACGCAGCCCGCGGTGGTGACGGTCGGAATGATCAACGGTGGCACGCAGGCCAACATTATCCCCGACGAAGTGAAACTCGGACTCTCGGTGCGTTTTCTGGACGAGGCTGTGCGGAAGAGCATTCTGGAAGATATTCAGCGCACAGCAGATGGAGTTGCGTTGGTTGCCGGAGTGCCTGCCAATCGGAAGCCTTTGGTAGAGATCGTGTCTTCCCACCCGGGACAAGTGACATACAACAACCCTGCCCTGACGGCTCGGGTACGCAACGCGTTGGTGACAGCAGTCGGTGACGAGAATGTCGTGAATCTCGAACCGGTGATGGTCTCCGAGGACTTTGGCCGGTTCGGCCTCGACGGCCACCAGATACCGACGGTGCTCTTCTGGCTGGGTGCAGTCGACCCGGCGAAGATTGCCTCGGGCGCACCTCTGCCGTCGCTGCATTCGAGCGTCTTTGCGCCCATGGCGGAGCCGGCTTTGCGGACAGGCGTCACCGCCATGTCGGACACGGCAATCGCGCTGCTGCAGTAATCGTTCCGGGCTACTTTGCCGGAGCGGTGGCTGCCGGTGTGGATGCGGTGAACAACTTCATCGCGTTCTGAACGGTGTAGTTGAGACCCCACACCGTGGGGATGATGACGATAATCCACGCGATCGCGATCATCAGCGGCGAAGATTTTTTTACGGTATCGTTTTGAGCCATAGCGATCACTCCTGATTGCAGAGATGGCGGAGGTGCGGTCACTCCGCCAGGTTGGGTTTAGTGGGCTGCGCCCTGCGGCACGACGATGTTCTTGTCCTTGACCCAGTATTTTTCATCGACCGCGCGCACCATCAGGTTGGCGACGAAGCCGACGACCAGCAGCCCGGACATGATGTGCAGGATAAGCGGATAGGCGTCCTGCTTCGGCATCTTGTTCGCGACGTAGTGGTCGAGAATGCCGTTGACGATGAGCGGGCCGACGATGCCGGCGGCCGACCAGGCGGTCAGCAGGCGGCCGTGAATGGCCGAGACGTTGTAGCCGCCGAAGAGGTCCTTCAGGTAGGCCGGGATGGTGGCAAAGCCTCCGCCGTACATGCGAGATGCACGACGGCAGCGATGCCGACGAAGAGGGGAACCGAGTTCAACATGTCCTGACGGGTGAAGGGCAGCAAGAAGTAAAGCACGGCGCCGAGGGCGAAGAAGCAGAAGTAGGTTGCCTTGCGGCCGATGAAGTCCGAAGTGGAGGCCCAGAAGAAGCGGCCGGCCATGTTGAAGATGCTGAGCAGACCGACGAAGCCGACGGCAGCGGTGGCGCCGACGTTCGCCCTTGAAGAGGTCCTGGATCATTGGCGAGGCCTGTTCGAGGATGCCGATGCCGGCGGTGACGTTGACGAAGAGCATGATCCAGAGAAGCCAGAACTGCGGCGTCTTCCAGGCGTCGTGGACGGCGACGTTGTGCGTCGGAGATCAGCGCAGAGTGGTGGGTCGACGGCACCCAGCCTTCGGGCTTCCAGCCTTCCGCCGGGACGCGGATGGTGAAGACGCCGAACATCATGAAGAGGAAGTAGAGAACGCCCATCGTGATCATGGTGTAGGGAATCGAGGGATGGCCTGCAGCCTTGAAGTGGGCCATCAGCTGGTTGGCCAGCGGACCGCCGATCATGGCGCCGCCGCCGAAGCCCATGATGGCAAGGCCGGTGGCAAGACCGGGGCGGTCAGGGAACCACTTGATGAGCGTGGAGACCGGCGAGATGTAGCCGAGACCGAGCCCGATGCCGCCGATGACGCCGTAGCCGAGGTAGATGAGCGAAAGCTGATGGCTGCTGGCGCCAAACGAAGCGATGACGAAGCCGAGGCCGAAGCATACGGCCGCGTAGAACATGGCGCGGCGCGGTCCGGCCTTCTCCAGCCATGCTCCGAAGAGCGCGGCCGAGAGACCCAGGACGGCGATGGCGATGGAGAAGATGTAACCGACCTCTTTCAGGTTCCACGCAGAGCCGTCGGCGCCATGCAGCGCAAGCAGGGGGTTCTTGAAGACGGAGAAGGCGTAGACCTGGCCGATCGAAAGATGGATGGCAAGGGCAGCAGGGGGAACCAGCCAGCGGCTGTATCCGGCTGGAGCAATAGAGCGGTCACGATCAAGAAAAGCCAGGGCCATATTTTTGAAAACCTCGGAAGATTTTAATCCTGAAGCAGAGCAAAAAACCCGCGACAGGGAAGCAATACACGCATTTCGATGCGCGATTCAAGATACATGATTCTCTTCGTGGCTGTGTCACCAAATTGCTGAGGAGCGAAGGTTGCCGGAGCGAGTTGTATAGGGTACCTTCGTTTTATCGAGGCTCAATAACGGAGGTCTGCACGTGGCGACGGTAGAAAGCAGTACGAACCTGGATTCGAGTCTGCGGGAGAACCGGGTCTTCGCTCCGCCAGCGGAGTTTGCTGCAAAGGCCCGTATAAAAAGCCTTGCGGAGTACGAGGCGATGTACCGCCGCAGCGTCGAGGAGCCCGAAGAGTTCTGGGCAGATGCGGCCAAAGAGCTCGACTGGTTTGCTCCGTGGACCAAAGTGCTCGAAGGCGAGGCCCAGCACGCCAAGTGGTTTATTAACGGAAAATTAAACTTATCGCATAACTGCGTAGACCGGCATGCGCTTGGCCAGCGCAGGGACAAGGTCGCGCTGATCTGGGAGGGTGAGTCCGGCGAGGTGCGCAAGCTGACCTACGGAGAGTTGCACGAACAGGTGCAGCGATTTTCCAATGTGCTGAAGGGGCTTGGCATCAAACGCGGCGACCGTGTCGCCATCTACATGGGCATGTCGCCAGAGCTCGCCATCGCCATGCTGGCCTGTACACGAATCGGCGCGGTGCATTCGGTGATCTTCGGCGGCTTTGCGGCACATGCAATCTCCGATCGCGTCAACGACTCTAGCTGCGTTGCGATCATCACGCAGGACACGAGCTATCGCCGCGGGTCAGAGGTTCATCTCAAAGCAATCGTCGACGAGGCGCTGGTGAGGTGCCCCACCGTCAAGCATGCAATCGTGTGGCGGCGTTCGGGTTCGCCGGTAACGATGCAGCCCGGCCGCGACGTATGGTGGCACGAGGCGATGGAAGAAGCCGAGGCCAAGTGCGACCCCGAGTGGATGGATGCGGAAGATCCGCTCTATCTGCTCTACACCTCAGGCACCACGGGCAAACCGAAGGGGCTCGTCCATACCACCGGCGGCTACTCCGTGCAGACCTACCTGACGACGAAGTACATCTTCGATCTGCGCGAAGACGACATCTACTGGTGCACCGCCGACGTCGGCTGGGTGACCGGACACAGCTACGTCGTCTACGGCCCGCTGCAGAACGGCGCGACCGTCATGATGTACGAAGGCGCGCCCAACTGGCCGGAGAACGATCGCTTCTGGAAGATCATCGACGCACACAAGGTGACGATCTTCTACACCGCCCCGACGGCAATTCGCGCCTTCACCAAGTGGGGCGACTCCTGTGTCGAAAAGCATTCGCTCGCATCGCTGCGTCTGCTCGGCACAGTCGGCGAGCCGATCAACCCGGAGTCCTGGATGTGGTATCACCGCATGATCGGCAAAGAGCGCTGCCCCATCGTCGACACCTACTGGCAGACCGAGACAGGCTCGATTGTGCTCTCGCCGATCCCCGGCGCCATCGCGACAAAGCCCGGCTCAGCGACAAAACCCTTCTTCGGCATCGTGCCCGAGGTCGTGACCAAAGAAGGCAAGCCCGTTCCCGACGGACAGGGAGGCCTGCTGGTGATCCGGAGACCATGGCCTTCGATGGCACGCACCATCTACGGCGATCAGGCTCGCTACGAAACGGCCTATTGGAGCGAAGTTCCCGGCAGCTACTTCACCGGCGACGGCGCGCGGCGCGACACGGACGGATATTTCTGGCTGATGGGCCGTGTCGACGACGTGATCAACGTCAGCGGCCATCGTCTCGGAACGATGGAGGTCGAGTCAGCGCTTGTCGCTCATCCAAAGGTCGCCGAAGCTGCAGCGGTCGGCCGGCCACACGAGATGAAGGGACAGGCCATCGCAGTCTTCGTCACCCTCGAAGGTGGCCACGAGCCCAGCGAAGCGCTGCGCAAAGAGCTGAGGGAGTGGGTCGCAAAAGAGATCGGCGCGCTCGCTCGTCCGGACGATCTGACCTTCGCGCAGGCGTTGCCCAAGACCCGAAGCGGCAAGATCATGCGTCGTCTTCTGCGCGAGCTGGCCACCACCGGCGAGGTGAAGGGCGACACAACGACGCTCGAAGATTTCTCCGTGATCGCAAAGTTGCGTGAGGGGGAAGAGTAGCGCTAGCGCAGATTCGTAATCGGCCTGGTCGGCAGGGTGAAGTGGAAGGTCGTGCCCTGTCCTTCAACGCTGGTGGCCCAGATGCGGCCGCCGTGCTGGTTGACGATGCTGCGGCAGATCGCGAGGCCCAGGCCCGTGCCGCCCATAGCGCGTGAGTCCGAGGCATCCCCCTGCTGAAAGCGGTCGAAGATATGTTCGAGCTTGTCTGCGGGGATGCCTGGACCCTGATCGCGAACCTCGATGATAGCTTCGCTCTCGTCCAAATTTCTGGCGGTCAGATGAATCTCGCTGCCGGCCGGCGAAAACTTGATTGCGTTCGACAGAAGATTGTTCAGCGTCTGCAGAATGCGGTCGGCGTCGGCCCACACGTTCACGCCATGCGCGGCAAAGAAGATGCGGATATTCGGCCGCGGTGTTCGTGCCTGTTGCACGCCGGCGGCGCGGCGCAGCAGGTCTTCGGCGCTGCACATGGTGGAGTGCAGTTCGGTCTTGCCGCTCGAGATGCGCTCGAGGTCGAGAATGTCGTTGACCAGCCGCACCAGGCGGTCCGAGTTGCTGATCGCAATCTCGAGCATCTGCTGCGTCTTCTCCGGACGGTTCGCGAGAGCGCCGCCGGCCAGCAGACCCAGTGCTCCGCGCAGCGAGGTCAGCGGCGTGCGCAGCTCGTGCGAGACGGTAGAGATAAACTCGTCCTTCATGCGGTCGAGCGCGCGGCGCTCCGTCGTGTCGGTAAAGGCGACGACGACGCCAAGCGGTTTGAGGCCCTCGGAGTCGGCAGACTGTGAGTCGATCTGCGGACGCGCAACGTACTCGACAGGAAAGCTCGTGCCATCCTTGCGCCAGAAGATATCGTTCGAGACTCGAACCGTGTCGAAGTTCGTCAGGCTCTTGCGAATCGGACAGTCGATCGAGTCATACGGTGAGCCATCCGGACGCGTGTGATGGATAAGGTTGTGCATCACATGGCCCAGCATCTCTTCCCGTTTGTAGCCAAGCATCTGCGTAGCAGCAGCGTTGACAAACGTAACCCTGCCGTCGAGATCGATGCCGTAGATCCCATCACCCACCGACGCAAGGATCGAGTCCGACTGGCGTGTGAGCGTGCGCAGGCGGCCCTCTGCGCGAACCTGTTCGCTGATGTCGACGCCGAAGCCCAGAACGTACGGTGCGCGTCCCGGCACGACGATCAGCTTGTTCCGGTAAGCCACCACGCGAACTTCTCCGTCTGCGTGCGAGAGATGTAGCAGACCCTGCGCTTCGCCGGTCTCGCCGATCTTTTTCAGATAAGCAGGCAGCTCGTCACGCTTGTCGGGCACAATAAACTCGGCGAGATTGTGCCCAGCCATCTCTTCAACGGTTCGTCCCACAGTCTCGGCGCCGTGCGTGTTGATGGTCAGCAGCGTGCCACGAAGATCGTGCGTGCAGACCATACCAAGCGAGCCTTCGACCAGCTGCCGGTAGCGTGCCTCGCTCTCGCGCAGCGTGGACTCAGCGACGCGCTGTGTCGTCACGTCGATGCCGGTTGCGATGATGAAAGCAATCTGGCCCTGCGAATCGGCGAGCGCGGTAGCCGACCACGCGATGCGGTGCAGCCTGCCATCGCGGCTGAGCCACTGGTTTTCAAACGCAGCAGGAAAGTGTCCGGAGCGCAGCCGCTCGAAGGTCTCAATCGCCTCGGGAATCTCAGGACGCGGAATCAGTTTGTCCCACGCATAGCGACCCTGCAGCGTGGCAAAGTCATAACCAGAGATGGTCTCGCACGCGCGGTTGAAGCGAACGATGCGGCCAGCCGGATCGAAGACGGCGACCAGCGCGCCCACCGTATCGAGAACCGTGGAGACGAAGTTGCGCTCGACAGTCAGCGCCGATTCGACGCGCTGCCGTGAACGCGCTGCACGATCCATCTGCAGAACGCGGCCGTTCAGTTCAAGGCGATTGATCACCTGGCGGCTCAGTACGCTCAGTGCAGAGGACTGCGCCGGAGTCAGCACACGCGAGGGACGATCAAGCACCAGCAGCGCGCCAATACTGACGCCGCCAGGCGTGGTCAGCGGAGCACCTGCGTAGAAGCGATAAGGGCGGCCCTCAAGCAGGATGCCGTCCGGCGTGTAGTCCGGATCGGTACGCGTGTCAGGTATCTCGTAGACGGTGTCGCCGAGAATCGTAGTCTCGCAGGGCAGGCTGCCGAGCGAGAGTTCGAGCGAATCCATCCCAAAGCGGGAACGTATCCAGATGCGGTCCGAGCCGATGAACGAGACCGCAGCGACGGGAGTCTCGCAGATCTGTGCCGCCAGTTGGGTCAGATCGTCAAGGACGGGATCGGGCGCAGAGTTGAGCACCTCGTACTGATGGAGGGCTTCGATCCGCAGAGCTTCGTCTTTGACCATGAGGGAGTTCATTTCAGCTGCACTAATCGTAGGTGATATGCAAATTGTTGCGCACTCCTACTTTCGTGTCAGCAACAGGTTACGGCTTTGGCAGCACACAGCACTCACCCGTTTCGGGGGGTTCCTCCGCGCTGGCGTCAAGGGCGACCTTCCACGTCCCATCGGGTAGTTTTTTCCATACCGTGAAGTAGCGGCCCGAGATCACAACGGGCTGCCCATTTTTGTCCTTTGAATGCCCTTCGTAGCGCCCCCAGGTGAAGCCCATATCGTTCGACGGCCCCATCTGCGCACCCTGCGGAGCCCACGTCAGCTCGTAGGTCTTCGGATCCCACTGCGCCTGCGCGGCGATCGCGGTGCGCCCCAGGACCGCGGGTTTTCCGTTGTTCAAGGTAACGGCGTCGTCGGCGAACCACGTTCCAAAGGCCTTACCTCCACCCGCTGCGACAGACTTCGCAAAACGTCCCTCCAACTCCATCAGCAGAAGCACGCCAGGAGTCAGAGTCGGCTGTGCCAGTGGGCTCGAAATAACACTTGAAGATTGAGCAAGAGCGTCATAGCCAGGCGCGATGGCGTTGGTTGCGGGACTGGTTTGAGCGATCGTCTGCGTGATCGCAGGACCGGCGATCATGGCGCAGAAAAGCAGGCTGAGCGTGGTGTAACGTGACATGACGAATATGCTATCAGTGCTGGAAATCGGCTGCCTGACAGCCACTTTATGTTCAAGACTGATATCCTGCGCACCTGATGCTTAAGACGAAATCGGAACAAGTATTGTTAGTCGTTGCAGCAATTTTGCTGGCCGCCGGTGTGGCCGTGGGGTTAGGTCACGAACTGTTTCTGCATCCTGTAGGAATAGGACTGCGCTGCGCCGCGATTGTGTTGCTGTCGGTGGTCGCGTGGCGTCGCAGGTCGCTCACTCCATGGATATTTGTCGCCATGGTTGCGGGTGCGGAACTCGGCTTCGACGCACCTGCGGTCGCAATCAGCCTGCGTGTCTTCAGCGACATCTTTCTGCGCCTCATCAAAACCATCGTCGCGCCGCTGATCCTCGCCACGCTGGTCACAGGCATCGCAGGCCACGGCGATCTCAAAAGCGTCGGTCGCATCGGCATCAAAAGCCTTGTTTACTTCGAGATCATCACGACGATCGCGCTCGTCATTGGCCTCGTTGCCATCAACATCAGCCACGCTGGAGTCGGCCTCTCGCTCACCGCCGCACCAGGCGCTTCTCAGACGCTTGCGGCTCCTCCGCCAACTCACTGGCAAGACTTTGTCCTGCACATCTTTCCCGAAAACATCGCCAAATCCGTTGCAGAAAATCAGATCCTGCAAGTAGCTGTCTTTGCCGTCTTCTTCGGCATCGCGCTCGCCAGCCTCAACGGAAAGAAACGTGCTCCACTGCTTCAGCTCTTCGACAGCCTTAGCGAGGTGATGTTCAAGTTCACCAACGTTGTGATGTACTTCGCGCCGCTCGGTGTCGGCGCCGCCATGGCGTTTACGGTTGGCCAGATGGGCCTCGGCGTCCTCATCAACCTGGGCAAGCTGTTACTAACGTTGTACGTCGCGCTGGTCGCCTTCGGTCTGCTGGCCTTCCTGCCTACAGCGTGGCTCTTCGGCATCCCGGTCCGGCGTTTTTTCGCAGCCATAGCAGAGCCCGCCACCATCGCCTTCGCCACCTCCACCAGTGAGGCTGCGTTGCCTCGCGCCATGGAGTCGATGGAAGCATTCGGCGTCCCTCGCCGCATCGTGGCCTTCGTCATTCCAGCCGGTTACAGTTTCAATCTCGCCGGCTCAACCCTGTACCTTGCGGTAGCCAGCATCTTCGTCGTTCAGGCTGCCGGCGTGCCGTTCACGCTCGGCGACCAGCTCATGATGATGCTGACACTGATGTTGACCAGTAAAGGCATCGCCGGAATTCCTCGCGCCACACTCGTCGTTCTGCTGGCCACTGCAGCTACCTTCCATCTCCCCGTCGAACCCATCTTCGTCATCCTCGGTGTCGATGCTCTGGCCGACATGGCACGAACAACCGTCAACGTCGTCGGCAACTGTCTCGCCAGCGTCGTCGTGGCGAAGTGGGAGGGAGAGTTCGGCGCAGAACCCGTCTCCTCCGTCGTCCTCGAAGGCGTAGCAGACTAAAACGTCTCCAAAAAAACCAGGCACAAAGGTCACAAATAAAAAAACGAGCAGACACGTTGGTGTCTGCTCGTTCGTTGTTTCGTACCGTCAACTACATAGCTGGCGGATGATGAGAATCGACGTGGCCGTCAGCCTTCTTTGCCACGGCCTTCGACTTCAGGGCGCCGTTCGGGTTCACGGAGTCGCGCAGCTCCTTCGACGGTTTGAAGAACGGAACGCGCTTGGCCGGAACATCGACCTTCGCCCCCGTCTTCGGGTTGCGGCCTGTGCGCGCATTGCGCTGGCGCGTCCGGAAGCTGCCGAAGCCGCGAATCTCAATCTTGTCCCCGGACTTCAGGGCTCCGATGACAGCGTCGAAGAGGGTGTCGACGATGACCTCTCCGTCGCGACGGGTGAGGTCGCCAATCGCGGTGACGTGGTCTACGAGGTCGGCTTTAGTCATAGTGGGTTCCTTTCGTTCTGTGGGAGGGCTCTGTGCCGCATCGAAAAACTCGTTCTTGTTGTTGATTATAGACGGGATGACAACGAATAGGTAAGCGACTGGCGCCAGGAGTACATGAAATCAACATTTAGTTCCATAAGATGCAAGCCCCCGCCAAAAGGTCGTTCAAAATAAAAAGGTTCCCCGCTTTCGAGGAACCTTTTTGAGTGGTATGGCAGTGGTGAGACAGGGTTAATGCAATGGTAACTGTTGACGCACCAAGCCTTACTTCCACATGAAGTAAAAACCCGGGGCATGGTTCAGCAGCTGGCTCGGGTTAGGAAAAAGGTCCTCTCCGTCGTCGGTCAGCACCGAAAAAAGCCCCCGTTTGATCTTCGCCGGGCGAACCACCCGTGGTTCGCCGGAGATTCCCACAGTTCTGGCCGTCTCGATCAGCGCCACCCGGTACCCCCCCACCTTATCGATCAGGCCCAGCGGAAGCGACTGCTGGCCCGTCCACACCTGGCCGGTAGCCAGCGGTTTAATCTTTTCGTCGGTCGTATGCCGTCCCGTAGCGACATCATGCACAAACTGCGTGTACATGTTATCCACCAGCGACTGAAAGTATGCCTCTTCTTTTGGCGTCAGGTCGCGGCTCGGGTCACCCGCATCCTTCAGCTCGCCGGCATGGATGACGACGTTCTTCAGCTTGGCCCAGCGCAACAGGTCGCCGTAGTTGGTCCACTCCATAATGACGCCGATCGATCCCACAACCGACGCATCGTTCGCGTAGATCCGGTCACACGCGCTGGCGATGTAGTAGGCGCCCGAAGCCCCCACCGACTCAATCGACGCGATCACCTTCTTGTTCTTCTCCTGCCGCACGCGCAGCACCTCGTGGTAGATCTCCTGCGAAGCTGCCGCCCCACCGCCCGGCGAGTTGATGTGCAGAATAATCGCCTTCACCGACGTGTCGTCGCCAAACTTCCGCAGCTGGCTATCCACCGTCTCCGGCGAGAGAATGACGCCCGAGATATCGATCACCGCGATACGATCCGCGCTCAGACCGAATCCCGCCGAGTCGTCGCCGCCGACCGAGCGCATCGTCGTCCACACCATAAACGTGATCAGCAGAAACACAGCAGCCAGCGAGCCTCCGATGACGCCAACGTAGAACCACGGCGATCTGCGGCGCGGCGGCGTCATTCCATAGCCCGGACCATAGCCTGGACCATAACTCGGCGGAGTCGAATAAGCCGTCCCATACGGTGGAATCTGTCCATAAGGCGTGGCAGGTGGCGGTGGCGGCGTAGGCGGAGTTGCGTAGTCTTCTGGCATGCGTGGAGTTTAGCAGGGACACGGTCGCTCGCGCCGGAATCACTGCTCACGTAGCATTGGATGGAAGGGAAAAACCAACGTGGGAAAACGTAAAAAATAGAGACCAAAAGTGGCTCTGGAGCGTCCAACATTGCAGTATGATGAACGGCGACGCCCTTCCTCGTGCATCCCTGTAGTTTTGAACGTCTTGAAGGAAAGAGTCCGTCGATCGTTATGGCATATCCGCAATTAAGTATCGTTATTCCCGCATACAACGAGAGCGCTCGTATTGAGCACGCCCTTGAGCGTGTGCTCTCCTGCGTCGCCGAACAAGGCTGGGACGCCGAGGTTCTGGTCGTCGACGACGGCTCAAAGGACGACACTGCTGCCATCGTTCAGCGCTGGATGGCGCTGCATCCGCGGCTGCACATGGTGCAGAATCCCGGCAACAAGGGCAAGGGCTACTCCGTGCGCAACGGTCTGCTCCAGGCCGCCGGCGACATCGTCATGTTTACTGACGCTGATCTTTCGGCCCCCATGGAAGAGGCTCAGCGTCTGCTCGACGCCATCGCCGACGGCGCCGACGTGGCCATTGGCTCGCGCTGGATGGACCGCACCCGCCAGACCATCCATCAGCCGCTCTACCGGCAGTTCTTCGGGCGCTGCTTCAACTGGGTCACTCGCACCGTCATGGGTCTGCCCTACAAAGATACGCAGTGCGGCTTCAAGGCCTTCAAGCGCTCCGCCGCGCAGGTCATCTTTCGCCTTCAGACCATCGAGCGCTGGGGCTTCGATCCCGAGATCCTCTTCATCGCCCGCAAGCTGAAGTACGTTGTCCGCGAGGTCCCGGTCACCTGGGGCCACGACGAGCGCAGCCGCATGAGCTATCTCAAAGACGGCATGAAGATGCTCGAAGACATGGCGCGTATCCGATCCAACTTCGTACGCGGACGCTACGACGAAGCTATCGCCGCCATGAAGGACACCAGCACCATGGTGACCCAGCCAGTCAAACCCGCAGTCAAGGTCGGCGCCAAGATCGTCTGACGATCGTTCCAGAGACTCTCGACAGGAAGTTCATCCAACTGTTGGATGGGAACGACTCAATTTGCCGAAAACCCGACTTTGCAGGAACTTCGATATTACTTCAGGATTGCCCGCCACCTCGGGAGCAATCGTAGCTTCCGAAAAGCCGACATATCGTTACTATCTGCAGGGAGGCGGCAGAATCTTCGGCTAAGAAATGTGCTTGACTTGAGGCGGCTGCCAAGCTCCATTGAGAATGGCTTCTTTCGGCGAGTAGAGACGAATGGTCAGATTGAATAGGCCATCCCCAGACGGTAGCCAGTTCGATTCTTGCTCGGATCCGGGGTTTTCGCTCTGAATATAGAGATCAATTGAGCCATCCGAATTAGGCGTCAGTCGGTCGCGATCGCCTATCGCATACCGGTCGAGCGGATTAGCGATGAAGTAACCGTCCTTATCGTAGGCGGTGATAGACCAGAAGGCATCCACTGGGGGAGTCTGGCCGACGTCGAAGTGCATCCGATACCGTGCCGAACCGTCCAGCGGGTGGCCGTCTCCATCAGTGAACGTACTTATGTAGATGGCGTCTTCTGGGGGATTTGCGCCGAGAGCAAGGCGCGCGGTGATGGCGCGACTGATGTAGTCGGTGCCATAACGCCCGACGTGGCGGATGAAGGTATTCCAGCCGGGTTTGACCTGATGAGACTTGTCAGCAAAGCTCTCAACACGTGCGGACGCTGCAATTACGCCCTCATTCACCGCCTGCAGCTGCTCCGGTGCAAGCTTTGAAGCGTTGAAGTCTTCGCCGGGAACGACGCCGATAAGAGCAAGGTCGTCGACCATGGGTGCGTCAGCCGAGTGCGGTGCGTTCGCCTTTAAAGCCTGAGTGAATGCCGTCAAAAATTCGACCGGCGTCATCGCCTTTACCCTCTCGGGGGGAGTGATGTCGCCCGATTTACCGAACGCCAGAGCGGAGGCAAGCTTCTGCTCTCCGTTGGGATAGCTGCTTAGTGGCATGATTCGCATTCCGCGCTGAAACGCATGAACGTTCTCATAGTCGGAGACTCCGTTCGTCTGGGTGCGCCCGAGCAACCAGACAATGTCCGTCGGTGCATCGTAGCGTGTGACATTGTCAGGAAGCTTGCCAGTCCAACCCGGCCCTGTAAATGCGAACCATCTTTCACCAGTGCCGGTGGTCCGTTTTCCGGGGTTGGCAAATGTCTCGCTCCATGCGTCCATGAACTGCAGAAGGTAGAAACGCCCGCTGGAGTCGGGTACATGGATCAGGATAGGCTCCCTTGATAGGTCGATCCAAGCCATGGTGTAGAGCGTGTCTGCGTTAGGTCTTACGACCTTGCGAGTATCAGGACGCGGAAACTGCGGTACGTGCGTGAAGATGTTGGTGGGCTGTCCGGCGCGCGTAGTTTCGATCAACACGAGTGGGTAAGCGAAAACGTAAGCTCGCCCTGCAATTTCCCGCAGGTCTGATGAGTTTTTCTGTGCGTCAGACATGTCAGCACTCGGCGACATAGGTTGGGCCTTTCAAGTTTCATTTAGGCTTGCGCGCGTCAAAAAGTTATTGGCTCGCCTGTGCAGTCTCGGTTTGTTTCGACGTCTTCATAGGAGGAATCCACTGCTGAGCAACCATGAGGTCTTCAATCTCCGTAGCTACGGTCTTCGCCATGCGAGTGGTATCTCCTTCAACGCTCGCTTTGCTGTCCGTGGCGGTGCTGGTTCCGACGCTCGCCGCTGCCGAACCGACGCCCATGGTAGCTGCTGCACCTGGCTTCTTGCCGCTTTCCGATTCAAGATCAAATTCAGCCAGCAATACCGGGATGCTCGGAGCGGTAAGCGTGACGATCACATGGGCTTTTACGTCGCTTGCTCCGCGACCAAAGCCAATCATCATCCGTGCGCCCATATTGCCCTGCTTGACGGCGGTGAAGGCGCCTCGAACTGTCAGTGCATATGCCGGAGAGTCCGAGTTCGCACTGGAGTTCGCTGATGTGACTGGGATCTTCATCTTCTTCAACTCGCTGATCAGCCGCTTGGAGAATGCAGCCTGCACCTTTCGAGCAACGGCGGCGGGGTCCGACGCCTGACCGGCATCCCCTTTGATGTGAGCGATCGGGTCGTGGTTCAGAATGTGTGCCTCGACCGATCGATCAATCGTTACGACATCGCTGGGAAGATCGAAGTCGAAGACAGTTACGAGGGCTGGCTTCGGCAGCTTATCTTTTCCGCTATAGCTATGAACCATGGTCACCTTGGTGTTGCCGACCAATACCTTTTCGACGGCATTTTGAGCGGAAGATGAAAGAGTAGACGCAAATAACGCAGCTATCGAAGCGGCGCGGACGAATGAAAGAGCGTGGTGGGTCATGATGCTCCTCTCCCTTGTTTTCTCAACTGGGCCGGATACCACTTGGTAAACCAAAACGCGCCGCCGAGTGCGGCAAACATGACCACGATCTCCAACCGAAGAGGTAGGTTCGGTAGAAAATGCATAGCGAGGTCGGCAACGACAAGAATGGCCATTGCGAGAGACCATACCGCCGTAAGAATATAGTTCGTTTTGATAAAGGTTGGAGAACTCTGCACTGACGCGGGAACCTGTTCCCTGGCGTACTGCAACGTGAACGGGCTCCGAACTAGCATCGATAGCAGGATGATGAGGAGCAAGCCTCCATCCACCACCGTCCGGACCATTGGAATATCCCATCCACCACCCTTGACTGCCGCATAGATGCCGAGCACTGCAAACAAAAGGAAGGTTCCGATCTCGAGGATTTTCATTGAGGCCCCGCGCATCTTCTGGCGCAGGATGAGCACGGCAGAGATGGCGGCCGCAGCCCACAGGCTAATGCTGGCTGCAACAAACCGCGATAGTACGGCGAATACTACAAAAGGGACGAATCCAAGCAGAATACCCATCGTTCAGGGCTCACTTGTTGAGATCGGATCGCATGCGCCTGCCGTGCCCAGCTCAGCGCACTTTGACAGTTGCGTGGTCTACCCGACGATCATTTTAGCGGCTAGTGTCGAATTCAGGGGAAAAATTGAAGGCATCCCCACCGGACGTTATTATTAGGCTATTCATGCAGACTCCACCGCCAAGTGATCCTGATCTCGACCTGGCCGTGCGGCGATACAGTATTGTCCTGGTTCACTTAGCCGTGGTCCGTCAGATGACCTGGACGAAGACTCAATTCTTTCTTGCTTTGAACATTGGGCTGCTGACGCTGGCAGGAGCGCTCGCCAAGACTCCGTTCATCGGTACCGGCTGGCTGGCTGCCCATGCCACGCGAATCGTTGCCATCGCAGGAGAGACTGCAAGCGTACTCTGGGGCGTTGCTCTCTATCAAAATGCTAAAGAAGTGAATCGTTGCATATCCGTTTGCCAAAAGCTAGAGCATGAAGCGATGGGAGAGGACGGAGTATTAGCAGGCGCTAAAACGGGCAGAGTGCTGACGACCCACGGCATTATGGCTCTCCTTTTCTTCCTAATCTGGCTCGCTGTCATCAGGACGCTTATACGGTGATCAGGTGGCGTACCCAAGCACAGGTTTTCCTGCACATCCCACGCGAGCATCGGTAACGATAAACGCGCTTTTCATCAGTGATTGCCGGGTCGTCCCAACTCGGAAACGATACTGCCGACCGGCGATCCTAACGGGAGTCGTAGCTCGCTAAAACGGGGTTATCAGCAACTTCGCTGGTTTCGGACTCGAAGCTGACTCTACCACCGTACTTTGAGGCTCCTCGCCATGGCTGTGCTTCGCGTGCAACAATAATCTCCGTGCGCCATCCAGGCGTTTTTCAGGAGTCTAGCGTTTTGTTGCGATCGTTCTTCATTGCTCTCTCTCAAAATAAAAGTCTGCGTTCGTTTTCAGAGCGCTCCGCGGTGGGGCGAAAGATGTCTGGCCGGTTCGTCGCCGGTATGTCGGTCGAGGAGGCTCTCGCCGCCTGTGAACAGACCAATCGCGAAGGAATCGCAGTCAGCCTCGACTCGCTCGGCGAAAGTGTAACCACTGAGGCAGAGGCGCAGAAGTCTGCCGACATCTACCACCAGCTCCTCGATGCGATCCAGGCACGTAAGTTGAACGCAAACGTCAGCGTGAAGCTCTCGCAGGTCGGCATGGACTTCGACCCCGCTCTGGCCGAGCGCATCGTCGGCGAGATGGTGGCACACGCCGCCCAGGTTCACTCCTTCGTCCGAATCGACATGGAGGGTTCGCCCTACACCGAAGCCACCATCGCCATGACCGAGCGTCTCTCCGCACAATATCCCGGCAGCGTCGGCACTGTGCTGCAGGCCTATCTCTTCCGCACCGAGGCCGACACCGAGCGCCTGCTGGGGCAGGGAATTCGCATGCGCCTCTGCAAGGGAGCCTACAAAGAAGGCCCGTCGATCGCCTTTCCCGAGAAGGTCGACGTGGATAAGAACTATGTCAAATTGATGAAGCGGATGGCCAGCTTCTCCAATCCAGCGACCGGCAAGGGCGTCTTCTGCGGCATCGCCACCCACGACGAGGCGATCGTCGACCAGATGCGGACCTTCGTGCGCGAGAACAAGATCGACAAAAGCGCCTTCGAGTTTCAGATGCTCTACGGCATCCGCCGCGACCTGCAGCGCAAACTCGCTGCCGAAGGCTTCGGCGTTCGTGTCTACATCCCCTTCGGCCCGGAGTGGTACCCCTACTTCATGCGCCGCCTCGCCGAACGCCCCGCCAACGTCCTCTTCCTCGCGAAGAACTTCTTCAAAAGCTGAACTCGGTTTCCCATTTTGGGAATTACCCAAAAATAAAGTTGTGCAACGTGGCACTTTTTCAGCGGCCGCGGAAAGACCGTTCTCTCGCCACGTTTCACCAGCGATTCACCACGTTCTCACCAGCGAAAACCACGCTTAAAACACCCAATTTTCCAAGACGCCCCTCAAAAACACCAGCAAAAATCACAAAACGAAAAGGTTCTCTCCAGACAGAATTTTTCTAAAAAAACTACCCTCTCCCCCTCGCAACAGAGACGAAAGTTGTATGGGCAGCCAGGGAGGTTACGTGCACACTACAACCACTGAGGGGGAAGTAGACCGTTCAGGAGATTCACGGACCGGCGTAACCTTTACGATCATCTCGCCACACCTCTGATTGGCTCGATCGTATTCGTCCGAAGCATCTCTTGAAGCTTGGGCCAAAAGCAAACGGTGTTCTTCTCTCCTAGCCCTACCCCCTCCCCGCAATAAAAATAGCCGCCTTCGGGCGGCTACTTCTCTTAACAACGAAGTTAGTTTTACTTGCCTACTGGCGGCGCTTCATTTCCACGCAGCACCGGAAAATAGGGCTCCACCGCAAGCAAACCCGAGAGGGTACTGCGTTCCTGATCGGAGAACTGGCCACGAAAGCGGTCTGAACTAAGGATGGCGTCGCGTTGCGGCGGTGGCATCTCGCGCAGGTCGCGAAAGGCGCGGGCAACCAGCCGCCGTCGGTCCGCGGGGAGCCCCTGATATTGTTCGAGCGCACCGCGAACCTGCTGCCGCTGGGGTAGAGTGAGGTGTTCCATCTCCTCCGTGCGCTCAAGTATGCGTTGGCGCTGCTCAGGCGTCATGCTGTTGAGTTGGGTGAGGCGGTCACGCATGCGCTGCTGCGTCTGCGGCGGAAGATCGTGGAAGCCCGGCTCTTTCTCGAGAGCCCGTTGTTGATCTGCTAACGGCAGATTACTGTGACGGTCCATCCATTGGGCCAGATGCTCCTGATTCGACCTCGGCCCAACCTGCTTCGGCCCCGGTCGTGGCGCGTTCATCGCGGGACGTCCAGCCTGCGCTGCCCTGCGCATGGACGCAGGTTGAGCAGCAACCATCAACGTTGCTCCAGATAGGAGCAGAGCAACGAGAGCTGGTCGTAGATTGCGCCGCAAGTGGACTTGAAATGTCATGATGTTCGGCCCGAGGAGCTCCGCATGTGCTGGTAAATCTTCTTCTGTTACAGCAGCTTACTGCGTCCTGTCCTCCTTCGGCATAACTATTTGCCGATATAGTACATATTCCCCAGAAAAACTAGCTGCTGGGTAGCGGGTCATCGGCCGAACCGGCATCCTGCATCAACTGGTCCATGGTTTGCAGCGCCTGGTCGTTCTTGTCGAGAATCTGCAGGTCCTGCACAGCTGCTGAGGTCTGCGGTTTTGTGTGAAGCAAGCCCGACACATTGGCAAACGTGCCGCCTCCAACCACAAGCGCCAACGCCAGAGCACCGGCCATAGCAGGTCTGAATTGCCGACCGGTATTGAACAGGAAGCGGCTCTTCAGCCGCTCAAACCAGCCTGCCGGAGCCATGGTCTCCTCTTCGCGGAGGCGCACCGCCAGCTTCTGATTGAAGTAGGGAGAAGGGCTAGGCGCCTTCCAGGTATCGAGCAACGTAAACGTCGATTCAAGCGACTTGAACTCCTGCTTGCACGGAGCGCAGGAGTCGAGATGGCTTTGAGCGGCCGCATTCACAGGGGCGCCTGGGTCCAGCAGTAGATCGAGGAAAACGGATTGGCAGTCTTTGCAGTTCATGGTGACCCTTTCCAGCTTCTTTGCTTCAACGCGTCTCGTAAAGGCTTCGCGTGCATTCCAATCGGCCTAAATAAACGCCTTCAACTTATCGCGCAATGTCTGATACGCGCGAAACAATAACGATTTTGTAGCGGACTCACTCAGCTTCAGTACATCGCCGATTTGTTTGTAATCCATCCCTTCATACTTGTGCATCAATACCGCCATGCGTTGCCGTTCCGGCAGCGCCATTACGTGCTCGCGAATCGCACTCAGTCGTTCGCGGCGCAGCATGTTTGCCTCGGCACTCGGAGTCGTATCGGCTACATCGGGTGTCGTACCCGTTTCGGCATCGGTCTCGTCGAGATAAACCGTCGAGGCCATCCGTTCATGGCGGTTGTCTCGTGCATAGTTCACGCCAAGATTGGTCGCGATCCGATACAGCCATGTGCTGAACCGTGCCTCTGCGCGATACGTCTCACGCGATCGGTAGACCCGGAGAAAGACCTCCTGGGCCAACTCTTCCGCTACCGCCTGGTTGTGCACCATCCGGTACATAAAGTGAATAATCGGCTTCCGGTACTTTTGGATCAGGAAGTCGAACCCAGCCATATTGCCAGTGCGCAACTCCAGCATGATGGTAGCGTCGTCCATCTGTCCGAACTCGCCTGCGGTATGGTGCGTCTCCGCGGCCTGCAGGTTTTCGAGGAGTCGCGGGTTGATCGCCAGCGTGGCCATATCCTCCATAACCCCGTCCTCGCCCTCGGGTTGCGCTGTTTCGTTGAATTCTGGTGAAATCTCGTCGCCTCTTTGGGAAGTTAGGTCTTCGGGTCCGGTTTCGGGGCTGGATCGTGTACCAGGACGACCGGAATTTGGAGGGGACGCGGGCATCCTGCTTGATCCGATTGTACTGCCAACAAACGGCCTTACCAAGGGCGTCTTCAATGACTTGCAGTTACCCTCCGGCTACGCTGGCTGCGGGTTTGATGGCTGCCTGACGAGATGCTATTCTTGACTCATAGCTTAGAGTGTTTGGATCATTTTAGATCCTTGGCAAGCTGCTCGTGGGCGCATAACTCAGCGGTAGAGTGCCACCTTCACACGGTGGAAGTCGTAGGTTCGAATCCTGCTGTGCC